>NZ_JBNDKQ010000003.1:0-2472500 GCF_050435625.1 Paraburkholderia sp. RAU6.4a
CCGGCAGCCGAACGATTCCAAGTCCCGCGACGGCCGCATCGCGAATCAGATCGCCGTTATTGGCGCGTAACGGCCCGCGCACCTCGACGCTCTTCACCACGCCCTCGACGCTGAAGTCCCAGCTCACCGCGCCGCCGTGGCCGTACAGCAGACATTCGTGGTTCGCGAGATCGCCAGGCACGGCCGGACTGCCACGCCGGCGCAGATAACCGGGGCTGCAGCACGCCACCATCTTCACATCGATCAGCTTTTGCGCGATCAGCGACGAATCCGCCAGCGTGCCGATACGGATCGCCATGTCGAAGCCTTCGCCGACCACATCGACGGCGCGGTCGCTCAGTTCCATGTCGAAGCGCACGTCGCGATGCTCGCGCAGAAACGCCGCGACGAGCGGAGACAGATGCATCATGCCGAACGACATCGGCGCGCTCACGCGTAGCAGCCCGCGCGGCCCGGCGCGGCGCAGCGACATGGCCTGCTCGGCGTCCTCGACCTCGCCGAGGATGCGCTTCGCGCGCTCGTAGAACTCCTGACCCAGATCGGTTACCGCCAGCTTGCGCGTGTTGCGGATCAGCAGTTGCACACCGAGTGCTTCCTCGAGCGCCATCACACGGCGGCTCACGAACTGTTTCGACAGCGACAGCCGGTTCGCCGCGGCGGTGAAATTGTGGGCGTCGACGGTCGCGACGAAGATGCGCATGTCATCGAGTTGCATCGTATTGTCTACTCCAATGCGACAGTGTTTCCGGTTTTATCATGATTATAGCCATCCGGATTGACCTACACTGTCGTTCATGGATCGCAGCCAAACATCTGGCCCGGATCGCACGACAAAACTCAAGGAGAAAGAGCATGCTCGAAATCAGACACGCCAACCAACGTGGCCGCCCGGAACACGGCTGGCTCAGCTCGCGTCATACGTTTTCGTTCGCGAACTATCACGATCCGAAGCAGAACGGCTTCTCCGACCTGCTCGTGATCAACGACGACCGTGTGGCGCCGGCGCAGGGCTTCGGCAAGCATCCGCATCGCGACATGGAGATCTTTTCGTACGTGCTCGAAGGCGCGCTCGAACACAAGGACACGATGGGCACGGGCTCGGTGATCGTGCCGGGCGACATCCAGTTGATGAGCGCGGGCACCGGTGTGGCGCACAGCGAATACAACCATTCGAAGAGCGAGCCGGTGCACTTCCTGCAGATCTGGATCGCGCCGGCCCAGCAAGGCACGAAGCCGCGCTATCAGCAACTGCACTTCGGCGCGGCCGACAAGCGCGGTGTGCTGCGGCTCGTGCTGTCGCCGGACGGTGCGAACGGTTCGCTGCAGTTGCAACAGGATGCGCGGGTGTATGCCGGTCTGTTCGACGGCGAGGAAACCGCGCGGCTCGAACTCGCGAAGGACCGCTATGCATATGTTCAGGTGGCGCGCGGCAGCGTTACGGTGAATGGCGTCGAGCTTGGCGAGGGTGACGGCGCGCGGGTGCGGGGTGAAGAAGCGCTGACGTTCACGCAGGGCCGCGATGCGGAAGTGCTCGTTTTCGACCTGCGAAATATCGAAACCTCGGCGTTGTGGGCATAAGCGCTCCGCTTGCGCCGCGATTGACTCAAACCTGAACGCGGCTCGCTGGACGACGATTTCCAGCGAGCTTCATCCCTCTACCCTATCGGGAAAAATCATGCGCTACACACTGTTTGAAAACCAGAAAGACGTCGTCGTTCTCGTCGCTCGAATCCTGCTGATGGTGCTGTTCGTGATGTTCGGCTGGTCGAAGCTGACCGGCTTTGCCGGCACCGTCGCTTATATGACGTCGACCGGCGCGCCCGTGCCGGCGTTCTCGGCTGTTATCGCGGTGGTGATGGAGCTTGTGGTGGGCGTCGCGCTGTTAGTGGGATTTTTCACGCGACCGCTGGCGCTGCTGCTTGCGGTGTATACGCTCGGCACCGCGATCATCGGCCATCACTACTGGAACATGACCGGCGCGATGCAGTACGACAATATGATTCATTTCTACAAGAACATCGGCATCATCGGCGGGTTGCTGCTGTTGTGCGTGACCGGCCCCGGCAAGTATTCGTTCGACCGGCGGTGATACCGATTCCCGTGCTTTAACGAAAAAGGCCCGCACGAATGCGGGCCTTGTTGCATGCGCAAACTGAAACGGCGGCCCGCGGGCCGCCGTTTGCCTCTCTGAGCTACCGAATCAAACCGCTGCTTCGGCTTCCGCTTCGCTGACCGCCGCGACTTCTTCGCTGTTGCGGATCAGGTGATCGAATGCGGACAGCGATGCCTTCGCACCCTCGCCCACTGCGATCACGATCTGCTTGAACGGCACCGTGGTCACGTCGCCGGCGGCGAACACGCCCGGCACCGACGTCGCGCCGCGCGCATCGACGACGATCTCGCCATGCTTCGACAGCTCGACCGTGCCCTTCAGCCATTCGGTGTTCGGCACGAGACCGATCTGCACGAACACGCCTTCGAGTTCGACGTTCTTCACTTCTCCCGAAGCGAGGTCCTTGTAGACCAGACCGTTGACCTTCTTGCCGTCGCCGGTGATTTCCGTGGTCTGCGCCTGCGTGAGGACCGTCACGTTCGGCAGGCTGCGCAGCTTGCGTTGCAGCACCTCGTCGGCACGCAGCGTCGCACCGAATTCGAGCAGCGTCACTTCGCGCACAAGACCCGCGAGGTCGATCGCCGCCTCGACGCCCGAGTTGCCGCCGCCGATCACCGCGACGCGCTTGCCCTTGAACAAGGGGCCATCGCAGTGCGGGCAGTATGCGACGCCATGATTGCGATACGCGCGCTCGCCCGGCACGTTGATTTCGCGCCAGCGCGCACCGGTCGCGAGGATGATCGTCTTCGCCTTCAGCACCGCGCCGTTGGCCAGACGTACTTCGATGATGCGCCCCGGAATCAGCGCTTCGGCGCGCTGCACGTCCATGATGTCGACGTCATAGGTCTTCACGTGCTGTTCGAGCGCGGTCGCGAACTTCGGTCCTTCGGTTTCGGTCACGGAGACGAAGTTCTCGATCGACAGCGTGTCGAGCACCTGGCCACCGAAACGCTCGGCCACGACACCGGTCGCAATGCCCTTGCGCGCCGAGTAGATCGCCGCCGCCGCGCCCGCCGGGCCGCCGCCGACGATCAGCGTGTCGAACACCGGCTTGTTCTCCAGTTGCTTCGCGGCGCGCGCACCGGCGTTGGTGTCGAGCTTCGCGAGGATTTCCTTCACGCCGCTGCGGCCCTGGCCGAAGGTTTCGCCGTTCAGGAACATGGTCGGTACCGCCATGATCTGGCGCGCGTCGACTTCGTTCTGGAACAGCGCGCCGTCGATCGCGACGTGACGGATGCGCGGATTGATCAACGCCATCACGTTCAGCGCCTGCACGACTTCCGGGCAGTTCTGGCACGACAGCGAGAAATACGTTTCGAATTGATAGTCGCCGTCGAGGCTGCGGATCTGTTCGATCACCGCATCGTCGAGTTTGACCGGGTGGCCGCCGACCTGCAGCAGTGCGAGGACGAGCGACGTGAATTCATGCCCCATCGGAATGCCGGCGAAACGGATGCCGGTTTCCTTGCCCGCTTCGCCAATCGAGAACGACGGCTTGCGTTCGTCGTCGCCGCGACGCTCGATCACCGTGACGCGCTCCGACAAGGTCGCGATGTCGTTCAGCAGGGCCAGCAGCTCCTGGGACTTCGCGCTGTCATCGATCGACGCGACGAGCTCGATAGGCCTGCTAACTTTTTCGAGGTACGACTTCAGTTGAGTCTTGAGATTGACGTCAAGCATGGCGTTGCGATTCCGTGACGAGGGGTGTGGGTGTCCCGGCGCCGCACGCATCCGGATAGGACGTGTTGGGCCCGGGGACGCGCGAAGCGCCGTATCAGGCGATTCGCGCGGTGAAGCGCCGGGAAGATCCCGGCAGATGCAGACTGCGGGGTGCAGCGTGAGCTGCGCGGACCTTAGATCTTGCCGATCAGGTCGAGCGACGGGGTCAGCGTTTGCGCGCCCGGCGTCCACTTGGCGGGGCACACTTCGCCCGGGTGCTTGGCGATGTACTGAGCAGCCTGAACCTTGCGCAGCAGTTCGCCAGCGTCACGGCCGATGCCGTTGTCGTGGATTTCGCACAGCTTGATCTCGCCTTCCGGGTTGATCACGAACGTGCCACGCAGCGCGAGGCCTTCTTCTTCGATCAGCACGTCGAAGTTGCGCGAGATAGCGAGTGTCGGGTCAGCCAGCATCGGGTACTTGATCTTGCGGATCGTATCCGACGTGTCGTGCCAGGCCTTGTGCGTAAAGTGCGTATCGGTCGACACGCTGTAGATTTCCACGCCCAGCTTCTTGAAATCTTCATAACGATCGGCCAGGTCACCGAGTTCGGTCGGGCACACGAACGTGAAGTCGGCCGGGTAGAACACGAAAACCGACCACTTGCCCTTCAGGCTTTCTTCAGTGACGGTCTGGAAATCGCCGTTGTGAAAAGCCTGTGCTTTGAACGGTTTGACTTGACTGTTGATGATCGGCATTTGCTAAATCCTCTCTTTGAGGGGGTTGGAAAGTGGAGCCAGTATGTCAGACTGCGCTTAATAGGTAAAGTGGATTGTGTTAATGAGTTCGATAGTCCCACACTATTCATGTCGTCGATTGAAACTATCGGACGATTTGCCGGGCGTTTCAGCCCTTCAGAAGCCGCCACAGCGTGGTTCTGCCGATGCCGAGCGCTCGGCTCGCGGCGGCGCGATTGCCGCCCGATTGTTCGAGAGCGCGCAGCGCAGCCTCACGGCTGGGGGTAGCGCGGGGCGCCGTACTGCCGGGCGCAGGGCCCGGAGGCGCCTGTGTGATCTGCTCGACCTCGACCGCCCTGATCCGGAAGAACTCGGGAAACACGGCCTGCCGGTCTGGCAAGGCGTCGGCAGTCAAGTTCCCGGACATCTCGTTGATTGGCTCACCGATATAAATCGCCGCGCGGGCCAGGAGATTTTCCAGTTCACGGACGTTACCGGGCCACGCGTAATCCGCAAAAAGCGGGGCGAGAAACACGAGCACCCGCTCGAGCCCCGCCGCCGACAAGCCGTACTGCAGCGCGCTGCGCTCCAGCAGATGCCGCGCCAGCGGCGCGATGTCGGCACGGCGTTCGCGCAGCGGCGGCAATTTTATCTGAAGCAGATTTAATCTGAAATACAGGTCCGCGCGAAACGCGCCCTCCTCGACGAGCGCGTGCAGATCGCGGTGTGTCGCAGCGATCACCCTCACGTCGACCGGCGTCGCGCGGCCGGCGCCGAGCTTCATCACCTCGCGCTCCTGCAGCACGCGCAATAGCCGGCTTTGCAGCGCGGCCGGCATTTCGCCGATCTCATCGAGAAAAATAGTGCCGGTGTGCGCGATTTCAAACAACCCCGGCTTGCCGCCGCGCCGCGCACCCGTGAACGCCCCTTCCTCGTGTCCGAACAGTTCGCTTTCGATCAGCCCCTCGGGCACCGCCGCGCAGTTGAACGCGACGAACGGATTGCCGCGCCGCCGGCTCGCGTTGTGGATGCCCTGTGCGACCAGTTCCTTGCCGGTGCCGCTTTCACCACTCAGGAGCACGGTCGCGTCGTGAGCGGCGCCGGCGCGCGCGAGCCGGCGCACGCGCTCGAGCGCCGCCGAAGCGCCGATCAGATCGTCGAGCCGGTGCCGCGCAACCAGATGCCTCGGCCGCTGGCTGGTGCGCAGGGAACGGTCGATCCGCTGCGCAACGAGCGCGTCCTGCGCCGTCACGACGAAACCGGCGCGCGCGCCCTGCTCGACGATCGGCACACAGCCGACGATCAGCGCGCGGCCGCCGATCTGTTCGATGCGTTCGTCGACCGGCTGGTCGGCGGCGCGCGTCTCGCGCAGCAGCGGCGCGAGCGCGCGCGCCACTCGCGCGGGGGTGTCCTCGTCGTCGTTTGGGACCGCCTGCGCGGCGCCTAGACCGAGCAGTTCGAGCATTGCCGGGTTGACGGCTTCGAGCTGGGCGGCTTCGTCGAACGCGGCGACGCCGTCACGCAGATGCGCGACGATCGTGTTCAGGCGCACCCGCTTCGATTCCTTCTGGCGGCTCACCCGCGCCAGTTCGACCGAGCGCTCGAACGCTTCCTCGACCGCGGCAAGCGAATACAGGAACACGCTTTCCATACCGGCCTGCTGCGCCAGATCGCAGGCCATGCCAGCGCCGACCACCACGCGGCAACCCTGCGCGGCGAGTTCATCGACTGCGAGCCGCACTTCGTCGATCGACCGATACGCGCGCTGCCGCAGATCGACGTTCAAGAGCGGGCTCAGGTCGGCCAGCTCCTGCGCGATTGCTTCGTGCAGCACGAGCCCGATGCGCGCCTGCGGCCATGTGGCGGTCGCGCGCGTGATCGCGCTCAACACGTCGAAGCCATTCACCTTGACCATTACCACCGGCACGCTGAGGTTCTCGCGCAGGTACGCGCCGTTCGAGCCGGCGGACAGTACGACGTCGACCGAACCTGCGTCCACGTAAGCCTGCAACGCGGCGACGGCCGCGCCGTAGCCCTCCCGCACCGTGAAGAACTTCGCCCGGCCCGCGTAGCGCGGCGCCACCGCCTCGCAAAGCGACTGCAGTCGGCTGATACTGACGAGTGCGACACCGGGCCGCCCGGCATCGACGGCGGGGCCAGGATTGGCGACAAATGGGGTGAACGTGGACACGCGGCTCTCCTTGATTGAAACGTTCCTCGAAACGTTTCATGAAACGTTTCACCGATTGTGCCATGAACGTCCAGGCAGGAGGTCATATCGCGCAAACCCTTGTTCCAGCGGCACGACCGGCGAACTGCCGTTCAATGCCGTTCAATGGCACGCTTCCTGCAGAATGTAGGCCGCGTTCCCTTACCGATTTCCCTTCTGGAGACCTCCATCATGACCACCACTTCCGCCACCCGCCGCGCCGCGTTCCGCGCCAAAGTCAATCAGCGTCAGGGCCTGCTCGTGCCCGGCGCGTTCAACGCGATGAGCGCGCGCGTGATCGAGGACGCCGGCTTCGAGGCGGTCTACATCACCGGCGCGGGCGTCACCAACATGTCGCTCGGTCTACCCGACCTGGGCTTCATCGGCCTTGCCGAAGTCGCAGAGCACACCGCGCGCATCCGCGACGCGGTCGCGCTGCCGCTGATCGTCGATGCCGACACCGGCTTCGGCAACGCGCTGAATGTGCGCCAGACCGTGCGCGTGCTCGAGCGCAGCGGTGCCGACGTGATCCAGTTCGAAGATCAGGTGATGCCGAAAAAATGCGGCCACTTCTCGGGCAAGGAAGTCGTCGCGGCGAGCGAGATGGTCGGCAAGATCCGCGCGGCTGTCGACGCGCGCGAAGACGCGAACCTGCAGATCATGGCGCGCACGGACGCGGCCGCGGTCCACGGCATCGAGGACGCGATCGAGCGCGGTCATCGCTTCATCGAGGCGGGCGCCGACATCCTGTTCATCGAGGCGACCGAATCGCTCGCCGACATCGAGCGTCTGCCGGGGCTGTTCAATGTGCCGCAGCTGATCAACATCGTGATCGGCGGCAAGACGCCGGTGCAGTCGCGCGACGCGCTCGCGAAGCTCGGCTACGGCATCGTGCTGTACGCGAATGCGGCGCTGCAGGGCGCGGTGCTCGGCATGCAGCGCGCGCTCGGCACGTTGCAAAGCAACGGCCGCCTCGACGAGGACGCGGCGATCGTCGCGCCGTTCAGCGAGCGCCAGCGGCTCGTCAACAAGCCGCTGTACGACCGGCTGGACAAGGAGTACGCGGGGAAGGACTGACGTTCGGGCGGCGGCGCGGCGGTGCGACGCGCTGCATGCCTGCGCGATGTGGAACCCTTTATTGCGTTAGGATTCAGGGCTGGCAATCAGGCAAGCTGATGTTCGCGTCAGCCCGCCGCGACCATTCGCGGCGCCGGCCTCGTCCGCGGGGCCGTTCTCCCGGCTGCCGGCAGAAGCACGAAAACGCAAACGAAAGGTAGTCGCAAGCACCATGAAGTCAAACTCTTCACGCGCCCCGCGCGGGCTCGTCAATTGTCTTTCAGCGCGCACGCGCGCAGCACGGGAGCTCGCCCGATGAGCTGCAGCGGGACCCGCACCGCGCACGTCGGCTGGCTGCCGTACATCGTCGCGGCTACCTTCTTCATGGAGTACCTCGACACCACGGTGATCGCCACCGCGCTGCCGCAGATGGCGCGTTCGTTCGGCGTCGGCCCGAACAGCCTGAGTCTCGGCATGACCGCCTACATGCTCGCGCTCGCGATCTTCATCCCGGCGAGCGGCTGGGTCGCCGACCGCTGCGGCGCGCGCACCGTGTTCGTCAGCGCGATCGGCGTGTTCACGGTCGCGTCGGTGCTGTGCGGACTGTCGCAGAACGTGCCGGAGTTCACGGCCGCGCGGCTGCTGCAAGGCATCGGCGGCGCGATGATGGTGCCGGTCGGCCGTCTCATCGTGGTCCGCAGCACCGAGAAAGCTCGCATGATGCAGGCGATCTCGACGATCACATGGCCGGCCATTGCGGCGCCGGTGGTCGGCCCGCCGATCGGCGGCTTCATCACGACCTACGCGTCGTGGCGCTGGATCTTCCTGCTGAACGTGCCGTTCGGCCTCGCGGCGATTGCCATCGCGCTCGCCATCGTGCCGAACCTGCGCGGCACTGAACGCAAGCCGCTCGACGTCGTCGGCCTGCTGCTGAGCGGCGTCGCGCTGACCGCGATTCTGTACGGCGCGGAACTCGCGAGCCAGCCGGCCACCAATCCGTGGCTCGCGGTCTCGATCGTGGCGGGCGGCCTGCTGGTCGGCGCGCTCGCGTTCCAGCATGCGAAGCGTCATCCGTATCCGCTCGTCGACGTATCGACGCTGAAGGTGCCGACGTTTTCCGTGACGGTCATCACCGGTTCGTTCACGCGCATTGGCATTGGCGCGGTGCCCTATCTGATGCCGCTGCTGTTCCAGGTCGGTTTCGGGCTGTCGGCGTTCCGCTCGGGGCTGCTGCTGCTCGCGAGCGCGCTCGGCAATCTCGGCATGAAGGCGCTGACCACGCGCATCCTGCAGCGCTATGGCTTCCGGATGGTGTCGATCGTCGACGTGGCGGTGGCCGGCATTTTCATCATCGCGTGCGGACTGCTGACGCCGGACGTGCCGCTCATGTTCGTGCTGATCGTCGTGTTCGTGTACGGCGTCGCGCGCTCGATGCAGTTCTCGACGCTCGCGACGCTCGCCTACGCCGACATCCCGCAGCCGCAGATGAGCGCGGCGAGTACGCTGTGGAGCGCGGCCGCGCAGATGACGATCGGTCTCGGCATCGCGTTCGGCGCGGTGTCGCTGCGCGTCGCGGCGCTGTTCAACGGCGAGACGACCGGCCACGTGTTCACGCTCGACGATTTCCGCCTCGCGTTCCTGTTCGCGGGCGTGCTGACGCTGCTGTCCGTGCTTGGATATATGGGGCTCGCCCGCAATGCCGGGCAGAGTATCGGTGGGGGTTCGCGCGGCGGCGAAACTCCGGCGAAGAGCTAGGGGCCGCGCAAGCGCAGCGCGATCAAAAGGAGACGTGCCGTGCAAGCAGGCGAACTGACGATTTCCAGCCGCATCGACGATCTCGAGCTCGACCTCGTCTACACATTCCTGTCGCAGGAAACGCCGTGGGCGCGAGGCATGCCACGTGCGACCTTCAAGCGCGCCGTCGCCGGGTCGCTGTGCTTCGGCGGGTTTGTCGATGGCAAGCAGATGGCGTTCGCGCGCCTCGTCACCGACGAGGCGACCTTCGCCTACCTATGCGACGTGTTCGTGCTGCCCGCGTATCGCGGCCAGGGCTATGCGTCGGCGTTGATGAAACATATCTTTGCGAGCCCTTCGCTCGTCACGCTGCGCAGAATCATGTTGGTCACGACCGACGCGCATCACGTCTATGCGCCGCATGGGTTCACGTCGCTCGAGAACCCCGAGCGGTATATGGAGGTGCATCGACCGGATGTTTACAAAGCGGCCGAATAGGCCCCGCCTCGGCACACCTCCCACTGATGTGACCCAGCCTCGGCCGTACGCGCCCTCGCGCATCCACTTCGTCATGATCCACTTATCGCCGGCAAGCACCGGCGCGCCGCCGTGCAGAGTCGACGGATCGAGCTGGCGCTGGCCGTTCATGTAGCGGAAATACACCGCGCCGCCCGCGCGCGCCTAGTCGCGCGTCAACTGCCCGCGATAGTGCAGCAGCCCTCGGCGCGCCTGCTGCCTGAGCATCCGCTGCACGAACGGCGACCAGCCGAACAGCGTGCCGCGCACGCCCATCGCCTGGCGCATCCACAGCCACAAATCGAAGCGGTCGCGATGCTCGACGATGAGCCCATCGCGGAACACGAAACGCGCCTCGATCCGGTTCACGACGTCGCGCCCCGTCTGGACGAAACGGTAGCGCGCCACCCACTGCGCGCGGCCGGTATGGTCGTCCGCCTCGATGTCGCTGAAGCTCAGCGTGAAGTCTTGCGCATGCTTGACGAGCATGCGCCACATGTCGCGCGCTTCGTCGCCGACCAGCTCGCCGAAAGCGGGGTCGCTGAAGACGACGTCGTCGGCATAACAGGCGACCATGGTCTCGGCGTCGCGTTGCTGGAAGGCGGTGTAGAAACGTTCGATCAGCTCGGTGTTGGGATGGCTCATTGATGTCGTATGGTGTATTGCGGGAGCGCGTCATGCACGCGCAGCGTCGTGTCGCGCTCCGGAAAAACAGCCCGCACGCGGTAGGCGGCGGGGATGGCGCACACGATATCGGAAAACGGCGTGAAAGGGGGCCGGCGCGAGCCGACGACGGCTTTTACCCTTCCGATACCGCTCCCTTGAAGCGCACCACCTCCGCCCGCCCGGCGAGCTTCCACACCACCGCCGCCACCGCGCCGCGACGAGCGCCGCTACCCCCAACGCCGCCGCAAAACCCGCGGCGAAGGCACCTTCGAAGTCGCGCGGCGCGGGCGCTTCTCACCTCGGCTCGGGCCGCGTCCGGGTACGCTCGCGGCCGTGCTCGCCTGCGTGTCGCTCGGCGGTTATGTGTCGGTCGTGCCGCATACGCTCGCCGATTGCATCGCGCTGCCGGGCGTCGTCTACCGTGACATAGCCGGTCAGGCGATTGCGTCCGAAATCGCGCTCGCGTTCCGTCGGCACGAGCGAGCGCCAGCCGTCAAGGCGTTCCTACGCTTCGCGCGCGATGGTAAAGATTCACGCTGACGGCAGCGTCGCTACGTTGATCGGGGTCGGCGTCCTGTCGGATATTGCGGTAGGTCTGCCCTTCATGCAGCACTGGGCGCTGATGACTCGCCCGCTCGTGACCATGCCGATGCGTCAGAAAGCTGGATCAACCTTCGTCCGCATAGGCGCGGCCTCGAATCTCGGCCAGCGACGTATCGACCAGCAAGCGGCCCGCATCGAACACCGTCTCGAGCGCTTCGTCCCACTCGCCCTCCACCGTGCTCCCGTCCCACGCGATCGGCAACGTGACCGTCCGGTACTCGCCGGTGCGGCGATGGCGCAGCAAGGTGAGCCGGCCTTTCATCGAGCGCTTGGCGTGATCCGTGACTGGATCCTTCGACACATCGTGCCACGTGTCGCCTAGCCGGATCGCCGAGCACTTCATCGCGAAGCGCTGCGTATCGCGGTTGATCTGCTGCAACAGCGCACCGCCCATGCCGAACACGATGTTGTCGGTGGCGAAGCCGGCCTCGTCCATCGCGGCCAGGATCGCGACGATCGAATCCGGGTTCACGCCGTCACCCTGAATCACGCGCACATGGTCGAGCACGCGCCGCCCCTTGCTGTTGGTCTGCGACCCGAACGAAGCCTCCAGCGAGCGCAGCGTGTGCAGGACGATCGTGCACGGATCGCCGGAGTCCGGGCGAATCACGAGCATGCCGCCGGAATCGAGCACGGCCTGCTTCAGCTCGCCGCCCCATGCGTTCAGCGCGGCGAACAGGTCGTAAGAGTCGGACACCACCGAAACGATCGCGCCCGGCTTGCCGAAGCGGGCGATCATGTTGCGATACGCGTCGACTTCGCGCTCGCGGCCCCACGACGTGATCGTGCTGTGCTCGGCCGCCGGCACCGAGAACGCGGCCATGCGGTCGCGGTAGTAGTGATTCGCCGCAACCACGCCGAGCACCGTATCCGAGCCCATGAAGCTGACGAGATGTGCCGCGCCGCCGATCGCCGCCGACTCCGCGCTCGACACGCCGCGCGCGCCGAAATCGTGCAGCTTGAACGGTAGCTGCGAGAGATCGTCGCTGCTTTTCAGCAGATACGCGCGGATCGTCTGGCGCAGATGCCAGCTTTGCGTCGCGATCGTGATCGGATACCACACGCGCATCAGCATCGTCTCCAGATACGACGTGAGCCAGAACACCTGCGGATCGTCGCATTCGACGGTGACGAGCACGTTGTGCGTGGGCACGACCGAGCCTTCGGGCGCCGCGCGAATCCGCACCGGCAGATGGCCGCCGTATCGCTGCACGACGTAGCGCCAGCCCGCCTCGTTGAACGGCTCGCCGTGCGCGCTGAAGAAGGTCCGCGCCTGGTCGATCATCGCGCCGGTAACCGGCCGGCACAGGTACTCCTTCAGCAGCATCTGCAAGCCGAAGAACAGCGTGCGGCCGTAACGTCCGCCGCGCGATTCGATGTACGAGAACATCGCCGTCGCGTCGGGCGGATATTGCAGATAGTGCGATGCCTTGTACGAATCCGTATTCAGAATCGGATTGGACAGGATCGACGCAAGGTCGCTGAAACCCTGCGCGTTTTGCATGGACGGTGCTGCGCTCACGTGATTTTCTCGCTGGAGTGACCGGACGGCGCGAGCCTGCCCGACGCTTTCGAAACTCTGAGGCCGCGGCTCGACGCCTACAGACTATGCCGGGGATGACCCTGTATCTCACCTTACTACGGTATGCGCGATAGCGCTCGTCGTCGGACTGCAGCTTCTCTTCGCGCAGGATGAGTCTGGCCCGCAGCGCCAACTCCAGCCGCAGACAATCATCCTCCGGATCTCGAGGTTCACCAGTAGAAGACCGGGCTAGAGCAGCGAGTAGACGTCGTCCTAGCCCCCCGGCTTCAATTGCGGCGGCAGATTCGGCCACGTCGCGAGCAACCTGCCGAGCATGCTCCTGCGGCGCTCCGCACTCGCGGGCCACAGCATGTTCGCGAGCAGCACGATGCCTTGCGCGAGCCCGCTGTCGCGCGCGCACGCGACGAGCGGCACGCCGCGGCTGAGCGCATCGTTGACGTGCTGATCGTCGCGCGGCAGTTGATGCGCGACCCTCGCGCCGAGCGTGCGTTCGAGCATCGGCAGATTGATCTGCGCGTCCTTGTCGTACTGGTTGACGACGACCCGCACCTTGCTGGACGGATGCCCCAGTTCGCGAAAGATATCGAGCATGCGGCGCGCGCCATGCAGGTACAGCGGGTTCTGCCGCACCACCATGCAGATCGCGTCGCTATGCGCGAGCGCGCGGATCGTCGACGGATTCAGGCTCGGGCCGACGTCGATCAGCACCGCGTCGTAGCGCTCGCGCACCAGCGTCAGAATCCGGTCCAGCTGAGCGGGCAGCAGTTCGGCGGCCTTCAACGGATCGCCGGCGCCGGCGAGCAGATCCAGGTTCGGGCACACGTGCATCGCGCACGCGTCGAACAGCGCCGGGTCGAGTTGCTCGTTGCGCGAGCACAGATCGACGAGCGTCATGGGCGGGGGGCGATTCGCCATCAGCAGGCTCGCGTCGGCGAATTGCTGGCTCAGGTCGATCAGCAGCACGCGCCGCTCACGCCGCGCGGCGAGCGCGCACGCGAGGTTGACCGCGATCAGCGTGGTGCCGCTACCGCCCTTGCTCGACGCCAGGGTGACCACGCGCGCGTGGCGGCGTTCGGGCTCGCGGCGCCGCGCTTCGATCTGCGCAAACGCATCGACGACGGCCTGACGATCGAGCGGCCACGACAGCACCTGCCGCACGCCGACGCGCAGCGCCGCGCCGATCAGCGCGGTGGACGGCGCCGGCGTCACCAGCATGCAATGGAGCGTCGGCGCGCAGGCGAGCGTTTCCTCGATGCCGTCTAGTCCGCGGATGCTCAGATTGGCGTCGTCGACGATCAGCAGGTCGGCGCCGCGGACCACGCGCGCGTGCATCGGCAGTTGCCGGGCCGGGCCGAACGCGGTGCGCAGCCGGTAACGCACGCCGCTCTCTTCGAGCCGCACGACGATTCGCTGCGCGTTTTCGATGCTCGCGGCAATCAGGAAGATGTCGATCATGGCAGCTCTGCGGCGCTTGGCGCGTCATGCGCGGGCTTTTATTCCAGTCGTCTGTTCACGATTGACGACGCAGGCTTCGGCGCGAGTTCCTTACCGCGACGCTCCCCCGTGAAAACCATGAGCCGGCAAACGGTGTTATCGAATTCCTGCGCGGTCGCTGCGAGCCGACGAGCGGCAAGCGTCAGACGTCGGTTTCATCGTCGTCGCGCCGCTGCGCCGCGCTGCGTTCAGCGCGCACCGGCATGGCGTACAGCGCGTCGCGCAGCAGGTCGCGGCGGATCTCGGCTTGCGCTCGGCGCTCGAGCGCCTCGGCGACGACGAGCGTCAGCAGATCGACCGACGAGCCCGCCGCCTGCGCGAAAAAGCGCGCGCGCGATGCCGCGACATACCGCCGGTAAGTGCTTCTGGTTCCTCCCGAAGCGGCCGGCCTGCGAATCAGTTGTGGTTTCATGTCAGCCCCCGATGTCGAGCAGATTTGCGCCAGGTCACGCCGTCTGGTCTCAGCGCCCCGGCCATTGGGCCAGGTCGCCGTGCCCGTGCCAACCCACGGACACGGCCCCTGGTTCACCTCGTACATTCGTCTCTCTGTGGAGACTAGCGTCTCTCCCCGCTTCATCGCGCCGGCCGATCCTGATCCGGCGCTGCCCCTTCCCTTTGCGGCGCGTCGCTCGCGAACGTTGCCAGCGCGTTGCCTGTCGTTATCGCCACCCTTTTCGCGTCGTGAGGACAAAAAGTCGAAAAGGAAAAACGGCGAAGTCGTTGCCCTTTTTTCGTCCGGTTTTGAATGGCCGCCAAACCGGTCCGCCACTCACCCGTTTGCTAACGTATTTAGAAGGCCCCGCCGCGCTCCCGCAAACACCTGATGGCTTCCCCGACCATGTCTGCGAGTGACTTTTTTACCGCCGGCCTTTTTTAATCCGGTTTTCCCGTACCGTCGACCTGGCGGCAAAACATTTTTTCTGTGCAGACCTTATTGCAATGGTTATGCCAACACGCATTCGAATTTGTAAGGCGCCCGCCAAAGCTTCACTCTGGCGAGAAATCGGTTTGCTTTTGACGCAGTGCGAACCGGCCCGATTTTTGGCGTGGCGCGCATTGATTCGTTTCTGACACGCCAAATCGCCGCGCGCTGGCCGCAAAGCGCGCCTCCCGCTTCCGTCTCGCCAGCCTGCTGACTGGCCGCGGGGCCCGCCACACGCGGCTTCGCCGCTCCTTCCGGTTGGCAAAGCGCCCCACCCGGCGCGGTAAAGCGCATTCGACTCGCGCTGTCCAATCTGTCGCAACCGTGAAACACGACTGCTCGCGCCCCGTCCGTTTTAGTCACGCCTTAATACCCGGGCAATTGCTACCCAATGTGCGATTGCGCGCATAACCGGCCTTGACCGCTTATTCATAAGTGATCCGTGTTAATCCGAAAATCCAACCCGCATTCTTCATCCATGTTTCTTTGTCTGGCGCTTTCAGGCGCTTTCGCTTATCGTTAGGCCATGCGCCAATCAGAGCGCTTCTATCAGGTCAACGAGGCAAGCCACGGTTCCAGTGGTTTTCACGGTTCGGGGAAAAATCGCCGGGCAGTTTCAGCAATGAACGACAAGGTCGCCGCCATTGCATGAATCGGTCCGCCATGCAGCGCGTTCCGGTTCGCGCCGCGCTTGAAGCGTGTCCCTTGTTCGTGATTGCTGCTGTCGTGAATGCGTCGCAGCCGGAGTGCAGCAACTGGCCGCCTGAATCTCACAACGTCGCACGGCAGTCCTGAGGATCGAACGGGGGGAACCATGACTACGACTTGCACGCCGGCCGATATGGAACGCACGGTTCTGTACGTGGCGAACGCGCCCGACCAGATACTCGTCGAGTTTCTGGCCGCGTCGGGATGGCAAGCCGTGCACGCAAAAAGCACGGCCGTGGCGGAACGCATGATCGAACGCGGCAACATCAAGGTCGGTCTCGTTCAGTTGCCCGAAGATTGCACGTCACAGCAGTTGTCCGCGCTCGCGCTGTGCATGCGCCGCGTCGAAACCAACTGGGTCGCGCAGATCGTGCCGGGCCAGGCCGACAACGAGCTGGTCAGCCGTTTCATCCTCGATTACTGCTTCGACTTCGTCACGCAGCCGTGGCTCAACGAGCGGCTCGTGTTCGCGCTCGGCCACGCGCATGGGCTGTCGAGCCTGCGTCAGCCGCGCGTCGTGCCGGAGCCGTCGCTCGGCCGCCACGGCATGGTCGGGCAATGCGAGCCGATGCAGCAGCTCTACCGGCGCATCGACAAATGCGGCGTGACCGATGCGCCGGTGTTCATCGCGGGCGAATCGGGCACCGGTAAGGAGCTGACCGCTCGTGCTATTCACGACCGCTCGCCGCGCGCGGGCCGCACGTTTGTCGCGATCAATTGCGCGGCGATTCCGCCGAGCCTGTTGCAGGCCGAACTGTTCGGCCACGAGCGCGGCGCTTTTACCGGCGCGGTGCAACGCAAGCTCGGCCGGATCGAGAGCGCGCATGAAGGCACGCTGTTTCTCGACGAAATCGGCGACATGCCGCACGAATGCCAGGCGGTGCTACTGCGCTTCCTGCAGGAAGGCACGATCGAGCGGCTTGGCGGCAACGGTCCGATCAGCGTCGACGTGCGCGTGATCTCGGCCACCCACGTCGATCTGGAGCGCGCCGTCGAAGCCGGGCGTTTCCGTTCCGACCTCTATCACCGGCTGTGCG
The DNA here is from genome assembly GCF_050435625.1 of Paraburkholderia sp. RAU6.4a. Taxonomy (NCBI): domain Bacteria; kingdom Pseudomonadati; phylum Pseudomonadota; class Betaproteobacteria; order Burkholderiales; family Burkholderiaceae; genus Paraburkholderia; species Paraburkholderia sp. RAU6.4a. The sequence goes on from NZ_JBNDKQ010000003.1 coordinate 16,998, forward strand.
TGCTGCGCCTCGTCGAGCCGCCATTGCGCGAGCGCGGCGGCGACATCAAGCTACTCGCCAATTACGCGCTCAGCATGTACAAGCAGGACGGCGCGCGCAAGCTGCGCGGCCTGTCGAGCGACGCGATCGTCGCGATGTCGAACTATCCGTGGCCCGGCAACGTGCGCGAGCTGATCAACTGCGTGCGCCGCGCGGTCGTGATGAGCGAGGGCCGCTTCATCACCGCGAGCGACCTCGGCCTACCCGAAGCTGACAATGGCCCGGCGGTCACGCTGGCGGAAATCCGCAGCAAGGCCGAAAAGGATGCGATCGAGAACGCGCTGCTGCGGCACGGCTACAAGCTGTCCGATGCGGCGGCCGAACTCGGCATTTCGCGCGCGACGCTGTACCGGCTGATGCACGCGAACCGGCTGCATCAGGAGCCGGCCGGACGCGGCGCGAGCAGCGGCCCCCATGCCGATGACGAAGCAGAGCGCCAGACCTCTTCAGTGGCATAAGCGCGGATTTAAGCGCTTTTTGTAGTGAACGCTTAGCAGCGCACGGTCACGGCGATTGAGCATTCCCGACTTTCCGTGCTCTGCCCGCACGTAGCGTGGTCGTCGAGAACATCCTCGCGCCGCCGCCAGCATTGCCACCCGGCAAGCGGCCACCTACCTCCTGCGCCGCCCCGCCCACGGGGCTTTCCGGGCAAGCTTTCTGCTGCCTTCGACAGGCCTGCCGGCCAGCATCGGCTATCCTGTCGGGTCAACGCCCCACCTGACGGGCGCCGCTCCCGCGGCCCTTTCGCCCGTCCGGCGGGCCTGCGCCGCAGGAACTTCAGCGCCCCGCCCCGTGTCGGTCCCGGGTCACCCCGCTGAAACAGCCCATGTTCCGGCACAATCGTCCGCACTTGCTTCATCCCGCTTTACACCCTATGCAAAAATTTCTGCGTATCTATTTTTTCATTTTTCTGCTCGCAGGCGCGGCGCCCGTCTTCGCCGCCGCGCCTGAGCCTGCCCATCCCACGCCCGCGACACCCGCTTCCGCCGCCGTCACGCTGACACCTCAGCAGGCCCGCGACGCGCTCGCTGTCCTGAACGACCCCAAACGCCGCGCGCAAGTCGCCGATACGCTGCAAGCGATCGCCGCGGCCGGCGCGTTGAGCGCGCCGCCCGCATCCGCGCCGGCGGCGGCGTCGGCGCCGGCCGCCGCAAGCGGCGCAGCCGCGCTCGTGCCGGACGCGTTCAAATCCAATGGCCTCGCCTCGCAACTCGCGCGCGAGGGCGCGCATTACGCCGGCCATCTCGCGACCTCGCTGCGCGGCTCGATCGCCGCGCTGCTCGACGTCGCGTCGGTGCGCGCATGGTGGAACTGGCAGTTCGCCAATCCGCACGCGCGCGCGGTGCTGTTCGAGGTGCTGTGGTCGCTGCTGGCCGCGCTGATCCCCGCTCTGGTGCTCGAATGGCTGACGCGGCGGCTGCTGCGGCGCGTCTATCGGGTGATCGCCGCGCGCCGCGAAGCCGCGCTGCAGGATGACAACGACAACTCACCGCCGCCCGCGCACGACGCCGGCGCCGCGCCGGCAGGTCATCCGCCGACCAGCACGCCGCCGCTGCCCCCGCTGTCATCGGTGCCGTCAGTGCTCGAAGCGGAGGCGCAAGCCGTCACGACTGGCCCTGCCGCGCCGTACGCAACGCCATCCGCCAAAGGCCGCGCCATCGAAGCCGAAGGCAAGCGCAACGCGACGCACCACTGGACGCTGCTGCAACGTCTGCCCCGCGCGTTGCTGATCACGCTGGTGCGGCTCGTGCCGATCGCGGTGTTCCTCGGCGCGGCGAGCGCGCTGATGTCGATCTTCACCGGCAACGGCACGCCGCAGGATCGCGCGCTCGATTCGCTGATCGACGTCTATGTGGTGTGCCGCTGCGTCGTGATCGTCGGCGCATTCTTCCTGCAGCCGAGCGCACCGCGTCTGCGGCTGCTGCGCATGGGCGATGCGTGGGCCGCGTTCGTGCTCGGCTGGATCGTGCGAATCGTCAGCGTGGTCGGCGCCGGCGTTGCGCTAGCCGAAGTCGCGCAGGCGCTTGGCATGAACGACGCCGCGCATCTCGCGCTGCTGAAAGTGGTCGCACTCGCCGGTCACGTGATGATCTCGATCCTCGTGCTGCACTGCGCGAAACCGGTCGCCAACCGGATCCGCAATCGCTTCGCCGCTCACGAGTCGTTGGAGATGTTCGGCAACGCGTTCGCGGACGCGTGGGCCGTGGTGACCGTGGTCATCGTGATGGGCCTGTGGTTCGTGTGGGCTTTCGACGTACGGAACGGCTATCACGCGCTCGTGAATATCGGCGGCATGACGCTCGCGATACTGATCGGCGCGCGGCTCGTGTCGATCGTGATCTTCGGCGCGCTCGCGCGCATCTTCCATGTGCAGGACGATGCGTCACACTCGCTCGTGCATCAGCACGCCTACCGATACTATCCGGCGCTGCGGCGCGTGATCGGCTGGATCATCGGCAGCGTCACCGCGCTGGTGCTGTTGCAGGCGTGGGGCGTCGACGTCGTCGATCTGTTCCGCAGCGGCACGATCGGCCACCGGCTCGCCTCGGCGCTCGCGACGATCGCCGTCGCCGCGATCATCGCGCTGGTGGTGTGGGAGATCGTCAACGTGTCGGCCGAACGTCGCCTCGATAACTGGACGAGCAGCGGCGATCTGGTGCGCGCCGCGCGTCTGCGCACCTTGATGCCGATGCTGCGCACCGCGCTGTTCTGCGTGATCGCGCTCGTCGTCGCGCTGACCGGCCTGAGCCAACTCGGCGTGAACATCGGCCCGCTGCTCGCGGGCGCGAGCATCTTCGGCGTCGCGCTCGGCTTCGGCTCGCAGAAGCTCGTGCAGGACTTCATCACCGGCATCTTTCTGCTGATGGAAAACGCGATGCAGGTCGGCGACTGGGTCACGCTCGCGGGCGTGTCGGGCACCGTCGAATATCTGTCGATTCGCACCGTGCGGCTGCGCGGCGGGGACGGCTCGCTGTTTACGGTGCCGTTCAGTTCGGTGTCGACCGTGAACAACACGAATCGCGGCATCGGCAACGCGGCGGTGCGCGTGAATATCGTGTTCGGCCAGGACGTCGAGCGCGCGATCGAGACGCTGAAGGAAATCGGCGCATCGCTGCGCACGGACGACAACTTCAAGGACGGCATCCTGGCGGACTTCTCGTTCTGGGGCGTCGATGCGGTCGACGGTTCGGCGATCACGCTGGCCGGCCAGATGCAATGCCGCGATACGTCGCGCTGGGGCGTGCAACGCGAATTCAACCGACGCATCCTCGAACGCTTCAGCGAACTCGGCATCGAGATCGCGAATCCGCAGCGTCATCTGCTCACGTGGGACCCGGCGAGCAAGGCCAGGTTCGATACGGCCCTGCCGCGCGAACGTCATGGCGACCGGCCGGACGGCGACGCCGCGGGGGACGGCCACGCTCCGCACAAGGGCGACGCGCCGCTCGACGACCAGATCCCGGTTGATCCGAGCCCGGCCGGCGGCCCTGGTACGCCCGGCAATCCGGGCTCGACCTCGCCGCACGCGTGACGCGTCGCGCGTCGCGCGCGTAAAGGTTCGCTAGCGCGGCGCTAGCGAACCTGCCACCAGCGCGGCAACAGGCGCCGCACTTCCGGCCTGCGAAAGCGGTCGTCGATCAGATGCACGACGCCGCGGTCCTCTTCGGTGCGGATCACGCGCCCCGCCGCCTGCACGACTTTCTGCAAACCCGGATACAGGTACATGTAGTCGTAGCCATTGCCGAAGCGCGCATCGAGCGCGCGGCGCATCTGCTCGTTGACGTCGTTGATCTGCGGCAGACCGAGCGTCGCGACGAACGCGCCGATCAGTTGCTGCCCGGTCAGATCGACACCCTCCGAAAACGCGCCGCCGAGCACCGCGAAGCCGATGCCCTGATTCATCGTCCTGAAGCGCGCGAGAAACGCATCGCGCGCGGCTTCGTCCATGCCGGGTTCCTGCGCCCACACCGGCAAGCCGGGATGCCGCTCGCGCAGCAGCGCGACCACGCGTTGCAGATAGTCGAAACTGCTCAGGAACCCCAGATAATTGCCGGGCTGGGAGTCATACTGCTTCGCGATCAGCTCCACGATCGGCGCGAGCGAGCGTTCGCGGTCACGCCAGCGCGTCGACACATGAGCGGCCACGTGCACCTGCAACTGCTCCGCGCGAAACGGTCCCTCGACGTCGAGCCATTGCGTATCCTCGGCTAGCCCAAGTGTGTCGCGATAGAAATGCTGCGGATTCAGCGTGCCGGAGAACATCACCGTGGTACGCGCGGCCGCATAGCGTGGCGCGAGGAACGGCGCGGGGATCACGTTGCGCACGCAGAGCGTCGCACTGGTTTTGTCGCGCGGCGCGTAGCGGTCGGCGCTCAATGTCACGTCGAACATCGAGTGCTCGCCGAACTGCTCGGCGAGCGCGACGAAGTGCATCGCGTCGAAGAAAACCCGCAGCGCATGTTCGTCGATCGACAACGGCGCGTCGGCGAGCTGATCCGTTACCGCGCCGATCAGATTCTGCGCGGCGGACAGCAATTTGCCGGGCACCTCCGCGTACACCTGATAGCTGGACGTCTGCGTGCGCTTCACCGCATTCCACTCGCGCTGCAAGCGTTCGAGCGGCTTCTTCAGCGCCACCGGCGCGCTCTTGCGCGCGAGCCGGAACGCGCTTTGATCTAGCGACGCGGTATACATGCGCCGCGCGCGTTCGAGCAGGTTGTGCGCTTCGTCGACCAGCACGCCGGCGCGCCACTGGTTGATCTGCGTGAGCGCATGCAGCATCGCGCTCCCGTCGTAGTAGTAGTTGTAATCGCCGACGATCACATCGGCCCAGCGCGCGAGCTCCTGCGACAGATAGTACGGACAGATATTGTGCGTGAGCGCAGCCTCGCGCACCGCCGCGCGATCGAGCCGTGGCGTCGCCAACGCGGCGGCGCGCGCCGCATCGAGACGGTCGTAAAAGCCGCGCGCGAGCGGACAGGACTCGCCGTTGCAGGCTTTGTCCGGATGCTCGCAGGCTTTGTCGCGCGCGACGAGTTCGAGCGTTCTGAGCGGCAACGGCGCGCTCTGGTGCAGCGAGTCGATCGCATCGAACGCGAGCGCGCGGCCCGGCGTCTTCGCGGTCAGAAAGAACACGCGATCGAGCCGCTCTTCGCCGCAGGCTTTCAGCAACGGAAAAATCGTCGCCAGCGTCTTACCGATACCGGTCGGCGCCTGCGCCATCAACGGCTTGCCGTCGCGTGCCGCGCGATACACGGCCACCGCGAGCTCGCGCTGCCCGCGCCGAAACCGCCCATACGGAAACTGCAACGCGACGAGCGCCGCGTTGCGCGCGACGCGATGCGCGTCTTCCTGCACGGCCCAATCGAGAAATCGTTCACACTGGTCGACGAAGAAGATTTCGAATTCGCGCGCGCTGTGCTGCTGCGTCAGCACGGTTTCCTTCTGACTGCCGATATCGAAGTACACGAGCGCGATCGTCAGCTCGCCGAGCCCGCGCGCCCGGCACAGCAGATGCCCATACACGAGTGCCTGCGCCCAATGCAGCACGCGATGATTCGCGGGCATACGCGCGAGATCGCCGCGATACGTCTTCACTTCTTCGAGCCGGTTCGCGATTCCGTCGTAGCCGTCCGCGCGGCCACGCACGGTCAGACTGCGATGCGTGCCCGTCAGCGTGAGTTCGGTTTCGTAGCCGCTCGCGCGACGGCCGGCGACCATCTGATGACCCGCGATGCCTTCGAGCGAAGTCGGCGCGGGCGTGAAGCGCAGATCGAGATCGCCGCGCCGAGCGGTGAATTCGCACATCGCGCGGACGGCCACCACGTAGCTCATACGACGCGCTCCGCTGCGGCTTGCGTCGCGGCGTCCGCTTCGCTCTGCGCCTCTTGCCCGGCCCAGCGCACGTCGACGACGCGCACTGGCATGCCGTGCTGCGCGCAGTACGCGAGCCAGCGGATCTGGTTGTCCTGCAGACGATCGCCGGGGCCTTTCACCTCGATCAGTTCATAGCGACGCTCGGCCGGCCAGAACCGGATCAGGTCGGGCAAGCCCGAACGATTGCCGCGAATGTCGCGCAGCAAGCGCTCGAAGCACAGCTTCAGATGCGCGGCGGGCAGACAGTCGAGCGCGAGCGCGATGAGGTCGGGCGTCAGCAGTCCCCAGAATACGAACGGCGACTGCATGCCGGCCTTGTCGTGCAGATGCCGCAGAATCGTGTCGCGATAGACGCCGCTATCGAGCTGCGCGAAGCACGCGGCGAACTGCGTGGCGCGACGCGCGTGAAAGTCCGGCGCGTGCAGATCGGCCGGTCCGCGTTGGAACGGATGAAAAAACGCGCCGGGCAACGCCGTGAACACCGGCTCCCAGCACAGCAGGCCGAACAGCGAATTGATCAGCGCGTTCTCGACGTAGTGCACCGGCGCGGCGTCGCTGCTCAAATGATCGCGCACCAGGTACTCGACGGCCACCGGCGTATCAGGCTTCGGCAGCACCAGCGTGCCGCGCTCCACAGGCCTCGCCGCTGGTACGCGCGGCACCGGCTCGCCGCACTTGCGCCGCAAGCGCGGCAACATCCTGGCGACGCGCTGCGCCTCTTCTTCGCTCTCAGGCGCGGCATCGGCCTGCGAGGCCAGCGCCAGCGCTTCGGCGTAACGCTCGCTGCGCTCGAGCACGCGCATGCGTCGAAGACGCGCGCCGGGCCAGGCGCACGCGTCGTACACCGCGAGCGCGGTGTCCCACTGCCCGCGCCGCTCGCAATCCTGGCCGATCCGGAACAGTAGTTTCGCGCGACGCGTTTCCAGCCACGGATTCGCGGTGCCGATCGAGCGGACGGTCGCGATCAGTTCGTGAAGGGTGGGGGTGTCGGTGCCGACCGGTAGCCATTCGAGCGCATCGCGGCACGCGTGCAGCGCGAGATAAACGTCGACGTCCGCGCGTTGCTGGAACGCGCGCGACCAAGGCCCGAACGCGACCTTCTCGTACTGGAACACGCCAAGATCGGCGAGCACGAACTCCGACCAGTCCTGATGCAGATTGCCGAAGAACATCAGGCGCAAGCGATCGCACAACGGCGCGATCGCGACGTGCAACACGCGGTCCGTAGAAGCGTCGTGCCAGGCGGCGAGCGGACGTGATGTGCATGCTTGCGCGTCGCCGCTTGCGGTTTCGTAAAACTCGCGCAGCATTTCGAGCAGATCCGGTTTGCGCAAAGCCTTTGCGCCGGGAATCCGCGCGATCGCGTCCGCGAAGATGTCCAGCAATTGCGCACGCGTGCTGAGCGCAAACAGGTCGTCGAGAGACAGGGCCGGCTCGGTGTCGATCCAACGATGCACCGTCATCGGCATCGCCGCCTGCAACGGACAGCCGATTTCGTCGTAAGCCAGGCGGCTCGCGCGGAACAGCATGCCTTTGCGCATCAGCATGCGCACCAGCAGCGCCCGCGATGCCTGCGGCAACGTCGCGAAAGTTTCCAGAAAAGCGTGCTCTTCGTCGTCGAGCAGATCGTCGTAACGCGCGGCAAGCCACGCAAGCGCGCGCTCGAAATTCAGCAGGTAGTAAGGGGCTTCAGAGCGGATCTCTGAGCGAGCATCGGTTGCCACGGACTTTGTGCGGGACCTGTATGTTTATACAGTGATGATAGCAAAGTCCGGCGCTGCGACCGCCGCGCATCAGCCCGCGAGCCACACGACCGTCAGCGAGCGCACGCCCTGCGCGCCGCGAATCAGTACGCCCTCGATATCGGCGGTGGCCGAAGGGCCGGTAACGAGCGCCGCGTAACGCGCCCTGCGGAAATCGTCGCGACGATAGACGTCTTGCAGTCCATCGAGCAAGTGCGCCGGATCGAGCAGCACGACCAGATGCTGAACGATGTAGCCCAATGCATTGACCACATATTCGCGCTCGCTAAACCACACCGAGCCGGTTTCGGCGACGCCAAAGCGCGCACGGACCAAACCGACGTCGACGTCCTGCAGCGATGCGGGGTCCGTATCCGCGCCGATCTTGCGCGTGCCCGGCACTTCGGCGCTCGCCGATGCGATCGATGCCACCGCGCCAAAACGCTCGCGAATCAGATCGCTGACGTCGCTCGCGCTGGCCGCTTCGACGCAAGTGCCGCCCATCGTTTGCAACGCCGCCGTGAAGCGCGCCCGCAGATCGCCGCCAACCGCTTCGAACAGCGGCACGTCGGGACGCGGCCGCGCGGCCGGTTGCGCGGCGCGCACCTTGGCGAGAAAAGCCTCACGCGTTGTCATCGCCGCCTCCGCGATTCTTTTTGTACCAGGCATGAAAAGTCATCTTCGGCGCCTCCGGCAATTCGCGCTGCCGGCCCCAGATATTCAGAGGGTTGTACAGCACGAAATTCGGCAGCCGCCGCAACGCGCTGCCCATCGACGACACCGTCGCGCGATACAAGGTCGGACTCGATAGCAGACGTCCCGCCATCTTCAGGACCTCCTGCTTCACGAACGGCACTTCGTGCTGCTCGGCGATCACCGCGCGCCACTTATAGATCTGCTCGTGAATGTTGATCTTCACCGGACACACATTCGTGCAACTGCCATTGAGTGTCGATGCGAACGGCAACGCGCTATAGCGTTTCAGATCGAACGTCGGATTGATGATCGCGCCGATCGGCCCCGAATAGGTGCCGCCATACGACAGGCCGCCGCTGCGTCGATAGACCGGACACGTATTCATGCACGCGCCGCAGCGTATGCATTTGAGCGAGTACCAGAAGTCCTCCATCGCGAGCCGTTCGGAGCGGCCATGATCGACGAGGATGAAATGCATCTCGGTGCCCGGCCGCGGCGCACGAAAATGCGACGTGTACTGCGTGATCGGCGAACCCAATGCGCTGCGCGACAGCATGCGCACGAACACGCCGAGATCCGACACCTTCGGTATCAGCTTCTCGATTCCGATCGATGCGATATGCAGCGGCGGCACGTTCGCCGAAAGATCGGCATTGCCTTCGTTCGTGCAGACGACGACCGTGCCCGTTTCCGCCACCGCGAAATTGCAGCCGGTCATGCCGGCCGTTTTCTCGCGCACGAAATACGGCCGCGTATTCATGCGCTGGCTTTCGGCCAGATAGTGGATATCGCTATTGCCCGGATCGGTGCCGATGGTCCGGCCGAACAACTCGGCCACGTCCGCGCGCAGCTTGTGCACGGCCGGCACGACCATATGACTCGGGTCCTGATGATCGAGCTGCTGGATGCGCTCGCCGAGGTCCGTTTCCATCACGGTCATGCCGCGCGGTTCGAGATACTCGCGCATCCGGCATTCGTCGGTCAGCATCGACTTGCTCTTCACGAGCGTCGTCATGCCGCGCTCGGACATCAGCTTGTGGACGATCGCGTTGTGCTCTTCCGCGCTCGCTGCCCAATGCACGACCACGCCATTGGCCTCGGCCGCCGCCGCGAACTGCTCCAGGTAGTCGGCCAGATGCGACAGCGTGTGTTCCTTGATGCCCGACGCCAGCGAGCGCAACGTTTCCCATTCGGCAATGCCGTGCGCCTGCGCGTCGCGCTTCTCGCGCAGGTCCCACAGACGCTTGTCGTGAAACGCGACATGCTCGGTCTTGCTGATGAAAGAACCCGCGGCTTTGGCGTGATCGATGCGGTGATGGTCGCCGCTCATGCGCGTGCTCCATTGAGAACCTGCGCGATATGAATGAAGCGCGCGTCGGCTTTCATGCGTTCCGCGCAACCCTGCTGGTGCATCAGGCACGACATGTCGCCCGAAACGATGTACTCGGCGCCCGCATCCAGATGGTCGCGCACCTTGTCCTGCCCCATGCGCACCGACACCGCCTCTTCGGTGACCGAGAACGTGCCGCCAAAACCGCAACATTCGTCGGGCCTCGCCGGCTTGACGAACTCGATGCCCTTCACGCCTTCGAGCAACGCGCGCGGCTTCGAAAACGGCGTGCCGGCGATTTCCGACGCCGACGCCTGCTTCAGATGACGCAGCGCGCTGCAACTGGTGTGTAGACCGACACGATGCGGAAATTCGGCCCACGGAAATTCGCGCGCGCCGATCACGTCGTGCAGAAACTCGACCAGTTCGTAAGCGCCTGCGCGCACTTTCTTCACTTCGTCGGTCTGCTCGAGCGCGCTCAGATGTTCGCGCACGTGATGAATGCAACTCGCGGACGGCCCGACGATGTAGTCGTAACCCGCGAAGTTGCGCGCGAATAGTCGCTCCGTGGCGGCGGCGTCCGCATGCGCGCCACTATTGGCCATCGGCTGGCCGCAGCAGGTCTGCTGCTGCGGATAGTCGACCTCGATGCCGAAACGTTCGAGCAGTTCGAGCGTCGCGATACCGACCTCCGGATAGAACGCGTCGATAAAGCACGGGATAAACAGCGCGACTTTCATAGGCTCTTCAGGAAAAGCGGCGGGAACGATGTCTGTTGACCGGTGTGGTCGGCGATCGCGAGATGAAACGCGGCATCGAGTTCGGCGAGATTCGCGCGATCGCGCGAGAGCGACGCGGCCTTCAACGCCTCGAACGCCGCGCGGATTTTCTTCAGATCGGTGGCGGTTGCGCGCTGCGCGGCATAGACCGACGAAATCGCTTCGAGCCCCTGGCGCAACTCCAGAATGTCGGCACTGGTGCGCGGATTCTGCAGCAACAGTTCGGCAAGCGGCTTCGAGATGATGGGCGCGGTCACGTCGACCACCGTGAAACCGCCGCGCCCCGACGTTTCGATGTAACCGTCCGCCTCCAGCCGGATCAGCGCCTCGCGCAGCGATGGTCGCGACACGCCGAGCTGCGCCGCGAGATCGCGCTCGGCCGGCAGACGGTCGCCGGGCATCAGCGTGCCCTCCGAGATCAGTTGCTTGATCTGGTCGGACACCACGTCGGAAATGCGCTTGCGCGCGAAGGACGGAATCGGGGTGAATGGCATAAGCGGCGAACGATGAAGCCGGTTGACAAAGCGCGCGGCTACTCCACGGTGCGGGAATTATACCGTTCGACACCATGCGACGATTCGCCGATCTCAACGCGGCTGCCCGGTATAAAAGCTCACGAGGTCACGCTTCATCGCGCGCAGCGCGGCATCGTCGAGATACACCATATGGCCGGTCGGATAGTAGGCGATGCGCACGTTCTCGCGCAGCGACCGATCGAGGCCGAGATGCGCGAGCGCATATTCGGTCGCATAGAACGGCGTGGCGAGATCGAAGTAGCCGTTCAGCGATAACACCCGCAACTGCGGATTCTGCCGCATCGCTTCGGCCAGATCGCCGCCTGCGTAGGGCAGCTCCAGCCGTTCGCCCCACCATTCGCGATGTTTCCAGTCCCATTGCTTCAACGCGTCGTCGCTGAACACCACGTAACGGTCGGTTGGCGTGTAGTGCAGGTCGTCCGACAGATGCTGATGAAGCGCCGCATTGAACGCATTCGACACGCTGCTCACCGACGCATCGAAGTCCGGATCCTCCGATGCATCGTCGTAGTTCAGGCCTTCGAAACGCGCATCGTAGCGGCCCACGCTGCGCGACTCGTTGCGCAGCAACTCGTTTCGAAAACGCGACGGATAAAGACGCAGACGGTTACGCTTCACGAAACCCACGTCCAATCCGGTGAAGTACGCGATGCGCGCGGCGATCGCGTCGCGCTGATCGTCGGGCAGCGCATCGCCCTGTTCGAGCGCCTGCGCATAGGGTCCGCGGGCGAACGCGCGTGCTTCGTCGAGAAAGGCCGGCAGGCTCGCGGGCTTCGGTGTGACCTTGTCGTGATACCACGCGATCGCCGCGAAACTCGGCAGATAACTCTCGCTCCTGAAATCGTTGCCGGGCGCGAACGCCGCGGAATTGAGCACCGACGACAGCAGGATCACGCCGTTCAGCGCGATATTGTTCTGCCCCAACTGATAAGCGAGTATCGCGGCGCGCGCGGTGCCATACGATTCGCCGAGCAGGTACTTCGGCGAATTCCAGCGCTGATTCACCGTCAGATAACGGTCGATGAATTGCGCAAACGCACGGACGTCCTGATCGACGCCCCAGAAGTCCTTGCCCGTGCCATGCCCGACCGGTCTCGACAGGCCCGCGCCGACCGCGTCGATGAACACGAGGTCGCTGGTGTCGAGCAGGCTATCGGGGTTGTCGTCGAGCGTGTACGGCGCGGGCGGCGTGCTCGCGGGGCTCGCGGTGCGCACGCGTTTCGGGCCGACCGAGCCCATCATCAGGAATACGCTGCCGGCGCCTGGGCCGCCGTTGAACAGAAAGGTGATCGGACGCGTCGCAGGCGTCCTGGTCGGCACCGTGTACGCGACATAGAACACGCTCGCGTTCGGCGCGCCGGTCTTGTCGTGCAGCAACAGATTGCCCGCGCTCGCCGTGTAGTCGAGCTTGCGGCCGTTCAGGCGAAGCGAATGCGTGGTGACGCTGGCGGTTTCGGGCGGCACGGGAATCGCGGGCGTCGAGGCCCTGTCGTTGCGAGGCGTTGCCGTCGCGTCGGCCGAGTCCGGTGCATTCGATGCAGCCTGCGTGTCGCCACGCGCAGCCGTCCGCTTGCGCGGCTCGCCGTTCGGGCGCGCCGTCATCGCGTGCGGCTCGCTCGATTCGCCGACCGGCGACGCGTTCGCCTCCGGCCCCTGGCGTGGTGCGATCGGCGCGAATGCGGCGGCGTCCGTGCTTCCCCCCGTTGCCGTGCTTTCCGAGGTGCTCGACGCATCGGCCTGTTCGGCTGCCATGCACCGTTCGCCGAACGGCACCACACCAGCGACAGAAAGCGTCACCGTCAGCGCGGCGGCCGGCAATCCGGCTGTCAGCAAGCGGCTCAATGAAGAAGAGAAGCGATGGATCATGAAGTTTTCCGCGACGAGTCGAAACGCGCTGGAATCGGGCTAGCCGGGTTCGGGAGCACACCCGGCGCTCGATTCTTGACGCAAGTTTGCGCGGCGTCAACCGTCGGCGCCACAGCACGCCGAACATTACAAAGCGCTTTTTCCTCGACGTGGCGCAGACCTGCGCAGTCATGGCAGAATCGACAGCGCCTTCGTCGCCTTGTCGAGAATACCCAATGGACCAACTGGTACTGGATGCATTCGACGCTGCCGCGCTGATCCCCGGCTTTCGCGCGCCGCAACTGCCGCACGAGCAGCCCGACCCCTCGACCCTCGACGCCGCCGACCACGCGATGCGGCACTGGACTAGCACCGTCAGCGGCCCGCTGGCGCCCGGCTCCGACGTGCACCGGCAGGAAATGTGCCGCATGTTTCGCGAGACCTTCAATCCGTATCGCCCGTCCGTGCTCGCATGGCCGCAGCTCGAAGCCGCGACGCTCAAGCGCATCGTCGATCTGCCGATCTGGGACATCGCCGTGCAAACCGAAGGCAGGGCGCGGCTGCGCATGGCCGCCTACGCGGCCTCGCTCGACAGCCCGGAGCTGCGCGACGCACTTGCGCTGAACGCGTGGGAAGAGAACCGCCATAAGGAAGTGCTGTCGCGCATGGTGCATGCGTATGGCATCGCGCTCGCGAGCGAGCCGTCGTACGTCTATCCGAAAGACACGGAACGGGCTTACCTCGTGACCGGCTATAGCGAATGTATCGACAGCTTCTTCGCGTTCGGCCTGTTCGAGGTGGCGCGGCGCTCGGGCCTGTTCCCGCCGGCACTGACCGAGACATTCGAGCCGGTGATGCAGGAAGAGTGCCGCCATATTCTGCTGTTCGCGAACTGGGTCGCCTGGCATCGCGCGCAGCTTTCATGGTGGCAGCGCATCCGCTTCGAGCTCAAGGTGGCGGGCGTGTGGGCGTTTCTGGTGTGGGAGCGCATTGGGCTCGCACGCGCGATGGATGCTGACGGCAACGTCCATGAGCACGATAACAACTTCACGGTAAACGGCGCGCAGTCGGTAACGGATGTCGATATCAGCGTGCCCGAATTGATGCAACTGTGTCTTCAGGAAAACGAACGTCGATTCGCTGGGTATGACCCACGGTTGTTGCGGCCCGAAACGATGCCTCGGCTGGTGCGCTTCGGCTTGAAATTCGTGCGCAGGAAAAAGTAAGCCGCGCCGAACGCACTGCCCAGCCACCTTCGGCTGGCCATGATGCCCACCGACCGGATCGTCGCAATCTACAACCCACCGCCCTCTCAGCCCCGCCCCCCTTCCACGAACCGCGCGATCCTCTCGCACGCCTCGATCAATCGATCCTCGCCCACCACCAGCCCCAACCTCACGAAGCCGTTCGCCGTCTCCCCGAACGCACTCGCGTCGAGCACGGCCACGCCTTGTGCGCGAAACAGCTGCCATGTGAACTCGGTCGTATCGAGCCCGGTCCCGCTGACGTCGACCATCATGAACATGCCCGCTTCGGGCAACAGGCACCGCAAGCCCGGCACACGATGCAAGCGCTCGAACACGACGTCGCGCCGCCGCCGGTAGATCTCGCGAATATCGGCGACGATCTCCGCCCTGTTCTCCAAAGCCGTCAACGCGGCCTGCTGGATGAAACCCGGCAGACCGTACAGCATCGCGAGCGCGAGCCGCGCCATGTGCTCGATCAGCGTCGCGGGCCCGATTGTCCAGCCGACACGCCACCCCGCCATCGCATGCGACTTCGACAGGCTGCCGAGCGTGACCGTGCGCTCCGCCATGCCGGACAGCGACGCAATGCTCACGTGATCGCGTTCGAACGTGAGTTCCGCATAGACCTCGTCGGACAGCACCCACAGGTCGTGCTCGCACGCGAGCCGCGCGATGCGTTCGAGATCGGCGCGCGGCATCACCACGCCGGTCGGGTTGCACGGCGTCGCGAAGAATATCGCCCTCGTGCGCAGCGTGATCGCCGCTTCGAGCGCGTCGCAGTCGACGTGAAACGCGCGCGCCGGATCGACCGGCACCGCGACGAGCGTCGCACCCGCCGCGCGCACGCAGGCCTCGTAGGTCAGATACATCGGCTCGGGAACGATCACTTCGTCGCCCGCTTCGAGCAGGCACAGCGACACCGCGAACACGCCGTTTTGCGCGCCGGCGGTCAGCACCACGTTGGTGGCGCTCACGTCGCAGCCCGTCGTGCGCGCGTGCTCGGCGGCAATCGCGGCGCGCAGCGGCTCGCGACCGGCCATCGCCGTATAGTGCGTATCGCCGGCCCGCAACGCATCGATGGCGCGCTCGACGATCGGCGCGGGCGTCGAGAACTCGGGATCGCCAACGCTCAGCACGATCACGTCTTCGCCCCTGGCAGCCGCCTGCTGCGCGACCCGATGAATTTCCCACGCCGACGTGCGCCGCCCTTGCAGTCGCTCGACCAGATTCGAATACTTCATTGCGCTCACCCGTTGTTGTGCGGTCCGTTCCGCCGATCTCTTTCCAATTGACCCGCCAATGTAAAGGCACGCCGGCGAAACGTCCAGATACGAAAAAGGGTCATGCGAGCGGACAACCTCGCATGACCCTGTGCGCAATGTACTGCTGTTTGAATGACTGCTTTGCTTCAAACCCCCGCCAGGTTTTATTTCAAACCCCGTTAAAACTTCGGCGCTTCAAAGCTGCCGGCGCAGTTCAGCCGGCGGCACCTTCATCAGATGCCGGTATTTCGCCACCGTGCGTCGCGCGACCAGCACGCCCTGATCCGCGAGCATCTTCGCGAGCGTCACGTCCGACAGTGGATCACGCGTATTTTCCGCGGCGATCATCTCCTTGAGCAGCGCGCGCACCGCGGCGGCCGAGCAGGTTCCGCCGCTTTCGGTGCCGAGCTCGCGCGGGAAGAAATGCTTGAACTCGAAGATGCCGCGCGGCGTCGCCATATATTTGTTGCCCGTCGCGCGCGAGATCGTGGATTCGTGCAGGCCCAGCTCGTCAGCCACGTCACGCAGCACCATCGGCTTCAGCGCGATCTCGCCGTACAGGAAGAACGCCTTCTGATGCGCGACGATGCATTCGGCAACCCGCTGGATCGTATCGAAGCGCTGTTGCGCGTTGCGGATCAGCCAGCGCGCCTCCTGCAGTTGCTGCGCGAGCGGCGAACGGCTCGCGCCGCCCGACTGCGCGAACAGCTGCGCATACATGCGATGGATTCGCGCCCGCGGCTGCACCGCCGGATTGATCGACACGACCCACTTGTTGCGCACCTGACGCACGATCACGTCGGGCACGACATAGTTATCCTCGGTGCGGCCGTAGCAATTGCCGGGCTTCGGATCGAGCTTGCGCACCAACGCGCAAGCCACACGCAATTCCTCCGCGCTGCAGCCGATCTGTTTTTGCAACTCGGCCTGCTCGCGGCGCGCGAGCCTTTCCAGATGATGCTCGGCGATCTGCCGCGCGACGTCACGTCCCGGCGTATTGGCGGGTAGCGCATTGATCTGCAGCGCGAGGCATTCCGATAGCGAACGCGCGCCGAGCCCCGGACGATCGAGCGCCTGCACGAGGCGCAACGCCACCAGCAGTTCTTCCTCGGTCAGCGTGGGTTCCAGATCGACGCTATCGGCCAGGTCGGCCAGCGACTGCCGCAGATAGCCGTCGTCGTCGAGCGCCTCGATGATGAAACGGGCCACCGCGCGATCGCGGTCGTCTAGCCGGTACAGGCGCAACGCGTCGTGCAACTGTTCGCGCAGCGTGGGTTGCGAGCGAGCCCAATCGGCCGGGTCGCTGCCGTCCGCGTCGCCGTTCTGGCGCGTCGAGTTGCGCGAACCGTAGTCGCCGGAAAAATCGGCGGGCATGTCGTCCTGGCCCGCGCTTTCGAGCGTATCGCTACCGGCGCTTTCCGCCGGCAGTCCGTCCGGCTCGGCGGCGGCAAGCGTATCGACGGCGGGCGGCGCGTTGGCGTCTTCACCTTCGCCTGGCGTCGTGCCGGCGAGCGCGACGTCCTCAGCTTCGGATGAGTCGTATTCGAGGAACGGATTGGTATCGAGCGCCGTGCGCAATTCCTGCTGGAACTCGAGCGCCGACAATTGCAAGAGCCGCACCGACTGCTGAAGACGAGGCGTCAATGCGAGAGACTGCCTTGTACGAAGTTCGATTGAAGGCATTGGAGTGATCCCGTTCGTTAATAGCCTCAGACTCAACGAGCCGAGTTCACTGACCAACGCAACGTCCGTACCAGATCGCGCAAGACGCTGTTTTGATTGCGCTTTGTTTATTCAGGCGGATGAATTGCCCTGACCGGGCGCGCCGGTTTTTACAAACGGCAGGCAATTTCCGGTCCCTTTCTTCACCTCTCCGTCGACCTCGCGCATGGCCGGCGCCGCAGCCCTATTCGTCAGTCGAAACTCCGCGGTGCATGCGGCTTTCGCGAGCGACATGGATTGGCTCGCAGCCGGCAGGCACGATGGTTGCGGAGCGACGGTGTGTGGACGGACACCGCCCTTCGCAAACACCTCGATCGAGCGCGGATGCGAGTACAGCGTCCGGTGTCGAGAAACGGGCCCCTGACGGTACCGTAGCGGCGACGACCCCACGTGTCTCATCAGCGGCTTCGGCCGCGATCGGCCACCGGCCAACAAGACCGCCATTTTCATTACCACCTGATGGAGAGAACCATGAAGACGATCCAGCTTCTGAAGACCGCAGGCAGCATCGCCGTCGTCGCGTTCGCGCTGAACGCGAACGCCCAGACCAGCGCTTCGGCCCCGCCAGCGGCGTCGGAAAGCATCGGCCAGCATATCGACGATGGCACCATCACGACCAAGGTCAAGGCTGATCTGCTTGCCGCGAAGAACGTCAAATCGACGCATATCCACGTGAAGACCCGCAAGGGCGTCGTGTGGCTCACGGGTTCGGTGCCGTCGGCCGACGACAAGTCCGCCGCCGAAGATGTCGTGCAAAGCGTGAAGGGCGTAACCAGCGTGAAGAACCATCTGAAGGTCGCGGCTGACTGATATCCGCGCGATCGGGTCGCACCGATTCGACTGAACAGAACGTAACAGAGCCGGCTGGCAGAGCCGGCTCTTCCTTATTGCACTGACGCGTCGATCAATGCTTCATCGCCGCATACTGGTCGCGCAGATCGCGCACCCGGTCATGCGTTTGCAGCACGCCCTGGTACTGCCGCTCGACGATTGCCCGCACGTCCGCCGGCAAATCCTTCTCCAGCGCGTCGTGATAGCGTTTCTTCGCGACGTCCTCGCCTTTTTCGCACTCGGCAAGAATCGCATGGTCGCTGCGATTCGCTACCGCCGATTTCACGTCGACCCAGCCGCGATGCAGCGCACCGCTCATGCTGCCGCCGGTTTCGGGCTTGCCGCCCAGGGTCTGAACGGCATCCTGCAACTCACGCGCGCCGCGCGAGCAGTCCTCGGCACTCGAACGGAACAGCATCTTCAGCTGGTCGTCGTGCGCATCCTCGGCTGCCTTCATAAAGCCCTTTTCGCCATCCTTCGACGTTTCGACCAGATCATTCAATACGGAAACAACGTTGGTAGCCATTCAATACCTCCAAGGGTTTCGTTCATCGCGGAATCCGCCGCGCGGGGCTTTTTATGCGCCTCGCGATGAATCGGTTCGACGCGCGGCGGGCTGCATTTGATAGCACGCATCACGCGTGCCCGGCACCTCGCGCGAGCCGATGCGTAGCGAAAGGCAGCTCGAACGAGCGCAGCCGCCGCGCCGATGCGCGGCAACCGCGGGTGTCGCGCGACGTCGAAACAGCGCGGAAAACGGAAAACGGAATCGGGATAGGGGCGGTCAGTTAGCCTGACCGATCCCCTCCCACACCACCCGGCATGCGGGTCCGCACCGGGCGGTTCGAGCAGTTGAGGTCATGAGAGGCGGGGTACGCCAAGACGGTCGAAGTAAGCAACTGGCATGGCCCGGTTCAGCAACAGGTAGCTGTTGTGCCACCAGCGACGGCTGTTCGCCGCCACCAGCCTGGCCTCTGATTCCGAAGCACCCAGCGCTCGCAACTCCCGATACATTGTCTTGCCCCGGCGCCAGTGCTTGAGCTGCAGCGCACGCAGACGGTGCCTGATCCATTCGTCGAGTTCACGGAACACCCGCGGCGTCTGGGCCAGATTAAAGTACGCCTTCCAGCCCAGCATATACGCCCGCATTCGCTCCGCCACCTCCGGCAGGCTGCGCCCGCACGAACGGCGTGTCAGTTCCCGGATGCGTTGTTTGAAGTTCGCCAAGGCCTTGCCAGCTACCGCGCATTTCACCTGCCGGCCTTTCCCGTGCCACAGCGTGTAGCCCAGGAACTTGCGCCGGGATGCTGGCGCGACCGCTGTCTTGGCCTCGTTGACCTTCAGATGGAGTCGTGCATAGAGCCTGCACAGGCCCTCCAGCACCCGTTCGCCCGACCTCCGGCTGCGCACGTACACGTTGCAGTCGTCGGCGTAGCGCACGAAGCGGTGGCCACGCTTCTCTAACGCCCGATCCACCTCGTCCAGCAACACATTGGCCAGCAGCGGCGAGAGTGGCCCGCCTTGCGGCGTACCCTCGTATCGCTCGCGGAGCACGCCGCCATCCATGATTCCGGCCGCAAGGTAATGCCGGATCAGACGCAATACCGCCTTGTCGCCGATCCGCCTCGATAGGCGTTCCATCAGGATGTCGTGATTGACCCGGTCGAAGAACTTCTCCAGATCCACATCGACCACCACCCGATAGCCGTCCTGCACATGCCGCTGTGCCATCAGCACCGCGTCACGCGCCCGACGCCCCGGCCGGAAGCCATAACTGTGTTCGGAGAACGTAGGGTCAATGATGGGTTGCAGGACTTGCAGCAGGGCTTGCTGGATCAGCCGGTCCGTCACCGTCGGTATCCCCAGTTCTCGCATCCCGCCCCCGGGCTTCGGTATCTGCACGCGCCTCACCGGCTCGGGCCGGTAGCTGCCATCCAGTAACGCTTCCCGTATCCAGGGCCAGTGCGTCTTGAGATATGCCGCCGTCTCAGCGATCGACCTCCCATCCACCCCTGCACTGCCGCGATTGGCTTTGACGCGTTTCCACGCCATCACCAGATTCGCTCTCGCGAACGCCTGCGCAAGCAGGTCGTCTCGCCCCAGGCTTCCGGCTTCATCGTGCGCCGCCCGTGCTTCATCACGCGACGCTTCCGGCGCGGCTTCACCACGCCTCCTTTCGTCGCGCTCCGCCTTCGCGGAATTCGGATGCATTGCACGTCCGAGCACCACGGCCTTCGGCCCTCCTACTCGTTCGGCCCTTCGCTGGCGGCTTTAGCCTTCCCGGCCACGCCTTCCAGCTATTACGGCCTCTGCTGACTTCTCGCTCCGGTTCAGCACCGTCGCCCTTTCAGGCATGAGGCGAGATCTCCCCAGGTAAGAACGCACTCCTTCATCGCACAACCGCCGCATCTACGCCGCATCGCCTTGGTCACAAGAGCTTCGCGGCCGTTTGCCCGCTCGCCCTGCTCAGCAGCGCCTTCTATGCAGTTCTTGTTCATCGGCTCACGATTTACGCTCCGCGCTTCCTCCCCACACCCGGTCGCCCTCGTGCAGTTGCGCTTCACTTCATTCGCTGTGACCAGCTTATGGCGGGACTTGCACCCGCAGGAGTGCGCCCATGCTGGGCGCACAAACGGAAAACGGCCCGATGATCGCCATCGGGCCGTTTTTTGTCTGTATGCCGCGTCGCTCATATCACGCGCGCTTCTCCGCGAATTCCTTGATCGGCTCAGGAGTCTTCAGCGGATCGAAATCGGCCCAGCGTCCCTGCTGCCAGCGGCCGGTCGCCTTCTCGATCGACACGCCGCCCGCTTCACGCAGCACGCGCGCGGCGTCCAGCTGATTGTCGGGCGACACGTGCACGGCGACGAGCACGCCCGAATCGCGCGACTCCTCGTGATACGGCACGCGATGGTCCGATTTGCCGCGCTCCGTGGTGCGCGACATCGCGCCGACCAGCGAGCCGACATATGCGCCGACGCCGGCCGCGATCAGCGACACCAGCAGCGGCGCGGAAAACACCGCGAAGATCGCCACGCCAATCACCGCGCCAATCACCGCGCCGATCGTCACGCCCATGCCCGCGCCTTTAGGCGCTTCTCGCGCGCCGGGGTCGGTATCGGTGTCGCCGCCGATCGGGAAACGCGCATGCTGGCCGCGCGGATTGACGAAAAACAGCGTGACGTCCTCTTCCACGAAACCCGCATCGAACAGTTTTTGCGCCGCGCTTTCCGCAGCGGGAAAAGTCGTGAAGCGTGCCGCGACGATGAGTGACATACGGCCTCCTTATCGTTAATTGCCGTTCGTGGACCATCCTGTCGCCGGTGGCGCGAGTCGGAAGCAGCGCGCCCAGTCAATGCGACATGCAGCGGCGCTACGCCGCGGCGCCGCGATCCGGTTCCATGCCTTCCACCCTGAACAGTCCGCTATGCAACACTACGCCTTCTCCGTTGTTCTGGTCGAGCGCTTCCGCGCAGACCGAGCGGATGCGCTGACGGCCTCTGTCGAAAGCGGCCATCAACGCCGCTTCAAGCGCGGACTCCGCGCCGAAATGATCTTCCAGAGCCTCGGCAGTGATCGCGCAAACCACTGGCTCGCCATCGACGCGCGCAAGAAAGCGCACGCTCAGATTGGCGCCGTCGAAGGCCGCTTCGTCATCGGGGAAAGTGATCTGCATCAGAGAGTCCTCATAAGCAGGCCGTGGCAGGATCGCGTTCATGACGAGCCCTTCAATTTGCCGGCCAGTTGCTCCGCCATCTCGAGGTGATGCTTGATGGTTGGCAGCGCTTGCGCGGCCGCGGCCTTCAGTTGCGAGTCGGTGCCGCTCTCGCTTTGCTGCTGGAACAGGTCGACCGCGCGCTGATGCGCTTCCACGCCGACCTGCTCGACATAGGCCTGATCGAACTCGGTGCCCTTCAACGTCTGCAGTTTGCCGACCAGCGCGGAATCCGCGGACGGCGTCGGCTTGAAGCCCTTCTTAGCGACCAGCCCGGCCATTGCGTGCGACAGCTTCGTGTGGTCGGCGATCATCTGTTGAGCGAACTTCCTGACATGCGGATCGTTGGAGTTCTTCAGCGCGACCTTGCCAGCGGCGATTTCAGTGGCGTCCGACTTCGACGCTTCGAGCACGAACTGCTGATCCGCGGGTGACAGCGTCGTGCCGCCGGTCGGCGCTGCGCTCGCGGGCGCATCGCTCGCCTGCGCGCAGGCCGTGTCGATCGATGCCGCGCTCACGCCCAACACGGCCAGCGCGGCAGTCAACACTTGTAGGGAATACCGGAATTTCATGCATTTTCTCCCTGTCGAATCACCGATGCGCAGGCTCCGAAGCCAACGCGCGCGCCGCCCGCGATCAAGCCGCCTTGCGCTTCGTCAGTTGCCCGATCAGCGCCTTGTTGAACGCGGGAAGGTCGTCGGGTTTGCGGCTCGAAATAAGATTGCCGTCCTCGACCACTTCCTGATCGACCCACGTGCCGCCCGCGTTGCGAATATCGTCCTGCAGGCTAGGCCAGCTCGTCACCGTGCGCCCCTTGACGATCCCCGCCGATACCGGCAGCCACGTGCCGTGACAGATCACCGCGATCGGCTTCTTCGCGTTGTCGACCGCTTTGACGAACGCCTGCGCCTGCGGCAGCAGTCGCAGCGCGTCGCCGTTCACGACGCCGCCCGGCAACACCAGCGCGTCGTAGTCGTCGGGACTGGCCTTGTCGAAGGTCGCATCGACGTCGACGGTATCGCCCTTGTCGACGTGTTTGAAGCCCTGGATCTTGCCCGGCTTCGCCGAGATCACATGGACCGTCGCGCCCTCCTCGGTGAGCGCGCGTTTCGGCTCCATCAGTTCTGCCTGCTCGAAACCATCTACGGCGAGTACCGCTACCTTGTAGCCATTCAGTGCATCAGTCATGCGTGCTCTCCTTCATGCGGCGCCGCGCTCATGCACTTGCCCGTGAGGCATGTGCATAGGTCTGCGCCTTCGCTAAGCGTGGTTACGCAAAACACGTGCCTGGTTGAGGCAGTGTTCAGCGGGCTGACATTACGTTGGCGATGCACCGACGCTGCGGTTGCGCCGTTCAGCTCGAGCCGCCGCGTGTGCAAAAGCGCCGTGGTCAGACGTCGTTTTCGTCTTCGTCGGAGCGTTCCGCGCCCGGCGGCACTTGCGGATCGACGACGTGGTCGGTGCCGATATCGCGGTCCATCTCCAACGTCGAATCGCCATCGGCCGACGCGCGCTCGCCCGTACCTGAGCGATCGGTATCGCTGCCGAGTGCGGCGTCGCCGGCTTCGAGCGCGTGATTGTCGAGCTCCGTATCGACGTCGAAATCGTGACGCCTCGCGCCCGCCACGTCGCTGCCGCTATCGGACGAGTCGCTGGGACCCAGCGCGCCCGTCGTGCCGGACGTTTGCTTGACGGTCTGCTGCGGCTCTTCATCGGGGTTGAGTGTGCTGCTCATGAAAGCTCCCTTTCCGGTTGGTCACGTCGACTTTTCCGCAAGGACTGTTCCGCCTCAGCGCGCTGGTCACCTACCAGTGGCATCGCCCTTGCTTCCCGCCGATCACACGGCGCACATCGCACCTACTCGGCGAACCGGTTCGAACCGGGTTTGAAACTTCTACCTGCAACAATGGCTACCGCGACTCATTCCACGACCACATCACGCAGCCCGACCACCGCGAACGGCAACACCGCACCCCAACCGATGCCGCCGGGACTGCGCCACGCCGACGACACGAGGCCCGGCTACACACGCAAGCGCGAGCGGAACGGCTTCATCTATTTCGACGTCGACTGCAAGCGCATCGTCGATGAGGACGAGATTCAACGCATCAATTCGCTCGCGATTCCACCCGCGTACGAAAACGTGTGGATCTGCCCCGATCCGTGCGGTCATCTGCAGGCGACCGGCCGCGACGCGCGCGGCCGCAAGCAGTACCGCTATCACCCCCGCTGGCGCGAAACGCGCGACGCCGACAAGTACGAACGGATGGCCGAGTTCGGCCGCGCATTGCCCAAAATCCGCGCGCGCGTGGCGCGTGATCTGAAGCTGCCCGGCATGCCGCTCGACAAGGTCGTCGCGGCCATCGTGCAGTTGCTCGACACGACGCTGATCCGCATCGGCAGCGCAGAATACGCGCGCGATAACCACTCGTACGGATTGACGACGCTGCGCAAGAAGCACGTGAAGATCAGGGCCGGTCAATTGCGCTTCCAGTTTCGCGGCAAGAGCGGCATCGAGCACGACGTGACAGTGGACAATCCGAACATCAAGCGCATCGTGCGACGTTGCGCGGAGCTGCCCGGTCACGACCTGTTCCAGTATCTCGACGAAGACGGCACGCGCCACAGCGTCGGCTCGACGGATATCAACGACTACCTGCGCCGCGTAAGCGGCGCGGACTTCACCGCCAAGGACTACCGCACGTGGGCCGGCAGCGTGTACGCGCTCGCGGCATTGCGCCGCTTGATGTGCAGCAGCGCGGCCGAAGCGCGTCGTCATATCGTCGCGATCGTGAAAGAAGTGGCGACGCTGCTACGCAATACGCCCGCCGTCTGCCGGCGCTGCTATATCCACCCGGTGATCATCAGCGCGTTCGAGGCCGACGAGTTGCAGAGCCTCGCGCCAGGCCAATCGCGCCGCGGACTCAAGGTAGATGAAGTGGCCTTTGCGGTGCTGCTCGCGCAGGCGGAAAAGCGTGCGGCGAAACTCGCGCGCGCATCCGGTGCAAAAGGACGCAAGACGCGGGAGTCGTCGGTCGACGACAGTATCAACGGTTCGTTGACGAGTCTGCTAGAAAAGTCGCGCGTGGTGCGCAAGAAAGCCACCGCCGCGAAAGACAAAAGCGCCGCGGCGCATTTGCGAGCCACGGCACGCGTGCGTACGCGGCGCGCTGCGCGGGAAATGGCCTCCGAACCGAAACCGCCGGCCCAGTGACGGGCTCAGCGCCGAATCGACCCCGGCTCAAACGTCTTCCTCGAACGCCGCCATCACGAGCCAAACGTCGCGTTCGCCGTCGCGTATCTCCGCCGCCAGCGCATAGGCATCGTTTGGCGAACATACGCGCGCGAGCGTGCTATGCGCGACTTCACCATTGTCGAACACACGCTCCGTCAACGGCCGCACTTCCTGCTTGCCTTCGAACATCGGCTGTTGCCGACGATACACGAGCGTCTCGGCCTTCCAGTTGCTGAAGCACTCGCGAACATGCGCGAAGTCCCCGCCGCAGATGTTCGCCTGATAATGAATCTTCTTAGTCACGATTTTCTCCCTCGATGGGGAGCGCGATACCGCCGGCGCGTTACGATGAACGCACAGGTGCATGGCCGCGCCCGCATCGATCCAGCGTTACTGTCCCTTCGTATCGCTGCTGGCATTGGCGCCGGGCGTGTTCGTCGTATCGGTCATCGGCTTGTTTGCCTTCGACTTCTTGTGATGATGTTTCATCGACGAAGTCGATCCCATGGTGCTGCCCGTGACATTCGACGCGGGCTCGTTGCCCGCCGTCGGCGCCGCGGTCGCCGCGCCATGCGCGTTGCCGCCGCCGGCGCCGCTATTGCCGTTACCGCCGCCCGCCTGCGCGAACGCGGCGCCCGACGCGACGGCGCCCGACGCGACCACACATACCGCGAACAGCCATGCCTTCGGATACTTGCTCATCTGGGTTCTCCTTGAAGTAAAAGGACGTGTGAGATCCTTCGGTTCCCTGCTGCCATCACTGAGAATCGAGCAAGGCCTATGCCGCGCGATGCAGTCGTCGCATGCGCGCATCGCGCTTTGCTGATCAGCGCTGGCGTCGGCACTGACGAAATAATTGCAAACGCGCTCGCATCCTTTACGCACGCGGTGCCTCGTCGCGCGGATGCGCCGCGCGCCACGGCGTAACGGCGCCGCATGGCTAGATGGAACGGCCGTTGCTAAATGCCTCGGTACATTCACCCCTTCAAAAAGGAGCCCATCATGGTGATGCAGACCCAGACACAAGGTGCGAACATCGTCGGTAAAGGCGCCGCGACCGCGGAAGGCCCAGGTCCGGATGTTATGGCAGCGGCTACGCTCGACGGCAACAAGGTTATCAGCAGCGACGGCGAGCACATCGGCAAGATCAAGGACATCATGCTCGACGTGCGTTCGGGCCGCGTCGCGTATGCGGTGCTGTCGAGCGGCGGTTTTCTCGGCATCGGCGACAAGCTGCTCGCGATTCCGTGGAGTGCGCTGACACTCGATACGCAGGAAAAATGCTTCGTGCTGAACATGGTGGCCGAGCGCGTGAAGAACGCACCGGGATTTGATAAGGATCACTGGCCATCGATGGCGGATCAGACGTGGGCCACCACCGTGCATCAGTACTACGGCAGCGAACCGTACTGGGGCGACGTCTATACGAGGCGCGACGACCTCGGCGTCGGTGACATTCCCGCGGGTTCGTCGGATGCGCCCGAGGCCGGTGGCGTGAAGCTCTGATCGCCAAATCGACCATTTTCGACGCGTGGCGAGTCCGACATTCCGCTTCAGGGGAGAACACAATGGCGACCCGAAAGACCAGCAGCAAATCGAAACGCCCTGTGTCTCGTGGCAAGTCGGGACGGCCGCCGCGTCAGCGCCACGCGCAGGCGCATGCCGCGCATCGCGCCAAAACCGCGAAGTCGAACGGCGCGTCCGGCGCGAAGAGATGGTCGCATCACGTAATGGAAACGAGCGACGCGATGGACATCCAGAAGGATATTTTCAAAACCGGCAGCGCGGAGTCCATCGCGCAATCGTTGAAGCACTCGTCGACGGCGAGCCGTCGACGCAAGGGCACGCCGTTTCAATCGGCGATGTCGATGCTCAATTTCTACATCAATCGAGCGGGCCGAAACCTGCCGAAGGAGCGGCGCGATACGTTGCAGCGGGCCAAGCGCAAGCTGCGCGAAGCGTTTGGACGAGAGCCGCGGTGAGGTGACCGGATGACGGCGCCATCACGCGGCACGGCGCTTCAGTCGGCTCCAGGCTGAATGCCGAAGGCACTCTGCACGGCCTCGTACCGCGAATTGACGTTCAGTTTTTCGAACACGTTCTTCATGTGCCATTTGACCGTCTCGGGTGCCAGACTCAATGATCGTCCGATTTCCTTGTTGGACAGCCCGCGAGCGACGTAGCCCAGTATTTCGAGTTCTCGCGCGCTCAGTGTGCCCGGCGTTATCTTCGTGTTGGCATAGCTCGACGAAGAAGATGGCGTGTTATCCGCCTCGTCGAAAGCCGACAGCACCGTGCCGATATACGTGGCGTGCCCGGTCGCGATTTCCGATGGCGTGCGGCGAAAGCGTTCCAGTAACGCACGCATCGGCGGCCCCTCGTCCACGAAGCTATTGATCATCCCCATCGCGCCGCCGATCCGCAGCGCGTTTCCCAGCGCGGCGAACGCCTGTTCCGAAGCACCGTTCTGCTCATGCGCGAGAGAAAGCAGCAGCGAAACGACGGCCTCGGCATAGCGCCAGCCCAGTGCAACCAGATTGTCGAGTGAGCGCGAGAGAAAACCAACCGCGTCGCCGGCGGCATTTTCAGCGAGCAGAACGCGGGCTTGCAGCACGCAGTAGCTTGCCCACGTTTCCATCGCCGAACCCCGTCGCCCTTCGCACATCATCGGTACGCTCGCGCTCAGTTCGTCGGTGACCTGTCGCGCCTCGACCACCCTACCGTCGGCAAGCAGCTGTCTGACGGTTTCCGCATCGCACGCGACCTTCAGACGCAACCATCGACGGGTTATCGCGAGCTGTCGACCGTCCTCGAGAACGGCGAGTGCCGGCCCTTTTTTGCCATCCCGCCACAGCAGGCGCGACGCGGTAAGCATATAGCGCATCAATGCGGCGAGCGGCGAAGTCTCCAGCGCGATGGTCATGCGACCGTCGATCAACTTCCGCGCCTTGGACAGCTCGTTGCACTCGTAGTAAATCGACGCAAGGCAACCGGCTACCGCGGCCGCGCCCGCCGACCACTCTCCTAGCTTGTCTTCGGAGTACCGCATCGCGACCTCCATCACCCGCCTCGCATCGGGAAGTTCGCCGTGTATCAGCGCGGCGATGCCGTACACCGCGTCGCGCAACATATCCGCGCTGTTCGGTTTCCGGCTGAGTCCCACCTGATCGACCCGCGCTCTCCATACGCGGGAGATGTAGGCGAACTGCCCTCTATACATCAAGCCGAAAATCTCCGCGCTTTGCCCGTAATGGCGTACCCACGGTTCCGCAGGCGCCGTCGATGCCTCAACGGCACGCCCGAGTTCCAGCGCATGTTCGCTGTCGTCGTTCACGCAAGCGATCACCGCGTGGATCGCGTTGATCTCCGCCCATGCGACCTCGTCGGCTACCGACCGATCATCACGGGCCATTCGTTCGAACTCGTCGGCAATCTCGCCGATCTCCTTCGACGCGCGCGCGGTCTCAAGCGACATCGCGAGAGCCCAGGCTTTCACCAGACGCAAGCGCAGTCGACCCGCGATCACGTCCGGCGGCAGTTTGCGAATCCAGCCCGGCAGCATGAACGGGTCGCCGCGTTGGAGCATCTCCATCGCACAGTTTTCGGCCCACTGCACCGCCTGCCCGATGTCGCCCGCTGCCAGCGCATGTCGCACGGCTTCGCGCCACAGGCGAGCCCGCGCGAACCACAGGCTGGCCCGGCGATGCAGCAACGGAACCTGTCGTGGCGTCTGACGCATGAGACGGCGGCGAAGCGCATCGCTCAGCAATGCGTGATAGCGATACCAGTTCTGCGTCTCATCGAGCGGCCGGATGAACACGTTATGCCGCTCGAGCCAGTCCAGCTTTTCTCCGCTTTCGCCCTCACCGCCCATGACATCGTCGCACAGCGTCGCCGTAAGCCGCTCGAGAATCGACGTGTAAAGCAAAAACGTCAGCATGGGCGGCGGCAAATGCGCAAACACCGTATCGTTCAGGTAGCGATCGATGCCGAAGCGGGAACCGGCGAGATGACTGGCGAGCGCGGCCACGTCATCGATCCGGTTCAGTCCGAGCGAAGCCAGCTGCAAACCGGCCACCCAGCCTTCGGTCGCGCTGTTCAACAACTCGACGCTGTTGCGGTTGAGCAGCGCGTTACCGGTGTGGTCGAAAAACGCCTGAGCATCGTCGAGCGAAAAGCGCAGATCGTCGACATTCACACGCGAAAGTTTGTCGGGCGAGCGCAGCCCGCTCAGCGACAGCGCCGGTTCACCGCGCGCGCCGAGCAGCACGTGCAGGTTGTCGGGCGCGTAGCGCAGCAGGCGCGACACGATCGCGAGAACGGGTTTCGCGCTCAGACGGTCGACGTCGTCGAGCACCAGGAAAACACCGCGGCCGTATGCGGCAATGCCATTGATCAGCACTGAAATGACCGTTCTGACCGGTGTGTGTGCATCGTTATCGAGAAGTTGCTGTGCCTGCCACGCGATCTCCTTCGACGCGCGACAAAGCGCCGCCACCAGATAGGCCCCGAGTTGCTGCGGATCGTCGTCTTCTCCATCGAGACTGAGCCACGCAACGGGACGCTTCTTTCTCGTTTGCGCTTCGCTCCACGCGGCAAGCAAGGTCGTTTTGCCGAAACCCGCGGGCGCGGTCACGAGCGTAATGTGACCCGGACGCCGTTCATCGAGTCGCCGGAGCAATCCCGGCCGTTGCACGCAACCCGCGGGAAGACGCGGCGGCATCATCTTGGTCTGGATCAGCGACACGATCCATTCACGCTCGAAACTATCAGCGGTTGTATTCATGAGTTGTCCTCTCACCGGCTATCCGTGAGAGGCATGGAGGATCGTTGTGAATTTGTTTTCAAGATACGCCGAACCGTGTGACGACTCAATGAGGAGCCGCGCAACGAGGCGCGACCAGCGCAATCCGCTTCAGGTCGCTCATGGTCTCGTGTCGGATCGCTAGCGGAGATCGCTTTGCGCGCCCTGCTCGGACCCGTCGTTCTTCGCGACAGCGTCTTCCGGCTCGGTGCTCGCCGGCGCTTGCGCTTCCGCGCTGCCAGCATCGGCCTCGTCAAGGCGGTAGCCGTGCGTATAGACGGTCGTCAATCGCACGCCGTTGTCCGGATGCAGGGCCAGCTTGCGTCGCAGCCGGTAGATATGCGTGTCGATCGTGCGCGACGTACTATCCAACTCGCGGCCCCACGCAAGCTTCGCCAGAAGCCGCTTGGAAACGACCCGTCCGACGTTCGCGAAGAAATAGGCCGCCACGTCGAATTCCTTTTCCGTCAACAAGATCGATTCGCCGTGCAGAAAAACACTGCGCTGCGTGACGTCGAATACGTACGGCCCAACCGCGATTGCACTTTCCACCTTGATGCTGCGTCTTGTGCGACGCAACAGCGCGCCTACCCGTGCCCCCAGCTCTTTGGCCCGGAACGGCTTGACGACGTAGTCATCCGCGCCGGCGTCCAGCGCCTGCACGATGTCGACTTCCAGAAGTCGGCTGGTCACGAACAGCACCGCGGGTTCGCGGCCCAGGTGACGGCGTATCCAGTACAGCACCTCGAAACCGCTCATGCCCGGCAATTCCCAGTCGAGCACCACGAGATCGACCTCGTTGGCCTGAAGAAAACTGATTGCGTCCTTGCCCCGCTCGACCTTGTTTATTCGATGCCCGGATTGCCCGATTTCCCTTTCGACCGAATCAGCTTGCGCGGGATCGTCTTCCACCAACAGGATATTCATCTATCACCTTTCTTCTTTCGCCCTGGCGACTTGAAGACCGGCCCGCTCGACAGATGCGGCGAAAGACATTTGCATCTGGAATTCCACTCACACGAGCAAGCAGTTCAAACAGGACGAAAAGCCAACATAAAAAAATCGCATACGGCACCAGGTCGGCGTGAGCGGCCAGCGGCGCCGGCCCCGTATGCCTTGTGAATTTCGAGAAGAAAGATAGAGCCAGTCGCTTTTCAAATCCCCCCCTTTGGGAGGGGGGGATGGTGTTTTCGAAGGGGGGGGCTCATATTGCACGATCACCCCCCTTATCAGCGATTCGATCTGGCGCGCGAGCATCCGGCCGCGCGTCGGCGGCGGTAATGGATCGGGATCGTCGCGGACATACAGCCGGTTTCCCCGTCGCGCTCGTACCGACGCCGCCCTTGACCTTCAGGTTGGAGGTCACGCGCGCGGAAAAGCCGATTGCAACGGCCGTGTAGCCCTTGTAGTTGCCCGAGCCGATTCCAACCGCGAGGGTCTTGCCGGGGTCGACGTCCGGGATCATCGTCAACGCGGTCGCGCCGGCGATGCCTGAATAGGCCTGGCGCGCCGCCGCGTTCACCCCCTGCTGAACCGAGTCCAACTGCTGCATGTTGATCGCGTCGGTCGGACTGACGCCCGGCGCGACGTTCGAGATCGTCAGTTCGTGACCGAGCGAGCCGATCGACACCGAGTTCGCGTCGCTGGCGGCGGAGCCCGCACCGAGCGCGACCGAGTTGGGCGCGGCCGCAACCGCATTCGCGCCGAGCGCCGACGAACCCGCGCCGCCGAGCGTGACTTTCGTGTGGGATGGGTCGTCGTACTGGACCGCGTCGCCGAGGCCGGTGGACAGGGAAGCGAGGCTGCTGTTGGTCGTGGTCAGCGCGGCGGAAAGCGACGTTACGTCGCTTTGTGCGAGCTGATGTCAGTTGAGGTCGAAGTCGACAACGAAGTCAATTGCCTGAAATTGACGGCATCGGTCGGGCACACGCCAGCGCCGCGCATCACGACGACCTTGCCCGGTTGCACGCGGCCGTCCTTGATCGCCGCGATCGCAACGTCGGATGTCGAGAAGCGGATCGCCTCGCCGGTGAACGCGCGCTGCTGACAGCCGGCCCGGTCTGAACAACGCTCACACCCCACACTGCCGCCCACGGTCCGCTGACTCTTCCACTGCCCCTGCTGTACCTCGAACAGCGTATAAGGCATCTGATCAGATCCCCATGCGGCGGAAGCGGTGCGAACGACCGCATGGATGCCTGCGCCGCTGTCGACGCTGATCGCAACGCGCTGGATCGAGGACGGCACCGCGCAGACGATCCTCGACGCGCAGCGCGCCGAGTTGCGCGCGCGCCAGGAGATCGCGCGCGAACTATTGCCCGCCGAGCATCTGAAGAGCGACCCCGCATGCATGTTCGTGTGGTTGCGCGTGCCGCCGCCGTGGCGCTCGGACGACTTCGCGGCAAACGCGCTCGCGCGCGGGGTCAACACGATGCCCGCATCCGCGTTCGCGGTCGATCGCTCGACGGTCGAGCACGGCGTGCGCATCAACCTCGCTTGCGCCGAGTCGCGCGAGCAGTTGACGCGTGGCCTGCAGATTCTCGCGCACACGCTACGCGACCGGCCGCGCGCGCTGTTCGGCACGATCTAGCTAGCAGTGGAAGCGTAAAGCGGAGCCGCTAGAATACGGCACTCCCCTCCCCGCCGAGCGCGCCTTCATCCGATGACTCCGTCCGACGATTCAAGCCCTTCCTCACGCACGCACGCCGCCGATGCGCTGTTCGCTTTCCTGAAGACGCTGCCGCTCGGCGACCGCTTGATCGAGGGCGGCTTCATGGCCGTGCAGGCCGTGGCGGGCGCGAGTCTCGCGTTCGGCATCGCTCGCGCGCTGCACACCGAGCAGGCATTCTGGGCCGCGATCACCGCGATCGCGGTGAGCCAGCATAGTTATCTCGACACCCGCAAGCTGTCGCGCGACCAGTTCATCGGTGCGATGGTCGGCGGTATTTTCGGGCTGATCGGCACGCTCGCGGGCGGCGGCCATTTTGCCGCGTACGCGGCGACCGTGGCGGTCGCGATCCTGATCTGCTGGGTCGTCAACGTCGGCAGCGCAGCGCGCCTCGGCGGCATCACCGCGACGATCATGCTGCTGGCGCCAGGCATCGGCCCGGCGTGGGACAAGGCCTTGCTGCGGCTTGCCGAAGTGACGCTCGGCACGGTCTGCGCGCTCGTGGTCGCGCGACTGATGGCGTCGTTCGAAAAGCGCGCGTTCAGCAAGGGCGGACCGCCCAGATAGAATCGCCCACGCGTTGAGTCTTTAGTCAGTCATCCAGAGCATCGTCCGTTGGCGTGCGGCGCCGGTAACGTCCCGGCGTCACACCGACGCTTTGCGCGAACGCCTTGCCGAACGCCGCCTCCGATTGATAGCCGACCGCCTCGCCGATGTCCGCCGCGCTGCGTTGTGTGCGCAACAGCAGATCGCTGGCGATCGCCATGCGGATCTGCGTCAGAAAATCCATCACGGTCACGCCCGCGCGCTCGTTGAAGTGGCGCGCGTAGGTCGCGCGCGACATCGCCGCGCGCTCGCCGAGTTCAGAGATCGTCCATGCGCGTTCGGGCGCGTCGAGCATGGCCTGCACCGATGCGCCGAGGCGTGCGTCCGTCAGCAACGCGAGCATCCCGGTGCCGTTCGCATTGCGCTCGCCGTGCACGCGCAGTGCCATCGCGAACAGCGCGTGGCTCAAGGCCGTCACGATCGCGAGCGCGCCAGGCTGACGCCGCTCCGCTTCGCCGCGCATCAGAGTGATCACCGCCTGCAACGCATCGAGCGTTTGCGCATCCCCGAGCGATACGTGCAGCGGATCGGGCAGCACATTGAGCAGCAACGCCGATGAACCGGCTGCATAGACGAAGCGGCCGCACAGCAGATCGACGCCGTCATGAATCGCGCTGTCGTTGGGCGCGTGCGCGGCCGTGGCAGTGGTTTCGTGGCCATCGTTGCGCCGCACCGGCAGCATGCCGTCATGCCCGAGCGTCAACGGCAGGCCACCCGCCGAGCGCTTTACGTCGCGCATGCGATGCGCGGCGCCACGCGGAAACAGCATGAAATCGCCGGCCTGCAATTCGAGCGGCACGCCGGCGGCGGTCTCGATCACACAGCTGCCGTCGAGCACCAGATGAAACGGCGCGACGCCCGCCTCCAGCGGCGCGTGATCGATGTCGAATGCGCCTGATAGCAGGCAGCGAAGATCGAGACTCGCTTGCGGCCGGGCAAGGTCGATCAGGCGACTGAGCGTGTCCATGAGACGAGCGCGCTAAAAGTTGAGTCGAATCAGTATTCAGGATATCGCGGCGCGGCGCAATACTTTGTCCCACGACGCCGGCAACCGCCGGCGCGCAATGGACCAAGGAGCACTGCCATGTTGAACTGGATCGATTACCGCAAGGAACTGTTCGGCCGTATCGGCGAAATGTCGAAGCTCGCGCCCGAAAGCGTGAAGGCGTATCAGGCGATGTCGAGCGCCGGTCAGAAGACCGATCTGCTCGGCGCGAAAACGCGCGAGCTGATTGCGCTCGCGGTAGCGGTCAGCCTGCGCTGTGACGGCTGTATCACGGTCCATACGGCCGAGGCGCTGAAGCACGGCGCGACCCGCGAGGAAATCGCCGAAGCGCTCGGCGTCGCGATGGCGATCAACGCGGGCGCGACGCTGGTGTACTCGGCGCGCACGCTGGACGCGGTCGCCGCGCACACGCAGGGGTAAGCGAGACTGATGATTAGCCGCAGCGATCGCCAAGTCGTCGTCCGTCCTTACGTGCCGCATCGACCGATCATGTCCGGCGATGCGGCGCGCGGCCCTTGTTGCAGCGATCGATCAAACGCCTACCAGCCTGGTGACCGTTCCTCAGAACTGAATCGTCGTGCGCAAACCGAGAACCGCTTCGTTCTCGATGCGCTGGGACGAATCGTCCGGGTGCGGAATTCCGCCGCCCGGCCGCCAGAAGTACTGGAAGTCCGCTTGCAGCATCCACCACGGCGCGACCTGATACTGATAGGTGGCTTCGAGCATGGTCTCCGCGCCGCGCGACGGATAGCCCGGCGTGTACAGCGGCTGCGCGCTCGCAAGATCCTGCGCGTGCGAGCCGATCTTCGCATAGCCGAGCGCGAGCCCGACCACGTCGTTGTCGCGCCCCTTGAACGGCGCCTTGAGCGTCACGCCCGCGTTCACGCCGAGATCGACCAGATTGCGATCGCCCGGCGCACCCATGATGCGCGCGAACACACCGAGCGACCGCGGACTGTCGGAGCCCGCGCGCCACACCATCTGATCGGCGACCGCGTAGAAGCTGTAGTTGCCGCGATGACTCGTCGGCACGCCGTTGCTCGCCGGATTCGCTAGCGACAGGCCGCTCGTGTCGAAACCCTGATCCGCGAAGTGGTTGCTGTTGTACCAGAAGCCGAGCTTGTAGGTGCCCGGCAGGCCGGCCGGCTTCGGATCGGACGCATTCGCCGACGGCTGGTTGATCGCGTACTGCAGTTCGCCGATCACGAGCACGCCGTTGCCGAGATTGAAGTTCGTGCCGCTCGCGTTGAGCTTTTGCGGATCGCCGACGCCTGGCGCCGGATTGCCGTCGAATACGCCGCCCAACACGGTTACTCCGTTCGCGAACGACGCCCGCGCCCTCACGCCGAGCGACGACAGCGGATAGGCCGGGCCGCCCGCCGGCAGATCGACGGACGGCAGCACTGGCCAACCGAACGTCGCGTTCATGAAGGTGGCCGCGTACTGGCTGACCATGAACTCCTGATCGAGACTCTGCTGACCGATCTTGACGTCGACGTTGCCGAGCGACTGCTGATACCACAGTTCCCACAGACGGGTAGCGGCGTCGGCTTCGATGCCGCTCGCGGTTTGCAGCGTTTGCAGATTTCTGGCGGTCAGGCTCGTGCCGTGAATCTGCAGACCGGACACGTTGAAAGTGCCGCCTGGCAATCCAAACGCCTTTTGCGTATCGACGACGAGTCCGAACTCGGTCAAGCCTTGATAAGCACCGCCGCGATTCGTCCTGCCCGAGAGGTTGCCCATGTACTCGCCGGTCTCCTGCAGATTGAAAGTCACACCGTAGTTGCCGAGCCACGGACGCAAACCGCCCATGTCGCCGAGCAGGTTCGGGCGCTCCCACAATCCCGTGGGCGCGGCGACGCTCTGATCGGCGGGCGCCGCATTGTCCGTGGCGCCGGGAGCCGGGGCGGCCGGGGCGGTCGATGGCGCCGCTTGCGTCGGCGCGGCTTCGCCGGGTGTCTGCGCGAACGCGCAAGGAACGAGGCCGAGAGAAAGAACCGCGCTCACGGCGATGGCACCGCCGGAGCTCTGCGGTCTGCGCTTGTAGATATTTTCCATCACGTATCTGGGGTTGAAGTTATAGGCGGATCGCTCCGTTGTTGTTCGCACACGCAGGTGGCAAACGTGTGTTCAATTCATTCCCGGCATGCAAGCTTGCGCGAGCCAGCGACGTTACCGTGACGCACTCCGGCGCACAACGAGCGCAATGCGAAAGCGCAACCGCCTCTGCAAGCAGAGGTTGCAGACGACGATCAGAAAAGAGGAAGCGTGCTACGGAAAACCGGCAGCAAAGGCCGGTCAGAATTGAAGCGCGCTAACCCGAATGGGGCGAGTTAGCGGCGAAGGAGTGAACCTGCGGCGACTATCTCGCGGTTGTGTTGCCGGCGCTGGCCGGCATCGGACTTCCACTGCCTGAACATGCGTCCATGGGTGACTCCTTCGATACGTTGGGGCGAATTGTATTGACGTCGCCCGAAAAAGCGCAAGTAAAAAAACGCATAAAGACAACGTCGGGTTCTCGGGGCCGCACGCAATGATTCTCGAACTCGTTGCGCAAGCCTTCGTCGATAAATGTTGGCTCTGCTTACAGAATCTGGTTGACTCCGGGTTTTTACCGCGTCTAGAATTCGCCCGTCTTCTCAAATGGGGCTGATGCCTTGGACACCTGCAGTAGTCGATCTTCGAACAGTTTCACTGCCTGACCGGCAGAACGTCCGCGCCCCTTCCCCGCGCCGCCGTTCCGCCAGCAGGCAGAACGGTGCGCGCCGTAGCAAATCTTCTTCGTGCACCTCGATCATGAGCGCCATGTGGACGCGGCCTTCGCTCGTCCGCACTGGCACGCCCTCGCAAGCCTTCGGGTTTGCGGCCGACGCTCGCCGATACCCGCGCGTGGTCGCGGGTTCTGGCGAGGCCGGTAAAACCACGCTGCGTGCCTGAGCGCAGTTCAACCCGACGAGGAGCCCCATGCCCGACAGTGACAGTTGTTGTTTATGCCCCTTCCCTTCAGCCTTAGAGAAGGAAAGCAGCTAGCAACCTGACGCCGCGCCAAGCGTGCGACGTTGGACCGTCTGCCCGCTTTCCGCTTTCCGCTTGCCGCGTCACATACGACGCGCGGAGAAACGTCATGTATTTCGCTCTGCTTTTGCCGCATCTGCCCTATCGCAACGAGTCGCGCGCTCACTACGAGTCGCTTCTGTCGCTCGATCCGGTCCAATCGAATCGGCTTGTCACGCTGTGGCGCCGAATCGGGTCGCTGCTCTCTTAAGTCCTGCCAGGTTTCTGTCACGAATCAACGCCATTATCGAAAGATTGTGGCGTTGCCTCGTCGTGGCCGTTGCTTGCTGAATGAGCCCTTTCGTCAACTTGCGATTCGTCATGTTCCAACTCAACAATCCCTCGCGAATCGATGCATGTGTCGCCGCCCTGCACGGCGGCACGACTTCGCTGTGCGCAAATACCCACGGCCCCGGAGGTTACTGATGGAGTTCGGTTTCAACCTGAACCGCACCGCCAATGCATCCGCACGACGGCTGCGTCCAAACGGATGGGACTTCGTTGCGTTCCCGCTGATCATCTGCCTGATCGCGATGGCGTCGATCGGCTTTCACGAGACGCTCGCGCCGATGTCGACGCTAAAGACGCAGGCGATCTCGCTCGATCCGGCCAACCTGCCCGAGTACGCGATGCGCACCACGCTGCGCATGCTCGCGGCGATGGTCGCGTCGCTGATCTTCACGCTGGTCTACGGGACGCTGGCCGCCAAGAGCCGCCGCGCCGGTCTCGTGCTGGTGCCGATTCTCGACATCCTGCAGTCGGTGCCGGTGCTCGGCTACATCTCGTTCACGGTGACGTTCTTCCTCGCGATGTTCCCGGGCCGCGTGCTCGGCGCCGAACTCGCCGCGATCTTCGCGATCTTCACGAGCCAGGCGTGGAACATGACGTTCAGCTTCTATCAGTCGCTGCGCACGGTGCCGCGCGATCTCGACGAAGTCTCGCGCGGCTTTCATCTGACTTCATGGCAGCGCTTCTGGAAACTCGAAGTGCCGTTCTCGATGCCCGGCCTGATCTGGAACATGATGATGTCGATGTCGGGCGGCTGGTTCTTCGTCGTGGCTTCCGAAGCGATCACGGTCGGCAATCATACGGTTACGCTGCCGGGCATCGGCGCCTACCTGGCGCAGGCGATCAGCGACAAGAACCTGCACGCGATCGGCTGGGTCATTCTGACGATGACGGTCGTGATTCTCGCCTATGACCAGTTGCTGTTCCGTCCGCTCGTCGCGTGGGCCGACAAGTTCCGCATGGAGACCACGACTTCGGGCAACGCGCCGCAGTCCTGGCTGCTCGACACGATGCGGCGCACACGTCTGATTCATCAGTTGCTGACGCCGGCGGGCGTGATGCTCGCGACCACCGCACGCATTCCGTTCCGTGTGCCTTTCGCGAGCGCGCGACGCGCCAGCGGACCGCGCGGCGAGAAATCGACGCGCGTGGGGGACATCGTGTGCGGCGTGCTCGTATTCGCGCTGACGGTCTATGCGATCTATCGCGTCGTCGCCTATGTGCGTGCCGGCGTCACGCTCGACGAGGTCGGTCACGTGTTCGTGCTCGGGCTCATCACACTACTGCGTGTCGCCGTGCTGATCGCGATCTCCTCGGTGATCTGGGTACCGATTGGCGTGTTGATCGGCCTGCGTCCGGCGCTCGCCGAGAAGGTCCAGCCACTCGCGCAGTTTCTCGCCGCGTTCCCCGCGAACCTGCTGTTCCCGGTGTTCGTGATCGTGATCGTGCGCTTTCATCTGAATCCGGATATCTGGCTGTCGCCGCTGATCGTGCTCGGCACGCAGTGGTACATCCTGTTCAACGTGATCGCGGGCGCGACCGCCTATCCGAACGACTACCGCGAGGCGGCCATCAATTTCCGCATCCGGGGCTGGCAATGGTGGCGCCAACTGATGCTGCCGGGCGTATTCCCTTACTACGTAACTGGCGCGATCACCGCATCGGGCGGCGCGTGGAACGCGAGCATCGTGTCCGAGTTCGTCCAGTGGGGCGATACCAATGTGGTCGCGCACGGCCTCGGCGCCTATATCGCCGAGACGACCGCCGCGGGCGACTTTCCGAAGATCATCCTTGGCGTCGCCGTGATGTCGCTATTCGTCACGCTATTCAACCGCGCGCTGTGGCGCCCCCTGTATGCCTTTGCCGAAATCAGGCTGCGACTCGACTAGGAGTGAACCCATGCAAAACGTCATTCAAGCCATTCCCGCCGACCGGCTCCAGTCGCCGCCGCCCGTGGGCGCGCAAGTGCTGAACATCGAGCACGTGAGCCGCGGCTTCCATAAAAACCAGAGCGACCTGCTGGTACTCGACGACGTCAATCTGACGCTGCACGAGGGCGAAATCGTCGGACTGCTCGGCCGCTCGGGCTCGGGCAAGTCGACGCTGCTGCGCATCATCGCCGGTCTAATCCGGCCGACGAGCGGCAATGTGACCTACCTGGGCAAGCCGCTCGACGGTCCCGCCGAGGGTGTCGCGATGGTGTTCCAGACCTTCGCGCTGTTTCCGTGGCTGACGGTGCTGCAGAACGTCGAAGCGGGGCTGGAGGCGCTCGGCGTCGGCGTCGAGGAGCGGCGCACGCGCGCGCTCGCCGCGATCGATCTGATCGGCCTCGACGGTTTCGAAAATGCGTATCCGCGCGAACTGTCGGGCGGCATGAGGCAGCGCGTCGGCTTCGCGCGCGCGCTCGTCGTCGATCCGACCATCCTGCTGATGGACGAGCCGTTCTCCGCGCTCGACGTGCTGACCGCCGAAACGCTGCGCACCGACCTGCTCGACCTGTGGAACCAGGACCGCATGCCGATCAAGTCGGTGCTGATCGTCACGCACAACATCGAGGAAGCCGTGTTCATGTGCGATCGCATTCTCGTGCTGTCGTCGAACCCCGGGCGCGTGGTGGCCCAGACCGTAGTGCCGTTCGCGCATCCGCGCAACCGGCTCGACCCGGATTTTCGCGCGCTCGTCGACGAAATCTACGCGAAGATGACCGCGCGCCCCAGCGACACCGCGGCCAAACGCGAACTCGAACCCGGCAGCTGGTTGCCGAACGTGTCGACCAACCTGATGGCCGGTCTGCTCGAAACGCTCGCTGCAGCGCCCTACAACGGCCGCGCCGACATGCCCGAGATCGCGCGCACACTGCAGCTGGAAGTCGACGAACTGTTCCCGATCGCGGAGATGCTGCAGTACCTCGGCTTTGCCGAAGTCAGCGAGGGTGACGTGTTCCTGACGCCACCCGCGCATCGATTCGCCGAGGGCAGCACGCAGGAGCGCAAGATCATGTTCGCCGATCATCTATTGCAGCGCGTGCCGCTCGCCGCGCGAATCAGAAAGGTGCTCAACGAACGGCCCGGACATCGCGCGCCGCGCGTGCGCTTCGAGCAGGAACTCGAGGACCTGCTGTCCGACAGCGCGGCGCAGGAGACACTCGATGCGGTGATCGACTGGGGTCGTTACGCGGAGATCTTCTCGTACAACGACAAGACGGAGACTTTCAGTCTCGCGGACGTCGAGACCTGAGCGAGTGCCGAAACGAAATGGCCGCGGAGAACCTGAGAGCGGTGGATCGTCTTCACGAGTTGGCGGTTTTTCCAGTCGACCGCCTCAGGCCCGCGCGCGAGCATGAAACTCGCGCGGCCCATCGATGAAGATTCGGGCTTCCAGGGCGAACGCGAGTACGCCGTCGCGTCATCGCTGCACGACGTGCCGAACCTCGGCCAGCTGCTGCCGGCGTTGCTCGCCCTGCCGCTCCAGCATCCAGCCGGGGTACTCCGCCGGCAGCGCGCTGACTTCGGCCAGCTTCGCGAGCTCATCGGCGGATAGCGCGACGTTGGTCGCCGCGATGTTGTCGTCGAGCTGCTCGATTTTCTTCGCGCCGACGATCACCGTGCTGACGACACGCTGATGCAGCAGCCACGCCAGCGCGATCTGCGCGACCGAGACGTTTTTTGCTGCAGCGATTTCGCGCATCACGTCGATGCAGTCATACGCGCGCTCGCGATCGACAGGCGGAAAATCGAAGTTCGTGCGACGGCTGTCCGCTTCGGCCTGCTGCTCGCGTCCGTATTTGCCGCTCAGCAAACCGCCCGCGAGCGGACTCCACACCATCAGGCCGAGGCCTTCGCTTTGCAGCATCGGCACGAGTTCGCGTTCGAGATCGCGGCCCGCGAGCGTGTAATACGCCTGCAGCGTTTCGAAGCGCGCGGTGCCGAGCCGCTCGGCGATGCCGAGCGCCTTCGCGATCTGCCACGCGGCCCAGTTCGACACGCCGACGTAGCGCACGTGGCCGTGCTGCACGAGCGTATCGAGCGCGCGCACGGTTTCTTCGATCGGCGTGGCCGGATCGAAACCGTGGATCTGATACAGGTCGACGTGATCGAGTTGCAGACGCTTCAGGCTCGCCTTGATGCCGTCGAGGATGTGATAGCGCGACGCGCCGCGCGCGTTTGCGAACTCGCCGGTCTGGCCGAACACCTTGGTCGCGATCACGACCTTGTCGCGCGGTACTTGCAGGTTCTTCAGCGCCTGGCCGGTGATCTGCTCGGACAGGCCGCCCGCGTAAACGTCGGCGGTGTCGATGAAATTGATGCCCGCGTCGAGCGCCCGGCCGACCAGCCGCTCCGCGTCGTTCTGCTGCAGATCGCCGATCTGCCGCCAGATGCCTTCGCCACCGCCGAAGGTCATCGTGCCCAAACACAACTCTGAAACAAACACACCGGTACGGCCCAACTGGTTATATCGCATTGTCGACGCTCCATCGTGGGTGCAGGAAGAGTCGTCAAGCGTACTGCAATCGGCGGAGGTTGGTAGGAGTGGCGCACACGCCGCAAAAGACTACGAATTCCAGCAGCGGCGCGACGCCCGATGCGCCGCGCACGAGCGGCGAAAACCTGCGAGACTGGCGGCTATTGCGCCGTCAGCGTGGAATGACCCACAACCGTCAAAACGGTCGACATTGCCCGGTACCGACTGGATATCCCCCGCGCCGCCCTCATCTGCACAAGCATGACTTCGGCAAAGACTTCCGCCGCACTCGACGCGGCGCTTCGCTCCCCCAAGGCCCGCTCCACCGCGAGCGCGGCGCGCCCCGCCGCGCCAGCCTTACCGCCAGCCCAGCAGGCACTCGACGGTTTTCACCCAGCCGTCGCCAACTGGTTCCAGCAAACCTTCGCCGCCCCGACCGACGCACAAACCGCCGCGTGGCCGCAGATCCGTAGCGGCCGCTCGACGCTGGTCGCCGCGCCGACGGGCTCCGGCAAGACGCTGACCGCATTCCTGTCCGCGCTGAACGACCTGGTCTCGCAAGGCCTCGCGAACGGCGGCACGCTGCCCGACGAAACGCTGGTCGTCTACGTGTCGCCGCTGAAGGCGCTTTCGAACGACATCCGCCTGAATCTGCAACTGCCGCTGCAAGGCATCGCCGCCGAACTCGACAGGCTCGGCCTGCCGCCGCTCGACATTCGCACCGCGGTGCGCACCGGCGATACCACGCAGCAGGAACGCAACGCGTTGAAAAAGCGCGCGCCGCACATTCTCGTGACGACGCCCGAGTCGCTGTACGTGCTGCTCGGCTCGGATTCTGGCCGCCGCATGCTGGCAACGGTGCGCACGGTGATCGTCGATGAGATTCATGCGCTCGCCGGCAGCAAGCGCGGCAGTCATCTCGCGCTGAGCCTCGAACGGCTCGACGCGCTCTGCGCCCGGCGCCTGCCGCGCATCGGGCTGTCGGCGACGCAAAAGCCGGTCAGCGCGGTCGCGCGGTTTCTGGTCGGCGGCGCGAGCCTCGAGAGCGACGTACCGGCCGAGTGCGCGGTGATCGACGTCGGCCACGTCCGCGCGCGCGACCTCGCGCTCGAGATCCCGCCGGTGCCGCTCGAAGCGGTGATGGCCAACGAAGTGTGGGAGCGCGTCTACGACCGGCTCGCCGAGCTGGTCGCGCAGCATCGCACGACGCTGATCTTCGTCAACACGCGCCGAATGGCCGAGCGCGCCGCGCGTCATCTGACCGAGCGGCTCGGCAAGGACGCGGTCGCCGCGCATCACGGCAGTCTCGCGAAAGAACATCGTTTCGACGCCGAACAGCGCCTGAAACGCGGCGAGCTGCGCGTGCTGATCGCGACCGCTTCGCTCGAACTCGGCATCGATATCGGCGACGTCGACCTCGTCTGCCAGATGGGTTCGCCACGCGCGATCGCGCCGTTCCTGCAACGCGTCGGCCGCTCGGGCCACCACGTCGGCGGCATGCCGAAGGGGCGGCTCTTTCCAGCCTCGCGCGACGACCTGCTCGAATGCGCGGCGCTGCTCGATTGCGTGCGGCGTGGCGAACTCGATGCGCTACGCATCCCGCGCGCGCCGCTCGACGTGCTCGCGCAACAGATCGTCGCGGAAGTGTCGAGCGCCGAGTGGAGCGAGGATGCGCTGTTCGACATGCTGCGGCGCGCAGCGCCGTACGCGGATCTGTCGCGCGAGCAATACGACGCGGTACTGCGCATGCTCGCCGAGGGCTACACGAGCCGCCACGGTCCGCGCGCCGCGTACGTGCATCGCGATGCGGTAAGCGGCACGCTGCGCGGCCGGCGCGGCGGCAAGCTGGTCGCCGTGACGTCGGGCGGCACGATCCCCGAAAACGCCGATTACGCCGTCGTGCTCGAACCGCAGGCGATCAACATCGGCACCGTCAACGAGGACTTCGCGGTCGAAAGCCTCGCCGGCGATGTGTTCCAGCTCGGCAACGCGTCGTATCGGATTCTGCGAATCGAGAGTGGCCGGGTGCGTGTCGAGGACGCACAAGGGCAACCGCCGAACATTCCGTTCTGGCTCGGCGAGGCGCCGGGGCGCAGCGACGAGCTGTCTTTCGCGGTCACGAGATTGCGGGAGCAGGTCGAGCGTTTGCTGACGGAGGGCGAGCCGGCGTCACAGGCGGTTGCGTCGGTGCCAATCGCCGCGGCGCAATTCGAAGCAGCCGCAACGCCCGCGAAATCCGCGGCAAAGAGAGGACGCAACGCGAAAGCTGCCGTGGCGCAGAGCCCGACGCAGACCACAACGGCGTCCGCACCCGCCGCAGCCACGCTGCCCGCGAACGAAGCC
The DNA here is from genome assembly GCF_050435625.1 of Paraburkholderia sp. RAU6.4a. Classification (NCBI taxonomy): domain Bacteria; kingdom Pseudomonadati; phylum Pseudomonadota; class Betaproteobacteria; order Burkholderiales; family Burkholderiaceae; genus Paraburkholderia; species Paraburkholderia sp. RAU6.4a. The sequence continues at coordinate 61,084 of NZ_JBNDKQ010000003.1, forward strand.
GAACCCACGGCCGCGCGCCTCGACCGCGCCATCGCCTGGCTCGCCGACGAGCTCGCGCTCGACGAGCCCGCCGCGCGCCAGATCGTCGAATACCTGGCGCGTGCCCGCGCCGCGCTCGGCGTACTGCCGACGCAGAGCACGCTGGTGATGGAGCGCTTCTTCGACGAATCGGGCGGCACCCAGCTCGTGATCCACTCGCCGTTCGGCAGCCGCGTGAACCGCGCGTGGGGGCTCGCGCTGCGCAAGCGCTTCTGCCGCAGCTTCAACTTCGAGTTGCAGGCCGCCGCCACCGAAGACGCGATCGTGCTGTCGCTGACCGGCAACCATTCGTTCGTGCTCGACGAGGTCTGGCGCTATCTGCACTCGAACAGCGCCGAACACCTGCTGATCCAGGCACTGCTCGATGCGCCGTTGTTCGGCGTGCGCTGGCGCTGGAACGCGACGACCGCGCTCTGCCTGCCGCGCTACACGGGCGGCCGCAAGACCGCGCCGCAACTGCAGCGCATGCGCAGCGAGGATCTGCTCGCGAGCGTGTTTCCCGAGCAGGCCGCGTGTCTGGAGAACCTCGTCGGCGAACGCGAGGTGCCGCGCCACCCGTTAGTCGACCAAACCATCGACGACTGTCTGCACGACGCGATGGACAGCGAACGCTGGCTCGCGCTGCTGCGCCGCATCGAGCGCGGCGAGTTGCGGCTCGTCGCGCGTGATCTGCCGGCGCCGTCGCCGCTCGCCGCCGAAATCCTGACCGCGAAGCCCTACGCGTATCTCGACGACGCGCCGATCGAGGAGCGCCGCACCCAGGCGGTGCTGAACCGCCGCTGGACGGACCCTGAAAGCGCCGACGATCTTGGCGCGCTCGACGCCGCCGCGATCGACAGCGTGCGCGACGAGGCGTGGCCGCAGGCGCGCAACGCCGACGAAATGCACGAAGCGCTGACGGGCCTCGCGTGCATCACCGGGGCCGAGGCGCTCGCGCACGAGGATTGGCCGACGCTGCTTGCGGCGTTGGCGAAAGCCGGCCGGGCGACGCGCTTGCCGCTGGCCGCGCAAGCCAACGCGAGCACGGGCAACGACAACGCCAGCGACAGCGCACTGTGGCTGCCCGCCGAACGCCTCACCTGTTTCGAAGCGCTGTACCCCGGCATCGCGCGCAATCGCTACATGCCGCCGCTGAGCGCCCCGAAGGGCTACACCGAGAACTGGAGCGCCGACGACGCGCTCGTCGACGTGTTGCGCGCGCGGCTGACCGGCTTCGGCCCGCTGACGGTCGAGGCGATCGCGCGCCCGCTCGGTTTGCCGGCCGACCGGATCGAACAGGCGCTGATCCGGCTCGAAGCCGAAGGCTATCTGTTGCGCGGCCGCTTCACGCCGCACACGAGCGACGAGGAATGGTGCGAACGACACCTGCTCGCACGCATCCACCGCTACACGGTGAGGCGGCTGCGGCGTGAGATCGAGCCGGTCGAGCGGCACGACTTCATGCGCTTCCTGTTCGAATGGCAGCATCTGACGCCGACCACACGTGCCGAAGGCCGCGACGCGCTCGCCGCCGCGCTCGACCAGCTCGAAGGCTTCCAGGCCGCGGCCGGCGCGTGGGAGGAAGACATCCTGCCCGCGCGCGTGCGTGCCTACACCAGCAGTTCGCTCGATGAGCTATGCCGCGCCGGCAAGATCGTCTGGACCCGCCTGACCGAGCGGGCGCGCGGCGCCGCCGGTCCGGTCCGCGGCACGCCGATCGTGCTGCTGCCGCGCGTCCAGCTGCGTGCGTGGCGCGCGCTGCTCGATCCGGCGCGCCAGGTCGAGTTGTCGGCGCTCGCGCAAAGCGTGCACGATACCCTCGCGCAACACGGCGCGATGTTCTTCGACGAACTGCTCGCCGAGGTGCGCGTGCTGCGCATGGAGCTCGAAAACGCGCTCGGCGAGCTGGTCGCGGCCGGCCTCGCGAACTCCGACAGCTTCGCGGGCTTGCGCGCGTTGCTGAAGCCGGTCGCCAAACGCAACGCGTTTTCCAGCAGCCGGCGCGCGCGAGCGAGCGCGCTGATCGGCGGCATGGACGACGCTGGGCGTTGGGCGCTCGTGAGCCGTCCGTCCGCCGTCGCGCCGGAAAATCCATCCGAACGGCAGCGCCAGTTACCGCCCGAGGCGCTCGAACACGTCGCAATGACGTTGCTGCGCCGCTACGGTGTCGTGTTCTGGCGCGTGCTCGAACGCGAGGCCGAATGGCTTCCGCCGTGGCGCGATCTGCTGCGCGTTCTGCAGCGGCTCGAGGCGCGCGGCGTGATCCGCGGCGGGCGGTTCGTCAACGGACTCGCGGGCGAGCAGTTCGCGCTGCCCGAGGCGATTGCGCTGCTGCGCGAGGTGCGCCGGCAGCCGAACGACGGTGCTCTTATCTGCGTTGCTGGGACCGATCCGCTGAATCTCGTCGGCACGCTGCTGGTCGGCGACAAGGTGCCGGCCGTGACCGGAAACCGCGTGCTGTATCGCGACGGCGTGGTGGCGGCCACGCTGGTGGCCGGCAAGTTCCGGTTCGACGCGGCGCTCGACGCCAACCCGCCCGAACGCGAACGCTCCCGCGCGCTGCTGGCGCGCCGCCTCTAGCGACGTCATCGTGGCGTCGTTCTGGCGGGTAATAATCGCGCCGCGCGCGGCCGCGCAGGCCCATACTCATGCTTAGCAAAACGTTAATGATTCTTCGCTCGAATTGTCACGCTTAGATACAATGAGGCAGTTTCATTTTAGTATGAGGAAGACTGTCTGCCGCCGCCCGCCTTGATAGGGACCGCCGGCACACTCCGGGGATTCCATGAGCGACGAGCTACACGACCAGGTGCTTCACGCGCGGTTCGGCACGAGCAGCCCTCGCTGGGGCCTGGCGGCGGCCAGCAACATACTGGAACTCGTGCCTGCGCACGGCCACGCGGCTGTCGGCGTCGCCATTTCCCTCACCTCTTCTCAAGCTTCCCAGGTCCGCGCGCTGAGCGGCGTGACCTCCCACGTCGTCGTCGACGTTCAGTTGGACGCCGCGCCGCTGCGGCTGCATCTGGTCGGCAAGAAACTCGATTGTCATCGCTGGGGCGGCACCGCGTCGGCCGATGGCGACACCGAATCCGTCGCGCGAGCGCTGCTGCACGGTCTGTCGTTCGCTGAACAGGTCGTCTCGGAAGTCAATTCGGTCGTCGTGATCGTCGACCGGAACGGCCGGATACAGCGCTTCAACCGGCTCGCCGAGGAGCTGACCGGGCTCAGGGAAGAGGACATCATCGGCCGCAGCGTCTGGACGTTGTTCATGTCGTCCGACGACGACCGGGTCTCGAACGAGGTGAGCGCGAATTTTTTCAATCGTGGCGAACCGTACGAGATCGAACGGCGCATCAAAACGGTGCACGGCGAACGGCTGTTCCTGTTTCGCAACAAATTCGTGCGCAGCGGCAGCGGCATCGAAGAGCAGTTCCTGATCTGCTCGGGCACCGACATCACCGAGCAACGGCTCGCGCAGGACCGCCTGATCGAGCAGGCCACCACCGACCCGCTCACAGGCCTCGCCAATCGCAACGCGATCCAGGAGCGCATCCAGATCGCGATCGAACTGGCCGCGCCGGGCGAAACCGTCGGCATCCTGTTTCTCGATCTCGACAACTTCAAGAAGGTCAACGATCACTACGGCCACGTGTTCGGCGACCGCCTGATCTGCGACGTGTCGGACGCGATCCGCGACTGCCTGAATCCGGGCGACTCGCTCGCGCGTCTGGGCGGCGACGAATTCATCGTGCTCGCGGCGAAGGGCTCCGCGCATGAGCTGGAAAACACCGCGCAGCGCATTCTCGATCGTATGCGCATGCCGTTCGCTGTCGGGCTCGTCGAGGTCTATACCGGCTGCTCGATCGGCATCGCGCGTTCGCCCGAGCATGGCGAAACCCTCGAATCGCTGATCCGTTCGGCCGACACGGCAATGTACGTCGCGAAGGACGAAGGCAAGCGCACGCATCGCGTGTTCTCGCCGGACATGAATCGCCGCGTCGCGGAGTTCATGTGGCTCGACACGAATCTGCGCCGCGGACTCGACGAAGGCCAGTTGGCGCTGCACTATCAGCCGAAGCTGAACCTCGCGACGGGCGCCGTGCAAGGCGCCGAAGCGCTGGTGCGCTGGAATTCGCCGGAGCGCGGCCAGATCATGCCGGCGGAATTCATCCGTTATGCCGAGGAATCCGGACTGATCGGCGTGCTCGGCCGCTGGGTGATGGAAACCGCAGCGAAACAGGCGGCCCGCTGGAAAGCGGCCGGCTATGACCTGCGCGTCGCGATCAACGTGTCGGCGCGACAGCTCACGGATACAGCCGTGGTCCGCCATTTCACCGAGGCATTGCAGCACGCGAGTCTCGATCCATGCCTCGTCGACCTCGAACTGACCGAAAGCTGCCTGATCGAAAACGAAGCGGCCGCGATCGAGCTGATCAAGCAGTTCCGCCAACTCGGCGCGCAGGTGCATCTCGACGACTTCGGCACCGGCTACTCGTCGCTGTCGCAACTCGGCCGTATTCCGCTCGACGTGATCAAGCTCGACCGCAGCTTCACGGGCTCGATCCACGCGGATATGAAGGCACAGGCGCTGGTGCGCTCGATGGTCGCCGTCGCGCAGGAGCTCGATTTCCAGGTGGTCGCCGAAGGGATCGAAACCGAGGCGGAAGAAGCCTTCATGAAGGGGCTCGGCGTCGATTACGTACAGGGCTTCCTGTACGCGAAGCCGATGCCCGCCACCGAGTTCGAGCGCTGGCTGCTCGATAGGCGCAGCAAGCTCAGGCTGATCGCCTGAGCCCTGCTGTCGCGCGCTTCAGCCGAGGCGCGCGGACCAACCACCCACTTCGTCTTCATTCATCCCGACAGCGCGCGCCGCGCAGTGGATTTGCGTCCACGTAGCCGCGTCGATCGGAATGCCGGCGGCCTCGCGCCGCGCGCGCGTCACGCGCTCGGGCTCGCCGGGTTCGTAGATGCGCTCCGCGCCCGCCGCGAGCGGCGACGCCTTCACCCACGCGAGGAACGCATCGGCTTCGGCTTGCGCATCGGGCGCGTCGAATGCGGTGGGATCGATGATCACCGATAGCATGCAGTTGATGATCGCGTGCGTGGTACCGAGCGTGTCCGCATGCGTCGTGAAGCCGCCCGACAGCGCGCCGCCGAAAATCTCGCAGATCGCCGCGAGCCCGAAACCCTTGTAGCCGCCGAACGGCGTCAGCGCGCCGAACGGCGCTTCGTGCATGACTTTCGGTTCGAGCGTCGGCATGCCTTCGTGATCGATCAGCGCGCCGGGTGGTGTGTGCTTGCCCTGGTTATAAGCGACGCGCGTCTTGCCGAACGCGATCGTGCTGGTCGCGAAGTCGAGCACCAGCGGCGGTTTGCCGGGCCGCGGATAAGCGGCGCAGAACGGATTCGTGCCGATGCGCCGGTCCGCGCCGCCGAATGGCGCGACGAGCGGATCGCCCGCCACGTTGACGAAGTGAAACGACACCAGCCCGGCGCGCGCGCACTGCTCGGCCCAATGCCCGATGCGGCCGATATGATGCGCGCCGCGCAAGCCCACCGCGCAGACGCCGAGCCGCCGCGCGCGCTCGATGCCCCGCTCCATCGCCTCGAACGCGATCACCTGACCGAAGCCCTTGCCGCCTTCGACGGTCAGTACCGCGCCCGCGTCCTTCACGACGTCGGCGTGTCGATTCAGTTGCAGTTGCCGGTCGGCGAGCGATTCGACATAGCGGGGGATCATGCCGACACCGTGCGAGTCGTGCCCGGTCAGATTCGCGGCCACCAGATGATCGGCCACCAGCTCCGCTTCGCGCGGCGTACTGCCCGCTCGCTCCCAGATCGCCCTGACGTAGGCATGCAGTTGATCGGCCGGAATCCGGGGCGTGGTGGTTTGGGCAGTCTGGGAGTCGGTCATTCAGCGTGTCGGTGAGGTTCGAACGGAAGGAATGAAACGGCGGGAAAAACAGCTGCATCAAAGCAGCATCGATAAACAGCGGGCCCGGGTCACGCCCGAGCCCCACTCAAACGAAACCGGAACTCACGGCGCCGCGGCAATCACTTCGGCAACCGCGGCCGTCAGCTTCTTGCCGTACGGCACGTGCAGGAACTCGTTCGGCCCATGTGCGTTCGACTTCGGCCCGAGCACGCCGCACACCATGAACTGCGACTTCGGGAAGCCCGCCTTCAGCACGTTCATCAACGGGATCGTGCCGCCGAGACCCATGTAGGCCGCGTCGGCGCCGAAGTGCTGACGCGACGCATCGTTGAGCGCGGTGGCGAGCCACGGCGCGACCTCCGGTGCGTTCCAGCCGCTCGCCGCACCCGCATCCGGCTTGAACGTGACCTTCGCGTTGTACGGCGGATCGAATTCGAGCAGCGCCTTCAGTTCGGCGACCGCCTTCTCCGCTTCGATGGTCGGCGGCAGCCGCAGCGACAGCTTGAACGCCGTGCGCGGACGCAGCACGTTGCCGGCGTCGGCGAGCGCGGGCAAGCCAGCCGCGCCCGTCACCGACAGCGACGGACGCCACGTCGAATTGAGCAGCGCCTCGCGCGGATCGGTCGTGGTGGGCAGCACCTGACGGCCGTCCTGGCCGCACGCCCACGGCATCTTCTTCCAGACGTCGTCGCCGAGAATCTTTGCGGCGGCCTCCGCTTCGCGCAGACGATCGGCCGGCACCGTGCAGTGGAAGCCCTTCGGCAGCAGCGTGCCGTTGGCGGAGTCTTCGAGACGGTCGAACAGTTGCCGCATGATGCGGAAGCTCGACGGCACGATGCCGCCGTAGACGCCCGAGTGGATCCCTTCGTCTAGCACCTGCACTTCGAGATCGCCGCCGACGAGTCCGCGCAGCGACGTGGTCAGCCACAGCTGATCGTAATTGCCCGCGCCCGAGTCGAGACACACGACCAGCCCGACGTTGCCGAGCCGCTCGCGCAGCGCGTCGACGTAGGGCAGCAGATCGTAGCTGCCCGACTCCTCGCAGGTTTCGATCAGCCCGACGCAGCGCGGACGTTCGACACCCTGTGCATCGAGCGCGGCGAGCGCCGTCAGGCTCGCATAGATCGCGTAGCCGTCGTCCGCGCCGCCGCGGCCGTAAAGCTTGCCGTCTTCGAACTTCGGCGTCCACGGACCGAGGTCGTTGCGCCAACCATCGAACTCGGGCTGCTTGTCGAGGTGGCCATAGAGCACGACGGTTTCGTCGCTACCCGAGCGCGTCGCGGCCGTCTCGAAGAAGATCACCGGCGTGCGGCCCGGCAGGCGGATCACCTCGAGCTTCAGGCCGCGCACCGGCTGCTGCTCGGCCCATTGCGCGGCGTCGGTGATCACGCGCTCCAGATAACCGTGTTTCGCCCAGTCGGGATCGAACGCCGGACTCTTGGCCGGCACCGCGATGTAGTCCGTCAGCGCGGGCACGATCTCGTCGTTCCACTTGCGCTCGACGAATTCTCGTAGCGTGTCCGGGTTGAGTTGAGCCTGCTGGGTCGTGTCGTCGGTGATCATGATCGGGTCCGTGAAGTACTGTTCGGTCGAAACGATCATGATAGTCCCGATGCGTGTCGGGCTGAACCCCTTGCGGTGATTGGGGTGGAGACTGGAACGCGCAGGTGCGAGGCGCGCGGCCGCCATTCGCGCGACAATCGCTACATGCATCGCGCATCAGGAGCTTGTATGGGTGGCAACGTGGCCGTTCAGGCCATCGGCGCGGCGTTCGCGCTGGCGCTGTATTTTCTGCCGGCGATCATCGCGGACCGGCGCAAGCGCCGCGACGTGCTGACGCTCGCGCTCTTCAATGCCTGCCTCGGCTGGACCGTGCTCGGCTGGGTGCTCGCGCTGTATTGGGCGCTACAGCCGAATCCGGCGGAGAGCCTCGCGCGGGACGTCGTGGAGACACGCAAGGTGTCGACCTTGCGCGCGTTTTCATCGGCGCTGACGCTGCGCGTGCGGCGACGCCAGGCCGCGCGCGACCGGCCCGAGCGCTGAAACGATTCGGGCGGCTCGAGCAATACGAGCAACAAACGAACAACAGGAAACCGATTGATTGACGTGCACGGGCGTCACTCAGGGGCGTCAGTCAGGGGCGTCAGTCAGGGGCGTCACTCAGGCCGCGCGCCCGATGCGACTCCACTGTACCGAGCCCGCCGGAATGGAGCGCGGCTCCGCCCGCACGGCTTGCGCCGCAAAGCTTTCGTGGCGCAGTTCGCCGTGTTCGTCGAACCACTCGCAGATCACCCAGTCGCCGGGATTCAGCGCGACCGGACCTGCGTACGTCACGGTCATGCGCGGGCCCCCTTCTTTTAACTTGACGACGTCGCCCACATTGAAGGCGGCGGCGGATGCTGTCTGGAATGCGTCAATGGTAGCGGTCAGCATATTGGGTCCCCCTATCTTGAGCGTTATTAACTTGAGCCCGGCTTTATCGACTCCGACCTGTTGAACGTACACTCTAAAGTTAAGACAGATTAACAATCGAATTTAAACGCGGCAAGCGCTTTTTTATTGATACCGTTTCCATTAGACCCGCAGTCCATGCTCGCTGGCTAAAGTTCCCGGCATTACCGAAAACAATCATCGCGACAGCTTGCGGCTAACCCTATGTGCGCTACCGCACAAACGCAACACTTACTGCAGGCCGTCTGCAGGCCGGTAGAAAATGCGAGGCCGGTTTCGTCTGATTAGAGAAAGCTGACGCGATGTCGTCGAGCCGTTAATCGGAATGAGCCAGTTTGATCTAAATCAGAATTACCTGTGAACGAGTAGATCGCCGGTAAATACGATGCAGTTCGTTATACCGCTTCGTTCAAATTGAACGATTTTTTCAGCAAGCTAACAAATGAAAACGATTACCAGCGGATTAATTTCAAACTGCCGGGGCCACCGAGCGCCGCACGCCTTGCTGATGACGTACCAGCAGCACGCTAAGGCCGATACACACGAACATCAGCACGGCATTGATAGCGAGGCTCAGCTGGAACGCGTGCGCATAAGAGGCGGGTGCCGAACTGCCGCCGAGCGCCCCGAAGAACGCGCCGCTGATCGCCGCGGTGCCGAACGCGGAGCCGATCTGCAACGTCGACGAGACCACACCCGATGCAAGCCCGGCCTTCTCGGGCACCACCTCCTGCAGCACGATGCGCATGATCGACGGCAACAGCAGACCATGTCCGACGCCCGCGCACACTAGCCCGCAGTAGAACAGCAGATCGGGCGTCGCGGATTGGGTAGCGGACCAGCCTGTCACCGTGAAGCCCAACGTCATCATCGAGAAACCGAGCGTCAGCACATGGGCGCCGATGCGCTTGACCACGGCCGGCGACGTCAACGGCCCGATCACGAAGCCGAGCGCGAACGGCATGATCGCGATGCCCGACGCGAGCGGCGTCCAGTGCAGGCCGGTTTGCAGAAAGATGCCGTAGGTCAGGAAGAACGCGCTATTGCAATAGAACAGGAACGCGAGCACGAGACCGAGCGCGAACGCGCGATTGCGGAACAGTTGCAGGTCGACGAGCGGATGGCCGCCAGCGCGCTCGACGCGCCGCTCGGTCGCGACGAACAGCGCGAACACCGGCACCGCGAGTGCGAACATGGCGAAGGTCCACGCGGGCCAGCCGGCTTCACGGCCATGCGTCATCGGATAGATGACGAGCAGCAGCACCGCCGACAGCAGCGCGACGCCCTTCAGATCGACGCCGGTATGCGTGACCGGCTGGTTCTCCGGCACGAACTTCCATGTGCCGACGAACGCCGCGATGCCGATCGGGATGTTGATCAGGAAGATCACGCGCCAGTCGAGCCCGAACGGGTGATACGTGATCAGCGCGCCGCCGCCGAGTTGCCCGACGATCGACGACAAGCCGAACACGAAGCCATACAGACTCATCACGCGCGTCTGCTGATGCAACGGCACGACCGCACGAATCGTCGCGAGCACTTGCGGCGCCATCACCGCGGCCGCGATGCCTTGCACGATGCGCGAGATCACGAGCATGTGGCCGCTCGTCGCGAAGCCGCACAACGCCGACGCGATCACGAAAGCCGCCATGCCCGTCATGAACATGCGACGGCGGCCGAACAGATCGCCAAGGCGGCCCCCCGTGATCAGCAGCACCGCGTAGGCGGACGCATAAGCCGACACGACGAGTTGCAGTTGCGCGTCGCTCGCGTTGAGGCCCGTGTGAATCGACGGCAGCGCCAGATTGACGATGAAGTAATCGAGCGGCGCGAGAAAGGCGCCGACGAACAGCACGGCGAGCGCGAGCGCCTGGCGCTGAAAGCCGGGCGCCGACGCGTTGGCGGCGACAGCCAGGCCGGCCATCGCCGGGCCGGGACCGGTCACGGCTGCGCTCGCCGCGCAGCTGACGGATCCACCGAATGCCGCCTGAGCGGACTTGATTGCCTCACGTTTCATGACCGATCGTTCAAAAATTGGTTAAAAAATTTTGCGCCACCGCTCGCGGACGAGGCGTTACACCAGCGCGCGCATCGCCACATCGACGATACCGATCAGCGCATCTTGCTGATGCGCGACCCGCCCCATGACCCGCAAGCCCTGCATCACGCACAGCAGGAAATCGCCGACGGCTTGTTCGTCGAGCGTCGAATCGAATGCGCCGCTCGCCTGACCGCGGATCACCGCCGCCGCGAGCAAAGTCGCCATGCGGCGCTGAATCGCGGCGACGCGCGCGCGCAGCACTTCGTCATCGGGCTGCATTTCGAGCGTCGTATTCGTAATGAAACAGCTGCGCCGGCCGCTCAATGCGCAGGACACCCTCGCGTAGTGCAGCAACGCGTCGCGCAGCGCCTGCTCCGGCTCGGCCGTCGCGCTCAGTCGCTGCGCAAGCCGCGCGACCGCGCCTTCCGAGTAATGATCCAGCGCGGCGAGCATGATGCCGTGCTTGTCGCCGAACACGCCGTACAGGCTGCCGCGCAGCAGACCGGTGGCCTTGCACAGATCGTCGATCGACGTCGCGTGGTAGCCGTGATCCCAGAACACCTGGCTCGCGTTCGCCAGCACGGTGGCCGTGTCGAACTCGCGCGGACGGCCGCGCTGACACGTTTCGCCGGCTTTTTTCGCGGCTTGCTTTGAATGACTCAATTGCGATGACCTTGTTGCCTGGTTGCGTCGGTCTGTTTATATTATGACTGGATGTTCAATAAATCAAGGATGGCATTCCGTAGGCCTACTCGCGTCGGGGTCATCCGTTCATTCGACAACCGGCATCAAAAAACCGGCGGCGGACATGGCCCGTCGCCGGCTTCGTTGCGCGCTCACAGTGACAGCAGGGGCTCAGGTCTCGAGCTTCGCATCCATCGTAATCGTTGCATTCAGCACCTTCGACACTGGGCAGCCGGCCTTCGCGTCCGCGGTGGCTTTGTCGAACGCGGCCTTGTCTCCGCCCGGAATCTTCACGGTCACGTCGAGATGCACCGCGGTGATCGCGAAGCCGCCACCGTCCTTGTCGAGCGTGACGGTGGCCGTGGTGCCGATGTGCTCCGGCGTGATGTTGGCCTTGCCCAGCTCCGCCGACAACGCCATCGAGAAACATCCCGCATGCGCAGCCGCGATCAGCTCTTCCGGATTCGTGCCGATGCCGTCCGCGAAGCGCGTCGCGAACGAGTACTGGGTGTCCTTCAGGACGCCGCTGTCGGTGGAAATCGAGCCCTTGCCGTTCTGCAGGCCGCCTTGCCAGACTGCCGATGCCTTGCGCTTCATTGCTCTCTCCTGTTTGTGCCTTGCCGCGCACGCTGCTCGACCAAAGATGATGCCCGCCGCGGCGGTCCGCCCGGATGTGTCCGCGCCTGGGCATCGGTCGCAGGTGCCGCGCGGCTCGCAGGCGCGGGCGTGGACCGCATTTCATCATAGGCGCTTCCGCGTCCCGGCGCGGAAAAGCGCCTTTTTCACTATCTCAAAACTGGCAATAATATTTCGCCAGAAAGCCGCTTTTTTGCTGACCTCGTAAGAAATAGACTGCGTTCAACGGATCGGGGAACGCGGTTCACACCGATCCACCACACAATCAATTGGAGGTCGTCATGAAATCGCTTCTTTCCGCAGTCGTCGTCGCATCCGCTCTTATCGTTCCGGCACTGTCGTTCGCCCAGCAGACAAACGGTCCGGTCACGCGCGCTCAGGTGCGCGCCGAACTCGTAGCCGCGCAAAAAGCAGGCCTCCTGAACCAGAACGACACCACCTATCCGAAGGCCGTGCCCCAGGACTCGACGATCGTCACCGCTTCGGCGCAAGGTTCGCAAGACGTCGGCGGCGCGAAGGCCAGTTCGTCGGACGCGGGCGCGCCGGCGACGGTGCAGCAACGTCTCTTTTCGACGTATCGCGGTAACTGAGCGTGGTAACTGATCGTGATAACTGAGCGCGCAAGTCGTTAATGTAGCGCGCAGTAAAAAAGCCCCGGTTGCGAAGTTCGGCAACCGGGGCTTTTCGTTGGCGCGCGCGGCGCTGCTGCGCAGCCGCTCGTTGGCAAAAGCGCTATTCGGGAAACGGCAGGCTTTGCTGCCCCAATGCGCGCATGTCGAACACGTTCAGCGTCATCGCGACCAGCGCGTAGTAGCCGAGCAGGCCGACCAGGTTGATCACGACCTGATGCCCGAAACGCCCGACCGTCTGCGCATACGTCGCGGCCGTCACGCGCTTCGTCTCGTACAGTTCGCTCGCGAAGTCGTAGATCAGCGCGTCGTCGGCATCGGCGAACTCGGGGCGGCGCCCCTGGCGGATCGCCTCGGCGTCCGCTTCGCCGACGCCCGCCTGCAGCGCGATCGGATAGTGGATGTACCACTCCGCCTGGGCCTGCCAGCGCGAAGCGGTCACCAGAATCGCGAGTTCCGACAGCCGCAGCGGCAGCCCGGTCTGGTAGCGGCAAAACGCGCCGAGGCGTTGCGCGTGCTGCGCGAGATCGGGGCTGTGAATCCAGCCGAGGAACGGCCCATTCAGGTTGCCGCGCGGGCCGGACAGGATTTCGTCGAGCACCGCCTTCTGTTCGGGCGTGGCAGTGGACATGTCGAAGTGAGGCAAGCGCTCGGTCATCGTCGTTCTCGCAAAAGTCGGTGGGTCGAATCTCAGCGGGCGGCGAGCGACGCGCCGATCGCATCGCTGAGGCGGCTGACGATCTCGTCGATGTCGCGCTCCGTGCAGATGAACGGCGGCGCGAGCAGCACGTGGTCGCCGCTCTTGCCGTCGACGGTCCCGCCCATCGGATACACCATCAGGCCGCGCGCGAACGCTTCGCGTTTGATCGTCGCGTGCAGTTTCAGTTTGGCGTCGAACGGCTCTTTGGTAACGCGATCCTTGACGAGTTCGACGCCGACGAACAAGCCGCGCCCGCGCACGTCGCCGATATGCGCATGTTGCGCATAGTGCTCGCGCAGCCGGCCGCGCAACTGCTCGCCGCGCGCCTGCACGTTCGCCAGCAGATCGTCTTCCGCGATCACGCGCTGCACTTCGAGCGCGGCCGCGCACGCGGTCGCATGGCCGATATAGGTATGACCATGCTGGAAGAAGCCGGAGCCGCCGACGATGGTCTGATAGATGCGGTCGCTGACCAGCGTCGCGCCGATCGCCTGATAACCCGCGCCAAGGCCCTTGGCGATGGTCAGCATATCGGGCGCCACCCCGTCTTCGTCGCACGCGTACAGATAGCCGGTGCGGCCCATGCCCGACATGATCTCGTCGAGAATCAGCAGCACGCCGTAGCGGTCGCACACCGCGCGGATCTTGCGGAAGTATTCGCGCACCGGCGGCACCGCGCCCGCCGTGGCGCCGACCACCGTTTCCGCGACGAACGCCGCGACCGTGTCCGCACCGAGCGCGAGAATCTTCTGCTCGAGTTCATCGGCGAGACGCTGAGCGAACGCTTCTTCGGTTTCGTCCGCGCGCTGCTCGCGATATGCGTAGCACGGGCTCACGTGATGCGCTTCGATCAGGATCGGCAGGAACGGCTCGCGGCGCCATGCATTGCCGCCGATCGCGAGTGCGCCGAGGGTGTTGCCGTGATAGCTCTGCCGACGCGCGATGAAATGGCGCCGCTGCGTCTCGCCCTTCTCGACGAAATACTGACGTGCGAGCTTGAGCGCCGCCTCGATCGCCTCCGAGCCACCCGACACGAAGTACACGTGCTCGAGTCCGGCCGGCGCGCTCGCGACGAGCCGGTCGGCCAGTTGCTCGGCCGGCTCCGTCGTGAAGAACGACGTGTGCGCGTACGGCAACCGTTGGGCTTGCCGCTTGATCGCGTCGATCACGCGCTGGTTGCTGTGACCGAGGCACGACACGGCTGCGCCGCCCGACGCGTCGATATAACGCTTGCCCGTGGAGTCGATGATTTCGATGCCGTCGCCCGCGACGGCCACCGGCAAGGATTGCTTTGGAGAGCGATGAAAAACGGTGGACATGATGTTCAGTTCCTGGTGAGGGCGGCGGGCGCTGAAACGCGGGCCGGTTCGGGCGTCGCGCACGCGACGAAAGTGTCGAACGCGCATTGCTTCTGGCGATACGCTTTCATCGACACACCAGCGTTGCCGATTTCGAACAGCGCGGTGGCAAGGGTGTTTTCGTCGTCGGGATCGTAAGGATCGTCGCGGTAGATCGGCAAGCCCGACGGCGCGCGATCGTGCAGTACGTCGAGCAAGGCCGCCGGTTGCAGCGGGCCGGCCGCGGCGAGGCGATTTCGCCAAGCCGGTAGCCGATGTCGTACGGCTCGCCGCTGACCTGAAAAAACACTGAATGCCTGCATCGACGCCACGGGTCGCACCATATTCAACAATCGGTACGTATTTATACGCCAATACAACATTTGTTGTCAAATGCCGTTGAACGATATCGAACGGAGCGTGGCGTGCCTCACGCAATCGCTCAAGGCACGTACGCGCCCTTCGCATGCAACGATTGTTCGGCGAGCGCAAGCTGCTCGAGCGCATCCGCACCTTCGAGCGCGAGCAAATGCGCGACCAGCGCTTCGGCGATCGCTGTGGCGGCCACCAGCGACGGAAAGAACGACGGGCTTTCGTGCGAGAAGATCAGTACCTTGTCGGCGTTCAACGCGATCGGCGACACGGCGCTGTCGGTGAGGGCGATCAGTTTGCTGCCTTTTTCGAGCGCGGCCTCGGCGACGCGCGCGGCTTCGACCGAATACGGCGCGAAGCTGATGACGATGGTCGCGCTGTCGCGCTCGATCGTGCGCAGTTGCATTTCGAGCGTGCCGGCCTCGCCGTTGAGCAGCGACACCGACGGACGAAACAGCCGGTAGCCATAGACGAGACCGAACGCCACCGCGTAACACGAGCGGAAGCCCGCCACGTGCACGTGCGACGCACGCCGCAACACGCGCGCGGCCTCGACGATCACGCGGCCGTTATGCGCGGCGGTCGTTTCGAGATTGTGCTGCTGCGCGACGAGAAGATCGTTCGCGAGCGCATCTTTCGATTTGACCATCGAGCGCGCCCGGCTCGTCAACGGCTCGGGCCGCGTGCGCACGCGCGCGACGAACAGATCGCGCAATTCGTTCCAGCCGGGAAACCCCAGTTGCTGCGACAGCCGCACCAGCGACGCGGGCTGCACCTGCGCGCGCTCGGCCACCTTGCGCATCGACGACACCGCGACCTCGTCGGGATGATCGAGCAGGAAGCCCGCTCCCATCTGGAACTGCGGGCTCAGTTCGGGAAAGCGCGCCCGAATCAGGGCGACGAGCTGATCGAAGCTGTCTGGCATGGTGAGGTGGATCGGCGCCGAGGTGAGAGATGACAACAAATGTTACCACCGGGCAGGCGCGTTTCAACGGCGCGAAGATGCTCGGTTCACCAGCGCTTCCCGATGCGCGTCGACGAAGTCCGCCATGCTGTCGAAGCGGAAGTCGATGTCAGGCTGCGAGCCCGGGTTCATCGTCGCGCCAAAGCCCGGCTGCGAATGACGGCGGTAAATCCAGCACGACGCCAGGCCGAACTCGTTTGCGGGCTTGTGGTCATGGAAGAGGCTTTCTGCCGTGTGAAGGATTTTTTCCTTCTTGATGCCGCGCTGATCGAGCTTCTGAAGCATGTACTCGAAGTTGCGCGGCGACGGCTTGTAGGACCCGACGTCCTCCGCTGTGATGATGGCGTCGAACTCAACCTGAAGCCTGGCGTTGCTGAAGGTGAAACTTTCGTTGTCGATGTTCGACAGGATGACCAGCTTGTAGTGCTTCTTCAGATATTGCAGCGCGAGCGCGGAATCGGCGAATGCCGGCCAGTTTCTGATCGACTGGCCGTACGCCACGCATTCTTCGTGTGTATAGGGCAGGCCCCACTCTTCAGCCATGCGCTTATATACGATGGGAAGCAGTTCCTGATAGCGCTTCGCAGGGGTGAAGTTCTGCTGCGACGACTCGTGGCGAGCGTGCGCTTCGAGGACCTCGTCACGCGTGAGCGGCGTCCTGGCTCGCTCCAGCAGAGGCCTCAGGCCTTCAAGGATGCCACTCTCCCAGTCGATCAAGGTGCCGTAGCAGTCAAAAGTCAGTGTATCGAAATCGGTCAGTTTCACGACTCCTCCTGTCGGATGACGTGCTCAAAGGTTGAACCCATGCCGAAGCGCAGCTAATCTGGTCAAACACGGATCCAATACCTGGAGACTATATGCGCCACCTCGTCCTAACAATGGCTGTCTTAACAGCCGCCGGCATCACCGCATCCGCCAATGCTCAATCGGTGGTCACCCTCGGTCACTCGGCTCCGCTTACGGGCCCCCAGGCGCCGAACGGAAAGGACAACGAGAACGGCGCCCGCCTTGCAATCGATGAACTCAACAGGAGCGGTGTCACGGTCGCTGGCCAGAAGGTAACTTTCAAACTGGACTCCGAGGACGACCAGGCAGATCCGAAGGTTGGCGTTCAGGTCGCGCAGAAACTCGTCGACAGCGGCGTGATTGCTGTCCTCGGCCCCTACAACTCAGGTGTGGCTATTCCGGCATCGCGCGTCTATAACGCCGGCGGGGTACCGATGCTGCCGGTTGCCTCCAATCCGGCGCTGACGAAGCAAGGCTTCAGGAACATCTTCCGTATCGGCGCGAGTGACGAGCAGCTAGGCGGAACGATGGGTCAGTTTGCGGCCAAAACATTGAAGGCCAAGACCGCCGCGGTGATCGACGACCGCACGGCATATGGGCAAGGTGTGGCCGAGCAGTTCGTCAAAGAGGCGAAGGCAAATGGAATTCAAATCGTGGACCAACAGTTCACGAACTCGTCGGCGACTGACTTCCTCGGCATTCTCACCAGCATCAAGGCCAAAAATCCGGATGTCGTCTTCTTCGGCGGATACGCTGCTCAAGGCGCGCCGATGGCCAGGCAGATGCGCGCACGCGGACTGCGAGCCAAGCTGCTTGGCGGTGATGGCATTTGCTCGGCCGACATGGGCAGGGTTGCCGGTGACGCGGCCTCTATCGTGTATTGCGCCCAGGGCGGCATCGCGCTCGACAAGACCCCAGCCGGGCGTGAGTTTCTGCAGAAATACAAGGCCGCGTTCAACACCGACACGCAGGTTTATGCGGTCAGCTACTACGACGGCGTAAAACTGCTGGCCGATGCGATGGTCAAAGCGGGAACCACGACCGACAAGGCAAAGCTCACCGCCCAGTTGGCAAAGACCAACTATAAGGGCGTGGCAGGCACCTACTCTTTCGATGAAAACGGCGATCTGAAGGGCGCACCCACGACCGTCTATGTGATCAGAAACGGGCTTCCGGTGCCCTACGGGCAGTGACGTTCAATCGAATAACCCCCAACGCACACATGAAAATCACTCGCACTATTTCGACGGTCGAGGTCCATACCGGCGGCGAAGCGTTCCGTATCGTGACGAGCGGGCTTCCTCGTCTTCCCGGTGACACCATCGTCAAGCGTCGAGCGTGGCTGAAGGAGAACGCCGACGAAATTCGTACCGCGCTGATGTTCGAACCGCGTGGTCATGCTGACATGTACGGTGGATACCTGACCGAACCCGTTAGTCCCACGGCAGACTTCGGAATCATCTTCGTCCACAACGAGGGTTATAGCGACCACTGCGGACACGGCGTGATCGCGCTGTCTACCGCGGCGGTCGAGTTGGGCTGGGTTCAGCGCCAGATTCCCGAGACGCGAATCGGCATCGACGCTCCATGTGGCTTCATCGAGGCGTTCGTGCAATGGGATGGTGAACACGCCGGCAACGTACGCTTCGTCAACGTTCCGTCGTTCATCTGGAAACGGGATGTCACGGTCGAGACGCCGTCATTTGGCACGGTAAAGGGTGACATCGCCTTCGGTGGTGCCTTCTACTTCTATACGGACGGTGCCCCGCACGGTCTCGCAGTCCGGGAGTCTTCCGTCGAGGAACTGATCAAGTTTGGCGCCGAGGTCAAAAAAGCTGCAAACGACGCGTACCCGGTTGAGCATCCCGATATCCCGGAAATCAACCACATCTACGGGACCATCATTGCCAACGCACCGCGGCACGAAGGCTCGACGCAAGCCAACTGTTGCGTCTTCGCCGACCGTGAAGTGGACCGTTCGCCCACCGGCTCAGGGACGGGCGGACGCGTCGCGCAACTCTATCTGCGCGGCGAACTGGCGAGCAACGAGACGCTCGTCAATGAGTCCATCATCGGCACGGTCTTCAAGGGGCGTGTACTCAGTGAGACGACCGTCGGCGACTTCAAGGCCGTCGTCCCCGAGGTCCAGGGCAACGCATACGTTTGCGGTTTCGCAACCTGGATCGTGGACGAGCGTGACCCGCTGGCTTACGGTTTCCTCGTCCGATAATCGGTTCCTTGCAGTCGCTTTTAGCGCGGAACGCCGTGACAGGCATTCCGCGTTGTTTGATTGGCGAATCGAGCGGCCCGACCGGTAGGTCAAAGCGCGGTTTCGTGCGCGAGGCCAGCGCGTTGGCATCACCTCATCGCCCGTTCTTGCCTTGCGTCTTCTTTGCGGTCGCTCTGCTTCGGTTCCGAAGCGCGAAGAACACACCGGCTCCGAGCGCGACGAGCAGAACCACGATCAGGCCGCCACTGATGTCGCTCATGCCGGTCATGCCACGAGATTCGCTCTGGCTGGGCGCCGCCGAGGCAGCCACGGGCGCGGAAGCCTCCGCCGCGACGGGCTGCGGAAGCGCCACACCAGCGGCACTCCCTTGACGCACCAGAGAAGCCTCCGACGTCGGCGAGGCCTGGGACACCTGAGATGCATCAGATGCGGATACGGCTGGAGGCGCTTCGGGATTGGGACCGACAGGTGCCATCGCCGTTTCCGAGGCCGTCATGACAGGCGCGGCCGGCTGAGGCGCGGCCGCCTGAGGAGCGACGTCGACGGACCGGGCCATCGCCTTCCACTGCGCGAACACGCCATCCACGCAGTGCACATCGATACAGGCGTTTCGCGCCTGCCGCCACTTCGCCAGTTGCGCGGACGAGAGTTTCCCGCTGCTCAGAAGAGCCTGTTGCTGCGCGAAGATGTCGTCGTACTCGTTGTTCAGGATCGCGTGATCGCAAATGACGCGCTCAGCGGGTTGCTGCGAGGTTGCACACTGAATGTCGTTCGCCGATGCCGCGGTCGAACCCAACGCCGCCATGGATAGCAGCAATACTCCGAATCGTCGTGCCAGGTGCACCCGTCCTCCCAGAATGTGAGTGTCAAAGTCCAGGCACCACTATGAATCCGCCTGGCTCGTCACCGTATGTTTCGACTCTGCCTTCCAGCAGATAACGTGCCGCCAACGCGCATAGCGCCGCGTCGACGTCGTCGATCGAAGTCAGCGACGCTGTTGCGATACCTTCCCGTTCGAGGATTGCCCGGCGCTGCGGACCCTTTTGCTTCGCGGATGCGACGTCCGTCCCGAGGAAAGCGCACGTGATCGCGTGGGGGAATGTCTCGAAGCACACGCGACCATTGATTTTTTCGCCCGCCGCTGAAAAGCGGAAAGTGCGCGACGAATGCGTCGTAGACGCGCTCGCCGTTGAACATCCATCCATAGAAGCCGCTTTTGCTGGCGATCGCCGTTTCGCGAGCCGGTGTCGCAAACGAAAAGATTCGCTGCCGCGCGAGCGCCTTCTCGGCTAGTCGTCCCGCGGCGCCTGTTCGCCAACGACACGGCGCATCGATGCCGACCGCCGCCACCTCGAGTGCGCGACACCGTTCGAGCATCTGTTCGGGGGTCGCGTTGCCGAGATGGCTCACGATCTCGGTGCCGCGCAGGACGACCAGATGGTTTCCCTTCCGGTCGCCGCCAACATCGATGCCCGCTACCGTGGTCGGCGTCAAAGCAGCGCCACCACCCTCACATCGCCCTGCTCCGCCGACGCCACCACCTTCTCGCCGATCCGGCGGAACGTGATCGACACCGACGCATCCCCGACCCGCAGATCGCTGACCTCGAGCCAGTCGATACCTTCGGGCAGCATCGGCTGTTCGATCAGCACTTCGCGGCGCTCGGCGTCGATCGTGATGCCCAGACACGCCTCGAGCATCATGAACGGCGAGCCCGCCGCCCATGCCTGCGGCAAACACGCGACCGGATAGGCCGTGGGCGGCTCGCCGCGGCGTCGCGGGAAGCCGCAAAACAGCTCGGGCAAGCGCATGTCGAAATTGACCGCGGCCTGGAACAGCGCCTGCAGCAGCTTCACGGCCGACGCCTTGCCGCCATAGCGTGACAGCCCTCGCGCGCACAGCGCGTTGTCGTGCGGCCAGACCGAGCCGTTGTGATATGCCATCGGATTGAAGCGCGCCTGGCTCGCGGCCAGTGTGCGCACGCCCCAGCCGGTGTGGAACAGCGTCGAGTCGAGCGCCCGCACCACCGCCTCGCCGCGCTCGCGCGTGGGCAGGCCGAACGCCAGCAGATGCCCCGCGTTCGATGCCATCACGCGACACAACTCGCCATGACCGTCGAGCGCGATGCCGTAAAAGCCGACCTCGTCCATCCAGTACTTTTCTTCGACGCAGCGGCGGATCTTCTTCGCGCGCTCCGCGTATTGCGCGGCCGCGTCGCGCAGGCCGCGCAACTTCGCGTAGTGAGCCATCGTGTCGAACGCGGCGCTCGCATAGGCCTGCACTTCGACGAGCGCGATCGGGCCGTCAGGGAAGCGCCCGTCCGCATGGAACACCGAATCGTGGCTGTCTTTCCAGCCCTGGTTCGCGAGGCCGCCATCCGATTCGCGCTGGTAATCGAGCAGCCCGTGCCGGTTTTTGTCGCACACGCCCGCGACCCACTGCGCCGCGCGTTCGAGCGCGGGCCATAGTTCGTCGATCAAGCCGACGTCGCCGGTGCGGGCCGCGTAGGCGCCGGCCAGCACGATGAACAGCGGCGTGGTGTCGACACCGCCGTAGTACAGCGCAAACGGCACTTCGCCGGCCGCGGCCATTTCGCCCTTGCGCATCTCGTGCATGATCTTGCCCGGCGCGGCGTCGCGAAACGGCGAGTTCTCGCGCGCCTGATGCTCGGCGAGAAAGCGCAGCACGCCGGCTGCGAGATGCGGTTGCAGCCACAGCGTCTGCAGCGACGTGATCACCGCGTCGCGGCCGAACGGGGTCGAAAACCATGGGATGCCCGCGTACGGGTACGGGCCGGTCGCGAGATCCGTCGTCAGCAGGCCGAGGTCGGCGAACGAGCGGTCGATCCACGCGTTGAACAGCGGATTGCTCGAACGCACGCGCGCGCTCGCGTTGCGTCGCTCGCGCATCACCAGGTGCGCATCCACCATTGCCGCGCGTACCGCCGTGCGGCCGACGCGCGGGCGCTCCGCATCGATCTGCGAGAGATGCGCTTCGCTCAACGCATGCATCGGCTGCGACACGTCGGCGCCGGGCTTGCCGGTCATCGGCACGACATGCACCGCTATCGACAGATAGATCGACACGCATGCCTGCGCGGGCAGCTTGACGGTGTAGTCGGCGCGGTCGGCGAACAGCTTGTCCGGCTGCGGCGAGAACGCGATCCGTACGTTGCGCGCCACGTCGTCGAGACCGATGTAGCCGAGCAGCACCTCCTGATTCTCGATGCGCGCGGGCTGCACGCGACCCTGTTTGTCGCGCTTCAGGCCGCGCACTTCGAACATGTCGCGGAAATCGCTGGAAAACGAAATCGACAGCGGCACGGTCGCATCGTGTGTGCCGTAGTTCGTGAGCTCGATCGCCTCGTTGAGCACGGTGCCCGACAGCACGCGCACACGCTCGACGTGGATCACGCCTTCGGGCGTGCTGTCGCCGCCGAGCGGCGGCAGCGGGCGGTTGGTCAGATGCGCGGTGAAACTGGTGTTGTCGCTGCTGACGCTGCCCGACAGCAGCGACGGCGCGCGGCCGCCGAAGGTCAGCCGCAGTTGCGACATCACGCGCGTATCGTTGACGAACAGGCCATCGTCGTGGCCGGTGATATCGCCGAGCGGATCGTTGACGACGAAGGTGTCGCCCGACTTGAGCACGTGCTGCGTAACGCTCGCGACGTTAAGGTTTTCCGTCGGGATGAAAACGCCGTCCTGCTCGGGCTCGCGATGATCGACGCCGCCGGAGTGGGTCAGCCCGCCGAGGGCTTCTGGCTGCTGTATCAAGGTCGCTCCTATGGATTCGCTGCTGCGTTTGGTTGCACTTCGGGTCTCGCCTCGGATCGGCCGCCGGATTGCCCGGTTGCCCCGTCACCGGGGGCCCCGGTTGGCCTGCTCCCCGATGGGCCGGCCCATCCGATTGTAGAGGCTCTTTCCGCGTGAGACGAGCTTATCGCCTCGGAGTTTCGGCTTTTTGCGCCGTTTTTTGACGGCGTTTCCGGTGGCACGGGACGTGCAGGCGGCAGGATGCGCGGAACGTAAAAAAACCCACGGCCTCGTGAGCCGTGGGTTGGCGACCGTCGTTGAACGCGTTGTCGGGCGTCTATCCGGCCTGTTACCGCTTCGCGACCGGCTTCGCCTCGCGCAGCGTCTCGCCGATGAACAGCTGACGCGGACGGCCGATCTTCTGCTCAGGATCGGCGATCATTTCGTTCCACTGCGCGATCCAGCCGACCGTGCGTGCCATTGCGAAGATACACGTGAACATCGACGTCGGAATGCCCAGCGCGCGCTGCACGATGCCCGAGTAGAAGTCGACGTTCGGGTACAGCTTGCGCGACACGAAATATTCGTCTTCGAGCGCGATCTTTTCCAGCGCCATCGCGAGCTTGAACAGCGGGTCGTCGTGCAGGCCCAGCTCTTCGAGCACTTCGTGGCAGGTTTCGCGCATCAGCTTCGCGCGCGGATCGTAGTTCTTGTACACGCGGTGGCCGAAGCCCATCAGCTTCACGCCCGAGTTCTTGTCCTTCACCTTCGCGATGAAGTCGGGAATGTTGTCGACCGAGCCGATCTCTTCCAGCATGTTCAGCGCGGCTTCGTTCGCGCCGCCGTGCGCCGGGCCCCACAGACACGCGATACCGGCCGCGATACACGCGAACGGATTCGCCCCCGACGAACCGGCGAGCCGCACGGTCGACGTCGACGCGTTCTGCTCGTGGTCCGCGTGCAGGATCAGAATGCGGTCGAGCGCGCGCACCAGCACGTCGTTGACCTCGTACTCCTCGGCAGGATTCGAGAACATCATGCGCATGAAGTTCGCGCTGTACGACAGGTCGTTCTTCGGATACACGAACGGTTGACCGACGCTGTACTTGTACGCCATCGCGACCAGCGTGGGCAGCTTCGCGATCATGCGGATCGCCGATACGTCGCGATGCTGCTGGTTCGTGATGTCGAGCGAGTCGTGATAGAACGCGGACAGCGCGCCGACCGCGGCGACCAGAATCGCCATCGGGTGCGCGTCGCGACGGAAGCCGCGGAAAAAGAAGTGCATCTGCTCGTGCACCATCGTGTGCTGCGTGACGGTGTTCTCGAACTCGGCTTTCTGCTGGGCGTTCGGCAGTTCGCCCTTCAGCAGCAGGTAGCAGGTTTCGAGGAAGTCGGCGTTCTGCGCGAGGTTGTCGATCGGGTAGCCGCGGTAGAGCAGTTCGCCCTTGTCGCCGTCGATATATGTGATCTCGGAGTTGCACGCCGCCGTCGACATGAAACCCGGGTCGTACGTGAATTTGCCGGTCTGGCCGTACAGCTTGCGGATGTCGATGACGTCGGGGCCCAGCGAGCCCTGATAGATCGGCAGATCGATGGTCTGGTCGCTGTCGGAAAAGCTCAGCGTTGCGTGTGACTTCGAGTTCATGTACGTCTTCCTTTTGCTTGATACCGCACTCGCGCCGGCATGCATCGCGTTCGTACGGCGAGGCGCGACATCGGCGCTCCCGAAGACGGGCATGCTCAGGCTCCGCTGCGCATTCTACGGGTCGGCGTGTCGTTGATTGCGTCGATTGATCGCAACAGTCCATCTCCTTGGGCGCAACATTCGTTGTCGGCGCGCGGCGGGTGCATCGCGATGCCGTTGAAAGTTGCACGAAAGTCGGAACACCAGCCGCAACAATGTTTTGCTGCCAGCACACTGCGTCGGGCGGGATCCATCTGCGATACTCAGTCCGTGCATTGATGCTTGCGGCCCGCGATTCGAAGCGGGTTTTTTTGATCACACAGAAAAGCAGGACGAATACAAATGAATGTCTCTCTCGAAACGCTGTTTCCGGATCACGTCCATACCGAAGACCACACGGTCACCGCGCTGAATCATCAGGATATCGTCGTCGCGTTGTCGGCGGCGCTGAAGACGCAGGACGTCGCGGTGCTGCACATGCTCTATCCGCGCACCGACGCGCGCACGCATCGCAGTCTCGACACGCTCGTCGACGTGCTGCATGGACACGGCCTGCATGAAGTCGCGGATCTGATCGCGCAGGAAGCGCACTATCTACTGTTCAAGGACCCGGTAAAGGCGTGGAGGGTGTTCCACGAAATCCGCAACGACTCGCTCGCGATCGGCGTACATCTGTACTATCACGGGCTCGTCGGCGAGGCGGCCGAACGCGCGCTCGACAAGGACGCGCATCGCAAGGCCTGATGCAGTAACGGGCGATCGGCGGCGCGCGCCGGCCGATCGCCCTTGGTCTTCGCTTCACTTGCTCAGCGCGCGCTCATCGCCTGAATGAAATCATCCACGTAACGATTGAACGCGGACGGGTGCGCGAGGTTCATGCCATGCGACGCACCGCGTACCGTTTCGCGGCGCGCATCGGGCAACCATCCCTGCAACGCCGTCACCGTGCGGTGGAACATGTCGGGACTCTTCTCGCCGTCGAGCAGCAGGACCGGGCAGCGCAGATCGGCCGCGTCCTCGGGCATGTAGGCGGGCAGCGGATCGCGGAATTGCCGCGCGAGCGTGTGCGCGTTGTCCGTCGCCATGCGGCGAAAACCCGGGGTGCTCAGCGCCCAGAAGCCGGGGCGGCTCACCGAATCGACGAACAGTTGCAAGCCTGCTTCGATCTCGCCGCTTTCGATCAACCGAGCCGCTTTCGCACGCAATGCGTTGACCGTCTCCGGCACGCTCGCGGGTGGACGTCCGGCGATCTGCAGCGGGCCGCCCGGATCGGCGAGCGTCAGCGTGCGCACGTGTTTGGGATGGCGTCGCGCGAAATGATAGGCGACGCAGCCGCCGCGCGAATGCCCGACCACATGCGCGGGCCCCGCGCCGAAACGCGCGATGAACTCCGCCACTTCATCGGCGTGGCTGCTCCAACTGAACGGCAGGTCCACCCGCGCGCTATCGGTCACTGGCCAGTAATGCGTGAGACTGACCGCGACGCAGCGATAGCGCTTCGACAGGCCGGCCAGTTGCGGCTGCCAGTAGCGGTAGTCGCACAACGAACCGTGCACGAACAGCAGCAAGTCGCCCTCGCCGGCCTCGACGTAAGGCATGCGCAAGCCGCTGCGTAGTCCGATGAAGGATGGCGATGACGACAGCGACGAAGCGGAAACGGATTGATTCACGGATGAGCTACGGGCGGCGCGGCATCGGCGCGCGAATGCGCGCGGAGCCGGCAACAAGCATTGGGAAATGAGCGTACCGGTGTCCCTGAAAACGGGACGCGATGCGTATTGTCACATAAGCGTCAGCGACGCGTCGGGCAGGCGTCTTCATCAAACCACTGACGCGTGGCGACAAGGATATTACTCGCCTGGAGAGAACTTCATCAGTCAGGCCGTTTCCTAAAGATCAACATAACCGGTGCGCCCCATAAAGCATCGTATATTGGGTTTCCCGATATTTTTTAGATGTTCGACGACCTCTTTAAACAGAGGCTCATCCTTGTCTGGCTCCATCATTATTCGCCAATCCTGGTCGCCGTCTCCTTTCATCTTTAAGAAGTGTGCGTCGCCTGCGTCGCCTGGTTCGTCCATATAGGCCCTGACTATATAACTGACATTTCCCTCGACAAATTCATAGATATCGTACTCGTAATAATATTCATACATTCCATTTTCATCGCGGTCACTGCAGTCGATATGGTGGCTCACAATTACTTTCATTAACTTCTCCTGCCGGTCAAAAATTTTGGCGTCAAAGCTCAAGATACGCTGTGAGAATGTAGTACGGCATGCCATTGTGGGGTTCGCGCTTTATAAACATTTTAACCTTCCTCAACGGCACGAGTTTCCCTGTTGATCGAGTCATTCCATACCCTGCAGGGGACCCTACGTCATGAATCAGACATAGACGTATGTCATTTGCCGCCGCCCATGCCTTCACCCTCGCAGAGTTGAATTGCATAACCTTTGAAACTGCACTTTCAGCGGCGCGCAAATTCGTAAATGAGGATGCGATGTCAATGCGATTTTCAGCAGCCAGCCTGGCGCGCAATTGCGCCTCGGTTCGTCCCACATGCTTTGCGATTGTATGCCCACCAATCCGGCTGCCAGCTTGCGCCTCATGCTCAATCAGATTGATCCCGGCCCATCGTAACGCTGGCGGCGCGTACCGCCCTGATCGAACCGGCAAAGCCGAACGGCACGACCATATCAACTGACAGGCCTATGTTGTTCGCCAAGTCAGGACTGGCTTTCATCGCCTCGGCCAGTTTCGTCGTACCTTGCTGTATCAGCGTGGCCGTATCCCGGCCTGTCCAGATTTGGCGTAGACCGGCCGACGCCGTATCTGAGCCATGCACGCCGAACACGACACACGCGGCTTTGCTGGCCATCGTCGGTTCCGGCAGCACACACAGTGGCGCCGCCCCGACCATTTCCAGCACCCCGCCGACCACCTGCAAACCGCCCCATAGCCGGTTGGAAAGCATCTCCGTGGGGCTGATCGACTGGCGGGAGAGCACTGCCGCCAGTTGCGGCGCACTGAGCACCACCCGCACGCCGTCCGAATCCTGTTGATACGACGTTCCGGTGTCCTCTGTAGTTGTTAGGGCTGCTACGCTAGCAGGCATCCACAGGGGTATGGAATGGGCGATGGATGATTTTTGGATTCCGCTTCGGTCAACGAAGTGTCAATATTTGTCCGCGTCGGAGGGTCTCAGTTCACTGGGAAGCGCGTGCGCGGCATTCTGAAACGGGAGCGCTGTGGCGGCAACGCTGGCCGCTTCCTGTTCGCGGTCGCGTTCGTTAATTGAGTGTTTGCCAGCGTCGATCGAACGGCCCATCGCAAGCGCCTTCACGTGCGTCCGCAATAGAGACCTCGGGAGACACGCCGGGCCCGCATCGCGTCGCTTGCCCGTCACAGGGCCGGTAAAGCGCAGCGTCCATTTGCAGCCCGCCTTGCCAAGGGTGAGCAGCAGCCCGGTTACCCTGCCACCGAATGCCGGGTTTTTGCCGAGCTGTAGTGAAGCCCTTATCCACCGCTCACGCGTCCCCGGCTTCGTCCACCCACCCTGCCGCGGCCGCCGCGCCCGCGCCGCGCACCGCGCAGGTCAGCGGTTCGTCGGCGACGTGCACGTCGAGGCCGATTTCCCGGCTCAAACGCCGCCCCAGATTGCGCAGCAGCGCGCCGCCACCGGTCAGCACGATGCCCTTGTGCGCGATGTCCGTCACGAGTTCAGCGGGAGCCAATTCGAGCCCGCGCTTCACCGCGCCGATCACCTGGCTCAGCGGCCCTTCGATCGCCTCCGAAATATCGCGGTTGCTCAACTGCACCGTGCGCGGTAGCCCATCGTCGACGCTGCGGCCGGTTGCGTTCATCTGCTCGAGCGGCACGTCGTGCACGGCCGAGCCGATGGCTCTCTTGACGTGCTCGGCGGTCTGCTCGCCGAGCAGCACGCCATACAGATTGCGCACGTAGCCGATGATCGCCGCGTCGAAATTGTCGCCGCCGACGCGCACCGAGCCGCTATACGCGGTGCCGCCCAGCGCGATCACGCCGACCTCGGTGGTGCCGCCGCCGATGTCGACCACCATCGAGCCGGTCGGATCGCCCACCGGCAGGCCCGCGCCGAGCGCCGACGCGAGCGATTCGCCGATCAGGCTGACCTTCCACGCGCCAGCCGCCTCGGCCGCTTCGCGGATCGCGCGACGCTCGACGTGGGTCGCGGAGGCCGGCACGCACAGCGTGAATGCCGCGCGCCGGCTGAAGAGCGAACGCGGCCGCGCCATGTCGACGAATTGCTTGATCATGTGTTCGGCGGCGGAGAAATTGGCGATGACGCCGTGGCGCATCGGGCGTACCGCTTCGAGATTGCGCGGCACGCGGCCGAGCAGTTGGCGCGCCTCGGCGCCGATCGCGGCGATCCGCTTCGACCCGCTCGCGGGCTGCGTCTCGAAGCACACGACGGACGGCTGGTTCAGCACGATGCCGCCGTCGTCGGTATAGATAAGGGTGTTGGCCGTGCCGAGATCCACCGCCACGGCGTGGCGGAACAGTCGCTCAAAGAGCGGGTAATGCGGCGTCGGTCTGGCCATATGCAGGCTCTGATGTGTCGTTATGCGCCGTCCAAGGCGGTCTGGAAATGCGCCCCCGGTACCCCGAAGCCGCGCGACACGCCCCGCTGGGCGTTGCGCTTCCCGCGCGGCGGGGGTGATTTTCAAGCTATTGCCCATATGACGGCAAGCCCATCAGAATCTTTAGGGCCACTTTCTAGTGGGTTTGTGTCAATCGCGCGACAGCTCGCCCAGCGCGCGTTCCAGCGCATCACGGCCGAGCGCGACGCCGTCGGCGGTGATCGTGTGGCCGACGCCGGGCAGCACGTAGGCGTCGACCGCATAGCCGGCGGAGTTGAAAGCGTCGGCCGCGGATTCGAGTTCGCGCACCGGGATCACCTCGTCGTTCTCGCCGTGGACGAGCGTGAGCGGCGTCGCGCGGTTCGACGACACGATCGGCGAGGCGAGCCGCCCCGAATACGCGACGACGCCCGCCGCGCCCTCAACGCTCGACGCGACGTGATGCAGCGCCATGATCGAACCTTGCGAGAAGCCGACCAGCGCAAGCCGATCGAAAGACAGCTGCCAATGCGCGAGCTCGGCGTCGAGCACGCGGCGCAGCGCCGGATAGGCGGCGGCGACGCGCGCCTCGCGGTTCGCCGCGCCGACGTCGCGCAGGCTGAACCACTGGCGGCCGCCGAAGCCGCCGTCGAACGGATCGGTGCCGTCGAGCGACACGAACGCCGTGCCGGGCAGCTCCTCGCTCCAGATGTCGGCGAGCGGCATCAGATCGCGCGCGTTGCTGCCGACGCCGTGCATCAGCACGACGAGGCTCGTCGCGGGCGCGTTTTGCGGCGCGCGCCGCCAGCCGTGTTCGAATTGTTGCCAGCTCATGGTGGGGTCCTTTTTTCCGTGGGATTGGGTGTACGTTTCGGCCTTTGCTGACGCAACCTCAGCCGCGAGCATACGCCGCGTGCCGCGTTCGCGCCGTCGGGCGCCGCATCGGCTGCTGCCGTGGCCGCGCCGGCCGGCGATTGCGGGTATGCTTTTGCGCATCGACGGACCCGCCGCCGCGGTGCACGGTCCACGGCATCCTGCGCCGACCATGCATTGCGAATCGCGCGCCCTCGCCGTCCGTCCTCACGCCGTTCGCGCCTTCCGCCGCAAAACCTCCGGAGAACGCCTTTTGAGCCAGCCCAACGCCGCGCCTGATTCCGCGTCGCCGCCGCCTCAGCCACCCGCGCCACCGTCACCGCCCGCGCCTCTCGAAGGCGGCCGGCTGGTTCTCGCGACGATCGCCGTCGCGCTCGCCACGTTCATGAACGTGCTCGACACCTCGATCGCGAACGTCGCGATTCCGACCATTTCCGGCAACCTCGGCGTCTCGGTCGACGAAGGCACGTGGGTGATCACCGTGTTCGCGGCCTCCAACGCGGTGGCGATTCCGCTGACCGGCTGGCTCACGCAGCGCATCGGCCAGGTGAAGCTGTTCGTCGGCGCGATCCTGTCCTTCACGCTCGCGTCATGGCTGTGCGGCATCGCGCCGACGCTGCCGATCCTGCTGCTGGCGCGGGTATTCCAGGGCGCGGTGGCCGGGCCGCTGATTCCGTTGTCGCAGGCGATCCTGCTCGGCTCGTATCCGAAAGAGAAGTCGTCGACCGCGCTCGCGCTGTGGGCGATGACCGCCACCGTCGGCCCGATCGCGGGCCCGGCGCTAGGCGGCTGGATCACCGACAGTTACAGCTGGTCGTGGATCTTCTACATCAACATCCCGGTCGGCCTGTTCGCGGCCGGCGTCACGTGGATGATCTACCGCACCCGCGAATCGCCGACGCGCAAGCCGCCGATCGACGTGGTCGGCCTCGGCCTGCTGATCACGTGGGTCGCGTCGCTGCAGATCATGCTCGACAAGGGCAAGGATCTCGACTGGTTCTCGTCGCCGGTGATCGCGATTCTCGGCCTCGCCGCGCTGATCAGCTTTGCGTTTTTCCTCGTATGGGAGCTGACCGAGGAGCACCCGATCGTCGATCTGCGGCTCTTTCAGCAGCGCAATTTTCTCGGCGGCACGATCGCGATTTCGATCGCCTACGGGGTATTTTTCGGCAATCTCGTGCTGCTGCCGCAATGGATGCAGGAGTACCTGAACTACCGTTCGATCGACGCCGGCCTCGTCACCGCACCGCTCGGCATCTTCGCGATCATTCTTGCGCCGATACTCGGCCGCGTGCTGCCGCACTCGGACGCGCGCGTGATCTCGACGGTCGCGTTCGTCGGCTTCGCGATCGTGTTCTATATGCGCTCGAAGTACGTGATCGAGATCGACACGTGGCACCTCGTGCTGCCGACGCTGCTGCAAGGCATTCCGATGGCGCTGTTCTTCGTGCCGCTGACGGCGATCATCCTGTCCGGCCAGCCGCAGAGCCGGATTCCGGCGGCGGCGGGGCTGTCGAATTTCGTGCGGGTGTTCTGCGGCGCGGTGGGCACGTCGATCGCGGGTACCGCGTGGAACAACCGCACGATACTGCATCATGTGCGGCTCACCGAGCAGGCGTCGGTCGACAACCCGTTGTTCGCGCAGCAGATCGACAACACGCAGTCGGTGCTGCATCTGAATCCACAATCGGCGAATGCGCTGTTCGATTTCACCGTGAACACGCAGGCCGCGATGATGGGCCTGAACGACGTCTTCTTTGTGTCGGCGATCATCTTCCTGCTGATCATTCCGCTGATCTGGATCACGCGGCCGGCCAAGGGCGGAGGTGGACCGGATGCGGCCGGCGCCCATTGAGGCAGATTCGTTTTCGCGCGACGGCGACGCTCGCGCGGTGGCCACGAAGCGGCGTCAGCGGAAATAGCGCGCCGGCGTGTCGCCGAACGCATCGCGAAACACCGCGATAAACGACGAGACGTCGTTATAGCCGACTTCGAGCGCCACCTGCGTGACGCTCTCACCGGCGCCCAGATGTTCGAGCGCGGCCAGCAGACGCAACTGCTGGCGCCATTGACCGAAGGTCTGCCCCGTTTCCTTCGCGAACAAACGCGCGGCCGTGCGCGCGGTCACGCCCGCGGCCGCGGCGAGTTCCTCCAGCACCAGCGATTGCGCGGGATTCGCGCTGAGCGCCTCGGCGATGCGCCGCGCGCGCGGATCGCCCGGCCAGTTCAAGCCAAGCGGCGCGGCGGGCAAGCCGGCGACGCGATCCAGCAGCACCTGCAGCAGACGGCGGGCGGGTTCATCGGGCGTGTGACCGTGCGGCAGATCGGCCGCGGCGGCGAGCAGCGCCTGCACCAGTGTGTCGGGGATCAGCGCGCCGGTCTGCGCGGGCAGCGGCGCGGCGGAGTCGGCGGCGGAGTCGTCGGTGGCGTCCATTGCGGCATCGGTTGCGACGTAGAGCGAATACGACTGCACCGGCCGCGTCGCGTGCAGGCAGTGCAGCGTATTCGCGGCGATCCACAGCGCGCGGGCGGCCGGCACGACCCAACGGCCGGATGCCGTGCGCACGGTCAGCACGCCTTCGCTGACATGAATCAGACGCGCACGCCGATACGCGCGCCACGGCTCGTCCAGCGTCGCATGGCGCTCGCCGACCACGAAGACCGCTTGCTCGATGCCGTCCGGATCGAAGGCTTCCGTCATGGTGTCTGCTCTGACGCGGGACGTCCGCGAAGGGAGCAAGATTAGCACGCGCGCGGGGCCCGGCTGCGAGGCGGGCTAACAGGGTCCGGCCACCGTGAGCGCATCCCGCCTAGAGCGGGCAGCTCAAAAATCTCTCGAAGGCGATGTTAACTTTCTCGGCAAGCCGTTAGCCTTGAGCACCTGAACAACGAGCCCCTTCGTCCATCGGGCCAGCCGTAATCAGAGCCTGGACAAGGTTGACAAATGGCGCGATCCCGGCAACGCTGCTCACGCTGCCGGGATCGCCACGAGCCTGATCGCCGAATGGGCCATTGCACCACGCGCAACACGAGCTCGCGCGCTGAGTATATTCAGCTGGGAGCTCGTGTTGTTTTGCTTGGTGAGCATCGCAACTTGCCCACGGGGCATGCCATGGAACGCGCAAAAATCACGATCGCCTACGACTTCATTTGTCCATGGTGCTGGATCGGACATCGAAATCTGGAGGCCGGCAAGGCCCTTGACGATCTTCCCGAATTAGACGTTCGTTATCTTCCGTTCAAATTGAACCCGGAAATACCGCCTCAAGGGATGCACCGGCGCGCCTACCGAAGGCTCGAGTTCGGTAGCTGGACTCGCTCGGAAATGCTGGGCGGACGTGACTTTGCCGTGACGCGCCGCTATTTGAACTTGACGAGATCCTTGAAGATCAGTTGAGCCCAGGTATTCCCCCTGGCCTGGACGAGCGAACCGCCCTCCTTGAGCGGTCCTAGCGCAATCGGCGCGAAACCGAGTTGTTCAGCCAGAGCCGCGACCGGTGCCACCGCACTTTCGTCATCACTCGACAAAAACACGACGCGGCTGCCGCCATTCACACTCGGATCAGCGGCCAGAACGGCGGCGGGCAGATGGTTAAAACCCTTTACGAATCTGGACCCGGTAAACGCTTTGGCGACAACTGCGGAGGACGGCAGACCTTGTAGCTCTTCGACGGGAACGCCGTAAGCATTTGTCGCGTCGATGACCGTCTTGCCCTTCCAACTCTTGATCTGCTTCGCGACCTCGCGGTGCTCCCAGAAAGGAACCGCCAGGAAGATCGTGTCGGACGCGATTGCATCCTGCAGCGTCCTGGGGACGACGGTAGGGCCAATCGCTCGTGCCTGCTGCATCAACGTCTCGGGAGGGCGCCGGCTGGCGACCGTTACGTCGATGTTCTTTCTTGCAAACGCTCGAGCGAGTGCCTGGCCTACCGCGCCAAAGCCAATAATCGAATAGCTCATGCGAACTCTCCATTCAGGTGACGTTTTGATCAACCACGGATCCAAGGTGATTATTGGCAACCGGGCGCGCGGGAGCGTTGCCCGCGTTAGGCGGCCCGCTGCGCGCGATGCGCCATGCGAGCCACAGCAGACACGCGGAGCCGAGCGCCTTCGACGCCGTTTGCAGCGACGACAGCGCGAGCAGACGTGACAATACCCGCTGGACAATCACCGAAACCAATCCAAGGTTATTGATCAGGATTTCATATTTATAGACGCAACACGGACCATCTTCGTCAAGTTGACAGGCCCCCTACACGCTTTTCGGCGCGATTTCAGATAGCCGAGAAGCCGCCGTCGACAGACAATTCCACCCCATTCACGAAGCTCGAATCATCTGAAGCAAGAAACAGCGCGACCGTCGCAATTTCCTCAGGACGACCCATCTTTCCCCGCGGGATCAGGGATTCGAACATCCGCTTCGCCTCCTCGGTGAGAACCTGGTCCTGCATCGGTGTGGCGATCGGCCCCGGGCTCAGCACGTTCACCCGGATATTCCTGCCCTTCAGTTCGTTGAGCCAAGTGCGTGCGAATGAGCGCAACGCCGCCTTGCTCGCCGCATACACGCCGTAACCGGGAAAACCTTTCACCGAAGCAACTGACCCGGTCATGAAGATCGATCCGCCATCGTTGAACAACGGCAACGCCTTCTGAACCGTAAACAGCGTGCCGCGCGTATTCAGGCCGAATTCCGCATCGA
Organism: Paraburkholderia sp. RAU6.4a; assembly: GCF_050435625.1. Classification (NCBI taxonomy): domain Bacteria; kingdom Pseudomonadati; phylum Pseudomonadota; class Betaproteobacteria; order Burkholderiales; family Burkholderiaceae; genus Paraburkholderia; species Paraburkholderia sp. RAU6.4a. The sequence continues at coordinate 95,479 of NZ_JBNDKQ010000003.1, forward strand.
AGTGCTGCTCGGTAATCTCGCCCAATGGGACGGCTTTGCCCATGCCAGCGCTCGCGAACAGGATGTCGATCTTGCCCTTTTCACGCCTGACTGTATCGAAAAGACGGTCGAGGTCGTCGAGATTGGCCGCGTCGCTGCGCACGCCGGTCACGTTCCGGCCAATCTGCTTGACGGCTTCGTCGAGCACCTCCTGCCTGCGGCCCGTGATGAAAACATAGGCGCCTTCTTCAACGAACCGCTTGGCGCTCGCCAGCGCCATGCCGCTCGATCCGCCCGTGATGACTGCAACCTTACCCTCAAGCTTTCCCATGACATCTCCTTTCGTGGTGTCGGACAGCGTCTCGGTTCCCATTTGCACAAATGTGCTGTATCTTGTGGATCACTGATCCAGATACAGCTTCATTTTATACGGATCACCGATCCGATTGTCAAGGCGATTTATGCGAGCCGACGCTAGAAAAAATTACAGCCATCTACTTGCGGTCGCGCGTGACGTCGTCACCGAGCATGGCGCCGATGCGTCCATGCGAGATATCGCCCGCCGGGCCGACGTCGGGTTGGCCACACTGTTTCGCCATTTCCCGACACGAGAAGCCTTGTTCGAAGCGTTGCTGCGTATGAACGTGGACGAACTGATACAGCAGGCAGCCAAACTAGAAACGTCGAATCCGCCTGACGAAGCGCTGGTGTCCTGGTTTCGCGAAGGGGTTGCATTCGTTCGTAGCTATAGCGGCATTTGCGCCTTGTTCGCGACCGCGCACGCGGACCCTGACTCCGCGCTTCACGCTTCGAGCACAGCGCTGCGTTCAGCGGGCGCGCGACTACTGCGCCGTGCTCAGGCCGAGGGAACGGCGCGCGCCGATATAGATGGGGTCGACCTGTTCGCCCTGATGTCGGCGCTCGGCTGGCTCGACGGCCAACCCGGATTCGCGCCACGCGGGGATCATCTCTTTCACATTATTACGAGCGCCATCCTGACAAACCGGTCGAGCAACGATGTCGAGAAGGCAACGTGTTGAATCAGATCGCCGACGCATACTTTCCTACCAGGAAAGCCCCGGGGATTCGAACCAGACGGCGGAAAGCTGACTGGAGCCGACAGTCGAATGGCCATTACCGCACTTGATCGATCGGCCGCTTCTGGCCGCACGGTGACATCCGGGTCAGTCCTCGATCTCTCTATCTCAGCCGGGTTGAAGGTGCTGGCACTCCGTTTGGAACCAATAGTCGACCAGGCGCTGTGCCGCTTGTAGATCATCCGGGTAATACGGATCATCAAACCACGGTGACGGGTCGTAGCCCGCTTTCCTCAAGGCAGCGAGTTCGCTTTGGTGCTGCGCCATCGTAGGGGGCGCGTTTGTCTTGAGCGCGGCCAGGTCGCGGCACTCTGTCGGAGTGAGGTGCGGCCCGGTATACGGCATGCCACCAGCGACACAGCCGGTGAGCAAAATCACCAGAGCGGGAAGTATTGACTGTGTTCCAGGCCGATTTCTCATAGTACGTCTCCTTCCCTGCGCCGCGCCGTGAACCAACTCGTAGTGCGCACCGTTGCCGCTGCGGGTGAAAATGCCCGCCTTCGACGCATGTCACTTCGAAGCCGGAGCCGGCGTCGCCTTCTCACCACCTTGTAGATGCCACGCGTCTGAACCTTCTCGCCCGGTTTGTGCCCTTCGGCCCTATTACGCTCCTTCGGTTGATTCGCCGCGGGAGCAGCAAGCATCGTTCCTCCCGGCTACCGCCAAGCCCACGTCAGGCGTGAACGTCAACTTGTCCCGCGAGGCGCCGTCTGCAAGCCCGCGCCTCTCCACTACAGGCCAACTATCGTCGATCCAGTTGCGCAGGCGCGACGCGGCCCCCTGGCTGGGATCGGTCGCCGTGACGGCGAAACCATGAGCCAGGAAGTGTGCCCCCAACCCGCGCCAATGACACCAGTGCCGACGACGGCGACGGCTCGCGTTGTCATCGGTTAGCCCTCCTGGCAGGCAGCGTGGATTGTTTCGCGCAATGGCCGCAGCCCAATGATCTTCCGTGCTTCAGCCGGCGTGGCCGGCTCGTAACCCATCTCGCGGACCAGGCGAACAAGCCGCTCGACCAGGTGAACATTGGTGGCCAACTGACCTTAACTGTCCTTGTTTGTTAGTAGAGGTTGTCTTCGAGTCCGACGCGCACGTCCCCTCCCAGCAACGGCGAGTTCATCGCCGCAGGCAACTGCGCCGCGCCGATAGCGCTGACGTTGAAGACGGCGTTGCGGGGCAGATGATCGATCATCGTCTGCAACAGCCGGGGCGTGGAGGGCAACGCGCCCTGGAACGCATTGGCGCCGATCACGATATTGATAAAGTGCGGCGCGTCGTCGAGCCCCTCGTTGATGGCGCGCTGAACATCCTGGACGAAGTCGGCGAGGCTGACCGGCCACAAGGGGACCCTCGACGACGTAGGCTACATCGTCGACATTCGCCATAAATTTGACGCATGCGGGCGTCTTATCAGTTGTGTCGCGCCGTTCCGGAAGCCGATTGATCGAATCCAGGCGGCGAACAATCTGCGTTCGAATGCGCTATCAGGGATATGACACGCTCTTCGAGACCTCCCGCATCCGGCTGCAGGATGCTCCGCAACGAGGGCGGCCGAATCCGGTCGGACACTCCTCATTGCATTGCAGCAAAGGCGCCGCCGCCGCCCGCACCGGCAGGCGCGCAGTTCGCCGCTTGCCGATCCCCCGCTCCTTGCCTGCCGCGACGTCACTGGATCAGCGGCACCACGCCGAGCTTTTCAGCCAGCATCCTTTCGTAGACACCAAAGTGCAGATCGACCTCTTCCTGGGTGACCACGGTCACGAAAATAGTGATCTGCGCGGGCTGCAGGCCCAGCACCGTCGCGATCGCCGCTTCCAGCTGGGGCGCGCATAGCCGGTCATCGGCGAACGTGGTGCCGACCGCAATCTCGTAAGCGGACTCCTGCCGGAACACCACTTCAACCAGCCGCGCCCGGGCGCTCATGTTGCTGTCGATCGCCAGCCGGATGACTTCGACCGCCGTGCGCATCGTCTCAGTCGGGAACCCCTTTGTTGAGCGCAACCGGATACGGTGACGCCCAAGAGTGAGCCAATCGTATTCGAATTCCATGGTGTCCTCGCACGGTGTTGCAGGGTGTCGTGAACGTAGGGGTGTGACAATCCAAATTCAAGAACAAAAAGTCGCCATCGCCCACTTGAAATTTCTGTTTTCAGTCCTATCTTGAATATCGCTCAGGCAGTCGCGCCGGCATTCCGGCGCGCTGCGTGTTTCGATTTGTTTGCCGCAGCATGGCAGACGGACTGGAGCGCGTATGCCGGTTCGTTTCCCTGCTGCATCCAAGGAGGAAACGATCATGAGTGATCTCTACTTCGGAACCGACCTTTTCAGCGAGTTCGACCGTCTGCAACGGCAGATGGCGAGTCTCTTCGGCGGTTTCCCGTCCAGCATCCGCTCGGGGCGCCTGGGCGCCTTCCCGCAGGTCAACATCGGTTCGACCGACGACTCTATCGAGATCGTTGCGTTCGCGCCCGGTATCGATCCGGCGCATCTCGACGTATCCATCGACAAAGGGCTGCTGACCATCAGCGGCGAGCGCCAGACGGGACAGCCGGAAGCGGCCGGCGACGACGTGCGTACTTATGCGCAGGAGCGGTTCGTCGGCACCTTCCGGCGCGTCATTGAACTGCCGCAGCATGCGGACCCTGACAAGGTCACGGCGCAGTACACCAATGGGTGCCTGACCGTGAGCATCGGCAAGCGGGAAACGTCGAAGCCGCGGGCCATCACTGTTCAATGAAACCGGTCGCAGAACTGAGGAGGACATCATGAACGACACGACAGAACTTGCCAGGAAAGACGAAACGGCGGTGGCCCGTCAAGAAGACGAGCAGTCGCAACGCCCGATCACGCTAACGCCGCCCGTAGACATTTTCGAGGACAGCCAGGGCATCACCCTGTGGGCCGATCTGCCCGGCGTTACAAAGGACCGCCTTGATGTGAAGGTACACGATGGCAACCTGTACATCGAGGCCGAGGCGGTGGTGCCCACGCCGGCGGGGCTGCGCCTGCAACATGCGGAGATCCGCCAGCCGCATTTCGCGCGGGCGTTCGCTCTTGGGGCTGACTTCGACGCAACGAAAATCGATGCGAACCTGAAAGACGGCGTGCTGAAACTGACGATACCGCGCCGCGACGAAGCCCGGCCGCGCCGGATCGAGGTGCGGACGGACTGAAGTCGGCAGGTGGGCGGCAACGACAGGGAGAAAACCGGTGGCGGTCGTCTGGCCGCCACCTACTGACTGCGGAGGGCTGGATGCGGACGTCATACATGAGTGCTGGCGCGGACGCACGCTCAGCATACGGCGCGGTGCCGGTACGTGAGCTCAGGACGCGCCGCGGATCGCGAGGCGGCCGTGGCGGCGTTCCGCAGATGCAGTCGGGAACGTCGAGGGCAGAGTCGCGACTTCAGCGCAATGACAGGAATCCGGTTCTCCGGCCAGACTGTAGAGGAGGATACGATGAATACGGATCCGAAAAAGTGGAATCCCTTCAAGTTCCTACGCGGGGCGGCTCGCAAGTCCGATGCGGACACCTCGGAAAGCCCCCCGGCGAGCGAACAGTGGCGTGACTCGTGGCCTGACATTCCGCGATTGTTCACACGGGAACCGTGGCGTGCTTTGGAAGAGTTCTTCCATGACCCGTTTGCAGGTCGCGGCGCCCTCGAACGATGGTTTGGCGACTTCAGTTCATCGCGCTTCCAGCCGCGCATCGACGTGGTCGACGAAGGGAAGGTGTTGCGCGTGACCGCCGAGTTGCCCGGGATGGAGCGCGAAGACCTGAGTGTGAGCGTCGAGGACGGGGCGATCGTGTTGCGCGGCGAAAAGAAACAGGACGTGCGCAGCGAGGAAGACGGCTGCTACCGGCTCGAGCGCGCCTATGGAAGCTTCATGCGCACAATCCCGATGCCGGAAAACGCCGACCCCGATCACGCATTGGCAAAATTTGATAACGGTGTGCTCACGTTGACCGTGCCGAAATCGGAGCCGGCGCGATCCACTAGCCGCACGATCGATATCGGCTAGGCCAAACAGGCAAGAAGTGCGCTGGTCGCGGTGAACATCGGGCGAGACGGGCCGTTAGCTCAGCTGGTAGAGCAGCGGACTTTTAATCCGTTGGTCACTGGTTCGAATCCAGTACGGCCTACCAAAAGATTCAAGGGCTTAGCGTTCGCGCTAGGCCCTTTTTCTTTTCCGACTGTCAACGAAGTGTCAACGGCATTGTTGTGGCGGCCCGCGATTTGGCTTAATTCGCCGAGTATGATTGAACCTCTTGCGATCTCAAGGGGGCTCGGGGCGTCTCCCAAAGATGGCTTCGGCCCGGAGGCGATTCATCGTTGGACTTTTTCCATGAAGTGACCTCCCTGTCGGTTAGGATCGTTTCAAGCGTCGCCGCGTTGTATGTGATGTCGGTTTTTCGATGAACCTCTTCGAAGGCATCAGACCCAACGCAAGCAGGATCAGACGCTTCTCCTGTGCACCGATGTCGCCCTTGGGATTGAATGAAGTCATGCTGCATCCGCCGAGCAGGCCGAATGCGCCGAGCGGCATAACGCGGCCTGCGGCAACGCAAAACCGTTTGACGGTATCAGATTGACCGTGCGCACTTGACCCGATACAGCGATTTCTTCTACATAAACCTGGGATTCTGCATGTCATGTACCCTGGTTGCCGGTAACACCACAGGCGGACGAACTCACCTGCGGTAGCGCCCCTTTGGCTGGCGTGGAAAGGGACCGGCCAAACTGAACCCGGCCGGCCCCACGATGGCTAGCGGCCTGTCGCATCCTGCACAGCTTCCTTCGTGGTTTCCCCAAGTGGGGCGGAGTTCGGCGCTGCCACTTCGAGATGTGGTTGCGCGACGCCCGCTTTATGGCGCCTGCGCGAGTAATGCGCTGGCTTGCTAGCACCCTCCAGTCGCGTCGCGTGAGGCGCGCCCCCGGGACGATGCACGTCGTGCGTCACGAATCCCGAATCGTGATCCGGTATCGCGAACCAGTCCGGATGCTCAAACGATGCGCGAATGTCGTCCAGGCCCGTCTGCCAGTGCTCGCTCATCGTGTCGATGCTGAATTCGTAATCCTTATAGTGCCCCTCATACGCCTTGTTCTTGTATATGAGGTGCACAACATTGACCGTACTGCCATCGGCAACTTCCCGCGCCTCCCGGATGAGCGGATGCTGCTTCTCCAGGCCCGGCGGCACATGCTTCAATAGCTCCTTGATGAGCTGTGCATGACGCTGGGTCGACCCGAGCATCGCGGTGATAGCGCGGGTCCGGCTGGAATACTGGATGTCCTTGGCGCGCTCGGACACATCCAGCATGTCGCCCGGGAGGCCACCGCTCGCACTCCAGAGGTCAACCTGGAAGACCAGGGTGTCCTTGTGCTGCGGGTCGCTTACAACCTCGGTCAATGGCGTGTTCGACACCAGACCGCCGTCCCAGTAACTATTCGCCATCAATCTCGACGGCAGGAAAGCCCGGAGGGAGCGCACCCGAGGCCATGAAGTGCTCTGGCGAAAGGCGCATCTGGGTGTTGTCGAAGTAGACCAGGTTACCCGTGCGCACATTGACCGCGCCGACGGAGACGCGAATATCGCCGTCGTTGATTCTGTCGAAATCGGCGAATTGCAGAAGGGTCGCCCGAAGCGCGGTGGTATCGTAAAAGCTCACTTCTTCTGGCGAGCGCTTGCCCATCCCTGGGATGGGCACCGGAAGGCGCGGCGAGAAAAAGCCTCGCTGCCCTTCGGTGAGTGCGCGGCCTGCCGCCCAGCAGCTCGACCACTTGCGCGACAGGTCGTGCATGCCCGCGGCGCGGGGTAGCCACGCGCCAAGGTTCCCAAGCATGTCCGCCGGCTGGCAGATGGTGTTCCAGAATCCATGCAATGCCTCGGTACGCTTGCCCGGAGCGTTGCCCGCGATGATGGCTGTGTTAAGCGCGCCGATGGAGATGCCGGAAATCCAGTCCGGATGAATGCCAGCTTCCTCGAGGCCTTCGTAGACGCCGGCCTGATAGGAGCCCAGCGCGCCGCCACCCTGTAGCACGAGAGCGACCTCGTCATAGGCCGGAAGCTTGAAAGTCTTGCGAGGTGTGCCTGATGTTTCTTGATCTTGACGCACTGGGCGGCTCCTTAGTGCATCGACCAGCCGTGGCTGACGATAATGGACTGGCCCGTCAATGCGGACGATTCGAAGCCGGCGAGGAATGCCACGGTGTTGGCGACGTCTTCCACCGTCGTGAATTCGCCGTCGACCGTTTCCTTCAACATCACGTTCTTGACGACGTCTGCTTCCGAAATGCCCAACGCTATCGCCTGCTCCGGAATCTGCCTGTCGACAAGCGGCGTGCGCACGAACCCCGGACACACGACATTGGCCCGTACACCGCGCGAACCACCTTCCTTGGCTACCACGCGTGCGAGACCGAGCAGTCCATGCTTGGCCGTCACGTAGGCAGCCTTCAGCTTCGACGCTTCGTGCGAGTGGACCGAGCCCATATAGATAATCGACCCACCGTTGCCCGCAGCGTACATGTGCCTGACAGCAGCTTTGGTCGTGAGGAACGCGCCGTCCAGATGGATTGCGAGCATTTTTTTCCAGTCGGAGAAAGCATAATCTTCAATCGGGTTGACAATCTGGATGCCCGCGTTCGAGACCAGCACATCGATGCTGCCAAGCCTGTCTACAGCCTGCTGGATGCCGGCGTTGACCGCTTCTTCGCTCGTCACGTCCATTGATACAGGCAGCGCTTTGCCACCCTCCTTGCGGATGCTCTCGGCCACGCTCTCAGCAGCCTTGAGGTTCAGGTCCGCGATTACCACCGACGCGCCGAGCGCCGCGAGCTTGCGTGCGCACTGTTCACCGATACCACTTGCAGCGCCCGTCACGAGCGCGACCTTGTCTGTTACGGACATGCCTTTTCCTTAATATGTCAGAGGGTGCTTACTGATTCGCGGCAAGCTTGAGTGCCGGCGCCTCGGCGAGGTAATCGAAAGCCACCTCCCCGATGTCGAGCGTGAGATTGGCGATAACGTGCCGCGCGCCGACGATTTTGCGCACCGGCAAATCCGCCACCGGAGCCAAGGCATGGGGGTGCAGCTCAAGCGCGGCCGGACCGCCCCACGCGCCGAGCACCGTGACATCCCGCAGGAAGTAGCGCACGAGCTCGCAGATGCGGGCTGAACCGTCGACGTGCGGAATGACTTTCAGTAGATAGTTCGGCGTGTCCGCCAGCTTCTTGCGCTCGACCTCGAGGTCAAGTGGCTCGTACTTGTAGCCCATCGTGCCCGTGGCAATGCGCTGGGTGCCATAGTCGAGCGTTCCAAGCAGCGTGTCGTTGCCGTCAACACGCAATTTCGGACTCGCCAGCTTCTTGGGGAAACCCCAAATCTCACGACCGCCTGCAATCGGGCCTTCGTCGTCGAGGTACATCGCGTGTGTGTAGCTGCCTGGCGCGCCGGCATCATCTCTTACCGAGATAACCTGGCCGCTTTCCGTGTAATCGCCGAATCCCGACGAGTCTGGCATGCGAATGAATTCGTAATGCACGAGGGGGCTTGCGACTGTCAGTGGTTCCGGCACCACGGCGCGCAAAGCGTCCATGTCGGTCTCGTACGAAATGATGAAGTACTCGCGATCAAGGAAGCGAAACGGCGGGCGGGGGTAGGAAGGATTGTGGACGGGCATCGCAAAAGCATCTTTGCGGATTTTTTCGATTTTCAACTATCTCTCCAGTAGTGACGTCAAATGACGTCGCGTCTTTAAAGCCCACGCAAGCGCACCAGAGGTGCTGTGCTGCACACCGCGCCTCTGCCTTATCACAGCGTGTCGGATTCGAGTGGCCCTGTGCTTTGCATCGTTGTACAGAGCACGGGCAATAGTAGCGCCTTGGTCCATGCATCGGTGTCCTTGCTGGCCGTAAAACACTGTCCCCCTCGCCGCAACAATTGGTTCGATCCTTGTGCGCGTCAGCTTCTCTCATCGGCGAAACGCCGCGTGTAGCGATGTCGCTTCGTGATAGGCAATGTCGCACATATAGGCATACGTATTAATTGCCACATGGCTCGTTGTTTCGTCCCCGATGCCTCGCTTGCTTCAGGCATGTCGATTCGAAACCGCGTCCCCGAGAATATAAACGCGTGCAAGGTCACAGTTGGACATTAACGGAAGCCGCGACCATCATTGCGCCTGCGTTTCGCGGCGGCGGATCGCCTGCTCTGGGAGAGTACACGGCGTCGCCCGCCTCAATCGGATGACCGCTCAACACGCACGTCCCCGGCCCCTTCGCGATGAACACCCGTCAGGGCTGGTAATCAAAGCGACCGCTGCACGAGTCGCACCAGGAAACCGACCGGGTCTGCAAAGGGTTCGGCGCCGCTTTCAGGTCAGGCGGATCTTCGGTTGGACGAGACCATTGATCTGTTCCGCTGTCCACAGCAGCGTCGCCTTTCGAAAGCCATGGAGAGCCTGCTGATGGCGCCGGTAGAGCATGGCGTGACTCAGTTGAGCGAAACGTCCGCGCACGAAACCGCCACGAAAGAGTCCGAAGCGCCCAAGCGTGCCGAACGCGTTGTAGTCGCTCAGCGAGACGAGCGAACCGAAATCGCGGAAACGGAAATCGGCAAGTGGCTTGCCTGCAAGCCACCCCGGAAGGTGACGCGCGAGATGCTCGGCCTGCTGCGTGGCGACCTGCGCGGTCGGTGCAAGTTGCCGTTCGTGACCGGCAAGTGTCAGGCTTGCGCAATCGCCAAGCGCGAACACGTGATCGTCACACGAAGACTGCAGACTCGCTCCGACGACGATCTGGTTGGACCGGTTCGTTTCGAGTCCGTCGAGATTGTTCATGAAATCCGGCGCCTTGACGCCGGCTGCCCAGACCATCAGATCGGCCTCGGCAAGCGTGCCGTCGCCGTGGCGAAAACCACTCGCCTCTGCCGCGGTAACACGCGTCGAAGTCAGCACGCGAAAACCGATATGCTCGAGCTGCGACTGGCTCGATGCCGATATCTCCGGCGCAAACGCCCCGAGCACGCGCGGGCCGCTTTCGAGCAACGTCAGACTCAGCCGCTCTCGCACAGTCGGGTCTCCGTAACTCGACGCAACGTCAAGCAAGCGGCTCAGTTCAGCGGACAGCTCAACACCCGTTGCACCCGCGCCGACGATCGCCACACGCAGTGGTTCGTCCTTCACGACGCTTCGAAATACGCGCGCTCGCAACGCGGCGTTGAACGCTTCGGCCTGTTTTTGACTGTCGATGAAATGGCAGTGCTCTTTCACGCCCGGCACGCCGAAATCGTTCGCCCGGCTACCCAGCGACAGCACAAGCACGTCGTACCCGACCGTTCGCGGACCGAGCACTACTTCACCTTCCGGCGTCCTGAGCTCGTCGAGCTGGACCAGCCGCCGGCTTCGATCGAGCCCGTTCATTGCGCCGGGCTGATAGGTGAAGCCGTGATCGCGGGCATGGGCGAGGTAGATCACCTGCTGCTGCTGAACATCGCGCGTGCCGGCTGCAATAGTGTGCAGCATCGGCTTCCATATGTGCGTCGGGCTGCTGTCGATCAGCGTGACGCTGGCCCGGCCGCTGCGCCCTAACAGGTCGCCGAGTCGGGTAGCCAGCAAAATTCCCGCAATCCCGCCGCCGACGATGACAATCCGTATTGGTTGTGACATAATAAATTCAACGCGTGATGAATAAGTCACATCGTAGCCTAAAGCACGAGCTCCGTCAAACCGCGGCCCTCCTTAGCGTCTCACGCGCCGTCAGTTAAACTTCGGCTGAATTGACGATCCACAACTCACACCCAAATGAACGACGTAATGTCAGGACCTGCCAAGCTGATCGAGAAAAAGCGTACCCGCGGACGACCCGCGTACAGCGCTTCCGTCGGTGCCGACGTCCTCCTGCGACATGCCCGGCGCACCTTCGCAAAGCGTGGATTCGACGCTACCAGCGTGCGGGAAATCGCGCGCGACGCGGGTGTCGACCCGGCGCTGATCGCGCATCATTTCGGGTCGAAAGAAGCGCTATGGGTTGCGGTGGTAGAGCAGATCGCGGATCAGGCTGCGCCAATGATCGACGCCACAGCCAGGTTGCGCTCGGCCACGCTAGGAGCGCGTGAGCGTGTCGAACACGCAGTGGTACTTTTCATCGATCAGGTTTTCGACGAACCCGACCTTGGTATGTTTTTTTCGACTGCCGCGACCGAAGAAGGCGAGCGCTTCAACATACTCATCGGGCGTCTGGTGCGCCCCTATCACGACGTGTTCGTGCCTTTGCTCGAAGATGCATCGAGGGCGAAGGAATTGAAACCGCACCACCCCGAAGTCATGTTTTCCATGCTGATGAACGCCATCAGCAATACCGTGGCTTACCACCATATGCTGCGGGCTTTCTCGTCACTTCCTGAAGATCAGACCAGGTTCAAGCGCGCGGTGCGGGACACGGCGCTGAACATGATCGGAAAGTAATCAGCAAGACCCAATGCCCTTCGCGACAAGCCCGGAATCCTCCACCTGCTTATAGTGCGCGTCGTCCCCTGACGCATTCGCTGCCCAAGAGAACTACCATGGCGATGACCGCCCCAAGGAACGTGTCCACGATCCGCTCGCCGACGAGCGCGAGGGGAGCGCTCGTCCCGCCCACCGCTGAGATGGTCAACGCGGTTGGGGTAATGAAGGTCAGGGCCAGCGCGTAGTGCCGCGCGGCCACGACTTCGATCGCGAACTGGAGCAGCGCGAGGACCCCGACGAGCCAGAGGCCTTTCGGGTCGACGAGCTGGATCAAGCCAAAGACAGCCGCGCCCAGGACCGTGCCCACAACGCGGTGCACGGCCCGAATGGCACTTGAGCGCGAGACGTGGCTGCCCTGCAGCACCGCACCCGCGACCATAACCGTCCAGTAGGCACGGTGCTCCCCAAAAGACAGGCTCAGCAAGCCGGCGCTGGCAACCGCCACGATCACCCTCGCGGCGATCGTGGCCTTTTCCCCGTCGAGCAAGCCGGGAGGAAACCGCATGCGCAAGCTGGACGCTTCGCCCTTGCGCTGGTGCACAAGCGGCAGCGCGAGGGGTGCGATCACGAGCAAGTACGCACTGAGCGCGCCGACCGCGACCAGAGAGGGGATCATAAAGACGCCAAGGGGCGAACCGCTGAAACGCGCGGAAGCGGCCAGATGACCGCTGACACCGGCGACCAGCACGAACTGCATCGGCCCGGGTGGACCCATTCCGACACCGAGCAGAATGATGCTGGCGAGCGCAGCCACGGCGACGAGGCAGGCGATGGTCAGCCACGCATTCGTCGCGCACAGTACGCCCAGCGTGGAGGCGGCCACGAACCCCGCCGCGACGAACGGCAAGGCCTGGAGCCGGTCGCCCAGGCGCAGCGTCGAGCCGTAGAGAGCCGTGAAGGCGCCGAGAGAAGTGATGAGCCCGAGTGACTGGTGGCCGGCCAGCATGAACGCGCTCAGAGGCACGCCCATCGCGACGCCCCCTCCGACGCCGGCCGACCACCGCCACGGGCCGTCGTTGAAGCCAAGCAGGCTTTTCAGTACGCGGGGCGGCAAGAAAGGTCTTCTCATTTGGGATTGTTTTGTGAAGCGGCCAGGCGATTGGATAATGAAATTTGAATCGAAGGCGGAGATCGCGTTTTCGCTCCGACGGCGCTCCGGTTTGCACGTCTTGTCTGTCGACACTTCAGAGCCGCATCCCGCAGGGTCGCAAGTGACCAACCGCCTTTTTGCGGCTTCAAGACGGCCCTCTCCTGACGACCCGTCGGTCTACGCGTTCGTGCTACCAGTTCGTTCGTCGCAAGTGCCGCTTCCCCCGAACCCACCGAGGTTCAAGTGCGCGAGCGCGATCGAATGACGTTCACGTGACGGCCATCATGCGGACCGCTTGCCTCGCGCAACGGTGTGCGACGACGTGATGGCTCCGGTCCTCCGACTTTCAACCAACGCACGCGTACGCTGCGAGATTCGCGCCGCTGCCTCCCGGATCGATTCGACAAGACGGTCCAGATTGGCAAATTCGAGTCGCTGGGTCGGCACGATCACCGCAAGCGAACCGACTGCTTCACTGGAGTCGTCCGTAAATAGCGGCGACGCCAGTGCAGAAACGCTGCTTTCCAGTTCGCCCCTCGACAGATAAAAACCGGCACGCCGGATTTTGAGCAGCGACGCGCGAAACTCGTCGAGTGTCGCCCCAAGGCCGCTTTGCGCGATCTCGTCAGCATACTGATCGAACAGGACCGCGAGCTTGGCCTTCGGAAAGGTGGACAGGATCGCTTTTGGAGCGGCGCCGAGAAACAGGGGGCGAGGACGGCCCCGGCCGTACCGGAGGTCAAGCGCCGCGCCGTGAGTCTCACGATGCGTGTCCACGAGTTCGTTACCGTACCAGCGCGACATCACCACATCGAAGCCGGAGTGTTCACTCAACTCACGCATGATCGGCTGCCCGACCGCAAGCAGCGGATCCGACATGCGCAGGTGGTAGTCAAGCTTGATGATGCGAGGGCCGAGACCATAGTCTCCTCCTGCAAACCGGATGAGCAAGCCTGCATCCAGGAGCTCGCGTACATAGCGATAAGCCGTTGGGGTTGAGCAATCGAGTTCGGCGGCAACGTCTTCGACGGACAGGAACGGCTTCGCCTCCGAAAACAGCTCGAGTATGGATAAAAGTCTCGTAATGCTCGACATCTATTGCGCTGCGCCTCCTCGTGTGTGAACGGAATTATATGCACTGGCAAGATCGCCATTGACGCCTTCAACGACCACCGCGCGGAAACAGTCGCACGCGAGCCACGCAGCGCCACGCTTATGCAAGCCCCATGCGCTCGGCCATTTCGGTTTGCCAGACACTTCGCGGCCTGAATCCCGATAGCGTTCTTGCGTGGCGTTCGACAGCCGCCATCAGTTCAGCATCGGGCAAGCCGAAGTCCACCGGCACCCGCATCGGCTGGTCGACGTACCACGGCGTGTCGATGTAGAGCTCGAGGCGATTGCCCTCGGGATCGCGGGCATAGATCGAAACCGAATTGCCGTGGGTGACGGGGTTGATTTCCTGCAGGCCTTCCGCAATGAACTGCCGATGAAACCGCCTCAACGTGGCAAGGCTGTCAGCTGTGAACGAAATCTGGTTGATCGGATTGAACGCCAAGTGCTCGGGGCGGCCGCTCGCGAGCACGATCTGGTGATGCACCGCGGGATCGCGGCTCAAGAATACCAACTGCACAGCGCCGTGCGGCGTCTGCAGCGAACCCCGATCCGTCACGGTGAATTCCATCACCCGCGTATAAAAGTCCTCCACGCGCGCCATGTCGCTCACATAGAAGCCCATGTGACTGAGGGACAGCCCTGCCCTCGCTTTCTTCATACCGTTCATGCCTGTCTCCAAGTAGTGATAAACCCTAGCAAAAAACACGTTGTGACATTTGCTAATGTTAGTCTATTCTCACCATAAGATAAATGCACGGGTTTTTTACGAATCCAGGCGTTGATCCAATCTACTTTTTATCTATCCGGAGCATCAATGAAACTCGCCAGCTTCTCCACCCACCTTGGCTCATCGTTCGGCATCGTTCGCGACGAAACCGTGTTCGACCTTGGCAAGCGTCTTGGCGGCCGCTATGCCGATCTGAAGGCACTGATTGCCGCCGACGCATTCCGCGAGGCCGCACAGGCCGCCGATGGCACGCAGGGCGACTACCCGCTGTCGGAAGTCACGCTGCTGCCTGTGATCCCGAACCCCGAACAAATCTTTTGCGTGGGACTCAACTACGCAGACCACGTCAAGGAAACCAACCGCGAAACCACCGAGCATCCGGTCATCTTCATGCGGGTGCCGGCTTCCCAGGTTGGCCATGGCCAGCCGATGCTGCGTCCGCCTGAGTCGCAGAAGTTCGACTATGAGGGTGAGATTGCCGTCATCATCGGGCGCGGTGGACGACGCATCGCCGAGGCCGACGCGTGGAATCACATCGCTGGCTACGCCTGCTACAACGACGGTTCCGTGCGCGACTGGCAGCTTCATACGGGCCAGTGGGGCCCGGGCAAAAATTTCTATCGCACCGGCGCGTTCGGACCGTGGATGGTGACGAGCGACGAGATCGAACCCAACGCGGTGATGACGCTCGTCAGCCGCCTGAATGGACAGGAAGTGCAACGCGCGACGACGCAGATGCTGATTCACGGCATTGCCAAACAGATTGCCTACCTGTCGACGTTCACCCCGCTCTCTCCGGGAGACGTGATCGTGACCGGCACGCCTGGCGGCGTCGGCGCGAAGCGCAATCCGCCGCTGTTCATGAAGGCCGGCGACGTGGCGGAAGTGGAGGTTGATCGGATCGGCGTTCTGTCCAATCCAATCGCCGACGAAGCGTAAAAGTCGTAGCCGGGCGCGTTCGTGTGCGCTCGGCGTCTATCTGGCGGAACAAGACATGTTAGAGAAAACTATTTCGACGCACGCGTGCGACTACGACGTGGCCGTTATCGGTCTCGGGCCCACCGGGGCGACGCTCGCGAACCTGCTGGCAATCGAAGGCTTGCGGGTGCTGGTGCTGGAGCGAGACAAGGAGATTTTCGCGCTTCCTCGCGCGGTGCATTTCGACGGTGAATGCATGCGCGTGTTCCAAACCCTCGGTTTAACCGACAAGCTGCTACCCAAGCTGTTCGTGGGTCCCGGCATGAAATTCGTGAACGGGGAAGGCAAGTTGCTGATCGACTGGCAACGGCCAACCTGTATCGGACCACAGGGGTGGAGTGCGAGTTACAAGTTCCATCAGCCCGATCTCGAGAATGCGTTACGCGAGCGTCTTGCGCAGCAATCGAGCGTTGACGTCCGGTTGCGCCACGAAGTGTTCGCGCTTGACGAGGCGAGCGATGGCGTCCAGTTGCGCTTCGAGGATACGTGCTGCGGCAAACTTGGACGTACCACCGCGCGATATGTAGTCGGCTGCGACGGTGCGCGCTCGATTGCGCGACGCTTCATGGGCACCGAATTGAGCGATCTGAAATCGCATGAACGCTGGGTTGTGGTCGACGTATTGCTCGATGCACCGCGGCCCGATCTTGGCGACTACTCGGTCCAATACTGCGACCCGGCGCGCCCGACCACTTACACGCGTGGTCCCGGAAATCGGCGTCGCTGGGAAATCATGGTGATGCCCGGTGATGACGTGACGCAACTCACGTCCCCCGAATGGCTGTGGGACAAACTCGCTCGCTGGATTTCTCCGGCCGATGCGCGCCTCGAACGTTCTGCCATATATACATTTCACTCGGTCGTGGCGAACGGTTGGCGCCGTGGCCGACTGCTGCTTGCAGGCGATGCCGCACATCAGACGCCACCCTTTATGGGCCAGGGGATGGGAGCCGGCATTCGCGACGCGTCGAATCTCGCGTGGAAGCTTGCTGCCGTCATTCATGGCGAAGCGCCCGATACCCTCCTCGACAGCTACGAATCCGAACGCTCGCCGCACGTGCGCTTATTTATCGAAACGGCGGTACAGCTCGGCTCAGTCATTCAAACGACGAGGTCAGACCTGGCCGAAGTCCGAGATGAAGAAATGAGCGCAGCGATTCGCAATTTTGTGACCCCACAACCCAGGCTTGGCCCGGGCGCATGGATCGATGAACCATCGGGCGTGGCCGGGCATATTGCACCGCAACCCCGCCTGCTGGACGGACAACTCGTGGACGACGTGGTCGGCTATCGGTTTGCGCTGCTTGCGCGACCCGAATTGCTCCGTGAATGCCCCGACGTCGCCAGTAGCGCTGCGCAAGCGGGCGTCGGGATTGTGGCCAGCGATGGAGCGGCTGTTCGCGAGTGGTTGGAGTCGATCAACGCTCCAGCGGTGCTTGTACGCCCCGACCGGTATGTGTACGGCGTCGCGCAGGACGGTGAATCCTTGCAAAACCTTCTGCACCACGCCGTACCCGGCTTGCAAACCGAAGGTGCTGTGGCCATGTGAGCCCGCAACCCCCGTTGTCACGCGAGATGTCTCGCGGTCGACGCACGTAGACCATCGGACAAAGAATCCGATAATCAAATTGGAGGAGTCATGGGAATATCCCACAACCCGGTCGGCGGCGCCGACCGTTCACAGCCATCCGGCTTGTCCCCGTCGCAGTGGAAGATGATTCTCATCGCAAGCCTTGGCGGCTCGCTGGAGTTTTACGATTTCATCGTCTACGGCTTTTTTGCCCATAACATCGCGGCCCAGTTTTTCCCGAACTCGTCGTCGCTGGTCAGCATGCTGGCTACTTTCTCCGTGCTCGCAATCGGGTACGTGATCCGACCGCTCGGCGGAATTGTGCTCAGTAGCTGGGGCGACCGGTATGGCCGGCGTCCAGTGTTTCTCGGCTCAATCATTGTGGTCACGACCGCGACGATCTGTCTTGGTCTGCTGCCCAACTTTCAGAGCTGGGGCATGACCGCATCGATCCTGTTGATCCTGCTGCGCATGCTTCAGGGTTTTTGCGTCGGCGGAGAAATGCCCGGCGCGATTACCTATGCAGTGGAAGCCGCGCCGCATCGGGCGGGGCTCGCCGCGGGCATTATTATCTGCGCGGTGAACCTGGGTGTTTTGCTGGCCACATTCGTCAACCTCGGCATCCAGACCTACCTGTCCGCCACGGACGCGGCGGCGTATGGCTGGCGGATCGCGTTTCTTTTCGGCGGCGTTTGCGGGATCGCTTCCTACCTGATGCGCCGTAATCTGGACGAGTCGCCCGAGTTCAAGAGGATGCAAGGAGCTGTCGTCAAACAGCCGTTTCGCGAGACCTTGCGACGTCATGGCAAAGCGGTCGCGACGGGGGCACTGGCGATCGCCGTGATGGCCGGCGTCAACGGCATACTTTATGGCCACATGCCCGCCTACCTCGTCCAGCAGTTGCACTATGCACCACGGACCGCGGCAATTGCCCAGAACGCTTATCTGATCGTCAGTTCCCTCGGCCTCCTCGCCGCAGGCTGGCTCGGGGACAAGATTCCACGCCGGTACCTGCTTCGAGCGTCAGCGGCGCTGCTGATCGCATTGAGCTACCCGTTCTATGAAGCGCTGGCGAGTCACACCGTCAATCCGGTGGTGCTGTTTGTGCTTGCCGGCTTGGTTTTTTCACTGGCAAGCGGGACATGGGCGTCGGTGCTCGCCGACCAATTCCCTGTCCAGGTCAGATTCAGCGGAATCGCGCTGGCTTACAACCTGGCCGTTGTCGTATTCAGCGGCTTTGCGCCCTTGCTGGCGACCATGCTGATTCGCATGACCGGCTCCTTGGCAGCGCCAGCCTGGTATGTCATCGCCGCATGCACGGTCGCGCTGCTTGCGAGCTATGGGTTGCCGACGGGAAAGTCTCGGGCCGGGTCGCCTTCGAAGACAGATGGACTGAGCGGCGAACTGTTGCGTTGAGCCGAATCGAGCGACGATGCGGCCGGCACCGTCTCCGACAAGAGGTATCCATGCAGTATTTTCGGGAGGTTTACGATGAAAGATGCATCCATTCAGGCCGCCGTCGAGGCGCTGGAACAACAGCGCTGCGACGCCACGGTGGCTGGAGACCTGCACAAACTCGCGTCGCTACTCGACGACGATCTGACGTTCGTCCATTCAGCTGGCTACGTTCACGGCAAGTCGGAGTATCTGTCCTTCCTTACCGAGAAGATCAAGGTGCGTCAAATCGTGCGTCCGCAACCGCTCGCGTATAGCTTCCTGCCAGACACCGTGATCACGACGGGCCATCTCGAACAATCCCTGGTGCGCAGGACCGATGGATCTGAGCTCAACATTCGCGCGCTCATAACTGAAATCTGGGTCAAACGCGAGGGCGGCTGGAAACTGCTGCATCTCCATTCTGGGCGCTTGCCGGATTGACGCAGATCCCTATCTTGCCGTCCATCTCGGGGAAGCCTGGACACCGATCCTGAACAGGTTCGCGAACTTATGCTGCGTGCCTATCAGGCGCACCCGTCGATTCTCGACCATCCGGCGCCATCCGTCATGTTCAGTCAACTGACGCCCGACGGCATTACGCTGAGCGTCACCGGTTATGTCCGCAGCCCCCGGATCACAGGGGATATCAAGAGCGATCTGCTGTTCGAAATCCTCAAGCGATTACGTGCGGCGAAGATCCCACTGTCGAAGCCGCAAACCGTTATGGTCGGGAATCTGCATGACCAGAGTCGCGCCGCCTTTGCCACAACCAGCTTATCGGTCTAGCGTCCCCCGGAGCAGGAACGAGCCGGAGGTCAAGAAACCAGGCGGGATCAGCGCGTTTTCGTCGAAAAATCCGGCGGCATAGTGCGTCCAACTCACGCGGTCCGCTCGGACTAGTAATGCTTCTCGGACTGCAGATCGTCGATCACTAACGCGAGAAGCATGCCAGCACGCGAGTCGCCCGCTCATGCGCGCCAGATAGGTTTCGCACGGCTCGGTACGCGCGGCGATGTCGCTACCTGGTGCCCCGCAACCTGGGTGGTGCATAGGGGACCGCATTCGGTCCCATTGCAGTGCGTGCGCGTTGCAGGCGCTCGCCCGTCAAGGTGCGCACCGCAACGCGGCTACCCTCGATATGGCGCGCGATCAACGCAACGCTACGATCCGTTTCGCGACAACGAATCGCATCGAGGATCGCGACATGTTCGTCGTAGGTTTCGTCGATGCAGTCGCCATACACGAGATCGAGCCGCCGCACGACCCGGATGCGATCGGTCACGCGCCGCATCGCATTGGTCAGCTCGGCGTTATCGGCGGCCTGCACGAGGGCGTGATGAAATGCTTCGTCGAGCGCGACCATCTCGCGGCCGTCACGCCGACGATGAGCAGGCGGGATCTTCCAGATTTGTTCGAGCTGACCGAGCATCCGTGCGACGCCTTCGGAGAGCTCTCCTTCGGCACTCGCAAGCTTCGAGACCGCAAAGGTTTCAATCAGCTTGCGCATTTCGTACAGGTCTTCGAAGCGCTTGAAATCGACCGGCACGACTTCCCAGCCGCCGCGCACATAGCCGCGCATCAGGCCGTCACTTTGCAGGCGCTGCAAGGCCTCGCGCGCTGGCGTGCGGGACACGCCGAAGCGCTCGGCGATGCTGCCTTCCGTCACGCGGTCGCCGGGCAGCAGGCGCATATCGAAGATATCTTCGCGGACACTGACATAGACATGATCAGCCCGCGAGGGGGGAATGCCGGTGATGTCGTTCACGCTTGGAACCTGAGTTGGCGAGTGTCGGGGCTGAGATTATTGTCCGACCCGAACGCGCCATGTCAACACGCGATGAAAAAACCGGCATCGCACGGACATCAGCCGCGAGCGAAATACGCCTTTACAGCCGACAGAAACGTATCGATGTCCGCGCGCCTGCAGCGCGGACGATTTCGATTGAATTGAAAATCGGGTTATGCCGCCACGCGCTCACGAGTAGCTGCTGGCGAGCGAAAGCGCCGGGTTGCGCGCAGCGGCATCGCGCTGCTGTGGGTTGGGCGATTTCAGTTCCGAGCCGCGTTCGGACCCAACGGAGAAAAGATTGACCGCTCTAAGGAGGTTTCGTGCTTGCCGGTTCAAGGCGTCCACGGCGGCGCCCGATTGCTGGACGAGCGCGACGTTCTGTTGCGTGGCTGTGCTCCAGGCTTGCGATCATCTCGCGGACCTCGCCGATCTGAAGCGTTTGCTGCTGACACGCGTCATGGATTTCGCTCCGCGTGCCCCTTCGGTGTCGCCGGAGGTTTGCCGTGCAATCACCTCGTCGATAAACGGCGTGGCCTTGTTGCCCGCCTCGATCACGCGCGAATAGATAGCGCGCTCGGCTGCGGTGATGTCGGTGCGCTGCGCGTAGACGGCGGCAAGCGGCTTTGCCGCCTCGTCATAATCCGCCGCGAGTTGAAATGAGCAACCGCCACGGCGCCTGCGCGGCAACGCAGTTCAATTTCTCAGGTTTATATCGTCACCTGACGAGTTGCGCTGGAGACGACTCGGACGATCGCAGCGATAACACCGGCGAGCCGCCCGGCGCCGACTCGCAATGCGTTTATAGCGCAGGCAGCAGGCTCGGCAGGCTCGTCAGGAAGGCGCGCACGTGCATGGCAATCACCGCTTCGGCGGGCATGCTGTTTTCATTCGAATAGATGCGGCGGCGAATCGCCAGATGAGACACGGCGCCATGTAACAGCCAACCCACTTCGCCCAGTTGAGCCGGGTCGGCGGGCATGCGTAGACCCAGTTCATACGCGGTCTCCGTGACGATGATCTCGAGCGCATGGCTGACGATCGCGTTCGTATAGGCCGGCGCCGTGTGCAGGCCCTCGAGCGACGAATAAAGGAAGAGCCTCAGCCAGCGGCGCGTCAGGAGCGTGTCATAGTACTCGCAATAAAAGCGGTTGAGTCGGCTTTCAATCGGCACACTTCGGTCTTGCAATTGAACAAACCAGATTGCGTCGAAGATTCCGACGACTTCCCGCTTGTAGACTTCATCAATCAAAGCGGCCTTGCTCGGGAACAGGCTATATAACAAGCGTTGCGATACGCCGCAGGCTTCCGCGATGGCGCGGGTCTGTGCGCCGAGACCATGCTCCGCGAAATATTCCGCGGCCTTCTCCAGCACGCGCGCCTGACGCTCGGCACGCGGCAAACGCTGCGGCGCTTTTTTCATCGGCCGCTTGACCGCCACGCGGTCGGCGCCGGTTCCACGGCTCGGCTTCTCGATAGTCCCTTTGGTCTTCATAGCTCCCTGCGCTCTCGGATCATAGCTGTTATCATCACCTGACGATTTACGTTTTGATAAAGTATACGCCCCGGGCGTGGGCGGCAGTCCCGCGCTGCCCTGCGTGACCCTCGCATTATCTCAGCCGTTGCGAAACGAGCGTCGTCCTTGCTGCTGCCAACTAACCTGGAACCGGATGTTCGTCCATGTCCGCGTTGCCACGGAGGCATTGTGATGGGAGTCGGCGTGACGGCGCCCGCATTGGCATCGAATCCCGCCCAGCCGATGGCGGGCCGCCACGAACGCTCTCTTTAGCAGGCCTGAAGCACGTTGATGACGCGGCTCACGAGCAACGGGCGCGTATTGTGTCCATATTCGGCCATATGCGCGGAGGCCCCGTGCGCCCTCAACGCTTGCGCGCTTTCCCAGCGCTCGATGACAGCGAACGTGTCCTTGCCGAGCGGTGTCTGAATCGTCCCGAACTCAGGTACGTCGATGACGGCCTCGTAGCTGATGCACCCCTCTTCGGCCAACACCGCCGGCCGGTTCTTGTTGAAAAGTGCCAGCACGGCTTCGCGTTGACCGGGCTGTGCAGTGATTGTGGCAATGACATGGATCATCCGGGTACTTCTCCTTTTCTGTTTCGGCGTCGATCGCCGCGTGAAATCATAGCCGCGTTTGCGTACGTTTGCCGATAGAGCCTCATCGAGTTCAGACCGCGCTTCCGACGTGGCTCGTCAGCGATTCGATCCGTCACTACATCGCGACGCTCAGCACGCTCTTGCCTATCTGAACATGACAGCGGCGTAATGCGGAGGTCAGCCTGGCGTCACCCCATCCGCGGACAATAGAGCTTACTCACCCTCACGGCGGTGGCGCGGCGAGCGCCGCCAAAGCACAGGTTCGCGCAGCGTTCAGGCAGCGCGATGCGGCCGATGGCCTCGCCGTCCGGTGCGAACACCATCACGCCGTTCAATGTCCGTCCTGTACCCCAGCCGGCCCACAGGTTGCCGTCGGTGTCGCAGCGGAAGCCATCCGGCGCGCCGTGCTCGCCGCCGTCGACAAAGATGCGGCCGTTGACGAGGCGTCGGCCATCCTCGACGTCGTACGCCCGGACGCGTCTTGGCGTGGATCCGGACTCGACAATGTAGAGGCGGCTTTCATCCGGCGAAAAACAAAGGCCGTTCGGATTGGCGATGTCGCCAGCGACGATCTCTGCTTCGCCGGAGCGCGGGTCCAGGCAAGTCAGTCGTTCTTCCGGATATACGCTGCGAACGCCTGCTCGTAGTCCGGATGCCAACGCGATAGCGCCGGGCGATTCTCTACAATGTCTCCCGCAGCCCAAAGGATGCGTCGCTCGTCGAGGGAGCGAGGCACATCGTTGTCGGGGCACAGAATGTAGAAATCGCCGGCACCCAGTCGCTCGATCATGAAATCGACAGTCTGCTCGGGCGTCCAGGCAGCGGCCGGTTTCTCGGTACGACCTTGAGCGGCAAGCTCCGTAAACACAAAGCCAGGGATCAGCAAATGCGCGCTGATCCGGCAGCCCGGCGTATTGCGCAACTCGTGCTGCAGTGCTTCGGTAAACGCCTTCAGGCCGGCCTTGGAGACGTTATAAGCCGGGTCGCCGGGCGGCGTCGTGATGCCCTGCTTCGAACCGGTGTTAATGACGAGCCCCGGGCGTCCGCGCGCGATCATCGCGGGCACGAAGGTCCGAGTGCCACGAATGACACCCCATAGGTTGACGTCGAGCACCCGCTCCCAGTTAGCGGCCGCGCCGAACATGGCGCTACCCGGTTGAATCCCCGCATTGTTCATGAGGATATCCGTGCCGCCGAAGCGATCCCGAACGGCTGCTTCGAGGCGGACCAGGTCTTCGATGCGGCTGACGTCCGTCTCGACGGCCAGTACCTCCTTCGCGCCTTCAGCAGCCACGCTGGCAATCGCCTGCTTCGCGTGCGCCAGGCGGTCCTCACCCAGATCCGCAATGCACACGCGAAGCCCGAGCTGCGCGAACCGCTTCGCAGCAGCGAGTCCAATGCCGGCAGCGCCGCCTGTCACGACGGCGACGGCTCCGGGAGTGAAAGTAAAGTGTGTCATCAATAGTCCTTTCTGATTCGTCATAAAACGTCAGCCCGCCACCTCACAAGCAGACCGCCAAACGGCAGGTACGTCGATAGGTCGCGCGGCCGGGAAATTCGTCACTCACCTCAGTCCATCGGGCAAAACGGCACTGGCGACAGAAACACCGATTCCTGATGGACGAGATACGGCAGGATGCGCGGCGTGAAAGCTTGCCAGCGTGGATCGGCTGCGAGTTTCGCGCGCTGCGCTGCCCGATGGGCGTAGTCCTCGTAGCCCCAGCAGAACACGATCGAGTTCAACGTGCCTGAGTCCTTCGTCCAGCAACCCTTGAGCCGGGCGTACTGACTGATGATGCCAAGCCCTTCGCGCTCGTAGATGTCCAGGAACTCGCCTGTCTTTCCCGCCGTAATCTGATATGTACGCATTTCTACCAACATGATTCCCTCTGTTTCGATCGGTACTCCGTCGCAGCACACCGCCGTCAGACCGCGTGGCTTTCGACATGCGCCTTCAGCGCGCTGAAGAACTCATCGAGATTCTTGCTCGCGGCGGACTGAATCAGGCGCGACCCCACGCTCATCAGCTTCCCGCCAATCTCGACGTCAGCGTCGTACACCAGCACGGTCGTATTGCCTTGCGCTTCAAGTTGCAGGCGCGCAGTGACTTTGGCAAAGCCCAGCGCACCTGCACTGCCCATACCGGCAATCGTATAGGCCTTGGGCGGATCGAGATCCGACAATTCGACGTTGCTTTTGAAGGTCGCCGCCATCGGGCCGACGCGAATCTGCACGGTCGATTCGAAATGCAGGTCGTCGAGTCTCTTCAGCGCTTTGCAGCCAGGCAGGCATGCTTCGAGTACTACGGGATCGTTCAATGCGCGCCATGCGGCTTCAGGGGGCACGGGCAGGATGGTTTGATCTGTCAGCTTCATCGCCGCCGCTCAGCGCTCGTAGAGTTTGAACAGCGCCTGCGTGCCGTTGCGCGCGCAGCCCCGCTCGGCCAACTCCTGGTACATTACGCGCACCAGTTCCAGACCCGGCAATTCACGTCCCATGCTCCGCGCTTCCTCGTGCGCAATCCGCATGTCCTTGATGAAATGCTCGATGAAGAAACCGGGTGCAAAATCGCCCTTGGCAATGCGCGGCCCCAGGTTGTTCAGCTGGAATCCACCCGCCGCGCCTCCGCCAATCGCGCTCAATACGGTGTCGGCGTCCAGCCCGGCGCTGTGCGCATAGGCGAGCCCTTCGCACACGCCCACCATTGTCGATGCAATGACGATCTGATTGCACAGCTTCGTGTGCTGACCCGCACCCGGGCCGCCTTGCAGGACGATGTTGGTGCCGAGGCAGCGCAACATCGGTTCCACGCGTGCGAGCACAGCGCGTGCGCCGCCGACCATGATCGACAGGCGCCCTTCGCGCGCACCGATGTCGCCGCCCGATACCGGCGCATCCAGCATGTGCACCCCGCGCTCAGCGGCGAGCGCGGCCAACTCTTCGGCCAGTTTTGGACTCGACGTCGTCATGTCGACCAGCACCGCATCGCGCCGCGCATGCGCGACCAGACCGTCGTCGCCGAGATATAGTGTGCGGACGTCCGCGGGGGTGCCGACAATCGTGAACACGACGTCCGATACTTCGGCGAGCGCCCGCGGGGTCGCTTGCCATGTCGCGCCGGCCCTCGATGAGCGGCTCAGCCTTCGCACGCGTACGGTTATAGACATGCAGCGGATAGCCGGCGGCGGCTAGCCGCGAGGCCATCGAGAAACCCATGATGCCAAGGCCGATAAAGCCAATCGCGGGTTTGCCTGTAGATTGATTCATGATGGTTGGTCCCTTCAGAGTTTGTCGCGCAGCAAGTCGCGCAATAGCATGGGAGTCAGTGGATGACGGTCGGCAACGACGCCAAATGGCGCAAGCGCATCATTGACCGCGTTGGTCAATGCGCCGATCGCTCCCATCACCCCGCCTTCGGCCATCCCCTTGATGCCGGCCGCCGTCGACTCGCCAGGCGTATGCAGCGGGATGATCTCGAAGTTGGGCAATTCAGTTGAAGTAGCGATCAGGTAGTCGGCGAGTGAGCCGGTCACGTTCTGTCCTGAGTCGTCGTAACGCATCTGCTCGAACAGCGCGCCCGACAGTCCCATCGCCACGGCGCCATGCTGCTGCCCTTCCACCACGGTGGGATTGAGCAGCGTGCCGCAGTCTTCGGCGACGACGTAACGCGCGATGCGGATTGCGCCGGTCAAGACGTCCACCTCGATCTCGCATCCATGAGCCGCATTCGAATAGGTCATGGCCGGAGGGTCGTAAGTCAGGTGAAATTCGAGGCCCGGCGTCAAACCTTGCGGCAACGCGGTGGGATCCAGATACGCACGGCGGGCGACGTCGGCGAGCGTCAACCCCGTGTCGATCCACTCGTCCGCGCGACGACGCTCGATTCTCGCGTCGATCAGGCGCAGCGACTGCTCGTCAGGCAAACCAAGGCAACCGGCGGCGATCGCGAGAACCTTGCGGCGTGCGTCGAGTGCGCACAGGTAAAGCGCGCCGCCGCCTGCCGTGCCGCTGCGGGCGCCACGACTGCCCATACCGTATGGTGCGATATCAGTGTGGCCCATATGAATGCGCACGCTCGACGGCGGCACGCCCAGGCCCTCCGCCACCGCGTTGGCCATCGCGCTCTCATAGCCCTGGCCGCTGGGCCCTAGACCGACCGACGCGTTCACCACCCCGCCTGGTTCGATACGGATCCAGCTTGCTTCGTGCCCCGAACCGGGAATTCCCGCGGCCTTATAGAAGCGCGAACCATACGTGGTCGGTTCGACCACGTTGCACAGGCCAAGCCCCAGGTAATGGCCATCTGCGCGCGCCGCCCGCTGGCGCTCGCGAAAGCCCGCGTAGTCGAGCGCCGACAGCAAGGCCTCGAACGTCTGGGTCGGCGTGATGTCGTCCAGACATTCTCCCGTAGCAGTGCGGTACGGCAGTTCTGCCGGACTCAGCAGGTTGCGCCGGCGTACCTCGACCGGGTCGAGTGCCAGTTCCCGCGCGATTGCATCCAGCGTGCCGTCCATCACCCAGCTGGTGATGGACATCGGCGCGCGCATCGGTGCATTGCCACATTTATGACTGAGCACGACCTTCACATCGAAAGCGTAGTCCTGCAGCCGGTACGGTCCGCTCAGGATCATCGCAACGACGCGCGCCAGATAGTTGGCAGGAAAGAAGCAATAGGCGCCAAAGTCTTCGCGGAGTTCGAGTTCGAGAGCGAGCAGCGTGCCGCGCTCATCGACCGCTGCGCGGGTGCGGCAGAAGTCCTCACGCGAATTGGCGGCGGCCGTCAGGTTCTCGAGGCGATCCTCACGCCAGCGCACGGGCCGTTTCAATTGGCGAGCCAGCGCAGCAACCGTCAACTCTTCGCGGTACAAGGCGATTTTCTGTCCGAACGCTCCACCGACATCGGGCGAAATCACGGTCACCTGAGACTCGTCGAGCTTGAGGCGCTGCGCCAGTTGAGTGCGCAAAGGATGTGGCACCTGCGTTCCAATATGGAACGTCAGGTGGTTCCGTCCGGCGTCCCAGACCGCTGCACAGCCGCGGGTTTCGATCGGCACATGGGTCTGGCGCTGCTGCTGGAAGGTCGCTTCGACTATCCGGAAGGCCCGGCTGTTGGCGCGCTCAGGGTCGCCATGCACGTAGGTCTGGTGCGAGACCAGGTTGCCTGGCACGGCCGGATCGACTTGCGCCGCGTTGGGTGCGAGCGCCTGCCACATGTCTGTCACCACGGGCAGCGGTTCGAACTCGACGAGCACCTGCTCGGCGGCGTCTTCAGCGAGGTACCGATCCGTCGCGACGACGCAAGCCACAAGATCGCCCTGAAAACGCACTATGTCCACTGGCATCGTCGCAAATTCGACGGGCTTCAGTCCTTCGACGGGTGGTGCGACACGGAACGGTGTAGTCCACCGCGCGAGTTCCACGCCCGTGATGACGGTTACGACGCCGGGCATTGCGGCGGCGCCGTGAATATCGATGGAGACGATCCGCGCATGCGCGTGCGGCGAGCGAACAAAGCACACGTGAAGGACACCAGGGATCTCGATGTCGTCGAGATACCGGCCATAGCCGGTCAGCAGCCGATAGTCTTCGGTGCGAGGCGTCGCTTTGTTGAAATAACGAAACGTCTGCTCAGCCATCGACCGTCTCCGCGCGCATCCGCTCGGCCGCGAGCAGGATCGCCCGCACGATGTTCTGATATCCGGTACAGCGGCACAGATTGCCCGACAGCACCTCGCGCACCTGGGCCTCGGATGGCCACGGGTTCTCGCGCAGGTACGCTTCAAATGTCATGACGATGCCGGCCGTGCAGAAACCGCACTGCAGACCGTGGCACTCATGCAGCGCCTGTTGGAGCGGCGACAGACGACCGTCTTGCGCTACCGCCTCGATGGTCGTGATCTGCGCTTCATCCATCTGCACGGCGTAAGCCAGACATGAGCGTGCCGGGCGGCCATCGATCAACACGGTGCATGCGCCGCACACACCGTGCTCGCATCCGACATGCGTGCCCGTCAGCCGGCAATCTTCGCGCAGCACATCGGACAATAGCTTGCGAGGCTCGCAATGCACATCATGGCGCGCACCGTTCACACTCAGATAAATTGCTGTCTTTTCCATGAACGGCCTAATCGGGTTGTGTAACGCCAGCGGTTATCCGCTGCAATGCTCGAGCGATGAGCGCCTTGACGAGGTCGCGCCGATACGCGGCGCTGATGCCTGGCTGATCGTGCACCTCGACGGCGTTTGCGACTGCCTCGGCAATCCTGCCGACGCTCGGCGCATCGGCCGTTTCGCCGACGAATCCCGCAGCGAGGTCGTCAAGCACCAGCGGCACATCTGCCACACCGCCTACGCCGATCCGCAACGAGGCGAACCTGTCATCCGCGAGCACGGCGGTGACAGCGCAAGCCGCGATCGCGAAATCGCCGTGCCTTCGGCTAAATGCTTCGAAGGCATGCCGCTCGCCGGACAACGCCGTCGGAAAGCGCACCGTGCGAATGATTTCGTCAACCGCCAGATCGGTGGTCATCACCGCGATCAGAAACTGTGCCGCCGACACCTCCCGGCTGCCGGCCGGCCCGACAATCTCGATGCGTGCGCCTAGCGTGCTCGCAACGAGCGGTAATTGCGCCGCGGGGTCCGCATGCGCGAGACTGCCGCCGAGTGTCCCGCGCTGTCGGATGGCGTAATGTCCGATCGTTGCCGCCGCTTCAGCCAGTAGCGGGCAAGCAGCGCGTACTGTGTTGCTGGTGGCCAGCTCGTGATGGCGCGTCATGGCGCCGACCGCTAGCGTATCGGGTTCAAGCGTGACGCCCTTGAGTTGAGGCAGCGCATTCAGATCGACCAGGTGCGCCGGTTGCGCGAAGCGCATATTCATCATCGGCGCGAGGCTTTGTCCTCCGGCGATCAGCTTGGCGTCAAAACCGTGAAGAGCAAGAAGCGACAGCGCGTCGTCGAGCGTGTGCGGCCGGCGATACGAAAATGCGGCGGGTTTCATATGCCTTGCGCCCGCGGACTCAGGCCGCAATTCCGGGCGAAGACCGGCAACCCACGACAGCCCCCGCCCGCCGATAACCAAGGCAATCGACGACGGCCATTCCCGATTCGCTTGACGCTGCTCATGAGTCGCTCCAGCCGCGTGCGCGGCGCTGTTCACCCCGTGGAATAGCTACTGCTTCAGCCATCGCATTGGCAACGAGGATATCGCCGATAAATTAAATCGTCAATTGACGACTACATTTCCATGAACAGGCTCGACGTCGATCCAGCATGCAAGCTGGTGTATTTGCCTGTCTGTAGGGGAAATCGTGATGTGGCGTTTTTTATCGGCCGTTTGATCGGCGCCATCCCTGCCTTCATGCCCCTCCCTTGTGAACGGGTTTTTCAAATACGTCTTCACATGACGACTTATGATTTGATAGAGTACATCGTCCGCAAGCATGAACCGGCGTCGCCATGCTCCCGGTCTAGCCATGCACTATCTCAGTGCCATCGCGAAGCGAGCTTCATCTGTGACTGCCGGCATCGGCAAACACCCGCGCCAGGGCGTTTGCGAGTCTGCCACTCAACCCGTATCGGTTCTCCGCTCATTTCTTTGTCAAGCCGTCAATCGGTCGTCATTGCGTTGATCGTCGCCAGTGCCTATTTCATGGAGAACCTCGACGCTACGGTGATTGCGACAGCGCTGCCCCACATGGCCGCCACGTTCGGCGTTACGCCCGTGAGGTTGAGTATCGGCATGACCGCCTATCTGCTCGCGCTCGCGGTTTTCATCCCGATCAGCGGCTGGGTGGCGGATCGCTTTGGGCAACGCTCTGTGTTCGGTAGCGCCATCGTCGTGTTCACGGGCGCCTCGATACTTTGCGGACTCAGCAACGGTCTCGTCGAATTCACAGTCGCGCGGATCCTGCAGGGACTCGGCGGTGCAATGATGGTGCCGGTAGGCCGGCTCGCGGTGCTGCGCAGCACTGAGAAGCGTCATCTGATGCGCTCGATCGCCTACATTACCTGGCCCGGGTTGGCCGCACCGGTGCTGGGTCCAGCGTTGGGCGGCTTTATCTCGACCTATTTCAGCTGGCGGTGGATCTTTTTGCTGAACGTACCGATCGGTCTGCTGGGTCTGGCGCTGACCGCCACCTTCATTCCGAACTACCGCGAATCCAGCCGCCGGCCGTTCGATGTGCCCGGATTCGTGCTTAGCGGAGTCGCGCTAACCTGCCTCATGTATGGCATGGAACTCGTTGGGCAACCACATGGCGACTGGCACATCACGGTCGCGGCCCTGACGGGTGGCGTGGCCGCCGCGGCCTTCGCGGTACGGCATTTCCGGCGTGCCGAACATCCGCTGATCGATCTTGCGCCGTGGCGAATCCCGACCTTTCGCGTGACCCTCGAAGGAGGTTCGTTGTATGTCGTCTCGGTCAGCGTTTCGCCCTTCCTGTTGCCGCTGTTCTTCCAACTCGGTTTCGGGCTGAACGCGTTCGCCGCCGGTTTGCTCGTGCTCGCTTACGCGGCCGGCAATCTGGCCATGAAGACCGTCACCACGCCCATTCTCAAGCGCTTTGGTTTTCGCAAGGTAATGATCGTGAATGGCCTGCTCACTGCCGCCACCATCGCCCTGTGCGCCCTACTCTCGCCGGACACGCCACGCACGCTGATCATGCTGGTGCTGCTGATCGGCGGGCTATGCCGATCGATGCAGTTCACCAGCATCAACACGCTCGCATTCGCGGATGTGCCGCCAGCGCGGATGAGTTCGGCGAGCACGTTTTTCAGCATGGTCCAGCAGATGACCATCGGTCTAGGCATCGCATTCGGTGCGATCGCGCTGCATGCTGCAGTCCTGATACATGGCGGCCACGCGCAGCTTTCGCTCGCTGACTTCCGGGTCGCGTTTCTGCTTGTCGCGGCGTTGGTACTGATCTCCATACTCTACTTTATCGGCATCGAACCCGACGCCGGCTGCGAGGTTAGCGGCCATGCGCAAGCCGCATCGCAGTAGTGCGGAAATTGTATCGAGCGCATTGACGGCTACCGATCCAAATTAAACAGAGAGAGTCCGTGCAGAATAACCCGGGTACGCCGCTCACCGCTGCGCATCTCACGCTGCGCCAGGTCGGCGCTACGCAGTAATGTGGAGGGATGCGATCAGCTTTCCGGAAGGTCCCGAGCGAGTTTGGCAGAACCATTTTTCGAAGAGCGTAAGAAGAATACGACGGGGTTGCCTTCAATGACGGAAATAACCGCCGTAGTCAGCGTCAGGATTGCGGATATCACGCGTCTGACCCACATATTCGGCGAGGAATCGACTCAACAGGCTCTCACTCAGTTCGGCGAGGAAGCAACGGCTTTGCTAAAGCGGTTGCTGGATCAGCATGAGGTAATTGACCGATATCGTTCCGATGTCGACGGACATTGCTCTGCGTGTTTCCGTGTCCTGTCGGGAGGCTTGCCGCGTGATGCCAGCGAAGCGGCGCAGGCCATAGAAAAGGCAGGGCGTCATCTGATTCGCGAGCGGCTACCTGCTATTTTTGGCGGCGGGACAGGCGCCCGGATCAGCTACGGTCTGTCGGTGTTGGTTTTGCCTTCCGAAGCAGTCTCGGGAGATGCCAAAGCATGTTGGCTTCAATGGACGAAAGATCGATCGAGGTTCCAAACCAAAAAACCAAGGCGGAAGACCGCCGCTTCCTGCTGAGCGGAAACTCGTTCAGCGTTCGATCCGGCTGACCGCCTCACAGTGGGCAAAAGTCGATGCATACGGCCTATCCTGGCTGCGCCAGCTAATCGAGCGCGCCAAACCACCAAAAAGATTGCAGGAGCCTGGAGAACAGACGCCTGACGATTGATCCAAAAAAGAGTCGGCGAGGCGAACAAACCTCGCCGACCGAAAATGCCCCGGCTTTACGAGGGTCGCCGGGACAGGAGGGCCAAACCTTGATTAAAAAATTACTTGCTGCTCGCGACGCGCACGCCTGACGAGACAGGACCGGATACCCCCGAACTACCGTGCTGCGTCGAATTTGCCAGCTGATTCACGAAGGAAACGACTTCCGGCCAGTGATAGAATTTCGCCCACGCGAAAGCCGCGATCAGTACCGACGCCGTAGTCAGCGCGAACACTTTCCACGTGCGCCGTGGTCGCGGTTTTTCGTCTTTCGCAGCAGCGAGTGCTGCGGCAATTGATGAAGACGGTTTGATCGTGCTCGTGAAGCGGATATCGTTGACGAATACCTTTCCGGCTTCGAAGCGGTTGTGCGACGGAATTTGCGCCAGTTGCTGCGCCGGTTTTGCTTCTGCGCTGACGCGTGGCCGCTGCGGTTCGAAGTCCGCAGCTACAACCGCGAGCCGCACCGATACCCTGTCGAGAAAAACCTGCACATCTGGTTGCAGGTAGCCGAGCGCATCTATCGATCCTTCGTTCAGATGGTCCGCAATCGTCGCAAGCTGCGACGCGAACAGCCCCGGCAATTCCGAAATATCGGCCTGCTCGATCAGCACGTGATGTTTGATTAATCCGCCGAGAATCGCGGCGCAAATGCATGTCAATGCGCACGTAGCGTGCGCCGGTACGCCAATTTGCGTGGCGACGTGATCACTCAGCACGCTCGCATCTCTGCCGGTCGCGCGAGCCACGAACGTGAAGCCCGCGTGTTCAAGCTCTTTCAGTTGACCGGTCGTATCGACCAGCTTTGCGCACTCGTCGTCAATGCGCGGGTTGATATCGCGCGACATCAACGCGCCGAATACCATGACAGTTTCCTCGCGCCCTTCCGATGATCGCGCAGCAAGCGCGGCAATCAGAATCGATCCGGCACGGCTGAAAACGTCCGCGATTGCGGGCGCAGGCAATCCGACTTTCATCGCGATTTTTTCACGAACGATATCGTCAGCGCACGCACCCAGTGCGGTGGAAAGATTGATCCGTTTCAATGCAGGCTCCCCGTTGCGTTTTCTGTTTGCTCAACCTGCGTTTCGTGACTGAACGCGAGCACGGCAAGATCGCGCGTCAGCGCTTCGAAAACAGGCGTCCAGTCGCCGTATGTGGATTGGCGGTAAAGGCGCGTGTTTGCGTACCACGGACTATCCGTGCGCTCCGTCATCCAGACCCAATGCGGATTAACGTCGAGCAGGACCCACGTAGGGACGCCCAGGCCGCCCGCCAGATGCGCAATCGACGTGCACACAGTGATGACGAGATCGAGGCCGCTGACGACTGCTGCTGTGTCGTCAAACGATGACAATTCCGCAGCCGGATTTGCGACAGTCAGGCCCGCGCCGCGCAGATGCTGCACGTCCGTTTCCGCGTCCATCTGCAGATTCACGAACGTGACATGGCTCATGCCTGCAAAGGCGCGTGCGTAATTCAGCGGATCAACCGAACGCAGTCCGTTGCGCTGATGGGTTTTGCTGCCGCTCCACACGAGGCCAACACGCAATTTCCGGTCGTTCGGCAGATACTTGCTCCACGTCTGGACCTTCTGCGGATCGGCTTTCAGATACGGTTCGTCGGGCAAATCGTTGAGCGTCACGCCGAGTAGAAAAGGCAGACTGCCCACGGGCAAATGAAAATCGAAATGCGGCAGCGGACGCTGGTCGTGCGGAATGATTGTCAGCACCTCATCACCGAGGCTGCGTGCAAAAAGCATTTGCAGACTGCTGAAACAGCAATAAACCAGCTTGCCGCCTTGCTGTTCCACGAATTCAGCGACAGCCGGGACAAAACGCACAAACTGCAATGCATCGCCGTGCCCCTGCTCGCCCCAAACGAAAATCGTTTTACCCTTCAGCGCTTCGCCGTTCCAACGTGGCGCGGGGATATTCGGCACGACATCACGCAGTTCCGGCGAACCGCTCCAGCGTGCCTCGTGATTTCGCCAGCCGTTTTCGTAGTCGCCGAGCAGCAATTGCAGCATGGCGATAGTCCAGATCAGCGAAGGATTTTCCGGATTGAAGCTCAGCGCCCGCTGCGCGATTTCGAGTGCGCCGGAGAACTGTTGCAACTCGCGCAGCACGTACGAATATGTCTGCAACGCGCTGACGAGATTCGGCGCGAGCGCGCATGCCCGTTCGGCTGCAACCAGGCTGTCATTGAGCTTGCCGGTTTTGAGCAGCACAGACGCAAGATTTGTCCACGCCAAGGCGTGATCCGCGTCTTCAGCAAGTGTCGCTTCGAAAAGCTGACGCGCCTCGTCGTACCGGTTCAATTCGAGATAGGCAGCGCCGAGGTTGTTGCGCAGCATCGGCAATTTCGTGTTCAGGCTGAGGGCCTTCTGGTATGCATCGAGCGCCTGCGCATGGCGTCGCGTCTGCTGATACGCGAGCCCGAGGCGAAACCAGTTCCCGGCATCGGCGCCGAAATGCTCACAAAGAATGATCGCGATATTGATGGCGTCATCGCCCCGCCCCATGCGCGATGAAGAATCGAACCAGTCGATGAGCCACACGTCGCCGCGTGCGCCGGTATTCCACGCGCGCTGAAACCATTCCTGCGCATCGGCATCGTTGCCGAACCTGATCGCCACGCGCGCACGTTCGACAAGCGCATCTACATTGTCCGGTTTGATGCTGAGCGCCTTATCGAGCAGTTGCCGTGCTTGCACGAGCCGCCCACGCAGAATCATCAAGCGGCTGCACGCGATCAACACTATCGGCTCATCCGACTCCATCGCGCGCTGCGCATCGAGCAGTCGTGACGCGCCAATCAGATCGCTGCGCGTGATTTTATTTTCGACATCGCCGAGCCATTTCATTTGTGCGTCCGTCACTTGCTTCCCCGTCACTTGCTTCCCCGTCACTTGTGTCAGCGTCATTTCGATGCGCTCCGGAAAGTCTGTTGCGAACGGATGGCCGATTTCTCCGCAAGCCGACCAATCAGCCCTGCAAAGGTGTCATCGTTCTTTTTGCCCTGCATCGCTTTGCGCATCGGTTCGCGCGCTTCGTCATAAGACGGAACCACCGTAGCGCGTCGATCATTGAGGCGCGCAACGATAAAGCTGTCGCCGACGCGAACAGGCGTGCGCGTGATTTCGCCGGTCTTCAACGTCGCGATAACATGCGCGAGCGGCACCGGCACACCTTGCGTGTGACCTTCTGTGATCGGAGTGTTGAAGCTGACCCATGCCGTTTGCGCAGCACTCGCCTGCGTGCGTGCAGCGACCTGATCAAACGAATCGCCGCTCTGAAGCAGCATCAATGCGAATCGTGCTGTCGGCTCATCGGCAAACACCATCTGGCTTACCTGATACTGATACGGCCCAAGTTCGCTGATGATTTCGTTATAGCGTTGGCGCACCTCGGCATCCGTGACCGGTTCAGCAGACAGATGCCGCGCAACGTACAGCCGATTTTCGGTATCGATTTTCGCTTTCTGCATTGCGGCGCGAACCGGTTCCGTGTTGCCCAAGCCTTCGCGCTCCGCTGCCTGACGCAGCAATTCACGCGCAACGAGCCCTTGCAGAATTTCCGGTCGCATCGTTTCGGGACGGCCTGTCATCGCTTCCTCTAATTCGAGGCGATGCACGGCCACGCCGTTGACCGTCGCCACGGCATCATCAGAAGCTGCGAGCGCCGTCGGCACGTGAAGTCCAGCCGCGACGATTGCCAGAACCATCAAACCCGTCACGCGCAGAGTACGTACGTTTTGCATGTGTGTTTTCCTCATCTGTGTTTTTTTCACGTGTGGTTTTCTGGTTAGGCCGCGACTAGCGCCGCGAGCAATTCGTCGTAACGGACAATAAGCGGTTCGTGCGTGGCAAGGAAAGGTTTGATCGCTGCGCGCTGACGGGCGCGATACGTTTCCCAATTGCCGTTATGGTTTTTGATCGCGTGCACAAGCTGCTGCGTACCTGCATCCAGATCGCTTTCCGGATAGAAGTACCCGACTTCCTTGCACAGATGCGCGTTATGCACGAGCGCATATCCGTTCCAGGCCGCATCGAAATAGAAATAGTTCAGCGCGAGGCCCCATTGATGCGACACGACGATATCCGTGTGCTCAGCCAGAAATTGCGGCGTATCATGACGGCCAACGAAGCTGACCTTGCTGTCGCGCACCAGGTCCAGGTAATGCGCGATGCCGATAAATTCAGGACACGAGCGCGCCAGATGTTCAGCGTTCGTCACGTGCACATAGCCGAGTTTTTCGCCAACCTGCCGATATGCACTTTCTGCAATCAGCAGCGGATTCAGGCAGAACTTCAGCACGTCGATATTCGGTTCCATGATCGATATGCGTGCAGGCCCCTTACCCGGCCTGTATTCGCCTGCGAACGGCATTTCTTTCGTACGCATGTTGAGCCACATCGAGTCCCACACGAAAGGCACAGGGACGACTTTATGACGCCGCAGCACGCCGAGAAAGCCTGCGCTTGTCTCCATCACCTGGGGAATCACCCAAACCTGGTCATAGTTCTGGTTGATGAAGACGTGATCGGTCATACGCCGCCCGAAAATCATCGCCTCCGTCATCTGCACGTATTCAGGCCCGCAGCAGTAGCTAACGATCTTCGTACCACGTGTTTTGAGATAGGCCGTCTGCTCGTTGCTGATCTGGCCGCCCAGCTCGATCAACACATCGAGACTGTCTTTTGCATCCGCGAACGCACGTGTCGGGAAGCGGTTCAAATCCCACGGCAGCGCGGAAGTAACGGCCACGTTCGTTGTGTTGACGAGCGTTACCTCGTGACGCAGCGGCGAATGCCGAAACAGCTTCGCCAGATACAGCGCGTTCTGCTTGATGCCGTTGACCCACAGACTTTCAGCTTCGTGGTGAAGCCCAATCGTGATACCGATTCGTAATTTTCGATTCATACTTCCCTCCTACTTTTTATAAGGTCAAACGGTTCAGGCAGTGACGACCGCCGCGATTGCCGCGCTGTACTGTTCGATATTTGCGGGCGCAAGCGGATCGAGCGTCGCGAGAAATGCCTGTGCATTCGCCCTGTAGTCATCGAGGCTTGCGTCGTGAACGGCGAACGCTTCGCGCAGGGCGAGGGCTCCCCCTTCGCAATCGAAATCCCCGTACCGATAGCCG
This sequence comes from Paraburkholderia sp. RAU6.4a, assembly GCF_050435625.1. NCBI lineage: Bacteria > Pseudomonadati > Pseudomonadota > Betaproteobacteria > Burkholderiales > Burkholderiaceae > Paraburkholderia > Paraburkholderia sp. RAU6.4a. The sequence goes on from NZ_JBNDKQ010000003.1 coordinate 132,911, forward strand.
CAGCCGCCCAACAAATCCGAGTTGTGGATCAGCGGATAACCGCCGTGCAGCGCTTCGTAATAGACGTAGTTCTGTGTGTTCTCCCACGTGTGCGAAACGATGGCGTCCGCTTGCTGCGTGAGAATTTCGTGGACCGGCAAACGCGGCTCGAATGTCGCGCGGCCTTGCGTGACGAGATCGAGGCTGCGAGCAAAACCGACGAACTGCGCATCATTTTTCAGATGCATCGTGTTGAAGAAACGCGCGTAGTCGATCAGGCCCGGTTGCTGCCGATGCGCAAGGTCTGCGAGTAGCATCGGAATATGCGACGTTTTCACCATGCAGATATTCGGTTCGAGCACGGCGAGCCGCCAATTCGACCGACCCGGCTTGTATCCGAACGCACCATTTGCCGCACGCTCAACAAGCGCAGGGCTCCACAGGTGTTGCATCGCCTTCACTGGCGCACGCAGTGCCGTTTCGTAATAGCTCGCGCAGGTTTTTTCGAACGCAGGCAACGTCCAGATTGCGCTGTAGGGCGTGCCTGACACGAGCATTCCATGTGGCAGACCGAACATCATTCGCTCTATGTCGATCACGTAATCATTTGCTACGCGCATGCCGATGACATGACGACCTTTCTCGCAGAAACTGCGCGCCCAATCCGGATTACTCACAGGTCAATAATATAGCGGACAGATTGATGCCTAAAAAATGAGCGAACAAGGCACGGATCGCGGCGAATTTGTGAAAGCTGCTCGTGAATTTTTGAGCCCAACTTTTCACCTTTTCGAAGTGGGCGCCGCGCGACGCCGGTGCGCTTGACGTGACTCCACACCAGTTCATCTGGATTCAGGTCCGGTGCGTAACCGGGCAGGAAATGCAAAGTCAACTTGCCCTGCGTACTGGCGACATAGTCCTTAACGATGGCTTTCTTATGTGCTGGCAATCCGTCAACGATCAGATGAACCGCTCTTTTCCGGTTGAACATCAACTTCCTGAGCAGTTCCACGAACAGCTCACCGCTAAGTGCCCCTTCATAGGTTGCAAACCAAAACGCACCCTTCGAATTAACAGCGGACGCGGCGCTCATGCTTTGCCGTTCGCCGGGCCGCTCGACCACCGGCGTCTCACCGCGCGGCGCCCACGTCCTGCCATGCACCGAGTCAGCACGGAAGCCCGATTCGTCCCAGAAGAAGATGTCTGCCTTCTGCTCACGAGCCTGCCTGGCAATGCTCGGATAGGTGTCTCGCTGCCAACGCTCGATAGCTTCCGGGTCACGCTGATAAGCACGCTGCAACGGCTTTTGCGGCGTCAGGTTCAGACGCGCGAGCATCGCGCCGATCGAAGCCAGACTGAGCGTGACGTCGAATCTCTGTCGTACCAGTTCACGAACCAGGTTGCGCGTCCACAGACCAAAATCAAACCCGTACTGCATTGGATTCTTGCCATTAACCCAGCGCATTACCCGTTGCTCCTGCGTCGCAGTGAGCGTACGTGGGCGACCCGTGCCTTTGGTCGATCGCAGCGCTCGCACACCATGACCACGCCCCCGCGCCTGCGCCCTGATCTTGTACGCCCACGAGCGATGCATCCCAAATGACGCAGCAACATCATTTGGATGCTCGCCTTCAGCCATACGCTGAACTGCAAGAATACGCATCTCTTCGAGCGTGTTGTGAGCCAGGATGCGGCCATCTCGTTTCATGGGCGAATGCTCTCATTAGCTATCGCTCAAGAATAGTCCATTTGTCCGCAAAATTCCTGACTTATGAGTAAGCTGCGCGCTCAGTTCGACAATCAGGTCGAGCTTTTCTCGCGCCGTATCGAGGTCGATCACGGGCACGGGTGCGAATTCGAGAAATTGCGCTGCTGCTGCCGGATCGCCGTCGCCGCCGTTGACCAGGTACGCAGCTTCGACGTTGGGCGAATGCTTGAGCAGCATCGCCAGGAAATAGCAGTTCTGAAAAATGCCGTTTTCCCAAATGGACTGCTGGCCTTGACGCAGATAAATGGTCACGCCGACCTTTAGCTTTTTCATACTGCCACCCCCGCCTTTCTGGCAGTCAGGGCGAGCAGCAGCCGCGCGTACGCTGAAGCGTTGGGCGGTGCATGTGGTGACAGCGACGCGAGGAAGCTGCGCGAACGCTGCAAGTAATATTTGTGGTGCGCGTCGTGTGAGCGGGCCCGAAGAAGCTGTGCCGCGCCGGCTTCGATGTCTGAATCCGGATAGTAATAGCCGTATCTTTCGAGCCACGGCGAATTGTGGATAAGCGGATACCCACCGTACAGCGTATCGAGGTACAAAATGTTCTGGTCGTTCTGCCATTGATGCGCGATCACGGCATCGGCATGCTGACTCATGAAACCAGCGAAATCGTGCCGAGTGTCGAGCCGCACGCGCTCCTGTTTGTGCAAGTCCATTGAACTGAGCAGAAACGAGAACGACGGATGATCCTGCATTTGCACGCTGTTCAAGACGTGCAGGGATTTAACGGCATCAGGATTTGCGCGAAAAGCCGCTTCGGCAATCAACGTCGGAATCACGCAGCATTTGACGACCGAAATATTCGGCTCGAAAATCGCAGTGCGCAGGCTGCGGCGTGGGCATTCGCCAAAGGCAGACCGCCCTTCGTAGCCGAATTTCAATCCCGCTTTTTCGACAGCCGTGATTCGCTGCTCGATAAATGTGCTGTCCCACAGAAACGGCACTTCGACAACCGGACAGCGATGCAGCGTGCGCATCATCGGAATCAACGCACGATCCTTGCCGAGAATCCAGATTTCATCGCAACGTGTGGCGCGCGAGAAATAGCCGTCACGTTTGAAAACGCTTGGTTCGATCAGGCCCACATACGGCTGACCGCAGCATAAAAAGACGACTTTCGAACCGCGCGCCCGAGCGTAGTCGAGCCATTCGACATCGAGGCCCCCGCCCATTTCGAAAATCACATCCGGCAGTTCGGCCAGCTCACGCGGGGCGACGAGCGGCACGCCGTTTGCAAGTGCTTCGGCTTCTGGCGGCAAACACGGCTGATCGCCGCAGTTCAGAAGCACAATATCTGTCACAAAAGGCAACTCCCGCAGCAGTTGCACAAAGTAAAAGATGTTCTGCCCTAACCCGTTTTCCCATATGCTCTGCCCCACGTGCGTGAGCACAGAAATCCCGATCTTCATTTCCCGTTTTCCCTCTTTTTAGTCTGTCGGTCCTTTCGCGCTAAAGCGTGCTCATTTCTTTTTATGCGCGAGCGTCGTTGTTCATTCGAACGCTCGCGCGAACAGCGCTTTTGCGGTAGTACCCGTGCAGCATTTTTCTATTCGAGCGTGATGTCCACCCGCCGATTTTTCGCACGGCCTGCGGCTGTCGCATTGCTCGCGACCGGACTGCTTTCGCCGTAGCCGTGCACGTTGAATTTCTCCGCCCTCAGGCCGTGATCGCGCAGATACTTCTCTACCGACTGCGCACGCCTTTCGGATAGGTCCTGGTTGTGTTCAACGGAGCCAGTCGAATCCGTGTAGCCGTTAATCGTGATCGCCCTGAAAACCGTCCCGTTCGCAGCTTCAATGAGAACATCAAGTTTTTCGCGCGCCTCCGCTTTCAGCGTCGATTTATCCGTGTCGAAATTCGCGTCACTGTCGAGCGTGATGCGTTTCGGTGGAGCAACCGGTGCAACAACAGGCGCAGGAACAGGCGCAGGCTTCGCTACAACGGGTTGCGCAGGCTGCGGCGGCGTCGCGCATTGGAAAGTGAGACTGCGCACGTCACGCGGGTTTTGATCGTCGCCCAAAGGCGCAACCTGCTCGATAGGCTGCATCTGCTTTTTGCCGCAGATTTCTTTCGCCTGTGAAAAACAGGCGTCCTGGCCTTCGAAGAGACCGTGACAATCGACGCGGAATGCCTGCTGACCGTTCGGCAGACCGACCGAATATGCATTCCAATGGGGAGCCTGCGAAGTCGAACAGGCCGCGAGCAACACGGCGGTGAAAGCAACAAGCAGAAGTTTTCTTGACATTTTTTCCTCGGTTTTTGGATCGGCTTTTTTCTGCGCGGGACAGACTTGTGAAATCCATCCCGCGCAGGTTTCAACCCGTTATGCGCAAGCAGCCGTTACCACTGATACGACGCGCCTACGCCGTACGAACTGCCGGCGCTGCTGATGCCCACACCGCCCCGAACCTTCAAGTTGCTCGTAATGCGTGCGGTGAAGCCGATTGCGGTCGCACCGTAGCCCTGATAGCTCGCCCCGCCAATTCCAACCGAAAGCGTCTTGCCTTGATCGACATCCGGAATCATCGTGAGAGCCGTAGCCGCAGCAACGCCGCCGTATGCCTTGCGGGCAACGGAATTGATGCTGTTGTTCAGGCTGTTCTGCACGCCTTGCAGTTGGGACATGTTCACGCCATCAGTCGGGTTGATACCCGGCGCGACGTTCGTCAGGCGACGTTCGTTACCAGCCGAACCGAGGGAAACGGTGTTGTCCTCGTCCGCGACCGAGCCCTTGCCAAGCGCAACCGAATCGCGCCCGCTTGCAACCGAACCCACACCCAACGCGGTCGAGTTATCTCCGGATGCAGTCGAACCGACACCCATAGCGCTCGAATTCACGCCGGTGGCATTCGCGTTGTAGCCGACCGCCGTTGCGGCGGCCCCAGCGGCGTTTGCGTTGTTGCCAAATGCCGAAGAATTCGTGCCCCCGGCAGTGGCGTTCACGCCCACAGCGATGGCATTAAAGCCCGTTGCACCATCGTTGTTGTAATTGCTGCCCTGGATGCCGTTGTCGTTGATGCTCAGGTAGTGCGACGGTTTCAGGGTCGAAATCACCGTGGACAGCGAAGACACATTGCTGTTCGTCGTGGACAGGCCCGTCGAAAGCGAATTGACGCTGCTCGTCACAGTCGAAAGTCCGCTCGAAGTCGAAGTGCTCAACGACGACAAACCGGTACTCGTGGACGTGCTGAGCGACGACACGCCAGTCGAAAGCGAACTCGTTGCCGTAGAGAGCGAACTCGTTGCAGTCGAAGTCGAAGTCGAAAGCGAATCCACATTGCTCGTGACCGTCGAAAGTCCGGTGCTCAAGCTCGAAATACCTGTCGAAGTCGAAGTGGACAGCGACGAAATACCGGTACTCAAACTCGAAATGCCCGTGCTCGTGGAAGTCGAGAGCGAACCGATTGCCGTGCTCGTGGACGTGCTCAACGAATCCACGTTGCTCGTTACAGTCGAAAGACCCGTCGAAAGCGACGACACACCGGTGCTCAAGCTGCTGATGCCGGTCGAAGTCGAAGTGCTCAACGAATCGATTCCACTTGTCACGGTGGACAGACCTGTCGAGAGCGAACTCAGACCGGTTGACAGAGAGCCGATGCCGGTTGACGTGGACGTACTGAGCGAATCGACGCTGCTTGTCACAGTCGAGAGACCCGTCGAAGTCGAAGTTGAAAGCGAATCAACGCTGCTCGTGACAGTCGACAGGCCCGTACTGAGGCTGCTAATCCCTGTCGATGTCGAAGTCGAGAGCGACGACACACCCGTGCTCAAACTCGAAATGCCAGTGCTCAGGCTCGAAACAGCCGTCGAAGTCGAAGTGCTGAGCGACGAAATGCCCGTGCTAAGACTGCTAATTCCGGTCGAAGTCGAAGTAGACAACGACGAAACGCCGGTGCTCAGACTGGATACCGCTGTCGAAGTCGATGTCGAAAGCGAATCAACGCTGCTCGTGACTGTGGACAGGCCGGTACTCAAACTCGATACAGCCGTCGAAGTGGAAGTGCTCAACGACGACACGCCGGTGCTCAAACTGCTGATTCCCGTGGATGTCGAAGTCGAAAGGCTCGAAACGCCCGTGCTCAGCGATGACAGGCCCGTCGAAGTCGAAGTGCTCAATGACGAAACTGCTGTTGAAGTCGAAGTGCTGAGCGAATCGACGTTACTCGTCACGGTCGAAAGACCCGTTGAAAGCGACGACACCCCGGTGCTCAAGCTGCTGATGCCGCTTGACGTGGAAGTGCTCAGGGAATCGACGCTGCTCGTCACAGTTGAAAGACCCGTGCTCAGTGACGAAACGCCGGTGCTGAGCGAAGACAGTCCCGTCGAAGTCGAAGTCGAGAGCGAACCGATTGCCGTGCTCGTGGACGTGCTGAGGGAATCGACGTTGCTGACGACCGTCGAAAGGCCCGTGCTCAACGAACCGAGGCCCGTACTCGTGGACGTGCTCAACGACGAAAGTCCCGTGCTCGTGGATGTCGAGAGCGACGACAAGCCTGTCGAAGTCGAAGTGCTCAACGAATTTACGTCACTGACGACTGTCGAAAGGCCGGTGCTCAAACTGGACAAGCCCGTCGAAGTCGAGGTGGACAGCGACGATACGCCCGTGCTCAAGCTCGATACAGCCGTCGATGTGCTTGTCGAGAGCGAAATAATTCCCGTGCTCGTGGACGTGCTCAGCGAATCAATCGCCTGGTTCGTTTGATAAAGCTGCGAGCCATTGATTGCATCCGTGCTGTTCGCGTTGATTTGACCCGCCGCAACGTTCGTGATTTGACGTTCCGAACCCGGCGCACCAACACTCACTACGCCGACAGGATTTGCACCGGCGAACTGATACGTTGCGCCGCCGATAACGGCGCTCGGAGTCGGATGCGAAACGTCGGTAATCGAGCCTGCGCCAAGTGCAACCGAATTATCGTTTGCAGCATTTGCGCCGTCGCCAATCGCAACGCTGCTTGCGCCCGCTGCTGTGGCGTTCGTACCTGCCGCAATTGCGTTCAGACCTGTCGCGCCATCGTTCGCGTAATTGCCTTGCTGCACGCCGTTATCGTTGACGCTGTAGTAATGCGTCTTCGCAGCTTCGATTGCAGTCGAAGTCGATGTGGACAAAGAACTGATGCCCGTCGATGCAGACGTGCTCAACGACGACACACCGGTACTCAACGAATCGACACTGCTTGTCACAGTGCTGAGCCCCGTCGAAGTCGAACTGCTCAACGAAGAAATGTCGCTGACCGCAGTCGAAAGACCCGTCGATAACGAACTTACGTTTGTCGAAAGCGAACTTGCGACAGTCGAGGCCGAAGTCGAGAGCGACGAAATTCCCGTCGATGCCGACGTGCTCAACGATGACATACCGGTCGAAAGGGAACTTACGCCCGTGCTCAACGAACCGATATTGCTCGTCACAGTGCTGAGGCCCGTCGATGCGCTCGTGCTGAGCGAATCAACGCTGCTCGTGACCGTAGACAGACCGGTCGAAGCAGACGTGCTGAGCGACGACAGGCCGGTACTTGCCGAAGTGGACAGCGAAGCCACATTGCTATCCGTTGTCGAAAGGCCCGTGCTCAAGCTCGAAACGCTTGCCGACGTCGAAGTGCTCAACGAAGTGACGTTGCTCGTGACCGTCGAAAGACCCGTCGATGCCGATGTGCTCAGCGATGAAATGCCCGTGCTCAACGAACCGATGCCGCTCGTTACCGTGGACAAACCGGTACTGGTGGACGTGCTCAACGAATCAACGGCGCTCGCGACGGTGGACACACTTGCGCTGACGCTCGAAATTCCGGTCGATGCCGAGGTCGAGAGCGACGAAATACCCGTGCTCAGCGAACCGATGCTGCTTGTAGCGCCCGAAATTCCGGTGCTCAAACTCGATACCGCCGCCGAAGTCGAAGTCAAAAGCGAACCGACATTGCTCGCCACCGTTGACATACCTGTCGAAGCGGACGTGCTCAACGAAGAAATGCCCGTGCTGAGTGAGCCGATGCCACTCGTCACCGTTGACAGTCCGGTACTCGTGGAAGTCGAAAGCGACGAAATACCCGTGCTCAGCGAAGAAACCGCAGTGCTCGTAGACGTGCTGACCGCATCGATTGCCGAGTTCGTCGCGTACAGTTGCGAACCATTAATTGCGTCCGTGCTGTTTTGCGTGACCTGGCCTGCCGCAACGTTGGTAATCTGACGTTCCTCATTCGGAGCGCCGACGCTAACGACACTCGAAGGATTTTCACCTGCATATTGATACGTTGCACCGCCGACCGTACCGCTTGCAGTCGGATGCGAAACGTCAGTGACGGAACCCGAACCCAAAGCTACATCGCCGGTATTTGTCGCGACAGCGCCCGAACCAACGGCCACAGAGTTTGCGCCCGTCGCATTCGCAGTATTTCCGACTGCAACGCCTGCCGCACCAGTTGCGGTTGCGCCTACGCCTGCCGCGAGCGCATTGATGCCTGTCGCGCCGTCATTTTCGTAATTCGCGCCCTGGACGCCGTTGTCGTTGACGCTGTAATAGTGCGTCTTGCTTGCCGAAATCGCTGTAGACAGCGAACTCGTTGCACTGGACAGGCCGGTCGAAAGCGAACCGATGCCGCTCGTCACGGTAGACAGGCCCGTCGAAGTCGATGCCGACACGGAACCGATGCCGCTCGTGATCGTGGACAGGCCGGTCGAAGCCGAAGTGCTCAAACTCGAAACGCCAGTACTGAGCGACGACACGCCAGTCGAAAGTGAGCTTACGCCTGTGCTCAACGAGGCCACATTGCTCGCGACCGTCGAAAGACCAGTGCTTGTCGAAGCGCTCAACGAAGAAATACCGGTGCTTGCGGAAGTCGAGAGCGAGGACACGCCGGTCGAAAGGGACGACACGCCAGTGCTCAACGAAGAAACACCCGTCGAAAGCGACGACACGCTAGTGCTGAGGCTAGAAATTCCCGTCGAAGCGGAAGTGCTCAGGCTCGATACACCTGTGCTCAACGAAGAAACACCCGTGCTCAGCGACGACAGGCCCGTCGATGCGGACGTAGACAACGATGCGACATTGCTGTCGGTTGTCGAAAGCCCGGTCGAGAGCGAATTGATTCCGCTCGTGACAGTGGACAAGCCGGTCGATGCAGAAGTGCTCAACGACGAAATTCCCGTCGATGCGGACGTGCTAAGCGACGACAAACCGGTCGAGAGTGAGGAAACGCCAGTGCTCAAAGACGATACGCCGGTCGAAAGCGAAGAGACACCCGTGCTCAACGACGAAACGCCCGTGCTGAGGCTCGAAACTGCCGTGCTCGTGCTCGTGGACAGCGACGATACGCCGGTGCTGAGGCTCGAAATGCCGGTCGATGTCGAGGTCGAGAGCGCATCAACAGCGAGATTAGTTGCATTCAGTTGCGAGCCGTTAATCGCGTCTGTGCTGCTCGCGTTCACCTGGCCTGCTGCAACGTTTGTGATCTGGCGCTCCAGGTCCTTCGCGCCGACGCTTACAACGCCCGTGGGGTTCGCGCCTGCGTATTGGTATGTATTGCCACCGACCGTCCCGCTCGAAGTCGCAACGGCATTTTTCGTCAAAGCTCCGTTGCCGAGCGCAATAGAATTTGCAGTCGATGCGGTTGCGCCATTTCCGATAGCAATTGAATTTTGCGTCTTTGCCTGCGCGTTGCCGCCAAACGCTATTGCGCCATCGGTCGAAGCAACCGCGCCGCTGCCGACTGCAACCGAATTGTTTCCGGATGTCGATGCGTTATTTCCGAAGGCTGCATCGCCATCGCCGGATGCTGTCGCGCCATGGCCCAACGCGGTCGAGTCGTTGCCGCTCGAAACCGAATTCTGTCCGATTGCGACGCCACCTGTTCCGTTTGCTTGTGCACTGTTTCCGACTGCAACTGCGCCATCACCAAGCGCGCTCGTGTTGTAGCCGATTGCCGCCGATGCATTTCCTTGTGCTACAGCACCGACACCCGCAGCGATTCCATTTACGCCGGTTGCCCCATCATTGTTGTAATTGCCTCCCTGAACGCCGTTGTCGTTCACGCTGTAGTAATGCGTTTTGCTTGCGGAAATCGCAGTAGACAGCGAGCTTGCTGCTGTCGAAGCCGAAGTGCTCAGCGACGAAACGCCCGTGCTCAGACTGCCGACGCCCGTCGAAAGTGAACCGATGCCGGTCGATGCGCTCGTGCTGAGCGATGCGATATTGCTGACCGCTCCGGACAGGCCCGTCGAGAGCGAACTATTTGCCGTCGATGTCAAAGTGCTCAACGAACTGATCGAATTCGACACGCCGGTCGAAAGCGAGCTGAGGCCCGTGCTCGCGGAAGTCGAGAGCGAGGAAAGTCCCGTGCTGAGGGACGATGCGCCCGTGCTCAACGAACTGATGTTGCTGACGGCACCGGACAAGCCGGTAGACAGCGAGCTATTTGCTGTGGACGTGGAAGTGCTCAAAGAGCTGAGGCCGGTCGATGCCGATGTGCTCAGCGAAGACAGGCCGGTGCTCAACGACGATACGCCGGTCGAGAGTGAGCCGACATTGCTTGCAACCGTCGAGACGGAATTCGACAACGAACTGATGCCTGTCGAAGCCGAAGTGGAGAGCGAGCTTACGCCCGTCGAAAGTGACGAAGCGACCGTGGACAGACTGGAAATCCCCGTCGATGCGCTCGTGCTCAATGAGGAAACGCCGGTGCTCAACGAAGACACGCCAGTAGACAGCGAATCGACGTTACTTGCGACCGTGGACAGCGAATTCGACAACGACGAAATTCCGGTCGATGCAGAGGTCGAGAGCGAAGAAACGCCGGTACTCAGCGATGACACGCCGGTCGAAAGTGACGAAGCAACTGTGGACAGGCTAGAAACGCCCGTGCTCAATGACGAAATTCCCGTCGATGTACTTGTCGAAAGCGAATCAACAGCTTGATTCGTTGCGTTAAGCTGCGAACCATTTACGGCATCCGTGCTGTCTGTACTGAGTTGCCCTGCCGCAACGTTCGTGATTTGTCTTTCCGCATTTTTCGCGCCGACACTGACGACACTCGTCGGAGCCGCACCAGCGAAGTCATAGGACTTTCCGCCGATGGTTGCATTCGGAGTCGGATTTGCAGCAGCCGTGCTCGAACCGCTGCCAAGTGCAACGTCCCCTGCATTTGTTGCGACAGCAGCCGAGCCCAATGCGATCCCGCCATCCGCCGCAGCAGTCGAAGTGCTGCCGAGGGCAAGCGAGCCGGCTCCGGTTGCGCTGTTCGAATTACCGAGTGCGACTGCGCCTGTTCCATTCGCTGTATTGTTTGCGCCAATCCCCACCGCGCCCGTACCTGAAACCGAACCCGGATCGCCGATTGCAACTGCACCATCGCCGTTTGCGGTTTGCTGATTTCCGATTGCGACTGCACTACCGTTGAGCGCCTGCGATTTATAGCCCATCGCTACGGAACCAGGTCCCGCAGTTGCCGCGACCGTATTGCTGTCGCCTACAGCCACGCTCGAAGCGGCCAGCGCCCGCGAATTGTTGCCGACTGCTGTTGCGCTCGCGCCCGAAGCGGATGCGCCAACGCCCGCCGCAAGGGCATTTACACCGGTCGCACCATCGTTGTTGTAATTCGAACCTTGCGTGCCGCCGTCGTTCACACTGTAGTAGTGCGTTTTGTTCGCATCGACAACGGTGCTTAGCGACGAGACGTTACTGTTCGTCGTTGAAAGACCCGTGGACAGACTGCCGATGCCGGTGGATGCGCTCGTGCTGAGGCTCGAAATTCCCGTCGAAGCAGAAGTCGAGAGCGACGAAAGTCCGGTAGACAGTGAACTGTTCACCGTGGATGTCGAAGTGCTCAACGAATACAGCCCGCTCGCGACGGTCGAAATAGAACCCGACAATTGCGATGCGCCGGTACTGAGCGACGAAATTCCGGTCGAAGCCGATGTGCTCAGCGACGACAGACCCGTCGAGAGCGAACTGACGCCCGTTGAAAGTGAGCTTGCGACAGTCGATAAGGAACTCACGCCGGTTGATAGTGACGATACGCCGGTCGAAAGTGAACTGGCAACAGTCGAAGCGGAAATCGAAAGGCTTGTGACGTTGCTGTTCGTTGTCGAAAGACCCGTGCTGAGCGACGACACGCCCGTCGAAAGCGACGATACGCCCGTGCTCAGGCTAGAAACTCCGGAACTCGTGGACGTGCTGAGCGAATCAACAGCTTGATTCGTTGCGTTCAATTGCGAACCGTTCACGGCATCCGTGCTGTCTGCGGTAAGCCGCCCCGCTGCAACATTCGTAATCTGACGCTCCGCGTCCTTTGCGCCGACGCTCACGACGCTCGCCGGTTTTGCGCCTGCGAACGCGTAAGTGTTTCCGCCGATGGTGGCGTTTGCTGTCGGATTCGCTGCGCCAGTGATCGAGCCGGAACCGAGCGCGACATCGCCGTCATTTGTCGCAACCGCTTTTGCGCCCACTGCGACCGAATTCGCGCCCGTACTATTTGCTGTGTCGCCCAACGCCACACCGCTCGCACCTGCCGCTGTAGCGTTCGTGCCGACAGCAATTGCATTTACGCCGCTTGCGCCGTCGTTCGCGTAATTGCCTTGTTGCGTGCCGTTATCGTTGATGCTGACGTAGTGTGATTTGCTCGCCGAAACGATAGTGCTGAGCGACGACACATTACTGTTTGTCGTGGACAAGCCGGTCGAAAGCGAACCGATGCCGCTCGTCACGGTAGACAAACCGGTGGATGCGGAAGTCGAAAGCGAGCTAAGGCCGGTGCTTGCCGAAGTCGAAAGGCTCGAAATTCCCGTGCTCGTGGAAGTGCTCAACGAGGAAAGACCGGTGCTCAACGACGACACGCCTGTGGATAAGGAACTGACGCCCGTTGAAAGCGACGACACGCCAGTGCTAAGGCTCGAAATTCCCGTCGATGTGCTTGTCGAAAGCGATTCGACAGCCTGGTTCGTGGCGTCAAGCTGCGAACCGTTGACCGCATCCGTCGAATTTGCGTTCAGTTGGCCAGCGGCCACATTCGTGATTTGTCGTTCAGCACCTTTATCGCCAACGCTGACGACGCTTTTCGGGGTTGCGCCCGCAAAGCCGTACGATTTTCCGCCGATAGTTGCGCTCGCAGTCGGATTCGCTGCCGCAGTTACTGAGCCCGAACCCAAAGCCACATCGCCTGCATTTGTTGCCGTCGCCTTCTGACCAATCGCGACGGAATTTGCTGCTGCGCCGTTCGCTGCATCGCCGAGAGCCACCGCGCTTGCGCCCGCCGCCGTGGTATTTGTACCTATGGCAAGTGCATTTACGCCGCTTGCTCCGTCGTTCGCATAATTGCCCTGCGGAGTGCCGTTGTCATTGATGCTCATGTAATGCGACGGTTTCAAAGTCGAAATCGCCGTGGACAATGAAGACACGTTGCTGTTTGTCGTGGACAGACCCGTGGACAAACTGGAAACGCCGGTACTGAGCGAGGAAATTCCCGTCGATGTGCTTGTTGAAAGATCATTGACGGCGAGGTTTGTCGCGTTGAGTTGCGAGCCATTGATTGCATCCGTGCTCGTATCACTGATCCGGCCTGCGGCCACATTCGTGATTTGACGTTCGGTGCCTTTAGCGCCTACGCTAACAACGCTCGTCGGCGCGGGTCCGGCAAATGCATACGACTTGCCGCCAATCGTGCCTGTTGGCGTGGGGTTCGCAGCGGCAGTAACCGAGCCGGTCCCCAATGCAACGCTATTCGCGTTCGCAGCGGTTGCGCCCTGACCGAGTGCCATTGCACTAGCACCTGAAGCGACCGACGCCGCGCCAATTGCTACGGAATTTCCGCCGACAGCCGATGCGGTATTTCCGAGCGCAAGATCATTGATAATCGTTGTGTTGCTGTCGATGCCCGCAACTGAGTTGGTTCCTGCCGCGAAAGAATCGTTGCCGTTTGCTTTAGCGCCCGAGCCGACAGTCACCGAATGCGCGCCTGCCGAAACCGCTGCCGCGCCGATTGCGGTGGCGTTCGTGCCTGCTGCCGTGGAATTCGTGCCGATGACCACCGCATTGATACCAGTCGCCGCCCCGCCATTGGAAATAGCGACGGAATTCGTGTTGCTGCTGATTGCGCTCTGACCGATTGCCATCGCGCCCGCACCGCTTGCCGTAGACGAGGTGCCGACTGCAACCGAATTTCCGCCGACAGCCGAAGCGCCATTGCCAAGCGCGATATCGTTAGCGATTGTCGTGTCACCTGCTACACCTGCGACTGCGTTTGTGCTACCCGCAAAAGAATTCGCCCCGTTTGCCATTGAGCCGAAACCAGCTGCAAGCGAACCGGCACCTGAAGCCGTGGCGTTTTCGCCCAAGGCTGTCGAGTCATCACCGACACTCCGTGCTTTTTTGCCTACGGCTGTACTGTCCAATCCGGCAGCCCCCGCATTAGCGCCCACTGCTGTTGTGTAATCGCCGGTTGCGTTCGCACCTGACCCCGCGACGGTCGAGGCTGCACCTGATGCGGTGGCGAACACGCCAAATGCAGACGCATTCGTATTGGACGACGTAGAGAAATTACCCAACGACAGTGCTGCCATTGCGCCCGACGCTGTAGAACTATTGCCGAACGCCATAGAGCCTGTGCCCGACGCAGTTCCCAGGAACGCAAAAGAATTGATGCCTGAAGCTGTCGAACCATAACCAACTGCAACGGCCCGGTTCCCTGCAGCCAAAGCCGTAGACCCGATCGCGACCGCATTTCCTCCGGTTGCTAACGCGGTTGAACCGAGCGCCGCACTCCCGATTCCGGAAGCTGTCGCGGCTGAACCGAGCGCCATACTTGCCGAAGCGTTAGCGGTCGCCGAGTGGCCGAGCGCGACTGCATCCGGTACGGTTGCCACCGCTGCCGCGCCCATCGCCATACTCGCGCTTCCCGAAGCTGTCGTTGCTGCTCCGAGGGCTATCGAATTACCGCCAGTTGCGCTAGCGTTCGTGCCGAGCACAATGTCATTCACGACTGTCGCGTCGCCTGCCACCCCCGCGACCGAATTTGTGCCGCCCGCAAAAGAATTGTTCCCGTTCGCTGTTGCGTTCAAGCCCTCAGCGACTGCGTTATTCCTAATCGCTGAAGAATTCATCCCCAAAGCCATACTTGCCGAACCGCTAGCAGTCGCGTTGTGCCCGAGCGCGATTGCACCCGTTTGCGACGCTTCCGTACTCGCACCTAATGCAAGCGAAAAATCGCCGTCCGACGATGAGGCAACGCCAATTGCAGCACTGCCGTCGCCTCCCGCGCTCGCCGTCGATCCGATTGCCGCGCTGCTATTTCCGCTTGATCGCGAATTAGAACCGACCGCAACAGCGCCCACGTTATTCGCACGCGCCGCTGTGCCGACAGCGGCAGCACCTTGCGCCGCAGCGACTGCAAGATATCCGACCGCTGTCGAATTTACGCCTGAAGTCGTGGTATTTGCACCGAGAGCAGTTGACCCGGAACCCGAGGCAGTTACACCGCAGCCGACAGCAACAGTCAGCAGTGCTCCGGCTGGCGATGACTGACTACATCCGGTGCCGGGATATAAAGCGGTTTGTGCTTCAGCCTCATCTGGCGTCATCAGCGAGCCGCCGAACATGACGGTCATTGCAACGGCCATGAGCGTAAGCGGCACGCCATTTACCTGATAAGGCGCGTGCGCTGCGTCACTCACAACGCCGCCTGCGCCCTTCCCTTTTCCGTGCGCCGTGTCTAGTTCAGAGACAGCGACGAAAGCCCCTAACGATTCATTCCAGATCGTCCGATAACTTATGTTCATTTTCAGCCCGCCTCTTTCAAAGGTTTTTCTTTAAACATCGTCAAACACACGCACATCTCCTGCGCAGGGGGCATCCCTCGCCGATGCGATTAGTAGTATTTGTTAAATCGAAAACTACAATTGCAAATTACTGGCAACCCAATTCAGGGCGTCAGGTGCCTTGACGAAATGACCCTGAACCCATTTCGTCGTGCACTCGTGGACATGTAGTAAATCCATCGGCTCATCAACGCCTTGAATTACTACATCGTCGGCCTGCTCTGCTGCGAGGCGTACTAACCGCGCGAGGCGTGCAACGTGTTTTTCGCCGTGGCGGGCAGCGGCGACGAAGGACGCATCGATCTTGATGATGTCAGGCGTATGGATGCCGATAGCGGTTTCGATTCCGAAGTTGTCTATCGCGATCCTGCAACCGGCCTGCTTGAGGCGATATGCGAAATGCTGTGCGTTGTCGTGGGCGTCGAACCAGGCGGGCTCCGGAAATTCGATCACCAGCCGTTGCGCCACTTCGGGCGCTTCTTCGAGCAGATGAAAAATCGCATGCCACACGACATCTGCGACCGCGCTCTGAACGGAAATGTTGATGCCGAGCCTCAGAGTGGCAGAACCGCGCAAGGCCGCGATGGCTTGTTTGACGACGTACCGGTCGAACAGGCGGATGAGCGACATGCGCTCAAGCGCCGACATGAACAGAGCCGGATTCAATTCGTTGCCGCGTGCATCAGTCGCTGTCGCGCAACACTCGTGATAGAGCACGTTTTCGCTGCCTGTGACGTTGCACACCGGTTCACGGTGCAACTTCACACGCGAGTCGATCATCGCGCTAAACACTTCCCCCGCCAAACCCTTGTCGTCCATCTTCTTCTCCGGACCGGTCAATTCCGTACTTCTCTTTTGAGCGGACAGCACGCGAACCACAGATTTAAGTGTTAAAAATTCTGATTCTTTTTCGGGCGAACCCCGCACGCACAGATCGCCCCGATCTATCGGTCACGGTCGTCGACTTCAATTTGCGAAACACTGTCAACCCTTCGCCTGGAGGCGGTCAAAAAGGAACCTTTGTGCCAAATTGCTAAAAAAGTTCTTCCAGCTTCCCTACGGCCGCGTCAGGTAAGCCCTACAGGCACGTCAGGCGAGGATTACAAGCAGCAAACTGGGGCGGACAAAAGGGTTCCTTTTTGTCCAGTAGAATGCGATCAGATCTTGCAATGCCTGACACTTCTGCGGCTCACGCGAACATAGACAAGTACAGAGCAACCGCAATGGCAAAGCTGTGCGCTCGCACCAAAAGCTTTGTGGATTTCTTATTGACTGACAGATGGATGAAGTACGCCTTTTTTCGCTGGGTTTGCCAGCTGTCGGCACTTTTCTCAGAGATGCAGGCGGCCTGCGGTACCGCAACGGGGCCGCTCAGCGGAGGAGCACACTATGAAAATCGGATACGCGCGCGTCTCAACAGAAGAACAAAACCTATCGCTACAGCAAGACGCATTGCTGCGTGCAGGATGTGAAGTGTTGTACACGGACCATGGCATATCCGGCGCGTCCTTTTCCAGGACAGGACTGAACAACGCGCTCGCAAAGATATCGGCCGGCGATACGCTTGTCGTATGGAGGTTGGACCGGCTTGGCCGATCAATCGGGAAACTAATTGAACTGGTGAACTATCTTGGCAACAACAGTATCGACTTTATCTCGCTGACCGAGTCAATCGACACAACATCAGCCGGCGGCATGCTGATGTTCCACATGATGGCCGCACTGTCCGAGTTCGAGCGGCGACTCATTAGCGAACGCACTCGTGCAGGAATGGTGGCGGCGCGTGTACGCGGCAAGAACTTCGGCCGTAAGCCGCTACTAAGCCCGGCACAGCGCCGCCAGGCGGTCGCACTATTGGAAACGACCTCGATAGCCGAGATCGCACGGAAATTCAATGTGCATCCACGCACACTGAAACGGGCGATCAGCTTGGACGCAAATGCGATACGGCAACGAACGAAGCCGTCTGCGCAACGAGGTCAATGAACCTCCGTATTGAACAGAGGCGGCTCAGGTGCGCAGCGTCGTTTTGAAAGATGCCGGTTGCTAGCGGCACTGAGTGGCATCCGGACGCACACGTGGGTCTTACCGAGACGGTCCCGTGGTGACTCACGGTTCCACCGAACCACCAACCGATTTATCGGCGGTCGCAGCGGCAATCGCTATTCCATATCGGCAGTAGTTAAAGCCCGTGCTCCTGGCTGATTCATATATCGCCTCAACGTGCGCCTGTCGATATTTAAGGTCTCCGCAACGACCTTGGCAGGATGTTCCTCTAGCAATTCGCGAGCTCGTTGCCGCTGTGCCTCGTTCAATGCGGCCGGCCTACCGATATTGCTGCCCCGCGCACGTGCCGCAGCAATACCCGCGCGAGTCCGTTCACTGATCAGTCCGCGCTCGAACTCCGCAAGCGCCGCTAGCATGTGAAATGTGAAGCGTCCGCTTGACGAGCGCGTATCAATGTACTCGGTCAATGACACGACTCGCACTCCGCGCATATCCAGGTCTCCGATTATTGCCGCGAGGTGCCTCATTGACCGCCCGAGGCGGTCCAGCCGCCACACAACAATAGTGCTGCCAGGGACGGCTGTGGCCAACGCTTCGTTCAAGCCCGGGCGGTCGAACTTGGCACCCGAAATTCCCCGGTCTGAAAACGTCACATCGCAGCCGTAGGCGGCGAGCGCTTGTAACTGCAGGTCCAAGTGCTGTTCATCGGTTGATACTCGGGCATAGCCGATTTTGTTGTCACTGATCTTCATACCGGTCGCAGGTTCTATTGTCGTGAAAAGATTGCGCCGTGCGCAAAATCTCGGGTGCCAACCCCGTCTTTAAGTCGGGTATGGGTGCCTCGCCGCATCGTCCCGGAAGCTTCGCCGCAATTGGCGATTTCGCGAGATACCAACGCCGACGTTACGCTACTCATATGACGTACGATGACATTACGATGCGTCGCAAATTCTTAGAGCGGCGCGACGTGCGCAGCGCCGACGTTTAATTAAACGCTTTCGACGTCAAATGTGAATTGTAAAGCGGACAAATATGTTGACAACTTAATTCTCACATTTCGCGCAGCCATTTGTACAAATAATGTTAATTCCTATCTTTTGCTCGCCTTCAGGCGCGAAGTGAACTCAGGGTTTCGGAGAATCGGCCTTTGCTTCAAAATAGGGCCGACACATTCCCACCTCCCTGGTCGGAAGAACGGATAGGGCGCACGCCTGCCGAAATGCGTCAGGCAGTGGTGTCTGCCCCTGCCCGTCTCTCGCGAGCTCGTAATGGCAACATGGCGTACGTACTACGCAACATCCCTCAAGAACCTTTGCGGGCGACCAATCAATTGACCGAAACCGACAAAGCGGACATCAAACAGGCCGTCGCTATATTAATGAATGGACATGGGAAGTTCCGATCTTCATAAGAACGCGCGAGAACCTTAAATCTGTCCACGTACCCATAATGAGTAGCTTATTGTCATTAAGTGGCGTTCTGTGCCGTTACACCAAATTCATATAGACAAATAGTTAACTATGTTACATGATGTCATACCTCATTTGCAGCCGTTGCGATTGCACGATGGAATCCAGAACACGAGAGCAGTGGCGGAAAATCGGCTTGCCGACCAGACCGATTTCGCGCAGCGCGACCAGCCGCTGACGGCGTTCCTCAACCGGTGTGTCATCGTCGCCGACCGCGCGCCAGGTAGCACAGACGTAGCGGCGTTTCGTCCGCGACCGAACGACCTTTCGCGATCCCGCAGACTTGGTTGTGCGCTCATAAGATCTATGGAGAAACATCAAAGTTTGCGGGGAAAAGTTGATCGGAAGGCCCTACCACCGTTGAAGTCTTAATCATGAGACAGGGTCAAAGTTCGCAGCAGCAATTGCGATTTCTGAGACTGCATCGATTCCAGCTGCGCAAAGTCTGCGGGATCGCCCGCCAACAACCCTTGCGAAAGCGACAACAAAGAGTGCCACATCGAAATCATGCTGCTCCGCAACAAATAGGGACGCACCATTGCGACTCGTAATGTGTAGCCGACACGGAGTGCATGGATTTTCACCCGCCACAGCCATCCGAGCCTCAACGCCGGCAGCCCGCCCGAATTCACCCCCATCCGTAACAACGCACGCGACTGCGCTTTTCATCTCCGAACATTTCAACCAAAAGCTATAGCCAAGATGTCCCGGTAACGACAGAAGCGATAACACTGTGCGGATGTCGGGTCTTACGAGCCAATGTCGGTCGCCCCCCACGGCGGCAATAACAGATCAGATAGGTTCAAGAAAAATTTCCCGCGGCTGTGCTACGAGGACCGGAGCCCCCAACAGGTTCAACGAGAGTGGTCCAACTCCTAGCTAACACTTGCGAGCGGAATGATCTTCGGCAGCACCCGTCAATTCGATTCCCCGAATTCGCCCTCGCTGCTCCCTGGTAAAGTTACTTCTTCGCAACCCAGCCGTCCGTAGAGCTTCATCGCAGGGTCTTCAAGCGACGCAACAACCGGCCCTCGGAGTACATGATGCTGTACGAACTGGACAACGCGGACGTGATGGCGAGTTCTGGCTATCTGGAACGGTTGAATAACCCGACTGCGTGGACGCGCCGAATAATGCCGACCCTCGAGCAGTTTCGCCGAGGCGGCGGAACTATTCTCGCCCGGGGTGCGAACTCGGCCGGACACGGCGGTCACCTCGCCATCGCACGATTTGAAGACGCACTACCGGAATGCCTGATAGCCCAGCAAGGGCAGGCAATCGTTGATGCGCTCGCGAAAGGCGACTGGGTTGTGAACGCGCAGATCATGGCCGTGAAAAACGAGGCGACAGCCATTGCCACGCAGGAAAAGTCAATGCGGCGAAGTTCAGAAGGTGAATTCGCCGGACTACTTCTCGTGGAGTCGCTCGATAATGGCTCGCTTGACCGCGCGATGATGCAGGCGAGCAAGGCAGCCGGGATCAATCCTGATTTGTTCGATTCATACGACCTCGCCTTCGTCTGCCATTCCAGGTAGGCGACTGCATAGGGCGTCTGATGTCTGGAATAACTCAACAGAGAGGGAAGCGCTCCGGCCAGGGCGAGACGTTGCATCGGATGCGAGTGTCAGCAATGGGACGGGCAGCAGCCGCACGCCATCCGATTGGCGATCGTCGGCTTTGGCCGACGACTTGTCGTCATGCCGAAAGCATTGACACCTTGGAAGCAGCCGCTAACCTCTCGTGAGTACCACAGGGTGTTGAGGGTCGCGAGGCGCCTGATAGATTGATATCCCTTTGTCCGGTCTAAGTTTCAGGCGCTTAGCGGTTGTTGTTTGAACGGCTGTGCGTCAGCTCCCCGACCAAGTGTGGATTCCGTTCGACGCTCGAGCGACGCCTTGCGCTTTTCTTCAGCGGTCGCGATGAAGTCGGACAGTTCGCGCTCCATGGCTGAATCTTTGGCACCCGGTTTCCACGTCGCGGCACTGTGCCGCCTACGCGTAGTTCTAGCCAGCGCGAGTGCTGACATCGCGGCCTTCGCACACTCATATTGGACCTGACCGCAAAGGTCTATCGGCTCGCCGAACTCCCGAAATGCCTCCAAGTACTCTCGGGCAGCGTGCACAGTAGCCGGGTATTCACGCAACTCGGAGATAACTCGGCGGCTCAGGACGTGCCACTGCAGCCTGTCCGGATAGGCAAAAGCAGGGATGGACACGCCCTTGCTGGCTTCGCTGCTGATAGGGCCGCCGGCTCCGCTGCCGCCCAAACAGCCTTATGCATCATTGTCCGACAGCTTCGAGCGTAGCTTTCCAGCGATAACGCCAGCTCCAATGCAGTGTCGCGTCGCTGACGCCTGCGCTCCCGGGCATCTCGCGCCGAAATCCACGCTAGTGTCACGACAGAGCCGACTGCTGCCGACGCTAGTGCCAAAGTTATCGGAGCGTTCCAGCTAAGTCGCTGGAGAGATTCAAGCCATTCCTGCCGCATAGAGCGCGCCTCGGAGAAAGAGGTGCACAGAGTATACGCAATCGTTTGCGGGAGTATTCAGCGCAAAAAATGCGGTGTGCATTTTTCGCCACAAACGGTTCGATCGGGCGACCCCATCTTGACAGATCGGACCGAACCCTGGTAATCGTCCGCCCAGCATCATCGGAGAGGCCGCCCAAATTTGGCGCTGCTTTACTTCTTTAAGCGGACGGGGCGTCGGCGTTGGTCCGAACGGTGGCAGCGGGTCCGCCTGTTGCCGCTCATGGGAAGTGCCGTTCGATTGCTGGACGATCGACAAGGTTCGGCCAACGACGGGCGATGGCCCACGGTTTCACGCGGACGTTCGGATGCCGGCTCCGCCCAGACAACGGACCTTCGCGCGCGGATCATGTCAGTCGCGTCGTCGGCCAAAGCCGACGATCGCCAATGGGATGGCGTGCGGCTGCTGCCCGTCGCATTGCTGACACTCGCAAAAGGGTGCCGGCGAATGTCAGCTCCCGCTACTAACGAATGAGTCGTCTCGACCCGCAAGAGACGCTGGAGATCGAACGCCGGCTGAACGGTTCCATCGAACTATTGCATCGACCGGTTGAATCCGCCATCTGCAAGCGGACGTTGTAGCTTACAACGACTTGTCCGTTCTCCAGGCCAGCTTCGAGGCAATCTCCGGTACGACCGCGCTACGCAACAACGCGGTTAGCATTGAGGATGCCAGCAGGATCGAGAAGCGCCTTGAGCTGTTTCATCAGTTTCAGCTCGGCGTCTGAGCGACTCAAACGCAGGAATGGCTGCTTGATGACCCCGATGCCATGCTCCGCCGAGATGCAGCCCCCTGCCGTGTCGACCGCCGTGTAAGCCACTTCTTCGACGCGATGAAGCGCTTCAGCACTCGCGTACGGCCCCGAAAGCACATGAAGATTTCCATCGCCCAGATGGCCGAAGAACAGATGCGTCTGATCAGGAAACTGCTCGTCAAGCGATATGCGTACGCTCTTGACGAATCGGTCCATCTGGTCCATCGGTACACCGACGTCGAATGCGGCGTGCGGTTTGAGCTTCGACAGCAGTTCACCCACTGTCTCACGGTAAGCCCACAACTGGCGCGAATGATCGATCGACTGCGCAACGATTGCGTCCTGCACGACCTCCTGCTCAAGTGCGCTTTCGAGCAACCGTTCCAGCGCGCGCCGATCATCCTCCTCCGATACGCCCAGCGTCTCGACGAGCACATAGACCGGATAGGGCTGCGCGAACGGAGCCTTCAGACTGGCTATGTCCATCGCCGCACGCATGAAGTCATCCCACATGACCTCGAACGACGAAAGACCCGGTAGCGTTGCCCGCATGTCCTTGAGCAGCCGCGTTGCGGCGTCGAAGGAACCCAGCGCACACAACGCGGTATTGGCGGCCGTGGGCTTCGGTTCGAGCTTGAGAACGAGACGGGTGATCACACCCAGCACGCCTTCCGAACCGATGAACAGTTGCTTCAGGTCGATACCCGTTGTGTTCTTCGTGACCTTGTTCATCATCGACAACACCGTACCGTCGGGCAACGCGACTTCCATGCCGAGAATCAGGTCCCGCATGGTTCCGAAGCGGACCACCCTATTGCCGCCTGCATTCGTCGCGGCGTTGCCGCCGAGTTGGCATGTGCCCCGTGCTCCGAGATCGAGCGGAAAAAACCAGCCCTCCGATTCAACGTAACCCTGTAGCTGCTCCAGCGCCAGTCCCGCCTGGATCGTAATCGTCCCACCGATACGGTCGAACGCTTCGATCGCGTTCATCTTCGACAGCGACAACGCCACTTCTCCCGCCTGCGGCGTCGCGCCGCCCGCCAGTCCAGTGAGCCCTCCCTGAACGACAACTCTTTGCTGGAATCCGGCGAGGGCGCCCAGTGCGCGTGCGACTTCGTCCGGCGTGCGCGGCAGCACGATCATCGTTGGCCGGACCCGGGTTGCGTCGCTCCAGTCACCGGCGTGCGCATCGAATGCGGTCGGGTCGACGGACACGCGGTCGTCGCCGAGTTGACCAACGAGTGCGCGATGCAGAGCCGCGAAGTTGTCTGATTGATCTTTCATGTTCTCTTTATTCCTGCGCGCCTGTCCGGTTGACCTGTCCGCTGAATCGCCGAAGCCCAGTGCGGGCAATCAGCGCAATGAGCGCGACGCCAGTCAGGAAGATCCCGGGTGCGGCAGACGAACCCGTACGATGCAATAGTTGCGTGACGAGAAGCGGCGTGATGCCTGTGAAGACCACCGTCGCGAGATTGAGCGAGAGTGCGATGCCGCTAAAGCGGACATTCGTTGGAAACAGATCCGCGAGAAGGAATGCGTAAGCGCCGTTCACGAATCCGCCGACAAGGCCAATGATGGCGAACGCGACAAGCGGATCCAGCCCGTGTGCGGCGACAAGTCGATAGAACGGATAGCTGCCCAACAGCATGATGAGTGAACCGATGCGGTGCCAGTGACGGGCTGGCATGTGGTCCCCAAGCCACGCGAACAGCAGCAGCGATGCCGACATTGTCGCAATACCGACGTTCTGGCCCGCGCTCGCCAGACTCGACGAATAGTGCAGCACAGTCGTCATGTACGACGGCAGCACCACGAAAAGGAGACTGTTCGATGCGTTCACGATGCCAGCCACGCCCACGCCGATTACGATCTGCTTCGGGTAATCGGTCAGCACTTTTCTGAACGGCCGTTTGACCTTGTGGCTCTTGAGGCGCTGAAATTCACTGGATTCTTCGAGCGACGTGCGTAACCAGTAAGACACAAGTCCGATCACGCCACCGAAGATAAATGCCATGCGCCATCCGTAAGTCACGACGTCCGAAGCGCTTAACGTCGAACGCAGTACGAGACTGATCAGCGTTGCCGTCAGCACTCCGGAATTCAGACAAAAGATGACGAGGCCACTCACCAGACTCGCGCGAGCCGGTATCTCTTCGACAACATAGGTAATCGAGCACGGCAATTCGCCCGCAAGGAAGAACCCCTGCGCAAGACGGAGCAGGATCAGCAGCGCGGGTGCCAGCACACCAATACTCGCGTACCCCGGTATCAATCCGATCCCGATCGTCGACGCGGACATCGCGAGGACCGAAACAAGAAAGATGACCCGTCGGCCAAAGCGGTCGCCAAGGCTGCTCAGCACGATTCCGCCCAGCGGCCTCGACACGTAGCCAATCGCAAACACGCTGAATGTGCTGATCAACGAGGCGATCGGGTCCGCGCCCGGGAAGAACTGCCGTGCAATCTCACGCGCGAACACGCCGTAGATGATGAAATCGTAGATCTCCAGCGAGCCGCCAAGACTCGCCAGAATCACCGTCTTCCACTTCTGTCTGAGCGCGGGTCCTTGCGTCACCGCAGTCATGTCGGCTGAGGCCATCAGTTGTCTCCATCAATGATTTTTATGCTGTCTTTTTACCGCTCGGGCGTCATTCGACCGGCACCGGCGTGGCTGCTGGTGTCCCCGTCTTCAGCGCTGCATCGCGTCCACCGAATGCCTCGATGAGCCTGTCCTGATCGAGCTTCGCTGCCGCATCGACGGCTTCGGGGTCGACCAGGTTACGTAGCGCGCTCTTCGAATAACGACAGCACGGCTGCATATTCCGGCAGTCCTGCGACGTCGTTCAGTTCGTCGGGATCGCGTCGCAAGTCGAACAGTTCGGGCGGCAGGCCAACGTAGTGGTGGTATTTGTAGTCGGCGCTCGCAAGCATATAGGCCGCACTCTCCGAACCGACTGCGTGGTACTCGCTAAAGGCGAGATGCTCATGCAGATCGGGCGCGTTCGCCAGTTCCGCGAGCGATTGACCGGGACCGGACAACATCTCCGGACTGCAGCCCGTTTGCCCGAGAATCGTATTCTGGATGTCGACCAGCGACACCGGGGTTTCGCTGACCTTCCCCGCGGGAATGTCGGGCCCTGAGATGATCATCGGCACACCGGTCGATTCGCGGTACATCAGACATTTGTTCCACATGCCCCGCTTGCCCAGGTTGTCGCCGTGATCGCTGCTATAGATGACCGTCGTGCTGTCGTCGAGACCGTTTTCGCCTAGCGCGGAAAGTACTTTGCCGACCTGCGCATCCAGGAACGACACGAGCCCGAAATAGCACGCGATAGCGAGCCGGCGGCGCTCGTCGGTGCCGATCGCGGCGTCGTGATCCATGTGCAAGGCCTGCCGCTCGACCCATGGATGGCGTACATAGCCCGTCGATGGCTGGAGGGCCGGAAGTTCGATCGTAGCCGGATCGTACAGATCGAGGTATTGCTGAGGCACGATCAATGGGAAATGCGGCGCGACCAGCCCGACAAAGAGAACCCACGGCTTAGCGTCGCCGGCATGGTCGGTCAGCCAGTCGACGGCCGTGTCGGCGACGCGCGCATCGAAACGGTTGTAGTCGGACGTGCCTGGGCCGATCTTGTCATACAGCGGCGAGCGTCCCATCGTTCTGGGCAGGGGATTGCGCACCGATCCCCAAACCTGACCGATGCCATCAAGAATGTGAACGGGGTGATGCTGGCGCCGGAAGCCGACGGGTGAAGACTCCGATTTGTAATGCAGCTTGCCGATCGACTCGGTGAGCAGGCCGCTTTCGGACAGATATTGAGCCCACCCAGGATACGCGCCGTCATACGCGATCGCGTTGTCCCAGCAATGGATGTCGTGCACATAACGGCCGGTGGCGAGACTCGCGCGCGCCGGCACGCAGATGGGTGACGGCGTGTAGGAGTTGCAAAAGCGCGTGCCGCGCTGCGCGAGCGCATCGAGATTGGGCGTCTGGATGAACGGATGGCCCGCACAACCCATCAGGTTGTGCTGATGTTCGTCGGACAGGATGAAGAGGACGTTGCTGGGTTTCATAAGTCTGTCTTTCGCTGCAGTTGCGATGCGCCGCGTCTCCTGAAGCCATATTGGTATCGGGACGCATGAGAAGCAATTGACATTTTTTGCCAGGCGAATAACTATTGGTTATTCGCTGAGGTAGAGCATGGATCCGATCGAACGTTTCTTTCAGGCCGGGCTGAAACTCAGTCATCTGCGTCTTCTGACGCTGTTCGACAGCCTCGGGCAGATCCGACTCGTGGCGGAAAAGCTCAACGTCACACAGCCTGCCGTGTCCAAGCAGCTCGCTGAACTGGAGGCCGGGCTGGGCGTACCTGTACTGAGGCGCACCGGAAACCGGCTCTATTTCACTGCCGTCGGCGAGACGTTAATGAAGCGCGCAAGAGAGGTGTTTCATCAGCTCGAACAGGCTCGCTACGAAGTCGACGCGCTGACGAGCGGCCTTTCCGGAAAGATCTCGGTCGGCGCGGTGGCGACGGTCATGCCCGTTTTTGCGCCCGAACTCGTCCTGGAACTGAAGAAGCGCGCGCCGCACGTCAACGTATCCTTCTATGAAGCCACCAGCGACAGACTTTTCCCAATGCTTGCCACCGGGGCGCTTGACTTTGTCCTGAGCCGGACCGCGCCACCGCAGACCCATGCGTCCGAATTCGAGTCGCGAGCTATCGTTGAGGATCCGATTGTCGTCGTCTGTGGACGTGATCATCCGCTTGCCGCCCGGCGCACCGTCAGCGCGTCGGACCTGGCCGGCCTGCCCTGGATACTGCCGCCGCGGGAGGCGCCGACCTTTCTTGCACTGGAAAGCTGGTTGCGAGGGTCAGGACTGACATTCCCCGACGGTTGCGTGCAGTCGATTTCCCTACAGGCCAACGAAGCGATGCTGGCGAGTTATCCGTTCCTCGCCCTGATGCCGCTCACCGTCGCGCGGCGTGGCGCGAATCGCGCCGCACTGTCCATCCTTCCGCTGCCGGGCGCGCGTTTCCTCGAGACTGTTCAGCTGTTTTACAACGACGCGTCAGCAAATCCGGTGATACCGGCGGCGCTGAGCTGCGTTGCAAGTGTGGAAGAGCGACTATCGAACTCACTACACGCATGAAAAGAATAGCGGCCGGCCGCGGCGTGAATGCAGCGGACCGTCGATGGTTGATTGGGCTTTCACCTGGCGCGAGCGGCCGGTGTAGGCCCGCTAGCTGACCCACCGGTGTCCTCATGCAAAGACCGCAGTTGGCCGACCGCTGCCTGATGCATCTGATGCATCCCGACCCAAACCCGTCCCCTACGACACCACCAACGAATGACCACTCGTCATCATTCAGGCGCGCAGTGGACGTCGAATTTGATGAGCTTCGTCGGACCGAATGTGTTGCTGATCGCAACGTCGGCGGCATCGCGGCCGCACGCCATCAGCACACGACCGATACGCGGCACGTTGTTGCGCGGATCGAAGGTCCGCCAGGAGCCGCCCACATAGGCTTCGAACCATGCCGCGAAATCCATCGTGCTCCACGGCGGCGGCACACCGACGTCACTGATGTAGCCCGTGCAGTAGCGAGCCGGAATATTCATCGCGCGGCATAGCGCCACGGCCAGATGAGCGAAGTCGCGACACACGCCCTTGCGTTCCTGCCACGCCTGAAACGCGGTCTTGGTCGGCCGTGCAAATTCGTATCCGAACGTGACATGGCGATGCACGTAGTCGCAAATCGCCTGCACCCGGTGGCGGCCCGGAGGCGTATTGGAAAACAGTTTCCAGGCAATGTCGGACAGCAGATCGGTTTCGCAATAGCGGCTGCCGAGCAGGAACACCAGACATTCATCCGGAAGCGTTTCGACGGCATGCTGATAGTCGAACGGCTCGCGCGTCTCGGGTTGATCGGAGACGTTGAGCAGCGCGGTGGTGGAGAGCGAAATCAGCCCCTGCGGCGCGACGATGCGGCTGCACAGATTGCCGAAGCTATCGCGATACTGGGTGATCGCCACCGGCGGATCGACCACCAGCAGATCGGCAGACAGGACATCCTGCACGCGGGAAAAATGCGTGTTCAACATCAACATCATTGGTGTCGGCTGCGCGCACTCGTAGATCAGTTCATAGCCCACGCGAAGTTTCATCTGACCATCCTTCCATTGATAAAGTCCTAACGCGCTGAGCGCTCAGGCGTCTTCGATCACGCTCACGTCGACCTCAAGACTGCGGAACGAATGCATCGCGCCGTGCCATGTGCCCCAGAGCGGCAGCGCCTGATCGTGATTCCACGCTACCGCCACACGAATCAGATGCCGGTTGCCGACGATGCTGTTGGTCGGATCGAAATCGACCCAGCCTGCACCGGGAAGATAGATCTGCAGCCATGCGTGGGTCGCGCCGCCGCCCAGGGTGGTGTCGTGGTCCGGCACGAAGATATAGCCGCTGACGAACCGGGCCGCGAGGCCAAGCGAGCGGACGGCATCCATCATCAGCACCGCGAAATCGCGGCAACTGCCGCTGCGCAGGCGTAGCGTGTCGGCAGGACGATTGACGCCCTTCTCGACGCGCCGCACGTACATGAAGTTGTTCTTGATCTCGAGCGTCATGCTGCGCAACAACGTCATCGTGCCCGTCGTGCCGCCGGGGTCGATAAAGCGTCGCGCCCACAGGTCGACATCGTCGTTCGGAAACTGTCGGCTTCGCGCGTTCACCAGATCAGAGGCTTCCTCGCTCGTATACGCGAAGGGCCAGGTCGACGCATAGGCTTCCAGCGAATAGTCAGGCAGCGGCGCCTCGTAATGTTCGAGCGTCACCTCGCTTCTGAAGAGCAGCTCGGATGCTTCGACCGAAAACGTGGCGACTGCGACCGAGTTGTCGAAGACATCGTGCAACCAATACAGCCGTTCAGGTGTGGGCGTGATCAGCAACTGCGCGGTGAGAAGCCGCAGATCATGACTCGCACGCGGGCGGAACATCATGCGATGCTCGCCGAAGCGCACTGGCTCCCAGTAGTGGTAGACGCTCTGGTGCCGCACGGTTAGACGTTGCGGCGCGCTCATTGCGTTTCGCCGCGAACAAACTTGCTCACCATTTCGCCCCCAAAAGGAAAGCCCACCGCGACAGCACGAACCGGGGCGGCAATCGGTCACGACTCAGACACGCGCTGAAAACGATCAGCAATGAGAGGCAACAAGGTGCAGCCCGAATTGCAATGACGCTCTTTCTACCGGGCCGCTGCTACACCTTCGTCGAAAGTGCGCACAAGCAAAGTGAAACGACCGCGCGTCACATGCGCGTGTCGGTTACTTCTTCGTCACGCCGCTCGACACAGGAGTCTTCGGGGTAGACGTCTTGAACAGACCTGCTCCGGGAGATGGTAACTTTTTAGGTTGTTTAGGCTTCTTTGCCTCGCGATTACTACGCAGTTGACCTTTTGCCATTGCGCTCCCCATTTAGGTGCCCACGGAAGGGTCCGCTCTGCGACTCATTCTGGGCGCATTTTTAATTACTGTCGCGATCTATTTAAAAGACCCGATCACACACCTTAAGGGGTAAGTGCACAAGTTTACTGATAGTGCGTGCTCTCTTCATGCACCCAGCCGCCGGTTTGCCGATTGTTCTTGCTTTGTCGCGCCATGCGGCGCACTCTCGGATAGCCAACTTGAGTGCGCAAGCGGCTTTCATCGACTCGCCACTCGTGTCCGGCTCGCCAGTACCGGCGGGAATACGCGTTGAATCTCGCACGCGAATGAGCATTGCGACCTTGATGTGGCGCGTCGCCGTGCTCAAGCGTGCTTTCTGGCCTCAGGCCACTGCCTTGAAGTTGCACGCTCTTTTTGCAGGCGTTCAGATGCTGAAGCGAACCCCAATGAGCCCGATCATGTCGGGCAGACCGGAAGACTATGTGGCGACCCAGAAAGCTCGCGTCGAAGCCTTGCGGCAGGCGGAGTCCGACCGCGCCCAGAAGCGGCTCGACGATGATGCTCGCATCGATATCAACGCCGCGAAGTGGCGCTACGTCTCTTCGAGAGATTAGATGGCAAAAAGCAAGATCGTGCTCAGCTTCCCAAATCCCAGTCGCTCTTACGACACCTCCCAGGCATCGTGTATGTTTCTGGGGCTACGACAATTCTCGCGAGATCGCGTTTCTCGTCGATGGTCAAATGCTGACGAAGCTCAACCCCGGAATCCGTAGCGAGGAAACCGACCTGCTCGCGGCGTTCGATCGTAATCGCGACCGGATACTGGAACTGGCCAAAACGTGATATAAGGGTGGCCCGCAGATCAGGTACACGATCTCCTGAATCGAAGATTCGGGCGCGATCACTTTTTAGTTGCGGGGATGCGAGGCGCGAGCAGGGTTCGAACACGCAGCCAATATTACTCGGCCCGAACGCCCCTATACGTTCAATATGAAGCAGGCAGCAGATCGCCCAGCGCCTGATACACTGCTTCACGAAAAAGCGCAACCGCTGAAGACTGGCCAAACTCCACGGTGCGATCGACAATCTTGCCTGTCGCCTGATCCGGGCCGAGCGACACTCGCGATGTCGTGAACAATACATAGGCGGTCGGCGCCCTGGGGTAAAAAGCTCACCTGAGTAGCAGTCCCGCAACGCGGCCGCGACGTGGAAGCGGTGTTCGGAGCGACCTGGCTACATTTGCGGGAGCGCCACGAGCACGCTCACACGCACGAGACACCGGAACCAAACCACCGAGGTCGCCATGACGAGCACCATCAGCACGTTCATGACTTCCCGTGGGACGGGCAGGAACCACATACCCCCACATAAGCGTGAACCCGTAACACACAAGCATCGCCACCATCGTCATTGACTTCGCGTGATTTCAATGTCCGCAGCAGCGCGATTATCGGTCGCTCACTCTATCGCTTTGATCGACTCCTAATGGCCGGGTCCTGCCCGATGCGGTCGGCGGGAGTCGACCGGATATAGCCTTTCAACATTCACGTTAGCGGCCTGTCATGACCGAATGGTGCTGGGAAGCCTCAATACGAGATTTCGAAATGTGATTTCCGCTGAACCATATGTGCGAGTTCGAAGGTCGAGTCGTTCAGACGATTTTCGTGAAACCGTCGGCGCTCCAGCGTTCGCTCCCCACGCCGTGATGAACGAAGAACAAACCATCGGGATCATACTGATCCTTAATGGCGAGCAGCCTGCTGTAATTTGAGCCCCAGAAGGACCGCTGCCAGTCCGCGTCGAAAAAATTGCTTTCCGCCACGTAGGAACCGGCGTCTGGAACCAGCTTGCGCACCTCGGCCATTGCACGTCCGATGGCCTGCCGGTCCCGGCGCGCCAGCGCGGTGTCGGGCTCGTGGCCCTGAATGCCCGGATACGCGGGCGGCCCCTCCGCCCCGGCGATAAGCAACGCGAAGGCGTCCAGCGCGGCCGGGTTCGTGGCGGTGTTTCTCGCGGCAGCGACAGCCTCCGCCGGTGCACCCGCCAAGCCCTTGTTGACGTGCAGCGACACGCTCCATTGACGGGTCGCCGCAAACAGCGTGTCGGCCAGGGTTTGACGCCGGTCATCTTGCAGCAAGGCCACGGGGAGCCACGCGGACTCGTAGCCGTGTAGCACTTGTCCCGCCTCTCCGCGATTACCCGACCAAAAGATATTATCGTCGGGTGCGCCCGGCCGGTCGTCGGTGCTGATGAAGCCGAGGAGCTTCTTGAACAGGGTTGGAGCCCAGAAACTGCGGGCCGAGATGGCGACAATCTTCAGTGGCGAGAACTCGACCTTGAAATCGTCCGGGGACGCGGCAAGCGTATCCATGAACGGCTGCCAGATCGCTTGCGCTTCACTGCGACTGAGCCCCTGGAACACCATCGAGATGGTGAGGACGTTGTCGCGGCGAAATCTGATCTGTTCGCCCCAGTGCGGGTTCATCAGGTTCTGATTATAGAAGTCGATGATCACGCCAATCAGCCGGCGAAACGCAGACGTCGATGTCGCCTTGATCGTCATGTTCACCGCGCCGAAGGTCTCGGGCAATTCGTGGACCCGCAGCGTGAGCCGGGTGACCACGCCCAGGCTGCCACCGCCGCCGCCTTTCAGCGCCCAGAATAGATCGGGATTCGTGCAGGCATTGGCGATCCGGACCGCGCCATCTGCCGTCACAACTTCCGCTTCGAGCAGGCTTCCCGCGGCCAGTCCGTAGGCCTTGGAAAAGCTGCCGAACCCGCCGCTTTGGATCAGGCCAGCCACGCCGACCGTCATGCAGCCGCCACCTTGCACGTAACCGCCCGCCTTGGTAGTGACCGCATCGTAGACGTGCGCCCAGAGCGCGCCGGCACCGGCCGTGACCGCCCTCACCGGTGCCGCATGTCCCTCGCATCCTGTGCCGACAAACGCGTCCTGCACGGTGATGTTGTTCATTTTTCGCGTCCAGACCAGCAGAGAGTCCGGCGCATTCGATGTGCCTTGATAGCTGTGGCCGCCGCCCTTCACCACGAGGCGGAGATTGTTCCGACGTGCGAAGTTAACGGCGACGACGACGTCATTCGTGTTGCGGGCAGCCACCGCGTAGACGCTGGGTGTCGATGTCCACGCGTCAACCCAGCCGAGGGTTTGCGTTAGACCCACCTCGTCGCCGAGAAAATAGGGGTTCTTGAGCTCCCTGAATAGTTGCCTGCAGTCGTCACTATCGGGCGCGTTCAGGCAAGCCACCAGAGGCGATTGCACTTTCACCAGTGCATTGCCGACCTGCTGGCTGAGTTCGTTCCACTGCGCCTCGGACGGCCAGCCTGGATCGCCCGGACGCACGCGAGTGAGCGCTCCGGATACCGCCGCTTGCGCCGAGGCGAGCATCTGTTTCCGAGCACCATGCAAAAATGTGATTCCGACCGCAATTTGCAAAATACGTCGTCTTTTCGAGGACGTGGTTTTGTTTGAAGGTTTCATCGGCATGCGTGAAATCTCAATATGGTTGCAACCCGGATGACTGAGAAACCGGCGGAACTCTTCGAATAATGGGGTGACCGGAAGACGTGCCTCAAGCGTTCGAAGTCCGCCAACCGTGCACCGCAAATCGTTAGCCCCCCAGCCCACCGCCGGACAGATTTTCAACGACTTAGCCTTCGAGGTCGATTGGCAGAAACCTGTCCCACGACGACGTGCTGAACTCGACCCGCAAGAGGTTAAGGCAACCTGGAAAAAGGCTACGGCGTGCGCGGCGAGGCGCCGTATGTCATCGCTGGCTCGTGTGTTGGGGGTGCGTGCGTAATCAATGGTACGTCGTCGTAGACGACTGCAGCTTCGTCAGCACGCCGCGTTTGAACCGGAACCAGCCTTCCGAGCTTTGCATCACGACTTCATCGCCTTGCCAGAACACGCGCTTGACCGTCATGCGGTTACCCGAGCGTTGCACAAGCGGCGGATGGTGGCGAAAGTCGTACAGCACCGGCCCGGAATCAGTCTGCACGAGCGTGCGCGTGACGCTGTCATTTGCATTGCCTACGTCGTCGAAATGCGTGAGCATGCTCGCGCTAAAGCGATCGAAAATTTCCTTGTCGAGCATCCCCACGAAATCGCCGTCGACGCGCACGAATTGCAAGTTACCCGAGGGCGTGACGAGCGGGCCAGACGCGTTGCTTTGCGCATGAACGCAAGTCACGAAAGAGGTGGCTGCGAGCCCAGCGAGGAACAGTCGTCTCATGTTTTCCTTTTAGATTCAGCGGCGTCTCCGACGACGGAGCACGACCCGCAATCTTTCCTTGGGAACATTGTCGTCAATTTTGGCCGAGACGTCGAAGGTCTTTAACTGGCCGACCTCTGCCAGATGACGCCACGGGCCTGAATTCGCGAGCTGCGTCTCGCGCGAAAGGCCGAGGCCGACCGCTTGAGACACTCGCGACTGACAGCAATAGGGAATCGAAAATGGTGCAATGAGGTTGTTCCGGCAAATTCATCTTCCGTAGAAACGCCTTGTAGCGCAGATGGATTTCAGATTTTTAGCAGCGGATGTTATTCATCGACTAACTCGCTTGGAGTCCGTGATCCAGCGTCTCGCGGTAGGCAATTCAGCAAGCGAGAACAAGCGGACATCGCCATGAAAAAAGGGTTTTAGCATACCAACCATAACCCGTAGCCATGCGAGATCCGTAACCACTGCGATGTGGCTGAAATCGTGCCAGTGCCTCAGCCCGAACGCGCCGTCATCCCAAAGCGCTCCAACCTCAAATCCCGTGAACTCTTTCCCGACGACATAGAGCATCTTGATCGGCCCCTTGCCCATCATCGCCTCAGCCTTGGGTATGAGTGTACTTTTGTAGTCGTCGTGCGTAACCTTGCCCGTGGCTTCGATCGCGAGCACATCTTGCGGTAACCCATCGATGAATTTGAACATCGCCGTCCCCCATTGGTTCTCCGCAGTGCAATTCGGTGCCTGCGGCCGCGATGATGCGTTCCTATTGTAGGCTCATGAGCGACCGCTTCGGGTAACAGTTCTCGCAGGGTCAGTGACCGCTCATGGCCGGCCGACAAGAGGCGGACACGAATGCGCAGCCGGCAACCTGCGTCCACCGCTTAGCGTGCTTTATTGTCGGAAGGAATTATGAAGCCGCCCCTTCATGCGCGGCCGGGGTGCCGGAGCCGGTTCGGCATCAGCCAACTGTTCCAGCAGGCTCGCGATGTCGTGATCGATGGCCGAAAGGATGCGTTGCTTGGGGTGCCCGTCGAGATTCGGTTTTTGTCGCCCCGACGGCATGCCGTGTCCCGCCCCACCCGGGAAGGGACGCACGAGTCCCGATTGGATTGAAGGTTAGAATCCCGCGCGTGTGCGCCGCGCGCTCGAATAATTACCTGTGGGCACACACCGGAACGAGCGCATGGCAATCGTCAAGGGCACGCCCGGGTTCGCCGAGCGCCGGGTCGCGGACTTCGACTACAGCATGTTCAGGAAGGCGACATAACCGCCGTGCCGTTTCGGACTAGAATCCTCTGAGGAGGAGTCAGTGATGTCAGCTCTCAAGCGCATCGATTCGGGCCATTCCGCCTATCAGGCCGCGCTGAACAGGACGACCCGCTACCCTGCGGAGCACGTCACATTGACGGCTAGCTCAAGGAAGAGGCTGCGCCCCTGTGTGCCGCATCGAAAGGTCGGGCGCGGCAAGGTCGGCATCGGCGGCAAGTAGGCATCCGCAAGCCTTGTATGGCGTCGGGCTTTAGAAGGTGGCTTGACGTGAATTGGCTGTCCGGCGCGAGCACGGATGAGACGTGGTTCGTGACCGACAATCTTGCGATATAGGCTCGATCATTGTGGTCACGTCCGCGACCATCTGTCTGGGGCTGCTGCCCAACTACCAGAGTTGGGGCATGACCGCGTCGATCCTGTTGATCATGCTTCGCATGCTCCAGGGTTTTTGCGTCGGCGGAGAAATGCCCGGCGCCATCACCTATGCGGTGGAAGCGGCACCGCATCGCGCGGGCCTTGCCGCGGGCATCATCATTTGCGCAGTCAACGTGGGCGTGTTGCTGGCTACGTTCGTCAACCTCGGCATCCAGACCTACCTGTCGAGTGCGGATGCGGCGGCGTATGGCTGGCGGATCGCGTTCCTGTTCGGCGGCGTTTGCGGGATTGTCTCCTACTGGATGCGCCGCAATCTGGACGAGTCTCCCGAGTTCAAGGAGATGCACGGAGCCGTAGTCAAACAACCGTTTCGCGAAACGCTGCGACGTCATGGCAAGGCCGTTGCGACGGGAGCGCTCACGATCGCGGTGATGGCCGGCGTCAACGGCATACTTTATGGTCACATGCCCGCCTACCTCGTCCAGCAACTGCACTACGCGCCGCGGACCGCGGCAGTTGCCCAGAACGCTTATCTGATCGTCAGCTCTTTCGGCCTGCTCGCTGCGGGCTGGCTCGGGGACAAGATCCCGCGCCGGTATCTCCTGCGCACGTCCGCGGCGCTATTGGTTCTGTTGAGCTACCCGTTCTATCAAGCGCTCGTCAGCCATACCGTCAATCCGGTCGTGCTATTTGTCCTCGCCGGCGTGGTTTTCTCACTGGCAAGCGGGACTTGGGCGTCGGTACTCGCCGATCAATTTCCTGTCCAGGTCAGATTCAGTGGAATCGCGCTTGCATACAACCTGTCAGTCGTCGTCTTCAGCGGCTTTGCGCCGTTGCTGGCGACTCTACTGATTCGCCAGACTGGTTCGCTCGCAGCGCCAGCCTACTACGTTATGGGCGCATCCGCGGTCGCGCTGCTTGCAAGCTATGCATTGCCGATGGGAAGGTTCGCGGCCGAACCCATTTCGCAGGGAAATCGACTGAGCGGCGAATTATTGCGTTGACCGCGGCGAATGATTCGCCGCGCGGAAGATGCCCGCGAACACACAACTCAACAGGCAGCCGGTGCCGTTCCTGACGGGCCTCGCGCATGCCGCATCCGCAGGGGAATCATGATGAAGAATGCGTTCGCTCAAACCGCCGTCGACGCAATGGAAAAACAACGCTGCGACGCTACGGTGTCAGGGGACATGCTGACACTGGCCTCGCTTCTCGACGACGAGTTGATGTTCGTTCACTCATCCGGCTACGTTCATGGCAAGTCGGAGTATCTGACTTTCCTCGCCGAGAAGATCGAGACACGGCAGATCAAGCGGCCGCAGCCGCTCGCGTACCGGTTTCTGCCGGACATGGTGATTACGACGGGTCGGCTTGAGCAATCGCTGGTGCGCAGGACTGATGGATCTGAGGTCGAGATTCGCGCGCTGGTCACGCAGATCTGGATCCAACGCGAAGCTGTATGGAAGCTGTGGCACGTCCATTCGGGCGCTTGCCGGACTGACGCGAATCGCTATCAGCCCGGCCTCGCAGGATTGGCCAGACGGCGTACCGCGAGCAACTGCGGCTTGAGCACCGCGCTCAGGTAGTGCTTGCCGAAGCTGATCAGCGTGTCGCGGATCGGCACCGACGTCTTCAGCAGGCCAATCGTCGCCTTTGCTTCTTGCGCGGCGGCGAGCATGACCTCGGCGAACATCTCTTCCCGCCACGCGATACCCTGATTTGATTACCGCTGCGGCGCGTTTCCGAGAGGCGTCTGAAAAGAGCCATGCTGAGGCCACTGATGACATGACAATCTTCGCCGTGGGGCTCACATCCTCGTTCAGTGCAGACAGTTTCCGGCAAAGATTCGGATGGTAGCCCCTGGACGGCTTACTGCGGCCGCGGCAGCGCTCGTCATCGTGTGGCTCAGCGTGAAGACCGCCAAATCAGCCCCGCGAGGCGGCTAGGTCGGGAAGTGGACGGGCTTGCTCATGCCCGCATCGGACAACGCACACAACGCTACGGCCGACCAGTCGTGCGCGGCGCCCATCCCTTGCGAACGCAAGGTCAGGAAGCGGTCGCGCACGAGGCTCGCCAGCGGCAAAGGCACACCCAGCGCCTCGGCGGCCGCCAGCATCAGACGGTTATCCTTCTGCCCGAGCGGCAACGAAAAGCCCGGCGGCTGGAACTGCTGGGACGCGATCAACGGGCCGTAGATCTTGTACGGCGGCGCGTTGAAGTTCGCGCTCGTCAGCAATTCGACGAGGCGCATCGGGTCGATGCCCGCCTTGCCGGCCACCGCACAGGCCTCGCCCAAAGTCTCGATGATCGCGGACAGCATGAAATTGCCGATCAGCTTCACGAGGTTCGCCTGCGAAGGATCCGTGCCGACGATGCCGACCGACTGTCCGAGTTGCTCGAGAAGCGGGAGCGCGACGGTGAGATGCTTGTCCTCGCCCGCGGCCATGATGAAGAGCTTGCGCGCCGCAGCGGCGTCGGGCCGGCCGAATACCGGCGCGGACACGAAAGGGAGCTCCGCTTCGCGGTAGCGCGCCGCGTGATCCTGCGCGGCCGCCACGCTAATCGTGCTCATCGAGATATGCAGCGCGCCCGGTCGCAGCGCGTTAGCAATACCGGCCTCGCCGAACGTGACGGCGGCATGCGCGGCATCGTCGGCGACCATCGTGAAAACGACGTCAGCCGACTCCGCGGCGTGCGCCGGGCTTGCGGCGACCCGTGCGCCAGCGGCGCGCAAAGGCTCCGCCCTCGCGGCCGTGCGGTTGAAAACATGCACCTCATGCCCCGACTCGATCAGGTTCATCGCAATTGCGGCGCCCATCGAGCCAAGACCTACGAATCCAATCTTCATGGTGATAATCCAGGAGAACAGTCAAGCGGACACGGGATCGCTCAGACTGCAAGTTGATAGACCTGGCGGCTGACTTCGAGCGTCACGTTGCCGTGCTCGCCCAACGCCGTCATCCCGTGCTCTTCGAGCTTGTTGATCAGCGTGCCGATGGAGCTGCCGCCAATCTGATAGTCGCGCAACCGGGTCCCAAGCGACATGCGCTCGAAGAACACGCGGGTTGCCGTGATCGCCGCGCTGATGCGCTCATCCTCGCTACCCTCGGTAATGTTCCAGACGCGCTCCGCGTATTGCAGCAGCTTGGCGTGCTTCTGTTGCCGTCGCACGCTCAGCATGGCCGGCAGCACGATCGCGAGCGTCTGCGCATGGTCGAGCCCGTGCAGCGCGGTGATTTCGTGGCCGAGCATGTGAGTCGCCCAGTCCTGCGGCACGCCTGCGCCGATCAGGCCGTTGAGCGCAAGCGTCGCGGTCCACATGAGGTTGGCGCGCACGGCATAGTTGTGCGGCTCGGCAAGCGCCTGCGGGCCCACTTCGGTCAACGTGATCAACAGCCCTTCGGCAAAGCGGTCCTGCACTTTCGCATCGACCGGATAGGTCAGGTACTGCTCGACGACATGAACGAATGCGTCGACGACGCCGTTGGCGATCTGCCGCGGCGGCAGCGAGTAGGTCGTGACCGGATCGAGCACGGAGAATCGCGGATAGGTTGCATCGCTGCGAAACGGCAGCTTGTCGCCTTTCGCGCGATGGCTGATCACGCCGCCGTTGTTCATTTCGGAACCCGTGGCCGGCAACGTCAACACACTGCCGAACGGCATCGCGTCGCGCACTTCGACCTGTTTCGCGAGGATGTCCCACGGCTCGCCGTCGAACTTCAGTGCGGCCGCGATGAACTTCGTGCCGTCGATCACCGAGCCGCCGCCGACTGCGAGCAGAAAGTCGAGGTCGCGCTCACGTGCGAACTCGACCGCCTGCATCAAGGTTTCGTAGGTGGGATTGGGCTCGATGCCGCTGAACACGAAATAGGGGCGCTCGCCCAGCGCTGCCTGTACTTGCGCGAGCACGCCATTGCTCTTGATGCTGCCGCCGCCGCACGTGATCATCACGCGCGCGTTGGTCGGGACCTCGGTGTCGAGTGCGGCGATCTGGCCTTCGCCGAACAGAATGCGAGTTGGATTGTGGAAGATGAAGTTTTGCATGGGGACCTTGCTTTCCTGCATTGATATGACCGGTCGTCTCAACTGCGGACAAACCGCGCACCGCAGAGCGATTGCGCGCCGCCCGGCGTGCCGACCTCGCTTACTGTTATTGCCGGGACTTGAAAAACAGATCGAACATCGAATGCACACAGGCCTTCAAAGGTTCGACCGAGTCCTCCAGCTTCATCCGCAACAGGCTGCCTTCCCACATGTTCCAGAAAAGGTCTGCCATTGCTTCAGCCGGAAGATCGCGGCGCACCGAACCGAACTCCTGTCCTCGGCGCAGGTACTCCGCACAACGCATGCGCCATTCGTCGACCGTCAGGCGCGCCGCACGACGGCACAGATCGCTCGACTGCGCGATCTCGCCGGCAAAATTGCCTAACAGGCATCCGCAACGATCTTCACAAGCCTCGTAGTCGGCCACCATGCGCTCGTAGATGCCGCGGAGCGCGAGCAGCGGATCAGGCGCATCCGCTTCGATCGAATACTGCTTCCACTCTGCCGCCTGCTCGTCCGCGTAGTGACGCAGGATCGCCGCGCCAAACGCTTCCTTGCTGTCGAAGTAGTTGTAGAACGAACCCTTCGGCACGCCCGCGCGCGCAACGATGTCCTTCACGCCGGTGCCGTGATAACCGGTTTCGGCAAACAGCGCGACGCCGGCCTCCAGCAGCTTCTGGTGAAAGTCCGCGGTTCTGCGCACAGGTGCTCCCATCGCCGCGTCTCAGGCTCGCCGCGTGGCGAGCTCGGCGCCCTGACGCAAGGCTTCGAGGAGACTGCGCTCATCGGCAATGCCCTTGCCGGCGATGTCGAACGCCGTGCCGTGATCGACCGAGGTGCGGATCACATCCAGACCGACCGTCACATTGACGCCCGCCTCCAGCCCAAGAACTTTGACCGGACCGTGACCCTGATCGTGATACATCGCGACCACCAGGTCGAAATCGCCGCGTCCGGCGCGGAAGAAAAGCGTGTCGGCAGGCAACGGACCTTCAATGTCCCAGCCTCGCTCGCGAAGACGCTGCACCGCGGGAACGATCTTTTCTTCTTCCTCGCCGTAACCGAACAGGCCGTTCTCGCCCGCATGCGGATTGATGCCGCACACGGCGATGCGCGGATTGGCGATGCCGGCCTTCACGAGCGTCGCATGACCGCGTTCGATCGTGCGCTGCACGAGGCCCGGTTCGATCTTGCGAATCGCATCGATGATGCCAATGTGCGTGGTCACGTGAATCACGCGCAATTTAGGCGCGACGAGCATCATCGAGACTTCGTCGATGCCGGTGAGATATGCGAGCATCTCGGTGTGGCCGGGATACTTGTGACCGCCTGCGTGAAGCGCCTCCTTGTTCAAGGGCGCCGTGCAGATCGCGTCGATCTCGCCGGCTTTTGCCAACTCGACCGCGCGCGCAATGTAGCGGTAGGCGGCGTCGCCCGCGAGTGCCGACAGCTTGCCAAATGGCAGGTCGACGGGAATCAGCGCGAGGTCGATACACTCGATGGTCCCCCGCTCATAGCGGGCCTCCGACGCGTTCTCGATACGACGCACCGTGGCGCTACCGCCGAGAATCTCATTAGCGCGTTCGAGGCGTGCCGCATCGCCGATGACAAGCGGGCGGCACTGCTGATAGACCGACTCGTGCGTCAGGCTCTTGACCACGATCTCGGGACCCACGCCGGCTGCGTCGCCCATCGTGATGCCGATGACAGGAAGATAGTTGCTCATAGTGTTTTGGCTGAATTCCGTGGGCTCGTGTTGCAAGTCGTTGAGGGTGTGGAGGGGCCGGCCGGGCTGCTGACTTCCGGCCCGCCGCGCGCGGAGTCGGTCGCGCTCCTCAGATGAAGGTAAGCGCCGTACAGCGC
Organism: Paraburkholderia sp. RAU6.4a; assembly: GCF_050435625.1. NCBI lineage: Bacteria > Pseudomonadati > Pseudomonadota > Betaproteobacteria > Burkholderiales > Burkholderiaceae > Paraburkholderia > Paraburkholderia sp. RAU6.4a. The sequence goes on from NZ_JBNDKQ010000003.1 coordinate 174,459, forward strand.
ATGCGCGCTGCCGAATGCGCCGGCCTTGGTGACAATCCTGAGGTGCTCGCGGCCATGCGGACGCGCTACCGCTACGCCCGGCTCGATCTCCGACAGCAATTGCAAACTGGCGATACCGACCGCGCTCAGCATCGCGCGCGCCGTTTCGCCGCCGGTGGCGATCAGTCCGCTGAGATGCGCAAAGGATGGCGCAACGAGCGCCGCCAGCGCCTTCGACAGATGCGCACCTTCGGCCGGATCGAACGCTTCGTCGCGCCCGATTCGCAGCAGCAGATCGGTGCGTTCGCCAAGGTGAGCGGCCACGCGGGCCTGCCAGCCCGGCCATTGCGGATGCCGCTCGGCGTCTCGCAGCAAGGCGGGCGGCACCACGAACTCGGCGATGCCCGCCCGCTCGCGCAGCATCGCGCATTGCTGCTCCGAGACCGCCGAGAGGCTGCCGACCAGAATCAGCACCGCGCCGTCCTGCCGGTACATCTGCGGCGGCGCCGCGTTTTGGTCCGGCGCGGGCGCGGACCGGCCGCTCACCAAAGCCAACTCGCGAGCCAGTCCGCCGGAGCCGACCCAGAAGAACGCGCCGTCCAGCGACGCCGTGGCCTCGGCGAGCGCCCTGAGGTCCGCATCGGTTTGCGCATCGACGACCAGCGCCTGCATGCCGCCGCGCATCACCGCGCCAAGCGTCTCGCGCAATGCCTGCCGATCGCCGCGCAGCGCCGCGACCGTCAGCGGCGCCGTGGTGAGGCCCGCGGACTCCAGCATCGTCGCGAGGTCGGCAGAACGTTCAGCGTGTTCGAGCTGCCAGGTTTCGGTCTCTTCGAGCGGAATGCCGTGCACGAAGACCCGGCCGTCACACACAGTACGCCCGGTTGCCGGGTAAGCCGGCGCGACAATGGCGAGCCCCGCGAGCGGCTGCAAGCCGGCGACTTCGGCGGCCCAGTTGCCGCGCAAGGTGGAATCGATTTTTTTGTACAACCGGCAGGCCGGCGCGCCGTATACCTGCCACGCCGCGCCCGTGCAACGTGCCGCGTCAGCGGGCGACATACGGCGCGTGTCAGTATCCACCGCGATCACTTCGGCGTGCGGTATCGCCTGCGCCGCCGTGAGGCTCACCGCCGTGCGCAGACCAGCAGCGGCGAAGGCAATCGCGCAATCGGCGGCGCCGGACAGGTCGTCGGCGACGATCAGAACTTTGGTCATGCTCAACGTGTCGCTCCGACGGTCGAGTCTCTCGCTTCCGTGCGCGTGGCGACACGCTTTGCGACAGCCGCGGTGAGTATGGGCGAGACGATGGCCGTCACGACCACGCACGCGGCAACCAGCAGCGTCGCACTTTTGGCGGCTTCAGCGTAGACCGGATTGGCCGCGGCGATCAGCGCCGGCACCGCCGCGCCGTTGCCCGCCGTGTTGGCGGCCGCCACCCCAGCGACACCCGTGCCGCCCGTCAGCCGATCGGTCAGGTAAAGGGGAATGCCCGTGACGATCACCACGGCAATGCCGAGGCCGATGCCCAGCAGGCCCGCTTGCCATACCTTGTGCAGGTCGAGGCTCGCACCGAGCGCCAACGCGAAGAACGGAATCATGACCGGCACGGCGCGGCCAAGAAAGGCGCGCATTTCCCGGTCGAGATTGCCCAGCAGCATGCCGGCCGCCAGCGGCAGGACGCTGCCGACCAGCGTCTGCCAGGGAAACGCCGAAAGCCCGGCCACGCCGAGCGTGACCATGGTGAGGAACGGGCCGGATTCGAGCGACATGATCGTGTACGCGCCGACGTCTTCAGATTTGCCATATTGCCCCATCAACGCCATGTAGAGGCCGCCGTTGGTGTCGTTCATCGCGGCGACCACCGCGAGCGTCGACATGCCGGCGAACAGTCCGGAGGAGACGGGCATCTCGCCAAGAAAATGGCCCAGCACGAAACCGACGACAATCGCCGTCCCCACCTTCGCGGCAAACAGCGCGCCGCCCTTCTTCAGCAGATAGGGCGTCGCCTTGATATCGATGGACGAGCCCATGCACACGTAGAACACAGCAAGGATAGGCAACGCACCCGTAAACAGCGCATTCGTGAAGGAGCCGAAGAATTTCGGCATGCCCGGCAGAAAGGTGGCGATGACTGCGCCGAGCAGGAGCGGGACGATCATCATTCCGCCGGGTACGCGTTCGATTGCGCGCTTGATGGGTAGCTGGGCCATAGTTGTCTCACGGTTGTTTGTGATCGACATGATCACTTTAATGATCGATTCAATCATTTATGAGTCTACGCCCGCCCCTCGCTTCACGCAAATTTTTCTGGAATATCCTCTTTTTGCAGATGGAATTTTGAAAATGATGGTGGAGATGGCTTTCGCCTGAATTGATCGATTCAATCAATTTAGTCAATTTGACGCAACAGGCCTGCAGCCGCAGGCGGGCACATTCGCGCGGCGCACACCTGCCCGCCCCGCCCCATTGCCCCGCCAGCCCGTTTGATTACACTTACGCGATTCGACGCCTTTACACGGCGCACCACCCAGGCAAACCCTCACCATGAAAGTTACGAACCGCCGCGAGGCAATGCTGCAGGCCGTCCTCTCCGGCATGACCGATGTGAGCGCGTTGTGCGAGCACTTCGGCATGTCCGAGGCGACGGTTCGGCGCGACCTGCGCGCGCTCGCCGACGAACGGCGCATCGTGCGCACCTACGGAGGCGCGGCCGCTTCGCTCGGTATTCACGAACCCGAGGAATCGCTCGATAGCCGCCGCGAGAGTTTTCGCGAGCAAAAGGAGGCCATCGCGCGCGCGGCCGTGAGCCATGTGCAGGATGGCGACGCCATCTTTCTCGACGGCGGCACCACCACCGCGGCAATGGCACGTTTGCTCGCCGGCCGTCGCGAGGTTCGCGTTGTGACCAACAATCTGTTGGCCGTCAACACGCTCGCTGCGAGCGAAGTGCCCGTCACGCTGATCGGCGGCGATCTGCGTCCCACCAGCATGAGCACGCTCGGCCCGCTTGCGCAGCTTGCCTTGAGCCGCCTGTCGGTCGACAAGGCATTTCTCGGCGCGGACGGCGTGGTGGCTGACCGAGGCCTCTGCGAGGCGTCAGCGGAGCAGGCCTACCTGAAGGAATGCGTCATCAGGCAGGCTGCCCAACTCTTCGTACTGGTCACCTCGCACAAACTGGACCGCGCAAGCCAGCAATACTGGACACCGCTCGAACGCGAGTGGACGCTCGTGACCGATGCCCGTCGCGACGCACCTGAGATGACCTCATTCCTGTTGCACGGCGAGGTGACCGTCGAGACGACGCGGTAGCATGGGCACATTGACTGCCAGGTATAACGGCTGCATCGAGTCGCTGTTCAACTCGGCCTGCGAGCAATGAAGTCAATTTCGACGAGCGCGTCACGCGCCAATCCGGTTACGCCGATACAGGTCCGCGCCGGCAATCTCCCGGCCGGAAAATAAGCTGCATAGACCGCGTTCATCGTCGCGTAATCCCGTTTGAATTCGGTCAGGAAAATCCGCGCCGAAAGGACATGTTCGAGGCCCAGACCCATCCCCTTCATCACCAGGATCAGATTGTCCATCACTCGTGTCGTCTGGGCGGCCACGCCTTCGGGAAGCGGTGCGTTGTCGTCCTCCGGCGACGTCGGCATCTGGCCTGTGAGAAACACCCAGCCGTCGTGCTCGGTTGCATGGGAGAAAGGGCCTACCGGTGTCGGGCCGCCCTCGACCATCCAGAATTTTGTAGATACATCCATTCGAAGTAACTCCGGAAAAAGGAAAGCACCGTGCGCACCGCTTCGGCAGACCGATCGCGCACGCACGACAAGATGATTATTCCGTGAACAAGGCCTTGCGGATGATCGCGTGCACACCCCAGTTGCCGTCGACGACCTGTGTCACACCAAAGTCGACTGCGACCGACATCAACGAGATTGCTTCGTCTTCGGTAAGGCCCTTGGTCGTCATCAGAAAGCGGCGCGTCTTGATGAACGCGTCACGCATCGCGAGATCCAGCGTCGACTTCTCGTAGACCTTGCTCTGCGCGTGCGTGCCGAATTCAGCCAGATAGTTGGCATGACTGAATCCATGCAGCACCCACTCGTCGTCGGTTTCGACGAGCGGATACGTGAGATCCGCATACGGTTGGCCGGCCAGAGTTGCTCTCTTGTGCAACACCAGTTGGAACTCGCCCGTCAGCGAGCATTCGATCGCCGTCCCACATAGCTCGGAATCGCCCTGCGATGCGTGCGGATCCCCGACCGACAGCAATGCGCCGGGAACACCCACCGGCAGATAGACGCTCGCACCCTGTGCGACGCGCCAGTTGTCCAGGTTGCCGCCGAACGCGGACGGCGGAATCGAGTCGATGAGACCGTCCTGTTGCGGCGCGACCGCGATCAGACCGAAATGCGGGCGCACCGGAATCTTGACACCCTTGAGAATTCCATAATTTTCCTCAACGGTGGAATGATCGACCGGAACGCCCGGATAGTCGATGGTCGGATGCACGACACCGAACGGATCGCATTGTGGCGTCCAGCGGTAGTTGTAGACCGCGCGCGCAAAGGGCGTGCCCTGGTCCGGCCGGGGCTCTGCGTCGAGTTCGTAAATCGTGACGACTTCGCGCGGTTTAGGCTCGGTCAACAATTCACGGTAATGGAAACCCCACCACGCGGCCGCATTGCTGCCGAACGCCCGCCCGCTGAATTGCGGATTCGCGCAGCGCCGCGGATGCACCTCGAGGATCCTGACTTCCAGTATGTCGCCCGGCTCGGCGCCACGTACCGCAATCGGGCCGGTGCAGATATGCACCCCAAACCCTTCGCCTGCGCCTCGACCGTAGATCGATGCGTCGATCGGTCCGGCGCCGCGCCGGTTCACGTTTTTGCGCTCGGCGGTCCAGTGGAACACGCTTTCAGCGCCTGGATCGCCGGCCACCATACGCGCCCAGTCGTCCGACGCATGCTGCGTCAGTGTCTCGATCGTCACGCTATCGCCGCTGTCGACTTCGAGCACCGGCTTCAGGTCGTGTGAGAAATAGCCCCAATGCACCGTGTTGGCCGTTGCACGCAACAGGTGGTGGCGCGGCTTGCCGGACCGGCTGCTGATTGCCTGCCTCGAGCCGGTTCGCGTGTCGACGGGGCGACTGGCCACGATCGCGCCGGCAGCGTCGAGCGTTGCTTCCCGCGCCGCGGCTTGCGCGGGAACCAGCAGCGCATCCGTGTTGAGCGGCAATCCGCGCGAAATGCGCTGCACCACATGCCGGGCCAAATCGAGGCTCGCTTCATGACGGAAGGCGCGCGGCGACGTCTTGTACTGCTCGCGAAACGCACGGCTGAAATGCGCCGGATCGTTGAAGCCCCAACGAAAACAGATATCCGAAATCGACGTCTTTTCGTGGAGCGGATCGACGAGTTCGGCCCTGCAGCGTTCGAGTCGGCTGAGCCGCAAATACGTGGAGAAGCTCTGGCCGGCACTTTCGAACAGCTTTTGCAGGTAGCGCTGCGAGACGCGCTCTTCTGCGGCGAGACGCGTGAGACTGATGTTGGGGTCGCCCAGTTGCGCATCGATACTGCGGCACACGCGCGAGAAGATGGCCGCCTGTGACGATGTCAGTCCGCTAATCGGCGTTTCGCGCTGTTGCACGGACAGAATCGCCACCAGAAACTCGACCAGTGCGAGCTCGAGCGGACGCAGGTCGTTGGCGGACAACATCTCCACGCCTTCCGCAAGCGACGCAAGAAAACCGGAAAACACATGCCCGACACCGACATCTCCGGCGATCCGGCCGGCGTTCATCGACGATGCAAACAGCCGCCCCCTGATCGCCGAGCGCGGTACACGCGCGACAAAAGCGCGGAAATCGGTCGCGAAGAGCAGCGAGGCGCCTTCGCCCGACGGCAGAAAGACGAGGTCGTTCACTGCCAGAGGCTGACGTCCGCTGTTGGCCTGCAGCGTCGCCACACCGTCAAGGTGCAGCACAATCAGCACGCCGTCGCCACCGGCAGCGTTCGGTTCGAGCGTCTGCGCCACCGACGCCAGCAGGCCCAGATCGAAACCGCCGGGCGAGCGCTGCGCGACGATCGTGCCACGCAACGCCCGCACAGAAGCAATCGCACCGCTACGCCACCCCATCGTGTCAAGCGCTTTAACCCACGCGCGAAGCCGTTCGGCCTCCGAATAGGACTCGGTAGTAAAGCGCAGCAAATCCAACGTTGACTCCAGAACAGACGCCCGTCGCACGAGCGCAACGCCCGCTACCCGAGGACAGATTCGACGAGCGGTACGGGTCGCCCAAAAAAGCAATAACCGCACCAACTCGGGTCGGGTGCATCGCGAGGGCGCGGCGGCCCGAGCGCCGGTGGCCGCCCGACCGCGATGATTGCGCGCGCAGGCACCAGCAACGCCCCTGTGCACTGATCTGACGCATACGGGACGCCCGCGCACACGCGCGGCGAATCGCCTGCGGCCCGAGCGGGACGTCTCAGCGGCCGGCGCCGCCGACAAAGACGTTCTTGCGAATTGATCCATGCACACCCCAATTGCCGTCGACCACTTGTGTGACGCCGAAATCCGCGGCGACCGACATCAGCGCAATGGCCTCATCCTCGCTTAGCCTGTGCACGGTCATCAGGAAACGGCGCAGCTTGCGGAACGCGTCGCGCATTGCCTTGTCGAGGCTCGCGTGCTGTGCCACCTCGGTCTGTCCGGCCGGGCCGAGTTCTGCCAGGTAATTGGCGAAAGTAAATCCGTACACGGACCATTGGTCGTCGGTTTCCAGCATCGGGTGCGTGAGGCCTTCGAGAATCGTGCCGCCGAGGTCATTCTTCTTGTGCAGCACGAACTCGAAGTCGCCGGTGAGCGAGGTTTCGATCGCCGTACCGCCAAGTTCACTGTCACCCTGCGCTGCATGAGGATCGCCGACAGAAAAGAATGCGCCTTCGACCGCGACCGGGTAATACATCCGCGCACCTTTTCCGACGCGCCAATCGTCGATATTGCCGCCGGTGTAGCTGGGCGGAATCGAGCTGACATAGTCGAGTTCCGCCGGCGCGAGCCCCATCGTGCCGAAATGCAGCCTGGCCGGCACCTTCACGTTCGGCAGGATGTTCTCGCGTTTGTTCACCCGCGTAGGGTCGACCTTGACGCCCGGGTAATCGATCATCGCGTGGACCACGCCGTCCGGGTCGGTTTGCGGCGTCCACACGTAGTTGTAGACCGCACGCGCAAATGGCTCGCCCGAGGTATCGAGCTCGAAGATCGTCACGACTTCACGGGGCTTCGGCTCCTCGATGAGATCGTGGTAATGAAAGCCCCACGATGCGGCGACATTCGAACCGAAACAACGGCCGCGATAGCACGCATTGCAGCTCGGCCGCGGGCGCACGTCGAGGATTCGCACTTCGAGCACGTCGCCGGGCTCGGCCCCTTCGACCGCGACCGGCCCGGTCAGCAGATGCACGCCGACACCTTCGCCCGACCCAAGCGTAAACGGTCCATCGGTTGGCCCCGCGCCCCGGCGCGGCATGGCCTTGTGCTCGCGAGTCCAGTGGAAGATGCTTTCGGCGCCGGGGTCGCCCGCGACCATCCGTTCGTGGTCGTCGTTGGCATGGTGGGTCAGCGTCTCGATCGTGATCCGGTCGCCGGAACGCACCATCAACGCGGGCGCGACCTGCTTGCTGAAGTAACCCCAATGAACCGTTTCAGGCGAAACCGGGAGTGTATGGTGCTTCATGTCTGTTCGAACCTCGTAAGACGCCCGGCACGAACGGCCGGGCGATGCTGAATGGCGCGCGCCGTCAAGACGCGACTTCGAGCCGGTCGTCCGCGCCCATCACGCTCAGGAATCGAGCTGTCAACGGATGGCGCGGCTGGGTGAGCACTTCATGCGTGGGTCCCTGTTCGACCACCGCGCCGCCGCTCATGAACACGACGCGATCGGCGACCTGATCGGCAAAGCGCAACTGGTGCGTGGAGATGATCATGGTCAGGCCGCCTTCGTCCACGAGCCGCTGAATCACGTCGAGTACCTCGCCGACGAGTTCGGGGTCGAGCGCGGAGGTCGGTTCGTCGAGCAGCAGCACGCGAGGATTCGGCGCCAGCGCGCGGGCAATCGCGACGCGCTGCTGCTGGCCGCCCGACAGATGTCGCGGCAACGCATCCGCGCGATGACTGAGGCCGACGCGTTCGAGCAGTTCGCGCGCGCGGCGCTCGGCGTCGGCCGGTGGCATCCCGTGTACCCAGCGCAGCGGCCCGGCGATGTTCTCGCACGCCGTCAGATGGCTGAATAGATTGAAATGCTGGAACACCATGCCGACGCCGGCACTCGCTCGCTCGTTGGCGAGGTCGCCCTGTGTCATTGGCTGACCGTCGACCCGAAAACCGATGCGCTTGCCGCCGATACGGATTTCGCCGGCATCCCACTGCTCCAGGTGATTGATACAGCGCAGCAGCGTGCTTTTGCCCGATCCGCTCGGCCCGAGCAGCGCAATGACCTCGCCGAAGCGGACCGTGAGGTCGAAGCCGTCGAGCACCGTCTGCTTGCCGTAACGCTTGCTCAGCCCTTTCACCTGCACCGCCGCTTTCTGCTTCTGCAATAGCTCGTAGCGGCTTGCGCGCTCCGCATGGGCCTTGCGCGCAACCGGCACGGGCGCGGCGTCGAGCTGCGCACCGACGGATAGCGTCGCGCTTGCGGCGGAGGGCTCCACGGCGAGCGCGGCCCGGCGCCACGGCAGCAGTCGCGCAAAGCGTCCGGACGGACTGCGATCGAGATCGAGCGCGGTTTCGGCGAATAGCTGGATCGCGGCAATCAAGCCGGTCAGCACGAGATACATCAGCCCGGACGCAAAGAAGATCGAGAAGAAATCAAACGTCGACGACGCGAGTTGCGTGCTGCGCAAGGTCAGTTCGTCGACCGCGATCACGGAAGCCAGCGACGAGTTCTTCAACGCGCTGACCGATTCGTTGCCGAGCGCCGGCACCATGGTGCGGATCGCCTGCGGCGCGATCACACGGCGCAGCAACACGGTCGGCGTCATGCCGAGCGCCTGCGCCGCAAGAACTTGCCCACGGTCGACGCCGAGCACGCCGGAGCGCAGGATTTCCGCGATGAACGGCCCCTCGTTCGCCGCAAGCGCGAGACCCGCGGCGCCCATCGCGCTCAGCTTCAAACCGATGTGCGGCAGCGCGTCGTATGCGAACACGAGTTGCAGGATCAGCGGCGTTCCGCGAAAAATCACCGTGTAGCCGCGTGCGATGACGGCAAGCGGCCCCACCTTGCTCAGTTGCATGCTCGCGAGCACCAGTCCCACGATCAGACCGCCTGCCAGCCCGAGGAGCGTGACTGCGATGGTGAAACCGATGCCGCTTAACAGATACGGCAGGCCGACATAGTGCAGGAACAAATTCATCAGTTCGAGGCAATCAGCTTGGGAGTTTCGAGATTTTCAGCACCAAGCGACCACTTCTTAAGCAGCTCGGTCTGGGTGCCGGACTTCTGGATCGCGACGAGCGCCGCCATTACCGCCGCGCGCATTGCCGGATTCGTTTTAGGTACGCCGATACCGATCGAATACGGCAGTGTCACCGCATTGGCCTTTTCGAGCTGGCCCGGATACGCCTTGACCGCCTGGTCCACCGTATTGACGTCGTTGATGTACGTATCGGCGCGGCCTGAGAGAATCGCCTGGATTGCGTTCGCGTTGTTGTCGTACAGCTGCACGGCGGCTTCCGGCTTATTCGCCGCCTTGCAAGCCGGTGCGAGCTTCTGGATCAGCGGGACTTCGACGTAACCGGTGTTCTCCGCAGCAGTCGTGCCGCACATCGTCTGGTTGATGCCGCTGATTTTCTTCGGATTGCCCTTCGCAACCAGCACGCCGTCGAACACTTTCGAATAGGTGATGAAGTCCGCCGCCTTCGCGCGCTCCTCGGTCGCATAGATATCGGAGATCACGATGTCGGCCTGACCGCTTTGCAGCGTCGCCAGCAGCGCAGAGAACGCGACAGGCTTGTACGCCATCTTGAAGCCGAGGCAATTGCCGATCGCCTCGCCGAGATCGATGTCGAAGCCGATGTATTTCGTCGGATCGTTCGGGTCCAGCGCTTCGTAACCCGGCGTGTGCGGGTTGATCGCGTTGATCAGCGTCTTGCCCTTGAATTGCGGGTATTTCGCCTGCAACGCGGCGCACTCGGCGGGCACCGGCGCGGCGGCTTGAGCGTGACCCGACATCAGCAGCGCCAGCAGACTGGCTGCGCCGAGAAGCAGCTCGCGCCAGCGGCGGCCAAAACCGCCTGCGCGCGGCATGCCACGTCCATGACCGACAATATTTGTGTTCATCCCCATACTCCTGAACGGCAGATGTCAAAGGCCCACCCTATGTACGCCTCGTTGCATCGCACGAGGCCAAGGGTAGGTGAACGAAATTCCGTGGACTTGTTCCAGCGCGCCCAAATGCTTGCACGGGCGCGAAGCAGGACATCAGCGCCGCGAGCGGGTCGATGCTGTCGCACGGCCAGTCGAGTCGGCAGCGCGCCCGGCAAGCTGGACGCTTCGACTGCCGGGCGCAATGCGTCGTACTCAATGCGATGACGCCGTCCCCGCCTGCAGCGTGGCGGCAGGTATTTGCGCTTCGCGCGGGAAGTAGCACGCCGGCGATTTGACGTGCACTTGCTGATTGCCACCGGGCAGGCCCGCATAGTCGACGGTCCGGGTTGTCGCAGTCTGCGCAAGCGGCGCACGGTGAGCCTGTGCCGACGAATAGGCGCAGCCGTTCAGCAGAGCGACGAAGATCAGGCCAACGAGAGTTCGTATCATGAGGAATGTGTCGCGTGATCCGACTCAATGAGCTTCTTTTAGCGCCGCGCTCGAGACCAGCGCATCCGACCTGTTCCACCAGCCGCCGCCGACGGCCTGAAAGAGCGCCACCGTGTCCGCGAGCCTCGCAGCCCTCGCCTGGATCGCGGCAACGTGCGCCGTTTCATAGCTTTGCTGTGCCGTCAGCACGGACAGGTAAGCGATCTCCCCCGTCTGCAGCTTCCGGCGAGCGATATCGAGGCTGCGCGATGCAGCCTGTTCGGCGGCCACGGACGCTTCCAGCGTCTTCGCATCGGCTTGCACACTTTGCAAGACATCGGCAACGTTCTGGAACGCGTTGATGAGCGTCAGGCGGTACTGCCCCGGCCTGCTCGTAGACCGCCTGTGCGGCGCGCTGGCGGTGCAGCAGCGCCCCGCCCTGAAAGATCGGCTGAAGCGCATCGCACTGCAGCGCCCGTTGCTTTTCGAGCGGCGGTACCCGAGCGGAAGCTTGACCTGCGTGGCCACGGCATGTTGCGCAGCGAGCACGAACCCGGCGAAATCGCGGCCGCGCACGTTGGCCTGCACCATGATCACGCGCTGCCCCTGTTCGCGCTCGATCGTCGAAGGACCGGGCTCCATCCGGATGTCGGCGACTTCGGCGAGCGGCACGGCCTTGCCCGCGCCGTTGCTCACGCGTAGCGCGCCGACTCGCGCCACATCAGTGCGGTCTTGCGGCGTCAGACGAACGCGTATGTCGAAGCGGCCATCGTTATTCGAAATCGAGCCAACGGTGCGGCCTCCAAGCGCCTGCACCACGTCGAGCACCTGGCTCGCATTGAGGCCGTAGCGCGCCACCGCATCCCGGTTCACGATGATGCGCAAGTACGGCTGGCCGACCGTCTGTCGCGCTTGCACGTCGGCGGCTCCCGGCACGCGAGCGATCACGCTCGCAATACGCTGCGCGGTAGAGCGCGCCGGTTGCCTGCTCGAGCGCGCTGGCCTGGAGCTCGGTGCGCGCGCCAAGATCGGCATTGCCGGCGGCAATCGCGTGACTCATGCCGGCGACTGCATCGGCGCCATCGCGCACCTGTCCCACGATGTCCGCGAGCGCTTCTCTCATCCGCACGACAGTCGCCATCACCCTAGCCGTATCGCCGGTGCGCAACCCGGCGCGCTGGGAAAGATCGCCGCGCCGAATCGCATCGGCGAACGCGATCAGCTCACGCGGCTCCGCGCCGAGCGAGGGGCCGATGTTGCGCACGACAAGCACCGCAACGCCACCACCGATCACGCACGCAAGTCCGGATAGCGCAAGCATCATCCAGCGGAAATCGACGCTTATCTGACGTGCCTCGGCACCGCCCTGCCGGTTCAGCGCTTCCTGAAAGTCGATCAACTGGTTGATTGCCGCGAGCCACTCGACCAGCGCGGGGCGCGCTTGCTGGAGCAGCACGGTGCGCGCCCCTTCGGTGTCGCCGGAGGTTTGCCGTGCAACTACCTCGTCGATAAACGGCGTGGCCTTGTTGCCCGCATCGATCACGCGCGCCCAGTGATCCGCAATGCCGATAAGGGTGCGCCCTTCGCAGCCGCTATTCGCGCGTCGGCTGAACAGTTCTGTAAGCTCGGCTGCAAGGTGCTTGCTGAAGGTGTCGAAACGGCAGCCCAGCACGACGCATTGCAGAACTGCGGCATCGAACTTGCGCAAGGGTGGCTTTACGGCAAGCCGGCGGCCGTTGCGTCATTGCCAGGCCGCAGATGACCCAACGGCGGGTTCGCAAAACGATTTCGAAAGAACTGGCGCGCACCGAAGCGCACTGAACACCGCCGCCCGCGCACAGCGTTCCGTTGACGCGACAGCTCTATCGTTTAACGCTGATTTCATTCTCACGGTAGGCAGCCGCTCGAACTCCGTTGCATTTTGCCGCTACGCCCGTTTCAGCAGCGACGTATCCACCGGCAACGCACGAATGCGCTGGCCGGTCGCATTGAAGATCGCGTTGCAGATGGCCGCTGAAGTCGGCGGCACGCCCGGCTCGCCAACACCGCCCGGCGGCGCATCGCTCGGCACGATATACACGCGTGTCTCGGGAACGGAATCGATACGGGCAACCTGGTAGTCCGTGAAGTTCGATTGCTCCGACGCGCCGTTCCGGAAAGTGAGTTCACTGTATAACGTGTTGCCGAGCGCCATCACCACCGCGCCCTCGAACTGCGCAATAACCCGATCGGGATTGACGATGCGCCCGCAGTCGACGGCCAGATCGACGCGTGTCACACGCACCGAACCGTCGTCGGCCACCTGCACATGCGCGACCGCCGCCACGTAACTCAGAAAGCTGCGATGTACCGCAATCCCGCGCCCATGCCGCGCCGGCAATACGGTCGACCACCCGGAGCGCACGGCGGCCGCGCGAACCACGGCCGCATGGCGGGCGGTGTCGATCGGATACTCGTCGATCGACGCGCCGTAGTTCGGGTAATCGACCCCTAGTGCATGCAGATCGACATGCCGCGGCGTGCCGAGCAGCGTGAGCAGGTGCTGCACCGGATCCTGCCGCGCGGCCGCGGCAAGTTCATCGACGAACGCCCCTAATGCGAAGCCGTGGGGAATGTTGTATACCGATCGATACCAGCCGATGCGCGTGTGTGCAGAGGCGGCGCCGTTCTCACACCGCACGTTGGCGATGTCGTAAGGCATGTCGGTCACGCCCTGCCCCAGTTCACCCGCCGCCCCGTAACGGACATCAGCCTTGAATGTCGAACTGATCGACGGAAACACCGTGCGGTGCAACCACGCGACCGTCTTGCCTTGCGCATCGAGCCCGCCTTCCATGTGCTGGGCGCACACCGCATGGAAATAGTCATTGTGCACATCGTCTTCGCGAGTCCACGTGAGCTTCACGGGCGCGCCGACCTCGCGTGACAGGAACGCCGCCTCGGCCACGTAGTCAGGCTTGGACTTACGGCCGAAGCCGCCGCCCAATAACGTGACATTGATCGTCACGGCCCGCTCCTGCACGCCGAGCACCTGTGCCACGGTCGTGCGAGCCTGCTGTGGATTCTGCGTCGCGGTCCAGACTTCAACCGCACCGTTCGCATAGGACGCGGTCGCGGCGAGCGGCTCCATCGCCGCATGCGCCAGGTGCGGCACGTAGTAGTCCGCCGAGACATGGTGGGCGGCGCTCTTTAGCGCAGCCGCTGTGTCGCCGTTGTTGCGAACGATTTTGCCCGGCTGCCGCGCGGTGTCCTCGAGCGCCTTGCGATAAGCCTGACTGTCATACGATGCATTCGGCCCAAGGTCCCAGTCGAGCCTCAATTTCCGCCGCCCTTGCATCGCAGACCAGGTGCTGGTTGCCACCACCGCGATGCCGCCCAGCGGCTGGAAACCGGCGGGCAACGGCGCAGCGGGAATGCGGACCACATGCAGCACGCCGGGCACTTTCATCGTTTCGGTCGAATCGACGCTCTTGAGCGTCGCGCCATAGACCGCCGAATGTTCGATCGACGCGTACGTCATTCGGGGCAACACGACATCGATACCGTACGTCGCCCGGCCGTGGACGATGTCGTCGAGATCGACGATCGGCAGCGACTTGCCGATATAGCGCCATGTACCCTCGTCTTTCAGATGCAGCGTGTCACGGCTTGGCACCGGCTGACGCGCCGCCGCCGTTGCGAGCGCGCCGTAGGCGACGCGCCGCCCGCTCGCCGCATGCACGACATGACCCGGCTCGGTGTGACAGGTCGCTGGCGCCACGCGCCATTGCACGGCGGCCGCCGCCACGAGCATCTGCCGGGCCGTGCCCCCTGCTTCGCGCAATGGCTGGAAGAACTGGCGGATGCTGCGCGAGCCATCGGTATTCTGGTCGCCATACTTCGCATCGCCTTGCGCCTGCACGACCTTGACGGCGTTCCAGTCGGCGTCGAGCTCGTCGGCAAGAATCATCGCGAGACTGGTGCGGATACCGGTCCCCATCTCCGAACGATGCACGACCAGAATGATCTCGCCGGACGGCGCGACCGAGACATACACGTTCGGTGCGAAAGCCCCTTTCGCGCCATTCGCGGATGACAGCACGCTCGCCGCGAGCGCGGTGCCCGCGCCGCCGATTTGCAAGCCCAGCACAACCCCACCCGCCAAGGTCCCTTTCAACACCCCTCGCCGGCTCAGATTGACGATTTCGCCCATCACGCCTCCGACGCTGCCGCCTTGATGGCGGCCTTGATGCGTTGATAGGTGCCACAGCGGCAAACATTGCCGGACATCGCTTCGACGATCTGCTCGTCACTCGGCTTCGGCGTCTGCTTGAGCAACGACGCGGCCTGCATGATCTGTCCCGGCTGGCAGTAACCGCACTGCGGCACATTGGCGGCCTTCCACGCGCGCTGCACCGGGTGATCGCCGCCTTTGCCGAGTCCCTCGATGGTCGTTACGGGCTTGCCCTGAACATCCGCCAGTGCGGTCACACACGAACGCACAGCGACACCGTCCAGATGGACCGTGCATGCGCCGCACGCACCGACCCCGCAACCGAACTTGGTCCCGTGCAGCCCGAGCAGATCACGGACTGCCCACAGCAGCGGCATATTCGCATCCGCATCGACGTTGTGATGCACGCCGTTCACAATGAGTTCCATCAACTGATTCCTCGTAGTCGATGCGAACGGCCCAACGTCGTCATGCGCCGTATCGCTTTACCCGCACAAGCCGATCAGGCTCTCGCCTGATAGGCGTTGCACCATCCCGCGCCGCTCACCTGCTTCGCACCGAACAGCGCGCAAAGCGCGCTCGTGTCGGCTGGCTTGCCCTGATAAAACTGGCAATTCGAGCAGTGCTGGTTGGCGCTGAAGCGCGGATATTCCGCGTGATCGACACGCGATGCGTCGGTCCGGTAGCCGAGCGCCTGCGCGGCCGGATCGCCTTCCTGAAGCTGCGTGGGCGCGGCCCACGCAGTGCCGCCGGTCATTGCCAGCGCCGCGGCGCCAACGGTATGCACAATGAAGTTTCGTCGATTGGTTCGCATGTTCAATACACTCCTTTCACGACACCAGAACACGTTGCGGCGGTGCCATAAACTCCGGACCTACCGGGTCCTTGACGAATTGCGAGACGATCGCGTCGATTTGCGCAAAGGCCTCGTCGTCGAGTCGCCAGCCGAACGCGGCTTCGAGTCCGTCCAGTTGCGACGGACGGCGCGCACCCCACAGCGCGATCGTCGGGCCGCGGTCCAGCACCCAGCGCACGGCAAGCGCAAGCACCGACTTGTCGAAGTTATCGCGCGCGAAGACGTTCAGTGCTTTCACAGCGTCGACATACTGCTGACGACGCGGCGCACGGAACTTCGGGTCATGTTGACGCAGATCGTCGCCCTCGAAACGCGTTTCGGCGCCGATGCGCCCTGCCAGCAATCCGCGGCACAGTGCGCCATAGGCGAGTGCAACCAGCCCATGCTGTTTCACATAAGGCAGCACGTCGCGGTCGATGTCGCGTTCAAACAGGTTATAAGGCGGCTGGGTGGCGGACAGCGGCGCCACGCGACGGAACGCGTCCATTTGCGCCGCAGAGAAATTGCTGACGCCAAGCGCGCGAACCTTGCCTTCCTTGCGTAGGTCGTTCAGCACCGCGGCCGTCTCTTCGATTGGCACGAGCGGATCGGGCCAGTGAACCTGGTATAGATCGATGTAATCTGTCCGCAAGCGCCGAAGTGTATCCTCTACTTCGTGACGAATGCGCTCCGGCGAAGCATTGCGAAATACCTTGCCGTCCTGCCATTCGAGAGCGACTTTAGTCGCGATGACTGCCTTGTGGCGATATCCATCGGCCAGTGCTTTGCCGACGATTTCCTCCGACGCGCCGAAGCCGTACGCCGGCGCCGTGTCGATAAGGTTCACGCCGCTGTCGAGCGCCCGGCGGATCACCGCAATCGAGTCCTTCTCATCAGTGCCGCCCCACATCCATCCGCCGATCGCCCACGTGCCCAGGCCGATACGCGATACAGGCGTCGATAAACCCTCAACTTCAATTGTTTCAATAGTCATGCGATGCTCTCTGGTTAAAGCGCCGCATCCATGTCGAATGCGGTCCGAGAAAATGCGACGTGCCAAAAGGACGGGCAAGCGAGTCGATTATTTCAGCCGCATCCGGCGATCACAAGAAGGCACCTGAAGGTTCCATACTTTCCCCATGGAAACAAATTGCTACGACGGCCCTCACGCCGCCGAGAACCCGCAGAAGAAAACCGATGACCTCGCGCGCAACGTCATCGAGCAGATCGCCGACAAGTGGACGATCCTCGTGATCGATGCGCTGGGCACCCATGGCGAGATGCGTTTCTCGCGGCTACGCGACGAGGTGGGGGGCGTCAGTCAGAAGATGCTCACGAAGACCTTGCGGCAACTCGAACGCGACGGTCTCGTCACGCGCTATGTGCATCCCGTGATACCGCCTCGTGTCGACTATCAGTTGACGCCGCTAGGACGCAGTCTGCTCGACAAGATCTGTGGGATCTGGGACTGGGTGGAAGCGCATATGACGGAAATGGAATCGGCGCGACGGCAATTCGATCTCGGCGAAAAGCGTACCGATCGCGCGCCTTCGAACCGTGACGCGGAGTCCGGCTCACAAACGCGCCTGGAATAGCCGAACGCGTTCGCAGCGCGCTTGCCATGGGTGGTCGAGTCGCCGGTGTCTTCCTGAACCGTCTCAAGACACGCGAGGCCGGCCACGATCGATAGCGGCTGTTGCTCGGATTGAAGGCCACCATGAGCGAGGCCGAACTGCATCTCCTGCGTGCCCGGCTGGACGGGATATTCGCAACAAGGCCGCCCGTGGCGAATTGCGCCGCGGCCTGCCCACCGGGATGGGTGTGGGGCGAAGCCGACGGCGAGGTCAGGCTGCACCCCGACGAAGCCGTCGTCGGAGCATTGCGCACCGTGTTCGCACGTTTTGGTGAGGGTTCTGTCGCAGTAAGGCCTTCCACCCGTCTGATTTAAGTGAAGGCATGCACCAATGCGACGCTCGAGCTAGCGACGAAGTCTTTCGGACATCGATGAATTCATCGACCCCACGCGATGAGCCAAGGAATAGCAGACGCGAGAGAGGCCGCCCCCGACACTGTTAGCAGTCCAAGCACGATTTTCCGGAACGCGACTTCACTCATGCCAATGTAAAGCCGTGCGCCGATTACGGATGGGACGACCATTGCCGGCGCCACTACGGCAAACATTGGAAGGTCCGTTGCCGTAATCGTTCCGCTGAAAGTGTACGTGACCATGGTTACCGAAAGTATCGTGAGATTGAAGTTTTGAACGAGCCCGCGCTGATGATCTTTATCGAATCCACGAAGTACGCACCACAGGTTCGGAAATACACCTGCAAATCCCCCGAGGCCGCTCATGACGCCACCCAACAGGCCAACCACGCCGTCGGCCATGGGACCGCCGCGTGAGATTCGCGGCAATCTGGTGGCGAAAAACATGATTGGGCACCATAGCACCAGTAGGGCGCCAAGGAAGGCCTTGAACCGGTTGACGTCCAACACCGGGAGGAGCGCAGCGCCGACCGGAATCCCAATCAAGCCGCCCAGTATGAACGGCAAAAGATCCCGCCAGCAGATCCTTCGACGCACGGTGATAACCGACATGATCTGGCCGGTCAAGGCTCCAAAAATCGCTAGCGGGGCTGCGAGCTGTGGGTCGAGGCTCCATACCCATATGGACATTGCCACAAGGCCAAAAGCAAAGCCAGAGAGCCCCTGAACAAAGCCGCCCGCTGCAGCGCCTACCGCTACGACAATAACGGAGCTGACTGACATGGTAGCGGCCTTCTTCCTGGCTACGAACTGCGATTGATAGATTGCAACCAATGCACGGCATGCGGACCGACGATCAACCCCGTCGATTCAACCTATCCCGCTCTACGACCGAAGCAACCCGCGGATCGCGGCCGACAACCCCGCATCAGGCTTTTCAGGTGGCTTGGCAAAGCTGCCGATTTTCGGGCTGACCGGGCGCAAGCGGCAAAGCGTCTCTGCCTGGCAAACCGCGCTGGATACGCCATCGATGACAGGTACCGGAAGCCTGTCCGCGACCGTTCGCGCGAGACCCGCGAGCGGCGCACCGGCAAGGATTAGCACGTCAGCCCCGTCTTCCTGAACGGCCTGATCGCACAGATCCAGCAACATGGACGCATGGTCATCCTGGACCGTTGAGGCGTTGCGCAGTGGACGATCGAGATGGCGAATACCTGCCAGTCTGCTCAGCATGCCGTATCGATCGACGGACTCGCGATACCAGGCGGTGATGCGCCGCGAGATGGCGATGATGCCGATGCGCTGGCCCATTTGCGCAGCCGTCATCAGCGCAGCCTCGGTCATGCCGACCACCGGCACGTCGAGCACTTCGCGCAATTCGAGGAGACCCGGATCGCCGAACGCCGCGATCATCACTGCGTCGTGTTGTCCAATGCGCTCACCTGCGATGGTTGCTGCCGCGTGAGCACCGAGCAGCGCTTCAAACCGCGTTTCGATATAGGCGACCCCACTCGCCGCCGTTGCCATTTCAATTTGCGTCTCGCTGGCGGCAACATGCCGCGCTTCGGCCTCGATCAAGTCGGTCACGCCGATAGATATATTCGGGTTGATGATCAACAGTTTCATGTTCACTCTCGAAGGATGACTGTCCAGGCGCAGCCACGAGGCGGCGACTAGCCGAAGATCGCGGAAAGATCGACTTCCGTGTCTTCCGGCAGAGAGAGATCAAGAGTTGCCTCGATATGATCGAGATGCGTGATCGCTGCTGCTACCGCCGCAGTCAGATCGCCCCTCTGCATCAGTTCGACGATTTCCGTGTGTTCGTGATTCGGACACGCGGGCACGTTCGGGGAATCGAACAGCAGGATGATCAGACACGTCAGTGACGCGAGTTCCCGCATCAATTTGGTCAGCGGCGGGCTGCCGACCATCTCGGCGATCAGGAGATGAAATTCGCCAGACAGGCGAATGACGGCGTGCTTGTCGCCCTTGTCGCGAGCCGCCCTCTCCTTCGCAATATGCGCGTGCAGCCGGCGGAAATCGTCCTTGTCCGCGCGCTCGACCAATGTGCGAATCAGCGCTGGCTCCAGAATGCGGCGAGCCTGGAAGATATGACGTGCGTCATGCACCGATGGACTGGCGATATAAGCGCCGCGATTCGGAATAGTCGTCACGATGCCTTCGTGCGTCAGCCGGGCAAGCACCTTACGAATTTGCGTGCGGTTCACCTTGAATACGCCTGCCAGCTTCTCTTCCACCAGCTTCGTACCCGGGACGAGCCGGTGCTCCATCACGGCCGTCAGGATGCGCCTGTAAATGGCATCGAGCTTGTCGTCATCGACGCCCAGTATCTGTTCGGTGCTGCGCGCCTTGCGCGAGCGTGGCTCTTTCTCGGTCAACACTTCGGGCACCCTCGTCAAGCATGTTTGTGTCGATGCAATTGTAGATTGTTACAAAACAAATTGGAATTGTTCAACTGTGCACTGCCATTGTTCAGCAGCACCATGTGCGCGCTTAACAATACTCGGCCGCACCTGAAGAGTGCCGCCGACGCGTCAACGCTTGACTTCCGCCAAGGCGGCCACGCGAGGATCACGAACTGGCAGATACTGCGCCGGTCGCGGCTCACCCGCAATTCAGACCGCCGAGACGACTAAACCAGACGAAGATTGGCACATGAGTTGCTTTGTCTGTC
The DNA here is from genome assembly GCF_050435625.1 of Paraburkholderia sp. RAU6.4a. Lineage (NCBI taxonomy): Bacteria > Pseudomonadati > Pseudomonadota > Betaproteobacteria > Burkholderiales > Burkholderiaceae > Paraburkholderia > Paraburkholderia sp. RAU6.4a. The sequence continues at coordinate 194,962 of NZ_JBNDKQ010000003.1, forward strand.
ACAACGACAATCTATTTTGTGACAAAAAAGGAATCTCCTGATGCAGCTTGCCCGTCTGTCTTTCTCTACGCTGAGGCGTGCCGCCCGGGCGCTCGTCGCACCCGTCATGATGGCCGTCGCACTCGCCCCGACCGCCGGCCATGCGACGGACGCCGATCCGGTACAGCTTGGATACGCGAAGTGCGCGCATTGCACGCCATTGTCGCTGACTCCCCAGTACGCAACTGGCGTGAAATTAACCGCGGTGCCGTTCAACACGGGCAACGACGTGCTTACCGCGCTACTGTCGAAGAGCATCGACATCGCGCAGGTCACCTACCTCCATTACGTGACCGCACTCGACAAGGGGTTCAAGGTCGTGGCTGTCTCCGGCCAGATCAACGGCGGATCGCGCATTCTGGTAGCGAACAGCCTTCCGGTTCAGCCGGGCGACTGGGACGGCCTTAAAAAGCTCATCATGGAATACAAGAAGGAAGGCAAGCCTTTCCGCGTCGCCGCCTCCCGCGGCAATGCGCAGGATATCCATATGCGTGGCGCGTTTCTAACGCACGGCATCGATATCAACAAGGACGTTCAGTTCATCAACATTCCGAATCCGTCCGATCACGCTTCAGCGCTCCGCCGTGGTGAGGTCGAACTGATCACGTCGGTCGAGCCGTTCGCGACGCAGATCAGTGCCGTGAAAGCCGGCAAGTTCTTCGCCTTTCCGTACGACCAGGCTGCGGGCAAGCTGACCAACCTGATCGTCACGCGCCCGGACGTGATCGAGACCAACCCCCAGGGTGTGCTCGAAACAGTCCGTGCCATCGTCAAGGTCGATGAACTGATGGCGGGTAACAAGCCGCTTTTTATCGACACGATCCAGAAAGTGACCGGTCTCGACAAGGAGATCGCGACGGGTGCGGTACAGAACCTTGATCCGGACTACAAGATGTATCGCACCTCGGCAGTGGCCATTGCCAAAATGATGCACGACCTGAGGTACGTGAACTCGGACGTGAGCGACGCGGTCCAGAAGAACCTCGACTACAGCTTCCTGGAGAAGGTGACCGGCAAGCCCAAGGCTCAACTCGGCTATTAATTCGGATCGCGTGATGACATCGATAACTTCATCGCGTTTCTACCGGCACATCGAGCGGGGCATTGTCCCGGTACTGCTGATCGCCGGCTGGGAAGCGTTCTCACGCTCAGGCATCCTACCGGCGGCGCTGCTGCCCGCGCCTTCGCAGGTGCTGATCGCCTGGGCTGACTGGATCTTTTCGACCGATGGCAACACTCAGACCTATTCGGGCCACTGGATCTTCGACATTGCGGCGAGCGCCGGCCGCGTGTTCGCGGGGTTTGGAATCGCCACGGTAATGGGTGTCGCAATTGGCATGGCGATCGGGTGGTCGCGATCGGTCGAGTCGCTCGTCGAGCCGACATTGCAGACGCTGCGCCCGGTTCCGCCTGTTTCATGGATTCCGCTCGCGATCATCTGGTTCGGCATCGCCAACAAACCGGCGATCTTCCTGGTGTTCATGGGCTCGTTCTTCCCCATACTGCTGTCGACGATCCATGGCGTCAAAACCTGCGACCGTAACCTGCTGAGAGCGGGCGCGATGACGGGCGGCACGGGCTCCATGCTGCTGCGTCACATCGTCTTCCCGGCGGCACTTCCCAGCATCTTCTCCGGTCTGCGCATCGCCATTGGCTCCGCGTGGATGCTGACGGTGACCGCTGAGATGGTCGCGGTCAAAAGCGGCGTCGGCTATGTACTCTGGGACGCCTACTACTTCCTTCGATACGACGTCGTCATCGCGTCGATGGTCAGCATCGGCCTGCTGGGCTTCCTGAGCGACTACGTGATCAAGGCAATCTCCGCGCGCGTCCTGCGCTGGCAACGGGGTTCCACACTGCAGGCACGGGAGCGCTGAAAACATGGCACTTATCACAATCGATCGCGTCTCGCGCACCTTCGAAGACACAAAACGCAAGCAGACCGTTACCGCGCTCGATAACGTCAGCCTGAGCGTCGAGCGCAACGAATTGCTGTGTCTGCTCGGCCCAAGTGGCTGCGGCAAGTCGACGTTGCTCAACATGATTGCGGGCTTCGACAAGCCTACTGCGGGCACCGTCAGCGTAGGCGGTTCGGTCGTCGAGGAGCCCGGCGCCGACCGTGGCGTCGTCTTTCAGCAAGCCAACCTGATGCCATGGCTACCCGTGTGGGAAAACGTCGCCTTCCATCTGAAGATGCGTAACGTGGGGAAGTCCGAGCGACGCGAGCGTGCACAGCGATACATTGAAATGGTGGGGCTGAAAGGCTTCGAAAACCATTTCCCGAGCGAGTTGTCGGGAGGTATGAACCAGCGGGTCGGCATCGCGCGTGCGCTCCTGATGAATCCGGAAGTGATTCTGATGGACGAGCCATTCGGCGCGCTCGACGAGCAGACCAAGATGGATATGCATGCCGAACTGATCCGGATCTGGCGCGAGAGCCGCAGCACGATTGTTTTTGTGACGCACGGAATCGACGAATCGCTTGCACTCGGCACGCATGTCGCAGTGATGTCGGCGCGGCCGGGACGCATCCGCGAACTGCTGCCCATCGAGCTGGAACGGCCTCGCGATCCGACCAGCGCAACATTCAACGACTACAAGCGCCACATCCTGTCCTTGCTGCGTCCCGAAACCGTGGCGGAGCTGGTTTGATGACAACCTTTGTCACAGGAAGCAGCGGCTTTGTCGGACTGGCGCTGACCGAGCGGTTGCTGGCCGAGGGCGAAACGGTCATCGGCTTTGATTGCAGCGCGCCGCGCGATGCCGCGTTGCGCGCGTTCGCCGCCCTGCCCGGCCGCTTTGTTGCCCTGACCGGCGATACCCGCGACATCCGTGCGCTGACAGATGCGATGCGTACGCACCGGCCATCGCGTCTGGTCACGCTGGCAGCGATCACTGCGGATGCCGCCCGCGAGCGCGCCATGCCGCAGACCATCTTTGACGTCAACGTCGGCGGCGCACTTGCCGCGCTCGCTGCGGCAGCGGCAGTGGGCGTCGAAAGGATGGTGCATGGCAGCTCCGGCTCAGTCTACGGTGCCAGCGGCCGGCAGAACACGCATCAGCTTAGCGAAGATCTGACGCCGCTGTTACCCGAGGCGCTTTACGGCGTCTCTAAGCGAACCGCTGAAGAAGCCGTGCTGCGGCTTGCACGGCTGCATGGGCTCTCGCTGACCATTGGCCGTATCGGCACATGCTTTGGACCCTGGGAAGCCGACTCGGGCGTGCGCGACACGCTTAGCGCACCGCTCCAGGTACTGGAACGGGCACGCAGAGGCGAGACGGTCGTGCTGCCGCGCACTCATCGCCGCGACTGGCTGTACGTGCGCGATGCGGCGGCAGCGCTGGCTGCATTGCTCGCGCAGTCAGCGCTTGCGCACGTCGCATACAACGTGGCAGCAGGTTTCGAATGGAGCGTTGCCGACTGGTGCGACCGGCTTGCAGCAAGGTATTCCGGCTTCGATTGGCGGATCGCCCGCGAAGGCGACGTGCCCAACATCGATTACTACGCGGACTACGATCGCGCGTCGATGGATATTACCCGCCTTCTAAACGACACCCCATTCGTCCCGCAATACGACCTCGCTGCCGCGGAAGCGGACTTCGATCGATGGATAAAACGCTGATTCCATGAACGCCAAACCGCATTTGACTGCAAGCCTGAGCATGGAAGGCAAGGTCTGCATCGTGACGGGCGCCGCGTCCGGCATCGGACGCGCCATCGCGCGTCAGCTCGCCGCGAACGGTGCGGTTGTCGTGATTGCGGACATAACGACCGACGTCATCGAAGGCGGTGAGCCGACTGCGACATTGATTGTTCGCGACGGCGGCATAGCACACTTTATTTTTACCGACGTGAGCGACACGGCCCAGGTCGATGCACTCGTTGCGCAGACAGTCGCGCGTTTTGGCCGGCTGGACGTGCTGGTGAACAATGCCTGCATCCGGCATGCGCGCCCCCTGCTCGACATGGAAGAGGCCGACTGGCAGCGCGTGCTCGACGTGAATCTGACTGGCGTCTTTCGCTGCAGCCGCGCCGCCGTGCGGCAGATGACCGGCCAGCCGCCGGTAGATGAAGTGCGCGGTCGCATCGTTAATCTGTCGTCGCAACACGGCATGATCGCGGCGCCGGGGGATCTCGCTTACGGCACCGCGAAAGCCGCGATCGACTACATGACGCGGCAGATCGCAACCGACTACGCGCCCCGCGGCATTGTCTGCAATGCCGTCGCACCCGGCAAGATTCAAACCGGTGCTAGCGGCCGCGCAATGGATCCCGTGGTGCTCGATCGCGCGACCCGGCGAACGCCGTGGCCGCGCCTCGGTCACCCGGACGACATTGCGCGCGCCGTTCTTTTCCTGGCAAGCGATCTCTCCACGTTCACGACCGGCACCACGCTGATGGTCGACGGTGGCTGGATGGCCGCATGAGCGCACACGACGATCTGCACGCTCCACTCGATCTGCTGATCACCGATGCCACGCTGCTGCTCGCAAATGGCCAGGCGCAGCGGGCGTCGCTCGGTATTCGAGGCGCACAGATCGCGTATATCGGAAGAGCGGCCGACGCGGCGCCGCCCGCCGCTCGGCGCGTAGTGCCGCTTCCGGGACGCGTCATCACGCCCGGATTCATCAATACGCACTACCATGCGGGGCTGAACTTCGTGCGCGGCGTCGCGGCGGACTGCGGGTTTGCGCCGTCGTACACGCCCGGCTTACCGCAGGCGTCCTGGCTCACGCCCGACGAAGCGTGCGTGCTGTCGCGGTTCGGCGCGCTCGAAGCGTTGCAAGCGGGATGTACAACGCTCGTCGATAGTTTCGTGCATGCCGAGGCCACGGTCGAAGGCATCGCCCAGACAGGCGTGCGCGTCTTCGCGAGCCAGCGTCTGGCCGACGTCGATTTCACGTCGTTATTGGCGGGCGAGCGGCGGTTTGAACGCGCCCGTGGCGAGCGTCAGCTCGAACGCGCCGAAGCGTTCGTTGCACGATGGGCGGGCTGCGCCAACGGACGAATCCAGACCCACCTGACTGCTCACGCGCCCGATACCTGTTCGATCGACATGCTGAAGGATGTCGATGCGCTAGCCCGCCGCCTGAATCTGCAGGTCAGCACGCACCTCGCGCAAAGCGCAGAAGAAGTGGCGTGGGTTCGAGCGCAGTATGACCGCTCGCCGGTCGAACTGCTCGATGAACTCGGACTGCTCAATGAGCGCCTGCTGGCCGCCCACTGCATACACGTCAATGACACGGACATCGCACTGCTTGGCAAGAGCGGCGCACACATCGTCCATATTCCATTGGGCAACGCGATATCTGGACGCCTTGCGCCGACGCGCCGCCTGATGGAAGCAGGCGCGTCCCTGTGCCTCGCCACCGACACCATGCATGGCGACATGATCGAAGCCATGCGCTGGGCGCTCGCCATGGGCCGCCTTCAGGGAGGCGGCGTGGACAGTGACTGGCAACCTCACGATGTCTTCTCGATCGCTACGCGTCACGGTGCGTTGGCGCTCGGCTGGGGCGATCGCCTCGGCGAGATCGCGCTCGGCCGTCTCGCTGATCTGGTCATTCTCGATTTTCGCCGCTCACATCTCACCCCGTGCGTCGATGCGCTCGGCAATCTCGTTCACAACGCGAGCGGTGCCGACGTCGAAAGCGTCATCGTCAATGGCGAGTTCGCCGTCAGCGACGGGCACGCTCTGTTTGTCGATGAAGACGCCGTTCGCGCGGAAGCCCAAGGCGTCTGCGAGGCCGTCTGGCGACGCTGCGACACCCCACGGCGTCCCTATCCACCTGCTTCAGGTATCCACTCATGAGTCAACGCATCCGGCTGGGTATTCTCACGCCCTCTTCCAATACTTCGCTTGAACCGCTTACGCAGGCAGTTGTGGCCGCCCTTCCCGGCGTCAGCGTTCATTTCGCCCGCTTTCCGGTTACGCAGATCGCACTTAGCCCCGACGCGCTCGCCCAGTTCCAGCGCGACCATATCCTCGATGCCGCACGGCTGCTCGCCGACGCGCATGTCGACATGATCGGCTGGAGCGGCACGTCTGCAGGCTGGCTTGGCTTCGACCAGGACGAAGCACTGTGCGAGGCAATCACCGAGGCCACCGGCGTGCCGGCGAGCACCTCGGTCCTCGCGCTAAACCGCGCGCTCGGTGCCCTCAAGATCCGCCGGCTCGGGCTCGTGTCGCCGTACCTCGCCGACGTTCAGCAGAAGATCATCGCGAACTACGCGGCACGCGGCATCGATGCGTCGTGCGAAAGCCATCTCGGCATTCAGGACAATTTCGCCTTCGCTCTGGTGGACGAACCGACGTTGGACCGCCAGGTGGCCGACGTGGTCGCTGCCGGCGCAGAAGCCGTAACGACTTTCTGTACCAATCTGTATGCCGCGCACCGTGTCGTTCATTGGGAACAGCAGCACGGCGTGCCGGTGCTCGACACTGTGACGACCGTCGTTTGGGACATGCTTCGCCGCCTTAACGTGGACACTCGCCGCATCGACGGCTGGGGCCGACTTTTTCGGGAAATCTGATATGCCTGCCTTCGATACTGTCATTCGCAACGCACGTGTGGTCACGGCCGCGGACATCTTCAGCAGCGACATTGGCATCCGCGATGGCCGGATCGTCGCCCTCGGACTCAGCCTGGACAGCGGCGAGCGTGAAATCGACGCCGCCGGCCGTCACGTGACACCGGGCGGCGTCGATAGCCACGTGCACTTCGACCAGCCAACCGGGGACGGCTCCATCATGGCCGATGACTTCCTGTCCGGCACGACATCCGCAGCGTGCGGGGGCACGACCACGGTGATTCCGTTTGCCTGTCAGCAGAAGGGACACACGTTGCGCGAAGCGATCGACGATTACCACCACTGCGCCGGCGCGAAAGCCGTGATCGATTACTCCTTCCACATGATCATTACGGACCCGACGCCTCACATCCTCAAGGAGGAACTGCCCGCGCTGATCGCCGAAGGCTATACCTCCTTCAAGATCTACATGACGTACGACGCGCTCAAGCTGAGCGACCGGCAAATGCTCGATACGCTGTCGGTGGCGCGCAATGAGGGTGCGATGGTGATGATCCACGCGGAAAACGCCGACTGCATTGCCTGGCTGACGGAGCGCCTGCTCGAAGCGGGTCATACCGCGCCACGCTATCACGCGACGTCGCGACCGATGCTCGTCGAGCGCGAAGCCACCCATCGCGCAATCGCCTTCGCCGAACTGGTCGACGTGCCGATTTTGATCGTGCACGTGTCGGGCCGGGAGGCCGTCGAGCAGATTCGCTGGGCTCAAAGCCACGGTCTGAAGGTCTACGGCGAAACGTGTCCGCAATATCTATTTCTCACCGCCGACTCGCTTGGCTGCGACGACAGTTTCGAAGGCGCCAAGTGCATCTGCAGTCCGCCACCGCGTGACAAGGCGAACCAGCAGGTGATTTGGGACGGCCTCGAAAACGGTTCGTTTGAAGTCTTCTCGTCCGACCACGCGCCGTTTCGCTACGACGGCCCAGATGGCAAGAAAGCGCACGGCGAGAACGTTTCGTTCGATCAAGTCGCCAACGGTATTCCCGGTGTCGAGACGCGCATGGCTTTGCTGTGGTCCGAAGGCGTGCGTCAAGGCCGCATCACGCCGCAAAGCTTTGTCGCGCTGACGTCGACGAATGCAGCAAAACTGTATGGGCTGTATCCGCGCAAGGGGAGTATCGCGATCGGCGCCGACGCCGACCTCGTCATCTGGGACGAAGGGCTTGAATTCGAGATCAAGAATGAAAACCTTCATCATAACGTCGATTACACCCCATACGAAGGCATCCAACTGAGCGCGTGGCCCGCCCTCACGATGGCGCGCGGAGAGGTAGTATGGGACGGGCAGAAGCCTTGCGGGGAATCGGGACGAGGCCAGTTCCTGCCTTGCGCGCGACCCGATCCGGCGAAGCCCCGGCGGCGCAAGACGCTGTTGCCGCTTTGATTATCCGCCTCGAAGTCCGGGGGCTCGCGCGGCCCTGCCTCGCGTGTCTAGCACTTCAAGCCATGCGCTCTCAATTGTCCACATCGCGCATTTTCGCGCCAGCGCGGGCGATAGGCGCGTGCAGTTGTCGCCGGTCAGGCCAGTGTCTCCGTCCCTGAGAAGGGACGGATTGAACCGCTGACGAGCCGCCGCCTGCACGTATGGGTTGTTGCATTAAAAGGCCAGACTTAGAACCCTTAACAAAATGAACGAAGGGGCTGTTAAGGAAGGTCTGCATAACCCCTCTTTCGGAGCGCTGACGTTTTAGTGTCAGCACGAAGAATACGGGCTTTGTCGCATTAACGCGGGGGAGGTAAGCTTCGAGGCTGATGAAAACGCTTCGTTCGCACAATGAAGAAGACACTGACACCACGAACTATGCTTGCTCCGGCCGTCGCCAAGGTTCTGAAGCGGCTGCACTATCCCTTTGAAGTGATGCTGTTGTGCGTGCGGTGGTACGTGGCCTACTCGCTGAGTCTTCGGAACCCTGCGGAAAATGCTGGCTGAGCGCGACATTGAGGTCGACCATTCGACGGTACATCGCTGGGTCATCAAGCTGGTGCCGCTGTTTGAAAGACGTTTCGCAAGTACAAGCGTCCGGTCGGCAAGAGCTGGCGGGTTGATGAAACCTATATCAAGGTCAAGGGCTCGTGGAAATATCTTTACCGCGCAGTGGATAAGGCGGGCAATACCATTGACTTTCTGTTCAGAGCAAGGCGGGATAAGCCTGCTGCGCGGCGTTTCTTCAAAAAGGCAATCGGTCAGAACGGTTCGCACGAGACGGTGACCATCGACAAAAGCGGCCCCGCGCTTAACGCGGTGAATGCCGAGCGCGAGATGCCCGTCAAGGTTCTTCAGATCAAGTATTTGAACAACATCGTGGAGCAGTACCATCGGGCCATCAAACGCCGAACCCGACCGATGCTCGGATTCAAGGATCTCAACTGTGCGCGTGTCATTCTGAGTAGCGTCGAATTAATGCACATGATCAAGAAAGGACAGCTGCAATGTTCTGGCAACAGCCCGCTGTCTGCCGCCTAGCAATTTTACTCGTTGGTTTCATAAGCTATCAGAACAGCCCGTTGGCAGGATTCATATGCGGCAACACCCAGCGTCTTACTCGCTAAAGCAGAGCAGTATTTGACCACTCTGATTTCAAAACGAAGTGATGCAACGACTGGTGCCGCGCGCTGACACTTTCAGGTTCGAGGTGGGCGGCCAGCGGCTCCACGCTTTTACGCCGCGACGGCAACATCAAGCCTTGGCAGTATCCCACCAGCCCAGCGTTGCGATCGCTGTGCCCGAGTGCCTCGCAAAGATGCTCCAGGTACTCATCGAACGACAATTTCCCGACCATCGCTTCCTCATGCCACGTCTGAAGGAGTTTCTGCAATGGCATGAATTTATCGACAGAGTAAAGTTAGTCCTTCACGGATCCGCAAGCGGCCTGGATATCGAAGGGTCAAGCGCCCAGTCGCTGTGCAGCGCATCGATAATCGCCCGCGTGATGCCGGGCCGGTCATATGACGCGCGCTGGATCATGCCGACCGTGCGCAACACCGGCGGATCCGAAATCGACAGCACGCGTAGTAACGGATCGTTTTGCCAGTTGCCGCGATGCAGAAGCGGCAGCACCGTGACGCCGACATTTTCGCGCACCAGCGCGACGATCGTCTCGATCGAGTTGAGTTCGAGGAATTCGTTGACCGTCACGCCGGCTGTCTGCAGTGCATGCTCGACGACGCGCCCGGTGCGCACCCGCCGGTCGAAGCGCAGAAAGGGGTGGCTGCGCAGGACCCTCTGCGGATCGTTGTCGCCGATTTCGCGGCTAACCACCAGCATCAGCGGCTCCGTGTATAGCGTCGTCCACTTCAGCGTGTCGGATAGCGTCGTGTCGGCATGCGCGACGATCGCCGCGATATCGACCTCACCCGCCTCCACCATCCGCGCCAGTTCGTCGGAGCGTGACGACAGCAGCCGCACGTCCAGTTGCGGATGCGCGGCCTTCAAATGCGCGACGACCAGCGACAGCGCGCCGATCACCGACACCATCGCGCCGATGGTCACCGGCCCGACCATCGAACCCGCCGGCGTCGCCTCGAGTTCGGCCAGCAGGTCGAAAATCTGCTCGACTTTCGGCCAGATCTCTTGTCCGTGGCGGCTCAGCGCAATCTGCCGACCGCTGCGGTCGAACAGTTGCCGGCCCAGCGCCTGTTCGAGCCCGCGCATCTGCAAGCTGACCGCCGCTTGGGTCAGCGCGACGCTCCCGGCCGCTGCCGCGAATGATCCGGTCCGCGCGACGGCTCGAAAGGTTCTTAACATGCGGAGGGTCGGCATCGCTCATGCTCAAGGAAAAGTTAAGTATCGGTAAGAAATATTAATATTTTCCATCGTGAAGCGCACCACATACTTTCCGCCAGCACAGCCTTTGAACAGGACTAGCAGCACGATATGGAGTTTCCCAGCATGACCGATGCCGCCCGCCGACCGGTTCTGGAGGTCCGCGGCTTTTCGTTGAAGTTCTCGCGCGCCGCCGAGGTGCCGAACCTCGTCCACGACGTGTCGTTCTCAGTCGGCACTGGCGAGACGCTATGCATCGTTGGTGAATCGGGCTGCGGCAAGAGCGTGACATCGCTCGCACTGATGGGGCTGCTCGCGAGTCCGCCTGCGCAACGCGTCGCCGGCACCGCGCACTTCGAAGGCAAGGACCTGTTCTCACTGTCGGAGCGCGAACTGGCCGACATTCGTGGCAACCGGCTGTCGATGATCTTTCAGGAGCCGATGACGTCGCTGAACCCGGCGTTCACGGTCGGCGAGCAGATCGGCGAAAGCATCCGGCGGCATCGCGATATCGGGCGCGGGCAGGCGCGCGAGCAGGCGCTCGAGATGCTGCGGCTAGTGCGGATCCCGGCGCCGGAAACCCGGCTCGATGCGTACCCGCATCAGCTTTCCGGCGGCATGCGCCAACGCGTGATGATCGCGATGGCGCTCGCGAACCGCCCGCGCCTGTTGATCGCCGACGAGCCGACGACCGCGCTCGACGTGACGATCCAGGCGCAGGTGCTGGCGCTCGTGAAACATCTGCAAGCCGAGACCGGCACTGCGATGGTGTTGATCACGCACGACCTCGGCGTCGTCGCGGAAGTCGCCGACCACGTGGCGGTGATGTACGCGGGACGCATCGTCGAATACGGTACCGTCGCCGATCTGTTCGACGACCCGCAGCATCCTTACACGATCGGCCTGATGGGCGCAATTCCGTCGGTCGGCAAGCGCGAAGGCGCGCTCGCGACGATCCGCGGTTCAGTGCCGTCGCCCGAGTTGATGCCGCACGGCTGCCGCTTCGCGCCGCGCTGCCCGTTCGCCGAGCAACGCTGTATTGACGCCGCGCCGCCCGACAGGGTGATCGCCGGCGTGCATCGCGTCGCGTGCTGGCTCGCTCCGGTCGAACAGATCGCCGCGCCGCTATTGCGCAAGGAAATTGCATGACGACGCCCACTAAACCGACGCCGCACGCACACCCGGCCTCGAATTCGCCGACGCCGATCATCGAGGCGCGCTCACTGACAAAGCATTTTGGCGGTACGCGGCAGCTCTTCACGCGCACGCCAACCGTCTATGCACTCAACGACGTGTCGTTCGCGGTCCACCCCGGCGAGACGTTCGCGATCGTCGGCGAATCTGGCTGTGGCAAGTCCACGCTGGGCCGCTTGCTGCTCCGTTTGATCAACTCGACAGACGGCCGCGTCTTCTATCAAGGCAAGGACATCACGCATCAGCAAGGCGCGCCGCTGCGGCGGCTGCGCCGCGAAATGCAGATCATCTTTCAGGATCCGTTCGCGTCGCTGAATCCGGGCATGACCATCGGCCAGATCGTCGGCGAGCCGATCGCATTGCACGGGCTCGCGCGCAACAACGCCGAGCACCGCGAGCGCGTCGCCCAACTGCTGCGCACGGTCGGCCTGCAACCGGCCTACGCGGACCGTTACCCGCACGAATTCTCCGGCGGCCAGCGACAACGGATCGGCATCGCGCGCGCATTGGCCGGTGAGCCGAAGCTGATCGTCGGCGACGAGCCGGTGTCGGCGCTCGACGTCTCGGTGCAGGCGCAGGTGATCAATCTTCTCGAGACACTGAAACAGGACCTCGGCCTCACGCTGATCATGGTTGCGCATGACCTCGCGGTGATCCGCCATATGAGCGACCGCGTCGCCGTGATGTATCTCGGCGAGATCGTCGAACTGGCCGATGTCGATGCACTGTTCGACGCGCCGCTGCATCCGTACACGCAAGCACTGCTGCGCGCGATTCCGGCGAGTAGCCCGCACGAGCGGCGTGCGAAGCCTTCGTTGTCCGGCGATCTGCCGAGTCCGACCGCGCCGCCTTCCGGTTGCCGTTTCCATACGCGCTGTCCGCATGCGAAGCCGTACTGCGCGCAAGCGCGGCCAACCAGCGAACGACTCGAGGACGGACGGCAGGTCGCGTGCCACTTCTGGCGCGAGATCCAGAACGCCGGCGGCGGCGCGCCGCTGGCCACGAGCGTCAGCCCGAAATTGATCGAACGGCTCGCGATCTACCGCAACCGCCAAACGACGCTGGCCGCGGCCGGTGGCGACTGAGCCGGTGGTCGAGATGAAATTCCAGTGAAGAATCGAGCCGCGCGCCGCGCCGCTGCCCCTTCACCAAACCATTTTATGAATTGGAAACAAAGGGAACTCCTCATGCGAAGAATGTTGATTGCCGCAGCGCTCGCACTCAGCGCCAGCGCCGCGATGGCCCAGACCGGTCAGACGATACGGATCGGCTTGCAGGACGACATCGGTTCGCTCGACCCCGCCCGCAGCGTGCAGCTCGTCGACCGGATCGTGTTTGCGTCGATGTGCAACGCGCTGGTTGATATCACGCCCGATCTGAAGATCGTCCCGATGCTGGCAACGTCGTGGACGACGAGCGCCGACGGCAAGACGCTGACGTTCAAGCTGCGTCAAGGGGTGAAGTTCCAGGACGACGAGCCGTTCAATGCGGCCGCGGTCAAGGCAAACCTCGACCGCGACCGCACGCTGCAGACGAGCAACCGCAAGAGCGAACTCGCGTCGGTCGATCACGTCGACGTGATCGACGACTACACGGTTGCAATCGTGTTGAAGCAGCCGGACGCCGCGCTGCTCGCGACGCTGACCGACCGCGCCGGCATGATGCTCGCGCCGAAGACGTTCGCCGATCCGGCCGGCGTTGCCGCGCATCCGGTGTGTTCGGGTCCGTACAAGTTCGTTCAGCGCGTGCAGAACGATCGCGTCGTGCTCGAGAAATTCCCTGGCTACTGGGACGCCGACAAATACCCGATCCAGCGCGTGATCTTCTTGCCGATTCCGGACAGCACCGTGCGCCTCGCCAATCTGCGTTCGGGTTCGCTCGACATGCTCGAGCGCCTCGCGCCGTCCGATGTGGCGTCGGTCAAGAGCGACACCAACTTCAAGTTCGCGCCGGTCAGCGGCTTCGGCTACTACTACGTTACGTTCAACATCGGTAACGGCAAGCGCAGCAACGCGGTGCTGAGAGACAAGCGCGTGCGGCAGGCATTCGAACTCGCGATCGACCGCGACGCGATCAACCAGGTGATCGGCGCGGGTATCTTCGCGCCGGCGAATCAGGCGGTGCCGAAGTCGAGCCCGTACTACAACGCGTCGCTCCCAATGCAGCATCGCGACATCGCGAAGGCGAAGGCGCTGCTGAAGGCGGCGGGCCACGAGCACGTCGACATCGAGTTCACTTACCCGAACAACACGGTGTCGAGCCAGATCGTGCAGATGATGCAGGCGATGGTCAGCGAAGCCGGCTTCAACCTGAAGCTGCGGCCGACCGACTATGCGACCGAACTCAATGCCGCGCACACCGGCGACTTCGAGGCGATGTATCTCGGCTGGTCGGGCCGTGTCGATCCGGACGGCAACCTGCATCAGTTCAACACGTGCGCCGGCAACCTCAATTACGCGCGTTACTGCAACCCCGGAGTCGACCAGTTGCTCGACGCCGCGCGCGTGAAACTGACCACCGCGGACCGCAAAACAGAGTACGACGCGGCGTCGAAGCTGCTCGCCGACGATGATCCGATCATCTATGTCTATAACCAGCCGTGGCCGTTCGAGCTGTCGAAGAAGGTGCAAGGCTTCACGCCCTATCCCGACGGCCTGATCCGCCTGCGCGGCGTCAGTATCAAGGGCTGACCGATCATGCTGCCGATCATTGCAAATCGCGTGCTGGTCGCCATTCCGACGCTGATTCTCGTGTCGATGCTGATCTTTGGCCTGCAAAAGCTGCTGCCTGGCGATCCGGTGACGGCCATGGCCGGCGAAGATCAGGATCCGCAGTTGATCGCGTCGCTGCGCGTCAAGTACCACCTCGACGAGCCGGTGCCGACGCAGTACGCGCTGTGGGTCCGTGACGTCGTGCATGGCGATCTCGGCGCGTCGCTGCGCACCGACGTGCCGGTGACGTCGCTGATCGCGCAGAAGCTGCCGGTCACACTACAGCTCGCGGCGATGGCGATGACCTTCGCGATCGGTATCGGTATTCCGGCGGGCGTCATCTCCGCCGCAAGCCGCGGCGGCGCGCTCGATTACGGCGCGAATATCTTCGCGCTATCCGGCATGTCGATTCCGAACTTCTGGCTCGGCATCATGCTGATCTTCATTGTGTCGGTGCGCTGGCATCTGTTGCCGTCGTCCGGCTACGTGTCGCCGACCGAAAACTTCTGGCTCAGCATCAAGACCATGCTGATGCCCGCTTTCGTGCTCGGCGCCTCGCTCGGCGCGCAATTGATGCGCCACACGCGCAGCGCGATGCTGAGCGTGCTGCGCACCGACTATATCCGGACCGCGCGTGCCAAAGGGCTGCTGCGCGGCACCGTCGTCATCAAGCACGCTTTTCGCAACGCGCTGGTTCCGATCGTCACCGTGCTCGCGCTGCTGTTCGGCGAACTGCTTGCGGGTGCGGTGCTGACCGAGCAGGTTTTCACGATCCCCGGCTTCGGCAAGCTCATCGTGGATGCCGTGTTCAATCGCGACTACGCGGTCGTGCAGGGTGTGGTGCTCGTCACCGCGCTGTGCTTCATCGTCGTGAACCTGTGCGCCGACGTGTTGTACGTCCTTCTCAATCCCCGACTGAGACGCAGCTGATGGCTACTCCCGCCACCCCCGTTCACGCATCGGCCGCTGCGTCGCAGACGACGGTACTGCCGCGCCGCAAGCGCCGCGGACTCGTGAAATTCATGCGCAATCGCGCCGCCGTGTTTGGCGCGGCGCTCGTGCTGCTCATCGTCTTCATGGCGGTATTCGCGCCGTGGCTGTCACACTACGACCCGGTGCAGGCCAGCTTCATGACCGTGCGGCAGGCGCCTTCGGCCGCGCACTGGTTCGGCACTGACGAACTCGGCCGCGACGTGCTGAGCCGTCTGCTATGGGGCGCGCGCGCGTCGCTGCTGGCGGGCGTCGTGTCGGTCTGCATCGCGGTCGTGATCGGCGTGCCGCTCGGCTTGCTGGCGGGCTATTTCGGCAAGCTCGTCGACGGCGTGATCTCGCGAATCGCCGATGCGTTGCTGTCGATTCCGTTCCTGATCCTCGCCATCGCGTTCGCCGCGTTCCTCGGACCGAGCCTGACCAACGCGATGGCCGCGATCGGCATCTCCGCGATGCCGCGCTTCGTCCGGCTGACGCGCGGCCAGGCGATCACCGTGAAGGCCGAGGAATACGTCGAAGGCGCGCGGGCAATCGGCCTTGGCCACGCACGGATCATCGTGCGGTACATCCTGCCGAACGTGCTGCCGCCGATCATCGTGCAGACCAGCCTGACGATCGCGACCGCGATCATCGCCGAAGCGAGCCTGTCGTTCCTCGGGCTCGGCCAGCTGCCGCCCGCGCCGTCGTGGGGTTCGATGCTCAACACCGCGAAGGATTTTGTCAGCCAGGCGCCGTGGATGTCGATTTTCCCGGGCATCGCGATCTTCCTGGCCGTGCTCGGTTTCAACCTGCTTGGCGACGGTCTGCGTGATGCGCTCGATCCGCGCGAGTCGTAACCGGATTCCATCACCGCTTCAATCGGCCGACTACCCTCCCATCACTTTCGTTTGAGTTTTCAATGACACGTTTCAATTGGCAAAACCCGTATCCAACGCCCCGCTTGCCCGTGTTCGCGCGCAACATCGTTTCGACGTCCCATCCGCTTGCCGCACAAGCCGGCCTGCGCATGTTGTGGAAAGGCGGAAATGCCATCGATGCGGCGATTGCCGCGGCCGCGGCAATCACGGTCGTCGAGCCAGTCTCTAACGGCCTCGGCAGCGACGCGTTTGCGCTCGTCTGGGACGGCAAAAAGCTGCATGGCCTGAATGCTTCCGGCGTATCGCCGGCGGCATGGAACGTCGATTACTTCAAGCGTAAGTACGGTGAGGAAAACGGTCTCGCGAAGCACCCCAAGCGCGGCTGGGATGCAGTGACGGTGCCGGGCGTGATCGCCGGCTGGGAGGCGTTGCATCAGAAGTTCGGCTCGCTGCCGTTCGCCGATCTGATGGAGCCGGCCATCGAGATCGCCGAGCGGGGCCATGCGGTGGCGAGCATCGTTGCGTACAAGTGGGCGGCGGCCGTGCCCGAACTGAGGAACCAGCCCGGTTTCGCCGACACGTTTATGCCGCACGGCCGGGCGCCGGAAGTCAGTGAACTCGTGCGCTTTCCCGGTCACGCGAAGACGCTGCGCAAGCTCGCTGAACAAGGCCCGCGTGCGTACTACGAAGGCGAGATCGCAGAAGAGCTCGCCGCGTTCTCGCGCCAGGGCGGCGGCGCGCTCACGATGGACGACCTGCGCAACTACCGCGTCGACTGGGTCGAACCGATCAGCAAGGACTATCGCGGCCACACGGTGCACGAAATTCCGCCGAACGGTCAGGGCATTGCCGCGTTGATCGCGCTCGGCATTCTCGAACAGTTCGACGTGGGCTCGCTGCCGGTTGACGGCATCGACTCGCAGCACCTGCAGATCGAAGCCATGAAGCTCGCGTTCGCCGACGTCTACCAGTACGTCGCCGATCCGCGTTCGATGGAGGTCACGCCCGAACAGATGCTCGACGACGCGTACCTGAAGTCGCGCGCGAAGCTGATCGACCCGAAGCGTGCCACGCAATTCGACTTCGGCATGCCGAAGGCGGGCGGCACGATCTACATGTCGGTGGCCGACGAGCGCGGCATGATGGTCAGCTTCATCCAGTCGAACTACATGGGTTTCGGCTCGGGCATCGTGGTGCCGGATTCCGGCATTTCGCTACAGAACCGCGGCTACGGGTTCTCAATGGATCCGAAGTCGGCGAACGTGGTCGAGGGCGGCAAGCGCCCGTTCCACACGATCATCCCTGCTTTCCTGACCCAGCAGGCGGACGGCAGGCAGGAAGCGGTGATGAGCTTCGGCGTGATGGGCGGTGACATGCAGCCGCAGGGGCATTTGCAATCGATCGTGCGCATGCTCGACTACGGCCAGCAACCGCAGGCCGCCTGCGACGCGCCGCGCTGGAAGGTCAATCGCGACTTCTCGGTCGACGTCGAGGCGACGCTCGATGAGGACACGGTGCGCGCGCTCGAGGGTCTCGGCCATACGATCAAGTCGGTCGAGGATCCGTATATGGACTTCGGCTCCGGGCAGTACATCTGCAAGCTCGATCGCAACGACCCCGAGCGCGGTTATGTCGCCGCGAGCGACAGCCGGCGCGACGGACTGGCTGCCGGGTTCTGATTCGGCAGCCGTGCTGTTCAGAGTGCATGGGCCTCGCAGGTGGCGACCCGCCGCTTGCGAGGCTCGGCCGCCATTCATGCGCTTGGTGAAGCGCTTCACGGCACGTGAGTCTATCTGTCCCTAAGCAACTTCCTTGGAAGGCGGACCGTGCGATTGATCGGCTACCGTGTCTGTCAATCCGTCCGGCCTGTCGATCGCGGACCTCGACTTTCATACTCAGGCCGGTTCGGCATTAGTGGTTCAGACAGAAGCACGCGCTCACAGCTTCAGCAGGCGACAGGCCGGCGCGGAAAAAAGACTGCAATCGCCGGACGAACGCGTCGTCAGGTTCCCAAGGCACGCGAATGAATCCCTCTCCGAAGGCTTCTTCGTACACGGCGTTTGTCCATGCGCGCAGGTCGAGTTCGAACGAAAGAGGCAGTGCTGTCTGATTGGACTGGATGACCATGACAACCTCCACAACATCGAAGTTAGTTGGCGTCCGGTGCTGCGATCGCCGTAGACGCGTCTTTGGCCGCCTTTTCCAGCAATGCATCGCTCTCGTCTTTAAGTCCCACGCCAGTGAGGCCCAAGCGGCGCGCATGCGTCAGCAGATAGTGCAGCTTGTGCGCGGCTGCGCCGTGACTCAATCCTTCGGGGCGCACGTTCGAAATGCAATTGCGTTGCGCATCGGCGCACCCTACTTTAGGCGCGTACGTCAGGTAGATGCCGAGGCTATCCGGCGAGCTCAGCCCGGGACGTTCGCCGATCAGCATCACGACGAGCCTGGTCCGCAGAATTTCGCCGATCTCATCGCCAAGCGCTACCCGTGCTTGCCGAGCGACCACCACCGGACCGATTCTCCAATCCGCAAGGCGTGAAGAGACGGCCCTCAAAAGCGGAATGGATTGCTTTGCAGCAGCACAGGCCGACAGCCCATCGGCAATCACGAACACCACTTCCGGCGCTTCGATGGAGGCTTGCGCAAGCGCCTCGCGGCTCTCCTCCGACAGGCGTCTCCCCAGATCCGGACGCCGCAAGTAATGCTGACGGTCCGGCGCAGCACTATGCACATCGAGCGTGGTGAAGCCGTTCGCGCGCAACTGCTCATGCAGCGAATCAGCGTCGAGCGGATGATGCACCGCATCGCGTGCCTGCGCGTGCGATAGATTGAACGCGAGCAGCGGCCCAGTCGGCAGGCTGTTGCCGGCACGACCCAATGCGATACGCGCATTGGTGAACTGACGCAATGCGCTCCAGGGGTTCTTTTCGAGGAAGTCGTTGCTCATGCGATCCCCATCCATTCGCGCGCACCTTCCAGCAATGGTTGCCGTATCGCGCCATTGAGCAACACGCCGAGCGCGTCGGCGACCTGCATCGACTCCAGCCACTCTTCGAATTCCGGCGCACGCCTTAGGCCCAATACGTCGCGCACATAAAGCGCATCGTGGAATGAGGTGCTCTGGTAGTTCAGCATCACATCGTCCGCGCCGGGGACGCCCATGATGAAGTTGATTCCCGCGACGCCGAGCAGCGTCAACAGGTTGTCCATATCGTCCTGATCGGCTTCCGCGTGGTTCGTGTAGCAAATGTCGCAACCCATCGGCACGCCGAGCAGCTTGCCGCAGAAGTGATCTTCGAGACCCGCGCGCGTGATCTGCTTGCCGTCATAGAGGTATTCCGGGCCGATGAAACCGACCACCGTATTGACGAGAAACGGATTGAACTTTCGTGCCACCGCATAGGCGCGCACTTCGCAGGTCTGCTGGTCGACGCCATGATGCGCATTCGCCGACAACGCGCTGCCCTGCCCCGTCTCGAAATACATCACGTTGTTGCCGACTGTGCCGCGATTGAGCGAGAGCGCCGCTTCATAGGCTTCCTGCAGCAACGCAAGCGAAATGCCGAAGCCGGCATTCGCTTTTTCCGTACCGGCAATCGACTGAAACACCAGATCGACCGGCGCGCCCTTGCCGATTGCGGCAATCGTGTTGGTGACGTGCGTCAGTACGCATGATTGCGTCGGCACCTGATAGCGTTGCCGGAAATCGTCGACCATCAGCAGCAGCGTGGTGATCGCGGCCAGGCTGTCGGTAGCCGGATTGATGCCGATCATCGCGTCACCGCAGCCGTACATCAGGCCGTCGAGCATCGAGGCGGCGATGCCCTTGACATCGTCGGTCGGATGATTCGGTTGCAAGCGCACTGACATGTGGCCAGACAATCCCACGGTGTTGCGAAAGCGTGTGATCACCGGACGCTTTCGCGCCGCCGCGATCAGGTCCTGGTTACGCATCAGCTTCGACACCGCGGCGACCATCTCCGGTGTGAGGCCGGCGGAGATACGCGTGAGTGCATCGGCATCCGTCTCGCTGCTGAGTAGCCAGTTGCGGAAATCGCCGACCGTCAGATGGGATATCTCGGCGAAAGCTTCGGGCGAGTGATCGTCTATGACAAGGCGCGTGACTTCATCGCTTTCGTACGGAATCAATGCCTCGTTGAGGAAGGTGCGCAACGGCACCTGCGCGAGTGCCATCTTGGCTGCGACGCGTTCTTCCTCACTGGCCGCCGCGGTGCCGGCGAGCTGATCGCCCGAGCGCAGCGGGCTCGCCTTCGCCAGCAACGTTTTGAGATCGTCGAACCGGTAGGTGCGTGTGCCGATCGCTTCGGTATAGCTCATCTCGCGTTGCTCCAGAGTGCCGCGCACGTTAGTGCCATGTCAACACAGGCCACCCACACTCCTTCGCGTGCGCTGCCAGCACCCGGTCCGGATTGACCACGTGCGGCCTGTCGACCTCGCACAGCAGAGGTAAATCGTTTCGCGAGTCGGAATAGAAGCTGGCACCGGCCAGGCTTTCGTCGTGCGCCTTTAGCCATGCGCGCAGCCGAACTACCTTGCCTTCCCGATACGTCAGTACGCCGGAGGTGCGTCCCGTATAGACACCGTCCTCCGTCTGGATATCAATCGCCAGAACATGATTGATACTGACTCGCGCCGCAATTGGCTCGACCAGATGCGCGCTCGACGCCGAGATCACCAGCAGGGTGTCGCCACGCTGGCGATGGGCGTCGATCACATTCCGCGCGTCGGCCCGAATCCTCGGCTCGATCACCTGTTCAACAAACGCATCGATCTGATGGCGCACATCAACGACGCGGCGACGGGCGAGCGGTGCGAGTGTTGCTTTCATGTAATCGTCCATCGTAAGCAACCCTTCGCCGTAGGCACGCATCATCTCGTCGTTTTGCCGTACAAATGCATCGGCGTCGCCGACCCATCCCAGGCGTGCCATCTCGCTGCTCCACAAATTCGCGCAATCTCCATTGATAATCGTGTCGTCAAGATCGAAAATCGCTAAAGTCATCCGGCCTCCGTTGAGTCAAATTCTCGATGCCGCGGCAGCATCAAAATGCGAGATCCATGCCGGCCGCCGCGGCCGCTTTTCCTTAATGTGTTACCGGTACGGCGACCGTCGAAGGTGCGCGGCCGCGCACAGGCTTCGCGAACAGCCGGTCGAGCCGGGCGATCTCGTCGGTCGACGGCTTGATCGCTAACGCAAACACGACGAACACGACGAAGTTCGCTGCGAGCCCGACAATCCCGCTGGTCAGCGAACCGAGCGCGCGGATGTCGTCCGGATAGACGGAAGTCAGCACGATCGCGATTGCAATGCCCACCAGCATTCCCGCAATCGCGCCCTGCTTGTTGCCACGCCGCGTGAAGATGCCGAAGAACAGCGGGACCGCAAGCTGGATGATCCCTTGATATGAAATCTGCGCGAGTAATTGCAGTCGGCTGTAGTCGAAAGTCAGATATGCAAGGATCGCCGCTGCGACGATGAACACGACCATGCCCGCCTTGGACAACACCATCAACTGGCGATCGGTGCGCGGCGTATTCCACGTCGCGAGGTCGTTGGCGAACTGCGTGCCGCAGACCTGCACACAACCGTCGACATGGCCGATGCTCGCCGCAAGCACAATCACGATTGCCACCGCGAGAAGCCACGAGCCGCCGATATCGGCGAGTGCGACGAACCAACCGTGCTGCGGCTGTGCGGCTACGTTCGGGTCCTGACTCGCGGCAGCCGCGAACAGCATCAGGATGCAATAGAAGCCGCCAACCAGCAGCATCGTCAGCAGCGTGCCCTTCTTGACGGCCCTTACGCCGCTCGCCGTATAGATCCGCTGGAAGCTCATCGGCCAGCACATTGAGCCGATCACACCGGTGAAGATCAGGCTGAACATGTACCAAGGACCGTAACCGGTACGCGCGTCGCCGGGAATCAGCAGCATCTTCGCCGGCAGTTGCGACAGGTGCGAGAATGACGCGCGGTTGCCGAATAGCAACAGGATGCACAGCACCGCGCACAGCACGTACGCAATCAGCCCCTGGAACATGTCGGTCATGATCAGCCCCCGCATCCCCATGCTGACGGTCCAGTACTGGCGGATCAGTACAATCACAACACCAGCAGTCAGGCAAGCCGTCACGGTCCACTGGCCGAACGTTGCGAACTGGAATAACGTCGCGAGCGCCTGGATCCCCATCACGACCCACGGAAACACCGAGATGATCCCGATGATCGACGCGATTCGCTTGACGACCGGGCTGTTGTAGCGCATGCCGAGGAGGTCCGGCTGCGTCGTCAGGTTGAACTGCCGGCCCCACGACCACGCCCGGTTTGCCATCAGATACATCGCGGTCACGCCGAGCGTCGCGTAGACCATCCCGTAGAAACCGAGCACGCCGCCGACCGACAGTGCGAAGAACGCGGTGAACGTCGAGCCGGGCCACCACGAGTTCGTGTAGCTCATCGCGACGAACCACGGGCCGTACGAGCGGCCGCCGACGGCATAGTCGGAGAAGCTTGTGCTCCGGCGGTTGGTCGCATACAGAACCGCGATCATCGCAACGAGAAACACGACGATCATGCCGAACGTGACGACCGGGTTGCCGGGATTCGTGAAGTGGGTCATGTCGGTTCTCCTTCGTTGGCGAGTTCGCCGGACACGCCTTCGGCCACGTACAGCGCCCATATGCCGAGCCCGACCAGGACCGCGTTCGCGATCCAGTAGAAGATCGGCAGCGGTACGCCGAGCACGAGTTGCTTACTGCCGCTGACGCCTAGATAGAACGGCGGACACAGCGCCATCAGAAGAAGCAGGAAGAAATAGATGCCGAATACAATCTTCTTCGAATTCGGCATCGAGCTTTGGATCGATTCAGCCATGATCGGCTCCTCGCGAGCGGCGGGTTGAGGGACACGAATGGAACGCGCTGTCATCTCGCGCGCCCAGCCGATAGGCACCGCCTTCGGCGTGCCGGACCGAAGATGGCGTCAGATCCGCCCGGACGCGGCCAATCGCTTTAAATTTCGCTCTGGATTCCTTAATAACCATAATGCCTTCCCATCCTGAAAATGAAATCGGGTTCTCAATAGGTCGTCGAGCTCAAGCGTCGGCGCAGAACCAGTTTATGCACGGAGCTGTTTTCAAGCGCCTAGTCTCTTCACGCCTGCCTCAGCCATGTTTCCCACTGCGGATCCTGAAAGACGATGCGAGCGCGCATCTGTTTCCAGAACCCGTACTTATAGAAATCGAAATCGAGCCGCGACACCGCACGCTGCACCATCGCCCACGTCGACCATTTCAGATCGGCGAGCGCCTTGTTCAACTGCACACGCGCGACGACCTGGGGCGTCACGCGACCGAAATAGTCCTCGAGCAACGCGAGTTCCATCCTAGGCGCGAAGAACATCTCGCCGAACCACAGGGCGAGCTCGTAATGCCGGTCGTTGTTCGACGCGTACTCGAAATCGACCAGGCGAATCTCGCGCGCATCGTTCAGCATGAAGTTGCCGGCGAGGGTATCGTTCATGCAGGGCGCGAGATCCAGACCCGACGCTTCGAGCGCCGCACGGGCACGACGGTATTGCTGGCACAGCCAGTCGTGATCCGGGGGTTTAACCGCGTGCAACGCTTCGACCTGCTGCTGATGTTCGTCGATCATGTCAAACATGGTCTTCGTCTGAGCGAGCACCGGCTGATCATTGAACGCCTTCAGTGCACGCAATGCGTTGTGCCGGACCTCACGCTCGAGGAAGTCGAGGTTTGACGACGCGCGCCAGCCTTCCATGAACTCGAACACCTCGACGCCCAGGTCCTCGAGGAACGCGAACACCGGCGCGCCGTAGCCGGTTATCGCGGCCTTCACGCTCGCTTCGTGTGCAGTGCGGCGGTCGATAAACATCTCTGTGCCCTGACCCGGCACTTTGAAAAAATACGCAGTCTGCGCGCCGTCGACTTCGACGCGCCAGTTCGTGTTCGAGATGCCGCCACCTACCGGTGCGTAGCGAATATCGTACCCTTTCCATGCAGGCAATTCACGAATCGCAGCTTCAATCTCGTGTTCATGATGGGTCTGAGCCTGACCGAGTGCTTTCATCGAATCATCCCTTCAGCAGACGAAGCCAGCCTTCGAAGCGCGCGTCCTGAATGCCTTGTCGGCAGCGCAACGAAGTCCATTGAGCGAGTTTCGTGAATTCGAGACGGCGCGGTGACGTCGTGCCTAGCCACAAT
Source organism: Paraburkholderia sp. RAU6.4a (assembly GCF_050435625.1). NCBI lineage: Bacteria > Pseudomonadati > Pseudomonadota > Betaproteobacteria > Burkholderiales > Burkholderiaceae > Paraburkholderia > Paraburkholderia sp. RAU6.4a. The sequence continues at coordinate 219,348 of NZ_JBNDKQ010000003.1, forward strand.
CCCCACAGTGTCCAGTACCAGTCGTTGACAAGCGCATACAGACGGCAACGCGCGTAGTCGGCTTCGTCGCAACGGCCAGCCCAGCGCACGATACCCTCCCGCCATTGCGGCTCGAACTGATACAACTCGTTCAGCGTGATAGCCACGTCGTACCAAGGGTCGCCGCAGCCACCGTAATCGAAATCGATCAGCTTGAGTTCGCCTTGCGGGCCAACCATCACGTTGCTCGCAAGGCCGTCACCGTGCAGTGGCACGACCTCTACGTCCGATGCCTGCAACGCATTCCATGCACGATCTATGCAGTCATCGGTCCGCAACCCGTCGATCGGCAATTCCACCGCATCACGTCGACACAGCGCCCGAAGTCGGGCGATGTCGTCCATCGGAGACGAGACAAACATGGGCGCTGGACCGTCATGCACTTGCCGCTTCGCCGCCCACAGCGCGTCGAGACGCTCGGGTGACGCCAGATCGTCAACGCGCGCCCAGCGCCATTCGGAGGCCTCCAATCGATCGAACAGCAGCACGCCGCGCTGCATATCAACGATGCGCAGCGCGACCGTTGCTTCCGCTTGTGCCGCACAGCGGCTCGCGTCGACGGTCCGCGCAACGTCGATCAATTCTTTCATATCGTCGTGCAGCACTTTCGCATACCACGATTGAGCGCCCACCGCGACGACGAAGCCGGCCCATTCGGTCGCGAGCCGCGTCGGCGACGCGACTGCTCCGGTACCGTGCCCAACCTGCGCGTCGTTGCCTAGCCCTACTGCATGCAGCGCGTCGAGCAATCGAAGGGATTCAGGCGATTCCGTCAGCATCATCGTCCTCAAAGGTAGCTCGACGATTCAGTGCAGATGCGCTCCAGCAACGCGCTCAACAGACGCAGGCCGTTGTGCAGATCGGCATCAGCGGTGTACTCGGCTTCGTTGTGCGAGACGCCCCCGCGACTAGGTACGAACAGCAGGCACGTCGGCGTGACGCGACTCATGCTAATCGCATCGTGGCCGGCGACGGTGACGCTATCGCCCGCTGGCAAGTCGAGTTCGAGGCTGACGTCGTGGGCAAGTCGCGACAGGCCATCATGCAGCTTCAGCGGGGCGCGAAGCTGGCGGCTTTCGATCTCGATGCGCGTGCCGGTCTGTTCAGCGATATTCCGCAACGTCGCCTCGAAGCATGTTGCAGTGCCGTCCAGCAGCGCAGTGGACGGCGAACGGAATTCAATGTGTAGTATCGTCCTCGACGGCACGACGTTCGGCGAATTCGGATATACGTCGAGGCGGCCAACCGAACTGTGCATTTGCGCGCCGTGCCGCACGGCTTCCGCATGGACCGCGGCGATCGTGTGCGCTGCCGCCAGCAATGCATCGCGCCGGTCGGCCATCGGTGTAGGGCCGGTGTGATTCTGCTCGCCGTCGAAGCGCACTCGCCATTTCAATGCGGCCCACGTCTCGCGGACCACGCCAATTGCGAGCCCCTCGCGCTCGAGATTCGACGCCTGCTCGACGTGCATCTCGACATATGCGGCAATAGACAGATCGAGCATCGCATCGCCGAGATAGCCAATCTGCTCCAACGCACTCTTCAGCGTGACGCCTTGCCGGTCCTCGCATGCCCACGCGTCGTCGAGCGACATCGCGCCGGTGAACACGCTGCTACCCGTCAGGCTCGGCTGGAAACGCGCGCCTTCTTCGTTGGTCCAGTCAACGACCGCCAGATTGCATGGCGCACGGTGACCACTCGCGCGAAGCCTCTGCGCGATGCCGACGATCGCGGTCGCGCCGGCAAGCACGCCGTATACACCGTCAAAGCGGCCGGCGCTCGGCTGGCTGTCGAGATGCGACCCGCACAACACGTACGGCGCGCCCGGCGTCAAAGTCACAAGCCCGAAGACGTTGCCGATTGCATCGATGTGCACATCGAAACCGTGCTCGTCGAGCCAGATGCGGAACAGATCACGAACCTGTCCGTCCTGGGCCGACGCCGCGAGCCGATGCAGACCGCCGGCCGGCGTCGCGCCAATCGCGGAGCTTGCGCTGAACAGCGCGTCGAACGCGCGCAACTCATCGGCGTTGGGTTGAACCAGTTCAGGGATGGACGATATCGACATGAGCTTGTTCCAGGCGGTCTATGTAGTCGGCCGACAGCGGGCGGTTTGTGACGAGCGTCGCGATCGCGTCGAACGGTAGTGTGTTGATGAACGTGCGATGGCCAAACTTGCCATCGTCGGCGAGCACGACGCTACGCACGCAATGCACAACAAGCGTTCTGCGCAGCATGGCTTCGGATTCTTCGTAATCCATCAGCCCGAGCTTCAGATCGACCGCGCCAATGCCCATAAAGGCGATGTCGTAATGGAACTGACGGGCGAATTCGAGCGTGTGCGGGCCGATCAATGCGTTGTCGTTACGACGGACGTCGCCTGGTGTGACGAGCACGTGGTTGTCGCTCTGCTGCGTCAACAGTTGCGCAATGTCGAGCGAGTTCGTGACGACTCGCAACTGGCTGAAGCTTGTCAGCTGATGCGCGAGTGCGAGTGTTGTCGTGCCGGTGTCGAGGAACAGCGCCATTCCCTCCTGCACGAGGCCGCTTGCGCATTCGGCAATCTTCGCTTTCGCCTGTGTCCTGATCCGGTTGCGGACCTGCAGCGGTTGCTCCTCGTTAAGCCGCGGCAGGATCGCGCCGCCGTGAACGCGACGCAACTTGCCGAGTTCTTCGAGATATTTGAAGTCGCGGCGAATCGTTTCTTCGGAGACGACCAGCTGCGTAGCGAGGTCGGCGGCCTTCACGCGTTTCTGCTGGCTCAGAAAACGCATGATTTCTTCGAGGCGAGGCTGATTCAGCATAGGTAGATGAGTCCGGCGTACAGGGAAGCAACCAGTGTAACGAGGTTTGCCGCGCGTTCGGATCACGCGGTGGCAGCGCCCGGATTGTGCCAACAGGCGGTGGTGCGTCGGCGTGGCATCGTCCGCGTCGAGACGTTGCGCCACTCGCAACTTCGTCTGTTGCTGGAGCACAGGTCTCGGCGGTGCCATCAGCGCGCGCCGTTCTGGCCAGGCACCGACTTGATGTGCGTCGAAATTGCAGATCGTCACGGTACGCTCCTAGCCGACGAGCAACGGCGGCAGCCGATGTTCCCACGGCGCAATTGCCTCGAACGCCGCGCAGAACTGCAGCACGTCGCCATCTGCGAAGCGCGGCCCGATGACCTGCAAGCCGATTGGCAAACCTGACGGACTCCAGCCGCACGGCACGCTCGCCGCTGGGTTGCCGGACAGATTGAATGGGTACGTGAACGGTGTCCAGCGCGCCCACGGCACCGCGGTGTCGTCGACGCCATCGAGGTCAGATGGCGCAATCCGGTCCGCGTCGAACGGAAGAATTGGCAGCGTTGGCGTCAGCAGCAGATCGAAGCGCTCGAACAGCTTGTGGACTTTGCAAGCGAACGCCGCGCGCTGCTGGACCGCGGTCAGATAGCCGGCCAGATCGTAGTCCGCAGAACGTTCGATTAGCGTCGCGAAGCCCGGTTCGAGCTCCTCCTTGCGATTGGCAAGCGACTTGCCGTACACGATTCCGCGGCCGCCGACCCATAGGGCCTCGAACGTCGGCAACGGGTCATGCCATTCGAGCGCGGGCATATCAATCGTGACTGGCAGCGTCCGCGCAATCTGATTGACCGCCGCTTCAACTGCTGCCGCAACAGCCGGATCGACGTCAACGTTGAACAGCGTCGGACAAAACGCGACGCGCAGCGGCCGCAGCGGCGAATCGCAACGCGCGAGGAACGTTTCAGTCGGTGCTGGCAACGCCTGGTGATCGCGTGGGTCGGGACCGGATAGCACGTCGAACAGCAGCGCGCTGTCGCGCACCGTCCGTGTGATCGGACCGGCATGGCTGAGCATTTCGGTCGCCGACCAAGGCCACGTCGGAATCCGGCCGAGCGAGCCCTTGAGCGCGAACGTGCCACAAAACGCACTGGGAATCCTTACCGAACCGCCACCGTCCGAGCCGAGCGACGCGGGCACCATCCGTGCGGCGACCGCGATTGCCGAACCCGAACTGGAGCCGCCGCTCGTGAGTTGTGGGTTCCAGGGATTGCGGCCGTTGCCGAATACGCGCGACAGGCTCGCGCCGCTCCAACCGAACTCAGTCGTCGCGGTCTTGCCGACGATGATCGCCCCCGCATCCTTCAGGCGTCGGATAATCGGCGCATCATCCGACGGCACATAGTCGAGCGCGGTCAGCGAACCCCGCGTCGTCCGCAGACCAGCGGTCGAAAACAGGTCCTTGACGCCGAACGGAATGCCATGCAGTGGCCCTCTAAAACAGCCGCGGGAGGCTTCGAGCGTCAACGTTTCGGCCTCAGCCGCCGCCGTTTCGGCGTAGATGTCGCCGAATGCGTTCAATGTGGGATTGTGGGTTTCTATCGCTTTCAGGCTGTGCGCTATCAACTCACCCGGCGTCAGGCTGCCGTTCCTGATCCGATCAGCGGCATCAAGAACCGTCGGTGCAGAGACGCATTTTGACTCGTATTTCATCCTAAATCCTGAATGGGACAGCGCATTGGCTGGTTGGATGCATTACAGGTTGGACAAAAACTGGTGTCAAGCGCGTTTTATTGGTTTTGTTGGTTTTGTTGGATATGTTGGGTCCGACCATCCACTCAAGGGCTCTCGCTGGCAAATCAGGCGCTCGAGAATTTGCGTCGATCAGGCAGGAACAGTCTCACGAGTTCGCAACCGGAATCCTCCCGGCCCAACTATGCCCGCCCAAGGCCGCGTCGTCAGCCACAGAATTGGCGGGCAGCGCATTGGTTCTGACTGAACCTGAAAAAGTAGGTCGGATGTGACGCAACAGTCGAAAAAAGCCTACAGCGACCGGGCCGGGGCGGCGCAATTACGTGACTCTGGGCTGTCCATTTAACCGGAGTTAGGGATTTGCCTCCACGGGCGACTCGGCGAAGGTCGCTCCAAGCTGGGCGGATGCCGGTGTCCTGGCCTTCGCCCCTGGCTCACGTGGAGCACCAGAAAACCGTCGGTACCAGGCCAATGTCCAGGGGTTGAGACATCAATGTGATTAGGTGTGTGGGTATCCGTTAGAGGCATTCGATACCCCGTTCGCAGCCCGCACCTGGGTTGCAGAACTGGTGCACTGGTACAACCACGAACACCGCCACAGTGCGATCCGCTTCGTGACACCGGCCCAGCGCCATGCCAATCTTGCTCAGGACATCCTCGAGCGCCGCACAGCGCTCTACGAGGTTCGCGCGAACGTCATCCGCTACGATGGAAAGGTGCCACGCGGGACTGGCAGCGCGCGTTCATGTCGTGCACCTCAATCCCGATCGGGCTGAGCCGACCGTCGACATTCGACAATCTCATAACCAGGAGTTAAAAGCAGCCTGAATTCCAAACGTCGAGGCGACAACTAGCTGGAAAACTTCCCGTTGAAGGCGGAATGCCAACGCACTGCGCAACTGATGACTGCAGCCGGAAAGCGGTGGCCGAATACGGTGCGGTCATTGCACAAACAGCGTTGAAAGTACGGCAGCAGCTTCCGGCGATTATTGACGACGAACACAACGAGCTAACAGCGTTGAGTCGGTCAATGATCCGCGATATGTACGAGCGGTATTGTCAACTTGACGCTTCGCGACCGCCAGACCGAACTTCGTCGCCCAGCACCGCACCGTTTCGTACATAAGCTCGATTCCCCGTGCCGCCAGCATCTCCTCAACCATGCGCCGGCTGAGCGGGAACCGGTAGTACAGCCACACCGCGTAGCTGATGATGTCCGGCGGAAATCGATAGCCCTTGAACGAGATCGGCGCCTCGGCCGACAGCAAAACGGAAACGGAAGCTTTCTTGATGCCCCATATATTCGTCGACCCCGGTGCCAACTTGACAATACCTCGACGCGTCCTGACCACGGCTGCAAGATCAGCTGGAACTTGCCACCGACCGCGGCCGCTTGAGCCGCTGAAAAATCGCCGGGAATCAGTTTCAGGCGTATGTTGGCTTCGGCGGCCAGGCTTGAGCACACGCCGTCCAGTGACGCTATGATTGCGCCTGCAGTTCCTTGCCAATCCACTGGAGTACGTCATGCCGGAAGTCGTTGTTTACGCAGTAGCAGGGCGCTCACCCGAGCAAAAGAAAGCGCTGATGACGGGGATTACCAAAGCTGTGGTTGACAGCCTCGGTGTCCTCGCTGAACAGGTTGTCGTGCAGATCGTGGAATCTCCAGCAGACTCCAAGTCAAGAGGCGGCATTCCGTTCAGCGAGCGCCAGCGCACGTCCTAATTCGCACGAATCCACATCATCACCGCCCCGTGCGCGGTGGCACCGCCGACCGGGCGCGGACGTAATCCGCCGGCGCGCTCAGGTTGCGACCGCCGCAGCCGTATCGACGTATAGCGCATACAGTGACTGCCCGGCCGCCATGAGCAGCCGGTTGTGCGCTGCGCCGCCGAAGCAGACGTTCGCGCAGCGTTCGGGCAGGGCGATGCGGCCAATCGCGCTGCCGTCCGGCGCGAATACCATCACACCGTTCAGTCCCGGGCCGGTGCCCCAACCGGCCCACAGGTTACCGTCCGTGTCGCAACGGAAACCGTCTGGCGCGCCGTTCTCGCCCGCATCGACGAATACGCGTCCGTGCACGAGGCGCCGACCGTCCTCGACATCGTACACACGGATGCGCCTTGGCTTCGAGCCCGATTCGACGATGTAGAGGCGGCGTTCGTCGGGCGAGAAGCAGATGCCGTTCGGATTGACGATGTCGCCGGCGACCACCTCCGCCCGGCCGGTGGCCGGGTCGAGGCGGTAGACGTTGGTCGGCAGCTCGGGCTCAGCCTTGACACCCTCATAGTTGTTAGAGATGCCGAACGGCGGATCGGTAAACCAGATGCTGCCGTCGCTCTTCACGACCACGTCGTTTGGCGAGTTCAGCCGCTTGCCGTCGAAGCGGTCGAGCAACACGGTCAGCGTGCCGTTGTATTCGGTGCGCGTCACGCGCCGGTTGCCGTGCTCGCAGGTGATGAGCCGCCCCTGGCGGTCCCGTGTATTGCCGTTCGCGTACCCGGAGGGCTTGCGAAATATCGAAGTCGCGCCGGATTCCTCGTCCCACCGCATGATGCGGTTGTTCGGAATGTCGCTCCACAGCAGGAAGCGGCCGTCGCCGAACCACACCGGTCCTTCGCCGAAGCGCATGCCAGTCGCAAGCCGCTCGACCGCCGCGCTCGTGATCCGGTATTTGAGGAAGCGCGGATCGAGCACTTCCACTGCGGGATCGGGATAGGTTTCGCTTTGCTGCCACATGGTGCTGGCCCTTGAGTCAGCGGGGCTGCTTGATGAACGCTTCGAATGCCGTGGCGTAGTCCGGATGCCAGCGCGACAACGCGGGCCGGTTCTCGACGATATCGCCCGCCGCCCATAGAATGCGCCGTTCGTCGAGCGAACGCGGCACGTCGTTGTCGGGACACAGTATGTAGAAGTCGCCGGCGTCGAGACGCTCGAACATGAAATCGACGGTCTGCTCGGGCGTCCATGCGGCGGCGGGCTTTTCCACACGGCCGTTCCGTGTGAGTTCCGTGAACACGAAGCCGGGAATCAGCAGATGAGCGCTGATCCGGCCGTCGGCGGTATTGCGCAGTTCGTGCTGCAGCGCTTCGGTGAATGCTTTCAGACCGGCCTTCGCAACGTTGTATGCGGGGTCGCCCGGCGGCGTCGTGATGCCTTGCTTTGAACCGGTATTGATCACGAGCCCCGGACGGCCGCGCTTGATCATGCCCGGCACGAAGACCTGCGTGCCGTGGATCACGCCCCACAGGTTGACACCCAGCACGCGCTCCCAGTTCGCGGTTGGACCGAACATGCCGCTGCCGGGCTGAATGCCGGCATTGTTCATCAATACATCTGTTCCGCCGAAGCGTTCGACGACGGTTGCGTGCAGGCGGCGAACATCGTCGGCGACACTGACGTCGGTCTCAACCGCAAAGACGTCTTGCGTACCGTTTGCGCTCAGCGCGGCGATTTCCTCCACCGCCCGCGCGAGGCGGTCGGCGCCGAGGTCGGCAATGCAGATGCGCAGCCCAAGCTGCGCAAAGCGTTTGGCAGCAGCCAGGCCGATGCCGGCGGCGGCGCCGGTGATCACGGCGACGGCGCCGGGGGTCAGGGCAGAATGAGTCATCAGAATCCTCGTTGATGCGTGCCGGATTCGCGACGCCAACCAGCGACTGCGATCGCGATCCGTTGGAACAGTGAGTCGGCGATCCTAGCATGAACTTTTTTGCGTGACCGACGGCGCTCCCGCTGATGAGTGGTCCGAAGCATGCGCGGTACCGTGCGGTGCCAGTCAAGCGTCAGTTCGCCACCTCGGGCAATTTGAGCAAGTCCAGGAAAGCACGGGCGACGGGTATGAGCGGTTCTCCGGCGCTTCCCCTAAAAACCGCCGCGAGTTCCCAGCAGGGCTCATCGGCTTCGCGCAGGCTCGCCGTTGCGACCGGCGCCCCGCGCGTGTTGCTCCCCCTTGCGGCGGCCACCGATTCGGGCACCATACTGATCGCAAGCCCGTGCGCGGCCAGTTCAAGCAACATCGGCATGTCGTTGACCTCGAAGCTGGTCTGGCGCTGCAGTCCTGCCGCCGCAAAACTCCGATCGACGAGCCGCCGCACGCTCCACTCCGGGCGCAGGTCGGCGAATGTTTCGTCGACGAGATCGGCCAGCGCCAGCCCGCTGGCGCCCGCAAGCCGATGATGTGTCGCGCAGACGACGACCATTCCTTCGCATGCGAACATGTGCGATCCGAGGTCGTCGAGCGGCGTATCCGGTGGCTGTGTGAACGCGAGGTCTAGGCGCCCCTCCCGCACCCCGTCGATCAATGCGCGCGAGCCGTCCAGTGTCAATTCGATGTCGATCCCACCGAACGCGGCCCGAAACTGTCCTAGAGAAGCGGGCAGGTCGACGAAAGGCGCGAGCCCGTGAATCGCACCGATACTCAGCCTGCCGCGTGCAAGCCCGTGGACCTGCGTTACGGCGTGCCGCGCGTCGCGCGCGGCAGCCAGTACCCGCTGCGCCTCGGCGAACAGCACTTCGCCGGCAGGCGTCAAAGCGACTCGCCTCGTGCTGCGATTGAACAACGGTCCGCCCAAGTCTTCTTCCAGCGAGCGGATCGACGCAGACAAGCCGGACTGCACGAGGTTCAGACGCCGCGCCGCGCGCGTGAAATGTCGCTCTTCCGCGACCGCCACGAAATGTTCCAGCTGCTTCAAATCCACGTTTGCACTCTTTCTTGCAGAGACGATTAATCACAAAAATTGCACGATTGAATCACATCTTTCTATTGGCATGATAATTCAGTCTCCGTTATCGTGGGATCCCTGGGCACGTCAAAGAACACTGGGCACCCAATGCGGGCGCCATCGGACTGAACTACCGCCCGCCGGCTGTGAATCCTTGCAACATACATGGAGATTGCTTCATCATGGACTACCGTCAACTCGGCCGTTCGGGCCTCAAGGTGTCGACCATCACGCTAGGCACGATGACGATGGGCGGCAAAGGCAAATTCGCCAGCGTCGGGGAGGTCAGCCTCGACGAGGCGCGCCGCCAGATCGACATGTGCATCGACGCGGGCGTCAACCTGATCGATACGGCGGACGTCTATTCGAACGGTGCGTCGGAGGAAATCGTCGGCCAGGCGCTCGGCGGCAAGCGCAAAGGCGGCGTGCTGATCGCGACGAAAGCCCGCTTTCCCATGGGTGACGGCCCGAATGACCGGGGCCTGTCGCGGCATCATTTGATAGAAGCCTGCGAGGCGAGCTTGCGCCGTCTCAAGACCGATGTGATCGACCTCTACCAGGTGCACGAATGGGACGGACTCACACCGCTCGAAGAAACGCTTGAAGCGCTCGAGCTGCTGGTCCGGCATGGCAAGGTCCGATATGTCGGCTGCTCGAACTACTCAGGCTGGCACCTGATGAAAGCGTTGCATGTAAGCGAACGCGATCGCCTGTCGCGCTTCGTGAGCCAGCAGATCCATTACACGCTCGAAGCACGTGAAGCGGAGTACGAACTCGCGCCTATCGCGCTCGATCAAGGCTTGGGCATTCTCGTCTGGAGCCCGCTCGCAGGCGGCTTGCTGTCGGGTAAGCACCGCCGCGACTCGACACCCGAGGGCACGCGTCAGCTCGCGGGCTGGACGGAGCCGCCGATTCGCGACGCCGAACGACTGTGGTCGATTGTCGATACACTTGTCGAGATCGCCAGCGAGCAGAACGTCTCCGCCGCTCAGGTCGCGCTCGCATGGACGCTCGGGCGCCCCGCCGTCACGTCGGTCATCATCGGCGGGCGCAACGAGAAGCAACTGCTCGACAACCTCGGTGCGGCGAATCTCAGGCTGAGCGCCGAAACGCGCGAACGGCTCGACAAGGTGAGCGCGCCGCCCCTGCTCTACCCGTACTGGCATCAGGTGCAGACCGCACACGATCGTCTTTCAGTTGCGGACCTGTCACTGCTGGGGCCCTATCTCAAGGCGTCGCGGTGATGCGGCGACATCGACCTGCGGCCGTCCTGAAGGATCGCAGGTCTACACGGCTATCGTCGGCTGTAGAAAAGTCGGTCATATTTCCATGCCCGGGCGCTCTCGAAGGTTCTGTTGCAATAGCGGAGGCGGGCATGCTGCGGGACCTTACGGAATGATGTGAACGACAATGAAAGCGCTGAGTCCGACGGTAGCCAAAGTGCTGAAGCGGTTGCACTATCAGCTCGAGATAATGTTGGTGTGCGTGCGTTGGTGCGTGGCCTACCCGCTCAGCTTGCGCAATCTCTAGAAGATGATGGCCGAACGGGGTGCGCGGTCGATCATTCGACCGTGCACCGGTGGGCCATCAAGCTTCTGCCGGTGCTTGAAAGGGCGTTCCGCCGCTGCAAGCGCCCGGTCGGCAAGCGCTGGCGGATGGACGAAACCTATGTGAAGAGAGCGGTGCCAATCTGGCCGGCCTACATGCCGTGAATGCCGAGCGTGAGACGCCCATCAAGATCCGCCAGGCCAAGTATCTGAAAAATATCGTGGAACAAGGCCATCGGGCGATCAAGCGCCGTACCCGGCCCATGTTGGGATTCCATGATTTCCCTTGTGCCCGCATCTTGTTGAGCGGCATCGAACTCATGCATATGATCGCCAAAGGGCAGATGAAAGACGCACGCAAACTCAAGCCATCGGCCGCCCGGCAATTCTACTCGCTGGCGATGTAAGTAAGCCTCATCATATCGCTATCGTTCACCCAAATCGCCTTACCGCGACAGAACCCTTAGTGTTTCCAACCCACGTCTCAGAGTAGAGAAAAAATGCAACAACACACCATTGGAACGTCGGATCTTCGAATCGCACCCCTCGTCTTTGGCGGCAACGTGTTCGGCTGGACAGCCGATGAGCGCACGTCGTTTTCCATCCTCGACGCCTTTGTCGACCTTGGCTTGAACTTCATTGATACCGCCGACAGCTATTCGCACTGGGCCAAGGGCAATCAGGGCGGCGAGTCCGAGACCATCATCGGCAAGTGGTTCAGGCAAAGCGGCAAGCGGGAAAAGATCGTGCTCGCGACCAAGGTAGGCATGTGGAAGAAGCGGCCAGGGCTGTCGGCGGCGAACATCGAGGCAGCCGTCAACGAGTCGCTGCGCCGGCTACAAACCGATTACATCGACGTCTATTTCTCCCACATCGACGACGACAAGACGCCGCTCGAAGAGACGCTCGGCGCATATCAGAGGTTGATCGAGGCGGGGAAAGTGCGCGTGATCGGAGCGTCGAACTTCAGCGGCGAGCGGCTCGAGGCAGCACTGAAGGTATCAAAGGAATCGGGGTTGCCGGCGTATCAGGTTCTTGAGCCGGAGTACAACCTTTACGATCGGGAGGGCTACGAAACCGATCTCGAGCCAGTCGTGCAGGCGCACAAATTGGCGGTGGTTACTTACTTCAGCTTGGCAAGCGGTTTCCTGAGCGGAAAGTACAGTTCGAAGGCCGACGCCGCGAAGGGTGCGCGCAGCGCGCTTGTGGACAAGTATTTCAACGACCGCGGGTTACGGATCATCGATGCTCTTGTTGAAGTCGCGAAGCGCAACAACACGACACCTGCAACGGTGGCAATCGCTTGGATCATCGCGCGGCCGAGCGTGACGGCGCCGATTGCCAGTGCGACGTCCGTCGAGCAACTGAAAGGGTTGGCTGCAGCAACTCACTTGCAGCTTTCTTCCGAAGACATGAAGCTGCTCGACGAAGCCAGCGCAGCGGCGCAATAACCGAGCAGGTACTGTCACCCATTGAAAGGCGCTTGCCAACTGGTTGCGCGTTTCGAGCAGGCTCGGCGCAGCGCGGTGGGACAAGCCCATGGGATCGGAAGGAATCGCGACAGCCAGGCGTGCGATTCGACGATGTGTGTTGTTGTGTCGTTGTGCGAAGTTATCGGCATGGTGCGGGCGAGCGTCGTGCGCTGCTACGTCGACGAAATCCCGATCCACCGGCTCCCCGATTTGCGGTTGCGGCATCTGGCTTCGGCATGAAGGCGACATCGTCACGCTTCATCGTTTCCACGAAGCTTTCTGCCATGCCGTTACTTTGCGGACTGAACACCGGTGTGGTCAACGGTTTCAAACCAATGTCAGACGCAACGGTCCTGGTTTTCTCCGGCTGTGTAGCCTGAGCCGTTGCCCGTCAGCCATTCAATTTCAGCCGGTGCCTTCGAGACGTTGCCAAAGCGCTTCTCGACGGCTGCCAGCATGACGTCACGCACCACGTCGCCACTGTGGCCACCAGTTGTCGCCACCCAGCTCATCGCTTCACGGTAAGCACCTCACGACGACCGTCGTTGACGGCGGCGAGAAGCGACATCAAAGTGGTGCCCATCATTTTCGATTTGATGGACATCACTGTGACAGAGTCGGAAGCCAAGCCGGGTAGCCGCAAGGGACGCCTGAATTATGATCGCGAGTTTCGACGCCGGCTTGCGGCCGCTGCATGCGAGCCTGGTGCATCGGTCGCGAAGCTGGCGCGGGACAATGGCATCAATGCAAATATGCTGTTCACCTGGCGGCGTCGCTATCGCGAGCAATTGCAGGCGGAAACGACGTCGCTGATTCCCGTGGCGGTGGTCCATGAAACGCCGCCGCAGTGGCGATGCCCCCAGATGCAAGGGACGTCGGCAACCGGACTGCACGAGCCGGGACGATCGAGATCCAAGTTCGGTGACGTGGTAGTCAAGGTGGACGGCATCGTCGACGCCGATACGCTACGGGTCGTACTGGGGAGCATGCGATCGTGATCTCTGTTCCCACGGGCACACGCGTCTGGCTGGTGGCAGGCGTCACCGACATGCGCTGCGGGTTCCAGGGGCTGGCGGCGAAGGTGCAGACGGCGCTCGAGGACAATCCGCTGGGTGGCAACGTGTTCATCTTCCGGGGCCGGCGCGGCGATCTGGTGAAGGTCATGTGGGCGACCGAGGACGGGCTCTGGCTTCTTGCGAAGCGGCTTGAGCGGGGCCGCTTCGTCTGGCCGCAGGCCGATCATCTGACGGCGGCGCAATTGTCGATGTTGCTCGAAGGCATCGATTGGCGGCAGCCGCGTCGCACCGCTGCACTGTCGATGTTGTAAACCGAGCAGAAGACTCGTAAACATGCGCCGCATGTCGAACGGCGCCGAACTTCCTGACGATGTTGAAACTCTGCGAGCCTTGCTGGTCGAGGCTCGTGCCCAGCTTGCCGAGCGCGATCTGGAGATCGAGCAGCTCAAGGCGCAGCTCGACAAGCTTAGGCGCATGCAATTCGGGCGCAAGTCCGAGCAGTTGGACCGGGAGGTTGCACGGCTCGAAACCGCGCTCGAGGACTTGACGGGCGAGCGCGGCGTCTCTGATGTGCGGCGCGCCCGCCAATCAAGCGCGAGCACGCCTGTGGGCAACGCATCGCCGAAAGAAGCGCTGCCGCCGCATCTGCCACGCGAAGAACGCGTACTCGACGCCGACGCAACGTGTCCGAAATGCGGCAGCGCGAGATCCGGCGCAAGACGGTCTGTCCGTGCGGCCACCACTTCTCGCAGCCGCCGATGCCCGGCCTGCCGATTACGCGCAGCATCGCCCATCCGAGCCTGCTGGCCGACATCGTCGTCTCGAAGTACGCTGACCACGCCCCGTTGTACCGGCAGTCGCAGATTGCCGCGCGCGACGGCGTGAAGCTCGATCCGGCCAGCATGGGCCGCTGGGTCGGCCAGTGCGAGGCCCTTTGCGATGCACTGACCGAGGCACTGCGCCGCCACACGATGGCACCGTCGAAGCTGCACGCGGATGACACGCCGATCCCGGTGCTCGAGCCGGGCAAGAAGAAGACAAGGACCGGGCGACTGTGGGTGTATGTGCGCGATGACACCCGTTCGGGCTCGACCGAACCGGCCGCGGTGTGGTTTGCTTACTCGCCCGACCGCAAAAGCATCCACCCCCAGACCCATCTCGCTGGATTCGAGGGCATCCTGCAGGCCGACGCCTACAGTGGCTTCAACGAACTGTACGAGAGCGGCAAGATCCGTGAAGCTGCATGCTGGGACCACGCGAGACGGTACATATACGACGTGCATGCCCGAACGCCTACCGAGGCGACCCGAGAGGTGCTCGAACTGATCGGTGGACTTTACGGCATCGAGGCGGATATCCGTGGCAAACCCGCTGCTGAACGGCTGCGCGTGCGGCAGGAGAAAAGCGTGCCGCTGCTCGCGACCATCAAGACGTGGATGACGGACAAGCTCGCGACGCTGTCGAAGAAATCCGACCTTGCCAAAGCGATCCGTTACTCGCTCAACCAGTGGGACGCGCTCGCGCTGTACTGCGAAGAGGGCCGTGCTGAGATCAGCAACGCCCTGGCCGAAAACGCGCTGCGCTGTGTGAGTCTGGGCCGCAAGAACTTCCTGTTCGCCGGCTCCGACAGCGGAGGCGAGCGGGCAGCCGCGATGTACGGTCTGATCAGCACATGCAAGCTCAACGGGATCAACCCGCGCGCCTACCTCGAATACGTACTGACCCATATCGCTGACCATCCCATCAACCGTATCGACGAACTGTTGCCCTGGAACGTGGCCACGAAGCTGCCTCGGCAGTCTGGCCCATCGGCGTCTGCAGACACGTAACCCGATTCCCGATCATGCCTCACGCGGGCGCCGCGTTGCGGACGGCCGTCGCGAGGTGCTTACGCTTCACGGTCACAGCAATCCAGAGCGAACGTGAGTGTCACCAGGCTCACTCGCGCATTGAGTTGCGGGAGTTGCAGCGCAAGAGACCCGATGAACCCTGTAGCCACGGCGTTGCGCGCGGTGTACACGGAAAGCAGAGGAAGCGGCTTGAATGTCACTTTCGAGCGTCCAACAGGTGACGCTTTAGTTTGAGGTTGCAACGAGCATGTAGCCGAGGCCCCACACTGCTTAGTCTCTAGTTCCAAGTGCAACACCTTGAATGAGGTAGGGTGTTGCGATGAAGAAGAACTACAAGCATTTGAGTGCGGAAGAACGCGCGGCGATCATGATCGAACATCAAAAGGGCGGCAGCATAAGAACTATTGCGGGGCTGCTGGGGCGCAGCGCTTCGACGGTGTCGCGCGAACTGGCGCGTAATTGCAGCGTGGACGCGCCGCGCTACTGTGCGACGCAGGCGGCCTCGGCCTATCGGCTGCGTCGTCGGCGCTGCGTACGGCCGCGCAAGTTGATCGAAGGCAGCGCGCTTTATCGGCATGTGCATGATCACCTGGTCTACTGGCGCTGGTCGCCGCAGCAAATCGCTGCCAAACTGCGGGCCATGTATCCAGACGACCCAAGTCAGCACGTCAGCCACGAGACGGTCTATGCTGCCATTTACACCTATGCACGTGGCTCGCTGAAACCAGCCATGATCGCAGCCTTGCGCCAAGAAAAACCGGCGCGCGGAAATCGGCGCACGACGCTTGCTGGCGGCAGCTATGTTCCCGAGGATTTGCGCATCCAATATCGCCCCGGGCAGATCGAGCAACGGCTGTTGCCGGGGCACTGGGAGGGCGACTTCATCGTGCGACCTGCAAGTCGCATGTTTCTCTGTTTCAAGGGGGTAGGCATGACCTGACGAAACCGGCTGTTCCATCAGCTGTTCCCTACCCGCGCATGCAGAACCGGTAACAGTGCTGTGTGAAGCCTCGGGGACAACGTAGCCGCCGGATATCCGGTACGCCGAGCCGCGAGGCAAGGCGGAATCTGCCAGCACGAAGGCGGAGAGGCGCAAGGGATGGATGGGTACGACCAACACATGTGAACGTCTCAAACGCGCCGTTACGCCTAACAAGCCAAACGTGCTGACAGGCTTGAACCAAAACGGTATGCGGCAAGGAATGGCCTCTGATGAATGGGCCATCATGGACAGAACGCCGCCGGCGCATAGGACGGGTCCGCACCATCCTGAGATTCATGCGGAACAGGGTAAGCCCATAGTGCTGCCGGCAACGGCAGGCGAACCGCAAGGAACGCTGTTGGCGCTGCGGGTAAAGGAATGCGGAAAAAGCGAAGGCCCGCCTGTAATGGACGGGATACGGACTGAGACATCGTCCGACGCGAAAGCGGGCTGACTTCCGCGCGGTCATTCATGGCGAGAAAAATTTGACGAATCGTTGTACGAGGAAAAGCAGATGACGGCGAACGATACGCTAGTGTCGGGCGCTGGTGCGTCCTCGCGCGCCGCCCAGATGTGGGACCAGGCGAACTGGACATACATCGAGGCAGAGGTGAAACGACTTCAGTTGCGTATCGCCAAGGCAGTCCGGGAAGGCCGATGGGGCAAGGTGAAGGTCTTGCAACGTCTGCTGACCCGCTCGTATCACGGCAAGATGCTGGCCGTGAAGCGGGTGACAGAAAATCGCGGCAAGAGAACGCCGGGGGTGGACGGGAAGATCTGGTCATCACCGGCGGCCAGATGGAACGGAATGCTGTCGCTGCGTCATCGTGGCTATCGCGCGATG
Organism: Paraburkholderia sp. RAU6.4a; assembly: GCF_050435625.1. NCBI lineage: Bacteria > Pseudomonadati > Pseudomonadota > Betaproteobacteria > Burkholderiales > Burkholderiaceae > Paraburkholderia > Paraburkholderia sp. RAU6.4a. Next base: position 236,351 of record NZ_JBNDKQ010000003.1, read on the forward strand.
CCGCTGCGACGTGTCTACATTCCCAAGAGTAATGGAAAGAAGCGTCCGTTAGGAATTCCGTGTATGCGGTGCCGGGCGATGCAGGCTTTATGGAAGCTCGCACTGGAACCCGTGGCCGAGACACTGGCGGATCCGAATTCCTACGGCTTTCGGCCCGAGCGCTCGACTGCCGACGCCATCGAACAATGCTTCATCGCTCTGGCTAGGCGTGTATCGCCAGAGTGGATTCTGGAAGGTGACATACGAGGCTGTTTCGACAACTTCAGTCACCTCTGGCTTCGGGAGCACATACCGATGGATAAGGCGATCCTGCGCAGGTGGCTTGAGGCCGGATATATTGATGAGGGAACCCGGTTCGAGTCGCGGGCGGGCACACCCCAAGGGGGTATTGCCTCGCCCGTGATCGCGAATATGGCGCTGGATGGACTTGAGGCGGCAGTACACGCGAGCATCGGTGTCTCGAAACTCGCACGTCGCACGGCCAAACTCAACGTTATCCGGTATGCCGATGATTTCGTGGTGACCGGTGCTTCGAAAGAAGTACTGGAATCCGTGGTTCTTCCTGCGATCCGTCGCTTCATGGCGGTTCGTGGTCTGGAACTGTCGGAGGAGAAAACCCGGATTACACGCATAACGGAGGGTTTCGATTTCCTGGGCCAGAACGTACGCAAGTACGGCGGCAAACTGCTGATCAAGCCAGCGAGGAAAAGTGTCAGCTCGCTGCTTGAGAAGGTCAGGGGAATCATCAAGGGTAACGCAAGCGCCACGCAGCGCGCGCTGATACAGCAACTCAACCCGGTCATCCGGGGATGGGCCATGTATCACCGCCACATCGTGGCGAAGGCCATCTTCTCATTGATAGACTCACACATCTGGCAACTGCTCTGGAGGTGGGCATTGCGCCGGCATCCCACCAAAGGAGCACGATGGGTCAGGAGGCGATACTTCCGGACCGACGGACAAAGGTCGTGGGACTTTGCGACGGAGGCAGTTCGGTCTGACGGCAGTATCGGTAGCCTGCGGCTCTTCCGCGCAACGACGGTCGCGATTACGCGTCACGTTAAGGTTCGTGGACCGGCCCATCCGTTTGATCCGGCATGGACGCCCTACTTTGCCCGTCGTCGCGCCGCGAAACATCCGGTCGGTCTGTCCGGTGCCACCCCATGGTGCTGAAGAATGGCTTGAGCCGGATGCGGGGTGACTCGCCCGTCCGGTTCTTAGGGGAGAACGTGCCGGTAACGGCACGTTCTTACCCGACAAGGGTGCGTTTAATCGTTCCGCCGTGGGCACGCTGGTCGAACGCAAGACGCGCTTCGTGATTCTGTGCCGCATGGATGGCTGTACGGCCAAGGATGCGCTGGAAGGCTTCTCGCGGCAAATGAAGAAGTTGCCGGCCTTTCTTCGCGAGAGCCTGACCTACGGATCGGGGAACGGAAATGGCCTGCCATGTCGAGCTCTCCAGGCGGCTCAATATCGATATCTGGTTTGCTGATCCGCATGCGCCCTGGCAGCGCGGCAGCAATGAGAACACCAACGGCTTGCTGCGTCAGTTTCTGCCAAAGGGCACAGACCTTTCGACGCTCTCGCAGACCCAACTCAATGACATCGCCAAATTGCTTAACGGGCGGCCTCGCCAGACGCTCGGCTGGGACTCCCCCGAGGAAGCAATGGCTAAAGAGTTAGAGAAGGCTGGATTAGCTAAACGTTGCACTTGACTCTTGAGACTGCCAAGTGGCATCGATTCAAATTGTCGGTGTGGTGAACATTAACGAAATAGTAATGGGCGCTTTTCGCAGCGCCTATCTCGGGTATTACGGAATGTCGAACTTCGCCCGGGCAGGGTTGATGACGGACGCGGTACGGGCAGCTGTGATCTATGCTTTCAGCGAACTTGGATTGCATCGGGTGGAGGCAAATATTCAACCAGGGAATATCGCGTCGATCGCACTTGTGCGGCGGTTGGGTTTTAAACGGGGGTGTCCGGAATTTTGTGTAAACGGGTTGAGGTTTAACCCGGCACCAGCCGCTCTTCGAACTGGATCGTGAAGCGGTTCAGTGCGGCCTTCCAGTCGCGGATCGGCATCGTCCACTTCTTGCTGATGTTGTTCAGGGCCAGGTAAAACAGCTTGGTGACGGCCTCATCGGTCGGGAACGAGCTGCGGGTCTTGATCACCTTGCGCAGGCTCATGTTGATCGATTCTATGGCATTCGTGGTGTAGATCACCTTCCTGATCTCCGGTGGGTAATCGAAGAACGGAATCACACGTGCCCAGTTGCGTCGCCAGCTCTGTCCGATGGACGGATAGTCCTTGTCCCACCTGGCCTCGAAGGTGCCCAGCATCTGTTCGGCCATCTCGACGGTCGATGAAGTGTAAATCGTCTTCAGGTCGGCGGCGACTTCCTGCTGCATTTTCCACGGCACGAAGTTCAGGCTGTTGCGCACCATATGCACGATGCACAGTTGCACGGCCGCTTTTGGGTAGACCGCTTCAATGGCTTCAGGAAAGCCTTTAAGCCCGTCGACGCAGGCGATAAAGATGTCCTGCACGCCGCGCGTCTTCAGCTCAGTGACCACCTGCAGCCAGAACTTGGCCCCCGCGGTCTGGGCGATCCACAGTCCCAGGACTTCCTTGTGGCCGGCCATGTTCACGCCGATGGCCAGGTACACCGCCTTGGTCCGCACCGCGCCGCTGTCGCGCACTTTGACGTGAATGCAGTCGAGATAGACAATCGGATAAAGCGCGTCGAGCGCACGGGCCTGCCAGACCTTCACCTCATCACTGACGGCGTCGGTGACCGCCGAGATCAGCGTCGGCGAGACCTCCGTGCCGTACATTTCTTCCAGGTGCCCCTGGATCTCGCGCACGCTCAGGCCACGCGCATACAGCGAAATGATCTTGTCGTCGAAGCCCGTCCAGCGCGTCTGATGGCGCTCCACCAGCTTCGGCTCGAACGCCCCCTGACGGTCGCGCGGGATATTGAGCGGCAACTCGCCAAACTCCCCCTGCAGCGTCTTGGCGCTATGGCCATTACGGGTGTTGCCCGTGGCATTGGTCACCGTTTCGCTTTTGCCATGGCCCAGGTGTTCGGACATCTCCGTCTCTAACGCACGCTCCACCAGCATCTTGGTAAGCTGCTTGAGCAGGCCGTTCTCGCCTATCAGGTCTTCCGGCTTCTGGTAATTCGCCAGCAGGCTGTCTGCCAGCTTGACGAGTTCAGCATCGGGTTTCTCTCTTTTATTGCGTTTCGCTACGGTCATCTATGCTCCTGTTGCTGGCAGTCTCCTGCCAAATGACCGTTTACACAAAACTTTTTACACCCTCTTTTAAACAGGAAGGTTTTTCTCCTCGCTATCTCCGCGTAAATGGCGAATGGCGCGACCACGAGCGATGGGCGTTGCTGGCCGATATGCCCGGTTAGACACAGCCGCCACTCAAAAAAATAATGTGCTCACGCAGAAATTGTTTTTGTGCCAATATTAACAGCATGGAACTTCGTAACGTCCCGAGCAAGGCTCACCACCATCATCACGGTCGCTATCCGCTGCGCCGTGGGTCGTTACGTCCATAGCAAGGAATTCGACCTCACGGTCCATTCCATGTGCAAACGACCAAGGCGCTTAAGGCGCCTTTTTTTATTTCCCCCACCATCAAGAGCTGAAGATGACCGACTCGATAAGCTATCGCCGCGCAACCGTGGACGACATTTTGAAAATTTGCGAGTTGGGTCAAATCTTGAACGCGATCCACCATCAGGCACGTCCTGACGTCTATGCAAACGCCACTGAAGAGTTCGCTCGAGACAAGCCGCACTGGCTATCAAGCCTTCAGGGAGAAGATCGAGCCATGTTTCTCGCCGAGCATGGCAGCACGGCGGTCGGCTTTATCACCGTTCAAGTGATGCAGCCGACAAGTCCACTGTTGCAACCGTTGACCGTTGGCCGCATTGGCTCAGTCGCTGTTTTGGAACGACTGCGGGGACGCGGCGTCGGGAGCACGCTGATGAAACTTGCTGAAGAGTGGGCACGAAAAAACGGTGCCAACGACATGAGGCTGACCGTTTGGGCGTTTAATGAACAGGCGGTCGATTTGTATCAGGAACTTGGCTACGAGCTTCGTGCGTTCGAGATGGGAAAGCAACTGCCTATTGCTGGGGATATGCCAGTCGCATGAGGCGATGCTCGGCCAGTCTATATTCGTGCATAGATCGTGGACAATTAATTGTTCACGTGAAACTTTTGAAACCTCTATTATCTGTTGCGTCTTTCCGAAAACGTTCTTGGAGCATTCAATGCGGATTAGAACCACCTATTTGAAAGTGTCGGACATGGAACGCAGTTCTGCTTTCTGGGAAAACCTGTTGGAACGCGCGCCGATCCGCAGGTCGGATAAGTGGACCGAATTCTCGCTCGGTGAAGTCCGCTTCGGGTTGCTGCTAAATGATTTTGGCGATGAGTTCGTCGGGAGCGGATGCGTTCCTGTGTTCGAATTTGACGTATCCGCCTTGCATATATTTCTGGATCGCGCCAAGGCTTTTGGGGCAACAGTCGCTCTCGACGGGCTAAACAATGAAGCCATGAAGAGCATTGTGTTCGTTAGCCCTGATGGCCATGAGTTCGAACTTTGCGCATGTCACGACTAATCGGTTGTTCTACCCCGAAAATCTAGGCCCGCGTTGCCCGTCGCGAGTGTCCGTTCCTAAGGGCGTCAACGGGCTGTTGTGGGTCGTAAGTACGCGTTGGGGATGGCGAGACGCGTCGCTCACGACCGCTGAGGGTGTGAACGGCCGGAGAGTGTCGTGAAGCCGACCGACCACAGCCAATAGCTGACCGTCGGCAATGGCCGACATTGCGCCACTCGAAACTGCCCGCGAATGTCGCCCGATTCCGGCGATGGGCTAGTCACGAGCCTGGCCCGCACCTCCTTCCCGCCTTAAGAAGGCCACCGGCATGAAAGCGCATCGAAACATTCGTGGAGCGCCGCCTCCGGCGGGACGAATGCGCACCCTCATGTAGTCAGCCATACCATCTCCGAGCGCCAGCATGCATTCCGTAGCGGAGCTGGTGTGGAATGAGAATCTGGCGCTGCCGCGGATCAATGTCGACGAGGCCGACCAGTGGACGTTGCGCGTCTTCGGCAAGGGCGACAATCTCCGCATGAGCAAGAGTCCGAAAGTCATGAGTCGAAGACGTCTGCTTGATCCGAGGCACGGGATCACTTCAATCCATCCCTATTTAAGCGACCGAAAAAACGCCATTGCTTCCGCCCTACTTTCAGGCGTTCAAACCCTGCTAACCCCGGCAGAAAATGCTGCATTGCAATGCGCTTTTTGGACTTGCTGCAGACTTTGTTGTCTCTGAAAGCGGGGTTTTCGTATGCCGCAGACTTTGTTGTGCGCCGATAAAGATCGCAAAAAGAGTTTGACAGACAATCTTAAGATATATATCTTAAGATGCATCTTACGACACTCATAGGAGAGTCCCAGATGCGTCATCCTCATCATTTTTCCGGTCCGCGCGGCGCGCGCGACCGTTTTCATGCCGGTTTCCGCCTTCCGTCGCCGCAGGCGAGCGAAATCGCCGACCTGGGCGCCGCCGAAGCATGCGCTTCCTCCGGCGCCCGCCACCACTACCTGCTGCACGTTTTGCGTCACGCCTTTGGCCGCCATCACGAGTGGCGCTTGGGCGGCCGTGGCTCGCGCTTCGGCGGTGGTTTCGGTGGTCCGGGCGGATACGGTGGTTTCGGCGGCGGCCCCGGCGGCTTCGGCGGCGACGGCGATGGTTTCCCGCGTGGCCGCAAATTCAGCTCCGACGATCTGCAACTGCTGCTGCTATCGCTGATCGAAGCGCAGCCGAGTCACGGCTACGAGTTGATCAAGGCGCTCGAAACGCGCTCGAACGGCTTCTACAGCCCGAGCCCCGGCATGGTCTATCCAGCGCTGACCTATCTCGAAGAACTCGGCTACGTCACCGTGCAGCTCGAAGGCAACCGCAAGCGCTATGAGCTGGCGGATGCGGGCCGCGAATATCTGGCCGCGAACCGCGAGCGCGTCGAGCTGATGCTCGCGCGACTCTCGCATATCGCACGCAAGATGGATTCGGTGCGCCGCGCGTTTGCCGGCGAAGAGCCGGCCGACGTCAGCGAAGGCGGCTGGGTGCCCGAGCTGAATGAAGCGCGCCGCACGCTGAAGAACGCGCTGCTGCGCCGGGACAACGCGCCGGCCGACGAACAGCGCCGCATCGCAGCGATCCTGATGCGCGCGGCCAAAGAAATCGAAGGCGGCAACCGTGGCGACATCGCAAAGCCCGGCAACGACAGCGAGCCGACCGCCTGACAACGCGCGCCCGTCCACGAGGCGACCCGCGCGTCCTCCCGAACCGAACCGGAGCATCGCCCACATGCAAGAGCAAAACACTCGCCCTGATCTCGCCGTGCATCGCGTACGGCATCCGTTGAAGTTTCGTCTGCTGCAGGTCAAGCAGGTGCGCGCGCTGACGCCGCACCTGATTCGCGTGACCGTCACCGGCGCCGATCTGGACGACTTCGTCTCAGCCTCGTTCGACGATCACATCAAGGTCTTCTTCCCCGACCCCGGCGCCGACAAACCTACGCTGCCGCAAGCCGGCCCCGACGGCCCGGTGTTCCCGGAAGGCAAGCGGCCGACCGCGCGCGATTTCACGCCGCGCCGTTTCGATCGCGACGCCCGCGAGCTCGACATCGAGTTCGCGATGCACGACGCGGGCCCCGCGGCGACGTGGGCCGCGCAGGCGCAGGCGGGCCAGTATCTGGGCGTCGGCGGCCCGCGCGGTTCGCTGGTGATTCCGACCGGCTTCGACTGGCATCTGCTGATCGGCGACGACACCGCGCTGCCCGCGATCGCGCGCCGTCTCGAAGAGTTGCCGGCCGGCACGCGCGTCGCCGCGGTGATCGAGGTCGCCGATCCGTCGGCGCGCATCGAGTTCACGACGCAGGCCGAGGTGCATCTGGTCTGGTGCTATCGCAACGAAGCCAACACGCAAAACGGCGCGCGCAGCGAAGCGCTGTTGCACGCGGTGCGCGATACCTGGCTGCCGGTGAACGGTGAAGGCTATGTGTGGGCCGCCGGCGAAGCGGCGACGATCCGCGCGGTGCGTCAGCATCTATGCGGCGAGCGCGGCGTCGACAAAACGCGGATTCGCGCGGCCAGCTACTGGAAACAGGGCGCGGTCGCGGTCCACGAAACGATCGACGACTGAGCTTCTGCTCGCGTGGCGCGCGGCATTAGCGGCGTACTTCGAACAACGACAAAAGGAAATCAACCGATGTACTCAATCACTGCACGGCACGAGCGTCGTTTGTTGTGGCTGCTCGCGCTCACGCAGTTCACGATCATCATGGACTTCATGGTGATGATGCCGCTCGGCCCGCAGATCATGAGCGCGTTCCAGATCGCGCCGGCCGCGTTCGCGACGGCCGTATCCGCGTATTCGTGGTGCTCCGGGCTGTCGGGCCTGTTCGCGGCGACCTATATCGACCGCTTCGACCGGCGCCGTCTGCTGCTCACCATTTACGCGCTGTTCGCGCTGTCGAACCTCGCGTGCGCGCTCGCGTCGACGTTCGCGCTGCTGCTCGCCGCGCGCGCGTTCGCGGGCATCACCGGCGGCGTGCTCGGCTCCGTGATCATGGCGATCGTCGGCGACGTGATCCCGCTGCAACGGCGCGGCGCCGCGACCGGCACGATCATGACCGCGTTCTCGCTCGCGGCGATCGCCGGCGTGCCGGCCGGCGTGATGCTCGGCGCGCAGTTCGGCTGGGCGGCGCCGTTCTTCCTGCTGGTCGCGTTGTCGCTGCTGGTGTGGTTCGCGGCCTCGCAACAGGTGCCGTCGCTGGCCGCGCATCTGAGCCGCCGGCAGCCGCCGCTCGCGGAAGTACTGCCCGAGCTGTGGCGCCTGCTGAGCAACCGAAGCCATCTGAACGCGTTCGCGCTGACGTTCATGATGATGATCGCGCACATGCTGGTGATCCCGTTCATTGCGCCGATGCTGGTCGCCAATCACGGCGTCGCGCCGCGACAGCTGTCGTGGCTGTACATGGCCGGCGGCGCGGCGACCTTCTTCACGTCGCGCCTCGTCGGCAGATTCGCCGACCGCTTCGGCACGCAGCGCGTGTTCCGCTGCGCGGCGCTGCTGTCGTTCGTGCCGGTGCTGTTCATCACGCATCTGCCGAACCTGCCGTTCTACGCGCTCGTGCTGTTCTTCCCGTGCTTCCTCGTGTTGATGAACGGCCGCATGGTGCCGATGCAGGCACTGCTGACCACGGTCCCCGAGCCCGCGCGACGCGGTGCGTTCCTGAGCGCGAACAGCGCGCTGCAGGCGCTCGGCACCGGCACTGGCGCGTGGCTCGGCGGCTTGATGCTGAGCACGTCGGCTGATGGCCGCATCGCCGGGTATGGAACCGTCGGCTGGGCGGCGGTGGCGGTCGCATGCGCGGCGGTGCTGTGGGTCTCGCGCGTGAAGGGCGTGCCGCGCGAAGTGGCGGCGGCCAGCGCCGCTGGCGCGACGATGCCTCGCGCCGGCATCGAAGCTCACATCGCTGGAGAAGGTTAGCGATGCCAGGCAGCGCGCGGTGTCGCTGCGCCAACTGCGAGCCGCGCGCTACGCCTCGTCGTCGGTGCTGCCCGTCAGCGCGCGCCGCGCGGCCTCGCCCTGCCCGTGCGACGCCGAGTAAAACACGCGCGCCCGGCCGATCACGATTTTCAGCGTCGCGATGACGGGCACCGCGAGAAAAATCCCAGCGACGCCGCCAAGCTGATCGCCCGCGAGCAATCCGACGATCACCAGAAACGGACTGACCTCGACGCCTTCGCTCATCAGATACGGATTGAGCACGTAGTCCTGGAACAGCCGGTACAGCCCGATAAAAATCACCAGCCACAACAGGTGCGGATAGCCGCTGAACACCGCGACCACGAGCGTGATCGCGACCGCGGCAAGCGGCCCCGCGAACGGCACGAATTCGAGCAGCCCCGCGCTGACCGCGAGCAGAAACGCGTACGGCACGCCGAGCAGCGAGAACACGACGCCGTAGCTAAATAGCGTGGCGAGCGACAGAAACAGCAGCGCGCGCACGTACTTCGACAGCAGCACGTTCAGATCGTCGACGATCTCGTTCCACAGCACGCGATGCCGGCTGTTCAGCAACGCCAGAAACGCGTCGCGCATCCGTTCGCCGTCCTTGATCAGCAGGAAGCTCAGGATCGGAATCAGCACCAGGTAGATCAGGTTGCTCGCCGCGTGGACGACGCCGAGCCCGAGGCTGCGCGCCAACGGCACGGCGTTGTCCGAGCCGGTCTCGATCTGGCTGCGCACGAAATCGACGATCCGCTCGCGCAGCGGTTCGAGAAAATGCGGCAGCGGAAAACGGTTCGGCACATCGGTGCGCAGCAGCGCGGGCAGTTGCGTGAAGAGGCGCGTCGCCTGATCCTGCAATTCCACGCCGAACAGTGAGCCAACCACCGCGAGCAGCGCGACCACGACGATGAACACGACCGCGATCGACACGACGCGCGGCATGCGGCGCGGCCTCACGCGTTCGACCAGCACCACCATCGGGTAGATCAGATAGCTGAAAAACACCGCGAACACGACGACGAGCACCGTCGTCGACGCGATATAGATGAGGAAAAATAGCAGCGCGAGCAGAGACGCGGTCCAGACTTTCCTGGCCGCGCCGACGTCGAATCCCAGCATGAAGCGTCCTCGAATGGGCGATGCGGCGCCGGCGCGACGAGTGCGCCGGCTGACTCTGGACCGTAACAGAAATTTACACGTTCCGTGTGTCGAACGCCGCGCCGCGAGGGCGCGACGCGGCGAGCACCGGCAGCGTGCGAGGCGCTACGCACGCGGTGCGTCATTGCACGGCTTGCGTGCCTGACTTGATGCGCCCGAAACCGGGGGGCGGGATAAATGAAGCTGCGGGTACGTGAAGTTTCGGCTCGCTAACTCTTCACACGCTCTCGCACCTCTTCGGTTTCTTCGCCGATTCTCGCCTGTATCCTGCCGGCTATTTTTTCGGCCGCTCCTTCGGCCTGTTTCGCGCGATTGCCGGTGACCTTGCCAATCGCTTCCTTGACCGAGCCCTTGAGCTCCTTCGCTGTACCTTCTACACGATTCCTGTCCATGGTGCCTTCCTGCTAGGTTTGACTGTGGAGTTGCCTGCTGGTGTTGCAACGAAACAGCCAACGTACGGCGCGACGCGCCTCGTTATGGCGCGGATCGCTTCGCCAGAGGCGATCCGCGTCGGAGCAACCATAAAATTCCTAGCATCCGGCGTTCCCGATACCCAGTGCGCCGCGCATCGTCACCTCACCGTGACGGTGTCCTTCGCGGCGTCGTTGGCGGCATCCTTGCCGTGAGCCGGATCAGGATGATCATCTTTCGCGCCATGAAAGATATGCTTGAAAAGTTCCTTGTTCTTTGCGCCATTCAAGAGGTTTCGCAGCGCGGCTTCGTCATCAGCCGGCTTGAACGAAAGCACTCTCTTGCGGTAGCGCTCCCTGCGTTCATCGAGCATGTAACTCGCTGGTAGCGGCAGTTCGCGGCTGCCCACGTCGAGATCGATGCCTTCGAAGGTCAGCAGCCCCGCATCGTGATTGATGAAGCACGCGGGAGGCTTGGTCCGGTCGATCACGTAGACGCACTGCTTCTGCAGATTGCCGGCGTCGGGCAGCTTGCCGCGGAAGATCTTGTCACGCAGGAACGTGCACATTTCTTCCCAGCACTCCTCGGTGGATTTTCCCGCCGCGCAGGACCGCAAAATTTCGGTCTTCAGAATGGCCTGTGGCACGGCATAGTAAATCGGATAACCGGCCCTCAGGTAAAGTTGCAGTTGCAACACTTCGTAACAGCGGCCCAACGCATGGATCGACGGCACGAGCAAAGACCGTTCATCCGACTCGTCGCCTTCGGTGGGTCCGGTCGCCGTCTGACTGCGGATCGACGGATGTTCCGGCAGCCCGGAATTCTCCGGTTCCGGCTGTCCGCCGCCCCACAGGATCAGATCGCGAAACAGGATCATCGGCAGGAACGAATGGACGATCAGATCCGTCGACGCCCTGCGTTTGGCGCGCTCGTTCGCGTCGGCTTCCACCGGCAGCGTGGGATGCCACTTGCGCGACGAGCGCACGATATCGCCGATCGCCTTCGCCACGCAGATGCCGTTCGGTAGCCCGCCCCCCTCCTCGTCGGCCCAGGTCTGCACCAGGTCCCACGGCTCGCCAATCGGCACGCCGAGAAAGTAAAGACCGAGCGACACCGCCGTCAGCAACTCGACGTAGAACTGATTCGCCTGATATGGCGCCGCAGGAATGCCCCGCATCAACTGCGAATCGGCGAGCAGCTTCTTGCCCGATCCGACCTTGCACAGCGCGCCGGCGCAGTGCTTGAGCCGGTCGACGAGACCGCGCACGTCGCGACCGGCAAGCGGCGACTGCCCGCCGACCAGATGGTGTCTGACCATCAGCGAGATCGGCGTCGTGAAGTTCGAGCGGTCCGTGGTTTTCGTCGGCACCACGAGGGACATCACCAGGTCGCTGATGATCTCCAGGTCGGCCAGCATCGCATCGATGGAAGTAGTCATCACTCGACCTCCGCTGCTATCTCTTCGATCGACGGATCGTATTGGCCGTCGATGGTCGCCGTCTGCCCCGGCTCGGACGTGGCGATGATCGCCACGGCATCCCGGATCAATCCCTTGCAGCGCGCGGCCAACACTCGCTTGCGAATTCCCGATGGCGCGTCTCCTTCGTTCGCCCATTCCTTGAATCCGAGTCTTTCGAGTACGTGATCCTCGTTCTGTCCGAAGGTGGCCGCGCCGTCCGCGGGTATGGCCTGATGGGCATCGGTCAGGCAGGTGCAGATGTACTCCTCGACGGTCGGGCCACGCGCCGCCAGTGTTTGAATTTCACGCTTGGCCCAGCGGGCGAGCGATACCGAGATCTCATCCATGTCGTGCGTCAGGTTGCGCACCTTGACGTCCTTGCCGCGATCGTCGCCGAGAATCTGATAGACGGTCCGGTCGACCACATGCAGCCACAGCGAAGTCTGCGCAATGCGGATCTTGTGTTCGCACACGACGTCTTTCGAGTCGGCCTCGAGCGCGCGCCGTACGTGCCACAGCACGACGTAATGCCATACGAGTCCAATGAACTTGCCGAAGAAGAGTGCCTTGTCCTGCATCGAGCCGTCGTCGAACTCGGGATATTCGAGAGGCGTCACCAGCGTCATCTTCGTGCGCGCGCCTTCCTTCAAGGTCCGGTAGAGCGTCGCCGCGGGGCTGCTGCGATAGCCGTCCCAGGACTCGCGCGCCCACCATTGCTTGTCGATATCGAAGAAACGATAGATCGAAAAAATGCCTTTTTCAGACTCATGAACGTTCGCCGCGCCGCCGTGAGCCTGGTGCGCCGCGCCGGGCTGCAAGCGCTTCCTCTCCTCTGCGCGGGACTGGTCGTGGTTCGGGTCGCGATAGGCGTCGTAGATCACGCGAAGACCATAGCGGGTTCCCATCGCGTTATCGATGCTGGCCACCTTGTCGCTGAGTTCCTTGCGGATGGTCTCGAGCACCGCTTCCTGCTCGTCGACGAGCTTGCGTTGCTGCTCGAGCGCGGAATAGTGTTCCGCGGCCACGTAAATGGCGGCGAGCGCCAATGCGAGTACGACCGCATCGGTATAGCCTTCCCATATCTCTCCGCCGAACAGCAATACCGCCGGGACGTAGCAGAACACCGGAATGCACCAGCGCGACGCGAACCAGCTTCGCAGGATGCCGACTACACCCTTCGAGCGGGAGTCGACGTCGGGAGCGGCCTCGCCTTCCTCTTCCGCGATACGCTTCTTCTGCTCGAACTCGCGTTCCGCGATGGTCCGCGCCCGTTCTTCTTCTCCACGGCAAATGTGGACATAGAACACGAGGAACGTGAAGGCCGTGACCAGCAACGCAAGCAGCCAGCTCTCGCCCATGCTGGTTGCGCGATCCGCGTCGCTGACTTCCTTCATCACCGCGGCGATCTTTTTAACGCACTCGATGCCGGGAGGAAAGCAATCCGCATCCGGCACGCGATGCGAAAAGGTCACCACCCAGTAGATACCGCTGCCCACCAGAACCGCAATGCCGCCTAGCGCGGTGAGGGCGAGCTTTTTTGCATGAGGGCCCTGCTCGAGGTGGGAAGCGGGTTTGTCGCCGAAGGGTTTGGAGCGGCGATTCTCATCTGACGGCTTTTCCATACGCATTGCCTCCTGATCGATCAAGAGTACGGGAATGCGGGAAGCGGTGACGTATAAACGCACCGTAGGTCGGACGAGCGCCGTGATGAGGGCTGCGAGCAGGCTTTGCCGGTCGGGACGGGGCTGAACTATCTATCTAAGATTGCGCCCGGAAAGATGTCAATTGGCGCGCGTAGTCTGTGTCCGCCAGACCACAATTGGCACCGGCGGCTGATCGGCGGGACATGCCAAGCAGACCTAAGGGCGGGCGCGGGTGCGCCGGGCCGCGCGCCCCGCGCGGCATGCGATACGCCGCGCAAGTCAGTCGCCATGCTCCGCGCCCAGCGCCGCCAGTGGATGCGCGTCGCCATGCCACGGCGAACTCAGGAAATGCCGCACGCGCTCGGGTTGCACATCGGCGAGCGTCGCCGGTGACCAGCGCGGCCGACGGTCCTTGTCGATCAGTTGCGCGCGCACGCCCTCGCGGAAATCGCCTTCCTCGATCGAGCGCTTCACGATGCCGAGCTCCATCCGGAAGCAATCGGCAAGCGTCATCTGCCGGCCGCGCAGCAGCGCTTCGCGCGTCACGTGCAGCATCGTCGGCGAATGGGCGGTCAGTGCGTCGTAGGTCGCTTGCAGCCATTGCCGCACCTCGCGCGGCGGTTCGCGTTCGAGATCCTGACGCAGCGTCGCGACGATGCGCTCGACGCCCGAACGCCGGTCGAAGTGGCGCAGGATCAGTTGCGTCAGCGCGCCGAGCGGTGCGTGCGGCACGATATTGCACGGCGGCTCGAACACGGCGCGCAGCGCGTCGATGCGCTCGCCGTCGTGCGACATGCGCTGCAAACGTTCCTCGAAGCTCGCGAGCCAGTCGGCCGGCACGCACAGGTCGGCCAGTTGCAGGCGCATCGCGTCGGGCGCCCGCTAGCGTCGCGCCGGTCAGCCCGACATACAGCGCAAGCTCGGCCGGCATCACGCTCAGAAAACGGCTCGCGCCGACGTCGGGCACGAAGCCGATGCGAGTCTCCGGCATCGCGATGCGGCTGCGTTCGGTCACGATGCGCAGCCGCGCCGCCTGGCCGAGGCCCATGCCGCCGCCCATCGCGATGCCGTCGAGCAGCGCGACCACCGGCTTCGGAAACGTGTGCAACGCGTAATCGAGCCGGTATTCGTCGACGAAGAACGCGAGCCAGCGTGGGTCGCCCTGCGTCGCCAGCCGATGGACCTCGCGCACGTCGCCGCCCGCGCAAAAGCCCTTGTCGCCAGCGCCCTTCAGCACCAGCGCGACGATCCCGGCATCGGTGCGGCAATGCTCGACCAGCACCGCGAGTTCGCGCACCATCGCGTGCGACAGCGCATTGAGCGCGGCAGGCCGGTTCAGCGTGATGATCGCCACGCGGTTGACAACGCGAAACAGCACGTCGGGTTCGGCTTGCGGGTTCGTCGCGGCGCGCATTTCGACCGCAAAGCCGTGCAAAGTGCTCATCGCTGCGTCTCCCGCGATGCACGGCTCGTCTGCCAGCGCGGCGCGCGTTTTTCGAGGAACGCGTTGACGCCCTCGCGCTGATCGGCACCATCGAACAGATCGACGAAGCGCTCGCGTTCTAGCGCGAGCGCGGCGGCGCGCGGCACGCCATGCCGCGCCTGATGGATCAGCTCCTTGCTGAAGCTGACCGCCTGCGGGCTCAAACCGGTGACGCGCTGCGCCATGTTCAATGCGGCTTCACGCGCGGCGCCGCGCTCCACCACTTCTTCGACGAGACCGATGCCGAGCGCGGTCGCCGCATCGACGCGCTCGCCGGTCAGCATCATCCGCTTGGCCCAGCCTTCGCCGACGAGCCACGGCAGCGTCTGCGTGCCGCAGCCGCATGGCAGCAGACCGACCGCCGTCTCGGGGAGCGCCAGCACCGCATGCTGCTCGGCGATGCGGATATCGCAGGCGAGCGCGCATTCGAGACCGCCGCCCATCGCAAAGCCGTTGAGCGCCGCGACGACGACGGGCCGCGCGTTCTGCAGCGATTCGAAGGCTGCGCCGAAACGCGCGGCCGCGGTGCGCGCGACTTCGCGATCGCCGTCGGCGAACGTGTTCAGATCGGCGCCCGCGCTGAAAAACTTCGGACCGTCGCCGGTGATCACGAGCGCGCGCACGCGCGCATCGGCGTTCAACTGCTCGACGGTGCGTTGCAATTGCAGCAGACCGTCGGGCGTGAAAGCGTTCGCGGGCGGCCGTTTCAACGTGATCAAAGCAACGGCGCCGTCATGTGCGTAATCGAGCTCGATCATTGCGTGCCTCCCTGGCCGTTACCGCCGCGCTCACACGAGCGATACAGCTTGATCACCGCCGAAAAGTCCAGGCGCCCCGCGCCGTTCGCGCTCATCGTTTGATAAAGCTGCTGCGCGAGCGCGCCGAGATAGACCGGTTGACGCACGCCGCGCGCGGCATCGGTGGCGAGGCCGAGGTCTTTCAGCATCAGGTCGGTGCCGAAGCCGCCGGTATAGCCGCGCGAGGACGGCGCGGTCTCGATCACGCCCGGCATCGGGTTATACGTGTCCGAACTCCAGCAGCGCCCGGTCGACGTATTGATGATGCTACCGAGCACCTTCGTGTCGATACCGAGCGCCTCGCCGAGCGACATCGCCTCGGCGACGCCCGCCATCGAGATGCCGAGCACGAGGTTGTTGCAGATCTTCGCGACCTGGCCCGTGCCGGTGTCGCCGCAATGCACGATGTTTTTTCCCATCGCCGACAGCACTGGCTTGACCTGCTCGTACGCGCTCGCACTGCCGCCGACCATGAAGGTCAGCGTGCCCGCCGCCGCGCCGCCGGTGCCGCCCGAGACCGGTGCATCGACGAAGCAGTTGCCGTGAGCCGCGGCGAGTTCGGCAAACGCTTTCACGCTGGCGGGATCGATCGTGCTCGAATCGATGATCGGCACGCCCGGCGCGATGCCGGCGAGGATGCCATCGTCCGCGACGAGCACGCTGCGCACGTGAGCCGCGGCGGGCAGCATCGTGATCACGCATTCGACGTCGCTCGCGGCGGCTTGCGGTGAGCGGGCCGGCTGCGCGCCCGCGTCGACGAGCGCGCGCACAGCTTGCGCGCTGAGGTCGAACACGGTGAGCGCGTGGCCCGCCTTCAGCAGGTTCAGCGCCATCGGCGCGCCCATATTGCCGAGTCCGATAAAGCCTATTTTCATGGTGTCGTCTCCGGGTGTGCCCTCAGTGCCTTCAACGCAGGCGGATCGTCGTGTTGACGCCATCGTTGACGGTGTCGTCGTCGAACCAGCGCGCGGTGACCGTCTTGGTCTGCGTGTAAAACTGCACGACCTGCTTGCCGTAGGGACCGAGATCGCCAAGCTTCGAGCCGCGCGAACCGGTGAAGCTGAAAAACGGCACCGGCACCGGGATAGGAATGTTGATACCGACCTGGCCGATATCGATCTCGCTCTGGAACTTGCGCGCCGCCGCGCCGCTTTGCGTGAAGAGGCCGACGCCGTTGCCGAACGGGTTGGCGTTGACGAGCGCGATAGCATCGTCGAGCGTCGCGACGTTCAGCACCGCGAGCACCGGCCCGAAGATTTCGGTGCGGTAGATTTCCATGTCGGCCGTCACGTCGGTGAACACCGTCGGGCCGATGAAGTTGCCCTGCTCGTAGCCGTGCACGTTCACATCGCGGCCGTCGAGCACGAGCGTCGCGCCCTCTTTCACGCCAGCGTCGATCAGACCGAGAATGCGCTGCTTCGCGGCGCGCGACACGACCGGCCCGACATCGGTGCCCGGCTCGTGACCCGCGTTGACCTTCAGCGTCTTCGCCTTCGCGACGAGATCGGGCAGCCACTCGCGCGCGGCACCGACCAGCACCGCCACCGAACTCGCCATGCAGCGCTGACCGGCGGCGCCGAACGCGGCGCCGGCGAGCGCGTTGAGGGTCTGTTCGCGATTCGCGTCGGGCAGCACGACCGCGTGGTTCTTCGCGCCCATCATCGACTGCACTCGCTTGCCGTGTTCGCTGCCGAGGCGATACACGTGCGTGCCGACCGCCGTCGAGCCGACGAACGAAATCGCCTTCACCAGTTCATGCGTGCACAGCGCATCGACGACTTCCTTGCCGCCGTGCACGACGTTCAGCACGCCCTTCGGCACGCCGGCTTGGAGCGCGAGTTCGACGAGCTGCATCGTCGACAGCGGGTCCTGCTCGGATGGCTTCAGCACGAAGGTATTGCCGCACACGAGCGCCATCGGGAACATCCACAGCGGGATCATCGCGGGGAAATTGAACGGCGTGATGCCGACGCATACGCCGAGCGGCTGGCGCAGCGTGTAAGTGTCCACACCACCGGCGACGTTCTCGGCGAACTCCCCCTGCTGCAACGTGCCGATCGAACACGCGTGCTCGACGACTTCCAGACCGCGGAAGATGTCGCCCTCGGCATCGGGAATCGTCTTGCCCTGCTCGGCCGACAGCGTCTTCGCGATGCGCGGCATATGCTCGCGAATCAGCGCCTGGTACTTCAGCATGATGCGCATGCGCGCGCCGATCGGCGTGTCCTTCCACGTTTTGAACGCGGCGTGCGCGCTGCGCACCGCCGCGTCGACTTCCGCGACGGTCGCGAACGGCACGCGCGCGAGGACCGCCTGCGTGGCCGGGTTCACGATGTCGCCCCACTCGGTCGTCTTCGATTCGACGAACTCGCCGTTGATCAGCAGTTTGACGGTGGCCACGGCGCCGGCAACGTCGCGGCCGGTCTCGTTCGAAGCAAGGGTGCTCATGCTGAAACTCCTGTGATTTAGAAAACAGTGCCCCGACGCGTCGAATCCGAAGCTCGAATTCAACGCGTGCGATTCAAACCGGGGCGGCAAACCAGCAATGGCGAGGAATAAAGACAGTCACCGCAAGTCGGGAAAATCCTCTTCCCAATACTCGTCCGGCAGACGCGCTGGCTCGGCCGCGCGCTCCATTTCGCGGCGCCGCAATTCGACGCGGCGGATCTTGCCGGAGATCGTCTTGGGCAGTTCGCTGAATTGCAGACGGCGAATCCGCTTGTACGGCGCGAGTTTTTCACGCGAGAACGCGAACACCGCGCGCGCGAGTTCGGGACCGGCTTCGTAGCCGTGACGCACGGTGACGAACGCCTTCGGCACCGACAGACGCAACGCGTCCGCGCTCGGCACCACGGCCGCCTCGCCGATCGCCTCGTGTTCGATCAGCACGCTTTCGAGTTCGAACGGACTCAGGCGATAGTCGGACGACTTGAACACGTCGTCCGAGCGGCCGACGTACACGTAGTAGCCGTCGTCGCGACGCAGCGCGACATCCGACGTGCGATAGAGGCCGTTGCGCATCGACTGCGCGGTCGCGTTGGCGTTGTTCGCATAACCCGTCATCAGGCCGAGCGGCCGTTCGGCGAGCGGCAGCGCGATTTCGCCTTCGCCGACCGGTTGGTCGTCGGCGTCGAGCAGCTCGACCCGGTAGCCCGGCAACGGACGCCCCATCGAGCCGGCCACGACCGGCTGGCCCGGCGAATTGCCGATCTGGCAGGTCGTTTCGGTCTGGCCGTAGCCATCGCGAATCGTAATGCCCCACGCGTGCTTGACGCGCTCGATGACCTCCGGATTCAGCGGCTCGCCGGCGCCGACGATTTCGCGCAGCTTCACCGGATAGTCGCCGAGCGGCTCCTGCACGAGCATGCGCCAGACGGTCGGCGGCGCGCACAGCGTGGTGACGTTGAAGCGCACGAGCGCGGCGAGTGTGTCTTTCGGCACGAAGCGCGGGACGTTGAACACGAACACGCAGGCCTGCGCGTTCCACGGCGCGAAGAAGCAGCTCCACGCGTGCTTGGCCCAGCCCGGCGAGCTGATGTTCCAATGGATGTCGCCGGGTTGCAGGCCGATCCAGTACATCGTCGACAGATGCCCGACCGGATAGCTCTGGTGCGTATGCTCGACCAGCTTCGGCTTCGAGGTGGTGCCGGACGTGAAGTACAGCAACAGCGGATCGCTGGCGTGGGTGACGCCGTCCGGCGTGAAATGCGGCGAAGCCTCGTACGCGGCGGCAACATCGATCCAGCCGTCGCGCGGCGCACCGACCGACAAGCGGGTGAGCGGCACGTCGAGCGCATCGAATTTGCCCAGCTCCGCGCTGTCGACCACGACGAACTTCGCGCCGCCGATCTGCACGCGCTCGCGCACGTCCTCGGCGGATAGCTGCGTGGTGGCGGGCAGCACGATCGCGCCGAGCTTCATCGCGGCGAGCATGACGTCCCATAGCTCGACGCGGTTCGGCAGCATCAGCAGCACACGGTCGCCGCGGCCGACGCCCGCGCCGCGCAGAAAGTTCGCCATCCGCGACGAGCGCTCCGACATCTGCGCGTACGACAGACGCAGGCCGTCGCTGGAAGGATCGTCGACGATCCACAGCGCTGGGTTGTCGTTGTCATGCGCGATCGCATCGAAGTAGTCGAGCGCCCAGTTGAACTCGCCGAGCGCGGGCCACGCGAATTCGCGGTACGCGCGCTCGTAGTCGGTGCGATGGCGCACTAGCAGATCGCGCGCTTCGAGAAAGGCTTTCGCTGCTGTCATCGTCGTCTCCTGTCGACCAGAGTTAGCGCTTTAGCGCTTACTCCGGTCTCATGCAACGTAGTTGCGAGTGGCGCGGGGCGCGCTCGGTTTTTTTCGCCGCGGAGATCCAAGCGGGCATCCACGGCCAGGCTATTGTGCGCTCAAACGCCGCCCTCAAACATGGCGCGCGATCACCATCCGCTGCACTTCGCTCGTCCCTTCGTAAATCTGCGTGATCCGTGCATCCCGATAGTGGCGCTCGACCGCATAGTCCTCCAGATAGCCGTAGCCGCCATGAATCTGGATCGCGTTCGAACAGATCTCCTCCGCAAGCTCCGACGCAAAAAGCTTCGCCTGCGACGCCTCCGACAGACACGGCCGCCCCGCCGAGCGCAGCCGTGCCGCGTGATGTACGAGCAGGCGCGCGGCATTCAGGCGCGTCGCCATGTCGGCAAGCATGTTCGCGATCGTCTGGTGGTCTTTCAGCGGCTTGCCGAACTGTTCGCGCTCGTTCGCGTAGCGGCGCGCGGCGTCGAACGCGGCGCGCGCAATGCCGACTGCCTGCGCGGCGATGCCGATGCGTCCGCCTTCGAGATTCGACAGCGCGATGCGCAGACCCTCGCCCGGCTCGCCGAGCAGATTGGCCTCGGGCACCGCGCACTGATCGAGCGAGATCGGACAAGTGTCGGACGCGCGAATGCCGAGCTTGTGCTCCGGCCGGCCGACGTCGAAACCCGGCGTCGAGGTCGGCACGATGAAGGCGGACAGGCCGCGCTTACCGCGCTCGGGATCGGTGACCGCGAACACGATCGCGAGACCGGCGCGCGCGCCGTTGGTCACGAACTGCTTGCTGCCGTTGCAGAATCCACTGCCCGTCGCGCCGCTGCGCGCGGGTGCGCAGATTGTTCGCCTCGGAGCCCGCCTGCGGCTCGGTCAGGCAAAACGCGCCGATCGTCCGGCCGATGGCGAGCTCGCGCAGATAGCGGTCTTTCTGCGCGGCGCTGCCGAAGTTCAGGATCGGCGCGCAGCCGACCGAGTTGTGCACGCTCATCAGCGTCGCGCAGGCGGCGCAACCGGCCGCGATCTCTTCCAGCGCGAGCGCATAGGCGACGTAATCGGTGTAGGAGCCGCCCCACTCGGCCGGCACCATCATGCCCAGAAAGCCGAGTTCGCCCAACTGCGTGACGACCCCGGCCGGCAGTTGCGCGTCGCGATCCCATTGCGCCGCGTGCGGCGCGAGACATTCGGTCGCGAAGTCGCGCGCGGCGTCGCGGATCATCCGTTGTTCGTCGGTGTAGAAGCTGTCCATGACTGCGTCCTCGTTGGTGCTGACGGCCGTGCTGGCGATCGCGGTGATGCGGCAAGTGTAGGCAAGCGGCCCGCGCCGTTCGATGCTCGCTCCGCTCATTCTTGCTGAGCGCTTTTGCCATACTGCTACCATGCACGTGCATGGAGCCTCGCCATTTCAGGGGCTTCATGAACCACGACCCAGCCTATGCTGAGCGCTTTTGCCAGAAAAGCCGAATCCCGATGAAAAGCGACAAAGGCACGATCTCCGTCAGTCTCGTCGAGGAAACCCTCGCGCTCGCGACGGCGCGCGGCCTCGACGCGCGAGCGCTCGCCGAAGCGGCCGGCATTGCCAAGGCGATGCTCGCGTCGCCGAAAAGCCGCGTATCGTCGGCGCAATACGGCGCGCTGTGGGCCGGCATCGCACGCGCGCTCGACGACGAATTCTTCGGCCAGGACTCGCATCCGATGAAAAGCGGCAGCTTCATCGCGATGACGCAGACGGCGCTGGGCGCGCGCAACGGCGCGCAGGCGCTTGCGCGCGCGGTCGGCTTCATGCGGCTCGTGCTCGACGATCTCGGCGCGACGATCGACACCGACGCGCAGCGCGTGCGCCTGAAGTTCGTCGAGCGCGCGGGCACGCGCAAGCCGGCGATGTTCGCTTACGCGACGTATTTCATCCTCGTGTACGGGCTCGTGTGCTGGCTCGTCGGCCGGCGCATTCCGTTGCTCGAAGCGCGCTTTCGCTGCGCCGCGCCGCCGGCCGCGCACGAATACCGGCTGATGTTCTGCGAAGAGATGTATTTCGACGAGCCGGAGTCGTCCGTCGATCTCGACCCTGCGTTTCTGGAACTGCCGGTGATCCAGACTTCGCGCTCGGCGCGGCCGTTTCTGCGCGATGCGCCGGGCAGCTTCATCGTCAAGTACCGCAATCCGGGTTCGCTCGCCGCGCGCGTGCGCAAGACGCTGCGCGCGCTGCCGATGTCGGGCTGGCCCGCGGCCGATCAGATGGCCGCGCGCCTGCACGTCGCCGAGGCGACGATGCGGCGGCATCTGAAGCAGGAGGGCCACACGTATCAGTCGATCAAGGACGCGCTGCGGCGCGACATCGCGATCGCCGAACTGCAGCGCACGCAGCGCACCATCGCCGATATCGCCAACGCCGTCGGCTTCGCGGAGCCGAGCGCGTTTCATCGCGCGTTCCGCAAATGGACCGGCATGCGCCCGACCGACTACCGGCCGGCCCGGGCCGCGGGGCTCGATCTCACGCGACGCGCCGAATCGGACTAAGCTTTAAGCGGCAACAGGCCAGCCTTGATCGAGGGTAGGGGCCCGCGCCGCCGGTTCGCACCGGCTGGCGCGACGGCCGTCAGCGATGAACACGACTCCGCGTCTCCCGCTCCGGCAGTCCGGTCCGCGCAGGCCGCTTATCCGCGGCGGCATCGTGGGCCGTTTGATGCGCGGCATCGCCGTGCTCGGCGTGCTATGCGCGTTCGGCTTCGCGACGCGCGAAGCGCTGGCGCCGCTGCAAGCGGCCAATGCGGCGAGCGCGGCGAACGTCGCCACCGCGACCGCCAACAGCGTCGTCGTGATTCCGGTGAATGGCGCGATCGGACCGGCCACCGCCGATTTCATCGTGCGTGGTTTGCAGCGCGCGGCCAGCCAGCGCGCACAGCTCGCGGTCCTGCAACTCGATACGCCCGGCGGCCTCGATACGTCGATGCGGCAGATCATCAAGGCGATCCTCGCCTCGCCGGTGCCGGTCGCGACCTTCATCGCGCCGAGCGGCGCGCGCGCGGCCAGCGCCGGCACCTACATCGTCTACGCGAGCCATATCGCGGCGATGGCGCCGGGCACCAATCTCGGCGCCGCGACGCCGATCCAGATGGGCATCGGCGGCAACGAGCCGCCCGCCGGCGGCCCGCCGGTAACGCCAGCCACCCCAGGCACGCCGGGGCTGCCGGACATGCGCACGCTGCCTGGCGGCGCGTCCGCGCCTGCGCCTGCGTCACCCGGCGCATCATCCGAAGCCGCCAGCGCACTGCCGCTCGACACCCAATCGACCGAACTGCGCAAGCAGGTCCACGATGCCGCCGCCTACATCCGCGGCCTCGCGCAGATGCGCGGCCGCAACGCCGACTGGGCCGAGCGCGCGGTCCGCGAAGCGGTGAGCCTGTCCGATGAGGAAGCGCTCGCGCAGCACGTCGTCGATATCGTCGCGCGCGACGTGCCGGACCTGCTGCGCCAGCTGGACGGCCGCACGTACGTCACGAGCGCGGGCAGCGTCACGCTGCACACCGCGCATGCGCCGCTGATCACGCTCGAACCCGACTGGCGCAGCCGCTTTCTCGCCGTGATCACCGATCCGAGCGTCGCGCTGATTCTGCTGATGCTCGGCATGTATGGCCTGTTCTTCGAATTCGCCAATCCGGGCTTCGTGCTGCCCGGCGTGGTCGGCGCGATCAGCCTGCTGCTCGGCCTGTTCGCGATGCAGATGCTGCCCATCAGCTACGTCGGCCTCGGGCTGATCTTTCTCGGCATCGCCTTCCTGATCGGCGAAGCGTTCCTGCCGACCTTCGGCTCGCTCGGCTTCGGCGGCGTGGTCGCGTTCGTGGTCGGCGCAACGATGCTGATGGATACCGACGTGCCCGGCTACGGCATCCCGCTGCCGCTGATCGCCGCGGTCGTCGTGTTCAGCGTCGCGTTCGTGCTCGGCGTGTCGCGGCTCGCGCTGCGCGCGCGGCGGCGGCCGGTCGTGACGGGCTCGGAGGCGCTGATCGGCTGCGTCGGCGTGGTGCTGGACGGCGGCTTGCTGCCCGAACCCGAACACGCGGCGGGCGGCCCGCTGGCCGGCTGGGCGCGCGTGCACGGCGAGCGCTGGCGCGTCTCGAGCGCCACGCCGGCCGCGTCGGGTCAGAGCGTGCGCGTGACGGCGCGCAACGGCCTCACACTGACCGTGGTGCCCGTCACGTCGGTCGACGCCTTACAAGGAGAACGCTCATGATCGGCTTCACATTCGGCTTCGGCAGCATCCTGATCCTGCTCGTGGTCGCGCTGATTGCGTCGTCGGTGCGGATTTTTCGCGAGTACGAACGCGGCGTCGTGTTCATGCTCGGCCGCTTCTGGAAGGTCAAGGGGCCCGGGCTCGTATTGATCATTCCGATCGTGCAGCAGGCGGTGCGCATGGATTTGCGCACCATCGTGTTCGACGTGCCGACGCAAGACGTGATCACGCGCGACAACGTGTCGGTCAAGGTCAACGCGGTCGTGTATTTCCGCGTCGTCGATCCGGAGAAGGCGGTGATCCAGGTCGCGCGTTACTTCGAGGCGACCAGCCAGCTGGCGCAGACGACGCTGCGCGCGGTGCTCGGCAAGCACGACCTCGACCAGTTGCTGTCGGAGCGCGAGCAGCTGAACACCGACATCCAGAAAGTGCTCGACTCGCAAACCGACGCGTGGGGCATCAAGGTATCGATCGTCGAGATCAAGCACGTCGATATCAATGAAACGATGATCCGCGCGATTGCGCGTCAGGCCGAAGCCGAGCGCGAACGGCGCGCGAAGGTGATTCACGCGGAAGGCGAGTTGCAGGCATCGAAGCAGTTGCTGGAGGCGGCCCAGACGCTCGCGCGGCAACCGCAGGCGATGCAGTTGCGCTATCTGCAGACGCTGGTGACGATCGCCGCCGACAAGAACTCGACGATCGTGTTTCCGCTGCCGATCGACCTCGTGAGTGCGGGGCTGGAACGCTTCAACAAGCCATCGGCGTGATAGGACGATATTTGTCAGGACATCCATTCGGCGCGGATTGGCGTCGACGTTTCGGCATACCCGCCCGCTTGCGCGTTGCTTGCGCTGACGTGGCGAACGAGGCTCGCGGCGGGTTCGATTTGCCGGCAGAAATGGTGCGTTGCTTGTACCGCCTTACCCGGCGCACCGAAAAACCACCAGGTCCGGCCGTTTTTCCGCTCCGCAGGAGCCCGCCATGAAACTGTCTTCCCGCATTGGACTCGGCGCGCTGTTGGCCGCCGTGGGTATCAGCACCGTCTACGCGCAAGCGGTGACGCAGCCCGCCGACCCGTCGGCGCCGAAAACGCGCGCCCAGGTCCGCGCTGACCTCGCGGAATGGCTCGCCGCCGGCTACGACCCGTTCGACTGGATCGACTATCCGGAGAACGCGCAGCGCGCGGGCCGCATCGTCGCGCAACACCGCGAGCAGCAGCAAGGCAACGCCCCGACGGCCGTGCAGTAAAGCGGTCGCGGCTTGCGTAGTTGCAGCCTGAATGCCGCCCGCCGCGAGCGGCATGGCACGGCTTGCGTCGCGCCAAGGTATCATCCGGTCCCGCCATCCCTCACGCAGCAAACCAGCCGCACACAGCCGGAACCCGCACCATGCCAATCTGGGTCGATGCCGACGCCTGCCCGGCCGTCGTCAAGGACATGCTTTATCGCGCGGCGCGCCGGACCGGCATGCCGCTGACGCTGGTCGCCAATTCGTTCCTGCGCGTGCCGCCGTCGCCGCTGATCCGCGCGATCCAGGTGCCGGCCGGCTTCGACGCCGCCGATCAGTTGATCGTCGAGCGCGTCGTCGCGGGCGACCTCGTGATCACCGCCGACATCCCGCTCGCCGCCGCCGTGCTGGCAAAAAATGCCCACGCGCTCGATCCGCGCGGCAACTGGTACTCGCCCGGCACGATCGAAGAACGGCTGCGCATGCGCTCGATGCTCGACCAGTTGCGCTCGAGCGGCGTCGACACGGGCGGGCCGGCCGCCTTCAGCGCGCGCGATGGCAAGACGTTTGCTGGCGAACTCGATCGCTGGCTCGCGCGTCAGGCGCCTCGCGGTGATGCGCAGGCGCCACAGTCGCACGGCAAACCGCCCGCCTGACGGGCCCGGGCGGCGTGCTGGCGCCGCCGCAGGCGCCGGGGCGCTGCCATTCGTGATTACAATTCCGCCGTAACGCCGCCGCGCGGCCTGCCTTGCCGCGCCGCGCTGTCACCGCCTCGATGACAAAAACACTGTCTGAACGACGAAAGAGAGGAAACCCGCCACATGGACTCGATCAAACGCTACTTCGGCTTCGACGCCGTCGACACCAACCTGCGCACCGAAGTGCTAGCCGGCGTGACCACTTTCCTGACGATGGCCTACATCATCTTCGTGAACCCGGCGATTCTCGGCGACGCCGGCATGCCGAAGAGCGCGGTGTTCGTCGCGACCTGCCTCGTGGCCGCGCTCGCGTCGCTGATCATGGGTCTGTACGCGAACTACCCGATCGCGCTCGCGCCCGGCATGGGCCTGAACGCGTACTTCGCGTACACGGTCGTCAAGGGCATGGGCTACACGTGGCAGGCCGCGCTCGGCGCGGTGTTCATCTCCGGGTGCCTGTTCCTGATCGTCACGCTGTTCCGCGTGCGCGAGGTGATCGTCAAGGGCATTCCGCATTCGATCCGCATCGCGATCACCGGCGGCATCGGTCTCTTTCTCGCGATCATTTCGCTGAAGTCGGCCGGCGTGGTGGTCGGCAATCCGGCCACGCTCGTCACGCTCGGCAATCTGCATGACCCGCACGTCGTGCTCGCGGCGGTCGGATTCTTCGGCATCGTCACGCTGGATCATATGCGTGTGCGCGGTTCGATCCTGATCGGTATCGTCGGCGTGACGATCCTGAGCTTTTTCTTTGGCGGCAACCAGTTTCACGGCATCGTGTCCGCGCCGCCGTCGATCGCGCCGACGCTGTTGCAGCTCGATATCCGCAGCGCGCTGTCGAGCGGCGTGCTGAACGTGGTGCTGGTGTTCTTCCTCGTCGAGCTGTTCGATGCGACCGGCACGCTGATGGGCGTCGCGAACCGCGCGGGGCTGCTGGTGGAAGGCAAGATGCATCGGCTGAACCGCGCGCTGCTCGCGGACAGCACCGCGATTCTCGCCGGCTCGATGCTCGGTACTTCGTCGACGACGGCGTATATCGAAAGCGCATCGGGCGTGCAGGCCGGCGGCCGTACCGGCATGACCGCGATCACGGTCGCCGTGCTGTTCGTCGCGGCGCTGTTTTTCGCGCCGCTCGCCGAAGTGGTGCCGCCGTATGCGACCGCGCCCGCGCTGCTGTACGTGTCGTGCCTGATGCTGCGCGAACTGGTCGACCTGCCGTGGGACGACGCGACCGAAGTCGTGCCGGCCGCGCTGACCGCGCTGCTGATGCCGTTCACCTACTCGATCGCGAACGGCGTCGCGTTCGGCTTCATCTCGTACGCGGGACTCAAGCTGCTGACGGGCCAGGCGCGCCAGGTGAAGCTGGTCGTGTGGATCATCGCGGCGATTTTCCTGTTCCGGTATTTCTATCTCGGCAGCGAATGAGGAGGTCGCGCTCGCGCGGCCGGGGGGTCGAATGTGTCGTCGGGTTCGGGGACCGTTTATCATCCGATGTTTCGAATGATGATCGACCCGGTCGCAGCGGCACGGGTCGCCACCCCAGGAGCCTCGATGTCCTCATATAACCGCACGACGGACCGCTACACGAAGCCCGCGATTTTCTTTCACTGGATGATTTTTCTGCTGGTCGCGCTGGCCTATCTGGCCATCGAAATCCGCGGCCCGCGCGGCTCCGACAGCCGCGCGTTCTGGACCGGAGTGCATTTTTGGGCCGGAACGCTGGTGCTCGGGCTGGCCGTGTTGCGGCTGCTGTGGAGATTGTGGGCCGGCGCGCCGGAGGAGCTCGAAAGCAATCGGCTGCTCGCTTTTCTCGGGCGCTCCGCGCACCTCGCGCTCTATGTGTTCATCTTCGCCCAGCCGCTGCTCGGCATGCTGATGGTCAATGCGGGCGGGCGGCCGGTGTCGCTCGCATGGACGGACATCAGCTTCACGCTGGTGCGTGCGGATGCGATCGCGCGGCCGCTGTTGAAGGACGCGCACGAGTGGCTCGGCAACGTGTTCTATTGGGTGATCGGACTGCACGCGCTCGCGGCGATCGCGCACCATGTGGTGTTCAAGGATCGGGCGCTGCGGCGGATCATTTGAAAGTAATGGAGCTGGCTGCGTGCCGCCGATGCATTGCACGCGGTCGCGGCTTGCGCGCAGGCCAGCCAGCGGCAGCGGCACGGGTGAATCCGAACTTCGCGCTTCGGCAGCAGTCGCGCTTGCCGAAGCTTCGGTACCGGTAGCCAGCCGATAGTTTCAGATCGGTCAGTTACGCCAGTTCGCCTCGTAAAACCGCACGTAACCGCTTCTGAGCACGAGACACTGCGCGCGCGTTTCCGACAACAGCCGGCGCGTGGCGGCCTCGATGCGCGGCCGGTGCGCGTCGAACGCGACGATCATGTCCTCCAGCCGGGGGGACGCGGCGCCGAAGTGATCTTCGAGCGCTTCCGCGGTGATCATGCACTCCACCCTCTGCCCATCGACCATTGCCGGAAACGCCAAAGTAAGTTCGCGACCTGAGTATTCAGGGGCTTCGTTCGGGAATTGGATCTGCATGGGAGTCACCTGGAAGAGTGCGCGCACGATGCGCTCGGGTAATGCACGCGCTGATTGCTTGCTATCGCGTCCGCCGCTCGTTCCTCCTTGTCCCATGCAGCCGACGCGGGCCGTCGCCTCGACGCGGCATCGTCAGTTCGCGCCACGCGGAGGTGAATTGATTCACTTTAGACGAGTTCGGCCCAGGTGCAAGATTTCCCCGATTTTTTCTTGAAGGCGCGACTGACGCGCCGATGTTGCGGCGCGGCATAAAGCGCTGTCCGATCCCGTGTAAAGTGTCGCGCACCTAGTCATTGACCTGCACGATGTCCGCCCCCACCCGCCCGCCTGTGGTTCGCGTCGAACCGCTCGGCCAGAGCTTCGAAGCGCCCGATTCGCTGACGATTCTCGAAGCCGCCGCTTTCGCCAATCTGCGTTTGCCGCGTTCGTGCCGCAACGGCACGTGCCGAACATGCTTGTGCCGGATGACGTCTGGGCGTGTGCGCTACTCGATTGAATGGCCCGGCGTGAGCCGCGAGGAAAAGGCGGACGGTTATATCCTGCCGTGCGTGGCGGTCGCGGAAACCGACGTGGTGATCGAAGTGCCGGATGCGGTCGCGATACCGGCACGATGAGCGGGAGCGTGGGGGCCTGGCGCCCCGCTCGCCGACGCTTTCACGCGCTGTGTCTTAGCGCCCGTTGCCCATTGCGCGGGCGATTTTCTTGTCCGTGTTGTACTGGCTCAGCGAATACACCGACCAGATGGCCGCCGGCACCCAGCCGATCAGCGTGATTTGCAGAATCAGGCAGATGATGCCCGCAAACGGACGGCCGATCGTGAAAAACTGCAGCCACGGCAGAATGATGGCAAGCAACAGACGCATTCGGTTTTCCTGTTCCTGTGATTACGGCAGCATGGGTGAGTCCGCGGGGGACGCATCTGCCTCGTTGTTGAACTCATCGAGCGGCGCAAAACGCGGCACCTCGACGCCTTCCTGCTCTACCAGCTCGAAAAACACCGTCGCTGGACGGGTCCAGATCGTACCATTGGCCGCCTTGTAGACGATCATCGTGACCGTCGGATCCGATTCGAGCGTGGCCTCGCAGACCAGTTCGTAAATGCCGCCTTTGTAGTGTCGGTAGCGCATGGTGTGTGACCTTATTTTGGGCGTCGTCGAAGCATTTTCAAGCACGGCGCGCCTGAGCTCAGCCGCCCTCTTTCATCTGCTTCAGGATCTTGTAGACGGTCGCGCGGCCCATTGTCAGCACCGCGGCCACGTAATTCGCCGAGCTGCGGCCGCGAAACGCGCCCTGCGCGTGCAGCGCCTCGACGATTTCACGCTTGTGCTCGCGCGTCAGCGCATTGATGCCGATCTGCCGGTCGCGCAGCCACGTGTGCAGATACGTGTTGATGCGGTCCTGCCAGTCGTCGCGGAACAGATCGTCGGCAGGCGCGTCCGTCATCGCGCCGCCCTTGATGAACAGATCGAGCGTCGAGCGCACATCCTCGAACACCGCGATGTTGAAGTTCACGCACAGGATGCCGGCGGGCTTGCCGTCGTCGTCGAACAGGATGTTGCTCACGCAGCGCATGCGGCGGCCGTCCCAGTTCAGTTTCTCGTAGGGGCCGATGGTCTGGCCGCGCGCCGCGAAGTGCGCGTCGTCGAGCACCGACGGCGCGCCCACCTCGAGCCGCGACAGATTGTTCACCAGATACGCGATGGTCTGATCGCGCAGATCGTGAATCACCACCTCGGCGCACGGATAGAGCAGCGCGGCGATGCCGTCGGCGATCGGCGCGTAGCGCTTCAGCAGCAGGTCTTTGACAGGAGACACGTTCGGGTTGCGCATGGAAAAAACGCGAGGTTCGAAGGAGGCGGCGCGCGATAGCGGATGACGACGAAGCCAGATGCCCGCAGTGGACGCCGGCGCGCCCGCTCGGTCCGCAATTCAGGAAGTCGCCATTGTAGCGGCCTCGCGCTGGCGCCGCGACTCGACGCCGGACGGCAATTTTGTCCACCTCGCGAGCACATTTTTTTCGTGCGATAAACACTGATCCGCCGACACCCAACCGAACGGAGCCAACCGATGGCCACACTCGAAGCGCTTCGCGCCGTGCTCGACGACAAGCGCACGCCGGAGATCATTCGCAACCACATCATCGATTCGCTGCAGTACGCGCTGCGCAACCATGGTCAGGTCTTCACAGCCAAGGAAGTCGAATGGTTGACCGGCTGGGACGATGCGCGCCTGCCGCTGGCGGCCGCGCGCGAATTGCAGAAGCGCGTCGCCGAGACGTCGCGCTGACGCACGCGTTCGGATAGGAACCTCGCGCGCGCCACTCGCGCAATTCGCGCGTCCGTCGCCCGTCCCGCCTCCGACACGACTTCGCCAACCGCCCGCGAAGCCCTGCCAGTCGGGCGTTCCGGTCGTGCGCTGAAGTTTGCACTATCCAATCAGCCCTATTTCAGGCATCATGTTGCAATTGTTGTACCTCGCACCCATATTGCACTGGCAGCACCAGGCAGTCTCAACCCGGCATCTCCGCACCACCCCCGACTGTTCGACCGCCCTTATCTGCGATCCCGTCACTCCGGCAATGCGCCGCCCGCATTCGCCGTCGCGAGAAGTACACCGAGCGGTTCAGCATCATGCGTCCGGCGCCCGAATTGACGCGCCGCTTCAGCGTTTTTTCGGTCGAATCCGCGTTTTTGCGCGACCGCTCGGGCCATTGTCATTGAGCCCGCCGGGTCTAGCAGGTCTGTGCCAACCATTTTTATCGCCGGCGCGCCCATCGGTGCTGCGCCGCCGGTCCGCGCCGTGACGCGTCAAAGGAGCGTTGCCGGAAGCAGCGCCCCGCACGCGGCGCGTGGACCACGCAATACAGGACATGTTTCTCATGAATTCAGCTGTCAGGACCTACAAGGGTTACGAAATTCACCCGCTCGTTTATCCGCGCCGCCCCGCGGGCGCGCAAGCGACCCGCAATCCGGGCGCCGGTTACGACGCTTCGGTGCGCATCTGCCGCGTCGGCGCCAATCCGGCGGCCGACGGTCGGGTATTTCGCCTGCAGTATCTGTTTCCGTTCGACGGCATGGGCAAGGCGCGCATCGCGTGCATGGCGCATGCGGAACGGCTGATCGACGGCCAGGTGAGCGGTCAGTCGGTCACCGATCTTTGAGCGGCGTCATCGGCGCGTCACTCATGTCGCGCAGCGTGCTTTCGGGCGCCGCTGCTTTTCAAACGAATCCACAGTCGCGCCGCTCGCAATGCCTGCGGCCGGTTTCCCCTTTATCCCATCGACCAGGAGTTATGCATGGCGAAAGAAGAACTGCTTGAACTTGACGGTATCGTCGACGAAGTGCTTCCGGATAGCCGCTACCGCGTGACGCTCGACAACGGCGTCGTGGTCGGCGCCTATGCGTCCGGGCGCATGCGCAAGAACCATATCCGTATTCTCGCGGGCGATCGCGTGACGCTCGAACTGTCGGTCTACGACCTGACCAAGGGGCGGATCAATTTCCGCCACAAGGACGAGCGTGCGAGTGGCGGCGGTGCGCCACGGCACGCGGCGCGGCGGAGGTAAGCAGGGGTCACGGCGCCGCCCTGCGTACCTGTGATGTTGTGCAGGCGATGCGGGCAGCCCGCCCGAACCCATGCGAAAGCGCGAGGCCCGACAGACTCGCGCCATACCTTCCGACTCCGCGTTCTGCTTGAACGCGCTACGTCAGCCTCGCCGCCCAAGCTCGTGAAATAGACGTCCCTGACATTCGGGATGCTCTCCAGCGCATGCGCGAACGTCGTACGCCGCAACACGCGCGGCGTCTTGATTGGAATCTGGCGGCACGCCGCTTCGGCGACCACGCACGTCGCCGCACGTCTCGCTAAACTCCAAACACCGCCCCCAAATCCTCCCCACCCGCGCTTTTGCGCACCTGCTCGACCACCCGCTCCTCCAGCTCCATCTGCGCCCGCTGCTGACCTCGATCAGCCCGTTGATGACGGCGATTCGCGACGCGACCGGCTTGAGCTTCTACGGCGCGTCATTGCTGACCAGTCTGCCGGTGGTCGCGATGGGCGCGATGCGCCCCTTCGGTGCATCGGGCGTCCGCTGTCCTGCATGCCCCTCGCCGGTGCAGCGCGACCGGCGTGGCCGCGTCACCTCTTTCGCGGACGATTCGCAGCGATCGCCCGCAAAAAACCCCAATCGATCCCCGCCATTCGCGCGAATGCGCTCACACACCTCGCCAAGCCCCGTCGCGCGAAGGCTGGCATGTCCATTGCTTTACTGATAGTCAGATGTCCCTTCCCCTGACTCCATGCTGCGTGTTCTCCTTGTCACCGACACCGACAAACCCATCGGCGATCTGCGCGATGCGCTCGCCTGTCTCGGCTGCGAAATGCTCTCCGGCACCGCGACGCCGCAGGCGCTGCATCGCGCGGTTCAGGACGAGCGGCCCGACGTCATCATCATCGATACGGAGTCGCCGTCGCGCGATACGCTCGAACAGCTCGCCGTGATGCACGCGACCGCGCCGCGCCCCGTGCTGATGTTCAGCCACGACGCGAACCAGCAACTGATCCGCCAAGCGGTCAACGCGGGCGTCACCGCGTATCTGGTCGAAGGCCTCGCGACCGAGCGGCTCGCACCGATTCTCGAAGTCGCGCTCGCGCGTTTCGCACAGGAGTCGCAATTGCGCGAGCGGCTCGCGCAGGCCGAAAACGAACTGGCCGAGCGCAAGCTGATCGATCGCGCGAAACGCCTGCTCATGGATCAGCAGAAACTCACCGAACCGGCCGCCTACGCGAGTCTGCGCAAACGCGCGATGAACCAGGGCGTCAAACTCGCCGAGGTGGCGCGCGAGGTCGTCGCGTCGGCCGGCTCGCTCAAATGATGCGCTCATGAATCCAGCCACTTCCGTCACCGCCGCGGCCTTTGCGGAGCCGCCTGAAAAGACCCATCTGCGGCTCGGTTTCGTCGCGTTGTCCGACGCGGCGCCGCTGATCGCGGCGAAGCTGCTCGAGTTCGGCCATGCGCACGGGCTCACGCTCGAACTGTGCCGCCAGCCGTCGTGGGCCGCCGTGCGCGACAAGCTGCTAGCCGGCGATCTCGACGCCGCGCACGCGCTTTACGGGCTCGTGTATGGCGTGCAGCTCGGCCTCCGCGGCCCGCGCACCGACATGGCCGTGCTGATGGTGCTGAACCGCAACGGCCAGGCGATCACGCTGTCGAATCGGCTCGCCGATGCGCTCGCGAAGCATGGGACATTGCGCGAGGCGCTCGCGACGCTCGGCCGCAAGCCGGTGTTCGCGCACACCTTCCCGACCGGCACGCATGCGATGTGGCTGTACTACTGGCTCGCGGCGCAAGGCGTCGATCCGTTGCGCGACATCGACAGTGTCGCGATTCCGCCGCCGCAAATGGTCGCCGCGCTTGCCGAAGACCGGCTCGACGGTCTGTGCGTCGGCGAGCCGTGGAATGAAATGGCCGAGGCGCATGGTGTCGGCAAAACGATCGCTTATTCGAGCGAGGTGTGGCCCGAGCATCCCGAGAAAGTGCTCGCCTGCCGACGCGATTTCGTCGATGCGCATCCGCGCACGACGCGCGCGCTCGTGCAGACCGTGCTCGAAGCGTGCCGCTGGCTCGACGGCGCCGGGCATCGCGACGAGATCGCCCGCTGGCTCGCGCGGCCCGATTACATCGGTATCGACGAGACGCTGATCGCGGCGCGGCTCGGCGACCACCTCGACACGGCGAACCCGCGCCGCCTGCCGATGCGTTTCTTCGACGACGGCGCGGTCAACTATCCGCATCCATTCGAAGGCGCGTGGTTCCTCACGCAGTTCGAGCGCTGGGGGATCATCGATGCGCACAACGACTACGACGCGGTCGCCGCGCGCATCAACCAGACGCAGTTGTATCGCGAGGCCGCCGCGCGCGTGAACGTGCCGGTGCCCGGCGAGGACGTCGCAAGGGAACTGATCGATGGCGCGCTGTGGGGAAGCGGCTCACCATCCGCCGCTTATGCGCGGCGTTTTGCGATCCGCCGCTGAGCGGGACCGCACGCGAAAGCCCCGAGATCCGCTGCGCCGACTGCCCACGACCCGCCAACGGCGATCAGGTGGACAGTCGGCGTTGCCGAAGCTCAGAAGTTGTACTTGTCGATGTTGCTCGCATCGAACGTGGTCGGCGGCCCGAGAATGATTTCGCCGTGCGCGCCAATCGTGCGCTTGCCGAGCTTGCCGGCGTCGAACGTTTCGCCCTCCTTACCCGTGATCGTGCCCGACGCGAGCGACGCCGCCGCGTACGCGGCCAGATAGCCGAGCTCGCTCGGATCCCACAACTGGAACGCGGTCACGGTGCCGTTCTTCACGAACGCGCGCATCTGGTTCGGCGTGCCGAGGCCCGTCACCGCCACCTTGCCCTTGCTCGACGACGACGAGATATAGCGCGCCGCCGCCGCGATGCCGACCGTCGTCGGCGCGACGATCGCCTTCAGGTTCGGATACGCCTGCAGCAAGCCCTGCGTTTCGACGAAGGACTTCTGATCGTCGTCGTTGCCGTACGCGATCTTGACGAGCTTGATCTTCGAGTACTCCGGTTTCTTCAGTTCCTCCTGCATCCACTTGATCCAGGTGTTCTGGTTCGTCGCGTTCGGCGTCGCCGACAGAATCGCGAACTCGCCCTCGCCGCCCATCAGCTTCGCGACCAGTTGCACCTGGCCGCGGCCGATGCCTTCGGCGTTCGCCTGATTGACGAACAGCTGGCGGCCCTCGGGCGCGGTATCGGAGTCGAACGTGACGACCTTGATGCCCTGACCCATCGCCTTCTTCAGATACGGCACGACCGCGTTCGCATCGTTGGCGGCAATCACGATCGCATCCTGGTGCTGCGTGATCAGCGTGTTGATGTACGACACCTGCGACGATGCGCCCGCATCCGATGGCCCGACCGCCTTGCCCACGCCGCCGAATTCCTTGATCGCGGCGAGGCCGCCGTCGTCGGCGATCACTTCGTACGGGTTGTTGATCTGCTTCGGCACGAACGCGATCTTCAGCCCGCTTTTCAGTTCCGCGGCGAACGCGCCGCCGCAGCTGATCGCGAGCAACGCGGCGCAGAGCGCGGCCATGCCGGTGTGACGTAGAGGTTTGAACATGAAGTGTCTCCTGCGTTGTTGTTGGACAGAGAGGGGAAGCTAGGTTGCGGATGAAGAAGACGTGGCGGCGGACTTCGCGATGAAACGCCGGTCGCGTGCCGCCCGCCAGCGCGCGACGAGGTTCGGAATCAGCACCGACGCGAGCAGCAGCACGCCGGTCACGATGGTCAGCGTTTCGCTCGATACGTCGTCGAGTGTCAGCGCGTTCTTGAGCACGCCGATGATCAGCAGCGACAGCAGCACGCCGACCATCGAGCCGCGTCCGCCGAAAATGCTGACGCCACCGAACAGCACCGCGGCGATCACCGACAGCTCGAAGCCCTCGCCGTTATCGCCGCGCGCGCTCGTGAAGCGCAGCGTATAGACGATGCCCGCGAGCGCGCTGACGAGACCCGACAGCACGAACAGGCGCAAGCGGATCTTCGCGACCTCGATGCCGGAGAACGCGGCGGCGGTCGGATTCGCGCCGATCGCATAGAGACTGCGGCCGAACGCGGTGGCTTGCAGCAGAACCGTGAACAGCACGGCGGCGGCGATCACGATCACGAACGGCAACGGAATGAACGTGGAGCCAAGCGTGTTCATGCCGAACGCCGTATACGCGGCCGGAAAATCCGCGACCGCCTGATCGCCGAGCAGCACATACGCGAGACCGCGAAACAGCGCGAGCGTACCGATCGTGACCGCGAGCGACGGCAGGTTCAGCTTGACGATCACGAGGCCGTTCAGCAGGCCCGCCAGCGCGCCGGCGATCAGCACCACGACGATCACGACCGGCATCGGCAGCCCCATGTGCCACAGCACGCCCATCAGCGCGCTTGACGCGCCCAGCACCGACGCGACCGACAGATCGATTTCGGCGGCGACGATGATCAGCGTCATCGGCAGCGCCATCAGCGCGATCTCGGTCAGATCGGCGAGCACGTTGCTCAGGTTCGCGCCGGTCAGAAACACCGGCGACAGCCAGCGGCCCAACACCAGCGACACGATCAGCACGATCACCAGCAACACTTCCCATTGCAGCGGCGTTTCGCGCTTGCGCGTGAGCAGCGCGGAATCGGGTTTAGCCATGATCGCGTTTCCTCATCATGCGTTTGGCGACGGAGCGGGCCAGCAGCGTATCGGCGGCGATCGCGGCGACGATCAGCGCGCCCTGGATCGCCTGCTCCCAGAATGGCGACACGTGCAGCACGACGAGCGCGATGCTGATCACGCCGAGCACGAGCGCACCGAGCGTCGCGCCGAGGATCGTGCCGACGCCGCCCGTAATCGCGACACTGCCGACCACCGCCGCCGCGACGACCTGCAATTCGATGCCCTTCGCGGTGCTGGCATCGACGGTGCCGAAGCGCGCGAGCCACAACGCGCCCGCAAAGCCCGCAATCGCCCCGGACAACAAAAAGCCCGACATCACGCGACGCTCGACGTTGACGCCCGCGAGCCGCGCGGCTTCCGGATTCGAGCCGATCGCATAGTGCTCGCGACCGCCGCGAAACTGCTTCAGATACACCGACAGGCCGGCGAGTACGACGATCGCGATCAGCGCGAGCGTCGGGATGCCGAGCAGCGTGCCGGTCGCGAGCCGCGAGTACGCGTCGGGCAGACTGGTCGCGTTGATCTGGCCGCCGTGCACCCATGCGTAATCGGCGCCGCGAAAGATGTACAGCGTCGACAGCGTCGCCACCAGCGAAGGCACGCGCCCCACCGCGACGAGCAGCGCATTGATGCCACCCGCGACGAGCCCGATCGCGAGCCCCGCGGCCAGCGCGACGAGCACCGGCATATGCGGGAACCCAACGTACAGGCTGCCCACCGCGTACGCGCTGATACCCACCGTCGAGCCGACCGACAGATCGATATGCCGCATCAGGATCACGACGGTCATGCCGGCCGTCAGCAGACCGATGATCGACACGTTCAGCAGCACGTCGCGCAGGTTTTGCAGATTCAGGAACTGCGGCTTCGCGAGCCCGGTCCCCGCGATCAGCAGGATCAGCACGACGAACAACGTGGTTTCGCGGCTCTTCGCGACGCTCGCGACGAGGCCGCCCGATGAAGCGGCGGAACGCTTCGGCAGCGACTGCCGCACCGGCGCGGGATGGGTCGAATGGCGCATCATGCTGCACGTCCCAATGGTGAAAGTCCCTGACCGAGCGCGGCGCCCATGATGCGCTCCTCGTTCGCGTCGGCGCGCGCGAGCTCCGCGCTGATGCGGCCTTCGTGCATCACGAGCACGCGATCGGCCATGCCGAGCACCTCGGGCAGCTCGCTCGAAATCATCAGCACGGCCATGCCATCGCGCACGAGTTCGGCGAGCGCGCCATACACCTCGGCTTTCGCGCCAACGTCGATGCCGCGCGTCGGTTCGTCGATGATCAGCACTTTCGGGCCGGTCGCGAGCCACTTGCCGAGCACGACCTTCTGCTGGTTGCCGCCCGACAGCGTACCGACCGGCGCCCCCGGGTCGCTCGCCTTCAGGCGCAGACGCGTGCCCCACTGGTTGGCGAGCTGCGTTTCGCTGCGCGTCGACATGAGCCCATGCCGAACGAGCCGTCCGAGCACCGTCATCGACGCATTGCGCGCGATGCTCAGTTCGAGCGCGAGCCCTTGCTGGCGGCGATCCTCCGGCACGAGCGCGAGCCCGGCGCGCACCGCGGCCGCGGGCTTGCCGGTGTCGAGCCGCTTGCCGGTCAGCCACACTTCGCCCGAATCGAGCGGATCGATACCGAAGATCGCCCGCGCGACCTCGCTGCGTCCCGCGCCGACGAGGCCCGCGAGCGCGACGATCTCGCCGGCGCGCACGTCGAACGAGACATCCTTGAACACGCCGATGCGCGTCAAGCCGCGCACCGACAGACGCACGTCGCCCGGTGTGCAATCGGCCTTCGGATAGAACGTTTGCAGATCGCGGCCGACCATCCTGGCGACGATCGCGTCGGTGCTCAGATCGGCGGTCAGCGCGTCGAAGACTTTCGCGCCGTCGCGCATGATCGTCACGCGCTGCGTCAGCGCGAATACTTCGTCGAGCCGGTGCGTGATGAACAGAATCGCGACGTCGCGTTCGCGCAGCTTGCGCACGATCGCGAAGAGCCGCTCGACTTCGGGCAGCGACAATGCGGCCGTCGGTTCATCCATGATCAGCACGCTCGCGTTCAGCGACAGCGCCTTCGCGATTTCGATCACCTGCTGATCCGCGATCGACAGACCACGCACCAGTTGATCCGCGCGCAACTCGACGCCGAGCGACGCGAGCAGTCCGTCCACTTCGCGATGCATCGCGTCGTACTGAATGCGGCCGAAGCGGTCGACCGGCTGCCGGCCCATGAAGATGTTCTCCGCAATCGACAGATCGAAGAACAACGTCGGCTCCTGATAGATGACCGCGAGCCCGGCGTCGCGCGCTTCGGCCGGCGTCGCGAAGCGACGTGGCTCGCCGTTCACCAGAAGCTCGCCGGCGTCGGGCTGATGCACCCCGGCGAGAATTTTCACGAGCGTCGATTTGCCCGCGCCGTTCTCGCCGAGCAGCGCATGCACCTCGCCGGGCCACAGCACGAGGTCGCCGTCGGACAGCGCGCGCACCCGGCCGAAGGATTTGCTCGCGTGCCGCAATTCGAGTCGCGGCACCGTGGAAGGGGATGGCTGCACTGCGTGTCTCCTTTTTTGCGGCTGTCTTCTCTTCGACGCGCCGCGCGTCAAATCCGGTAGTACCGTTGCGCGTTGCGCCGAAACAGCGCGTCCTTCTCAGCCTCGCTCGCATCGCCAATGATCGCCGCATACGCGCGCCACAAATCCGTATACGAACCAAACAGCCGGTCGACGGGAAAATTCGACGCGAACATCGCACGTTCGACGCCGAACGTATCGATCGTTTCGAGCACATAAGGCCGCAGGCTTTCGACGCTCCAGTGATGATCGAACATCGCGAGCCCGCTGATCTTCACCGCGACGTTCGGACACGCCGCGAGCAGACGCATGCCTTCGCGCCACGCGCGGTAACCGGCCACGCTATTACGATCGACGAACATGCCCGCATGATTGACGACCAGAAGCGTGTCCGCATGCGCACGCGCCAAGGCGGCAGCCTCCTCCATTTGCGACGGATACAGTTGCAGATCGAACGACAGGTCGTAACGGCGCAGCAACGCGAAATGCTCGCGCCACCGCGGCTCGCGCATGTAATGACGGCCGACGTAATCGAACAGTTTGTTGTCGTGCACGTTGAGAATCTGCCGGATGCCGCGCGTATTCGCGAACGACGCATGCGCTTCGAGCAACGCGGGCGCATTTTGCG
Organism: Paraburkholderia sp. RAU6.4a; assembly: GCF_050435625.1. Taxonomy (NCBI): domain Bacteria; kingdom Pseudomonadati; phylum Pseudomonadota; class Betaproteobacteria; order Burkholderiales; family Burkholderiaceae; genus Paraburkholderia; species Paraburkholderia sp. RAU6.4a. The sequence goes on from NZ_JBNDKQ010000003.1 coordinate 276,330, forward strand.
CGGACAGGTCCACGGCGGCGACGATCGCATTCGGCATGCCGCGCGAGGCGTCGCGATCCGCGATCGACTGCAACCAGCGCGTTTCCTCGACGGGATCGGCCGGATCGTGATTCGCTTCGACGTGCACGAGCTTCAGCACGTCGACGTCGCCCGCTTCACCGAGCAGATCGTCGAGCAGATAGTCGTGCTTCAGATCGCGCGCATCGCCGACGAACGACACGCCCGGGTTCTCCAGCCACGGATAGCGATGCGTCTTCAGATCCCACAGATGGATATGCGAATCGACAACCTGCATGCGGCACCTTCGTCCGGTGAAAAGCGTTTCGAGGTTCGTGCGTCGTTGCGGGGTTCAGCTGGGTTCAGCTCGACTCAATGACTGAGACGAAAGACCGGTTCGAGCGTCTGCGACAGCGGCGTGTGATCGGGCGCGGTCTGCATGATGTCGGCCATGTAATCCCACCATTTGCGCATCACGTCGAGTTGCGGCAACTGGTCCATCGTGTGATCGCTGGTGCGCGAGAGCACCGCGAAAAGATGATGCGTGTCGGGATCGAAAAAAATCCGGTAGTCGCGCACGCCGGCGTTGTGCAGCGCGTCAACGAGCTCGGGCCAGATCTGCGTATGACGCCGTTCGTATTCTTCGCGCATGCCGGGGTTCAGCACCATCCGAAAAGCGATTGTCTCCATGGCGGCCTGTCTCCTGTCGACCTCTTCGAACGACTATAATTCCTGCATCGATAGCCTCTCAATCCGTTGTTGGGATTGGTCGATCCACAAACCGAATCGCACGGGCACTCCTACTGGCACCATGAGCCAACATTCAGCCGCCGTCGCACTCGTCAATCGTCTCAAGTTCAAGCATCTCGCCCTGCTCGTCGCACTCGACGACACCCGCAACCTGCATCAGGCCGCCGAGGCCGTCAACGTCGCGCAACCGAGCGCGAGCCGCATGCTCGGCGACATCGAGGAAGCATTCGGCTTCCTGCTGTTCGAGCGCAACGCGCGCGGCATGACGCCGACGCCGCTCGGCGTCGTCACGCTCGCTTACGCGCGCCGTGCGCTCGCCGAGCTCACACGCTTCGCCGAAGACCTCGATGTCAAACGCCGCGGCGGTCACGGCCAGTTGACCGTCGGCGCGATCATGGGCGCCGCGCCCGATCTGCTGGCGATGTCGGTCGCCGCGCTGAAGACCGAAAGCCCGCTGCTCAGCGTGCGCATCCTCGGTGAAACAAGCGATCAGGTCGTGCAATTGCTGCATCGGCGCGAGGTCGATCTCGCGCTGGGGCGCCTGACCAACCCTCTGCAGCACAACGACTTCAGCTTCGAGCCGCTCGCGCGCGAAACGCTGCTGCTCGTCGTGCGCGCCGTGCATCCGCTCGCGCGGCGCACGCGCATCACGTTGCGCGAACTGGTCGCGTGGCCGTGGGTTGCGCAACCCGTCACGAGTCCGGCGCGCGTGCTGTTCGAGGAAGAACTCGCGCGTGCCGGGCTCGCCACGCCAGTCAATCTGACCGAATGCGCGTCGATCTTCGCGACGCTGCAATTGCTCGAGAATTACGATGCGGTCGCGATGCTGCCGGAGTCGGTCGTGCGCGATCATGTGCGCGGCGGGCTGCTGGTCGCGCTGCCACTCGAAATCGGCAAGAGTCTCGCCGGTTTCGGCATTCTCACGCGCAAGGAAGAGCAGCTCGCCGAGCCGGCGCTGCGCTTCATCGAACTGCTGCGCGGCTTCTCGCGCGACCTCGCGCGCGACGATCCGGCCGCCGCACCCGGCACGCCGACTACGCCCGTCACGGTCAATTGACGCCCGCATCGCGCGTCGCTTATTGCAGGTTCACGAACAGGCCGCCGTCGACGAGCAGCGCGGCGCCCGTCACATAGCGCGCGCGGTCCGACGCGAGAAACACGACGCAATCGGCGACGTCGTCGGGACGCCCGAGGCGGCCGAGCGGAATGCGCTTTTCGAAGTAGGCCTTCTTCGCTTCGTCGGCGAGATCTTCGGCGTTCAGATCGGTCGCGATCGTGCCCGGCATGACAGAGTTGCAGCGGATGCCGAACGGCCCCAACGCGATCGCGCACGACTGCATCAGCGAATGCACACCGGCCTTGGTCGGCGTGTAATGCGTTTGCATGCCGCCGCCCACCAACGCGCTGATCGAACTCGTCGCGACGATCGCGCCGCCGGTGCCCTGCTTTTTCATCTGCTGCGCGGCAGCCTGCGTGACGAAGAACGCGCCGTTCAGATTGACCGCGACCGTCGATTCGAGCACGTCCGCCGGCATGTCGAGAAAAGCGTGAAACGGGCAGATGCCGGCATTGCTCGCGAGCACGTCGAGCTTGCCGAACGCGTCGAGCGTCCGTCGCACCAGCTCCTGGCCGGTGTCGCGCGCCGCGACGTTGCCTTCCACCGCGATCGCGCGCCGCCCCAACGCCTCGATTTCGCCGACGACTTCCTCGACCGCCGAGCGCCGGCCATACGATGCGTCGTTGTCGCCCCAGTAGTTGATCGCCACGTCCGCGCCTTCGCGCGCGCAGGCCACCGCGATCGCGCGTCCGATGCCGCGCGAGCCGCCGGTGACGATCACGACTTTGTCCTTGAGCAGCACCCTAATCTCCTTTGCGGCGATTCGCCGTTCGGCACAGGTTCAAAACGTTCGACACGTTCAATGCTGATAAGGCCGCACCAGCGCGCATTCCGGATTGAGCCGCACGCCAAAGCCCGGCGTGTCCGGCACCTTCATACGCCCGTTCACCGGCACCGGCTCGTCGAGCAGCAGCGGATTGAACATCGGCACGACCTCGTCGGCTTTCGGCGCCATCATCAGAAACTCGGAGAACGGCGAGTTATGGCGCGTGACGACGAAGTGATAGCTATACACCGACGACCCATGCGGCACCACCATCACGTTGTGCGCATCGGCGAGCGCGGAAATCTTGATCAGCTCGGTGATGCCGCCGCACCAGCCGACGTCGGGCTGGATCAGATCGCAGCACTGCATCTCCAGCAGCATCCGGAAGCCCCAGCGCGTCGCCTCGTGCTCGCCGGTCGACACCATCATGCCGCGTGGCACGTTGCGGCGCAGTTCGGCGTAACCCCAGTAATCGTCGGGAGGAAGACATTCCTCGACCCATTTGAGGCCGTATTGGTGCGCGCCTTGCGCGAGCCGCGTCGCGTAGCGCAGGTCGAGGCTCATCCAGCAGTCGTACATCAGCCAGAAGTCGTCGCCGACGCGCGAGCGCATGTCGGCGAGCTTGTCGAGGTTTTGCCGGAGTCCGTCTTCGCCTTCCGCGGGACCATGCTGCAACGGCAGCTTGCCGCCGATGAAGCCCATCTCCTTCGCGAGATCGGGCCGCGCGCCGGTCGCATAGAACACCAGCTCGTCGCGCACCGGGCCGCCCAAGAGCTGATACACGGGCTCCTTGCGAACCTTCGCGAGCAAATCCCACAGCGCGAGATCGACACCGGAAATCGTGTTCAGCACGACGCCCTTGCGCCCGTAGTACAGCGTCGCGAAGTACATCTGATCCCACATCTTCTCGATGTCGGTCACCAGTTGCCCTTCGAGAAAACGCGCGAGATGCTTCTCGACGATGAACGCGCCGATCTCGCCGCCGGTCGTCACCGCGAAGCCCACGGTGCCGTCGCTCGCTTCGATCTCGACGACCAGCGTGCCGAGCACATTGATGCCGAACGATTGGCGGCTCTGGCGGTACTCGGGGTAACGCGCCATCGGCGTCGCGATGTGATCGTCGATCCAGTGTCCGCCGGCCTGGTCGTGATAGTCCGCGCCGCCGCCGCGAACGATGAAGGCACGCACGTGCCGGATGGTAGGCATGGCCATGAAAGGGCTCCGTGAGAGAGGCGTCGAAGCGGCTCGACAACGCGCGTTCGACGCGTGTGCAATACGCTGCGGGACGTGAGCACTGCGTGAGCAATGCGCGAGCAATGCGCGAGCAGCGCGCTCAATAGGTGGCGCGGCCGCCCGACAGGTCGAATACCGAGCCGGTGCTGAACGCGCAGTCTTCGGAAGACAGCCACAGGATCAGCGACGCCGCTTCTTCCGGCAGCAGGAAACGGTTCATCGGAATCTTCGACAGCATGTAGTCGATGTGCTGCTGCGACATCGAATCGAAGATTTCGGTCTTGGCCGCGGCCGGCGTGACCGCATTGACGAGGATGTTTCTGGTCGCGAGTTCCTTGCCGAGCGACTTGGTGAGCCCGATCAACCCCGCTTTCGATGCGCTGTAGTGCGAAGCATTCGGATTGCCCTCCTTGCCCGCCACCGACGCGATATTGACGATGCGGCCGTAGCCCTGCTTCAGCATCTGCGGCACGACCGCGCGGCAGGTCAGGTACGGACCGATCAGATTCACGTCGATCACGCGGCGCCACATGTCGGGCGCAAGCTCCCAGGTCGTGCCGTTGCCGCCGGTGATGCCCGCGCAGTTGATCAGCACGTCGATCGAGCCGTGCCCGGCGACCGTTTGCGCGGTGGCCTGCTGAACCGCGGCGTCGTCGGTCAGCTCGACTGTGATGGCGCTGACCTTGCCGAGTTCGCTCAGCTCGCGCTGGCTGCGCGCGAGCCGTTCGCTATCGACGTCCCACAACGCGACCGACGCGCCCGAGCGCAACGCCCGCTGCGCGACCGCGTAGCCGATGCCGCGCGCGCCGCCGGTGATGACGACCGTGCGCCCCTCCAGATCGATCCGATTCATTGCTGTGCTCCTGTAGGCCGCCGTGCGGCGTGCCATCGAGTTGTTGTATATCGCTGCGGTCAATATACGGGCGGTGCGATGCGCCAACAATTCGACTATTGGAGGGGGCGATAGCAAAAGTGGATCGGCAGCGGGAGCGGGCGCTAAAGGGAAGCGAAGCGGCTAATCATCGGCAGCGACGAAAAGCATCGAGACATACAGAATGGTCGACACGACGATGATGCCGACGCCGAGCAGCACCTTGGTCTGGTCGAAGTTGATCCCGCCGATGATCGCAATGCCGATCCCGAACACCGACGATAACGTGCCGAGCGCCGCGAGGCCCACGTGTATCTTGCTGCGGACCAGCCGTTTGCGCTCCGATTCGGCAGTGGTTTCCGTTTCGCTCTGTTCCATTCCCCGCTCCTTCGCGCGCGACGCGATGACCATCGTGAAACCTGAGCCGCAATGGCCGGCGCGACGTCGAACCGCCGGTTGCGGTTCTACGCCGTGCACCTCGATACGCTTCAGCGTAGTTTATTTAAGCCTTCTCGATCGCCGTTATTTGACGTCCGCGCCATTGCGCGACACCGACGCCGCGATGGCCGAGACGAATACCGCGCGCACCGAATCGCCGACCTTCAGTTTCTCGAGCGCAATGTCCGGCGCCACGTCGAGCGTTTCCGTGCGCGACGGCCCGCGCAGCGTGATCGTGCGCTTCTTGCGATCGATCTTGCGCACCGTCGCGACGACCTCGATGCGCCGCGCCGATGCAACGACACCGTTGGCCGCAGGCTGCGTGACTTCGGTATCGATGCGCTGGCGGATTCCGTTCGGCGCGAGTTTGTCGACGCCGACCAGCACCGCCTTCTTGTACGCAATCGTCACGACGTCGCCGACATGCAGCTTGCTGACGTCGGCGGCTTGCGGATTCACGTCGAAAGTTTCCTCGCCGCCTTGCGGGCCGCGCAGCGTCACGCTGTTCGTCGCGGAATCGATCGCGACGACGCGCGCCTGAACGTGCAGCAGCGCGGCGGCGCCAATTGCCCGCTGTTCCGGCGCGGACGCGGCCGCGTTGTCCTGTGCCAGCGCCGGACCCGCCGCGGCGATGCAAACCACCAACGCAACCGCGATCGCCTTCACCTGCATGAGCCCGGAGTCCGTTGAATTACAAGCCATGAAATGCTCCTTTTGATTGCGTCGATGTTACGGCAAATGTTTTGTCGCGGATCGCGTACTACGCTTAGCACCGGCAGGTGCACTCGCTTCGAATAAAAAGAAAAACGGACTATTAATCGCTTTTAGCGGACGGGGTTACGCTTTCTGAAACCAATGGCGGTTCCTTTCTAATGCGTCGATTTGTCCTGGAGAGCCAATCGCGAAAAGCGCGTGCTTCTCCATGCGATGCAATCGGTATGCGGAGTCGTGGCAGATGAGCTTGCGCAAGGAGCCGCGCGGCTTTGCGCATGCGTTCCCGCGAGCGTCAGCGGAGGGGTAGAGAGCTAGCCATAACATATTCCTCGCAACGAGAAGGACTACCGGGCGACCCAACGTGAGCGGGTCCGGAAATTGCCGAACGTTATGACTATTTCAAACGGTTTCGGGGATGCTAGCAAACGCGCAAAGGAATGGCAAGACAAGTGGCTGCGCATCGCCATTCCCGATTAATCGGGTTTGCCGCGTCAAATCTTTTATGACGGTGGGCGATTCATTTGCCATAAAAATATGATCGCTGCAATTCGCTGAGCTCAGAGGCCCGGCGACGCCGTCCTCGCTCTGACTCTGTCCGGTTGCCTGACAACAGTCGAATCGGCGCATTCGATATGCATTGAAAAGCGGTGGGCGCGCGGCAGATTGGCAATCGCCGAACGACTCCGCACAAACCCTTAATGGATGATACTGAAGCGATTACGCATCGCTGCGCGACGAATACAAAAAATTGTCGTCAATCATTGGAATACTGCGAACACGGCTGTATTGATCGAGCGAATTTTGCCGTCAAGGCAACGAAAAAGGACGCCTGAGCCGATGGCCACAGTCATGTGGGCATCATAGGCACAGCCTTTGCTGAAGCTCGCGTCACCGTCTAACGCACACATTGGTTTATCGAAAGGACACCACACATGGTCACGACTCGCCCCTGCACCGCCGCTTGCGTCATCGACGGCCTCCTCGTCACGCTGACGTTCTATCCGGACAACGGCGTGTTGCGTATTGCCGATTCGTCCGGCGCCTGTCTAAGAGAAACGCGCTGGCATGGGTCATGGCGCGCTCTGCTCGAGGAGTTCCGCGGCTACTACGAAGCGGCGGAGAACGACGCGGCGCGCGGCGTCGACGATATCGTCGCTCGCCTCGGCGAGCGCTGCGCTGAGGCCCAGCGGGAATCGGCATTCGCGTGAAATGGCATGCGCTTGCGATCAAGCGCGTGAAAGGCGGCGGCGGCAGCGCTCGGCACCTGTTCGTTGCCTCGCGATCCGGGGTCGTTCCTGGCGCCCCGCTGCCGCTCGCGAACTCTGGTCATTGACCGAAATAAGTCTTGCACTCCGTGCTGAACGAGCATGACTGGCTGCGCCGGCCTCCCGCTTGCGACTCGCCCGCCGGAACACCACCATACGACGCGTTGCGTATGCCCTGCTCACGCGGGTCCCAGTTCTGACCGAACGACATGTCGGTCGTCGCCTGCGCCGATTCGTCCGCGTCGTGCTCCATCATCGCGCGACCCGACACGGCGTGGTCCGCCTGGGCGCTCAACCCCTCGGCGATGGCCGTTCTCGGCGCGAGAAACAGAACGGCGGTCGCGGCAATCATCAATATACGTACTCTCATTTCCGGACTCCTCGAATCCGGCGCAGCAGCGTTCGTCCTCCACAAGAATTGATCCGCGAACAGCCAACCTGCCCAATCGGGCCGAGGAACGGGTCGATGCCAATGCGCTACTGCTGCGACGGGTCACCGAACTAAACAGATGAAGAATTACCGCGCTTGCAACCGATACTCGACGCGTTCCCGAGCGTCGGCGGAATCGGCGCGCACAAGGCGGCTGTAAGTCTGCATTCGCAGCTTGTCGTCCTTCTTTTATAGTTCGCGCACCCCGGAATTCAATCCAGGAGCTTCCAGCAGTGTCGCCAATCGTCCACACCGTTCGATAAACCGCATTCACCGACAAATTCAACGTGAACTAAGCGTGCTTTGCTCGCGCATTGCGCTATCATGTTGCTACAACGCACAAAAAGCGAACCCGCACGTCGACGAAAGTCCGGTGAAAGACGGACAGCGTGGAATGACTCCATCCATTCGCAATCATTGCATCGAGACACAGAGTTTTTCATAGCGAACGTCAGGCTTACCGGCCTCGTTCGTCGCGTTGCGACATGCTGAAATATTTGCTGATCGAGACTCTCGGTTCGAGGGTCGGTTGTTCCAGCGGCCGTCTTTGTCCGAGGCCGTATTGCAATTCAGGGAGCAACGTTTTTTAACCCGGCACATGGCATTTCCGTCAATCGACAACCCCACCGCGGGGCGGCCCCATTCAGTCGGGCTCGATGCTTCGCAGCTTTTTCCCCGCAATCTGTCTTCGACAGCACGCTGCACGTTTTAGAAGGACGAATATCCTATGGACGAAAGGAAGCGAGATAGCATGATTGCCTATCTCCGCCATCGTATGGAAGAGTTTGGTATCAGACCAGAAGACCTTGCCGCAGCGCTGGCGACCGAGTCATTGGCCAAAAAGGCTGAGCGCTATCGCAATGCGACCGGAGACAGCTGGGACGGCAATGGCGAAATGCCGCAATGGTTGAAGCAGGCTATTAGTGCCGGCCAGAGCATTGAGCATTTCGAATTGGCCGCAAAACCGGCGCCCGCGCCCCAACCGAAAAAACAGGTGGACTGGTCGAATGACCCGTTCGCCGGCACGCGGCTCGGGCGCCCGAATAACCGCTAGGTGCAGGCCGCCGCGCTCGAAGGCGCGGGCACAATGGCTGCGGCTTCGAAACGAACCACCGTGCCACGCACCGTTTTTGCGCCACCGCTTGCCACATTGACGGCATTCACCGTATTCCCCGCATTGACGGCATCCGCCGCATCGACGAGATTCGCGTGATTCGAGGCAGGCTGCGCATATTGCGGCAGCTCGATAAGCGCGCTGACCTGCCGCACGATCTGCCAGAAGGTCTTGTCGAAAAGACAGGCCTGCTCGTCAGCGGAGCCGTGGCCGCCCGCGAGCGGATCGGTAATGGTCCAATAGACGAACGCCGGTGCGCCGGGAAATACCGGCGCGTGCAGTCCGCCGACGAATTCGTCGAGCGCGATCACGATATCCATGCGCGGCGCCCATTCGCCGGTGAATTCGAGCCAGCTTTTAGGGCTCAGCACCGCGCGCCCGGAAATGCCGGGCCGCAATTGCGCGACCGCGAGTGGATGAAGGCGCGCGGCCGGTTCAGGGCCCGCGCTGAACGCGTCGAACCGGTGCCCCGCCAGTTCGCGCAGTAAAGCTTCGGCAATGATGCTGCGGATCGAATTATCGCGGCAGAGAAACAACACCTTATATTTTCTGGACACGCTTACCCCGTACCGATGTTTTTTTATTGGCCTCTGGGCGGAATTGTGCCGCTCCAGTCTTGCGCCCCCGTGACACTACGGCGTCTTTATTATTTGCGCCTCGGGATTCGCACCAGGTATCTCGACTCACGGGCACACAGCACAACTTTGCGAACGATGGGCAGTGTACCAGTGTCCGGCCCCCTGTTTCAGCACCCTGTCAATATTTGCCAGATCAACCGACGCTGCCGTCGGCCCGCCGGTCCAGCATGATGGGCCTGGCCCGGTCGCCGTCGGCAGCGGGTCAGAACTTCAGGCTGTTGAGGAACTGAAACCACAGGTTGCCGAGCGCGCCGGCCGGATGCATGTCGCTGACGGTTTCGTCGCGCTTCGCATGGTTCTCGCGTCTGGAAGGCTGCGTGTCGTGAGGGGCGGTTTGCGAGGCCGCGCCGGTGTCTTGCGCGCGGTCCGCCAGTTCGGGCTCGGACGCCTCGGCTTGCGCCGCTTGCGCGCTGTTCGCGGTCTTTCCCGCGCGCTGGGCGTTTTGCGCGGCGTCCGCCTCGTCGCGGCGCGCGGCCTGCAACGCCGCGACGCTGTCGGCGATCTGCGCGGCGCGCTGCGGTTCGCATTGCCGCCCGAGCAGCACGCCGAACAGCACGTCGCGATTGTGGCCCTGGTCGGCGAAGCGGATCGCGATCGACACCATCTCGGCATACGCGGCTTCGTCGGCCGCGCGCGCCGCTGCCTCGCGCTTCGCCTGCGCGCGTTGCCGACGCGTGTGCTGCGCCTCCCACTCGCGCATCTGCTCGGTGTAGACCGCGTCGTAGACGTTGCGCTGCTCGGCATCGGACAGGATCGCGTACGCGTCCTTGATTTCCTGGAACGCCGCGCGCGCCACGTCCTCGGCACCGTGGTTGCGGTCCGGATGCCACTTCATCGCGGCTTTCCGGTAGGCCCGCTTGATTTCGTCGTCGGTGGCGTGCGCGGGCACGCCGAGCGTCTCATACAGGGTTGCCATGCTGGACTCGATCTCGCGAAAAATCACTGCGGGCATCGTAGCATGCTAAAAGCGGCGTCATCGTGACCCGGCCTCCACGCAAGCACGCGCATGCCGGCATTGCCGCGATGGCACGGCGGCAGATCGTCCTCCAACGGCCCACGAAAAAAAGGCCCCACCACTTGCGTAGCGAGACCGAGTCCCATGTCTAAGGAGATGTCATGGAGGAGACGAGCCCATCTTATCGTCAGACCCGCACGCGCCCAACCAACGGTTCGCCATATGCTTATCGGCCGCGCGCTCACGTGCATTGCAAAGCGCCCGCCGCGTCGAGCCATGCGACTGCAAGCCTGGCCTGCGCACCGAGCCCCGCCACCTCCATCGCCACTGACGGTCGTCCCGCGCGCGTCCTGCACGCGGTCTGAATACTCCCCGGGCACCGTGACGCCGCCGCAATCGCGCGCGGCGCCACGCTTTGCGCCGAGCGACCGTGCGCCACATAACAGACACCGCGCCTCCACGCGAATAGAGTCACCGGAAACAGCGACTTCGATCCAATCCGGGCTTCTGATTACCACTGCGGCCCCCCGCGCTGATTTGCTTTCGACGAAAGATTGGTTCAACCGCTGCAGAGCGCGCCCTACGCTTGACCTGCCCGCCGCTTCACTCACCTATGGCAACGACAGGGCCGCGCCGCACGCATTGGTATTCCGCGCGACATTCGCGGGCACACAGACAAGTCAAGATCATGAACTCACACATCCGCTACAAGGGCTACGAGGTCGAAGCGGCAACGCAACTGCTCCCCAACGGATTATTCGCCGCCAATCTGACGATCGAGCAGCGCGACGAGAATACGCGCAAGGCTTATTCGTTCGACGCGCTCGACTACTTCTTCGACGAAGAGCATGCGCTCGCCTACGCGTCGGACTGGGGGCGTATGTGGATCGATAATCACCAATAAGGCGATCCCGGAGCGCATCGATGTCGATGACAGCGAGCACGACAAGCGTTGCGCATCGCCGGCATCGGGTTTGAGGCGGATGTGCCAGAATAGGTGAACCCTTGCGTTCGCTGTCTGCCCGCGTGACCTGTCCGCTACTTCGACGGATGCAGTCGAAACTCGCGCCGCCCGCGACGCACCCATCGATACGGAGACGCCGGTCATGACATGGACCGTCGACGCACAGCTCGCGCTCAGCGCGACACAAGCGGTCGAGGCGCTGCAATCGGGCCGCCTCAAAGCCGCCGACTACGTCGCCACCCTGCTCGCGCGCGCCGCCGCGCTCACGCACCTGAATGCGCTCACCACGCTCGACTTCCACGGCGCGCTCGCCGCGGCGCAGCGCATCGACGCATTGCCGCCGGCTGAGCGGGCACGTCTGCCGCTCGCCGGTTTGCCGATCGTCGTCAAGGACAACATCAACACCGCAGGTCTACCGACGACGGCCGGCACGCCCGCGCTCGCGGGCTTCGTGCCGAGCACCAACGCCCCATCGGTGCAACGCCTCGTCGACGCGGGCGCGATCGTGCTCGGCAAGGCCAACATGCACGAACTCGCGTTCGGCATCACGAGTACCAACCTGTCCGCGCACGCGGGGCCGGTGCGCAATCCGTACGATCCGTCGCTGATACCGGGCGGCTCGTCGGGCGGCACCGCGGTGGCGATCGCCGCGCGCATCGCGCCCGCCGGACTCGGCACCGACACCGGCGGCTCGACCCGCATCCCGGCCGCGCTGACCGGCACCGCGGGCTTGCGTCCATCGGTCGGCAATGGCGGTGCCGAGCGGCGCTATCACGATCCCAACGCGGTGGTGCCGATCAGCCATACGCGCGATACCGTCGGGCCGATGGCACGCAGCGTCGCCGACCTGGCGCTGCTCGACGGCGTGATCACCGGCGACGGCGCGTTGCCTGCGATTGCGCTCGATGGCTTGCGCATCGGCTTGCCCGCGCCGCTGTGGGATGCTCTCGAGCGACAGGTCGAGGACGTCGCGCGCGCCGCACTGCAAAAGCTCGAAGCGGCGGGCGTCACGTTCGTGCCGGTCGCGATGCATGAGTTGGAGTATCTGAACGGGATGGTCGGCGGTCCGCTCGCCATTCACGAAGCGCGCGACGACGTGCTCGCGTGGTTGATCGCGAATCGGGCGCCGGTGCAAACCGTCGCCGCACTGGCCGTGCGCATCGCGAGCCCGGATGTGCGCGCGATCTACGACGACGTGCTCGCCGACGTGCTCGGCTCGCACTACTCGGCGGCGCTCAACTACTGGCGACCGCGGCTGCGGAACTACGTCGCCGCGACGTTCGCGAATGCCGGTCTCGACGCGTTGCTGTTTCCGACGACGCGGCTCGTCGCGGTACCGATCGACGATCTGAACGGCTCGTCGACGGTCACGATCGACGGCGGTCCACCGATCGATACGATGGAAGCGTTCCTGCGTAATACCGACCCGGCCAGCACATCCGGCATTCCGGGGCTGTCGCTGCCGGCGGGTATCAGCGCGAGCGGGCTGCCGGTCGGCCTCGAACTCGATGGACCGCTCGGCTCGGACAGGCGCCTGCTGGCCATCGGTGTCGCGTTCGAACAGGTACTGGGAACGTTGCCCGCGCCGGTGCTTTGAAGCCCGTGTTTCACGTGCGCGCCATCAGGTTTGTGCTTTAATGCCTGCGCGTTGCAGCCCGCATTCCGACGCTTTGCCCGCCCGAACCTCCCCCTAAGCGACGATGACGAACCCCGCCACCGCCCTCTCATCTCGCGGCCTCGTACGCCGCGTCGTTCACTTGAGCGCCGTGCTCGCGGTCGCTTTCGCCGCCAGCGCCTGCGCGCGCCTCGCGACGGTCGATTCCAACGCGCTGTGGAAGATCGTCGACATCCGCTGCGTGCCGTCGCAGCAGGCCACGGGCACACCGGGTCAATGCACGCTCGTCGATCTCGACAAACGCTACGTCGTCCTGAAGGACATTCTCGGCCGCTCGCAGTTTCTGCTGATGCCGACCGATCGCATCACCGGCATCGAAAGTCCGCTGATCCTCGCGCCCGATGCGAAGGACTACTGGCGTGACGCGTGGGATTCGCGTCATTACGTGCAGCAAGCGGTCAAACGCGAGTTGCCCGACGATCAGCTCGGCCTCGAAATCAACTCCGAATCTCGTCGCTCGCAAAACCAGCTGCATATCCACATCGACTGCATGCGGCGTGAAGTCAGCGCCGCGCTCGCCGATCACGCTCACGACACGCCCGGCGAGTGGCGTTGGCAGACGCTCGATGGCGAGCGCTACAGGATCATGCGGGTGAACTCGCTGAGCGGCGCCGACAACCCGTTCCTGATCGTCGCCCGCGACAATCCCGATCCGGCGACGATGGCCACCCAAACCATCCTGGTTACCGGCGCGGGACCGTCCGCGGCTCGGGATGGCTGGCTGATCGTCAACAGCGGCATCGACATCGAAGGCGGCAGCGGCACGGCCGAAGGGCTGCTCGATCACGCGTGCCGCGTCGCGGACGATCATTGAGCGTTTGCCGAACCCGCAGAATTGGCCCGCACCAGCATGCGAGCAACGGTGTCATTGCCGGCCCGCGCCGTGCAAAACCAGCAAGGTTACGGTTTTCGGCGGCAGAGTAAGGTGCAATTGGCCGCTCGCATAGTCGGTGTCGTGCAGACGGGATAAGGCATTGTCCATGAGTTGCCAGGTCTGGGCTTTGCCTTGAGTCACATCAAAGTTGTTGATCGCAATGGTGGCGTCAGCCGGTTGATCAAGCTGCTTGTTGATCACCACGATGGTCATGACGCGGTCGTGATCACGCACGGCGGCAAAAGACGAGACCCGATCCGGGTCGGGCTGCGTGTCGGCGATGCTGGTGGTGCCAAAGCCCGAGCCCTGGCCATCGTAGTTGCGATAGAGCTTGATCGCCTTGTAGACCGGCATGTCCCGATTCAATGTGCCCCAGCGCGTGGCAATGTCCAACCCTTCCCGGCCAAAGATGCCCAGCACGTCGGCCTGGGCCGTGGCGCCGTTCATGGTCGTATCGCCGCCCCAACTGTATTCCGTCAGCGCGATCGGCGTACCGGCGTAGTAATAGCTGTCGACCCACCGCCGCATCAACGGAATCAGGGCCACCACGCTATTGATCCAGGTCGGATCCTTGTAGCTCGTATCCCACAGGTCGCGTGTGGAGCGGTTACGGGCGAGTTCAATGGCAGGCGTTTCAGCCGTGGCCGCATTCTGGTTTTCCTTGAATTCTCCGCCCTGCGGGTAAAAGTGCAGGCTGAAAACGTCGACAGGGCGGCCGGCCTGCTTCCATTGTGTGAGCAGCCATGGGACGTAATCCATGCCGCGCGTTTCGTTTTCCCTGTCCGGCGGATTGCCCTGACCGTGCGCGGCGAAGTACTGCTGATCGAAGCCGCTAAAGCGATACCCGGTCCAACCCCACTCTTCCGGTGCCACGACCCGCGCGCCCGGGTCTGCCGCCTTCACGGCGTGCGAATAGGCGATCACCTTGTTCGCTACCTCGCTGGCATGGGCGCCGATGGGATGCATGTCGCGATGGTTGAGTTGCCACAGACTCGGCTCATTGTCCATCAGGTAGTAATGCACACCGTCCGAGCCGGCACTACCGGATCCACGCATGAGTTGCCTGACGCGCTCCTGCTGGCTCTGCGGATCGTCCAGCAACGAAGCATCGTCCGGGTCGTTCCTGATAGGGGTGCCGTCGGGTGCGATGCCGTTGCCCGCGTCAGACAAACCGTGAGCGTCGACACTCTGCTGCTTGCCGTACCTGTTGACCGAAAAACTGACGAGCGGCTTACCGTCCTTATCGAGTCGCGCTACCCTGCCGATCATCGGGATGGTCAGCATCGGTAAAGCGTGTCCGTCACGGGTAAGCGCCGCGAAACGGTCGTTATATTGGTAGATGTCTTTTGGATCGGTCGGCAGGCTTTCGAAAAACCAGTCCTGGCCCGTGTTGTGAGCGTCGAGCCGCCAGTTGTAAGCCGAAGCGGTGTTGCCGCCCGAGCGGTTGATCGGCACGCGCAGATCCCGCAGGATTTCCGCCGTCCCGAAGTTCAAGCCATAGATGAGCGGGCTGATTGGATGCCGGTTGGCCGCGGCATCTACCGTAATGGTCACCGGCAGCGGCGCGGCCATGGGCAGATCGGCGAAGAGCAGCGCGCCCGCCCCTAGCATCATCGCCATCAAGCTATGGCAGTTAAAGTGTGCTGGCTTCGACATGCGGAGTCCGTGAGTCTATGGCGCTGGATTTCGGCACGACGACCGTATCTTCCGCTTCGAGCGGCGACTGCAGATCCCGTTCGTCCAATTCCCAGACGACGAGCCTGGGCGGTGTCTGAGCATAAGCCGGACTTGCGAAATAGGCGCGCGCCGAGCCGCCGAACTTGCCGCCCTCGCGTGCGAAATTACCCACGCCTGTTCCGAGTGCCAAAGCGAGCTGAGGCACGAAATCGGACGTCGTCGAATAAGAAGTGCCGATCACGGCGATGCCAGGCAGATCGGCATCGCCGAACAGATCGTCGGCTGACGCGGCCGCCTGAGCCTGAGGAATGTAGTCACGGCTGGCCGCAATCTCAGGCCTCGGCTGCCAGGACGGCGGCAAATCATCCAGGCCGGCCAGACGCACAAGATCGCCGGGCCGCCGGCCGGGAGGCTTGTCTGTGACGCGATAGTCGGGCTTACTCGAACCCAGCGGGACCCCCATCGCACGGATGCGCTGCGCCACGGCCTGCGCCGCGGCACCCGCGCCGTCCTCGGTCCAGTGCGTGTCAGTCCGAAAAAAAGCGCCGCCCGGCGCGCCACGCAGCGCCGCACTTAGATCCAGCACCTGCACGCCGTCAGCGGTCAGACGCGAGGTCCAGTCAGCGAGACGCGCACCCAACGAAACCGGACGATACAGACTGCACAGATGTTGCGGCTCGATACGCGACTTGTCGGGCACCACGACGACCAGCAACGCGATACCGTGCCTCGCCAGCTCGCGCTGCACGGCGGCCACCGTGTCCGCGCGCGTGGCGAGATGACTGTCGCTATCGGCATACACGCTGAGTTCGTCGCGCAGGAACAACCAGCCCGGGCAGCCCTGCCGCACGCGCGGCCCGAGATCGTGCAGCGTCAGCCAGCCCAGCGCACGCTGCGCGCGCGCCGCGTCGGCGGCGATCGGCGTATCGGCCATGCGATTGGCGAGTTCTTTCGATACCGCACCGTCCAGAATGCCGGCCCGGGTCACGGCATGAGGCAACACCGATTCGGTCGTCGACGCGAACCTGAGATTGGAAAGCAGGCCCGCGAACAGGAAGACCATCAGGATGACGGCAGCGATCTTGCTGGCGCGCGAGGCGGGTAATTGAGGTAGCGGCTTGGGATCTTCCATGGCGTCAGAACTGGAAGTAGAGGAAAGGCACCGCGCCGCGCGCGACGATCAGACCGAACGACAACAGAAAACCCGCTAGCGGCCACCCTGCCTGCCATAGCTGCCGCAGCGCCGTGTCGGGAAGGCTATCCCAACGCTGTTGCCAGAGCGGCAGCAGCACGCACACGATGCCCAACCCGGCAGCCAGAGCGTGCACGGGCCGCAGCAGCACGAGCGTCGCGTCGCTCAAGCCGATGCCATTCAAACCGAACTGGCCGCGATACATGGCGAGCGCGGCAGGGAAACCCGCCGCGCGAAAGAGTGTCCACGCGAGCATGACGAAAACCAGCGTCAGCACGTGCGATATCCAGGACGGCATGGTCGGCATGTCGAACCGGCGCCAGAGGCGCGCGACCATCAGGGCGATGCCATGAACGAGGCCCCACAGCAGGAAGTTCCAGCTATCGCCGCCGTGCCACAGGCCGGCGATCGCCATGGTCAGCAACAGATTGCGGCAGGCTTGCCACTCACCGTGGCGGTTGCCGCCTAGCGGGATGTACAGGTAATCGCGTATCCAGCTCGACAACGACAGGTGCCAACGGCGCCAGAAATCCTGAATGCTGCTGGCAAGGTACGGATGGTCGAAGTTCTCGGGAAAGCGAAAGCCCAGCATCTGCCCCAACCCGATGGCCATGGCGCTGTAGCCCGCGAAATCGAAGAACAACTGCAGCGTGTAGAAACCGCAGCCCAGCCAGGCGTCGGCCAGCGTGGGCGCGTGCGACGAGAAGATCGCGTCGACCATCGGCGAGAGTGTGTCGGCCACGAGCACCTTCATGCTCATGCCCACCATGAGCCGCCTTGCGCCGGCTGCAAAACCGTCCCAGTCGATCTCGCGCGACACCAGCTCGCGCCTCACCCACGCATAGCGAATGATCGGCCCCGCGATCAGATGCACGAACATCCCCTGATAGGCGCCGTAACGGATCATGCTGCGATCGGCCGCCACCGTGCCGCGCTGCACGTCGATCAGATAGGAGATGGATTGCAGCACGATGAACGAAAGCCCGATGGGCAGCACGACGTGTCGCCAGGGGATGGACCCTGCATGGCCTGCCCCCAGCACACTGTCGAGACTATCGACCACGATGTTGGCGTACTTGTACCAGCCCAATATCAGGACGTTGACGACGATGAACACGGCCAGCCAGCCACCGCGTGCACGCTGGCTCGGCGCCCTGTCTATGACCATGCCGCCGAACCAGCCCCAGAAGGTCAGCGCGATGAACAGCAGCAGAAAGACCGGGCTCCACCAGCCGTAGAAAAGCCAGCTGCAAAACAGCAGCACGCCATTGCGCCAACGCGCGGGCAACGCGACGTAGATCGCCAGAAAGGCCGGCAGAAACAGCGTCAGGAATTCGAGGGACGCGAAAACCATGCATCGTTCTCAATCGAAAAAGATATCTGGACCGACGCGCCATCGCGAAACACACCGAACCCCGCTCTGCCCGTCGTAACCAGATGACAAACGGGGAACAGCCGGAAATCGGCGATGAGCGGCGTCGCTTTCAAGGAGGAGGCGCAAATGCGATCAGTGGCTCAGCGCGTCGTTCGCCATGAAGATGCGCGAATGCGCCCCGCCCGGCACGAGCAACACCGTATAACGCTGCCCCGCCGCGAGCGTACCCAGGCTGAGCGGCTGCCCCACAGGCTGGCCGCCGCAGACCAGCTGCACCGAGAGGGCGACAGGGTTGACCTGGCGCCGCCTGGCTTGTCCCACAGCCACGCCGTCGAGCAGCACGATGTCGCGACCCGGCACTTTCAGCGTGGGTGTCGCGCAGCCAGCGTCGAGGTTGTAGAAAGCCACCGAAGCTTTGAGCGCATTGAAGTCGTCGGGTTTTTCGCGGACCGTCACCGTATGCAGGCCACCCGCTTTATCCGCGCCATCGAGCGCAACGATGCTGACGAACTCGCCAGGCTGCACCGTCGCCGATACGTCCTGGTGCGCGCTACCGGCTCTCAGTGTGCCGGCCACCGGTTTGCCGGCGGCGATCGGAAGGAAGTGAGTGGCCGGGTTCGCGGCGTCGAGCGTCAGACGCGCTTTCGACCCCACCGCGCTCACGTCGACCGGACCCGAACCGCCATCGACAAAACGCACGAACGACGAGTCCTCCGCGGGACCGCTCGGGTATAGCGGAATTTCTGCGGCCATGGCCGGCTGCACGGACAAACCGAGACCGGACAGAGCGAAGCCGGACAACAACAGGGAGGAGAGGAAATTTTTCATTCTTTTCTCAAATGGGAAACCTGGGCAGGCGCAGCTCGAAGCCCGGCGTGTCATTTCTGCGGAACGACAGGCAGCTTGACCAGTGCCTTCATGATGTCCGTGCCCCAGTACTTGTAGCCGGTCGTCGTCAAATGCTGACCATCGACCGTCGCCCATTCGCCCGGCCTGGAAAACGTGAGCGAGTCGATGTACTGACACGGCGCGACATTGGCGGCGAGGAAAGACGACAGCTGCTTCACACGGGCGAAGCTCTTCTGATACTTGCCGCCCTCCGTGCCCCAGACCGGCCCTACCCAGACGCAAGCCGTCTTGTTGGCGGCCAGGTCTTGCGTCAGCGCCGTGACCTGCTGCCAGGCCCAGGCCTTCGGGAAATCGTCCTTGCTGTATCCGCCGATCGTGTCGCCCTGGACGATGATGACGAGCTTGGCCTTGTTCGCGGCGATCAATTGATCGACGGGTTGGGTCTTCGCGTTGTGGTCGATGACCAGGGGCGCCTTGCCGTTACGCTCGGCGCCACCGCATGTGCCGGGCACGGACTTCACCCAATCGCCGGGAATACTGCCGCAGACGCTGTAGGTATGCACCTGCGCGCCAGCGGCGATCAACTGATCCTGCAATGTATCGATGAGATAACCGGGTTCGCTCAGATGGCTATCGCCGACTATGAGAATGCTGAGACCAGCAAGTACGGAAGCAAGCATGACTCTTCGACTCCTGAAAAATAATCAATGTCCGATCGATCAGTGCGGCGGGCTACTGATCGCTGTAATGCGACTGGTAAGGGATGACCGGCATATCCAGTGCCTTCGTCTGTGGCGCAAGGGTATAGCGCAGATACAGGCCCGCCGCCCACTGCCGGTAGCTGGACGCGTTGTTGGCGCCCACCGAGGCTCCGCCAGTCAGATGATTGGTGAAGCGGTATTCGGCCGTGGCCAGCAGGTTGTAGCCGAAGCCGGTCGAGGACTGGTCGGGATGGATCGCGCCGTCGGCGAGGCCAATGGTCGAAGCCGCTGAGACTGCTGCGGCCTGCAACCCGCTGTCGGTCGGGAAATACGCCGAGCCGGCCTGGTGGTAGTACTGCACACCGACGGCCGCTTGCAGCTTGTAGGTCCAGCGCTCCGAACGCTGCGCCCACGTGAGCGGCAGGTTGAACGCATAGAATCGCTGCGGGCTGAAGTAGCCGCCGTTGCCGTAGGTGAAGTTGTTTTCGTTGTGGTCGTAGATCATGCCGCTCAGGTTCACGCCCGCGCTCAGCATGCTGTTCTCCGTGCGCAGCAGGTACCAGTACGTCCCGGCGCCGACCTCGGCACCGACGTTGGACTGGACGTTATGACCGTCCAGGTATTTCGCGGAACCGTAGCCGTAGACGCCGTAGTCCTGATTGTCGAGGCCGATCGCACCATGCACGCCGGTGGCAGTCACGCCACCCCAGCTCAAGCCGGATCGCGAATCGGTCGAGCCGGCAAAAGACGTGATGCTGTCCGTCACGGCGCGGCGCGATACGCCCACGTTGAACCAACTGCCCTGCCCGGCATCGATGGAGTTCCTGAACATCACGCCGCCAACGACATTGGTGTACTTGAAACCCAAAGGCGTGGTGCCGATGTCGGCCATCCAGTTCCCAGTCTCGTAGCCGAGACCCAGACCGACGCCGTAGGCGGTCTGTTTGCCCGGTGCGGCGACCTTGCCGGCCTGCTGCGCCCGGGTGGCGGCCGGGCCGCCGCCGAACTGACTGGCGCTGAAGACGTCGGTACCCAACGTGCCGCCCTCGAGTTCAACCGGCGTCACGCGAATGGAAAGCTTGCCGTTGTCGACCGGCAGCACCCCTTCCAGAGCTTGTTGCACGCTCGTTAACTGACCCGTACCGGGTGCTGCGTTGTTCGACGAGACGAACAGCCCACCCCTGACTTCCGGTGAACGCTGCGCACGGAGGTCGCTGAGTTCATTACGCATTTCCTCGAGCGACGGCGAACCGTCCTGAGGCTCGCTCACCGCGACCGTGTCTTGCGGCGCCAGGCCGCCGACCGGCGTGCCCGCCACGGTTGGCAGAGCGGATGGAGCAGAGGACGAGCGCTCGCGCACAGCCGTGGATGTCACGGTCGAGGCAGTCGCGCTCGCCGCGGTAGCAGCCGGAGCAGCAGCGGGCCCGAAACCAGGCTTCTGGTTCGCCAGCACGCTGTCCGGCGCCGCGGGTTGCGGGGCGAACGTTTCGGCGGCGGGCTGGCGACTGTGGCGGACCTGACGACGGTGAGCGTCGTCGTGGTGGACAAAGGGATTGCCCGCCACGTGGACGTCTTGCGCCTGCACGCCGAGCCGCTTTTCCTTGGCGGCAATGGCGGATTCCAGCAGCGACTGCGCTTCGCGGGTCTTGCCCTGCATGACGTAAATGCGCGCGGCGCCGGCCAGCACGTCGGGATCGTTCGGCGCCTTCGCAACGGCCTCTTTCAATGCCGCATCGGCAACGCTGTTCTTGCCGGCCTGCACTGCCGCCATCGCGACGCCCAGTTGCAAACCCGGATTGTTGGGGTCGTTGACGAGCGCCTTCTGGTAAAGCGACAGTGCCTGGTCATACTTGTCATCGGCGGCGTACATGCGCGCGAGCGCGGCCGTGGCGAGGCTGTCGTTGGGCCGCTTCGCGAGGATCGGCGCCAGCGTGTCGTAGGCCTGCGCGAGGTCACCTTGCTGACGTTGCTGGTCAGCCAGTCGCACGGTGTAGAGGTAGTTCAGTTCGTCCAGTTGCCGGCGCTGGTCCGCGGTCAGCGTCTGGCCCTGCAACTCGCGCATCGCGAGCCCGGCCTGGACATACTGGCCGGTCTTGAGCAACAGGCCCAGATAAGCCAGTTGCACATCCGGGCCGCTGCCCTTCAGACCGTTAGGCATCAGCCCGTGCATCAGGCTCATGGCGCGCGGCGTGTTGCCCGCGTCGACATACGCCTGCGCCAACGCGCCCACCTTGGCCGGGTCTTGACCCGCCGCGGGTTCGAGCCGCGCCAGCATACTGCGCGCATCCTCCAGATTGCCTTCGAGCGCCGTTTGCGAGGCTTGCGCCACGACCATCTGAAAATCGATCTGCTGCGCCGTCGCAACCATGTTCGGGGTGCGCGAGGCGGTGGAGATGCGCGTCATCGTGTCCTGCGCGCGCGTCCAGTCGCCCATCTGCATGGCCAGCAGCGCGCTCGCATAGAGCGCTTCGGGATTGTCCGGGTTCGTGACGAGCAGGCCGTCGACGAGTTGCTTCGCTTCGTCGGCATGCCCCTGTTTGAGATCGTAGCGCGCCAGTTCCAGGCGAATCCACGGGTTGTCGGGCGCGCTGCGCTGGGCGTCTTCCAGAATGTGCCGGGCCGTGCTCAGATCGCCACGCTGCGCGGCGGCATCGGCCCGAGCGGCGGCGACGGCGGCGCGCAGCCGATCGAGCCCGCCGATGCCGGCCTTCTGCTCGGGCGACATGCCGTCGATCAACTTCTGGGCCTCATCGGCGCGTCCCGTCTGCGCCAGGATATCGATGAGGCCGCTCGCCGCCTCGCGGTTATCGGGGCTTGTCGCCAGCACGTCGCGGTAGCCCTTTTCAGCACGCGGCAGATCGCCCTGCGCTGCATCCAACCGGGCCGACGCATTGCGCCCGCCCGGCTCGGCGGGATCCAGCCGCAGCGCCTGATCGAGTTCGCGTCGCGCAGCGGCGAAGTCGCCCACGTTTTGCGCGCCCTCGGCCTGGTTCACCAGCAGCCAGTAGCGCGCGGAATTGAGGGCCTTGGCCCAGTTCGCGCCCGCGCCCGGACGCGACACCGCCCGCGACAGCAGCGTCTGCGCCTGCGCCAGGTCGCCTTGCTGCATGCGCACGAGGCCCAGTCCCCCCAGCGCATCCGTGCTGTCGGGTTTGTCACGCAGCACAGCGGAAAAGGACTGCTCGGCCGTGGTGATGTCGCCTGACTTGAACGCGGCGAAACCGCGTGTCAGTCGTGCATCCACGACCGGACCGGCCGCTGCGAGCGGATGCGGCGCCAGCATCTGATGGCGTATTTCGTCGTCGTCCGGATGCAGCTTCAGATAGTCTTCAAACCACGATCTGTTTTTCGGCGTGGGCGTGACCCAAGTCAGCACGGAGCGCCAGACTTCCGTCGCTTCGCCGCCGATGTCCGGACGAGCGGCAAGCTTTTCCAGAAGGGCGACACCCGCCGCGCGATCCTGTTCGTCGCGCACCATATGCTGGGCCAGCGGCAACATGGTGTTCGGATCGTTCGGCGTCTCGGCATTCAGGCGCTCGAGGCCCTGGATGGCCTGATCCACACCGCCATCCGTATAGCCGAGGTAGCTGTAATACTCTCGCGCCACACTGCCCTGCGGCGCTTTACCGCCCAAGGCCTTGTTATATTCGGCGATGGCCGCCGACAACGCGGCCTGATCCTTCTGGTTGACGGCGTCTTGCGCCATCTGGCGCGCCTTGGCGAACGTGGACTTACCCGGTTCGACCGCGAGGCGCAAGCTCTGCTCGAGCAGCGGCACGAAGCGGCTGCCCGGCGCGGCCGCGCGAAGTCTGGCCAGATACCCGTTCGCCGCCGCGAACTGCTGCTTGCCGACGGCGATCGTGCCCATCCCATACAGCGCCTCGGGCTGCTTCGGGTCGCTCAGCAGCAGTTTCGACCACGACTGCGCGGCCAGATCGGGCTTGTCATGCGATTGCCAGTAGCGGCCCTGTTCCAGCAGCATGTTGGACGTAGCATCCTGCGCCCAGCCCGGGTGGCCGACCGATGCGACCATCAGTCCGAGAATCCAGGCCCGGTTGCGGCTGCGTCTGACTGACATGACTTTCCTTGCTTATGATTGTTGCTGCCGCGATGCCCGCAGCCGCTCACGGGCTTCAGCGTCGCGCCGGGCCTGGCGGCGCCGCAAGAACGAAAACAGACCAACCGCGATCAGCACGAGCGCGATGATGCCCAGCGCCTTCAGCACCCACGCGAGCGACAGGCCGAATGAAGCCAGCCACCAGTCGAGGCCGCGCCAGATGCCGAGATGCCCGACGTAGTAGGTATGCTCGCTCACGAGCGAATCGACTTCCGTGCCGCGGATGGACACGAGGCTTCCCTGGATGGGCTGCTTGCCCGAGTTCGGCGCATCCAGCAACGCGGAGACTGCATCCGTCAGGCCGTCGGGCTGATTGCTGGCCAGCATGACCACGCTGCGGCCCGGTTGCTTCGGCGATTCGAAGCCTGCGAGCACGGCGCTCACGCCCGGCCCCGACCAGGCCAGCGACAGGCGGCGGGGTTCGGCGTCGAGGCGCGGGTTGGCATGGAACCAGCCCAGCACGCGACCCGGCAGATCCGAGACGGCGAACTGCGCGCTGTGGTCATACGCCGCGGGCATGGTCCGCGCCCAGTCCTTGAGCCAGGCTTGATCCGCACCCGAGGCGATCACGAGCAGATCCTTGTCGGACGGCATCGCGTCGATGCGCTGACCGCGCAGCACGGTGACGCCGCGCGCCGGATAGCCGGTCGAGTCGCCCATGCGGCCCATCACCGCCAGATACGTGCTGTATTCCGGTGTGCCCGCGTTGGGGCCCAATACGACGTCCGTTCCGGACAGGTCGGCCATGCGCGTGAACGGGAAGCCCGCCTGGGCGAACGAGGCCAGGTTCGGCATGGCGATGTAGTGCGGATACTGCGACAGATCGATCGTCGATTCGGGATCGACCGCGCCGCGCACGTTGTCGATGATGATGTCCCGGCACTCGCCCTGCTTGATGTAGTCGTACATGTAGCGGAACTGCAACTGGGTATTCGGCTGCAACAGCGCCTCCAGCGGCACTTCCAGTTTCGCCTGGCGCGGCAGGCTGCTGTCGGGCAAAACTTCACCCCGCAGCTTGCTGCCGCCCTCGAGCCGTTCGAGCGAGAGCAGCGGAATCGACTTCATGAACTGGTCACTGACGCTGAACAGCAGCGACGAATTGACCATATAAGGCTGCGGCGTATAGCGGTAATGCAGGTCGATCGGCACGTTGGGCGCGTGCCAGCCGAACAGGTCGGGCGGCACGCGCATATTGATGCGGATCAGATCGGGGCTGTAGCCCGACACCTGCAATTGTTTGGCGTCGACGAGTTCGCCCAACGACATCGGACGGTCGGTGCGCAGCCAGCGCGGCGCATCGTACGGCTTGCGCGGCGCGAGGTCGGCGAACCGCGTGATGAGCGCGCTCGAACCCGACAGCGTCCGGCTGCCCGTGACCAGCGCGTCGGCGGCCTGCTTGAGTTCCTTGCCGTCACGGCCCATCACCAGCAACAGCTTGCCGTTGGGATCGTTGGGGTTGGTCACGACGGCGAGAGTCGGACCTTGCAGCGGCGAGTCCGCCAGGCTCGCTTGCGCCGCGCTGTCGACGATGACGACCGCGTTGCCCCTGGCAGGCACGCTAGAGATCGATACCGGGAATTGCGCGCCGCGATATTTCGCCAATGCGCCGAACCACGACGACACGGCGCCGGCCGCTTCCAGCGCGGCCGTATCAGGATTGCCGGCGAACACGAACGGCAGGTTCAACCGGCGAATATCGTGCTCGTCGAAGAAGGGTCGCGGCAGGCGAGCCAGATCGCTGGCCTGCGCCAGCGGCTGGGTGTCGATGCTCAGCGTACTGTCGTTGCTGATGTTGGCCCACAGGCTCGAATGCAGCGGGTCTTCGCACTGGTTGGTGTAGTGGCCGATCAGTTGCAGACGCAGCTTGCTGTTCGCGGTGAACAGATACGGCGGCAGCGTGATAGTGCGCTGCAGGTTGGTGCCGGACGTGTTTTTGGGCACGTCGATCGATGCCGCCACCTGATCGTTGACCAGCACATTGATGTGCGACAGATCGGGCAGCAGCGCCGGCGAATAGGCATAGCGCAGGTTCAGTCGCGCACCTGTGACGACCCGATCGTCGCGCACGCCGACCGGCAGCGTATTGCTGCCGTCGACGCCGCGCAGGTTGAGCGCGTATTGCGCGCCGAGTTGCTGCAGCGAATAGGTCACCGTCGAAGAAGCCGCGGTAGCGGCTCCGGCGTCCGGCGCGGACTGCAGCGGCGCCGCGTTGCTATCTGCCGTTGCCGGCCGCGCGGACGGGTTGGCCGCGCCGCCGGCCGAAGCCGACGCGTCCTGCCGCGCAGCGGCGGCAGCCGCCGCTGGTTGCGCGGCCTGGGTTACCGTCGATGTGACAAACATACAACCGAGCAACAGTGCCGGCCATACTGGTTGCGCAGTCATGCAACGCGCAAGGCGTGCCCGGGAGATGTCAGGCCGTCTTCTAAACATGAGAACCTCTTCGTCCTTCTTCACGTTGCGATGTCTGGGGAATATCCAGGTCTAATCGATTCAGGGCACGCCGGTGCAGAAACACGCCGCCGAGCAAACCTATGAGCACGACGCTGGCGAGCGTCGCCACGAGCAGCAGCAGGATGTGGCTCGCGAAGAACCATTCGAGCGCGAGCCCAGGCGGCAAGGACCCGATGAAATAGCTTTGATCGTTGCTCAGCGTGGTGAGCGTGCCGTCATGCACGACCACGAGGCTGCCGCTGATCTTGTCGTTCGGACGCTTGCTGATGAGGTAGCGGTTGGCTTGCAGCACGTCCACGACAGCGTCGAGACCGTCCGGCGTATTGCCCGATACGACCACCGCGCTGCGGCCGCGAGCCAGCGGCGACTCGAGTCCCGCCAACATGCCGTCATGGTCGTCGCTGCCATACAGTGCGGCGATGGCGGCCTCGCGTTCAGCCTGCGCATGCCCACCCGTCAGCTTTTCCCACCACGCGGCGATCCAGCGGTCCGATGAAGCAACCGGAGCGAAGAAGCCGCGCGGCAGATCATCACGCCATGCTTTGAGCAAGGGCTGGTTATCGCCCGACGCCAGCACGAGCAGGTCCTTGCGACGCAGCGCGTCAACCTGCGCTGGATCGCCCACCGTCACGCCCAGCACCGGATAACCCGTGGTTTGACCCATGCTGCCCATCAGCGTCAGGTAAGCGGAATAGTCGCCAGCGAGCGGCTGTGCGGGCAGGATCACCGCCGTCTCGGACAGATCGGCCATCCGCGTGAACGGAAAGCCTGCGTCTGCGAAG
The DNA here is from genome assembly GCF_050435625.1 of Paraburkholderia sp. RAU6.4a. Taxonomy (NCBI): domain Bacteria; kingdom Pseudomonadati; phylum Pseudomonadota; class Betaproteobacteria; order Burkholderiales; family Burkholderiaceae; genus Paraburkholderia; species Paraburkholderia sp. RAU6.4a. The sequence continues at coordinate 303,275 of NZ_JBNDKQ010000003.1, forward strand.
GCGCGCAGATCCGGCATGGCTGCGTAACGCGGCAGTTGGGAAATGTCGATCGTCGAAGTCGGATCGATGGCGCTCAGGAGCGGGCCGCCGGGCACGTCCTCGACGTGGTCTTGCGGCGCCACGGACTCGTAGCGATAGTCGAATTGCAGCGTCGTCAACGGCGGCAGCAGATAGGTCGGAACGCGTATCACCGCATCACCGTCCGACGCGTCGCCTGTCAGCGGCAAGGTCTGCAGGGGCGTGTTGCCGGCCAGCACACCGAGCTCCGAGCGCGTTGACTCCGGACGGGCCGTATAACGGTAATGCAGGTTCAGCACCGCGCCGCTGTTGTCAAAACCGAACAGACCCGGCGGCAGACGCAGGTCCACATTGATCGCCCCAGGGCGAAAGCCCTGCACCGTCAAGCGGTCCGCCGCTAGCATCTCGCCCAACTGCACCGGGCGGTCACCCGGCAGCCAGTTGGGTGCGTCATAAGGCTTGCGCGGCACAACGGAAACCGGGGCGTCGATCTTGACCCGAGAGCCCGACAGCGTCTTCGCGCCAAGCACCAGCGCGGTCGCGGCCTCGCGGATCTGCGCGTCGTTGCGGCCCATGACCAGCAGCAGCTTGCCGTTAGCGTCATTGGGGTTGGGCACGATGGCCAGCATCGGCCCTTCCACCGCAGGCAGGGTCAAGCCCGGCACCTCGCCCGGCAGCGCGAGCACCACCGCATGTCCATGCGCGGGTATCGCACCCAGGCTCGCGGAGAAGTGCGCACCGCGATAGCCCGCCTGCGCACCCAGCCACGAGGTCACGATACCGGCCGATTCGAGGCGCTGCGCGCGAGGCGCTTGCGGCAGCACGACGGGCAGGTCCACCCTGCGCACATCGCGCACGTCGAGGAACGGCGCGGGCAGTTGCGACAGGTCACTGGACAGGGTCGCCGGAACCACGGTCAGTTCCAGCGCACTGTCCGGCCCGGGCTTCAGCCACAGGTCGGAACTCAGCGGATTGTTGCCCTGATCGCTCGCCTTGCTATGCGCGATCAACTCGAGGGTGAGCTGGTTGAACCCGGACAGCAGCGACACCGGCAGATCCACACTGATATGCGCCGGCGTCCGCGGTGCCGGTTCGGGCAACGCTACGGTCGCCCCCACGACGCTGTTGAGCAACACCTTGAGATGCGAGAGCGCAGGCAGCAATGTGGACGAGTAACTGTAGTCCAGCACGAGCCGCGCGCTGACCACGCGCTCGTCGCGGCGCAAACCGAAGTCCATGCCCGCATAGGCATCCTCGCCGAGCAAGGTCAATCCCTGCTCCGCGTTTTGCCGCAGCAGCGGGATCCGGTAGGTATACGCGTCGGCCGGCGCCGCCGCGCTGAGTTCCGGGTGCGGGCTTTGCCGCACGGCATCGACCGGGACAGCCGTCGCGGGCATCGTCGCGGCCAGCACGTCGCCCGCTCCGAGCAACAGGACCGAACACAACACCGCGCCCAACCGGCGCGCGCTCGTCAAGGAGCGCAAAAGCGACAGGTAGCCGACACTCACGATTGCTTTGTTCCCAAGTCGCTTGCCGGATCTGCGGACGAACGGCCAAGGCGCTCACGCCCACCCAGGAACAGATGCCGGAACAACTCCCCGAACCCGCGCATGCCGACGCCGAGCACCTCGAACAGGCTTCGCAGCGGCCTGTCGGGACGATAGCGGCCCCATGAGGCGATCCAGCTGTCGGCGCGCGAAAACGTCGCCCCTATCCAGGCGCGCTCCTGAGCGATCGTCAGGGTCGGAAAACTCACGCCGATGGTGCGTCCGCGGCACACCTGCACTTCGGCCGGGAAAACGTCCTCGTAGTCGTCGCGCAACACCGCCACCGTGATGCGATCGCCGTGCTCCGGCAACGGTGCGCCCTCAGGCAGCACCAGCCCCAGACCACCGTGCGAATAGTCGCTGGTCTGACAGTCGATGCGAGTTCCGTCGGCGTGAATCACGGCGGCCGGCAGTTCGATCTGGACCCGCGGAGCGAGACGCAACTGTCTCGATTCGCTCGCTACGCCCGCGGCCGCGCTGAGGTTCATGATGTTGTAGGTTACCCATACCAGGTTGAACAGAATGCTCGTCGCTTCGGGCCAGCCCGGACTGCGGATCAGACCTGCGACACCCACCATGAATCCGGTCAGATTGATGAGCAGCAGAACGATGTAGGGCCGGGCCATCGCCCAGTCCAGGAAGGACTGACGGATCACCCCGCCCTTGGACGTCACGTTGAAGCCTTTGCTGCCTGGAAAGAGTACGGCTTGCAACGCGGGCAGAATCACGTACCAGGCCAGTACCGTTTCGTAGACTTCGCTCCAGAACGAATGTCGGAAACGCCCTTGAATGCGCGAGGCGCCGAGGCTCGAAATGACGAGGTGCGGCACGACATAGGCCAGCACCATCAGCGCGGAAGCATGAAAGACGTGCGCGCCAAAGAACAGATACGCCATCGGTGTGATCAGAAACACGATGCGCGGCAAGCCGAAGAAAAAGTGCATCATCGCGCTCAGGTAACACAGACGCTGAGGCAGTGTTAGCCCTGCGATCAACAGCGGGTTGAAGCGACGGAATATTTCCGCCATGCCTCGTGCCCAGCGTATGCGCTGACCGACGTGACGCCCCAGACTCTCGGTGGCGAGACCCGCTGCCTGAGGGATGGCGAGATAGGCCGTGTTGTAGCCCCTCGTGCTCATCTTGAGCGCGGTGAGCGCATCTTCCGTGACACTTTCCGTCGCCACGCCGCCTACATCCTCCAGCGCCGAACGCCGCAGCACCGCGCAGGAACCGCAGAAAAAAGCGGCATTCCACAAGTCGTTGCCGTTTTGCAGCACGCCGTAAAACAGGTCACCCTCGTTGGGCACCTTGCGGAAGGTTTCGAGGTTGCGCTCGAACGGATCGGGCGAGTAGAAGACGTGCGGCGTCTGCACCATGGCCATCTTCGGATCTTTCAGGAACCAACCCATGCAGACCTGCAGGAACGAGCGCGTGGTGACGTGATCGCAGTCGAACACTGCGATGTACTCGCCGCTCGTCCTGGAGAGTGCCGCGTTGAGATTGCCTGCTTTGGCATGCGCGTTGTCCGGCCGGGTCAGATAATCCACGCCAGCCTGTTCGCAGAATTGCCGGAATTCGTCACGACGGCCGTCGTCCAGCACATACACGCGCAGCTTGTCGGCCGGCCAGTCGAGCAGCGTGGCGGCCAGCACCGACTGCCGCACGACCTGCAGCGGCTCATTGAACGTGGGAATGTACACATCCACCGTCGGCCATGCCGAGCTATCGGCCGGCAAGCGCGCAGGCCGGCGATGCAGAGGCCAGAGCGTCTGAAAGTAGCTGCACAACAGCATGAGCACCGCGTACCCTTCGGCCAGCAGCAGCAGGCAGCCAAAGGTCATGTCGAGCGAGGTGGTAAAGGACAGCGTCTGCGTCAGGCGCCAGTACAGGTAGCGCAAGGACATAAACACCGACAATGCCACCAGGGACACCGTGATGATCCTGCCGCGAATGCGGTTCAGCAGAACCGCGACGACCATGCAAAGGATGCCAAACGTCCATTGCTTCGACACGGCCAGATTGACCGTCATGGCAGAAGTGAACAACAGCGCGGCCAATAGCGTCACTGCCAGCCGCAGCCAGTTCGACGCCCATAGCGGTGTCCCCGCTTCCAGAAGTTTGTCGTCCCAACTTCTGGCATCGTCACTCTGGTCCGTGTTGCGCGTTTGCCGCCGCTGCTCCGTCTTGCTCAGCCTGCGTTTGATCTGTGCCATGGAAAGGTCTTCTAGCGCGTGCGCCGGTTCGGCACGACGCGCTGGTTCGCGGCCACCGTGGTTTTGATCAGGCCGTCATTGACGGAAAAGACTGTGACGAAGTTCATGACGTCTGGCGTTGCGGAACACCTTCTTGAGGCTCACTCCGTTCCCGCAGGCGCGCAAACACGGCGCTCAGAGAGTCCGGCTGTTGAGGAGCGGCGACAGGTTCGGGATCGAACTGAAGGACCGGCTGTTCGGGGGCGGCTTGCAATACCGGAAGAGATCCGGACACGGCAGCGGGGACGGCTGGCGCAATCAGCTGCGGCGGCGCGGCGGGGGCCACTTCAGTCACATCGGTGGGAAGAACGGCTTCAGCCTCGCGAGCCGAGTCGTCCCGGGTCGTGTCCCCTGGCGACGAGGTGGTCTGCATGGACCAACGCCCACGCGAACCTTGCCCCTGCTCTATTCTTTCTATTTCTTGATAATGCGACGGGCTCACGCCCAACATCTGGAAGAGATTCGAAATGTCTGATGCACTGCTCATACGCCATCCCCGTCGAACTGGCCATATTGTTTGTTGCAGACTGCACCGCGTACCGGTCGGGCAATTTGCTGTAATTTTTACTTAGGAATAAGGATAACCATTATTTCCGTTACATCATCGCGTCCGCCATAATAATTCCCAAATCGTGAGGCGGCACCGTTGATACACTCGCCCTTTAGAGACCTCTTCAGGAGAGCCGCGCGCAAGCCTTATTTTTCAGCCAAGGCAACCGAGGGCCCCGCCGCTGCGGTACGAGCGTGTAACTCATGAGATACCCTTGCGCTCAGGATGAGCGGCGCGTATTGTACAGCGGAACTTAATGCGTGGACCCAAATAATTCCTATCTATATATCGGCTATTCCAGAGCAAAGTTAAGCGTTTTAATTGTTAAATATGGTCAGTCAAACGTTTGCTTTTTATTGGGCGTCCGATTATTCCCGAATTTGCGCTGGGAATCGGTTTTGAAAAGCGCGCCGTGGTGTTACGGACTGTCGTCGCGCCCGAGCATCCACACCCAATGCGGGTCGACGTCGAGCAGCAGCCGTGTCGTCACACCGAGCGTGCCCGACAGATGAGCAACCGACGTGCATACGGTAACGACCAGATCGAGATTGCCGACGAGCGCCGCCGACTCGTCGAACGACTTCAGCTCTTTCGTGCAGTCGACAACATCCAGTCCGTCGGACGCCGCGTTACGAGGGCCGACGTCGGAAATGTAACGCGGGACCGGTCGATAATCGCGTCGTACGTCTATCAGGACGTGAAGAACGTCAAGGCAAACGACATGCGACGCGCTCCAGCATCGCTCGTATTCGCAGCGGTCCAGGCTTCACGCCGAGTTTGTCGGCAAGTTGCACGAGCGGCAGAAAACGCCGCTGCAATTTTTCTGTGTGATTCTGCGCGATGTCCGCTATCCGGTGCTCAAGAGAAACGGATTGAGTAGGCGCTCGCGTAACTCGACGAGATAGGCGAGAGCCTGCTCGCGCTGACCGAGGACCGCAAATGTCGGGAGCACATCTTCCGCCCAGACAGTTTCCAGGCTGGCGCGTAGTATCGGGTCGTTCATTGCCTGACATACGGTCTCGTCAACCGGTCTGCGGTCTTCTAGCCACCGCTCCGCCAGATAGCTGTGACCGAGATTGAGCAGGAACAACTTCAGGCGCTCGAAGTGCTGCAGATCGTCAGTCAAAACGATGTTTTCATGAGTGCAGGGTAGAACCAGCCCCGGCTGCTGCTCAATCGCCCAGAGCGCATACGGTTCGGCAACGGCGCCCACCGGTTCGATCGCCTGCGAAACGATGCGGTCGACGAGCGAATTGGCCCATATGCAACGCGTTCGAAGGTAGGTAGTGAACGGCTCCGGCAGCCGCCACTTTACCGCGAGAGTCACGACAAGCTCGCGCAACGTATCGCCGTTATTGACCACGAGTTCGCATGGAAAAAGGGACAGCGGCGCATCAGGGTTTCGTTCCCAACGGGCATGAAGCAACACCAGCAGCTTGGCCGGAAAGCTCTGTGGCACGCGCTCCGGATGATTCACGAGCGTCGCGGTATCCCGGTCATCAAGCCGGAATCCCCTGTCTCCCGTATTGGAAACAATCACTTCGACGTGCTCTGCCACGGCGTCTCGCACTTGTTCCCAATGAGACTCGGCGTGCCATGCTGCGCGCACCGCGTTGCCGCTCAGCATCTCGTCCACCAGCACGCCGTGACGCATACCTCGAACCCGTACCGGATATCGCCCGCCCTCTGCCAGCGCTGCAATACGCTTCTGACTGGACTGGCTGCTGGTGGTCTGCACGACTGTAATGCCACCGAGCGCGGCACCCCGCGTCATGGCTTCCGAAACAAACAGGTCGACATGCGCCTGAAGAAAGCGGCTAGTGCCGAACTGGAGAATTGGCTGGCTCATGGCAAATATCCGATATGCGTCAGAGTCAGCATTCGATGATGGCTTTCACTACACCTGCGGACGGTTCGAGCAGTTTCGAAAATTCGGCAGGAACATCGGCAAGCTTCATCCGGTGCGTGTTGAGTGCCGCATCGGGCACCTGACCGCCACGCATGGCCCTGAGCACAGTTTCGAAATCTTCCGCAGTCGCATTGCGGCTTCCGATCAAGGTGGCTTCGCGCTTGTGGAACTCCGGATCGGAGAAAGTGATCTTGTCTCTCACCACGGAAATCAACACGTATTTCGCGCCGTGCGCAATAAACTCAAAGCCACGCTCCATGGCAGCCGGATTACCCGTCGCATCGAAGACCACATCGAAGAATTCGCCGTCGGTGAGTTTCGCCAGCTCGTCGACGTCGGTATCACCGATTTGCACAGTAGCCGCCACTTCAATTTTCTCAGCGCAGAAGTTGAGACGATCGAGCCGTGTATCGAGCGCCGTCACCGTGGCCCCGCGCAGACGTGAAAAGATCATTGCGGCCATACCGATCGGACCTGCACCGACCACCAGCACGCGCTGTCCCGCCTGAACGTCCGCGCGACGAACCGCGTGCGCGCCAATGGCGAGAAACTCGATCATTGCCGCCTGATCGAGCGTGATTCCTTCAGCCTTGTGAACGAACTGACGCGGCAAACTTAGATACTCCGTCAATGCGCCATCACGATGCACGCCCAATACCTGAATGTTCACGCAGCAGTTCGTTTTTCCGTTCCTGCAGGCAATGCACTGACCGCATGACAGGTAGGGCATCACGTAGACCGGGTCGCCGGCGTCCAGGCCGGAATCCGTGTCGGCTTCTTCGACCGTGCCCGACAGTTCGTGTCCCATCACGCGGGGGTAGGCGAGAAATGGCTGATTGCCGGTAAAGATGTGCAGGTCGGTGCCGCATACGCCGACGCGTCGCACGCGTAGCAACACTTCGCCGCGATCGCGCGGTGGCCGTGAGCGCGTCTCAGCGCGTAGTACGCCGGGAGTTTCACAAATAATAGTGAGCATGAGGTTTCCTTTTTCAGCTACAGAACCCGCGAAGCCATAGTGCGGTTTCGATGCGAGTCCGGTTAATTTGTTTCTTCATGGCGAGGTCAAACGAGTGCCGTGTCGAGACAACGCTATTCGAGGTAAAAGATCTCTTCCATCTGTGCCCAGTGTTCCGACGGCGCACGACTCACCAACGGTTTCTGGCACGGGCTGCACAGGCTCCACCAACGTTGTGTTTCCGGGTCGCTCGCAATCTCGGCCATATCGCTTTCATAGTCGGTTCCGACGTATTCCCAGTAACCAAACAACAGGTTCTCGGGCTCCCGCAGGAAAATCGAGTAGCGGGTGACATTCGAGCGTTTCAGGCGATCGAGCACCGTCGGCCACACCTGCGCATGCAAGCGTTTGTATTCGTCGATGTGCTGCGGATCGATACCGATGACCATTCCCATTCGTTGCACTACGTTCTCCCTATTAATGGTGATGTGCGTCGATACACAGGCTCACTCGACCACCTCGGGCACAGGTGCGGTGTCCGCGATCAGACCGTCCGACTTCAGCTCCTGCCACAATCCGGCTGGCAGCGCCTGCTCAAACCACGCGACGTTCTGCTGGAGTTGTTCGACACTGCGCGCGCCCACCACGCACGACACAACCGCAGGATGCGCAAGCGGAAACTGCAGTGCCGCAGCGGGTAGCGGAACCTCGAATTCGCGGCAAACCTCAGCCAGCCGGTTGACGCGCGACACGACACCGGCGGGGGCGTCCCCGTAATTGAACTTGCCGTTACCTGCCAGCACGCCAGAATTGAACACACCGCCGACCACGATCGAATTCCCATACCGTACGCAATTGTCGAGAAACGGCGCGAGACAATCCTGCTCCAGGAGGGTATAGCGGCCCGCCAGTAACGTCACATCGAGTTGTAATTCCTGCATGGCTTCATGCGCGACCTGCCACTCGTTCACGCCGAGGCCGATAGCTTTGACCACTCCCGCGTTGCGCAGCGTGTCGAGCGCGCGGAAACCGCCCCCTTCTGTCAGCTGTTTCCAGAATTCGACGTTTGCATCCCCATGTGTCATTCGACCGATGTCATGCACATACAGCAGATCGATCTGCGCAATACCGAGACGCTGCTGGCTGTCTTCGAAAGACCGCATGACCCCGTCGAAGCTGTAGTCGTAGTGCGGCCGGAAAGGAAGCGGCTCAGCCCAGCCGTCGTCGCCGCATTGAACAGTCGGATCCGGCCGAAGAAGCCTGCCGACTTTCGTACTCAGCACGAACTCGTCGCGTGGCCGCGCTGACAACGCGTTGCCCACGCGGCGTTCCGAAAGCGTGTAGCCGTAGAACGGCGCAGTGTCGAAATAGCGCAGACCGAGCGACCATGCTTCGTCCATCAGCGCGCGCGCCTGTTCCGTGGGCATCGTGCGATACAAGCCGCCAAGTTGCGAACAGCCCATACCCAGTGCGCTCAGTTGCACCCCGGCACGCGACACCTCACGCAGATCACTTGCTTTCATCAGGAATTCCGTTCCCAGGGATTCATTGCTGGATGTTCAACGCTTCACCGCGCATCTTGAGTAGCGCTGGGCTCAAGGGCGGACAACGCCGTCTGGCGTCGTCCGCATCGCGCTTCAATACAAGACATTCTTCGCGGCGGGCTGATCGATGTTGTCCTTCTCGACCATCACGACGCCGGTATCCAGTTGCTTCGTAACCGGCTTGTGTTCGATGACATCCACCGCCGTTTTGACACCCTTGTAGCCCATCTGATACGAGCCCTGGACAGCGATGGCCTGGATGGTTCCGTCCTTGATGAAGCCCTGGAGGTCCTGGTTGCCGTCAAAGCCGATCGCGACGACCTTGCCGGCTTTCCCGGACTGCGCCAACGCGCGCCCCATCCCCACAGCAGTCGGTTCATTTGCACCGAAGATGCCCTTCAGATCCGGATTGGCCGACAGCACGTCGGTCGTCTGATTGAGCGCGGTTGCCATCTGCGACTGCGAGTAGAACGGTCCGACTACCTGCAGCTTCGAGTGCTGCGCGAGATACTTCCGGAACCCACCCACGCGGCCAATCTCGGAACCGGCGCCGGCGACGTACGACATCACAGCGACTTTCCCCGTCTGTCCGACACGGTCGATCATCGCTTTCGCGCACAACTCACCGGCCTTGGCGTTATCGGTCGAGAGAAACGACTGGTAATACTGCTTGCCGGAATCGGACACGAGCGAATCGATCAGGACGACCGGAATTTTTGCCTCCCAGGCCTTCTTCATTGCCGGGATCAGCGCGTCGGGATCGGACGGCGCGAGCACGATCGCCGCGACATGCCGGTTCACCGCGTTCTCGACCATATTGACTTCGTCCGCCACGGCTGACTCGGTCGCCGGTCCCTGAAACGTCATCGTGTAGCCGTTCAGCCCTTTCATGCCCTCCGTTGCACCCTTTTGCACGTTCTGCCAATAATTCGAGTTGGCCGTCTTGACGATCACGGCGATCTCTCCGCTCGCCGCATTCGCGTGGGCCGTCGCTGCGGTCAAAAGTGCGGCGGCCAATGCCAGATACATCTTTCTCATGTCTCACTCCTTGGGTTGGTGATTGCACTGCTTTGTTGGACTTCTCGAATGGCTTCATTCGATGTGCTTCATCGACGGTTTCTGACCTGGTCGATCCAGACCGTGCCGAGAATGACCAGTCCGATGATGATTTGCTGGATGAAACTCGATACGCCGTTCATGTTCAGGCCATTGCGCAGCACGCCGATCACAAACGCACCGATGGCCGTACCGGAGATCGTGCCGACACCGCCCATCAGGGACGTCCCGCCAATCACGGCGCTGGCGATCGCATCGAGCTCGTACATGACGCCTTCGTTCGGTTGCGCCGTGACGAGGCGCGACATCAGCACACAACCCGTCAGACCGGCGAGCACGCCGGACAGCACATAGGTAAACAAGGTGACGCGGCGGACATTGACGCCGGAGAGCCGCGCGGCTTCGGCATTCGATCCGACTGCGTAGATGTGGCGGCCAAGCGAGGTGCGCGTCAGCATGATCGACACGGCCACCGCCAGCACGACCATGATGATCACGGGATACGGGATCCCCGGAAATACCGTATCGGGGAACCCGTCTGCCCCGATATGCGAGATGCGGAACAATGCGCCATTTCCGAGTTCGCCGAACGCGTCGCCGAGTCCCGAAACCGGGCGCGCGCCAGTGATCTGAAGCGCGAGACCACGCGCGACCAGCATCATGCCGAGCGTGGCGATAAAAGGCGGCAGACCCATACGCGTGACGCACAGGCCATTAACGAATCCGCACAGGCCGCCCACCACGACGCCGCCGAGCATGCCGAGAGGGATCGGCACGCCGGCCTTGACGAGCAACGCGGCGACCACACCAGACAGCGCGAGTACGGAACCCACGGACAGGTCGATTCCGCCCGTAATGATCACGCAGGTTGCCGCCACGCCGAGATAGGCAATCGACGTCACCTGCAAGGCCACTGTCATGCCATTGTCGACCGAGAAGAAAGCGGAACTGGTCAATGAAAAGACGGCCACCAGCATGATCAGACTGCCGAGCGCGGCAAATTTCTGAATCAGGTCGCGACGCCGGAGCTTCGCGCTGGTGTCGACAGAAGTGGTCTGTTCGGATGTTATTTCAAGCATGATTTCGTCCCGATGCGAAGTGCATGATTTCTTCCTGATTGGTGTGGCGCGTCTCCAGGATCGTGGCGATCCGGCCTTCGTGGAATACCGCGACGCGATCGGACATGCCGAGAATTTCAGGCAATTCCGAACTGATCAGCACAACGCCGATGCCCTGCGCGGCGAGCTGGTCCATCAGCGTGTAGATCGCGTATTTCGCGCCGACATCGATCCCGCGTGTGGGCTCGTCGAAAAACAGAATCTTCGATTTGCGAAACAGCCATTTGCCGATGACAACCTTCTGCTGATTGCCGCCGGACAGGTTGCGCGTGAGTTGTTGGACCGTTGGCGTGCGGATCCCGAGCGTTTCGACGTAACGCTGTGCGATGGCCGCTTCTTCGGCGAAACGAATGAAGCCGGCGCGACCCGACACCGCCTCGATATTGGCCAGCGTGATGTTGGTCGCGACCGGCATCTTCAGCGCGAGACCGTCGCTCTTGCGGTCTTCCGACAGATACGCGATACCGTGGCGAATCGCATCGATAGGCGAGCGGATCGAGACGCGCTCGCTCCCGATATGAATCTCGCCGCCGTCCGGTTGGTCAGCGCCGAAAATCGCCCGTGCCACTTCGGTCCGGCCTGCGCCCATCAAACCGGCGAAGCCGAGAATCTCGCCTCGCCTCAGTTCGAACGAAACCGGCCCAAATGCCGGTGCGCGCGACAGATTGTCGACGCGCAGCAGCACGTCCTGCGACGGGACCGAGCGGCGCGGCGGGTACGCATCGTTCAGCGCCCGGCCGACCATTCGCGCAACGATTTCATCCATGCTGGTCGCCGCGAAATCGTCGGTTGAAATGTGGTGCCCGTCGCGCAGCACCGTCACGCGGTCGACAATCTGCTTCATTTCGTCGAGACGATGAGAGATGTAGACAATGCCGACCCCGCTCTCGCGCAACTCCTTGATGATCCGGAACAGGTGCATGGTTTCGGATTCCGTGAGCGACGAAGTGGGTTCGTCCATGATCAGCACCTGGGCGTCGAGCGAGAGCGCCTTGGCGATTTCGACCATCTGTTGCTGGGCGATCGACAGCGTCCCCACCAGCCTCGTGGGCGGCAACGACAATCCAATGCGGGCGAGCGCGCGCTGGGCGTTCCCATTCAGTCGTGCGCGATCGATGAACGGCCCGCGTTTGGGCTCGCGTGCCAGGTAGATGTTTTCCGCAATCGACAGGTGCGGCACCAGGTTCAGTTCCTGGTGAATGATCGCAATGCCTGCTTCCTGTGCCTCGAGTGAGGACGCGAACCGCCTTTGCATGCCGCGAAAAACGATCGTGCCGGCATCCGGCTGGTATTGCCCGCTGACGATTTTCATCAGGGTTGACTTGCCAGCGCCGTTTTCGCCACAAATCGCGTGTACTTCGCCGCGGCGCAATTCGAAGTGCACGTCCTCCAGTGCAACGACACCGGGAAACCGCTTGCCCAGTCCGCTCAGTTTCAAGAGCTCCGGGGGTTCCTTTAACGCGAAGCCGTCCACCACGCGCGGGGCCAGGTCAGTGCTCAGATCTGTCACACGTGTCTCCTTCTTTTGTGTAGAGGCGCTGCCGTCGGTCAGGCCAATCTGATGCAGATTAAAGAATAAACTGCGATTTTGGTCAAGCCAATTTGCAAGATACTTCTTCTGGCCTGACCAAGGGCAAACCCGAACTGTTCCTGCGAAATGCGCTGAAAACCTTGTCAGGCTTGCGTGGTAGACTTTGATCGCTGGTCGACAGACGACCCGGGCCATTTATCCTTCCGGCAGCAAAATGAAACAGACCGAGCCAAAGCGGCTTTACCAATTGGTCGCCGACCAGATTCGCGGCCTCATCCACGGAGGGGATTTCCCGCCGGGGTCGAGACTGCCGCCGGAGCGCGAGTTGTCGCAGCAACTGGGTGTTTCGCGCCCGTCTCTGCGCGAGGCGTTGATCGCACTGGAAATCGGCGGCAGCGTCGAGACCCGTATGGGTTCGGGCGTCTATGTGCTCGAAACCGCAAACGAACGTGAGGGGTCACTGGCTGTATTAGGCGAAAGTCCGACGGAAATCATGCAGGCCCGGGCCGTCATCGAAGGCAGCCTCGTCGTGCTCGCCAGCACGCGGCTTACGGCCGGCTCTCTGGACCGGTTGCGGCGCAGCGTGGATGCGATGCATCGCCTCGCCTCTGCCGGCAAATCTCCTGTGGAACCGGACCGGCAATTCCACCTGATCATCGCGGAAACGGCCGGCAATACGGTGTTGAGCCGGTATGTGGCCGATCTGTTTGACGCGAGGCGCGATCCGATCGGGGCGAGGATTAGCGAACTCGTCGAAAATACGGCCACATGGATGGCTGCGGTCGAGGAGCACGAAAATGTTCTGCATGCACTGCAAGCAGGCGACCCTATTGCTGCAGAAGCGGCGATGCGATCGCATCTGAAATCTTCTGAAGAGCGGTGGGTCGGAAGTGACATCAAGAAAGTTGCGCCCAACGATGCCGACGGTAAAGCTGGCCGCGTGCGACTGGGTTGAGTTGCGAAGTCGACCGGTGTTCCTTCAGCTCGGCCAGTTCCCTGCGCAATCCTGAACATCGCCGTGAGGCCCACCATGAAAGCAGCACTTGTCGCCACAACGTAACGGCGTTCGACGATATTGATAACCGTTGAACATCAATGCTTCAGAAAGTTGCACTTCTCGTTCGGGGCGTCTTGAGCAAATATCGATGCTCAAGAACTTCATAAACGCGTCGACAGAGAACGCATCGGAGACAGGCGCGAAACGCACAACAGCGTTTCGCCGCATTCCAGTGCAACCCGGTCACGGGTGCCGCCAACGGTAGCCGATGCCGATCTCGCATGACCCACCTCGCGTTGTGAATCCTGCCGCCGCTTTCAAGCGAGTCCACGGCAGACGAGCATTTCGCGCCTTGCGCAGCGAGCTACGCGAACTCAGTACCTGCTTCAATCGTCATTGCCTTGAATTTCAGGAGACACTCATATGCAGATCACCGGAATGTTGCACGGCGCGCGCCTATTGCAATTCGTCGGATTCCCGGCCAGCGAAGTGCTGGGGCCGAGCGCCAGCGAAGAGGAGATAAAGTCGCTGATCGACCGCCACGGGCAGGTCTTTATCAAGCCGGTATTCAAGGGCGGCGTGGGCAAGAAGGGCAAGGCCGGGTTGCTCGGGCGCGCGACAGATCTCAAGACGGCGCTCGCCGAGAAAGAGCGACTGTACTTCGCCGAGCACGTCGTGGGTCATGTGAGGGCCAAGGCGAACGGCGTCACGTTCGAAGCAGGCGTACCGGCCAAACATGAAGTCTACTTCTCGATCACCGATTCCACCCGCTTTCGCGCTCCCACCATGACGCTGTCGCACGCGGGTGGCATGGACATCGAAGAGGTCGATCCAAAGCTCGTGGCAATGGTGCCCTTTGATGCATTGACCGGCCTGAAGGCGTTCGTCGTCGCGAATGCGTTGAGCGAGATCGGCGCGCCGCGCGAAATCATTTCCCCGCTCGTGCAGCAATTGCCGAAGCTCTGGGAGCTCTTTCACGACTTCGGCATGACGACGCTCGAGCTGAATCCGATCCGCATGCGCGAGGACAAGAACGGTCGGCTCACACCCGTGGCCTGCGACTTCAAGTGCGGGTTCGACCGTGACGACCCGCGCTTCTCGCGCCTCGGCCTGCCTGCTCACCTGTTCGCTGCCGACTACTCGGACTTCGAGCAGGAGATCAACCAGCTTCGCACGCACCAGGGTCAAAGCGATGTCTATGTGATCAATGACAAGGGAACGATCCTCGCGCCCACGTTCGGCGGCGGGGCCAACTCGCTCGTCACGGAGATGTTGGGCGACGCAGCCATCATCTCTTCGGATTTCGGCGGCAATCCTCCCTACGAAAAAATGAAGGAAGTGGCGCGCATCTGCTTCCGGCATTGGCTGAAGCAGTCCAACGTACTGTTCATCATTGGCGGCAAGTCCAACAACACCGATATCTACGAAACACTGCGCGCGATGGCCGATGCGCTACGCGAGCACTTCAGCGAGCACGGTCCCACCCCGCTTTATGTCGTCCTTGGGCGCGGCGGTCCAAACCTTGTTCGTGGCATGTCGGCACTGCGCGACACCTGTGATTCGCTCGGCCTTCCCTATCGCCTGTTCGGCTTTGACTCCGACATCAGCGAAGTGATCCAGTACGCACGGAAGGCCGATGCGTGGATGCAATCGGGAGGACGCGCGCAGGTCGCAGCGCGCATCGGCGCGCGTCAGACGCAACCGCAGGCGGATACGGCAAAGGCGTAAGGAGATCGACATGGTCAAGCAAGGCAATAATCATTTCAGGTATTTCGTCGGCATCCAGTCGCTTGCACAAATAGTCACGCGCGAGGACCGCGTTTGTGTGCTCAACATTCTGGGAGGCGAGTCGTCGGACGTGACGCCGGTGAGCCACGCGTTTTCCGGTGGGAATATCGTATTCGGCACTGCGCCTGGCAAGCGCGGGCAGGTGCTCGTGACGCCTGCCGGCGACATCCCCGTCTATAACAACGTGCGCGAAGGCCTCGAAGCCGGGCATCGTTTCAATTGCGGCGTCGTCTATCTGCCGCCGTCGGCCGCGCGCGATGGGGTGGCCGAACTGATCCGCGTCAATCCCGATCTGCGCAAGATTTTTATCATTACGGAGAAGATCTCCGTGCACGACGCCCGGGAAATTCGCGCGATGGGCCAGCAAGCAGGCATCGACATTTTTGGCGCGAACGGGCTGGGCGTCGCGGACTCCTGGCAGCGGGTGCGCATCGGGGGTGCGCTCGGCGGCGATGATCCCGGCGCAACTTTGCGGCGGGGCTCGATCGCGATCTTTTCCAACTCGGGCGGGTTTAGCACCACCATTGCGCAATATCTGCGCATGAGCGGCTGGGGTACAACGACCGTCGTATCCAGCGGCAAGGACGTCTACATCCACTATGCGGCGCCGGAGTTCGCCTTTGCCCTCGCCAACGACGCGCGCAGCAAGGCTGCCGTACTGTACTGTGAGCCGGGCGGCTACTACGAGGCCGACGCCACATTTACGAAACCCGTCATTGCCTGCGTGGTAGGCCGCTGGAAGAGTCGTCTGACGCGCGCGGTGGGGCATGCGGGCGCAATGGCGGGCGGCGCCGACGATGCTCTTGCAAAGGAGCGTTGGTTCATGGAGAAGTTCGACGTCGAGCGTCTTTTTACGCCGGACGATCCATGCTGCTCGGTGAAGGGCGCCGTTGTGACAAACATCGCGCACATTCCCGCCGCGCTCACCGCAGTGATGCGCGCGAACGCGACGATGCCCGACTTTGAGCCGGAAGGCAGCCTCTCGCTCAAACCGTGGTTTGGCTCGGATCAGGGGATCGAACTGCCAGACGACCTCGCCCTGCCGGTCGTGGAAGCGGTCGCGCCGTACAACGAACAGATTACGCGGGCGAACAGCCAGATCGGCGCAATCCCGCCGCGCCAACCCTTGAAGGACGCTTCGGGCGCCTCGCAGATGGACGCAAAAACGCAGGTGAGCAGCCTGCACGGGGTATCCATGCTCGAAGCAGCGACGCGCTCGCTCGAGGAGAACATCTGCCTCGCGCTGTTGCGGGAGTTCGGCGGGGCAAACGACACAAAGCTCATCAACGTGGCTGTTGGCGCTGCAGTGAATCTGCACGGGACACCAGAACTGGCGGCCGCGCAGGCTTCGCGCGAGGCGGGCAATGCGCCCAATGCCGTGCTCGCGGCCGCGGCGGCGATCGTCGGGCCGAATCGCCAGCGTGCTGCGCGCGAGGCGGCAGCACTGATGATCGACGGCTTCGCGACAGCCAGGCTCACAGACGCGTTCGACGAGACCTTTGATGTCAATGCAGTCCACACCGCGGACACTGCAGCGCTGTTCTGCGATGAACCCGATCCAGAGGCGCAAGCCATGCTGGGCGGGCTCGCCTCGCGCGGCGTAAGTTCCGCGATCATCCGATGGCTGTCGTGTGGCCCGGGCCATCCGCGCCCGGAAGCAGTACTCGCGGCGATCACGACGACACTCGCCTGGGGCCCGCTCATGCGCAAGCGGATCTCCCGCCTGACCGCAGAAAGCTTGCCGTGGTGGACAAAGCTCTTCGGCACCATGATCGGCGCCTCAGCGGACGCCTCGCAGCACGGCCCGGACGGATTTTGCGGCTTCGCCACCGAAGAATTACTCGGCGAACGCACTCTGACGGAAATCGCCTTCGCAGCGCTGCTAAACCTGAAACCGACTGTCGACGACCTTTTCGCGTTCAAGACCCTTGTCGGTTTGCTGCTCACGAACGGACCCGGCGCCATTTCGGCGCAAGGCGCAAAGGGCGCAGTATCTGCCGATGGCCCGGAAAGTCCCGAACGGGTGCAGCTAAACAAGGCTCTGGCGGGGTTCCTCACGCACACTGGATATACGCATGGCGGCAACGGCTACGAAGGCATTGCGTTCCTCAACGAGGCGTTCCGCAGCAGCGGCCTCGAAGATCCGACCGATGCTCGTCATACCGTGGACCTCGAAGCACTCGCCCGGCGCTCCGTCGAGCGATACGCGCAGTACAAGACGCGCCAGAAGCAGTTGGGGAGCCTCGATATTGCGAAACTTCCGGGTATTAATCATCCGGTCTTCAAAGACAAGCCGGTGAACCACGACCCGCGGGAAATCTTCATCGCCAACCTTTATGAAGCCCGCGGCGAGTACAACGCGTTTCATGCGTTTTACCGTGTGCTGGTGCAGGCTTTGTTCGACGCGGGTGTCTCGCGCAATGTCTATTGCGTCAATGTCGATGCCGTGATTGCCGCGTTGCTGTTGAAGATGCTGTGGCAGCCGCTCAAGCGCGGGGAGTTCAGCGAGGCGGACCTTGAAACGGCCGCGTTCACGATCTTCCTCTATCCGCGCATGCTGGGCTGCGCTGCGGAAATTGACGATCATTTGAACCGCGGACGCAATATGGACACGCGTACGGCCGCTTCCCAGTGTCGTTTCGTGGCCTGACTGCTGGCCTCTGATGGTCGCCGCCACGCGCTGGCGCACAGCTAACGCGCGGCGGCGAAAAAGAGGCGCCGATTGATAACCATTCGACATCAATC
Source organism: Paraburkholderia sp. RAU6.4a (assembly GCF_050435625.1). Taxonomy (NCBI): domain Bacteria; kingdom Pseudomonadati; phylum Pseudomonadota; class Betaproteobacteria; order Burkholderiales; family Burkholderiaceae; genus Paraburkholderia; species Paraburkholderia sp. RAU6.4a. The sequence continues at coordinate 321,285 of NZ_JBNDKQ010000003.1, forward strand.
GTTCGGAAGATTGCACTTATCGTTTGATTGGCCACGGGCCAAAATTCCCGAACAGACAAAGAGCGGGACCACCGCATATCTCGGGATTTCAGGAGACACATTGATGCACCCCTCGCCCTCTACCCTTTCGCTGGGACATTCAAAGGCCGCGGCGGTTTTCCGCGTGACGGCCGGAAATTTTCTGGAGCAGTTCGACTTCTTTCTGTTTGGCTTCTATGCGACGCAGATCGCCAACGTCTTCTTTCCGGCCGGGAGCGAATTTGCCTCGTTGATGATGACGTTCGCGGTCTTCGGTGCCGGTTTTCTGATGCGCCCGCTCGGCGCGATCGTGCTCGGCGCGTACATCGACGACGTCGGCCGCCGCAAGGGGCTCATCGTCACGCTCTCCATCATGGCGAGCGGCACCATCCTCATTGCGTTCGTGCCGGGCTACGCGACCATTGGCCTTGTGGCGCCCGCGCTTGTGCTGCTCGGGCGGCTGTTGCAGGGCTTCTCCGCGGGTGCGGAGCTGGGCGGCGTGTCGGTGTATCTCGCCGAGATGGCCACGCCCGGCCGCAAGGGCTTCTTCACGAGCTGGCAGTCCGCGAGCCAGCAGGTGGCGATCGTCGTGGCCGCGGGCCTCGGCTTCGCGCTCAACCAATCGCTGAACGCCGCTACCATCGCGGCATGGGGATGGCGCGTGCCGTTCTTCGTCGGCTGCATGATCGTGCCGTTCCTCTTCGTGCTGCGTCGTAATCTGCAGGAAACCGAGGAGTTCAAGGCTCGCCAGCATCGCCCGAGCATGAAGGAGGTATTCACGACGCTGGTCCAGAACTGGACCGTCGTGATTGCAGGCATGATGCTGGTGGCGATGACCACCGCGAGCTTCTATCTCATCACGGTCTACGCGCCGACTTTCGGCAAGACGGTCCTGCACCTCAGCACCGCCGATAGTTTGCTTGTGACGCTGTGTGTGGCCGTGTCGAACTTCGTTTGGCTGCCGATCGGCGGAGCCCTCTCCGACAGGATCGGCCGCCGGCCGCTCCTCATCGCCATGACGGTGCTCGCCATCGCGACCGCGCACCCGGCCCTGTCGCTGCTCGCTCACGCGCCCAGCTTCCTCAACATGCTGCTCGCCCTCCTTTGGCTCTCGTTCATGTACGGCATCTATAACGGCGCGATGATCGTCGCACTGACGGAAGTGATGCCGGCGCAGGTACGCGTCGCGGGCTTCTCGCTCGCCTATAGCCTCGCGACCGCCGTATTCGGCGGTTTCACACCGGCGATCTCCACGGCGCTCATTCACATGACTGGCGACAAGGCCGCACCCGGCTACTGGATGAGCTTCGCGGCAGCGTGCGCCCTGATGGCGACGTTTGCACTCTATCGCCGCCGCGCAGCGACACTGACTCCGGCGCACTGATTCGCGTCTCGCTCCGCATGCGGCTAAACACACAACCTGACACGACTCCGATCATGAGAAATCTGTTTCTGAAACTATGCGCCGCAGCACTGGTCGCAACCTCGGCTGTTGCGGCGAACGTGCAAGCCGCCGACCTGCACGTCATGAGCTCGGGTGGCTTTACCGCAGCGTACAAGGTGCTCGGCCCGAAGTTCGCATCCGAAACGGGCAACACGCTCGACACCGCGCTCGGTCCGTCGATGGGTAAATCGCCCGAAGCGATCCCCAACCGGCTTGAGCGTGGTGAGCCCGCCGACGCCGTTATCATGGTCGGATATGCGCTTGACGAACTGATCCGGAAAGGCAAGGTCATCCCCGGATCGCGGGTCGAGCTGGCCGATTCGCGCATCGGCATGGTCGTGCGCGAAGGAGCGGTGAAACCCGATATCAGTTCGGCAGAAGGCCTCCGGCAGACCCTGCTGCATGCGAAGTCGATCGCGTACTCGGACAGCGCAAGCGGTGTCTACATTGAGCGGGAGTTGTTCAGGAAGCTCGGCATCGAGGATCAGGTCAAGTCGAAGGCGAAGATGATCCCGCGGATTCCAGTAGCCTCGGTGGTGGCGAACGGCGACTACGAAATCGGTTTCCAGCAGGTGAGCGAGTTGCTGCCCGTCAAGGGGGTGACCTTCGTCGGAAAGATTCCTGAGTCCCTGCAGTCGGTCACGCGTTTCGCCGCCGGCATTCCCGTCAGCGCACAGCATCCGAAGGAAGCGAAAGCCCTGCTCGACTACCTCGCTTCACCTGGCGTACAGGCAGACGTCAAATCGACAGGGCTGGATACCGTCTCCGCTCATTGACGCAAACCTGAATGAAGGCTTGCCTCAGGCGGCCTTCCTGTCACATCCCCGAGGTATCTCTCGAGGTATCTCTCGCGGGATCCCCCGCACCGTCCGCGCCGCCTGGCGCTGCCGCCCCGAGCATTCGCGCAAGACGCGTACGATCGCAAGCACCCTCCCACATCGAAACGAAGATCACCGCGCAGGCGTTGCTGATCACGCTCGTCAGGGCGCGCGCCTCGGACATGAAGCGGTCGATGCCCACCAGTAGCGCCACCCCGGCGACGGGCAGATCGGGAATCACCGTCAGCGTCGCGACGAGCGCCACTAATCCGCTGCCCGACACACCCGCCGCCCCCTTGGACGTGAGCAACATAACGGCGAGCATCATCGCGATCTGCGGCGCGGAAAGCGGCACGTCGCACGCCTGCGCGATGAACATCGAGGCGAGCGTCAGATAGATCGCGGTGCCGTCGAGATTGAACGAGTAGCCTGCGGGCAGCACAAGCCCCACCACGCCCTTGTCGCAGCCGAGCGCCTCAAGCTTCGCGATCAGGCGCGGCAGTACCGGCTCCGTCGACGATGTCGCGAGAACGATGAGCAACTCCTCGCGCATGTAGCGCAAGAGCCGCCAAAGTGCGAAGCCGTGCAGCCGCGCGAGCGGAGCGAGCACCAGCGCAATGAACAGCAGGCATGCCACGTAGAAGGACACCATCAACATCCCGAGCGATCCGACCGAGCGGATGCCGAAGCGGCCCACCGTGAAAGCCATCGCGCCGAATGCCCCGAGCGGAGCGAGTCGCATGATCATCGCGAGGATGCGGAACAGGGCCTGGGCAATGCCGTCGATGAGCGCGAGCACCGGCCTGCCCGCCTCCGGACAGGAATTTAGCGCAAAGCCGAAGAGCAGCGAGAGCAGCAGCACTGGCAGGACCTCGCCCTTGTCGAAGGCGCCAAGCATCGTCTCGGGGATGACGCTCAACGCGAATGCGACAAGGCCGCCCGGCTGCGCGTGCTTCGCATATTGCGCGAGGATGCTCGCGTCCAGATGGTTAGCGTCGATGTGCATGCCCGCGCCGGGTCGCAGCACGAAGGCCGTGACGAGTCCAAGCGCAAGCGCCACGGCTGTCAAAAAATAGAAGAGTCCCAGCGCCTGAAAAATTGTGCGCCCGATGGCCTTCCCGCTAGCAAGCGACGTGATCCCCGAGACGATCGTGCAGAAAACGATCGGCGCAATCATCATCCTCACGAGGCCGATGAACCCGTCGCTCAAGGGCTTGAGCAGCGGGCTCGCTTGCGGCAAGAAGTGACCGAGCGCCATGCCGAGCATCATGCCCAGCAAAACCTGCAGATAGAGCGAACGAAGCGGTCTTGCCAACCTCATGAAGCGGTTTTCCTGCCTGGCCGCTCTTTTGGAGACGTGTTATTGCCCACGGCATCGCTGCATGCGACGCCGCCGCGCTTCATCTCGACAATCGTTTTGTGAAACTCCTGCGCAGCCGGTGTAAGTGGACGTCCACGGCGTCTCACGATTCCCACGCGCCGCTTCACCACTGGTTCAACGAGCGGCACGCTCGTGAGGATGGGGTGATCGCGCCCGGGCATGGCCATCGACGGCACTGCGGCGACACCGAGCCCCGCTTCGATTAAACCGAGCATGGTCGTTACGTGACGCGTCTCGCAGACGCTCGGCGCATGCGGCGCCACCGCCGACAGCGCCTGATCGAGCAGCAGTCGGTTGCCGGAAGTTTTGTCCACCGAGACGTACTCGTGCTCGTAAAGCTCGTTCCAGGTCACGCGTTTTTTGCGCGCGAGCGGGTGATCACGGCGGCAGGCGGCCACGAAGCGCTCCTGCAGCAGAACCTTGAACTCGACCTCGGACTCCTGGCTGCCCAGAAAACTCACGCCGAAATCCGCCTCTCCGCTGATGACGGCGCCAAGCACCTCATTCGCGCTCATATCCAGCATCTTGACCCTGATGCGCGGGAAGCGGCGATGATAGCTCGCGACGGCGCTCGGCAGGAAGTAGTAGGCCACCGAAGGCACGCAGGCGATGGTGACATGTCCCAGTCGGCTCGAAGAAACATCGCGGATGCCGAGCAACGCGACGTCGAGATCATCAAGCAGCTGCTCGGCGCTCGGCGCGAATACCCGGCCGACGGTGGTGAGCGTGACGCTGCGCGTGGTGCGCTCGAATAGACGCACGCCGAGTGCTTCCTCGAGCTTGTCGATCCGGCGGCTCAAGGCCGGCTGCGAAATGCTCACCGCCTCGGCGGCCTTGCGGAAGCTTCCCAGTTCCACTACTGCTCGAAACGCCTGCAAGTCGTTCAAGTCGAAGTTGATACCCACGAGTCATCCTCCACATCCTGGATGCGGCTATTTTGCATGAAGCGGCTCAAAGCGCCCATTGCGAACTACGCCCGTTCGCTCGGCCCTCCGGCGGTACTGCAGACGTGAGGCGCGACGGGCCGGTTTCACGGACTCAGCCGTCATTCATATGAGAGACGCGGGCATCGCCCTCTGGCCGACAACGGGCGAAAGCACGGCGCGCCAAAGTCGTGTGATACAGCAGCAGGGCGCTAGAACAGCGAGGCCTCTCGATGACAGTGTCGGTCGGGCAGCGGCGCTCGCAACAGGTCGCCGGGCTATTTGCCAAAATATGAACGTCGTTTATAATAGCGAATGAACGGCCGCAATCTGGCGGCGATCTAACGCTAGTCGTATGCGGGTGCTCTGTCATCGCGCAGGTATCCGGCTCGGCTTCAACCTTTACGCCGAAAGTTGTGGGTGGTTACGAGGTGTAGGCCACACTACACAAGGAGCTCGCCGTGCCACGCGAAGCCGTCACCGCCTGCCGCATCTGCGCCGGCAACTGTTCACTGCGCTTGACCCTGGACGACGCCGGACGCGTCGTTGCTGCGCGCGGCGACCGCGACAATCCGCTCACGCGCGGCTACGCCTGCATCAAGGGTGCGTATCTGCATGAGGCGCATAACAGCGCCGAGCGGCTCCTGCACCCGCTGAAACGGCAGCCCGATGGCAGTTTCGTGCAGATGCCGCTTGACGTGATGCTGGCCGAGATCGCGGCGCAACTCCAGGCACTGATCGAGCGCCACGGCGCCGATGCGGTCGCAGCCTTTCGCGGCACCATGAACTACTCTAACCTCGCCGCCAATCATATGTTGCCCGCCTTCCTCGCGGCGCTGGGTTCGAATTCGTTTTTCTCTACAATGACCATCGACCAGTCGGCCAAATGGGTGGCATTTGAGCGACTGGGCGGCTGGGCTGCCGGCAAAGATCCGTATGCGCTCGCCGACGCGCTATTGTTCGTCGGCACCAATCCGCTGGTGTCGCTATCCACGTTCAATTTTGCATTGCAGAATCCGGTCAAGCAGCTCCACGAAGCGAAGGAGCGCGGCCTTAAGCTGGTGGTGATCGATCCACGAGAGACCGAGACCGCCCGCCATGCCGATGTCTTCCTGCAGGTGCTGCCGGGCGAGGACCCGACCGTCCTGGCTGGCCTGCTGCGCATCATTCTGTGTCGCGGCTGGCACGATGCCGAATTCTGCGCGCGCTACGTCAAGGACCTGCGACGACTGGCGCACGCGGTCGAGCCGTTCACGCCCGAATACGTCGCCCAGCGCGCCGGCGTAAGCGTCGAAGGGCTCGAAGCCGCCGCTGCGGCCTTCGCGGAACCCGTGCGGGAGGCCGGCGGCCTGCGCCGCAAGCGTGGCTCGGCCGCGTCGGGAACCGGGCCCAACATGGCGCCGCACTCCAATCTGGCCGAGCATCTGGTCGAATGCCTCAACGTCGTGTGTGGCCGCTTCGCTCGCCCCGGCGACCCTGTACCGAACCCCGGCGTAGTCGCCCCACGCTACCAGCGCCGGGCCGATGTGATTGCGCCACGCCGTTCCTGGGAATCCGGCTGGAAGAGCCGTGTCGGCGGCTATGGCATGCTGTTCGGCCAGAAGATGAGCGGCACGCTGGCCCAGGAAATCACTACGCCTGGCGCCGGCCAGATCCGCGCGCTGTTAGTCGACGGCGGCAATCCAGTCGATGCCGTGCCCGACCAGCGCCGCATCGCCGAGGCGTTGCGCCAACTGCAACTGCTGGTATGCATCGAGCCATTCATGACTAACACTGCGCGGCTCGCGCACTACGTGATTCCACCGAAGCTGATGTTCGAGCGCGCCGACCTGCATTCGCGCGACTATGAGTCCTACATCATGTTTCAGCCTTACGCACAATACTCGGCCGCCGTGGCGACGCCGCCGGAGGGATCCGAAGTCGTGGACGACTGGTTCGTATTCTGGGATCTGGCGCGGCGCCTGGGCAAGACCATCAATTTCGACGACGTTCCGCTCGATATGCGCGCAGCGCCGACCACCGAAGAGCTGCTTGCGATCCTGGTTCGCCACGGCTCGATCTCATTTGACGAACTGAAGCTGTACCCACAAGGGAAAGTCTACGAGATCGAACCGATGATCGTGCAGCCCGGCGAGCCAGGGAACGCCGCGCGCTTCGACGTGATGCCGGACGACGTCGAGTGCGAACTGGCGGGCGTACTGAACGAAGCGGGGGCGCCGCCGGGGTTCACGCATCGCCTGGCGGTGCGGCGCGTGCGCGACGTGCAGAACACCATGTACCACCACCTGCCCGCGGTCCGTCGACGCATGCCGTTCAATCCGGCCTTTGTGCATCCCGATGACCTGGCTGCTCAAGGACTGACCGAAGGCCAGTGCGTGGCCATTGTTTCGCCGCATGGCCGCATTCGAGCTATCGTCAAAGCGGACGCCGCGCTGCGCCGAGGCGTCGTGTCCATCCCGCACGGCTGGGGACCGATGCCCGACGAGGAGCCCGAAACCTACGCCGGCGCCAATCCAAACCAGTTGCTCAGCACTACAGTTGGTCTTGATCCGATCAACGCCATGCCGGTAATGAGCGCGATGCCGGTACGCATCGAAGCGGTAGTCTGAATCGCAAGAGAGAACCCCGTTCGAGTCGAACGATTTGTTTCCGAGCGCGACGATGCAGCTACCCGGCCGTCCTGCTGAATCCGCCGCTCACGACCGGACGCTCGCGCCGCTGCTGTAAGTGGCCGCAGCGGGTCGAGATGGAATGGACACCGCCCTCCCTCCGGGGAGGACCGTGCGCGTTTTCCAGCCGCACGATGGATATTCTTCGAGCCCGAACTGCGAGAACATGGCCGCGCCCCGCTCTAGCAATGATGCGCAGCGCCGGCGACACGTGGCGCGCCGCTTGCTTCGTTCACAGATGCAGGCGAGAGGGGGTGGTTTTCCCCCAATGGGGCCGCAGATGGACGGTCGAGCTTCGGAGTCGTGCGATCTGCAAAAAGCGAACAGGCAATGAGACCGAGCTGGGAAGAGTCGACATCCCGCTTGCGGCACCGAGCGGGATACGAATGAGGGTGACAATGGATAGCGTGCAGTGGGAGTACGGCGATTGCGCGGTGCTGATCCGCGCACTGCGCAACTGGGTTGACCGCTACTGCCCCGCCGACTACACGCGGGTCAAGGCCGAGATCAGGCAGCTCATCGACATGGTGGAACGGGCCGGACCGCGCGACGCGATGTTTCACGGTCGTCTCGATGCGGCCCGCTCGCTGATCGTGCTCGGGCGACTGTCGGACGCGCTGGACTGTGTCGATACGCTACTGCGGGTCGTGCAACAAACTGAGCGCAGCCCAACGCGTCGGCCGATTACCGCCCGCGGCTGGCGCCCGTAGAACACGCTAAGGCTTGACGAATCTCAGCGTCATGCGATCCGATTCACCGATTGCGGCGTAGCGCGAGCGGTCGACGTCACCGCCCGCGTAGCCCGGCGGCAGCGACCATACGCCATGCGGATAATCTTTCGTATCTCGCGCGTTCGCGTTGATTTCGCTGCGTTGCGCGAGCACGAAGCCCGCCGCCTGTGCCCGGTCAATCACGAAAGCTTCAGTCACATATCCGGTTTCGATCATCTGCTGTACCGTCGAGCCGGGCCGGGCGCGATGTTCTTCCACACCAAGTTCGCCCCCGTGCTTCAGCGCGTCATGGAACGCACGCAGATTGGCATCGAGCTGCCCATCCTTGATCCAGTTGTGAATGTTGCGAAAAGTAAGCACGCGATCGAACCGCTCGTGTGCATCGAAGCCGAAAAACTGGCCCGCGTGCAATGTGCCGACCACGACGTTTCCGTAGATTGCGGGGGCGCCCGCGAGCTTACGCAAATACTCTGCATCGATTGACCGGTCTTCCGAGGCCAGGTCCGCGGACGTGCTCAGATATTGCGCTTCGTACAGGTGACCCGCGTCGTGCAGATAGGGCGCCAGAATGTCCGTGTACCACCCGCCGCCCGGCGCGATCTCCAGCACGGTTTGCGTCGGACTCAGATCGAAGAAGCGCAACGTCTGCGCCGGGTGACGATAGACGTCGCGCGCCCGGGCGGTCTGACTGCGTTGCGGATTGGCGACCGCCAGGTCGAGCGCCTTCGCCTCGGAAACTTGCGAAGGTGTGACATGACCGCTCAGCTGTGAGGAGGAAACGCATCCGGCCATGATCGTCGCGATCACCGTCATCGCGAAACGGACAGCACGACGCTTCGAATATTCCACCAGGGTCGAGCGCACGAGAATCGGCTTCATAGGCACCACGCGGAGTTGACATGGCACACACGATACCCGCTCCTTCGAAGTTCGTGTTTGCCGCACTGCCGGCCGGTGCATCGATGTCCGCGCATGCCGTCGCGCCGGGAAGGACCCCAGTCCTCGAACCCGCGTGTCAGGGAGCGGGCGGTGCCTTATAGGTGTCTTCTATTGCCGTCAGCATATCGAACGCGAGGTCGAGCACCTTTCGTTCGCGGGTGGGGCGCGTTCATTTCATTCTCACGCAATGACTTAGACCGGAAAACCTACCGGGATCAGATAGACGACGGTCTGGGCGTGAGGCAGGCCGAGCTTGCGCGCCGCCGGAGCTCCGTCGACGGCGCCCACGGTCACCGCGACGAGCCCAAGCGTGACGACCTGGAGCAGCATGTTCTGGGTCGCGTGCCCGACCTCGAGATCGGCATACAGATTCGCTCTCCCGCCATATCTCGCGCTCAGCCGACTGGGGTCGGCGGCCACCACGAGCAAGGCCGGGGCCGCCTCGACGGACGCCTGGTTGACCGCCAGTGCTCTCAGCTCGGGGCGCAGGTCGTGGGTCGCCCGCGTCTCGGCCCGGTGGCCATCAGGCAGATAGTGCATCACCTCCGTGGCGGTCACCACGTAAAGTTCGAGCGCGTACAAAGCGCCGGCCGCCGGAGCCGCGCGCTTGCCGTCCGAGCTGGTGATGCCCTGCCCGGCCCACAGCAGTTGGCCAATGGCCTCGACCGGCAGCGGCTTTGGCGCGAATCTGCGCACGGACCTGCGCTTCTCGATGGCTTCTTCGAGGGACATCGTGCCTTTGAGGTTGGGCTTGGGCAGATCGATCTGACCGGTGAATTTCGCCTGGCTTGCCTGCGCCAGGCCGGTAGAACCCTCGGCGAGCGCGCCTGCGGCCAGCGCAACCAACAGTTCACGGCGTTTCATCGGCACCTCCATCAGCAAGAAAGCAGGCTGGCTGGCAGAGCCTGCAGCCTGCGCGAATCTCAGTGCTGCACATTTGCCGCCTCGTCTTTTGCGGGGGGAGGTCCGTCGAGCGGCAACGGCGCAGTCGACCACTCGCGCGGAGCAAACACGAACACGGCTAAGCGACGGAACCCACGACCGGTGTGCGCCGCACTTCCGACAGGTAGATCAGGATCAGCGAAACCCAGACGATCTCGGTGACGACGCCCATGGAGCGAACTATCTTGTCGTGCTGCCAGCGCTGGCGGTAAGCATCCTCCCATTGCCGGTCTTCATCTGTGACAGCACCATGACCATCCGAGATCTGGGGACGGGGGGGCCGTGAAGTAACGTAACCTGTCCAGAAAGTGGCTCATGCGCGTCCTGCCTCTATCAGATCAGGCCGGTGCAAGCTCAAAGCGATGCCCGGCACGCAAGCACCTAAACGCCATCTGGCATAGTGACAGGTACGGTGTCTGCCTCAATCGGACTTTGGTCCTACAATCGCCGCCCGCGGGTGGTGTAGGGTTGTCACGCGCAACCGACAGGAGAGCAATCATGTGCCGCTGGCTCGCTTATACCGGCAATCCGCTTCAGCTCGAAACCGTGCTGTTCAACGCCCGGCATTCGCTGATCGATCAGAGCATGCATTCCCGGCTCGGCGCCACCACCACCAATGGCGACGGTTTCGGGATCGGCTGGTATGGACATCCCACTGACATTCCGTTTCGCTACCGCTGCATCCAGCCCGCGTGGAGCGACCGCAATCTACGCGAGGCCGCGCGGGCAATCCACTCGCCGCTGTTCGTCGCGCACGTGCGCGCGGCGACCGACACGCCGTCGCAGGAAACCAACTGTCATCCGTTCCGCCACGGCCGCTGGCTGTTCGCGCACAACGGCCTGGTGCGCAACTATCCGGCGGTGCGCCGCGACCTGATGGTGAAGATTGACCCCGATCTGTTCCCGTCCATCGAAGGCTCGACCGATTCCGAGGTGCTGTTTTTTCTCGCGCTGACCTTCGGGCTGGAGCTCGCGCCCGTCACCGCGCTCGAACGGATGGTCGGATTCGTCGAAGCCACCGGCCGCCGGCATGGCGTGGATGAACCGCTGAACATGACCGTCTGCGCGACCGACGGCGAGCAGATCATCGCGGTCCGCTATTCGAGCGAAGGACAGTCGCGCTCGCTGTTTCACAGCACGTCGTTCCGTCATCTGCGCGAGTTGTATCCCGACGACGAGCGCATCAAGACGGCCGGCGAGAATGCGTTCCTCGTGTTGTCCGAACCGCTCGCGGACTTGCCGGGCTTTTGGGAGGAAATTCCCGAGAGCACGGCGGTGGTCGCGCGCGGCGGCGAGATTGGGCAGTATGCGTTCAAGCCGCGACTGGACTGAGCCGCGCCAAGCCAATCGTGCTCGAAGACTTGCCTGACGCGATCGACGAGATCCACTTGCGGACGAAGCCTCTTGCACACCATGCGTGACGGTGTCCGCCGGCACGGCCCAAAGTTCGTTACTCCCGTTTAGAAACTCGCATTTCCGCGCACTGTCAGCGGAGGCGCCTTGCGCATCTTCGCCGGTGCGCTCGTCGAGCGCGTCCATGATGTGCAGCCGATTCCTATGCCCGCCTCCCGAAGCCGCGCGACGCTGGCACGAACGCCCGGGCCCGCGACTTGCTAAACGTTGCCGCGAGGTGACACATATATGAACGACGAAAAATTGATCGAGCCGGAATCCGCCGTACGCGATTCCGTGGAGCGATCCTGGATCAGACGCCTGGGCCCTGGCCTGATCACGGGCGCCGCGGACGACGATCCGTCAGGAATCGGCACCTATTCGCAGGCCGGCGCGCAGTTCGGATTCAACCTTCTGTGGGTGATCCTGATCACGTATCCATTGATGACCGCAATACAGCTGGTGAGCGCGCAGATTGGCCGGGTAACCGGCAAGGGCCTCGCATCCAACATACGCGCGCATTATCCGGCATGGCTGCTGTACGGCGCGGTCGCCCTGCTCGTCGTGGCGAACGTGATCAACATCGCCGCCGATCTGTCGGCGATGGGCGCCGCGGCCGGATTGCTGCTGCCAGGTCCGCAGCACCTTTATGTCGTCGGCCTCGGGACGCTCTGCGTCGTTCTGCAGATTTTTGTCCCCTACGACAGTTATGCGCGCGTTCTGAAGTGGACCGCCCTCTCGCTTCTCGCGTACGTCGCGGTCGCATTCATCGTTCCGATCCCCTGGGGTGAAGTCGCGCGCGCCGTTGTGTTGCCGCGCATCTCGCTGACGTCGGACTATCTGACCATGGTCGTCGCGGTGCTGGGCACGACGATCAGTCCGTACCTGTTCTTCTGGCAGGCGTCGCAGGAAGTCGAAGAAATGCGCTCGGCACCGGAACAGGCGCCGTTGCGCCGCGTACCGCACCAGGCGCCCGCGCAGTTGCGAAGGATCCGTTTCGATACGTGGGTTGGCATGGGGGTGTCCAACTTCATTGCATTCTTCATCATATTGACGGCGGCGGCTACGCTGCATCTGCATCACATCGACGTGAAAACCTCGGCCGATGCCGCGCGCGCGCTCGAGCCGTTTGCCGGGCGCTTCGCTTACGTCCTGTTTGCGCTCGGCATCATCGGAACCGGCCTGCTCGCGCTGCCGGTCCTCGCCGGCTCGGCCGCCTACGCCGCCGCGGGCAGCTTTCGCTGGCGCAGCAGTCTCGCGTTGCATCTGACACTCGCGCGTGAATTCTATGCGGTGATCGCACTGGCCATCCTGGGCGGTGTGGCCATCACCTTCATGCATTTCGACCCGATCCGCGCGCTGTACTGGAGCGCGGTGATCAATGGCGTTACCGCGGTGCCGATCATGGTCATCATGATGCTGATGGCGCGAAGCCGGCGGGTCATGGGACAGTTCGCCGTCAAGGGCGTGCTGGCCTGGGGAGGATGGCTCGCAACGCTCGCGATGGCGCTGGCGGCTGTGGGCGTGTTCGTGCCGTCGTAACAGACGCGTGCCACCGCAAACCCGGCTTTCGCACGGAACAGCGGCGCGCCGCAATTCGGGCCGCACGGGTTGCGCAACGGCAAGCGGATCTGAACTTCCCCGTTTCGGGTTCGTCTGAACGGTGCATCCGGCCAGCGCCAGCGCCGTCACATGCTGACGGTTTGCCGACAACAGCGTGGCCGCTCCCGTTCGCCGATCAAGGAGGATTGCAAATGCCGAAAAAGCGTTCAGATGAATCGTCAGCCGCACGCGGCAACCGCAGCGACAGGATTCTCGCCGCGCCCGTTTTCTCGCAGCCACAACCCACGCCGGACCCGCAAACTTTCGTGGTCAGGCACGCATCCGATGCCGCAGCCTACAAGGTCATCGACGAACTGAACCGCGAGCACAAGCTGAAGGCGCTGCCGTTTCCGCCACCGCGCGGCGGCGCCGAGCCCCGGCTGACGTTTGCGGAGGTGGTGGACAACAACCAGAAGCTCCTCGATACGATCAGCGCGAACGGACAGATCGTCTTTCACGCCACCGGCGATTGCGGCAGTACGAAAGGTCCGGTCACCCAGAATGAAGTTTCGGACAAGATGGTCAGCGACTTCGACGAAGCCGATCCCGCCGAGGTGCCGCAATTCAACTTCCTGCTGGGCGACATCGTCTACAGCTTTGGCGAAGCGCAGTACTACTACGATCAGTTCTATGAGCCGTACCGCAACTATCATGCGCCGATTCTCGCCGCTGCCGGCAATCACGACGGAATGGTTTCGCCGTTGCAGCACGAGAAGAGCCTGCAGGCGTTTCTGAGGAACTTCTGCTCCGACTGCTTCCAGGTCTCTCCCGATGCGGGCAACCTTTCACGGACGGCGCAAATTCAGCCAGGCGTTTTCTTCACGTTCGAGGCGCCGTTCGTGCGCATCATTGCGTTGTACAGCAATACGCTCGAGGACCCAGGCGTGATCGCGGACCGTCACATCGGCAACAGCCAGCTGAAGTTCCTGAAAGCGGCGTTATTGCGAGTGAAGAAAGAGAACTATCGAGGCGCCCTGCTTTTCGCGCATCACCATCCGCCCTATGTGGCGCGCGGCCGTCATGGCTGGAGCGTCGCAATGCAACAGCAGATCGATACGGTTTGCAATGAGGTCGGTATCTGGCCGCATGCCGACCTCGCGGGACACGCGCACAACTATCAGCGCTTTACGCGAACCCGTTCCGATGGCACCCACATCCCTTACATCGTTTGCGGGAATGGCGGTCACGCCGTACAGCGACTCACCACCAACGGACAGCCGCCCCTTCGCGCGCCGCAGCTGATCCAGGCTGCGTCGAAAGACACGGATGCCGTGGTCCTCGAAAGCTACGACGACCGCAACTTCGGCTATTTACGGCTCGTCGCCAACGCGAGGCAACTGCGTATCGAATACCATCCCGCCGTTGACGGACCCAACACGAAGACCCCCGACGATCAGGTGACCATCGATCTGGCCACCCGGCAGGTCGCTCACTACGTGGCTCGCGACTCGGGAATACCCGCTCTTGCGGAGCGCATTCGTCAGTTCGCGCAGGTCAAGCCCCACCAAGGCTGATGGGCGCGCAATCCGCCCCCGATCTCATGCGAACCGCGGTTCCCGCGCGTTTCCCCGCATTAAAGATTTGTGACTTCCTACCGTAATAATAAAAGTGAGGCCGGCTCGCAGCGTTCGAGCCGTCGCTCAACCCGGTAGTCGGAGAACAGCGTGAGATTCAAAGCGACTTCGTGCCCTAAAGAAACCAAACCGATTGAGTCCCGGGTCGATAGCGACGCACATGCCAATGGCTGGTCAGCCCGCAACCAGCAGTTTCTTTCCTATTTTCTGTCGCGGTACGGTCAACGCAGGACCATACCGTTGTCGAGTCTCTGCATTGCCGTCGTTGCCGGCGTTGGCATCGGTGCTCTTGTGCATCAGGCGGCCGGTGAAGCGGCGATTACCCTACGTGTCGCATTGTCGATGGTGTCGGGCGTCGCCGGTCTCGCGATCGTTCGTCGCAAACTCGGCCTGGATTACGCGCGGCAAAGCGCCGCCACCGCACTGGCGAGCGGGCTTCTGCACGCGAATCGCGACTGCCTGAAGGTGCTCGCTACCGACGGAAAAATGCTGCGGGTGTCGGAGCATGGCGCGATGTTGATGGAAGCGGAGTCACCGGAGCAACTGTCCGGCGCGGACTGGCTCGCATTCTGGACCGGCGAGGACCGCACGGCGGCCGAGAAGGCTTTGGCGGGCGCCGTTTCCGGCAAGAGCACATCGTTCACTGGAAGCTGCGCGACGACGAGGGGGCGTACCAGGTGGTGGAACTCCACGCTCACGCCAGTGACGGGCGACGACGGTGCGGTGAGCGCGCTGCTTTGTGCTTCCGAGGACGTCACCCAGCAATCCGAGCTGTTGAAGACACTGCGCGAACGCGATGAATTGATGCATGAGATGGAGTTGCATGTCCGGCTCGTGTTCTATTCGTGTAGCTCGCATTTTGAACACTGTCATCATGTCAGCGCAGGTGTCGAAAGCGTGTTCGGCATTACGCCTCAAGAGCTTGGCAACAGGCCTTCCGCGTGGCTCGATCTCGTGGTGCCGGAGGATCTGGAGCCATTGCTCGCCGAGATGAACCGCGTCGCGTCCGAGGTGGCGGAAGGTCGCGTCGAATACCGCATCCGCCGTCCGGATGGTTGCCTGCGCTGGATCAGAAGCACGGCCTATCCCGTGTGCGACGGCTCCGCGAACGTGGTGCGCATCGTCGGTGTCAGCGAAGACATCACGCTGGAACAGGAACGCCTCGCGGCGCTCGACCGTCTGGCCTACACCGATGGCCTGACGGGTTTGGCTAACCGGGGCGCGCTGATCCGCCAGATGAAGACGCTTTGCAGGCAGAACGTCGCCTTCAGTCTGATGTTCGTCGATCTCGACCGATTCAAGGTCCTGAACGATACGCTGGGCCATACGGCCGCTGACCGTCTGTTGCAGGACATCGCCAAAGTCATTCAGGGAGCGCTTGCGCCGGATGCCTGTGTAGCGCGCCTCGGCGGAGACGAGTTCGCGGTGATCGTCAGGGGCGAGAGCGACAAGGCCACGTTGGCGAGCCTGGCGCAGTCTCTGCTGAACCTGTTTTCAAGCGACGTTCGAAAAGACCACGCCGCGCCATTCGTCACGGCGTCGATCGGCATATCGATCTTTCCCGAGCACGGCCGCGATCACGAGGCGCTGCTGACGAGCGCGGATATCGCGATGTATGCGGCGAAAAAAGGCGGTCGCAACGGCTTCCGGTTCGCCGACGAAGCATCCAGCGATGTGCTCGGCGATTTCGAACTCGAGTGCAATCTGCCCACGGCGCTGGCGTCGAACCAATTCGTGCTGCATTTCCAGGGTATTCATGAGCCAGCCTCTCTGGCGGTGAAAGGCGTCGAAGCACTGGTTCGATGGAATCATCCGGCACGAGGCCTGGTGGGTCCGGGCAGCTTCATTCCGATCCTCGAAGAAAGCGGGTTCATCGTCGAAGTCGGGGCGTGGGTCGTGGACGCGGCCCTCGCTCAACTGGCCGTCTGGCAGTCCGCCGGAAGAAAAGAGCTGTCCATGTCGGTGAACGTGTCCGCGCGTCAGCTCAGGGATGACTCGCTTGTCGCCATAGTCGACCAGGCGCTGCGAAAACATCGGGTGCCGCCGCGCTGCCTCCAGATCGAACTGACCGAAAGCGCGTTGATGGAAAACCCCTCACTCGCGCAGGCAACGCTGATGGCGCTCAAGCGGCTTGGCGTGCGCATCGCCATCGACGACTTCGGAACGGGATACTCGAGCCTGCGTTATCTGGCCGATTTTTCGCCGGACATCGTCAAGATCGACCGTTCATTCACGGCAAGGCTGGGCCGCGACGCGGCGGCCGCCTCGATCGTTCGGGGCATCATTCAGATGTCGCACGAACTCGGCATCAAAGTGACGGCCGAAGGTGTCGAAACGAATCAACAGTTGCATGCGCTGCGCGACGCAGGCTGCGACTACGTGCAAGGGTTCTTTTTGACGAAGCCGATGAATGCGGAGAATCTGGTTCAGTGCGAAAGCGCTGTGTCCTCGTCCGCAGCGGGAACGACTAGGGCCTGTTCACGCTGAGAAACAGGTCCGCGACGACCGAGCGCAGCCAGCAATTGCCGGCTTCGTGATGGTACTTCGCGTGCCAGTGCTGGCGCACCGCGAACTTGTCCACCGGGAAAGGACACGAATGGACGACGACGTCATTCATTTGCGCCAGCGTTTCGCCAATGTGTCGGGGCAACGTAGCAATCAGATCGGTCGACTTGATGATCGATCCGAGTCCGAGGAATCCGGGCAATTCAAGCACGACGTCGCGTTCGATGTGCTCACGCAGCAACGCCTGTTCGAGCAGTTGCCCGCCCGTGCCAGCCGCAATGACGACGTGCCCCTCGCTACCGTATTGCCTCAGGCTCAGCCGGGCACGCACGCGAGGATGATTCCGGTTGGCAAGGCACACCCAGTCCTGCATATAAAGCCTTTGCTGGTACATACCGCCGCCCAGCCGTGGCACGTGCCCGATCGCAAGATCCGCCTCGCCGGATTCAAGCGCCCTCTCCGTATTGCCGTCGATCCTCGCCGCTTCCAGCCGAACGCCTGGCGCCTGCGCCCGCAAGCGCGCCAACATTCTCGGCAGGAGCGTAATGTGGCTCGCGTCCGTCATGCAAATACGAAACCGTCGTTTGGCAGTGGCGGGATCGAAAGAAATCTCCCACGCAGCGAACCGACGCAGCGACTCGAGAATTTCCCTGCACGGTCCGATCAACGCGTCCGCCTGCGGAGTGGGCGTCATGCCGCCCGGCGTGCGAACGAACAGTGGATCCTGCAAATGCTCGCGCAAGCGACCCAACCAGATGCTGACCGTCGGCTGACTTTGGCCGAGTTGCTCAGCGGCGCGCGTGACACTTCTCACGTCGTAAAGCAGGTCGAAAAGCTGAAGCAGCTTGAGGTCTGGAAGGTCGGTGGTACTCATGGCTGTATTGTCGTTCGCAATATCGCCATTGTATCCATTGCATCGGGCGCATGTCCCCGGCTCTCAGCCCGCGGCAGATACGGCCGCCCGCAGTCCGAGCACATAGCTTTCAGTCCCGAACCCGCAAATCTGTCCTTTCACGATCTCCGCGAAAACCGATTTGTGCCGGAACGCTTCGCGAGCGTGGATATTCGCCATGTGAATTTCGATCACCGGCACGGTCAATATCGAGGGCCTGCAGTCGAGCGTCGATGTCTTCGAGGGTGACCGTCCCGTACTGAACGGGATCGCGTTTGCCGAACATGTTGTGGTTGATGCCGTGCAGCATCAGAAACTGTTGCATCGTGTTGGTCCAGACTCATTGAAAACCGGTGGGCGCGCGCCCGCATGCGTCAGTCGAGCGGAACGGTCAGCCGGTCGATGATCGCGTGCGTCTGCGGACGAACGCCGCGCCACCACTCGAACGCTTCGGCCGCCTGCTCGACGAGCATGCCAACGCCGTCGGCGATGCCCTGCACGCCAGCATTTCGAGCGAGCCGCAAGAACGGCGTGAGTCCCTTTCCATACGCGAGTTCGTATGCGGTTCCGGTTGGGCTGAACACGCCCGGCGGAACGGCAGGCAACTGACCGGTCAGGCTTGCCGAAGTCGCGTTCACGACGAGATCGAATGGCCCCATCCCGTCTAGTTCCCGGTAGCCGCATGCGATCAATGGGCTGCTGCTCGCGACTTGCGCGACCAGCGCCTCGGCCTTGCGCACATCCCGATTCACGACGACCAGTTGCGCCGGACGCGCCGCGATGAACGGCAGCAACGCGCCACGCGCCGCTCCGCCCGCGCCCAGCACGAGCACACGCTTGCCCGCCATCGGCTGATCGAGGTTCACTTCGATATCGCGCACGAGGCCGACGCCGTCGAAATTCTCGCCAATGATCCGGCCGTTTTCGAACTTCATCGCGTTCGCGGCGCCGGCGAGCGCGGCCCGTTCGCTGCGCTCGTCGGCAATCGCGAACGCATGCAGCTTGAACGGCGCGGTGACGTTCATGCCTCTGCCGCCCGCCGCGATAAACGTCCTGACGGTCTCGGCGAACGCGTCGGCGGGCTCGATCGGACCTTCGATCGCCGAGTAGCTGATGTCCCGTCCGGTCTCCTGCGCAAACAGACCGTGGATCAGCGGAGATTTCGTGTGTCCGATCGGATTGCCGATCACCGCGTATCGGTCGGTCATCACGCACTCCTCTTCGAAAACAGCACGCCCTGGGTCTGCATTGCGTCGATCTGCGCGGCGTCGAATCCCAACGACTGCGCGACTTCCGCGTTGTGCTGACCGAGGTCCGGGCCGACTTCGCGGATCGACGTGTCACAGTCGGAGAAGCGGAACGGCAGGTTAGGCAGGCGCAGTTTTCCGAAGCGCGGATGGTCCTGCTCGATCACCATGCCACGCGCGACGATCTGCGGATCGGCGACCACTTCATCGATACGCTGCACTTTTGCGCAAGGCACGTCGACACCGTCGAGCAGCGCCAACACTTCAGCGACCGGCCGGGCTTCGACCCACGACTTTACGACCGCGAGAATTGCCTCGCGATGGGCGTTGCGTCCGTTCAGCGTATGGAACCTCGCATCGGCGCCGAAGCCGGCCGGACCGCCGTGCTGTTCGACGAGTGAAGCAAACCGCTTCCACGAATCATCGACCTGCGCGGCGATCACGAGGTCGCCATCGGCCGCGCGGAACACGCCATAGAGCGTCGACGTCGGCATGTCGTGCCCCGTCTGCTCGGGTAGCACGCCTTGCATCGTGTAGCACTGCACCGCGTATTCGTGCATCGACACCAGCGTGTCGTACAACGCCATGTCGATGTGCTGGCCGCGACCGCTCTTCACGCGGCCGAGCAACGCGGCGTTGATCGCGGCGACCGCATGAATGCCCGTGTACATATCGCCGAGCGAGATGCGCATCAGCGGCGGCGGTTCGCCGGGATTGCCGATCATCTGCATGATGCCGCTCTTCGCCTCGGCGATCAGGCCGAAGCCCGCGCGATGCGCGTCGGGCCCGGTATGGCCGTACGCCGAAATCGAGCAGTACACGAGACCCGGATTGCGCTCGGACAACGCGGCGTAGCCGAGGCCCAGCTTGTCCAGCGCACCCGGTCGATAGTTTTCGACGAACACATCGGCCGAATCGCACAGGCGCCGCATGAACTCCTTGCCGCGCGGGTCTTTCATGTCGACGCTGACGCCGCGCTTGCCCATGTTGAGTTGCAGGAAGTAGGCGCTTTGCTGGTCGTCGAGGATGCTCGCGTGCTGCCGGCCGGCATCGCCGCTGCCGGGACGCTCGACCTTGATCACTTCGGCGCCGAGCGCCGCGAGGCAGCGGCCCACATAGGGACCGGCGAGAAAGTGGCTGTAGTCGACGACGCGAATACCTTCGAGGGGACGGGCTTGCATCAGTTCGCTCCCGGACGGCGCGGCACCATCAGGCGATGTTCGCCGCGCTGGACGACCTGGCCGTCCTGATTGATCAACTCGGACGGCAGCACGACGATGCCCCAATCCGGACGGCTGTTGCTCGCGCGCATATTGCCCACGCGGAACCTGACGTGAAGCACATCGTCGACCTTGATCGGCAGCAGGAAATCCCACGTCCAACCTAGCGACATGCCGGGCAGGAAGCGATAGTCGCTCTGCGTCTTCAGGCCGTCCGCGATCGACAAGCCGAACAGCCCGTGCGCGACGATCGACCCGAAGTGGCTCGCGTTCGCATATTCCTCGTCCACATGCACGGGCGTGTGATCGCCGGTCAAATCGGCGTAAGCGAGAATGCGTTCTTTCGTGACGGTATAGGTCGGGCTCACGCACTCGTCGCCTTCGTTCGCGTCGTCCCAGTACTTTTCGATGACCGTGCTCATGCTTTACGCCTCCGCGCGTGGATTGATCGCCAGCGCCTGCGCAACGCACGTGGCAGGTTTGGCCTGAATGAGTTCGAGCGCAAGTCCATCCGGCAGACGCAGCCAGTTGCGTCCTTGCGGCATTTCACTGACGCCGAACGCTTGCGCCGCGGCAAGCGAGGCCTCGAGGTCCTCGCACATCACGCCGAGATGCGCAAGCCGGCCCTCGGAACCTTCGTAGCGCGGATCACTGATGAACTGCAGTCCGCCGAGCGTCCAGTACTGACGCGGCTCGTCGCGCGAGCCGTCCACCTCGCGCATGGTCATGCCGAGGACTTGTTCGAAGAAGCGGATGTGCCAGTGGAGATCCTTTACCCAGATGGCGACGTGCTCCAGATAGGCTCTCGCGCCGCTCATGCCGTCGCTCCTTCTTTCTGACGGTCCGTCATCGCGCGCTCGATGCCCTTGATGCACGCGACCAGCGTCGAATTGACAGGAGTCGGAACGCCGAGGCGCTCGCCCCAACGCACGACCGCTCCGTTGATGAAGTCGATTTCCGTGACCGAGCCTTTCTCGAGGCTCTGCAGCATCGAGGTCTTGAACGCGGACGAGAGTCCGTCGGCCGCCAGCGTCCAGGCTTCCTCCGCCTTCGTCATCGAAAGATGGATGCCGGCGGCCTTCGCGGCTGCCATCGCTTCTTCGATCGCCGCCAACGCGGTGGCTTTCAAAACGGGCTCTTCGTACAGTTGCCCATACGTCAGACCGGTGATGCCGGTGATCGCGCCGGTCGCGACATTGATCAGCAACTTGTCCCACATGGTGCCGAGGATGTTGTCGCTGACCGTGGTCGTCAGACCCGAACTGTTGAACGCGTCGGCGATGGCGCGGACCCGGTCCGTCACCCGACCATCGAGCTCGCCGACGATCGTCAACTTTCCGTGCACGCCCGACTGGATCTGTCCGGGCGCCTTCAGCACGCCGCCGACATAGGTCTTGCCTGCCAGCACGCGCTCCCGCCCGACGATTTCGCTGAGCACGTCCTCGTGGCCGAGACCGTTTTGCAGCGACAACACGAGCGTGTCGGGTCCGACGAGGTCGAGCGCCCCGCGCATCGCCGAATCGGTGTGGAAAGACTTGACCAGCACGATGGCGAGGTCCACCGGCCCGACTTCGGCGGGGTTCGTCGTCGCGCGGACTTTCACGCGGCGTGACCCGGTGGCATCGTCGACTAACAGGCCGTCGCAGCGCATGGCCTCGACGTGCGCCGCGAAGCGGTCGACCAGCCACGTCTGATGGCCACCTTCGGTCAGCGCGGAGCCGATCGCGCAACCCAACGCGCCGGCCCCCAGGAATGCGATCTTCATAGGTGTCTCCGTAATATGGAGACGAAGATACGATTCCGACGTCATGCTGGCAATGCAATGAATGCAATATGAGTATTGTGTATTGCAATGACGCAGTGCGCCACCGCAGGTGGATCAACGTTCCAGCCTTTCCCTCAATGCGTGCGCAGCGTTTGCCCGCTCTGTTCCGCGTTCATCGCCGCGGCTCTTTCCGTTCGATGCATCGCGGCCACCTTTGCTTCCGCGGCCTGTAGATCGGCGGGATACGAACCATCATCGCCCGTCGACGGGTTGTATCCCGCCGCTTCAAGTTCTTCGAGTTCGTGCATGACCTCCGCGCGCGTGACTTGATGAGGCTCGGGCTCCGACACAGTTTGCGCATCCACGCTTGCAGAGCTCGCCATCAACATCACACCAACGATCACGAGGCTCAGTAGCGGGGAAACCGCGTATTGATTCAACGATCCGGATTTCATCATGTACTCCTTTTGACATGGGGATGTATTCGCGCATTTGCATTCACTTCGAACCGTCTTGTCAGATTGTGAGAGTTACGCGATGTACATCCGGTAGACGGAGATTTCTCGTTGGATATTCCCGGGCTTCGCGTCAAGGAGCACTGTGATAAGCCGGATACTTCCGGATGCCTAAATAGAACTCCCACGCAATCTTCGCCGCTCGATCCCGTTGCGCAATTGACCCGCGACGAACGCGCCGACGATCAGAGCCAGATATAAGGCCATGAGATCGTGACGCCAGGCGTTCAGCGTAAGCTGATGCGCAATCAGTTTTGGATCGGGAGCCGCAAGGATCGCCCGCTTCGCTTCGACGGTTCGCATCATCCGGACAAAGCCCGCCGCGGACAGCAATGGCAGCACGATGACCGAAGCGAACAGCACAGGCTTCATGCGAAGTGCCCATTGCATGTGACGCAAGCGAAACCATAGTCCGAGGCATCCGTGTATCCATCCGGGCGCGAGCAGCGCAAGCTGCAAACCTTGCGTACCTGTCGTTAGCAACTGGATCACGACGCGCTCGTAGTCCGGTTCGAAACCATACAGCGCGGACGCGAGCCGGGTCGTCACCGCATGACGGATCAGCAGCAGCGGCATGCTGAGTCCTGCCCACAGACGCACCCACTCCACCGCAGGCAACGCCCAGTGACGGCGCGCATAGATCGTTCGCATCGCCAGCGCGAAATGCAGCGCGGCCGCCCCGTACAACGCGATCGTTCCAGGCGCGCTGCGCCAGAGCCGCAGCGCTAGAACGAGACCACGTCCGGCAAGTTCGAGCGACCAGATTCCGAGTGCGTGATTGAGCAGATGAAGAAAGAGATAGACCAGCAACACCACGCCGGAGCCGAGTTGCATCCGGCGCAGCGCGGCTTGTATCCGCAACGTCATGCGAACGTCCCGCTGGCGTCGTGCGCCACGTGTCGGGCAAACGCGGCTTCGATGACGATCTGTTCCGATGCGCGGACCATATCGACGATGTTCATTTGATCACCCATTTGCCGTCAGTCTTACCTGCAAGACCGCGGGGATGCGGTGGTTATTCCCGATTCGATTTACGAGGCTTCGCAGTGTCGAGCGAGTACGACCCTCTCGCGTGCCCGCGATGACGAATCGGCGCGTGTCGCGTGAGTTAGCGACTATGATTGATTGGTTGATTTTGGCCGACCGGAACCACATCGACAGGCCGATGAAAGACTTCTACCAAATCGAATGCAAGTGCGAATATGCGGTGTCGGGCGGTATTGCGCGCAAGACGCGACGTGGCGTTGCGCACGCGGTGGCCGCGCCGTTGACAAAAACAACAAAGGTCAAAGGTCATGGGTACGTCATGGCATAGGGGGCTGATGCCGCGACGTCCGGTGCCGTCTCCAGGCCTCATTGGAAGGAGACACGGCGATGAACTTGAGCAGAGAGTCGTGGCGCGCGCGTGGGCGCGTGCCGTCGTGGGTGGGGGCGTGCTGTGTGCTGGCGCTGTGCGCGATGTGGAGCCACGGCGCGTACGCGGGTTCGGCAGCAGGACAATGCCAGGGCGAGGCATGCAAAAGGCACGAGCCACCACCCCGATCGAAACTCAGCTGTCCGAATCTGAATGGATTGACCATCCGCACCCGTGAGATCGGTTTGCCGACGACAGGCGCCGTCGTCACCTCGACGACCCAGGTGGCGGCGAGCGGCAGCGGCGCGACGGCTACCGGATCGTACTGCCTCGTGGCCGGCGCGATTCATCCGGTCGATCCATCCGCGCCAGACATCCTGTTCAACGTCGCGTTGCCGGACCAGTGGAACGGCAAGATCCTGATGCTCGGCGGCGGGGGGTTCGACGGCTCGATTCCCGCCATCACAGGTAACGTGCCGAGCGCGCCGGCGGCTCTGCCGGGACCGTTGTCGCGCGGCTACGCGGTGTTCGCGAGCGATTCCGGGCACGAGGCGAGCAACGGTTCGGTGAACGGCGCGTTCTCCGTCAACGCCGAGGCCTACGACAACTTCATGGGCGAAGCGCTGAAGAAAACGCATGACGCCTCGCTCGTGATCATCGACGCGCATTACGGCACACATCCGTCCAGGGCGTATTTCGCGGGCGGCTCAACTGGCGGGCGCGAGGCGCTGACCGTCGCGCAGCGCTGGCCGCGTGACTGGGACGGCATCATCGCGTTCTATCCCGCGTACGACTTTACGACGCTGAGCCTGCAGCAATTGCGCGTGACCGAAGGCTTCGCAGCGCCCGGCGCATATCTCGACACAGCGCAGCGCGCGCTGCTGCTCAACGCGGTCATGCAGGCTTGCGACGGACTCGACGGCGTGGTCGACGGTCTCATCAGCAACGTGCAGGCGTGCAATGCGACGTTCAACCCGGCGACGGCCAGCGTCGACGGCAAGCCTTTGCGTTGCGCCGGCGGTATCGCGCGCGGCGACACGTGCCTGTCGGACCGGCAGATCGCGGCGCTGAACACGATGAACACGCCGCTCGTGTTTGCGTACCCGCTCGAAAGCGGCGAAACGCTGTATCCCGGCTATAACGTGTATGGCGCCGATCTCGGGGTGGGCAGCAGTTCACCGCTCGAAGGCACCGTCACGACGCTCGCGCTCGGCACGACGCAGCCGTCGTATCCGCTGCAAAGCACCGCGATGTTCGACGGCCAGATCGCCGACGACTTCGTCCGCTACACGGTGATGGACAACCCGGACGCAGACTCGCTGCAGTACAACCCCGCGATTGCCGGTCGATGGTCCAGCCGCGTCAGCATGCTGTCGGGGCTTGACGCGACCGATGCGAACCTGACGCCCTTCATGCGGCACGGCGGCAAGTTGCTGATGGCGCACGGCACCGTCGATCAGACCGTCAGCACGCGGGCAACCGAGATCTACTATCAGCGCATGCTGGTGACGATGGGCTTTGGCGCGGTCGGCTCGTTCGCGCGCTTCTATGAGATTCCGGGGCTGCAGCACGCGGTCGGCACCGAGTTCAATGCGTCGTGGGACTCGCTGACGACGCTGGAGAACTGGGTCGAGCACGGCACACCGCCGGCGCATCAGGTGGTCACCGACACGGAGGGTGTGCCGGGACGCACGCGGCCGCTATGCCAGTATCCGGCGTGGCCCAGCTATAACGGCGCGGGCGACGTGAATAGCGCGAGCTCGTTTACCTGCGTGCAGTGAAGCCGGTCATGGAGAGGCTTGCCGGGCCTCTCCATCGGCGCTGTGGGCTAACTGGATGAATCGACATCGTGCCGGAATCGACCGCGTTGCGCGGGGTCGGTGATGCAGTCCTC
Organism: Paraburkholderia sp. RAU6.4a; assembly: GCF_050435625.1. Classification (NCBI taxonomy): domain Bacteria; kingdom Pseudomonadati; phylum Pseudomonadota; class Betaproteobacteria; order Burkholderiales; family Burkholderiaceae; genus Paraburkholderia; species Paraburkholderia sp. RAU6.4a. Next base: position 347,110 of record NZ_JBNDKQ010000003.1, read on the forward strand.
GACCCGCTGGACGAACTCGTCGAAATTCGCGGCATGCCGCGCCTCGCGACTGGCGATCATCTTCGCGATCGGGCCCAGATAGACGGCCAGCTTAACGGCGACGGCATCGATGCTGGCCTGATCGATCGCACTGTCTGGCGACGTGCCCGCGGCGCTGGCGGGCGATACAGCCGATACCTTTGCGGCAGCCGTCGCGACGCGTGAGCCCGGCGATGACGAGGTCACCATCGACATATCGGGCAAGCCAGCCGTCAGCCGCGCGAAGGCCTGCTCGAATTCGAGCCGCGCCGTGTCCGGCAACGCCGCCGCCAACTGCGCGCCGAGCGTCGGCAGGTCGTTCGTCTGGGTGGCCGCGCGTCGCACCAGAAGGCTCGCGAGCGGGCCCATCTGGGTCGCGAGCTGGCGTTCGATGCGCGCGAGCATCTCAGGCGGCCAACTAGGCGGCGCCGAAGGCACGGGCACAGGTGCGGGGCCGACGCCCGTCGCATGCGCTGGCAAGGAAGCGGACGCGGACCAATACGCGGACGGCGTCACGATGGTCCGGTCATCGTCGGCCGCCGCCGGTGAGACGGCCAACGACCTCAAGCTCGCCAGCCATTGCGCGGCCGAACCGAAGCGATCGTTCGGCCGTCTCGCGAGTGCTTTCGCGACCATCGCGTCGAGCGCCGGCGGCAACGCGGAGACGATTTCCGATGGCCGGGCCGGCGCATCTTTGAGGATCTTCTGCCTGATCGTGGCCGGCGAGCCGACGAACGGCTGGCGGCCGGTCAACATGCGGTACAGCACGACGCCGGCCGAGAACAGGTCCGCGCGGGCATCGACCGATTCGCCCTCGAACTGCTCGGGCGACATGTAGCTCGGCGTGCCGATCATCCACCCGGACGAGGTGGCGGATGAGCCGATGCGCGCGACGCCAAAATCGGCGACCTTCAGAAGCCCTGCCGCCGTGACGAGCAGATTCGCGGGCTTGATATCGCGGTGCACGACGCCGGCCTCATGCGCATACGCGAGCGCGGCGAGCAGTTGCGCGAGCCAGTGGAAAGCGTCCGACAGCGGCAACGCGTGGCCCGGCACCAGCAATGTATCGAGGCCATGCCCGGCGACGTATTCCATCACGATATAAGCCCTATCGCCGTCTTCGCCGAAATCGTGGACCGTGACGATGTTCGGATGCGCGAGCCGACCGGCCGCGCGTGCCTCGTTGCGAAAACGCAGCAGCATGTCGCCACTCGTATCCTCGCCGGCGAGCAGTTCGCGACGCACGGTTTTCAGCGCCACCGGTCTTTCCAGGTGCGGGTCGAACGCGAGATAGACGACGCCCATGGCGCCCCTCCCCAGCACGCGGTCGATGCGGTACTTGCCAATGCGCGTAGGCGTTGCTTCGTTGCTCATTCGGGTTCCGGTCGAGGGGCGCCTGGCCGATCACGCCAGCTTACGCCCCCAGCATCCGCAGCGCTTCGACGAGACTCGTTTTCATGCGGTTGAACGAGACCGCGAGCGAGGCGATTTCGTCGCCGCCGCGCGTCGAAAACGATGCGGTGTCGAGCTTGCCGAGGCTGACTTCGTCGGCCGCGCGCGACAAAGCCTTGAGCCGCTTCGTCACGAGGAAATGCACCATCAGGTTCAGCGCGATCAGCACGCATCCGAACACCGCGGCGAACGACAGCATGAACGTGCGCCAAACGCTGTGCGCCTGTCCCAGCGGCAGCGACATCGGCACGGACACGACCTGCGCGCCGATCGTTTCATGCAGAGGCCAGTTGAAGCCGTTCGCCGGCCCGTATTTGTCGATCATCGTGCGCGGCGCCGCGCTGGGCGTGCTGTGGCATTCGAGGCACGCGGCCGAGTCGATGCGGGTGGGCCGCGCGATGTACAGGCTGGGGCCCGACGGCGTCGCGCGTTCGCCAATCAGTTCGGGCAATTCGGGGTGGTCATGCAGGCGCCGGATCACATCGGTCTCCCAGTCCGTGGCGCGGTCGCGCGGGTTGGTCGGATCGAGCATCGCGCTCTTGTACGAGAAGCCCGGAAACTTCTTCTGGATCGCGAGCAGGCTCTCGACGGCGGAATACGCGGGAATCGACTGCGGGACGAACGCGTATTTGATTTGCGTGGCAAGCAGCGGCGTCACCTGTTCGGACGTGTAGTTCTGCGCTGCGGTAGCGGCTTCGATCATCAGGCTCGCGTCGCGCACGGTCGTCTGCACCGCGTTTTCCTGCAACACCCGGTCGGCCACGAAACCCGTCGCGGCGAATCCCGCAGCGAACACGACGAGGAAGGCGAGATTGAATTTCAGAGTCAACGACAGGTTCATGGCTGCTCCACGCGAATGGTGTGCAAGGGCGTCAACGCCCGGTGGTGCATGGTACGTCAATGCGCGTCGGCGTCGTCCGGCGTAGGTTAGTGCCGGTATAGCCAGTTGGGGCCGAATTCGGGACGCACCGCCGGCGGCGCTTGCGCGGGCCTTTTGTGTGGCTCGCTCGCCGGCGGCGCTTGCGCGGGCCTTTTGTGTGGCTCGCTCGCCGGGCGTGGCGGCGGCGGATGCAATATCGGCCGCCATTCCGGCAAAACGTCCAGATGGGTGTCGACCTGCGCGCGGAAGGCAGGGGTTTTCAGGCGAGGCACGAAGCGTTTGACGAAGGTGGCACGCTCGCTGACGCTGCTCGTGAGCCAGTCGGAGACGTCGGCGTAGTCGACGGCGCGAAGTGGCGCGGCAAGTTCGTGCCTGCTCGCGAGCCGTCCCGCCATCCCGACCAGCGCGTCCCGAAAGCCTGGCGGCATCGTGCCGATGAACTCCGCGGATGGCCGGGCTTGCGCGCGCAGGGGCCCGTCGGCAAGTCGCTCGAGGTACTGGCCCGCGTGCAGGATTTGCCTGGGCGCCTGGGCAGGGGCGCGAACGACGACGATCGCGTCATCCCCGGACTCCGCGAAGATTGCGGCGCGCTCGCCGGTGGTCATCGCGACGACCGACCACGGACCATTGCCTGAAGGTTTGATGTCGAGGCCGTGAAGTTCGATCGACAGCGGCGGTTGCGCGCCTGCGCTCACCTTGCAGCCAACCTTGAGCCAGCCGCTCAGCATCGTGATTCGCAGCGGTCTCGCCGCGGCGTTTTGCGACGTCGACGGCGTATTGAGCAGTATTTGCGTTTGCGGCCCGAGCGCGATCAGCGTCCCCGCGCCGTCTTCGAGTTGCGCGGATTTGCCGGCGTCGGTTTCGATGATGTCGTCGTCGCGCAGCCTGGCGCCCTCGCCCGTCCGATACAGCGAGGCGCCGCGAATCACCGACACGGGACTCTCGGCGAACGAGACGACGACGTCCGCGTGGACGAGCGGCACCGCCGACGCAAACAGCGCCAGCGCGCCGCCCGCGCGTGCGCGCAGGAAGGCTGACGCCAGCATGACGAGGAAACGGTGAGCGGATGGCATCATCGGGGTCCGTTACGTCGGTGTCTGCGGTACTGTTTATCGTAGACGGTCCGATTCGTCGAGGGGTTCACCGACGAAGGCCGACACACGGCGTATTTCCCCAATCGCGGCGCGCGGCTTTCAAAAAGACGCGCATCGCGTTGTTTTTTGCGGACCGCCGCGCTTGCCTCAATTCGCAAACGTCGCCAGCTTGAACGTGCATGCAGTCGCCCCCGGCATCAGAAGCCCCTGCTCCACGCCAACGGGCACCTGACTATTGCCCGGCCCGTACAGCCAGTAGGTGAAGTAAAGCGCTCCCGCATGGCTGACCGCCAGTCGTTCCAACGCCTGGAACGGCCCCGAATTGATCTTGCCCAGCTGCGGCACGAGGTTGATATCGGTCGAACCGCCGAGCGTGTGCGCAATGGCGTGCCCCCGGTGATAGGTCCCGCCGTTGGCGAGCGGATGTCCGCGCATCCGCGTCGCGATTTCCTTGCGCGCCACCGTACTCTTTCCCTGACTGATTCCCCACGCTGCAATGAGGCGCTCGGTCGTCATATCAAACAGATATGAAAACTGGCCGACGGAACTTTCGAGCAATTCGCACGATGCCACGCGCCGAACATAATCATCAGCCCACAGGGCGACCAGCAGCGGGGCCACCTCGTCGCTAAACGCAGCGGTCGCATGCGCGTGCGACAGGCGCGGCAAAATGCGGTTGAGTTCTGCGTAATCCGTCATGCGTCACCTCGATAGCGTGTGTCGCGCGATTCGCGCGGCTCGCTTCGTCCTTGCTATCCGCCCGCTCTCGCGACCGCCTCCTGCAAGCGCCGCCGCACCTTGCCGACATCGACGCCGCCAGGTCCCGGCGTGTCGCTGATCGGCATATAGCGCGCAGGCGTATGCAGCAAATAGGCCTGCATCTCATCGATCACGATCCGGTCGCTCGGGTCGTAGCCGAGATTCTCCAGTTGCCGGGTCAACTCCGCGCGTTCCTCGAAGCTCAATACCTGCCACCAGAACGCGCGGCACGCATGTGCGTATGCGCCGTCCGAAAAGTACCGCCAATGGCCTAATTCGTGACTGAGGATCGCGGCCCTGACGGTGGCGTCGATCATCTCGCCGCCTGGCGCGCGACCCAGCCCGGGAATGGTGATCAGAAAATCGTGTGCGTTCGTCGCTTTCCAGATCCCCTGCTCCTCGCGAATCAAACGCCATCGCACGAGAATCGTCTGCAACGTGCGCTCGCCCTGGTTCAGCACCACGCCCTGCTCGCGCGCGAGTTCGAAAAAATGCGCCAACTCCTCCGTGCTGAAGTTGTTGCCCGCCGTCAGCCCGGCGGGGTCGGTGCCAAAGCGCCGCGCGTGAGCCGCGATGGCCGCCGCCGACACCACGCGGTCGCGCGGCATATCGCGGCGTTCGAGCAATGCCACCACGCGCGCGAACATCGCACCCTGTTGCTCGAGGCTGGCCGCCTGCATCACATGGAGGCCGGGTTGGTCCGTCACGGTGAACAGTTGCAGGCGCGCATCGGGGGCCAACGCGGCGGCGAGCCGGGCAAGCGGCAAGCGCACCGCTCCGGTATCGTCGTCGACGGCCGCGGGTCTGTCGGCGGCGTTGTTCGAGTCCTGCGGACCCGCGGCCAGCGCGATCGTGGTGACGCACGCGAACAGCAGCGCCGCGCCCGTCGCCACGTTGCAATACACGCGATAACGTGTCATCGGCGGCAACCTCGAAAGCGCCTAATCCGTGACCGTGACGATCGTCACCCGACGGTTCTCGGGCGCCGTCGGATTGCGCTTGTTCAACGGATCGGAAGAACCTTTGCCGAGCGACGATAGCCGCTCCGCCGAGATACCGTCTTTCTGCGTCAGATATTCGACCACCGCGGCCGCACGGTCTTCGGAGAGCTTCATGTTGGCATCGGGCGACCCGCGAGGATCGGCATGCCCTTCGACGCGAAACCGGTACGCCGCGAGTTTCTCCGACTGCAATGCACCGGCGACCTTGTCGAGCGCGGCCTTCGCGCTGTCGGTGAGCGTGGCCGAATTGGTGGCGAACGTGATCAGGATTTGCGCGGCGGGTTTTCTCGCGGGCGCGGGGCGCGGCGCGGCGGACGGCGGCTTGTTCGACAGCACGAAGCCGCGCGTCACGACGTTCTCGCCCGACTCGCTCGACTGGTCGGGCTCGAGCGCGCGCGTCACCGACTGCTCGTTGATGTCCTGCTCGTTCAGGACCGGTTCGGCTGCGCGCGAGGCCGTGCACAGCAATGCGAGCAAGCACAGCGTGGCGGACAGAACGCCGCCCGGAATGCGTCGTGCGGAAGACGGATGGGTCAGGCGTGACATACGGCGATCTCCGCAGAATGGAGTTGCGGTGAGGCCGCCAGCGCCCCTTTACGGACCGTCGGCGAACACCGGCGGGAACCGGCGTATGACAGCCTCATCCTTTAAAGACGAATGATGGGAAGTCAATTTGAAACGCTTACCCTTACCCGCGGCGGCGACCTCAGTGATGCCGTTGCTGTGCGCCCGGGTTCGAAATCACGTCGATCACCGAATCCCACTCTTGCGTGCCGACGTCGAGCAGACTCGCGAACTGCAAGCCGGTCGTCGTGCCCGCGGAAACTCTCGCCGAAGCCGGCACGGCCGGTGATCCGTCGCTCCACCAGAGCGCGTGTCCCATGGCGACGGTCTGTTCGAGCAAGGCGGCGAATCCGCCGTCGGCTGCATCAGGGATGGCGAGCCGCCACGGCATCGATGCGCGATCCCGATTGAACAGGCTCTCGGCTCGCAATGCCGCGTCGAAAGCATCGAGGGCGAATTCCTGCGTCAGTGTCGACAATGCGAGCGCCACCAAGCGGTCATACCATCCTTGCGCATCGGCCAGTCGCCGTGCGAGTTCGGCGCCTTCGATCGCCTCAGCGATCGTGAACGGAAAATAGCGTCCCACACGGTCCACGCCCGGCGTCAGAACGCCCGCCCACGCGCTCGGGCCATACAGACCCGCGCCCAGCGCGAAACACCACACCGGGGCATTCAGATACAGTTCCAGCCACTGCGCGCCAAAGCGCTGCCGAGAGAGCAACATACCTTCCTGCAAGCGCTCATCCCAACGCGTGACGAACTCGACTGGCAAGCGCCGTCCCACGAAGTCGCCATGCGTGCGCACCTTGCCGAAGAAGCCGGGCCCGGATGTCGGCTCCTGCGCAAGCTCGCCGCTCATAGCCGATCCGGACAGCGGAACTGCTCGAGCATGGCACGGCGAAACGGATTCACGATGCTGCTGGCTGCCAGTTCGAACTCCGCGCGCCGGCCATCCGAGTCGAAGCTCAGGCGAAAGCGGTCGGGTTGCGCGGTGGGTTGCAGACGCGCATCGTCCATCAGATGCAGCAGTGCCCACGGTCCGTCGGCACGCGCCGCCGGTGTGCTGCCCGGCGGCGTGAACTCGACGTGCGCCTGGCCGGTGCCCTTGCCGCTCGGCCACTGGAACACCATCGATTGCGGCGTGTCGGGTTTGACGACCATTTGCTGCCCATCGATGTCGAGCGTGAACTGGGTAATCGATGGATCGATGGTGAGCGGCTTCACCGTGAAGCGCACCGACACGTCCCGGCCGCCGGCCCGGAAGAACGCGTCGCGGATCTGCGCGGCGCGCTGGAACTGGCCGAGCACGTCGACCGGGATGCCGAGCGTATCGACGCCGCTGCGCCATTTCCACTGCGGTCCCGACATGTCGACCATCGTTGCCAGATTCTTCTGGAAGAAATCGTCGATCAGGCCGCCTGGGCTCAGCAGCCTGCCGAAATCGTCGGGCGCGACGTCGCGCGTCGAGCCGCGCACGAGAGGATACCGACCGTCGAGCGCCTGCCGGCACAGCTGCGCCACGTTCGCCTGCCACAACGCGTTCAGGCGCGCCCGCTCGCCGCCCACCATCAGCGACCCCGCCCCGCTCGCGACGCTGGTGGCCACCGTCGCAAGCGGCGGCGGCGACCCCTGGGCCACCAGCTTGAGCTTGTTCAACGCATCGCCGGGCGGCGGCGGCAAGCCCTGACGGCGCGCCGAGTCCGCGGCCTCCAGATAGGTCGCGGCGTCCTTCAGCGCGGCGAGTTGCGCGTCCAGCGGAGCCGGGCCCGGTGCGCCGGGTTTGCCAGCCAGTTCGTGCAGCGCCTGGAAATGCGCGTCGACCGGATTGAGTTCGGCCGGCGCGGGCGGTGCCGCGTCTTCCGGCTGGTTGCCGAGCGCGCTCTCGAGGCGTTTTTTGGCCGCATCGAGCTTGTTGGTCAACGCGGCAACGCCCTGCTCCGTCAGCGAACCGCCCGTTCTGGTGCTGCCCAGCGTGGTTTCCTGCGCCGCGGCCAGCATCAGCGAGCGCAGCGGCGAGTCGGGCGCCGCGAGCACATTCGCCACGCGTGCCCCCTGCTGCACGCCGTCGAACGGCACCACGTCGATATCGTTGAGCAACGCGTCCCACTGGCGGATGTACTCGTCGTAGTAAAGCCGGGTGATGCCCGCCTTCAGATCCTCGATACCGTTCGGCGTCAATACCGATTCCTGACGGCCGAGCACCCAATCGTCCTTTGCGATATCGATCACCGCCGCGTCGCGCAACTGGCCGAACTTCTGATAGCCGGCCCGCGTGTACGCGCCTGAAACACCGCGCGTCAACGGCGCGCCGCTCTTGCGCACGAGCACCAGCGCGGCATTGCGCCCGGCCGCGTCGGCGACGCTGAACTCCGGCAGTCTGCTCTGTTCGAGATCGCGTTTGACGCGGTTGAACAGACGCTGCGTTAGCGGCATTTTGGCGAGCGTCGCGCGCGCCTGCGCGATCAGATCCTTGTCGAGCGGCAGCGACGCATCGAAGCGCGCCGGCTGGAACAGCGCGGCGAGATGGCCGTCGAGATCGTTGCGCTGATCGTCGCTGGCATCGCGCAACGGCCCGCGGCGCCAATCGACATCGGCCCACAAGCGCACCGAGTCGGCGTCGAAGTGCAGCGAATCGCCCAGCATCAGATATGCGCGCAAGACTTCATACTGGAAGTCGGGATTGTTCGCGTCACCGCGGCGCAGTTCTTCTTCCATGCGGCTCACGACCAGAGGCAACAGCGTCTGCCGCAACAGCCGCCGATAACTGGTCTGCGCTTCGAGGCCGAGCTTGTCGCCCTGATAAAGTCCGAGGCGCGACAGCCACGGCACGCTCCTGTCGCGGTCCGCGTAACCACCGGGAAGGTCGCGCGCGGCATTGAGCAGCGGCAGCAGCGCAAGCGGATTGTCGCCCGGCTGGGTGGTCTGCGCGAGCTTCTGCAACTCGGCAACGTGCTGTCGAACATCGGCGACGTAAGCGCGATTGCGTTGATAGCTGACGAAGAACAGAACCAGCGCCAGCACCGTGACGATGCCGATCGCCGCCAGCGCGGCGCGCTGAAACCAGGCGCGGCGCCGCTCCAGCTTCTGGTTCACGCCCGCGAGTCCGGCTTCCTCGAAGATCACGCCGCGCAGCAGCCGCGTGATGAAGTACGCGCGCCCGCTCGCCGGGTCGGGCAACACGACCTGTTGCTGGAAGCCGAGCGCCAAGGCGACCGCGCTCATCACGCGATCGATCGGCCGGCCTTCCTGGGTGCCGCTCGTGAAATACACGCCGCGCAGCAACGCGGACTCCTCGAAGCGCGAGGTACTGAAGGTTTCGTCGAGAAAGCTTTTCAGTACGGCTTGCAGACCCGCGAACTGCTGCGGAAATCCATAGACGAGCGCACGCCGGCGCACATCGGTCTCGCGCTGCATACGGTTCAACACGCGGGCTTGCAGTTGCTTTTCCAGCACGTGGAATTCGGCGGGAAATGCGGCCAGTGCGTCGTCCGGCGAGCCTCGCTCGGTGAACGGGAACGTCATGCCCCAGACCTGTTCGCGCTCGTCGCGGCCGAGGTCGTCGAAGAATTCCGCGAAACCCGCGAGCAGATCGCATTTGGTCACGATCACGTAGACCGGAAAACGCATGCCGAGCTTGCCGTACAGTTCCCTGAGACGCTCGCGCACGGCTTGCGCCTGCTGCGCGCGTTGCGTGTCGGACAGTTGCAGCAGGTCGCGCGTCGACAAGGCCACGATGACGCCATTCAGCGGCCGGCGTGGCCGATACTTGCGCAGCAGTTGCAGGAAGCCGGCCCACGCGGCCTGATCGGCTTCGGCGAAACTATCCTGGGTGGTGAAGCGGCCCGCGGTATCGAGCAGCACCGCATCGTCGGTGAACCACCAGTCGCAATTGCGCGTGCCGCCCACGCCGCCGATCGACTGCTTGCCGAGCCGCTCGGCGAGCGGAAACTTGAGTCCGGAGTTCAACAGCGCGGTGGTTTTGCCCGTGCCGGGCGCGCCGACGAACATGTACCACGGCAACTGGTACACGTACTGACTACCGAAGCGCCCCTTGACCCGCGCCTTGCGCAAGGTCGCCATGGCGGCTTCGAAACGCTGCTTCAACGCGGCGATGTCGGCCTCGGATTCTTTCTTGCCGGGCGCGGGCTCGGCCGGTCCCTCTGCCACCACGCGAGTGAACTGGATGTTGGCGAGACGCACCGCGATCCAGCGCACGCTCCAGTACACCGCCCACACCAGCAGCAACACGATGATTGCGGCCCAGCGGCTGCTGTTGCTTTCGAGCGGCTCATGACCCGCGTACGCGACGAGCGGCCCCTCGACCCACACGATCAGCGACAGTGCGAGCACGCCGAGCAACGACAGCACGATGGCTCGTCTGAGCCAGCCAAAGATTTTCATACCCGGCTCCTCTGTGCCACCCGCGACGGACTCATCCCGTAGGCCTTCACGATGCCGCTCCCGGCGCCAGCACCGTGATATCGACGCGGCGGTTGCGCGCGCGATTCGCGGCGGTGTCGTTCGGTGCGATCGGCTCGGCGTCGCCGCGCCCTTCGGCGCTGAAGCGGGCGGGGTTGCCGGCCCGCGACGCGAGCATGTCGCGCACCGCTTCGGCGCGCGCCTGCGACAGATGCCAGTTCGACGGGAAGCGCGCGGACAATACTCGCTGGCTGTCCGTGTGACCCGCGACCACCACGTTGCCCGGCACTTCCTTCAACGCGTCGCCGATACGCTGGATGAGCGGGACGAAACCCGCGGCGAGATCGGCGCTGCCCGAGCCGAACAGGCCGTCGCCATTGATCGTGACGACGGTCCTGTCGGGCAACTCCGAGACACGCACGAGGCCTTGGGCAATTTCAGGCGCGAGGAACTGCGATAGCTTCGGCGCAGGTTTGGGCGCGGCCGCCAGTTTCGACGCAAGCACCGGAGCCGGCGCGACGCGGATGCCGTGCAGCGCTTCGAACACGCGGTCGGACATGTCGTTGAGTCTGAAGCTCAAGACCAGATTGACGATCACCAGCACGAGGCAGGCGATTGCCGCCGCCACCCACAACGGCACGAGTTGCAGCAACGGCTTGCGTTCGACCTTGACCGGCAGCCAGTGCGGCGACAGATCGCGTTCGGCCGCGCCGCGCTGGCCGCGAATCATCTGTTCGAGGCGTTCGCGGATCGTGTCGAGCTGCGTGCGGCCACCGTCGATCAGACGGTAACGTCCTTCGAAACCGAGGCCGAGAATCACGTAGATCAATTCGAGCACATCGATATTGCCCGCGGGGTTCTGCGCGAGACGCTGCAGGATCAGGAAAAAGCGCTCGCCACCCGAGGCCTCGTTGTGGAACGTCACCAGCAAGCTGCGGCTGCCCCACAAGCCCGCCCCCCACGGCGTGCTGGCGATCGCTTCGTCGAGGAACGTGCACAGGCAATAGCGCGAGGCGCCGAGCTTCTCGTCGTCGATGCCGTTGGCGCGGCCTTGCGCCTCGAAGCTGCGCACCATTTGCATCAGCTGGTTGCGCAGGTCTTCCACATTCGGATGAGTCGGCAACTGCCGCAACGGCAGCGCCAGTTCGATCAGCGGGTTGGCCGCGCGCAACAGCGGATTCAGACCGCCGCCGGCGGGCAGCATCGGCGCGGGCGTTGCCGCGGCCGCCATGAACGCCGCCCGCGCGCCGCCCGGTGTCGGAATCAGAATCGTCGCGCCGGGATCGTCGGCGGGGCCACGCGGTTCGTCTGGACTCACGATGAACTTCCTCAATCAATGCATCAGCGGCGAATTGCCCAGAACTCCATCGTCAGTCCGGGAAAGTCGCCGGCGACGTGCAACGCCATGCCCGCGGAATTCGCGAACTGTTTCCACAGTTCGTTGCCGCGATCGAGTTCGAAGTAGGTAAAGCCCGCATGGAACGGCAGTTGCCGGGGTGCCACGGGCAACGCGCGCAGGCCGACGCCCGGCAATTGCAGATTGACGAGATCGCGAATGCGTTCGATCGGGCCGATCTTCACCTGTGGCGCGAAGCCGGTCAGGATGTGCTCGGCCGGCATTTGCGCGCGCACCGCGAGCACGAAGGTGGCGCCGGCAAACAGCGTCTTGTCCGGCACGATCGCCACGCGCAAGCCGAACTTGCGCTCTTCGAGCGGGATCGCCACCGCGTGCGGGTCCATCACCATGCTCAGCGACGCGCGAATGTCGTCGATCACCGGTGCGAAGGTTTCGCGCAACCACTCATGGCGATACACCGGATACGCCGGCGGCCGCTTCGACGCCTGGCTGAAGGTCGCCAGCTCGCCGGCCAACTGCACCGCCGCCTGGTACAGCGCCTCGGGATGCAGACCGGTCATCGTCGAGAGATGCGCGGCCAGCGGCTCGTGGCGATTGATCAACTGCAGCAACAGGAAATCGGCCACTTCCGCGACACCCGTCACGCCGGGCTGTGCAAGGCGTCCGGACAACGCTTCACCGCGTTGATGCAGAAGGCCCACGAGGTCATCGACGAACGCCGCGAGACGGCGCGCCACCCGATAGTCGAGACACGGCGGGCTGTAGTCGTTTTCGAGCACGACGCGGTTGTCGGGCAGCCGTTCGAGCACGCGCGCGACGCCGAGCGCGGTGTAGGCATTCGCCACTTCGGGGGCGAGCGCGAGACGCACGCGCAGTTTGCCGATCTGCAGCAACGCCGCGCCGGCATTCGGATCGTTGCTGTCGCTGACGTCGAATTCGGTGACACGGTGTCGCGCGAAGTTCTCCTCGCTGGCTTCGTTGCCGGTTTCGGCGACACCCGGCCTGCGCACCGGCAACGCCAGTTGGACCAGCATGTTGCGGGTGCCTTCGGGAATCTCGAGCGGCTCGGGCAAGTCATCGTCGGCGGGCAGATCGAACGGTGTGCCGTCCGGCATCACGCCGGAGCACGACAGCAGCGCGAGCTTGCCGAGCTTGAGCAGCGACTCGTCGATCTCCAGCGCGGTAAAGCCCCAACTGTACGGACGCAGGCCGGCCGCGCGCGTCTCCAGTTGCCGCTGCAGATAGCGGTCGTGCTGCTGCAAGTGCTGGGGCTGCAGAAACATCCCCTCCGACCAGATGACTTTGCTGTTCCAGGACATGTTGTCTCGTTCAAACGTTTCTAGGTGGGATCGGCGGGATGCTTCGGCTGACGCTCGCGGGCCGCGCGCAGTTCGTCGATCTGGGCCTCGTATGCGTCATTGAACGCCTGACCGAAGAGCTTCTGGAAATCGTCGTCGGCTTCGCGCGCGACGGCGCCCTGCAATGCGACGAACAGATCCCACAGTTTCGCCTTGCGGTTGGACAGCACTTTTTCGAGCGCACCGGAGTCTTTCAGCTGCGCTTCGATCGAAGCGGGATCGAAGCGTCCGAGCACGTGCGCGAGCGCCGCGCGCATGCCGGCGAGCACCGCGAGCTCGTGCGCCGCGATATCGTCGAAGGCGCGCCTGAGCGCCTCGTCGGGCGGCAGATAGCCGGCCGAGCGGCCAGTCAGCATCTGCGCCAGCGCGCTGTCGACGTCCGGGAAAAACTTGAGCGGATTGTTGTCGCGCGCGACGATCATCGTCGTGTCGAGACGGGCTTCCCGTTTGGTCATCGAGCGCGCGCGCAGCACGCCCATCGTGCCGCGCAGCGCGCGTCGCGCAGCATCGTGCCGATCAGACGCGCGAACTCCGCTTCGGGCAGGTTCGGCGCGCGCGACGGATCGAGGCCGAGGCCTTCGAGCAGCGCCTGCAGGGTGGCTGGGTTCTGGCTCGCGAAAGTGGCGGCGGCCGGGTGGCGAACCGGGGCCGGCTGGGCGATCGGCGCCGGCGCGGCAGGCGCTGACGTGATCGGGCCCGCGGACGGAGCCGGCTGCTGAAGCTGCTGCGCCACAGGCTCCAAAGCGGGCTGCGCAGCGGACGACGGCCCCGGCGCCGCGCCAGGTACAGGCACCCGCGCGGTGGCGGCCTGCGGCGCGACCACCGGCACGACCACCGGCACCACGGGAGCCAAAGGGGTCGGTGGCGCAAACTGCGTCGCCGGCGTTGTCGGTATCCCGAACAGATCATCGAACGGTGTCGCGGCCGACCCTGCCGCGCCGGGATCGAGCAATCCCGGCGGCAAGCCGGTCGGGCCGCCCAAAGGCGCGGCCGCCGGCGCGGGCGCAGTGGGCCATCCCGGCAACTCGTGCGCAGGATGCGGCGCGGCCGACGAGCCGCTGCCCGGCTGCCCGGGGGTTTCCCATTGCGCCAACGCATCCGCGAGCGGGTCGTAGTCCGCCGGAATGCCCCCCGTGGGTGTGGCAGGCCGGCCGGGATCGGGCCGGGACGCTTGCGGCGCCGAAAATGCCTGCAACTCCGGCGACACATGATCGCTTTCCGAGCCCGCAAAGCCCGGACCCGACGAGACCCGCTGCGGTTCGCCGAAGCCCGGCTGCCCGAGCGGATCGAGCGCGCCCATCTGCAACGCGTCGCCTTGCGAATCGGCCGGCAACGGTCCACTGAGCACCTGCGCGGCACTCAGCCGATCACGCCCGCCCGTCAGACCGCGCACGCCGGCCACCTGCTCGCCGATCGACACCTCGAGCAGATACGGACCGATCAGCAGACGGTCGCCGTCCGCGAGCCGCGCCTCGCGCGTGCCGCCCAACGCGCGCTGATTCAGCACGCTCGGATTGCTGCCCAGATCGCACAGCAGATAGTCGCCGCCGCGAAACTCGACGCGCGCGTGAACGCGCGAGATCGCGCGTTGTTGATCGGGCAGCACCAGCGTGCAGTCGTTGGCCCGGCCAATCGTGCCGCCGGCGGGGCCGAACGCGATCGCGATCGGCTCGGCCAGCGTCTCGTCGTTGAATCGCGCAACCCGCAGCGAAAGAATCGGATAGTTCACTTGGCTCCCCACGAGCGGTCAGGTGCATCACTCACGATTTGATTTTTTTGGTTCCGTCGTCGGCGTCTTTGGGCGCGCTCGGCGCGGTCGGTGACGAGCCGCTGCCGGAGCCCGCCGAGCCGCCCGAATTGAGCAGGATCGGTGTGCCCGACACCGCCACGCTGACCGGCCCGACCACCACGAAGGCGCCGCCCGCCTTCAGCGTAATGCTCGCGCCCGCTTCGATCACGATGTTCATGCCCGCCTTGATGTGGATATTCATGCCGGCGTCGATCGCATAGTCCATGCCGACCTTTTCCTGCAACTTCTGCCCGACCTTCAGCGACGCGTTGCCATCGACCTGGGCGTTCTGGTCGCCCGTCACGGCGTCGTGGCGCGCGCCGGTGATCGCCACGAACTCGTTGCCGGTCACTTTCAGATGCCGGTCGTTGCCGACGTTACTCAGCATGTCGTTCTTGACCCAGGTCTCGTGGTCCTTCTCGGCGTGGAAGAACAGTTGCTCGCTGCCCTTGTCGTCGTCGAAACGCATTTCGTTGAAGCCGCTGCCGCCCTTGGTCGAATTGCTCTTCAGCGTCGAGAACATTTGATTGGCCGGCAGTTCGTACGGCGGCATCGTGTTCGCGTTGTAGACGCAACCGGTCACGAGCGGCCGGTTCGGATCGCCCTCGACGAACTCGACGACCACCTCCTGACCGATCCGCGGCAAGAAGAACGCGCCCCAGCGTTTGCCGGCCCAGCTCTGCGATACCCGCACC
This sequence comes from Paraburkholderia sp. RAU6.4a, assembly GCF_050435625.1. Lineage (NCBI taxonomy): Bacteria > Pseudomonadati > Pseudomonadota > Betaproteobacteria > Burkholderiales > Burkholderiaceae > Paraburkholderia > Paraburkholderia sp. RAU6.4a. The sequence goes on from NZ_JBNDKQ010000003.1 coordinate 362,496, forward strand.
CAGCACCGCTTCATGCGCGCGTCGGCATCGGCCGGCGGAGCGAACTGCTCCCAATGAAACTGCACCTTGATGCGGCCATATTTATCGGTGAGGATTTCTTCGCCGTCCGGGCCGACCACCATGGCGGTCTGCGGGCCCGCCACGACCGGCTGCGGCGTCAGCCGCTCAGAGCGGAAGTGGTTTTCCTTGCGCAACGCGGCAAACGCGCAGTCGAAGAGCGGCAGCGAAGGATCGTGGCGCACCGTCGACACATAGACATCCGAATTGATCTCGTACGCGGCGCTGACCACCAGATACTCGTGGTTCTGCCCATCGCAGGCGTGATTCTCGAGCTTGAACTGACCGCCCGGCCAGATGCCGCGCGCGCTCGATCGGCCCGAAATGCTGTCGTTGCGCGCCTGACGGATCTCGATGCCGACCTTCGCATAGCGGTCGCCATCGCTCGACTGCGCGTGGCCGCTCAGATGTTCCTGCATCGCGTACACCGGCGGATCGTACACTTTCGGCCGCGTCGCGCGCGACAGCAGGCCTTGCTGATTGCTCAACGTGGGCTTTTCGAAATCGTAGTCGTTGACTTCGTACTTGCCGGTCTGCAATTCCGCGCCCGAACTCCACGCATACACGCATTCCTTCTCGTTCGAAGGCTCGTACCACGCATCGTACGAAATCGACGCATAGTGTTCGATCGGTCCGTGAACGTCGCTCGAATCGGTCAACACCAGCGTGTGCTTGCCCCCTTTGTGCTCGAAGTAGTAGTACATGCCCTCGTGCTCCATCAGGCGGCTCACGAAGGCGAAATCGGTCTCCCGGTATTGCGCGCAGTGCTGCAGCGGCGGATAGGTCGCCTGGCATTTATTGCTGACGTCGATGTTGTAGTCCTGGAGTACGCCGGTCACGATATCGAGCACGCTCTTTTCATGGAAAAAGCGGCTGTGCGACGCGCGCGTGAGCAGCCACAGCCGCGGACGCACCACCGCTTCATAGCGCGCCATGCGGTTGCGGGTGTTGTCGCCCGGTGCGACGATCCGGAACGCCGTGACGATCCCGTTGAATTGTCGCTCGCCGTCCTCTGGCAACGACAGCGCAATCGAGATGTCATGCCCGAGCAGATCGCCGGCCTGCAGATCGTTGCGCTTGCCAAGCAGATCGAGCCGCCATTCGCTCAGGCGCCCCAACTCCTCGGTGCCGCTCAGATGCAGAAACAGCAGATCCTCGCCGGCAGGCGCGCAACTGACGGTGACGTGTCGGTTCGGGTTTTGCGTGGTCATGTCACGGAATCATCGTCTTGACTGTCGCCGGATTGACGATCGTGACCACGCCACCCCAGTTGCACATGCAGGTCGACACGTTGTCGAGCGACGGCTGGTTGCCGAGCAGCACGGTCGGCGCGCCCGGCGTCCACGGCGTCATGGTGGCCGGAATGCACGGCATCGGCGTCAGCACGCCCAACGCCGCCGCCGTCGCGGCGGCGACGGTCGGATTGGCGGGCGAGCTGCACACGCCGAACGGCATGATGTTGACGAGCGGAATGTGATCCATGATGTTGGCCGCGGGCGGCCCTTCGCCCATCACCCGGTTGACCGGCAAGACCACGAGCGTCGAAGGCGCCGCGCCGAACGAACATTGCAGCGTCGCGCCCATGCTGACTTGTTGCGGCATAAGAAGGCATCCTCCCCTTTCGATCAATCGAACGTATAGAGAAATTCACCGTCGCGCGCGCCGATCTGCACTTTCGTGACCGGGCTGCCGTTCATCATGCGCGTCAGAAACTCGGTGCTGATGCGCGGCAACAGCGTGTTGGTCAGGATTGCGTCGATCATGCGTCCGCCGCTTTCGAGTTCGGTGCAGCGGCTGCCGATCAGCTTCACGACGTCGTCGTCGTAGCTGAACGGAATCTTATGCGACACGCGGATGCGTTTCTCGATCCGGCCGAGCTGCAGCCGGATGATCGCGCCGAGCATCTCGTCGGACAGCGGAAAGTACGGAATGACCACGACGCGCCCCAGCAAGGCCGGCGGAAACACCTTCAGCAACGGCTCGCGCAGCGCTTTCGCAATACCCTCCGGCTCCGGCATCAGCTCCGGGTCCTTGCACAGGCTCGTGATCAGATCCGTGCCGACATTGGTGGTCAACAGGATCAGCGTGTTCTTGAAGTCGATCACGCGGCCCTCGCCGTCTTCCATCCAGCCCTTGTCGAACACCTGGAAGAACAGCTCGTGGACGTCGGGATGCGCCTTCTCGACCTCGTCGAGCAGCACCACGCTGTATGGACGGCGGCGCACCGCCTCGGTCAGCACGCCGCCTTCGCCGTAGCCGACGTAGCCGGGCGGCGCGCCCTTCAGCGACGACACCGTATGCGCTTCCTGATACTCGCTCATGTTGATCGTGATGACGTTCTGCTCGCCGCCATACAGCACCTCGGCGAGCGCCAGCGCGGTCTCGGTCTTGCCGACTCCGGAGGTGCCGGCGAGCATGAACACGCCGATCGGCTTGTTCGGATTGTCGAGACCCGCGCGCGAAGTCTGAATGCGCCGCGCGATCATCTCCGTCGCATGAGCCTGGCCGATGATGCGCCGGTTCAGGTTCTCCGCGAGCTTCAGGACGTTTTCGATTTCGTTGCGGACCATCCGGCCCACCGGTATGCCGGTCCAGTCCTGCACGACGGAGGCGACCGCCTGCTGGTCGACGGTCGGCAGGATCAAAGGGTCTTCGCCTTGATGCTGCGCGAGCTGCGCCTGCAACTCGCGCAGTTCGGCGAGCCGCGCTTCGCGCGTCGCGGTGTCGCTGGCGGGGTTGTCGGTCGCGCCGGTGGCCGCTGTTTCGTCTACCGTTCCGTTCGCAGCTTCGTTCGCTTCGTTCGTGCGGCTGGCTTGCGCCGCGCCTTCCACCTTGCCGGTCTCGCCGCGCAGTTGCGCGCGCAGCGCGAGAATCCGCGTCACCAGTTGTTTTTCTGCCTGCCAGCGGGTGTCGAGCGTGGCGAGACGCGCCTGTTCGGCGGCGAGCTTTTCCGCCGCGGCGGCTTCACGCTCCCGCGTGTCGACGCCCACCGCGTTTTCCCGGCCGATGATCGCCAGTTCGGTTTCGAGCGCGACGATCCGCTTGCGCGAATCGTCGACCGCTGCGGGCGTCGCATGCTGGCTGACCGCCACGCGCGCGCAGGCGGTGTCGAGCAGGCTGACCGCCTTGTCGGGCAACTGCCGCGCCGGAATATAGCGATGCGAAAGACGTACCGCGGCTTCGAGCGCTTCGTCGAGCACCTGCACCTTGTGGTGCTGCTCCATCGTCGAGGTGACGCCCCGCATCATCAGGATCGCGCGGGTCTCGTCCGGCTCGCTGACCTGCACGACCTGGAAGCGCCGCGTCAGTGCGGGGTCCTTCTCGATGTGCTTCTTGTATTCGGCCCACGTGGTCGCGGCCACCGTGCGCAGCGTGCCGCGCGCGAGCGCCGGCTTCAGCAGATTCGCCGCGTCGCCGGTGCCGGCCGCCCCGCCCGCGCCGACCAGCGTGTGCGCTTCGTCGATGAACAGGATGATCGGCTTTTCCGAGGCCTGCACTTCCTCGATCACCTGCCGCAAGCGGTTCTCGAACTCGCCCTTCATGCTCGCGCCCGCCTGCAACAGACCGACGTCGAGCGTGCGCAACTGCACGTCGTGCAGCGACGGCGGCACGTCGCCCGCCGCGATGCGCTGCGCGAAGCCTTCGACCACCGCGGTTTTGCCGACGCCCGCTTCGCCCGTCAGGATCGGGTTGTTCTGGCGGCGGCGCATCAGGATGTCGATCACCTGGCGAATTTCCTCGTCGCGCCCGACGATCGGGTCGAGCTTGCCATTGCGCGCCTGTTCGGTCAGATCGGTGGTGAAGCGCCGCAGCGCTTCCTGCTTGCCCAGCGCGGCGGCCGGCACCGGGCCGCCCGTGGTGTCCGCGTCGCCGCCTTCGCGCTGCGCGCCGCCCGCCCGAAAACCATCGCTCGCGCTCATCGCCGCTTCCGGCGACTCGCGCAGCAGGCTGTGAAATTCGTCAACGAGCGAATCGAGCTTGATGCGCTCGAACTGACGCGAGATGCCGTAGAGCCCGTTGCGCAGCGACGGCGTCTTCAGGAGGCCGACCACCAGATGGCCGGTGCGCACCTGCGACTCGCCGAACATCAGCGAGCCGAACACCCAGCCACGTTCGACCGCCTCCTCGACTTGCGACGAGATGTCGGTCACCGAAGCCGAACCGCGCGGCAGACGGTCGAGCGCTTCGGTCAGATCGCGCGCCAACGCGGAAGGCTCGAGCCCGTAGTGTTTGATGATGCGGTGCAGGTCGGAGTCCTGCAGTTGCAGGATCTGGTGGAACCAGTGCGACAGTTCGATATAAGGATTGCCGCGCAACTTGCAAAACACGTTCGCGCTCTCGATTGCGCGGAATCCGAGCTTGTTCAGCTTGCCGAACAACGCTGCCCGTTTGATCTCGGCCATTTTTCTATTCCCTCGATGATGTCGATGGCGGCGCCCCCGCGGACGCCTCGCGGGCCGCCGCGGCAATCCGTGAACGGCCGTCCGGACCGGTCGGCCGCAACACCAGTTGACGCTGATCGCCGCGCGCCGGGCGGCCGAGCGTCCAGGTGGTGTAACCGAGGCGCGTGTGGCGCCCGAGCTTCAGGCGTGGCACGTCCTCCTGTTTCAGCACCAGCCGGAGATCCCAATCGAGCCCGTCGCGCTCGTAATTGCGCACCCAGTCGACGAGGCGCTTCAGACTCTCGCCGCCCGGCAGGAAGCGCTCGTAATCAGCGCGGCTCAACGGTCCGATGACGATGCGGAATTTATGCTGGCAATCCCAGACGCGCGCGCCGAGCAGCGTCGACACGCCGAGCGCGGCCGAACCGTCCGGTGCGCCCAGGCGCAACAACGAATTCGCGGGCAGCGTCATCCAATGGCCGACCCACTGTTCGATGTCGACCGGCAGGTTGAAAAAACGCGCCAGCACGAGTTTCAAACCGGCGGCCGGACGGGTCGGGCCGCCCAGCAATCCGGCGAAGTGCAGTTTGGCGAAATCGGGCACCGCGTCGCGCTCGCGCAGCGTCGGCTCGCCCAGCCCGAACACGCTGCCGACATAAAAGGAAAAGCGATCGCGCCCCGGACGGTCGAGACTCACGGCCGGTTGCGCATTGGCCCACACGCGATAGAACAGCGACACCATCCGGTGGTGAAAGACATCGAGAAAGCGCGCGAAGGTCGGATCGTTCGCGTTGCGGGCGCGGTCGCGAGCGTACTCGGTCAGATGGGTGGGCAACGGACCGTGCGGCCCGAGCAGGCCGAAGAACTTGACCGCGAGGCGCGCGGCGTGATGCTCGCCGGCCGGGGTGAAGTCACCGAGCGTCGTCGGATGGAAAACCAGTTCGGGCTCCTGCACGAAACGGATCGCATCGTCGCGCGGCTGCATCGACTCGCCGACGCGCGGCTTGTCCGCATACGCATTCTCCAGCAGCCGCACGACCTGGAAGAAGTCGAAGCGGCGCGCATCGTCTTCGAGCCGGCGCAACAGTGTCAGAGCGTCCGGCATTGTCCGACCCTCGCTGGCCAGCGCATGATCTCGCCGCGCGACAGCGTCTTCACGACGGTCTCGGTGAACGAGTTGATCGATACGTATTGCGCGAAATATTGCGCGAGCACGGCACCGAGCAGAAACGCGCCGGCGCCTTCGAACGCGGCTTCGTCGAGCGTCAGCGTCACTTCGAGACCGCGGCCGAATACGATCGGTCCCGCGCCCGGCAAGCGTCGCGTCACCGAGCGCGAATCGATCGAGCGCACGCCTTCGATCAGCCGCTGACTCGCGATCTCGTCGGCGGGACAGTAGAGACTCAGCAGATCGCGCAGCGCGCGGGCGCCCTCCTGTGCATCGTTATCGAGCAGCGACGAGTAGTTCAACGACAGGTGACTCAACAGCCGCCACGCCACGGCCCCGTGCGCATACGACGGCAGCGGCCGGCTCGGGCCGCTCACGCAGCGCACGCTCTGCACCGGCGCTTCGACATCGAGCGTGAAATCGGCGGGGCCGACGCCGACCGGCATCGTCAGTGGCAGGTCGCGATTCGTGCACAGCACCTGCAAGCCGAGTTGCCGCAGGTCAGCGCGAAACGGCGCATTGCTCGCGTCCACCAGCGCGATGAACATCTCGCTGCCGAGGTAGCTCGTGCGCGGGCCGCGCTCATGCTGACGCGCCGACGGCAGACGTTTTTCGCGGCGCACCTGGTAGTACGCGCCGGCGCGATAGGTGGCGCCGAGATCGCGCGCGTGATAGAACGGCTCGAAGCGCTGCTCGCCGCCGGCGCCCGCGCTATAGCCGGTCGCACTCTCGATCTGATAGATCTCGAAGTCCATCGGCCGGGTGCGATCGGCCACCACGTGATATTCGAACTGTTCGTCCGACAGCGCGATGCGATCCGTACGCCGCGCAAAGAGATTGATCGCGGGCGTGCAATGCAGCGCGAAATTATTGGCATCGAGCGATTGTTCGAGCAGCGGATCACCGCGTTTGAGCAACACGATGACTTCGATTTCGGTGTCCGCGCAACGCCGCAACGCCGCGTGCAAACCGTCGATGGCGAGAAACATGAAGCGCTGCGGAAACGCGAAATACTCCTGCAACAGCCGGTAGCCCTGGAACGACTGCCGGCTGACCGGCAGCAATGCTTCATCGTCGGCAAACCCGAGCGGCCGCAGCGCGCTCGCCGGCAACTGCACATGCCAGGACGCCGGACGTTTGGCCGGCATCACGACGACGCCGCTCACCGAACCGAGCAGACGCTCGTGGATACGCGTGGCCATCCCGTCCGCGCCGCGAAGATACAGCGTTAGCCGGTCGAGTTTCAGCTGGTTGATTCTCAGACCAGCGGTGGCGCGTAGGCGCAGCCTGAGGCCGGCCTTGACAGCGGCGCCCGCCGCCATGCTCGCCGGCAGCGCGCTGTCGATGCCACCGAGCGAGCCCGCGTGCGTAAAAAACCGCGCTTCCGTGATGTCGAGCGGCCAAAGCGTCAGTTCGTGCGCGCTGCGGTATTCGCAGCGCGTCGAGCCGTTCTTGTCGAGCACGCTGCGCAGCGTACTGCCGCGTGGAACCCGCACGCCGTCCGCGAGATTGGAGCTGGTCAGGTCCGGCTGGATCTGCACCACGGCCATCGACGGCGTGGGCGCGAGGTAATGCGGGTACACCAGCTCCGCGAGATGCTGGGTGAAGCGCGGAAACTCGTCGTCGATCTTCAGTTGCACGCGCGCCGCGAGGAAACTGAAGCCTTCGAGCAGACGCTCCACGTAGGGGTCCGCGCATTCGAGGTTTTCCAGTCCGAGGCGCCCGGCGATCTTCGGAAATTCGCGCGCGAACTCGCCGCCCATCTCGCGAAGATGCTGCAGTTCCTGGCTGTAGTATTTGATCAGGTCTGGATTCATGGCTTCAGCGCGGCCCGCCCTGGTCGATCACGCGGATTTCGCCGACTTCCAGGTCGAGTTCGGTCCTGAAGTAGAGCCGCTCCGGATACGGCTGCGCCCACAGATCGCCCTCCACCAGAAACGACACGGTGTTGTGGCGCCCGGTCGTCTCTTCGAGTTGCATCGAACTGACCCGCACGGTGTCGCGCAGAATGCGCGGCTCGAACGCCCAGATCGCATCGCGCACGAGCCGCTCGAGCCGCGACGGATCGATGCCTGAGGCGGTCTTGCCGGCAATGTCCGGCAGGCCGAAATTGATCACGGAGGTCGCGACATACGGATAGCCGCTCAGATCCTGCACCGACGCGAGGCCATTCGCGTTCAGCAGCCAACCGAGGTCGCGCTGCACGCTCTCGCGCAGCGCGCGCATCGACAGAACGCGCCGCTCGCGCGCTTCCTGCTTCGCCTCCGGTTCGAGATCGGTCAGCCGGTCGAGCAGCGACGGTTGCAGGCGATCACGCGCAGTCAGTTCAGCCATGATCCGGAGCGGCCGCGCCGTCCTGTTCGGCAGGCGCGTCGCCGCTCGTCAGTTCGATGGTGCGCACGTCGAAGAGCGCGTAGTCGTTCGCATCGGAGGCGAACATACGCTGTCCCACCGGCCGCGCGAGCACGGGATCGTCACCGATCCATTCGGTCAGGCGCGCGAGCCACAACGCTCGATTCGGCTCGGCGAGCGTGCCCGGATAGCGGGCGGGAATCAGACCGGCGCCCTGGCCGTCGTTGGCCCACGTGAAAACGGCCGGCATCCAGACGCGGTCGCGCAGGTCGGACGGCGGCTCGATTTCGATCCGTTTGATGCGCGAAAAAGGAATCCAGTAATAGCGGCCGTTCAGCACGGCTTCGAGTGTCGGGCCGAGCCGGTTGTCGGCGTCGGCGAGCCACCTGAACGGTTCGCCATTCAATGCGCCGGCGGTGGCGGGCGCCTCGTCGAGCGCCCGCGCGCGCGCGGCGGCCGCCGCGCCGCTATCGCCCGCGGTGTCGAGCCGCAATGCCTCGAGGAGCAACGCAAGCCAGCCGGTCGGCTCGCCGAAGATCAGCGGCGCGCGCTCGCCTTTGAAAACCGCTTCGCGCAGCGCCTCGCATTGCAACGCTTCACGATAGGTTTGCACCATCGGCAACGCGGCCGCGTCGAGTTCGCCGGCGACGTTCAGTTGCGTCAATGCGCGATCCCAGGCGCCCGTCACCGCGAGCAACTGGAATAGAAAGACGCGATAGGCGGCTTTCGACGGATCCTTGCGAACCTGTTTTTGCAATTCGCGCAGACATCCGTCGAGATCGCCTTCGCGCAAGCATTCTTCTGCGTTCATGCCGGTTCGCTCCGGTCTGGCTCGATTCGTCCCACCCGCCGCCGCACTGCGACGGCAGGACCGCCGCAGTGCAGTCGCCCTTTGCGCTCAGCCGATCAGGTAGTCGCGTTGGCGGGGATGTTCCACTTCACTTCGACCACCCCGCCTTCCTTCTCGCCCTTCGCGTTTTGCGGCTGGTACTCGACATGGAATTTTTCGAAGTTGAGCGTGACGTTCTCGGTGAAGCGTTCTTCGCCGCCCGAGCCGCCGGTCGAGTAGGAGCTGATCAGCACGCCGTTCAACGTGATCTTGTAGTACTCGAGCGGATTGTCGCCACCTGCCTTGCGCACCGTCAGCAACGCCGTGTCGATGTGCGTGCCTTTGGTGCAGGCTGCCATGATCGGCGGACTCGCCTTGTCGCTGTATTTGGTAAATGACAGGTCCTGCACCGACACCTTGCCGGCGCCGCCGCCCGTGCCCATGTGCATCGTGCCGCTCTGGCTCATGCCCCAGCTCCATGCGAGCACTTCGATTTCTTCCTTGTGGGTCTTGTCCTGAGACTCGCCCTTGATATCGCCCAGCTTCATGAACATGTCGATGGCCATCTTCTTCTCCGCTCAAAGCAATTCGTCACTGAATGGGGATTTCCGTCATGCCGCCTTGGCGGACGGAAGCTTCGAAACCAACCGTAGCGATACGGTCAGGCCTTCCAACTGGTAGTGCGGACGCAGGAAAAACTTCGACGTGTAATAACCGGGATTGCCTTCGACTTCCTCGACGACCACCTCGGCGGCCGCGAGCGGGCGTCGTGCCTTGGACTCTTCCGTCGAGTGCGCCGGATCGCCGTCGACGTACTGAAGGATCCAGTTCTGCAGCCAGCGCTGCATGTCGTCCCTTTCCTTGAAACTGCCGATCTTGTCGCGCACGATGCACTTCAGGTAGTGAGCGAAGCGGCTGCAGGCGAACAGGTAGGGCAGACGCGCGGCCAGGTTCGCGTTCGCGGTGGCATCGGGGTCTTCGAACTCGGCGGGCTTGTGCAGCGACTGCGCGCCGATGAAGGCGGCGAAATCGGAGTTCTTCTTGTGCACGAGCGGCATGAAGCCGTTCTTCGCGAGTTCGGCTTCGCGGCGATCGCTAATGGCGATTTCGGTCGGGCACTTCATGTCGATGCCGCCGTCGTCGGTGGGGAACGCATGCACCGGCAGGTTCTCGACGGCGCCCCCCGACTCGATGCCGCGAATCCGCGAACACCAGCCGTACATCTTGAACGAGCGGTTGATATTGGTCGCCATCGCATAGGCGGCATTGGCCCATGCGTATTTGCCGCTGTCCGCGCCGGCCGTGTCTTCCTCGAAATCGAATTCCTCGACCGGATTGGTCTTGGCGCCATACGGCGCGCGCGCGAGAAAACGCGGCATCGCGAGACCGACGTAGCGCGCATCCTCGGATTCGCGCAGCGAGCGCCACGCGGCATGCTCAGGCGTCTGAAAGATTTTCGTCAGGTCGCGCGGATTGGCCAGCTCCTGCCATGAATCCATCAGCATCACCGCGGGATCGGCGCCGGCGATGAACGGCGCATGCGCGGCGGCCGAGATCCTGGATATCTGCGTCAGCAGATCGACGTCGGGCCCGCCGTTGTCGAAGTAATAATCGGCCACCAGCGCGCCATACGGCTCGCCGCCGAACTGGCCGTATTCCTCTTCGTAGAGCTTCTTGAAGATCGGGCTTTGATCCCACGCGGTGCCCTTGTACTTCTTGAGCGTCTTGTACAGATCGCCCTTCGATACGTTCATCACGCGGATCTTCAACGTCTCGTCCGTCTCGGTGTTGTTGACCAGATAGTGCAAGCCGCGCCACGCGCTCTCGACTTTCTGGAACTCTTCCGAGTGGATGATCTGATTGATCTGGGCGGTCAGCTTCTCGTCGATCTGCGCGATCAGCGATTCGATCGTCGCGAGCACATCGCCCGAAATCACGTTCGTATCGCGCAGCGCCTGTTCGGCGAGCGTGCGCACCGCCGTCTCGACGGCTTCCTTCGCCTTCTCGCTCTTCGGCTTGAATTCCTTTTGCAGCAGATTCGCGAAATCGCTCGTTTCAAGCGACGCCTCGCCGGGTTGCGCTTGCCCTTCGGTGCTAGGTTCAGCCATGGTCAGACTCCCCTGTAGATCACGCTCATTGCTGCGGCTTCGGTGCGGACGCCAACGACTGCAGCAACGCGGGATCGTTGAGCAGTTTCGCGATCAGCTCCTCGGCGCCGGTCTTGCCGTCCATATAGGTCAGCAGGTTTTGCAACTGGCCGCGCGCCTCCAGCAGCTTCGACAACGCGTCCACCTTGCGCGCGACCGCCGCGGGCGAAAAGTCGTCCATGCTCTCGAAGGTCATGTCGACCGCGAGGTTGCCCTGACCGGTCAGCACGTTCGGCACCTGCACGGCGACGCGCGGTTTCATCGACTTCAGACGCTCGTCGAAGTTGTCGACGTCGATCTCGAGAAACTTTCGATCCGCCACCGGCGCGAGCGGGTCCGCCGGCTGACCGGAGAGATCGGCCAGCACGCCCATGACGAAGGGCAGATTGACCTTTTTCTCCGACCCGTAGACTTCGACGTCATATTCGATCTGAACTCGCGGCGCTCGATTGCGCGCGATGAATTTCTGGCTGCTTTCCTTGGCCACGACCATTCCCCTGGTTGACGCCGCACGGCCGCGAGCAGCGTGGCGCATGACTGGCGTTGCTAGAAGCGAAAAAGCCCATCCCCGCCTGACTGCTTACTCGTTTTCGATACCGCCGGCCTGCCTGGCCTGGCGCACGCCTTCTGGCGCGAGGTCCTGCAGAATTTCCATGAAGTTCCTGTCGACCAGCCGGCGCGCGCGCAGCAGCAGCAGCGGCAACGGGCTGGAGGGTTCGTGACGCTCGTAGTACGCGCAGATCTTGTCGATCATGCGGATCACGTCCTGACGGTCCGTAATGTCGCCGGACAGCGGCACCGGTGCCGGCGCCGCGCCGGCGCTTTCGCCCGGGGTCACGTCGCCGTTCGGCGATGCTTGCGGCGCTCCGCCCGGGACGTCGAGACGCTCGCCGAGAAAGTCGGCTGCACGGCGCAGCAGCCTCGATAGCGGCGACAGATCGATGGAGCGCGCCGCGCCGACACGCTCGGTCAATACCGTCTCGATGCGCATCGCGCTATGCGTGGCCGCGAGCAAGGCCGTGTGCGCTTCGGCGGCGTCCTGGCGGGCGTCGGCGATCACCGCGTCGATCGAGCTCAGCGACGCCGCCTCGACGCCCTTGGGCAGCGGCACTTCGCCGGTCGCATATTCGATGTCGCGCAAGCTGACGCCACCGTGCGCGCGCGACGACGCGAGCGGTGCGTCGCGCACGTCCACCAGCATGCCGGACGGTTCGACGAGGGCGGCGAGCGCGTTGACGCGGGCGGTCGGATCGTTGTCGTCGTCGGGATCGAGCTGTGGATAGACATGGTCCCAGCGCTGTTCGAGCAGGCCTTCGACGAGTGCGAGGCCCTCGGCGAAGCCAGGGAAACGTCGGCGATTGAGTAGCGCGCGCGCCAGGTGCACCGCGACGCGCAAGTCGCGGCCTTTTGCGAGCAGATCGAGCGATAGCGCTTCGGCCACTTTCCAGTCAGGCGGCGTGGCGGCGACCATGGTCTCGCCGAACTGCACCTCCGGCTTGCCGTGGACGACCTGCTCGAGCGCAAGGAAGTCAGGGTCGTACTCGAGGTCGTCCCCGCATGGACTGGCAGCTGATATGTCGGCAAGCATTTCGCCCGCGAGAAGCGTGGCCATGTCTGGTATCGGTCTCGGATGAGTAGTCTCGACGCACCGTAAGTGACCGGTACGGGTTGCCCTTGCCCGCCGGGAATCAACGTTCCCGGAAATACGTGTTAACTCTGATTAGATTGCCTTCGCCAGCTATTGCGATGTTTTTAGCGAGCGTTGTCCTTTCTCGGCGGCAATCCGATATGAGAATAGCACGCAGCCCGGAAAATCAAAGCCGGATAGCAATAGAAACGGATTTTGTTTAATTAAGCGAAACAGTATATGTAATACCATTCAACTCCATAAACACTTAAGAAGTTTTAACCTTTTCGTTCCGGCACCATTACAATCACAAGCTCGGACAGTCGTCTTACGACCTCACCAGCGCGCCCTTTCAGGACGGTCGATTGGCGGGATCGCCCAACATCTGGGTAAACGAATCAGGTGCCCGGATTTTTTAAAAAATTTGACCTTGCCGGATTGCCGGTAAGCGCTTACGTTGCGTTCAGGGTTAGTCCTGATAGCGATAGAACCCGTCGCCAGAGCGGTGAATAACATATTAAGTTTTACCTTGTAATAAATAAAACGTGCCAATAGACTAAGTCTGTTTTCCAATCACGCGCCGGTTGCACGGCGGAATTGCCGGTATTGCAAGCGTCTGGCATACGCAATCTGCCCGATATGGCGGCAAAGCGAGTGCCGGATTCATTGGGGACAGAAAACCGGCGCACCACACACGCGGCGAAATGGGTAGTGTCAGCAGCCGGGCTCCGCCCTTAAGAAGCGGGGCTCACCACCTCGGGGTGAAAAGTGGCAGATATCCAAAGCGCTGCAATTGCCGACCACGCTGGAGAAAGCGCACTGCCCGACCTGTGGCAACGCCGCACCTGCCTCAGCCACGACGAAATGGCGTCGATCTATACGATCGTGCGCCGCGCGCTGACCGGCTACCATCCGTCGGAATTGCAGGCGCTGGGCGAGGACAAGGAAGAACTGATCTCGCAGTTCCTCTATCTCAAGGTGTTCCGCCTCGATACCGCGCCGACGGCATTGCCCACTTTCCCGCTGCACAGCGCGCCTTCGACCAGCCATGCCGTGTGCGCCTATTTCCGCCGCTATCTGATCGACTGTCTGCGCAGCGCGAGCCATCAGCGCAACGTGTCGCTCGACGAAGGCGACGTGATGCTCGAAATCGACCGGCAAACGGCTTTTCATCCCGATCCGATCGGCTCGGTCCTGTTGCAATACGGTCTGCACGAAGCCGAGGTACGCGAATCCGCGTCGCATTTCATCGCTTCGCTCGACGACGCCGACCGCATGCTGCTCGCCGGCAGTCTCGGCTGGCTGTCGAACGAGAAAGGCGGTCTGTCGCAGGTGGCCGCGCGTTACGGCATCGCGTCGTATCACTACCGGGCGCGCAAGCTTGGCGTCACGCTGAAAAAAGGCTCGATACCCGCCGACTTCGCCCGCACGCAAATCGGCCGATGGATCGAGCACAGCCTCGGCATCGACATCTCGCCGGGCAATCGCATCGTCATCCTGCTGGTTCTGGGCATTCTGTCCGCGCAGTCGCACGCGCAGGAATGAGCTCGACAGACCGCGAGCATATGAGAGGTCAACGGTGCAACTTGCCACCGCAAGCCTGACCGATCGGGGCGACCGCCCGCGCAACGAAGATTCGTTCGGCGACTGGTCGAGCGAACGGCTCTACTATTGCGTCGTCGCCGACGGCGCCGGCGGACACGGCGGCGGCGACACCGCCTCGCGCCTCGTCGTCGCTTCGGTGCTGGCGGATTTACGCTACCTGACCGTTGCCGAATTGCCGCCGACGGGCGACCGGCTGATCAGCGCGCTCACGCATGCCAATGAGAACATCGTCGAAGAACAGTTGCGCGGCAAAGGCAATGAAAAAGACATGCGCTCGACGGCCGTGGTGCTCGCCATCGACCGCGAATGCGCGACGGCCGCGTGGGCCCATTGCGGCGACACCCGCCTCTACTGTTTCCGCCATGGCGAGATCTGCGCGCGCACGCGCGACCACAGCATGGTTCAGCAGATGGTCGACGCGCGGCTGCTCGCCGAGGAGGAGATGCGTCATCATCCGCGCCGCAACGTGCTGTATGCGGCGCTGGGCACGCGCGACGCACTCTCCATTGCGGGCGTCGACGGTACTTTCCCGCTGCATGACGGCGACGCTTTCCTGATCTGCACGGACGGCCTGTGGGAGTACGCCGATGACGCCGGCATCGCCGACGCGCTGGCCCATGCGGCGACACCCGGCGCCTGGCTCGACGCGCTCGCGCAACAGGTGCGCGCGAGCGCCAGCACGAATCACGACAACTTCACGGCGTTCGCGGTGTGGGTCGGCGACGACGACGCCCAGGCGACGCAATTGATGCCCGGCCCGGCACAGGCGTAACGCAGCGGATCAGCATCGGAACGGGGCTCGCATCATGCCGATCTCGATCATCATTCCCTGTCTGCAGATGGCGGCAACGCTTGGCCGCGCACTGGAAAGCTGCCTGATCCAGCCGGAGGCCGCGCAAATCATCGTCGTCGACGATGGCTCGACCGATGCTTCGATCGAACTCGCGCAACATTACGGCCGCCTCGACGCGCGCGTGGAAGTACTGCGCATGTACGTGAATGGCGGCGTCGCCGCCGCGCGCAACTGGGCCGCGATGCACGCGACCGAGGATCTGCTCGGATTCATCGACGCCGACGACGAATATCTGCCCGGCGCGCTGGCCGCGGCGAGTGGCTATCTGCAGCGTTGTCCGGGCGAGGCATCGGTGCGGCTCGATGTCGACTATGCGGGCTTTCCGCGCGCGATCGTCGAGCATCCCGATTTCGAAAAGTACGCGGCAATCCTCAGCAACACCGTGCCGAGCAGTCTCGTGATCCGGCGGGCGGTGTATCGCGCGCTGGGCGGGTTTCCGCTCGACGCGTTCTTTCGTCGCGTCGGCGGTGAAGACGGCGCGTTTTCGTGGGCATTGAGCAGGCTGTTCGGCAACCGGCGGCTGATCGACGCGAAGCGGGTGCGCCAGCATTACCACCCGGCCATCCACGCTGAACGATTCTTCCGGATTCACCTCGGGATGGAGCAGCCCGTCCATCAGGAGGTCGTCGAAGCATGGCGGCGCTCGCAACGGTTCGTCGCGAGCGCCGAGGCCGCCATCGCGCAACTGCGCGCGCTGCATTCGCCCGCAGGCGCCGCGCCACCCGTCCCGCCCGCTTCGCCTGGCTCCCGCTAGAAGTCACCGCAGCCGTGCTGGGTGTTCGTCAGCAGGCAGCTATTCAGGTTCGGCTGCGAACGCACCCGCTTCCATTCGACCGCGAGGATGTCCTGTTTCTCGCCAGGCGGCGTCGTGCTGAAGAGCGGCTGGTTCGAGCCGATGCAGATGTTGGTGCCCTGCAGATTGTTTTCGTAGACGAACGTCTGCTCCTGGCTGCTGAAAAACGTCTGCAGACCGCTTTGCGCGACCGGATTGGGGATCGGGCCCTGCGGGTTCGAGATCGTGCTCTGAAACGGAATCACCGTCAGCGTGCCCGGCACTTCGTTGACGATATAGCCCACGCTGGACGTGAAGTTGGGGTCGATCGGATAGCCGCCCGCCGGTGAAGTCAGAGTGGCCGTGGTCGTCTCCGAGCCGCTCAACGTGCCCGCGGCGGTATCGCCGTTGATCAGACCGGCCGTCGTGTAGGTGAACGCCGGGTTCGGCGCCCCAACGTAGCGCGTCGCGCCATCCGCGTTGACCGTGACCGTCGGCCGTGCGACATAGACGAAATGATTGCCGGTGGTGGGCACCGTGCCGCCCCAACTACAGCCCGAGCCAAACAGGCAGCCGTAGAAATTGGGCTGCGCGGTGTTCGGCTGCACGCTGCCGCGTGTCCCGCCGTTCCAGGTGCTGGCCCAGACTCGCCATGCGTTGCCGGCGCCAAGTGTGCCGGAGTTCGCATCGACGAACACGCCGTTCTCCATCACCAGATCGATCGAGCCGCCCGCGCTCAGATTCGTATTCGGAGCCGTCGCGGACGGCGTGCTCGCGCCCAGCCCGATATTGCCGGTCGTAGCGGTCGCGACGAGGCTGCCGGTCAGCGTGGAGTTCGTCACGCTCATCGGGCTCAACTGGCTCGCGGCGGAGTCGAACGTCTGGCTCGTCAGCGGGCCAATCACGAAGCCATGCGAGTTCGAGAAGTCGACGCTCCCCGCCTTGGCCATCGCCAGCACGCCGACGTCGTTTTGCGGATCGGTCAGCGTGAAGGTGCCGGGGCCGGCGAGAATCAGCCCCGCGGCCTGGATGCCGCCGGGGTCCGTGACGGGACCCGCCGACAGCAGCATCAAGGTCTGGCCCGGAGTCGAGATGCCGTAGGTCAGCGCGATCCCTTGACTGCCCGCGCCCGGGTTGGACAGCGTGAGATTGTTCGCGAAGCCCGGACGTGTCGGCACGCAAGTCGAGCCGCCCGATACGCACTGTCCGCCGACGGTGATCCGCCCGGTTTGCGTGCTGGACCCGAGCACGATGCTGGGAATCGACGCGAAGGTCGAGAAAGTCGGGGCGTCGATGCTGAGACCGCCGCCCGTGCCGAGCAGCGTGATCGGCGTCGCGTTCTGAGCGGTGATCGTAAAGCTCGACGGGTCCACCGACGCCGGCATGATCGACAGCACGCCGCCCGGCGACGACAGCGTCGCCTGCGTGATGGCGAGGCTGCTCGCCGTGCCGTCGTTGAATGCGCGCAACACGATCGAAGCGGGATTCGTCGTCGAGATCGTCACGTTGTCGGCGGTGGCATTGGCGACCGCACTCGTCACGCTGCCGCCGGTGACAATGGAGGTCGGATTGATCAGCCCAAACTCGCTCTGCTCGGTCTCGGGCACCGCAAGGCCGATCGCGACGCCCGGATCGGATGTCGTGGTCGAACCGGCAATGCCGATCGTGGTGGTACGCGTCCCGGTCGCGCTGATCGCGCCATTGGCGATCAGCACGCCATAGTCGTTCTGCTGGTTCGGACTGCTGCCTGCCGGGCCGCTCACTGCGCCGCGGATATCGATCGCCCCGCCGTTGGTCGACGTGATCGTCGTGCCGTCGGTGATCAGCACACCCTGCACGAACGGACCGGTGCCGTTGCCGAACAGGCTCACCGTGCCCGTGCCGGTCGTCACCGATACGGGGGCTGTCTGGATGCAGTCCACGCATAGCGTGTTCTCGAACATCAGCCCGATCACCGAGTCGCCGTTGACCGCGGCTCCCACGCTTTGTCCGGTGAACTTGAGGTTGCCGCTCGTCGACTGGACCGACGACCCATGCATGTCGAGGCCGATGCTGACGTTCATGTTCGACGACACGCTGCCGGCGGCGGAAATGTCGCCGCTGCCGGTGCTCAACGTGGTGCCATAAAAATAGACGCCGTCCGCGAAGGTGCCGCCGGCGGCGGTGCCGGTGACATTGCCCGTCACGCCGATCGAGCCGGTCGTGTTGGAGATCGTGGTGTTCTGAATCTCGACGCCGAAGCCCCCTTGCGCGCTTTGCGTCACGCTACCGTTGACCGCGATCGCGCCGCCCGAACTGCTGAGCCCGGGCTGCAGCGCGGGACCCTCGCCCACTGTGGCGCCGCCGGTCAAGAACACGCCCATCGCGCTGCTGCCAGAAGAACTGCCGTTCACGCTCAGTGCCCCGCTCGTCGTGCTGGCTGAAGTGCCGGATAGAAGCACGCCGATGCCCTGATCCTCGATATTCGAACTGCCGGCGCCGCTGATGGTGAGCGCGCCGCTGCCGGTTTGAATCGTATTGTCACCTTGCGCGATCACGCCGTCGTTGCCTCCGCCGCCGGCGGTAGCCGTGCCGGTGATGCGAAGCGCGCCGCTCGTCGTCGAGAGCGAGCTGGTGCCGGTGATCGCCACACCATTGGCGTTCGGGCCCAGCGCGACACCCGACAGCGAGAACACGCCGCCCTCCGTGGAAATGGTCGACGAGTCGATGAAAATGCCCGACGACAACGTGATCAGATAGCCAATCGCCACGCCATTGATCGGGAACGTGCCGGTGACCGTCAGATCGCCGCCCGCGGTGTCGATGTTCGAGTTCTGGATCAGGACCGGGCTCGCGCCACCGCTTCCCAACGTCACGCTGCCGCCGTTGGTCTTCACCGTGACGCCCTGGAACGAGACCAGACTGAGCGGACTCGTGCCGCCCACGTTCGCATCGAATACGAGGCTGAGCGGCCCCGCGCTCGACGTGATGGTGTTGTTGACCAGCACCGATCCCGTCGCGCTCAGCTTCAGCGTGGCGGGAAGCGTGCCGGTCGTGAGGTTGAGCGGCGCGTCGACGACGATGTCGCCCGCGCCGAAGTTGGGATCGGTCCCTGTCAGTACTGTCACCGACGTGCCGAGGCTCAGCGGACCGGTAAGCGCCGTGTTCAGGATGAACGTGCTGCCCGTGATCGGCCCGAACGTCATGGTGTTCGAATCGGTTGCGGTCTGCGTCGGGACCGGCGCGGCGGTGACATCCGGCACCTGCGTCACGATGTCGACCTCGAACGGATCGAGCAGCCACCTGCCGCCCTGCCCCTTCGCCGCCGATGCGTCGACGCTCATGCCGGTCGTGTCGAGCGTGTGGCCGGACGTTTCGATCAAGCCGCCGTCGCCGCCCTGCGGCCCGCCCTTCGCGGTCAACGTGCCGTAAATGCGGCTGGCCGTTTCACTGTAAGCCACGACGTTGCCGCCATTGCCGTCGACGAGCGCATCCGCGTGGAGGCTGGCGGTCGGCGACATCCAGATCGCATTGGCATTGCGAACGGAGGGGTCCGCACCCGCCGGGCCGCCGCCGAAGTGGACGGTTCCGCCGCCCGCGGCGCCGCTCGCATCGACGTACGCTCCGGCCAGCAGCGCCACGTCGTAGCCGGTCACGTCGATCCTGCCGCCGGTTTGCCCCGCGCCGCCGCTGGCGTCGAGCGTCCCGCTCACCTGTGTCACGCCGTTCGTGCCGCCGTCGAGCAGAATGCGGCCGTCGTGTTCGCTCAGGCTCTGTGCGCGCACGATGCCTTGCTGGTTGATGACGGTGCCCGCCAGCGCGTCGGCCGTCTGTGCGCTCATCACCACGGTGCCGCCGTCGGCGGCCAGCGTGCCGGTATTGCCGATCAGCGCGTGCGCCGCGCCCTGGTTGATCTTCAGGGTGGTCAAACCGTCGCCGGCAAAGTCGACGGTGATGTCGTTGCCCGCGCCCAGCGCGACGCTGCCCAGTTTTGCGCTGACCGTGCCGCTATTGCTGACCGTGCCGCCGAGCAACGCGATGGTGCCGCCCGCGGCGGCCGTCAGCGACCCCGCGTTGCTGAGCGCCGCCGCGGACGCGCCAACGAAATGGAAGTTGCCGGCGAGGAAATCGGCATTGGAGATATTGAGTGTCGAGGCGATCATCGACCCCACGTTCACCGATGATCCCGGCGCAAAGATCACCCCCGCCGGATTGACGAGAAACACCTTGCCGTTGGCCTGCAGGCGTCCGGCGATCACGCTGGGATCGTTGCCCGTCACGCGGTTGAGCAGCGCGGCGGAAGCCGACGGCTGCGAGATCCTGACCGCTTCGCCGCTACCGATCGAAAACGTGTTCCAGTTGACGATCGCATTGGACGAGCCCTGCGTGATGTGCATCTGTCCCGCGCCCGGCGAGTTGATGCTGACCGTGCCGGCCACCACCTGGGCGCCGGTCGGATTCGCGAGCACGAGCGGTATATACGACGCCGCGAACAACGCGGCGACCGCGCCGGCGATCGTGCTCACATGCCCCGGTCGCACATTGCATCGCTTGTTCATCGCACACCTCGGCACAGATTGCTGCTGCTTGTCGTTGCGTTTCGTTTCGTCTCGTTTCGTTGCGTCTCGTTGCGTTTGGCTGCCTGCTAGAACGTCTTGGTCAGTTGCACATAAAAGCGCGGCAGCCTGTCGTTGCCGGTCGTATCGGGCCCGGTCGTGCGCCATGCGACCGTGCCCTGCAGCGCAATGCCGCCCGGCGCGGCCCAGAACGCGCCGAGACCCGCGCCACTGCGCGTGATCACGTTCGACCCTTGGCCCGGACGCGGCGTGGCGTTGTACCACCCGGTACCGAAGTCGAAGAACGTGAACACGGTCGCCCGCGCATCGATCGCGAAGCGCCCTTCGAGGGTGGCGACGAACCCCTCGTCGACCAGTGCCTCGGACGGCGAATAAGCGCGCACCGCGTGCGGGCCGCCGAGCAGGAAGCGCGACGAACTGTCGAGCGTGGTTCCGGCCCACTGGCCAGACACGCCGGCGAATACGCTGAGCCGCTCGGTGATCGCGTTCAGGCGGTTGGCGAAGAAAGTGGCGCGCACTTCGGTGCCTTGCGTGTCGCGCCCGAGCGGCGAGGCGTCGAGCGCCTCGGCTTGCGCGTTGCGGAAATGCAGACTGCCAATCAACAACTCGACATCCGCGCTATTGAAGCCGCCGCCGAACAGCGCGTCGCGACTTTCATAGCTCAGGCCGATACTGCCCTCCACCAGCGATCTGGGATTGTGTTGATCGACGATGCCGACGTTGTCGATCAGGTCGCGATACTCCAGATTGACACGCCCCAACAGGCTCTGATTGCGGGTGCGCACGAGCGGATGCGTGAGCGTGAAGTCCACCACGGTCGCCTCGCCCTGCGCATCGAGCGACGCGAATTCCTGGCCGAGCGCATAGTTGAGCCGCGACACCGCGACCCCGACGCGCGTACCTTGCGCATTGATCGGCGCTTCGTAGCCGACGCGCCCGTAAAGGGTGTCGCCGCGTTCGCTGCCGAGCAGCCGCAGGTCCAGGTTGTCGCCGATCATGAACGGCGAGTTCAGGCGCGCGAGCGCACCGAGCCGCCAGGTACCGCTGGACTCCGCGCCGAAGTTGTCGACATCGAGCGCAAAGGTCCAGCGTTTGGCCGGCGCGACGCTGACGGTCAGATCGACCGTGCCCGGCTCCTCGCCCGCTTCGATTGCCGAGGAGACCTGAATACCCGGCAGATCGGACAGCAGCAGCATGGTCCGTTCGAGTTCGTGCTGCTGCAGCGGCTTGCCCAACGGAATCTGCGCGACCCGCGCGCGCAACAGATCTTCGCGGATCGGCGTGCCGGCCGCGATGTCGAGCCGCACATGGCCGACGCGCCCTTCGAGCACGCTCATTTCGACGTTGCCGGATGTGACGTCCTGCGGCGGGATCACCACCTGGGCGAGCAGATAGCCGTGATCGCGATAAATCTGCGTGATGCGCGCGGCAATCTCTTCGAGCCCGGCAAAACTGGTTTGCTTGCCGAGCTTGTCCTGAACGGGCGCAAGCAGCGCGTCGCTGGCGATCGTGTCGTTGCCCTTCAACCTGATGCTCTTCAGCAGGAAGGTCGGGCCGGGCGCCGTCACGGGCGCCGCCGGCGGCGGCACGGCGGGTAACGCCTGGGTGCCGCCCGGCGGCGCCGGCCGGGTCTCGCGCGGCGCCGTCTGGTTCAGGATGCTGCCCGCGTTCGGCAGCGTCTGGCCCCACGCGAGCGCACTACTGCAGGACACCGCCGCGGCGATCAGTCGGAGTCTGTTCATCGGTCTAGGGTTTGTTTGGTTCATCCCTGCTGCTGACGCGCGATGGTCAAACGCCAGCCACCCATCAGATCGAATGGCGCCCAGAAGAACGGATGCGCGAAGCGCGGCGTGTGCAGAACCGCCAGTTGCGCGGTGCGCATCGCGTCGATCGCGTCATGGCCTTGCGCGAGTTGCGCGTAGAAAGTGCGCATCGTCAGCGCGCTCGATTCGTCCGCGACTGGCCACATCGACACGATCAGGCTGGTGGCGCCGGCATAGAAGAACGCCCGCGTGAAGCCGAGAATTTCGTCGCCGCGCGCGATCCGCCCAAGCCCCGTCTCGCAGGCCGACAGCGTGACGAGCGAGACGTTGTTGAGCTTCAGGTTGTAGATGTCTTTGGCCAGCAGCGCGTCCGGGCCGTCGGCCGGCTGCGTCGCGGGCGCGAGCAGGATGCTCGAGTGCAACGGATCGATCGTGTCGGCCTGGGCGTGCGTCGCCACGTGCAACACGCGTCCGGCGGGCGCGTTGTCGCGAAAGCTCAGGCGCGTGGCATCGCTATGCAGAAACACCTCGTTGCGCGCGAACAGCGGCGCGATGCCCTGCACTTCCGCCTCGGCCCCTGGCAGCGCATAGGCAGGTGTGATGGTCGGATTGCCGAACGCGACCAGATCGCTCGCGATCTTCTGCTGGCGTTGCGCGAGTTGTACCGCGACGCTCGCCGATGGTTCGAGCGCGATCGCATGGCGTTCGATCAGAAAGCCGTCGGCATCGTGCAGCGCCTGAAACGGCAGATAGTGCAGCGCGCCGTGCGGCACGATGATGAGCCGCTCGTTCGCGCGCAAGCCGAGCGGCGCGATCAGCAACGCATCGAGCTTGTCGCCATAGGTCAGCGCGGCCGGTCGCCGGCGGACGATCGCATTGCGCAGGTCGGTCACGGCGGTCCTCCATGTCCGCGCGCGCAATCGGCAAGGTGTGGCCGGTCAGGCCATCGTTGCGCACCACCCAGACGATCAGCTCGTTGGGCAGGCTGTGAAATTCGACGATCGCCTCGTTGGGCCGGAGCGCGCCGCGCGTCGCGGCAAGACTCGGCACCTGCCCGTTCAATTGACGGTCGTCGACGCCGGCGTCGACGCGGTTGCGCACGACGTCGAGCAGCGCACGCGCCCGGCTGCGTTCGGACAGACTCCAGGCGCTCTCGTAGTCGCCGGCTTCGACCGTCAGCGCGATGGCCTCTTCGAATACCGTTTGCGTGTCGCCGAACAGTGCCGTCTTGAACTCGTCGCTGCGAAACCGCGCGCGGATTTTCTCGGAGTCGTCGACGGCCAGCAGGTAGGCTTCGCGCGCATGCGGCTTGTCGCCGAGCGCGAGGTCGGCGCGGCCGATTCCTTCGTGGGCCCACAGGCGGTCGTAGTTGGCGTCGCTGGAATTGCCGCTTTGGCTCAACAGCGCTTCGAACGCGTGTTTCGCATCCTCGGGCTTGCCTTCGGCCAGCAGCAGATTGCCTTCGATGCGCCTGTAGGCGGGCGCGAGTTCCGCGGTGGCCGGTGCGCCGACGGCATCGAAGGTTTGGCGCGCGCCAGGCGTATCGCCCTCGGCGAGCTGCGCGTTGATGATCGACATCAGCACCAGCGGTTTGTAACGCGGCGAGGCGGTCGTGAGCGCGTCTTCGTAGGCGGCCAGCGCCTGCTGCGGCTTGCCCCGGCGCAACGCGACATCGCCGAGCACCTTGTTGGCCGGAGCAAAGACCTGCTCGGGCGCCTTCGGCGTCGAAGCGAGCGCATCGCGGGCGTAGCGTTCGGCGTTGTCGAGGTCGCCGGCATAGCTGTAGGCGATCGCGAGATCGCGTTTGGACAGGGCCGCCAGATCCGCATTGTTGGTCTGCCCGGCCACCACCAGGGCGCGCGCCGCGGCATCGACGCTGTCGCGGAAGTCGCCGCGCTCGGCAGCCGCGACGGACATGCTGCAATAGTCGTAGGCAGGGAGTTTGACGCGGTCTCGCGACAGCAGCAGACGTCCCTCGGACGTCAACGTGTTGATCGTTTCGGCGTCGCGCTCGCGTTCATCGGCCTGACGAAAGCCGAACGACTCGGGCGCAAGGGCCACGGCGCTCGCGGGCCGCGCCGCGGCGGCGGACGTGCCAGCGGCCAGCGTATTGCCCGCCGCGCCCAGCAGCATCGAGCCCATGACGAGCGCGCCCGTGATCCACGCCGCGTCGATCCGGTGCGCCCATGCGACGACCGCGCGCCGCGAGTCGCGTCGCACGACGCGGTGTGCCATCCCGCTCGATAAGCCTTGGCGCTCGTTCACTTCAACTTCCTGCAAGAAGGCAAAAGGAAGCGGCTGGGATGGAATGCGCGTACAACCCGCAAGCTGCACGCAGCGGTTGACTAACACCATATAGACGAATCCGGCCGGCCGATTTTGAAACCGGCGGCCGCACGCGGACCATCGCTCAGGCACGCGCGCCCGCCTGATTTCAAAAAATGACCCGCTCGTTCGTCTTAAAGACGGACGCGCGTGCGCGTGAGGGTGGCGCTCGCGTGTGCCGGGCTCTGCCGTCGTACCCTCCAGGGAGCCAAAGCCGATGAGCAGCCCCGACGACAAAACCGTGATCGTGCAACGGGCGTCCGGACCGGACGGCCAGCAGAACCCCGCCGAAGCGGCGGACGCCGATCGCACAGTCGTCACGCGCCCCGCCGCGCAGGGTTCGAACGCGCAACATGCGCTGCCCGCCGGCACACGGCTCGGCGAGTTCGAGATCGTCGATCTGATTGGCGAAGGCGGCTTCGGTATCGTCTATCTCGCCTACGACACCCAGCTAGGACGTCACGTCGCGCTGAAGGAATACATTCCCGCTGCGCTGGCCTCGCGCGTCGGCGCGGCCGAAGTGTCGGTTCGCTCGGAACGTCATGAAGACACCTTTCGCGCCGGCCTGAAAAGCTTCATCAACGAGGCTCGGCTGCTCGCCCGCTTCGATCATCATTCGCTCGTCAAGGTGTACCGGTTCTGGGAGGCCAACGGCACCGCGTACATGGTGATGCCGTACTACGAGGGCGTGACGCTGCGCGACGGCTTGCGCCGCATGAGTGCCCCACCCGATGAAGCATGGCTGCGCGCCCTGCTCGCGCCGCTGCTCGAAGCGCTGGCGGTATTGCATGCGGCGCAGTGCTATCACCGGGACATCGCGCCGGACAACATCATGCTGCTCAAGGGCAGCGGCCGCCCCGTGCTGCTGGACTTCGGCGCGGCGCGGCGCGTGATCGGCGACATGACCCAGGCCTTGACGGTGATCCTGAAGCCCGGCTATGCGCCCGTCGAGCAATATGCCGAAGTGGCGGCCTTGAAACAGGGGCCGTGGACCGATGTGTACGCACTCGCCGCGGTCATCTATTTCGCGATTCAGGGCAAGATACCGCCGCCGTCGGTCGGCAGACTGATGAGCGACACGTATGTGCCGCTCGCCACGGCGGCGGCCGGCCGCTATAGCGAGCGGTTCCTGCGCGCGATCGACCATGCGCTCGCGGTCCGCCCCGAACAGCGCCCGCAAAGCGTTCAGGCGCTGGCGAACGAACTGGGCATTGCCATCGATACGCGTGATGACGCGGATGCGGCGATCGAACCCACGACTCGCGCTTCCGTCGAGACAGCGGGTACCAATGCGCCGCGAACAACGACGGCCGCGACAGTCGAGGCGAAGCGCAATGAGCCAGGCACAGCGGCCATTCCTGCGCCAGGCGGTAGTCAAAAGAAACGCACGGGCTTGATCGCAGCAGGTGCCGTTTGCGTCGTGGCGCTCGCGGCGGTCGGTACGTGGTTTGCCATGCGTTCGCCACCGGCCGCGAGCCCGGCTGTCACGGCAAGCACGGATGCGCGCGACACGGCTTCGCCGAAGCCGGCCGACACGGCTGCGCCGACGCCTGGCAATGCCGCTCAAAGCCCGGCAGCCGTTGCTGCTGTTGCCCCGGTTGCCCCGGTTGCCCCGGTTGCCCCGGTTGCTCCTGCCTCGCCCGCCACACCACCCGCGCAGGGCGACAACCTCGCGCCCTTCACCCCCGCGAGCGAACTCGAGCGAATCGTGACGCTGGCCGATCCATCGATTCAGATCACCGCCACACCGCGCAGCACGTCCGCCACGATCGGCAAGGATCATCTGCAGTTCAAACTCGATAGCAACCGCGCGGGCTACGTGTATGTGTTCATGGTCGATCCGGACGGTCAGTACCTGATGCTGTTTCCGAACGGGCTCGATCGCAACAACCGGATCGCCGCCGGTCAGACGCTGTCGTTGCCGCGCGCCAGCTGGCCGATGCTGGCGGGCAACCCGCCCGGTCCCAACCACTTTCTGACGCTGGTATCGACGACGCCGCGCGATTTTTCCGACGGTGGACTGAAGTCCGCGGCGCCGTTCCAGTCATTCCCCGCTGATGCCCAGCAGCAAGCGGCCGCGCGTCGCGGCCCGCGCTACTCGCCGTTCGCGGGCAAGCCGCGTTGCCCGGCAGGCACGGCGGATTGCGCCGGCGCGTTCGGCGCCGCCACGTTCACCATCGATGCCGTCAAGCCGACAGGCTAGCGCGCGCGACGTTCGCGATGGTCCGCAAGGAGGCCGCATGCAACGGGCTCGGCTTCTCCTGCTTGCGCTGACAGCCACGCTCGCGGCTTGCGCGAGCAACACGCCCGCGACCAGCGTCATCCTGGGGGACACGAGCCATACCGCGACATCGCCGGTCGAGCAGGCGGCGCCGACGGCGCAAGCATCGCCACCCGCGCCGCCGACGATGCCTGGGCCGACGCCGGCTCCCCTAACGACACACGCGACGGTCTCGGGCACGTCCACCGGCTCCAATAACCCGCGTCCCAAGGCTGCGTTGAGCGGCGGCTTCGCCACGCGCCACGCTTACTACGAGCCGATCGCTTTCGCCAACCTGCCCGGGTGGGACACGGACGACGTCACCGCGTCATGGGAAGCGTTTCGCCGCAGCTGCACCGTGCTCGGCGCGCGCAGCGGCTGGTCGGAACCGTGCAATGCCGCGCGAGCGGTGGACGTTGGCGACGTCGCGGCGATCCGGCGATTCTTCGAAACGTATTTCCACGCGTACCAGATCCGCAATCCCGACCGCTCGCTCGACGGTACGATGACCGGCTACTACGAGCCGCTGCTCAATGGCAGCCAGCAGTACGGCGGCGCCTATCTTTATCCGGTCTATGGCACGCCGGCCGACATGCTCTACCTCGACGCGCGGCGCCTGCCGGACCGCGCGCGAGGTGACGTGAGCGCGGCTCGCATCGATGGACGTAACGTGATCCCGCTCAGCGATACGACGAGTGGCGACCTCAAAGGCGTCTACGCGCTGGATCTGCGCGATAGCGTGCCGGATATCCGCGACAAGAAGATTCGCCTGCGGCTCGATGGCGGGCGCATCGTACCGTACTACACCCGCGCCGAGATCGAGCGCGGCGCACTGAAGGCGCCGATCCTCGCCTATGTCGACGACCCCGTGATGTTGTACTCGATGCAGCTGCAAGGCGCGGGCAAGGTCCGCATGAGCGACGGCTCGATTCGCCGCTTCGCCTATGCGGAACAGAACGGCCGGCCGTTCCTGCCGTCGCTCGCGCACAGCGGCAACGCGACGGCCGGCGCGCGCAAGCTCGTCGTGCGCGGCATGGAGATCGAGGTCGACATCAGCGACGACGGCGCGCCCGCTACGAGCAACGAAGTCAACGCGGCGCTCGCCGACGGTGACGATGGCGAACCCACGTCGCCGTTGCTACGCGGTTTCACCCTGGCGACGACCACGCCGAAACCTCATCCCGTGTATGCGGTTTCGGATCCGAGCTATGTGTTCTTTCGTGTGATCCCCGATTCACCGAACGGTCCGCTGGGCGCGTTGGGCGTGCCGCTGTCGGCGGGCCGCTCGGTGGCCGTCGATCCGCGCACCACGCCGCTCGGCGCGCCGGTATTCGTGTCCACGCGTGACGACCCTCAGGCACCCGGCGCGATCAACCGCCTGATGCTCGCGCAGGATTCGGGCGGTGCGATTCAGGGCGCCGTCAGAGCCGACTACTTCTACGGCTTCGGTCAAACCGCGCAGACCCAGGCGAGCCACACCAAAGAGCGGCTGCGCATGTGGGTGCTGCTGCCCAAGGGATTGCGCATCGCCGCGCAGCAGACGTCGTTGAAAACGCGCGGCGGCGGACCTGCCGCGTCTGATGCGGATTGTCTGGTCAGCGACCCGGTGCTGTGTGTGGACGATGCGCCGTAGACGTCTGGCGGAAAGTGGGCGACGCCTCGCCCTGGGGCATGAAATTTGCGGGAGCCGCGTCAACGCATCGAGACAAGGAGACTGACATGGACACGCGGCAAATCGAAGAGCTCCGTCCCACACAAATGACCCACGGCGCGCGGGAGGTCCGCGAAAAAGCCCGCCAATACCGGTCCCTGAGCAGCCATGACCTGGAGATGGCCATCGCCGAAAAGCCGATACCGGTCGTCTGCGGACCCAACGGCATACCGTTCGCGATCGATCATCACCATGTGGCGGCGGCGCTGTGGCAGGTGGGCGTGCGCGCGGTTCCGGTCGTGCTGGTGCGGGATCTTTCGTCGTACACGTGGGCGTCGTTCTGGCTCAGCATGGAAAACCAACGATGGACCTTTCCGTATGACGCGCAAGGCATGCGCCGGCCGTTTGCCGAATTGGCGGAGCACGTGTGGGAAATGAAGGACGATGAATACCGAAGCCTCGCGGCAGCGGTCCGCGATGCCGGCGGCTATGAAAAAACCAGTGTCCCGCTGGAAGAATTTCGCTGGGCCGACTTCTTTCGCGCGACGTTGCCGCGGCCCGATAGCGACGAGAAGTTCACAGCCTTGCTCAAGGAAGCCTTGAAGCTGGCCAGGAGCGACTCTGCATTGGGGCTACCGGGCTATCTCGGTCGCACGGATTGAGTCGGCGGCCCTCTTAATCGTGGGCCGCACTGCCCGCCGGCACTAGAAACTGATCCATCAACGAGATCTTCAACGGCTTGTCCGCATCGAGCTTCTTCTTCCCTATCACATACTTCCAACCATCCCCGCTACCCGGATTGCGATAGAACGCGACGACCGCCACATAGTTCGTGTCGGCCCGCATCGGCTGCGACAGGCTTGCCGACGCACCCGCGAGCCCTTCAGGTGTGCGCGTTCGCTGGATCAGCAGACCGAGCAGCGCGAGCATCCGCGAATCGGACAAGCCGGCGCGTTGCGGCATGTCGCCCCAGCGAAAGCCGGCGAGGCACAACAGATTGCGCGAATGCGCATCGCGGCCGCCCGCGCGAAAGCTTTCCGGATAGCGGTACTTCTTCCACGCCCGATACAGCAGCGTGACGAAACGATGATTGAACCGATCGAGAAAGGCCTCGACCGCTTCGTGCCCTTCCTCTCGCATCACGATCTCGTCGATCATGTGCGACGGCATCGCCGCGTCGACGCCGTAAAGACCCATGAACGTCGTGCGCACGGTCGGCGCCGCGGCATTGACCAGAGAATCCGGATCAGCAGCGAATTCGACTGCGGCGATCTCGCCCGCCGGAAAGCCTGTGCGCGCATGCTAGTCGAATCCGACGCTACGATTCAGATTTATTCGCGAATTCGCCGGTCGATTCGACCGCGACATTTGTTCACAGTTGCTCGGCGAGTAACTCGCTATAGTGGGCAAGGTCGATCACGGGTCCGATCGACCTTCCCAGACAGGCATTGAGTCTGTCCTTCGGCAGCCTCGATCACGCCTCGTGTTCGAGGCTTTTTTCCTTGCTGCCCCGTTAGCAAGCGATCACGTGGCCAGTGTGCCGTCCGCCGCATTCATGCGCGCGGGCCGTTCGTGAGGATCGGGACTATCGGTCTGAGTCGTCCCCGCCACGGAGACAATAACTGCAAACAGAAAGAATTTTAGAATAAGCATCATTTGTTCCGCTTGCTTTTTCACCCGCATTTGACACAGCCGACATAAATCGCGAGCTAAACATGCTCTTTTCGTGCGGATGTGGCAGTGCATTACCGAGCGCCCGCAATGTCGACTGACAAAAAAAATCCCGCACAGGGGGGCGGGATTAAAACAACAGGACGCTGAGGAGACGAGCATGCCCTGCCTGGAACCCACACGCACCGCGGGGATACACGTGGTTATTTCGACGCTCGCCACGACCGACAACCGTAGTCGACGGTCAACGATCGCGAGCGCTTTGAAATGCCGGGACCGCTTGGGCACCCCTGTGCGCGACCACGCCTGCCGCGTGGCACCGCGGCGCCGAGCGCCTCGTGTGGAACTCAGGCCGCCTTGCGCGCGAACCCGTCGCCCATCACGCTCACCACGTCGTCGACGACCCGAATGGCGGCCGCGAAACCAGCCGCCAGCACTTCCCGCAGATCGGTCGACGAACGACCGGGCACCGAAGCTACCCGGAAAGCGGTCGACCACTCGCCGCCGATCAGCCGCGTCTTCAACGTGACGCTCGCCACGTACGCGCGCCGCGCCGTGGCACTGCCGACACGGGTGGACATATCGGTCGCGCGCAACGCGTTGACCACGATGTCGAATCCCCGATAACGATAGGTTTGCTCCATGCTCTTCTCCGTCTTCACCCATTGCTACATAACAGCATTTCGCTATGTATCGATGCTGCATCATTCTCGACTCGCATTTGTCAACAATTGTCATATCCCGGGCAATTCCCGGTTAGGGCCTTCCCTGCTGTCGACCTGCCAATTCTGGCGTCAACGATGCTCAATGACGAGCAAAACAGTTTTACTGTGAGATTAGATATATGCTTTACAGATTTTGGAACAATAAATTACAAGGCTCCATGCAATGTGAAGTCATCGGACCGGCAAATTCGGATTACAGATTCATACCGTTTATTCAGATTCGATTGAATAGCCTTGACGAATCAAGCCCCGCGAACCATCTCGAAATTAAAAAGCTATATCCCAAAATAAAGACCGGAACTCCTCCGGCGCTTCAGTAGTCCGAACACTGCCATTGCCCATCGTGGCGCCCTCTGGCGAGCCTGGCTCCGCCCGGTTCGCCGTCATCCGCTCGTGGTCCAATAAAAAGCACGCTGCGTCTGACCGCATCGTCCGCTGCGTTTGAATAAAGCGTCCGTCCCGGTACGTCGCTCGATCGCCGGCGGCAAAGATCGTGTCATTACAGACCGCAGATCGCTTATCGGATTGAATGAGCCTGAATAAGGAATAGCTGGTGAAACATCTCGCTGGTTCAATATCGCAATTGTGTCGGCATTCTCTGCCTGCCTGTTTTATGCCTTGTCGCGCGAGTTACCTCGGTGCCACCCTGATCACGCGTTCGCGCCGCCGCGAAGCGGGAGAGCGTGCACGATGAGCGTCTTCCAGATTGCCGGTGCGCTGTTCGCCATCGTCGCGCTGTTCGGCGTCCTCAATTATCGATTCATCAGGTTTGCCCGACACGCTCGGCATCACCGCGGTCGGGCTCGTCGTCTGCGTCGGCATTTCTGCGCTCGGGTTCTACTATCCGGCGATGGCGATCGCCGCGCGCAAGATCGTCGTGCAGATCGATTTTGCCGACATCGTGTTTCACGGCCTGCTAAGTCTGCTGCTGTTCGCCGGCGCGCTGCACGTCGATCTGTCGAAGATGCGCACGCAGCGGCGCGCGGTGCTGATGCTCGCGACGATCGGCGTATTGATTTCGATCGCGGTGGTCGGCTTCGGCTTTTACTACGCGGCGCAATGGCTCGGCCAACCGGTGAGCCTGCCGTGGTGTCTCGTGTTCGGCGCGCTGATCTCGCCGACCGATCCGATCGCGGTACTCAGCGTGCTCAAGCGCGCGGCGGCGCCCGAAAGCCTCGAAACCAAGATTACCGGCGAATCGCTGTTCAACGACGGCACGGCCGTCGTCGCATTCGTCACGCTAGTCGGACTCGCGACCGGCGCGAACGAGTTTTCCGCGGGCGCGATCGCATTCGATCTGCTGCGCGAAGTCGCCGGAGCGCTCGTGCTCGGCGCGGCGCTCGGCTTCGGCGCGTCGCTGCTGCTGCGAGGTATCGACAGCTATCCAGTCGAAATCCTGATCACACTCGCGCTCGCGACCGGCGGCTATAGTCTCGCGGAAGCGCTGCACGTGTCAGCGCCTCTCGCGGTCGTGATCATGGGGCTCGTGATCGGCAATCACGGCGCGTCGACGTCGATGTCGGAGAAGACGCGCGAGCATCTGTTCAACTTCTGGGACCTGCTCGACGAGTTGCTCAATCTCGTGCTGTTCGGGCTGATCGGACTCGAAATCATTGCGCTGTCGCTGCGCGTCGAGATCGTTTGGCTCGGGCTCGCGGCGATTCCGGTCGTGCTGTTCGCGCGCGGCGTCAGCGTCGCGATTCCGCTGCTCGCGCTGCAGAACTTCCGGCGGCTCAGTCCGCATTCGGCTGTCGTGCTGACGTGGGGCGGACTGCGCGGCGGCATCTCGATTGCGCTCGCGCTGTCGCTGCCGGAGTTTCACGGACGCGAAATGTTCATCGGCGTCACGTATCTCGTCGTGGTATTCAGCCTGCTGATTCAGGCGACGACATTGGGCCCGCTGATCCGTCGGCTCAATATCCCGGCCGCTCACGCAACCCGGCCAGCCCCGCCGGACTCATCGCCTGCACAAAACGCGCGCTAATCGTAAAGTGGATACCTACGCCGATCTGCACCGCGAGGTTGGTGAGAAAATCCAGACACAGTCCGAGACCGGCGCGAGCGGCTCTCGCGTCGATTTCGAGATTGGATTGGAGCGCCCGATTTAAGCGTTTTCTGAGCAGTGCCGCCGCGATTCTGACCCGGGGCGGCCCACCAGCAGGCGAGACCGATGGCGAGTCGAACCGCCGCCGTCTCCCTCCGGCCACGGTTCACGCCGCGGTCCTGGCTCGGACTTCAACGAGTCCGCCGCCAGTTTCTGGCTTACTTTCCGCCAGTTTCCGGACCGTCGCGCCTGCCGCGGCCCGGGCATTTGGCCGTCAATGCCGGTTCTCCCACATACCTGGCAGGCGCGGTTTGTCATCCTGTCGATTCAGGCGTCCGAAGGAGTTCGCCATGTCGGTCTATGTCGATGAAGGGTTCCGGCCCTGTGTGACGGAATGCGCGACGGTCGCGTTCCGAGTGTGCTGCGACGATCGTGCGCAGATTTTTGAAGTCAGCGCCGACGCGCTGGTCGAGTTCTGTGGCGCCGTGAGCCGTCGCAAGCAGGACCTGTTGGTCGCGTTCGAGGATGCGCAGGACGAGATCCTCTCCGTAGCCGCGCAGCGATGGCAATTCACGCCGAGCGAGCCGGTGCGGCTCGGTCTCGACGAATTCAAATTGGTCAGACATTAGGCGCGAGAAACGCCTTCATGAGCTGGATCGCCGCCCTGCCGATGTACAACGTGACACCCGCGCTCGACCTCGAATGGCGCGAGTGGCTCGACGACGTGCTGCGCCGGGTCAAACCCGCGTGCCGCATCGTCGAACCGGACGAGGAACTGCACGGCTTCTGGCGGCGCCCGAATCTGCTGATTTCCCAGACCTGCGGTTATCCGCTGATGCAGGGGCTGCACGCGCAGGTGCAATTGGTCGCGACACCCTGTTTCGATGCGCCCGGCTGCGACGGCGCGCATTACTCGAGCGTACTGGTCACGCGCGCCGACGCGCGCTTCGACTCACTCGCCTCGTGCCGCGGCGCACGCGCCGCCTACAACCAGGACGATTCGAACAGCGGCATGAACGCATTTCGTCACGCGGTCGCACCGCTCGCGCGCGCCGGCATGTTCTTCGGCGCGGTGCTGCGCACGGGCTCGCATGTCGGCTCGCTGCGCGCGGTCGCGGACAATCGCGCGGACGTCACCGCGATCGACTGCGTGACCTTCGCCTTCGTTTGCGACGTGCTGCCGGAACTCGCGGGGCGCGTGCGCGCGATCGGCATGACCGCCGCCTCGCCGGGCTTGCCGCTGATCGCCGCGGCCAATGTGCCGCCGGCCACGATCGCCGCGTTGCGCGACGCGTTGAACGAGGCGCTGAGCGTCCGCCCCGAGCGCGCAAAACGCCTGCGTTTAAGGGGCTTTTCGACGTTGCCGCTGACCGACTACGCGCGCATCGGCGAGTTGGAAAGCGAAGCGCGCGCCGCGGGCTACGCGCGGCTCGCTTGATTCACCTACTCGCTCTTCTGCCACTCGACGCGCTTATTCACCCGCCTGCTGCACCTCCAGCACCAGCAGTTGCGCGCCGTCGGCGACCTGATCGCCGACCGCGTACAGCACCTCGGCGACCGTGCCCGCCGCCGGGGCGCCGATCGTATGCTCCATCTTCATCGCTTCCATCACGATCAGCGGCGCGCCCTTCTCGACCACCGCGCCTGGTTCGACCAGCACCGCAATCACTTTGCCCGGCATCGGCGCGGTCAGACGGCCTTCGCCGTGCTCGGCATCCGCGGCATGCGCGAGCAGGTTCTGCCATTCGAATGCGAGCGTCTCGCCATGGCAGAACACGTGGAACCTGTCGCCGTCGACGAATACACGCCCCGTCACGCGCGCATCGCCGATCGTCGCGCGGAATTCATGGGCGCCCGCGCCGACCGACCACGTGAAGTCCTCGCGCACGCCGTCGTGTTCGAGTGTTTGCACGAGCTCTTGCGTGTCCCCACTGCGCGCGAAAACGACAGTGAACGCGTCGGGGCTGTCGTCGTTGGCGCCGTCGTCGATCACGCGCCAGCCGAGCGTTTGCGTGTAGCCGCTATTGAGCCGCCAGTGCGACAACGCGTCCCACGGCGACGCGCCGTGCGCGGTGCCGCCCTCGCGCGTCAACAATGCGGCGCACGCGAGCGCGAGCGCTTCCTTGAACGGCTTCTGTGCCGGCGCGAACAGCACGTCGTGATGACGCTCGATCAAACCGGTGTCGAGCTCGCCGCTCGCGAACGGCTCGCTCGCGACGATGCGCCGCAGAAACTCGACGTTCGTATGCGGCCCGACCACCTCGCAGGCATGCAGCGCACGCGCGAGGCGCGCCAATGCCTCCTCGCGCGTCGCGCCGTGCACGATCAGCTTGGCGATCATCGGATCGTAGAACGGCGTGATCGTGTCACCCTCGCGCACGCCGCTGTCGATACGCACCGGCGCCTTGCGGCCCGGCTCGCCGAGCCCGGCCGCGTCGATCGCGAACTCGACGCCTTCGGGCATGCGCAGATGCTTGAGCGTGCCGGTGGACGGCAGAAAGCCGCGCGCCGGATGCTCTGCGTAGATGCGCGCCTCGATCGCGTGGCCGTCGAGCTTCAACTGCTGCTGGGTGAGCGGCAAACTCTCGCCCGCGGCAACGCGCAACTGCCATTCGACGAGGTCCTGCCCCGTCACCATCTCGGTGACGGGATGCTCGACCTGCAGCCGCGTGTTCATCTCCATGAAATAGAACTCGCCGGTCGGCGTCATGATGAACTCGACCGTACCCGCGCCAACGTAGTTGACCGCGCGCGCGGCGGCCACGGCCGCTTCGCCCATCGCGCGCTTGACCTCGGCCGGGAGCCCCGGCGCGGGCGCTTCCTCGAGCACTTTCTGATGACGCCGCTGCACCGAACAGTCGCGGTCGAACAGATAAACGGCGCCGCCGTGCTGATCGGCGAACACCTGGACCTCGACGTGACGCGGCCGGGTCAGATACTTCTCGATCAGCACGCGATCGTTGCCGAAGCTGCTCGCCGCCTCTCGCTTGCACGACAGCAGCGCGGCCGCGAAGTCCGCGCTGCGCTCGACCACGCGCATGCCCTTGCCGCCGCCGCCCGCGCTCGCCTTCAGCAGCACCGGATAGCCGATCGTGTCCGCCTCGCGCTGCAACAGCTGCGGCTCCTGGTCGTCGCCGTGATAGCCGGGCACGAGCGGCACCGCGGCCGCGTGCATCAGCGCTTTCGCGGCGGCCTTCGAGCCCATCGCGGCAATCGCTTCGACCGGCGGTCCGATAAAGACGATGCCGGCCGCCTCGCACGCATGCGCGAAGTCTTCGTTTTCCGAAAGAAAGCCGTAGCCCGGATGCACGGCCTGCGCGCCGGTCGCGCGCGCGGCTTCGATGATCCGCTCGATGCGCAGATAGCTTTGCCCCGCCGTCGAACCGCCGATATGCACCGCTTCGTCGCAGGCGGCGACGTGTTTCGCGTTGGCGTCGGCGTCCGAATAGACGGCCACGCTCGCGATGCCGAGCCGCTTGCAGGTCGCCGCGACGCGGCACGCAATTTCACCCCGGTTGGCGATCAGGATCTTGTTGAACATGAGTGTCTCGATGAAATGGGCGGTACGGGGCGATGCTTGTTAGCGAAGCATGTCAGTTGCGCCAGCCCGGCGTGCGCTTTTCGAGGAACGACGCCACGCCTTCGCGGCCCTCTGCGCCGGCTCGCGTTTTCGCAATCCGCACGGCGGTGTCCTCGATCAGCGCGTCGCTCAACTCGCGGCCCGCGATGTCCTGCACGAGCCGCTTGCAGGCGCGCACCGCTTGCGGGCCGTTCGCGCACAGCGTCTGCGCGAGCTGCGCGACCGTTGCATCGAGCTGCTCGGCGCTCACCGCTTCGCTGACCAATCCCAGCCGCAACGCGGTCGCGCAGTCGAACGCCTCGGCGGTGAGGAAGTAGCGCCGCGACGCCTGCTCGCCGAGCGCACGAATCACGTATGGCGCGATCGTCGCGGGAATCAGCCCGAGCCGCGCCTCGGACAGGCAGAAGTGCGCGCTTTCGACCGCGACGACGATGTCGCACGCGGCAATCAGGCCCATGCCGCCCGCGTATGCGTCGCCGCTCACGCGCGCGATTACCGGCTTGTTGCAGCGATATACCGCCGACAGCATGCCGGCGAGCCGCATCGCATCGGCGCGGTTCTCGTCGTCCGAGTAGCCGGCCATTTTCTTCATCCAGTTCAGGTCGGCGCCCGCGCAGAACGCCTTGCCGTTCGCGGCGAGCACCACCGCGCGCACGTCGTCGCGCGTGTCGAGCGCGGTGAATGCGGCAGTCAGCTCGGCGATCATCGTTTCATTGAACGCGTTGCGCACGTCCGGACGATTGAGCGTGACCGTCGCGATCTGGCCGGCAAACTCGACCTTCAGCGTTTCGTATTGCATGCGTAGCACTCCTTTGCCTTACGCGGTCGCATCGCGGTGACGTGGGCCATCACATTCTGAACACGCCGAAACGCGTGTCTTCGATCGGCGCGTTCATCGCCGCCGACAAACCCAGCCCAAGCACGTCGCGAGTTTGCGCGGGGTCGATCACGCCGTCGTCCCACAACCGCGCGCTCGCGTAGTACGGATGGCCCTGACGCTCGTATTGCTCGCGGATTGGCTGCTTGAACGCCTCTTCTTCCTCCGCGCTCCAGTTGCCGCCCTTCGCTTCGATGCCGTCGCGCTTGACGGTGGCGAGCACCGACGCGGCCTGCTCGCCGCCCATCACCGAGATGCGCGCGTTCGGCCACATCCACAGGAAGCGCGGCGAATACGCGCGGCCGCACATGCCGTAGTTGCCCGCGCCGAACGAGCCGCCGATGATCACCGTGAACTTCGGCACCTTAGCGGTCGCCACTGCGGTGACCATCTTCGCGCCGTTCCTCGCAATGCCTTCGTTTTCGTACTTGCGGCCGACCATGAAGCCGGTGATGTTCTGCAGGAACACGAGCGGAATCTTGCGCTGGCAGCACAGCTCGATGAAGTGGGTGCCCTTCAGCGCCGACTCGGAAAACAGAATGCCGTTGTTCGCGACGATGCCGACCGGGTGCCCCCAGATATGCGCGAAGCCCGTGACGAGCGTGGTGCCGTAGCGCGCCTTGAATTCGTCGAACGCGGAATCGTCGACGATACGCGCGATCACTTCGCGGATGTCGAACGGCTTGCGCGTGTCGACCGGAATCACGCCGTAGATGCTCTGGGTGTCGTAGCGCGGCGGCTTCGGCTCCTGCAATACGAGCGGCGCCGGCTTCACGCGGTTCAGATGGCCGACGATGCTGCGCGCGATCCCGAGCGCATGCGCATCGTTCTGCGCAAGATGATCGACGACGCCCGACAGACGCGTATGCACGTCGCCGCCGCCGAGATCTTCGGCGCTGACCACTTCGCCGGTCGCGGCCTTGACGAGCGGTGGGCCGCCGAGAAAAATCGTCCCCTGGTTCTTGACGATGATCGACTCGTCGCTCATCGCCGGCACATACGCGCCGCCCGCGGTGCACGAGCCCATCACGACCGCGATCTGCGGAATACCCGCGGCCGACAGATTCGCCTGGTTGTAGAAGATGCGGCCGAAGTGATCGCGATCGGGAAATACGTCGTCCTGATTCGGCAGATTCGCGCCACCCGAGTCGACGAGGTACACGCACGGCAAGCGGTTTTCGCTGGCGATTTCCTGCGCGCGCACGTGCTTCTTCACGGTGACCGGATAGTAGGTGCCGCCCTTCACGGTCGCGTCGTTGCAGACGATCACGCACTCCTGTCCCGCGATGCGGCCGATGCCGGTGATCACGCCGGCGCCCGGCGCGTCGTCGTTATACATGCCGTACGCGGCAAGTTGCGACAGTTCGAGAAACGGCGTGCCCGGATCGAGCAGTTGCGCGATCCGCTCGCGCGGCAGCAGCTTGCCGCGGCTCGTGTGCTTGTCGCGCGCGGCCTGGCCGCCGCCCTGCGCGAGTTGCTCGATCTTCGCGCGCAGATCGGCGACGAGCGCTTCGAGCGCCGCCGCGTTCGCGCGAAAGTCGTCCGAGCGTGGGTTCAGTTTCGATTCGATGATCGGCATGACGTCGCTTCTCCAGAGTGCGGCGTATTGAGGGGGCTCACGCGCGCTTGCATCACAGTGTTTCGGCAAACAGCTCCCGGCCGATCAGCATGCGACGAATTTCGCTCGTGCCCGCGCCAATTTCATAGAGCTTCGCATCGCGCCACAGACGACCGACCGGATACTCGTTGATATAGCCATTGCCGCCGAGAATCTGGATCGCCTCGCCAGCCATCCAGGTCGCCTTTTCGGCCGTGTACAGAATCACGCCCGCGCAGTCCTTGCGGAGCTGGCGCACATGGTCGTTGCCGAGCGTGTCGAGTTGGCGGCCCACCGCGTACAGATACGCGCGGCATGCCTGCAGCGTCGTGTACAGATCGGCGACCTTGCCCTGGATCAGTTGGAATTCGCCGATCGACTGGCCGAACTGCTTGCGGTCGTGGATATACGGCACGACCGCGTCCATCACCGCGACCATGATGCCGGTCGGGCCGCCCGCGAGCACCGCGCGTTCGTAGTCGAGACCGCTCATCAGCACGTTGACGCCGCCGTTCAATGCCCCAAGGATGTTTTCCTCCGGCACTTCGACGTCCTGGAACACCAGCTCGCCGGTGTGCGAGCCGCGCATGCCGAGCTTGTCGAGCTTCTGCGCGACCGAAAAACCCTTCATGCCCTTCTCGACGATGAACGCGGTAATGCCGCGCGAATTCGCTTCGGGATCGGTCTTTGCATAGACGACCAGGGTGTCGCAGTCGGGGCCGTTGGTGATCCACATCTTGGTGCCGTTCAGCACGTAACGATCGCCCTTCTTCTGGGCGCGCAGCTTCATGCTGACCACGTCCGAGCCCGCGTTCGGCTCGCTCATCGCGAGCGCGCCGACGTGCTCGCCCGACACGAGCTTCGGCAGATACTTGCGCTTCTGCGCGTCGGTGCCGTTGCGATGAATCTGGTTCACGCACAGGTTCGAATGCGCGCCGTACGACAGGCCAACCGATGCCGACGCACGCGAAATTTCCTCCATCGCGACCATGTGCGCGGTATAGCCCATGTTCGCGCCGCCGTACTCTTCGGAAACCGTCATGCCGAGCACGCCGAGGTCGCCGAACTTGCGCCACAGGTCCATCGGGAACTGATCGGTACGATCGATTTCCCCGGCGCGCGGCGCGATTTCTTTGGCGGCGAACGACGCAATGCTGTCGCGCAGCATTTCGATCTCTTCGCCGAGCGGGAACTGCAAACCGGGCAGATTGGGCATTGCGGTGTCTCCTGAGTTCGTGGGCGGCCGTTGGTGGAGCGCGAAGCGGCACGCGAAAGCATGTCAACGCGCATTTCACGCCAGATTGACGTATGCGTCAATAGGTATTTCTGAGTGTTACTCAGAAATTTACAAACCCGCATTAGCTGGCCGATTCGGTGCTACGATCGCGTTCATCGGGCATAGACGCAGCGTTCAAACGCCAGCTCGAGCCCCAATCCGCATCAAAAATCTGAATTTTACTCATATGACGGTTGCCGAGAAGGCCGGATTACCTGTCTCGCGTCGCCAGCCGGCCGGGCGCAAGTCGCAGCAGCGCGTGAAGGAGATTCTTCAGGCGGGGCGCGACGTGTTCTCCGAAAAGGGCTACGAACGCGCGACGACTGCGGAAATCGCGCAGCGCCTGGGCGTTTCCGAGGCGACGGTGTTCAGCTACTTTCGCGGCAAGCGCGAGTTGTGCGCTCGTGTCATCGGCGATTGGTACGACGAGATCATCGACGCGATCGAAGCGGGCCTGCCGCGCGACGGCAACGTGCGCCAGCAGTTCGCGTTCATCGTGCGCATGCATCTGCGGCTGATGCTCGTGAATGGCACCGATCTGTGCGCGCTGGTGCTGTCCGAAGGGCGCGCGCGGCATCACGAACTGAGCGAAGCGCTGACCGAACTGCAGCGCCGCTACACCGCGCCGTTGATGCGCGTGCTCGCGCAAGGCCAGCAAAGCGGCGAGATTCGCTCCGACATGCCGCTGCGCCTGTTGCGCTCGATGGTGTTCGGCCCGATGGAGCATGTGCTGTGGGACGCGACGCTGACGAACCGGCAGATCGATATCGACGCCACCGCCGATCAGCTGATCGACGTGCTGTGGGTCGCGCTGACGCCGCCCGACCTCGCGCTCGGCGCGTTGCAGCGCTTTCGCGTGGAAGTGGCCGCAGCGAGCCGTCGTTTCGACGAAGCCAGCGCCGCGGCCGGCGAAGGCAAGGCCGAGGCCCCCGGCCCGGCAAGCGCCGCGCGCCGCGAGAAAAGCGGCTAATCTACGAGCTTTCCCGCCGCAGCCCGAAGGAGAGCCCAAGTGCCCGCAGCGACAAGCGCGAAGGAAAGCAACAAGCGAAGCGAGAAGTCTGGCGAAGAACGCGGCGACAAACCGCAAGCCGCAAAGAAAGCGCCAACGAAAAAATCAACCGAAACGTCGTCCA
The DNA here is from genome assembly GCF_050435625.1 of Paraburkholderia sp. RAU6.4a. Classification (NCBI taxonomy): domain Bacteria; kingdom Pseudomonadati; phylum Pseudomonadota; class Betaproteobacteria; order Burkholderiales; family Burkholderiaceae; genus Paraburkholderia; species Paraburkholderia sp. RAU6.4a. The sequence continues at coordinate 403,746 of NZ_JBNDKQ010000003.1, forward strand.
GATCCACGTCCGCCGCACGCATTCGCATCGGCATCGGCGGCTGGACCTATGCGCCGTGGCGCGGGCCGTTTTATCCGGAAGACCTGACGCAAAGCCGCGAACTCGAATATGCGAGCCGGCATCTGACGTCGATCGAAATCAACGGCACGTTCTACGGTTTGCAGAAACCGGCCAGCTATGAGAAGTGGTATCAGGAGACGCCCGACGATTTCGTGTTCTCGCTAAAGGCGCCGCGTTACGCGACCAACCGCAAGGTGCTCGCCGAAGCCGGCGACACGATCGAGCGATTCTTCGCAAGCGGCGTGCTGCTGCTCAGGCAGAAGCTCGGGCCCATCAACTGGCAGTTCGCGCCGACCAAAAAATTCGACGCCGACGATTTCGAGGCCTTTCTGAAGCTGCTGCCCGCGAGCATCGAAGGACAAAAGCTGCGGCACGCGGTCGAGGTTCGTCACGATTCGTTCAGGACACCGGAACTCATCGCGCTGGCGCGCAAGTACAAGGTCGCGGTCGTGCTCGCGGCCGACAGCGAGTATCCGCAGATCGCCGACATCACCGCGCCGTTCGTCTACGCGCGCATCATGGGCACGAGCGAAAAGCAAGCCAAAGGCTATTCGACGAAAGCGCTCGACGCATGGGCCGAACGCGCGCGCCAGCTCGCCGCGGGCACCACGCCCGACGATCTCGAGACCTGCGCGGAGCCGCCCGCGAAAGCCGCCACGCGCGACGTCTATCTATATGTGATCAGCGGCTTCAAGGAGCGCAATCCGGCCGCCGCGATGGCGTTGCTCAAGAAGCTCTGAATCCGCCGCGCCGCCTGCCCGCCGGTCCACCTGCCATGAGGCCGGCGCGGGTGTCATAATCGCGCCAGCGCATCCGTGCGCGGTCGCGTCGGCTTCGCGTCAAGCCCGACGCAAGACCTTGCGTCAAACCTCGCCCGAGGCACGCAGTAACCCAACCCGCACGGTCCACGTCAAACCCACGCGGCGCCCGCACGCCCTCATCGCGGCGGCGCTCGCATAATCAGGCGGCAAGGCCGCCTCATCAACCGATTGCGGAGAACATCTTGAGCGCCCTCGACAATCCCCTGCACGATCAGGAAGTCGGCTCGGCCGACGCCACCCAGGACACCACGCGCATCGACGACGTGCGCATCGGCGCGGTCCGTCCGCTGATTTCCCCCGCGCTGCTGCAGGACGAACTGCCGGTGCCGCCCGCGGTGCAGTCGCTGGTCGAGACGACTCGCGTCGAAATCGCCGACATTCTGCACAGCCGCGACGACCGGCTCGTGCTGATCGTCGGACCCTGTTCGATTCACGACCACGACCAGGCGATCGAATACGCGCGCAAGCTGAAGGCCGCCGCCGATCACTACCGGGACGATCTGCTGATCGTGATGCGCGTGTACTTCGAGAAACCGCGCACGACGGTGGGCTGGAAAGGCTACATCAACGATCCGCGTCTGGACGGCAGCTTCCGCATCAACGAAGGCCTGCGTCTCGCCCGGCAATTGCTGCTCGACATCAACGGTCTGGGCCTGCCCACGGCGACCGAGTTTCTCGACCTGTTGAGCCCGCAATACATCGCCGATCTGATCGCGTGGGGTGCGATCGGCGCGCGCACGACCGAGAGCCAGAGTCATCGTCAGCTCGCGTCGGGACTGAGCTGCCCGATCGGCTTCAAGAACGGCACCGACGGCGGCGTGCAGATCGCCGCCGACGCCATCGTCGCGGCGCGTGCGAGCCACGCGTTCATGGGCATGACGAAAATGGGCATGGCCGCGATCTTCGAAACGCGCGGCAACGACGACGCGCACGTGATCCTGCGCGGCGGCAAGAAAGGGCCGAACTATGACAGCGCGTCGGTGCAGGCGACCTGTGAAGCGCTGAGTTCAGCGGGTCTGCGCGAGCAGGTGATGATCGACTGCTCGCATGCGAACTCGAACAAATCGCACTTGCGGCAGATCGAGGTCGCGGACGATATCGCGCGGCAACTGTCGGAGCGCGAGCGCCGCATCATCGGTGTGATGCTCGAAAGTCATCTGGAAGAAGGCCGTCAGGATCTGAAGGCCGGTGTGCCGTTGCGTTACGGCGTGTCGATCACGGATGCCTGCGTGAGCTGGGCGCAGACCGAACCGGTGCTCGCCGCGCTCGCCGAGGCAACCCGCAAGCGTCGCGCGGGCTGACAGGGCAACGCACGGACCGCCCGATCGCGATGGCCGCGGCGGGTCCGCTTTAGACTCGATCGAAGCCGGTCGAGCCCACGAACGCCTGGCTCAAGGAGCCAGACACACGCGCCGCACCAGCTGCCGGCGAATCGCCTGGCCGGGTTGGGCAGCGCGTGATCCTCACGCCCGACGCATCACTCACGCGCGCCTCACAGCGGGGCTGCGGCGCGCATCGCGAATGCTCCGGCGTGAAGCGCGTTGCTTACGACGCGTTGACGGCTTCCTTGAACGCCTTGCCTGCGGTGAACTTCACCGTCTTGGCCGCGGCGATCTGGATCTCTTCGCCCGTCGACGGATTGCGCCCCACGCGTGCCGCGCGCGCGCCGGTCGAGAACGAACCGAAACCGACCAGTTGCACCGTATCGCCGCTCACCACGGCCTTGGTCACTGCCTCGACGATCGCGTCGATGGTCTGGCCGGTTGCCGCTTTGCTTTCGCCCGTCGCTGCGGCGACTGCATCAATCAGTTCCTGTTTGTTCATAGCACTTCCCGTATGGTAATCATGGAACCGGCGCCCTCTGAGGCGCCGGGACCGACACACTAACGCATAGGCGCACCTTCGCGCAAACCCTTGGTGTAAGGCTTGTATCAAGGCAAAGCCGCCGGTTTGACGTTTTTGCGCCCCAAACTGCCATAAGAATCGCGAGCTTATGCGCGCGCGCCGCCTCATGAGCATTCGCCGCGCATCACAATCCGTTGCAATTTCAGTACTTTAGGTCGCGTTACGCGATCCCGCGCCGGCTTCCCGATGACGATAGCCCTTTTCCCGATGCGCGGGCGCACCATTTGCGACACACGTCACAAGTTAACTATCGGCAAGACATAAAGAAGTGAGAATTCGCCACTTTGCAACATGCGCGCTGCTCGCCGCGTTGTCGTCGGCGGCGGCCGCGGCCGACGACAACGCGTGCGCGACCCTCGTCGGTGCGACGAACTCCAGCGCCGCGCAGAGCTTTTCGCTACGCGACGGCGAACCGGTCGACTTCGTTGGCGGCGGAAAAACCGTGCACGGCAAGCTGCTCGTGTTCAGCGACGGCGACGTGTTTCGCGCGTACTGGCAGCCGGATGACAGCCCGGAAAAATACGTGCTCGCGAATGCTGGCGCCGACGCGGTCCGGCTCGTCGCGGCCGCGCCGCGTGGCACGCCCGCGCCGGCCGGCCAGCCCGGCACCGCCATGCGGCCGCAGCGGGTGCTGTCGTGCCCCACGCTTTGAGCATGCGCGAAGGCCGCCTTTTGCTCGAGTCTCGCGATCGGCATCCGGCACAAACGTCTGGTTCCAGCGCCGCCAACACGCGCCGCCAGGTAGTACTTACCGCCCGACTATCCGTAAGCGCGCAGCCGGTTTCACGGACCCTTGACTGCGATGCTCCGTTACCCCTTTGAGCGCTCAAGTTAATCAGCCTCGCGCCGATATAAACAGCTGCGTTTAGCGCGCAAACGTTAAAGGGATGGCGATGGCTTGGCTTGCGAGATTGAAGAAGGTACTGTCGGTCGCCGAGGGTGACCGGGAGCTGATGCGTGCGCAGTTGCACGCGTTCCGCCGCCAGGTGCCGCTTCTCTACTTCATCCTGCTCGTCAACACGGCGGCGGTGGCGGCGACGCATCTGGACAGCGCGCCGGCCTGGCTGTCGATGTATGTGCCCGGCACGCTCGGCGCGCTGTGTGTGTTTCGCTGCGTGCGCTGGTGGCGCAAACGCAACCATAAGATGACGGACGCTCAGGCGGTCCGCGAATTGCGCAGCGTGACCTGGATCGTCGGCGTGTTCGGCGTCGCGTTCAGCGGCTGGTCGGTGCTGCTGTTTCCGTACGGCACCGCCTACCAGCAGGCGCAGGTCGCGTTCTATATGGCGACGACGCTGGTCGGCAGCATGTTCTGCCTGATCCATCTGCGCAAGCCCGCGCTTCTGCTGCTTTGCATCGTCATCCTGAGTTTCTCCGGCTTCCTCGTGTCGAGCGGCTCGCCGGTGTTCTTCGCGATGGCCGTCGACATGGCGCTGGTCGGCGTCGCGCTCGCGGCGGTCATCCAGCTTTACTGGCGCACGTTTGCAGACGCGGTGCACGCGCAACGCGAACTGCAGGCAAGCCAGCACAACACCCAACGGCTCAGCGACGACAACTATCGGCTCGCCAGCATCGACAGTCTGACCGGCCTGCCGAACCGGCGCAGTTTCTTCGCGGCGCTGAGCGCGATATCGGAGCAGGCGCTCGAAACCGGTGGCGGCTTCAACGTCGGCCTCATCGATCTGGACGGCTTCAAGCAGGTCAACGACATTTACGGTCACGCGAGCGGCGACCTCGTACTGCAGGAAGTCGGCACACGGCTCGTGTTGATCGGCGAAACGGGCCTGATGTTCGCGCGTCTGGGCGGCGATGAATTCGGCGTGCTCGTGCGCCACAAGGTGTCGAACGAAGCGCTGGTCGAGTTGGGGCAGCGTATCTGCGATGCGCTCAGCCAGCCTTATCAAGTCGCCGACAATGTCGCGGAGCTGTCGGGCACGATCGGCTGGGCAGCGTTTCCCGACGCGGGCTCGACGGTCGCGCAGGTGTTCGAACGCGCCGACGCCGCGCTCTATGTCGGCAAGGAAAACCGCCGCGGCATGCCGGTGATTTTCTCGACCGAACACGAAACGCAGATGCGGCGTCTAAGCCTCGTCACGCAGGAGCTGCGCCATGCTGACCTCGAAGCGGAACTGTTCCTCGAGTTCCAGCCGATCTACGATCTGCTCACGCGCCGGCCGATCGGCCTCGAAGCGCTCGGTCGATGGCACAACGCGCGGCTCGGCATGGTCAGGCCGGAGGAATTCATTCGGATTGCAGAGCGGACCGAGCTGATCCTCGGCATCACCGACGTGCTGCTGCGCCAGGCGCTCGCCGAGGTCGCGCACTGGCCCGCCGATCTGTATCTGTCGTTCAATCTGTCCGCGATCGATATCTCGACGTCGGCGCGCGCGCGCCGCCTGATCGACATCGTCGCGGCAAGCGGCGTGTCGCCGCATCGCGTGACGTTCGAAATGACCGAAACCGCGTTGACGCGCGATTTCGAGCAGGCGCACAGCGCGATGACGATGCTGAAGCAGGCCGGCTGCCGGCTGTCGCTCGACGATTTCGGCACCGGCTATTCGAGCCTCAGCTACGTGCATCGGCTGCCATTCGACGCGATCAAGATCGACCGCAGCTTCGTGAGCGACGTCGATACCAACAGCGCATCGAAGAAGATCATCAAATCCGTGATCGACCTATGCCGCAACCTCGGGCACGAATGCGTGGTGGAGGGACTCGAAACGCCGTTGCAGGCCCAGGTCGTGAAGGCGCTCGGCGCGCGCGCGGTGCAGGGTTATCTGTTCAGCCTGCCGATGCGGGCGAGCGCGGTCGGCACGTTTCTGTGGACCGCGCTCGCCCAGAGCCACGCGGCGCAGACGCATTCGTAGCGCTCGATCGCTCCATGGCAGCGCCGCTCAATACGCCAGCTTCGGATACCAGTCGGTGCCACGGCCGCCCGGCGTCATGTCGAGGATCGTCCACAACGGCATCGGATCGGGCGCGCCGCGCGGATCCTGTCCGGGGTCCGACGTCGACGGCCCCATCTCCTCGGCCCAGAAGTGCCGCACGACGCCGCCCGTGCGCGTGAATACGTTCAGCGCGGGAAGGTCGTCGCCGGCGGGATCTTCGGCCGCGTAATCGCGATTGAACGTGTTGCCGCCCGACGAATACAGCCGCAGATGCCGCCAGCCGCGCTCCTGCCTGAACGCGACGAGCCTGTCGATCGGCGAGCGGCCGATCACCGCGAACGCGACGCGCTGCAGGATATCGGGCATTTCGCCGTCCCACGCGCTCAGTAGCGACGTGCACATCGGGCACGGCCGCGCGCGTTGCGGTCCGAACATCCAGTTGTAGGTCACGAGCGTGTCGTGCGCGCCGAACATCTGCGATAGCGTGACCGGGCCCGCTTCGCCGTCGAAGCGGTAATCCTCCGGCACGACACCGCCCGCCGGCAGCGCGCGACGCTGCGCGGCGACACGCTCGATCTGGCGGCGCAGCTCGATCTCCTCGGCGAGCAACGCGTTGCGCGCGCGTCGATATTCGGGGCTCTCGCCCGGAAAGCGCGAGGGCAAGTCGGCCAGTTCGCGGGCCGGTTTCAGCGTATGCATCGAAGTGTTTGCGTCGTTCATCAGTCATCTCCTTGTGAGAAATCGTCAGAAAACGGACGGAAGACGAGCGGGCATCGTCGCTTTGCCGCCCTTCCTGTAGGGACGACGAACGAGGCCGCGGAAAATCGACAGGCCTCGCCATGATTTTGCAGCGGGGGGCTTTTTGCGGCGATTTTGCCGGCGGTTTGACCACCCACCCGCCAGCCGCCGGCGCAAGGTATGCTCGCGCCAACCAGCAAGCTCGTTACACCCGCCAACACCACCCGGCACGCGCGCCACGCACGACGCGGCGCCTTGGGGAACGCACATGCCGCTTCGTCTGCCACCCCTGCCCGCGCTTCGCTTTTTCGAAGCGGCCGGCAGGCATCAAAGTTTCAAGCTCGCCGCCGCCGAGCTGAACGTCACGCCGAGCGCGATCAGTCACGGCATCGTTGGACTCGAGGGAGCGCTCGGCGTCGAACTGTTCGTGCGCGAGCCGCGCGGCATCTCGCTAACGGCGATTTGGCGCGGATTATCTGTCGTACGTCTCCGAGGCGTTTTCGCTGATCGCGATCGGCACGCAACTTCTGCCCAATGCCCGAGTATCTGACGCTGTGTCATATGCCGATCGGGCTGGGCGCCACCGCGCTTGCGCTGATCGGCCTGTTCAACATGGCGGGCAGTTGGGCATGCGGTTGGCTCGGCGGCCGGTTCCGCCAACATCATGTGCTCGGCTGGCTTTATCTGATTCGCAGCGCGACGATCGCCGCATTCTTCGCGCTGCCGAAAAGCGCTGTGTCCGTGGTGATTTTCGCGGCGGTGATGGGCCTCACGTGGCTCGGCACCGTACCGCTGACGAGCGGGCTAGTCGCCAAGGTGTTCGGCACCCGTCACCTCGGCAGCCTGTTCGGCGTGTGCTTTCTGAGCCATCAGATCGGCTCGTTTCTCGGCGCGTGGCTCGGTGGCCTCGTGTTCGATCTGGCGGGCTCGTACTCACTGCTATGGGTAGCGACGGTCGCGGCGGGATCGATCGCGGCACTGCTGCATTTCCCGATCGACGACACCGTGGTGATGACGCCCGCACGGCGTTCATCTCGCCCCGCGCAGGCGTGATGCGAATTGCCGATAGAGATGCTGAAGCGATTCCAGCCGAGGCTACTTTTTCGGTGCATCCGCCGCGGCTTTCGGCACACGCCCCATCAGATAGAACTCGTCGTTCGGACGCATCGAGATCACGTTGGCCATCCGGTTCGACAGCCCGAAAAACGCGGTGATTGCCGCGATGTCCCAGATGTCTTCATCGGTGAAGCCGTGGCCGCGCAGTGTCTGGAAGTCTTCTTCGTCGACCGTGCCCGACGCGCGGCACACCTTCAGCGCGAAATCGAGCATCGCCTTCTGGCGGACGGTGATGTCGGCCTTGCGGTGATTGACCGCGACCTGATCGGCGAGCAGCGGCGCTTTTTCGTAGATGCGCAGAATCGCGCCGTGGGCGACCACGCAGTAAAGACAATCGTTGACCGCGCTCGTCGCGACCACGATCATCTCCCGCTCGCCTTTCGTTAGACCGCCCTCTTTCAGCATCAACGCATCGTGATAAGCGAAGAACGCGCGGAATTCGTCGGGCCGATGCGCGAGCGTCAGAAACACGTTCGGCACGAAACCCGCTTTCTCCTGCACTTCGAGAATGCGGGCACTGATGTCTTCGGGCCACTCGCTCGGCTCGGGCACCGGGTAGCGGCTGATGGGCTGAAGCGTGGCCATGTGCTGTCTCCGTGATCTCTGTCGGGGTATGCCGACCATTGTAGCAACGCGATTTCGCGCTCGCCCGCGCTTCACCAGCTCCGCTCGATCACGTCCGACATTGCCGCCCGTATCGTCTAGACTTTCAGTTCGGCATGCGTGAAGCCGCCCGGCACGGCGGTGACGAAAGGAGCGACCATGTCAAACGTTACGCACGACGCGCGGGCCCCGGTGGTCAAGGTGCGGCCCGAACGGGAAATGGCGACGATGCAGCGGCTGCCCTATTTCGTCGGCATTTCGGCGGGCACCGCGGGCAGCACCGGGCTGTCGATGTACATGGTCGTGGTCCCGCCTGGCGGCCATGCGGAGCCGCACTTTCACGCCGACTACGAGACGGCGATCTATATGCTCGAAGGCAAGATCGAGACGCGCTACGGCCCGGGTCTGCGCGAGTCGGTTATCACCGAGCCGGGCGACTTCCTGTTCATTGCGCCGGGCGTGCCGCATCAGGCGTTCAATCTCGACGCGAACGCCGCGGCGCGCGCGATCGTCGCGCGCAATCACGCGGACGAGCATGAGCGCGTGGTGCCCTATGATCCGTCCGAGGATGCGTGAGCCAACGGGCCTCTTCCCGGACCGCCTCGCCTGAAGCGAGGCAAATCATGCTTCTCAACCCGGTTTGATCCACTTGCCGCGCGGCGCATGCAGGCCGCGCCGCGTCGTGCGCCGCGCCCATTCGTCGGTCGCGCGCGATTTCGTCGGCGTTCTTTCACGACGCCGACTCGCCACCTGTGCTAAAGCCGACCAGAACCGCCGCGAAGATCACCGCACGTCTCGCGGAGTGAATGAACAGTAGACGAAACACGCGGCATCACGCTCGATGCCGCTTTGCCAAAATCTAAAAATAAATTGACGGCATTTTTAGCTCGTATATCCTAGCTAGTGGGAGATCTTGTGGGCGGCGCGACGAATTAAGCTACTACCGTCCAGTACCGTTTCTTCTCGATCAACCCGTGTCCTGTTTCTTCAATATCCGCTGTGGACTCGAAACAGGCCGTTCAATACCCTCAACTACGCCAGTCGAGTGTCATCGTGAGAGTCCGAGGCCCTTTGGTGAATTGGAATCGCAGTCAGGCGCGTTGTACTTGCGCTGACGGCGCCAGCGCCGACGGCAGCAACGGCAGCCTTGCGTTTCGCCGCTTTCTGTCCGTCATCACAGTCCTGTCGCGTCGTTCCGTTCGACGCCGCAACGTCCTCTCCACGCGCGCGTTCATCGCGGTGCGCACAGACGAAGTCGCTTCGCTGCTGCCGTAGCGCCTCTCCTCTTTCATCTCTTTTCGCTGCTCGATTCGTCCGTTTGCACGCGTTTTCGCGAGCTGGCTGCTTGCGTCCGCGCGGCACTGACTGATCACCGCGCATCGCGACGGATTCAATCGAACCGCTTCTAATCGGGTAAGCGCTGCGCGTTATTGCGCGGATTCGCTTTGGCGTCGACTCGCCTTGGCGTTTTCCCACCTCGCCGCGCGATATTTCGCACCTTCGGCGACGCGTGTCGCCAGCGCATGCATACACGAAACCCTGCACCATGACCCAGGTAGCGGACCAAAACAGAGAGAACAATCATGCATGACATCGACGAATTTCTGAAAAAGCATCACGTCACCGAAATCGAAGCAATTATTCCGGACATGGCCGGCATCGCGCGCGGCAAGATCATTCCGCGCAGCAAGTTCGAATCGGGCGAATCGATGCGTCTGCCGCAGGCGGTGATGATCCAGACCGTCACCGGCGACTATCCGCAAAGCGATTCGCTGACCGGCGTCACCGATCCCGACATGGTGTGCGTACCCGACGCGAGCACGATCCGGATGATTCCGTGGGCAGTCGACCCGACCGCGCAGGTGATTCACGATTGCGTGCATTTCGACGGCACCCCGGTCGAAATCTCGCCGCGCTGTGTGTTGCGGCGCGTGCTCGATCTATATAAGGCGCGCGGCTGGAAACCGGTGATCGCGCCGGAGCTCGAGTTCTATCTGGTCGACATGAACCGCGATCCCGATCTGCCGTTGCAACCGCCGGTCGGACGCACGGGTCGCGCGGAAACCGGACGCCAGGCGTATTCGATCGAAGCGGTCAACGAATTCGACCCGTTGTTCGAAGACATCTACGAGTACTGCGACGTGCAGGAACTCGAAGTCGATACGCTGATACACGAAGTCGGCGCCGCGCAGATGGAAATCAACTTCATGCACGGCGATCCGCTCAAGCTCGCGGACAGTGTGTTTCTCTTCAAGCGCACCGTGCGCGAAGCGGCGTTGCGTCACAAGATGTACGCGACTTTCATGGCGAAGCCGATGGAAGGTGAGCCGGGCTCGGCGATGCACATGCATCAAAGCCTCGTCGATATGGAAACCGGCCGCAACCTCTTCACCGCCGCCGACGGCGAGCCGACCTCGCTGTTCACCGGCTATATCGCCGGCTTGCAGAAATACACGCCGGCGCTGATGCCGATCTTCGCGCCGTACATCAATTCGTACCGGCGTCTGTCGCGTTTCATGGCCGCGCCGATCAATGTCGCGTGGGGTTATGACAATCGCACGGTCGGCTTCCGGGTTCCGCATTCCGCGCCGGTCGCGCGCCGCATCGAGAACCGGATTCCGGGTGTCGATTGCAATCCGTATCTGGCGATTGCCGCGACCTTGGCGGCGGGTTATCTGGGCATTACGCAGCGGCTCGCCGCAACCGAACCGCTGGCGAGCGACGGCTATGCCCTGCCCTATCAATTACCGCGCAATCTCGAAGAAGGCTTGACGTCGATGAGCGCGTGCGAGCCGATTGCCGAAGTACTCGGCGAGCAGTTCGTCCGCGCGTATCTCGCGTTGAAAGAGACCGAATACGAAGCGTTTTTCCGCGTGATCAGTTCGTGGGAACGCCGGCACTTGCTGCTGCACGTTTGAGTGCTGCGGGCCAATCGGTCAATGAGAACCTTGAAAAGACGGAGGCAGTATGAGCTATAAGACTGAAGACGTGATGTATGCGCAAAAGGAAACGTCGCAGCATGGCGGCACGAAAGACGCGCCGACCTCGCAAGCCACATCGCGCAGCACCGCCGAATACCGCGCGCTCGATGCCGCGCATCACATCCATCCGTTCTCGGATATGGGCTCGCTCAATCGCGCGGGTTCTCGCGTGATCGTCAAGGCGCAAGGCGTGTACCTGTGGGACTCGGAGGGCAACAAGATCATCGACGGCATGGCGGGACTGTGGTGCGTGAACGTCGGCTACGGCCGCCAGGAACTGGCCGACGCCGCATTCCGGCAGATGCGGGAACTGCCGTACTACAACACGTTCTTCAAGACGACGCATCCGCCCGTGATTGAACTGTCTGCCCTGCTCGCCGAACTGACGCCCGCCCCATTCAATCACTTCTTCTACTGCAACAGCGGCTCGGAAGGCAACGATACCGTGCTGCGCATCGTCCATCAATACTGGGCGACGCAACGACAGCCCGCGAGGAAGTTCGTCATCGCGCGCAAAAACGCTTATCACGGGTCGACGATCGCGGGCGGCACGCTCGGCGGCATGGCTTATATGCATGAGCAGATGCCATCGAAAGTCGAGAACATCGTGCATATCGATCAGCCCTATTTCTTCGGCGAAGCGGCAAGCGATCAGACGGCGGAAGAATTCGCACTGGCTCGCGCGCGGCAGCTCGAAGCGAAGATTCTCGAACTCGGTGCGGACAATGTCGCCGCATTTATCGGTGAGCCTTTCCAGGGAGCGGGCGGCGTGATTTTTCCGGCTGAGACGTATTGGCCGGAAATCGAGCGCATTTGCCGCAAGTACGACGTGCTGCTCGTCGCGGACGAAGTGATCGGCGGCTTCGGCCGAACCGGCGAATGGTTTGCGCATCAGCACTTCGGCTTCGAGCCGGACCTGATCACGCTCGCGAAGGGACTGACGAGCGGTTACGTGCCGATGGGGGCTGTCGGTCTACATGATCGCGTCGCCCGCGCACTGATCGACAACGGTGACTTCAATCATGGCCTCACCTACTCCGGGCATCCGGTCGCGGCGGCCGTCGCGCTTGCGAATCTGAAACTGCTGCGCGACGAGAGGATCGTGGAGCGCGTCAAAGCGGATACCGGTCCGTACTTTCAGAACAAACTGCGTGAGACGTTCGCCGGTCATCTTATCGTTGGCGAGATCAGCGGCGCGGGCCTCGTGGCGGGCGTGCAACTCGCCGAGAAGCCGCTCGAGCGCAAGCGCTTCGCGAATGGCGGCGATGTCGGTACGACGTGCCGCGACTTCTGCTTCAACGGCAATCTGATCATGCGCGCGAGCGGCGACCGGATGTTGCTGTCGCCGCCGCTCGTGGTCAGCCGGCCGGAAATCGACGAAATCGTCTCAAAGGCAAAAGCGGCGATCGATGCGACCGCGCGGCAGGTGGGCGTCCGATAGCACTGCGTGGTTGCGATTCAGTTTCCCTCAGCCGTCGAGTGCCCGCACAGCCTTCAAATCGCCGGTCAGCCGCAGGATCGCACCAATCATCTGCCCCCCGTGACCGCCGCCGGAACGCGCGGCGGTCCTACTTTACGCTGTACCGGTCGCGCGAGCGTTCCAGGTTATGGTCAGAAAGGCCACCAGCCCTTACCGCCGTTGCCTGCATCATGGTCCGGGTGCGACCCGTCATGATGCCCGTGCGTGTCGGAGTCCCGGTCGAAGTCGAAAAGATCGAACAGGTCGCCGATCGCGGGCGCATTGACCGGGCGACTTCGTTCTGTCGAGCACCCCTCGTTGATCTGTTCGACGGCCGCCTGGCCGTCAGCCGTCGTCCGACGCGAGGAAATGCCACGCCTTGTCCTTGTGCGTCTCCAACCCGTAGCGCCACGCGTGATGACCATTGCTCGCCCACCGCAATAGCGTTGGGATAAAAACATTGCAAGCGTATGACAGCGAGCACGGTTGTTTATCGACGTGTAGCACCGTATGCTTGGATATGTCGCTTTCCGTTCGTCAACTTCGAGAAGGTCATTCAGTCATGAACGAATACTGCATGTTCAAGGGAAAACTGCTGCGCGCGGCGCCTTTCAAAGATTCGTATATAGGCAGTCCGCACTATGTGATCACGGTGACTGGCAACGACAACACGCCATTCAACATCGTCGTCAATTCGGCGTCGACGCAACCGGGCGCAAGCGGTAACGACAACGTGTACTTCTATGCCGATCTGAACTTCGCCGATCCACTCACCGCGAAACTGCAGCCCCTGAACCTCGGCCTCTACACGAGCGGCTTTCCACGGCTCGATTACTTCCAGGACAGCAGCCTGCTCGACATTCACCGCATGCGGCCCGTCCCCTACAAGGATCAGAACGGCAACCGCGCCGACGTCAACGACATCATCGACGAAATCCTCACCATCGACGAAAGCAAGCCGTCGCAAAGTCTGCCCTACGACAACGGCAGCGGCCAGTTGCACAACCGCGATTTCTGGACACCGACCACCGCGGGCATCGTGGTCTATGGGTTCGGCTTTCTGTTTCTGCCGAAGAAGGACGGTCTTCACGAGACTCACATGAATCAGGGCAATCCGCACGGCCCGCATTACAACGAAAACGGCGCGTTCCAGGACGGCGCGGTGATCGTGCAGCGCGCCGATGGGTTTGCCGCGATTTACCGCGTTTCAGACACAGTATTTGCCGACCAATGCGGCCGGCGATCCGGCGGCGAATGCAGTGGCGTTGCCCGTTTATATTCAGCGAGGTTGATAGCGTCGCTCGTGCATGGGGCAAGTGGAAACCCCCGCGATGCGCGAGAAACAGGTTGTTGCAAAGGGGAAAATCAGATCGCGCGCAAAAGTCCCTCGCGATACGAACGCACCGCGAGAGACGTCGCGTCGATCAGCGCGCGCTCGCGGCGCCTCGACGCGGAATATGCCGCTGCACCACCGCCAGCGCGATCAGCACGATGACCATTGCGATACCGAGCATCAGCAGATAGCCCGAAGCGCCACCGGCCGTGATCACCGCGGCACCGGCGAATGCGCTCAGAATCGCGCCGACGCGGCCGAACGCGAGTGCCGACGCGGTGCCCGTCGCCCGCACGCTGGTCGGATAGACGTATGCGCACAGCGCGTACATCGTCGATTGCACCGCATTGACGAACAGACCGTGCAAGCCGAGACCGACGATCATCAACGCCGTATGCTGGGTCGCGCCGACGCCGAGCAGCATCCACGCACTCGCGAAGCCGCCCGCGCAGCACAGCAGCAGCGGCCAGCGCGAGCCGTAGCGCCCGATCGCCAGCGCGCACAGCACCGCGCCGATTACGCCGCCGAGGTTGTACGCGCTCAGGCCATAGCCCGCGAGCGACACGCTCAAGCCCTCACTCGTCAGCATCGACGGCAGCCAGCTGAACGCTGCATACACCGCGAGCAGGCACATGAAGAACGCGCCCCAGATCGCGACGGTGTCGCGCGAACGGCCATCGCGGAACAGCGCGGCAAAGCCGACGTGTTTCTCAGCGCTTTGTTCGCGCACATCGGTGAAGCTCGCATCGGCCGACACGTCGCGCGCCATGCGCCGCAACAGCTTCACGAGTTCGGGCCAGCGATGCGGACGGCGTGCCAGAAAACGCGGCGATTCCGGCAGCGCCGCGAGCAGGACGATGGCGAGCACGAGCGGCAGCACACCACCCGCTACGAACAGACCGCGCCAGCCATAAACCGGCAGCACCTGGCCGGCGAACAATCCCGCGACCATACCGCCCAGCGGCACGCACAGAATGGTCGCCGTCACCGCGAAGGTACGAAAACGCGCGGGCGTGAACTCGGCGGTCAGCGTCGTCGACGTCGGCAGCGCGCCGCCGATGCCGAGCCCCGCGATAAAGCGCAGCGCCGCAATGGCCGCGACGTTCGGCGCGAGACTGATCGCGCAGGTCGCCAGGCCGAACACGAACACGCTGCCGATCACGGCCCAGCGGCGGCCGAAGCGATCGGCGAACAGCCCCGCGAACGCGCTGCCGATACCCATGCCGACCAGCCCCGACGCAACCACCGGCGCAAATGCGTTGCGCGTGATGCCCCACTCCTTGGTCAGCATCGGAATCGCGAAGCCGATCAGCTGGCTGTCGAAACCGTCGACGACGATCGACAGCGCCGCGAGCACCACCGCGATTTTCTGCAGCAACGTGTAGGGGCCGTCGTCGAGTGCATGACCGATGTCGACCGTGTTGCCGCCGCGCGCGATGCCGGCGAGCGCCGCGTCGTCGCGCGCGGTCGCGGTCGAGGCCGCGGCCGAAGCAGGAGGAACGAAACTCATGAGCCTGTCTCCGTTGTTTGCGCTGCACGCGCGTTGTTCGATTTTTTTTGCTGTCGGCAGTACGGTGCGACGCGATGGCCCGCTTCGGCGAGTTGGCCGCCGAACAGCGAGCCCATCGCGACGCTCCTCATCAGAACGGATAGTGACGCGGCGTCGTTTGCAGCGTGACCCAGCGCAGATCGGTGAATTCCGCGATCCCCGCCTTGCCGCCGAAGCGGCCGAAGCCACTCGCCTTCACGCCGCCGAACGGCATCTGCGCTTCGTCGTGCACGGTCGGGCCGTTCACGTGACAAATCCCCGACTCGATGCGTTTAGCGACGTTCAGCGCGCGCGCCGTGTCGCGGCTGAACACCGCCGCCGACAGGCCGTATTCGTTGTCGTTCGCACACGCGATTGCGGCTTCCTCGCCACGCACGCGCACGATCGGTTTGACCGGCCCGAACGATTCGTCGTGATAGATGCGCATGTCCGGCGTCACGCGATCGAGCAGCGTCGCGGGCATCAGCGTGGTTTCGCTCTTGCCGCCGCACACGAGCGTCGCGCCTTTGGCGAGCGCGTCGTCGATCAGCGCGTTGCAGCGCTCGACCGTGCTCATGTCGACTACCGAGCCGAGCACGACCGGCGCCTTGCGCGGATCGCCGAGTGGCAGCGCGCGCGAGCGCGCGGCGAGCCGCTCGACGAACGCATCGGCGATGCTATCGTCGACGATGATCCGCTCGGTCGACATGCAGATCTGCCCGGAATTCGCGAACGCGCCGAACACGGCCGCATCGACCGCGGCGCCGATGTCGGCGTCGTCGAGCACGACGAGCGGCGCCTTGCCGCCTAGTTCGAGCACGCAGGGCTTCAGATTGCGCGCGCACGTTTCGGCGATCAGGCGGCCCACGCGCGTCGAGCCCGTGAAGTTCACGCGACGCACGGCCGGGTGTCCGATCATCGCGTCGACGATGCGCGCGGCGTCGGCCGGCGCATTGGTCACGAAGTTCACGGTGCCGCGTGGCAGACCCGCCTCCTGCATCGCCTCGATGATGAGACCGTGCGTGGCCGGGCAGATCTCCGAGCCCTTCAGCACGACCGTGTTGCCGCACGCGAGCGGCAGCGCGATCGCGCGCACCGCGAGTATCACCGGCGCGTTCCACGGCGCGATGCCGAGCACGACGCCCACGGGCTGGCGCACGCCCATCGCGAGACTGCCGGGGACGTCGGATGGGATCAGTTCGCCGGCGATCTGCGTGGTCAGCGCGGCGGCCTCGATCAGCCCGGCCGCCGCGAGATGCACGTTGAAGCCGGCCCAGATGCCCGACGCGCCGGTCTCGGCGGCCATCGCGGCCGCGAAGGCGTCGGCCTTCGCTTCGAGCGCGTGCGCGGCCTTCGTCAGCAGCGCGCGGCGCTCGCTCGGTCCGAGCGCGGACCACACCGGAAATGCGGCCGCGGCGGCATCGGCGGCGGCCACGGCATCTTCGACGGTCGCGGCCGGCGCGCGCGTCGCGACTTCGCCGTCGAGCGGACTGCGGCGCTCGAAGCTCGCGCCGTTGCGCGCCTGTGTCTGCTCGCCGCCGATCAGCATCGATACGTTTTTCATCGTAGGTCTCTCTCCTTTTCGTGAATGGGAAGCGCCGTTACGCGACGATCGCTTCGACGAGCGTGGGACCGCTTTTCACGTCACCTTCGGTCAGCGCGCGACGCAACACGTCGGCAAGTTCAGCCGCCTCGCTGACGCGCGCGCCAGGGCAACCCATGCCCGCCGCGATCGTCACGAAGTCGAGGCCCGGCAGGTCCGTGCCCTGCACGGTCTCGCCAGGCGCGAAACCGAACACCGGCGCGAAATCCTGCAGCGCCGCGTAGCGCGTGTTGTTCAGGATCACGAATGTGATCGGCAGCTGCATCTGCACCGCGCTCCAGATCGCCTGAATCGAGTACATGCTTGAACCGTCGCCGATCAGCGCGATCACGCGCTCGCCCGGCCGCGCAAGCGCAACGCCGAGCGCCGCCGGCATGCCGTAGCCGAGGCCGCCGCTGTCCATCGTCAGGAACGTGCCGGCGCGCGCGATGGGCAGATAGGTCTGCATGATGGGCCGCGAGCTCGGCGCTTCCTCGACGACGATGCCATCGGGATCGCGCACTTCGGCGAGTGTCTGCAACGCGAACGCGACCGACATCCGCTCGCCCCGCGCGGGCGGCAGCGCTCGCGGCGCCACCGCGCGCGGCGCGGGCAACTCGCGCGCTTTGGGCGCGGCGCGCGCGAGCAGATCCTGCACGCCGAGCCGCACGTTGCCGACCGCGGCGATGCCCTGCGGCGTCCATGCGGCAATGCCCGGATCGTCGATCAACTGACACAGCCGCGAGCCCGGGGGCACATGCGGACCACTGCCTTCGACGTGATACGTGAACGCTGGCGCGCCGATCACGAAGATCGCGTCGTGCGCGCCGAGCAACTCGACGATGCGCTCACGCAGCGCCGGCAAAAAGCCCGCGAACAGCCGGTGCGTTTCGGGGAAGCTGCAACGTCCTGTCATCGGCGCGACGTAGACGCGCGCGGCATGCCGCTCCGCGAGGCGCACGACTTCAGCCGCCGCATCCGCGCGATCGACCGCGCCACCGACCACGAACGCGGGCCGCTCGCACGCGTCGAGCACCGTGCCGATGCGTTCGAGCATCGCCGGATCGGGACGCATGATGTGCGCGACCTCACGGTCGGCCACGCGCTCGGCAGGCTGATCCCAGTCGTCGGCGGGAATCGACACGAACACCGGGCCGCGCGGCTCCTGCATCGCGATCGCGTACGCACGCGCGATCGCGAGCGGCACATCCTGCGCGCGAGCCGGCTCGATGCTCCACTTCACGTAGGGCTTCGGCAATTCGGTGGCCTGGGTCGCGGCGAGGAACGGTTCGAACGGCAGGATCGAGCGGGCCTGCTGACCCGCGGTGACGACGAGCGGCGTGCGGTTGCGAAACGCCGTGAAGATATTGCCCATCGCATTGCCGACGCCCGCCGCCGAATGCAGGTTCACGAACGCCGCGTTGCCGGTGGTCTGCGCGTAGCCGTCGGCCATGCCGACCACGACTGCTTCCTGAAGACCGAGCACGTAGCGGAAATCCGCGGGGAAATCGCGGAACATCGGCAGTTCGGTCGAGCCCGGGTTCGCGAAGATCGTCGTCATGCCGACGCGGCGCGCGAAGTCGATGACCGCGTCGCGTACGGTCCACCGCCTGCTCTGTTCTTTTGCGTGTGCCTGATTCTGCTGCGGCGCGCTGCTTGTCATGCGAAGTCTCCTGTCAGGTGAGCGCGGAAAATCGAATGGCCATTATCACGGCCGCCGGGGTAGCCGAAAATTGCCCAATTCGCAAAAAGGCATTACCTTTCGGCATGACTTACAACCTGCAACAACTGCAGGCGTTCGCGGTGATCGTCGAGAGCGGCAGCCTCGGACGCGCCGCCGAAGCCCTGCACATCACACAGCCGGCCTTGAGCCGGACCATCCGCCGTCTCGAGGAACAGGTCGGCGCGCCGCTGTTCGAGCGGCATTCGCGCGGCATGCATCTGACCGCGGTCGGCGAGGCGCTGCTGCCGCACGCGATCCAGTTGCAACGCGAAGCCGAACAGGCGCGCGAGGAAATCGACGCGATGCGCGGCCTCGCGCGCGGCACGATCCGCGTCGGCGCGGTCGGCAGCATCGCGAGCCTCGTGCTGCCGCTCGCGGTGAGCGGCGTGTTGACGAAGTGGCCGAACCTGCGCGTGGAGATCATCGAGGGCGTGTGGGACCGGCTCGCCGATGCGCTCGTCAAACGTCAGATCGATCTCGCGCTCAGCATGGCCGTGCCCGATACCGACGAGATCACCGCGATCGCCGATTGCCGCTGGGAAGACGCGAGCTACGTGGTCGCCGCGCTCGATCATCCGCTGCGGCGCAAGCCTGACCTCACGCTCGCCGACACGCTGGGCCAACGCTGGGCGATTCCGCCACGCGGCACCGGCCCGTTCGAGCACATGCAGAGTGTGTTTGCCGAGCGCGGGCTGGGACTGCCGAACGTCGTCGTCGAAACGCGCTCGGTCACGGCGCTGAAGAGCCTGGTCGCGCGTTCGGGCTTTCTGAGCTGGATGGCGTCGACGATGTACGTGACCGAAAGCAAGGCCGGCGTGTTCGATACGCTCGGCGTCCCAGGCGTGGTCGGGCGGCGCACGTTGACCGCGTTCCGGCGGCGCCAGGGGATTCTGCCGAGCCCGGCGGTCAAGCTGCTGGAGCAGTTGCGGCAGTTGACGGCGGAGGGTATGACCGCGGGTTGATCGTTTCCCGCACACGCTGCCACTTTCTCGGCGTTTACCCGATAAGTAGATTTTATCGACTATTTATCAATAAAGTCTCGCGTTAGATTCCGTCGCCATGCGTCGAGGAAACGAAGCAAGGAGAGCCGGATGGGGGTTTTGATTGGCGTGCCGATCGTGGTGCTCGGGTTCGCATTGCACTTCAACGCGCTGCTGGTGGTGACGATCGCGGGCGTCGCGACCTGGATAGCCGGCGGCTTGCAGACGGTGGAGATCGTCAGCGCGTTCGGCAAGGCATTCGCGGATAACCGCTACATGGGCCTGATCTGGCTCACGCTGCCGGTCATCGCGCTGCTCGAACGCAACGGTCTGAAGCAACAGGCGCGGCATCTGATCTCGCGCCTGCATGCGGCCACCACCGGCCGCGTGCTCTCATCACGCTGGTCGGTACGCTGACGCTCAAGTACGCGCCCTTCGTCGAAACGAAGAATCTGGTTTCTGCGGCACGCTGATGACGCCGATGGCGGCGAACTTCAACATCGTCCCCGCCGCGCTGCTCGAACTGAAGGACCAGAACGGCGTGATCAAGGCGCAATGGCCGACCGCTTTACTATTGCTGATCGTCAACAGCATACTGTTGTACGTGTTCGTATTCCGCTTCTGAGGAACCGCCGATGACCACCCAGCTCACCCGCGAATTCGCGTCCAGATTCGCCAATGTCGCACTCGCCCACCTCACGCGCGAATACCCGAACAAGCTCACGCACTCGCTCGAAGGACCGCAGGACGTGCAGGGTCCGCGCGCCTTGCATCCGATCTTCTACGGCAGCTACGACTGGCATTCGTGCGTGCACGGTTACTGGCTGATCCTGCATCTGCTCGAACGCTTCCCCGATCTGCCCGAGGCCGCGCGCATCATCGCCGTGGTCGACGAGCATTTCACCGCGGCGAACGTCGCCGGCGAACTCGCGTATCTGGAGCTGCCGCACAACCGCGGCTTCGAGCGGCCGTATGGCTGGGCGTGGCTGCTCGCGCTCGGCGCGCAGTTGCAGTCGATGAAAATCTCGGAAGCCGCGCGCTGTGCGAAGACGTTCGCGCCGCTCACTCAGGCGTTCGTCGAGCGCTTCGAGGAGTTCCTGCCGAAAGCAACCTATCCGCTGCGCGTCGGCACGCACTTCAACATGGCGTTCGCGCTCGCGCTGACGCTCGATTTCGCGCGGCAAACCTCGCGCGAATCGCTCGAGGCGCTGATCGTCAGCACCGCGGAGCGCTGGTATCTGGACGACGTCGCGTGTCAGGCATGGGAGCCGGCCGGCGACGAGTTCCTGTCGCCGTCGCTGATGGAAGCGGAATTGATGCGGCGTGTGTTGCCGTCGGCGCAGTTCGCCGACTGGTTCGGACGCTTCCTGCCGGACCTCGGCGCGAAAAAACCGGCGACGCTGTTCGAGCCCGTCACCGTGACCGATCGCAGCGACGGCAAGATCGCGCATCTGGACGGCCTCAATCTGAGCCGCGCGTGGTGCCAGCGTGCGCTCGCGCGCGCGCTGCCCGCCGGCGACGTGCGTCGCACCGTGCTGTTCGATGCGGCCGAGCGTCATCTGCACAGCGCGCTGCCGCATGTGACCGGCGACTACATGGGCGAGCACTGGCTCGCCACGTTCGCGACGCTGGCGCTCGAAGCTTGAGCGAACCGGGAACGAACTGAACCGGCTTTGAAGAGATAAAGCCGTGCTGGTTGGGGCGCTTCAGTACGAAGCGCCCTTTTCATTGCCCGTTCAACAGTCCCTGCCTGCGGCGGTAAAATCGCGCAAGGCGATTGCGCCGCTTTAAAGGTGGAAGTTTGACTGAGTTCGAGCAGGGTTTCATTTTGACCCGACATTGGCGGGACACGCCCGCCGGCACGGAAATCGAGTTCTGGCTGGCCACGCACAGCGGGCCGCGCCACATCCGTCTGCGCCCTCAGCCGTCCGTCGCCTTCATTCCGGCCGAACATCGCGAACGCGCCGAAACGATCCTGCGCCGCGACGCGCCGCTCGATCTGCGTTCGCTCGAATTGCGCGACTTCCAGCATCGGCCGGTCAGCGGGCTTTACTGCGCGCAATACCGGCAATTGAAGGGCTTCGAGAAGCGCCTCAGAGAAGGCGGTGTCGATGTCTACGAAGCCGATATCCAGCCGCCCGAGCGCTACATGATGGAGCGCTTCATCACCGCGCCGGTGTGGTTCAGCGGCGTGCCGCAGCAGAATGGTTCGGGGCTCGATGGCCCCTGGCTCGACAGCGAACTCAAACCGTCCAACGACTATCGTCCGCCGTTGAAGCTCGTGTCGCTCGACATCGAAACGAGCGCGCATGCCGAGCTATATTCGATCGCGCTCGAAGGCTGCGGCGAGCGGCAGGTGTATATGCTTGGGCCGCCGAATGGCAACATCGGCAACAACGGCAACATCGGCAATGTCACCGACGCCATCGACTTCAAGCTCGAATACTGCGAAACCCGCGCACGGCTGCTCGAAAAGCTGATCGAGTGGATGGAGCGGCACGATCCCGATGCGATCATCGGCTGGAACCTCGTGCAGTTCGATCTGAAGGTACTGCAACAACATGCCGAGCAGTATCGCGTGCCGCTGCGCATCGGACGAGGCGGCGCGGTGATGGAGTGGCGCGAACACGGCGTCACGCGCAATCACTTTTTCGCGGGCGTGGCGGGTCGTTGGGTCATCGACGGCATCGAGGCATTGCGTTCGGCGACGTGGAGCTTCCCGTCGTTCAGCCTCGAATACGTGTCGCGCTCGGTGCTGGGCGAAGGCAAGGCGATCGACAATCCGTATCAGCGCATGGACGAAATCCAGCGCCGCTTCGACGAAGACAAGCCCGCGCTCGCGCGTTACAACCTGAAGGACTGCGAGCTCGTCACGCGTATCTTCGCGAAGACCGAGTTGCTGCCGTTCCTGCTCGAACGCGCGACCGTGACGGGCCTGCCCGCCGATCGCAGCGGCGGCTCGGTCGCGGCGTTCACGCATCTGTACATGCCGCGCATGCATCGGCAGGGCTATGTCGCGCCGAATCTCGGCGACGTGGCCGGCGCCGCGAGCCCCGGCGGCTTCGTGATGGATTCGCGGCCCGGGCTCTACGACTCGGTGCTCGTGCTCGACTACAAGAGCCTGTATCCGTCGATCATCCGCACGTTTCTGATCGACCCGCTCGGTCTGGTCGAAGGCATGCTGCATCCCGACGACGCGAGCTCGGTGCCGGGCTTTCTCGGCGCGCGCTTTTCACGCACGCGTCACTGCTTACCGTCGATCGTCGCGCAGGTGTGGCAGGCACGCGAAGCGGCCAAGCGCGAGCACAACAAGCCGCTGTCGCAGGCGCTGAAGATCATCATGAACGCGTTCTATGGCGTGCTAGGCTCGACCGGCTGCCGCTTCTTCGATCCGCGGCTTGCGTCGTCGATCACGATGCGCGGCCACGAGATCATGCACACGACACGCGAGCTGATCGAGGCGCAAGGCTACGAAGTGATTTACGGCGACACCGATTCGACCTTCGTCTGGCTCAGGCACGCGCATGACGAGGAAGACGCCGCGCGCATCGGCCGCGCGCTCGTCGAACATATCAACGCGGCGTGGCGGCAGAAGCTGCAGGCGCGCTTCGGTATCGACAGTGCGTTGGAACTGCAATTCGAGCGGCACTACCGGCGCTTTTTCATGCCGACGGTGCGCGGTGCCGAGGAAGGCAGCAAGAAACGCTACGCAGGACTTACGGTATTGCCGGACGGCCGCGAGGACGTGGTCTACAAAGGGCTCGAAACCGTGCGCACCGATTGGACGCCGCTTGCGCAGCAGTTTCAGCAGGAACTGTATCGGCGCATCTTCAAGCAGCAGCCGTATCAGGATTACGTGCGCGACTATGTGCGCGATACGCTCGCCGGCCGGCTCGACGATCAGCTCGTCTATCGCAAGCAGTTGCGCAGACCGATCGACGCTTACGAGCGCAACGTGCCACCGCATGTGCGCGCGGCACGCGTCGCCGATGAGTTCAATCGCCGGCAGGGACGTCCGCTGCAATATCAGAACGGCGGCTGGATCAGCTACGTGATGACGGTGGCCGGCCCCGAGCCGCTCGAAACGCTGCGCTCGGCGATCGACTACGAGCACTATCTGACGCGGCAATTGCAGCCGGTTGCCGACGCGATTCTGCCGTTGCTACGCGACGATTTCACGACGCTGATGTCGGGGCAGAAGCAGTTGTTCTGATCGTGGCGGCGAACGCGCGGCTGCGAGCATGGACGAATTGCCTACTTCACCATGGACGGCGGCTCGGCCTCTTCATCGGAGTGCGTGTTATGCACAGCAAAGGTGCGGCAGGGCGAGTTGCCGCGGCTCGCGTATCGCATGCTCCGCGCTACCGGTAATCCGTGATTAAAGGCGGAAAAAAACTAATCCCTGGTTTTGATTTGCAACCCTATCAACAGAATTAGAGCGCCATCATAATTTGAAGTATTGTAATTTCTTCGGTTGTCCGCGCAATTGGCCGGTTTGCATTGCTGCTTGACCTAACCCTTTATTGTCCTATAGTGCCATTTGATCCGCCTCAGAAATATTGTGGGGGCGTGTGTCTGATATCCCTGAATCTGTAGCCCCAACGATCTGCAACGACAGGAGAAGATGCATGAAAGCAATCCACGCCGTCAAACTGGTCGGTACCGCCCTTCTGATTTCGGGTTCGATTCACGCCTATGCGCAGGCGAGCAACGCTAACGCCCCTGCGTCTGCCCCGACCACGACGCCCGAAGCCCGATCGCATTACAAGTCAATGAAAGCAGCGAACCGGGCGCTACAGCGTCAGGTTCGAAATGCGCTGGTGAAAGATAGGAACATCTCCACGGCCAATATCACAGTTCGCGCCCGCGATGGTGCTGTCACGCTGCAGGGCAGCGTACCGCTTCAGGCAGAAAGCGACCGGGCAACCGAGGTGGCGAAAGGGGTGCCTGGCGTAACTTCGGTCAGGAACGCGCTGTCGATCCGTCCTGTGGGCACCTGAAGCAGTCCTGGACCCCGCTTTGCAGGAAGGCCGGCGCTCTGACCGTGCATTCCATTGAGGGCATAGCCAATGCGGCACATGGTGGCGGGCCGGCTCGACAGCCGGCCTTCGCTATGCGGATATCTTCTCGAGTTCGAGCCCTTTCGTCTTCGGCCCCATCAAGCCAATCGCCAGCATCACGATCAGCATCGCGCCCGCGATGAACACGAACACGCCGGTCGTGCCGAAGTAGCGCAATACGGCCGCGATCAGAAAGGCCGTGAAAATCGCGGAAAAGCGGCTCCACGAGTAGACGAAGCCGACCGCGCGCGCCCGGATGCTGGTCGGAAACAGTTCGGCCTGGTACGCGTGATAACTGTACGAAATGATGTTGCCGGCCAGCGTCAGGCACACTCCGAGGCTCACGAGGAGCACCGCACCCGATACCTGACTGAACCACAACCCGCACACGATATTGACGCCGGCCATCACGACGATTACCGTCTTGCGCTCGAAGCGGTCGCCGATAAACAGCCCGATGATCGGACCGAGCGGCGCGGCCAATGCGATCACGCTCGAATACATCAGGCTCGTCGTGATCGTGATGCCCTGCTTGATCAGCAGCGTCGGCACCCAGTTCGCGAAGCCATAGAAGCCGACCGTCTGGAAGATGTTGAAGATCGTCATCATCAGCGTGCGGCTGCGGTACGGCGGCACCCACATGTCGCGGAAGCTGCCGCGCGGTGGGATCGGCACCGGCGGCGCCGGCGGCGGCAACTCGCGGCCATATTCGTGACGTACCTTCGCCTCGAGCGCGTTCATCACGCGGTCGGCTTCGGCGAGACGTCCTTGCTGCGCGAGCCAGCGCGGGCTTTCCGGCAACGCGCGGCGAATCCACCAGACGAATAGCGCGCCATGCGCGCCGATCAGCACGACCCAGCGCCAGCCGTCCAGACCGAACAGCGTGCGCGGCACCAGCAGAAACGATAGAAACGCGACCACCGGCACGGCCGTGAAGCCGACCGCCTGCTCGCACGCGAACGCGCGGCCGCGGATCTGCTTCGGCACCAGCTCGGAGATGTACGTGCCGATCGTCACCAGTTCGACGCCGATGCCGACACCGGCGACGAAGCGCCAGAAATTAAGGCCCGTCGCGGTCTCCTGAAACGCCATCACGAGGTTCGCCGCGGTGTACCACAGCAGCGACCAGGTGAACACCGCGCGCCGCCCGAAGCGATCCGCGAGGAAACCGCACGCGATCGTGCCGATAAACAGGCCGCCAAACAGCGCGGCGATGAAACTCGCGACGCCGGTCGAGCCGAACAGGCCATGCGTGGTCGCGGTCAACATGCCGCTTTTCACGAGGCCCGGCGCGATATAGCCGGAGTACAGCAGGTCGTAGAGTTCGAAGAAGAAGCCGAGGCTCAGCAGCACCACCAGCTTCCAGACGGAGCGCGTGGCGGGCAAGCGGTCGAGGCGCGCCGAAATGCTGCCGGCGTCGAGCGATGCGTGGCCCGCCACCTGCGCGGGCGTGCTGCGCTCGGCGCTGCCGGCCGCGTCAGTGGAATGCGCCACGGTACCGCCGCTGCGCGCGACGGACCCCGCGGGATCGGGGAATGCCATGTTGTCTGTCTCCTTCTGTTGCGACTGCTTTTACGGCAGGGCTGATCGCTTACCGCGGCCGGTTCGATGCCGGCCTTGCGTCCTGTCGCGCGTCGCACGCGCCACGATGGGTCGGCCGGAGTCCGGCCAGCATTCTAGCCGTGCCCGCGTTGCAATTGTTCGAACGTGGTGATTTTTCCGGCCAGCGCGCTCGCCGCGACCGTGTACGGGCTCGCGAGCCAGACGTCGCCAGGTCCCGAACGGCCGGGGAAATTGCGGTTGATCGCGCTGATCGTCACGTCGTTCGGGTTGGCCGATTGTCCCGGTCCGCAGTTTGCGCACGAGCCGCAGCCAGGCATCACGAGCGTCACGCCCGCGCGCTCGAACACCGGCAGATAGCCCTGCTCCTCGCAATACGCGCGCACCGCCATCGTGCCGAATTGCAGATACAAACGCGTGCGCTCGGGCACCCGTAGGCCGTGCTCGACGCCCCAGCGCAGCACCTCGTGATAGAAATCGAAGTCCTCGCGCTTGCCCGCGGTGCACGAGCCGCCGTACGCGATATCGATCGCGACGTCCTGTTCGAGCCGCGGCGCCGGCACGCCATTGCCGGGGTCGCCCGGACGCGCGAGCATCGGTTCGATCGCGTTCGCATCGATATGGATCGTGTCGCGATAGGTCGCGTCCGCGTCGCTTTTCATCCAGCCTTCCAGCACGAAATCGACGCCGCGCCGCTCCTTCAGGAACGCGACCGTGCACTCGTCCGGTTCGACGATGCCGGTGAAGCCGCCGAGTTCCGCGACCATGTTGGTCAGCGTCGCACGTTCGTCGATCGACATCGCGCGCACCGCCGCGCCGCCGTATTCGAACACGAGGCCGATCGCGCCGCCCGAGCGAATCGCCTCCATCCGCAGCAGATGCAGCACGACGTCCTTCGCGGTCACGCCGTCGCGCAACTGGCCGTCGATCTCGATGCGCATCGTCTCCGGCACTTTGCAGCGCACGTAGCCCGTGACCCAGCTATTGGCGATCTCGGTCGCGCCCGCGCCAAATGCGAGGCAGCCGAGCGCGCCCGAGTGCGGCGTGTGCGAATCGGTACCGCATGCTACCTGGCCCGGCAGCGCGTATTGCTCGGCCATCAACGCATGACAGATGCCCTCGGAGCCGGGCACACCATCGAGCGCACCGTGCGAGCGCACCGGGTAGTCGCGCGAAAACGTCGTGTGGCCTTCCATCAGATTCGCGACGCCCGGCAACAGACCGTCGCGCACGTGAGGGATGCTCTGCGGCGCGAGCACCAGATGATCCTGGAACGCGATGATGTGATCCGGCGCATGCAGCGGCGCGGGCTTGCCGAACGCCCGATGCATCAGATGCGCGCACATGCCGGTGAAATAGTCATGGCTGAAGCGCCAGTCGGCGGCGATGAACACGCCGTCGCCGCGCTGCGCGCTCGCGGTGCCCGGATGCAGATGACGGTCGATGATCTTCTCGACCAGCGTTCTCGGCTCGGCGCCCGGCGCCTCGTTCGGGGCATCGCTCGCGCGCTCGCCCGGCGCGGGCCACTCCGCAAACCGGCTATACGCGAGCAGCCCGCCGCTGCGGATGATCTGCTGCGTGAGCGAGTCGCGGCCTTTGAGGAATTCGTCGATCGGCACCGCTTCGCCTGCAAGCAGGCGATCGAGCACGGAAAAATCGGTCGTGGTCAGAATGCCGATGTTGTCGCAGTTCTGCTGATAGATACGCTCGAAGCTCTCGGCAACGATCAGGCGAATACCTGCGGACAACTCCGCGAGCGGGCTCGATTCGCGCGACGAGCCCTTGCCGTAGCGCTTGCCGGCCACCGTCACGCGAAAGCCGCCGTCCTTCACCGCATTGCGGCCGATCGGCAGACCCTCGCCGGCCTTGAAGCCGACGTACGGGTACTGGCCGAGGCGCTCGTCGTAGGTGAGCATTACGGTGACGGGCGTGATCTCGTCCGTCGACACGTTGTCGCGCAACGGCCCCGCCGTGTCGCGAGTGAAGTTTTCGCCGGCCAGTTGCGCCTCGATCACGGCCGGGTCTTGCGACAGGTACAGCACGCGGCCGTCCAAACGAATCGTATCGCTCATCACTGCATTCTCCTTGCGCTCACTATACGGCGCGCAAGGTGGATGCCGAAGTGCCGGTGCGGCAACGCTGCCGTCTCGTTTCGCGAATGCTCGATGGCGGAGCCGCGGCGCGCAGTGCGGGCGGTGGAATCGTCTAAGGCGGATTGCCGAGGAACGACACCAGCGCGGCCGCGCTCGCGCTCAACTGCTCGCGCGCCTTGAAGATGATGATCAGATGACGCTCCGCCCACGCATCGGCAAGCGGCAGCAGCCGCACGTCGAGCGTGTTCACGTAGAGCAGGCCGACCGGCTCGGGCACGATCGCGATGCCGAGCCCCGCATGCACCATCCGGCACAGCGCATCGAGACTGCTCACGCGCATCCGCACGTCGAGCTGCTGGCCCGCGCTCGCCGCCTGCTGCGCGAGCAAACGCGTGAGCGCGCTTTCGCTGCGCAAGCCGACGAAGCTGTCGTGCAACAGATCGTCGAAGTTCACCCGCGCCGCGCTGGCGAGCCGATGCCCACCCGGCACGAGCACCGCGAGCCGGTCCTGGCGATACGGCACCTGCTCGAACGCCTCACTGCCAGCAACCGGATTGCAGATGCCGAAGTCCGCGCCGTGTTCGTCGACGATACGCAGCACGTCCGCACTGTTTTCTTCTTCGAGTTCGATCGCTACATCCGGGAACGCGCGGCCGAACGCGGCCACGTCTTCAGGCAGAAACTGCACGATCGACGACAGATTCGCAACCACCCTCACGCGCCCTTTGACGCCCGTCGAAAAGCGCGACAACTCCGCGCTCATCTGCTCGATATTGCCGATGATCGCGAGCGCGTAGCGCAGCACGGTCTCGCCGACCGGCGTCACGGTAATGCCGCGCGACTGCCGTTGAATCACCGGCAGGCCGATCAGCGCCTCGATCTCGGCGATGCGCCGGCTCACCGCCGACGACGCGATGAACTCGCGCTCCGCCGCGCGCGCGATATTGCGCTCCTGGCAAACGGCGACGAACAGACGCAGCGAAGTCAGATCGAGTTTCTTGAGCAGGTTTTCCATGGGACGAGGCGACGGATCTTACGACAATGGCGGCAGATCGCTGGAATCGTGGCCGTTATCGTCTCACGGCACGCGGTGTTGCGCCATTGCGCCGACAGCGGCCCTCACAGCGCATCATGAAAGATGATGCCGACCGTATGCCGATGTCCCGAGCGCAGGCGGCTCACGCCGTGCCGCAGATTCACGCGATACGGCCCGCGCGTACCCTGCACGGGCCGGCTGTTCACGGTGAACACGACCGCGTCGCCCTTCGCGAGCGGCACGACTTCGGCACGCGACTGCATGCGCGGACGCTGCTCGGTCATCACGAACTCGCCGCCTGTGAAGTCGCGCCCCGGCTCCGACAGCAGTACCGCAACCTGCAGCGGGAACACGTGTTCGCCGTACAGATCCTGATGCAGGCAGTTGAAATCGCCCTCGCCGTATTGCAGGATCAGCGGCGTCGGACGCACCTGGCCGGCGTCATGGCAGCGTCGAATGAAATCCGCATGTTTCGGCGGATAGCGCACGTCGATGCCCATCGCCATGTTCCAGCGGTTCGCGACCGGCACGAGGTGCGGATAAAGGGCACCGCGCAAGCCGCCGACGAGCGACGGCAGCGGATACGCAAAGTACTTGTATTCGCCGCGACCGAAGCCGTGGCGCGCCATGACGACGCGGCTGCGATAAAGCGCGTCGCGTGTATAGAGCGCGCTCAGCGCGTCGCATTCGCGGGGCGTCAACAGTTGCGGCACGGCGGCGCAGCCGTACTGATCGAGATCGTGTTCGATCCGCGGCCAGTCGAGTGCGTCGACGCGTTGGTCGATCGTTTGGGTGGGAGCGATTGCGTTCATCGTCGATGAGTGGGCGGCGCGGGCTCGTCGCCCGCGCCATCAAAGTAGGTAGCTCGATGAACTTAGTGTACGAGTGTGGTGGCGGGAAAACACTCCGGGTCTTGCGGTCAAATTCAGCCGCACTGCACGGACGGACGATTCACGCTACGCTGTCGGTATCGTTGCGGCCGCACTTGCCGCCGCCGCATCGCACTTCATTCCGCCAGGACAACCATGAAACAGCAACTCACCATCGATTTTGTTTCCGACATCGCCTGCCCGTGGTGCGCGATCGGCCTGTCGTCGCTGCAGCTCGCGCTCGCGCGGCTTCAGGACAAAATCGACGCGCGCATCGTCGTGCATCCATTCGAACTGAATCCGCAGATGGGACCGGACGGCGAAGACATCGTCGAGTATCTCGGCAAGAAATACGGCCGCACGGCCGAGCAGATCGCCGAAACGCAGGCGATGATCCGCGAACGCGGCGCGAGCGTCGGCTTCGATTTCGGTCCGCGCATCCGCACCTACAACACGTTCGACGCGCACCGCCTGCTGCATTGGGCCGGCCTGAAGGGCCACCAGTTACCGCTGAAGCTCGCGCTATTGCGCGCGTATCATGCCGACGGCAAGAATCCGGGCAATCATGACGTGCTGGTCGAAGCGGCCCAGTCGGTAGGACTCGACGCCGACGAAGCGCGCGACGTGCTGACGAGCGGCGCGTATGCCGATGAAGTGCGCGAAGCGGAAAAGAACAATCAGGAAATGGGCATTCAATCGGTGCCGTCGATCATTTTCAACCGCCGCTATCTGGTGACCGGCGGCCAGCCGGTCGAGCAATTCGTGCAGGTGATCGAGGAGATCGGGGCGAAAGAGACAGCGTAAGGTTCATCGTCGAAGCGAAGCGTAATGGACGGCCCATTCTGAGCACCTGGCTCAGGCATGCACTCGCGAATGCTTGTGTGTTATCTCTTCAACACATCTGAGCAACGAGAGCCTGGGTCCATTGTCCAAGCCGTCCCGGCTGCTTGCAACAGCTCTTTCTTATCCCACTGCACGCGCCTAAAGCCGCTTACAGATAGCTGCAAACGTAGTCCAGCGTTTCGACCACATCGATATCGAAGCGGCTCTTGCCAGGCACCGAGAACGATTCGCCCGCGCCATAGGTCTTCCACTCATCGCTGCCGTCGAGACGGATGCGGCATTTGCCCGCCTGCACTTCCATCAGCTCCGGCGCGTCGGTGCCGAAGTTCAGCGTGCCGGGCAGGATCACGCCGAGCGTCTTGCGCGTGCCGTCGGCGAACAGCACGGTGTGCGACACGCACTTGCCGTCGAAGTACACGTTGGCTCGTTTGACAACAGAAACCTGGTCGAATTGCGTTGCAGCCGTCATGGCGGTCTTCCTCTGGATCATCGTGAAGGGATGCGTTGCGGCCCGGTGGGCGCGGCAGACGGCGCGCGATCCGCGCAAGCCGCCCGCGCAGGGCGCCCTGCCGTGCGCGAGCCCGCCATCATACATGGCTATTGATGGCGGCAATACGGTAAAGTCTGCCAGAACCATATCGACACCTACACAGACTCATTCGACCCATGCGCTCTCCCGCTCCTTCCGCCGGCGCCGTATTGTTGTTGATCGATCTGCAACGCGCGATCGATCATCCGAGCTGGGGCGAGCGCAACAATCCCGCAGCCGAGACGCAGGTGAGCCGCTTGCTCGCGCATTGGCGTAGCCGAGGCTGGCCGGTGTGGCATGTGCGGCACGACTCGACGGAGCCTGGGTCGCACTATCGGCCGGGTCAGGCGGGACACGAATTCAAGGCGTCCAACGTGCCGTTGCCCGACGAACCGGTGATTGCGAAACGCACGAACAACGCGTTCATCGGCACGGGACTCGAGGACCGCCTGCGCGCCGCCGGCCACACGACGCTGGTCGTGGCGGGTGTCATCACCAACAACTCGGTCGAGACGACGGTGCGGATGGCCGGCAACCTCGGCTTCGATACGTATCTCGTGGCCGACGGCTGTTTCACTTTTGCACGGACCGACTGGCACGGAACGCCGCGCAGCGCCGACGACATTCACGCGATGTCACTGGCCAATCTCGATCACGAGTACTGCACGGTCGTCACGACGGACGCGCTATTGGGCAACGGGCAAGCGCAATAGCCGCAACGTCGATCTGCTGCGCGGCGAGCGACAATCAGGTGGTACAGGAGGACTTGTGAGAAAAGACAGCGCGAGCACCCTAATTGGCGCCATTGCCGCGGCAGCGATTGCGATCGGCACTGCGACCTGTGCGAATGCGCAAACCAGTGGCGGCATGCCGAACGATGCTTCCGCGCAAAGCCAATCCATCGCGGCATCGCCGGCTCGCAACAGACCCGATAGCGAACTCGCGCGCGACGTGCGGCGCGCGCTCGCACGCACACCGAACCTGCATTCAACGTCGATTCACGTGCAGGCGCGCCGCGGTATCGTGACGCTGACCGGTTGGGTACCGCAGCGCGCTCAGGTGCAACGCGCGGGCAGTGTCGCGAGATCGGTGCGCGGAGTCAGACAGGTGAATAACCATTTGAATGTGCGCACGAGAGGTGCCAGCGGTCACTAGCGCAAAAACGAATAAAAGAAAGTACTCAGCCCGCCACGAATGCGGCGGGCTGAGTACTTTCTATCGGCCAATCAATCGATGCGTGCGAGTATTCGCCGCGGCGGTCCATTGCTGCGCAACGCCGCCACGACTCGCGCAATACCTCAACGCCACATACGATAGCTGTAGACCGGCGCGCGATACGCATACACGCGCGGCTGCGCCCAATAGACCGGCGGACGATAAACCTGATAAGCGACAGGCGCGGCCGGTTGAACCACCGTTTCCACGACCTGCGGCATTTCATCGTATTGCGCCTGCGGATAAACCGGCACGTACTGCACGGGCGGCTGAGGATAGTCCTGCCGCACGTATACCGGCTGGTTGTCGTAGACCGGCTGCATCTGCGCGTAGGCCGGCGCCTGCTGGTATTGCATTGGCGGCGCGTATTGCGGCTGCTGGTACACCTGCTGATATTGCTGTTGCGGCGGCGGTTGCGGCACCTGACGCTGCGCGTATTGGACCGGCCGCGGCTTCTGAGGCTGCGGCGGAATGCTCGTGTACTTCGAGTTATCGTCTTCGGGAACGCCCGGCGGCAGCGGCGGCACGTCGACCCGCGCGACGTCGGTCCTGGCGGGTTGCCGCTGACCGTGATTGTGCGAGTCGATCATTGCCTGGTAATCGGCCTGATCCTGCTTGCCGCGATTGATATAGCCATTGCGATACGCGCGGGCCACGTCCGACATCTTCGCATTCGGATCTTCTTTCATGCCGTCCGCATTGACCTTGTACTCGTTCGGACTGAGCGAGCCAGCCGGCACCTCGTCGTCGGACGCATAGGCCGCTTCGGGCCCGTCGGCCCACGCTGGATAACATTGCAGCGTTAGCACCGAAGCGACCGTCGTCACCCCGAGCCCCCAAAGCGTCGTTGTTCTCATGATCCACCTCGCGGCCGATTAAGAGTATTGAAAGCCGAAATTTTTACTTGCAGGCGTTGCTATTTGTCTGCGCGTGCAATTGTTATTTTCTAGCACATTCCTTTGACGTCGGCATTATTTTTTCTTTGCAAATGAGCGGTGTAGCGCACGAGTGACACGGCGGGTCCAAAGGCGAGTCAGGAGAAACCCTGAGAGTCAGAGTTGCCGAAATGGACCGTTTGGTACGGCGGCTCCGCACGCCGCCGCGGCGCGATTCTTTTCGCCCTGAATGACGTAGTAGCAACGCGGCCTTTTAGCGCGCCATGTCGTATCAAGCGCCACGCGACAACTCGGCTTTCCCTATTGCGCGCACTACCGTTCTCTGCTCGCGCGAAAGTCAAACAATTCGCATAAAGGACGGTCCGCAATTCACGTTGAATACCTTCCGAAAGATTCGCGGATTACGATTCACTTTATCTTTGCACGCGACATTCGCTTTACTGAATACGGACATTTCCGTCCTGTCCCGGAGGCAGCCCATGAAAGACACCGCCACGCCAACCGCCGCCGATCGGGTTCCACTGACCGCCGCGCCTGCATCGAGCGCCGGTGACGACGGCTCGCTGCCGCATCTGCGCGAGATTGCGTCGTTCGGGCACCAGGTGACCGGCGTCGCCGTCGCCGCGGACGGACGCATCTTCGTCAACTTCCCGCGCTGGACAGAAGACGCGCCGATCTCCGTCGGCGTACTCACGCCCGATGGCGACGTCCGTCCTTATCCCGACGATCGATGGAACGGCTGGCGCAATGCCAGGCGTGACGAGTTGAACCCGCAGGATCGCTGGGTCTGCGTGCAGGCGATGCTGTGCGATTCCCAAAACAACCTGTGGGTACTCGACCCCGGCGCGCCGGCCCAGGCGTTCGTCGTGCCGGGTGCCCCTAAACTGGTCCGCATCGATCTTGCGACGGATAGCGTCGTCGGCTGCATTGCGTTCACGCTCGACATCGCGTCTCAGGGCAGCTATCTGAACGACGTGCGCATCAGTCCCGACGGCCGTTTCGCCTACATCACGGACTCTGGAACACGCGGCGCGATCGTGGTGGTCGATCTCGGCACCGGTCAAGCGCGCCGCGTGCTCGACGGGCATCCGTCGACGCAAACGGATCCGGGCGTCACGGTCCATGCTGGCGGCGCACCATTGCGGCGTCCCGATGGACGCGGCGTCGAATTGGCGGCCGACGGCATCGCGCTCACTCGCGATGGACTGTATCTGTACTGGCAGGCGGTGAAGGGCAAAACGCTTTACCGCGTGCCCACCGAAGCGCTTCGCGATACCACGCTCGCGACCGATGAAGTCGGCAACCGCGTCGAGAAAGTGCTCGAGCATCGCCCCGCCGACGGGCTGCACATCGACCGGACGGGACGCCTGCTGATTACCGCGGTCGAAGAACACGCGGTGAAGGTATGGGACGGCGCGACATTGACGACGTTGCTGCACGAGCCCGGCCTGCGATGGCCGGATACGTTCGCGGAAGGGCCGGACGGCACGATCTACCTGACCGATTCACGCATTCCCGAGATGAACTGGTTCAAGCCGGGCCACCCCGACGCGCTGTCCTCGAGGTTGCTGATCATTGCCGACGCCGCTCCGTCAGCGGCGCCGAACACCAAACCGGGCACGCCGCCCGGCTCGCAAAGCGAAGCGGATCGGAACCGCTCACCCGACTGACGCCACACCGCCGCCGCCGACCGTCCGCGCTGCCCGGCGCGCCGAGGCCGGCCGGGAACGCGCCATGCTAGTGCAGGACAAGAGCTGGCGCGCGCCAGCGCGTCTGCCGTACATGCACGCGCCAAACGGCGCCCGGGGGTCGAGGGATGATCGGCGAAACCTCATTCGCAACGCGCTGCCCGCCTGAAAACGGACAGCCGATGGAGAACGTCGCATGACGATCGGCTGCCCCGAATGCGGCGCGCTCGAAGACATCCCGCCGCTCACCGCCCATACCTACGCGCGTTGCCGCGCCTGTCACTTTCCGCTCGAGCGGCGTAGCGGCCGAAGCCAGACCGCAGCGCTCGCCTGCGCGAGCGCGACCTTCGTATTGCTGTTTCCGGCCAACCTCGCGCCCCTGATGTATGTCCACATGCTCGGCGTCGAACGCTCATCACTGCTGTCGTCGGGCATCGTGGAGATGTGGAACGATGGCTGGTTCATTCTCGCGGTACTGCTCGGCACCTTCGGTATCGTGCTGCCATTCATCCGCTTTGGCGGCCTCGTGATCGTCCTCGCCGCGCTGCGGCTCGGCCGGCGTACCAGAGGAATCGGCGC
Organism: Paraburkholderia sp. RAU6.4a; assembly: GCF_050435625.1. Taxonomy (NCBI): domain Bacteria; kingdom Pseudomonadati; phylum Pseudomonadota; class Betaproteobacteria; order Burkholderiales; family Burkholderiaceae; genus Paraburkholderia; species Paraburkholderia sp. RAU6.4a. The sequence goes on from NZ_JBNDKQ010000003.1 coordinate 439,831, forward strand.
GCTGTTTCGCTGGACCACCTCGCTCGATATCTGGACCATGCCCGATGTCTATCTGGTCGGCTGCTTCGTCGGTTACGCGCGCGTGACGCAGAATCTGACCGGCACGATCGCCCCCGGCGGCTACTGCTTCATCGCCGCGGCGCTGCTGTCGATGCTCACGCGCGCGTCGCTCGACCGGAGAACCGTGTGGCGCGCGATCGCCGCGGAAAACGAGTTGCCGGAACATGAAGCGCCGCTGTCCTGCACGGTTTGCGATCTGGTCGTGCCGATGTCGCAGGAGGGGCGCCCCTGCCCTCGCTGCGCACTGACGTTGCGCGCTCGCAAAACCGACGCCGACGTGCGCGCGGCTGCGCTGTCGCTCGCCGCGCTCGTTCTGACGATCCCGGCCAACTTCTTTCCGATGACCACTTCGATGCAACTCGGGCGGACCCACTCAACCCGGATCATCGACGGCGTCTACCAACTGTTTCACGCTGGCCTGTGGCCGCTCGGCATTCTGATCATCTGTACGAGCATCGTCATTCCGGTGGCGAAGATTCTCGGCATGGCATGGTTCGTCGTCTCCGTTCGGCGCCGTTCGCGCCGGCATCTGCGGGTCAAGGCGCATCTGTACCGCCTGATCGACGAACTCGGCCGATGGTCGTACGTCGACGTGTTCACGATCGCGGCGTTCGTGCCGCTGGTCCGGTTCGACGGCATCGCCGCGGCGCGACCCGCCATTGGCGCCACCGCGTTCGCGCTGGTCGTGTTTCTGACGATGGCCGCTTCGCGCGCATTCGACCCGCGCCTGATGTGGGACGTCCACCCGCGGAGCAAGCGATGAGCGGCACGCGTCCCCGTCGTTCGCAGGCCCAGGTGCGGCGCAGCGCGTGGCCCGGCTGGATCTGGGCGGTGCCGGTCGCAGCCTTCGCGATGGCCGGATGGCTCGGCGTTCGCGCGTTGATGAATCATGGCGAGACGGTCACGGTAACCTTCGACAACGCGTACGGCATGAAGCCCGACGACACGATTGTCACGCTGCGCGGCGTGAAGGTCGGCGCCGTCTCGGAGATTACGCTCGCGCCCGATGGCCAACACGTGAAAGCCGAACTCAAGATAGATCGCGCCGAAAAAAAGTATCTGCGCAGCGAGACCAGGTTTTTCCTGCGCGGCGCCCACGTGGATCTCAACGATCCAGCGTCGATCAAGGCAGTGCTGTCCGGCCCCGAGATCGTGATGGAGCCCGGGCCCGGCGAACCGGCATCGCGTTTCGACGGAGTCGATCGCCGCCCCGCGCTCGCGCCGGGGCACGGCCCGGTCGTCACCTATCTGGTGCGCTTCGACGGTGCGGTCGGCGACCTGAAGAGTGGTGCCGATGTGCAATTGCGCGGTTTCGACGTGGGCACCGTCACCAGCGTGCGCCTGAACTACGACGCACGCACGGGCGCGCTGAGCACCCCGGTGCAGATCGCGCTGAACCCGTCGCAGCTTGGCATCGTCGGCGCGCCGCCACCGGCCAACGGGGACTGGCGCCCGCTCGTCGATGGCATGCTCACCCGCCTCGTCGCCACAGGCTTGCGCGCGCGGTTGTCGCAAGATCCGCCGCTCGTCGGCGCGGACAAGATCAACCTCGACTTCGTGCAAGGCGCGCCGGTGGCGACGCTCGCCAGCGAGGACGGCCTGCCCGTCATTCCGAGTGTCGCCGCCGCGAATCTCGACACGACGATGGCCAAGGCCAACGAGGTGATCCAGAAAATCGACGATCTTCCGATCCGGCAAACCGGCGAACAGGTCCGCAGTATCGCCGCGCATATCAACGCCCTCAGTTCCTCGCCTCAGATCAAGGACAGCCTGACGCACATCGACCACTCGGTCGCGCAGATCGATCACACGTTGCAGCAGGTCTCGCCACAGATCGGTCCGCTCGTCGCGCAATTGCGCGAGACGGCGAACGCGGCCGATCGCACCGTTGCCGCGGCGAACCGGACGCTAGGCGGCGACGCGTCGAGCCAGAACGACCTGCCTGCCGCCATGCAGGAGCTGACCGACACCGCACGCTCGATTCGGGCACTGGCCGACTATCTCGACCGCCATCCGGAGGCGCTGATCCATGGCAGGCAGCAGGAGGCTCAATGATGACGAGGTCCACGTTCCCCGTCGGACGCGCCGTCGCGGCATTGCTCGCGACGAGCGCCAGGACGGCGGCGTTTGTCGTAACCGTCGTGGCGATGACGCTCGCCGGATGCGGACACAGCATACCGACACGCTATGTGACGTTGAACCCGATGCCCGCCGACGCGCCGCCCGCCACGGCGCCGATCCCACCGATTCAACTGACCGCCGTGCATATTCCCGCGGTGCTCGATCGGCTCGAAGTCGTCACGCTGGCTTCGCAGAACCGGCTGACGATCGACGATAGCGACCTGTGGGGCGCACCGCTCGCTCTGATGATGCGCAAAACGCTTGCACAGGACTTGCTCACGCGGCTGCCCGCCGGATCGTTCGTCGTTCCGGATGCACCCGCGCCGCCCGGCACGCGCAGGCTGGTCGTCACCGTGCTGAATGCCACGGCCGACGAGAGCGGCACGCTGACGCTGCAAGCGGAGTGGACGCTGCTGGCCGGGCACTCGGATCAGGCGCCGCTGCGGCAGCAGGTGACGCTCGACTCCGCAATCGATGGACACGGTGCGCTCGCGCAGGCGGCCGCGTTGAGCCGCGTTCTCGGCGAATTGGCCGACCGGATCGCGGGGTCGGTCCTCGCGCACTGACCGACGGCGTCGAGTTCGCTGCCGCGCCGATCACGCAGTACCGTTATCGCCTTCCCTTGCGCAAAGCCGGTTGAAACGCTGCTCGACCACGCGTGTTCCCCATTGCGTGCCTTCCGATTCTTCACTTAGCCGAAAGCCGAATGACTCGTACAGATGACGCGCCGCGTCGAGCCCCTTGAACGTCCATAGATAGGTTTCGTCGAACCGCTCGTCGACGAAACGCATGGCATGCGACAGCAATTGCCGTCCAATCCCGGCGCCGCGCAAAGAATCGTCGACGATGAACCAGCGCAAATGAGCGACACCCGTGTCGTTATCCCCGTCGATCACGACAGACGCGAGCGTGCGGCCGTTTTCGACGTATAGCCAAAGCCCTTTACCTTTCAACCGCTTGACGGTCAACGCCAACGGCACAGCAAAGAAGATATGCGACATGAACCCGCCGATAATCACGGCCGGGTCGAAGTAAGCCAGGTGGCTTGAACTACACATCGGAACCTCAAATCGGATTGCCCGGCGGACAGCGCTGCCTTGATGCGCGCCTTGATGCGCGGCCTTTAAACGGCGTCGGGTACCTGACGAGTCTTCAGAAACGCTTCGAGCGTTTCGCCGCGCATGCTCGCGTACACGCCGAGATTGGTGATCTTCACCACACGCGCGAACTTCTCGAGCACGAAGAAAGACACCCCATAACGGATCAGACCGATCCAGTCGGTGTTGTCGACCAGCCTGCGTTCTTCCGGCGTCAGGCCGGCCGCATCGTATGAGGCGGTGCGGTTTTCGAGCCACAGCGCGCGCGCCGACGCTTCGCGCATCTGCCAGAAAAAGCGGTTCAGGCGCATCGCCTTCATGCTCTGGCGGATATCGAACGGATACGTGCCGGTCAGTTCTTCGACGCCAACCAGTTGCGGATTCATTACGCCACCTCTTCTTCGTAGATCGTCACGGCCATCGCGGTGCTGGTCGCCAGGTAGTAGCTGCGATGCAGTTCGCGGACCTTCTGACCCAGCGCGCCGCGCATCGCGAGCCACATGATCGTCTCGACGCTTTCCGCGCCGCCGAGGCGCACGTAATCGACGTGCTTCATCGCGGCAAGACGCTCCGGATCGCTGACGATCAGGTCGAGGAATTCCATGTCCCATTCGGTGTTGTTGAAGCCGCTGCGTTCGCCATGCACCTGGTGCGACAGCCCGCCCGTGCCGACCACCACGACCTTCAGATCCTGCTCGAACGATTCGATCGCGCGACGCAGCGCCTGGCCGAGCCGGTAGCAGCGATTCGCGGTGGGCAGCGGATACTGCAGCACGTTCACTTCGAGCGGCACCAGCGACAGCGGCCAGCCGCCCTGATGCGGCAGCATCAGCGACAGCGGCGAATTGACGCCGTGATCGAGCGGGCGGTCCTGGAAGACGGTCAGATCGAATTCGTCGGCGACCAGTTGTTCGACGATATGGATCGCGAGATCCGGATGACCGGCGATGTCGGGCAGCGGACGCTTGCCGGCGCCTTCATCGGCGAACTCGTGGTTGGGCGACACGCCGAGCGCGAACGTGGGATAGCAGTCGAAGAAGAAGCTGTTCGCGTGGTCGTTGTAGAACATCACCATCACGTCGGGCTTCTGCTCGGCCAGCCACTGCGCCACCGGTTCATAACCCTTGAACATCGGCGCCCATGCCGGTTCGTTCTGCTTGCCCTTGTCGTACGCCAACCCGATCGTGGGTACATGGGACGTGCCGATACCACCAATGATTCTTGCCATCTTCGTTCTCTTCCGTCACTTCGTGCTGCTGCCAATCGGATAGGTCGCCAGGTTTACCGCGCTAGTCACCATGACCGTCTTGGGATACAAAGATAGAAATTGTGCCGCGATACGGGAAGCACGGGTATACCTCAGGCAGCGCCGGGTTGACGAGTAAAAACCCGGCATTTGCGCGGCCAAAGCGCGGATGAAGCGCACCCCGACCCACGCCGCGCAGGGCTCCCTCGGTATCCCAAGCCGGTGAGGCAAGCCTTCCGCGACGCCTTGGCATCTCGGCACGCGATAAATAAAACAGATGGCCCGGAAAACAACTCGCAACGCACATTTCCAAGGCTTGGAGCGGTGCTGCACGCGTGGCTATACTGCGCTGCTTCCGACGAGCGACGAAACGATGAACGAGACCACCCAGCAAGCGATTGTGCAGACCTTACGCGAGAAGATCCTGTCGGGCGAACTGTCGCCCGGGCAGCGGCTCGTCGAAGCGCAGCTTGCGCAATGGCTCGGCGTGTCGCGCACGCCGCTGCGTTATGCGTTGAGCGTGCTGTCGTCGGAAGGCCTGCTCGATCGTTCGGGCTCGCGCGGTTACGTCGTGCGCCGCTTCAGCGTGCGCGACGTGCTCGACGCGATCGACGTGCGCGGCGTGCTCGAGGGACTCGCCGCGCGCTCGGTCGCCGAAAACGGCGTGAGCCCCGCGCTCGCCGCCGCGCTCGACGACTGCCTGCGTGAAGGCGACGCGATCTTCGAGCAAAAGCATCTGCAGCCAGGCGACGACGTGCGCTACGCGCAGATGAACGGCCGCTTTCATGCGCTGATCGTCGAAGCGGCGCAGAACCAGGCGGTCACGGCCGCGCTCAGTCTGAACGACAAGGTGCCGTTCGTGTCGCCGTTCACGATCGCGTTCGACGAATCCGCGCGCGAGCGTCAATTCATGATGCTGACGTACGCGCATCGCCAGCATCACGCGATCGTCGACGCGCTGAAAAAAGGCGAAGGCGCGCGCGTCGATGCGTTGATGAAGGAGCACACGCAGATCTCGAAGGAAAGTCTGAATCTGTCGCTGCCGTCGTTGCATCTGATCGCGGGCGCGGCATGAGCAACGACACGCTTTCCGCCGCCACCAGCCAGGCGAGCGCCAAAGCGCCGCTGTCGGTCAGCAAGGACCTGCTCAATCTCGCGCAACTGCGCGCATTCCGGCTCGTCGCCGATATGGGAAGCGCGACGCGCGCGGCGGCCGCGTTGTTTCGCGCGCAGTCGGCGGTCACGCGCTCCGTGCAGGAGCTCGAGTCGGCGCTCGGCGAAGCGCTGTTCGATCGCGGTCCTTCGGGCATGCTGCCCACTCCGGTCGGCCGCGCGGTGCTGCATCGCTGCGAGCGGATCTTCGCTGAACTCGAAGAACTCGCCCGATGGTGCGCCGCGCGACAGACGCGCCGCCGGCCCGTCGCGGAAGGCGCATTGCCCGCGTATCTGCTCAACACGCGGCGGTTGCAACTATTCGCGGCGCTCGCGCGGCATCGGCATATGCCGAGCGCGGCAAAAACCTTCGGCATCAGCCAGCCCGCGGTGAGCACCGCGATCCGGGTACTCGAAAGCGGCTCGGGACTGAGTCTGTTTCACCGCAGCCCGCGCGGCATTCTGCTGACGGCCGAGGGCGAGACGTTCCTGCTTCACGTGCGCCGCGCGCTGAACGAACTGCGCCACGTCCCCGACGATATCGCCGCATTGCACGGCAAGATTCAGGGCTCGGTGACAGTCGGCGCGTTGCCGCTCGGGCGCACGCTGATCCTGCCGAAGGCGATCGCGCGAATGACCTCGGAGAATCCGGGCGTGCGCGTGGTCACCGACGAAAGCGCATACGAGACGCTCGTGGCCGGTCTGCGAGCGGGCGACATCGATTTCATTCTCGGCGCGCTGCGCGACAACGACGCGACGAGCGGCCTGAAAAACGAGCGGCTGATGTCGGAAGACATGGTGGTGCTGGTGCGCCGCGGTCATCCGCTGACTCACGCGCACGATCTGACCATCATGGGTCTGCGCGACGCGCAGTGGATTCTGCCGCGCAGCAACGCGCCGGCGCGTGCGCTGTTCGAAACGCAATTCAAGCGGATGAAGGTGAAGCCGCCTCTGCCGACCGTCGAAACCGCCGACCTCGCGGTGATTCGCGGCCTGCTGCTCGGTACCGACATGGCGGCGGCCTTGTCGGCGCAGCAGCTGCATCACGAGATTCAGTCCGGGCAATTGGTGGTGCTCGATGTACCGCTGCACAACACGCGGCGCGAGATCGGCCTGACGATGCGCGCGGCGGGCACGCCGTCACCGGCCGCGCGCGCATTGATCGACGCGATCCGGCTGTCGGTCGTCGATGTGACGCGCACCGTCAGTATCGGCGCGAACTGAGCACTTCCATTGATTAGGGCGACAAAGAGTGGAGGCTTCTTGCGTTGCGCCTGGTTCGTGCGTCCATGGGCATTGGAAAAGGACTTCGTCATAAACCTGCGAAGACGCGCACCGCATTGGACCGCCGCGCATGGAACCGTGCCGGCTCCGGCACGAACCGCAAGCGGAAATAGCATAGCGAATGACGCGTTAATGAAGCATCGCCGTATCACGTGCGGCGACAATTCTCCGACAATAGAAGAGCGCGCACCTCACCACGCGGCGCCTCGACGACACCCGGAGAAAACGTAATGAACAAACGCCAGTTCCTGACCAGCGCCGCGGCACTGGGCGCGGCGGTCGCGCCCGCATTTGGCGCGAAGCGCGAGCACGCCGAATGCGGGCCGTCTCCGGTCGTCCTGACGATCTCCGGCGCGATCAAGCACAGCAATCGCGGCGCGCTCAATCCCGCTTTCGATCAACTGCTGGCGAAGCACCAGGTGAAGTTTTCGCAAGCGTACGGCGTCGATCTGCCGTGGCTCGCCCGCATGAAGACCGTGACGATCCATCCGACGATCGAATACGATGCGCACATGCATACGTTTAGCGGCCCGCTGCTCACCGACGTGCTCGCAAACGTCGGCGCGCCCGACGCGGGCAGCACGCAAATCGTCATGCACGCGGTCGATGGCTACGCGGTGTTGACGACGCTCGACAAGGTGCGCGAGTATCACTTCATCGTCGCGACACAAATGGACGGCAAGCCGCTGGCGCTCGGCGGCGTGGGGCCGTTATGGGCGATCTACGACGCCGATCAGATTCCCGAACTCGCGGCCAAGCCACTGAAGGACCGCTTCGAATTGTCGCCGTGGGGCCTGTATCACATGCAGCTCACAGAAGCGTCATAGCGCGCCGCCGAATCGCTCGACGCACGCCTGCCGCACGCGCTCGACCGAGCTCGCCCACTGACCCAGCGCGAACGAACACGCACCGGCAATATTGAACGCTTCGGCCCGCTGATCGTTCGGCAAGGCGGAATCTTCGAGCTGCGGCGCGACGAGGGGCAACGCGTCGACGAACTGCCCGGCCGAACATAGCGCCACGGCTCGCTGGTTGTCGCCTCGGCCTCGGCGCCCCGAAATAAGCGCTTTTTCACCGTCGAATCCGCCGTTATGCCCGTCATTGCGAATGAAAGGATCGCGCGGTGATGCTAGAATCGCGCCCGTCTTTTCTTCGACGATCATGACTCGACACTCGCGCAACCACCTGACCGCATGGCTTGGCCTCGTCGCCATGTGGCTCGTCGTGTTCGCGCCGCTCGTGAGTCAGTTGCTCGAATCGGGCCGCGCCCACGAGCCGATTGCCGCGCTATGTTCGGCGCTTCATCCGGCTGGTGCAAGCAATGTGAGCGATGCGAGCGTCGTCGCTCAAACCAGCCCCGCGCCCGTGCATCTGAGCCACGACGATGCCTTCGGCGCCTGCGGCTACTGTCATCTGCTCGAACATCACGTCGCGATGCCGACGCTCGCCGCCGTCGAGCCGCCGGCCGCGCTGCCGCTGGCCGGCACTGCGCCGCCCACGCTGTCCACCCGCTTCACCCCGCTTGGCGCCTTCCCGTCGGGACGTCCGCGCGCCCCACCTGCCGTTTCCTGATCGCTACCGGTTCTGATCGCGCCTTCGTCGCCCACATCGACGAGGCCTGCGATCGCCTGTTCAATGCATCGAGGAAACGCTCATGTTCAACTTCGCGCTGCGAAGGCTCTCTTATTGCGTCCGTCGTGACGCTGTCTTTTCCGCTCATCGCGTGGTTCGTCGTTCCGTTCTATGGCCCGCGCTCATGCCTGCCTTCGTGCCGGCTTTCGTCGCAACACCCACGCATGCCGCCGACGCAAACACCGACGCGACGCTGCCCGCCGTCAGCGTCAGTGCAAGCGCAAGCGCGAGCGCCGCACCGCGCGCCGTCGACCCGAACCTGCCGGCCTCCGTCGAAACCGTGACGCGCGATCAGTTCGCGAACTGGAACGTCGTCAACACCGAGGACGTGCTCAAGTACATGCCGAACCTGGCGGTACGCAAGCGCTTTACCGGCGATCTGAATTCGATCATCGCGGTGCGCGGCACCAGCAATACGCAGAGCGCGCGCGGCCTCGTCTATGCGGACGGCTTGCTGCTGAGCAACCTGCTTGGCAATAGCTATTCGTTTCCGCCGCGCTGGTCGATGGTGTATCCCGACGAAATCCAGCAGGTCGACGTAATCTACGGGCCGTTTTCCGCGCTGTATCCGGGCAATTCGCTCGGCGCGACCGTGCTGATCAGCACGCGCATGCCAAAGCAGTTCGAGGCCAACGCCGACGTGAAGGCATTCACGCAGCACTTCAGCCTGTTCGGCGTGAACCAGAGCTTCAACGGCAGCGAAGCGAGCGCGTCGATCGGCGATAGCATCGGCAAGTTCTCGTACCGGCTCGGCGTCAATCATCTCGAGAACACGAGTCAGCCGCTGCAATTCGCAACACTCGCTAAATCGACCACGCCCGCCAAGGCCGGCGACACGCCCGTCACCGGCGCCTATTTCTACAACAACCAGACCAATGCGCCGACGGCCGTGCTCGGTGTGAACGGCGAAGGCATCGAGCACACGGTGCAGGACCAGTTCAAGCTGAAGATGCAGTACGACTTCACGCCGACGCTGCAGGGCGGCTTCACGCTCGGCTACTGGCACCAGACGTACAACAGCGAAACATCGACGTTCCTGCGCGACGCGGCCGGCAACCCTGTGTACAGCGGCAACGTATCGATCAACGGTTACCACTACACGATTCCGGCGGCCGCGTTTGCGCCGGGTGTCGGGCACAGCGAGAACTGGCTCTACGGCGTGTCGCTGAAAACGCGCAACGCGACCGGCTGGAACGGCGAGGCGATCGCCTCGTATTACGACATCGGCAATGGCGTCGCACGCACCGCGAATGCCGGCGGCCCGGGCAATGGCCCCGGCACCGTGCTGTTCAACGACGGCACCGGCTGGAAGACGCTGGACCTGCGCGGCACCTATACGCCCGCGACGAACCAGCCAGGACTGGCCAATCACGCACTGAGCGTCGGCTACCACTACGACAACTACTTCGTCGACAACCAGACCTACAACACGCTGAACTGGCGCGACGGCGACGCGACCTCGTTCGCCAACGCGTTCACCGGCAAGACGCAGACGCAAGCTCTTTATGCGCAGGACGCGTGGCGCTTTCTGCCGCGCTGGAAGCTCGTCTACGGCGCGCGCTATGAAGACTGGCAAGCCTACGATGGCGCACAGTCGCTGCCCGGCACGACGATCGCGTACAGCGATGCCAGCCAGCGCCACCTTTCGCCGAAGGCGTCGCTATCGTTCGATGTCAGCGACGAGCTGACTTTGCGCGCGTCGATCGCTCGCGCGTATCGCTTTCCGACCGCGAGCGAACTGTTCCAGGGGCAAATCAACGGCTCCGCGATCGTCAACAACAATCCATATTTGCAGCCCGAAGACGATCTGTCGAAAGAGCTGAGCGCCGAATGGGCGCATTGGAATGGCGTGTTCCGCTTCTCGCTGTTTCAGGACGACGTGAAGAACACGATCTTCAGTCAGACCGACACCACCGTGATTCCGAACGTGACGAACTTCCAGAACATCGGCAAGGTTCGCTCGCGCGGCGTCGAAGCAAGCTATTCGGGCGAGGACGTGTTCGTGCGCGGGCTCGATCTGCTCGCGAGCGTCGCGTACACGCAGTCGAAGATCCTCGAGAACGCACGGAATCCGGCCTCGGTCGGCAAGTACTTCTACCGCATTCCGCTGTGGCGCGCGAATCTTGCCGCGACGTATCACTTCGACGCGCGCGCGGCGCTGACGCTCGCTGCGCGTTACTCGGGTCGTCAGTACAACACGCTGACGAATACCGACACGAACCCCAACGTGTTCGGCGGCACCAGCACCTACACGGTTGTCGACGCGAAGTTCACGTTCAAGCCGACGAAGCTCAGCGAACTCGGCATCGGCGTCGACAACCTGTTCGACGCGCGCTACTTCGTCTACCACCCGTATCCGGGCCGCACGTTTTATGTCGAAGCGAAGCTGCATATCTAAGCCTGATGCAAGACGCGGCAAACCGCTTGTCGCACACGAACCATCGACCCATTTGCCCGACGAGGATTTCATGTCCACGACTCGAACCGCCGAACGCGTGCGCGCGCAGAACGGTACAACCGCCGCCACGAGCGGCCCGACACATCCAGGCTATCGAACCCTGTGGCGCTGGCACTTTTATGCGGGCCTCTTCGTGATGCCTTTTCTACTCGTGCTCGCCATCACCGGCACGCTGTATTGCTTCCAGCCGCAGATCGAGCCGCTGCTTTATCGACAGCAACTGGTCGTCGCACCGCAGGCCGTCCGGAGGCTGGCCGACAACGCACTGCTCGCGAAAGCGCGCGCGGCGATGCCGCCCGGCTCGATCGCGACGACCGCCGTGATCACGCGCGATCCGCAACGCAGCGCCGAATTCGTATTTCGTCTCGCGGACGGCACGCAGCAGAGCATCTATCTGAATCCGTATAGCGGCGAGGTGCTGGGCACGCTGAGCGTCGAGCATCGCTTGATGCAGGTGGATCGCATGCTTCATCGCAAGCTGCTGCTCGGCAAGCCCGGCGAACTGCTGATGGAACTGGCCGCATGCTGGACGCTCGTGATGATTGGCACCGGCGTCGCACTATGGTGGCCGCGCGGCAAAACCACCGCGCGCGCGGTGCTGCTGCCGCGCCTGGCGCTGAAAGGACGTCCGCTATGGAAAAGTCTTCACGCGGTGATCGGCATCTGGCTCGCGCTTGGCGCACTTGCGTTCGTATTGACGGGGCTGCCGTGGACCGGCTCGTGGGGCAAACAGTTCAAGGCGTTCGCGACCGCGACGAAGCTTGGCGCTCCGCCGGGCGCGTGGGGCGGTTTGCCGTTGCGCTCCATCGTGCCGGGAACGCCCTCGGACCACCCGGGCCACGCGAGCGCCACGCTCGCGCATGCCACGCGCGCCGACATGGGTTCGATGCCCGGCATGGTCATGGACGACCTGCCGTTGCCGCTGACGCCGTGGGCCGCGGGCAACGCAAGCGTGCCCTCTTCCGCGGCCACCGACGCGGCGCAGCCTCTGTCGCTCGGGCATATCGTCGCGCTCGCCGCGTCGCTCGGTATCGCGGACGGCTACCGCATCGTGCTGCCGAACTCCGCAGCCGGCGTCTACACGCTCTCCTATTTCCCCGCGAATCCCAAAGACGAACGCACGCTGTACGTCGACCAATACAGCGGCGCGATCCTGAAGGACATTCGCTACGGCGATTACGGCGCGATCGCGAAGGCCGTGTCGTACGGCACCTCGCTGCATATGGGTCGCTACTTCGGCGTCGCGAATCAGATACTGTGCGCGGCCATTTCGCTCGGCCTTGGCGCGCTCGCTGTGACCGGCTTCGTGATGTGGTGGAAACGTCGGCCGCAACGCTCGCTCGGCGCGCCGTCGCGCGAGCGCGCCGCACCGCCGATGCGTGGCTGGACAACCGGCCTCGCGCTTCTCGGCGTCGTTTTCCCGCTGATGGGCGCAACGCTCGTCGCGGTGTGGCTGCTCGACCGGCTGGTTTTCGGCCGTGACTCACGACCGGAACCGAACGGCGTCGCGTGAGATCAGGACGAGCCGGGGCGCACCGCTTGTGCCCCACGAGCGTTTACGATATATTTTGCTCGATTATGATCGATTCACGCCGAAACGGAGACGAGATCCATGCAGCGAACCCGGGAAGATGCGATCAACGGGCTACTGCCCGAGCAGCGCGAAGCACTGATTCTGGAGCGATTGCGCACGCGTGGTCGCGTGCTCGCGGCCGAGCTGGCCGCCGAGCTGCAGATCTCCGAGCACACCGTGCGCCGTCATCTGCGCGATCTCGCGGATCAGGGGCACTGCAAGCGCGTGTACGGCGGTGCGCTACTGATGTCGCCCGCCGACAAACCCGCGGCGCTGCGCATGCATGAGGCCGTCGATCGCAAGGCACGCCTTGCCGCGGCGGCCGTATCGATCGTTCGTCCGAAGCAGATCGTGCTGCTCGACGCGGGCACGACGAACGTCGCGATCGCGTCGGCGCTGCCCGACAACGCCGGCCTGACCATCGTCACGAATTCGCCCGAGGCCTGCGCGCGGCTGCTGAACCGCCCCGGTATCGACGTGATCCTGATCGGCGGCCGCATCGCCGGCGGCGCGGCGGGCTCGCTCGGCGCGACCGCGCTGCTGCAGATCCAGCAGATCCGCGCGGACCTCTGTTTTCTCGGCGCCTGCGCCTTCGACCCCGACGAAGGCGTCGCCGTATTCGACGCAGAGGACGCCGAACTGAAACGCGCGATGGTCAAAGCGAGTAGCCAGATCGCCATCGCACTGACCTCGGAAAAGCTCATGACAGCGGCGCCGTTCGCGGTAGCGCCTGTTTCGGCCGTCGATTATCTGTTCGTCGAAGCGGACGTGCCGGACGCGCGTCTCGCGAGCCTCCGGGCCGTCTGCGATAACGTGATGGCGGCACGCCCATGAACTCACTCGTCAGGGAACGCATCGCGACGCTCGCCGTCTTTCTCGCCAACGGTTTCGGCATCGGCGCATGGGCGGTCGAGGTGCCGCGCATCAAGGAAAGCCTGGCGCTCAGCGACACCTCGCTCGGCATCGCGCTGTTCTGCTTCGCGCTCGGCGCCATCGTTGCGATGCCGCTCGCGGGACAGCTCGCGCCGCGCGTCGGCAGCGGCCGCGCCACCGCGCTGCTCGGCGCGGCATTCGCGATCGCGCTGCCGTTGCCCGCGCTCGCGCCGGGCATGCTGACGTTGTGCGTGGTGCTGTTTGCGCTTGGCGCGTCGAACGGCGCGCTCGACGTGTCGATGAACGGACATGCGAGCGCGATCGAAACACGCTGGCGCGCGCCGATCATGTCGTCGTTTCATGCCGCGTGGAGCGCGGGCGGCCTGCTTGGCGCGGCGAGCGGCGCGATGTTGCAGAAAGGCGGCGTCGGCGTCGTGGGCGGGCTGTTCGCGCCCGATCTGTTGATCGCGGCCCTGATCATTTTCGCCGCGTCGTTTGCGTTGCGCGATATCGGTCCGCGCGCGGCCGCCGCGTCGAGCGGCTTCGCATGGCCCGACAGCAGCGTGATGAAACTGGCGCTGCTCGCGTTCATGTGCATGCTCGTCGAAGGCGCGGTGGCCGACTGGAGCGCGGTGTACCTGCGCTCCACGTTGAACCAGGAAGCGAGCGTCGCCGCGATCGGCTACTCCGCGTTCGCGTTTTCGATGGCGGCCTGCCGGATCGCCGGCGACGCATCGGTGCGGCGCTTCGGTTCGAGCAAGGTCGTCGCGCTCGGCGGTCTGATCGCGCTCGCCGGACTCGCGCTCGTGCTGAGCCTGCCGACGGTGCTGACCGCGTGCGTCGGCTTCGCGATGGTCGGCATCGGTCTCGCGAATATCGTTCCGGTGATTTTCAGCGCGGCGGGTCGCTCGAACGCGACGCCGGCGATCGGCGTGTCGATGGCGGCCACGTTCGGCTATGCGGGCTTTCTGGTCGGGCCGCCGCTGATTGGTTTCGGTGCCGGCGTGCTCGGCCTGCGCGCGGCGCTGGGCGTGCTCGTGATGGCCACGCTGATCGTGTCGCTGCTGGGCGGCAAGGCGGTGCGCGCCGCGCAACCCGCCTAGCCAGCGTTATTTCGCTTTCTTGTCGAGCACGGCAAGCGGCTTGCGAACGGGTAACGCATCGCGTGCCGCATGCTGACCCAATGGCCAGCTGAACGCGCCCAGCAGCGAGCTCGGCTGCGTACCATCGTCGAGACCGGTGGCCGGCCACTCGTGTTTCGCGGGCACCCAACGCGTGCCGAACACGTGATCCCACATCGGCAATAGCTGCGTGAAGTTGTGATTGAAATGCTCGGCGCGAATCGAGTGATGCAGCCGGTGATACTGCGGATTGTTGACCCACGTGACGTAGCGGCCAAGGTCCATGCGCAGATTCAGATGCGCGAAGTAGTTGCCGAACATGAACACGATCGAGGTTGCACCGACGATCCACGGCTCGACCTTGAACAGTACGCCGACGAGCGGATAAAGCAGGCAGCCCTTGAGCAGCACTTCTATCCAATGATGCCGCAACGTGATCGTCACGTTGAAATCCACCGCGCTATGGTGCAGCGAATGCAGCTTCCACAGGATGGGCCATGTGTGCTGCAAGCGATGAAACGCGTATTCGAGGAAATCGATCGTCAGCAGCACGATCACGAACGAAGCTAGCGCGCCCCACCCGCGCGACACCAGCACCACCATCCCGCCGCCGAGTGCATTGACGATCGCGACGCTCGCGGCTGCCGTCAGCGGCTTCGTGGCTTCCGCCAACGCCAGATACAGGCCCGCATACGCCATGTTCAGACGCTGCCCCGCGCGCGATTGCAGCAATGCGGCTGGCCAGCGACGCTCGAGCAACGCACCGACGCCCATCATGACCAGCACGAGCGCGTAGGCTTGCAGCCATAGGCTCGCGTGGTGCAGCAATGCGGGAAACGGGCTCGACGCTAACATGAAATTCCCTGATGCGGCGGTCGTTAGCATGATCTTCGCAGCCCGCCGGCCCGCACGCAAGCGCCCTTTAGCGGGGGCCCGCCGCGAATTCAGCTTCACCCGCAAGCACGGAAAAAAATGGCGGGGTCATCGCTTCACGCCGTCACGATCGCGAGCGGACGTTAGATGCAGCCGTATCGTCCGCTCGCGTCGTCGTTGTTTGTCGACATCCGTTTGCTATTGGCCCCGCCGCACCTCGCAAGTTGCGCCAAGCTCCCCGAGCGCGAATCGCGAGACTTTTGCTGCCGTCGGCATTTGTTCACTGCGTGAAATTCCGGCTGCAACATGTGTAGTTCTTGTGCATTCGTCATTGCAATGGCTATGCCATGCTGGAATGAAGGCCTGCTACGTATGGAGAAATGCCTGCCGGGGCAGTTCGAAGCGGGCCTGATCGCACGCAATGCATCGGAAATGAGACGCCGCGGGGATGCCCCGACGCCTTCGTGCTGGCTCGTACACGTCGTTCCACGCGCGCGGGAATACCCGAACGCGCATTGACGGACCAAGGTTTGCGACCCGTACCAGTCAACATGCCGACACGTCATGCGACGAAAGCGCGCCTGAATCATGCGGACCGGCGTGTCGCAAAGTTGAGACGGCAAGCGGCTTACAGCAGCGCGGTCAATTGCGCGACACGCGACTCGAACTGCCGTAATTCATCGCCGGCAAGCGACCTCTTCTGCGGCAGGTCGACCTTGAGCGGATCCTGCGGCACATCGTTCACGTGGACCTCGAAATGCAGATGCGGTCCGGTTGCCCAACCGGTCTTGCCGACATAGCCGATCACCTGATCGCGCATTACGCGGCTGCCGGAGCGCAGTCCTTTCGCGAAGTGCGATAGATGCGCGAACGTCGTAGAAAACGGTGCGGGGTTCTGAATGACGACCACGTTGCCATAACCGGCCTGACGGCCGATAAAGCGGATTACGCCGCGCGCGGTGGCACGCACGGGCATGTCGGCGCAATCGCGCTGCGCCGACGAGAAAACAAGCCGGAATATTCGACTCGGCCGCGCGGACGTCGACCGGGTTACGACAACGAAGCAAGCATGTTCGACAGCCGTCGGACATGGGCCTTGAACGCGTCGCTCGTTTCGCGGTTCGTGGTGGGATTCAGATGCGAGCTTTCGGCGAGTTGCGCCTGCTCGTGAAAGTCGTTGGCGATCCTGCGCTTGATATCGTCGGGCAGCGACCGCACGATGGAGACCAGCAAAGCCTCTTCGGCATGCAGCATGCCGAGAATCGAATGTGTGTCCATACGGGAACCTCCGTGGGGAACATCGTCGGTGCCGGCCGGCAGTGGCGCCGGCGCTCCTCATGTTACCCCGTTGGTTCCGCGTCGTTGGTCGTGCGCGTTACTCTGCGATCGAATAGCGCGACGGACGAGCACGCGGCTGCTCCGCCTCACGCTCGACGCGCGGACTCGCGCCGCGGATGAACAGGACCGCGCAAAACGCGACCATGGCCCAGATGCAAAGAATGACGGTCAAAGCGCTCATGTCAGTTTCCGGTACTTCGGGATAGTACGGTGATGCTGCCGCGTAGGTTGTCAATGCAGCGTGGACCGCTCGGGCGCACCGAACAGCAGCTCATCGATCAGGGCGGTCGTGAACGTCAGCTGCGTTTCGAGCGATTGGCGCGCGGCTTGCGCGCCGGCTTCGTCGCTCCGGGCGACGGCCGCGTGTGCCTGCGTGGCCAGACGCACGATGGCTTCGGAACCGCGTTGCAGTTCGCGCATCGCGCGGTCGTCCGGACCCGGCGTCGGCTGATCCCGTTCCGAGGTGGTGAGTTCCGGCAGGTCGGCGTCGAACCGGTGGGGTTTATTGTGACGGGAAGACATCCGGGGCTCCTGACGGAAAAGCGCGATATACGCGACGGGACGAACCCAGTGTGCGCCGCCCCCCGCGTTTCAATTCACCGAACAGAAGCCGAATCTGAAGCCAATCCGGGGGCTTCGGGAAAAACGAGGGTTTTTACCAAGCAATTAGCGCAGGTGGGCCGCAAATCCCGTCGCCGGGGCGTTGGAATTCGCGGCAGCGGCAGGAAAACGTCTACCTTGCCGGCGCGGAAAAGACTTTGAGCGGCCTCAAGCTGCCGGAACAACGTCGATGCGCAATGCCTCGCCGCCGGCGGCAATCGCCAACAGGTGATCGACGTTCGGATGCGCGCCCGGACGGTTGCGCGCGTCGGCCGTATGCTCGGCAAACAGCGCGAGGCCGTGTTCGGCCGCCTTCGCGTCGAGCGTGCCGAACGCGCCGCGCAGGTAGTTGTACACCGCGAGCGAGCCCTGCTTGCCAGGTTTGTTCTCGATGCTAGCGACCACGGTACCGCTGCCATTGACCAGATCGATGCGTGCGATGCCGTCGATCGCCGGCATTCTGGCGAGATTTTCCTTGAAAACGTTGCTCGGTTCGATCATTGAAACCACTCCTTCCGTTCTAAAAAATGCATGGCGGGCCGTATCTTATCCGATGGGCGGCGAGCGGGCGAATGGGTGGCCACGACGGATAGGCACGCGCATCTGATACCTGGTGTACTTCGCCTGTACGACCAACCCGTTCGCGTTGACGGGCGGCGCCAGCCGCACGCTGACGTGGACGCTGAAGTACGCTGATCCGGCCTGATAGCGGCAGGCGCCTTCCTTCCTGTTTTCAGGCAGGAAGGCCTCGTTCGATGGTTGATACGGGTAGCAGCCATACCGGTAGCAGAAGTTGGACTTCGCGATCGAAGTCGGCGAAGGCAAGCGGCCTCTCGATAGTGCGCGCGCGGCGTTGAATGCCGTTATGCAGCGGGTCAACCCGGCGTCAGCTGAAAAGCGTTGATCGAGAAGTCCGCGTGCGAGCAGCGGTTCGCCACACCGAAAAAAAGCCCGCTTCCGCGGGCAACCCTTCTCTACGCAGCAGCGCCACGCGTGAACAGCATCACCCCTTCGTCGCGCCAAACGTCAGACCCGCGACGAAATGCTTCTGCATCGCAAAGAACATCATGACCGATGGCAGCGCCGCCAGAATCGATCCCGCCGAAACGAGATTCCACGCGGTCGTCCACTGCCCTTTCAGCGCGGCCACGCCGACCGTGATTGGCGCGGCGTCATCGCCTTGCGTCAGACACAAGGCCCAGAAATAGTCGTTCCACACGAACGTGAACACGAGGATCGCCAACGCCGCGAGCGCGGGACGAATCAGCGGCAGCACGATCCTGAAGAACACGGTCCACTCGTTCGCCCCTTCGATGCGCGCCGCCTCGACCAGCTCGAATGGCAGCTGCTTGATGAAGTTGCGCAGAAACAGCGCGCAAAAGCCGGTCTGGAACGACACATGAAACAGAATCAGCGCGCTCACGGTATTGAACAGACCGAGTTGCAACGACAGATCCCGCACCGGAATCATCAGCACCTGGATCGGCACGAAGTTGCCCGCGACGAACGTCGCGAACAACGTCGAATTGCCGCGAAAGCGATAGATCGCCAAGGCAAAGCCCGCCATCGCCGCGAGTGCGATCGAACCCACTACGGAAGGAACCGTAATCAGCACGCTATTCCAGAAGTAATGCAGCATCGGCGACGTCGTCAATGCCTCGCGATAGTTATCGAACATCGCGAAGTGCTTCGGCCATCCCCAGTAGTTGCCCTCGCTCAGTTCTTCGGTCGAACGCACGGACGTGACCAGCACCGCGATCATCGGCAACAGCCAGATCACGAGTGCAATCGGCAACGTCAGTTTGTATGCGCGGCGCGTGGCCGGCTTCCATTTGTCGATCGGAATCGGAAACATCAGCGGCTCCTCATTGCTCGGCGCGCAGCATCCGCCGCAGGTGATAGACGATGTACACGAGCATGATGCCGAACAGCACCACCGCGATCGCCGCCGAATAGCCGATGCGGTAGTACTTGATCGCCTGGTCGTACATGAAATAGGCGAGCACCGTCGAGCTTTCGAACGGACCGCCGCCCGTCATCACCGAAATCAGATCGAAGCTGCGCAGCGCGCCGATGATCGTCACGACGATCGCCATGAACGTCGTGGGCCGCAACTGCGGCAGGATGACATGCCAGAGCATCGACCAGCCCTGCGCGCCTTCCATTCGCGCAGCTTCGATCTGCTCGGCGTTCAACGTGGTCAAGCCGGTCAGATAAAGAATCATGCAGTACGCGGTTTGCGGCCACAGCGCCGCGAACACGATGCCGAGCGTCGCATAGCGCGGATCGCCGAGCACCGGCACGCCGTGGCCGAGCATCATCGCGAGCAGGCCGAAGGTCGGATCGTAGAACCATGAAAAGATCAGTCCGACCACGACCCCCGACAACACGAATGGCGCGAAAAACAGCGACTTGACGATGCGGATGCCCGCCACCGCCTGATTCAGATACAGCGCGACGGCGAGGCCCATCGGCGGTGCGAGCAAAAACAGCACGAGCCAGATCAGGTTGTTCTTGAGCGCCGTATAGAAGGTGGGCGTATGGACCAGCTCGATATAGTTCGCGAGGCCGACGAAGGTCGGCTCGGTCATCCCATCCCAGTTGAAGAAGCTCAGACGGATCGTCGAGAGGATCGGCCACACCACGTACACGGCCACCATGAAGCAGGCCGGCGCGAGAAACAGGAACGCGGCGCGCCGCTGCCGCCGCGCGGTCGGCGTCGGGCCGCGCCGGCGCGACGCGACCGACGCGCCGCTCAGCGCACCGCTCGACGCCGGCAAGCCCGGGCCGCCGGGTTCAACAGGACCGTCGACGCTACGACGGCTGACGGAATGCGACACGATCAATCTCCCGATCCAATCCGATGCATCGGACAGCGGCCTTGCGGCCGCCGCCGCTCACTTCTTGTAGATACGCTGACGCGTCTGCTCGAGCTGCGCGAGGATGTCGTCCAGTTTCGACGGATCGGAGACGAACTGCTGCATCCCCTTCATCCCTTCGTCGGCCATTTCCTTCGTCATGTCGCGATCGTAGAACTGCGCGATACCACCCTTCGTATTCGACAGGATCTGGAAGCCGATCTTCGAAATCGGATCTTCAGGCTCCGGCGATTTGCTGTTCGCCGACAACGAGCCGAGTCCCTTTGCGAGTTGCGCACCGATCTGAGGCGTCTCGACGAACGCAAGGAACGTGTGCGCATCGGACTTGTTCTTCGCTTTCGACGGAATATGCAGCGATTCGACCGGTCCATCCTCGGCGGTCGGCACCTTGGAGTCGATGATCGGGAACTGGAAGTACCCCATTTGCGGCTTCACGTTGTCCGGGAAACCCGCCGCAATGAACGTCCCCATCAGCATCATGGCAGCCTTGCCCTGGAACAGGAACGGCTGCACCGCGTCGAGATCGTAGGACAGTGAATTGTTGATGAAGTAGCCGTCGTCGATCAGTTGCTTCCACGTCGTATAGACCTTCTTCACGCGCGGATCGGTGTACGGAATTTCGCCGGCCATCAGCTTCTGGTGAAACGCATTGCCGTTCAGGCGCAGATCGAGATAATCGAACCAGCCGGCGAGCGTCCAGGCATCGCGGCCCGCCACCGCGATCGGCGCAATGCCGGCGGCCTTCAGCTTTTTCGCGGCGTCGAGAAACTCGTCCCACGTTTTCGGCTCGCCCTTGATGCCCGCCTTCTCGAACAGGTCCTTGCGATAGAACATCCCCCACGAGTAGTACACGGTCGGCGCGGCATACTGCTTGCCCTTGTACGACGATGCTTCCTTCGTCGACGCATACATGTCGTTCCAGCCGTTCTTCTGCCAGTCGCCGGTCAGATCCTCGAACAGGCCACGCTGCGCGTAATACGCCATACGCTCGCCGTCGTGCCAGTTGACGATATCGGGCGCGACAGTCGAAAGCCAACCCGGCAACTGAACCTTGTAGGCTTCCTCATCGATGAACGATACCTTCACGTCGATCCCGGGATGCGCCTTCTTGAACTCGTCGACCACCTGCTGCCAAACCGCGCGCTGGCTCGCGCCCTTGTACGCGATGTTCATCGCGAGCGTGGCCGCCTGCGCGGTGCTGACGACCGAGGTCCCCGCGGCAACCGCGGCCAGCGCGAGCGCCAACAGAATCTTGCGTGGTTTCAGTTTCATCCTGACTGTCTCCTTCTTTCCATGGTTTTTACGTCGTTGTCGCTTCTATATCGAATGACTGCGTGGAATTGCCAAGGCCAGACTTCTATTGCGAGCGGTAGACCGCTACCCCTTGCGGCGCCACCTCCCGGGAGCCGATCACGAATGCGTCGTCGGAAATGTCGTCGAGCGTGTGGGTGCTATCGCCATAGTTGAACACATACGTCATTCCGCCGCGACGGCTGATGCGCACGCTGTCGCCGAGTGCCTGCGTTTCGAGGCCCGCTTCCTGCGCGATGCGCGCGAACAGGCGCACGGTCAAGGCGTCGTCGAACAGGCTCGCGAAGTAGTGATACGCGCCGCTTCGCACGTACGCCGGATGATCGTCCGCGAAACGCGCGCGCACGTCGAATGAAGATGATGCATCGCTGTCGATGAAATCGCGCCAGTGTCGCGCGAAGCCCTCGGCGGCACCGCCCTGCTGTTCGAGCACCACCGCTTCGGTCACGTTCGGCCGCATCGATTCGACGCGCCACACGCGCAGCGGCAGCACCGACGTCAATGCGCCCGGCGGCAGATTCGCCGGAATCCGCAGCTCGCGCGTCTTCGAGCCGGTGCGTGGACCGAGCACGACCTGCGCGCCCGAGCGTGCGAGACGTTCGGCGAAATCGTCGGGCACGACCGGCAGCGGCGGCACGACGACGAGGCTATAACCATCGAACGATGCATCGGCCGGCACGACATCGACGTCGAGTCCAAGCGCGCGCAAAGCCGAGTAGTACTCGAACGCGAACCGCGGATAGTGAAAGTCCGCGCCCTGCGGATGAATCTCGAACAACCACTTCGCTTCATAGTCGTAGACGAGCGCGACTTTCGAGCGGATCGACGCATTGGCATCGGCGTTCGCGGCGAGCACCGCGTGAATTTCGGACGCCACCCGCGATGCTTCATTGCCGCCGACGTCGAGCCGGTTATCGGGCGTATTGAGACCCGCGTGCATCTGCTCCTGCGCGAACGGCGCCTGACGCCAGCGGAAATACGACACGCAGCCCGCGCCGTGGGCGAACGCTTCCCAGCTCCACAGCCGCACCATGCCCGGCAGCGGCGCCGGATTCCACTGCGCCCAGTTCACCGGTCCCGGCTGCTGCTCCATCACCCAGAACGGCAGCTTCGACATGCCGCGATAGACGTCGTGATTGAACGACGCGAAGTCCGGATGACCAGTGCGCAACCAGCGCGCCTTGATGTCCGGCGCGAACCACTGCTCTTCGAGCGCGCCGAGCGGATAGCTGTCCCACGTTGCGACGTCGAGATCGGCCGCGACCTTGTAGTGATCGAACTCGGTGAAGAGCTGCATGAAGTTGTGCGCGACCGGCCGCCCCGGCGAATGCGCGCGAATGATCTCGACCTGCATGCGGTTGTAGCGCGCCACTTCGTCGGATGCGAAGCGCCGGTAGTCGAGACGATGCGAAGGATGCGCCTCGGTCACGGTGCCGACCGGCGCGTCGATTTCTTCGAAGCCGCGGTACTCCATGCTCCAGAACACTGTGCCCCACGTCTCGTTCAACGCCTGGATCGTGCGATAACGCGCCTTCAGCCACTCGCGAAAGCGCGCGACCGCGGCCGGCGAATAGCTGACCACCGTGTGATGACAACCAAATTCGTTATCGGTCTGCCAGAAAGCGACCGCCGGATGCTTGCCGTAACGCTCGGCCACCGCCGTGCAAATACGACGCGAAGCCTCGAAATACGCGGGCGACGAGAAGTCGTAATGACGCCGCGAGCCGAACGCGCGCGGACGTCCATCGGCGCCGACCGGCAGGATCTCCGGATGACGATCGATCAGCCACTTCGGCGGCGTCGCGGTCGGCGTACACATGACGACCTTCAGGCCAGCCGCGCCGAGCACGTCGACGGCGCGATCGAGCCAGCCCCAGTCGTATTCGCCGGGAGTCGGCTCGATCCGGCTCCAGGCGAATTCCGCAATCCGCACCTGCTCGATGCCGAGCGCTTTCATCCGGCGCGCGTCGTCGTCCCACATCGACTCGGGCCAGTGCTCCGGGTAATAACAGACTCCAAGACGCATCCCTATGTCCCCAGTGTTTTTCAAGCGTAGTGTTCGATGGATTCGAGCGACGCGGCCGCGAAACCGTCCTCGGTAAACAGATGACAGGCCGTGCGCGACACCCGCAGGCTCGCGCGATCGCCTGGAGCGAGGCGCGTGTTGCCGGGCGCCTTGGCGATCAGAACGGCGCCGCCGGGTTGATCGAGGTGCACGTAGCTGTGTTCGCCAAGCTGCTCGACGAGCGATACGGTGCGCGCGAGCACGCCGTCTTGCGACGCGGCCGCATTCGTCGTGGCCGATGCATCGACGAACTCGAGATGCTCGGGACGCACACCGAGCGTGACCGGCTGCGCTGGCTGCAGTCCGGCGCTGCTGACCGGCACACGCACGTTCTCGCCGGTGTGATCGAGCGTGACGAGCGCGCCCTGCGCATCGAGTGACGCCACCTTGCCCGGCAGAAAATTCATTCGCGGCGAGCCGATAAAGCCGGCCACGAAGCGGCTTTTCGGGCGGTGATACAGCTCGAGCGGGGCGCCGATTTGCGCGATGCTGCCGTAACGCTCGGTGTCCTTGCCCGAATGCAGCAGCACGATCTTGTCGGCGAGCGTCATCGCTTCGATCTGATCGTGCGTCACGTAGACCACGCTCGCCTTCGCAAACTGCTTATGCAGACGTGCGATTTCGACGCGCGTTTGTCCGCGCAAGGTTGCATCGAGATTGGACAGCGGTTCGTCGAACAGAAACACGCCGGGCTCGCGAACGATCGCGCGGCCAATCGCGACGCGCTGCCGCTGCCCGCCCGACAGCGCCTTCGGCTTGCGCTCGAGCAGTGCCTCGAGTTGCAGGATGCGCGCGGCTTCACGCACCTTGCGCTCGATTTCATCCTTCGGGGTCTTCGCGAGTTTCAGGCCGAACGCCATGTTCTCGAACACGCTCATGTGCGGAAACAGCGCATAGCTCTGGAACACCATCGCTACGCCACGCTGCGCGGCCGGCACGTCGTTGACGATCTTCCCGCCAATCGACAGGTCACCGTCGGTCACATCCTCGAGCCCGGCGATCATGCGCAACAGCGTTGACTTGCCGCAACCCGACGGGCCGAGAAACACGCAGAACTCGTTTTCGCCGATGTCCAGATCGACGTTGCGAATCACCGGCGCACCGTCGCCATACGCCTTCTGCACGCCTCGTAACGAAATGCTCGCCATTGCATCGACTCCGTGATTTAATCGGGGCGAAGTCGGAGATTAAGCGCTTAATCAGCATGACCGAAAAATCGATCGCAAGGCGATCGTTGGTCTGTCTCCGATATCGTTTTGTACGTTGTTCGATGACAGATGTTGCCGCGCCTCGCGCCGCGACGCAAATGTCGGACAGCCATCCCAAATATTGACAACATCATGCCCACACTCAGCGAAGTCGCGCGTCATGCCGGCGTCACGCCAGCGACGGTTTCCAACGTGCTGCGCAAGCGCGGCCGCGTTGGCGAAACGACCCGGCAACGCGTGCTCGAGGCAGTCGCGGCGCTCGGCTATCGCCCGCATCTCGCCGCACGCGCGCTCGCCGAAGGCCGCGCGCCGACGCTCGCGCTGATGGTGTCGAGCATCGCGAATCCGTTCTATCCGGAGTTCGCGCTCGCGGTCGAACGCGCTGCGCGCACGAGCGGCCACTTCGTGATCATCTGCAATACCAACGACGATCCGCTAAGCGGCCGCGCGTACCTCGACCAGATCGCCGGCACCTTGTCCGAAGGCGTGCTCGTGACCAACGCGAACCTCGATTTCGCCGATCTGCACGAGACCGAAGCGCGCGGCACGCCGGTCGTGCTGTGCATGTGGGAGCGGCCCACCGAGCCGCCCGGGCTGCCGTGCGTCGCGGTCGATTTCCGGCTGGCCGGCAAGCTGGCTGGCGAGCATCTGCTCGAACTCGGGCATCGGCGCTTTGGTGCGATCGTCGGCAGCAAGGTGTCGGGCATTCACGTGGCGCGCTTCGAAGGTTTCGTCGACGCGTTGCGCGCGGCCGGTGTGACGAGAAATCGCGTGCGACACGCGGCCGACACGATCCACGGCGGCTACCTGGCGGCCCGCGCGCTGCTCGAAGCCGATCCGCAACTCAGCGCGATCTTCGCGACCAACGATTTGCCTGCGCTCGGCGCGATGCACGCGGCCGCGGATCTGGGCCTGCGCGTGCCGCACGAACTGTCCGTGATCGGCATCACCGACATCCAGCTCGCGCGCGAGTCGCGCCCTGCACTGACGACGGTGGCGGTGCCGACGGTCGAGGTCGCCGGACTTGCAGTGGAACTGCTGCGCGAGCTGATCGAGACTTCGTACGGACAGCCGGGACGCGCCGCGCGGGACATGCCGGCGCCCGTGCCGATGCGGATTTCGTCCGAGCCGAAACTGGTCGTGCGCGCATCGACGGCCGCACCGCGTTCGCGTTGATGTGGCAGTTACAGCCGCGCCGCAACGTTGCAGTTCGTCGCAGTTGGACCAGGCTCGGCCAGCTTGCCGCGCGTCAACTCGCGTGACGAGGCCGGCGCGCACCGACCGCCAACGCAATACAGGCCAATCCCGCGGAAACCGCCGCGAACGCGACGTTCGCCCACAAATGTCCGACCCGGGTCGACAGCAGCGCTATGCCGACCGCCGGCAACGAGTTGCCGGTGTAACAGCAGAGCAGATACGCCGATAGCAATTCGGCGCGTTGGTCCGCGGGCGCGATCCGGTTGATCTCCTGCAAACTGCCGCGAAACCCGAGCGCGGCTGCGATGCCGCACAGCGCGGTCGCCGCGCTCAGCACTACGATCGACGCGACGACCTGCGCCGACAGCAGCAACGCGAGACTCGGCGGCAACAGCCACAGTCCGGCGAGCATCGCGGTGCGAGCGGCGAGTTTCGACGTGACCATCACGGTGATCGTGCTCGCGGCGAACAGTTCGGCGACGAGCGCCCCGCTCAGCGCGGGGCTGTGCAGATGCATGCTGTTCGCGATCAGATTGGGCAACAGCGCCGCGAAAAAGCCGAGCAGCGCGAAGGTCGCGAATGCGGTGACGGCAGGCACGACGAATGCCACGCGCAATTGCGCGGGCACGCCGATGCGTGGCGCGAACGACACCTGTGCAAACGTCCGGGCGCGCGCCTGGACCGTTTCGCATGCGAGCGCCGCCAACGCCGCGGTGACCAGAAGCGTCAACAGATAAACGACGAACACCGTGCGCAATGGCCAGGGCGCGAATTGCGCGAGCAGACCAGTCAGCAGCGGTCCCACTCCGAGCCCAGCCAGATTGACCGCCGCGGCAAGACGGCTGGCGGGCGCCTTGTCGGCGCCAACGTGCAATTCCGCGATCCACGCGGTCGCCGTGGCGGCACCGACGCCGATCGCAAGGCCGCTCGCCGCCCGGGCGACGAAAAGCCACGTCGCATGCGTGGCGAACAGAAAACACATCGTGCTCGCGATCGCGGCTGCGAGCACGAGCAGACTGACCGATCGGCGCCCGGCCTGGTCGGACACGCGACCGAATAGAAACAAAGCGCCGAGATTGCCGATCACGTAGGTCGCGTACACGAGCGTGATCGTCAGATCGGACAAGCCGAACCGCCGTTGATAGAGCGGATAAAGCGGCGTGACCATCGTGCTGCCCGCGTACAGAACGCCGATCACGAGGGCGGCGGCGATCAGCGATGCGCGGGAGCCGAGTCGTCGCTGCCACCAGTGCGAAGGCATGGGTCTCTCCGAAAGGTTCGCATTCTGTCGAGGCGAGCAAGCGCTGTTCCGCCGCGACCTCCCGCAAACATTCATCGCCCACTGAAAAAGCGCGTTACGCACCGCGAATTGCGTTGAAAAACCATCGTTGACATTTCAACCCGCTTTCAGACCAGCCAGGACTTTCCCCAAGCCGAGAAGCGCCGCTTCGCACCGCAGCACGGCGCCAAAGCGTTACCACACAAGGCTCTCAGCCTGCACGCGGTTCGCGGCGCGGCGAATTTCCGCGTTCACATTTCCTTGACGAGCAGTCGCGGGCCTGCTGTACTAAATCAACCAAAGTGATTTAGGCGATTTCCTTCGGACCACATTGCGTCGAAGCGTCATCGTCAAACGTCAAGCCCGCAGCTTCGCAGTTTCGATCTATCTGCAGTCCCATACGTCGTTGCCAATAACCGGAGGAGCGTCTCATGAATCTGAATTTCCACAGGCGTCCTGTCGCCAGGACAATCGCGTCGATGTGCGCCGCGGCCGCGGCGCTGTGGTGCGCAAGCGCGAGTCAGGCCGCCGACCAGCCCGTCATCGGCCTGATCACGAAGACCGATACGAACCCGTTCTTCGTCAAGATGCGCCAGGGCGCGGACGCGGCCGCGTCGAAAGACGGCGCGAAACTGATCACGGCCGCCGGCAAGTTCGACGGCGACAACGCGAGTCAGGTCACCGCGATCGAAAACATGATGACGGCCGGCGCGAAAGCAATCCTGATCACGCCGAGCGACACCAAGGCGATCGTGCCGAGCATCAAGAAGGCGCGCGCGGCCGGTGTGATGGTCATCGCCCTCGATACGCCGACCGATCCGCAGGACGCAACCGACGCCCTGTTCGCCACCGACAACTTCAAGGCCGGCGTGCTGATCGGCAAATACGCGAAGGCCGCGTTGAACGGCAAGCCCGCGAAGATCGCCACGCTCGATCTCGCGCCGGGCGTGTCGGTCGGCGTGCTGCGCCACAACGGCTTCCTCGAAGGCTTCGGCATCAAGGAAGGCGACCCGTCGATCGTCTGCAGCCAGGACACCCGCGGCGATCAGGCGAAAGGCCAGACGGCGATGGAAAACTGCCTGCAGAAAGCGCCCGACATCAACGTGGTCTACACGATCAACGAACCGGCCGCGGCCGGCGCGTATCGCGCGCTGAAGGCGGCGGGTAAGGACAAGGGCGTGATGATCGTGTCGATCGACGGCGGTTGCGAAG
This sequence comes from Paraburkholderia sp. RAU6.4a, assembly GCF_050435625.1. NCBI lineage: Bacteria > Pseudomonadati > Pseudomonadota > Betaproteobacteria > Burkholderiales > Burkholderiaceae > Paraburkholderia > Paraburkholderia sp. RAU6.4a. Next base: position 468,410 of record NZ_JBNDKQ010000003.1, read on the forward strand.
GCGTGCGCAACGTGAAGGCCGGCGCGATCGCGGCGACCTCGCAGCAGTATCCGCTGAAGATGGCCGCGCTCGGCGTCACCGCCGGCGTCGACTACGCGAAGACCGGCAAGAAGGTGTCCGGTTATCACGACACCGGCGTCACGCTGATCACCGACAAGCCGATGTCCGGCATCGACAGCAAAGACACGAAGTTCGGCCTCGACAACTGCTGGGGCAACAAGTAACGCGCATTGCACAGCGGCCCGTTGCGCGTCGCACCGGGCCGCCAATTGATTTGCAGCGTGACCTTCATGTCACGCTCATGTACCGAGGACTGCCATCATGTCGACCCCTTCCGCGCCCGCCGGCCGGCCGCGCCCGTCTTTCACCGAGCACCTGCCGTCGCTGTCCGAAATCGGACCGCTGATCGCGCTGGTGCTGGCCTGCGCATTCTTTGTCTCGCAGAGCAGCCGCTTTCTATCGTTCCAGAACCTGTCGCTGATCCTGCAACAGACAATGGTCGTCGCGGTCATCGCGATCGGCCAGACACTGATCGTGCTGACCGGTGGCATCGATCTGTCCTGCGGCATGGTAATGGCCTTCGGCTCGATCATCATGACGAAGTTCGCGGTCGTGCTCGGCGTGCCGCCGATCCTCGCGATTCTGTGCGGCATCGGCGCCAGCACCTTGTTCGGCTTACTGAACGGTCTGTTGATCACGCGCATCAAGTTGCCGGCGTTCATCGTCACGCTGGGTACGCTGAACATCGCGTTTGCGCTCACGCAGATCTACTCGAACGCGGAAAGCGTGTCGAACCTGCCCGATGCGATCATGTTCCTCGGCAGCACGTTCAGGCTCGGACCGGCGGAAGTCACGTACGGCACCGTGCTGACGCTGCTGATGTATGTGGGCACGTGGTTCGTGCTGCGCGACACGGTGCCCGGCCGGCATCTGTACGCGCTCGGCAACAACGCCGAGGCCGCGCGACTGATGGGCCTGTCGTCGCAGCGGATTCTGCTGACCGTCTACACGCTTGCCGGCGCGATCTACGGCATCGCCGCGCTGCTGTCGGTAGCGCGCACCGGTGTCGGCGATCCGCAGGCCGGGCAAACCGAGAACCTCGACAGCATCACCGCGGTCGTGCTCGGCGGCACGAGTCTGTTCGGTGGACGCGGCTCGATCGTCGGCACCTTGCTTGGAGCGCTGATTGTCGGCGTATTCCGTAACGGCCTGACGCTGATCGGTGTTTCCTCGGTGTACCAGGTATTGATCACCGGCATCCTCGTGATTCTCGCGGTCGCCGCCGATAAACTCTCGCACCGCGGCCGTTGATCCCGCACAGGAGCCTTGTCATGTCGACCTCCACCTCCTCTTCCACGTCCGCTGCGATGCCGGTTCTGCAGGCACGCGGGCTCGTCAAACGTTACGGCAACGTGACCGCGCTCGACGGTTGCGATTTCGAAGTGCTGCCCGGCGAGATCCTCGCGGTGATCGGCGACAACGGCGCGGGCAAATCGTCGCTGATCAAGGCGCTCTCGGGCGCCACGGTGCCCGACGAAGGCGAGATTCTGCTCGACGGCAAACCGGTCAAGTTCCGCAGTCCGCTCGATGCGCGCGCACAAGGCATCGAGACCGTGTACCAGGAACTCGCCGTCGCGCCGGCGATGAGCATCGCCGAAAACCTGTTTCTCGCCCGCGAATTGCTGAAGCCCGGCTGGCGCGGCTCGCTGTTCAAGATGATCGACAAGCGCCGCATGCTCGACGAAGCGACCGCGGCCATGAAGGATCTGCAAATCGGCATCCGCTCGATGCGCCAGGCGGTCGAAACGCTGTCCGGCGGCCAGCGCCAGGGCGTCGCCGTTGCACGCAGCGCGGCATTCGCGCGCCACGTGGTGATTCTGGACGAGCCCACCGCCGCGCTCGGCGTGAAGGAAGGCAACATGGTGCTCGAACTGATCCGGCGCGTGCGCGAGCGTGGCCTGCCGGTGATTCTGATCAGCCACAACATGCCGCACGTGTTCGAGATCGCGGACCGCATCCATATCCAGCGGCTCGGCCGGCGCGCGGCGCTCGTCAATACGAAGGACGTGCACATGTCGGAAGCGGTCGCGATCATGACCGGGGCGAAGGAAGCCGACGTGAAGGCGATCGCATGACGCGCCGCCCAATCCGCTGAGCCACGAGGCCGGTACACGACAATGGACACCCCCAGCACCAGCAGGCGTTCGCCGGTCAAACGCACGGTCGGTTCGAATCAGGTCGGCATGCGGCAATTCAACGAGCGCATCGTGCTGCAAACGATCCGCTTGCATGGACCACTGCCGAAGGCCGAGGTCGGCCGCCTCACGCGTCTTTCGATGCAGACGGTGTCGATGATCGTCGACCGGTTGATCGCCGACGGCCTGCTCGAAAAGCACGCGCGCGTGCGCGGCAAGATCGGCCAGCCGTCGGTGCCGATCGCGTTGTGCGCGGACGGCGCGTACACGATCGGGATCAAGGTCGGACGCCGCAGTCTCGACGTGCTCGCGATGGACTTCGCCGGGCGCATCGTATGCCGCGACGTATTCGAGTATGCGTATCCCGATCCGCGCGCGCTGTTCCCGGCGCTCGAAAACAAACTCGCGCGCGTGAACCAGACGCTCGGCGCGAAGGCGGGCAAGGTGGTCGGCGTCGGTGTCGCGGCGCCGTTGTGGCTCGGCGGCTGGCGCGACTTTCTCGGCGCGCCGCCCGACGCGCTCGACGCCTGGAACGACATCGATCTGCGCGCGCGCATCGCGACGATAACCGGCCTGCCCGTCGAGTTCGCCAAAGACACCACGGCCGCCTGCGCGGCCGAACTCGTGATGGGCCAAGGCCGCGGCATCCACAACTTCCTGTATCTGTTCGTCGGCACGTTCATCGGCGGGGGTCTCGTAATCGACGGACGTCTGCATGGCGGTCCACACGACAACGCGGGCGCGGTCGGTTCGATCCCGCTGCGCGAAGGCGGCGCACGCAAACCCGCGCGGCAGTTGCTGCACGCGGCATCGGGCTTCGTGCTCGAACGACTGTTCAGCGATGCGGGCGCGCCGGCGGCCGCGGCGCATGATCATCGCGCGTTGTCGCCCGAGTTGTGGCGGCATACCGAGCGATGGCTCGACAGCGCGTGCCCGGCGATCGCGAATGCGCTAACCAATGCGGCCGCGTTGCTCGATCTCGAAGCCGTCGTGATCGACGGCGAGTTCGACCGGCTACTGCTGCGCGAGATCATTCGCCGCACCGAGCGCGTGCTCGATCGTTTCGAATGGGAAGGGATGGTGCGGCCGCAATTGCTCGAAGGCGCGATCGGCGCCGATGCCCGCGCGATGGGCGGTGCGATTCTGCCGCTATATGCGCATTTCGCGCCGGTGCATGAGCTGTTCCTGAAGCCGGCGGCGTCGGAGACGGGTTATGACGAGCGGTGAGCGATTCACTGCGCGGCAACTTTCGTCGCCGCAGGCGTCGATCCCGCCGGCGCCGCGGTCACGGTTTTCTGAACCGGCTTATCGAGCAACGGCTGCAACGCCGGTGCCATCGACTTGAGCAACTGCACCGCCAGCGCACTCGTGAAGTCGTAACGCGCGGCATACGGCTCGTGCACCCACGCGGTCAACGTGCCGTAGAAGCGGTCGCCGAGCGCGAACACGAAGGTCGCGCTGCGATTCACCTTGCGCGACTCGATCAACCGCGCGCCCTTCGCGTACACGTTCAAGCGCTGATCGCCGGTGCCGGTCTTGCCATAGACTTCGAGCGTTTCGCCGTTCGGGAACGTCATGCCTTGCGCGAGACGCCTCGCGGTGCCACCCGTCACGACGTCGCGCAACAGCATCCGCACCTCCCCGGCAATCTCCGGCGACACCTGCTGCTGCGGCGCGACCACCGCGCGCCTGAAATGCGTTTCGTACGGCGTGTCCTTCGCGAAGTCGATTTGCGTCAGCGTTTCGGTCGGCACCTTGTTGCCGCCGTTCGTGATCACGCCGATCAGTTGCGCGAGCGCCGCCGGACGATCGCCCGACGCGCCGATCGCCGCCGCATACGACGGCGTCAGCGACGCGAACGGATAGCCGAGCGCCTGCCAGGATTTGCCGATCGCGTCGTAGGCGCGCAACTCGACCATGCGCTTGATGCGGTGATCCTGGGTCACGTGATAGCGCGTCTTGAAGAGCCACGAGTAAGTCGACAGGCGCACGTCCTGGCTCGCGGCTTCGATCTGCGCAAGCGTCGCATCCGGATGCGAGCGCAGGTAGTTCAGCGTCCATAGTTCGAGCGGATGCACACTCGAAATATAGCCGCGGTCGTTCAGGTTGAAGCGGTTGATGCCGTACTTGTCGTACAGATTCGCGAGATCTTCGTCGTCGAGCATCGAAGCCGCCGGCGTGTTCTTCAACGCCGCGTACATCAACTTGTTGAACCACGCGTTCGATTGATCCGGCGCGACGCTGCGCAACGCGGTCGCCACTTTCGGGGGCGACTTGCGCACCCCTAGCAGCAATAGCGTGATCTGCTGATCAGGCGTCTTGCCGTGGTACTTCGTGTAGAAACGCTTCATGTACACGCGGCTTTCCTGATCGGCGAAACGCGTCAGGTACATCTTGCGGGTCGCCGGATCGCCGAGCCATTGCGACGACGGCCCGGTGGTCTGCACCATTTCATAGTGCACGATATCGCGCATCAGCCGCACGAACACGAGGTTCACCGAATGCTGGAACGCGCGATGCACGGTCAGGATGCGGCTGTTGTCGTCGGACTCGAAGTTCGTGAAGGCCTGCGCGCCGCCGCCCGTAAAGAACGTTTCGCCCGGGCTCGCCGAGTATTTACGCTCGACGGCGGCGTCGAGCATAGGCTGCAGCGAATGGTCGCGCGTGTGCAGCAGATAGTCGATCGCCCAGCGCGTCAGCCGATCGTTCGGATCGGGCGTGATCGCCTTCAGTTGGGCATTGCTCAGCGATGCGTACCGTGTGTGCAAATCGGTGACGATCTGCAGATACGTGATGACGGTGCGCAGTTTCGCGGTCGAGCCGAGGTTCAGGCGCGCGCCGGAATTGATGTCGAACGGCTGGTTCACGCTATCGGTCTGCACGCGCACGAGGTTCGCGTCGCCTTGCCGCTCGAACAGCGTGAAGCTGTAGGCGATATGCGACGGATCGTCGGACCCGCGCAACATTTCGTAGCCGACGAGACCCGCGGCCTTCGCGCCGTCTTTCGTCGCGGCGGCGGCGAGGCGCTCGGCAACGGCTTGTTGCACGTCATTGTTCAGCGTGCCTGTCGCCTGCACGTCGAGGCGGTCCAGTTCATAGAAACTACGCACGCCGAGCGCGGCGAGCAGATGCGAGCGCATCGACGTGACGGCCTTGCGCGACACGAACGAACCGAGATCCGGTGTGCTGCGCGGCGCGCGATGCAGTTCGACGTGCGCCGCCAGCGCCGCGTCGCGCAACTGCTCGGTGATCACACCGCCACTCGCGAGCAGCCGCATGTAGCTGTCGGTCAGCCGTTCGAGCTCGGGATAGCCGCGCTGCAGAAAAAACGACGGCGCGCGCTGCGCGATCATCAGCGACAGCACTTCGCGAAACGCCAGACCCTGGTCGGGCAGATTTGCTTCGGTCGACGGCGCCTTCAGCAGCCGGTTGGTCTCGCGGAAATCGCGCCCATACCAGGCGGCGAGCCCATCGCCGATACCGTTGATTTCGCCGACGCCGGGCTGCGCGGCAAGCGGCACCGAGTTCAGATAATGGACCACGATCTGTTCGCGCGCGGGCAGCGTTTGCGGTCCGTTCAGATAAGCGCGCACCGACGCCGACGCGATTTGCCGCAGCTTTTCCGGCGGCGTCGCGGTGCGGCCGCCCGCCGAGTGACGGAATTTCTCGATCTGCGTCGCGAGCGTGCTGCCGCCGGGCGTCTGCTGATGACGATTGAACACGCGCGCGCCCTGGTCGACGAGCGCGCGGCTGAAGCGCCCCCAGTCGATCGCCGGATTGCGGTTCGGCTGATCCGGATCGAGCAGATAGCGGTCTTCGATGAACAGCAGCGAGTCCACCACGAGCGGCGGAATCGCGCCGAAGCTGTCGTACACGCGACCGGGAAACTGAGCGCTGTATAGCGGCACGCCGGTGCCGTCGAACAATTGCAGGCCGGCCGTGTCTTTTTCGTCGTAAGGCAGGAACAGGCCGTCATCGGCTAGCGAAAGCATGCGTTCCGAATCGCGCGCCTGCGAGCTGATTTCGAAGCCATGTTGCAACAGACGCTGCTGGATAGCCGGCAACAGCGCGTAGCCGAGGCGCGCGTCGTACGGGCCCTTGTCGGCTTGCGGAAAGCGGATGGAATGACTAGGACCGTCGGTGACCGAAAAAGCGACGTCGCGGGTCAGCTCGGAAAGGTACCGCGCCTGCAGTCGCGAGGTCTCGATCTCGATCTGCACGAGCCGTGCAATCAGCGCCACCGCGAGCAGCAAAAACGCGCCAAGCCCCCATTTGAGCCAACGCCAACTCCGCACGGGCACGGTGCTGGTCACGCGAAGCGGAAACCGAAGCGGTGGCCGATTCATGGCTGCTCTCCCCGAGCGATGGCCAGGAGGTCGAGCCTGGCTCAGTTCATTCAAACCAGTGTAGCTCGGAACGAGAAACCCTCATCGGTTCGGATTGATGCGACAGTGTCGCGGCTACAACACCTGCTGGCGTCGGATGACAGAATGCGAACCGGCATGAGATATTGAAGCTCTTTTCACACGAATAACAAACCGCCTTTTCGGGCGGTTTTGCCGTTTCTGGCGGGCCTTGCCGAAAGAAAGTCGCTTTTTGGCTGGCATTCTTACCGGCAACCGGGCGGACAGCGGAGCAATCTGTTTGCGCAGCGCCTAAATTCGCGCTTTCGTCTGTGCACGCAACAGCGCGATAAACCGTTCCGCCGGCGGCGACAGCACGCCGCCCTTGCGCGTGACGATGCCGAACGTCTGCGATGGCGATTTGAGCCTGACCGGCACGACGCGCAGCATCTTGTGCCGCACGAACGGCCCAGCAATTGCACTCGGCAGCAGCGAAACGAGTTCGGCGCTGCTTTGCAGCAGTGCAACTGTCACGAACGTGGAAGCCGTCGAAATCGGATTGTCGGGCATGTCGAGGCCGGCGAGATCCATCTCGCGTTCGAGCAGCGCATGCAGCGGCATGTGTGACGGATACATGACCCAGCGATGCCCGGCGAGATCGCGCAACATCATCTCGCGGCGCGGCAACGGCGCATGCTGATAACCGACCACCACCGCCAACGGCTCGTCGCCGAGCGGACGATACTGATACTTCGACGGATCGGCCGCGACCGCCGCTCGGCCGACCACCAGATCGAGCCGCCCGTCGTCGAGCTGTGCGAGCATTCGTGCGCTGGTGTCCTCGACCACTTCGATCGACAGAGCCGGTTGCGCCGCATGCAATTGATTCAGCGCGGGCACCACGCAGTCGGGAATCGCGCCCATGATCGCGCCGAGCGCGAGCCGCCCGCCGCGCCCCGAACGAATTTCGGCGACGTCCTGGCAGAGCGCGGTCAGGTCCGACGTCACGACGCGCGCATATCGGATCACGCAATGACCGAGCTGGTTCGGGATCATGCCACTTTTCGAGCGCTCGAAAAGCGGCGCGTCGAGCATCGATTCGAGCTCCTGCAGCGCCTTGCTCGCCGCCGATTGCGTCATCGACATCACGCCGGCCGCTTTGTGCAGCGATTTGTGATCGTCGAGCGCGATCAGCAGATGCAGCTGCTTCATGCGCAGCTTCGACAGCAGGACGTTGAGCGTGTCTTTCATCGGTGGGGTGAGTCGCAAAAGCGATCACGATATGGAAACAATTCAATATACCCGCGAGGCCCAGCGCCGTATAGTCGCCGAAGGAGACATTCATCCAGTTGCGCCGCCCGTTCGCGGGCTCGAGCGCAATCCTTCCATCCCCGTACGGACCACATCGCCATGAGCCAAGCGTCACACTCTCCCGCCCTGCGCGGCGTCTTCCCCGTCGTGCCGACGATCTTCGACGACGCCGGGCGTCTCGACCTCGAAGGCCAGAAGCGCTGCCTCGATTTCATGATCGACGCCGGCTCGAACGGCCTGTGCATTCTCGCGAACTTCTCCGAGCAGTTCGCGCTGTCCGACGACGAGCGCAACACACTGATGCATCTCGCGCTCGAACACGTCGCGGGCCGCGTGCTGGTGATCGTCACGACCACGCACTTCAGCTCGTACCAGTGCGCGGAGCGCAGCCGCGCAGCGCAGGCCGCGGGCGCCGCGATGGTGATGGTCATGCCGCCGTATCACGGCGCGACGATCCGCATCGGCGAGCGCGGCATCTACGAGTTCTATCGTACGGTGTCCGATGCCATCCAGATTCCGATCATGATCCAGGACGCGGCGGTCAGCGGCACGCCGTTGTCCGCGCCGTTCCTCGCTCGCATGGCGCGCGAGATCGACAACGTGTCGTACTTCAAGATCGAAACGCCGCAGGCCGCGAACAAGCTGCGCGAGCTGATCGAACTGGGCGGCGACGCGATCGTCGGTCCGTGGGACGGCGAGGAAGCGATCACGCTGATGGCCGACCTCGATGCGGGCGCGACCGGCTCGATGACGGGCGGCGGTTATGCCGATGGCATCCGCCTGATCGTCGATGCCTATGCGGCCGGTGATACCGAGGCCGCCGCCGCGCACTATCAGCAGTGGCTGCCGCTGATCAACTACGAGAATCGCCAGGGCGGCCTCGCATCGTGCAAGGCGCTGATGAAAGAAGGCGGCGTGATCGGTTCGGACGCGGTGCGTCACCCGCTGCCGCAGATGCATCCGGCGACGCGCGAAGGGCTGTTGAAGATCGCACGCCGGCTCGATCCGCTGGTGTTGCGCTGGGGTCGATAACGCAGAGCGAAGCGCGGCGGGGCGCCCGTCGACGTGCGGGCTCACGCGGGCTGGACGGGCACACGCGATTGCCGCTAACCTATGGCCCCATGCAAAGTTTCTACGAAGCCACCGTCACCCGCTCCTCCGCCTGCGCGCCGCTCAACGGCCGACGCAGCGCGCACGTCTGCATCGTCGGCGGCGGACTTGCGGGACTCTCCACCGCGCTAGGACTCGCCGAACGCGGCGTCGAAGACGTCGTCGTGCTCGAGGCGCAGCAGGTCGGCTTCGGCGCATCGGGACGCAACGGCGGCTTCGTGTTCGGCGGCTACAGCCTCGATTGCGCCGACCTGCTGAAGACGCTCGGGCCGACTCGCGCGCGCGAACTCTATGCGCTGACCACCGACGCGGTCGAGCTGATGCGCAAGCGAATTGCGCGCTATCGGATCGATTGCGACCCGACCGATGCCGGCGTGATCCTCGCGAACTGGTTCGACGAACCTGCGCGTCTCGAAGCGCAACGGCGTCTGATGCGCGATTCGTTCGGCATCGACTGGGAACCGATCGCTGCCAGCCAACTCGCCGCGCAACTCAAAACGAGCCGCTATCACGGCGGCCTGTTCGAGCGCAACGCGTTCCATTTTCATCCGCTCAAGTACGTTGTCGGCGTCGCCGCGGCGGCCGCGCAAGCGGGCGTGACGATACACGAGCGCTCGCCGGTCGTCAGCTTGCGGCGCGACGGCGCGGGCTTCGTCGTCGAGACCCCGCAAGGTGCGCTCGACGCGCGTCACGTCGTGATGGCGGGCGGCGGCTATGCACGCAACGTGTACGCGCGCGTCGAGCGCGCGGTGCTGCCTATCGCCACCTACGTGATGGCAACGGAGCCGCTCGGCGAACGCTTGCACGACGCAATCGCCACACGCGCCGCGATCTATGACACCCGCTTCGCGTTCGACTACTACCGCCCGTTGCCCGACACGCGCATCCTGTGGGGCGGCCGCATCTCCGTGCGCGACCGCGAGCCCGAGGCGATCGCGCGTCTGTTGCGACAGGATCTGCTGAAGGTCTATCCGCAGCTGCGCGACGTGCGCATCGAGCACGCATGGGGCGGCCTGATGAGCTACGCGCGACACAAGATGCCGCAGATCGGCCAAAGCACGGACGGCGTCTGGTACGCGGTCGGTTTCGGCGGACACGGCATGGCGCCGACCACGGTGTCGGGCGAACTGCTGGCCGCGGCTATCTCCGGTGAACGGCCGGTGCCCGACGCGTTCGCGACCTTCGGCCTCGCGCGCACGTACGGCGCGCTCGGCCTCGCGGCCGCGCAGCTCACGTACACCGCGATGCAAACACGCGACGCACTCGCCGCGCGCCGCCGGCCCACGCGCCCGGTCGCGTAAGCGCCACGCAAGCTCCTTCGAGATGCCTTCGTCGATGCCCGAGACCCACGCCAGAGGCCCATTTCGCCATGCTAGAATGCGCCGTCACTGCCGCTCGAAACCACAATGAAAAAGGGAAGCAAGGCCGCCGAGCCTGATACCAACGGCATCGTGTCTGGCACGCCGCACGCCGACGCGCGACGTACCGGCGCCAGGCGTACCGACGCCCCGCGTGTGGACGCCCCACGCAAATACGATCCCGAGCAGACTAAGCGCAACATCCTCGACGTCGCGACCCAGGAGTTCTCCGCGATGGGGCTGACGGGTGCCCGCGTCGACGCGATCGCGGAACGCACGAACACCACCAAGCGCATGCTGTACTACTACTTCGGCAGCAAGGAAGGGTTGTACCAGGCGGTGCTGGAAAAGGTGTATGGAGACATTCGCGCGCTCGAACAGGACCTGCACATCAGCGAACTCGATCCGGTCGAAGGCATGCGCGCGCTGGTCGAATTCACGTTCGACTACCACGACCGCCAGCGCGATTTCGTGCGCCTCGTGACGATCGAAAACATTCACGGCGCGAAGTACGTCGAGCAGGTCAAGACGTTCAAAGGACGCAACGTCACCGTGATTCACACGATCGAGGATCTGCTCGCGCGCGGCATCGCGGCGGGCCAGTTCCGCAGCGACATCGATCCGATCGATCTGCATCTGATGATCAGCTCGCTGTGTTTCCATCGCGTGGGCAACCGGCATACGTTCGGCACCGCGTTTGGGCGCGATCCGTCGCATCCGCGGCTGCGGGCGCGGCATCGGGCGATGATCGTCGATGCGATCTTGCGGTTCGTGAAGAAGGAAGATTGACGCCGGTTGCGCGGCGACCGGCTGAAATGGAAACGGGATGTGGTGAAAGCCACATCCCGTTTTTTATCGCTTCGAGAAACGCAGCGCGTTCAGCGGCTTACTGCCCCGGCAAACCGGTGACGGCAGTCGCCGTGGTTGCCGCCGCACCGCGACGACAACCGGGGATTCGAAGGGAACTACGACCGTCACATGAAGCGACGGCTCAGCGGGAAGACTCAATCCACCAGTACGATCCGCTTGATATCGCCGACGACGAAGATATACGACAGCGCGCCGATCAACGCGATGACACCGATAAACACCAGCGCGCCCACGAACGAACCGGTCGCCGCGACGATCAGGCCCACCACGAGCGGCGTCACGATACCCGCCAGGTTCGCAGCGAAGTTGAAGATGCCGCCGGTCACGCCGAGCAAGCCCTCGGGCGCGATATCCGACACCAGCGTCCAGCCGAGCGCGGCCATGCCCTGCGCGAAGAACGCCACCGACAGAATCGCGATCACCACGACGTTGCTCTCGACATAGTTGGCGAGAATGATCGTCGACGCGAGCAGCAGACCCGCGATGATCGGCAGCTTGCGCGCGACGTTCGGCGATTTGCCACGGCGCAGCAGCCAGTCGGAGAACACGCCGCCGAACATCACGCCGATCGAAGCCGCGATGAACGGCATGATCGCGAAGAAGCCGATCTTCAGCCACGCCATATGACGTTCGGTGGCGAGATACGTCGGGAACCACGTGAGGAAGAACACCAGCGTCGAATTGCCCGCGAACTGGCCGAGGCAGATGCCGGTCAACTGGCGATGCTTGAGCAGTTGGCCAATCGTGCCCCATTGGAAGCCGCTCTTCTTTGATGCCGCAGCATCGGGTGTACCCGCGGCCGCACCCGCGACATCCTTGTTGCGTTGCGTGAGACCGCCGCCCGCCTCGATATAGTCGAGCTCTTCCTGATTCGCCGACGGATGATCGCGCGGCTCGCGATACAGCAGCCACCACACCACGCCGAACGCGATACCGACGCCGCCGACCACGAGGAACAGCGAGCGCCAGCCGAATGCGCCCATCAGCATGAACAGGAACGGGCTGAAAAACGCGAGGCCGATATATTCGCCGACCGTGTAGGTGCCGGTCGCCATCGCGCGCTCGCTTTGCGGAAACCACGTGGCGACCACGCGGCTATTGGTCGGAAAGCATGGCGCCTCCGAAACGCCGAGGCCGAGACGGAAGGCGAACAGCCCGCCGATGCTCCCCACGAGCCCTTGCGCGAGCGTGCAGAGCGACCAGAACGTCATCGACAGGAAGTATGTGAGCTTGCTGCCGAAGCGGTCGAGAAACAGGCCGCCCGGAATCTGCGAGGCCACGTAGCTCCACGAAAACACGGAGAACAGCAGGCCCATCAGCGCGGCGTTGATGCCGAGCTCCTTCGTCAGCTGCGGTGCCGCGATGCCGAGCACGGTGCGGTCGAGATAGTTGATCATCGTGCCGACCGCGAGCAGCGCGAGGATCTTGTAACGGGCTTTCGAACGGCGCGCGGGGCTCGCCGCCTTGTTCTGCGCGGGCGAGCCCGCGGAGCTGGATTGGAACGATTGCGTCATGGCGTGCTTGTCTCCTCGATCAGCTTGGGTGCCGGTCTCTACGCGGCCGGTTAGCGTTGCAACAACGATTGAAAGTGGGTGTAGACGCGCTCGGCGTCCGGCTCGAGGCCCGTGAAAATACGCATGGCGTCGACCGCCTGGTAGACCGCCATGCCGCCGCCACTCAGCGTGCGGCAGCCAAGCGCCTCGGCCGCCTGCAGCAGCGCGGTGCGAATCGGAAAATAGACGATGTCGGCGACCCACAGGTCGCGGTGCAGCAATTCGGCCGGCAGCGGCAGGCCCGGCATTTTAGCCATACCGGTCGGGGTAGCGTGAATCAGGCCTTGCGCGGCGCAGAGCGAATCTTCGAGCGACGTGCCCGCGCTGACCCTGGCTTTCGGGAAACGCGCCTGCAACTCGTCGGCGAGCGACTGCGCGCGGGCGGCATCGACGTCGAACAGCGTCAGCGACTGCGCGCCCATGTTCAGCGCCGCATGCGCGACCGCCGCGCCGGCGCCGCCGGCGCCAAGCTGCACGACGCGTTCCAGCGACACGTCCGGCAGGCCGCGCTGGAACGCACGCGCGAAGCCGGACCAGTCGGTGTTGTGACCGATGCGCTTGCCGTCCTTGAACAGCACGGTGTTGACCGCGCCGAGCGCGCGGGCGTCGTCGGACAGTTCGTCGAGCAGCGGAATCACCGCCTGCTTGCACGGATACGTGATGTTCAGGCCGTTGTAACCCATCCGTTCGGCCGCTGTCAGCAGCTCCGGCAGCGGGGCGGTGTCGAGCTTCTGCGCATCGAGATCGATGCGTCGATAGACATAGTGCAGTCCGAGCTTGCTGCCCTCTTCCTCGTGCATCGCGGGCGTGAGCGAACCGCTGATGCCCGAGCCGATCAGGCCGACCAGAAAGGAGTGGGGAGTGGCCCGCAAGCTCGCCTGCGCATTGGCCAACGCGGCGATCTGCGCGTCGGTCCGGGAATTTCCCCGAGTGTTCGCTTGAGTGTTCGCTTGAGTGTTCATTTCGCCGCCCTATTCTTAAGAATCGTCGCCATCCGTTCCAGCGCGAGCACATAGCCCTGCGTGCCACAGCCGACGATGATCGCGTCCGCCACCGCCGACACGTACGAGTGATGCCGGAACGCTTCGCGCCGATGCACGTTCGAGATATGCACCTCGATGACGGGCTTTTCGATCGCGCTCAATGCGTCGGCGATCGCGACCGACGTATGGGTGTAAGCGGCCGGATTGATCACGACGCCGTCGACCTTGGTGCGCGCCGCGTGCAGCCAGTCGATCAGCTGATGCTCGGCGTTCGACTGGCAGAAGTCGATCGCGAGGTCGAGGCGCTCGCCCGCGTCGCGGCACAGCGTCGCGACGTCGTCGAGCGTTTGCGCGCCATAGATGGCCGGCTCGCGCGTGCCGAGCAGATTGAGGTTCGGTCCGTTCAGGACCAGTACGGAGGCAAAGCTCATGACAACGACTCCCGCAAAATAAGGCGCGACTCGAACCGCGGCACCCGCGGCGGTTCTTCGACGCATGGCGAAGTGTGCGCGCATCGGCCGTCGTCGTCATTCGGGGTTTCTACGAATTTGTACCATCTAGTTAGTTTGCATAGACTATCGAAACTCCCGGGTAGTGTGGGGTATTCTGGCCTGCGTCTTGCTTCAGTGCGTAACGAACTAGCTCGTTTTTGCGCATTGCAGCAAGCCCGGCAGGCCGCGCCTCCAGGCGCGCCGCCGCGGTTTTTCTCTGAGTTTCCCCCTCGTTTGTCCGTTTTTGCAGGAGCCGTTCATGCAACGTTCGATTGCCACCGTGTCGATTAGCGGCACCCTCGTCGAGAAGCTGAGCGCGATCCGCGCGGCGGGTTTCGAAGGTGTCGAAATCTTCGAGAACGACCTGCTGTATTTCGACGGCTCGCCCGCCGACGTGCGCCGCATCGCCGACGACCTCGGCCTGAAGATCATGCTGTTCCAGCCGTTTCGCGATTTCGACGGTGTCAGTCCCGAACGGCTCGAGCGTAATCTCGACCGCGCGAAGCGCAAGTTCGACGTAATGCACGAGCTAGGCACGGACCGCATCCTCGTGTGCAGCAACGTGTCGCCGGACACGATCTGCGACGACTCGCTGATGATCGACCAGTTGGGCGCGCTCGCCCGCGCGGCCGAAGCGGCTGGCGTGCTCGCCGGTTACGAAGCGCTCGCCTGGGGCAGGCACGTAAAGACCTATCGCCACGCGTGGAAGCTTGTCGACGCCGTGAATCATCCGAATCTCGGGCTCGTGCTCGACAGCTTTCATACGCTGTCGCTGAACGACACGCCCGACGCGATCGCCGCCATTCCTGGCGAGCGCATCGCGTTCGTGCAGATCGCGGACGCGCCGAAGCTTGCGATGGACGTGCTCGAATGGAGCCGCCACTACCGCTGCTTCCCCGGCCAGGGCGACTTCGATCTCGCGAACTTCACCGCGCAGGTCGTCAAAGCCGGCTACAAGGGCCCGCTTTCGCTGGAAATCTTCAACGACGGCTTTCGCGCCGCCCCCACCACGATCACGGCCGCCGATGGCCATCGCTCGTTGTTGTTCCTCGAAGAGCAAACTCGCGCGCTGCTCGAAGAGCAACAGCAGCCGCGCAAAACGACAGGCGGCCTGTACCGCTCGCCCGCCGCGCCCGCGCACGTCGGCTATCAGTTCCTCGAATTCGCGGTCGATCACACCACGCGCACGCAGCTAGCCGACTGGCTCGGCAAGCTGCGCTTTCGCCAGGCCGGCCAGCATCGCTCGAAGGACGTAACGCTGTATCAGCACGGCGCGGCCTCGATCGTGCTGAACGCCGAGCCTGATTCGTTCGCGAACGCGTTTTTTCAGCAGCATGGGTTGTCGCTGTGCGCATCGGCGTTTCGTGTCGATGACGCGAGCCACGCATTCGAGCGCGCGGCCGGCTTTGGCTACGCGCCGTTCTCCGGCCAGATCGGGCCGAACGAGCGCGTGCTGCCGGCCGTGCAGGCGCCGGATGGCAGTCTCAACTATTTCGTCGACGAAACGCCCGATCAGCCCACGCTGTTCGAGGCCGATTTCGTGCTGACCGACGTCAACGGCCCGACCGAGGTGGGACCGCTCGAGCGCATCGATCACGTGTGTCTGTCGGTGCCGGCGAGTGCGCTCGATACGTGGGTGCTGTTTCTGCGCACCGCGTTCGGCTTCCTGGCCGAGCCGGGGGTGCTCGTTCCCGATCCGTACGGCCTCGTGCGCAGCCGCGCGCTGCGCAGCCCCGACGGCTCGGTGCGGATCGCGCTGAATGCATCGGTGGATCGCCATACGGCGGTGGCCGAGGCGCTGCACACGTATCACGGCTCCGGACTGAACCACGTCGCGTTCAGTACCGGCGACATCTTCAGCGCTCTCCCCGAGTTCGTCGCCGACGGCGTGCCGATCCTGCGCATTCCGCGCAATTACTACGACGACCTCGCGGCCCGCTACGCGCTGTCCGACACGCTGCTCGAAGCGATGCGCGCGAACAATATCCTGTACGACCGCGACGAACGCGGCGGCGAGTTTTTCCACGCTTATACGGAGCAACTGGACCAGCGCTTCTTCCTCGAGATCGTCGAGCGGCGCGGCGGCTATGACGGCTACGGCGCGGCCAATGCGGCGGTGCGGCTCGCGGCGCAGGCGCAGCGGCGCAAGTAACGGGCGGACACCGGAGGCACGACGGCGGCTTCGTCATTGGAAGTCGCCGCGTCGATACGGATTTCGTCTTTTCAGGCACGCGAGCTGCGTCCCCGATCGGGGCAGGCTCGCCGTCTCGATATAATGGCGCCTGTTCAGCCGAATCGCCGAATCAACGCCAGGAGAGATATGAAGAAGTTCGCTGCAGTCCTGTCCCTTTCGCTACTGCTCAGCGCTTGCGCGTATTTCCAGAAAGACCCGGATTCCGGCGAACCCGTCACGGACACGACGACACAGCGTTCCGTCGACGACGTGGTCGCCTGTCTGACGCAGATGGCCAATCATCACAACGCCGCGTTCAAGTCGACCGGGATCCCGCAGGGTCAGATGCTCGACTTCGGCGACTCGAACGTCGTCAAGGTACGCAGCGACAACGGCGCGACAACTTACCGTTTCTATGCGGGCAAGCGTCATGTAAGCAACCTGTGGATCGAATCGGCAAGCAAAACCTGCGCGCCATAAGGCTTTGTGGCGCATAAAGGCGAAGTTGCAGGCGCCGGAATCTGATCCATTGCAACGTTCATGTCACGGTGTTACAGGACAATGGAGTCTTAAGAATCGTTTAAGACTTCGTCCGCAAGATCCCCGGACATGTCCCCGCACGAGGTGCGCTCCATGAATCAGCCCGAAATCAACACCAACGAAACACCGGCGAAACGGCCTACTATCCTGCGCCGTCTGTTGAGCCATCACGAACTCGCGACGCTGCTGCTGCTGCTGCACGCGCCGATCGATGCATCCGCAAAACCCGAAATTCCGCAGCTTTACGAAGCAGGTCTCGTCGAGACCGTTTCGAACGATGCGGGCACGCCGCATATCCGTCTGACGTCCGAGGGTAATGCGGTGTTGCGAGGGCTTGGGGTGAAGTAAGCAGATCGGCTCGCGACCCGGTCATCCGAGGCCGCGTCAGCGCTTTGCGTTGACGCGGCTTTTTTCTATTCAGGCACAGCCATTGAGCGTGGCCTACGTTTTTGGCGATAGATCAGACCGCCGCGCTTCTGCATCAGTTTCGTAGACATGCGAGGCATCTTTAAGAACGCTCCGATTGTCTGGCACCGACGTACACGCAATAGTCATTGCTCCGCCACCTCAGGGAATTCTGGAGCAAAAACCAATGACTGTAAGCCGTACCTTCGAGTTCAATCGGAAAGAAACTTCACGATTCGTCTGCTCAGGCTTTGGCGCGGTCGAAGCCTATTCAGGTCAGAGAGCCGGCAGGGACAATCCCGACAATGTCGCGGATGTGGATGTCGGCCCGATACCTCCCGGCACGTACTACCTGATTGACCGCCAATCCGGCGGACGCATCGGGGGACTAAGGGACTTTATCGGTGAACACTTCGGAAGTAGTGATCGGCACAAATGGTTCACGCTGTGGAATCCTCACGGCGGCGACGTGACGATGATTCAAGGCATCCGGCGGGGTCAATTCCGCCTTCATCCCGAAGGGTCGAGGCATCTAAGCCAAGGTTGCATTATCCGCCCAGTGCGGAAGAGCGAGCGAGATGGTCCAAGCAGCAATGGCGGCCAGATCTGCTCTAAGCCAAACTCGATATGCTGCCAGAAGAAATGGTCATCAGGGTGCCCTGGAACGAATTTGCACAGGGGCGGTACAAATCGCGCATTACCGCCGCCAAAGAGGTCGGATTCGATGCAGGTCATATCGTCGCGGAACAGGCAAAGGTTGATGCGTTTCACATGACACGCATGATCCTGCCCCAGGACTGCCGGCCCCAACTGCCCAAAGGTGTCGCCAAGGTATGGGCGTTGGCCGCCTTCCCCTCACTACTCGCATATCGGGAAGATCAGGCACTCGCGTCGAAACCAGTCCTGCTGTGACTGCCGAGGAAAGAAACGAACACCGCAACCTGCTGGAGATGATGACCCAGCTCGGCGAGGACTACCACGCCGACAATCGCTGCGATCAGGAACTGTTCACGATGCTTGCCCTCGACGCCAAGCGGCTTCCTAACCGCCAACCGACACCGCAGGACGCCGCAGCGATTCTCGCTGACGCTGCGCACGGCGCGAAAAGCACTAACCGGCGTCGATCACTTACGGAAAAAGCGGCTCAATGCCGTAATGCCGTTCAGTTAAGCGACTGAACGGCATTTTTGTTTTTGGCGCAAACCGGTTGTAAACGGGACGCGGCGATGTTAACTTTCATCGCCATGCTGGTCGATGATCTGCGCCTCCTTGTTGAATCCCGGCCGCCGCTCGATTGGGGCCGGCTGGGTCAGCATCTGCCATACGAATGGATCGAGTATGCAGTGCAGGCCAGTGGCAGTGCCAGCGTACGTCGGCGTCGGCTGCCCGCGCAACAGGTCGTATGGCTGGTGATTGCGCTGGCGTTGTACCGGCACCGGTCGATCAGCGAGGTTGTCGATGAACTGGACCTTGCGTTACCTGTGGCCGATGCGTCGTTTGTCAGTAAGAGCGCCATCACCCAGGCGCGGCAGCGCGTCGGCGCGGCGCCACTGGCGTGGCTGTTTCACGAATCAGCCAGAAACTGGGTTGCGCAGGATCAGGGGATTCTCGCTGTTCGCGATGGATGGCACCACGCTGCGCACCGCCGACAGTGCCGCCAACCGCAGACATTTCGGCGCCTCGGCCGCAGCCCATGGCCGCATTGGCAGCTATCCGCAACTGCGCGCGGTAACGCTCACCGCGCTTGCGACGCATCTGGTGCGTGATGCTGTGTTCGGTCCTTACAACATCAACGAGATGGTCTCGGCGCGTGAACTCATTCCTCGCGTGCCGGCCAATTCCATCACCGTATTCGACAGGGGGTTCATGTCGGCCCAGCTCCTGTGCAATCTGGTCTCGGGCGGTGAGAACCGGCATTACATCATTCCGGCCAAATCCAATCTGCGGTGCGAGTTCGTGAACGAGCGCGACGGTGACCGGATCGTGCGTATGCGAGTCTCGCCGCAGGCCCGCGCGAAATGCCCGGAATTGCCCGAATCCTGGCAAGCGCGCCGTGCTCGCCGCGGATGCCAGTGGGCGGCAACGGACGCTGCTGACGTCCCTGACTGATCGAAGACGTTTCAAGGCTGCCGACATTGTGTCGTGCTACGAGCGTCGCTGGCAGATCGAGACCAGCTACCACGAGCTCAAGCAGTCGATGCTGGGCATGGAGCTGACCCTTCGCAGCCAGACCGTGGAAGGCGTCTATCAGGAATTCTGGGGCGCGCTAATTGCCTATAACCTGATACGTCTGGAGAGGGCCAAGGCAGCACTTGCGGCCGGACATGCACCCGATGAACTGAGCTTCATCCGCGCGTTCCACACCATTCAGTACGAGATGACCTGGGCGGCCGTGACGCGCTCGTACGGCAAACTGCCCGCGCTGCTCAAGCGCCTGCGTGAGCGGCTCAGGCAACTTCCCAATGAGAAACGGTCTGGGCGCAGTTGCGCTCGAACCGTCAAATCCCGACCGTTTCGCTATACCGTTCGAGTCCTTAAAAGAGACCTTAACTGAACGGCATTAGGCTCAATGCCGCTTTTTTTGTTGGACGGTGACACCGGAAAAATGCACCTGAAAATGAGACGGCCAGCGCAATTGTGAATATCTGTCAAAACAGTTTCATCTCAATTTAAAGTCGTTGACCGTGTCGCGTTTTAGATGGTTAATTTGTCGGGTGTGTTCTGGAAAATCAGCAGAGGTCAGATGGAACAACAGAAACAGGATGAAACCGGGGGCAAGGAAGAGTGCGGGCTTTGCCGTATCACCTATTCAGTCTACTCGAACTTCCCGCCAATGCCGTCCGCAGTGGCGCTAAACGCCGAAACCGGCGAATTCTTTCCACCGAATAGGCTTGGTTGTATTCGATCTGAACCATAACACGGAGGATCACCGCTGGTGCTCTTACGCGTGCTCAATGGTCTGATGGTCTAAGAGCGCGAATTAACCTACGGAGGGTCAAATGTACGAAAGGATGCGCTCCGCAAAGGAGATCATTGAAGAAATGAAGACTCGCTTTGCGGATATGTTCGAGGGATCAGATAGCCGGGAATGTCTTGATTGTCGTATCACGTTCAAGATATACAAGGCGTGGCCTGATATGCCTCAGGCAATGACGATAAACCAGAAATCCGGGGAGCGGATTCCGATTAATGCGATCAGGGCTCTCCCATCCGGCTACGACATGAGGCAGGCTTTAGGGCAAGACGAGGAATGCGGCTGTCGCAATCGACCTGCGGGCCCGTTCGATGAAGAGTTCACGCTTCGCGACGCCAACGGATCGCCACTCGCCGACACGTATTACACGATTGAGTGGCGAGGTTTCCTAACGCGCGGCGTCACTGATTCCATCGGACGTACACAGCGGCACAAGACAGACGGCGCGCAAGCGGTGCGTATGTATCTTGGACACCGCGAGTCTGTCTAACAATTCCCGAATGGAAATAACTCATACAACGGAGTAAATGTGACCGACCCACTGCACGAATGCGTAACCAATATTGATCCCAATTCAAATGTCACCGTATATTCTTCGCGCTTGTGTAAACCGTGGAAATTTTCCGAACAGGGAACTAAGTTCCTTAAAGGTTGGGAACAGTTCAGCGCGACCATGTACGACAAGGACGGCAGCAAAGCCGGAAATGCAACAGTTGGATATGGGCACCTTGTTCATTTGGGGAAAATATCCGGCGCCGCATCGGAAAAGCCATTTCAGAAAGGAATAACCGAAGCACAGGCCGAGACGCTACTTAAGGAAGACGTCAAGTGGGCGGAAAATACGATCAATCGAAAAATTCGGCTCCCGCTGTTTCAATTTGAATACGATGCACTTGTGTGCTTTATGTACAACCTTCAACATCATGGCGACAGTCTGCTCGATTTCGTTAATACTGGTGATTACAACAAGGTAGGTGATAAGATGAGGCAGTACGCCACAGTTAAGGGCCACCCGCTTAGAGGGTTACTGCGGCGTCGACACCGTGAAGCGGAAATGTTTGAGGCGGGGGTCTATGATTCATCGCACTAGTCTAATAGTAGCGCTCGCGCTCACGATCGCTCCGATCATTGCACCCGCTAAGACCGTGTATTCCGGTAAATTCGATTATCACTATTTTAAATCGCCGGATCAGTATTTTTCAGGTCATAGCGCCGCCGATGTGGCTCATATGTGTGACACTGGGGAGCATGCAAGCAATGACGACTTGGCGGAGTGTTCGCACCGCAAATTCGATCATGCGGCCCGTGCACTGGATAAGATCCTGCGATCGGCGAAATCCAAGATTGGAGGCAATGACAGGTCACTTAAAGCAGAAGGCGAACCGTTAGCTCTCCCTTACTTTTTGAAGTCGCAAGACGCTTGGTCACAGTACCGCGATAACGAGTGTTACACCGAAACCTATATGATGGGTGAGGCTGCCGAGCGCTATATTTTCTTTTGGGAGTGTATGGCAAATATCACCCAAGACAGAGTCAAGGAATTGCAGGAAGTCTTAAGAGACTAGACCATTGCTGCTATGTGTTGTGCCCCGCTTCGGCGGGGCCATACCGTAAAAAATCTGGCTGGCTTTGAGCGGCTGCAGCGCTATATCCGTCGGACTTCGCCAACGCTGCCAATACCAGGAACTAACATGCAAGCTTACGGGCGAGTAGAAGTGCGATGAGAGACGCCCGATTGCTTCGATGGTGCATCAGTGCACTTGGGATATGGGTCGCATTGGGCACTGCACTCGCATGGGGCACGCAACAACTATCGTTCCAGATACCGTTATGGTTCGCCGGTTCCGTTCGATGGCTACTGCGTTGCCTATATCCCAATTGGGAGCCCGACGCCTACGATGTCGAGGCTTGGGGCAACTTTGTGCTGATCGTTTCGGGATATATCGTCGCCATCGCATTGGTAGTGCCGGCAAGCGTCATCGCATGGCGGCGAGCACATTGAGCACGCTCGTCACAATGGAATTCGGCCGCGTCAAGCCTTTCAAGCCTGCCATACCCCATACCCCGCCTCGCGCAGCCCGATCGCCAATTCCACTTCCATATCCTGCGCGCCGCGGTAAGGCATCGGGTTGAACACGTCGTACAGTTCGGGCATCAGACGCAGGCCGTAGTCGCGCACAAAGCGATTCGCCTGAATGCCCGCCTTGTGCCGATCGAAGCGCAAGTCCGGGTCGAGCCCCGTCATGCCGACGTACACGCACGGCTTGTCGAAACGGTAACCAGGATTCGCGCGACGAAAGCGCGCCTCGTTCCACACCTTGTCGTCGAGCGCGACGACGTACACGTAGTAGTGATGCGCGCGACCCGCCATGACACGCCCGACGCCGTTCAGCCGCGCAGCGTACCGTGCAGCAACATCCGGTATTCGGTCGGTGTGACGCCGACGGTCGCCTTGAATTGCCGTGTGAACGCGCTGTGATCGGTGTAGCCGCAACGCGCGGCGACGTCGGTGACCTTGTCGTGCGACACCAGCAGCGCGGTCGCCGCATCGAGTCGCGTTTTCAGGAGCACCTGGCGCGGCGTCAGATGAAACACCTTGTGAAAGTAGCGCTCCAGCTGCGCGACCGACATGTCCGCCATTGCCGCAAGCTGCTTCAGGTTCAGCGGCTGCACGTAATTCTGCTGGATCGACTGCACGACGGCGGCAAGCCGGCTGTAGGCCGGATGGCTGCTTTCGTCGGCTTTCAGATCGCGGGAGATGCCGGCGAGGCCGACCACCTTGCCCGTCGCATCGCGCAACGGTTGTTTGCAGGTCAGGCACCAGCCCGGTTGACGGCCCGGATACAGATGCAGTTCGAGCTGATCGAGCATCTGGTTGCCGACGCCGATGATCGCCTTGTCCTGCGCGGTATAGATGCGCCCGAAGCGGCGCGGAAACACGTCTTCCGCGGTCTTGCCGAGCAGCGCGGCCTTTTCCTTGAAGCCGCAACGCGAAGCGAGCGTGCGGTTGACGAGCGCATACCGCGCGTCGGCGTCCTTGACGAAGAACACGACGTCCGGCATTGCATCGAATACCGGCTCGAGCAACCTGAAATGCGACAGCATGCCGGGCAGCGTCGTATCGTCGGGTTCGAGCGGATGAGCCAGCGTGTTCATCGTGCGGTTCCGTGGGTGCGTGCCTGGTTGATTGCGTTAGGTTGCGTTCGCGGATCGCTGCGCCGGTGCGGCCGGGCAGCCTGCTCGTGCGGTTGATTGCGGTCGATTATAGAGCCGCGCGTCGCCCGCCAATATCTACCGAGGGTAAGCGCGGAGCCGTCATGGCGCCGCAGTCGGCGGTTCGGCGGCGCTCATCAGCGTGCCGATTTGCGCCGGACTGAACGGCGGACGCGCCGCGGCGGTCGGCCAGCCGAAGTACAGGCTCGCGGCCGCCCCGCAGATGCGCCCCTGGCAAGGGCCCATACCGCAGCGCGTCTGCAGTTTCGCGTCACGCCAGTCGGCGCAGCGGCGCACCTCGCCGACGCTCACGTCCTCGCAACGGCACAACAGCGTCGCGTCGGCGGGCGGCGTGCGCGCGGCCTCGCCCAATGCGAACGACGCCGCGACGCGCGCGCCAAAGCCCCGCCAGCGAGCGCTTTGCGCGACCAGCGCCGCCAGCGCGGCGCGTTGCGTGCTCGCCGCGCCGCTCGCCACGAGACCGGCGATCTCGCCTTCCGCGCCAGCGAGCTCAGCGCCGCCGACGCCCGTGCACTCGCCCGCTGCATAAACGCATTCGAGCGAGGTGCGCTGTCCGTCGTCGATGACGATTTCGCCCGCGTCGTTGATCGCGCAGCCGAGCGCCTGGGCAAGCGTGACGTTCGGCAGCAGTCCGAAGCCGCACGCGACGCGGTCGCAATCGAGCGTCACCTCGCGTTCACCGCGCCGGATCGTCACCTGTTGCACGCGCTGCGCGCCACGGGCTTCGCTCACGATGCTGCCGGTCCAGTAGCGCAGTCCCGCGAAGCCGCGCGTGAGGCTGATCGCCTGACGCAGCTTCGCGGGCTCGCGCAGCAGCGACACGCCGAAACGCGTGACCTCGGCCGCCGATGCCTGCTCGACCACCGCGATCACGCGCGCGCCGGCTTCTCGCGCGGTGGCGAGCGCGGCCATCAGCAGCGGGCCGCTGCCGGCGATCACGATCCGTTCGTCGCGCACCGGCATGCCGCCTTTGATCAACGCCTGCAATGCGCCCGCGCCGGTCACGCCGGGCAAGGTCCAGCCGGGAAACGGCAGAAGACGCTCGCGCGCGCCGGTCGCAAGAATCAGTCTGTCATAGGTGATCGACACGCCGCCGTGTTCGGCGGATTCGAGCAGCAAGCCTTGCGCGCCGAGCGGCGCGATCACGCGCGTCGATGGCCAGTAAGTGAAGTTTTGCTGCGATTGCAACGCCGTGAGTAGCGCCTGCAACGCTGCTTGAGGCGGATAGGCGGGTCCCTGGCG
This sequence comes from Paraburkholderia sp. RAU6.4a, assembly GCF_050435625.1. NCBI lineage: Bacteria > Pseudomonadati > Pseudomonadota > Betaproteobacteria > Burkholderiales > Burkholderiaceae > Paraburkholderia > Paraburkholderia sp. RAU6.4a. The sequence continues at coordinate 493,192 of NZ_JBNDKQ010000003.1, forward strand.
CCAGACCTGGCCGCCGGCGCGCGGATTGTCATCGATCTGCGCGACAGTCGCGCCCGCCTGCGCCGCCGCTCGCGCGGCATTGAGCCCGGCCGGACCACCGCCGATCACCACGATGTCGAAGTGCTGCGTCATGCGTGTACTGTCCCGTTTCGTGTCTGCACGCGCTGGCCGTCGCGGCATAGCGTCTGACACGCGAGCGCGTGCGCGCGACCGTCGATCGTCACGCGGCACTCCTGGCACACGCCCATCCCGCACAAGGCTTCGCGCGGCTCGCCCTTGACCGACAGCCGCGAGCCGCGCACACCCGCGATCGCGAGCGCCGCGGCTATGGTCGTGCCGGGTTTCACTTCGATGCTGCGGCCGTCGACGCTCAAACGGATGCGGGCCGCGTCAGTGTCGGTCATGAGCCACCTGCTCTGCAAAACGCACCGGTAGGTAAGGTTCGCACGGAATCGGCGCGGCATGGCCCGCGATCTGCGCCGCGAGTAGTTTCGCGGTCGCGAGCGAGGTCGTCACGCCAAGCCCTTCGTGGCCGACCGCGAGCCATAGGCGAGATGCGGAGCCAGAGCCGACATCGGGCGCGAACTCGCCGGCCGGTCCGATCAGCGGCAGGCCGTCCGGCGACGCCGCGCGAAACCCCGTCCACGCGCGGATGCCGCTGAGCGCCGGCAACCCCGGCAGATACTGCGCGGCGCGTTGCAGCATCTGGGCGAGCACCGGCATCTCGACGGCCGGATCGGTTGTTTCGAACTGGCGCGACGAGCCGATCAGCAGTTGCCCGGTCGGACGCGGCTGTGCGTTGAACGCGACCGACGTGCCGCTCGCGTGATGCGCGCTCTTGATATAGCCAAGTTCGAGCAGTTGATGACGGATCAGCCCCGGGTAGCGGTCGGTGATCAGCAGATGGCCTTTCTTCGGCTGCAACGGCAGCCACGGCAACAATTGCGCCGCCCCGAGGCCGTTCGCGACGACCACGTGCGCCGCGCTGGTGCGCTCGCCGCACGCCAGGGTCACGCCACCCGCACCGACCGACGCGACCGACGCTCCAGGTCGCACGCTGATATTCGCTGCATGCGGCGACTGCGTGAGCAGCCATTCGGCGGCAGTCGGCGCATACACGATGCTGTCGTGCTCGATGCGCAAGCCGCCCGCCATCGATGGTGCGAGCGCCGGTTCGCAGGCGCGCAGTTCGGCCGAGTCCAGCAATTGCGCGGCGACGCCTTGGCTCTCGAACGCCGCCTGCATTGCGCGGGCGACTTGCCGTTCTTCGTCGTCGGCTGCGACCCACAGCGTGCCGCAGCGCGCGAACGCGTCGCGCGCGCGCAGCTGCGGCGCGAGCTCGAGCCATAGCTCGCGCGAATAGCGGCTCAGCGCGAATTCGGCAGGCGAGTCGTTCATCACGACGATATGGCCCATGCCGGCCGCCGTCGCGCCGCCGCCGATGCACTGCGCATCGAGCACGTCGACGCGCATGCCGAGCGCGGCCAGTTCCGCCGCGCACGCGGCACCGACGATACCGGCTCCGATGATCAGCACGTCCGGGCTCATGCGGTCCGGATACCCCAAGCGAACGGATCGCGCTCGTCGAAACACAGACGCCCTTCGGCCATGATGTGCGCGTGACCGGTGATGGTCGGAATCACGTGGACGCCGTCGCCCGCCGTGCGATAGCTCGCCTCGAACACGCTGCCGATGATGCTCTCCTGGCGCCACACCGCGCCTTCGGCAAGCTTGCCGTCGGCCGCGAGACACGCGAGCTTCGCGCTCGTGCCGGTGCCACACGGCGAGCGGTCGTACGCATTGCCGGGACACAGCACGAAGCTGCGGCTGTCGAGGCCCTCGCGCGAGCCCGGTCCGAACAGCTCGATATGGTCGATCAGCGCGCCGTTCGCGCCGGTGATGTTCCGTGCGATCAGCGCGTCGCGAATCGCCGAGCTGAAAGCCGTCAGGCTCGCGATGTTCGCGGCTTCGAGCTCGTGCCCATGCTCGGCGACGAGGAAAAACCAGTTGCCGCCCCAGCCGATGTCGCCGGTCAGTGCGCCATAGCCTGGCACGTCGACCTGCACCGCCTTGCGGTGGCGATACGCGGGCACGTTGCGCACCGCGACGCCGCCGTCTTCGTTCAGCGTCGCCTCGACCCTGCCGACCGGCGTTTCGATGCGGTGTCGTCCCGGCCCGATCCGCCCCATGTGCGCGAGCGACACGACGAGCCCGATGGTGCCGTGCCCGCACATGCCGAGATAGCCGACGTTGTTGAAGAAGATCACACCGGCCGCGCAAGTCGGATCGTCGGGCTCGCAGAGCAACGCGCCGACCACCACGTCCGAGCCCCGCGGTTCGGTGACGATGCCGGCGCGCCAGTCGTCGAAGCGGGTGCGGAACACCTCGAGCCGTTGCGCGAGCGTGCCGCCGCCCAGATCCGGGCCACCCGACACCACGAGGCGGGTGGGCTCACCGCCGGTGTGCGAGTCGATGATGTTGAGGGTTTTCATGTCGCCCATGGTAGGAATCGCGGGCCGGTGGGTCTTGGTGCGCGTGCGCGCGGATTGAGACGATTTCGGCATAGCGGCGCGATGCGTGAGCCGCCGCGCGCGCGGCGCGCGAAACGTCCCGCTATTCGGTATCGGCGTCGACGACCCTCGGCGCAAACACGGCAACCCGGCTAACCGATACGGACACGTAAGGAGAATGAACACCGCTGGCGAGCGCGACCGGCTGCAACGCGGATTTCAGCATATACCTGGCCGTGGCGACCTCATGCCGTGCGCGCCGACTGCCAATCTTCACTCCCTGAGCACATGGTCGTGAAGCCGCAGCAACCGGTAGCCGCTTCTGTATACCGGCTGCAGCCGGAAACCATTGTGCGGCTCGATCGCGAGCAGCAGACGCAGCCGCGAAACGTGACTGTCGATGGTCCGCGTGAACTCGCGCAGTTCGCGGCCCCACACCGTCGCGAAGATATGGTCGCGCGACATCACGCGATCGACGTTGGAAAAGAACAGCGCCGCGATCCGGTACTGGGTGGGCGACAGCGACACCGGCTCGCCGCGCAGCGTGACCGCCCGGCGGATCGTGTCGAAGCAATAGGGGCCGATCTCGAAACAGGTCGCGGCGCTGAAACGCTCCGGATACGCGCGCCGCAGAAGCGCCGCGACTCGCGCGCGAAACTCGGCGTCCCGCAGCGGCAACGCGAGGTAATCGTCGGCACCGCCGGCGAGCGCGCGCACCATGCTTTCCTCCGAGCCGTCGTCCGACACGAACATGATCGGCACGTGCTCGCCTGCCACGCGGCGCACCGAGCGCAACAGGTCCGCGCCGGCGGGCCGCATATCCTGCCAGTCGAGCACCAGCAGATCCATCGTGGAGCGCACGAGCGACCTCGACAACGCAACGCCGTCGTCATAGGCCGCGCAGAAATGGCCGGCTCTCACCAGACTTGATTCAATGGACTGACGCATGACCGGGTCACGCTGAAGAACTGCAACGCGCATGGGATAGACTCTCGACAAGGACATGCAGGCCATTCTCCGAGCCGCACCCCGGTCCCTCCCTTCGGAGCATTCCTATTTTCCGCCGCTTTCTTCGCCCAACTGGGCGCTCCCGCAGGACTTCCGCTTTCATCCTGTAAAATCCGCGCCGGCCTCCGTCGTCAGCGCGCCCGCCCTATCAGGACGGCGCGCCCGTGTCCCGTGCTCTACCCAGCGCCTACCACACTTCTCGCCCGACGAACGCCGTATGTCCACGCGTCTCCCGCGTGGCTCACAATTCATCAAAAGACATGGCAATGCAAGCGACAAATCTGGGTGGAGCGCAGGCTGTCACCCCCCGCCCGCTTGGGCAGAGCGATTACAAGACACTCGGTCTCGCCGCGCTCGGCGGAGCGCTCGAGTTCTACGACTTCATCATCTTCGTTTTCTTCGCGCCGGCGATCGGCCAGTTGTTCTTCCCGGCGGCGATGCCGGACTGGCTGCGTCAGGTGCAGACCTTCGGCATTTTCGCGGCCGGTTATCTGGCGCGGCCGCTCGGCGGCATCATCATGGCGCACTTCGGCGACCTGTTCGGCCGCAAGCGCATGTTCACGCTGAGCGTGCTGCTGATGTCGGTGCCGACGCTGCTGATGGGCCTGATGCCCACCTACGCGAGCATCGGCGTGCTCGCGCCGGTGCTGCTATTGCTGTTCCGCGTGATGCAGGGCGCGGCGGTCGGCGGCGAAGTCCCGGGCGCATGGGTGTTCGTCGCAGAGCATGTGCCCGGGCGGCACGTCGGCTATGCGTGCGGCACGCTGACGGCCGGCCTCACGGCGGGCATTCTGCTCGGCTCGCTGATTGCGTCGGCGGTCAATCGCCATTTCACGCCGGCCGATATTTCCGAATATGCGTGGCGTGTTCCGTTCCTCATCGGTGGCGTGTTCGGCATGTTCTCGGTCTATCTGCGCCGCTGGCTGCACGAGACGCCGGTGTTCGCCGAACTGAAGCAACGCAAGGCGATCGCCGCGGAAGTGCCGCTGAAGGCCGTACTGCGCGATCACGGCCGCGCGGTGATCGTGTCGATGCTGCTCACCTGGATGCTGTCGGCGGCGATCGTCGTCGTGATCCTGATGACGCCGACGCTGCTGCAAAAGCAATTTCACATCGAGCCGGCCACCGCGCTGCTCGCGAACTGTGTCGCGACGCTGTGCCTGACGATCGGCTGCGTGGTGGCGGGTTCGATCGCCGGACGCATTGGCGCGGGTCGCACGATTTTCGTCGGCGGCGTTGCGCTTGCGATCACGTACTACGTGATGTTTCGCCAGTTGGCCGTCGATACGTCCCTGCTCGTGCCGATGTATGCACTGGCCGGACTTTTCGTCGGCGTGATCGGCGCGATTCCGCTCGTGATGGTCCGCGGATTCCCGCCGGTGGTGCGCTTCTCGGGCATCTCGTTCTCGTACAACGTCGCGTATGCGGTGTTCGGCGGTCTGACGCCGATCGCCGTATCGCTGATGATGAAGTCGAACCCGCTGGCCGCGCCGCTGTACGTCGCGGCGATCTGCGTGCTGGGCGCGCTGACCGCGCTGTTCATCAAGGATGCGCCGCGGGCGCGCTGATCCGGCGACATCCATACTTCACGCCACGCCGAAACGTGGCGCGCTGCATCGGGCTTACGATGCAGTCATGAACTCATCCACACCCTCCTTTTCGCCCGCCCTCGGTCGCGTTCTCGCGACCGTCAGCGTCGGCTTCGTGGTCACGCAACTCGACGTGACCATCGTCAACATCGCGTTGCCACGAATCGGCGCGGACCTGCACGCGAACGTCGCGGGACTGCAATGGGTCGTCGATGCGTACACGCTCGCGTTTGCGGTGCTGATGCTGTCGGCCGGCGCGCTCGGCGACCGCTTCGGCGCGCGGCGCATGTATGCGTGCGGAATCGTGCTGTTCGCGCTCGCGTCGCTGGCCTGCGGGCTCGCGCTCGACGCCCCGATGCTGATCGCCGCACGCGCGGTGCAAGGCATCGGCGCGGCCGCGATGCTGCCGAATTCGCTCGCGCTGCTCAACCAGTCGTTCGGCCACGAGCCGAAGCTGCGGGCACGCGCGGTCGGCCTGTGGACCGCCTCCGGCGCGATTTCGATCGCGGCCGGGCCGGTGGCTGGCGGCCTGCTGATCGCGGCGTTCGGCTGGCGCAGCATCTTTCTCGTCAATCTACCGATCTGCGCGGCCGGCCTGCTCGCGACACTGCTGTGGATTCCGCGTCCGCAAACCTCGCAACGCGGCGTGCCGGCCGCCGCTCGCGGCAACACCGGCGCGACGCCACGCGGCATCGATCTCGGCGGCCAGTGTCTCGCGATCGTCGCGCTAACCGCGTTCGTCGCCGCGGTGATCGAATGGCGGCCGCTCGGGCTCGCGCATCCGCTGGTCGCCGGCGGCTTCGTGCTGGCGCTGCTGGCGGCGGGTGCGTTCGTGTTCGTCGAAGCGCGCGTCGCGCGCCCGATGCTGCCGCTGTCGCTGTTCGGCACGCGCACGTTCAGCGCGGCGGTGCTGTTCGGCATCTGCGTGAATCTGACGTATTACGGCATGGTGTTCGTGCTGAGCCTTTACCTGCAGCGCGTGCGCGGCTACACGCCGTTGCAGGCGGGCCTCGCGTTCCTGCCGCTGACGGGCGGCTTCCTGATCTCGAACGTCGCGAGCGGCTGGGTGATCGGCCGCCTGGGAGTGCGCGTGCCGATGATCCTCGGCGCGATCACGGCTGGTCTCGGCTATGGCCTGCTGCATCTCGTCGACGCCGAGACGCCGCTGATTGGCCTGCTGCTGCCGTTTTTGCTGATTCCGTCGGGTATGGGACTCGCGGTGCCGGCGATGACCACGGCGGTGCTCGCATCGACCGAAGCGCGGCGCGCGGGCACGGCGTCGGCGGTATTGAACACGGCGCGCCAGGCCGGCGGCGCGGTGGGTGTGGCGGCCTTCGGCGCGCTCGCGGGCGGTGCGGCCGCGACGCAGATCGTGCCGGGGATGCAAGCGGCGACGACTATTTCGGTGGGACTGCTGGTGCTGGGTCTCGTGCTCGCGTGTTTCGTGCATCCGGAGCCGCAAGCGGCGGCATCGTCTGCGCGCGGCGCGAGCGCCGCGAGTAAGTAAGCGGTGTGTAATGCAGGCGCCTACAGCGACGCCTCCTGAATCGTGCCGGTAGCGATTGCGCGCTCGATCAGGCCTTCGTTGCGCGCTTTGGCGATCGCATCCGCGAGCAGCTTTTCCGGGTCCTCGATGTCCGCCTTCAGCGTGCCGATGAATCCGGACGCATCCAGAACCACCAGCGTCTTCGCCGACTCGGCGAGGCTGATGATCACACGATGCGGCGTCGGCCCTTCGCCGAGACTCGCGCACAGTTGCGTGAGCTTGCCGCCGATCATTTGCTCGAAGTTCTGAATCATCATCTGCTCCCATGATTGGCGCGGACTGGAAATCCTGCTGTGTAGCAGGATGCGGGCCGCGCCGACTGCGCGCGCTCACGCTTTACAGCCCGCTTTACAGGCCGCCGAGTCCGCCGCGCGGCGCGCGCGCGTTGTCGATGCTCAGACGCCCCGCGCCGGTAACGAACAGCAGCAGGAAACCGCCCGCGATTCCGATGTTCTTCCAGAAATGAATCACCATGTCGTGCTGCAAGGCCGGGTCGGTGATATTCCAGAAGTCGTGGCCGAGCACCGCCGTCGCGACCGTATACGCCGCCATGACCAGCGCGAGCGGCCGTACCTTGAAGCCGACCACGAGCAGCAGGCCGCCGAGCACCTCGATCGCGGTTGCGATCGGCGCGGCGATCTGCACGAACGGCACGCCTTTCGAATGCAGGTAGCCGACGAAGCCCGCATAGCCCAGCAGTTTCATCACCCCGCTCCACAGGAACAGCACGGAAAGCGCAAGACGGGCGATGAAAATAATGCCGAAATCGACGGGACGCGACATGGGGGTACTCCTGTAATGAATAAGCAGCAGACCCGAATGGAAGGGCTCAGTTCCCCGCCTCGCCCCTGAGCATATGAGCAATGGCCGCGATTTCCAAGCCCGCTCAAGCTGACGGATACGTGGCGACCTCGATCAGGTTGCCGTCCGGGTCGCGGCAATACACCGAGGTCATCTTGCCGCGCGCGCCGTCGCGCTCCACCGGCCCCGCCTCGATAGCGACGCCTTGCGCAAGCCAGTGCGCCTTGACGTCGTCCGGGCTTGCGGTGGTCACGAAGCACAGGTCCGCGGTGCCCGGCACCACCTCGCGCGACGTGAACCAGGCGACGGTATCGGCCGACGCGGGACGCAGATTGATCTTCTGATTACCGTAGTTCATCGCCACGCGCGTGCCGGTGCGCGACGCGAACTCGGTGCGTCGCATGCCGAGCATCCGCGCGTACCACGCCGCGCTCACTTCGACGTCGGCGACGTTCAGAACGAGATGATCGAGACTGGCTAGCTGGAAGCTCATGGGTTTGTCGTGATGAATCGAGAAAGGTGGTAACGACTATACGCGTGGCGCGTCCGGCGCGAGCAACACGCCCTTCGTGAATACGAAGCAGCCGTAGCCGCGCTCCTCGCCCGTCGCGATCACACAGTATGCCTGGCGCGCACGCTCGTAAAACGCGAACCGCTCGATCGACACGAAGGGCACCTCGCGCCCCTCGCCCGCGTTGACCTCGGCTTGCGCTTCGCGCTGCACCGCGGGAATCGTGTGCGGCTCGCCAACCACTTCCATGCGCGACGCGGGATGCTCGATAAAGGTGTCGAGCGGCAGCACCGACAGCACCGCGCGGATCGCGCGCGGCGAACTGACGCCGTCGAGACGCAGCGGCTTGCCGAGCACGGTATCGCGCGCGACGGCGTCGGCCGGGAAGTTGGCGTCGCAGATCACGAACTCGTCGCCGTGGCCCATCGAGCGCAGCGCGTGCAGGATATCGGCGTTCAGTAGCGGGTCCAGATTTTTCAGCACGGGGTCTCCAGGTCGTTCGGTTGGGAACATGCTGAGGGGGTGAGGTCGTGAGCTTTGCGCAAGGCGATGCGTGTCACGCTTCATCCGCACGACGATCGATTGTAGCAAGCGCGCCGGACGTCTTGCGGCGCTGCGCTCGCACCGCATTGCCAGCGCAGCCATCCGACCAGAGCGAGCAGCACGAGCCCCGCGCCGCCGAGCACCGGCTCGCGCCAACCGAGCAGTGCGATGAACATGAACGCCCGCGCCCCGCCGAGCAGCGCGAAACCGGCGATCGCGCTCGATAACGCATCGAGCGCGGCCGCGACGCGCAGCAACGCGAGATGGACTTGTACGGGCTTGGCAGCGGCGGGCTCATGCATGATCGTCTCCGTGAAAGACGCCTCAGGCGGCGCCGGGGGTTTCGTCGAGAAAACCGGTGACCGCTTGCAGACGCCCATGCGCGTCCACCACGCCGAAGTCCGAGCCCTTCACGATCGCCTCGCCCGCGGGGGTCGTCAGTGCCCACGAGAAGCGCAGGCGATTCGCGAAGCCGTCGACGTCGGTCGTACGGCGAAACGTGTGATGCGGAAAACGCTCATGCACCGCGCGGATCATGGCGTCGATGCCATCGTGGCCCGCGCCCGCCAGCAGCGGGTCGCGATAGTCGGCATCGGCGCTCCACGTTGCCGCGATCAACTCGCGACGACGCGCGCCATCGGTCTCGTTCCAGGTATCGAAATAACGGTCGATCAAATCGGTATGCGCATTCATCTCGAACTCCTCGATTGACAGGACTGAGCACTTCGCGCGGCATGCGCATCGCATGCGGCGGGCTCGGAATGAAGATTGACGGCTCGCGTGCATTGCGTCGATTACGTGAGAGGTAATCAAGCGGATGCAGCCTTCGCTGTCACGCAGCGCTTTTCACTGTTTTTCTCGCCAAATAGGTCATTCGGCCGAGTCGTCAAAAAACCTTCGCACCGCTAACCTCAAGTGACTCATCGAAGCCCGCCGACGACATCGCGAGGCGGGCAATGCAATGAACAGGAGGACCGCTTGGACCGCTTTATCGAGACGCTTTTCTCGCTTGCACGACCGTATCCTTGGAGATACAATCATCCGCAGATCGAAACACCGCGCGTGTACACGATCAACTGCACCGAAGAGTTCGACCGTTGGCTTCACGGCCTCACCGACCTCAAGGCGAAGGCGCAAATTCTCGTGCGGATCCGCCGCGCGGAACGCGGGCTTTTCGGCGACGCGAAGTTGCTGGAAAACGGCGTGTTCGAGATGCGCATCGATTGCGGGCCGGGTTACCGGGTCTACTACGCGCGCGAGGAACGCATGATGTATCTGCTGCTCTGCGGGGGTAACAAGGCCACGCAGCAGGCGGATATCAGGCATGCCGGAGCAATGTGGACAACCATCAGAAAGGAACAGTCATGAGCAAGATCAAAACGGCACGCTTCGACGCATCGAAGTACCTCGACAACGACGAAATGGTCGCGGCCTATCTGAACGCCGCCCTCGACGAAGGCGACTCCGATCTGCTGCTCGCCGCCATCGCGGATATCGCCAAGGCACACGGCATCACGAAGATCGCCGCCGCAGCGGGCCTGGGCCGCGAAAGCCTCTACAAGACACTCGCGCCCGGCTCCAAGCCACGCATGGACACGGTCCTCAAACTGGCGAGTGCGATCGGCGTCAAATTCACCGCCGTGCCGTTGCGCCTGGCTGCCGCCTGAGCCGGGCACGCGTCTCGTTGACTGAAATTCGCGGGGCATTACCTCTCAGGTAATCGATTGCTTGCACGCTTTGACTATGATCGGTGGCATGAACACACTCTCTATTGCACAAGCGGCTCCATCATCCGCGCCGATCGGCACTCGGGCGGTCGGCGAACTTCTCCGCGAATGGCGCCAGCGGCGGCGCATGAGTCAGTTGCTGCTCGCCACGGAGGCTGACATTTCGACCCGCCATCTGAGCTTTGTCGAATCGGGGCGCGCGCTACCGAGCCGGGAAATGGTCATGCATCTCGCCGAGCGCCTCGACGTGCCGTTGCGCGCGCGCAATGCTCTGCTCGTCGCGGCCGGTTACGCGCCGCTGTTTCGCGAACGTCCCCTCTCCGACCCGCAGCTCGCCGCCGCACGCGAAGCCGTCGAACTGGTGCTCAAAGGACATGAGCCCTACCCGGCCCTCGCGATCGACCGGCACTGGACCATCGTCGCGACCAACAATGCGATTGCGCCGTTGTTGAGCGGCGCGAGTCCCGAACTGTTGAAGCCACCGGTCAACGCACTCCGCCTGAGTCTGCATCCGCAAGGCATTGCGGCGTCGATCGTCAACTGGCATGCGTGGCGCGAGCATGTGCTGGGCCGCCTGCAACGGCAGATCGACGTCAGCGGCGACGACACGCTGAGCGCACTGCGCGACGAACTGGCCGGCTACCCCGCGCCGCCGGATGCAGACGCCTCGACGCTGGACGATGCAGTCCTCAACCAGATCGCCGTGCCATTGCGGCTGCGTACGCCGCTTGGCGTGTTGTCGTTTTTCAGCACCACCACGGTGTTCGGCACGCCCGTGGACGTTACGCTGTCGGAACTCGCCATCGAGGCGTTCTTTCCGGCGGATCGGCAAACCGCGTCGGCGCTGCGCGAATTTGCCGAACATCAGCGCGGCTAGCCGCTCGCGTACCACCGCTCCACTCACCACGAATAAGTGAGATGTCCGTCAACGCCGACACCCTGCTGATCCGCCAACTCGGACCCGCCGACCGGGACGCCTATTTCCAGCTTCGTCTGCGCGGGCTGAAGGCGCACCCCGCTTCGTTCGGACAAAGCCACGACGAAGCGCTGGCGAAAGGCGCCGGGCAGCATGACGCGACACTGCAGGGCTCGGAGACGGAAGGCACGTTTCTGCTTGGCGCGTATGCGTCGGCCGACGCTCCGCTGATCGGCGTCGTCGGTCTGCTGCGCAATAAAGCCCACAAGGAGCGGCACAAGGCGAACGTGGTCGGCATGTATGTCGCACAGGAAGCGGCTGGTCGTGGGGTCGGGCGCGCGCTGCTCGGCGAGTTGCTGACGCGCGCGGCGCGCGTCGACGGTTTGCGACAGGTGCAGCTAACCGTGGGTAGCCGCAACGACGCTGCGCGCAGGCTGTATGAATCGCTCGGCTTTCGCAAATATGGGTGCGAAGTCGGCGCCTTGAACGTCGACGGGGTGTTCCATGACGAGGATCTGATGGCGCGATTCCTGGCGTAGCGCCCCCGGGAATCATTGACGACGCCTCCTTGCGGCCATTCCCGGCGCCTCGTCAACGTTGTAATGTCGTCTTATTGCACCGACATCGTGTCAGGCAACCTGCACGGCACTGGCTTCTCGCAGCCTCCGTCCGCAACGTGATCGGTACGCATCTGCGACCGCTGTTCGGTCTCGGGGTCGAACGCGTGCGACAGACCGGCTGCCCATCCTCATCGAGCCGTTACAAAGCCGGCCCTCGTTTGCGTAGTTTGTAACGGGGGACGCTTCATACGGTTACAGGCTCCATCCGCCCCTCACGCGCCCCCCAGCACGAGTATTTATTACCGTCCATTCCATCGCTTTCCGTTCCTTTCTAATCCAAAACAAATTTACCGATCGCCGCGCGGTGCGGACGCACGTCTCGGACAATCGCGTAGGATTCCCATCCAGCAAGGGTTTTCATGGATTAGAGGCCAGTGTCGAAAGGCTATAAATTCACTTGGCATCATTCATTACAATGGCGTGAAAAACTTACCGAAAAATGATGTAGCTTTTTGAGATATTTTTTTGAGAAAGGATTGATTTCTGGTTTTAGCCTTCATACAATTCGTCCCGAGCTGTTACGAAATGTAACCTCTTGTATCAAATGTTCGCTGGTTGTAGCAAGTAGCAACATGTAGCCGGAGGCCACGTTGCCGGCGAGGCAGAAAAGACATAACGGCGCAAAGCCGACATAGTAATTCGGGGCTTCGGAAACAGACAAAATGGACCGTAGCAGCGAGACGCTGGATTCAATCCGCGAGATCAACTTGTCTTACATCATGCTCGCGCAACGCATGTTGCGCGAGGACAAACCGGTCGGAATGTTCCGGCTGGGACTGTCGTCGGAACTGGCTGACTTGCTTGCCGGGCTGTCGCTCGCGCAAATCGTCAAGCTGGCCGCTTCCGACCAGCTTTTGTGCTTCTTCCGCTTCAACGACCACGCGATGCTGTCGGCGTTGACGCAAACGACGAAGCACACCGCAGTTGCACCGACTCACACGGCGATCCTGCTTGCAGGCCAGCCCGCCGAGCAATTTGCCTGATCGAGGTGACTGCAATGCTCAAGCGAAGCCTGACCGAAGATGCACAGGAAGTATTTCGCGCGATCGCACTGATCGAGCTCGGCGCCCGCATGCAGGTGCTCGAGAGCGAGTTGACGCTGTCGCGCGACCGTATGATCCGCCTGTATCGCGAGGTCAAGGGCGTATCGCCGCCCAAGGGCATGCTGCCGTTCTCGGCGGACTGGTACATGACGTGGCTCGCGAACATTCACGCGTCGCTGTTCTACAACACGTACCTGTTCCTCAAGAACGAAGCGCGCTGCTCGCATCTGGATGCGCTGACCAAGGGCTATCGACTGTATCTCGAACACTGTCAGCACAGCGAAACCGAGCCGGTGCTCGATCTGACGCGCGCGTGGACGCTCGTGCGTTTCTTCGACGCCGACATCCTGCAGTTGACCAGATGCTGCCGCTGTACCGGCAAGTTCGTCGCGCACAAGCACGACCTGCAGCACAACGTCGTGTGCGGCGCCTGCCAGCCGCCGTCGCGTGCCGGCAAGACGAAGAAGGCAGCAGCCGCGCGCCGGGAAGCGCTCGATGCGGCGCAGGTTGCGCAGGCCGCTTGACCGATCGATTCGCCGTCGCGAGACGCGCTCGACCCGATTCAAACCGAAGCTCACATGATTCCGCGCAGTGATTGAACTGCGCGGATTTTTTTCGCCTTCGCCCCGGGCAAACGGGCGTGCCGAATACCGGTCGTTCAGATCAACCGGCCCGCCCCACCGTCTGGACAACGAGCCACAGATTCGCCGCACTGATCGTAACAAACAGCGTCCACACGAGCAGGCGCGTCGGCAGCGTGTTGGCGAATTCGCCCATCAGCGATCGGTCGCTCGTCATGCGGATCAGCGGATACAGCGCGAACGGCAGTTGCAGGCTCAGCACGACCTGACTCGCGACGAGCAGTTGGCAAACCGCGCCATTGCCGAGCATCCGCACACCGATCAGCGCCGGGATCAGCGCGAGCGCTCGCGTGATGAAGATCTGCGTGACCTGGTCGTGGCCCGTCGCGTAAACGCGGCGGCCGCGAGAATCAGGATCGCCATGTTGATCAGCGCCGCGATCACGAGCGATGCGATCGTGTCGATGCGTGACGTGCCGATCGCCGAGCGGATGCTGGCCGGATCGCGCTTCACCGCGCGGGTCTGCACGATCGACGAGTGCAGATACAGGTTATGCGGCATCACCGTCGCGCCGAGAATGCCAAGCGTCGTTGATGAGGTCGATGAAGCGCTTGCCAACAGGCTTAGGAATTCAGCGCTTCGCCACCCGCTGCTGCGCTGACACCGATGCGGCCCCGGCCGTAGAGCCGGAAGCCGCAGCCAGCGAAGCCGCCGCGCCGCCGGAAGCACCAACCGGCACCGGCGCCGCCCCCACCGCCGTATCCCCCGCCGTCACATCGCCCCAACCGCCACCGAGCGCGCGAATCAGATTCACGGTCGCGACCGCCTGCGTGCCCGCCAGATGGCTCGCCTGCAATTGCGACTGCAGCACCTGCCGCTCGCCATCGATCACGTCGAGATAGCTGACCGCGCCCTCCGTGTACTGCGTGCGCGACAGATGCGCGGCGCGCTGCGACGCATCGACCGCGTCGTTCTGCTCGCGCATCTGATCGTCGAGCAAACGCAGATCGGCAAGATTGTCCTCGACTTCACGGAACGCCACGAGCACCTGCTGGCGATATTGCGCGACGTCCTCGTCGTACTTCGAACGGGCCTGCGCGAGATTGGCCTTGCGGCGGCCGCCGTCGAAGATCGGCACCGTCAGCGCGGTACCCGCGAACGGACCGAGGATGAACGCGCGGCTCGACCACATGAACAGATCGCCGAGCGTCGCCGATTCAAAGCCGAACGCGCCCGTGATGTCGAGCTTCGGGAAGAACGCCGACTTCGCGAGCCCGACGCGCGCATTCGCTGCCTGCATCGCGCGTTCGGCTGCCGCGATGTCCGGCCTGCGTTCGAGCAGCGCCGACGGCAAACCCGGCGGCACGCGCACCGCCACCGGCGCGAGCGGTTCTTCCGCGAACGAGAAATCCGCGGGCGGCTTGCCGAGCAGAATCGCGAGGCTATGCTCCGAGGCCGCCCGTTGCCGCGCGACGCCGACCGCATCGGCACGCGCGCTCGCGAGCTCGTTACGCGAGCGCGACAGATCCAGCTCGCTGATATCGCCTTCCTTGAAGCGCCGCTCGACGAGCTTCAGCGTGTCCTCGCGCAACGCGACGGTGCGGCGATACAGATCCTGGTCGGTGTCGAGCTCGCGCAACTGGAAGTAGTTCTGCGCGACATCGGCCTGCAGCGACAGCTGCACCGAGCGAAACAGCGCTTCGCTCTGCTGCTCGTCCGAGCGCGACGCGTTCACGTTCGAGCTGACCCGCCCGAACAGATCCGCCTCATACGACGCGCCGACCTGCGCGCGCCAGATCGTGCCGGTCGTACCGCCCGCGCTGTCCGGCAGGAATTGCGACGCAGCCGACGCACGCTCCCGGGTCGGGCCGAAGCCCGCGTCGAGCTTCGGGAACCAGTCGGACTTCGCCGCCTGCGTGACCGCGCGCGCCTGCTGCACGCGCGCGGCTGCGGCCTTCAGGTCCTGGTTCGCGGCGGCGGCCTGCTCTTCGAGCGCGTCGAGCTGCGGGTCGCCGAACACCTTCCACCATTCGCCACGCAGGGCGTCGTCGGCGGGCTGGGCCGGCTTCCACGTGCCGGTGTTTTGCGCCGGCGCGGCCGAACCAGCCGCCACGCCCGACGCCGCCGCAGCCGACGTCGCCATCGCGGGCGCTTCCTTGAACGCCGCCGGCGTATCGACGTCGGGCCGCTTGTACGTCGGCTCGACCGAACAAGCGGCCAGCAGGGCGATCAGCAGACCGCTCGCGGCCGCGCGGCCCCATCCGCGCAAAGAGTCAAAGCGAGATTCAAAGCGTTTCATTGTTGTTTTCTCCTCAGGCGTCCGTAACGGGCGCGCCGTAGCGCGGCGCATCCTTCTGCGCGACGTGAATCGTCCCGCCCGCGAGCGAGCGCAGCACCACATAGAACACCGGCGTCAGCATCAGGCCGAACAGCGTGACGCCGAGCATGCCGAAGAACACCGCGACGCCCATCGCGTGACGCATCTCCGAGCCCGCGCCGCTCGACAACACCAGCGGCACCACGCCCATGATGAAGGCGATCGACGTCATCAGAATCGGCCGCAGACGCAGACGGCTCGCTTCGATCGCGGCCTGCAGCGGACTGCGTCCGTCGTGTTCGAGCTCACGCGCAAACTCGACGATCAGGATCGCGTTCTTCGCGGACAAGCCCACCAGTACCATCAAACCGATCTGCGTGAAGATGTTGTTGTCACCACCGGTGAGCCACACGCCGGTCAGCGCGGACAGCACGCTCATCGGCACGATCAGGATCACGGCGAGCGGCAGCGTCAGGCTTTCGTACAGCGCGGCGAGCACGAGGAACACCAGCAGCACGCTGATCGGGAACACCCACATGCCCGCATTGCCGGCGAGGATCTGCTGATACGTGAGGTCGGTCCACTCGAGCTTCACGCCGCGCGGCAGCACCTCGGCGGCCACGCGTTCGGCCGCGGCCTGCGCCTGTCCCGACGAAAAGCCGGGCGCTGGGCCGCCGTTGATGTCGGCGGCCGTGTAGCCGTTGTAGCGCACCACCATCTCCGGTCCGTAGGTCGGCGTCACCGTGACGAGCGACGACAACGGCACCATCTCGCCCGCCGCGTTGCGCGTCTTCAGTTGCAGGATGTCGTCGGCGCGTTGACGGAACGGCGCATCCGCCTGCACGCGCACCTGATACACGCGACCGAAGCGGTTGAAGTCGTTCACGTACAGCGAGCCCAGATAGATCTGCATCGTGTCGAACACATCCGTGACCGGCACGCCGAGCTGCTTCGCCTTCACGCGATCGAGATCGACGTTCAGCTGCGGCACGTTGATCTGATAGCTGGAGAAGGTCGGCCCAAGTTCGGGCGTTTGCGCCGCGCGCTTCACGAATGCTTCGGCAGCCTTGTTGAGTTCCGCGTAACCGAGCGCGCCGTGATCTTCGAGCTGCATCTTGAAGCCGCCGAGCGTGCCGAGCCCGAGCACCGGCGGCGGCGGGAACACCGCGACGAACGAGTCCTTGATCGCGCCGTACTGCTGGTTCAGCGCACCGGCAATCGCGCCTGCCGAGAGCTTCTTGTTGCCGCGCTCCTTGAACGGCTTCAGCGTGACGAACACGATGCCCGCGCTCGAACTATTCGTGAAGCCATTCACCGACAGACCAGGGAAGGCCACCGCGCTTTCGACGCCCGGCTGCTTCAGCGCGATCGCGCTCATATCGCGGATCACCTTCTCCGTGCGATCGAGCGAGGCACCGTTCGGCAACTGCGCGAACGCGATCAGATACTCCTTGTCCTGCGCGGGCACGAAGCCGCCCGGCACGACCCGCGCCACCAATACGGTTGCACCGATGAGGATCGCGTACACCGCGAGCATCGCGCCCTTGCGGCGCAGCACGCCGGTCACACCACGGCCGTAGGCTTCCGAACCGCGATGAAAGACCTTGTTGAAACGCTTGAAGAAGCCGCCGAGCACACGGTTCATCACACGCGTCAGCCAATCTTCCTTCTCGCCGTGGCTGCGCAGCAGCAGCGCGGACAACGCCGGCGACAGCGTCAGCGAATTGAACGCCGAGATCACCGTCGAGATCGCGATGGTCATCGCGAACTGCTTGTAGAACTGGCCCGTGAGACCCGTCATGAACGCGAGCGGCACGAACACGGCGACGAGCGTCAGCGCAATCGCGATGATCGGCCCGCTCACTTCGCGCATCGCCTTGTAGGTCGCCTCGCGCGCACTGAGCCCGCTTTCGATGTTGCGCTCGACGTTCTCCACCACGACGATCGCATCGTCGACCACGATGCCGATCGCGAGCACCATGCCGAACAGCGACAACGCGTTGATCGAGAAGCCGAACGCAAGCAGCAGCGAGAACGTACCGACGATCGACACCGGCACCGCGATCAACGGAATGATCGACGCGCGCCACGTCTGCAGGAACACGATCACGACGATCACGACCAGCGCGATCGCTTCGAGCAGCGTATGGATCACCGCCTCGATACTCGAACGCACGAACTGCGTCGGGTCGTAGACGATCCGGTATTCGACGCCGGCCGGCATGTCTTCGGCGAGTTCCTTCATCGCCGCGCGCACCTGCTCTGAAATCGCGAGCGAGTTCGCACCCGGCGCCTGATTGATCGCGAGCGCAACCGCGGGCTTGTTGTCGAGCAGCGAACGCAGACCATATTCCGACGCCGCGAGCTCGATCCGGGCGATATCGCGCAGATAGGTCACGCCGCCGTCGGGCGCGGTCTTCACGATGATGTCGCCGAATTCGCCCTCGGTCTTCAAACGGCCGCGCGCATTCACCGATAACTGCAATTGCGTGCCCGGTACCGACGGCGACGCACCGATCACACCGGCCGCGACCTGGATGTTCTGCTCGCGGATCGCGTTGACGACTTCGGTCGCCGTGAGACCGCGTTGCGCGACTTTCTGCGGATCGAGCCAGATACGCATTGCGTAATCGCCCGAGCCCCACAGCTGCACTTCGCCGACGCCCTGAATCCGCGCGAGCCGATCCTTCACGTTGAGCAGCGCGTAATTGCGCAGATACGTCATGTCGTAGCGATCGTTCGGCGAGATCAGGTGCACGACCATCGTCAGCGTCGGCGAACTCTTGATCGTCGTCACGCCGAGCCGCTGCACGTCTTCCGGCAGACGCGGCAGCGCCTGATTGACGCGGTTCTGCACGAGCTGCGTCGCGAGGTCGGGATTGGTGCCGAGCTTGAACGTGACGGTCAGCGTCAGATTGCCGTCGCTATTGGCCTGCGACTGCATGTACAACATGTTCTCGACACCATTGATCTGCTCTTCGAGCGGCGCGGCGACCGCCTCGGCGATCACCTTCGGATTCGCGCCCGGATACTGCGCGTGCACCACCACCGAAGGCGGCACCACTTCCGGATACTCGGAAATGGGCAGCTTGAACAGCGAGATGATGCCCCCGAGCAGGATCAATACCGATAGCACGCCTGCGAAGATCGGGCGATCGATGAAGAATTTGGATATGTTCATTGGAAGCTCTTAACGTTGGAGCATGCGCGTTGGAGCATGCGGCTCACGAATTGCCTTTCGCGCCGGCCTCGGCCTTGGCACGCGACTGCGCGAGCGCTGCGCTGTTCGGGTCGTCGTCGGTCGTCATCGGCACCATGTGCGCTCGGACCGTATCGCCGGGACGCACGCGCTGAACGCCGTTGACGACGATCCGATCGCCCGGCTTCAAGCCGTCCTTGACGACGCGCAGATTGCCTTGCATCGAACCCGTCGTGATCCCGCGATAAACGACGTGGTTGCCCTGATCGACGACCAGCACGAACTTCTTGTCCTGGTCGGTGCCGACCGCGGCATCGTCGATCAACAGCGCCGGATGCGGTGCGCTGCCCCCCACCTTGAGGCGCGCGTAGAGGCCCGGAATCAGCGTGCCGTCCGCGTTGTCGAACTTCGCGCGCACGCGGATCGTGCCCGACGACGTGTCGAGCCGGTTGTCGACCGACTCGATCGTGCCGCTGCGCGAGTAGCCGGATTCATCGGCGAGACCGAGTTCGACCGGCACCTTGCTGCCGTCCTTCGCGCGGCTCAGGTATTGCAGGTAGGTCTGCTCGTCCGCGTCGAACGACGCGTAGATCGGCGACACCGACACGAGCGTCGTCAGCGGCACCGAACTGGCGCCCGCCGACACCACGTTGCCGACCGTGATCTCCGCGCGCGACACGCGGCCCGACACCGGCGCGACGATCTTCGTGTAGCCGAGATTGATGCGCGCGGTTTCCAGCGCGGCTTGCGCGGCCTTCAGGTTCGCGCTCGCCTCGCGCGCGGCGTTCTGCTTCTCGTCGTAGTCGCGTTTGGCGATCGCGTTGTCGACGATCAGCCGTTGCGCGCGTTCCCAGTCGCTTTGCGTGTAGCCGGTGCGTGCCTGCGCGGCCGCGAGCTGCGCTTGCGCGCGATCGACTTCGGCCGCGTACGGACGCGGATCGATCACGAACAGCGTGTCGCCCTGCTTCACGAGCGCGCCGTCCTTGAAGTTGACTGACACGATCGTGCCCGGCACCTGCGAACGCACGTCCACTTTCTGCACGGCTTCGAGACGGCCCGAATAAGACTGCCAGTCGGTGATCGTCTTCTGCACGACGGTCGCCACGTCTACTTCCGGCACGATGGTGGGTGCGGCCGGCGAGCTCGCATCGACACGAATCGCGCCGAACGTGCCAAGCCCGGCAAGGACGACGACGACCACGGCGGCTAACGCCACGCGGCGGCGGGAAAGAGGAAGGATAGTCATGTGTAGCTCCCGGTATCGTTGATTGAATTTCTGTTTATCGATGAGCGCGCGCGTCGAAGCGCCACTGGAAAAAGCGCACCGCTTCCTGCAAAGCGGGCGGATGATCGGCGAGCGCCGCGTGCGACACGCTCGGAAAGCGCACCACCTGGGTCTGCACGCCCGCGTCGATCAGATTGCTTGCATACTTCTCGGCCTCGACGTGCAGCACGTCGTTCTGCGCGGTCGCGATCAGCGTGGCCGGCAAGCCGGCGAGCCGCGACGATTCGAGCGGCGCCGCATACGGATGCATGCGCTGAGACGCTTGCGGCAGATACGCGCGATAACACGCGGCGCACTCGCGCGCGGTGATGTCCGAACCGAGCCGCTGCTCGTCGCCGAGCCGCGTCAGGCTCGGATCCAGCATCGGGCCGAACAGCGCCTGCGCGCTGATCGGCACGTCGTTACGATCGCGCGCAATGAACGCGAGACAATTGGCGAGTTGGCCGCCCGCGTCATGGCCCGCCACGCCGATCTTTCTGCTATTGCCACCAAACGCCCGCGCCCGCGTCTGCACCCACAGCGCCGCGCGATGCGCGTCTTCCGGCGCGGCTGGAAACGGAAACCGCGGCGCGAGCGAATAGCCGACCGACACCACGAGCGCCGGTAAGTGTTCTGCGAAATACCGCGCGGCGAAGTCCGCGCACTCGATCGAACCCTTCGTAAAACCGCCGCCGTGAAAATAAAGCAGCACCGGCAACGCGGTTTTTTTCGTCAGCCGATACAGGCGCAACGTAATGGGTTGAGCGTACCCATCGATATCCACGTCGGTGACTTCAAGCGTTGCGTCATTGGCCTCAGCGCCAGTGTCTTCGGCGGAAACGCCGGTGGAAAAAGGCGGGTACGGCGATTTGAATGCATCCATGTCGAGCCGCGCAAATGCGCATAGAACTTCAATGGTGCGAATTGTGGGTTCGGCAGACTCGCAAATAAATGCCTATAATCCGGCAACACAATTCGGTGCCTTTGAACAATCCCGATGTGATTGTTTTCGCGGACTCCATTCCCGCCTGTGCACCAGCCCCTTCTGGAGGTTTGCAATGGACCGGCTTCAGGCCATGCAAGTGTTCACGCGCGTCGTCGACACCAACAGCTTTACCCGCGCAGCGGAAACGCTCGACCTGCCGCGCGCATCGGTTACTACGATTATTCAGAACCTCGAAGCGTTTCTCGGCACGCGGCTGATGCACCGGACCACCCGCCGTCTGTCGCTGACGCCCGATGGCGCCGCGTACTACGAGCGCTGCGTGCGCATCCTCGCGGATGTCGAAGAGACCGAGGCGAGTTTCCAGAGCGGCAACAAGAAGCCGCACGGCAAGCTACGCATCGACATGCCAGGCTCGATTGGCCGTCTGCTCGTCATTCCGTCGCTGTGCGAATTCCACACGCGCTATCCGGACATCGATCTGCAACTGGGCCTGACCGACCGGCCCGTCGATCTGCTGCAAGAAGGTGTCGATTGCGTGGTGCGTGTCGGCGCGTTGCAGGATTCGTCGCTGGTCGCGCGCCGCATCGGTCTGTTCGAGGGCGTGACCTGCGCGTCGCCCGACTACATCAAGCGCGCGGGCGTGCCCGCTTCGCTCGAAGATCTCGACAATCACAAAGCCGTCAACTACTTCTCGAGCCGCACGGGACGCACGCTCGACTGGGCGTTCCTGGTGAACGGCAACGAAGTGGAAGTGAAGATGAAAAGCATCGTGTCGGTCAACGACGCGGATGCCTACGTGACCTGCGGACTCGAAGGCTTCGGCCTGATTCAGCCGGCGCGCTTCATGGTGCTACCGCATCTGGGCTCGGGTCAGCTCATCGAAGTACTGCCGGACTTGAAACCCTTGCCGATGCCGATTTCGGCAGTCTATCCGCACAGTCGTCATCTGTCGCCGAAAGTCCGCGTTTTCGTAGACTGGATCGCGGAGCTGTTCGATCGTTGCCCATTGCTGAGCGGACGCGGCACTCTCGACGCCACCTGCACGAAGCGCACATTCGAGCAGCGCGAGTCCGCGCCGGCACTCGACACGCCGGTGATGACCGAATGGGTCGCATGAAGTACGGGAAGTGAAACAGTGAATTCCAGCCGCGGCGCCAATGCCGCGGCAACCGTGCAATCGCACGGCCCCGATGAAGCCTCGCTCGCGATTGTTCCTGAATCGCGACAATTCATTTCGCAAAACCGCGATTTATCCACACCGCGTCGACGTCTACATTTCACCCTGTCGCAGCGCCATCGCGCTGCCAATGAATCGACAGGAGTGAATCATGAAACGCAATCTGTTGGCAGGCCTCGCTCTGTCGCTGCTCGTCAGCGTTCCGGCATTTGCGCAAGGCGGCGGCGGTATCGGCCGCGCGGGAACGTATGACACGCAACCGGCGCCGAGCGCGAGCACGAGCACGAAGACACGCGCCGAGGTCAAGGCCGAACTGGTCGCCGCGTATCGCGACGGCTCGCTGCCCTCACTGAATCGCACCTCCTATCCGGACAAAGGCCTGATCGGCCAGACGCAAGCCGCGCGCATCGCGTTGCAGGAAGGAACGAACGGCGAAGTGACGCGCGTTGCGAAGGGCCAGTAACGAGTTAGAAGAAGTTGATTCAGAACCCGGCGCGCTTGCGGCGCAAAACTGCGTGCCTCTCCATCGAGGAGCACATCATGACACCATCGGAACTCGACAACTGGAATACCGACACGCCCGTGTGGACACCGTATCGCCCGGTACAGCATTGAACGTTGGCTGTCGTTCACGGCACTCGCCGTCGTGCGCCCGCGAAGTGGCTTCGCGGGCGCATTTGCATTGAAGCGATCGAAAGCGGTGCGGCCTGTGACGACGCGCTTGCCGTCGTTTCCCTATAATCGAATATCCTTCCCTCGCAGCGGGTTTGTGCGCTTCACTATAGGAGCAACACGATGGATTATGTGAAACTCGGCCGCACCGGCCTCGATGTATCGCGTCTCTGTCTCGGCTGTATGAGTTATGGCGTACCCTCGCGCGGCACGCACCCCTGGTCGCTCGACGACGAAGCCGCGCGGCCTTTCATCAAGCAGGCGCTCGATCACGGCATCAACTTCTTCGACACGGCCAACGTCTATTCGGACGGCACCAGCGAGGAAATCGTCGGCCGTGCGCTGAAGGACTTTGCGAAGCGCGATGAGATCGTGCTCGCCACCAAGGTCAATAGCCGCATGCATCCGGGCCCGAACGGCGCGGGGCTGTCGCGCAAGGCGATCATGGCGGAGATCGATAACAGCCTGCGGCGGCTCGGTACCGACTATGTCGACCTGTATCAGATCCATCGCTGGGACTACGGCACGCCGATCGAAGAAACGATGGAAGCGCTGCACGATGTCGTGAAAGCCGGCAAGGCGCGCTATCTCGGCGCGTCGTCGATGTACGCATGGCAGTTTGCCAAGGCGCTGCAGGTGGCCGAGCGCAATGGCTGGACGCGCTTCGTGACGATGCAGAACTACGTGAATCTGCTGTACCGCGAGGAAGAGCGCGAAATGCTGCCGCTGTGCGAAAGCGAAGGCATCGGCGTGATTCCGTGGAGTCCGCTTGCCCGCGGACGCTTGACGCGCGACTGGGACACCGAAAGCGCGCGCTCGGAAACCGATGAATTCGGCCGCACGCTGTACGCGCACACGCAGGAAGCGGATCGGCGTATCGTCGAGCGGGTCAGCGAGATCGCGAAAGAGCGCGGCGTGCCGCGCGCGCAGGTTGCGCTAGCGTGGGTGCTGCAGAAGAAGCCGATTACCGCGCCGATTGTCGGTGCTACCAAACTGCATCATCTCGACGATGCGGTTGCGGCGCTCTCGTTGAAGCTCAGTGACGACGAAGTTCGCCGGCTCGAAGAACTGTATGTGCCGCATGCGGTGGCGGGGTTCAAATAAACGCTGTGAAGCGTACTGGCATCCAGCCGGGACGGGCGGAATGACCCGCGATTGCAGCGCACGTCGCTTCGCCTCCGCTCGCCTCCTCTCGTCCGCAGGGTTCATGGACCCGATTCATGCCCGAGTGGAGAAGTCTTCTTTAATTGCGCGGCACATCCGGTTCGAAGAACACCCAGCGCACCTGAGGAAACGTGGCCTGCAGATCGGCCTCGATGACGTTGATCGCATCGACCATCGCGCGGCCGCTCGCGTAGTCGATCATTTCCGCCTGCACCGCCACCACCACGTGACGCCCCCACTGCAGCGTGATCAAGTTGATGATGCCGCGAATCTCGGGACGCGCGCGCAGATGCGCGTCGATGGCGCTGCGCACTTCCGGGCTCGCCGATTCGCCGACGAGCATCGACTTCACTTCACGCGCGACAAGCCACGCGATCGTCATCAGCAGAAGACCGATCCCCACCGAGCCGAGCGCGTCATACACGGGGCTGCCGGTCACCATCGTCGATAGCACCGCGACGAAGGCGATCGCGAGACCGAATAGCGCGGCAATATCTTCGCCGGCCACGACCAGCAGATCCGATTCGCGCGTCTCGCGAAACCAGTGCCACAGATTTTTATCCGGATGCGTCTTGCGAATCTCCTTGACCGCGCCCCACAACGATAGCGATTCGAGCACCACCGACACACCGAGCACCGCCAACGCGACGAACGCATATTGCAACGGCTCGCGCGCAATCAGTCGATGCACGCCCTCATACACCGAAAACGCACCGCCGACAAAAAACAGCAGCAACGCAACCAGCAGCGAATAGAAGTTGATTTCGCGGCCGCTGCCCATCGGATGCAAAGGGCTCACCGGCTTGCGCGCTTCGCGCAGTCCGAATAGCAGCAGCAGTTGATTGCCGCAGTCGGCGGTGGAGTGAATCGCTTCGGCGAACATCGATCCGGAGCCGGTAAACGCCGCCGCGGCGAACTTGCAGACGGCGATGCCGAAGTTGGCGGCGAGTGCGTAGAAAATGGCTTTCGGCGATTCTTCTTTCATCTGCTGGCGGGGGTCGGTGAGTGGGCTGGGTATTGTTGGGTATTGCACGAGCGAAGTGATCGGCAAGTACTCGATATTATGGATGACAACGACACACCCGGTCGCAGGAATCGGACCTGATGTGCCGTCGTGCCGCCAGTTCCCCAGGCGTCCTTCGCACCATTCGTGCGGGTCACGCCCTCTCGAGCGCCGCCATCTCCCGCACGACAACCAGCAGCACCGAAAGACTCGCGCCGCCCGTCGCGCGCAGATCGGTCAGCAGACGCGTATAACGCTCGAGCTGTGCCGCGCGTTTGTCGCGCCACGCTTGCACCAGCGAATCGGGCGTCGATGCATCGGTCGCGCCGGCCAATGCGCTCGTGGTCAGCGCGCGCTTGAGCCGCGCGAGTTCGGCGAGCGCCGATGCGCGCGCGAGCATGTCCCAATGCGTCGGCGCCGGCAACGAGGCGGCGCGCTCGCTGATCCAGCTGTAATTCAGCAGCGTGCCGAGCGCGAAGTAGACGCCCGCGACCTGTTCGAGATTGCGCCCGCACGTCGACGCGACTTCGGCGATATCGAGCAGAGCGGCCGACACCTCGCCGCTCGCGATCCGCACCGCGAGATCGCTATCGACACCCGCATCGACGAACACCCGTTGCCGCTCCGACAACGCTTCGAGG
Organism: Paraburkholderia sp. RAU6.4a; assembly: GCF_050435625.1. Lineage (NCBI taxonomy): Bacteria > Pseudomonadati > Pseudomonadota > Betaproteobacteria > Burkholderiales > Burkholderiaceae > Paraburkholderia > Paraburkholderia sp. RAU6.4a. The sequence goes on from NZ_JBNDKQ010000003.1 coordinate 518,970, forward strand.
TCCGCACCAGGCAACAGCGTCGGCCATTGTGGCGCGAGACGCTGCGCGGCGTCGCGACAGCGCGCGAGCAGGCCGGTCACGTCGTCGCCGGCCGCGCCCGTTTGCAGATGCCGCAGGAACCACAGCGCCGAACGTTCGACGAGCCGCGCGACCTCCGCGAACATGCGTGCCTGCACGTCGTCGGGAACGCGGTTGTCGAGCGCGTCGATGCTGCGCCAGATCTGATCGAGATCGAACACGTCGCGCGCCATGATGCACGCGCGCACGATGTCGCCGGGCTGTGCATCGGTCTCCTCCATCAGCCGATGCACGAACTCGCAGCCGACGCGATTCACGAGCGCATTGGTCAGATGCGTCGCGAGGATTTCACGGCGCAGCGGATGGCGCTGCATCGGTTCGCGGAAACGCTGCCGCAGAGGTTTCGGAAAGTACTCGATCAACATATCGCTGACGAGCGGATCTTCCGGCATCGACGATTCGAGCAGCGCGTCATAGAGCCACATCTTGCTGTACGCGAGCAGCACCGCGCGCTCGGGTGTCGTCAGTCCCTGCTTCGCGGCCGCGCGCTCGGCGATGTCCTCGTCGGTGGGCAGAAACTCGATCACGCGATTGAGCCGCCCCGCCTTCTCCAGATAGCGCATCAGGCGCGCTTCGGCATCGAGCAGCTCCACGCCAAAACGGCCCGCGATCGACAAAGCCTGGGTCTGATAGTAGTTGTCCGTCAGCACGAGCAGACCGACTTCGTCGGTCATTTCGGCAAGCAACGCATTGCGCTGCTTCTCCGTCATCTCGCCGTCGGCGACGACGAGGCCCAGCAGAATCTTGATGTTGACCTCGTGATCCGAGCAATCGACACCGGCCGAATTATCGATCGCATCGGTATTGATGCGGCCGCCGCGCTGCGCGAACTCGATGCGCCCGAGTTGCGTCAAGCCGAGATTGCCGCCCTCGGCCACGACCTTGCAGCGCAGATCCGCACCGTTCACGCGGATCGCGTCGTTCGCGCGATCGCCCGCCTGCTGATTGGTCTCGCGGCTCGCCTTCGCATAGGTGCCGATGCCGCCGTTGTAAAGCAGATCGACCGGCGCCTGCAGAATCACGCGCATCAGCTCGGCCGGCGAGAGCGCCGCCGCGCTGATCCCGAGCGCCGCCTGCACCGCCGTCGACAGCGGAATCGTCTTCGCGCTGCGCGGGAACACGCCGCCGCCGGCCGAGATCAGCGACGGATCGTAATCGGCCCAGCTCGAACGGTCGAGCATGAAGAGCCGCGCGCGCTCCGCCATGCTCGCCGCGGGATCGGGATTCGGATCGAGAAAGATATGGCGGTGATCGAACGCGGCGAGCAGCTTGATATGCGGCGACAGCAGCATGCCGTTGCCGAACACGTCGCCCGACATGTCGCCGACACCGACCACCGTGAAGTCCTCGCTCTGCGTGTCGACGCCGATTTCGCGGAAGTGCCGCTTGACCGACTCCCACGCGCCGCGCGCGGTGATGCCCATCTTCTTGTGGTCATAGCCGACCGAGCCGCCCGACGCGAACGCGTCGTCGAGCCAGAAACCGTATTCCTGCGAGATCGCATTAGCGTAGTCGGAAAACGTGGCCGTGCCCTTGTCGGCGGCGACGACCAGATACGGGTCGTCGGGATCGTGGCGCACCACGTCAGGCGGTGGCACGACGTCGGTGCTCGCCAGATTGTCGGTCACGTCGAGCAAGCCGCACAGGAAGGTCTGATAGCACGCGACGCCTTCGCGCATCCACGCATCGCGCTCACTCTGCGGCGGCGGATTCTTGACGACGAAGCCGCCCTTCGAGCCGACCGGCACGATCACCACGTTCTTCACCATCTGCGCCTTCATCAGGCCGAGCACTTCCGTGCGGAAATCCTCGCGCCGATCAGACCAGCGCAGGCCGCCGCGCGCGACGCGCCCGCCTCGCAGATGGACGCCCTCGACGCGCGGCGAATAGACCCAGATCTCGAACATCGGTTTCGGCTCGGGCAAGCCGGGCACCTGGGCGGGATCGAACTTGAACGACAGATACGGCTTCGGTTGGCCCAGAGCGTCATGGCGGTAGTAGTTGGTGCGCTTGGTCGCCTTGATCACCCCGAGGAACTGCCGCAGGATGCGGTCTTCGTCGAGATTGGGCACCTGGTCGAGCGCGCTGTCGATCGTCTCCAGACAAGCGTTGACACGGGCCTCGCGTACCGCGCCGAGCGCCGGATCGAAGCGCGCGATGAACAGGTCGACGAGCATGCGCGCAATCGCCGGATTGCCGGTCACCGCGCGTTCGATATACGCGTCGCTGAACGTCGAACCGACCTGTCGCAAGTACTTCGCGTAAGCACGCAGAATCGTCACCTCGCGTGCATTGAGCTGCGCGCGCAGCACGAGGCGGTTGAAGTCGTCGCTTTCGATCGTGCCGGTCCACACCTGCTCGAACGCCTGTTCGAACAGATCCTTGACCCGCTCGATGTCGAACTCGGTATCGTCCGCGAGTTCGAGGCCGAAGTCGTGGATCCACGCGGGCATCGCACCGGGCGCCTCGATCAGATAAGGCCGCTCTTCGTCGACGCGCACGCCCAGATGTTCGAGCATCGGCAAGCTGCGCGACAGTGCGATCGGCAGCCCCGCGCGATACACCTTGAAACGGAACGCGCGCAGTCCCGATTCGATCGGCCTGTACAGGTTCATCGCGAGCCGCTCGCTGCCCTGCACGCGCTCGATCAGTTCGATATCGCGCACGGCCGTGCGTGCCGGATAGTCGTCGCGATAGCCGGCCGGGAACGAATCGGCGTAGTGCTGCAGCAAACGGTTGCCCTGCTCTTCTCCGTACGCGTCGAGCAATGCGTCGGCCAGATCGTCCTGCCAGCGTCGCGCGACCTGCACGAGGCGCGCTTCGAGCTCGCGTGTGTCGACGCTCGGCATGCCGCCCGCCTTGGCATGGACGACGAAATGAATTCGCGCGAGCGTCGACTCCGACAGCAGCGGCGTGAATTCGACGTTCTCACCATTGAATGCGTCGGCGAGCAGGTTCGCGATGCGCTGCCGCAGATCGGTGTTGTACTTGTCGCGCGACACGAACACGAGGCACGATACGAAGCGATCGAAGCGATCGCGCCGCACGAACAGCCGCGTGCGCTGATGCTCCTGCAAACGCAGCACGCCGAGGGCGGTGTCGTACAGCTGGTCCTCGTCGGCCTGGAACAATTCGTCGCGCGGATAGGTCTCGAGCACCGTCACCAGCGATTTCGCCAGATGACCTTTCGGCAGGAATGCGGCGCGTCTGACGATATTTGCGCATTTGCGCCTCACGATCGGAATCTCCGCGGCCGACACGAAATAAGCGGTCGACGTATACAGGCCGATGAAGCGCCGCTCGCCCGTCACCTTGCCATCGGCGCCGCTCAGCTTGATGCCGACATAGTCGAGATAGCCGGGCCGGTGCACCGTGGCGCGCGAATTGGCCTTAGTCAGAAAGATCGGCGACGACCCGGAGATGATCTCCGCGGCCGCCGGCGGCAACGGCGTGACTTCCGCCGCGCCGCCCGGCTGCTGCGCATCGCGCAGAATGCCGAGACCGGAGCCCGCGACCGCCCGCAAACCGAAGCCGCCGTCGTGCTGCACCAGTTCGTAATCACGGTGGCCGAGGAACGTGAAATGATCGGCGACCATCCATTCGACGAACGCGCGCGCTTCGACGCCCTCGGGACCGCTTTCGCGCGCCTTCATATCTTGAATGGTCTGCTTCGCGCGTTCGATGATCTTCGGCCAATCCTCGACCGCCGCGCGCACGTCGCCGAGCACGCGCGCGATGTCGTCGCGCAACGCGTCGAGTTTTGCGGCATCGCCACAACGATCGACCTCGAAATGGATGCACGAGGTCAGATGCGAGCGCGTATCGCCGGCTTCTTCGGCGCCTTGGCTCACGCGCGCGATGCTGCCGTCCGGCGCGCGCCAGACCCGAAATACCGGATGGACGACCGAATGCAGCGCGAGCCGATGCCGGTTGACCGACATCGAGACCGAATCGACGAGGAACGGCATGTCGTCGTTGACGATTTCGATCACCGTGTGATCGGAATGCCAGCCATGCTGTTCGAGGATCGGGTTATACACGCGCAGCCGCTGCTCGCCCGGCACGAAGCGCTGCGCGGTCTGCCAGTGGGCCAGCGCCGCGCCGTACAGATCGGCGATCGAGCGGCTTTGCAGATCGCCCGCGTCGACGAAATCGTAGTAATGCCGCAGGAAGGGTTCGACGATATTGAAGGCCGGCTCCGGCAACCGCCCCCGCGCGAATTCGACAACATCGTTCAGCAGGTGTGTGACGGCTTCTTCGTTCTTTGCTTGCATGATCGACTCCCCTGGCTGGCGGCAATGGTGAGTATCGCGTGATTCGCAGGCAGCGTCTGACTTGGAATTATGCGCCTGCCGTACGCGATACGGCCGTTTCGCGCAGTCAGGTAATACCCGCTGACCGGTCGTCGAAGAATCGCCGCCCTCCCACATAGCATCTAGCATCGCTGCGGCGCGGCAACGCCGTGCGCGGCTCAGCGCGCGGGCTTTGCGGGCGCCGGTGCCGGCGCGGCCGCATCGCTATTCTCGGCGCGCTGGGTGAGCCACGCGCGAATCTGCGCGGCCGTCCACGCGGGATCGTCATGCGGTAGATCGTGGCCGGCCCACGGATGCTTGCGATGCGGCGCGCCCCACGCCGCCGCGAGCTTCGCCGAACAGACCGGGTTGACGAGCCCATCGGCATCCGACGACAGAATCAGCAGTGCACACTCCGGCGCGGCGGGCGTCGCGCTAAAGCACGCGGCCGCCCACAATTGCCGCAGCGCATTCGCGCGGCTCACCGGCGCGCTGCGGCGAATCGCGGTCCAGGCAGCGAGATCCGCGCCCAAGGTGCGGAGGTTATTGCACGTGAGTCGATGGATGCCGCTCTCGGCATCGGCGGCATCGCTCCAATGCGCCGCGACGCCGAGCAGACCAGGCCACGCCGACGGCCGCAGCCGCTCGTGCATGCGGCTGAATGGCCGCATGCTCGTATTGATCAGCACTAGCCGTTCGATCTCGCCGGGATGACGCTGTGCCCAGTGGGTCGCGACCATGCCGCCGAGCGACATCGCGAGCACGTTGTAGGGGCCCGGCACACCCGTTTCGAGCGCTGCCTGCCGCACGAATGCGACCATGCCAGCGACGCTCGCGGGCGCGCGCCGCCGCACGTATTCACCGTTGCCAGGCAGATCGAGCAGCAGCAAACGCAAGCCGGTCGTGCTCGTTGCGGCTGGGGTTGCATCGCGCAAGCGATCGCCCGAAATTTGACCCAGGGTTTCGCGCAACGCCGCCGGCAAGCGCCCCCAATGCCGCGTTTCCCGCGTCAGTCCGCGCAGCAAAATCCATGTGCTCATACGCGATCCGGCCCGTACCAGTGATCGAGCGCGCTTTGCAGCAACTGCTCGCGACGGTTGCCTTGCGGCAGCCAGCGCTGCGCCGAAAACGCCGCGCGCGCGAGGAAGTCGAACAGGTTCGCATGGCGCCGCAGCACGCGCGCGGTGCGATGCTCCATGACCGGATTGAACATGCCCTGCCGCGAAAACAACTGCCGCGGGTTTTTCTTGATCCACAGCCACGAGCCGAGTTCGAGCGTCATCGGCAGAAAGACGTTCGGCGCCGGCGTGCGGTCATACGCGTAGTCCCACAGGTCGCCGTGCAGCAGATACTGATGGCTTTGCGGCTCGAACGTGTAGCCGTGATGCGGATGCGCGTGTTCGAACATGCTCTTCAACACGTACATTTCGGGCAGATGCGGCATCTGCCGGCGGGTTCGGGCGTACGGAAACCAGATGCTGTCGCTCCAGCCGTAGCCGGAATGGCAATCGAGCGCGATGCTCAACGGCCGCGCGGCGAGCTGCGTCTCGACGACATGCAGCAGCGCGGCCGCCTCGACCTCCATCGGCTCGCCCGCGCGGCCGCGATACCAGGGCAACCACGCGCCGACCCGCTGGCCGCCCGCCAGCAGCGGCACGCGCGCGTCGGCGTCTTGCGGTGCGTTGCGCATCAGGTCGACGCCGCGCGGATTCGCGCGCGTCGCTGCCCACATGCCGCCGGGATTCGCGATCGGTAAAAAGATCAGCCGGATGGACTGCAATTGCCGCACCAGCAATTCGTCCCATTCGAGCCGAGCGAGCAACGCGCGCATATAGTCGAGGACGAGTTGCGAGCCGATTCGCTCGAGCCCGTGAATCCCGCCGAAAAAGCCAATGGCTGGCGCGAGCGGATCGGATGAACCGATGCTCGCGGTGTAGACGGAAAAGCGCCGGCCGCGTACCTCGGTCTCGCAGACCGCGCGGATTTCGAAGCTCGCCCTGCCCTGGTCGAGTATCGACTTGAGATCTTCATATTCGGCAAAACTGTCCGGAAGAAAGCTCAAAGGAGTCGGCATGACGGCGTGACCGGAGTGTCGGGATTATTAAGGACGGCCGGAAAACCCGCACTATAGCCTGGCTGTGTGTCAGCACGCGCGAGCGCGCACGTGTGCACGCGAATCGTGTCATCCGTATGTCACTGTCCGTTCGAATCACTGACTTCGCAATGACTTCGTTTTGCCATCCTGACGACACATGACACAGCGGAAAACGCGACGCACAAAGATGTAGTCGTCTAGACGTTGCGATGCCTTCACTCAACCGTCACAGTCGCTTCCTAGAATGTGCCCACACCTGCCGGCAGTGGCCGGATGCAAGAGGGAATACAGATGGAAGCGATCCGTGAAGCTATTCGAATCGAGCGTTTGAGCAAGACGTTCGGTAACGGCCGCAAAGCGCTCGACGAAATCGATCTGCGCGTCGCGCCCGGTGAAATGGTCGCGCTGATCGGCGCGTCCGGCTCGGGAAAATCGACGTTGCTGCGGCATATCGCGGGCTTTACCGCGTCGGACGCGCAGCCGTCGCAAATCGAGATTCTCGGCCGGCCGATCCAGCAGAACGGCCGCATCGTGCGCGAGGTGCGCAGTATTCGCCGCGACATCGGCTTCGTGTTCCAGCAGTTCAATCTGGTGAACCGGCTGTCGGTCGAAACCAACGTGCTGATCGGCGCACTCGCGCGCCTGCCGTGGTGGCGCCGTCTCTCCGGCCGCTTCCCGCGCGCGGAACGCGCGCTGTCGCGGGCCGCGCTGCACGAGGTCGGGATCGGCGAATATGCGCGCGAGCGGGCCGCGAACCTGTCGGGCGGTCAACAGCAACGTGCCGCGCTCGCACGGGCGCTCGTGCAACGTGCGCAAATCGTGCTCGCCGACGAGCCGATTGCCTCGCTCGATCCCGAGTCGTCGCGCCGCGTGATGGACATGCTGCAAGCGCTGAACGTCGAGCACCGGATCACGGTGCTGGTGTCGCTGCATCAGGTCGACATCGCGCTGCAGTACTGCGCGCGCACGGTCGCGCTGCGTCGCGGCAAGGTGGTCTACGACGGCCCTTCCAGTGCGCTGACACCGGCGCTGCTAAAGAAACTCTACGGCGGCGATGCGCGCGAACTGCTCGACGACGCGACGCACGACGCAGACGAAACTCACGACGAGCCTGACGCCCCCGACACCGCCGCCGCGCGCTACGCGTTCGCGTTGAACGCCGCGCCGTCGAACTGAACCGCGCACGCTGTCGCGCGCTTTTGATTCTCTCCGTCCACTCAACCGGATCTCAACCGATGAAATTCCTGCGCTCCCTGATCACGCTCGCGGCCGGCGCTGCCGCTTTTGCCTGCATCACCGCGGCCCACGCCGAGGACATCAACCTCGGGATCATCTCGACCGATTCGTCGGCGGTGCTCAAGCAACGCTGGGAACCGCTGATCGATGACATGAAGAAACAGACCGGCCTGAACGTGAAGGCATTCTTCGCGACCGATTACGCGGGCATCATCGAAGGCATGCGCTTCAACAAGGTGCAGGTCGGCTATTTCGGCAACGCGTCGGCGATCGAAGCCGTCGATCGTTCGGGTGGCGAAGTATTCGCGAAAGCGCAGCACGCGAACGGCGACAGCGGCTACTACTCGCTGCTGATCACCAACGTGAACAGCCGCTTCAAGACGCTCGACGACGTGTTCAAGGACACGAAGAGCGTGACGCTCGGGTTCGGCGATCCGAACTCGACGTCGGGCACGCTGGTGCCTGGCTACTACCTGTTCGCGAAGCACAACGCGCCGGTCTACACGTCGTTCAAGAGCGTGCTGCCGTCGAGCCACGAAGCGAATCTGCTGGCCGTCGTCAACAACAAGATCGACATCGCGACCAACAACAGCATGATGATGGAAACGCTCAAGCGCGAGCATCCGGACAAGTTCGCGCAGGTGCGCGTGCTGTGGACCTCGCCGCTGATTCCTTCGGACCCGCTCGTGTGGCGCAAGGATCTGCCGGAAGCGACGAAGGACAAGCTGCGCAAGTTCTTCCTGAACTACGCGAAAACCGATTTGCACGAAAAAGCGGTGATGGCCGGCATCACCGAGTACAGCGGCTTCGAGGCATCGTCGGATCGGCAACTGCTGCCGATTCGCGAGATCGTGCTGTTCCAGCAGAAGCAGAAGATCGAGAACGATGCGCATCTGTCCGATAGCGACCGCAAGACGCAATTGGCCGCTCTCGACGCGAAGCTGAGCGCGCTCAGCAACGCACAGTCGAAGCAATGAACTCCGCCGATCTGAGCACGTCGCCCGCGCGCGCGAGCGAAGCGGCCGCCGCGCAGACGGCGCAAGATAAAGATCGTGCCGGCAAGCGCAGCTGGTGGTCGTTGCTCGGCTGGATCGCGGTGCTCGCGGTGCTCGGCGGCGCATGGCACGGCGCCGACATGCGGCCGCTCGATCTGCTCAGCGACTCGGCCAACATGGGCCAGTTCGCCGCGGACTTCTTCCCGCCCGACTTCACCGAGTGGCGCAGCTACGTGCACGAGATGTACGTGACGCTGGCGGTCGCGATCTGGGGTACCGCGCTCTCCCTCGTCTGCGCGGTGCCTTGCGGCCTGATGTCAGCGCACAATCTCGCGCCGCAGTGGGTCGTGCAGCCGATGCGCCGCCTGATGGACGCATGCCGCGCGATCAACGAGATGGTCTTCGCGATGCTGTTCATCGTCGCGGTCGGCCTCGGGCCGTTCGCCGGCGTGCTCGCGCTGTGGGTGCATACGACGGGCGTGCTCGCCAAACTGTTCGCAGAAGCGGTCGAGGCGATCGATCCGCGCCCGGCCGAAGGCGTGCGCGCAACCGGCGCGACGCGCCTCGACGAAATTGTCTATGCGGTGCTGCCGCAAGTGCTGCCGCTGTGGATCTCGTACGCGCTGTATCGCTTCGAGTCGAACGTGCGCTCGGCGATGGTGGTCGGCATGGTCGGCGCGGGCGGCATCGGCGTCGTGCTGTACGAAGCGATCCGCTCGTTCAACTATGCGCAGACGGCCGCGGTGATGATCATGGTGATCGTCGTCGTGACGGTGATCGATCTCGGCTCGGCGTGGCTGCGTGAACGGGTGATCTGAGGATGGAGCGCGTTCGCGCGCGCGGCACTGAGCAGCCGGATTCAAAACGCCATTCCGGCCTTGTTGCTGCCGCTGCCGGTGCTGACCGTGACCGCGTGGCCGCGTGGCCGTATATCGTTGCGTCGGCAGTGCTCGAGTGGGGCTATCTGCTCGCGCTGATTCGCGCCTACAGAAGCGGCGATTTCGGTCAGGTCTATCCGATTGCGCGCGGTCTTTCGCCGATGCTCGTGTTCGTCGGCGCACTCGTGTTCGCGGGCGAGGTGCTGAAGCCGCTCGTCGCGCCCGGCATCGCGCTCGTGTCGTGCGGCATCGTCTCGCTCGCCTTTCGGCGCTGACGAGCAGGTCGACGAAGCCGAAATCGTAGGTCGCGCCCGCACCGAGGATGCGCTGCTGGTCGGTGCCCGCGCCCGTCGGGCTCACGACGAACGGTGAACTGAAGCCTCAGCCCGTGCTGTCGGCCGCGCCGCTCGTCAGATTCGACGGCGTCGCGTTGCTGCACTTCGCAAGTGACGTTAGTTGTACACGCTGCAATCAACGCGTGTAATTCACCACCGGCACGGAATACGAAGTCGGCGCGAAATCGGTGCGGCCACTGCGCTGCGACGAGCCATTCGACGGCGCACCGTAGCCGCTATTCTGCGCAGCCTGGTTTTGCGCCGCGACCTTTGCTTCGGCCGCCTGGATATTGGCCGGATAGTCGATCACGTTCGCATTGGACGGATCATGACCGGCCTTTTCGAGCTGAATCAGTTCGGTGCGGACCTGGGCGCGCGCGAGCGGCTGATCGGCCGGATTCGACTGGGCAAACGCCGCGAACGGCGCGGCAACGAGAGCGGCGATAGCCCCTGCTTCGATCAGCGACCTGATGGACTTCATGATTTCCAACCTCCCGAGATGGCTTCATGCGATTGCCGCGGAGCCTGGTGCGACCATCGGCCATCCGCAGCGGTTAAGGCAGTTTAGAAGCCGGTCGAGCCACGTAGTAAGCCCTGAACCATGAATTCACTGTTGCTCAATTCGAGGCCACCACGTTCCGGCGCAGCCTCAACGCGATGCACTACACTGATAACGCCCAACGACGCGCCGCAGCCATCGCATTCGATCGAGGAGGTAGACGCTCATGTCGCACCCCGTTGCCCTGCCCTCTTACCGCGACGGCGTGCGCGCCGAATGGGTCGATTACAACGGCCACATGCGCGACGCGTTCTACCTGCTGATCTTCAGTCTCGCCGTCGACGGGCTGATCGATCTGATCGGCCTGCCCGATGCGGTGCGCAAAGAGCGGCATCGATCGATCTACACGCTCGAGGCGCATCTCAACTATCTGCATGAAATCAAACAAGGCACGCAGGTGCGTGTCGACATGCGCGTGCTCGGCTACGACGCGAAACGTATTCACGTGTACGTCGAAATGTTTGCGCTGGACACGACGCAAAGCCAACGCACCGGCCCCGTCGCCGCGGGCGAGCAGATGCTGCTGCACGTCGATACCAGCGGACCGCGCGGCGTTGCTTTCGATCCGGACGTCAAAGCGCGCGTACACGAACTCGCGCAAGCCCATGCGGCATTGCCGCCGGCGCGTTTCGCGGGACGTGTGATCGCTTTGCCATGCGCAGCGCAAACGGGAAACACTACTCAAACGGAGTGACCATGCTCGAGCCGGAAATCGCCGCCTTTATCGAACGAGCGAGCGCGCTCTATCCGTCGCATCACGCGGCGATGACGCCGCGCGAGCAGCGTGAGCTGTATGACCGCTACGCCGCGACGTTGACGCCGCCACTGCCCAGCGAACTCACCACACAGGACGCAAGCTTTCGTACCGACGCGGGCCATGCGATCCCGCTACGGCTCTACCGGCATCCAGCGAAGGCAAGCGAACACGGCACGATCCGCGGCACGGTGCTGTATTTTCATGGCGGCGGCTTCGTGCTCGGCTCGCTGAACAGTCATCAGATGGTGACGGCGCGCCTCGCCGCCGACACCGGCCTCGACGTGATCGCGGTCGACTACCGGCTCGCGCCTGAGCATCGCGTGCCGGCCGCGCACGACGACTGCCTCGAGATCACGCGTGCCGCGTTGAACCACCGCCTGCCGTTCGACCTCCAAGAGCGCGCCGCATTGCAACTCGCGGGCGATAGCGCCGGCGGCACGCTCGCGGCAAGCGTCGCGCTACGCCTGCGTGACGAATGTGCGAGCGGGGTGCGCGGCATCGCGCTCGTCTATCCGATGCTCGGCACCGAGCCGCAATTGCCCGCGCGCGACACCGAGTCCGATGCGCCGATGCTGACGCTCGCGGACGTGCATAAGTTTCGCGACGCTTACTGGGGAAAAGGAGAGGAAGCCGACCCAACGCCCGGCCCCGCGTGGACGATCCCGCTCGCCGCAACCCGCTTCGACGGGCTGCCGCCGACGCTGGCCATCGGCGCCGAGCACGACCCCCTACGCGACGACGCGCGCGTGTTCGTCGAGCGGATTCGCGAAGCTGGTGGAGATGCGCGGCTGCTGGTCGGCACGGGGCTCGTGCATGGATGCTGGCGCGCGCTTGAAACAAGCCCCGGCGTGCAGGCCATGCACAGGGCTGTATGCGAATTTCTCCGCGAAAACGCTCGCCATTAACGCGGCGATATGCACCGCCGCGCCCGGCGCGTTATCGCGGCTCAGCGATGGCGGTCGCTGCGCCACTGCGCGAACGTGACGAGATCGAGGCCGACCTCGGCCGGCTCTATGCGGGTCCAGCCGAAGAACGCGTCGTCCCAGCCAGGAATGCTTTGGGGCGTCAGCGACCGGAACTTCATGCCGCCACGATACGCGAGGTCCGGCCAGAACAGCGGCATCACCTCGCGCGTGGCGAGCTGGCGCAGCAGGTCGGACGGGCCACCCTCGTCGGCGACGATCTCGCCCTGCGAGATCCAGTCGTTCTCGGCCCACGCGACGAACACGCTCGGGTTGCCCGCGGCGTCGAACATCAGGATCACGTTCTGCTCGGGCCGCCAGTAATACTCGACGATGCCCTGAGCGGCCACCACTTCGTCGATCATCTTGCGCGTGCGCGGATCGCAGTAGGTCATGCCGTTTTCGCCGAGCGCGAGCCAGCCCGACTCCGCGCAATGGCGGCTTTTGGCGTCCTTCAGGAAATGCGTGAGGCGATTGGCCGAATCCGCGTCGGTCTTGCGCAGGTACAGGTCGACGATGCCGGCGTTGAAGGCCTTCACCGCGACGGTTTCATCGGCGACGCCGGTAAGCAATACCTTCGCGCAACGCAGGTGCGAGATCGACGACAAAAACTCGACGCCGCCGATGCCCGGCATGTCGTAGTCGACGACGACCGCCGCCACTTCCTCGAAGCGCGACGGCTGCGCGACGATGTCGCGCTCCGCCGAGGTCTCGACGAAGCGCTCGACGCCCGGTTCGCTCAGACACGCCGACGCTGCCGCGAATTCGAGCGAATTCTCGCGTGCGTGCTGGCGAATATAGTTGAGGGCCGCTTGCGGACGCGTGAAAAACAGGTTCGTGTAGGTGCCCGGGAAGAAACGGCGGAGCGCGTCGAGGTAACTGTCGTTGTCGTCGACGAAAACTACTGTGGACGGATAAAAAACGGGAGGTCGAATAAAGTTGTTCATATCTTCACGTGTTTCTCACGCCGCCGCGAATGCCCCCGACCGACCGGTCGGTCGATCTGACGTTTCGCCAGGCGACTGCCCAAGGAATGCCGGGCGATGCCTCGCCCGCGGGTCCGCATGATCAATGGGTTCTTGTCGCTACTACCGGTGACCGTCTGCCGTCGCTGTTCGCGCGTCTCGGGTGCCGCAGCCTGGCGCGGGCCTGCCGGCATGTGCGCTGCGAGCCAGTCGCTGCAAGTCGCTTTCACACGTCGGATAATCGAACCGTGGCTGCCGGTCGTCTGCATTGGTTCGTATAGTACAGGCTCCACGCATTGGCGGCACAACTTAAATCGCATTCCTGCAGGCGCCGGCCGCGCAATTGCGGGGGACTAATTGGTCGAAAAAGAAAATCGCGGCATGCGGAAAAAATGTCCGCTTCCGTCGTGCCGGCGAATGGCTTTAGCGGCAAGCGCGCGCCGTTCGTGCCAGGTCCGTTCGGACATCAATCATCGTGACGCGCCGCAATATGCCGACAAGAAGCGTCGATGTCGAAATGGTCGTTTATCATCAGTCAATCGCAGTTGCTTAATGGTTGTTGCTTAGATATGACGAATACCGGCAAGATGATGATAGTCGGGCTGCTCGTGGTCGATGCGGGCGTCGCCGGTTATCTGCTGTACCCCAGGGACGATCAGGCGCCGGCCGTGACCGGCGCGGTGACCCGCAGCGTCACCGGCGCGGTGGAATCGGAACCGCAGACCGATGCGACGCGTGCCGCTGGCGCCAGCGTGAGGCCTGCGCAACCCGTGAGCCCGCCCGCGCCGCAATCGGCGCTGCCGCAGATGGAGTCGGCCACTCCGGCTCCGGGCGCCGCTCAGGCGCCTGCTGCGGCGCCCGCCCCCGCCCCGTCCCTGCCCGCCACAGCGGCCGCGCCCGTGCCGAGCGTCACGCCCCAGTCGAGCCAGACCGCGAGCGGCCGCATCGATAACGCGGCGCCGCCCGCGGCCAATCCGGCCGCAGGCGCGCACGCCCCCTCGAAGTCGCAGTCGTACGCACAGGAAAAAGCTCAACCGAGGCCACAGTATGGGCCGCGCATCGACCAGACCCATGCCCGCCGGCGCGACGACACGCACCCGAATGGCGCCAACCCGGTCGCCGCGATGCTGACGGACCAACTGGTCAAGGAATCGGCGAAACCCGACCCGTCGCTGCCGATGCCGTCCGGCGTCACCGTGCCGTTGCAGTCTGCCAATCCCCCGGGGGCTGGCGCGGGTAGCGGCCGCGGCACGAATCCGGTCGCGTCGGCGATGACCGATCGGCTGGTCCGCGAATCGTCGAAGGTGGGACCGACGCAGCCCGCCGCGGAGCCGCCCATCATCAAACCCTGAGCGACGCGGCGCTCACGGCCGCGACGCCACCTCGTCGAGGTGCGCGAGCAGATCGGCCGGATCGTCGTAGACGCGCAACGCCCCCGCGCGCTCCAGTTCCTCGGTGCCATAGCCACCCGACAGCAGGCCGACACCGAGCGAGCGGCAGCGGCGGGCCGCAAGCATGTCCCAGATGCTGTCGCCGACCACGACCGTGTGCTCGATCGACACGCCGAGCCGCTCGGCCGCGGCGAGGAACAGGTCGGGATCGGGCTTCGCGTATTTGACGTCGTCGCGCGTGACGACAACCGCCTTTGCCGGATCGACGCCGAGCGCCGCCAGATTCAGCGCGGCGGTTTCCATCCGCCCGCTCGTCGCGACGGCCCACGGCGTGCCGGCCTGGGTCAGCGCGTCGAGCAGTTCGCGCGCGCCCGGCAGCGGACAGACCTGGGCGCGCATCCGCTGATAGGCGGCCGCATGCGCGTGCCGCAGCCGTTCGGCGCGTTCGACGCTGATCTCGCCGTGTGTCTCACGCAGCAACTGGTCCGTGAACAGCCCACCGCTCATGCCGATCTTGCGATGGATACGCCAGACGGACAGCGGGATACCTTCGCTGTCGAGCGCCTCTTTCCACGCCAGCACGTGCTGATAGACGCTGTCGACGAGCGTGCCGTCGAGGTCGAAAAGAAAGGATGTCTGGATGCGCATGCCGGCCTCCGGTGATGATGGGTTCAATCACTATGCCATGTGTCGATGAAACGGCCAGGGCGGCTCGTCGCCCTTGACGACGCTCACGGTCTCTACACGATGTGCGCAAATTCCCACAGATGGGCGCGTATTTGCCCCGATTTCGCTTTACCACGGTCTCACGTTCGAGACGATGTACTCGTTCAGCAAAGGCCGGCAACGTCGCGAACAACCGCTCGTACGGCTTCGGCCTTTCATACGCGCAGGGCCCGCCGACCGATTCGGTGTTGTCGCACGCGACTCTCAACACGCTGCCGCCGTCGTCGACGAATACGCGGGTCGCGGTCACGGTGGGCATGCCTCACGCGTTCTGATGCTGCGCGGCGCAGGCGTGGCGCGCCGCGACAGTGCGATGCCCTCACGACTGCGCCGCCGCGATCACCTGCGACGCGAGCGCATGATGCTGGCCGCGTCGCGAGCGGATTGCGTGAATCTCCTCGATCACGCCGTCCGCGCGGCCGAGCCAGCGCAAGCCCCTCGATAACGTGAGATCTTCGGCGCCGAGCTCGGCGAGCGGAAACACGCCGAGCCCGCGCGCCGCGAACACCGCCATCAACGCGCTGTCCTCGAATTCGCCGACGACGCGCGGCCTGATTCCCTGAGACTCGAACCATCGGTCGAGCCGCGCGCGCAGCGCGCCGTGACGGGTCGGCAGCAGCACGGGCAGGTCAGCGAGACAGAGCGGAAAGCCGTCGCGCGCCGACTTGCGTACGACCTGCGCGGGCCCGTACCAGTCGACCGGCGAGCCCGCGACGCGCTGGCTCAGCACGCGCAGATCCGCGCCGTGCGGCGCCGGCTGACAGGCGAGCACCAGATCGAGCCGATGCAGCGCAAGCTCCGACAACAGCTGCGCGGGCTCCCCCTCGTGACACAGCAGCCTGAGCGACGGCGTGGCCAGCACCGGCGCGAGCAACGCATGCGCGGCGAGCTTCGAAATCCCATCCGACAGCCCAACCGCGAGCCGCACCGAGTCCGCGCCGCTCGCTTCGCGCATCTCGTCGAGCAACGCCTCGCCCAGCTGGAAGATTTGCTCCGCGCGATCGAACGCCTGCTCGCCGGCCTCGGTCATCGCGACGCCGCGCCCGGCCGGCTTCAACAGCTGGCGCCCAAGCGCTTTCTCGAGCTCGCGCACCTGCGCGCTGATCGTTTGCACGGCCATGTCGAGCCGCCCGGCCGCGCGCGCAAAGCCGCCCTCCTTCACGACGATCCAGAAGTAGTACAGGTGACGATAGTTGAGCATGCTAATCCGATACTTCGAAAAATCCGAAACGTCGTTCAGGTTATCACTGGTTCATTCGAACCGCGAATAAGCCCATGATGGCGGTTCCGCCGCTCGCGGCGCACTCGATTCCGCCACCTCATGGACTCCCTGTTCGCACTCGTTGCCGATCCCGCCGCGTGGGCCGCGCTCGTCACGCTGATCGTGATGGAGATCGTGCTCGGCATCGATAACCTGATCTTCATTTCGATCCTCAGCAACCGCTTGCCGGAAGCGCAACGCGCGCGCGCGCAGCGCATCGGGCTGCTGCTCGCGCTGGTGATGCGGCTGCTTCTGCTCAGCACCATCGCGTGGATCACGAAGCTGACCGCGGTCGCGTTCACGCTGTTCGATCATGGCTTTTCGTGGCGCGATCTGATCCTCGTCGGCGGCGGCCTGTTCCTCGTGTGGAAGGCGACCACCGAAATCCGTCAGCACATGATCCCCGCTGACGAACTCGCCGCGAAAACCAGCTCGACCGTGCAGTTGACCTTGGCGGCCGCGATCGGCCAGATCATCCTGCTCGACCTCGTGTTTTCCGTCGACAGCATCATCACCGCGGTCGGCATGACCGAGCACCTGCCGATCATGTTCGTCGCGGTGATCGTGTCGATCATGGTGATGCTGTTCGCGGCGCAGCCGCTCGCGCGCTTCATCGATCGCAATCCGACCATCGTGATGCTGGCGCTGAGCTTCCTGCTCGTGATCGGCATGACACTGATCGCCGATGGTTTCGGCTCGCACGTTCCGAAGGCGTATATCTATGCGGCGATGGCGTTTTCCGCGTTCGTCGAGGCGATGAACATGCTCGCGCGGCGCGCGAAAACGAAACGTCTGGCAAGCAGCGAGGAGTGATGCCGTGATGAAATGCCCAGTCTGCAAAACGACCGATCTGCTGATGACCGAGCGCCGCTCGATCGAAATCGATTACTGTCCGGACTGCCGAGGCGTATGGCTCGATCGCGGCGAACTGGACAAGTTGATTGCGCAGGATGACGGCGACGGCTCGCGGCGCGGCGAGCGTGCCCTGGAAAGCGAGCGGCAGCGTTACGAGGAGCGTCGCGACGAACATCGCGGGTATCAAAAGAAGCGCTCGATTTTCGATGTGTTCGACTTCGACTGAACGCTTCGGCGGCTTGGCGCACGCAAATTCCAACCGCCGTTAGCGCATCAGCGCGCCTTCTTGCGAGCGCCCTTGCCGGTCGTCGCGGCGCGCGGCGCTTCCTTCTCGAGCGGTGCGCCGCCGTTCATCTGCTCGAGCCACGACAGCGTATCGACATACGACAGAAATTGCTTCAGATATTCCGGCGACAGCTCGCGCATCAACGACAGCGCGCGATGTACGAGGCTGCTCGAATTGAGCGGCCCCGCGTTGCCTGGCACCTGCGCGAGCGACTGGCGCAACTGCTTTTCGGTGCGCAGTTTGGACCAGACTTCGCGGAAGTAGTCGACTGCGGGCAGATCGGGATAGGCGGCGGCGTGCGGAGCCTCGGCGCGCGCGTGGTGGCGGGCGAGGCGTTCGATCAGCGCCGCGAGCGTGGCGTCGTTGGCCGCGTTGGCTTCACCGGACGTGGCTTGCGACGCGCTCTCGTCCGCAGCGGCACGCTCGACCTCGGCCGTATAGTCGGCCAGCAGTCCTGCCAATCGTTGCTCGAGCACTCGTCGCGGTTCGCCGCTGTGCTGTGCCGCGCGCCGCGTAAGCGCGTCGAGCAGATGAAAGCGCACCGGATCGAGCCGAGCCGCGCCGCTCGCGCGCCATGCATCGAGCCTCGCGCGAGCCGCGTGGATCGCGTCGTCAAACACCGGACTTCTCCGCTGCCGCCGCACTCGACGGCCGCGGCACCGGCGCGATTTCGACGCGGCGGTTTTTGGCGCGGCCGGGTTCGTCGGCATTCGAACTGACCGGCTGCTCCGAGCCGAACGCCGCCGCAAACACCGACGACGCCGACACGCCCTCGTCGATCAGCGTGCGCGTGACCGTCAACGCGCGCTGCGCCGACAGCTCCCAGTTATCGGCGAAGCGTCGATTGCCTTCACGCAGGCGTTGATCGTCGGTGAAGCCGCTGACCATCAGGATCTGATCGCTCGCGCGCAGATACGCGGACAGCGGCCCGGCGAGACTCTTCAGCAGCGCGCGACCCTCAGGCTGCAGCTGGGCGGAGTTCAGCGCGAACAGCACGTTGCCGCTAATGCCGATGCGCCCATTGACGAGCGTCACGCGCCCCGCCGCGAGCGGTCCCGCGAGTGCCTGTTCGAGCGTCTTGCGGCGCTGCGTTTCAGCCTGGCGCTGCTTGACCTCCTGCTCGAGCTTGCTCGACAGTTCGAGCTGCACGCCGATCACGCTGACCAGAATCAGCACGAACGCGCCGACCAGCACCGACATCAGATCGCCGAACGCGGCCCAGATCGGCGCGGAGGTTTCCACGCCGCCGTCGATGTCCTCGCTCATACCGCGTCGGCTCCGGCGCTCGCGCGCTGGGCGGCCAGCAACTGCAGGTCTTCGACGATCTGCTTCTGCGACATCACGCTGAGGTCGACCACGTCACGCGCCTGCGCGACGTAGTAGGCGAGCTGTTCGTCGCTGCGCGCGAGCGATTTGTCGAGCGCTGCTTCGATGCGTTCGAGATGTGCGACGAGCTTGTCGTTCGCTTCGCCGAAGGTGTGAACGGCCGCGCCGAATGCTTCGCCGAGGCTCGCGACTTCGACCGCGCTGCCGGTGACCTGCGCGGCGACCGTGCCGAGCTTGCCGGTCTCGTGCTCGAGGTGTTCGGTGAAGCGATTGCCGACGCGTTCGAGCAGACCCGCCGACGTCGAGACCAAGGCATCGACGGCCGTGCGTTGCTCGGTCGACGCGTGGTTGACTGCGTCGAGCAGCGTCTCCAGCGTGGCGAGCAGACGACTGCGCTCTTCGAGCATCGCGGTGTCGCGGACCATGCTGTCGGAGAGCTTCTGGCGCAGCTCGGCGACGACTTCGGCAGCGGCCTTCGGCGCTTCCGACGCCGCTTGCACGAGGCGCCCGATTTCGGCGATCGTCGCGCTGGCATGCGTTTGCGTCTGCGCGGAGATATCGCGTGCGGTTTGCGCGAGTGCGTCGCAGATTTGCTGCTGACGGGTCGCGGTTTGCGAACCCGTTTGCTGCCATTGTTCGTCGAGCTTTGCGGTCATCGCGGCGAGCGCTTCGGTCCATGCCGCGAAGCGCTGTTCGTCGCGCGCGGCGAGTTCGGCTTGCAGGTTTGTCGCCGCCTTCGGTGCTTCAGCCGCGGCTTGAACCAGTCGATCGATTTCCGCGATCGTCGCGCTGGCATGCGTTTGCGTCTGCATGGAGATATCGCGTGCCGTTTGCGCAAGCGCGTCGCAGATCTGCTGCTGATGGCTGGCGGCTTGCGCACCCCTCTGCTGCCATTGTTCGCTGAGCTTCGCACCCATCGCGTCGAGCGCCTCGGCCCACGCGCCCAAACGCTGCTCGTCGCGCGCGCTCAGTTCGGTCTGCAAGTTCGCATGCGAGCTACCGACCGCGCTCAGCAACGCCGCGGCATGCTGCTCGAACGTCGCGGCGGCGCGCGCCAACGCCTGTTCGTTGTTGGCGGCGAGTTTGTCGCCCGCGCTTTGCTGCTGAGCCAACGCGTCGCCCCAGGCCTGCGACATGCCGCTCGCCGTCGCTTCGAGCCGCGCGGACACGCCGTCGAGCAGCGCGAGCGAGCGCTGTTCGAACGCTTCGGCAACGCGTTCGACCGAAGCGCGCTGTTGCGCAGCCAACTCGTCGCTCGCCTGCCGATGTCCGGCGAGCGCGCTGTGGCAAATCTCGGCGACGTTCGCGCTGGTCGCCGCGAAGCCGCTCGACATGCCGTCGAGCTGGCGCTGCACGGCCTGGGTGACCGCGTCGTGCAACGCGGCGGTTTCGCGCGAGAGGCCGGCCATCGTCGCTTCGACGACCGGCTGCAGGGCCTTGCCGGCGGCCTGCGCGCTGCCGGCCACGCTGTCCTTCAGCGACTGCTCGATCACACCGGCGAGCCGCAGATAGGCGGCTTCGGTGCGGCCGTAAAACGCGTCGAGGCTCGCGATCTGCCGCTCGTTCGACGCGGCGCTCTGCTGTTCGAGCGCGCTCATCATCGTCTGCAGACGTTCGACCAGCAGCGGCGTCGCTTCGGCCTGGCGTTGCAGCAGCCGGAAGCTTTCTTCGCGCTGATGGCTCTGCGAGTAGACGCGCAAAGTCGTCGCGATCTTCGCGTCGAGCTGTTGCGCCGCTTCGAGCCGCTCGCGGCGGGACAGCGCGGACAGCAGCCCGAGCATCGCGGACGTCGCGACACCCGCGATCGACGTGCCGAACGCGAAGCCCAGCCCCTTGACCGGCGCGGCCAGCGATGCGCGGATCGCCTGCAGGTCGCTCGCGCTCTCCAGCGCAAGGCCGGTGCCGCGCAGCGTCATCACCATGCCGAGCAGCGTGCCGAGCATGCCGAGCAGCACTAGCAGACCGACCAGATACGGCGTCAGCGCCGGTCCCGGCAACGCGACGCGCTCGCCTTCGACGCGCAGCCGCACGCTATTGCGCAGACTCGGATGGACAGGTTCGAGAAACGCGGCGAGGCTCGGCGGTGGTCCGGACAACGCGGCGAGCGCGCCTGTCAGCGTGGCGGTCGCCTGACCATAGCGGCGCAATTCGAGCGCGCCTAGCACGTAGAAGACGCCGATCAGCAGCGTGACGACGAACGCGAGCGGATTGGAAACGGCATAACCGACGGCGATCCAGCATGCCGCGGAGAGCCCCGCGAGAAATACAACGAGATCGATACGATATCTGGACATGGGGTCCCAGTTAGCAGGCGCGAAGAGCCGCTAGCAGCCCTTCGACCGGTTGAAAACGAACCTCCAGCTCGGCCAGCAAAACGCTCTGCATGTCCTTGCGGAAGACGTCGAGCCACGCCTCGGACGCGAGCGGCACGGCAGCGTTGCCGCCATCGGTCGACCTGGCGAGCCGCGTGGCTGCGGTGCTTGCTTTGACGTGAGCCAAGGCTGCTTCCGGCTGCATGGCTGCAGCGCCGGCTTCGACTTCGGCCGACTGCTGCCGCGTGGGATCGGCATCGGCGGCAACTTCGGCCGCTGCTTGCGCCTCCGCCAACCTCCGCTTCTCACCCTCGCGCAAGCGCTCGAAGTGCCCGCCGAGCAACCCGGGCACCGCGCCGAGCAAACTCCGCTCGCGCTCGCCGAGCGCACGCTCCATCACCGCATCGACGACCGCGAGCCGCGCGAGCGACGGCGCCTGCGTCGCCAGCAGCGCGCGCAGCCGGCCACGCAACGTGCCGATCGACGTTTCCATCGACTGCTGAAGCGCGAGATAGCGCTGTCGGAACACCGTGTAGTCGGCCTGCGTGTCGACCGCCACGCGCGGCGCCGACATCCGGGCGGACGACGGCGACGGGCCGCGCCGCCGTGAGCCGGCGAGCACGCTATCGCTCGCGATTGCGCTCACCAGCGAGCGGCGCACGCGCGTGCACTCTTCCTCTTCCGCACGGCCGAACGCGCGCGCGCCACCAGCGACGGACGGCGGCTTGCCATCCAGCGCCGACGACAACGCGATCGCGTCGGTCCAGCCGAGCCACTGGCTCAGCCGATCCGCCAGCGATTGTCGCGATTCGGCGACGTCGGCCTCGGCGAGACGGGCCAGTAAGCGAACGAGCGCAGGCCCAGTGAGGGCGCTGCGCTGAGGGGCTTGCAACATACCACCGGACGCAAAAAAGTCAGCAGTCTACACGCTGACGCCAGCGAGTCCGAAGTCGCCCGCTCGATCGTGCGTCGAAAGACACGGTTTTGCCCGATCGAACCTGGCATTCGGGCGTTTTCCCGAGCGCGGTTTTTTGCCAATAGCGAAGCGGACCTATCCCTGTATAAGATGAAAGCTGGCGCCTCGCTGCGCACTGGAACACGGCGGAGCGTCGACAACACACAGAACACACGCAAGGCGGACAGGGAGCATGAAATTCGATACCGTGGTGCTCGGCGCCGGCATTGTCGGGGTGTGCGTCGCCGTGCATCTGCAGAAACGCGGCCGCGCGGTTGCGCTGATCGACCGTAAGCAGGCGGGCAACGAGACCTCGTTCGGCAACGCCGGGCTGATCCAGCGCGAAGGCGTCTATCCGTACGCGTTTCCGCGCGGGCTCGGCACCCTGCTGCGCTACGCGCGCAACCAGTCGCCCGACGTGCGCTATCACGCCGACGCGATGCTGCAGGTTGCGCCGTTCCTGTGGCGCTACTGGCGCAACTCGCATCCGGCGAAGCACGCGGAAATCGCGAAATCGTACGCGACGCTGATCGAGCATTGCGTCAGCGAACATCGCGCGCTTGCCGCGGACGCCGGTGCCAGCGCGCTGCTGCGGCCGATCGGCTGGATCAAGGTGTTTCGCCATGCCGCCGCGCGCGACGCCGAAACCAGCCTCGCCGAACAGTGGCATCGCGAGTACGGCGTCGAGTTCGAAACGCTCGACGCGCCGCGCCTGCAACAGCTCGAACCCGATCTCGACAAGCGTCTGCAAGGCGGGCTGCGCTATCCGCAATCCGATTCGGTCAGCGATCCGAACGCGCTCGTCACCGCATACGCGCGGTACTTCGAAGCGCTCGGCGGACGGTTCTTCATCGGCGATGCCGATACGCTCCGTGAAGGCTGGCAGGTCGAGACGCGGGACGGGGCGATCACGGCCGAGTCGGCGGTGATCGCGCTCGGACCGTGGTCGGATCGCGCGAGCACGCGGCTCGGGTATCGGCTGCCGCTCGCGGTCAAGCGCGGCTATCACATGCACTACGCGCCGCGTCGGAGCGCGCGGTTGAACCATCCGATTCTCGACGTCGAACACGGCTATGTGCTCGCGCCGATGGCGCGCGGCATCCGTTTGACCACGGGCGCCGAAATCGCGCGACCCGAGGCGGCCAAGACGCCGGTGCAACTCGACGCGGTCGAGCCGATCGCGCGCACGCTGTTTCCGCTCGGCGAACGTCTGGATGCCGAACCGTGGATGGGACGCCGCCCCTGCACGCCGGACATGATGCCGATCATCGGGCCCGCGACGAAACATCAGGGACTGTGGTTCGCGTTCGGCCATGCGCATCATGGTCTGACGCTCGGACCGGTGACGGGGCGGCTGATCGCCGAGATGATGACCGGCGAGCAGACGCTGGTCGATCCGCGGCCGTTTCGAGTCGAGCGGTTTTAACCGGATGGTCTGAGGCCCGCTCGAAATCTCCGCTTTCATCGCGCATTTATCGTCATCTCAGGCTAAAGCCGCCCTCATGGCACGCCTCCGACCAAGCCGCCAGCCGTCGAAGCAATAAAAAACGCCGCGGGCCAACAGCCCCGCGGCGTTCTTCATCGAGCCGGACAACCGTCGATCAGGCCGTCACGGCAGCCCGTCGCGGCGACACTGCCGACACCGCGAAGCTCACGACGATATTCGCGACGAGCGCGATCAGGCCGATATACAGCGGATAGTTCTCGTGGCCGAAATGCAGGCCATACACCGGCTTGAGCCCTTGCGAAATCGCGAGGCCCGTGCCGAGCACGATACCGACGAGCCAGCCGACGAACAGACCCGGCGTGTTCAGACGGCGCGTGTACAGCGTGAACACGATGGCCGGGAAAATCTGCAGAATCCACACGCCGCCGAGCAGTTGCAGATCGATCGCATACTGCGTCGGCAGGAACACGATGAACAGCAGCGCCCCGAACTTGACGACCAGCGAAACGATCTTCGCATTGGCTGCCTCCGCCTCGGGCGAGATGTTCGGCGACACCAGCGGACGCCACAGATTACGCGTGAACAGATTCGCCGCGCCGATCGACATGATCGCGGCCGGCACCAGCGCGCTGATCGCAATCGCGGCAGCCGCGAAACCGACGAACCACGACGGGAACAGCGTGCCGAACAGGGTCGGCACCACGTCGCTTGCCGACTTCACGTTCACGCCAGCGGCGATCGCCATATAGCCGAGCAGCGCGATCAGGCCGAGCAGCACCGTGTAGGCCGGCAGGAAGATCGCGTTCTTGCGCACCGTCTTTGCCGACGCCGACGACAGCACCGCCGTCATCGTATGCGGATACATGAACGCCGCGAGCGCCGAGCCGAGCGCGAGCGATGCGAACGCCGTGTACTGATTCGGCTTCAGCAGGATACCGGTCGCGCCGCCCTTCGCCTGGAAGTGCGCATCGGCCAGTGCGAACACGTGCCCATAGCCGCCGAGCTTCACCGGAATCAGCCATACCGCCGCGATCACGACGATATAGATCATGATGTCCTTGACGAACGCGATCATCGCCGGCGCGCGCAGGCCGCTTGCATACGTATAGAGCGCGAGGATCACGAACGCGACGATCAACGGCAATTCGCCGCTGACGCCCAGCCCCTTGATCACGACCTGCATGCCCACCAGCTGCAGCGCGATATACGGCATCGTCGCGACGATGCCGGTCAGCGCGATGGCCGCCGGGAACCACTTGCCGCCGTACTCGCCGTGCACGTAGTCGGCCGCGGTGATGTGGTTCTTCGCGTGCGCAACCTTCCACAGCTTCGGCATCACTGCGAACACGAACGGATAAACGATGATCGTGTACGGCAGCGCGAAGAAGCCATACGCGCCCACCGAATAAACGAGCGCGGGCACCGCGATCACCGTATAGGCGGTATAGAAATCGCCGCCGACGAGGAACCACGAAATGACCGTGCCGAACTGCCGTCCGCCGAGACCCCACTCGTGCAGTTGCGTCAGATCGCCGCGTTTCCAGCGCGCCGCAAAAAAGCCGATCACCGTGACGAGCACGAAGAACGCGATGAAGACCGTCATCGCAACCGGGTTCACAGGATTCAGATCGCTCATTTGAGACCTCGATACACGATGTAAATCAGCAGCGAGGTCAACGGCACCCACAGAAACTGATACCAGTAGAAGAACGGAAAGCCCGCGAGCGGCGGATGCGTGTCGTTATAGAACGGCAGCCACAGCAGCGCGATATAAGGGATCAGCAAAATGAGCCAGAGCCATGAACGGCCGGCCGAGGGGGAGGTCTCCACGAACGTCTCCTGAGTATTATCGACAGCGCGCGCGATGGCTCGTGGCCCGACGCGCAAATGCCCGGTTGCCTGAGGTCAGGCGGAAAATCGGGGAACGTCGCACACTCGAGCGCCAGGCCTCGCGCGGCGCGGTATGCGACGGGCATGTAGTATTCGCCTTCGCGCGCCTGCTTTCAAGCGCGCAACTACGTAAGCCGTCTACGTAATATTACGTAGCCCGTTGACTGGCTTTTTTCAACGATGAAACTCAAAGCAAAGATAGTGCTGCTCGCGATCGTGCCCTTTCTGGCGGCGATCGCCAGCATCGAGACGGGCGTGCGCCGCGAAGCGACCGCACTCGCCGAGCGGCAGCACGCGACCACCCAGGCCGCGTACATGGCGAGTAAGGAGATCGAGCTAAAGCACTACGTCGAACTCGCGACGACTGCGATCGCGCCGCTCTACGAGGCCGGCGGCGACAACGCACGCGACGACGCGCTGCTGCGCACGCGTGCGCTCGCGGTGCTCGAAAAGATGAATTTCGGCGAGGACGGCTACTTCTTCGTGTACGACCTGCACGGCCGCACGCTGATGCATCCGCGCGAGCCGGATCTGGTGGGTCGGGATCTGTGGTCGTTGCGCGATAGCCATGGCACGCCGACGATCCAGCAGCTACTCGCCGCAGCCGCGCGCGGCGGCGGCTATGTGCGCTATCTGTGGCATCGGCCGTCGACCGGCAAGGAGGAGTCGAAACTCGGCTACGTGGTGCCGCTCGAACGCTGGGGCTGGATGCTCGGCACCGGCATCTATCTCGACGACGTCGACACGACGCTCGCGCACATCGACGGGGAGGCCGCGGCCAATATCGATCGCACGATGAAGTGGATCGACGCGATCGCGGTGGCCGGCCTCGCGGTCATTGCGCTGTGCGCACTCGTGCTGAACGTGACCGAATATCGCAGTGCCGACGCGAAGCTGAAGCGGCTCGCGCAGCAGGTCGTCGAGTCGCAGGAAAACGAGCGAGCGCGCCTGTCGCGCGAATTGCACGACGGCATCAGCCAGATGATGGTGTCCGTGAAGCTGCTGCTCGAATCGGCGCTCGCGCGGCTCGAACGCGGCGACGCACGCGTGCCCGCCGCCGAGGCCGCCCTGTCCACCGGACTCACGCGGCTCGGCGATACGCTGCGCGAAGTCCGGCGCATTTCACATGCGCTGCGTCCGTCCATGCTCGACGATCTCGGTGTCGCGGCCGCCCTCGAACAACTGACGCGCGAACTCGGCGACGAGTCCGGCATCGCGATCGGCTTCACGCAGATCGCGCATACGCATGCCGCCACGTTGCCCGACACGGTCAACACCGTGCTGTTTCGCATCGCCCAGGAAGCGCTGACGAACATCGTGCGACATGCGCAGGCGTCGAGCGCGGCGCTTGCGCTCGAGGTTTCGCGCGATGCGGTCACGCTGACGATCTCCGACAACGGCCGCGGCTTCGACGTGACCGAAGCATTCGTCGGCGGACGTGAAGGTGTCGGCCTGCGCAACATGCGCGAACGGCTCGAAGCGCTCGGCGGCACGCTGTCGCTGAACTCGCAGCCGGGGCACACCGTCGTCGCCGCGCGCGTGCCGCTGCCCACGACGCATGCAACGGTGCCGTCCCTGCAGGAACTCTCATCATGAACGACACGACCTCTCCTTCCATCGCGCGTCTGCTGCTCGTCGACGATCATCCGCTCGTGCGCGACGGTCTGCGCGCACGGCTCGAAGCAGTGCACCACTTCGAAGTGGTCGGCGAAGCGGGCGACGCGCAGCAAGCGCTCGCGCTGGCCGAACGACAGGCGCCGCATCTGGCGCTGATGGATGTCGGCATGAAAAGCGGCATGAACGGCATTGCGTTGGCGGGCCTCTTTCACGAGCGCTTTCCGGCGATTCGTGTGCTGATGCTGTCGATGCACGACAACCTCGAATACGTGACGCAGGCGGTGCGCGCGGGCGCGGGCGGCTACGTTCTGAAGGATTCGCCGGCGCTCGAAATCATTCAGGCGATCGGCGCGGTACTCGACGGCAAGACGTTCTTCAGCGCGGAGATCGGTGCTCGACTGATCCAGGCTTCGGCAACGCAATCGCCGGTCGAACGCTTGACGCCGCGCGAGCGCGACATTCTCGATGCGCTTGCCGAGGGACTGTCGAGCAAGCAGATCGCGCAGCGCAACGATCTGTCGGTGCGAACCGTGGAGACGCATCGGCTGAATCTGAAGCGCAAGCTCGATATCGAAGGACAGGCCGAGTTGATCAAGTTCGCGGTCGAGAACCGGCGCAACAAGCGTTGAGGTTCGCGGGCGCGCGATAATGAGCGGTCTACACCTGGAGCGACCACGGCATGAAGCGCGTGTTCGAACTGAGTCTTGCCGGTCTGATGATTTGCGTGGCCACGGCTCGCGTTGATGGCGAACCGGCGCGCGTCAATCGCGGCCACGATCCATTCCTGCAGATATCCAAAGCGATCGCCGATTGCCCAACTCCGCTTGGCCCATTCGAAACCGAAAAGGAATGGCTCGACGAGAGCCATTACAGAATCGAACGCGGCAATAGCTGCTGGATCGAAGGCCGTTGCCGTTTGCCGAACGCGTATCTGTACGACGCGGAAATCGCCGAGAGCGTGCAACGGCGTCTCGCGAATCTGAACGTCGCGACGCACTGGCGCGAGCAATCGACGCTATGGCTCACGCTGCAACGCCGCTTTATCTACGTCGAAGGCTGCGTCGCGCCGGGCTTCGACAAGAAGACTTTCCTCACCGAACTCGCCAAAACGGCGGACGTCGAGCGCGTGATCGACAACACGATCACCGATCCTCACGCCGCGCAGTTGCCTTACCGCACCCAGGCGGACCCGGACAAGCCCGTGCTCAATCCGGGCAATTAGCGCGGTAGTCTCGGCTACTCCGACATCCACGCGTTCGGCGGCGAAATCAACACGCCCAATCTCGATGCGCTGGTGCAATATCCTCGCGCTGCCGTGAGCGGTGCATCGACTATATCGACACCAGTTGGCGCTGATCGAACGCAGCATCGCGCAAGCGCTCACACGACGCCGGCTCGACGACCGTCCGGTCACGCAACAACTGCGCGGCTTTGCCAATGCGTATCAACACGCAAAGGCGCGCCTCGTCGATGTGGCTGCCGTTGAACGCCGCAACGGCAAGCGAGCAGTGCGCCCCGACGTCGAGGCGTATCTGAGCAGCGCCGTTCACTGATCCGTCGGCGCTTCGTCTCGTTCGCACCGGCATTCAAAGCTGCGTGTCCAGTAGCCGCACGAATTTTTCGACGAGCTTCTCGGTGAACGAACGCCGCGTCCATGCTTCGAGCGTGACGCGCTTCGACTTCGCGATGTCGTCGTCGAACGCGGCGGTCTGCTGCGTGGCGAAATCACGGTCGTAGATGTTCAGGTTCGCTTCGTCGTTCAGCTTGAACGAGCGGCTATCGAAGTTCGTCGAGCCGACCGACACCATATACTCGTCGACTACCAGCAACTTGCAATGGAACATGGTCGGCTGGTACTCGTAGATCTCGACGCCCGCTTTCAGTAGATCGCCCCAACACGCACGCGACGCTTCGCGCACCGTGTGCGTGTCGATGCGTTTGCCCGGCGTGACGATCTGTACTTTCACGCCGCGTTTCGCGGCTTCGACGATCGCGTTGATGGTGAGCTTGTCGGGCACGAAGTACGCGCTCGCAAGCTGCAAACTGCGCGTGGCGGCGGTGATGGCCATCAGATACATCAACTGCATGTCGTCACTGCCGCCCGACGGCGAACTGCTGAACATATGCGCGAGACCCTGGCCCGCTCCTTTCGGCTCGGCATCGATGTGCGGAAAATACTCAGGACCGTGCAATACGCTGCTGGTCGCCTTGATCCAGTTGTCCATGAACACGGCCTGCATATGGCCGACCACTGGACCCGTCACGCGAAAATGCGTATCGCGCCAATGCTTTTCGTCCTGCGCATTGCCAGTCCACTCCGGCGCTATGCCGACCCCGCCCGTAAAACCGATCCGGCCGTCGATCACCAATAGTTTGCGGTGCGTACGGTCGTTCATGCGACCGAGTCCGGTCCAATGCGGCTTGTGATACCTGACCACTTCGGCGCCGGCCTCCCGCAGCAGTTGCAGATAGTGCCGATCCATTTTCGACGAACCGACCCAGTCGAGCAGTACATGCACGGCGACACCTTCGCGCGCCTTATCGGCCAGCGCACGCGCAATCTGTCCGCCGATCTCGCCAGACCAGTAAATGAACGTTTCAAATGTGATGGTTTCGCGCGCCGACCGAATGCCCTCGAGCATCGACGGAAAGATCTGGTCGCCGTTGAGCAGCATCTCGAAGCGATTACCCGGCACCACGGGTGGACCGAGCAATAAACCCATCGAACGAAGGAATTGCGGATCTTCGCTCTTATAAAGCCGCTCGATTCTGTGTTCTATTTTCTTCTCGCCGCTCGACAGATTGGCGATCAGGAGAACGATCACGAGCGTGACGAACGCGGTAATAGAAATGGTCAGCATGCGTGGCCTCGATGGCAGGCGGCGGGTCACGGCATACGACTCCCGCATCCGGCGGGGGAATGCCGCACTCGTGCCTGGCTTTCACTATCAGCACGTCATGCACGGCGCGTGCCCGGATCAGGACCGCGCCTTGCTTTCTGGTTCCAATGCTTTATCTGACCAAAGCAAACGCCTCGCGGCTTGCGATTTCGCCCGCGCCGAATACGCCGATGACCGTATAGTCCGACGCCACGCATTCGAACGTCGATGCCTGAAACGTAATGACGAAATGCCGCCGCGCCGGTGCCTCGGGAGCAATGGCGACGGAGTCTGTCGCCACGGCGGCAATCTCGGCGCACAACGACGAATTGACGACTTCATGCACCGCGCAGCCGACGAGACCTTGGGCCGCGAGCGGATGAATGGCGAGATCGTCACCGCCCGGCGGCCCGAGACGGTGAAAGATGGCGTCGGCGAACAGCACCGCGCAAAAAGGATCGTCGTCGGGATCGAATGGCCCGAACCGTTCAAAGTCCGACTCCGCAATCGGATAAGTGAGGATCACGCGGCGATCGCTGGCGACGATGAATGGTTCGGCGGCATCGGCTGCCGGATGAGGAGCGGAGTCCAGCAGGAAGACCTGATCTTCCTGCCGGGGTGCATCGAACGTGCTAACCATCTACTTCACGACTCCACGGCTATTACGCGCTTGCTTGCGTCTCTGGCGTTTGGGGAGCCGCCGCGACGGGTGCGGCCGTACTCTTTGCAGCAGCCTTGCGCGCCGGTGCTTTTCTTGCCGCCTTCACAACGCTTTTGCGGCCGGCGGTCTTCTTCACTGCGGCTTTCCGGCTTGCCGGAGTTACCTTTTTGGCTGCGGTCTTTTTCACGGCCGTCTTGCGCGTTGCTTTTTTCGCCGCGGTCTTCTTGCCTACCGCACTCGCTGTCGCTTTCGCCTGGCTGCTCTTTGCCGCCGTTTTCGCCGCTTTCGGAGCGGCAGCCATGCTCGCGCCATCGATCAGGAATTTGCTGCGGTCCTTGACAGCCGCGAGCCATGCCGGCGCCGGACCGCGGCCGCTCCAGGTCGCACCGGTTTTCGGATTCAGGTACTTCGGCGGCTGGGCGCCTTTCGGCTGTCCTTTGCCGCCCTTCGCGGAGGGAGCAGCCGCGGGCTTGCTTGCGCTCGCAGCGTCGATCAGGAACGCCGTGCGGTCCTTCACGCCGGCGATCCAGCCAGGCGCGCGGCCGTGCCCCGTCCAGGTCGCGCCGGTTTTGTGGTCGCGATACTTCGCCGGGGTTGCCGACCTGGCGGCTTTGCTCGCGCCCGCAGGTCTTCCGCGACCCGCCGGATTGCCATTCAGACCATGCGCGGCACGTCGTGCCTTCGCCTGTGCTTCGATATCGGCAGTCGTGAGACCGTGCTTGAGCATCAATTCGCGAATCTGGTCGACCGCGGCTTGTGCTTTTCTGGCAATGAGAACGTCAGCTTGCTCCTGGAGCTTCTTAAGCTTGGCTTGGATTTGCTCTAACGAAGGCATTTGATTGCTCCTTATGTGGTAATCGTCGAACTATGCCATGAATGACGGAAGAAAGGCAGTGTATTGACCTATCCCGAGCTTCAATACATCGATACGAGCACCGATGCGGCGTTCAAATGACGAAGCTTTCAGGTTTTTTACCGGGTCATCGAAGCTTTCTTCCTTTTTCTTCCCTCCTGATTCTTCTTTTTCATTTCGGTTCCACCACCACTCAGATAGGTGTAAAAACGACGACCTGGCGATCGGCAATGTACCTCACACTCCGTATGAAGCGGTAGTGTTGACCGTCCGCCGTTATCCGGTTCAGGCCCAGGCGGGTCAGTACCAGCATTTCATCTGCCTGGAAAGCGTCGACGACGCCGGAATCCGTTAAATCCTCCAATGCCCCGGATGGATTTCCGACATAAACGCTGCGCGCCTGCTTGCCGATCCGCATCACGACCACGCTTTTTCCCTCGTCGAGCGCCAATTCGAGAAAGCTCGCGAGCGTGCGCAACGACTCCGGCGTGCAAGTCCTGGTCTGATAGATCGCTGCATTCGGTGGCGTCATTTGTGTTTCCCCGTCATCCGCATCGGCGACAGAAAGGGGCACCGCCGTGCTTTCTGGCATTAGTCGCTTCTACTATAGCCAGGCCTTTGGATATTCAAAGGAGAGTAGTCCACTTTTTATTTGAAAACGGTCTTTTTTCGTGGCCCGCTATAGCGAACGGATTCAAGCATGCGCGAAACGCCACTGACGACGCGTGCAAAGGCACGGCCCCGGCTCCGGTAACGTGCCGTTACGATCTTGCAGCACCTGTTGCTCCTGTGCCGGCCAAGTCCATTTACACTTCGTATCCGGGCCCAGCGGCGGACGTATGGCCAATAGAGAGTCCTTTGTCAGCCGCCATGCTCGCAGCGGCTATTGAAATGGACGCCGGGCCACCCTAATTCCGATCCACTCAAACACGATGGTACTTGCAATGAAAGCTGGTTTTATTCAGATCGCCCTCGGGGCAATGGCAGTCTCGTTGGCAATGGCCGGCACCGCGAACGCGGCCGGTTGCCTGAAAGGAGCGGTAGTGGGCGGCGTCGCCGGGCACTACGCGGGACATCATGCGGTGGTCGGCGCGGTCGGCGGCTGTATCGTCGGACGGCATATGGCCAAAAAGCACGCCGAAGAACAGCAGGCGGCGGCTCAGGCTGCGCCGCATCAGCAAGCCCGAATGCAGTGACTGGAGAATACGGGCGCCGCCGCAAACGTTCGCACGCGCCCTGCTCCGATCACTTAGGCAATGCGTAATCCGCGCGCGGGCAAGATCTCCTGAGTGGTCACGAAACGGTGCTGTTTGACCGCGTCGTGAAAGAGCCGGTAGTCGCTCTTCTCGAAGGCGGTCGTCCACTCCGGTCTGTCCCCGGTGTCGTCATCGCACAACAAACCGGTGGCCTGGTACTTCCACGATCCTTGTCCTTTGGCGATATAGCCGGGCACGGGTTCTTTCAAACCTGGAATACGGCCTGCATTCACCCATTCGCAAACGGTTCTCAGACGCAGGTTGTCGTCGGGTTCGCGGTTCGTATCGAGCAGCCGGGTCAGTGCGTCTTTAACGTCGTCCGGCATGCCTGGCTGGTTTTCGAAATCTTCGCGTCCGGCCAGATAAGCTCGCACGACACGACAACTCATGTCCGCCGCCTGCACGAAATCCGGCAAATTATGTCGCGAGATGAAGTGATTGCGGCCGTCGATGTAATGCCAGCGCGCCCATGGCTGGTCGGGATAATGCAACGCGGCGCCATGGCCGACCGGCAACGCGATCGTCAGAACGTCCTCCTCGACATGCTCGATCAGATGCGCGACCGCTAGTTCGAGGCTCGCGAGCCAGCCTTTGCGCGTGCAATCCTGTGCCTCGAGAAGATGCACGCGATTCCACGGGCTTTCGATGCCCGCGAATCCCTGGTGCGCCCACGTATCGACATAGGTATGAAGCGTCACGCCGAGCCGGTGCAACGCGGTCTCCGAATCGCGCTGCCGGATCGCGCGCCGCACGACTTCGCGCGCAACTTCACTGTCGGGCCGGCAGACCGCCTTTTCCTCGAGACTT
Source organism: Paraburkholderia sp. RAU6.4a (assembly GCF_050435625.1). NCBI lineage: Bacteria > Pseudomonadati > Pseudomonadota > Betaproteobacteria > Burkholderiales > Burkholderiaceae > Paraburkholderia > Paraburkholderia sp. RAU6.4a. The sequence continues at coordinate 552,644 of NZ_JBNDKQ010000003.1, forward strand.
TCACCCTCGCCAGCCGGCAGAAAATGGAACGGCGTCCACACGAGCCGGTTCTGGTCGTTCTCGGTATTGGCGTAATCGAATAACTTGTGCGCGGTCGCGAATCGCTCGAATGTCTCGCCGCCTTTGAACCGCAGTATTCCGCTCGTCGTTGCGTCGTCGACATATTGGCAGGCATGCGCGATGGTTTGCGCATCGCCGGCCGTCATGCCGCCGACGCGCGCGGCAATGTAGACCACGCCGTAATGAAAGTCGATGTTCATGGCAAGCGCTCCTGGCGCGCGTAATCACGGCCGGTTCGTGGCCGGCGATAGGGCGAGACGAATAGAGGGAGCTGCGCGTGAGTAGATAGTAGACGAGCGAGCGGCACACGCATTGAAAAAACATGCGTACTGGACGCGCTTTTCCACGTTTCGCGCCACGCAACCATTCGGGCTACTGAAGGAAACGCGGGCGCAGCCGGCGAGATGTAAGCTGCCGGCACGGAAAGCCGCCGGCCAATGAGGCGGAAAAACGTAATCCGGCCCGATCGGCGCCGGTCAGGTCAAATGTGTAACGGAAAGACGACTATTCCAGTGCTGGTTCAGATACTCGAGCGCAAACATCCGGTGGCAATGATGTGGTAAATGTTCACTGCAAAGCAGGCAACCCGATTCGAATAGCGCGATATCCAGATTACTTTCCACGCGGCGGCGCGCGATGAGGTCGAAATATTCCTCCCGAAAGTTCTCCCAGCTCAATTGCTTGCCCTGGTAGCGTTTGAGCAGGTCCGGCTCGGGAGCCAGTTCCGGTATTTCCACGTACGCCGCATTGCACAACTGGTCGAGAAAGTAAGGCAGATCCTGCTTTTTCGCAAAGCCCGCGAGTTGCGACGTGTTGTTCAGGCGAACGTCGAGCACCGTGCGCACATGGGCGTCCTTCAGCAAACTGAAGAATTTCTGGGCGCTCTTGCCGGTAAAACCAATGCTGGCCACCTGCACGCTACTTTTGTCACGTTTCATGGTGAATCCCCTGGCAGGCCATTCGGCGCCCATAAAAAAGCCTCGCTGCGATTGGCGCAGCGAGGCTCGGGTGTCAGTGCATCTTTAGCGCCGCTCGCGTGCTTTATTTGACGATGTCGACCAGTTCGACTTCGAAGGTCAGATCGGTATTCGGCGGAATCGGGCCGACGCCGCGATCGCCGTATGCGGTCGCCGCCGGGCACGTGAGTCGCGCCTTGCCGCCGACTTTCATCTTCTGCACGCCTTGCGTCCAGCACGGAATCACGCGATTGAGCGGGAACGTGGCCGGCCCGCCATGCTTGGCCGAGCTATCGAATTCGGTGCCGTTGGGCAGCGTGCCGCGATAGTTGACCTTTACCACGTCGGTCGCGGACGGTTGCGGGCCCGTGCCTTGCGTCAGATGTTCGACGATGACGCCGGACGGCAGCTTCTCCGTGGTCGGCGCGGCAGCCATCGCGGTCGAGGACAGAACGGCTGCGGCCAGCAAAGCAACGAGTGATTTCAAAGCGAATCTCCAGTGGGGTAGTCCGTTTGATTGTAACGGATCGGGTGTCGGCCGAGGCTCCCACATATTGCCCGATGCCGCGGGTCGTTGCGCGCCCATCAGGAACCTCGCTGAACCGTCGCGCGACCCCGCGGTCCACATGAACGTCCGGCGCGAGTCGCCGGCAAGCGAATCCGCCACACTTGTTGAGAGCGCTTTCGATGACCGAGCCGGCCCATTCCGACGACCCCGCTTACGATCTCTCCGCAGCGCCAGCCCCCTCCGACGAGCGCGTTCGCGCGCCAAGGCCGCGCCGGATTCCACGCAGCCGCGCGCAACAGGCGCGGCTCGATGCGCGCGCACCCGCGTTCGAACCGCTACCGTTCCCCTCGTATTCACCTGACGACGCGCGCCGCCTGTTCGCCGACAAACTCGACGCAAGGTTCGGCTCGTGATCGTCGACGAACGGCATGAATTGCTCGGCAACAAACGCGGCACGCAGACCCAACTCGCGCTCGCGCGTCTCACGCATTGGCGGCCCGGCTTGCAGGTGTGGGGGCTGTCGGCGACGCTCGGCAATCTGTCGTTCGCGACCGAGGTACTGCTCGCGCCGGTCGCGACGCCGCGCGTCAGCGTGCACGGCGCGCTGCCGAAAGCACTGATCGTCGACACGATCATTCCCGACACGATCGAGCGCTTTCCGTGGGGCGGTCATATGGGCATGCTGCAGGTCGATGCGGTCGCGCGCGCGATCGACGAAGCACGCACGTCGCTCGTCGTCACGAACACGCGCTCGCAATGCGAGGTGTGGTACCAGGCGCTGCTCGAGGCGCGCCCCGAGTGGGCCGGAGTGATCGTGCTGCATCACGGCTCGCTCGATCAGCAGGTACGCGAGTGGGTCGAACGTGGGTTGAAGAACGGCTTGCTAAAGGTTGTCGTGTGTACGTCTAGTCTCGACCTCGGCGTCGATTTTCTGCCGGTGGAACGCGTGTTCCAGATCGGCTCGCCAAAAGGCGTCGCGCGCTTGATGCAGCGCGCGGGCCGCTCGGGACATGCGCCCGGTTTGCCGTCTCGCGTGACGATCGTGCCGACGCATGCGCTCGAATTGATCGAAGCGGCGGCCGCGCGTGAAGCCGTCGACAAGCGGCAGATCGAAAGCCGCGATACGCCGCAAAAGCCGTTCGACGTGCTGGTGCAGCAGCTCGTCACCGTTGCGATCGGCGGTGGCTTCGACGCGCTCGAGCTGTACGATGAACTTCTGCATACCTATGCATATCGTGATCTGACGCAGCAGGAGTTCGACTGGACGCTGGGTTTCGTCGAAGGCGGCGGCGCGACGCTGCGCGCATATCCCGACTACCATCGCGTCGCGCGCGATAGCGACGGTCTGTACCGCGTCCCGCGCAACGATCTCGCGCGCCGGCATCGCAACAACATCGGCACGATCGTCGCGAATGGCACGTTGAACGTTGCGTATCTATCGGGCGGGCGCATTGGTGCAATCGAGGAATCGTTCATTTCGCGGCTCAAGCCCGGCGATGTGTTCACGTTCGGCGGCCGCGCGCTCGAACTGATCCGCGTTCAGGACATGACGGCGTGGGTGCGGCGCGCGAGCTCATCGCGTGGCGCAATGCCGCAATGGGCCGGCAGCGGCATGCCGCTATCGTCCGAGCTCGCCGACACCACATAACTCGTCGTCGAGCTGCTCAAATCGCGCGAGGGTCACCGCTTCTTCTGCTATCCGTTCGCGGGACGCATTGCGCATATCGGACTTGGCGCTCTGCTCGCGTGGCGAGTCGCGCGCGACAAGCCCGGCACGTTTTCGATTTCGATCAACGACTACGGTTTCGAATCGCTGTGCGCGCAGGCTTTCGATTGGGCCGCGCAATTAGAGAATGGCCTGCTTTCACCTGACGAACTCGATCACGACATTCTTGCGAGCCTCAATTCGTCCGAACTCCCCCTGCGACGTTTTCGCGAGATTGCACGAGTGTCGGGACTCGTGTTTCAGGCGCATCCGGGACAGCAGAAGAGCGCGCGGCAATTGCAGGCATCGAGTGGGCTTTTCTACCAGATCTTTCGTCAGCACGATCGCGGCAATCTGCTGCTGGGCCAGGCCGATACCGAAGTACTGCTGCAGGAACTCGACGTGCGGCGCATTCGTTTTGCGCTCGAACGAATGAACGCGAACCGCGTCGTGCTCACGCGGCCCAAGAAGCCGACCCCGTTCACGTTTCCGTTGATCGTCGGACGCCTGCGCGAAAAAGTCAGCACCGAGAAGCTCGCCGATCGCGTCGAGCGAATGCTGGCCGAGCTCGAACGGGCGGCGCAACGATGAAGCCGACCTCGCTCGCGATCGACGTCGGCGGACGACCTCTCGTGCTGTCAAGCTTGCGCGCGTGTTTCGATCCGGCGCTGCGCGCGCTTTTTATCGCCGATGCGCATTTCGGTAAGGATGCGGTGTTTCGCGCGCGCGGCATTCCGGTGCCGACTGGTTCGACCGCGGAGAATCTGCTGCGGATCGAACGTCTGATCACCGAGTTCGAGCCGGCGACGCTGGTGTTTCTCGGCGATCTGCTGCATGCGCGCGAGTCGCTGTCGACGCTCACGCTCGATGCGTTGCACGCGTGGCGCGCGCGGCATGCGTCGAGGCGCGTGGTGCTCGTCGAGGGCAATCACGATCGGCATGCCGGTGCGTTGCCGCTTACGTTGGATGTCGAGTCCGTGCGCGAGCCGTGGCATATCGGGGCCTGGGCGCTGTGCCATCGCCCGCATGGGGTCGATCACGCGTATGTGCTCGCGGGGCATGTGCATCCGGTCTTTCGGATCGCGACGCGGACCGATTCAGTGCGCGTGCCGTGCTTTCGCTTTGGGATCGATCGGGGGGTGCTGCCGGCGTTCGGTAGTTTTACCGGAGGCGCGCGTGAGACGGGGCGCGTTCTGGGGGAGAGGGTTTTTCTGGTGGTACAGCAAAGAGTGATCGAGTTGAGGAGTTGAGTGGACGGCGGGGGCCGTCCATTTTGTTGCCTGGTTGGTTTTTTGTTTGCGGATTGGTTGGCCGGTTCGCTGGCTGGGTTTTTTGCTGGCTCTTTCGCTGCAAACTCCCCGCGGCGCGCGAGTGCGGTCGGTGTGGAGGCCGGGCGGCGCCGGCCTCCACCCTCGGGAGCCCCGCAAGGTTCGCGGGACTCCTGCCACTGGTTAGTGGTTGCCGCCGCCGTGGCCACCATTGCCGGAGCCACCGCCGCCGTAGCCGCCACCGTGGCCGCCGCTGCCTTGACCGCCGCCGTTGCCGCCGTTGCCGCCGTTGCCGCCGTTGCCGCCGTTGCCGCCACGGCCACCGTGGCCTCCGTTGCCGGAGCCGCCGTTGCCCTGGCCACCGCCGCCTTCACCGCCATGGCCGCCGTTGCCGTAGCCGCCGTTGCCCTGGCCGCCACCGCCTTCACCGCCATGGCCACCGTTGCCGGAACCGCCGTTGCCCTGGCCGCCGCCTTCACCACCATGGCCGCCGTGTCCAGAGCCGCCGTTGCCCTGGCCGCCACCGCCCTCACCGCCATGGCCACCGTTGCCGGAACCGCCGTTGCCCTGGCCGCCGCCTTCACCACCATGGCCGCCGTGGCCGTAGCCGCCGTTGCCCTGGCCGCCACCGCCTTCACCGCCATGGCCACCGTTGCCGGAACCGCCTTTGCCCTGGCCGCCGCCTTCACCACCATGGCCGCCGTGGCCGTAGCCGCCGTTGCCCTGGCCGCCACCGCCTTCACCGCCACGGCCGCCGTTGCCGGAACCGCCGTTGCCCTGGCCGCCGCCTTCACCGCCATGGCCGCCGTGGCCGTAGCCGCCGTTGCCCTGGCCGCCACCGCCTTCACCGCCATGGCCACCGTTGCCGGAACCGCCTTTGCCTTCGCCACCGCTGCTGCCGTGGCCGCCGTCACCATGACCGCCGTCACCGTGGCCGCCGTCACCGTGGCCGCCGTCGCCATGACCGCCATCGCCATGACCGCTGGCGCCGTGGCCGCCATCGCCGCGGCCGCCGTCACCGTGGCCACGACCGCCATCACCATCACCACCTTGGCCATGGCCATGACCGCCATCGCCGGCACCATCACCGCCGTGCCCATGGCCATGGCCGCCATCGCCGTCACCATCGCCAGCGTGACCATGACCGTGACCGCCATCGCCGTCACCATCGCCAGCGTGACCATGACCGTGACCGCCATCGCCGTCACCATCGCCAGCGTGACCATGACCGTGACCGCCATCGCCATCACCATCGCCAGCGTGACCATGACCGTGACCGCCATCGCCGTCACCATCGCCACCGTGGCCATGTCCATGGCCGCCGTCGCCGTCACCATCACCGCCGTGGCCATGACCATGGCCGCCATCGCCGTCACCATCACCACCGTGGCCATGTCCATGGCCGCCGTCGCCGTCACCATCACCGCCGTGGCCATGTCCATGGCCGCCGTCGCCGTCACCATCACCGCCGTGGCCATGACCATGGCCGCCGTCGCCGTCACCATCACCGCCGTGGCCATGTCCATGACCGCCATCGCCGTCACCATCACCGCCGTGGCCATGTCCATGGCCGCCATCGCCGTCACCATCACCGCCGTGGCCATGTCCATGGCCGCCATCGCCGTCACCATCACCGCCGTGGCCATGACCATGGCCGCCATCGCCGTCACCATCACCGCCGTGGCCATGACCATGGCCGCCATCGCCGTCACCATCACCGCCGTGGCCATGACCATGGCCGCCATCGCCGTCACCATCGCCGCCGTGCCCATGCCCATGACCATGACCATGACCACCATCCCCACCACCGTCCCCGCCGTTATCACCGCCTCCGGTACCGCCGCCATCGCCGCCCGTGCCGCCATTCCCCGAGCCGTTCCCGCCACCACCGCTACCCGCGCCGCCGTTACCGTTGTCGCCGGCACCGCCATTGCCGTTGTTGCCGCCGGTATTTCCCGAGCCCACCCCGCCCGGGCCGGAATTAGCCGAGCTATTCCCGCCCCCGCTTCCCGCGCCCGTGCCCGTCGAGGACGTCCCGTTGCCCGCCGGCGAGCCGGTGGGCGATGTCGGGCCGAGCCCCGCCGCCGCGACGCCGAAGGCGCCCGCCCCGAGCTGCCCGAATCCCTGCGACGTGCAGCCCGGCCCGCCGCCCGACGGACATCCGCCGTGCACGCTAGCCTCGGCGAGCACCATCACTGCGGGATTCGTTGCCGGCGCGGCGGTGCTCCCCGAATTCGTCTGCGCACCCGCCATCGCCGCATAAAGACCGACCGCGACCGCCAAAGCCGCCCGTCGCGTTCCCAATATCCACGCGTCCCCGCTTTGCTTCTTCATTTCACTCTCCGAATTATTTCACCAAAAAGACCGGTCCAATTAACGAGTGAATCTCCGCTCGTCAACAAAACGAAAAGTCAAAGCCTTTGCGCAGCTTCGCTTTATGCGAATTAAAAATGCATTCGCACTAAACACTTCTCTCACGGAAAATCCCCGGTCCGATTTGGCGTGCTTCGAGAGAATCGGCTGGCCGTGCGCGCACGTGATCGTGAAAGCAGCACAGCGAGGCTTGATGGACGTTGAAGTTATTCGCAGCGCAATCGCTCGACCGTGCGCTAGACCACGCAATGCGATATTGCCGATACGGCCCGTCAGGCGGCGTTAAACGACGATCCGCCCGCCAAATCCGCTACTCCACATTCTTCAGACAGGAAGTTAAAAAATCTCGCGCTCAATGCAATCTGATCAGAAAAACGAAAATTAGCCTTTGGTTTTATCGGACAAATACTGTCCATTTACACATCATTGGTTTTATTCATGTGGCCATTCGCACATAAAAATAGAAATAGAAAAACCCAATGAGAGCAACCCAATAGACAACGCAATGAAAATCACCGAAACGCGCGTGCGAAACATTACGCGTCGTCGGGCAATGCGCGTGCGTCGCGAAAATCGCTGTCGCCATGTGCGCTACCTCGCACAGTCGTCGAACGTGTGCCTCGGTCGCACGCGATCACGAGCCACGCCCATATGCAAAGTGTCGTGGCACAACCACCAGCGCGTCGGATAACCAACACATCAGCGCGCACGCTTTTCCCGGAGCATTCCCACCATCTTCGGCAGTACCGCCGCGTATCGTCGTTGCCCTGCCCGCAAAAGCCTGTCCCCGCGAGCCACCGCGCGGAATCGCCCACGAACGCGGGTAAACCTTTGTTTGACTTCGACGCGTCGCCCCGTTTACTGCACGCAGCCGAACCTCTCAATCCGCTTTCATTCACCGCCCGCATTTTTGGTTGGTCTGCGGAGCAGCGTTCTGCGAGCGCCTCCCCCTCTTCGACGAGGTACAACATGGTTACTATCTCCAGCAGCGCGGTCGACGAATTCAAATCCGGACTTCGCGGTCAGCTTCTGCTGCCCGACACGCCGGGCTTCGACACGGCGCGCAGCATCTGGAACGCAATGATCGACCGTTCTCCCGCGATGATCCTGCGCTGCGCGGGTGTTGCCGACGTGCGCCGCGGCGTCGCCTTCGCGCGTGACAACGGCCTGCCGCTCGCGATTCGCGGCGGCGGCCACAACATCGGCGGTAGCGCTGTGTGCGACGACGGCCTCGTGCTCGATCTGTCCACGATGAAATCGGTGCGCATCGACCCGCAAGCGCGGCGCGCCTATGTCGAACCGGGCGCGACGCTGCACGATCTCGATCACGAAGCGCAGGCATTCGGACTCGCGACGCCGCTCGGCATCAACTCGACGACCGGCGTCGCGGGTCTGACGCTCGGCGGCGGCTTCGGCTGGTTGAGCCGCCGCTACGGCATGACGGTCGACAACCTCGTCGCGGCCGACATCGTCACCGCGGACGGTGAATTGCGCCGCCTGAGCGCCACTTCGCACGACGATCTGTTCTGGGCGATTCGCGGCGGCGGCGGCAATTTCGGCGTCGTTACGCTATTCGAGTTCGCGCTGCATGAGGTCGGCCCGCTCGTGTACGGCGGCCTCGTCGTGTTGCCGCTCGCCGACGCGAAGGAAGCGCTGATCAAATACCGCGATGCCGTGCCCGCGATGCCCGACGAGCTGGCCGTCTGGGCCGTCGCGCGGCTCGCGCCACCGCTGCCGTTCCTGCCGCCCGACGTGCACGGCCAACCCGTGCTGGTGTTCGCGATGTGCTACAACGGGCCGGTCGAAAAAGGCCCAGCCGCGGTGGAAGCCGTGCGCGGCTTCGGCAAGCCGCTCGGCGAACATCTCGGTCCGATGCCTTATGAAGTTTGGCAACAGGCCTTCGATCCGCTGCTCACGCCGGGCGCGCGCAACTACTGGAAGTCGCACAACCTCGCCACCATCGACGATGGACTGATCGACGCGCTGATCCGTGCGATCGACACACTGCCGTCCGCGCAATGCGAAATTTTCTTCGGCTTGATCGGCGCGCAAACGCAGCGCGTGGCGGTCGATGCGACCGCTTACCCAAGTCGCGAGACGCAATACGCGATGAACGTGCACGGCCGCTGGGACGATGCGCGCGACGACGAGCGCTGTGTCAAATGGGCGCGCGACTTTTTCGACGCGGCGCGCCCCTTTGCGCTAGGCAGCGTGTACGTCAACTTCATGACGCAGGAGGAAGGCGGCCGTATCGCGGATGCCTATGGGCCCAACTATGAGCGGCTCGTCGCCGTGAAGAACCGCTACGATCCGCGCAACCTGTTCCGCCATAACCAGAACATTCGCCCAACGGCGTAGCGACGACGCGTGACGGAAAGCGGCGCAAAAACCCGAACTGCAATGGCCGCGCCGCTCTCGCGCAAGGCGGCGCGGCCATTGGGCACGCTACCTGCTGTTTGAGCGGTGGATGTCCGCGATGCGAACGTCGCGGCACGCCGCCGCCTGGCTGCGATGACCGCGCGCACGGAACCTCCAGCGTGCATATGAGAACAAAGCAAAGCAGGCGACTCGCCGCACTCTTCCAAAACGTACAACACGCGTGAGAAACGCAAAGGAAAACCGTCATGCGCAGACGACAATTCATCATGACCGGCAGCGCTGCATTGGCCGTCGCAGGCCTGAGCCTCACCGGTTGCACGACGACTTCGCCGTCCTCGAACGCATCGCCGTCTGCCAACGCCGGCAAGCGCGACACGATCAACGCCGGCGTCGACTCGACGCTCGCGCGTCTCTACGAAAACGTCGACGGGGCGCGTGAGCTCGTCGCGAAAGCGCGCGGCGTGCTGGTGTTTCCATCGGTGATCTCGGCCGGCTTCTGGGTCGGCGGACAGTATGGTGAAGGGGCGATGCGCATCGGCGGCCGCACGGTCGGCTACTACAGCACGGTCGCGGGCTCGTTCGGGTTGCAGATCGGCGCACAGTCGAAGGCGCTCGTGTTTCTGTTCATGACGCAGGAAGCGCTCGACGAATTCATGCACAGCCAGGGCTGGGCAGTCGGCGCGAATGCGACCGTCGCCGTGCTGAAAGTCGGCGCGAACGGCGCGGTCGATTCGTCGACCGCGACGAGCCCGGTGCAGGCTTTCGTGCTGACCAACGGCGGCTTGATGGCCGGCGTGTCGCTCGAGGGCACGAAGGTGTCGCGGCTGATTATCTGAGTATCCGAGCGGAGCTTTCCCTCGTGCGGATTTGTGGCGCGAGCGCACCGCGCGATTGCGCGACAGATCCGCGCCGCGCGTTCGGGCCATGGCGTTCCCGCCCGCTTCGCCAGCGCCGTTCATCGCGCCACGGTAGAATTCACGCCTTTCGTCAACCGTCCGCGCCCAGCGGACGCAATCCTTCGCGCAGCCGCGCGTTGCCACGCCAGTCCAGCGCGGCCCATACAAGCCTCAGCATTGCGCTCGCGCGCCACCTCGTAGAACATGAACACCGCTAGTCCCGCTTCCGGTCGGCCCGCCTGGCTGTCCGGCATTCGCAGCAACGTGCTCGCAGGCTTGACCTCGTCGTTCGCGCTGGTGCCCGAATGCATCGCCTTTGCGCTCGTCGCCCATCTGAATCCGTTGATGGGTCTGTACGGCGCATTCTTTATCTGCACCGTCACCGCGCTATTTGGCGGACGTCCCGGCATGATTTCGGGCGCGGCGGGCTCGATGGCCGTCGTGATCGTCGCGCTCGTCGTCGAGCACGGCGCGCAGTATCTGCTTGCGACCGTGATCCTGAGCGGCCTCCTGATGATGCTGTTCGGCATATTGCGGCTCGGCAAACTGATCCGCATGGTCCCGCATCCGGTCATGCTCGGCTTCGTCAACGGACTCGCGATCGTCATCGCGACCGCGCAGCTCGCTCACTTCAAAACGGTCACGCCGCACGGCGAAGCCTGGCTGCACGGCAGCGCGCTCGCGACGATGTGCGCGCTCGTCGCGCTGACGATGGCGATCGTCTATCTGCTGCCGCGACTTACGCGAGCCGTGCCACCGGCGCTCGTGGCCATTCTCGGCATCGGCCTTTTCACGCAGCTGCTGCATCTGCCGACGCGCACGCTCGGCGACATGGCGCATGTCGCCGGCAATCTGCCGACGCTGCATCTGCCCGACGTGCCGCTCGATCTCGCGACGCTTCGCATCATCCTGCCGTACGCCGTGCTGATCGCGATCGTCGGTCTGCTCGAAACGCTGCTGACGTTCAACCTGACCGACGAAATCACCGAAACGCGCGGTCAGCCGAATCGCGAATGTGTCGCGCTCGGCGCGGCGAACATCGCATCGGGGCTGTTCGGCGGCATGGGCGGTTGCGCGATGATCGGCCAGACCATGATCAACCTGAATTCGGGGGGACGCTCGCGGCTGTCGGGAATCGTCAGCGGCGTGATGATCCTGCTGTACATCCTGTTCCTGTCGCCGCTGATCGAGCGAATTCCGCTCGCGGCGCTGGTGGGCGTGATGTTCGTGGTCGCGCAGCAAACCTTCGCGTGGGGATCGCTGCGCGTGCTCGGCAAGGTGCCGCGCAACGACGCGCTCGTGATCGTCGCGGTCACGGTCATCACCGTGTTTGCCGATCTCGCGATCGCGGTGATGTGCGGCATCGTGATCGCCGCGCTCAACTTCGCGTGGCAGCACGCGCGCGAAATTCACACGCATGCCGAGGATCGAGCGGGCCATAAGACCTATGTGCCGCGCGGCACGCTGTTTTTCGCGTCGACGACGCGCTTTCACGAGCTGTTCGATCCGGCGCGCGACCCGGCGAGCGTGACCGTCGATTGCAGTCACCTGCTGCTCGCCGATCATTCGGCGCTCGCCGCGTTGCAGGGTCTGGCCGAGCGCTATCGCAAGGCAGGCAAGCAATTGCGCATGAAGAATCTGTCGGAGCGCAACCGCCAATTGTTGAGCCGCGCGGGGATCGGCCTGGCGTGAGACACGCACCGCGTTGCGAGCCCCGCGTGCGGTGAATTCTCGCGCGCGTCGACAACGCGGCCTGGTGCTTTAGCGCTGCTCGGGCAACCGGAACACCGCGATCGCCGCCGACAACTGCCCGGTCTGCGTCTTCAGCACATCGGCCGCCGCGCTCGCCTCCTCGACGAGCGCCGCATTCTGCTGCGTCGTCTGATCCATGCTCGCGACCGCGATGTTGACCTGCTCGATGCCCGAGGTCTGCTCGGCCGACGCCGCGCTGATCTCGCCCATGATGTCGTTGACACGACGTACCGCCTGCACGACTTCCTGCATCGTGTCACCCGCGCGTCCGACGTGCTCCGAACCGCCCGCGATCTGCGCGGCCGATTCCTCGATCAGCGCCTTGATCTCCTTCGCGGCCGCCGCGCTGCGTTGCGCGAGCGTGCGCACTTCGCCCGCGACCACCGCGAAACCGCGGCCCTCCTCGCCCGCGCGCGCCGCCTCGACGGCCGCGTTCAACGCGAGAATATTGGTTTGGAACGCAATCCCTTCGATCACGCCGATGATGTCGCCGATCCGGTGCGACGACTGTGAAATCCCGCGCATCGTGTCGATCACCTGACCGACCACCGCGCCGCCGCGCGCCGCTGTCTCCGACGCGTTGTGCGAGAGCTGGCTCGCCTGCTTCGCGTTGTCGGCGTTCTGACGCACGGTCGCGGTGATCTGCTCCATGCTCGACGCGGTCTCGCCGAGCGCGGCCGCCTGCTGCTCGGTGCGGCGCGACAGGTCCGAATTGCCCGCGGCGATCTCGTTCGACACCGACGAAATCAGCGTCGCGCCGGCGCGAATCTGCTCGATCGCCTGCGCGAGACGCTGCTGCATCCGTTTCATCGCGGCGAGCAGGCTCGTGCTGTCGCCGGCCTTCGCGTCGACGACCACGTCGAGGTCGCCGTCCGCGATACGCGACGCGATCTGCAGCGCGTACGCCGGTTCGCCGCCAAGCTGACGCAGAATGCTGCGCAGAATCACGCCGATCACCAGCGACACGAGTGCGCAAAGCACCACCGCCGCGATCAGGTATTGCACGAGGGTGCGGTAGAACACGCCGTCGATGTCGTCCGTGAAGACGCCGGTGACGATGGTCCAGTCCCACGGCTTGTAAAGCCGCATGTAGTTGATCTTCGGCGCAAGCTTGTCGGTGCCGGGCTTCGGGAACTGCAGATGAACGAAGGCCTCGCCTTCGCGCTGCGTTTGCTCGGAACCTTCCTTGAACACGTGGCGGCCGTCCGGATCGGTGACGTTGGTCATGTCCTTGCCGACGAGGTCGGCGCGCGTGGCATGCATCAGCACGTGCGCCTGGCTATCTTCGAGCACGAGATAGCCGCCGGCACCGTCGTAGCGCATTGCGCGCAGGTCGTCCATCGCGGCGCGCTGCGCGTCGGCGAGCGGCATCGTGCCGGCCGCGACGAGCGCGTTGTAGCGATCGAGCACGCTGTACGCGATGCTGACCACGTTTTTCAGCTCGCCCTCGCGATCGGCGATCATCGTGTCTCGTGTCGTGAACGCCCCCCACAGGCCGATCGCCAGAATGCCCATGCACATCACCGCGAGCGCGAGCCACAGCCGCACTTTCAGGCGAAACCGTTCCATCTTCCGTATCCCTTGTCGTGGTCGGCGGCTGTCCGCGCGAACGGACGCCGCAAACGTTTCATGTCGTTGTCGGGATTAACGGCGCGACGGAGGAAAACTTCAGTGCGGCTTCAAGGTTGCGGGTTTCCGTCCGCAGGCAGCGTCAGCGCCGCCACCTCGCAGCGCGGCCATTGCCGCAGCACGTCGGGCGACGTCAGCAGCTTGGCCGCGCGCACGCCGGCGCCCATCACGATCTGCGCACGCTCCATCACGGCGACGTCGACGAGGATGCACCAGTCGGCCGGCAGACCGAACGCGGTAATTGCGCCGAACTCCATCTGGCTATGCTCGACCGCCGCCTCGCGCTTCGCGAATGACAGCCGCTGTGCGCCGAGCGCGGCCTTCACCGCGCCGTTGATGTCGAGCCGCCGCGAGCCGAGCGACACGAGCGCCGCATAGTGCTCGCCACCCTCTTTCCTGTAGCGGATCACGATCGTGTTCGCGCAGTCTTCGAGACCGAAGCCGTAGCGAGCGCTGAATGCGGCGGTGTCGGAGGCGTCGTCGGTGACGGCGAACACCGTGATCCCGCGCGCCGGCAATTGTTCGATGACGTGCGCGGGCAGATGCGCGCCCCACTGGTCGCGCTCGATGACGTCCAGTTGCTGTACGAGTTCGTGCGAATGCATGATGAGCGGAAAGGTGACATTAACCCGCTGCATTCTAGCGGTACGCGCGGGCGGCCGCGAAACGGGCCGCAAAACAGGCCATGAACGCAGGCCATGCAGCGCGCCGCTTAACTTGTATAGTGACGGGCACGAGGTTTGCGAAAGGCAATGAAGCAAACACCCTGAAGGCGCCCTCACGATTCAGACACGATCATGGACATCGACACGCTCTCTCGCGAGAACCTCCAGCAGGCCGCGCGTCATCAGGCCAATTGGGCGATGGGCGCACTGCGGCAGTTCGCGGAGAACCGCTGTCCTGCGTTGGCGGCGAGCATCGCGTTCTATGCGGCGTTTTCGCTCGCGCCGACGCTCGTGATGGTGCTCGCGGTGGCCGGCTGGTTCTTCGGCCCGGCGGCCGCGCGCGGCGAGCTGTTCGGCCACATCAACGGCCTGATCGGCGACCAGGCCGCGGCCGGCGTGCAGACGATCGTCGAGAACGCGCATCACGCGGGCGCCAAAGGCGGCATCGCGACGATCATCTCGTTCTCGCTGCTGGCGATCGGCGCGTCGGCGACGTTCTCGTCGCTGAACAGCGCGCTCAATATAGTGTGGCCGTACAGCGGGCCGCGCACTTCCAGCTGGCTCGCGCTGGTGCGGGTGCGACTGATTTCGTTCGGGCTCGTGCTCGGCGTCGCGTTCCTGCTGATCGTGTCGCTGGTGCTCGATACGGTGATCGTCTTTATCGGCAACTGGCTGTGGGGCGACTCGCCGTATGTCGTAATCGGCAATCTGCTGCAGCTCGGCGTCGGGCTGTTCGTGCTGATCTTCGCGTTCGCCGGACTGCTCAAGTTTCTGCCCGACGCTCGGGTGCTGTGGCGCGATGCGGTGGTGGGCGGCATCGTCGCGGCCGTGTTGTTCACGGCTGGCAAGAAGCTGTTCGCGCTGTATCTCGCGCATGCGGGAATGGCCAGCGCGTTCGGCGCGGCCGGCTCGCTCGCGGTGCTGCTGATGTGGCTGTACTTCTCGGCGTTGGTGCTGCTGCTCGGCGCGGAGTTCTCGGCGGCGCGCGGCCGGCTGCACGATCCGCGTGGCGGCTGGGGCATGCAGGGCGAGTCGCCGCCGGGCAGCCGCGCGAAGCTCGCGTCGGTACTGGCGGCATCGACCGTCGCGGCAAATGCCGCGCCGTCTGCTCCCGCTGCTGTAGGTGTTGCCAGCCAAACGGCTACGCCGCTGCCCGCGGGAATCAACGCGGCGGCGCAAAGGCGCTCCGCGCATGAGACCGCGGTGGACGTTACGCGCAAGGTGCTCGACGCCGAAGCGCAAGCCACCCGTTTCGCGGCGTCCGCCCTCGTCGAAGCGCGCCGCCAGGCGACTGCCGCCGACCGCTACGTGCGACGCAACCCGTGGACCTCCGTGCTGCTCGCGGCCGCCGCGGGGCTCACGGCCGCGGCCATGGCGCGCCGTGGCGCCGACCGGCGCTGAAGCGGGCGCTTCTCACCACGCTACCGTCCATACCCTTATAGATGCACGTGTTGCGCCGTCAATCCAGTCGATTGCGCCTGGACACACAACGCGCCCCGTCTGTCCAGCCTGTCTAGTCCTTTCGTCAGCCGTCTCTTTTATGATTTCACTACAAAGGCGAGTGGACGTGTAGACGACTAGATTACATTTAGCATGCAAATCGATGCTGATAGTGTGTTCGTTCACCCAGTCACTATCAACAAATCAACAATAATGCACATCAGACCAATAAATGTTGCGCAAATGGAAACAATCGCTGAGAGCTTTAAATACAAGGGTTTGCATCGATTGTCAGTTTTTGGCGACACTCTTTTTTTTCCGTTTCTACCCCGCCGAGCCGCTGAGCTATTCTGCTTTCCGCAACAACGAACAATCATCTGCGTGGAGAAATGGATGAAACGAATCGCACTGTCTACCCTCTCACTGGCGCTCCTCGGCGTCGCCGGTATCGCTCACGCGCAAAGCAGCGTGACCCTGTATGGCGTGCTGGATGAATCGGTCCAGTACGTGAACAACGCTACGCCCAACGGCGGTAGCCTCGTACAAATGTTTGGCGGCAACCTGCAAGGTAACCGTTTCGGCCTGAAGGGCACGGAAGACCTCGGCGGCGGCCTGAAGGCAATTTTCCAGTTGGAAAACGGCTTTGACATCAACTCCGGCAAGCTCGGTCAAGGCGGCCTGATGTTCGGTCGTCAGGCTTACGTCGGTCTGACGGGCGACTCTTGGGGCACCTTCACAGCTGGTCGTCAATACGACCCGCTGGTCGACATGATCCAGCCGCTGACGGGCGACAACTACTTCGGCAGCACGTTCGCTACGCCGGGTGACGTCGACAACAACGACAACAGCTTCCGCGTGAACAACTCGCTGAAGTATGTGTCGCCGGTGTGGTCGGGCTTCCAGGTCGAAGGCATGTACGCTCTGGGCGGCGTCGCAGGCGCGACGGGTTCGGGTCAAACGTGGGGCGGCGCAGCAACGTACGCAACGGGTCCGTTCAGCGTCGCGGGTGGCTACCTGAGGACTGACAACGCAAGCACCAACCTTCCTGTCCGCACGGGCTGGAACAGCACGACGGTCCCAGGCGCTACGTTCGACACGAACTTCCCGAACAACGCAGGCATCAACCAGGCTTACACCACGGCGAAGTCGATCAGTATCGCTTCGGCAGCTGCTCAGTACGTGACGGGCCCGTTGACGGCTAACCTGTCGTACAGCAACGCGCGCTACAAGCCGGACGCACAATCGGCGTTCACGTCGACGCAGATCTTCAACGTCGGCCGCGTGTACGTCGGCTACCAGATCACGCCGGCAGCCCTGCTGGGTATCGGCTACGCGTACACCCGCGGTACGGGCGACGCGGTGGCAACGTACAACCAGGTTTCGCTGGGCGGCGACTACTCGCTGTCGAAGCGCACCGACCTGTACACGGTCGCCGCATGGCAGCATGCAAGCGGCCAACAGCGTGATCCGGCTACGGGCGCACTCGTTTCGTCCACGGCTTCGATCGGTTCGTATGGCAACCAGTCGAGCACCAACAACCAGGTCATGGTCAGCGTTGGTATCCGTCACAAGTTCTAATCGGACTTCGAATCGGACCTGCTACGCAGCCGACGGGCTGCGTAGCCAGAGACCAGAAACCAGCCAGAGTCGATGCCGATGGCTGGTTTTTTTTCGTCCTGAGGTTTTGGTGCGGGCCCAAGCGAGCCTGACGCGCGCTCCGAACCCAACGCAGCTAGCGCCGCTGCGCCTTGCCCTTGTCGGCCTGCGCGAGAATCTGCGCGGGCGACACATCGTGCTCATGCTCGACGCCATCGGCGCCGACCGGCGCGCGATATAGCACCAGCGCCCGCTCCGACTGCAGCGACGGCGCATCCAGCGACTGCTGCCAGTCCGGATCGGGAATCTCGGCGAACACCTGGCGCAGACGCTCGCCCCACGTGCGGTGAAGCATGTCGAAGTACGCGTTGTCGCGATCGATCGACACGAACCGCGTGACCCGCAGCGCATCCTTCTCGTACACGAGCAGATCAAGCGGCAAGCCCACTGACAGGTTCGAGCGCAGCGTCGAGTCCATCGAGATCAGCGCGGACTTCGCTGCCTCGTCGAGCGGTGTGGACGGCGTCAGCACCCGATCGATGATCGGCTTGCCATACTTCGCCTCGCCGATCTGGAAATACGGATTCACGGCCGACGCCTCGATGAAATTGCCCGCCGCGTAGATCATGAACAAGGCGCATCCGGTTGCCCGCGATCTGGCCGCCGAGAATGAAGCTGCAATTGAAGTCGACACCGAACTTCTGCATCGCCTCGGCCTCGCGCTCATGCACGCGACGCACCGCGCTGCCGACCACGCGCGCGGCGTCCGCCATGGTCGGCACGCTCCACAGCGTGGGCTCGCTGGTATCGGCGGGCTCGGACAGCTCGTGCAGCACCGCTTGCGTGATCGACAGATTGCCGGCGCCGAGCAGCACCAGCATGCGTTCGCCGGGTTGCTCGAACACCGACATCTTGCGCGCGGTACTGATGTGATCGACGCCCGCATTGGTACGCGTGTCGGACAAAAATACGAGGCCGTCGTTGACGGCCATCGCTACGCAGTAAGTCATGAGGAATCCGCGGAAGGCAAAGGAACGGAGCTATTGTAATGCGGCGCACAGGCGCCTTTTATCCGTGTTTACGGCCCTTTTTTGCAGCCTTTTTTGCAGCCTTTTGGCAGCTGATTCCGAACACGTGGCAGGAATGTTAAATGCGGTCGCGCGCGTTGGCGTTGCAATGCGGCTACTGCGACATCTGCGCGCTGACCGCCACCGCCACGTGAAGCTCCTCTTCGAGTCCGCCGATGCGTCGGCCGCGCACCGGTGCCGCGGCCTCATAGTCACGGGCGACCGCGAGCCGGCAGTAGATCTCGCTAGCAAACCCGGCATGCGTGACGTCGATCGAAATCCACCCTTTGCCTTCGAGCCATACGTCGACCCACGCGTGACTCGCGCCATGCGGCACGTCGCCGGGTTCGATATATCCGCTCACATAGCGCGCCGGCACGCCGCGCGCGCGGCAGCACGCGAGCATCAGATGCGCATGGTCCTGACACACGCCGTTGCCGAGCGCGAGCGCCTCGGCGGCCGTGCTCGTAACCTCGGTCACGCCGGGCCGGTACTGCACGCGCTGCACGATCTGCTCGGACAGCGTGAGCAGGCTTGCCGGGCTCGCCAGATTCGCCACCGACTCCGCCAGTTCGCGGATCGCGCCGTCGGCTTCGGTCAGATGCGTCGCGCAGGTGAAATGCTCGAGCGGAATCGGGCCGGGCGGATCACCCAGCACGCCGTCGACGAGCGGCATCGTGTCCACCTCGCCCGACACGCGCAGATGAATCTCGTCGTGCGGCTTGTTCATGACGAGCGTGTGCAGCACGTTGCCGTAGGCGTCGAGCGTCGCGTCGAGCTTGCCCGGCGCGTCGATGTTCCAGCGCCGCACGGTCTGTCCGGCGCCGCTCGCGGGCGTCAGGCGCAACTGCTGGATCGAATAGTGAACCGTCGCTTCGTAGCGGTAGGAGGTGTCGTGGCGGATCGTCAGGTACATGAGAAAACTCCGTCAGGCCACTGGCAGCATCAGATAAGTACGCGCCACCAGATTGCCCAGATCGAACACGCGAGCGAGGAACTGCGTCAGATAGGCGTGCAGACCGCTTTCGAAAATCTGCCGGATGTCGGCATACAACAGCTCGGCGCGCAGCTTGCCGGCGAAGCGCTCGCACTGGTTCGAGCCCGAGGTGCGCAGCATTGCGAGATTGCTGCACACGCCGTCGAGCGAGGCGAGCAGCGAGCGCGGCATCTGCTGATTGAGGATCATCAGCTCGACGACGCGCGCGGGCGTCACGACGTCGCGATATACCCTGCGGTAGATCTCGAGCGCCGACACCGAACTCAGGATCGAGGTCCAGTAATAGAAGTCCTCGAGCTGGCGCGCCGCGTCGCGTGAATTCGGCTCGACGTTCGCGAAACGCACATCGAGAATCCGTGCGGTGTTGTCGGCGCGCTCCAGATACGTGCCTAGCTGCGTGAAGAAGAACGCGTCGTCCTGCAGCGCGGTGCCGATCGTCACGCCGCGCGACAGATGCGAGCGGAACTTGACCCACTCGAACAACGAGCCCGGATTGCTCGCGGCCTGCCCGCTCGCGAGCCGCTCGTTGAATTCGAGCCACGTGTCGTTGATGGTTTCCCACCACTCGGTCGTCAGCGTGCCGCGCACCGCGCGGGCGTTTTCACGCGCGGCCTGCAGGCACGAATGAATGCTCGACGAATTACTTGCGTCGGCGATCATGAAGTCGAGCATGTGCTCGCGCGTCGGTTCGTCGTAGCGCTGCGCGAAGGCGCTTTCGAGCTCGGAGATGCGCAGCACCGAGCGCTGCGCGCGAGCCTCCTGTTCGGCCGTCTGCGGCAGCAGTTGCGCCTTCAGGTTGATGTCGAGCATGCGGGCGGTGTTCTCCGCACGCTCCATATAGCGGGCCATCCAGAAGAGGTGATCGGCGGTTCGGCTAAGCATGACGACGTTCCATGTCTGTGATCTGAACGCGCGAGGCCTTCGTCAGCGACGAAAGTCCGCGCTGGTTATCCGTTGAGCGCCAGCGGCGCATCAGGTTGCGAGTGTCGCGCCCTGCTCTGCTCTGTTGCGAGCGAGGCGAAAAGCGCGGCGGCAACCGCGTCAGTCGACCATCCAGGTGTCCTTGGTCCCGCCTCCCTGCGATGAATTGACGACGAGCGAGCCCTCCTGCAACGCGACCCGCGTGAGGCCGCCCGCCACCATCGTGGTGGTCTTGCCCGACAGCACGAACGGCCGCAGGTCGATATGGCGCGGCGCGATGCCCGATTCGACGAAAGTCGGACACGCGGACAGCGCCAGCGTGGGCTGTGCGATATAACCGGCCGGACGCGCGATCAGCCGCTCGCGGAAGGCCTCGACTTCGGCCTTCGTCGAGGCGGGGCCGACCAGCATCCCGTAGCCGCCCGCGCCGTGCACTTCCTTGACCACCAGCTCCGGCAGATGCGCGAGCGTATAGGCGAGATCCTCGGGCTTACGGCACTGATAGGTCGGTACGTTGTTCAGAATCGGCTTTTCGCCAAGATAAAACGCGATCATGTCCGGCACGTACGGGTAGATCGATTTGTCGTCGGCGATGCCGGTGCCCATCGCGTTCGCGAGCGCGACGCGGCCGGCGCGATAGGCGGTGAGCAGACCCGGTACACCGAGCGCGGAGTCGGGGCGAAACGCAAGCGGATCGAGAAAATCGTCGTCGACGCGCCGGTAGATCACGTCGACGCGCTTCGGTCCTTGCGTGGTGCGCATGAACACGTAGTTGTCGTCGACGAACAGATCCTTGCCTTCGACGAGCTCGACGCCCATCTGCTGCGCGAGGAACGTATGCTCGAAATACGCGGAGTTGTACATGCCCGGCGTCAGCACGACGACGACCGGATCGTCGACGCCCGCGGGCGCGACCGAGCGCAGCGTATCGAGCAGCAGGTCGGGATAATGCGCGACCGGCGCGATGCGGTTCTGCACGAACAGCTCGGGAAAGAGCCGCATCATCATCTTGCGGTTTTCGAGCATGTACGACACGCCCGACGGCACACGCAGATTGTCTTCGAGTACGTAGAATTCGCCTTCATCGCCGGCGCGCACCACGTCGACGCCCGCGATATGCGCGTAAACACCGAGCGGCACGTCGACGCCCTGCATCTCGGGACGATACTGCGCGTTGGTATAGACCTGGTCGGCCGGCACGATGCCTGCGCGCACGATATTGCGATCGTGATAGACGTCGTGGATAAACAGATTGAGAGCCTGCACGCGCTGTCGCAAACCCGCTTCGAGCGTCTGCCATTCGCCGCGCGGGATGATGCGCGGAATCAGATCGAAGGGAATCAGCCGTTCGGTGCCTGACAGGTCGCCGTTCACTGCGAACGTGATGCCGACGCGCCGGAACAGCAGGTCCGCTTCCGCGCGCTTGCGTGCGATCGCTTCATCGCCCTGACTGTCCAACCATCGCTCAAAGCGCGCGTAATGCGGCCGTACGCCATCGGCGTGATGGCGCATCTCGTCATAGCATCGCATGTCAGCCCCAGTCTTGTTGTCAAATAGAAGGCGAATGCGCTGCGCATTCGGTATTCGACCTTCGATCAAGCAAGCGTTATGCCATTGAATGTGTCGGGATAGAGCGCGTTGACGTGCCCCCTAACGGCGCATCCGCAGGGCGTCGGATTGCCTTGATCGTACTGTCGTGGATCATGATGCGCCAGTCAGGTGCGTGTGCGCCATCAGGGAGCACACTATGAGAGGCGCGCTTGCCGTTTCGCCAATGGACTCGACGCACACTACGAAGCGAGCGCATAAAAAAAGTCCCCGTGAATCTTCATCCACGGGGACTTCGATCACCTGCATGCAGGCGCTTTTTCACGCACTCAAACGTCAGGCATGGTTAAACACAACAGCGCCATGCCGACGCCTGAGTCGTGCGAGCAACGCGTTCAGGCTGCCGCTGCGTCCTTCAGCTTCTTCAGCGCGCGTGTCTTGATGCGCACGCTGGCCGGCTTGGCCGGGAACCAGCGCTCTTCACCCGTGAACGGGTCCTTGCCGAAGCGCTTCTTCTTCGCCGGCACAGCCTGCACGACGATCTTCAGCAGACCCGACAGCGTGAATTCGCCAGCGCCCTTCTTGTGCACCGTGCCGAGGATCGTGTCTTCGAGCGCGGCCAACACGGCCTTGGCGGTCTTCGGTTCCACTGCAGCGCGTTCAGCGATGTGAGCTGCCAACGAGGCCTTCGTGAAGGTGTCCTTGATCGGCGACGGTGCGCCAGACGCCTTCACGGCGACCTTCTTGGCTGCGACGGCTTTCTTCGCAGGAACTTTCTTTGCAGCAACCTTCTTGGTCGGTACCGGGGCAGCAGCCTTCTTGGCCACCTTTTTTGCGGAAGTCGGCATGTTTCTCCTACCTGTTGTGGTCAGTGAATTGCTCGAAGCGCACACCGTATGTGCACGCTTCAACGCCGGATTCTACAAGCGCTAAAGCGATTTGCGCGACTCTTTTATGTATTGCGATGAAGTTTTTTGCGCGGCGCCGACGGTGCAACACGTTTTAGTCCCTGTTTTAGCGGCTAAAACGCGCGTGGCGAGCGCTTTGACATGCAGGAGTAACGCTCGTTACAGTTCGTTTCGGCCGTGGTTTCGAGGCGGTTGCGTCGGGGCGAGCCGATGTTTTCGCCCCTTGAAACAGGGCATTTTCTTCGTTTGACGCGTCAAGCAACGCACCCCCCAACGTTTCGACGATGCCTGCGCCTCGCTTGCGGCGAGCTCCGTTTCAGCGTGCGATGCGCTGCAGGATGTCGGCGAGCGTCGTCAGCGCCGTGTCGATATGTTCGGCCGCGATGCTGCCATAGCCGAAGATCAACCCAGGCTGTGGTGTCACGCGATGGTGAAATGGCGCGAGTCCATAGAGGCCGATCGACGCTTCACGCGCGGCGGCAACGAGCACCTCTTCGCCGAGCGACGCCAACGGCCCCTTGAGCCGCGCCGCCAGATGGATGCCGGCGGTCGGCACGATCGGCTCGAACCAGCGCGCGAGACCGCCTTGCAGATGCTCGAGCAGCATCGCGCGGCGGGCCGCGTAAGCCTTGTGCATGCGCCGCAGATGACGCGCGAAGTCGCCATTGAGCATGAACGACGCGAGCGCCGTTTGCGTCAGCGTGCAGCCGTGACAATCGGCGATCTGCCGCGCCTTCAGCAGCGGGCCGTGCAACGACGCGGGCGGCACCAGGTAGCCGATGCGCAGCTCGGGGAAGATCGTCTTCGAAAACGTGCCGACGTAGGCGACGAGGCCGGCGCGATCGAGGCTCTTCAGCGGCTCCATCGGCCGGCCTTCGAAACGGTACTCGCAGTCGTAGTCGTCCTCGATGATGACCGCGCCGCGCTTTTGCGCCCATTCGAGCAGTTCGACGCGACGCTCGAGGCTCATCGGCATACCGAGCGGAAACTGATGCGAAGGCGTCACGTAGACGAGCCGTGCCTTGTCCGGCAGCTTGCCGACGATCAGGCCTTCGCGATCGACCGGTACCGGCACCACGCGCGCGCCGGTCACCTTGAAGCATGCATGCGCGGGCGGGTAGCCGGGGTCTTCGATGGCCGCGATCTCACCGGGCCGCAGCGTGATGCGCGCCATCAGATCGAGCGCGTGCTGCGCGCCCTGCGTGACGATCACGTCTTCCCAGTTGCTCGACACCGCACGGTTGAAAGCGAGGTAGCGCGAGATCGCGAGCCGCAGCTGCTGCTCCCCCGCGGCGTCGCGATAGGTGCCGGGGCTGCGCGCCTGGCCGCGTAGCGCATGATTCACGCAGCGGCGCCAGACGTCGAAGGGAAACAGCGTCTTGTCGGTCGCGCCGCCGATAAAGTCGAGCGGCGACGGCACCGACGGCCGCGGCAACGGCAGACTGTCGGGCATCTGCTCCCACAGCGGCTGCGCGCGCGCGGCGGCCTTCGCTTGCGCGGCGGCCCGCGCGCGCGAACGAGCCGCCGCGCGCGCGTGGGCGGAACGCTCGGCCGGCAACCGTTCGAGTCCGTCGGCGACGAAGGTGCCCGAACCGGCGCGGGCGCTCAGATAACCTTCTGACAGCAGCCGCTCGAATACGTCGAGCGTGGTCTTGCGCGACACACCGAGTTGCGTCGCGAGATCGCGCGTGGACGGCAGACGCGTGCCGCCGGCAAGGCGCCCTTCGAGAATGCCCGCGCGCAACTGCCGATAAATCTGTCCGGACAGATCGTGATGGCCTTCGACCGCGATGTGAATGTCCATTCGGGTGGTTACCTCAAATAACGGTGAAATGGTTATTTCGACCGACCAGTGGCGAACGCAAGCTTACCGCCACGGACGCCCGACGCGCGAACGCGCGGCGCTCGAATGGACGGAGGCGGTGACGCTGGTCGCGCAAACGCGCGTGCGGATACGGTATGGGACGCGGTGAAGCCGCATTTCAGCGAGCAGGAAATCAGCGACCTGACGCTGCTGATCGTTGCGATCAACGGCTGGAACCGCATTGCGGTCTCGTTCAGGAAGATGCCGGAGCAAGCAGCGGCGCGTCTTCGCGGAGCTTCAGAAGATCACGGAGACCGCCACCGCGAGCCAGATCGCGGTCACGCCCGCGAGAAACAGATGCCGCGCGATACGCACGCGTGAGTCGCTGTTCTCCGGCTCGACGGGACTCGTCGCCATCCATGGCACGAGGCCCAGGCACGCGAAGCCGGCCAGCGCGAGCACAAAGACCACGACGTCGGCCTTGTGCCAGGCAGTCGGCTCATACATACCCCAGTAGCCGAGAAACACGATGCCGATCGAGAACACGGTCGCGGAAGCGGCGCTGAGCGCGGGCACCGATCCAGTTGGAGCCGGCATGCTTGACCTCCGATCGTCAGGTTGCGGCGGCGCTCGCGTGCGTCGCGCCATCCGCCCGATCCGCGTTCGCGTCGGCCGCGGCGAGCCGTCAGGAAGTGCGGGTCTGGCGAGCTTCGTACGTCTTCAGATGACTATAGGCGATGCGCAGCAGCGACACGCCGTGTTCGCCCTTTTGCGCGTCGCCGCCGCGCGAGATCAGGTCGCCGAGGATATGATCCGCCTCGGTGTGCGAGCGGTTTTCGACGTCGCGCAGCATCGACGCGGTCAGCGGCGACGGCGTCAGCAGCACCTGGGTGGCGCGTACCTCGAAGTCCGCGGCCATCGTGAAGCCGTTGTGCTCGGCCGCCGCGCGGCATTCGCCGAGCAGATTCTCAATCACGCGCTTGCCGTCCGGCGCAGCCAGGATATCGCCGACCGAACCGCGCATCAAGCACGTACTCGCGGCCAATGTGGCGAGGAACACCCATTTTTCCCACATGCGCAGCAGGATGTTGTCGCTGATTGCGACGTCGAAGTTCGCGCCGGACATTGCATCGGCAAGCGCCTCGGTGCGCTCCGAGGTGCCGCCCACGAGTTCGCCGAACGTGATCGCGTGCATGTCGTTCAGATGCACGATGTGCTGCTCGGCATCGAGCGTCGCGGCGATCACGCACTGACCGCCGAGCACGCGCTCCTTGCCGAAGCTCGCGGTCAGCACGTCGATATGGCGCATGCCGTTGAGCATCGGTAGGATCAGCGTGTCTTCGCCGACGAACGGCGTGAACGAATCGATCGCGTCGTCGAGACTGTAGGCCTTGCAGCTCAGCAGCACGAGGTCGAACGGCTCGGCGGCGACACCGGCCAGTATCGTCTTCACGTCGGGCAACTGGAGATTGCCGCGCGGGCTGTTGATGACGAGGCCGTCGCTCCGTAGCTTTTCCGCGCGACCGGCGCGTACGAGGAAGGTCACGTCCTGCCCCGCCGCGGCCAGACGTCCGCCGAAATAACCGCCTACCGCGCCCGCTCCTACTACCAGAATTCGCATCTTGAGCCTCTTGAAAGATTTCGATTTGCCGATCATGCGCGTCGCTGGCGGACGCATCTTCATGGTGCCGCGTATTCGGTGCTTGTGCAGGAATGTAGCAAAGATTGGGGGATCGGTTCCGGGGAGCGTTGCCGGCAGGCGGGTGGTGTCGGCCAGATGGCGTGTGCGAGGCACGATTGCGAAACGCTTGATCGGACTTCAACCCTCCCATACGCTTTCATGTCGCTGCCTTCACTGCGCCGCCACCGTTTCCCCCTGCTCCCACCCGCCCCCCAGCGACCGGTACAGCGCGATCGCCGAAAGCGCGTGCTCGCGACGGGCCTGATTCAGCGACTCCGAGTCGCGCAGATACGCTTCCTGCGCGTCGAGCACATCGAGGAAGCTCGACGCACCGCCCTTATACAGCTCGGTCGACAAACGCAGCGCGTGATTCGACGCATCGAGCGCACCGGCCAGGCGCTGCACCTGCACCGCGCCGCTGACGAGATCGCTGCGATTGTCCTCGACTTCCTTCAGCGCCTGCAACATCGTCTGTTGCAAGCCGAGCTGCGATTCGCGCATGCGGCTCTCGCTCGCGTCGATGTTCGCGGTAATGCGCCCGGCGTTGAAGATCGGGCTCGTCGCATTCAACGCAGCGCTGAACAGATTGTCGGTCAGCGTCGGCAAGCCAAGGTACGACGATGCGAGCAGCCCATTCGTCAGGTTGATCTTGAACTGCGGATAGCGCTGCGCCTTCGATACCCCCACTTCCGCCGCACGCTGTTCGACGAGCGCATAGGCGGTGCGCACGTCGGGTCGATGCAGCAACGCGTCGGACGGCAACACCTGCGGCGCGCTTTGCGCAGGCACCGGAATCTCGCGCGCGTTGGAAAGCAGCAGCGTATCGAGGCTTTCCGGCGTACGCCCCGAATACACGGCGATCAGACTCAGTTGATGCTGCACCGCCGATTGCATACGCGGAATCTGCGCCTGCAAGTCCTGCAACTGATTCTGCGCGCGGGCGACGTCGAGCTGCGTCGACAGGCCGTAATGCAGACGCTCCTGCGTGAGCTTCAGCGCGCGGCTGCGAATCTGCTCGTTGTCGTCGAGGATCTGCAATTGCGCCTGCGCCCAGCGTAGATCGATATACGCCGCCGCCGTGTTCGCGGCGAGCGCGAGCCGCAACTGGTTCAGCGCCGCAACGCTACCCGACACCTGCGCCTGCGAGGCGAGCACCGCGAGACGTTCGCCGCCGAACACGTCCGGCGTCCAGCTCGCGGCGAGGCCGAAGCCGGCCTGGCGCACATAGCCGAGCGGCGGCGGCGTGTTCTGCCGCTCGGTCGATGCGCCCGCGTTCGCATTCAGCTCCGGCAGCAGCGCCGCGCGATTCTGCGTCACCAGGTCCTGCGACTGCTTCACGCGTTCGGCCGCGGCCTGCACGTCGAGGTTGCCGGTCAACACCGATTCGATCAGCTGATGCATCACCGGGTCGCCGAATTGCGCCCACCAGGCATCGGTGTTCACGCTGTCTTGCGGCGCGTCGACGCTCCACGCGGCCGGCGCGAGCGTCTGCACCGTATGCGGCAAATCCGCGTGCGTCGCGGGTTGCACCGCGCAGGCCGCGAGCGTCAGGAACGCCGCGCTCGCCAGTAACTTCATCACGATTCGTTTCATGTTGGTCTCCTAATGGGCATCGGGCGGGGGCGCGCTGTTGCCGAACGGGCGCGAAAACAGCACGCTCAGCAAGCCGACCACGAAGCACAGCGCAACCGCCAAAAAGGCGTCCGAGAATGCGAGCACCAGCGCTTCGCGCATCAATGCCGCGTGCAATTCGGCGAGCCCCGCACTCGCGGCGTTCAAGACATCACCACCAACGGCCGACAGATACTCGGCCTGCTTCTGCAAGATCGATTCGACGACCGGACGGCCCGCATTCAGATGTTCGTCGAGCCGTTCGTAGTGCAGGTTCAGACGGTCGTTCAACATCGTGCTGCTGACCGCGATGCCGATCGCACCGCCGAGATTGCGCATCAGATTGAACAGCCCGCTCGCGGAGCGCAGCCGCGACGGCGGCAACGCACCCAGCGCCATCGTCACGATCGGCGGAATACAGAATTGCTGGCCAATTCCGCGCAACGCTTGCGGAATCAGCAACTGCTGCCAGCCCCATTGGTTCGTCAACGGCACGTACAGATAGCAGCCGATGCCAAACAGCGCGAGTCCGAACACCATCAGCATGCGCATATCGACGAAGCGCGCGAGCGTCGAGTAGGCGGCCAGCGCGAGCAGCTGAAAACAGCCAACGGACAGCAACGCGAGACCAATCTGCAACGAATCGAAGCCGCGCACGCGCGCAAGAAACACCGGCGTCAGAAACACGGTGCAGAAGATGCCGATCCCGGTAATGAACGACAGCAGACTGCCGATACCGAAATTGCGCAACGCCAGTGCGCGCAGATCGACGATCGGTTCCTTCGCGGTGAACGCATGCACGAGGAACAGAAACCCGCAGATGGCCGCGACCCACGCGCACAGCACGATCACGTCGTCGCCGAACCAGTTTTTGCGCGGTCCCTCTTCGAGCACGTATTCGAGGCAACCGAGAAAACCCGACATCAGCAAGATGCCGAAGTAGTCGCCCTTTTTCAGCAAGGACAGATCGACCTTGTCGATATGCACGTACTTCGGCACCAACAGCGTGACGGCGACGCCCGGTACCAGGTTCAGATAGAACAGCCAGTGCCACGACCATTGCGACGTGATCCAGCCGCCGATCACCGGGCCGATCGTCGGCGCAAGCGACGCAAGCGCGCCGATCGTCGTCGACGCGATCAAACGCTGCTTGCCGGGAAACAGTACGAACGCGGTCGTGAACACGGTCGGGATCATTGCGGCACCGAGCGCGCCTTGCAGACCGCGAAACAGGATCATCGAGTTGATGTCCCACGCGAGACCGCACAGCATGCTGGTTACCGTGAAGCCGAACGCGGAGAAGGTGAAGACCCAGCGCGTCGAGAACACGCGCGTGAGCCACCCCGACATCGGAATCACGATGATCTCCGCGATCAGATACGAGGTCTGCACCCAGGAGAGTTCATCCTGACTGGCGGACAGTCCGCCGCCGATATCGCGCAGCGACGATGCGACGATCTGGATATCGAGCGTCGCCATGAAAAAGCCGACGCACATCAGCGCGAATGCGAAGACCTTGGTGCGGGTCGGCTGGTCGGCGGGGTTGTCAAAAGCGTGAGTCATGATCGGTTCATCCCTGCGCGGCCGGATGGCCCGCGTCGAGGTGCACTTTCACGGTCGCGGACAGGCCCGGACGCAGCACGCCCTGCATGTCCTTCGGCACGTCGAGGCGCACGCGCACCGGCACGCGCTGCACGATCTTCGTGAAGTTGCCGGTCGCGTTTTCCGCGGGCAAGACGCTGAAGGTCGCACCGGTCGCCGGTGCAAGACTGTCGACCACGCCGTGCAGCGTTGTGCTCGACGCATCGAGTTCGACGTCGACGCTGTCGCCCGAATGCATTTTGCGCAGCTGATCTTCCTTGAAGTTCGCGTCGATCCATAAACCGCTCGCCGGCACGACGGTCAGCAGCGACACGCCCGTGTTGGCGAGCAGCCCAACGCGAGCCGTGCGATTGCCGACATAGCCATCGATCGGCGAGCGGATCGTCGTGTACTCGACGTTCAACGCGGCAACGCGCTGCGCGGCCTGCGCGGTCGCGATGCGCGCTTTCGCGTCGCCGATCTGAGCGTCGAGCACCGCGATCTGGCGTTGCGCCGCGAGCAGCGCCGCGCTGCTGCGATCGACCGCGGCGCGCGCTTTGGCCAGATCGGCGTCGGCCTTCTCGACGACCTGGTTCGACACCGCGTCGTCTTTCACGAGCTCGCGGTAGCGCGTCTGGTCGGCGGCGCTGCGTGTGAGCTCGGCGCCCGACGCGCGGACCTCGGCGGCCTGCTCGTTGATCGCCGCGAGTTGCAGTGATTTCTTCGCTTCGAGTTCGGTGACGGCGGCCTGCGCGCTCTCCACTTCAGCGCTGGCCTGGGCGAGGCGCGCGTCGTAGTCGCGGGCATCGAGACGCACGAGCACCTGGTTGGCGTGCACGAACTCGTTGTCGTGCACGAGCACGTCGGTGACGAAGCCGTTGACCTTCGGCGCCATCACCGTGACGTCGCCGCCGACGTACGCATCGTCGGTGCTCTCGACGAAGCGGCCGACGAAAAACCAGTACGAAGTGGCAAGCGCCAACACGACGAGAACGGAGAGGATCGCGAGCAGCATCCACGGGATACGCCGCACCTGTCTGGCGGGTTGTACCGCGCTTGGCGGCGCGACGGTCGAAGGAGTTGTGGACATGGTGTCGATATGTGCGTATGCACTCTTCAGATTGAAAAAAACGGCGCAGTGCGCCGGCCTCCGCTATCTTCAGCGTTTATGTCAAAGCGTATCCCGGGTGATCGCAAACAGCTCGGTGCGCAGTGCAGCCGCGCGCTCCTCGCCGAAGCGGTGCTCGAACTCGGCCTGTGCGGCATACCAATGAGCGCGGCCTGCGTCTTGCCGCTCTTCGCCCGCGGCGGTCAGCGAGATCAGCAGCGCGCGCGCATCCGCGCCCATCGCCTCGCTCGACACCAGCCCGTCGCGTCGCAGCGGTTGAATCGTACGGACCAGCGTGGTGCGCTGCATGCGCATGGCCTCGGCAATCTGCTTCATCGTCATCGGACCGGTGCGCTTCAGGCGCCCCAGCAGCGAAAACTGCGTGATGGTCAGCCCGACGTTCGACAGGTGCCGGTCGTAGATCTGCGATATGTGACGCGCGGCCTGGCGGATCGCAAAGCAGTCGTCGTCGAAAAGCGCTTCCATTCGCTGCACTTCCTTTGCTCGTTAGTGCATATGCACATTAAGCGGCGTCATAAAACCCGCCGAAGCGGGTTCCTACGCGCGATCTAACCGGTGATGCTGAACAGCTCGGTACGCAGCGTCTTTGCGCGGGCGCGGCCGAACTTCTTTTCGAATTCGTCCTGCGCGGCGCGCCATGCGACGGAGGCCTGATCGAACGTCGTCTCGCCTTTTTCCGTCAGGCTGAACAGCAACGTGCGGTTGTCGTGGTCCGCCGCCTCGGCCAGCACGAGGCCGTCGCGCTGCAGGGGCTTCATCGCGCGGACCAGCGTGGTGCGCTCCATCACCATCGCGTCCGCGAGCTCCGCCATAGGCAGGTTCGGTGTGCGCGCGAGCTTGGCGAGGATCGTGAACTGCGCAGCGGTCAGCCCGACGCTGCCGAGATGGCGCTCGTACATCTGCGTGACGTGCCGCGCCGCCTGGCGCAGCGCGAAGCAGTTGCATTCGTCGTAGGAGAGAGGACGGTTCATGGAGCGAAGTTTATGTGTGCATATGCACTGCGTCAAGTTTTTCGAATGGCAACGGGCAAATGCCTCACCCGTTGCGCTACGAAGGCCTTCATCTTGCGACTTGCCAGCTGTAATTGTTATGTTATAACATGACCAAAAATTGGCGCTCCAGCCCTGCCGTTTTTCACACCGGCCCACTGCGACGTCCAACAAAATCCGTCCGACCTATGAGCGGACAGTCCATGCTCAACGACCACTTATGACCGTCATCGCCATTACCGTTCTCATCGAAAAGTAGGCCTGATCGACGGGCCTGCTATCGCGCGTCGTCAACCTCCAGTTCGCCTGTCCTTCCCCTGCCGGCCAGGGGCGAGGTGGGTGAGCTTTTGCCGAACGCTTCTGTTCATCAACGCATCGTCCTTAGCGCGAGCAACAACAATGAAAAACCGCACACTGACCGCACAGGCGGCGATCGTGTTCTGTACCGCCATCTCGAACGCATGGGGTGCGCCAGGCAACGCCATGTTGACGGGCACGGTCTCCGATCGCGCGGGCCATCCCGTCGCTCACGCGAAAGTGGAGGTACAGGACACGAGCGGCGCCTCCATCGGCGCGTCGAACACGGACACGTCGGGCCACTTCTCGATCGACGGCGTGGCGCCCGGCACGTATGCGGTCGTCGTCACCGCGGCCGGTTTTGCAAGCGGCAGCAGCATCGCGACCGCCCAGTCCGGCGCCCCGGCGAGCGTCAGCGTACAACTGCAAAAGAGCGACACACTCGATGTACAGGTCAACGCACAACGTCTGAACGCTGCCCGCAACGGCTTGCTGCCCGAAACGGGCAGCAGCGTCTATCGCTTCACTCAGGCGGATATCGCCACGATGCCGGCGGGCGCGAACACGCCGCTCAATCAGGTGCTGCTGCAAGCGCCCGGCGTCGCCAACGACTCGTACGGCCAGCTGCACGTGCGCGGCGAGCACGCCAATTTGCAATACCGGATCAACGGCATCATCATTCCGGAGCCGATCAGCGGCTTCGGCCAGTCGCTCGACACGCGCATCATCGATCAAATGAACCTGCTCACTGGCGCCCTGCCCGCGCAGTACGGCTACCGCACGGCCGGTATCGTCGACATCCGCACCAAATCGGGCGACATGGGCAGCGGCGGCTCGATCGACGTATTCGGCGGCAGCCATCAGACCGTCAAAACGAGCGCCGACGTGTTCGGCAGCGAGGGACCGTTCAGCTACTACCTGAGCGGCTCGCTCGGCATGAACAATCTCGGCATCGAGAATCCGACGGCGAGCGCCAGTGCGATTCACGATCACACGCGCCAGGGCAATGCGTTCGGCTATCTGTCGTATCTGCTCAATCCGCTCACGCGTGTGAGTCTGTTGTTCGGCGCGACCAGCAACCAGTTCGAGATTCCGAACACGCCGGGGCTCACGCCGAACTTCGCGCTCAACGGCCACAGCACGTTCGATTCGTCGCAACTAAACGAAACGCAATCGGAGCTGAACAATTTCGCGGCGCTCGCGCTTCAAGGCACCAACGGCGGCGCGCTCGATTACCAGGTCGCCTTCTTTACGCGCTATACGCGCACGAAGTTCAACCCCGATCCGATCGGCGACCTCATGTTCAACGGGGTAGCATCGGAGGACTTCCATAGCAACACAGCCAACGGCGTGCAGGTCGATACGACCTGGCGCATCAACGACAGTCACACGGTTCGCGCGGGCGTCTTCTTCCAGCAGGAACACGCGATATTCGACAATAACGTGTCTGTGTTCCCCGCCGACGCGGACGGCAACCAGCTCTCCGACGTGCCCTTCAACATCCAGGACAGCAGCAGCAAGACCGGCTATCTGTACAGCCTGTACGCCCAGGACGAATGGAAGCTGACCGACCGGCTCACGCTGAACTATGGCTTGCGCTACGACCGCATGGACGAGTACACGAGCGCGAGCCAGTTGAGCCCGCGCGTCGGCCTCGTCTACACGCTCACGTCGTCGACGACGCTGCACGCCGGCTACGCGCGCTACTTCACGCCGCCGCCGTTCGAACTCGTGTCCGGCTCGACGATATCGAAGTTCGACGGCACGACGAATCAGAGTTCGGTAACGCAGAACGATCCTGTACAGCCGGAACGCAGCCACTATTTCGATCTCGGCATCACGCAGAAACTCGGCCCTGCGGTCACGCTCGGACTCGACGCGTACTACAAGAAATCGACCGACCTGCTCGACGAAGGACAGTTCGGCTCCGCGCTGATCTACACGCCGTTCAACTACCAGTACGGCAGAACGTATGGCGTCGAATTCACCGCTAACTACAAACAGGACAATCTCTCCGCGTATCTGAACCTCGCGTATAGCCGCGCGCAAGGCAAGAACATCAACTCCGCGCAGTTCAATTTCGGTGCGGACGAACTGGCGTACATCTCGAACAACTGGGTGTACCTCGATCACGACCAGCGCGTGACCGCATCGTTCGGCGCGGCATACGACTTCCACCAAACCACCTTCACGTTCGACGGAATCGTCGGCTCCGGCCTGCGCAGCGGCTTTGCGAACACCGATCGCCTGCCCGTCTATGCGCAGTTCAACCTCGGCGTAATCCAGCACTTCAACGAGCCGATGATCGGCAAGTTCGACGCGCGTCTGGTGGTGATCAACGCATTCAACCGCGTGTACGAGTTGCGTGACGGCTCGGGCATCGGCGTCGGCGCGCCGCAGTACGGTCCGCATTTCGCGGTTTATGCGGGCGTGACCAAGTACTTCTGATCGACGGCAGGGAGAATCATCATGCAGGAATGGACAGGCTTTATCGCGGCGATGCGCACCGGCGGATGGATCATGTATCCGCTCAGCGTGCTCGGCGTGCTCGCATTGACCATCATCATCGAGCGGGCGTATGTGTTTGCCCGCTTCGCAAGCGCACCGGCGCGTGTTTTGCAACCCACGTCGTCAGCCGATGACAACCGTCTCGACCGCCTCGCCCCGCACCACGCGTTTCGGCGCATGGCCGCACCGTGGCTGTCGGAATCAGACTCGCCGCTGTGGCTGCGCGAGGCGTCGGCGCAATCGATCGCATCGCAGATCGAGCGCGACATGGGCCGCGGTCTGTGGCTACTGGAGACGATCGTCACGGCGGCGCCGCTGCTCGGCTTGCTCGGCACGATCGTCGGGATGATGAAGTCATTCCAGCTGTTCGGCGGCAATGGCCTCGTCGATCCGGGCGGCGTCACGGGCGGGGTGGCGCAGTCGCTGGTGGCGACCGCGATCGGACTCATCGTCGCGGTCTTCGCACTGTTCGCATTCAACTATTTTTCACGGCGGCTCGAGCGTCTGATGGATGAACTCGAACTGTTCGCCAACGCGCGACTCAGCGCGCTGCGCCTGCAACAAGAGGCGCGAGGCGAGCGCTGATGAAACTCAAACGCTCGCGCGCCTCGCGGCGCGGCCGCATCGAAATCATTCCGATGATCGACGTGATGTTTTTTCTGCTCGCGACCTTCATGCTCGCCTCGCTGGCGATGCAACGTCTCGACGCGGTGCGGATCAATCTGCCTTCGGGACGCGCGCAGCCGATCAGCACGAGCGAGCCGCTGACGATATCGGTGAACGGCAACGACGAGGTCTCGGTCAATCGCCACGTCGTTCGCGCGGATCAGATCGAGCCTGAAGTGAAGCGCCTGCTGCGCGCGGACGGCAACGTCGTCATCGCGGCCGACGATCACGCGGGTCACGGCGCGGTCGTGCAGGCCATGCTCGCGGCACGACGTGCGGGCGCCGAACACTTTCTGATCGCCGTGCATCGTGATTAAAGCTTGCCGCGAGCTGTCCGAGGGGCACGCTGTGGGAACGCTGGGTACCGCCGTCGCCTGTCTGATCTCGCTGGGTATCTGGCTTCTGGTGCTGGCGGCGCTCTCGTCCGGGTTGCTGAAGTCGAGTCAGCCAGCCCCACCGCCTGCTCCACTGGATATGCGCGTGGTCGTGCTCGACGAGCCTGCGCCGCCTGAATCCCGTCCGTCGCAAACTCCGGTTGCGGTTCCAGCGGAACAGGCGCCACGGCACGCGCAGACGCAATCGCGTACCTCAGCGCATCGCGCGGTGCCGCCTGTGCCAACCAGGCCGCAGACGCTGACGACGCCCGCTGCGGCAGCGCCGTCGGTACCGGTTGCTAGTCAGGCACAACGCCCGTCGCAAGATGATCAGCCGGAACAAACGGCCGCCGCGGGATCGCAGCAATCGTCCGCACAGCACGACGCCGCTCCAGCCGCCTCGGCAAGCTCCAACACCGCCGCCCGCTCCATCTCGCAACCGCTACCGACGCTGCCCGACGACTTGCGCGAGCAGGCCTATCAGACGATCGCGACAGCCCGCTTCACGATCCACGCCGACGGCTCGGTCGATGTCGAGCTCATTCACGCGACGCCGAACCCCCGTCTCAATCAGTTGCTGCTCGACACGTTGCGGCGCTGGCGCTTTTTTCCCGCGCTGCGCGATGGCCGGCCCGTCGAAAGCACGCAAAACATCCGCGTGCATTTCAACGTCAGTTGAACAGCGCCTACTGGCTTGCGCAGGTGAAATTCGCCGCGACGTTCACGTCGCCCGAGCCGTTATAGCGCGGAAAGGTCGGATATTGGCACAGCGGCCGTGTGCGTCCGGGCACGCCCGCCGTATCGGCGACGATCTGCGCGGGCGGCACCACGCCGTTTTCGACCCAGTTTTCGAGCGTCGTCAGCGAATCCCACGAGGCGTTGAACACGGTGCTGAGCGCATGGCCATAGCCGGGAATCTCGTAGAAGCGCACGAAGTTCGCCACGGTGGACACGCCCATCGTCGCTTGCAGACGCTGATAGTACTGCTCGGTCGAACGCGTGCTGACGAGCGCGTCGGCCATGCCGTGCGCCATCAGGATCTTGCCGCCCTTCGCATTGAAGGCCGACAGATCCGTCTTGTTGACGTCCTGCAGGCCCGTCAGCTGACTGATGCGCGCCTGCAGACTGCCCGGATTCTGCGGATCGACGGCGAGCGAGTTGTAGTTCGGGTCGCGCGTGACGAAGTAGCGGATCCACTGGTCCCAGAACACGCTCAGATACGGCGCGGTCGTAGGCATCGGCGATGCGGGCTGTGACATGCCGAGCGCGAGCGTGGTCACTGTCGGCTGCAACGCCGAAGGATTCGCGATGCCGAGATCGGCGCCGTACACGTTGAAGCCCGGATACTGCGTCTCGCCGCTCGCGAGGGTGTAGCCGAACGTGATCGGCGTGTTGTACACGTTTAGCGCCGCGATCTGCGCGTCGGACAGACAGGTGTCGCCGGTATCGGCGCCGCCCGCGCAACGCAGCGGCGCGCCGTTCAGCGTCGCCGTCGCGGGATTGAAGGTCGCGTTGCACGCGGCGACATTGCTGATCAGACCGTCGGCAACGCCGTCGAGCGCGTCGCAACTCGCGAGCACCGTGTCGAGCAGCACCTTGCGCTTCGCCTGGTCGAGATAGGCACCCGGCGCCGCCAGTGCGCGCGTGATGCGGCCGAACTGCAGATCGAGGCTCGCGGCCGCCCATGCCGGATACAGCACGATCGAGCCGTCCCAATCCTGCGGCCAGCGTTGCACCACCGCCAGCGCCTCGCGTCCGCCCGACGAGCCGCCCGCGAAATACGCCCGCTTCGGCGCCTTCACCGCGTAGCGCGCGTCGATCAGATAGACGGCCGCGTCGCGGGTTTTCTTCAGTGCGTCGCCGTTGAAGTTCTGCATCGCTTCGTCGTTCACGCCGAACGACGCGTCCTCGCTGCCGAGCGCATTGGCCTCGTGTCCCGAGTCACTCGCGAACACCGCGTAGCCGCGGCCAAGCGGAGTCAGTTGCGCGGTCGGGCCGGCCGGCACGTTGCCTGTCGGCGCGGGAATCGTGCCGTCGTAGCCGCCGCCGCCGAACATCATGATCTTGCTGTTCCAGTTGGTCGGCATCGCGATCTGGAATTTGATTTGCGGCGCCGCGGGATCGACGGGACTGATCGCGCCGCTGACGAGGCAATACTCGCCGGTCGCTTGCGCGCCCGAGCCGGACGCGGGCATCACGGTCGCCGCGGTCACAGTCGCGCCGGTGGTCGGCAAACCGATTGCTGACGCCGGCACGTTCTTGCCGGTCAACTGCGCGCAGCCAAGCGGCGCGGCGGCGGTCGACTGAATGTTGTCACTGCCCCCACAGCCGCTCAACGATAGAACCGCGAGCAATGACGCGACGGAAATGACCGGAACAAAAGAGAAGGATGACGGAACGGCGCGCTGCATGGGCATGACTGTCTCCATCTTGGTTTAGAGACGCGGTCGCACGAGTCGGCTTCATCTCGCACGCCGTGTCTGCGCTGGGGGATGTGAGGCGCGAAGGTATACGGCAATGCGGTGCATAGCAAGCGGCGTGCCGCGAGCCGCCGGCGGGCCACGCATGCATTGCAGCCAGGCGTCGGTTGCGATCCGGAAAGCGCGTAAGAGTCGACTTTGCAATCGGCTTCACTGCCGCGCTCGCTATAGCCTTCAACGCAGATCCGCACGAAGATCGCGCACGCCTTTGCCGAGCCGTTGGCGCAACAGCGTGCGCAACGTGGCACCGTCGACATAGCCGACCTCGGCCGCAATCGCGTCGATGCCGAGGCCGCTGCCATGCAGCAGCGACTGCGCATACTCGACACGCAGGTCCTGAAAGTAAGCCAATGGCGATTTGCCGAGCACGTCCTGGCAACGACGCTGCAGCGTACGCGCGCTCGTCGCCAGTGCGGCCGCAGCATGCTGCAGCGAGAACCCTTCCTTCAGATGATCGCGCGCCCATCGCTCGAAACGCTGAATCAGCGGATCGGCCTGAGCCAGATGGTTCGGGATGATGTACGGCGCCTGCGATGAGCGCAGGTCGGCGAGCAGGTAGCGCGACACGAGCGTAGCCAGCTCGGGGCTCGCGCGGCGGATCAACCACAGCGCGAGATCGAGATGCCCCATCGCCGCGCCCGCAGTCACACCGACGTCCGATGGCACCAGCATGCGCGACTCGTCGAGCAACACGGCCGGATAGCGTTGCCGGAACAATGGACCCAGCCACCAGGTCGTGGTCGCTTCGCGATGATCGAGGAGTCCGGTTTCCGCGACGAGGAACGTGCCGATGCACGACGCGGCGATCAACGCGCCCTGTGCATGCCATGCCAGCATCTGCGCCTGGCGTCGCGCACGTCCGGCCGCTCGAACGCGGGTACCAGCTGCTCCGGCGTACCGGTACTGAGCGCGGGAATGATCACCCAGTCCGGCTTCAGGTCCGCGGTGATCGCTTGCACGGGGATGGTCAGCCCCTGCCCTGAGCGAACCTTCTTGCGCACGCCGACGACCGACAGTTCGAAGTGCGGCCGCCCGCCCATCTTCGCGGCCGCGAACCGGTTGGCGAGCGAGAACGCGTCGAGCATGACGGTGAGACCGGTGTCGAACAGCCCCTGCAAGGCGAGCACGGCGATGCGCATGGCGTAAATGACCCTAAAGTTGTCATTTGCGACGATACAGCTTTTCCCGGCCGAGGGCTACAGTGAGCCCCGTTGTACATCGCAACCAACGTCGACCCAGGAGGTCACTGATGAAAGTTTTCGCCATCGCAACCGCACAACCGACCCTCACCCCGGACAAGCTCCAGCAGCACATGCCCCACGAGGTGCCGGCCACGCTCCAGCTTTATCTCGACGGCAAGGTCGAGCAGTTCTGGTTCCGCGACAAGGCCGGACCGATTTTCCTGATGAACGTCGGGTCGGTCGACGAGGCCAAGGCAATACTCAACGCGTTGCCGCTCGTGGCTGACGGGCTGATGAAGTATGAATACCTGCCGGTGGGACCGCTCGCGCCGCTGGGGCGGCTGATTCAGAAGGGGTGAAGTCACGCTGGTGGGGAGCCGTGCCGCCAATGTGCCTGGCGGCACGTTTGAAGAAGCATTACTGCCCGACCTTCTCCGATTCGACGACCAGGTCGAGCACATAAGCGACCGACGGCCCATCGGCAGGCGGGTTCCTGACTGTGAAACGCTTCACGCGCACGACGTTACGGATGCCCGGCGTGTGCGTATAGCCTTCGATATCCTGATTCAACGGGTGCCACGGACCAGGCGTGCCGGTCGCCAGGCCCTGCTCGTCGAAGAAGCGATCGCGCACGAGCAGACATTGCGCGTTCGGCATCAACGGATGGTTGCACGGCACGGACTGCGCCGCCACTTCAAGGAACGCTATTTGACCGGGGCCGCCGTAGCGCATCTCGGCCGTGGGCACACCGGTAAAGCTCAGCGTGTCGCCGCTATCGGTGACCAGTTGCAGGCTCGGCGCGTTGTCCCGCGCGAGCAGGGTCACGTTGACGCTGCCGCGCACACGCTGCGAGATCGCATCGTCGAGTGCGGCAAGCGCGGCATCGTGGCAGGCCATCATCGTGCTGACCATCGGGCCGATCTGCAAATACCCTTTCCTGACGGTGTAACCCGCTCCCATGCTGTTGCAGCTATTGACGACGGTGATCCGGTACGGACTGAAGTCGAGCTGCACTGGCCTGTCTGGGCGGACGAACAGGGCATCGATGTGCGTGCCATTGCGATCGATCGCGTTGTTCAGTTGCCAGTGGTATCGGGTCAACAGATCGGTGCCGGTCGGCGACGCCGGGTTGGCGGCCGCCGTGGTTGCCGATGGTGCCGGCGCTGTCACTTCCGGTGCCTGTGCGCAGGCGGCGAGAACGAGCGGCAGAAATAGCATGCAGTATTTCACGTCGGCACCTCGCTGAGTTCAGTGGTCGTTCCGGGCGTTTGCTCGCGTCGTCGGGCCAAGGGACGCGAGAATCAGCTCGCATGCACGAAAGCCGGAAGTGCCAGTGAAGGGTACCACCCGGCCGCATCAGGCCGGGTTTGCGCACCTGCTTCGTTCAGGCCGCGAGCATCGACTCGACGACCGACAGCATAACGCAGGTGGAAGGCGTAAAAACGTCGCTCGATGCTGATCGGATTCCTCGTTACGTGGCCGAACTGCGCCCAGTGCAGCAGGCTACGCCTGGGAGATGTCACGGCCGACGGAAGGACGGGCGTGACGCCGCTTCAGCCGAG
The DNA here is from genome assembly GCF_050435625.1 of Paraburkholderia sp. RAU6.4a. Lineage (NCBI taxonomy): Bacteria > Pseudomonadati > Pseudomonadota > Betaproteobacteria > Burkholderiales > Burkholderiaceae > Paraburkholderia > Paraburkholderia sp. RAU6.4a. The sequence goes on from NZ_JBNDKQ010000003.1 coordinate 593,175, forward strand.
GGCGCAACATCAGATAGAAGGCGGCAACATGCGTGATCGCCAGCGTCGGCACATAGATGATCGGAATCGCGTACAAGGCGCCCAGCTCGCCTGCATGCGCGGGCAGATCGGCCGCGGTTGCGTGGTAGTAGTCGATGATCAGGTCGGCCATACCAACAAGATTGAAAGCGACGACGAACGACCAGAAAAGCGGACGTATCCGGGCCGTCAGCAACGCCAGCATCGCCAGCACCCCCGTGGCGAAATCCCCATAGGCGGCGAACACGGCGAAGCTCGCGGACAGTTGCGGACTGACGACACCAGGCAACAGAAAGGCGAGCCCGAAGAAGCGGAAGCTGTGCAACGTGGCGATCGCGCGTTGCGCGTCGAATGGAGCCATCGACTTGAGCTTCGGCCACACGTAGGTGCCGAAGCACAGCAGCCAGGCGAGATAGCCCAAAACGAGGTGCAACTGGAACAGAAGCCGCGATGACATGGTGCCTCCTTGTCAAGTGTTGGATGCGCAGGTGTTAGGTGTACCATCGTCTCGCGCGGGTGACTATTCCTCACAATGTTGACAGGCTATGAAGCAGAACTTCACAGTCAGGCAGGGCGCGCTCGACGGCGTCGAAGTCTTCCTCAGCGTTGCCGAGCATCGCAGTTTTCGCGGGGCCGCCGCGCAACTGGGCGTGACGCCGTCGGCCGTCAGTCAGGCGGTGCGTGTGCTCGAAGTCCGCCTCGGTGCGACGCTCTTCATCCGCACCACGCGCAGCGTCGGCTTGACCGAAGCCGGCGAGCGCTTTCTCGCTCGGGCCAAGCCCGCCTTCGAGGAACTCGTCGCCGCCAGCGAGGTGGCGCGCGGACTCGGCGAGCGACCGTCCGGCCTGTTGCGTCTTTCCGTGCCGCGTGCAGTCGTGCCGATCCTGCTGGAGCCGCTGATCGCGTCATTCTGCAAGGCCAATCCCGAGGTCGAGGTGGAGATAGCGGCCAGCAAGGAGCTGATCGATCTCGCGACGGAAGGCTTCGACGCCGGCATCCGGCTCGGTCAGTTCGTCGCCGCCGACATGGTCGCGGTGCCGCTCACGGCACCGTTCCGTTTTGTCGTCGTGGGAAGTCCCGCCTATTTCGCGGCGCGCGGCCGCCCCGAGCAAATGGACGATCTGCGCGAGCATGCATGCATTCGCTGGCGGCGCTCCAGCGGCGCGCTCGCGTTGTGGTCGTTCAACGACAACGGCCAGCCGATCGAGATCGCCGTCTCCGGTCCTTTCATCGCCAGCGATTTTCCGAGCGTGCTGGGCGCGGCGATCGAAGGCGTTGGCCTTGCCCAGCTACCCGAGCCGATGGCCGCCGAGGGGTTGCGAACGGGAAAGCTGGTGGACGTTCTGAAGGCGTACGCGCCGATGGTCCCGGGTGTGTTTCTCTACTATCCGAGCCGCCGCCAGATCATGCCGAAGCTGCGTGCGTTCATCGATCATGTCAAGAGCCGCGCGACGCGCTCGATGCCTGGCGACAGTTGACGAAGTTGATGATGTCGTCGAGGAAGCTCAAAGGTCTTCGCATAGCCGTCGCTCGGACCGGACACCGAAGCAGTAACCCACGATCAGCATGCGAATCATGAGCTCCGGCGTTTCGGCAGCGAGCTGATAGGCGCGGCCATGCGAGCTTTTGTTCGTCAACGCAAGCGTTCCAGCGTCTCTACGCTCAAGCCGCTTCCAGCTTGCGAGATCGGTCGCGTTTGTCCTGAGCCCATCATCTGCAGCAGTTTGCGGATTTTATGCCGATGGTGCTTCGCTCTCATGCCGCGATTTTTTCATCGTCGCCGGATCGCGCACGATGGTGACCGCGCACGGCGCGTAGGCGAGCACCTGGCGGGCGACCGAACCGATCAGCCAGCGATCGAACGGCGTATGTCCGCGATGCCCCACCACGAGATGGTCGATAGCATGCCGCTCCGCGTAAAGCACGATCTCCTTTGCCGGCGGGCCGACCACGAGATCGAACTCCACGGCCCCGATCGAAGCGGCGAGCTTCGCCTTGATGTCGTCGAGGATCGCGGTGGCATGGCGCACTTCCAGATCGATCAGATTTTTTCGCTCAACTTCTATCGCACCCCAGTCCGGCGTGCGCGCGACGACGAGCACATGCAAGCGCGCGTCGAAACGCTTCGCGAGATCGACCGCGAAAGCAACGGCATATTGCGCGGACGCCGACCCGTCATAACCTACCAGCACGTTCTGCATGATCTGCTCCTGTGCGATTCAAACTGGGCCGTGACTTTGTTGGACGAAATGCATCGAGCCATTTGCGTGAACCGCGAGCGCTCCCCGACTTCACGGCGTCGGCGCGAAAGCATGCGCGAACCACTCGCGAACCCGCCGCGTGGATTGTCATGCGGACGACGTCGGCACCTGCGGTGTTGAATCAGTTGTCGTCGCTTCTGGACGGGAGGTGCTCGTGAGGCTCGGGCTCTGCCGCGTCGGCGTTAGGAAGGTCGTCTGGGGCCGGATTTTTCAGGCCCTTCGGATCGGGCTGGCGAGTCTTGCCGGCGGAAGTTTTCGCGGGGTCGAGAGAGGTGCCGGTCGGCTCAGCGGATGGATTGGAGGTCATGATGTGCTCCTGCGCTGATGAATACAGCTTCTACCATGATAGTTCACCTGGCCGATTTGAGTCATACGCGCTGTCACGCCAGCACTACTGTCACGCCCGCCCGCTGTTTCTAGCCACGCTAACCACAGGATCGCCCCGCGCGCCTTTTGTTGCCGCTGGCGGTGCACGCAAGCGGGCCTACCGAGGAAAATTCCGCGTTCCGAACCACACCGAAAAAAGCACAGGAAGAAACGCCCGCCGGCCCACGTGAGGACGCGGGCGGGAGTCGTAGGTTGATGGAATCATTGCACATAGCCTTACTGCGGGCCGGCGCCTTGCTTGAAAGCATCACACGGCAACTGCCAGTCAATGGGCAACGTCGGGATCGACTCGGGGTAGTCCGATGACAGTGCCAAATGGGCCACCGTCTCGTCGTACTCGTCAGCCTTACCCTCGTTGGCCAACTGATGCACCGTCGTCCGGCACACGCGCCCGATGATTGGCGTAGTTCGGCCCCAGTTCCAGCCGTTCGACACGGGCATTCAAAATCGTTTAAAACATAGTCAGACATGACTCTTTCTCATCACTCACCCTGACGGGTGCTCTTGCGATAGTCAAAAGGACTACTGCCGGTCCAATGTTTAAATGCGCGGCAGAAACCGGTGGCGTCGGAAAAGCCAAGATCGAACGCCGGCACTGCCACGCTCGTGTTCGAGTTTGTCAGCCGATGGACAGCGATATCCCTTCGCAGTCCGTCTTTCACGAGCTGGAAGACTGGACATTCAGCGCATTTCATCACGGTTCCATCGTGGCTAAAACGCGCGACTATCTTGAACAGAATATTGCGCAGCCGGTAACCATACAGGATCTTGCGCAGGCATTGCACACATCTGTACGCACGCTCAACCGTAGATTCGCAGAGGAAGGAACGCACCCGAGTGCCCCCGCGCACCAGACTAGCGATAGTTGACGAAGTCGATCAGGTCATTGAGGAACCAGGGCAGAATAAGTTGCGTGTCGGAATAGCTGGTGCCGACAGTGAGTCTCGGTGGTCTTGACGTGGAGTCAGCGGACGGTGCGGCGTCTGGAACATGCAGGATGTAGGCGTTCGTATCGACCGCCGGCTGATTGTTCGCCGGAGTCGATGTGCAGCCGGTAGCGAGAACGACGAGAACTGCTGCCAAGCAACGAGACTTCATGAGCGGGTGAACTCCGGCGACGTTTTCTACATTATGGCTGAACTGACTTGAATACCGGCAACGAACTGAACCCCATCGCAAAGTCAACACCGTTACGCCCAGTGTCGTCCGATGTGCGCCCGCCGCCGACGATCGTCCCAGGGCTGGTGGCCGAACAGATGTACCCGGACGAGCTACACAATGGACCGAACCGCCTGAGTGCGCGACTAGGGCTCGCGCAGGTGGTCGGAAGAAAACAGAAGCACGCACTCGAACAGCGTTATGGTTTTCGCCGCCTTGATGTAATCACCCGGTGGGAGCAGCAATCGCAGGGCTTATCTGGACCGCAGAGCCACGGCGAAGGAACGTGATGGCCGGATTGCCGGCGCGAATTCGCTAGACTGACGCGGATGTCGCCGGCCGGCCAATTTGAGACGATCGCCCGGCAGCCCTGAATGTCCGCTTGCAAGTTTGCTACGGCCCGACGCGATACCACATCGAACGTCACGTCGCGCAAATTTCTCAAAGCTGGTCAGCCGGCATATCCGGAGTGCGATGTCACGGAGCCGGACCGCCGCCTGGTGCCACCCGCGAAATCGCGTCGAGAAGATCTTTGGCTACAAACGGCTTGATCAGCAATTCCTGGCCGCCAGCGCACGCGACGGCGCTGCGCGTTTCCGGATTGTCGTGCGAGGTGATGAACACGGCTGGAGGACGACGATAACCGAGCTGCTCGTAGAATCGGGGCCCTGAAATACCGGGCAGTTGAACGTCCAGCACAAGGCAGTATGGTACGCGCATGCAGTTCGCGTGGGAGTATGCCTCAGCGCTGCCGAACAACAGGATGTCGAAGCCCGACACGCGCAACAGGCGCTGCAATGCCCGACCCATGCCGGCGTCGTCTTCGACGATCACGATCAACTCTCTGGTATGGTTCATTGCCCGCCAAGGTCTCATGCCTCAAGTTTCGTGTGAGCCAAGGTCCGGCGCTATCAGGGCATGGGGCAATCCGGTTGCCCTTTGGGGCAAGCCGGGTTCAGGTCGAGGCGTGTGCGCGAACAATTGGCTCAGCCAGTATCACCAGATCGGCGAACGAATTGGCGTGCAGCTTGCGCATGAGGTCGGCCCGGCACGATTTGATGGTTCGTTCGCTCACAGCCAGTTCCGCGGCGATCTGCTTGTTAAGGCGACCAGCGACAATGCCGCGCAGTACCACAAGCTCGCGCGCGTTCAGATGGTGTGCGTCGGCCAGTTTGCCTGGCTCGGCCGGAGAAGGAACAACGACTGCGGCCGCGAGCGCATTGTCTATCGCGGCGAAGAGAGTCTGCGCCTCGATTGGCTTGACGAGGAAGTCGCATGCACCTGCCTTGATCGCCATCACCGTTCTGGGAATATCACGGTGCGCGCTGATGAAGACGATGGGCATCTGCCTGCCCAGCCGTTGCAGCGCGTGCTGCAAGTCGAGGCCGCCCGGGCCGGGCAGCTCCAGGTCCAGCAGCAGGCAGCCTCGCGACGGGTCAAAGTCTGCGACGAGAAATTCCCCGGCGCTCGGATAGCCCTTTACTGTATATCCTGCCTGAGTCAGTAGTCGCGTCAAGGCGGTGCGCATGGCGGGATCATCGTCAACGACATGGATGACCGTTGCGGCGTGATCAATCACGGTTGTCCCCCTTGCGGCATCGGCCGAGCCTTCAAGGCGGCCTTTTCAGTGGATGTATCGAACTCTGCCCGAACCGGCGAGAGCGTGTGTCCCGCGACGGACGGCAGCCACACGGTGAAAACACTACCGCCGCCGTCTCGAGGCGCGCCCCAGACCCGTCCACCGTGCGTTGAGACGATAGTGCGCACAATCGAAAGTCCAAGTCCCATGCCCTGCGGTTTGGTCGTGAACAGCGAGTCAAAGAGCCGTTCTGTGGCATCTGCCGGAATGCCGTGCCCACGGTCGGCGACGATCAGCTCGTAGCCTGTTCCCGCCACCCGGGTCGAGATGGAGACAATGCGCTCCGCGACGGGCGTCTCCTCCATCGCGTCCATTGCATTAATGACGAGATTGACCAGTACCTGCTGAAGTTGCACGCGGTCGCCTAGCACGCAGGCGTCTTGCGCCGCTAGATTCGACTCGACGGCGATGCGTCTGCGTCGCGCTTCGAGACCGAGCAAGGCCAGCCCTTCGTCGAACGCCGAATTGAGGTCGAGTGGGACCAGGTCGAGTGTATGCTTTTGCAGGAGCGCCCGAAGTCGCTGCACCACCTGGTTTGCGCGAAGCGCGTCCCGACGTATGTCCGCAAGGATAGAGTGAAGTTCGTCCTCCTCGGGCTCGTCTTCGAGCATCATGCCGGCCGCGTCCGCATTGCTGAGAATCGCGCCAAGCGGCTGGCCGATTTCATGTGCGACAGACGCGCTCAGTTCACCCGCTGAAGCGAGCCGTGCCGCGCGAGCCAGTTCGTCGGATCGCAGCGTTGCTTCATCCTCGGCGATGCGGCGGCGCTTGCGCTGCCAGAGCAAAGCCGCAATGGTCAGCGCCTGCAGCAAAACAACTGCAGCCGCGCCGAGCACGATTACCCGGTACTCCCGCCAGAGCGAAGGGCGCACGTTGATCAACTCACAACCATCGGGCAGTCCGGTCGCGTGTAGCCCGAATCTCTCGATCATCCCGAGGTCCGCAATGCAGTGAGACATGCTGGCCGATGAGACGGCACCATGGCGGGGCGCCTTGCCGAGCAGAATCGATGCGGCGAGCGCACCGGTATTACGGCCGTTGGCCTCGAAGCTGACTACCGAACCCGCCATCATCCCGTGACCGATATAGGTGGGATACCAGCCATATATCGGGGCGCCAGAGACCTTTGCCATCGGCTCGACGACCTCGTAGGGAAAAAAGGTCCGACCGGTGCGATCGCGATACATCGTCGTATAGAGGACGGCCGCGTTACGGTCGAGCGCGGCAAGGCGCTGCTGCAGTTCGGGGACGGCCAGGCCGCTCCACACATCGACGGTCCACTGGCGTGACATGCGCGCACGCGCCGTATCGGCAGCGCGCTGCGCGAACCGGAGGTCCAGTTTCGCCGAGCCGGACACTATGACGAGACGCCGTGCGCCCGGTTGAAGAGTCTCCGCTAGCGCGAGAGTCCCATCGACATCGAAATCCGTCGGCACGTAGGCGAAGGCCGCAGGAATGTCTTTTTTCCGGCTTTCCGCGACACTGGAGATCACGACCGGTACGCCCGGCCAGATCTCGTCGTGGTAGCGCTTCGTAAAGTCGAGTGCAAAGTCTGCTAACCCGATCACTACGTCGACCTGTTTATGTTCGTATTTCCTCTTCAGAAGCGCCAGAAAGCTCGGCATCAATTCGGCGTTGTCGAATCGTAAATCGTCAAGTGAGTCTGTGTAAAACTCCACACCGCCCGGAGCGGCAGCGGCAATCGAATGGCGTATCGCGCGAATCTGCTCCTGGGCCGCCGGCTGGGTGGGGTCCGCGCCTGGCAGAATGACCACCCGCCAGGTGTGTTCCGCATTAGCGCACGTGCAGAAACCGAGCATGACCAGAAACACCCAACGCATAATGCGAGCCTGCGCGAAGGCTCGCCGCGCGCGGGCTGCCGCAACGATCGTCCGCGCGCGGGCTGCCGCAACGATCGTCGGGGCGCTTTCCTCTTTCATGGCTCTGACAGGACTTGTGCGTCATGCTAACTATGCCAGAGCCTTTTACCATCCGAACAGCTTTTATCAGTTGATTGTCCGCTAAGGACTACTGTTTCTTTGATATGCAAAGCAGATCATCTATTCGCAGACCGCATAAATCCACATACGCTGTTGACATCGCAGTGCAGCATTCGCGCGATAGGCTATATAGTCCGACGAAGTGGCCGACGTCATCACGGCTTGTGCAAAGATTGCGCGCTGCTAATCAGGTTTTGCGGGATCACACGGATGATGCCGTTGCGAGGGCTATCGATGTCCGCAATCAGCATGAACGAGAGCGACACGGTCAGCGGCATGATCAGCAAGAAGCGGTTTTTGCCGGTCGAATTCTTCACTCCGTAACCCACCAGCACATTGGCGAACACGCCAATCAGCAGCATCATGATCCAGGCGGCCACGGGAATCCGGTTGAGCCATGCCGCCTGTGTGTAACCTTGCGTGTTGATCACGTCGTTCATGCCCGCCACCGCGAGGGCAACCACCGGGCTGGGCTGCGTAACAGCGCCGCTTCTGGCCGAAGACCACAACCGGCGTTGCAGATCCGCAGTGGCTGCATCGATCTGCGCGACGCGCTGCGCGTCGCGAGTCTGGTAGTACTCGATTCGCAGGTCGAGATACTGGGCGAGGTCCGCGCGGATTGCGGCGGCTGCACTCTGCGGCAAAAGATCCGCGCGGATAAATTCCGTCCCGATGGCGTTGGCTTCCTCCTCTTCGTAATTCTTTCGCTGGTCGTAGCGGCCTACCGCCATGGACAGACTGAAACCGATGACCAGCGCTAGCAGCGTCAGCGTGGCGGACTGCACAATCCTGAAGTCGTCGAGCGAGTCTTCGTCGAGCGTAATTCTCCTACGTAGGACCGAGTTTCCGAACTGGGCGGCCAGCGCCATCAGTGCGAAGGAAGCGACCAGCAGAATGAGGGGATGTCTGATGAGTTGCTGCATGCATTGCTCCCGGTGAATCCACTCGCCCGGCGCGTCGCAGCCACGATGCGAGATTGCGGTACTTTATTAGGCATCACTCAGTAGCGTCCAGCTATTCAGGAGGTGCAGGGAGGGGGCCAAAGAAAATGGTCTTGAGCCCGTGGTGGCCGATCACTCGCGCCAGTTCGCCGATCGCGCAGTACATAAGAATCAGTGTCACAAGCAGAATCTGGATTGCCCAGAAACGCGCCCAGCTTATATCGGCCATCAGCGCACGATTGGCGACTACCAGGTTCGGGGCTTCCTTCCAGTACTCATATAGTCGTTCCAGATAGTGGACGATGAGCGCGACGATCGCATAAATCAAGGTCTTCCACGACACATTCCAGATTAGCGGCTTATCGGGGAAACGGTTGATAAACGGCAGCATATCGGCGACGAGAACCGATTTCCCGAGTATGAGCGAGGCGATCAGCACGGACGTCGTCGTGGGAATCGACAAGCCGGTGCCTTTTACCATCAGGCTGCGAATCAGCGACACAACATGGAGAATAAAAAAGAAGAACAGAGTCGGCGGCATCGCCTTCATGATTTCGTGCTTGATTTTGCCGGGCAGCGTGCTCACGATCCGATCCTCTCTTCCACAGGCGGCTATCGATGGGAAGCCCGCCAGCGGCGGACGAGCGTCGTCATAACAGGTGAATGTCAGTTACCGTCCCGGCCGGGGACGCCGATGACGTATCGCCCGGCAGCTGCACAGATCAATGTAGTGGCCATCTATATGAAAGAAAAGGCACGAATCTCGTATTGCCCGAAGGGGCAATCGGCTTGCCCCAAGTACCTATAGCACCGCACTGCCTTCCAGGCAAAAAATGCGCAGTGTCGAACATGCTATCGCGCAGAGGGAATGTCGATACCTGTCAATTGATACCCGGGATACATGATGAAACCTGAAACATGCTTCGTGGCGCCAGCCAGGCCGGTCAAACGCGCGCCTTTCGCTTTGTTGGCCGCCGCGTTGTTGAGCGTTGCGATAAGCGGCCAGGCACAAACGGATTCGCAGCAGCCCACGCGGCCTAACATCGTGCTGATTGTAGGCGACGACGTGGGGTGGGGTGATCTTGGTGCCTACGGCGGCGGTGAGGGGCGCGGTATCCCGACTCCCAACCTCGATAGACTGGCTGATGAGGGCATGACATTTTTCGACTTCTATGGCCAGCCGAGTTGCACGCCAGGCCGGGCGGCCCTTCAGACTGGCCGCAACCCGAATCGTAGTGGCATGACGACCGTAGCGTTCCAGGGGCAAGGCGGCGGCCTGCCTCATGCGGAATGGACGCTGGCTTCCGTGCTGAAACTCGCGCACTACAGCACGTATTTCACGGGTAAATGGCACCTCGGCGAAGCGGACTACGCCCTTCCGAATGCACAGGGCTACGACGACATGAAGTACGTAGGCCTGTATCACCTGAATGCGTACACATATTCCGACCCGAAATGGTTTCCTGAGATGGATCAGCAGACCCGCGACCTGTTCATCAAGGTGACAACGGGCATGCTCTCCGGCAAGGCGGGTGAAAAGCCTCACGAGGACTTCAAGCTGAATGGCCAGTATCAGAATGAGCCTGACAAGCATATCGTCGGCATTCCGTTTGTCGATCGCTACATCGAGAAAGCGGCGCTCGACGATATCGACGATGCGGCACAGCGCGGACAGCCGTTCTTCATCAACGTGAACTTTATGAAAGTCCACCAGCCGAACATGCCCGATCCCGACTACATCGGCAAGTCTTTGTCGAAGTCCAAATACGCCGACTCGCTGGTTGAACTGGACGCGCGTGTCGGTCACATCATGGACAAGCTTCGCGAGAAAGGACTAGACAAAAATACGCTCGTATTCTTCACGACGGACAACGGCGCCTGGCAGGACGTTTATCCAGATGCGGGCTACACCCCCTTTCGCGGCACCAAGGGAACCGACCGCGAAGGTGGAGCGCGCGTTCCTGCTATCGCGTGGTGGCCCGGCAAGATCAAGCCGCACACGAGAAACTTCGACATCCTGGGTGGTCTCGACTGCATGGCGACCTTTGCGGCATTGGCGGGCGTCGATTTGCCCAAAAATGATCGTGAAGGCAAACCGATCGTCTTCGACAGCTACGACATGTCGCCCGTGCTGTTTGGCACAGGCAAGAGCAAGCGTAATGCGTGGTTCTACTTTACCGAGAATGAGCTGACGCCGGGCGCCGTGCGGGTCGGACAGTTCAAGGCGGTGTTCAACCTGCGCGGCGACGAAGGCAAGGATACCGGCGGGCTGGCGGTGGACACCAATCTCGGCTGGAAGGGACCGGAGAGTTACGTCGCGACCGTTCCGCAAGTATTCGATCTGTATCAGGACCCTCAGGAGCGTTACGACATCTTCATGAACAACTATACGGAGCACACCTGGACACTTCCTACCTTCAATGCCGCGGTCAAGGGTCTGATGCAGACCTACGTCAAGTATCCACCGCGCAAGCTGCAAAGCGAAGGGTATTCCGGGCCGATCACTCTCACACAGTACGAACGGTTTAAATACATTCGGGACGAACTGAAAGAGAATGGCTTCAACATCCCGCTGCCAACCGGAAACTGATCGGCTTAGCGTGCCGGACAATCGGAGCGCCCGATCGTCCGGGGGCGGCAATGCGAGCTGATTTTTCAGCGGGCTGAGGATAACAATGCGTTTCGTCGAACATCGCACGTGGTCACGGCCCGTGTCGCGTCACCTGACCGGACTGATCATCTGCGCATGCTCGGCGATGAGCGCGTGTGTTATCCATGAAGCGCCGTCGGCGGATTCTGCGACGGCGGACACACAGCAGCAGGCGCTTTCAAGAGAGTTATCGACGAAAGCATTGCCTTCGTGGCAGGACGGCGGTGCTCGGGATACCATTTTGAAGTTCATCGCCGACGTGACGCGCAAAGGTTCGGCGACCTACGTGGCACCCGAAGCACGAATCGCGGTCTTTGATAACGACGGCACGCTCTGGAGCGAGCAGCCTATGCCTTTCCAGTTGTCGTTCATGATCGAGCAGGTGAAGGCCGCCGCGCCACGACACCCCGAGTGGAAAAACAATCCAGCATTCAAGGCACTTGTCGTGCACGACACGGCTGCGCTCGCGCAGAACCGGAAGGCGCTCCTGAAGATTATCGGTGTGGCAAATAGCGGCATGACGACTGACGAATACGACCAGTCCATCCGTACATGGCTGGCCAGTGCGAAACACCCGACGCTGAACCGTTCCTATACCGAACTCGTCTATGGGCCGCAACTCGAACTGCTCGATTTACTGCGGACGAACGGCTTTAAGATCTGGATCGTTTCGGGCGGTACGGCGGAGTTCATGCGCGTGTGGGTGACCGAAGCGTACGGCGTGCCGCCTGAACAGGTGGTAGGCACCGAAGAGAAGCTGAAGTATGAAGTCCATGACGGCAAACCCGTGCTGATACGTCAACCAGGCTTTGATTTTGTCGACGACGGACCGGGTAAACCTGTCGGCATTTTTCGCGCGATTGGCAAGCGTCCGATCCTCGCGGTCGGCAATTCCGATGGCGATCGGGAAATGCTCGAATACACAGCGAGCGGGCCCGGCGAAACGCTTGCACTGCTGGTGCATCATGACGACCCCGAGCGCGAGTTCGCCTACGACCGCCAATCTTCAATGGCACGGCTCGACAAGGCGTGGGACGAGGCCGTTGCGCGCGGCTGGGTTGTTGTCAGTATGAAGCGGGATTGGAAGACGGTGTACGCCCCGCTTCGAGGACAGCGATCGCCGCAATGACCGACCTTACCGATTCACGCTGTATTTACCGCTGACTGCCTGCGGCCACGATACGCACGCACTGCCCGAAGTTGATCTCAGGAGCCAACCCATGCAGAACAGCCATGACGCGAAAGCTGAACAGCCAGTGATCTTCTACCCGGCGCGATTGTCTGAAGCGGAGCCGGCCGTACCCGAGCAGAAAGGACGCTTTCATGCGATGGCCAAGCCCATTGGCTCGACCTGCAATATCGATTGCACGTATTGCTACTACCTGCACAAGGAGCACCTGCTTAACCAGCATCGTGGTCGTCGAATGGAACCGTCCATGCTGGAGCGCTATATCCGGCAGTACATCGAAGCGCAGAACGGCGACGAGATCATATTTTCATGGCAGGGCGGTGAGCCGACCATGCTCGGCATTGCGTTCTTTCACGACATCGTGGAGATTCAGAAGCGGCATACCCCCGCGAACCGCCGGATCTCGAATGACCTTCAGACCAACGCGACCTTGCTCAACGACGAATGGTGCGAGTTCCTCAAGGAGAATAACTTCCTGGTCGGCGTGAGTATCGACGGGCCGCGTGAATTGCACGATGCTTTCCGATTGGACCGGAAAGGACAGCCGACTTTCGATAATGTGATGCATGGGATCGGTCTGCTAAAAAAGCATGGGCTAAGATTCAATACGCTCACCGTCGTCAACCGCCTTAATGCGAAGCGGCCCGTGGATGTCTACCGGTTTTTACGTAACGAAATCGATTCGACCTACATCCAGTTTATTCCCTGTGTCGAACCGAACAATTTCCATAGCGTCGCACCACAGCATTGGCCAGCAGAGTCGATGCCGATGCTGGGAAGCGCAGCGGCAAAGCCGGGGCAACCAGACTCTGTCGTGACCGAGTGGTCAGTCGATCCCGACGATTGGGGCTACTTCCTTTCGCGAACCTTCGACGAGTGGTATAGAAAGGATGCGGGCCGTGTTCTGGTGAACCTGTTCGAGACGGCCGTCGTACAGACCTTGGGCAAGCCCGCGCAAACCTGCGTGACCGCCCAGTTTTGCGGTAAGGCACTGGCGATCGAGCACGACGGTGAAGTCTACTCATGCGACCACTACGTCTACCCTGCCTACTCGCTGGGGAACATCCGCGAGAGACACCTGGGTGAGATGGCTTTTTCAGCGGACCAGCAGAACTTCGGCTATGCAAAACGAAATGCTCTCCCTGCGTTTTGTCGACAGTGCAAGTATCTGAATCTGTGCTGGGGCGAGTGTCCGAAGAATCGCTTTGTGCGGAGCCCGGACGGTGAACCTGGCTTGAACTATCTCTGTTCAGGGATTCGCCGGTTTTTCGACCATGCGGGCCCGGCCCTCAGGCAGTTGGCGAAACAATCCGCGTGATCGTCGCACGTCTGCACTTGAGCAGCAAGGGCGAGCCTTTGATCACGTAGAGCCCTTATCCCAAAGGGTGTCGACGAGAGATGGCGGTGCGCGCAAGTCCACAGTGACGCGATCGATAAGGTCTCAACATAGGAATATGCGGCGTCGCGCGACCCTGAATCATCGTGATGGGACGTGCGATTTCTGTGTGCGAACCCTGCGGGACTGTTACACGTACTGCGACCGATACGCCGACGGATGCATAGTCGTGCGTGTTCGGGAAGGGGAATCGATTGCGAATTCCGGCTTTCCACCGGCCACCAGACCAAGCCCATGTTTTTCCCGAAGGATCTGCAGGCCGAATTGCCGAACACCGGCAAGAAGAATCTCTATTACAAGGATGTACCGCCGCCAGTTATCGAGGAACTGTGGGCGCGCTTCTTTGCGGCCCTGCAGCCACTGCACGTGGGGGGCAAACTCGGCGCGGTGCTATTCCAGTTTCCGCACTGGATAACCGCAGTACCGAAAGCGATGAGGCACGTCGAGCACTGCGCCGAGCGCATGCACCCGTTTGTGACCGCGTTCGAATTTCGGCACGAGAGCTGGTTCAGCGAGAAGCACCGCGAGTCAACGCTTGCGATGGAGCGTGAACGCGGGATCGTTCACGTGATTCTGGATGCGCCGGAAGGCATGACGAAGCGCGCGCACTCAGTTTGGGAAGCGACGTCGCCCGAACTCGCGATCGTACGGCTGCATGGCCGCGACGCGTCGACATGGAGCGGCGCCGAGTCGGCGGCGGAACGGTTCAACCATGACGATAGCGACGACGAGCTTCGCGAACTCGCGCCACCGATTGAGGACATTGCGGGGCGCACGGCGCGCACACACGTCCTGTTCAACAACTGCTATCGCGATATCGAAGCTGCCGAGCCGGTGATCGGCGACGTAACCATCAATCACGAACAGCCCGCGCAATACAAGCGCACCAGCAAGGTGGCGAGCTTCCAGCAATCCGGCTCGGCAGATGCGCAACCGCTGCCGCCGCTGCACGATGTTGAACTGAGCTGGATGGGTCCTAACGGCTTCGTGCTGACCGGCATCGAGTTCATCGGTGATATCGCCTATGCTCGGTCGTGGTGGTGCCCGGCCGCTGCATGCCTCGGCGCGCGATCTGTGATTCTGTTTCACGCTGGAATGAAAAGGCCCCGCCGAGGCCGGGCCCTATTCGTGTGCTTACGGGTTGATAACCTTGGTGCGTGGGGTCACTCTTGGATCGTTGCACATCCATGCGCAGCTACCTTTACAGATCGGATGCAACTCAACTTCGATCTGGCGGACAGCTAGTTCACCGTCAGCCCGCTTCACCACGAACCCATCCGTAAGAGTTTTCGGCACGATATAGATATTCTCACTTCTGATACCGAGCTTCCTCAAATACGCTTGCACGTTTGCCCCGCGGCGCTCCTGCAAAACGTCAAGATCGTGCTCGCCAATATATGCACCGGCCATCACAATCGCCTGAATCTGCACGTCAGGCCACTTCTTTGCCTCTTCCACCGCCTCTGCGATTGCGCGCCGATTTTCCTTTGAAAGTTCAACCGTGTTGAATGGCAACTCAATAGCCGCTACCTCTCCGATAGTACAAGCAATAACCGGGCGTCCCAAGCAAAACCACACGGCAAGCAATGCCGCGAGAAGGCCACCGCGCAAAATCGGTTGTCTACTCATGGTGCGATATTTACTCCATCGAATGTCGCTATGTAGCCAGCGATGCTGTCCGCGTTGCCAATCGCCTGATGAGGCTTATTTCTCGCGAAGATCATCGCCCCCGCTTCGCTGTCGAGATACATGTGGTCTTGCGAATTAAAAGTGTCTGTGAAGTGCGTACATTCGTGGATTATCGTCTTGACCTTGCATATTCCCCACAACTGGGCAAATGGACTTTCACAAAACTTCGAGTAAATAGCGATAACCCGTTTTTCCGAATCTGGTTTGCAGACTGCGGCGTGATTGACGCCCGAATCCGGCGTGACCGCACACGACAGGTGCCTGTTTGTTTCACTGTCCCATCGCACAATCCTTTCTGGCTCAAGTTGCTGCATCGCTGCAAGCAATCTCGGAAGCCCTTCGCTAAGTACCCTCTTTGCATGTACGTCCGCACTTGCAAAGAAGTTCGTCAGCCGGTCCTGCTCTTTCGTGTCCCAACGTGCAAGGCCCTCAATGCGTTTTTTGATTAACTCGACGCCGATATCGCGTGCCCGCATAGCCTGTCTGCGAAACTCCTTGTTGGTCATGTTCGGGCAGATAGAGGTCGTGTTGATCGTGACGTCCCTATTTGAACCAGGAGTCGTGTTTGTAAAAGCAGTGTCATCGAGTGTTACCCATTCGGTGTTGTCGTTCACTTTGCTAACGCTCCACTTCAATCGTAAGAAACTTGAAACCCTGCGTTGTAACGCGAGAAGTCTGCCCGGCTGCGTTTGTCTTGCCGCTACAGATTTCTTTGCCTTCGGCGAGAATCCGGTATCGCACATCTGGTACAGGGTTGCCGTTGTAATCCCTGATCGTGAACCGTTCATCGAACGGGCCTGCAGGTCGATTGCGACAGAGCACCATCAGTTACCCTCCGCGTTATGGTTCAGATCGAATACAACTGAAGCCTATCCTGCGGGAAAAATTCGCCGGATTCGACATTCAGACCCATTGCAGACGGTATTGGCGTGAAGTTTAAGTAGACTAAATAGGTGATACGGCAAAGCAGGCATTCTTCCTTGCCCACGGCACCATCCTGTTTCAGTTTTCCCACTAGAGCTCTTCTGTTTTCCAGAAAAACATCTATCGAATAAACCATTTAAACGGGTCACCGTCAATGACTTTAATTCGAGATAATCCGGTTTTGACAGATATTCACAATTGCTCTGGCCATCTCATTTTCAGGTGCAGTTTTCCAATATCACCGTCCAACAAAAAAAGTGGCATTGAGCCGCTTTTACCGTAAGTGACCGACGCCGGTCAGTGCTTTGCCCATGAAGCGTCCATAGCCGCCAGTTTCCCGTTCGCGCCCTGCGCAGGGTCAGCGAGAAGCGCTGCCGCGTCCGCCGGTGTCAGTTGGCGGTTAGGAAGCCGCTTGGCGTCGAGCGCAAGCACGGTGAACAGTTCCTGATCGGTGCGATTGGTCGCGTGGTAGTTCTCGCCGATCTGGATCATGAACTCCAGCAGGTTGCGGCGTTCGTGTCTTTCCTCGACAGTCACAGCAGGACTTCTAGCGGAGCCTGAATTGCGCGAGAAGGCCAATAATCGTAGCTGGTCGATCAGCGTTCCGGGCCACAGACAGTCAACGCGATTCGGCTTTATTCGCGTTCTGCTCGGCAATGAGTTGCGGGGCGAATAGTTGGCCGACCTCGGTCCAATACCGGCCCCGAACCGCGCCCGCAATCACAACTCCAGCACCGTCACCCCGACTTCCATCCGATGCGCGCCGCCGCCGAGAATCGTCCCGCGAAGCAGTGACACGTCGCTGTAATCGCGCCCGATCGCGAGCGTCACATGATCCAGATCGGCGAGCACGTCATTGGTCGGATCGAGATCGATCCAGCCGCTGGCCGGACAATGCACCGATACCCAAGCGTGCGAAGCATCCGCGCCAATCAGGCGCGGGTGTCCCGGCGGCGGATCGTTGCGCAGATAGCCGCTGACGTAGCGGGCGGGCAAGCCAAGCGAGCGCAGACAGCCGATCATCACTTGCGCGAAATCCTGACACACGCCGCTCTTCAGCTCAAACGCGCGTTCGGCCGGCGTGTCGAACAGCGTCGCCGACGGCTTGTACGCGAAGTCCTCGTGAATCCGATGCATCAGATCGATCGCGCCCGCGACGAGCGGCCGGCCTGGCGTGAAGCTCGGCAACGCATACGCGCGCAGCGACGGCCGCAGCGCAATATTCGGCGAAGCGAAGCAGTACTCCGCCTCGGCACGGAACGCGCCGCCCACGCGAAACCGCAGCGCCTCGGCCACCGTCTCCCAGGGCGGGGTGGCCTCGGCGTCGAGGCTGGTCCAGCGCGGCGTCAGCGCGACCGTGGTTTCGCTGACGAGTTGCAGGCGCTCGTGCGGTGTATCGAGCGCGAAGTACAGCACGTCGTTGCCGAATGCGTCGATGCGGCTATGCTGATACGACGGCTGCGGCTCGATCCGCTCGCTGCGTGAGATCACACGCTGCCACGGACACGCGAGCGGCCGGATCGTCGCCAGATGCTGCGCGGTTTCGACATACGTCGAGTAATGGTAAACAGTGCGATGCGAAACAGACAGCACCGTCGACGCGTTCTTCATGCCCACACCTGCGAGGCAACCGTGGTCGCGTGACTGAAATAGCGCGCGCTGATCTCATGCGCGGCCGCATTGGCGAAGCTGCCGATCTGATCGCACAGCGCAATCAGCTTGCCATACGAGCCCTGTTCGTCGACCTCGCACAGCGATTCGAGCGTCGGCAGCGATTCGACGGGCGGCAGCAACTCCGCGAACGGCCGATGCCGCACGCTGCCCGCCGCGATGGCGATCTCGTCGAGTTTGTTGCGCAGGCGCTCGTACACGCCATAAATGCCGCGCGGATTATGCGGTTCGATCACGAGCAGATCGAGCAGCGCCGGTACTTCGAAACGTCCCGGATACAGCGAGCGATACGTGAGCGTGCTGTCGAACATTTGCAGCAGCAGATCGAAGCCGGCCGGCGTCGCGAGCTGGCCGTTCACGGCGACGCCGCGCATGAACGCGGCCATCGTCGCGACGCGCTCGATATGACGTCCGACGAACAGCAGCCGCCACGCCTCATCACGCGTCATGCGGTCGCCTTGCGCGCCGCTGATCGCCGAGAGCTGCACCGACAGATGCTCGAGCGCATTTGCGAGCGTCACGCGGTCGTAGCGATCGAACGCATTGCCGCTGCTCGTGGCACCCGCGCCGCCGTTGCCCGCGCCCACGGCTGGCGACAACACCTGCAACGCGTCCTGAAAGTCGTTGCGCGCCGCGAGGATCATGCGCCAATGATCATTCGACAAACGCCCGCGCACCTCGCCGTTCGCGCGCGCCTGGCAATTGAGGTTCTGGCTGATGCTGACGCTGCCCGCGCTCTCGCTGAGATTCGCGACGAGCGCGCGCTCGAACGTCTGCGGCGACGGCAGCCCGTGCGGCGACGCCAGGTCGCCAGGCTGCACGAGGCCGCACCATGTCGCGAGTTCGACCAGCGTCGCGAACATCGAATCGGCGTCGTTGCCTTCGAGCGAGCCGAGAATCAGCCGCAGCAGGCGCACGTTGTTTTCCGCCCGCTCGCCGTAGCGGCCCGCCCAGAACAGGTTCTCCGCGGCACGGCTCGATACCGTACGATGCTTGCGCGTGAGATCGGCGGGCTGCATCGGCGAAGGCAGCAGCGTGAACGTCGAGCTTGGCTGGCTCGACAGCACCCAGGTATCGACGCTGCTGCCGCCGTGCTGCATCGATACCGTGGTCTGACGCTCCGCGGCCATGCGCGTGAAACCGCCCGGCATCACGTGCCAGCCGCCGTTGACGTCGGCGATCGCATAGACGCGCAGCACCGACGGCCTTCCGCCGATCGTGCCCTCCTCGAAGCGCGGCGTGCAGGAAAAGCGCTGCTCCTGCTGGATCGTGAACGCGTCGGGCAACGCGTCGATGCGCTCGCGCCATGTCGCGAGCGGCTGCCTGCCCCCTTCGATGCCAGGCGGCGTGTCGCGTCCCGCGAGCGGCCAGGTCGGCACGATGAACGCGTCGTCGAGATGCGCGAACGCATGCTCGCGCGCGGCCCGTTCGCCGCACCACCACGTCGGCACGCCGGGCAGCAGCAGCTCTTCGCCGAGCAACGCTTCGGCGATACCCGGCATGAAACCGTGCAACGCCGGCGACTCGGCGAACCCCGAGCCCGGCACGTTCGACACGATCACATTGCCCGCGCGCATCACCTGCAACAGCCCCGGCACGCCGATCGTCGAATCGGCGCGCAGTTCGATCGGGTCGCAGAATGCGTCGTCGAGCCGGCGCAGCACGACGTGCACGCGTTCGAGGCCGGCCAGGGTCTTCAGATAGAGCCGGTCGCCGCGCACGGTCAGATCCTTGCCTTCGACCAGCGTGACGCCGAGATAGCGCGCCAGAAACACATGCTCGAAATAGGTTTCGCTGTACGGCCCGGGCGTGAGCAGCGCGATATGCGGTGACGCGTCGGCGCTTTCCTCGTTGCGCATCGTCGCTTGCGCGGCCTGCACGAGCGTCGCGATCAGTTGCGAATAGAGCGGCGCGAGCCGGCTCACGCGCAGCGAGCGGAACGGCTCCGCGAGGAGCGTCGACACGATCAGGCGGTTTTCGAGCGCGTAGCCGAGACCGGACGGCGCCTCGGTGCGATGCGCGATCACGCTCCACTCGCCGCCCGGCGTACGCGCGAGATCGAGCGCGACGACCTGCAGATACTGACCGCCGGGCGGCGTGAAGCCCTTCACCGAACGCAGATAGCCCGGATGGCCGAACACCAGCGCGGGCGGCAGTCGGCCATCTTCGAGCAGCGTCCGCGGTCCGTAGATGTCGGCAACAATCGCGTTGAGCAGATGCGCGCGCTGCGCGACGCCGCGCTCGAGATGCGCCCACTCGGCCTCGCTGATCAGGAACGGCAGGAGGTCGAGCGCCCATGGCCGTGACTTGCCGTTGTCCGCGTAGACGTTGTAGCTGATGTCGTTGTCGCGGATCTGCTGCGCGATCGACGCGTGATGGTCCGCGAGCCGCGCCACGCCGTCTTCGTCGAGCAGTGCGAAGAACTGCCGCCACGGCTCGCGCAGCGCGCCCGACTCGTCACGCAGCTCGTCCCAATGTCCGTCATGACCCGGCAGCAATCGCAACAGGGACGAAGCGTCCGCCGGCAGCGCGGACGCCTCGAAGGGCAAAGTCGATTGAAAGGCCAAGGTCGTGTGATGTCAGTGATGCGTGTTTTTCAACTGTGGCGCAGATCGAGTGTGAACGGAAACTCGAGGCTGCGCTGCGGCGTGCCCACGGCGAGCGGCCCCGGCGTATGACCCGACGCGAAGAAACGCGAGCGTCGCCGGCTTTCCGCCTCATAGGCGTTGACCGGGAAGGTCTGATAGGTGCGCCCGCCCGGATGAGCGACATGATACTGGCATCCGCCGAGCGAGCGGCCGCTCCATGTGTCGACGAGGTCGAACGTGAGCGGCGCGTGTACGCCGATCGTCGGATGCAGCGCCGAGGGCTGCGACCACGCGCGAAAACGCACGCCGGCCACGTACTCGCTGACGCGGCCGGTCGGCTGCAAAGGCACCGGCACGCCGTTGACGCTCAGCACGTGACGATCGCCGTTCAACCCGAGCGCGCGCACCTCGAGCCGCTCGACCGACGAATCGACATAGCGCACCGTGCCGCCGCTGGCGCCCTCCTCGCCCATCACGTGCCACGGTTCGAGCGCATTGCGGATCGTCAGGTCGATGCCGCTCAGCGTCATCTCGCCGACGAGCGGGAAGCGGAATTCGAAGTGCGGCGCGAACCACGCGCTATCGAAGGCGAAGCCGGCTTCGCCGAGCTCGGCGAGCACGTCGTCGAAATCCATCTTCACGAAGGTGCCGAGCAGGAAGCGATCGTGCAACTCGGTGCCCCAGCGGGTGAGCCGCTGCGTGTACGGCATGCGCCAGAATCGCGCGACCAGTGCGCGCAGCAGCAGTTGCTGCACGAGACTCATGCGCGCGTGCGGCGGCATCTCGAAGCCGCGCAGCTCCAGCAGGCCGAGGCGGCCGGTCGGGCCGTCGGGCGAATACAGCTTGTCGATGCAGAACTCGGCGCGGTGCGTGTTGCCGGTCACGTCGATCAGGATGTTGCGCAGCGCGCGGTCGATCATCCACGGCGGCAGGTTGCCGCTGTCGCGGCCGCCGAGCAAATCGACCTGGCGTTGCAGTTCGGAGAACGCGATCTCGAGTTCGTAGACCTGATCGTTGCGCGCTTCGTCGACGCGCGGTGCCTGGCTCGTCGGTCCGATGAACAGCCCCGAGAACAGATACGACAGCGACGGATGGTTGTGCCAGTACGCGATCAGGCTCGCGAGCAGATCGGGCCGGCGCAGGAACGGGCTGTCGGCCGGCGTAGCGCCGCCGAGCACGAAGTGATTGCCGCCGCCGGTGCCAGTGTGGCGCCCGTCGAGCATGAACTTCTCGCTGCTCAGATAGCTGTGCGCGGCCGACTGATAAAGGTACTCGGTGTGATCGACGAGCTCGTCCCAGTTCGCGGCCGGATGAATGTTGACTTCGATCACGCCGGGGTCCGGTGTCACCTGCAGCACTTTCAGACGCGGATCGCGCGGCGGCGGATAGCCTTCGAGCACGATCTGCATCTTCAGCTCCGCGGCCGTCGCTTCGACTGCGGCGAGCAGGTCGAGATAGTCGTCGAGATCGGTCAGCGGCGGCATGAATACGTGCAGCAGCGTACGGCCGCTGCCGAACGAATCGGCTTCGGCTTCCGGGCCGGCCGCGCGTTTCGGGTCGCGCGCCTCGACGCACACCGCGGTACGCAGCGTGTCCTTCGACGATTCGCCAAGCGCGGGCAGCGATTCGTCATGGCGCTGCGACGCATACGCGAGCACGCCGCCGTACGGCATGCCGCTCAGCAGATCGGCCGCCGGCAGCGACAGCGCGGCCGCCTGCCGCGCGCTGGTCTGTTCCTCGGCGATCTGCCGGCCCTCGCGCCCGCCTTCGTACTGCACGCGCAACTGCGCGGCCGTGCGCAGCGGCTGCGGCGGTGCGAACGGATCGTGCGCGTGCTGATACGGATAGTCGGTCTTCGAGACCCACGGCAGCGATTCGAGCGGCAGCCGGTAGCCCATCGGCGAATCGCCGGGAATCAGATACATGCGGTCGTCGCGGAAGAACCAGCGGCCCGTGATCCACGTCGGCGTGATGCCCGGCGCGCCGCGCTCGCGGCCGAGCGGCAGCACATAGCCTGACGGACTCGCGAGCCCCGCGTCGAACACGCGCCGCAGTCGCACGCGTTCGAGCTCGTCGTCGAGCCGCGCGTCGAACGGATCGACGTTCACCGGCAGGCGGCGCTCGCGCCACAGGTAGTACCAGGTGTCTTCGTAGCCGGGCTGGATGCAGTCGGGGTCGAGCGACAGCTTCGCGGCCAGATGCGCGATGAAGCGTTGCGCGTCGGCGGCCGTGTAGCGGCCCGGCTCGCGTTCGTCGGCGAACAGGGCCGGGTTGTGCCAGCACGGCTCGCCGTCGGCGCGCCAGTACAGCGACATCGCCCAGCGCGGCAGTTGCTCGCCCGGATACCACTTGCCCTGGCCGATATGCAGGAAGCCGTTCGCGCCGTAGCGGTCGCGCAGCCGGTCCACCAGCGCGACCGCGTAGCCGCGCTTGGTGGGTCCAAGCGCGTCGGTGTTCCATTCGGCGGCGTCGCGATCGCGCACCGATACGAAGGTCGGCTCGCCGCCCATCGTCAGTCGCACGTCCATGTCGGCGAGTTCGTAGTCGACCCGCGCGCCCATCTTCAGCACGTCGTGCCACGCGGCTTCGCTATACGGCTTCGTGACGCGCGGCGACTCGAGCACGCGTTCGATCGACATCGTGTGTCCGAACTCGACCTCGCTTTCGTCGACCGCGCCCGAGATCGGCGCCGCGCTGCCCGGCTCCGGCGTGCACGCGACCGGTATGTGCCCTTCCCCCGCGAACAACCCCGAGGTCGGATCGAGCCCGATCCAGCCCGCCCCTGGCAGGTAGACCTCGCACCACGCGTGCAGGTCGGTGAAGTCGACCTCGGTGCCGCTCGGGCCGTCGATCGATCTGACGTCGGGCGCGAGCTGCAGCAGATAGCCCGACACGAAGCGCGCCGCGAAGCCGAGCTGCCGCAGCGTCTCGACGAGCAGCCAGCCCGAATCGCGGCACGAGCCCGCCGCATTGGTCAAGGTTTCCTCCGGCGTCTGCACGCCCGGCTCCATCCGGATCAGGTAGCGGATCTCGCGTTGCAGCCGCTGGTTCAGCGCCACCAGGAAGTTCGCGGTGCCGGCCGGCGTGCGCTCGATGCTCGCGACGAACTCGGCGAAGCGCGGCGTCATCGGCCGCTTCACGCGGTAGGGCGCGAGTTCGGCCGCCAGCTCCGGCGCGTAGTCGAATGGAAATTGCTCGGCCGACGGTTCGAGAAAGAAGTCGAACGGGTTGTAGACGGCCATTTCGGCGACCAGATCGACGCTCACCTTGAACTCACGGGTCTGCTCGGGAAACACGAGCCGCGCCTGATAGTTGGCGAACGCGTCCTGCTGCCAGTTGATGAAGTGCCTCGCGGGTTCGACGCGCATCGAGTACGACAGGATCGGCGTACGACAATGCGGCGCGGGCCGCAGCCGCACGACCTGGGGTGACAGCGTGACCAGCCTGTCGTAGCGGTAATGAGTAACGTGATGCAACGCGACGCGTATGGACACTCCGGACTCCTCGACGAAGGGGGGCAGCCCGCCAAAAAAGCAAGCTCTATGCCGTTGCTGGACAAACCCGTATGAATCGTTTGGTGTTGTCTGAACTGCGTTTGCGTTGCGTACCTCGCGCGCTGCCGCGGGCTCGCCTCGGACCGTGCACCAAAGCGGCGCAGCGCCGATGCACGATCATGACCGTACTGTGCGTTAAAGCGGTGACGTCTGGCAATCGCGGCATGAAGATTGCGACCGGCTTTCGTCCGCTATCGCGTTGATGATGGCGCTTACCATGGCTCATCATCGCAAACGACATAGCACCGATCACGAGGCCCGCCCGATGAAAACTTTCCACTGCAATCGCTGCGCGCACCTCGTGTTCTACGAGAACGTCCGCTGCGAGCGCTGCGAGTCGCTGCTCGGCTATCTGCCTGAACTGCGGGAAATCAGCGCGTTCGGGGACGCCGGCGACGGCCGCTGGCGCAGCCTGCATCCCGAGGCGAATGGCGCGCTGTTCCGACAATGCCACAACTACGCGGTCGAAAACGTCTGCAACTGGATGATCCCAACCGATTCGCCCGACACGCTGTGCCACGCCTGCCAGTTGACCAGCACGATTCCGAACCTGAGCGAACCGGAAAACCGGCTCTACTGGTACCGGCTCGAAGTCGCGAAGCGGCGTCTGCTGTACACGCTGGGCGAGCTTGGCCTCGACGTGCGATCGCGCGACGCGGACCCCGAGCGCGGTCTCGCCTTCGAATTTCTCGCCGACGGCGGCGCCGGCAAGCCCGTGATGACCGGTCACGACAACGGGCTGATCACGCTGAACATCGCCGAGGCCGACGACGCGCATCGCGAGAAAGTGCGCGCCGCGATGGGCGAGCCGTACCGCACGCTGCTCGGCCACTTCCGCCACGAGACGGGCCACTACTTTTTCCGCCACCTGATCGAAACCGAGCCGCGCTGGCTCGAACCGTTTCGCAAGCTGTTCGGCGACGAGCAGGCCGACTACGGCGAAGCGCTGGACGCCTACTATCGCGACGGCGCGCCGGCCGACTGGCAGGCGTCGTACATCAGCGCTTACGCGACGATGCATCCGTGGGAAGACTGGGCGGAGACATGGGCGCACTATCTGCTGATCGTCGACGTGCTCGACACGTCGACGTCTTACGGCCTCGCGCTGCTGCCCGACGATCCGAGCGAGCCGACGCTGACCGACCGCACGCCGGTCGAGGACGCGAGCTTCGGCAATCTGATGAAGCGCTGGTTTCCGCTCACGTATGCGCTGAACAGTCTGAATCGCAGTCTCGGCATGCCCGACGGCTATCCGTTCACGCTCGCCGCGCCGGTGGTCGACAAGCTGCGCTTTGTGCATCGCGTGATCGCGGCAGCGGGTGACAAGCGCGACAAGCGGGGCATCCGCGAACCAACCAGCGCATAAAAAAGCCCGCCGCCGGCCCAGCCGGCAGCGGGCGCATATGACGCGCATCATCGAGCCGCGAGCAACGGGCTACACGCGCTCGGCTCGCCACTTCAATACGCCACTTCAGTACGCCACTTCAGTACGCCACATAAGGCCCCGTCCCACCCGGCGTCGACTGCTGCTCGATCGCCGCATAGACATTGCGACCGTAGAAGAACGGCAGCCCCCAGTCGAACACCGTCGACGTGACGAATGCCGGGCCCGCGAGCAGCGGCAATGCCGAGTCGCCGCTATCAGTCTGCGCGATCGACATCGCATTGCCGACGTTGAACGTCACCGCGCTCGTCGTGCCATTCACACCTTCGATCATCGCGCTCAACTGCTGCGTCGAGCTCGGGCAGTAATAAGCGCTGTTTGGGCTCGCGCAGGCCGGCATCAAGGGTGGTCTGGAAGAAGAGTCCCGTCGAGCCGCTGTCCATAATGCTGCGCGTATACGTGGTGCCGTTCTGCACCGTCGTGAACGTGCCGTTCGACGGGCTCACACCGACCACCTGCGCCCCGCCGAGCGCATTGTTGCTCTGCGTGCCGATGCCGAACACGAGTTGCCCCGACACCGATGGCGCGCCGCCCGGCACGGTCGGCAGACTGAGCATCGAGCCGTTGTTGTCGGTCGCGAAGTACGGCACCGGATTGGCGACCTGGTACGTCTGCGCGAGCGGTATCGACGTGCAGCTGGTGCCGCCGCAACCATAGTAGGTCGCGGGGATCGCCTGCTGCACGCAGTTCGCGCCGCAGTCGTGCTTGAACACGCCGATGCCGAGAATGCCGTTCGCCTGCAAGGCGGCCGGCGTGTTGCGCGCCGCGCCGACGGCCGCGCAATCGCCCGGCAGCGACGCGTAGCCCGGATCGATCACCTGGATCGGCAGCGCAGCGGCTTTCTCGCCGGCGATCTGCACATCGGCGAGCTTCACCGCGCCCCACGTGTAGCCGTCGAAGAACTGCATGCATTCGGCAACCAGGTTGCCCGAGCCGTCCTGCTGCTGCGGCAGGCTCATCGACGCGGGCAATTGCGACGCGAACACGCGCACGCCCCACGAGCCGGTGTCGACGAGCACGTGATCGATCGTCTGGCAGTTGCTGGTGCCGGGCGCGCAGATCGTGATGCTGACGAACGGCATGTTCGGCACGTTGCTGAGGCCCGAATCGACCGTCACGCGCACCGCGTTGGCGGCCAGCACCTGCGGCGACGGCGACGTGTTGGTCACGGTCGAGCCCGACGAGCTGGTCGAGCTGCCCGAACCGTTCGAGTTGCTGGAGGTGCTCGAATTGGCCGTGGTGCTCGCGCTGCCGCCCCCGCCGCCGCCGCACGCGCTCAACACCAGCACCAGAACCACGAGGGGCGCCGCGCCCAGCAGAGTCATCCACGAAGACCTGGATCGCATGATTCGCTCCGTTATTGAATAACGCTGACGTCGACGCCCGCGGGCACCGCCTGCGGCAGATAGGCGTAGCCGGTGAACGCGCGCAGATGGCCGCTCGAGAACACCACGAGGTCACTGTTCGAGACCGCGAGCGGCGCGCCGCGCCGCGCCGCGCTGGCGGCCACGTAGGCATCGAAGGACGCGCCGAGCGTCGCCTTCAGATCGGGCAGCGTCGGGCCATCCCACGCGACGCCGAACACGATGCCGTTGGCCGCCACGTATTCGCGCACCTGGGTGCCGGACGGCAGCGTCAGCGCATGCACCGAATACGCGCCCTGTGCGCTGGCCGCGCGAGCAACCGCATGCAGGCGCGTCCGATCGCCGTCGACGGTGCTGGCGTTCTGGCCGAGCGTCGCGTGCGCGCCGAACGGCAACGCGCAGCTTGCCCCGAGCATTGCGCAGGCAATGCGGGTGAGAAGCATCGGTTTCAAGAGATTTCCTTCGAGGTGAAACGCCGCGACCTGCATGTAGCCGATCACAAACGCGAGACTAGGGGCGCACACCTGACCGGCAAAGCCGGTTGCCTTCACGCCGGTTGGGCTGCGTGAATGCGTCTACGGAAAGGCGAGGCGAAACTTTAGTCAGGGGAATGGCGCGCGCCATCGTTTGCGGCGCGATTGAAACTGTTCGGAGTTGTTGAATCGATCGACCGGGTTTGATCAGCGTGGGCAAAAGCCTTTTGGCGACAATGCTTTGACGCTTATTCGGTTTCCGTCTGACATTTAGAACTGACCGACTGCGGAAATTGCGGCCGCCACGCGTAAAAGTTGCGAACGTGAACAGCGCTTGTTCATCGATGTAAGCGTCTGCCGAATAACGAGCGGGCGGAGTCCGCATTCCTCTGGCTACATGAGGCTTGCAACGCAAATCCCGACGGGCAAAAAAAGCGGAGGGCCTGGCGGCCCTCCGCGTCATAGATCGTCCGGAACTCGCGGCGTGCGCTACTTCTTCTGTTGCTGAAGAAGCGACTTCAACTCCTGCACGTTCTCCTCGACGCGTTTCGCGATCACCCCATACGACTCCGCCTGGGTCTGATACGCGGCTTGTGCGAGCTGTTGCATGTCGGCGAGCGATTTGTGCAGGCTCTGCTGGATCAGCTCCGCGGTTTTGCTCGACGGCGCTGTGCCGGCCGCCGTGAGCTGCGCAGTCAGCGCCTGTAGCTCGCCCAGCGTGGTGCGCAGCATGTCGGCCTGTTTCTGCGCGAGCGACTGCATCCCCTGGAATGCTGTCTGGTTCGCCTGAACCAGCGCTTCCATGTCCTTTCGGCGCGCTTCCATGATGGCGGGCACGTCGAAGCCGGGGAGCTTGAACTGCTCCAGCATTTTGGTTAGATCGCCAAACGGATTGGCTGCATCGGGTCGGTCCATGCGAAATCCTCCTTGCGGTTGAAGACTCATCGCCTCTGCGTCGCCCGCACCAGGCGCGACGCCGATGCCGGCGGCTGCGTGTGCCGCGCGTGCCGCCACAGCAAGATGCTTTTGGGGTCGCACGGCACATCGGAGCAATCATGCGCTATCCGGCTGGGTTGCGCCAGCGGACTCACCCTGGCGAAAACCGGTTCACGGCAACGTGCGTCGCTTCGGGGTCTGCGCCGCAGAACCGCGCGCCGCTAGGCCGCGCGCCGCGAAAGGCTCGGAAAGTTACTGAATGGCTTTCGTAACCCGACGAATCAGCGGGTCGACTATCGTTGCGAGGAGCCGGTCCATCGTCGCGCCGGCGCTGTTTTCGATGGGAGCGACATCATGAGAAACGCATTCTTCGGCGCGGCCGTGGCCGCGGTTCTTGGCATCATCGCGACGGCCGCGCTCGCCGACGACGGCATGCCGCCGCCCCCGCCCGCCGCTATGCACGACGGCGGCCCACGCGGCGACGGGCCGCCGGGGCATGGTCCGATGATGGGTCACCCGAGCCCAGCTTTCGCGGTGATCAATGATCTCGAACAACTGCGCCGTCTGTATGCGCTAAACGGTCATGAAGGCGAGATCGTCGCCGTCTACCACGACGTGCTGAACAAGACCCAGGATCCGATGCTGCGTCACTACGTGTACGACTCGCTCGCACGCGAGCAGCTGAAGCCCGCCAATCCCGAGCAGGCGATCGCGACGCTACGCACGAGTCTCGCCGAAGATCTCGTGGCGGCGAACAAGGCCCCGCATGGTACGCCGCCGGGTCAGCCAGCGGCACAACCGCAATAAATTTTCATCGCGAATTGCGAATAAAGCGCCGCGCCACGCGGCGCTTTTTCTTTGCGCCGGAGCATGCGAGCGCGATCGAGCGACCGCTGCATCGCCGCATCTCGTCCGTGCGCTCCCGCAGCCCCGCCCCGCGCGGCTTTCCGGGACTACGTTGCCTGTCCCACATTGGCGCTTCACTGATGCTTTTCATCTTCCGTCAGGTGATTACGATAGGAGCTCCGCAACGTCAGGGCAGGGTGAAGGAATGCGCTATCCAATGGACATGGCCATTGCCGCCGCCCTGCTAGTTTTCGTCCTGTGCTGCATCGTCAAGCTCGCTTTGAGCTGATCGGCGGCTCGACGTCCGCGCGCTCTTCTTCGTCTCGCCGTGACATCGCTCGAAATAATTGTTGAATGGAGTTCGGCGAGCCGCTCACACATACTTCGTTCGCTGCCGGTGCGTGACGAATCACAGACGCATGAGATCGAAAGGCTTCACGTGCGAATCCCTTCGCCGATGATCGACGATCCCACGGTTGCCCGATCATCGGCGATGGACTCGAACAGACTGGCACCGCGTGCCGACCACAGGATCATCATGTTGACTTCAGTGAACTTCATCAAAAAGAACGCCGCCCGTTTCACCTGCATGGCACTCGTGTGCGGCGGCGCGCTGCTGAGCGGCTGCGCCGGCGCCAGCGTCACGAATCTGAGCGCGACGAGCACGTCCGCGACGGCCGACGCAGGCACGCAATCGACGATGCATCCGGACACGATCTACGTCTACACGTTCGATGCCGATCCGCAGCAGGTCAAGCTCGACAACGGCGGCATGCTGCAAAAACTGAAGACGCAGATGTCGGGCTCGTCGGACGCGCAGAAGCAGGTTGCCGATGCCGCCCAGGTGCGCGAGCAGGTCGCCGACGAGATCGTCCATCAGCTGCAGGCGATGGGTCTGCACGCGGTGCGCACCGACGCGCCGGTGCCCGCCGGCCAGAACGTGCTGCTCGTGCAAGGCAGCTTCGAGACGATCGACGCCGGCAATCGCCGCCGCCGCACGCTGATCGGCTTGGGCGCGGGCAAGAGCGAGGTGAGCAGCGCGGTGCGGATCGTCTACCAGCCCGCAGGCGGCACGCCGCGTGTCGTGCAGAGCTTCACGGCCAACGCGGACAGCGGCAAGATGCCCGGCATGGTCGAAACCGCCGGGGTCGGCGCGGCGGCCGGCACCGTCGCGACCGCGGCAGCGGCCGGCGCGGGCCTGCACGGCGTGACCGAAACGAAGCGCGCGGGCGTGTCGGACGATGCAAAGCGCCTCGCCGATGCAGTCGCGAAACAGATCGCGCAGTTCGGCGTGCAAGCCGGCTGGATGCAGACCGCGCGAAAGAGCTGAGCGGTTGAGCGCGGCGGGTTGCGGGTCCGACTAAAGAGCGCGGCTGAAAAGTGCGGCGGTGTGGAGCGATGTCCACGCCGCCGCGTTTTTTTATCGACGCGCGCCCCGTCGCTAGCCGCGCCACAACCCTCGCAGCAGTGCGAGCAGCGCGGCCGGCGCCGTGCCCTTCTGGCAATAACCGTCGAAGTTGTGGCGCTCGCGGCCGGTTTGCCTCACGTGGTCCTCGTCCAGCGACGTAAACGCGACGATGCCGAGACTGTGCGTCGGCAGATAGCGGCGCAGCGCGCTCGCCGTTTCGTAGCCGTCGCGCTCCGGCATCATGATGTCGAGCACGACGACGTCGGGCACCCAGTTGCGCACGCAGTGCAGCGCCGCGGTGCAGCCGGTCGCGGCGCGCGCCTCGACACCCTCGTAGGAAAGCCAGGTGGCAAGCGCTTCGCCGGCGTTCTCGTTGTCGTCGATGACGAGCACGCGCGGCACGCCGTGCAATAGCTGGACCTCTCGGGCGCTCCACCTCTGGCAAGTAGTCGGATTTCGTGGCATGTATGGCGGCCTGCGAGTAAACCTTTGGGTGGGAAGCAAGCGCTGTACCGCGGCTGCGGCGGCGTCAAACCCGCGCGTCGCGGCCGCTCGACGTCATCGAAAACATCCACTTTTGCCATCAGTTCTGTAAATCGTTGCGTCTCTATAATAGGAATGATTCCTATTTGCACTATAATTCCGCCGAACCTTTCGTTCTGCGATCGGACTGCTTACATAAACGGCATCATCCGCGCGTGCAACCAGGAAAAATGCCGCCCGGATTCCAACTAGCGCCCCGGGACGGAAGATCGACGACCACGCCTACTTTCCAATTCATGTCCGTTTCACGCTGGAATCGCCCGCAGGCCACGCCTGCTCAAGCCACTCTGCATCGCGCCACCATCCTTGCCGCCATCGCCGTCGCTTACAGTGTCCCGGCCAGCGCGTTCGCTCAATCCACCGACTCCGCCCCCGCCGCCGACGGCACGCTGCCCGCCATCAAGGTTCAGGCGGCCGCCGTCGAAGAGTTGCCCGGCGACCTGTCGCCGACATACGCGGGCGGCCAGGTCGCGCGCGGCGCCGACTACGGCGTGCTCGGCAAGCAGCGCAACATCGACATGCCGTTCAGCATGACGACCTACACGGCCAAGCTGATCAAGGATCAGCAGGCGCGCACGCTCGCCGACGTGGTCGAAAACGACCCGTCGGTGCGAACCGCGTACGGCTACGGCAACTTCTCGGAAGTGTTCGTGATTCGCGGCTTCCAGCTCAATGCCGACGACATCTCGATCAACGGTCTGTACGGCGTTACGCCGCGCCAGTTGGTCTCGACCGCGGCGGTCGAGCGGGTCGACGTGTTCAAGGGCGCCAACGCGTTCCTGAACGGTGCTTCGCCGACGGGCTCGGCGATCGGCGGCGGCGTGAACGTGCAGCTGAAGAGAGCGGAGGACACGCCGACCACCAACGTGACACTCGCAACCAGCGGCTCCGGCGAGTTCGGCGCGCAGGTGGACGTCGGCCGACGCTTCGGCAGCGAAGGCCAGTTCGGGATCCGCGTGAACCAGGCGAATCGTGACGGCGAGACGAGCATCGACGGCGAACACCGCCGCGACACCACTACGGCCGTCGCGCTCGACTGGCGCGGCGACAAGCTGCGTCTGTCCGGCGACTTCCTGTATCAGCGCGAGCACGTCAGCGACGGCCGCCCGGTCGTCTACTTCACCGACGCGATTCCCGCCGTGCCGCCGGCAACGTACAACTACGCGCAGAACTGGTCGTACACGAACCTCGAAGACACCGTCGGCATCCTGAAGGCCGAATACGACTTCCTGCCTGGCTGGACCGCCTATGCGACCGGTGGTGTGCGCCGCACGGTCGAGCAAGGTGAGTACTACTCGCCGACCTATTCGTCGACCGGCGTCACCGGTGCCCGTCTCGGCGTGCCGTACAACCAGAATTCGAGCTCCGCCGAAGTCGGCGTGCGCGGCCGCTTCGACACTGGCCCGGTGTCGCATAGGGTTGCGGCGGGCGGCGCCATCACGAGCGAGAACACCAACTCCGCGTGGACCTACGCCTTCATGGGCCCGGTCTCGCTCTACAACACGGTGCAGACGCCTTACCCGGCCACGACGATGTCAGGCGGCAACCTGGCCGATCCGGGCATGACGGCCACCACGGTGATCCGCAGCGTGTCCGCGTCCGACACGCTCGGCTTCCTGCATGACCGGGTGCTGTTCACGGTCGGTGCGCGTCGCCAGCAGATCGCGACGGCCAACTACGACAACACGGGCATCGGCAGCGGCAACTACAGCGACGGCATCACGACGCCGCTGTTCGGCCTCGTTCTGCGCCCGACGCAGAACGTGTCGATCTTCGCGAACCGCAGCGAAGCGCTCGCAGCGGGCAGCATCGCGCCGGCGGGCACGCTGAACTACGGTCAACAACTGGCGCCGGTCCGCACGAAGCAGTGGGAAGTGGGTGTCAAGTACGACACCGAAAGGCTCGGTGCGTCGTTTGCCGCTTTCCAGATCGAACAGCCGTCGGCGTTCACCGACCCGGCCACGCATATCTATGGCCTGAACGGCAACGAGCGCCATCGCGGTCTCGAAGCCGAAGTGCACGGCGAGCCGCTCAAGGGCCTGCGTCTGCTGGCCGGCGCTTCGCTGATGGACGCGACGCTCGAGAATACACAAGGCGGAACCTACGACGGCAACCGTCCGGTGGGCGTGCCGACTTTCCTGTTCAACCTGGGCGCCGATTACGACATTCCGATGGTGCCGGGGCTCGCGGTCAACGCGCGCTGGATCCATACCGGCGCGCAGGAAGCGAACGCGGCCAACACGCTGTCGATCCCGTCGTGGAACCGCTTCGACCTGGGGGCGCGTTACGAGACGTCCATCTACGGCAAGAGGACGACGTTGCGCGCCACCGTGCAGAACGTGACGAACAAGGCGTACTGGTCAGCCGTGTCGGCCTACGGCGCGACGACGTACCTGACCCAGGGCGCACCGCGTACGTTCCTGTTGTCGGTCAGCACCGACTTCTGATTGTCTGACGTGACGTCGGTCGCCTGTGCAGCGACTTGCATGTATGACTAAAACGCTGCCAGGCTTTCGGGCTGGCAGCGTTGTAGTGTTTCCGCGCAAACTGAACGGCGTGGCGCCGCCCCACGTCACTCGACCGGCGGCTCGCCTTCGGGTTTTTTCTTCGGCCGCTGCGCATCGGCGGCGCGCTGCGGCAGCTTGCTCTTTTCGTTATCGCTGTGCCTGACGGGCTGAGGATGATTGAACTGTTCGTCGACGTCTTTCATGGTGTGCCTCCGTGCCAACGCAACGCAACTCAACACACAACACAACGCTCATGAATGTTCGGCGGACCGTGCGGTCTCGCCCGTGCCTGCGGCTGCGGCCGGCGCATCGGTTGCCGCGCCCATCGTGACCAGCACGCTGCACGTCACGCGATCGAGCAGCAGCCCGTCGTGCCGGCCACCCCACCATCGCGCGAGTCCGTGACTGCGACGATGACCGACGACGACCAGATCGGCCTTCAGATCGTTAGCGAAAAACGGAATCTCATCGAGTGGTTCGCCGATCGCGAGATGACCGGTCGCGCGAATTCCGCGTGCGGCGAGCTTCCGTAAGCCCTCGTCGAGCAGCGTTTTGGCGGATTCGTTGATGAAATCGACCGGCACCGCGGACGTGATGTCCGCGCCCTGCATCCACGCCGTATTGTTGAGCACGGAAAGCAGGTGCACTTCTGCGTTCAGGTCTTGCGCGAGAGCGGCACCGTCCTTCAACGCGTGTTGTCCTTCGCGAGTTCCGTCGTAGCAGAGAAGAATGCGCTTGAAGCTCGACATGAGAATCTCCTTGCGCCGTGCGGCACGTGATCAATTAATTATATGTCAGTTCGTGATATATACCGCGCGACACCGATGCACGCAAATACCTACAGAAACGCGGTCAAACAGGCACTATTCACGAGTTTCGGCGGCCACCGAATCCCTGCCCTGAAATAGCGGTTGCTCGGCGCGGCGATCAGGAACACCGCGCTACGACTCAGGCCACAGAAAGAAAACATGAGCAGCGTTTGCCGCGGGATCGACGGGCAAACCATAGCCATGCGACCGAGCGGTCCATGCCTCGTGCGGCGAACCGTTCGGCCATTTCACGAGCACCACCGCTCCGCTGGACAACTGGTCGACAACGGTGCCGCCATACACGCCGATCACACTGCTTCGCACCCCCGTGCCGCACGATGCGGTGCAAGAGCCGCACACCGGCTGCGGGTATCGGCCGGTCTGCTGCGCGGGTGAGAACGCATAGGCAAGCGGAACGGCGCAAACCGAAATGAGGACGATTGCGAAACGTCGACACGACGCAAGTCGTTTCATCGCGATTCCCTCGACGAACTACAGCCCCCAGATGATGTCCGCGTCCGAGTCGCGCGCCGCACGCATCATGTCCAGAAACGGCCACGCGCGCTGCGACAGCCGGTTGCGCGACTCGCGTTGATTACTGGTTGAGCAGTGCAATGCTTCGAGGGTCGTTTCCGCGGCCGCGTCTTCGGTGATGGCGGTTTCGAGCCGATCGATCGCGCGGGGCAGCTCGTCGTGGCTGATAACACCCCGCGCGCCGAGCCGCTTGCCGATCAGACCAAGCAGATATTGTGCGAGATCCCTGAGCATGACGACATCCGGCGACGCCGTCGATTGAAATGTGATCATCATGATGGCTCCTTTATCGGTCTATCAGGCAACGGGCCAACGAGTCCTCCCAATCCGCCTGCTCTCATTTTATATCACGACGTGACAAAAAAGAACGCGCCGAGGGTTGATTTAAGGGCCATGCTGAAGCACGTCGGCTGTGGTCTCGACTGTCTGCGAGATGCGACAGATTCCGCGCGCCGCGCGGGGGGCGGAGAACTTTTATATCATATTGACATATAATCATGACCAGACTGTATTCGCGTTGCCAGGGTTTCCCCGGTAATGTCGGGCCCGGCATCATCGACTACTTTCTGCTCCTATCTTGTCCCGCTCTCCTGCTCTCGGCTGGCTTGCCAGCTTTCTCCCTGCACCGGTCACCGTGAAATGGCACGAGCGTGCGCGTTCGTGCCTCGGCGCGCTTCTCGGCATCGCGTTCACCGGCGGTCTGATGTATCTGCTGCTCGGCCCTGTCGCAAATATTCCGCTGCTCGTCGCGCCGATGGGCGCTTCCGCCGTGTTGCTGTTCGCGGTGCCCGCGAGCCCGCTGGCGCAGCCGTGGTCGATCATCGGCGGCAACCTCGTGTCCGCGACGGTCGGCGTAACCTGCGCGATGCTGATCGGCGATCCGACGCTGGCGGCCGCCCTCGCGGTGGCGCTGTCGATCTCCGGCATGTTCGCGCTGCGCTGCGTGCACCCGCCGTCGGGCGCGGTCGCGTTGACCGCGGTGCTGGGCGGCCCGGTCATTCATGCGCTCGGCTACCGCTTCGTGCTCGAACCGATCGCGATCCAGTCGGCCGCGCTGCTGTTCGCGGCGCTCGTCTATCACGCGGCAACCGGCCACCGTTATCCGCATGCGGGACGCCAGGACCGCGCGACACCGAGCCAGGCCGCCGACGAAGCCGCGCGCGTCGGCTTCACGCGCGAAGACGTCGCAGCCGTGCTCGGGCGCCGTGACGAACTGCTCGACATCGACACCGACGATCTCTATTCGCTGCTGCGCGAAACGCAGCTTCAGGCGTTCTCGCGCAGCTTCAACGAACTGCGCTGCGAAGACGTGATGTCGCGCCACGTCGTGTCGGTATCGCCGGGCACGCGCGCCGCCGCCGCATGGCAGTTGTTCAAGCGCCACAACGTGAAGGCGCTGCCGGTCGTCGACGCGGCGCAGAAACTGCTAGGCATCGTTACGCGCGCCGATTTCGTCGACAGAAGAAGCTTCGGCGCGCTCGGTCCGATCCTGAACTACTTCGACGGCTGGCTGCGCGGCGATGCGCTTCGCACGTCGAACGTCGGCAGCGTGATGACCACCGACGTCTGCACCGTCGCCGCCACCGATCCGATCACGGAACTGGTGCCGATGTTCGCGAACTTCGGCCATCACCACATCCCGGTGCTCGATCGCGCGGGCCGCGTGGTCGGCATGATCACGCAGGTGGACCTGATCTCCGGCCTGTATCGGCAAACCGCCACCCGAGCCCGCGAGGCGGCCTGATTTTCAACTAAAAGACCGAGGAGACCTGCCGCGCGATGCCGTTGCGACCGCCGCAATTCGCTTACATACCTCATAACGTGATATATTTTCGGTTTTCTTCGCATCGGCGGATTTGCCATGAAAGTACGGACTCGCAAGCTCGTTAAGAGCGATTTCGAGCAGTTGTCGCAGTTTCGCTATCAGATGCGGCGCTTCGAGCGCTTCTCGGAGCAGGCCGCGCAAAGCGAGGGCATCACGCCGTTGCAATACCTGTTGTTGCTGCACATCAAGGGCTATCCGGAGCGCGACTGGGCGACCGTCGGCGAACTCGCGGAGCGTCTGCAGGCGCAACATCACGGCGTCGTCGCGCTGGTATCGCGCTGCGAGGCACTGAATCTCGTGCGCCGCCAGGTCAGCGAGACCGATCGCCGCCAGGTTGAAGTACACATCGAAAGAGCGGGAGAACGGGTACTCGAACGGCTTGCGGAACTGCATCGCGCCGAATTGAGATCGCTCGAAGGCTCCTTCCAGGTTCCACGGATCGACCTCGACTAACCATGAGCATGGATTCCCACAAACGCGACTTCGCGGCGAATGCACGGCTGCCCGGCATCTTCGCGCTCGCCGCAGGCATCGGCTTCGTCAGCACGATTGCCGCCTTTGTTCTGCTGAACCTGATTCGCCTGTTCACCAATCTGTTTTTCTTCGGCACGCTGTCGTTCGTCGACCGCTCGCCCGCCACCAATACGCTTGGCATTTGGGTGATCGGCGTGCCGGTGATCGGTGGTTTGATCGTCGGGCTGATGGCGCGCTTCGGCTCCGAAAAGATTCGCGGCCACGGCATTCCCGAGGCGATCGAGGCGATCCTGTTCGGCAAGAGCAAGATGTCGCCGAAAGTGGCGGTGCTCAAGCCGTTGTCGTCAGGCATCGTGATCGGCAGCGGCGGGCCGTTCGGCGCGGAAGGCCCGATCATCATGACCGGCGGCGCGCTCGGCTCGCTGATCGCGCAGTGCGTGAAGGTCACGTCGGCGGAACGCAAGACGCTGCTCGTGGCGGGCGCGGCGGCCGGCATGACCGCGGTGTTCGGCACGCCGCTCGCGGCCGTGCTGCTCGCGGTCGAACTGCTGCTGTTCGAATGGCGGCCGCGCAGCTTCCTGCCAGTCGCGGTGGCGTGCGCGGTCGCTGGCTTCGCCCGCGTAATTTTCTTCGGTACAGGTCCGCTGTTTCCGCTACAGACTGCCGCGCCCGATGGCTGGTCGCTGCTGTCGTGCGCGGTCGCGGGCGGGTTGTCGGGCGCGCTGGCGTCCGGCCTGTCCGCCTCGCTCTACAAGGTGGAAGACCTGTTCGGCAAGCTGCCGATCCACTGGATGTGGTGGCCAGCGCTCGGCGGCATCGTCGTCGGCATTGGCGGCTGGCTCGAACCGCGCGCGCTCGGCGTCGGTTACGACGTGATCGGCGATCTGTTGCATCAGCACATTGCGGTGCAGGTCGCCCTTTTGCTGCTCGCCGTGAAGGCGGTGATGTGGGTCATCGCGCTCGGCTCGGGCACGTCGGGCGGTGTGCTCGCACCGCTCCTGATGCTCGGTGCCGGACTCGGCACGGTGCTCGCGCATTGGCTCCCGGGTAGCGAACCGGCGCTGTGGCCGCTCGTCTGCATGGCCGCGACGCTTGGTGCCACGCTCGGCGCGCCGCTGACGGCCATCGTGTTCGCGTTCGGCCTCACGCACGACGCCAACGCGCTGTTGCCGCTGCTGACGGCAACGCTGATCGCGCACGGCTTCTCCACGGTCGTGATGCGGCGCTCGATCATGACCGAGAAAATCGCGCGACGCGGCTATCACATCTATCGCGAGTACGGCGTCGATCCGCTCGAGCGCCACTATGTCGACGAAGTGATGACCGCCTCGGTCGAATCGGTCGATGCCGCCACGACGGTCGGCGCAACGCTGCAGACGCTGTTCGGCGCGAACCAGCTGCACCGCGCGTATCCGGTGGTGCGCGACGGCGCGGTGATCGGCGTGGCCGACCGCATGTTGCTCGAACGCTTCTGCGCCGAGGACACGGAACGCAAGCGCGCGATGACGCTCGCCGACGTGTTCGCGCAACACAACACCGAGTTTGCCTTGTCATCCGAAACCTGCCGGCTGGCGGCGACGCGGCTCGCCGTGCTCGGGCTCGAACGCCTGCCGGTGGTCGCCGATCGCAACAGCATGCGTCTGGTAGGCATCGTGTCGCGCAGCGATCTGGTCAAGCCGTCGCTCGCGCACTTCGAAGAAGAGCACAAACGGGAACGTTTCCGTCGTATCGGGCCGTCGTTCAGCAAGCGGCGCTTCGCGCCGGTTCGGAAAGCCCGCTAAAAAGACCGCAGCAAAAAATCAAAGGCCGAGCCCCGTTAGGGCCTCGGCCTTTTTATTCGCGCATGGAGCTATTTGCCCGCACCACGCGACTCGACGCAACCCAGCACGAGCGTGTCGCCCGATTTCGCGCCGGGACCCAGCGCCGCCGTGTGGAAGTCCGCGTGGTCGCAATGCCATTCGGCGTGGAAGTCGCGTGGGCATGCCATCGTCGTGCCACCTTTGTGCAGGCCGGGCAGCGCGTAATCGCAAGTTTCCCGTCCGTTGCAATGACGCTCGAGCTCACGAGTCAGGTTGCCGCGCGGCGCGCCGCAATTCTCGCCATAGGTGCCCGATACGATCGTAATCGCGCGCGTTTGTGCGTCGGCGTTTGCGGACACCATGAATACGCCGCTTGCCAACGCCAGCGCGGCACGAAGAATTCCACTGGGGAAAATCCGTCCGCGCCGCGAAGATTCCATCGGCCTCTTCACTTTGCCCCTCCGTTCCCGCTATAGGCGACGTTCAACCGAAACGCGCCGCCTATAGCCAGGTATAGAGGAAAGAGCAAAAGACTGCCACTAGAAACCATTCCTACGCGCAATAGCGGCCAAAGCCGTTATTCGAGCGCCTTGTCGTTCGGCTGCGCGTACAGCTGTTTCAGCGAATCGCTCATCGGAAAGTCGAAGCTGATGTTCTTCGGCGGCACCGGCTTGATGAACCATCGGTCGTACATCGTGTGGATTTCCGGTCCTTTCATCACCTGTTCGAGCGTGTCGTCGACGAGCTTTCTGAACTCCGGATCGTCGCGTCGCAACATGAAGCCATACGCTTCCGACGATTGCGGCGTGCCGGTGATGATCCAGTCCGACGGCTTCGCGGTCAGCGTGCGCGTGCCGGCAAGCAACACGTCATCCATCATGTACGCGACGGCGCGGCCGCTTTCGAGCGTGAGACGCCCTTCGCCGTAATCTTTCGCGCTGATGATCTGCATGTTCATCTTCTTGTCCTCGTTCATCTTGCGCAGGATGCGCTCGGACGTCGTGCCCTGATTCGTCACGACCGTCTTGCCGGCGAGATCCGGAAAGTCCTTGATGCCCGAGTCCTTGCGCGTCAGAAGACGCGTCGTCGCGACGAAGAACGTGTCGGCGAACGCCACCTGGCTTTGGCGCGCGACGAGATTGGTCGTCACGCCGCATTCGAGATCGACCGTGCCGTTCTGCACGAGCGGAATGCGATTCTGCGAGGTGACCGGAATGAAGCGCACCTTGAGGTCCGGACGCTTCGTTTTCGCCTTGACCGCATCGATGACCTTGTTGCACAGGTCCTGCGAAAAGCCGACCACCTCGTTGTTCGCGTCGACGTACGAGAACGGCACCGACGTCTCGCGATGGCCAATCGCGATCACGCCGCTTCGCTGGATCTTCGCGAGCGTGGACGTCGCGTCCTGCGCAAACGCGCCCGGACTCGCCAACGTTGCCGCCACGAGCATGGAAACAGTGGACCAATTCATCACTTTCATGGGTATCTCCAATCGTACGGCAGGTTCCTGATGGATAGCGGGCTGCTGCGCCAGCCGTCTACATATGTTGCCATTAAAAAAATAAATGCAACATATGTTAACTACCGAGTGTTGAAACGCCGCGTGGCGACGCTTTCCGGCCAATCAAGTCATCATCGATCCGTACCGGACATCATTTTCAAAACCGTACAGGTACTGTACCGGCCTCTGTCGCTAGAATGAACTTCACCGTT
The DNA here is from genome assembly GCF_050435625.1 of Paraburkholderia sp. RAU6.4a. Lineage (NCBI taxonomy): Bacteria > Pseudomonadati > Pseudomonadota > Betaproteobacteria > Burkholderiales > Burkholderiaceae > Paraburkholderia > Paraburkholderia sp. RAU6.4a. The sequence continues at coordinate 633,915 of NZ_JBNDKQ010000003.1, forward strand.
TTCTGTTGGCGACACCGGAGCCCCCATGTCTTTCGTCACTCTCAGCGCGCTGCCAGCCGGCATCCTGTTCGCGCTCGTCACCTCGATCACGCCCGGTCCGAACAACACGATGCTGCTCGCGTCGGGCGTCAATTTCGGCTTTCGCCGCACGCTGCCCCATCTGTCCGGCATCAGCGTCGGCGTGGTGCTACTAATGTTGTCGGTCGGCATCGGCCTCGGCGAGGCGTTCGTGCATTTCCCCGTGCTGTACACGGTGCTCGAAGTCGTCAGCGTCGCTTATCTGCTGTATCTGGCGTGGAAAATCGGCACGTCGGGCGAACTGAAGCTCAGGAACGGCGAGCGTCGCCCGATGCGCTTTCACGAGGCGATCGCGTTTCAGTGGGTCAATCCGAAGGCGTGGATGATGGTGCTGACCGCCGCGACGACGATTCACCTGAGCAACAGCTTCGGCATGAACGCCGTCGCGATGGCTGCGGTGTTCTATGTGATCGGCTTTCCGTGCATCTGCGTGTGGGCCGGTTTCGGCACCGCGATGCGCGAGGTGCTGTCGAACCCGAAGCGGCTGCGCGTCTTCAACATCGCGATGGCGCTGCTGCTGGTCGCGTCGCTGTATCCGATCGCGCTGAAGCTGATCGGGCACGGCGGCTGAGCTTTCGACGCGCGCCGCCGCGTCTACCACGCCCCCTGCCCGACCCGTTCGATGAAGCGCCACAACGCGTCGTCGCTCGAATACGGCGCGTTGAAGCGGAACCACGCGCTCGGCGCGTCGTCGGGACGGAAGTAGGAGCCCGGTGCGAGCCAGATGCCGTGCGCGAGCGCGGCGGTCGCGACCTCGGCGGCGCGCTCCGCTTCGATCGGCAGACGCGCCAGCATGAAGAGCCCCGCGCGCGGCCGGTGAAACACCTCGAGCCCGAGCGCGTCCAGCCGTTCTTCGAGTGCCACGTGCGCGAGCTTGAGCCGTTCGTTGACCATCTCGACGTGGCGCGCGTAACGCCCTTCCACCAGCACCTTGTCGACGATCCGCTCGATCGTTTCCGACGACGTCAGCCCCACCGCCATCTTCGTGCGCGCGAGTTCGCGCAGCACCGCCTGCTCGGCCACCACATAGCCGCAGCGCAGCGACGGCGTCACCGTCTTCGAAAAGCCGCCGACGTGCAGCACGCGCTGCAAGCCTTCCATCGCCGCCAGTAGCGGCGCGCCGGCCGGCGCGAGTTCGCGGCTCACGTCGTCCTCGATCACCCAGATGCGCTCGCGCTCGGCGATCTGCAGCAAGCGGAACGCGGCCGACATGCCGAAGGTCGCGCCGGTCGGATTCTGGAGCGTGGTGTTGACGAAGATCGCCTTCGGCTTGTGCCGCGCGACCAGCGTTGCGAGAACGTCCGTATCGACGCCGGCCGGCGTGCGCGGCACGCCATGCACGACCAGCCCGGCGAGCTTCAGGATCTGCAGCAGATTGCAGTAGCCGGGATCTTCGACGATCACCGCATCGCCCGCGCGCAGCAGCGTGCGCACGATCAGATCGAGCCCCTGCGTCGCGCCCTGCGTGAGCAGCACGTTCGCGACGTCGACGGGCAGCCCGCGCCGGTCGAGCTGTTCGGCGATGCGCTCGCGCAGCGGCGCGAAGCCGTACGGATGGCCATAGTCGCCGAGCCGCGCGGCCGGCACCCGGCTCAGCGCGCGCAGCGAGTGCTGCAGGCCGCTCTCGTTGGTCCATTCGCTCGGCAGCCAGCCGCAGCCCGCCTTGATCGGCACCGAGTGATCGGCGAACACGTCGGACAGCAGCCACGTCGCGGTCAGGCTCGGCGGCGTCCAGTCGGCGACGGCCGCGCGCGTGGACGACGAGCGCGCCGCCACCCGATAGCCGGAGCCGCGCCGCGCGACCACGAGCCCCATCGACACCAGCCGGTTGTACGCCTCGGTCACGGTGAAGGTGCTCAGCGCGTGGCTTTGGGCAAGCTGCCGCACCGACGGCAGCAGCGCGCCCGCGCGCAGCGATTGCGAGTCGATCGCGCGCGCGAAGCTCTGCACGACCTGTTCGACGAGCGTCGGCGCCGCGCGCCGGTCGCGTTGAAGGTCCAGTTCGATCATGTTTCGGGCGAAAAACGAGGGGCAAAAAGACGAACCGCGGACCGCCCGCCTACCGGAACAGTTCGCGCGAATCCACCAGCACGGTTGACACCACACTTGGTCAACTGTTTATGCCGCCATTAAACCGCGAGGGCTACAGTTTGGCTACGCTTAAAGCCCCAACCGACACCACTTCGAGGAGATGCCATGACTTCGCGCCCCGTCATCGACGATCTGTCGTCCTTCTGGATGCCCTTCACCGCCAACCGCCAGTTCAAGGCCGCGCCGCGCCTGCTGGAATCGGCGAAGGGCATGTACTACCGAAGCACCGACGGGCGCGAGATTCTCGACGGTTGCGCCGGGCTGTGGTGCGTGAACGCCGGCCATGGCCGCGATGAAATCGTCGCCGCGATCACCCAGCAGCTGTCGACGCTCGACTTCGCGCCGACCTTCCAGATGGGCCACCCGCTTGCGTTCGAAGCGGCGAAGAAGGTTGCCGAGCTGATGCCGGAAGGGCTCGATCGCATCTTCTTCACGAACTCGGGCTCCGAATCGGTCGACACCGCGCTGAAAATCGCGCTCGCCTACCATCGCGCGCGCGGCGAAGGCCAGCGCACGCGTCTGATCGGCCGCGAGCGCGGCTATCACGGCGTCGGTTTCGGCGGGATTTCGGTCGGCGGTATCGCGCCGAATCGCAAGACGTTTTCGGGGGCGCTGTTGCCGGCGGTCGATCATCTGCCGCACACGCACAACCTCGAACACAACGCGTTCTCGAAGGGCCAGCCCGCATGGGGCGCGCATCTGGCCGAGGAGCTGGAGCGCATCGTCGCGCTGCACGACGCTTCGACGATCGCCGCGGTGATCGTCGAACCGGTGGCCGGCTCGACCGGCGTGCTGGTTCCGCCGCAAGGCTATCTGCAAAAGCTGCGCGAGATCTGCACGAAGCACGGCATCCTGCTGATCTTCGACGAGGTGATCACGGGCTTTGGCCGCCTCGGCAAGGCGACCGCGAGCGAACACTTCGGCGTCACGCCGGACCTGATCACGCTGGCGAAGGCGATCAACAACGCGTCGATTCCGATGGGCGCGGTCGCGGCGAGCCGCACGATCCACGACACGGTCGTGGGTAGCGGCGCGCCGGGCGCGATCGAGCTGTTCCACGGCTACACGTACTCGGCGCATCCGGCGGCTGCCGCGGCCGCGATCGCGACGCTCGATCTGTACCGCCGCGACCAGTTGTTCGAGCGCGCGGCCAGCCTCGCGCCGACGTTCGAAGCCGCCGCGCATGGACTGCGCGACGCGAAGCACGTGAAGGACGTGCGCAATCTCGGCCTCGTCGCGGGCATCGAGCTCGAATCGCGCGACGGGGCGCCGGGCGCGCGCGCCTACGAGGCGTTCGTCAAATGCTTCGAGGCAGGCGTGCTGATCCGTTTCACCGGCGACATCCTCGCGTTCTCGCCGCCGCTGATCATCGACGAAGAGCAGATCGCGCGGCTCTTCCGCACCGTTGGCGAGGTGCTGGCGACGGTGCAGTAAGAAGGCCCGCAAGCGCGCCACCAGGCGACGACGAAAGAGCGGCGGCACGCGCATGCGTGCGCCGCTCTTTTTATTGCTGCCGCTTTGCGAGCCGCAAGCTCAGTGATGCGCGCGCGACGCCCGCGTTTGCGCGGCCTTTTTCGCGGCAGCGGAGCGTCCGGCCGCGCCCTTCGTCGCAGCGGCCTTTTTGGCTGCGGCCGAGCGGCTCGCGGCTGGCCGCTTGGCCGCCGCGGACTTCGCCTGCTTCGACATCGCCGCCGACGACGCCCCGGCCTTGCTCTCGCGCTTGAGCACGCTCTCCGACACACGCGAGCGTTTCGCGCTCGACTCCTTGCTCGCACTCTTTTTCGCGGCGCCTTCGTGCTTGCCCGCCGCGCTGTCCTTCTGCGCTTTCTTGCGGGTCGCCTCGCTCGTGGCGCCCTTCTTCGGCGGCTTCAGGTCGACGCCCGCGCGCCGCGCCTCGGACAGCCCGATCGCGATCGCCTGCTTCGGCGAGCGCACGCCGTGCTTGCCGGCGCGGACCTTGTCCACCTGTTCCTTGACGAACTCTCCCGCTTGAGTACTCGCTGATTTGCCGGCGCGTTTATCGGCCGCGGCACGCTTCAAGGTTTTCTGCTCTGGCATGACGGTTCTCCGGTTGTGGGTGAGTCTCTATCATTCAGCAACGAGCGTGCCGGAGCGCCCATCCGCGCCATGCTCCGGCGGCGGTTGCGCGGCGGGACTCGCGTGCGTCGGCGGGACGGCGTATGGTGGTGGACATGGGACGGGAGTAAGCGCCGAAGCGCTAACTCAAATCGGCCGCCTTGCATGGAGACAGCCATGAAGATAGTTACGGTTCGCGCTGGCACGCATATCGAGGGCGTGCACTGGATCGCCGAGTACGTCGAAGACGTCCACGAAATTCGCGTGTTCCGCGAGGGGCAGGAAGTGGACGTGCACAACGCGCCGTCCACACTGTTCGGCGATGAAGAAAACGCGGGCTCGAAAAACACCGCCGATCATCGCGCGATGGAAGCGGCCGTGCTCGCTTATCTGAAGCGCTTCGTCACGGAGCACGACGCGGAAGAGTAGGTTTCGCCGACGGCAACCGCCGTTTTCAAAGCCGCCCGCTCGTGGCAAAAGCCGCTGCGGACGTGCATTCACCAACACTCGCGCGGCCATTGCGCGGCAGTCACGACGGACCGCCGCGCGCCACGTCCTCAATCCGCCGGGCGCAGTTTCTTCACCTCGGCGTCCGATGGCTGCACGCTCGCGCCATCCACATAGCGGTACGACGTCATCACACCCTTGCCGTCCTTCACGCCGGTCACGCCGACATACGCGCCCATCGTCGACTGATTGTCCTGCGCGCGGTACATGATCGGGCCGAAGGGCGTCTGCACGTTGAGCCCCTTGAACGCGGCGGCGAGTTTGTCCGGATCGGTCGAACCCGCCTTCTTGATGCCGTCCGCGATCGACATCAGCGCCGAATAGCCGACCACCGAGCCCAGCCGCGGATAGTCGTGATATTTCGCCTGATACGTGTCGACGAACTGCTTGTTCGCGGCCGTATCGATCGAATACCACGGGTAGCCGGTCACGATCCAGCCGGTCGGCGCTTCGGCGCCGAGCGGATCGAGGTAGTCGGGCTCGCCGGTCAGCAGCGACACCACCGCGCGATCCTTGAAGAGCCCGCGCGTATTGCCCTCGCGCACGAACTTGCCGAGGTCGGCGCCGAACAGCACGTTGAAGATCGCGTCGGGCTTCGCGTCGGCGATCGCCTGGGTCACGGCGCCCGCGTCGACGTTGCCGAGCGGCGTCGCCTGTTCGACGACGAACTGCACGTCCGGCTGCGCGGCCGTCAGCAGCTTCTTGAAGGTCGCCACCGCCGATTGCCCATACTCGTAGTTCGGATACACGATCGCCCAGCGCTTCTTCTTCAGCTTCGCGGCCTCGGGCACCAGCATCGCGACCTGCATGTAGGTCGAAGGACGCAGACGGTACGTGTATTTATTGCCGTCGGCCCAGACGATCTTGTCGGTCAGCGGTTCGGCCGCGAGGAAGAAGATCTTCTTCTGCTTCGCGAAGTCGGCGAGCGCGAGGCCGGTGTTCGACAGGAAGCCGCCGAACAGCACCTGCACCTGCTCGCGCGCGATCAGTTCCTGGGCGACGCGGATCGTGTCGCCGGGGTTGCCGTTGTCGTCGCGCGAAATAACTTCGAGCTGCTTGCCGAGCACGCCACCCGCCGCGTTCACCTGCTCGAGTGCGAGATTCCAGCCTTGCTTGTAAGGCCCGAGAAAGGCGGGCTGCGCCTTGTAGCTATTGATCTCACCGATCTTGATGGTCTGCTGTGCGCTCGCGCCGAGCGCGGCAAACGAGCACACGGTCGACACCATGAGGCGAGAGATCCATCCTGCGCGCGTGGTCATGCGTTTCTCCGTTATCAGAAGGAATGGTGGTTTTAGTCAGACATGCGAACGTGCGGACGTGCAAGCGCGTGGACCTGCGCACCTTCGGACGACGGCCGGCGGCTCATTGCTCGCGCGGTTCCGCGCGGATTCTGGCCACGTTCGCGGCGACGTCCTGCCATGCCGGCTTGCCGCCCGCGAACTGCGCGCGCAGGAACGACACGAGCTCGGCGACCTGGGCGTCGTTGAAACTGTCGCGGTAAGCCGGCATCGTACCGAGTTCGGGCCGCGCAGGCGAGCCGATGCCGTCGAGAATCACGCGAATCAGGTTGTCCGGCGTCGCGCCGTGCAGGTTCGTGTTCAGCGCCAGCGACGGATGTGCGCCGAACAACTGAGGTCCGCTGCCCGCGTGATGGCACGCGGCGCACGCGCCGTCGAAAAGCCGCGCACCCGCCGTGACCGGCGCGCCCGTCATCGCGCTGGCCTGTTCGTATTCGCGCGCGGTCGCGGCCGGATCGGCGTTCGGCTCCAGCGGATTGAGCGACGCGAGATAGACGGCCATCGCGCGGATATCGCTGTCGGGCAGCGCCGCCAGATCGCCGATCACCGGCGCCATCGGCCCGGCCGCGACGCCGTGCAACGGCGCGTGACCGTCGCGCAGATAGCGGAACAGTTCGTCCTCGCTCCACGGCACCGGCGCATTCGACAACGCCGACAGCGCGGGCGCTTCCCAGCCCTCGGCGCTGCCTCCGCCCATGAACGCCGCGCCGGTTTTCTCGGCGCCGAACGCGTTGCGCGGCGTGTGGCACGCGCTGCAATGGCCAAGGCCATTCACCAGATACGCGCCGCGATTCCATTGCGCGCTCTGCGCGGGGTTGGCGGCAAACGCGGTGCGGCCGAGAAACAGACCGTTCCATGCAGCCATCAGCGGACGCACGCTGAAAGGAAACGCGAGCTTCGTTTCGGGCGGCCGGCTGCGCACCGGCGTTTGCGACATCAGATACGCGTAGAGCGCGTGCAGATCGTCATCGGAGATGTTCTGGAACGACGTGTACGGAAACGCCGGATACAGCCGATGACCGTCGCGACTGATGCCGTGCCGCATCGCGCGCACGAACGCTTCGAGCGACCAGTGGCCGATCCCGGTCTGGCCGTCGGGCGTGAGGTTGGTGCTGTAGACGATGCCGAACGGGGTCGCGAGCGGCTTGCCGCCGGCGTTCGGCACGCCGTTGTGGGCGGTATGGCAAACCGCGCAATTACCGAGCGACGCGAGCAGCTTGCCGCGCGCGACCAGTTCCGGCGCAAACGCGCTTGCAAGCGGCGGCGTGATCGGCGCAAGCGGCGCGCTGGAAACCGAGGCGAACGACAGCGCGCCAAGCCAGCCGACCGCGCCCGCGGCCAACAAGCCGAAAAAGCCGCGCCGCCAGCGCTTTTTCCTGCGCGCCGCCGCCGCGTCTTGCGCCTGCGCGTCGGCGAGCGCGGCGCGGATCTTTTCCGGCGTGAACGGCGGGCGACGGAAACGCACCCCCGTCGCGTCGTACAGCGCATTGGCGATGGCGGCCGCGCCGGGCAGCGACGCCGACTCGCCGGCGCCCATCGGCGGCTCGCCGTGGCGCGGCATCATCACGACGTCGATCACCGGCACTTCGCGGAACGTCAGGATCGGATACGCGCCCCACTCCTGGCTCGTCACCGCGTTGTCGCCGAACCTGACCTGCTCCTTCAGCGCGCGGCTCGTCGTCTGGATCACGTTGCCGTGAATCTGGTGACGCACGCCATCCGGATTGACCATCGTGCCGGTGTCCTGGCCGACCACGACGCGCGTGACCGCCAGTTCGCCGCTGTTGCGATCGACTTCGACCTCGGCTACCCACGCGGACCATGCGGCGCCGAACCCCGGGAATTTGCTGTGCACGTAGCGCGCGTACGCGATGCCGCGGCCGCGCGCGATGTTGCCGTCTTCGTCGTCCTCGCCGCGCGTTCTGAACGCGGGTTCGCGCGGTTCCCACCCGGCTTTCGCCGCGACCGCCTTGACGAGGTCGATCGCGCGCGGATCGGTCAGATGCGTGAGGCGGAACTCGACCGGATCGACGCCGGCCTGCTCGGCCAGTTCGTCGATGAACGACTCGTGCGCGAACGTGTTCGGCAACGCCGACACGCCGCGCAGCCACGCGGCGCGCACGATCGGCGGCGTGTCGTCGCAGACGATGCGCATGCTGCGATAGTCGTACGGCGGCACGGCCGTACGGTCGCCCATCTCGAACACCTGCGGCTGCGCGGGAATCGTGCCGGTCAGCAGCAGCGCGAGCGTGGGGGCGTCGTTCGACGGATAGCGCGTCGCAAAGTCGTAGGCGGCCAGTTCGCCTTCGGCGGTGAGCGCGCCGCGTACGTCCATCAGTTGCGCGGCGCCCTTCGGTTCCCACGCGTGTTCGTCCTCGCGCGATAGCTGCACGCGCACCGGCGCGCCGACCGCGCGCGACAGCAGCGCGGCGTCGGCGGCGACGTCGTCCGCGCAATTGCGTCCGTAGCAGCCCGCCGCATCCATCCGCACGATGTCGATGCGCGCTTCGTCGAGCGTCAGCAATAACGCGAGGTCGGCGCGCAGCGAATGCGGGTTCTGCGTGCCGGACCAGATTTTCAGCTGCGTGTCGTCGCCGTCTCCGCTGCGATAGTCCGCGACCGCGCACGACGGCCCGATCGATGCGTGCATCTGGAACGGCCACACGTAAGTGCGTTCCAACGTGCGCGACGGGTCTTGCGCGAGCGCCGCATCCACGTCGCCTTCGATCACCAGATCGCGCCGCGTCGCCGGATTCGCGCGCAACGCCGCTTCGACCTGCTCGCTCGTGTCGAGCGGCGGCAGGCCATCGACCGTTTTCCAGCGCACGTCGAGCCGCTGCGCCGCCTGTTGCGCAATCTCCTCACGCTCGGCGACGATGCCGACGAAATCGCGAATCACGACCACCTTGACGATGCCAGGCAAATCGCGAATCGCCGCTTCGTTCACTTCCAGCAGGCTATGCCCGATGAACTCACCCTGCGCGACGCCCGCATAAGGCGGCCGCACCACGCGTCCATGCAGCATGCCGGGCACGCGCACGTCATGCACGAAGCTCAGCTCACCGGTCGCCTTCGCGGGAATGTCGACACGCGGCGCGCTTTTACCGACGACGCGGTACGCGTGCGGCGGTTTCAAAGGCGCATCGTTCGACAGCAGCAGTTCGACACGCTGGCCTTTGATCAGCTCGCCATAGTGAATGCCCTGCGCCGGGTCGCCATCGCGTGGAAACACGCGGCTGTCCTGCACGTCGAGATCGTTCGCGTCTACGTTCAGGCGCGCGGCCGCTTGCGCGACCAGATACTGACGCGCTTGCGCCGCCGCCTGCCGCAGCGGCACCGCCGAAATCTGGATCGTCGCGCTGGCGATCGTCGGCCCCTGGTTCGGCGCTTCGCCGGTATGGCCGAGCACGATCGACACACGCGTCAACGGCACATCGAGTTCTTCCGCGACGATCTGCGCAAGCGCGGTGCCAATGCCGGTGCCAAGATCCACGTGACCGTTGAACGCGACCACGCTGCCATCGTCTCGCACGACCAGAAACAGATCCGCCTCGGTCGGCACGAACGAAGAACGCGAACCCGGCTGGCCGCGCACGGCCTTGACCGGTGCATGCGGCGGCCGCGCGACGAGCAGCACGCTGTGCGCGTCGTACAACTGCTTGCGCGACGGCGTCGCGCCACGACGATCGACGCTGAAGTCCGGCCCGGTCATACGCGCGCTCCGTCGTCCACGTCCGTTTGCGCGTCGAGCAATTGCGCCGCGCGCTGCACCGCGCGCACGATCTCGACATGCGTGCCGCAGCGACACAGATTGCGCGACAGCTCGCGCTGGATCGTCGCGACGCTCGGATGCGGATCGCGATCGAGCAGCGCCTTCGCGGTCATGATCATGCCGTTCAGGCAGTAGCCGCATTGCGCGGCCTGTTCGTCGATGAACGCCTGCTGCACCGGATGCAACGCGGTGCGCGTGCCGAGCCCTTCGAGCGTCGTGATCTCGCGGCCCAGCGCGACTTCGGCGGTCGTCACGCAGGCGCGCGTCGGCATGCCGTCGAGCAGCACGGTGCAGGCGCCGCATTCGCCGAGACCGCAACCGAATTTCGGCCCGTTCAGCGCGAGATCATTGCGCAACAAGTAGAGCAGCGGTGTCTGCGCCGCCGCGCTGACCACATGCGTCGCGCCGTTCACCTTCAGCACGAGCTGAGCGGCGCGGTTCATCATGATGCGAGCACCCTGTCGCGCCGCGCGTTCACAGCACCACCGGCACTTCGGTCGCGGGCGGCGTATTGCGGCTGCGCCGGCAGCGGATCAGACCATCGATCATCACCATCCCCACACCCGGAATATCCCCGAGTTGCACGCTTTCGAGCAGCGTGTCGGCGGCCGTATGCTGCGCGCGGTCCATGAACACGAGATCGGCGGGACGGCCCACCTCGATCAGCCCCTGGCGCAGGTGGCGCTGCCGCGCGGTATTGCCGGTCGCAAAGCAGAACGCGATTTCGGCGGGGACGTCGGCGAGGCTCGAGATCAGCGCGATCATGCGCAGAATGCCGAGCGGTTGCACGCCGGAGCCGGCCGGGCTATCGGTGCCGAGAATGATCCGGTGCGGGCACTTCAATTCGATCGCATGGCGCGCGGTCAGCAACGCGATCCGCTCGTTGCCGTTGTGGACGATTTCGAGCGCGCGGCTCGACTGCTCGCACAAATCGCACACGTGCCGGTACGACAGCGACGTATGGCCGCCATTGACGTGGCCGATCACATCGGCATCGGCGGCGAGCACCACGTCCCGATCGATCAGGCCGGAGCCCGGAATCGACGGACCGCCCGTGTGAATCGTGCTCTGGATACCGTACTTGCGCGCCCACGCGACCATCTGTTGCGCTTCCTCGCCGCCCTTCACGCTGCCGAGGCCGACTTCGCCGAGCAGCTTCACACCGGCTTCGGACAGCTCCTTGAAGTCCTGCTCGACCATGCCCTTCTCGATCACCGGCGCGCCTGCCAGCACCTTGACGCCGCCACCGACGCCCGCCGCGCGCATGCCGTCGAACGAGCGCTGCGCGGTGATCGCGAGCGCCTTCACGCCGAGCACGTCTTTCGGACGGCCAGGCAAATGCACTTCGCCGGCCGAGATCATCGTCGTCACGCCGCCGTTCAGATTCGACTCGATCCAGCCGAGCTGATTCTGGCGCGGCGTCCAGTCGCCGAACACCGGATGCACGTGCGAGTCGATCAGGCCCGGTGCGACCGTCGTGCCCTTGCAGTCGACCGTCGTGCGCGCGCCTTCGAGATCGCAGTCTTTCTCGCGGCCGAGCGCGACGATCACGCCGTCGTCGATCACCAGCGTGTCCGCGTCGAGAATCGGCTGATCGATATCGCCCGACAGCAGCAGCCCGATGTTCGTTACCGCGACCTTGCCCGACAAGCCTGTCAACGTCTCTGCCGCCATCTGCCTCTCCTTTCGCCGACACTACCCGATGAATTCACACGCTCAGATAAGCGCGCCTCACTGCTTCGTTCCGTGCGAGTTCGCCGATCGTCCCGCTGAAACGGATCTGCCCTTTCTCGAGCACATACGCGCGGTCGCTGACCAGCTCGGCGAAGTGCAGATTCTGTTCGGATAACAGAATGGATAGCCCTTCGCGTTTCAGTTCGAGAATCATGTTCGCCATCTGCTCGACGATCACCGGCGCGACGCCTTCGGACGGTTCGTCGAGCAGCACCAGATACGGATTGCCCATTAGCGTGCGCGACACGGTCAGCATCTGCTGCTCGCCGCCGCTCATCTGGCCGCCGGGGCGCTTCGGCATTTCGCCGAGATTCGGAAACAGGCGGAACAGCTTGTCGGGCGTCCATTGCGGCGCGCCTTCGCGCGGCGGCTGGCGGCCCGTGTCGAGGTTTTCCATCACCGTCAGGTCCGCGAACACGCGGCGGTCCTCGGGCACGAAACCGACGCCCATGCGCGCGATCTTGAACGGCGCGAGCGCGCTGATGTTCTGGCCGCGAAACGTCACTTCGCCGTGGCGGCGCGGCAGCAGTCCCATCACCGCTTTCATCGTCGTCGATTTGCCGGCGCCGTTGCGGCCCATCAGCGCGACCACCTCGCCGCGGCCGACTTCGAGGCCGACGTCGAACAGGATGTGGGCGCGACCGTAGAACGCATTGAGGCCGGAGACTTTCAGCATCGGTTCGCTCATTGCAATGCTCCACGATCCCGCACGCTGCCTGACGCGTCTTGCAGTGGCGCGTGCGGCCGGAACGTCTTGCCGGTGCCGAAATAGACCTCCTGCACGCGTGCGTCGTTGCGGATCGTGTCGGCGTCGCCTTCGGCGATCAGCTTGCCGCGCGCGAGCACGATCATCCGGTCGGCGTACGCGAATACGACGTCCATGCTGTGTTCGGTGAACAGCACGCCGATCTCGTGTTCGGTCACCAGCCGCTTGGTCAACGCCATCAATTCGTTGCGCTCCTTCGGCGCCATGCCGGCGGTCGGTTCGTCCATCAACAGCAGCTTTGGCCGGTTCGCGAGCGCGATCGCAAGCTCGACGCGCTTCACGTCGCCATACGCGAGCACGCCGCACGCGCGCTTCGCGTGCGCGCCCATGCCGACCTGTTCGAGCAGCGCGAACGCTTCGTCGGCATGGTGCGAGCCCGCTGGCTTCCAGAGGCCGAAGGTCTTTTTCTCGCGCGACACCAGCGCCATTTGCACGTTTTCGAGCACCGTCATCGAGTTGAACGTCGCGGCGATCTGGAACGTGCGGCCGACGCCGCGCCGCCAGATATCGCGCGGCCGCATGCCGACGAGTTCATGACCGTCGAGCAGAATCGAACCCGACGACGGCTGCAACTGGCCGTTGACCATGTTGAAACAAGTCGATTTGCCCGCGCCGTTGGGGCCCAGCAGCGCCAGCAGTTGACCCGCTTCGAGATCGAATGAAACGTTATCGACCGCCTTCAGTCCTCCGAACGATCTCGACAGACCGCCTACGCGCAGCAGACTCATAGCCCCTCCTTGACCGCGGCGGCCCGTTGCGACGGCGACGCGGCGCCGCCGTTGGTCTTGTCGGCCTGATCGGCGTTCGCGTCGCCGAAACGCTCGCGAATGAAGCCGACGATACCCTGTGGAAACGCGATCACCAGCAGCAGGATCGCGAGGCCGAGCAGCGCCTGCCAGTAGTCGGTCTGGCGCGCGACCGTGTCCTGCAGCCACGTGAACACGGCCGCGCCGACGATCGGCCCGCTCAACGTCTGCAAGCCGCCGAGCAGCACCATCACGAGGCCATCGACCGAGCGGCTCACGCTGATCACTTCGGGCGAGATGTTGCCCTTCGAAAACGCGTACAGCGATCCGGCGAGTCCGCAGAACAACGCCGCGATCACGAACGACGCCCACTGAACCCGCTTCACGTCGATGCCGATCGCCTCGGCGCGTAGCGCGGAATCGCGCGACGCGCGCATCGCATAGCCGAGCGGCGAGAACAGCATGCGGCGCAGCAGCCACACGCCGAGCACCGCGCACGCTAACGTCAAGTAGTAGAACGCGACCGGCGACGACAGCCAGTTCGACGGCCACAGGCCTAGCACGCCGTTGCTGCCGCCGGTCACGTCGTCCCACTGGAACACGACCGACCAGACGATCTGCGCGAATGCGAGCGTCAGCATCGCCAGATAGACACCAGACAGGCGCACGCAGAACCAGCCGAACACGAGCGCGCCCACCACCGCGAGCAGCGGCCCGAGCAGCAACGCGGCTTCCATCGGCAGATTCAGCACCTTCAGAAACAGTGCCGCGCCGTAAGCGCCAAGTCCGAAGTACGCGGCATGGCCAAACGAATGCAGGCCGCCCGGACCCATGATGAAATGCAGGCTCGCCGCGAACAGCACCGCAATCAGGATTTCAACCAGCAGCACCGGCATATACGGAAACGCGTTGGCCGCGAGCGGCGCCAGAACCAGCACCAGCAACACGAAGGCGGCCAGCCCCTTCAGACGCCTGCCCGCCGGACGCAATGGCGTTTCCGGCGTACCCATCGCGCGCACCGCGGCGCTCGCGCGGCCGAGCAGACCCCAAGGCCGCACCACCAGCACGACCGCCATCACGACGAATTCGGCCACCAGCGTGAAGCGGCTCAGCGATAAACCGATGCCGAAGATCGTCACGTGCCCGATACCGATGCACAGCGCCTTGATCTCGGCGATCAGCAACGCCGCGACGAACGCGCCCGGAATCGAACCCATGCCACCGACCACGACGACCACGAACGCATTGCCGATCGTCTCGAGGTCGAGCGACAGGTTCGCCGACATGCGCGGCCCTTGCAGCGCGCCGCCGAGTCCCGCGAGAAACGCGCCGACGAAGAACACGCCGGTAAACAGCCACGCCTGATTGATGCCGAGCGCGCCGAGCATCTCGCGATCCTGCGTCGCGGCGCGCACGAGCGTGCCCCAACGCGTGCGCGTCAACGCGTACCACAGCAGCAGCAAGACGACCGGACCGATCACGATCAGCGCGATGTCGTACGTGGGCAGCGGATGGCCGAGAAAGTCGACCGCGCCCGCGAGATGCGGCGCGCGCGGGCCGAACAGATCCTCCGGGCCCCAAAGCCATAGCGCGGCGTCGCGAAAGATCAGCACGAGCGCAAACGTGGCGAGCAGATGGAATAACTCCGGCGCCTGATAGATCCGCCGCAACACGACGATTTCGACGAGCGCGCCCAACACCGCGACCGCGAGCGCGGCGGCGAGCACCGACAGCCAGAAGCCGCCCGCCGTGTGGCCAAAGCGGCTCGCGATGCTATACGCGACGTAAATGCCGAACATATAGAACGAGCCGTGCGCAAAGTTGACGATGCGCGTCACGCCGAAGATCAACGACAAACCGGCGGCGACCAGAAACAGCGTCGACGCGTCGGCGAGTCCATTGACCAGTTGTACCAGCAGATTCGAAAGCATCGCGACCCTCGGCAGCTCGCCGAACGGCGCGCGCGCAACATGCGCAGCGGCCCGATCGGCGGACGTTGCAGCGCGGGCGGCCCCATGCGCGCCCGCGTCAACGGCAGGACACTACCAGCGAAACAACCCGCAAAACAAGCGACGGCAAACAGGCGGCTGAAAAAAACGATCGCTCAGCGCAGGCCGTCCTCGCCTTTGATCTCGTTCGCCTGCAAGCCGCCGATGCGCGGCAGCGGCCGGCCCGACGCGGTCACCGCGACCGCCACGACGATTTCGTTCGCGCGCGGCGCATCGGCCACGCGCGCCTCGATCGCGTCGAAATGGCTGCGCACGTAGGCGGCGTCCTTGTGGCCGAGCGGCACGTCGATCGCGGTGCCGAGCGTGCCGATCTTCTTCGCCGACGGCACCAGCGCCGCGCCCTTCTCGACCGCCGCGCGCAGCGGCGCGCCGAGCTTCGGATGCAGGATCGCGGCCGCATGTTCGAGCTCGCCCGCCTCGCCGACGATCGCCGCCTTGCCGTAGCTTTGCGCCTCCCCGGGCGCGATGCCCAACGCCTCGACGCAGCGCTTGCCGAGCAGCGCGCCGAGTTCCTCGCCAGCTTCGATCAGCGCGTCGAGCTTCGCCTCATAGCGGCCCGCATACGGATTATCGATCACCGCGATCGCGACCGCGCGGCGCGCGGGCGGCTCGACGGTCTGGCCCATTTCGATGCGTGTTTCGTCGACCTGCACGACCAGCTTGCGAAGCCTGATTGCCATTTGCGCTCTCCGAGTTTGGTTGCCTTGCTGTCTGGTTGCCGCGCGCCGCTTCAGCGCAAGCCATCCTTGCCGACGATCGCCTCTTTCGCGAGGCCGCCCACCCGCGCATGCACGCGCTGCCCCGTGCTCATCACGAGGATGTAGACGATCTCGTCGGCGGCGGGCGCGCCGGGCACGCGTACTTCGATCGCATCGAAGTGGCTGCGCACGTAGCTCGCGTTCACATGCGTGAGCGGCACGTCGAGCGCGGTGGACGGCGCGCCGACCTTCTTCGTCGACGGCACGATCGCGTGGGTCGGCACGCCGTGCTTTTCGAGCAGCTCGCGCATCGCGTAGCCGCCGGGCACATGCCATAGCGCGCCGTGCTCGAGTTCCCCGCGCGCGCCGACGATCGCGCCCTTCCCATAGCTTTCGATCGACGCATGCGGCACCGCCATCGCCGTCAGCAGCCGTTGCGCCATCTCGAAGCCGATCGGCTTCAGCGCTTCCATCGCGTGTTCTATTTTCGGCTCGTAGCGGCCCGCGAACGGATTCGTCATCACCGCGGCGATCGCGCCTCGTCTGAGCGGCTGCGCGGGCGCGGGGCCGAACTCGTGGAAGATGTCTTCGACGTGCGTCAGCACGCGGCGTATTTCGAACACGGAGCCTCCGTTGTCAGTGAAGCGCGCGTGGCGGACAACGCGCGTGAATCGTCGATGCCGGTGACCCGCGCCCGTCCTTGCAGGAACAGCGCGGCGCCTTCGATCAAACCCTGGCCGCGCAACCGCTTCGCGACATCGACGCCGCGCGCGAGCGCGAAATCGATCAGCGGCTGCGGCAGACGCGGCACGTCGACGGTCACCAGCAGATCGCCGAGATCGCTATCGTCCTTCAGCGACGACGCGGGACGCCGCACGATTCCCGCATGGTCGAGATCGACCGCGTTCGCGATCATCGTCGCGGCGGCGTCGGCGCTCGCGGCATCGCGCGCGAGCACGGTCACGCTGTCGGCGATGCCGAGACTGAAGCTGCGGCCGCGCCAGCCGCTCGTCGCGACGCCGCGAATCGGCTGCCGAGCGTCGAGCGTCAGATGCGCGTCGAGCGCAGGGTCGAGCGCGAAACGCGTGCCCGAAATTTGCGCGAGGTCCGCCAACACGCCCACCCGATACTGCTGCCCCGCCGCGAGGTGCAGCGCGATGTCGCCGCCGTTGTTGATGAAGGCGCGCGCGATGCCGTCGCGCGCGAACGTGGCGATCAGTTCGTCGGCGACGCTGCCCGCGACTGCGGCCATCGGCGTGATGAAGCTCGAACGATGCGGATGACACGCATGCCACATACGCGTCGCGACCGGCCCTCGAAGCGGGCAATCATGTCGTGCCGCCACAGCCTGCACTGGTTGCCGAAGCACGTTCAATTCGCGGACCAGCTCTTCCAGCACAGGACTGAAGCGCTCCCAGCATGCGTCATATGCAGCACGCACCGCGTCGGGCTCGCCGTCGGCGCCGAGGATCAGGTCGATCGGCCCGTGCTGCCAATGCCAGCGGTGTTCGTCGAGGCGGGTTCGGGTGGGGGTCATCGTGTGATTTTTTGGTCAGGGTGCTTAACCGGGCATTGCAGGCGGCCACGGATTGTCCGGATCGCGAGCCAGCGTCCGCCGCGCGAGCGGCGCGCCTTCCGTATGCGTCGGCCCGCTCGCGAGCACGCTCTGCAACGAGCGCACCGCCTCGACGTGGCCGCCGAGATCGCGGTACGTGTCGTACGTCATCGTGAATTCGATCGGCGCGACGAGCGCCGGTGTCGGCACCGTGCCGAACGAGCGGTCCGGCATGCGCGTCACGTCGACCATCACGGTGATGCCGCCGCCCGGCCACACATAAGCCGGCGCGCCGCCGCACGTGACGTTGACGTGCTTGCGCTTGATCGCGCGCGTGAGCAGCACCGGATTCTCGGTCGCGCCGGCGCGCAGACTGCCGCCCGCGCCGCCGAGAAACAGCACCGTCGCGAGCGACGGCTCGCAGTTCTCGCCGATCCGCTCGACCGTGCGGCGCACCGCGTCGGGCATCGGCGCGATGCGCGGCACGAGCTGTGCGTCGAGTTCGTACCATTGCGCGTGTTCGCCGGTCGTCGAGACCATCAGCACGCGCATGCCCGGCTTCGCGACCGACGGATCGAATCCTTCGACGATCGCGAGCGGGTCCTGAATGTCGGTGCCCCCCCAACCGGTGCCGGGATTGGCAACCTGGAAATAGCGGCCCGGCGTCGATTTGCGGCCGCGTATCTTGAGTCCCGAGCGCGTCATGCCGAGGCAGCGGCCCGCCTGGTGCTCGGTCAGCACGCCCGTAATGTGATCGTCGACGACCACCACCTCATCAACGTGGCCGAACCATTGCTTCGCGAAGATACCGATCGTCGCGGAGCCGCAGCCGACGCGCATGCGCTGCTCCTCGACACCGTCGACGATCGGCGCGACGCCGGCGCGAATCACGAGACTGGCGCCGCCGTCGATACCAAGCTCGACCGCCTCCTTGTTGCCGAGCGCGAGCATCATGTCGCAGGTCACGCGGCCTTCTTTCTTGCTGCCGCCGGTCAGATGATGGACGCCGCCGAGGCTCAGCATCTGCGAGCCGTATTCGGCCGTGCTCACGTGACCGACGATCTCGCCGTCACAACGCACGTTCGCCTGTTCCGGGCCGAGAAAGCGGTCGGTGTCGATCTTCACCTTGAAGCTGCAATAGCTGAAGATGCCTTCGGTGACGACGGTGACCATGTCGATGTCGTCGAGCTTCGACGCGACGATGAACGGCGCGGGCTTGTAGTCGGGATAGGTCGAGGAGGCACCGACGCCGGTGACGAACAGCGCGGGTTCGGTGGTGCCTGGGTCCGCGGCGGGGGCTGTGCCGAATTCGATCGCCGCATTTGCCGGATCGGCGTCGGCATCGTTCGCACGCGACAGAAACACCACCGGATCGACGCGTATCAACCGCCCATCCGCATTCGCATAACGATCGCACGCGCCGGTGCGCCCTTCCGAGATCTGGCACAGCACCGGACACGCATTGCATTCGATCTTGTTCGCGGCCATGCGCTCGCTGCGCGGCGCCGACTTTGCGAGCACGGTTGGGCCCGGCGTCGACGCGGTATCGCGATCGACACTCTCTGCACCGAAATCGACCTTCGTATGTTCCGTCATCGTGGGGTTCCCTACGACATCACAGGCGCGACATGGCTGGCGGTGCTGCGTGGTGCGCGAATCGTCCCGGTTTCAGGGCATTTCCGCGTGGGCCGCCCATTTTCATGTTGCGGTCACTCACCGTTCATGTAGTATCTTCTACACCAAACTCGATTGAAATCTACTCGATCAAAATCGACTGTGCAACGTGTTTTCCGTCACGCGGGATCATGGTGCAATGCGGCATCGGCGTGCTGAGTCTGCGCGCCCGCCGTTCAAACCGACGCTGACAAAGAGATCCGAGACCGTCATGAGCCCCACCGCCGCCCGCAAGCCGGGCGCCATCGGTATCCGCGCGAAACAGGCGCAGGACACGCGCGCCAAGATCCTGAAGGCGGCCATCAGGGTGTTCGCGAAGCAGGGTTATGCGAGCGGCCGCATCGAAAGTATTTCGAAGGCCGCGCGTTCGCACGACCGGATGATCTATTACTACTTCGGCAGCAAGGAGCAGCTGTTCATCGAAGTGCTGGAGACGATCTACACGCAGTTCAACGAAGCGGAAAGCAAACTCGATCTCGATCTGCGCGATCCGGTGCATGGCCTCGAACAGATGGTCGAGTTCGTCTGGCAGTACTACCTCGATCACCCGGAGTTCGTGACGCTGCTGTCGAGCGAAAATCTGCACCAGGGCAAGCATGCGAAAAAATCGCAGAAGCTCAAGGAGATTTCGGGCTACGCGATTTCGGTCGTGCAGAGGCTATTGGAGGCGGGCCGCGCGCAGGACGTGTTTCGCGCCGATATCGCGGCACGCGACGTGTATCTGATGATCGCGTCGCTCGGCTATTTCTATAACGCCAATCAGTACACGCTCGGCGCGTTTCTCGGCGAACCGCTGATGGACAAGGCGGCGCTCGCGCATTGGCGCGAGGTGATCAAGGAGACGGTGTTGCGCGCGGTGTGCGTGCAGGTGCCGGTGAGCGTCGTAGCGACGACTACCGCATAAAAAAATATCGGCGCCCGCCGAATTCGCGAATGAATGCCGTGCGGATTCCTTCGATACCAATCCTGAACGGCGCGCATTCCTTCACAACGGTAACAGGCGTCTTCGTTTTGCGGCTTTCGTTTGCTGCGGCTTTCGTGGCTTGAGGCTTCGCTGCGCCGACCTTCGTAACGTCCGGCTTTTGCACATCTGCGTTTTGAACATTCGTTGCGGCTGCATCTTCGCGTTCTTTTTTGTCGCTTTGATTCGCATTCTTTACATTGTGTTGCGCCGGCAATCGTTGTGGCGTGGTTCTGTTTTCCCCACGAATCGGCCCCATACTCATATTCGCCGTGATCTTTCGCGATCAATTGCACTTGCCTCTGTCGGCTCGATACGCGGATGCAGATCAAACTGACGTATATCTTAAAAATTGTGTTCAGCCAGATGATCTGGTGTAATCGTTGGTTCGCACAACCAATTAGGAAAAGACGATGGTGTGGATTTACAAGCATGAGAGCCACTTGTTGTATCACAACGACAAATTAATCACAGATAAGGGATATTCCGGCAAGGGAGAGCACAAGAATAAACACAGTAGCCAGTATGTCCGCGACTGGGGACCAATCCCCGTTGGCCTGTATGAAATTACGGCACCGTTTCCGCACCCTAAAACTGGACCGTTCTCGATGCGGCTTAACCCGGTATGCGGAACGTGCTTAGGCGAACGTTCCGCCTTCATGATCCACGGCGACAGCCAGACCGATCCCGGCAACGCGTCAAATGGATGTATCGTTCTGCACTTGCCATACCGCAAGCAAATCTGGAACAGTGGCGACAGAATGCTTAGGGTGAAACATCCATGAAACGCACCTTTGCAGTCCTGCTGCTATCCCTTCCCGCGCTATGCCTGGCGCAAGGCAGACCGAACCCGCCATGCGACGGGTGGCCGACCAACATCGCCGAAAACAGCCTAAAAAAGGCTGGCATGCTTGGCAATATCGACTATACGAAAACCCAAGCCGTGCAACTGGCGTCCGAGAAAATAGGAAAAGATGAGGATGGCGAACAGTTGTGGCGTGAGGTCTATCACATCACCTTTCACGAAAAAAACGGAAACAAGGTCAAGGTGATTGCTGTGAACGACGCTGGCGAATTTGAATGCTCAATGAGTGCCGTAGAGGTTTTTGTCGTTTCGAAGCATTTGCTGTCAAGAGTCGAGGCTGACAGAATGTTCAAGCAGATAGAGTGAGGTCCTTTGAATCCATGAAACACGCTTTTGCAGTCCTGCTGCTATCCCTTCCCGCGCTATGCCTGGCGGAACCCGGACCATACCCGCCATGCGGCGACCGGTTTCCGGCCTATGTGGCCCAGATGGCGCTAAGAAAAACTGACATCCTCTCCCTGGATTTCGATGCTACGAAAACAAGGGCCGTGCGACTGGCGTCCGAGAAGATCGGTAAATATGAGGATGGCGAACCAATGTGGCGCGGGGTCTATCAGATTACCTTTGAGGAGCGAAGCGGAAATAAGATCAAGCTGATTGCTGTGTACGAGATAGGCGAACTGGAGTGTACGATTAGTGACGAACAGTTTCTTATCGTTTCGAAACAGTTGCAGCGTGGCGGCGGGGACACTCGGTACAGGCATATCGAGTGAACCGCGCCAGTTCAGACCCGGACCCGCATCGCACGGGTCTTTTTTTGCCTGCGAGCGGCGCGTCATAAGGCCCCTACCTCGCTCTGTTTCAGTCATTACACCCCTTGCCCGCGCGGCCTGTACGTCTGGTTCGGGTCTGTCTGTAGGCTTCCACGAAATAGTCGCCAAGGCGGGAAATCGATCCGAAACGCTTCCGGCGCGAAAGCCCGTTGCGGGCCGCATGTAACCATCGCCCTCCCAGTCTTCGCACGCGTCGAGTACGGCCAGCTGCGTGGCGCGGAAGTGTCTGGCCGCCTCCCGCACGGTCAGATGCGAACGGATGGTTGGAGCTGATGGAGCCAGTACAGCCGGACTTGACGCAGCGGCTGCTGACGATCTTTTCGGTATCACCAGCGACGGGGATGCGACCATACGGAAACCGACCGCGTTGCAGGACTACGCGCGTAAAGCGCAGCGGGTGTGCGGCATCGATGGCAGCCGGAAATATTGAAAAAGAAGTCAGCCGTGCGTCGTTATACTCAGCTCTGCCCGTCAACTTTAAAAAATGGAGGTATGCGTGGGCGCTCTTTCCATATGGCACTGGATGGTGTTTGTTCTTGTTGTCGTCATCGCGGAGATTATCCCGCTATGGCTGATCCTGAAGAAGGCGGGATATGCGGGCGCCTGGTCGCTGCTCGCCTTCATTCCGGTGGTGAACGTCATTCTGCTGTGGTTCATTGCCCTGGCCCGCTGGCCTGCATTGAACGCAAGACAGTCCTGACCTGTCGCGGCCGGCCGGAATGGACGAACTGAAATGGCCGGCCGCTACCGCAACCCTTCCTACCGCCAGTACTTGCCGCAGGAACTGCTCGATGAACTGCGCGCGGTGTCGAAGGCGACCCACCGTTGGGTGCAGCAGATCGTGCGGGTGGCCGTGCAGCGTTTCCTGCGTGAGCTGCGGAGTCCGTCGTGAGCAAGCCTGCCCTCACCTTCGACCTGATCCTGCGCGATGCGCAGGATCAGTTACGTGTGCTCAGTCCTTACGACTTCGCCGCCGCGGCCGCCGCATCATCCTCGCGAAACAGCTTGTCGGCCAGATGGAACGCGGAGTTGGCCGCCGGCACGCCGCAGTAGATCGCGGTCTGCAGCAGCACTTCCTTGATCTGCTCGCGCGTCACGCCGTTGTTTTTGGCGGCGCGCAGGTGCAGCGCTAGTTCTTCGCTGCGATTCAACGCCACCATCATCGCGATCGTCAGCAGGCTACGCGTATGACGCGGCAGACCTTCACGCGTCCAGATCTCGCCCCATGCGTAACGCGTGATCAGGTTCTGGAACTCCTCGGTCAGTTCGGTGCGGTTCGCGAGCGAACGGTCGACGTGCGCGTTGCCCAGCACCGCGCGACGCACCTCCATACCGGCTTCGTAACGGTCTTCGTCGTTCATTTTGCCTCCGTCAGGAAGTCGAGCACGGTCTTCGTGAACTCACCGGCCTTTTCGATGTTGGAGATATGCGAGGCGTTGAGCTCGACGTAGCGCGCGCCCGGAATCGACTGCGCAAGTTCGCGGCCTTGCGCGGCCGTGGCGGCCAGATCGTGCGTGCCGCTAATCACGAGGGTCGGCAGCTTGATACCCGGCGTTTCGGGCCGCAGGTCGGCCGCGTCGATCGCGTCGCAGTTCGATGCGTAGCCTTCCTTGTCGGTATGCACGAACACGTCGCGGATCATCGCCAGCACGACCGGCTCACGCTCGATGAAGTCTGCCGTGAACCAGCGCGGCAGCACCGCGTCGGCGAGCGCGAACATGCCTTCGCTGCGCGCCTTCGCGGCACGCGGCACCCAGACTTCCGGCGAGCCGATGCGCGCGGCCGTGTTGCACAGCACGACGCGCTCGAAGCGGTCGCCGTGACGGGCGGCGAGTGCGACGCCGGTCAGGCCGCCCATCGATATGCCGCAGAAATTCGCGCGCGCGATCTTCAGCGTATCCATCAGGCCGAGCACGTCGCCGCTCAGCTGGTCGATCGTGTACGGACCCTTCGGCGCTTCCGAATGACCGTGGCCGCGCGTGTCGTAGCGCAGCACGCGGAAGCGCTTCGACAACGCCGCGACCTGCGGCGTCCACATGGACATATCGCAGCCGAGCGAATTCGACAGTACGAGCCATGGCGCGTGGCCGTGACGATCGCCGTCGATACGATAGTGAAGCTCGGTGCCGTTGACTGCGGCGTAGGGCATGCCGGTTACTCCTTGGAATGGGCGCGCTGCGCGCGCGTGGTGTGAAGCGCCAGTGCGGCGTCGACATATGCGTGCGCCTGGCCGACGTATTGAGCGGGATCGAGCAGCTGCTTCAGGCGCTCGAGCGAAAGATGTTCGGTGACGGCCGCGTCGGCGGCGAGCACGTCATACAGCGTCTTGCCGTCGCGGATCGCCGCCTTCGACGCGCGCTCGACCAGGTGATGCGCGTCGAGCCGGCCGATGGAATCGCCGAGCGCGAGCATCACCGCTTCGCCGAGGATCAGGCCGTGCGTGACGTCGAGATTCGCGGCGAGGCGCGGTATGTTCACGCTCAGGCCGGACACGATCTGTTCGATGTTCGCGAGCGCGCCGCCCGCGAGGCGCGCGAGATCCGGCAGCGCGTCCCATTCGGCCTGCCAGCCGCCAAGCGCGCGTTCGTGCTCCTGCACCATGCCGGCGAACACGGTCGCCACGAGGCCGGGCGCGCGCGTCGCGGCCGTCAGTACCGCCGCGCAACCGACCGGGTTGCGTTTGTGCGGCATCGTCGACGAACCGCCCTTGCCGGCCGCGGCCGGTTCGGCGAGTTCGTCGATTTCGGTTTGCATCTGCAGCGACACGTCGCGCGCGATCTTGCCGAGCGTGCCGATCAGCATGCCGAACAGCGACGCCGTCTCGGCGATGCGATCGCGCTGCGTGTGCCACGGCAAGGTCGGTACCGCGAGGCCGAGTTCCTTGGCGAGCGACTGCGTGACCTGCGGCGCCGCCTCGCGCAGACTCGCGAGGGTGCCGGCCGCGCCGCCGAATTGCAGCACCAGCACACGTTCGCGCAACGCACCGAGTCGCTCGCGATGACGCAACAGCGCGTCGAGCCATTGCGCGAACTTCAGACCCAGCGTGATCGGCAGCGCCTGTTGCAGCCACGTGCGGCCGATCATCGGTGTCGCGCGATGGGTGGCCGCGAGTTTCGCGACCGCGTCGCAGGTGGCTTGCAGGCCGCTGTCGAGCAGGTCGAAGGTGTCGCGCAGTTGCAGTACCGTCGCGGTGTCGATGATGTCCTGGCTCGTCGCGCCCCAATGCACGTATTTGCCAGCTTCGGCATCGGCGGCTTTGACGCGTGCAGTCAGTTGCTTGACGAGCGGAATCGCGAGATTACCGCCGAGCGCGGCGTCGCGTGCGAGCGCATCGGCGTCGAGCCGGTCGGCCTGGCAGGCCGCTTCGATCGCGGGGACGGCGGATTCGGGAATGACTTTGTGCGCGGCAGAGGCACGCGCGAGCGCGGCTTCGACGTCGAGCATCCGCTGCAGCGTGGCACGCGGCGCCCAGATGTCGTTCATCGGCTGTGTGCCGCAAAGAAGGCCAGTCAGACGGGCGCTGGAGTCGAGCATGGTGACGACGATGTTTGAGGGAATCGGAAGCGAAGAAGCGGCACGGCGCGCGGCGGTTCGAACCAGACGCCGTGGCGGAGCAAGCCCTCGTGCCGCGCTCGTGCCGGGCGTATGACGCGGTTTGTGCTGCGTATTGTGCGCCAAACGTGGTCAGCACGTCGCTGAAGTTGCCAGGCCAGCGCTGACGAGGAGTTTGCCCCGGCAGCGCTGACCCGTTCGCGCAATGCTGCTTTCAGACGAGACGCCATCGACGCGGCCGCAAAGCAGACCGCCGCCGCGACGCCTCAGCCAACCATCAGGCCGCGCGCGCGGCCTGCGTGCCGTCGGTCATCGGCACACCGGTCAGCTTCAGCAGTTCGTCGAAGCCGATGTCCGTGAAAATCTCGCGCACGACGAGGCCTTCCTTCGTGACGTCGATCATTGCGAGGTCCGTATAGATACGGGTCACGCAACCGATACCGGTGACCGGGTACGAGCACTCGGCGGTGATCTTGCTCTCGCCCTGCTTGGTCAGGTGCTCCATCATCACGTAGACCTGCTTCGCGCCGATCGCGAGGTCCATCGCGCCCCCGACCGCCGGAATCGCGTCTGGTGCGCCGGTGTGCCAGTTCGCGAGATCGCCCTTCGCCGACACCTGGAACGCGCCGAGCACGCAGAAGTCCAGATGGCCGCCCCGCATCATCGCGAACGAATCCGCGTGATGGAAGTAGGCGCCGCCCGTCAGCAGCGTGACGTGCTGCTTGCCGGCGTTGATCAGTTCGTCGTCTTCCTGGCCCTTCGCCGGGGCCGGGCCCATGCCGAGCAGACCGTTTTCGCTGTGCAGGAAGATTTCCTTGTCTGCGGCGAGGTGGTTCGCCACCAGCGTCGGTACGCCGATGCCGAGGTTCACGTAAGCGCCTTCAGGGATGTCCTGGGCAACGCGCTTGGCCATTTCATCGCGAGTCAGTTTCTTCATGTCGGTCTCCGGGTCAGGCAGCAGCGTCGTGAGGATTGGGCGTGGGGGCATGCGCCGCTTGCGGCACCGCGATCACGCGTTGCACGAAAATGCCGGGCGTGACGATTTCTTCCGGATCGAGGCCGCCGAGCGGCACCACTTCCGACACCTGCACGATCGCGGTCTTCGCGGCGCTCGCCATGATCGGCCCGAAGTTACGCGCGGTCTTGCGATAGATCAGGTTGCCCCAGCGATCGCCCTTGTACGCCTTGATCAGCGCGAAGTCCGCGTGCAGCGGCGCTTCGAGAACGTAGTGACGGCCGTCGATCAGGCGCGTTTCCTTGCCTTCGGCGAGCTTGGTGCCGTACGCGGTCGGCGTGAAGAAGCCGCCGATGCCCGCGCCCGCCGCGCGGATGCGCTCGGCGAGGTTGCCTTGCGGCACGAGTTCGAGTTCGATTTCGCCGGCGCGATAGAGCGCGTCGAACACATACGAGTCGGTCTGGCGCGGGAACGAGCAGATGATCTTGCGCACGCGCTTGGCCTTCAGCAGCGCCGCGAGGCCGATATCGCCGTTACCTGCGTTGTTGTTGACGATGGTGAGATTGCGCGCACCCTGCTCGATCAGCGCGTCGATCAACTCGGACGGCATGCCGGCCGTGCCGAAGCCGCCGATCATGACGGTCGCGCCGTCGTGGACATCGGCGACCGCCGATTGAAGTGTCTCGAAAATCTTGTTGATCATGTCGAATTTCCTTTGGGGGCGCTACGTGCCGCTGGGCTGACAGCCGTAACCGGCAAGGCTCGCGCGGAAACAGTCTCCGGGCATGCTGACGACGGCTCGCGAGGGGGAGAGCGGGCTGGCGCCTTCGATTGCTGCGCCGCTGAATTGTTCGTTGAGTGAACAGTGATTCGTTTAGCGAACGCTTCGGCGATTATGGTTGTCCTGTGGGCGGGTTGTCAAGGCAGGGAAACCCCCTTCATCATAGGTCGCCGCGCGCGGCGGCGAAGGTCCGGGATGCCCTCGTCCAGCGCTCGCCCTGCGCGCGAAAATGCCGGCCGCGCAAAATCCCACTATGCTTACGGGCGATTTTTCAACTAGGCTCTATAGCGATACGGCATAAGCATTCCCTTGCCCCGCCGGCCCCGCGAGCCATAACAAGCATGTCCGAGACACATCTGGATCTGAACCTGATCCCCTATCTGGTCGCGATGGAAGACACGCGCAACGTGAGCCGCGCCGCCGAGCAGCTCGGCGTGAGCCAGCCGCGCGTGAGCACCGCGCTTGGCCGCCTGCGCGAATACTTCGACGATCCGCTGTTCGTGCGCACATCGAAAGGCATGGAGCCGACACCGCGCGCGCTCGCGATCCTGCCCGCCGCGCGCGACGCGTTGCTGCGCATCGAGAAAGGCATGCTCGACGTGCAGGATTTCGATCCGGCGACGAGCACGCACACGTTTTCGATCGCGCTGTCCGACGTCGGCGAAATCGTGTTTCTGCCGCGTCTTTTGCAGCTGTTCGCCGAGCGCGCGCCGTCCGCGAAACTGCGCTCGGTCACGCTGTCGCCGTCGCAAGTGGAACGCGGGCTCGAATCGGGCGATGTCGACCTCGCCGTCGGCTATTTTCCGGACCTGGCGGGCAACAACTTCTTTCAGCAGCGGCTCTTCACGCATCGCTTCATCTGCCTGATGCGCAGCGGACATCCGCTGTCGAAGGGGCCGCTCACGCTCGAGCAATACGTGGCGTCAGGGCATGCGGTCGTGCGCGCCGAGGGACGCAGCCAGGAAGTGCTCGAGCAGTACCTCGAAAAGAAGCGCATCAAGCGACGCGCGGTGCTCGAAACGCCGCACTTCATGAGCCTGCCTTTCATCCTCGCGCGCACCGACCTGCTCGCGACCGTGCCGCACGCGATCGGCTTCGCGTACGTGTCGGAGCATGCGTCGATCATGCTCGTCGAGCCGCCGCTGCCGCTGCCGCGCTTCGACCTGCGGCAGCACTGGCATCGCAAGTTTCATAACGATCCGCGCGGCAGCTGGCTGCGCGGCGTGGTCGCCGAGCTGTTCAACGATGCGATGGACGAATGGCCGAAGTAGCCGTGCGCAGCACGCCCGCGACTGCCTCGGCCGCGAAAGGGGCATCGGCACCTTCGGCGCAAAACATGGAACAATGACCTCAGTTACTGACCCCGCGCGGCGCGCAGCGTCGACGCGCGATCCAGGAGGACGACGCATGACCAGCAGCAAGGCAAAGAAGACCAAACCCGTAGCGGCCGCCGAACGCCCGAGCCGCGAAGAAGCTGAGGCAGCCGTGCGCGTGCTGCTGCGCTGGGCCGGCGACGATCCGCAGCGCGAAGGCCTGATCGACACGCCGGCACGCGTGACGCGCGCTTACGACGAGTTTTTCGTCGGCTACCAGGTCGATCCGCGCGACATCCTCGCGCGTACCTTCTCCGAAGTGGACGGCTACGACGAAATGATCGTGCTGAAGGACATCCGCTTCGAAAGCTATTGCGAGCACCATATGGTGCCGATCATCGGACGCGCGCACGTCGCGTATCTGCCGAACCATCGCGTGGTCGGCATTTCGAAGCTCGCGCGCCTCGTCGATGCGTTCGCGAAACGGCTGCAGATCCAGGAAAAGATGACGGTGCAGATCGCCGATACGCTGAACGACGTGCTGCAGCCAGCCGGCGTGGGCGTGATTCTCGAAGCCGCGCATCAGTGCATGTCGACGCGTGGCGTGCACAAGGCGGGCGTCACGATGGTCACGTCGCGCATGCTCGGCACGTTCCGCACCGATCCGTCGACACGGCGGGAGTTTCTGGCGATCGTCGGGAATCCGGGCGTGGTGGCAGTGCCGAATGCCTGATGAGGTGGACCCGGGGGCTGCTCGTGATTCGTTGACGATGCAGCCCCCGCCCCTGCGAATCCAGCGTGCGCGCTCGCGCGCACTCTCTTCAAGCGCGCCGGCCACCTTGCGGTGGGCACGCGGGGTTGACAGTTAGTTGCGTATTGACGATTGAGGCCGATGGTCGATACCGGCCGTCCACGCATGCCAGCCCAACAGCAGCAACAGGAGCGCCTCAATTGGTCGAGTTTCCGTTGTCGGCGGTTTCAACCTGGGGCAGCGCTATCGTGTTCGTCAACGTCCTGCTGACGCGCCTCGGCGTACCGATTCCGGCCGTGCCGATGCTGCTGTTCGCGGGCTCGGCGATCGCTGCGGGCACCCTGGCGTTCTGGCCGACCCTCGGCGCGGCGGTGCTGGGCGCATTGATCGGCGACGGCACCTGGTTCGCGGCGGGCCGTCTGTATGGACGCAAACTGCTCGCGTGGCTCGGCCGCTTGTCGCCCGCCGTCGATACGAGGCTGGAAACCGCGCGCGCGCTATTCGAACGCTATGGCGTGCCGCTCGTGTCGATTTCGAAGTTCGTGCCCGGCCTCGGCCTGATTACGCCACCGCTGATGGGTACGACCGCCGTCGACATCCGCATCTACGCACTATGGGATCTGGCGAGCGTGATCGCGTGGGCGATGTTCTGGCTGCTCGGCGGCGCGGCCGTGGAACGCGAGGTGCATATGCTGCGCGCGTTCGTCGAGCAGCGCGGCGGCACGATCGCCGACATTCTTCTTGCGGTGGCGCTCGTCTATCTGCTCTACCGGCTGTATCTGCGATATTACGAACGGCGCCGGTTCACGCGAGCCACGTCGGCCCAAGCTGCGCCGATGCAGGCCGCGCCGACGCAGGCCTCATCGGCGAGTGCCGCCGCGTCGAGCATGCCGTGGCGCTGGCGGTGCTCCGGCCGCCTGCGCCGCATGGCGCCGTCCCGCGTGCTCGATGCGCGGCCCGGCGCTCCGCTGCTCGATCTGCGACGCCAGATTCCCGACGCGCGCGCGCTCGATCCGCATTCGCCTGAACAGATCGACGGCGCGCTGCGCACGCACGACATGGTCATCTATTGCATCTGCCCGGACAGCGCGACCGCGCTCGAAGTCTCGCAACATATGCGCAGCAATGGCTACACGCGGATTCGCGCACTGCGCGGCGGGCTCGATGCATGGCAGCGGCGTGGCTTCCCGGTGGGCTTGCTGGCTTACGCGGATGGTTCGGCCGCCGATCGGCCGCGCTCGGCGTTGCGGGACGAAACACCAGCGGCGGTGACGTTGCGCGGCTTCGCGCCGCGCAGTGCGGAGCGCGCCTGAATTGCGCTGCGTCGCGACAATCTGGGCCGGGAAGGCGCTCACGCTCACGCGAACGAACACCTGGCGTTAAGGCGCCGCCCCCGTGCGCGAGACCCCCTGCGCCGCCGAATACTCGTCCCACTGCGCCGACCGGGTGCGATTGCGCCCTTCGTTCTTCGCCACATACAACTGTCCATCAGCGGCCGCCATCAGCTCGAGTCCGTTCGCGACATCCGTGGCGCTCGGCAGCGCCGTCGCGCAGCCGACGCTCACCGTCACCGCCTGCGGCGCATCGTGTCCGCGCACGATGACCTGGTTTTCCACCTTGCGACGAATCTGCTCCGCGACCGCGAACGCGCCCTGCGCGGTCGTATCCGGCAGCACCACCGCGAACTCTTCGCCGCCGTAGCGCGCGACCAGATCGGCCGAGCGCCGCACCACGGACGCGATGCAATCAGCCACCGCGACCAATACCTCGTCGCCGCTCTCATGGCCGTAGGTATCGTTGAAACGCTTGAAGTGATCGATATCGATGAACAGCACCGACAGCGGCTTGTTCTCGCGTCGCGCACGCTTCCATTCGTCGTCGAGCCGCTTGTCGAGCACGCGGCGATTGTTGAGCCCGGTCAGCGGATCGGTCGCGGCAAGACGCAGCAGCGCGGCCTGCGCGCGCTGTTTGTCGCGCAGCGCGAACGCGAGCAGCCACGACACGAGCACGAACACCGAGCCGAACGAGATGGTCAGCGCGGCGGCCACGTGGCTGCGACGCTGCCACGGCGCGAGCACGTCATCGACAGCGGGCGCGATCGCCACGATCAGCGGCGTGCCCGATACGTGCGTGTAGGTGAAGATGCGACGCACACCGTCGACCCGCGAGACCGATACGTAGCTGCCGGAGTCGTGCACCGTCATCGGTGCGAAGGTCGGCGACTTTGCGACGCTGGTGCCGATAGCGCGCGCGTCGAACGGCTTGCGCGCGAGCAGCGTGCCGTCCGCCATCACGATGAAAACCGAGCCCTGCTCGCCGGTGTCGATCCGGTCCAGCAGGTGCTGGAAGTACTCGATGCGGATCGCGAGCAGCGCGATGCCGGCGAAGCGGCCTTGCGCATCGTCGATGCGCCGCGTCAGCGCGATCGACAGCTTGCCGCCGCGCAGCCGCGACATGAACGGATGCGAGAAATAGAGGCCCGCCGCCGGATTGCGCTGATGCACCTGAAAGTATTCGCGATCGTCGAGATGGACGGTGGTGTTGGCGTCGGCGTACTGCGCGGCGGCCACTTCACCGTCGGCGCCGACTATATACGCACCGCCGAGAAACGCGGCGGTGGTCGCGCGATCGAACAGCATCGCCTGGCGCACCGGGACCGGCAGCGTCCAGGTGAGCGGATCGCCCGCGGCATCCACCATCGATTGCAGCGACAGACTATAAATTTCGACGTTGCGCGCGAGATCGGCGGAAATGATCGACACGAGGTTTTGCGACGTCTGGCGCGCATGATCGAGCATTTCGCGGCGACCTTCGCCGACCTCCACCGCCGTCAGGATCGACATCGCCAACGCGACGAGCGTGCCGGCGACGCCGGCCACCCACGGGCGGTTGCCCACATAGCGGGTCATCCCGGCTCGAACGGCGCGCAACGTCAGGCGCAGCCGATGACGCAGCGAAAGCCCATGCGGTGCCACGCTCCTCGCCTCCTTCGCGGACTATTCTTTCGGGCCGCAGCGCGGTGCGCCGTGCATTTTGGGCTGCGGATCCTCCGCGCTAGCGAGGACCGAACGCGCTCTCTCAGCCCAGTAGCTCCGACGCCGCGCGCAAGCGGCGTTTGCGTTTCCTGTCGAGCCAACCCAACGCGGCTTCGATGTGGTCCGCGTCGGCAAACGATGCGGCATTGTCGCGCAACAGCGTTTCGCTCGCGACGGTATCGTTGAGCATGCCGAAGCGCTTCTGGATTTTTTTCAGGCGCTTGAGCGTGCGCTTATGGCTGGTTTTAAGCACCGGCCCGAAAAACTCGAACAGATAGCGCAGTTTCTTGCCCGCTTTTCTGACATCGTGAAAGGCTGCGTAATTCGAGCGTTTCGCATGGCGCGCGCGTTTGATGCGCTTTTTCAATGAGCGCTCCGACGCCCCTATGCGTCGAGCGGCAAATTTGCGCAGCGCAATAGCCGAATCGTGCGTGGCCTGCAGTTGCGCGGAAGTGGTGGCCAACGCATCGCGCAGCAGGTGTTTGACGTCGGCGTTCAACAACGTCTCGCGGCTGGTCGCCAGTGTGTCGCGGCGCGCCTGCTCGAGCTTCGGCATCAATGCTTGCGCGCCGCTGTCTTGCTGCCTGAGCAACGCGATCAGGATGTCCCAATCGCGCGTTTTACCCGCCGCGGTGGCGAGAAACTTGTAGACCGCGCGTTGCCGGGAATTTTCGCCCTTGTCGAGCAGCGGTGCGAAAGCCCACCATAACGAACGCAAACGCCGCAGTGAAACGCGCAGTTTGTGCAGCGCTTCGGGTGACGCGTCGCCATGCACCCCTTTGGCGAGCCGGATCGCCTCATCGACGAGGGGCGCTGCATAGGAAGTGAAGGCTCGCTGTGCCGGTTCGTCCTCTACCGGCTCGTTGACTGTCTCGCTGTCTTGCTTCATCGACGCTCCCGGGAAACATGACCTTACTTCCAGCGTAGCAAAAATGATGCTCAGGAGGATCGCGGCGCGTGTCAGCCGGCTCTTCCCTCACGCATTGGCGCGTCGCGCCGGCAGCGTCTATCCTCGACCGATAGGATCGCGCGTTGCACGGTTCGGCGAGTGCTCCGGCGACGATGCAGTGTGCAGTGCGGCAAATGCCGCAAACAGACCTTAGGAGGATGTATGCGAATACTCGTTGTCGGTGCGACCGGCCTGCTCGGTTCGCACATCGTGAGGCTGCTCGCCACGGAACATGACGTGGTCGGCGCGAGCCGCAAAGGCTCCGAACTGCACGTCGACCTGTCGGACAAACGCAGCATCGAAGCGATGTATGCGCAAGCCGGCAGCTTCGACGCGATCATCTGCGCGGCCGGCTCGGCGAAATTCGCGCCGCTCGCGGCGCTTGGCGACGAAGACTTTTCTTTTAGTCTTGCCAATAAACTGATGGGGCAGGTCAATCTGGTGCGCTGCGGCGTGGACCATGTGTCGCAAGGCGGCTCGTTCACACTGACGAGCGGCGTGCTCGCGCAACAGCCGATGGAAGGCAGCGCCGCGGTCAGCATCGTCAATGCGGGTGTCGAAGCGTTCGCGCGCTCGGCCGCGCTCGAGTTGCGAGGCAAGGCCCGCGTCAATGTGGTGAGCCCGGGGTGGGTCGCCGAAACGCTCGAATCGATGGGCCGCGATCCGTCGCAAGGGGTACCGGCGGAAATCGTCGCGCAAGCTTATAAACGCACCCTCGGTGGCAGCGCAAGCGGCGAAGTAGTCAGCGCATCGTAAGCGCAACCGAAGCCCGCTCGCCGCTCGTGCTCTTGCTTAGTTCGGTTCGGACATCTTGCTATTCCCGTCCGCCAGCCCGCGTAGTATTTACCGGCGTGAGCGGCGTAGCATAGGGCGCGCCGCGCCTGCTTTTCCCGCACCCCCAATGCCGTCACGTAGTTGTCATCGTTGCGACACACAGCGAAAGCAGCATCAAGAACTCTGCGACCACTTTTTGGGGCTCACGTCATGCCGGAACTTTCGTATCCGCAACCAGGCGCCGCCAGCGGCAAAGGCCGTAACGCGGGCCTGGTCATTTTCGTTGCCCTGCTCATCGCGGGCGTCGTGTACTGCGGCATTCATCTGATAGACGATCTGCAGCCCGTACGCGAAAGCTCGGTACTGCCGTATCTGCTGCTCGGTGTCGCGCTGCTGATCGCGCTCGGTTTCGAGTTCGTCAATGGCTTTCACGATACGGCCAACGCGGTCGCCACCGTCATCTACACCCACTCGCTGACGCCGAATATCGCGGTGGTCTGGTCCGGCACGTGGAATTTTCTGGGCGTGCTGACGTCGAGCGGAGCGGTCGCCTTCGGCGTGCTGCAACTGCTGCCCGTCGAGTTGATTCTGCAGGTTGGCAGCAGCGCCGGCTTCGCGATGGTATTCGCGCTGCTGATCGCCGCGATCATCTGGAATCTGGGCACGTGGTCTTTGGGCCTGCCGTCTTCGAGTTCGCACACGCTGATCGGCTCGATCATCGGCATAGGTCTGATGAATCAGATGCTGCATGGTGCGAACGGCACCAGTGGCGTGGACTGGAATCAGGCGCTCGGCGTCGGCAAGTCGCTGCTGTTTTCGCCGATCGTGGGCTTTCTGCTTGCGGGCCTGCTGCTGCTGATCCTGAAGGCCGTCGTGCGCGTGCCCGCGCTGTATGCCGAGCCGAAGGGCAAGGAGCCGCCGCCGTTCTGGATTCGCTGTCTGCTGATTCTGACCTGCACGGGCGTGTCGTTCGCGCATGGCTCGAACGACGGCCAGAAAGGCATGGGGCTGATCATGCTGATCCTGATCGGTACCGTGCCCACCGCCTACGCGCTGAACAAGGCGGTCACGCCGGCGCAAACGCAGAACTTCGTCGCGGTCGCGCATCAAACCGCGGCGACGCTGTCGCGCTACACGCAGGGCGCGGCGCCTTCCGCGGATCCGCGCGCCGACGTCGAGGCCTTCGTGCGCACCCGTCAGCTGACGCCCGCCACGCTGCCGGCGCTGCAGCAGCTGACCGAGCAGATCGGTCGCCAGGTCGCCGAGTCGGGCTCG
Source organism: Paraburkholderia sp. RAU6.4a (assembly GCF_050435625.1). Taxonomy (NCBI): domain Bacteria; kingdom Pseudomonadati; phylum Pseudomonadota; class Betaproteobacteria; order Burkholderiales; family Burkholderiaceae; genus Paraburkholderia; species Paraburkholderia sp. RAU6.4a. The sequence goes on from NZ_JBNDKQ010000003.1 coordinate 668,903, forward strand.
ATGGCCGCGGTGCCGCAAGGCATCGTCGATAACGTGCGCAACAACATGTATGTCACCTCCGAGGCGATCCGTCTGATGCAGAAGGCCAATCAGCCGCAGTTCTCGCCCGAAGACGCGAAGGTCATCGCCAACTTCAGAACGCAGATCGACCACGCGACCAAGTTCATTCCGCCGTGGGTCAAGGTGGCGGTCGCGATCGCGCTGGGTCTCGGCACGATGGTCGGCTGGAAGCGCATCGTCGTTACGGTGGGCGAGAAGATCGGCAAACAGCATCTGACGTACGGCCAGGGCGCGTCGGCTGAACTCGTCGCGATGATCACGATCGGTGCCGCCGACGTCTACGGTCTGCCGGTGTCGACGACCCATGTGCTCTCTTCCGGCGTGGCCGGCACGATGGCGGCCAACGGCTCGGGTCTGCAATGGGCCACGGTGCGCAGTCTGATCCTCGCATGGGTGCTGACGTTGCCCGTGTCGATCGCGCTCGCGGGCGGGCTGTTCTGGGCGTTCCGTTCGGTGTTCTGAGTTCGCCGATCTGGCGGGGCGAAGCACGAAGAAAAGCGCGGTACGCTGATATACGTACCGCGCTTTTTCGTTGGCCGGCTATTTCATACGATCCGCTGTTAATACAGCTCAGGCACGATCATCGACTGAGGCACCGGCTGACGGCTATAGTCTTCGTGATAGACACGCGACGGCAAGTCGATCTGCGGATGCTCGATCTCGTGATACGGCACCTGGCTCAGCAGATGCTGAATGCAGTTCAGGCGCGCGCGTTTCTTGTCGACGGCCTGCACGACCCACCACGGCGCCTCGGGGATATGCGAGCGCTGCAGCATCACCTCCTTCGCCAGCGTATAGGCTTCCCAGCGGCGCCGGCTTTCGAGATCCATCGGACTCAGCTTCCACTGCTTGAGCGGATCGTGAATGCGGTTCTGGAAGCGGATTTCCTGCTCTTCGTCGGTGATCGAAAACCAGTACTTGAGGATCTGCACGCCGCTGCGCGCCAGCATCTTTTCGAACTCCGGCACCGAGCGGAAAAACTCTTCGTATTCCTCGTCGGTGCAGAAGTTCATCACGCGCTCGACGCCCGCGCGGTTGTACCAGCTGCGATCGAATAGCACCATCTCGCCGCCCGCCGGCAGGTGCGATACATAGCGCTGGAAATACCATTGCGTGCGCTCGCGATTGTTCGGCGCGGGCAATGCGGCCACGCGGCACACGCGCGGATTGAGGCGCTGTGTGATGCGCTTGATCGCGCCGCCCTTGCCGGCCGCGTCGCGCCCCTCGAAGATCACGACGAGCCGGTGCCCGGTCGCGACGATCCAGTCCTGCAGCTTGACCAGTTCTCCCTGCAGCCGGAACAGTTCGCGGAAGTACTGCTTGCGCGCCTCGCGATGCTCGGGCGTCAAGCCGTCCGGGCCGTCGATGATGCGGTCGTCGACCTCCATTTCGAGTTCTTCGTCGTAGGCATCGATGAGGTCTTCCTCGAAACGGCGTTGCCGCTCCGCCATCAGTTCGATATTGGGTCTCGGGTCCGGCTCTTTCATTGCGGCTCTCCTCGCAACAGGAATGGGATGGCGCGCGGCGGCTAGCGCGACGCGGTCGCGTTCGATTATCGAAGCGCGAGGTGTCAGCCGTGTTACCGCGTGGGCGGCCGCTGCACATGCGTGGTAACCCCATGATAGCGAGTTTTGCCCCGACTTCGGCCGCTAGGGCAGCGGCCGCGCGAAGCTCAGTTCGTGGCCGTCCGGATCGGTGATATGAAAATAGCGCTCGCCCCACGGCGCATCCGACGGCGCGAACGTCGGCTGCAAGCCTGCCGCCACCGCCCTGGCATGGAACGCGTCGACGTCCGAAACGTAGATGATCACGCGCCCCCACCAGTTGACCGGCGCGCGCGCATCAGCGATCAGGTTCAAATACGAACTGCCGAACGCGAACGACGTGAAGGCCTCGCGCGGACCGCCGAACTTGATCGGGAAGCCGAGCGCTTCGTAGAACGCGACGGCGCGCTGCATGTCGCTGGTGGCGAGCGTGATCGCGCTGAACGACTCGATGCGTGGACCCGGCTGCGGGGATTGCGGCGCTGAAGCGTTAGATGCGGACATGAACAGGTCTCCGTGGCGCGAGCGAGCGGCGAGCGACGGCCCGCCCGGGAAAGTGTCTCACGGGCAGTGGCCACCGGTCTGGCGTCCCGGCCGCGCCGCCGCCGACGCCCCCGCGATGCACTTGAAAACTCGCGCACCGTCCCGCATCTCGGAGCCCGTCTATCCGGAGCATCGTTATGGGAAGCCGCCCACGCTTCATCGATGACCTGTCGAGCGCCGCATCCGACGCCCCCGGGCCCCAGTCCACCGACCTTTTGACCCACGACGACGACGCGCTGCTCGACGCCTACTCCCGCACCGTGATCGGTGCACTGGAGCGCGTGCAGCAGGCGGTCGCGTTTATCGCCGTCGAACGCCGGCTGCCCGGCGACGCGTCCGCGCATGGGCGCGGCGCGCGCGGCGGCACCGGCTCGGGCTTCCTGTTCACGCCCGACGGCTACCTGCTGACCAATAGCCACGTCGTGCATGGCGCGACGCATATCCAGGTGACGCTGGCCGACGGCGCGAAGTTCGACGCCGATCTGGTCGGCGACGATCCCGGCAGCGATCTCGCGGTGCTGCGCATCGGTTCGCCGGAACCGCTGCCGCATGTCGAACTCGGCGAATCATCGAAGCTGCGCGTCGGGCAGATCGCCATTGCGGTCGGCAACCCGCTCGGGCTGCAACAGACCGTGACGACCGGCGTCGTTTCGGCACTCGGCCGGTCGCTGCGCTCGAACTCCGGCCGCATGATCTACGACGTGATCCAGACCGACGCGGCATTGAATCCGGGCAACTCGGGCGGACCGCTGATCAATTCGGCAGGTCAGGTGATCGGCGTGAATACCGCGATCATTCCTGGCGCACAGGCCATCTGTTTTGCGACCGCGATCGATACCGCGAAGTGGGTCATCATGCAGATCTTCGCGCACGGTCGCGTGCGACGCGCGTATATCGGCGTGGCCGGCACGACGACGCCGCTGTCGCGGCGCGTGCAGCGCTACTTCGGGCTCGGCACGCAAAGCGGCGTGCGCGTGATGGAGATCGTCAAAGGCAGTCCGGCGGCGCTCGGCGGCTTGCGCACCGACGACACGATGGTCGCGATCGACGCGCAGCCGGTGCAGGATGTGGATGCACTGCAACGCACGCTCGATGCTTCGCGTATCGACAAGCCGGTCAACGTGACGGTGTTGCGCGGCGCGCAGCGGGTGGAGTTGACGGTGACGCCGGTGGAGCAGGCAGGGTGATGGGGGGATTGCCGGGGGACTCCGGGGTGGACAGTCAGGCGCCACCCTACCGCAAACCCTACATTAGACTCTACAAGAAATAATTAAAATCCTTATAAATCAATTTATTGAACGATATAATCAACAACATCTAACTCTACATTAAACCCTACAATCCGCGATGACGACCGTCGTATCGTTCGAACCCTTGTTTCCTGAGGACCGTGTATTGGATCCGCTGATCGAGCGCACGACCGAACTCGTCGACTCATCGCAAAAGCTCCTTGCCGTAAGCGGGACGCCATTTGCCGCGGCGCTCGTCCCGCAATTGCGTGCGATGAATTCGTACTACACAAATAAGATCGAAGGCCAGCACACCACGCCCGCCAGGATCGAGGCCGCTCTCAAGCGCGACTATTCAGCTGACGTCGCCGAGCGCAAAAAGCAGCGCCTTGCGATGGCGCATATTGCAACGGAATCCTCGCTCGAAGAAGAGTGGGATTTGCTTGCGACGCCCGCCCTGTTCGAGCCCGCACGACTTACGGCCATTCATGAGCGATTTTTTTCCTATTTGCCGGTCGCTGAGAGATTTACCAGCGAGGGCGAACCAATCGTGCCGGGCGAACTTCGCAGATCGGACGTCACCGTGGGCCGGCATGTCGCGCCAGAACCTGAAATGATCGCGCCATTGCTCGATGCATGGGCCAAGCGATATGCGCGCCTACGGATCAAGGACCATCAGTTGATCGGCATCGCCTGCTCGCATCATCGGTTGGCATGGACTCACCCGTTCGCAGACGGCAATGGCCGGGTGGCACGTCTGCATTCACATCTCGCTTTACGATCGGCCGACTTGACGCATGGCCTATGGTCTCCGCTTCGCGGTCTCGCACGCGAACATGAGCTGTACTACGCAAGATTGAGCGAAGCCGACCAGACGCGCCGCAATGACCTCGATGGCCGAGGCAATCTATCCCAGGAAGGCCTGGTGCGTTTCGCGCGGTTCTTTCTCGATTGCTGCCTGGACCAGGTGAGCTTTATGGTTCGCATGACCGAGTTCGATGGCATTGCAGATCGCCTGCTCGATCTATTGCGCTACCTCGATTCGAATCCGTGGATGATCGGCTCCGAAAAATCGGTGATCAAACCGGAGGCCTCGGCACTGGCGATGGAGTTTGTGGCGACGCGGCGTGCAGTCAGCCGCGCCGAATTCAATCAGATACTTGGCGTTACTGATGTCCTGGCTCGCCGGATTACGCGCTCTCTACTTGATATTGGACTGCTCGACTCGCCTTCCCATCGCGGCAATCTCTCGTTCGGACTCCCATTGAAAAGTCTTCGATTTCTATTCCCGAGACTATGGCCCGAAGTCGATCAGGACTAGGCTGATCGTCGAAGAGAATGGCTGCAACCGACTCTCCTCCCTACCGAACCACCCGCGTCACCCCTCGCCCACGCGGATCGGCCGCCGCCTCCGGCTCGTCCCCATCGATCCTGATCACCTGAACATCGCCGGTGAATTCCTGCCCTTCCAGCTTGTAGCCCTTCGCCTCGAGCTGCTGGGCGAGTTCGCCCTCGATCGGCTTGTACGGCTCCGAATAGATCGTATTCGGCGGCAATAGCTGGTGATGGAAACGCATCGCGGCGAGCGCATCCGGCAACGGCATGTCGAAGTCGTAGATGTCGTTGATCACCTGGAAGATCGTCGTGAAGATCCGCGATCCGCCCGGCGTGCCGATCACGAGCGCGACCTTGCCGTCCTTCGTCAGAATCGTCGGCGCCATCGACGACAACGGGCGCTTCTTCGGCTCGATCGCATTCACGTCGCTGCCGACCACATCGAACATGTTGGCGGCGCCCGGCTTCGCGGAGAAGTCGTCCATCTCGTCGTTCAGCGCGATGCCTGCCCGATCCACCACGACGCCCGAGCCGAACGCGCCGTTCAGCGTGTACGTGTTCGACACCGCGTTGCCCCATTTGTCGACCACCGAAAAATGCGTGGTCTCCGCCTTCTCCGGCATCGAGGTCCCGAGCCCCGGCTGAATGCTCTTCGTGTCCGACGGCATATTCGGATCGACCTCGGCCGCGCGCTTGGCCAGATACGGGTCGTCGATCAGTTGCGCGACCGGCACCTTGTAGAAATCCGGGTCGCCGAGATACTGCGCGCGGTCCGCGAACACGCGCTTCTCGAGCTCCGCGATCAGATGCACGTATTGCACGGAATTGAGCGGCACGTTCTTGAACTCGGGCGCGATATCGGCCTTCATCTTCAGCAGTTGCACGAGCCCGACGCCGCCCGAACTCGGCGGCGGCGCGGTGATCACGCGGTAGCCGTTCCAGTTCGCCTGCACCGGCTCGCGCCAAACCGCCTTGTACTGCGCGAGATCGGCCTTCGTAATCAGGCCGTGGCCGCGCATTGAAGCGGCGATCAGATCCGCAGTCTTGCCCGTGTAGAAATCTTTCGCGCCCTGATCGGAAATACGCTGCAGGACCGCGGCAAGGTCAGGCTGCCTGAAGGTGACGCCCTGCTTCAGATTGCCGAAGTACGTGTCGAAATTGGTCTTGCCCGCGAAGTTCTTCGCCGCATCGTCGCGCCGCTTCTGCAGTTGCGGGGCGACCACGAAGCCGTCGCGCGCATAGTGAATAGCCGGCGCGAGAACCTGCTGCCATTTCAGCTTGCCGAAACGGCGCTGCGCTTGCCACATGCCGTCGACGGTGCCCGGCACGCCCACCGCGCGATAGCCGACGAGGCTCATGCCTTTGATGATCTCGCCCTTGTCGTCGAGATACATGTTCTTCGTCGCGGCGAGCGGCGCGCGCTCGCGATAGTCGAGGAAATACGGCTTGTTGTCGACGTACAGCGTCATGAACCCGCCCCCGCCGATGTTGCCCGCATCCGGGAACGTGACCGCAAGGGTGAAGGCGATCGCGGCGGCCGCATCGACCGCATTGCCGCCTTCGTTGAAGATCTGCTCGGCGGCATCGGCGCTGTATGAGTCCGGCACCGCAATCGCCGAACCGGCAAGCACGGCCGGTTGCGTCTTCGCGGGCGCTTTCGCGACAGCAGGCGCCGCCTCGAGAAACCCGGTTGAAACGCAGAGGATTGCGATCAGGGCAAGACCGCTGATCGAAGCACTGGTTGAAGCTTTGACGTTGCGAAACAACTTCATGACCTCCTCATCTACGACGACATCCGCATGATGGCTTACGCGCGCCCGCGACGGCCGCGCGAGATCTCATCGCCCGCGTCTCGCGGCAGCCGCCGCGTAATCGGAATCGACAGGCACGAGAACAGACCGACGACGAGAAACGCCGGCCAGAAATCGGAGAACACGATGTTCGGATGCCCTTGCACACGATGCGAAATCTGCAGCACGATGCCCGAGATCGTCACGCCGAGGCCGAGCGACATCTGCTGGATGACGCTCGCGACACTCGTCGCGCGGCCGACGTCGCTGCCCGGAATATCGGCATAGGCCAGCGTATTGAGCGACGTGAATTGCAGAGAAGGAAAGAAGCCGCCCACCAGCACGATGCACCAGATCACCCAATGCGGCGTGCCGGGAAAGAACAACCCGTACACGGCGATCGCGAGACCCGCGCACGCGGCGTTGACCATCAGCACGGTACGAAAGCCGAAGCGTTCGAGAATGCGCGACGCCACCGTCTTCATGAAGATCGAACCGAACGCGGACGCGCACGTGATCGCGCCGGCTCTAAACGCGGTCATGCCGAGCCCTTCCTGCAACGCGAGCGGCAACAGGAACGGCACGGCGCCAAGACCGATCCGAAACAGCGAACCGCCGATCACGCTCGCATGAAAACTTGGAATGCGCAGCAAACGCAGATCGAGCACCGGCAGCGCGACGCGGCTCGCATACAGCACATAAAGCAGCAGCAACACGATGCCGGTCACGCACATGCCGACCGATAGTCCCGTCGACACCAGTTCGCCGCCGACCAGCGAGAGCCCGAGCATGAACAGCGAAGCCCCGCTAGCCGACAGCACGAAGCCGAGCCAGTCGAGCCGGCCCGGATGCGGCTCGCGCGTATTGGCGATGTATTTGTTGGTGAGCCAGATGCCGAGCAGGCCGATCGGCACGTTGATCACGAAGATCAGACGCCAGTGCAGATAGGTCGTGATAAAGCCGCCGAGCGGCGGCCCGACCACCGGACCGAGCAACGCCGGCACCGTCAGATAGTTCATCGCGCGAATGAACTCCGACTTCGGCAGCGACCGGAAGATGATGATGCGGCCCACCGGCACCATCAGCGCGCCGCCGATGCCCTGCACGAAGCGCGCGAGCACGAAGGTATCGAGCGAAGTCGAGGCCGCGCACAACAGCGAGCCCGCCAGGAAGATGCCGATCGCGGTCCGGAACACGGTGCGCGAACCGAAGCGGTCGGCGACCCAGCCGCAGATCGGGATAAAGACGCCAAGGCCGATCACATACGCGGTGACCGCAAGCTTCAGCGTGATCGGATCATGACCGAGGTCGCGTGCCAGAACCGGCAGCGACGTCACGATGACCGTGCCGTCCACGTTTTCCATGAACATCGCGCACGCGACGATCAGCGGAACGATGAAAGTGCCTAAAGCAAGCAGCATTGTCATGGCGACGGGCGGCCAGCCATCAATGGAAAGCGTCGATTATGGCATCGCGGCGACAACAAATGTTGTCGCGCGACGGGATTTTGCCGGGTGCCATCGCGCGCTGCCGTGCATCTTCGCGCGCGGCACGGACGCCTCAGCGCGATGCGCTGACGAGCGGCTGCAACTGCGGCAGGATCTCGTTGGCGGCGCGCGCGACGTCGTTCGGGAAGTCGATCTCGATCCACGGCGCGCCGCTCACGTCGGCCGTGTCGAACAGCTGGCTGCGCTCGAGCAGCAGGTCGCGCACCGCCTCTTCGTGCGGCATGTTCGCGCGGCCGCTGTCGATATAGCCCGCGACGATCTGCGTGAAGCGTCGCGCGGTTTCCTCGCGGAAGCGGAAGAAGCCGACCGACTCGCCGATCGTGTCGTACTCCAGATTGACCGCGAGCTGCTTGCGCAACTCGACCGGCACGCCGTCCTTCAGGCACAGCTTGACGGGCTCGTCGCCCGCTTCGAAATCGCGGTCGATCAGCAGACGGTTCACCGACTCGCCCGCCACCAGCGCGCTCAGGATGCGCTCGTCGTACAGCACGTCGGCGTCCATCAGCAGCACGTCGCCGCCGCGCGTCAACGCGTCGGCAACGGTATGCACGGTCAGCACGCTGCCAAGATCGAAGCGCGGATTGAGCACGGTCTCGACCTTGTGCGGCCAGTCGATGCGCGCGAGTTCCGCCTGCACGGATTCCGGCTGGAAACCGAGCGCCAGCACGACGTCGGTCACGCCAGCGGTTTTGAGCATCTGCAGATGCCGTTCGAGCAGGCTCATGCCGTCGAACTGCAACAGGCATTTCGGAAACTGGGCTTGCGGCGGCTGCTGGAGACGCAGGCCGAGGCCCGCTGCGAGAATGATTGCGCGCATGCGCGGTCCTTTGAAAAAAGTACGGAGGTCAATCGGCAACCGGCACGCGCCGTGGAGCGCGCCGCCGTTGCCAGCTTCGTTCGCTGAAGTGCAATACAAGCAGGCCCGGCAGGCCCAGCAGGAGTTCACGCGCACGCTTGGCGAGCGACAACGCCAGCGCCGCGTCGGGCGGCAAACCCACCAGCGGCGCGAGCAGCAGATAGCCGCCCTCCTGCACGCCGAGCGAGCCCGGGATCATGAAGGCCGCGCCGCGAATCGCCTGGCCGATGCTTTCCAGCAGCAGCGCGTCGATCCAGCCGACCGGATGACCGAGAAAACGCAGCGCGAGCCATACCTCGGCCGTGCCGACGACCCATCCCACGAGGCTCAGCGCAAAGCTCGCCGCCACGCGGCCGCGCTCGCGGTACAGCGACTGCACGGCGGCATCGACGGCTTCCGCGCGCGTCATCAGCGACGACCAGTCGCGCTTGCCGAACACCTTCGACACCACGCTCAGCAGCCGGCCGAACAGACCGCGCCGCTGCGCGAAGTAGAACGCGGCGATCAGCGCGCCGAGCACGCCGGTCGCAATCAGCGTTGCGGTGCGCAGGTCGTGCAGCGTGCCGTGCGCGGCGTACGCGCCGAACATCGCGAGGCCACCGAGCGCGAACACGATTTGCGCGAGCGCCTGCCAGGTCGTGCTGACGGTGATCGCGGCGGCCGCGTCGCGCAGCAGCATGCCGCGCTGCGACAGTTGACGCACCATCACCACCGGGCCGCCGATCTGCCCAGCGGGCAGCAGGCTATTCACCGACTCGCCGATCCAGCGCGCGGACAACGCATCGCGCAGCGAGGGTTCGGCTCGCGCAGCGCTCGTCGCGCCGCTGGTTGCACCGCTTGCCGGACCTTCATGCGCACCGTCACGCGAAGGTTGATCGCGCCTGAACAGCACGGCGATCGCAGCCGCATCGAGCACGAGCGGCACCACGTGGAACGCGGCGACGACCGCGAGGCCCCAGCCGGCTGCGAGCAAGGTCGACGCCACCGAGCCGAAGCCCTGCCAGGCGAGCAGGCCGACGAACAGCGCCGAGCCGATCGACAGCAGAAGCAGGGCCGCCCGACTCACGCGGCGTCCTTGCCGCGCGAGGCCATCTGACGGAACACCTGGCGGAAACCGAAGTACGCGATCGCGTCCTTCATGTTGGAAACGAAGCGGCGCCACGGCCGCATGTTGGGATCGGTGACGTATTCGAACGTCAGCGACACACGCATCTCGTTCGGCCCGGCCGGCGTGATGCGATGACGCAGCTTGTCGCCATCGAAAAACACGAGGCCGCCCGGCGGAATCTGCACCGAGCCCGGCTGGTCCGGCACCTCCGGATTGCGCGTATGCAGTTCGTAGTCGAGCCGGCACGACGATTCGTCGATCACGCCGAGCAGCAGCGTGTAGCGGCGTCCCTCGTAATACGAAGTATCGTAGTGCCAGCCGATATGGTCGCCGGGGCGCGTGTAGTAGTAGAGCGCGTATGCGTGCGGATCGTCGGCGGGCGACATCTGCAACTGGTCGCCGCTCAGCTGCTCGAGCCAGCCGATCAACTCCTTCGAGCGATACAGCTCGGCGATGAACGGCGCGAGACGGTCGATCGTATGGCGGCTGACACTGCCGCCCTGCTTGTGACCCGGCAGATAGTTGCGGTTCACTTCGTCGAGCAGCGAGCGCGCGCTGTGTACCAGCTGCGCGGTCACTTCCGGGGCGAGGAAATCGTCCAGATACAGAAACGCGTCCTGCGCGGCGAAGTCTTTACGCAGACGCGCGTTGTCGAACGTGCGGGTACGGCTCGCGACAGCGCGGTCGGCATCGGGCGCGGGCGTGAGCGCCGCCACGGGCGTGCCTGACGACACGGGCGCGATAACCTCGTCTTCGGCGTGCAGATTCATTTGCTGGCCCACTGTTGACGGGATTCAGACGCGCTGGCGGCCTTGGCCGTCCGGCGAGCGCTACGGCGCGCGACGCGCCAGTAGTCGATCACCACCCATACGGCGAACAGCGGCGCGCCGATCGACGCGACCACCACGAACGGCGCAATGACATTCGTCAGCGTGACGATGGGCAGCAGGTACAGCACGTCCTCGGTTTCGAAGCCCCCCATCGACGCCTGCTTCGTGCCGGCCTTGCCGACCATTTCCTCGATCCGCATGCGCAAAAAGAAGATCAGGGCGACCGCGACACCAGCCACCGCGCCGAGCACGCCGGGCGCGAGCTTCAAAGCGTCGATCTGCGCGCCGCCGACACCGATACCCATGCCGACGAACAGCATCACGGTCACGAGCGCATCACAGGCGAGATCGTAAAAATGACCGATGCGGCTCGACTTGCCGCCCACTCGCGCGAGTTCGCCGTCCGTGTGATCGACGAAATTCGACAGGACGATCAGCAGTGCGCCCGCATTGGCCCACGCGAATCCCCCGTGCGCAAGGCACAGCGCGCCTGCGACGCCGATCAGCAGGCGCAGCGTGGTCAAATGGTTCGGGGTGACCCAGGTGTCGACTAGCGGTGTCACGAGCCGGCGGGCGAGCCGGGCGTCCCACGTACGTGGCGGCGGAACGTTGATTGGAGGTCGGGGTTGCGAAGTCATAGGGCGGAAATATATACGGGATTCTGAAAGCTTGCTGTTATGCCGTACGTTGCTCTGCAATTTGCAGATACCGTTCGTGTGTCCGTCACAAAGCGGAATTCACCGAATCGCTGTAAAGTGCGAATCCAGTTGTGCCAGTCACGCGGAATCTGTTCGATGTGCAGCACCGCTCGTGCCCTCCGGGGGATGGCGCAGTGGTTGCTAATCCACGACATCGACTGTTGACGCCCGCCTACGCTCATGAACCGTCTCCTTGTCCCTCTGCTGTTTGCCGCCGCCGCCGCGCTGCCCCTTTCTTCGTTCGCCGTGGAGCTCGACGCGCCGCTGACATGCAATGAGAGCGGCCACCAGTTCATTGCCGATCTGATGCAGCAGCAGCTGATCAAACCGAAGCCAAGTCACGTCGAAAGCAACTCGATCAACGCGTTCTCGCCGATGCCCGATGTGCATCTGACCGCGTTCGGTTTCCGCGTATTCGCGGTGGTGGGCTTCGAAAAGGACGACCCGATGTTCCGGGTCGGCGACGGCGAACCGGTCGCCCAGTCCGCGTATGGCGCGGTCGTGTTCGGCAGCGACGACAATGTTAAAAGCGCGCTTGAAAACGCCGGCAGCACGGCGATTGTGCATCACGTCGCGCCGCTCATCACCGCGATTTTCTGCAAGCGCAGCTAGGGTTTGGCGAGACGTCGTATCCGACCGTTTCGCCACGATCGTCGATATCTTCGACCACGAGCCAGTTCGAGTGGCCAGCCATGATCGCCGGCAGTGTCAGCGACCAGCGGAGCCGATCACGACGCAACCGCGCCTATAACCGCCACTTACCCCGGCCGACGAAACTCGTTTGCCACCCACGCCGCGGCGCTCGCCTTGCTGAGCTTGAACGTCGGCGCAACCTGCACTTGCGCGATCTGCTCGCCGAAAATATCGAGCGCGCTCAACAGTGCGTACGGCTCGTCTTCGTCGGGGACGATGTCGAGCGTGATGTCGAGTTCGTCGTTGCCGTCCGCGCTCGGCACGCGCACTGTCTTGTGGAGTTGCGCGCGCAGCTGCTGCTCGTGACGACGCAGCACTTCCGCCGCGGTTTTCACGAGCGTGTTGAACGCCGATACGTCGAGCGGCTTCGGATCCTTCTTGTTGCGGCCCATCGTCCACGGTCCGACGAGCGCAGGCTCCGCCTCGCCGTCCTTGATCATTTCGACGGCCCAGCCTTCGTCGTCTTCGTTCTTGATGATGCGCGCGGTCCAGCCGTTGTCGCGCCACAGACGTTCTTCATGCACGCTGTCGTCCGGTCCGAGGAACTCGGCATTCGTGTCAGTCGAGGGAAAGGGCGTGTCGGTCATCACAGGTTCCTCACTTCGCGGGGCGCACAAACAGATTTCGAACCCGCGATTCTACCTGCCCAGCCGCTTGGCCCTGCTCGCTCTGACGAACGGACAAGGCGCGTTCGGAACGGCGCCGCCGCTCAACGCGCAAAAAGTTATATTTACCTACGCGACGATTTATAAATCCGCTTTAAATGTCAGATAAAAAAACGCGGCCCGAAAGCCGCGTGTAAAAATGAAAAAGACACCCTTTGGTCGAAGGGGTCTACCAAAATTATAAGTGGCATCCCCCTTGATTTAAGGCTTTCTTCGAAAGACTGCATTGCGCAAAACCGTGGGAATCAGCGCAAACGGCCTCGTCCGCTTTCCCCTTGTGCTCGCCGCGAGGCCTTGAGCCGTTACCGCCCGACAACAGCCCCTGACCTGACAGCGCGTCCCGCCATTCATCGTTAAAAATAATTTCCTTTTGCGGACCGGCACTTACGCGATTAATTCACATAATCCCGGATTCGAAAATAAACCGTTGTAAGGCGCGCAATTAAATATCCGCATAGCGGCAATTACACTTCGCTGCGCATCGACACCAATAAACGCATGGCCGCGCTAGTGACGACGTCGACACATGCTCGGTATACTGCCCCGGCCGCCGTGCGACGCCGCGAAACCGCGCCGCCTGCACGGCAGCTTCGTCGCGAAGCATCGCGCTGTACGTCAGCGCATCGCGCTTCGCCCGCGCCTCACCCTTCCCATGCATGACCGGGAATGCCGACGATCGGATCATGAAAAGACTTCTCCTGCTTGCCCCAGCTGTCGCCCTCACCGCCACCCTCGCCGCTTGCGGTTCATCGGGCGGCCCCGCGCGCGATGCGTCCGCACCGCTCGTGTACGTGTCGTCGTCACGCACGCCTGCGTCCATCGCCGCCTGCCTCGAAGAACGTCTGCCGCGCGTGCGCACCTCGCACGCCGGCGCGGCGACCGAACTTGCGGTCGGTGCCGATTCGCACAACTCGTACTTCGTCACGCTGACCCCGCTCAACGGCAACACGGTCATCAAGGTCGTGCATCCGGCCAATGCGCCCGACGATCCGCCCGAGGAGGAAATGCGCTTCGATATCGCGCGCTGCGCGACCTGAGCGGCGCGGCGCGCTTGAACGCCGTGCGCGTCATGCACGGAAGGCCGGTGCGCGAATTTTTATCTGGCGCATCGGCTATTTTTTTACGCGCCCATCTGCGAACATAGCCGCCCTTTGTCTTTCGCGCGGCACGTGTGCCGCGAGTTTCGATGGCATCCAGCAAAGCGCATCATGCGACCGGTTTCGCAGCCGGCATCATCGCGGCGGCGATCGTCGCGCGCAACGGCGGCGGTCCGTTTCATGCTGGCGTGCTGCTGAGCTTCATCGCCGGCGTGGCCGGCAGCACCGCGCCGGACTGGCTCGAAGTCGCATGGTGGTCGCGCGCGCGGCGGCTGTGGATCACGCATCGCACATTGACACATTGGGGCATCGGCTGGCTCGCGCTGCTCGCGGTGTCGTATCACACGCTCGGACATTCGATCTTCGCGGCGCCCGCGTTCGGCTTCGCGTGCGGCGGCCTGATGCATCTGCTCGCCGACTGGCCGAATCCGCTCGGCGTGCCGTGGATCGCCGGGCGACATTCGTTGAATCTATGGAATAGCGGGCACTGCGATCTGATCGTCGTCGCGGCGTCGTGGGCGGCCGCGTGGTTTATCGGCGAGCATGTGTGGCTGCATGGCATGCATGCGTTGCCGTGGTTGCGCCATTGGCCGATCGGCTAGGCGCAGCGCGATGCAATCGGCCCGGCGCGCGGGCGCGGCGGCTAGCCGTGCATCATTGCCGTCCGTTGTCGGTGCGCTCTCCTTCGCGGACCTTGCCTTGCGATACGCTGCTGCCCGGCGGCACGCTATGCGTGAGCCACACGTTGCCGCCGATCACCGACCCGCGCCCGATCGTCACGCGTCCGAGAATCGTCGCGCCCGCGTAGATCACGACATCGTCCTCGACGATCGGATGCCGGGCATTGCCCTTGATCAGCGTGCCGTCCTCATCGGCCGCGAAGCTCTTCGCGCCGAGCGTGACCGCCTGGTACACGCGCACGCGCTCGCCGATGATCGCTGTCTCGCCGATCACCACGCCGGTGCCGTGATCGATGAAGAAGCTCGGCCCGATCGTCGCGCCCGGGTGAATGTCGATGCCGGTCGCCGAGTGCGCGATCTCGTTGATGAAGCGCGCCAGCAGCGGCACGCCGAGCCGATGCAGCGCATGCGCGAGCCGATGATGCGTCATCGCCCACACGCCCGGATAGCACAGCAGGATTTCGGTGATGTGCTGCGCGGCGGGGTCGCCGGTGTACGCAGCCTGGATGTCGCTGACGAGCAGCGCGCGTATGCCCGCCAGCTGCGTCGCGAACTCGCGCGCCACCGCGAACGCGCGCTCCCGCAACTCGGCGTCCGGCGTCTCGCCGAACTCGGGCAGGAAGCGCAGCGCGCGGCGAATCTGTTCGGCGAGCAGCCGCAACGTGCTTTCGAGCGTGTGGCCGACGTAGTAGTCGACCGTTTCGTCGGTTAGATCGGGCGCGCCGTAATGCGTCGGAAACATCGCGGCGCGCAGACCGGCCACGATATTGACCACCGCTTCGCGCGATGGCAATTCGCGAATGCCGAGCGGATGCCGCGTGCGATGCAATTGCTCGCGCGAGGCGCGCAGGTCGGCGACGATCTGTTCAAGGCCCCAGTTATGGGAAGGCTCGTTGGGCATAAGGGACGGCGCCGTGCGGCGTGCACGGTTCGAAGTGGTTATCGAGCAGAGATTACCGCGTTTTAACGGTGCCCGCCCGGCAGCGCGCAGGTCGGCTCGGATTCATTGCGTCGACGCGCGCTGGCATGCACGCATCGTTCCCTGACTTCAGATAGTCAGACTGCTCGCGTCGATCCAGCGCACTGCCCAATCGCGCGCGTGCGCGATGGCAGCGGCTTCGTCGGAGAAGCGCAGTTCCGTGGGAAAGAAACGGTTAGCGACCAGTTCGCCGTCGCTCGAGCGCGAGATCACCACATACGGTTGCCAGGAGCCGTCGCCCGAGCGCGCCGGTTCGCAATTCAAAAGATAGCCGCGATGTGTGAATGCAGCATCGAAGTGCATGAGTCACCCGCCCCTGAAGCCCCGTAACATTTTCTCAGTCGCGCGGCCATTTGTTTGTTAGTTTTTCCGACCATGCTGGAACAGCCGGAGCATGCCGCCAATTTATCCGCGCGTCGGTCGCAGGAGTAAGATCATACTCTGTAGAAAATACGCGTCCATTGAAAAAAACGAAATGAATCGCGGACGTCATCGCCGTTTAATCGCGAGGTAACGCCACTCGCATCGAAGGATGGCGGAGAACGCATCGCGACTCTCGCGCACCGCGGCGCCGTGTCAGTCGGAACGGCTTTTGCTCTTTTCTTCGAATGTCCGCTTCAGGAGAATGCACGATGAACAGCGCGATCAACAAACCCGAAAACGCCGGTACGAAGCCGGACCCGAAGGACCCACGAAGCACGGACCTGCACAACGACCGCACGCACGACAGCACGGTCGACACCGACGGCAAGAACCGCGAAGCGGCCCGTCTGGCGGGCCACGGCGCGATCTCGCCCGACGCGGTCACGACCAGCAATGCGACGCTCGACAACAGCGTGCCCGAGTCGCTCGATGGCATGGCCGGCTTCGACAGCAGGGTCGGCGGCAACCACCTGCTGCTCGCGCTCGAGCCGGGCTACTCGGTGATCGACAAGGGCATGGCCGAGCCGCTCGACGTCTACTCGGCCGACCATCAGTACGACGACCCGCGTCCGGTCGGACAGCGCCACGATCGTGGCCGCATTCACTATGCGCTCAATCATTTGCGGCCCGCGCGCGTAATCGAATTACATCGGGTGAAATAGGCGCGCGCGCATCATCCCTTTAGACGCGCGCGTTTGAATTACCGGGTTTATTCCGATTTATCAGGCAATCACGCAGCACGCACTGTTTTATTCTGGTGCGTGCTTTGCTTGGTTTAACGTGGGTTCGTTTAACGGAGTTGCGGATGAAAAGAATCGTCGTCATCGGTGCCACGGGCACGCTGGGCCAGGCGATCCGCGCGGAGCTGAAGGCGCGTCACGAAGTGATCGAGGTGGGCGCGACGCGCGGGCAATATCACGTCGATAGCACGGACCCGGCGAGCGTCGAGCGGCTGTTTCGCGACATCGGCAAGGTGGACGGCGTCATCACCGCGACCGGCAAGGTGCATTTCGGTCCGCTGGAGCAGATGAGCATCGAGCAGTTCTGGGTCGGGCTGCGCGACAAGCTGATGGGCCAGATCAACGTCGTATTCGCGGCGCTGCCGTATGTGAACGACGGCGGATCGTTCACGCTGACGAGCGGCATTCTGGGCGACGAGCCGATCCCGCAGGGAGCGAGCGCGACGACCGTCAATCTCGCGCTCGAGGGCTTCGTGCGCGGCGCCGCGATCGAACTGCCGCGCGGGCTGCGCATCAACGTGGTGAGTCCGACCGTGCTGACCGAGTTGATGGAGGCTTACGCGCCGTTCTTTCGCGGCTTCGAGCCCGTCAGCGCGCAACGCGCGGCGCTTGCTTATCTGCGCAGTGTGGAAGGGGCGCAGACGGGGCGCGTGTATCGCGTGGGGTATTGAACCTCAGTGAATCTCCGGCTCGCCCGAGCTATTGGGACTCACGCCGCCGCGCTGCAGGAAGTCGAAATCGCAGCCTTGATCCGCCTGCATCACGTGCGCCTGATGCAGGGCGCCATAGCCGCGCTCGAAGCGCGCAGCGGGTTTGACCCACGCGGCCTTGCGGCGCGCGAGCTCTTCGTCCGATACCAGCAGATTCAGCCGGCGGCGCGGCACATCGAGCTCGATCAGATCGCCGCTTCGCACCAACGCCAGCGGCCCACCGACGAATGCCTCGGGCGCCGCGTGCAGCACGCACGCGCCATAGCTCGTGCCGCTCATCCGCGCGTCAGAGATGCGCACCATGTCGCGCACGCCTTTTTGCAGCAGCTTGCGCGGAATCGGCAGTTGACCCCATTCGGGCATGCCCGCGCCGACCGGCCCCGCGTGCTGCAGCACGAGCACGCAGCTTTCGTCGATGTCGAGCGCGTCGTCGTCGATGCGCGCGGCCATGTCGTCGTAGTCGCTGAACACGACCGCACGGCCCGTATGCACGAGCAGATGCGGCTCGGCCGCACCCGGCTTGATCACGGCGCCGTCGGGCGCGAGATTGCCGCGCAGCACCGCGAGGCTGCTGTCGCGCAGTAGCGGATTCGTGCGGCGGCGGATCACGTCGTCGTTGAAAATGCGCGCGCCGGCAAGGTTCTCGCCGAGCGTGCGGCCGTTCACGGTTTTCTGCGAGCCGTCGATCAGTTCGCCCAGTTCCGCGAGCAGCCCGCGCAAACCGCCCGCGTAGAAAAAGTCCTCCATCAGATAGGCGCCGGTCGGTCTGATGTTCGCGAGCACGGGCGTGCGGCGCGCGATCTCGTCGAAGCGGTCGAGCGTCAACTCGATGCCCGCGCGCCGTGCAAGCGCGATCATATGCACGACCGAATTGGTCGACCCGGACAGCGCGACACAAGTCGTCACCGCGTTATCGACTGATGCCGCCGTGATCAGGTCCGACGGCTTCAGATCCTCCCACACCATCTCGACGATACGCATGCCGGTTTGCGCGGCCATCTGCGCATGCCGCGAATCGGGCGCGGGAATCGACGCGAAGCCGGGCAGCGTGAAGCCCAGCGCTTCGGCCGCGCTCGTCATCGTCGATGCGGTGCCCATCGTCATGCAGTGACCGGGCGAGCGCGCGATGCCACCCTCGACGCCCTGCCAGTCGTCCGGCCTCAGCGTGCCCGCGCGCAGTTCGGCCCAGTAGCGCCATGAATCGGAACCCGAGCCGAGCGTCACGCCGTTCCAGTTGCCGCGCAGCATCGGGCCGGCGGGCAGAAAGATGGCGGGCAGATCCATCGAGATCGCGCCCATCAACAAAGCGGGCGTGGTCTTGTCGCAGCCGCCCATCAACACGACGCCGTCGGCGGGATACGAGCGCAGCATCTCCTCGGCTTCCATCGCGAGGAAATTGCGGTACAGCATCGTGGTGGGCTTCTGGAACGGCTCGGACAGCGTCTGCACAGGCAGCTCGATCGGAAAGCCGCCGGCCTGCCAGATGCCGCGTTTCACTTCCTCGACGCGCTGCTTGAAATGCGTGTGGCACGGATTGATCTCGCTCCACGTGTTCAGAATCGCGATGACCGGCTTGCCCGCGTATTCGTCGCGGTTGTAGCCCATCTGCGCGGTGCGCGAGCGGTGGCCGAACGAACGCAGATCGTTCGCGCCGTACCAGCGATGACTACGCAATTCCTCGGGGGTCTTTCTATTCGTCAACGTCTACTCCAACGATTGGCGCCGACCATGCGTCAGCGCCTCTGTTCTTTCACGCGGGACACGATCTGCGTCGGGCTCACGAATTGTAGTGCGATCAGCACCCAGATCAACGTGATCGCCATATAGATCATCGCCATCGCATCGATCGATTGCGGCGCGCGCACGCCGGTCGAAAACACAGCGTAGTACAACGCGACCACCAGCGTTTGCGTGGCCGGACCGGCTGTAAAAAACGTCAGCTCGAACATGCCGATCGTGCGCACCAGCACGAGCAGCCCCGCCGCCAGCATGCCCGGCACGAGCAGCGGCAGCAGCACGTAACGGAAATAGCGGAACGTGTTCGCGCCGAAAATGCGCGCGGCCGCTTCGAGATTCGGATCGATCTGCTCGATGAACGGCGTCATCACCAGAATCACGAACGGCAGCGCCGGTACGAGATTCGCAAGAATCACGCCCCATAGCGTGCCGGCGAGTCCGACCTTGTACATCGCGGTCGCCATCGGAATGCCGTAGGTGACGGGCGGCACCATCAACGGCAGCAGAAAGATCAGCATCGCAAGGCGCTTGCCGCGGAATTGCACGCGCGCGAGCGCATACGCAGCCGGCACGCCGAGCAGCACCGACAGCAACACGACCGCGCCGACCACCTGCACGGTCACCCACAGCACGCTCGCGAGCTGGAAGTCGCTCCACGCCTGCGCATACCAGTGCAACGTGAAACCTTGCGGCAACGCGGTGCCGAACCAGCGCGTCGCGATCGAATTCACCGCGACGGTCGCAATCAGCAGCACGACGTTGATCAGGAAGAACGCCATCACGGCCCACACCAGCACCTGCCAGATGCGGCCCGGCAGATTCGCGCGCTGACGCGCATGTTGTGCTGGCTCGCGGGCGCCGTCGCCCGGCTGAGGCGCCGCGCAAGCGGAGGTGGACGCGGACCAGTCGGGCTGCGTCGCGCGACGATCGGTCGTCATCAGCCTTTGCCTCCCGTTACGGGACCACGATAGAACCAGCGGCGCGCGCCGAGCAGCGCGGCGACCACCAGCAGTTGCACGAAGCCCATCACCATCGCGATCGCCGATGCGAGCGAATAGTCGTAGCTCTCGAACGCGGCTTCGGCCGCGGCAATCGACATCACGCGCGTCGGACCCGCGGGCGCGCCGAGCAGCACCGCCGACGGAAACACCGAGAACGCCTGCACGAACGACAGACACGCGGCCATCGTGAGCCCCGGCACGAGCAGCGGCAGATAGATGCGGCGAAACTGCTGCCACGGACTCGCGCCGAGCGTCGCGGCCGCGCTTGCGAGCGTCGGGTCGATGCCGGTCACGTACGACAGCGTCAGCAGAAACGCGAACGGAAAGCCCGACACGATCAGCGACAGCAACACGCCCGTGAAGTTGTGCGTGAGCCGCACCTCTTGCGTGTACAGATGCAGCGCCTGCAACGCCTGCGGCAGCCAGCCGTGCGGACCGAAGTACGTGAGCATGCCGTCGGCGATCAGCACGGTGCCGAGCGTCACCGGGATCACCAACAGCGTCGTGACGATCTTCTGATACCGCGAGTAGCGGCGCAGCGCGAACGCGACTGGCACCGACACGCCGACGTTGATCAGCGTGGCCGGCACCGACAGCTTCAGCGTAACGAAAATCGTCGGCCACATCGACGTGTCGGTGAAGAACGTCAGATAGTTGGCCCACACGCCGCCGCCGTTCATCGGCCGGAACGACAGCGCGAGACCATACGCGAACGGATAGATGAACAGCGCGACGATAAAGAGCAGCGCGGGCGCGACGAGCCAGGCCTTGGCATCGCGCGGCGCGCGGGACGTAAGCGGGGGGACGAGCGTCGGCGTGTTCATGCGGCCTCGGCGTCGTAGACGAGCACGCACGACGGCCGCACGCGCAGCGTGATGCGCTCGCCCTCCGCGCATTCACCGGTCACGCGCGCCCACACGTCGCCGAACGCGGTCTTCACGCGCAGCAGCGAATCGTGGCCGCCGTATTCGACCGCGTCGATCAGCGCCTCGAACGCGTTGTCGGCGCCGGGCTCGGCGCGCTCCATGTCTTCGGGGCGCAGCGCGACACTCACGCGTTTGCCGTCGAAGCCGGCCATCGGCGTGCCGATAAGCCGCACGCCGTTCGCAATGACCACGACGCCATCGCCTTGCATGCCCTCCAGCGTGAACTCGGCGACATTGCGATAACCCATGAAGCGCGCGACATGCAGATTGCGCGGCCGCGTATAGACCTCCTTCGGCGTCGCGACCTGCTGCACGACGCCCTCCCTCATCACGACGATGCGATCGGCCATCGACAGCGCTTCGTCCTGATCATGCGTCACGTACAGCGTCGCGCGTTCGAGCTGCGTATGGATGCGGCGAATTTCCGCGCGCATTTCGATGCGCAGCTTCGTATCGAGATTGGACAGCGGCTCGTCCATCAGGATCAGCGGCGGCTCGATCACGATCGCACGCGCGATCGCGACACGCTGCTGCTGGCCACCGGACAATTGGCCGGGCAGCTTGTGCTCATGACCGGTCAGTTGCACCAGTTTCAAGGCCTCGCGTGCACGGCGCGCGATCTCGCTTCTGCCGACGCCGCGCATTTTCAGCCCGAAGCCGACGTTCTCCAGCACGCTCATATGCGGGAACAGCGCGTAGTTCTGGAACACCATGCCGAAGCCGCGCTTTTCCGGCGGCAGCACGTCGATGCGCCGCTCGTCGAGCCAGATGCCGCCGCCGGTGAGCGGCTGCAATCCGGCGATGCAGTTCAGCGCCGTCGATTTGCCACAACCCGACGGCCCCAGCAGCGCGATGAACTCGCCGCGCCGGATCGTCAGATCGAGACCCTGCAGCGCGGCGATCGCGTGGCCTTGCGGGTTCGTGAAACTGCGGCTCACTGAATCGAGCCGCAACTGCTCAAAGTGATGCTTCATGGCGGTTCCCTGCTCCGCGTGAGGCGACGGATGTCGCGAGTGCCGCGCTTGCGGTGGGCGCGGCGCATCAGGCACTCAAGCCGAGACGCGCGTGATCGCTGAAAACACGCAGCGCGGCGGAACCTCACGCCGCGCTGCGTTTTGCCCCGTTTCCCGTCGCATTGGTGAAGGCCTATTGGGTCTTCTGCGCGCCGATCTCGCTATCCCACTTCTTGAAGGCGGCGACCATCGCCGCTGCGTTCAGCGGCAACGCATGCGGATGATCGGCCAACATCTTCGCGTATTCGGGGCGGCCATACTTTTTCAGCACCTCCTGGCTGTGCGCGGGCGCCTGCTCGACGGTGACGCCCTTGATCGCCGGACCCGGATAGAAGTAGCCGTCGTCATAGGTCAGCGCCTGCTGCGCGGGCTCCAGCATAAAGTTCATCATCTTGTACAGCACGTCGAGCTTTTCCTTCGGCACGCCCTTCGGAATCACCATGTAGTGCGCATCGTTGACCCACGTCATGTTGTCGAACGGCTGTACGCGGAAGTCGGCCGGCACGATGCCGAGCGCGCGCGGATTGATGTCCCAGCCGGTCACGGTCACGGTCATGTCGCGCGTGCCTTCGCCCAGTTCCTTCATCACCGCCGAGGTGCCGCCCGGATAGTACGGTATGCAGTCGTTCAACTGCTTCAGGAACGCCCACGTCTTGTCCCAGCCGTGCACCGGGTCCTGCGGGTCCTTGTCGCCGAGCACGTAGGGCAAGCCCATCAGGAACGTGCGGCCAGGACCGGAATTGGCCGGCCGCGCGTAGATCAGCTTGTCGGGGTGGGCCTTGCACCATTGCAGCAGTTGCTCGGGTGTCTTCGGCGGATCGCTGACCTTGGCCGGGTTGTATTCGAGCAGCGGACCAGCCGGCATATACGCGACCTCGAGCCCGTAGCCTTGCGCGAGATCCTGCATCTTGCGCGGGCCCGGCGCGTACTTGTCGAGCACGCCGGGGAACTGCGCCGCGTTGTCGGGCAGCAGCTTGATCCACAGGTTCTGTTCGATGCCGGCCGCGAGCGCGTCGGTGCCGGTCAAAACGAGGTCGATGTCGGAGCGGCCCGCGGCCTGCATCGCCTTGATCTTGCCGGGCAATTGCGGCGCGGGCGCGTTCGTGAACGTGATGTTCGCGACGAGATTCGGATTCTTCGCCTTGAACGCCTCGAAGCCCTTCTGCGTGAGTTGAAGATCGCCGGCCACGTCGACGATATTGATCGTGACCGGATCGGCCGCGTGCGCGGCAAGGGTGAACGCCGCGCTCGCGGCGATACAGACGGATACCAGCTTGAACGACAACCTGTGCGAAACAGTCATTGCGTCTCCTCGCTTCTTGGTATGGAAGCCCGCTGGTCGATGCGTTGCGGGCGGTGTCTTTCTACCAAGGGAACATAGCGAAGCGCAACAGCCGATGTCAAGCAAATAGTCGAGATGTGGGTCGGGCGAGAAAATGGCTCGTTTAACCTGAAATCCTTGTCGTTCAATGCCCGGCACCGCGGGTTAAGGGCAAACCCGAGCCCTCGCCGCGAGTAGCAATACATGTTGTCTGGTTAGCGGACAACTGCTCAACCTCCGCGCACGCCCTGCGTATTGACGAACAGCGAATACAACCCGTGGCTCGCCGCCATGAACAGACGGTTGCGATGCCGTCCGCCGAAGCAAACGTTCGCGCAACGCTCTGGCAACGCGATGTGGCCGAGCGGCTCGCCTTGCGGGCTGAACACGCGCACGCCGTCGAGCTCGTCGGTGCCCATGCCCCACCCGCACCACAAGTTGCCATGCGTGTCGACACGAAAACCGTCCGGGGTGCCCGGACCCGCGTCGATCAGCACGCGGTTGTTCGACAGCGTCGTGCCTTTGCCATTGGCCTCGACATCGAATACGCGGATCTTGCGCGGCTCGCCGCGCGATTGGACCACGTACAGCAGCGATTCGTCCGGTGAGAACGCGAGACCGTTCGGGGCGAGCACGTCGTCGATGACCATCGACACCTCGCCCGACTGGCCGTCGATCCGATACACGCACGCCTTCAGCTCCGACTGTTGCTGCTCGCCCTCGTAGAAACCTTCGATGCCGAAGGTCGGGTCGGTAAACCAGATCGAGCCGTCCGATTTGACGACCACGTCGTTCGGCGAATTGAAGCGCTTGCCTTGATAGCGATCGGCGAGCACGGTAATCGAGCCGTCGTACTCGGTGCGCGTCACACGCCGCGTCAGGTGCTCGCAACTGACGAGACGCCCTTCGCGATCGCGCGTATGGCCGTTCGCATTGTTCGACGATTGACGGAACGTGCTGACCGCGCCCGTCGTTTCGTCCCAGCGCAGGATGCGGTCGTTCGGAATGTCGCTCCACAGCAGATAGCGGCCGTCGCCGAACCACACCGGCCCCTCCGACCAGCGCGTGCCCTGATACAAGCATTCGACCGACGCCGACGCGATGATCAACGACTTGAAGCGCGGATCGAACACACGGATGGAGGGATCGGGATAGCGTCGGCTGTGATCGGTCATGGGGTTGTCTGCGTGTCGGAGCGGTTCGATTGGGTGGGCGCGAACTCGCGCTCGAGAGCGAGCAGCGTGCGCGCGGTCTGCGCGATCTTCGCATGATGCTCGCGCGGTGTCGAACTGAGCAGCGGCTGCAGCGGCCCCATGTCGGCGAGGCCCGTGAACGTGATTGCATCGTGCAGCACGCGGATCAGCGAGATGTCGTTGCGCAGCGTTTCGAGCGGCATGAACGCATCGTAGAGACGTTGGGCGGTGTCGTGATCGGCGCTAACGGCGTTACCGGCGCTCCGGCCGCTTTGCACCGCGCGCAGCAGCGCCATCACCATGCTCGGCGCGATACAGCCGCTTCCGGTCGTCCACGCTGCGAGCCCGAACTCGCGCAGATGCACGAGCGCCGGCCGCTCGCCCATGCCCGATACGATCTTCGCGGCCGGCACGCGTTGCAGCAGCCGGCGCAGATATGGATCGTCAGCGGGGTTGTCGCGCGGGATCGCATATTTGACCGCGCTCAGCGTCCCACGCTCGACGAGCCGCGCGAGTGTATCGACAGCGACGTAGTTTTCGCTCTTGATATACAGCGTGAGCGGCGTGCCGGCCGTGTCGGCGATCCGCGTGAGGCCCGTCTCGACGCCCTCGGACGTCGTGAAGCCGCCGAGCGGCAGCACCATCGCCGTGCGGTAACGCGTCTGCGCGAGGATGCGCGCCTGATCGAGCATCTTGCCGTAGTCGGGACCCAGCGCCGGAATCACCCGTGTCCCGGGACCCGCAGCCTCGGCGAGCAGGTCCAGCAGCTCGCGGTATTCGCTGACCGCGACGTGATAAAGGTTCGCATTGCCGCCATACAGTAGCGTGCGTACGCCGCCCGCTTCGATATGGCGGATCAGCGCGAGATTCTGGGCAGGGTCGAGCGTGTAGTCGGCCCGGCGCGCGAGCGGCGGCACGGCCATGACCGACGCGGCGAACTCGCCGTCGCTAAGCGGTGATTCGTTCATGATGGTTGACGCGGAAACGCGCTAGGCGGAGGTTTCACGGTAGCATCGGCATCACAATGTTGTCAAACAACCTGCGCGTGACGATTGCCCAGCATGCCATCGGCGGCGATTTGCGCGGGAGCCGATCACGAAATTTCCTTTTGTATAACAATGAAGCGGGCCCGCAGCCAGCGGAATCGGCGCAGGCTTTTTTTGGCAACAAGGACACGGCGAGCAATAACCCGCTTTCCGAGATAATCGAGTAAATACGATTTAGTTTAAAGCGCGACGAAATAATGCCGTCAACGAAACATATTAAAATCTGTCGCCGGATGCCGATTAGCCGCGCCGCGCACCCGAGAAGCCCGGCCGGGTTAAAGATTTATTTCAATCAGCATAATAATAGGCGACGCCGGCGTTGCTATCACGTGGCGGCTATCGTTTACCCCGCGGAGCACCGGCGCATTGCGTTCGAGTTTTTAGTGATAGATTATGCGGACCAAAAGAGCGGACCGAAGTTTGTCTGCCAATAACCGCGAACGGGATGTTTGCGAGCCTGAGAGAGCCAAAAAATTGCCGCTACACTTTATCGAGCAGATGGCACCGCTACTGGACGCCGCCGACGAGGCGGAATGGTTCGGCGTAATTACGGGCTTTGCCGAAACGTGGGGCTTCGACAAGATTCTGGTCGCGATGCTGCCGCGGCCAACCATGCGTCTCGAGGACGCTTACCTGCGCAGCACTTACGCACCGGCATGGCGCCAGACGTACGACGAGCAAGGCATGGTGCATATCGATCCGACGGTCGCACACTGCCTGTCACGCTCATCGCCGCTGGTCTGGACGCCCGAGATTTTCGCCAGCCCGGCGCAGCAATCCCTGTATGAGGAAGCTCGCTCGTACGGCCTGAGCGCGGGCGTGACGCTGCCAATTCATGGGCCGAATCAGGAAGCCGGCATGATGTGCTTCGTCAATGACGACAAGCCGTCAGACGGGTTCAGGCGCCATGTGAACGCCGCGTTGCCGAACCTCGTGCTGTTGCGCGACCTGGTGATCGACACCAGCAAACAGCATCTGAATTCACATGCGCAGACCTTGATGCCAAAGCTCACGCCGCGCGAGCGAGAATGTCTGAAATGGACCGCACGCGGCAAATCCACGTGGGAGATATCTCACATCCTGAGTTGCTCGGAAGCGGTGGTGAACTTCCATATGAAAAACATCAGGGCGAAATTCGGCGTGAATTCGCGGCGTGCGGCAGCCGTGATCGCGGCGCAGCTTGGGCTTATTGACCCGGGTTGAGCAGCGCGGCCGCGTCGCGGCTGTACATCACACGCTCGGCGCGACCCAGATCGGCGTCCGACACGGTCTTCATGAAGTACAGACCCAGCAGGATCGACACCGGCGCCGGGATCTCCGCGCCCGACTCGAAGCGGCTGCCGCGCGATTGCGTGACGCCAAAGCGAGCCCAGAAACGGCGCTGGCTCTCTTTTTTCTTCTTCCGGTAGGCAATGATCAGAACGCGATCCACTGCCGAAGAGAGCTCCGAAGGACGCGCCTGGAGGTGGGTTTGCGGTTGCCAGTGATTGTCGAGGAGTTCCATTTTGGACCCTTGTAGGTTGGGGGCGGAGACGTGTCTGAATTCTGATATACCCGATAAGCATCCACACCTATCCAGGTAGGTAGGTGGCGCAAAGATTCAGAATGCATAAGTTTTCCTGCGTATCTGGCAGCCCCCCAACGCGTACAGGAGAACGTCATGCAAACCACGATCCGAATTGGACTCCGGCAGGAATTCGACAACGAACTGATCAACGAGATGTACCGCTTGCGCGCCCGTGTCTTTCACGGCCGGCTCGGCTGGGAAATTCCGACCATCGCGGGAATGGAGATAGACGGCTACGACGCGCTCGGGCCGTACTACATGCTGATTCAGGGCGAAGACGAACGGTTGCGCGGCTGTTGGCGCCTGATGCCGACCGAAGGTCCGAACATGCTGAAAGACACCTTCCCGCAGCTACTGCATGGCGCGGCCGCGCCGGTCGGGCGACATATCTGGGAACTGAGCCGCTGGGCGATCGAGACCGGCGGTGAGGAACAGTCGTTTGGTTTCACGGATATGACAATCCGCGCAATTCAGGAAGTGATGTGCTTCGCGCAGCACATGGGCATCACGCATTACGTCACGGTGACCACCACGCCGATCGAGAGGATGCTGCGCCGAGCCGGCCTCGACATCAGCCGGCTCGGGCCGCCGCTGCAGATTGGCATCGAGCGGGCCGTCGCGCTCGACGTCGCGGTGAGCGCGAAAACGCTGACCTCGCTGTTCGGGCCGGTCGCCGTCGCTGCTTGAGCCGCGCCGAAGCGCGGCCTGACAAAAGTCGCGACGCCTTCACCCGCGCGCGGACTCAGGAACCGAACATCCGTTCCAGCGCGTTCTCGAGATGCGCGCGCATTGCGGCCCCTGCGCCCGCCGCGTCCTTGCGGCGGATTGCGTCGAGCACCGCCATGTGTTCGGCCTGCACCAGCCGCTGCCGCTCCACCGTCTTGACGAGCGACAGATTGCGCGACAGGTTCATGCTGAACAGGATCTGCTCCTCGATGAACGACATCACCGTGATGAAAAACGGATTCTTCGACGCGCGCGCGACCGCCTGATGAAACAGGAAGTCATCCTTCGCGCCGATCCCCTGCGCCTCGATGATGCGCTCGAGCTCGTCCCACGCGTGCTGGATCGCGGCGATGTCGTCGGCGTCGGCCTTCAGCGCTGCCTGCGCGGCCGCGCCCGCCTCGGTCACGATGCGAAACTCATAGCAGCGGCGGATATCGGACAGCGTTTCGAGCGGCGCGAAGCGGCGTACGTCCGGATCGGGGCGCCGCGCGACGGTCGTGCCAGAGCCGTGCCGCGTCGAGATGATGCCGTCGGCCCGCAATCGCGCGAGCGCTTCGCGCACGGTCGGTCGGGACGTGGCGAAACGCTCCGCCAGCGCGTGCTCGGTCGGCAATCGCTCGCCTTCCTTGTACTCGCCTTCGAGGATGCGGTTGAGAATGTCGCCGTAGATCTGGTCGGGTAAGCCCTTGGTTTTTCGATCGTTCATCAGCGGACTGGCCAGCTTGTCTGAATATGGCTTGATTGTAAGGCCAACCCTGTTTCGGCTTCAGCAAAGTTCTACGGGTTGTAAGCATGCCAGGCTGCTTCGCGCACGCCGCCGCGTCCGCCATTTTGTCCGCGCCGCGCCGGAATATTTGGCCAGTGTTTGATTTACATCCTGGTCCGGTGCATCTTTTCGGGCAATCATCTAAGCTTCATTGGTATAAAAGATCAATAAACCTGCCGCGGTTAGCAATGTGGCAGACGCATTTTTGACTCGGAGCCGATATGTACACTCGCATCCTTGTAGCGGTCGACGGCAGCAATACCTCGCGCCGTGCGTTCGAAGCGGCGCTCGATCTCGCCAAATCGAATGGCGCGGTGTTGCGGCCATTTTATGTCGTCGAAAACACGCCGATGTACTTTGAGGCGCCCGGCTACGACCCGTCGATCCTGCGCAACCGCCTGATCGAGGAAGGCCAGGAGCTGCGTGCCGAGTTTTCGAAAGCGATGGCCGAGCAAGGTGTGAAGGGCGACCCGGCGGTCTCCGAGGCTTCGTCGCTCGGCGATGTCGCCGAGATCGTGCTGCAGGCCGCCGCCGAATTCAACGCCGACCTGCTCGTGATGGGCACGCACGGCCGGCGTGGCTTTCAGCGGCTGATTCTCGGCAGCGTCGCTGAACGCTGCGTGCGCCAGGCCACTCTTCCGGTTCTGCTGGTACCGTCCGCCGCGGGCACCGACAAGGAACCCGCCTGACTCTTTCATCAGGCGCGGGGCGGCACGCCACGCCCTGCCTTGCCGGAATCGAGCCACGCTACCCGTCGACGGGCGACGTCGATATAGGCCGCGGCGGCTCACCTTCTCACTTTCGTCAGAGCACCGCCGTTGCTCGGACTGCCGAGCAGCGAACGCGTCACTTTGCCGCCAGTTGCGGGTCATAGCGGGTGGGACAATTTCACCACTACCAATAATCGAACATGCTGAATCCTACTGCTGTGACCCGTTCCTCGACCCGCTCCGCCGGCAACCGCGAGGCCGTGGCGGCACGCGCAGCCGCACGTACCGCCGCGCGCTGCTCCAGCTGTTCGATGCGTGAGATCTGCATGCCGCAGGGGCTGTCGGCGGAGGAACTGCCGAAGCTCGAAACGCTGATCTGTTCGGCGCGCTCGGTGCCGCGCGGCGAAGCGCTGTATCGCAGCGGCGACCGCTTCGACAATATCTACGCGGTGCGCTCCGGCTCGATGAAGACCGTGATGGTCCACCGCGACGGCCGCGAGCAGGTCACCGGGCTGCGTCTGGCCGGCGAGCCGCTCGGGCTCGACGGCATCAGCGCGGACCTCCATGCGTGCAGCGCCGTCGCGCTGGAAGACAGCACGGTGTGCATCGTTCCCTATAGCGCGCTGAAGCTGCTGTGTCGCGAAATCAGTTCGATCCAGGAACGCATGCACAAGCTACTGGGCACGCAGATCGTCAGCGAAGCCGCGCAGATGATGGTGCTCGGCTCGCTGTCCGCCGACGAACGCGTCGCCGCCTTTCTGCTGGACGTGTCACAGCGCAATGCGCAGCGCGGCTACTCGTGGTCGGAGTTCAATCTGCGTATGACGCGCGAGGACATGGGTAGCTACCTCGGCATGACGCTCGAAACGGTCAGCCGTACCCTGTCAAGATTTCAAAAACGCGGCCTGATCGACACGCGGGGCAAGCACATTCACATCGTCGATCTCCAAGGCTTGCGGCAGGTCTAGCGGCCGGGCTGGCCTGGACGGTCGCGCTGTTAGTCTTGGCACGCCGCCTGCGAGCGGGTAGAGTTTTCAGACCGTCCCCCTACGGCAACCGTGTTGCATGGAGACCCGGCCCCAATGAATCGCGACCCTGTCCCGCATCATCCGCTCGTGCAGCGCCTGCTCGACGCGCGTCAAGTCACCGACGACCTGTTTGCGATCGTCAAACCCGACTACCTCTATGAACGGCCGATCCGCGAGCGTCACCGCGTCGTGTTCTACATCGGCCATCTCGAAGCGTTCGATCGCAATCTGCTCGACCAGCGTCTGTTCGATCTGCCGGCTTTCGCGCCGGAACTCGACCAGTTGTTCGCCTTCGGCATCGATCCGGTAGACGGCGGCTTTCCCACCGATCAACCCAGCGATTGGCCGTCGCTCGCCGCCGTGCGCGAGTATGCGACGCGCGCGCGCCGGCAGATCGACACCGCGCTCGACGAACTCGGCAGCGCGGCGCACGACAAGGCGGCCGTGCAACTGCTGAACGTCGCGATCGAGCATCGGTTGATGCATGCGGAAACGCTCGCGTACATGCTCCATCAGTTGCCTCTCGCGCAGAAGAACACCGCGTTGCGCGAGCCGGTGGTGACGAGCGATGAGCAGCGCGACGCGTTGTCGTCGATGGTTAGCGTGCCGGCCGGCACGGCCGTGCTCGGCATGCCGCGCGAGGCCGGCCGCTTCGGCTGGGATAATGAGTTCGGCGAAATGAGCGTGGACGTGCCCGCGTTCGAGATCGATCGATACATGGTCACGAACGGTGCGTTCCTCGAGTTCATCGAAGACGGCGGTTATCGCGAGCCGAAGTGGTGGTCGCCGAAGGACTGGGCATGGAAGGAAGCGGAGCGCATCGAGCATCCCGCTGGCTGGTCGCAACCCACGGCGCAAGACGGTCGCCCGGCATGGACGCTGCGCACGATGTTCGACGACGTGCCCTTGCCGCTCGACTGGCCCGTCTACGTGAGCCACGCCGAAGCGAGCGCCTACGCGCGCTGGGCCGGCAAAACCCTGCCGACCGAGGCGCAATGGCAACGCGCGGCGCACGGTGCGCCGCAAGCGGCGTCGGGGAACTTCGATTTCCGCAGTTGGGATCCACGGCCCGTCGACGCGCATCCGGACAACGTCAGCACGTTCGGCGCGGAAGGTCAGTTCGGCAACGGCTGGGAATGGACCTCGACGCTTTTCGAAGCGCTGCCGGGCTTCGAAGCGTTTCCGTTCTATCCCGGCTATTCGGCCAACTTCTTCGATGGGCAGCACTACGTGCTGAAGGGCGGCTCGGCGCGTACCGCGCTGTGCATGCTGCGGCCGGAATTTCGCAACTGGTTTCAGCCGCATTATCAGTATGTGTATGCGGGGTTTCGGTGTGTGCGGGTGACAAATAAAGCGGAAGTTGATACCAAAATGCAGCTTCCGCTTTAATGCAACTTTTCTCAAGATATGCTTAACTCTGTCAGCATATGCTTTAATTTATTCTTCATGCCAAGCGATCTCGCACGAAATGGTACAACCGGATCTCCTCCTCGCATCGCGGTATCACCTTAACACATTGAAAAAGGCTCACGGTGGTTAGCTGGCGCCCAGCATCTTCTAGCTGACGCTTGGCGGTTCGCAGCTTCCGCGCGAACCGCAGATGCACTCTCCAGCGCTCCAGAGACATCCGTTTCAGTCGATTAGCGCGCAGTTGCTGCACCACATCGGGCAGCTTCCGATACAACACGCAAGATTTCACGCCTATTCGATCGGCGAGTTGCCCGATCCTGATATCGGGCTCACTTTTCAATATGCCGTTGACCTCGCGCCGCAACACGCTGCCGTCTCGTAGCTGCTTCTGAGTCGTGAAGTACCGCGGGAAAATAATCGGCTCGCAATTTTTAAGCGTAGCACGCTTGCCTCGCAAGAGATCAACCAGTCCTATATCAACGGAGGAGCACAATGAAAGCAGAAGCCGCAATCCGACCGACGCCTTACCCGTGGATGCCGAAGACACCGTATTAAATGCCAAACCAAGTGACCTTGCGGCTTGGTTCGTAACTCGCCACCTATGTCGAATGATGCGCTCCACACCATCACACAATTTTTCTAAGTTGAACTTTTCACCGTTAGATACGGCGGCAATCAGATCTCCTACCTGGCGCGACACCCATAGCTGTTGAACGGAAGCCTTTCTCACCTTAGTCCGAACACAAGAAAAACCTTTCTTACGGCAGCTCCTGCAAACACCGGGTATATAAGCTCGATCACTTTGATATACCCAATCGCTGGGTTCGCCGCCGCACGTTGAATCTACGAGCAGAACGCCATGATCGGGGCATGCTTCGACCAGATCTATGGTCCAAAGGAGACGGCTCCATCCCTCAGGATACGACACCTGCTTGACGCACTTTGGACAATGCCGTTGCATCCGAAAGTTTCTGGTTTTGTGTAGATGAACAACGTCACTGAGTCCTTCTAGCGAACATAGCGATATCAAAGGATTCCCCGTCAAGCGCATGACAGTTTCAATGAATGCGTCTGGGACTCGAAGGGAGAGGTTCACGACCGGATTCCTCCACGACTCCCAATCCGCCTCCGCTGTATGCATGCGCACAAAATCACATAACGCATTGAGTGATACATTATGCGCGGCGGCCAATCTCGCCATGTAACTGAGAATAGTTTCACAATTCCACGTACCAACACCATTCGGCACCAGTGGATATAGCACGGTAGCGTTAGTCATCTGGATCACTCTCCGATATTGTTAAGGGCTTAATATCAACGGACGCTTCGTGGAGCTTCATCCACGCCTTTTCAAACCTCGATTGGCTCGTGACCATGATTCTCGTACGAAGCCAGATGTTCCTCTTTGTGACGCGGAATCCTTGCGCTCGCAATTCTGCGGCAACGCCTGCGATCAACTGGTCGGCTTCCAGCTGCCGTTGCAGCGTCCGTCGATGCTGCGCTTTGCGATGTCGGCATACGATTTCACGAGCCTCGACCGGGTAACATTGTGAGAGATACTTTGTACTTAACCCGATTGAGCGTGCTACGCTGGCTAAGGATGGACATGCACTGTCTCTCCCCGCGTCCCGTATCAGATCATCCCGCTTTAAAGGCGAAACCGCATCTCCACTACCGCGGACCGGCGAATATTTGTGGCTTACCCGTTTCCCGCTGGCTCCAACTTCGCCCCGCAATGCGTCGAGGAGACTGATTCCTGCAGCCGCGCATAAGGCGACAAGAGGAGCAAGGCGAATCAACTTTTTTTGATTAATCCAGTCAAAAAGACGAGCTTTGCTGATTCCACAAATAGACGCCGTGCGGTAGGGATAACCGTCCCCAATCAACGACGCCAGATGCATAACACTCCGATGTACATTGCCAGTCAGAAAAGTCTCGCCCGATGTGACACGAGCAACGACATCTCCTAACTCCTGGGCAACCCACACGTCGGAATCACTGACGGATACCTCCTCATTAGCAGCGCACTGATAGCCTATACTCCCGCATGTCGAACAAGCGCCGGAGATATGATGTCGGTTCCAAAGCGACAGTCTGCTGCGCCGCGCAGCTCCACATACCGACGGCATGAGCGCCACACCGTGTTCCGGGCAGACTCGAACCAGCTTCAGATCCCACAGTAGCGGCCGATAACTACGCCGCCAATCCAAATCCTTGGCGTAGCATTGGGGGCAGTGGCGTTGAATGTCGGACGACGCTCCGCGCAGGTCACATACCTCGCCAAGCGCACCTAGTGATAGATTTTCAAGTGCCACGACACCAGTTGCCATCTTCAACGCAGAAAGCAGCTGCGTCGTTCTTCTTGTCGTGAATATGTTTATTGCCGCGCTCCTTTTCCACGTCGAGAAATGGCGCCAGATAGCGAAATCGTCGTCGCAATATCTCGCAAGGACTTGGTTCACGAGTACATCGACAGCGACGTGATGTGCACTAGCCAATCGGCAAAGATAACTCACAGAAGACTCACTTAACGGCGTCCCGAAGGCGATTGGTATCAGCGGGTATAAGGCGGTGTCGGAAAAACCACCCGACATTGGATGGTCTTCAACATGCATGCCTTCAGCAAAATGAATCGGATTAGCGTCTGTATTCATGCCGTCCGCCTGATTACGCGAATGGCTTCCGCGAATACTGGAGCTCCATCGTTGAAGAAGCCTTCATTCCGCATTTCTTTCTCGCCGCTCTCCACCTCTTTTCGTATCTTTTTGATAACGTACGGCTTCTTCATGGCGCGACGAACGAAATCGTTGTCCCATTTCCCGTCATTTTCCATCTGTAGAACAAGACACTGTGTCATAAACTCCTTTAACAGACCGACGATTCCCAAGGTCATAAGGAGGAGGTCAGAGGCCAGATTTGCGAACTGCGGAACATCTTCCAAGGGCCACTTATCCTGTAGTTTTCTAATGATATTCCTGTACTCTTCGACATCTCGTGCATCTGCTTCTTTATCTGAATTTCCTTTTTCATCAACGTTGTGTCCATACCGGCCGAGATAGAAGATCTCCTCACGCCGAGCGACTTGTCCATAGGTCGTCGCAAGACCGAAGAGGTCGTACGATCCAATCAGAAGGATCTGACACGATGTTTCGTCGGCAAGACTCTTGAACGTATCCATTAAAGCTTCGTGGTTTCCAAAACGCAACATATGAAGTACTTCATCTAGGGCGAGAATTTTAGTCTTGCGATTTATCAACATACTCATGACCGCGTCTCGCAAAGCTGACAAGCTGCCCATAGAATTGCTACGGACTTTGACTGTCTCACCTGTCATGTCAGTTACACGCTTTTGATCGATCAGCGGTTCCCGACCGGCACGTAATATCTTCCGGTACATCTCGCTCCAAGGGACTTTGTTGCTGCCGTGCGCCGGGGTCGACACCGAGACGAATGGAATTTGGCCCATCTCTGTGGCTTTGAGACGATTCGCTAGCACGTTTAAGATCAGTGATGTTTTCCCTGCGCCAGGTGGGCCAATCAGCGTTAGGATTCTTGTATCAGTATCGCCACTGATATAACGAGATATCTCTTTCTCTACAGTTAAGAGGTTCCGATGTTTCACTTGGATTGAATAAAAGTATCGTCGCTTCTCCTCCGCAGAAAGATTCAAAGCCTTATCGCGAGACAGGCGAGCGTAGTAGAGACGTTCTTCGATCGAGATCTCGCGGATGTGATCAGAGCATTCCAGTTTCTTCATCGATATCTCCGATATGACGGACATTTTCAAAAGGTTCAAAGGAAGATTGTTGCGCTGGCCGAACATCGGCCTCGGACTCGCTAATTAAGATCTCTTGCGGCGCATCGAGCGACCTATGCCGTGATTGCAGAGTTAGACTGCCTCGGTCCTCCAAAAGCGGCTTTGCTTCATGTTTTGCCACTGAGAGACCGAGGGAGTGGTAATAGTCACTCATGACTCGCTGTTTTGCAGCGATCGTCTCGTCAAAGTTGAGCGGCTCTCGGGATTCCACAAGGCGTTTTGCGCGCTCTGGCTTACGGCGCTCTCTGGTCGCCTGCAAGCGTGCAAAGCGCTCTTTCTCGCGGATGGCCTGATTGAGTTCGTATCGTGTCCGGCCTCGCAATGGCTCAACGTCTCGAGCCGTCGCCACATCCCATCGCGACCCGGTGTAGACGTAAATGATCTGCGCCAACCATGGTTCTATTCTCACGTCGAGATTCTTCCGAGTGAGTTTGGAAAAACTGCTGTGCCAGTAGTAGCGTCCGTTTTCCCATATGCCACGATGCGGATAGACGCAATGCTGCGGTCGAGGTGGCGTGGGACACGTGAGGATCAGCAAATTCTCGTCGAATTCGATAGATATGTGATCTCTCCGGCCAGTTTGCTGAAGCCTCGCATCTTCAAATTCTCGTGGCGGTATTCCGAGCCGTGGATGAACATCCAACGGACGTACCTGGAACAGGTAGTGATCTAGCGCACGGCACAAGGCAGGGAACGTCCACTTTCGATACTGGTTTGGCGAGGTCGACTTCGTCGTCATTCGCGCCTCCTTCAGCTGGATCGAACTCCCTTCAAGTCCCGTAAAGAATTCCTGCTCCGTCACACCGAACATCCGCTCAACCGGTGCACCACCTCGCGGACGCCCAGGTCCCCGATAACGTATGTCAATGCCGAATATCTTGCAAAACAGCTGAAACGCATGGGTGCGAAACTCCTTCCCGCCGTCAACGACGACAACTCGCGGCAAGCGTCGCCACCTACGGACGTAGTCACGCAACACCATCAGGGCGGACCACGCAGACGGTGCGTCATAGCTAACATATAACGCCCGCGGCGTAGGGACATGAGCGTCCACCGCGACCGATATCCAAACCTTTTCCCAATCTTCGCCATGGGGACCGGCGGTCATGAGATTAGGTTGCGTGTGGTCAATATAGATAACTTCATGCGGGAAAAGCCCATGAACCGGTTCACGAATGTCTAGGACCAAGGGAATGTCGGAATCGCTATACGCGACACGCTTTCCGTGTCGGTCGTGGATACTACGATGCTCCTTGACCCGACAAAGGAAGGTCACATATGACATGGGACACAGTCCCTGCTCCGCGCACTCGATGATATATTTGTTGAACACCTGCTGCGCGCTCGGAGCGTTTGGCGTGTTATATTCCTTTGTGATCCAGTCCTTTGCTAATGCTTCAAC
Source organism: Paraburkholderia sp. RAU6.4a (assembly GCF_050435625.1). Lineage (NCBI taxonomy): Bacteria > Pseudomonadati > Pseudomonadota > Betaproteobacteria > Burkholderiales > Burkholderiaceae > Paraburkholderia > Paraburkholderia sp. RAU6.4a. Next base: position 706,054 of record NZ_JBNDKQ010000003.1, read on the forward strand.
AGCAGGAGGAAGACGGGGAGCTCGAGAACCCTTGTCCGCGTCGCGTGGTGCAAGCGCCAAGATCGCTTCAGTAATCGAGTTGGCTTTTTTAATCTCGCATCGAGCTCTCGAAAGCGTTGCCTTGGAAAAGGTCCAGGTGCCGTCCCTGATAGCTGCGTACTTGGCCGCGGCCCTCTTCAGCGCGGTTGAACTGAGATTCGCGAGTGAACGTCGCTTCTCCCAGTCAAGAATCTCACGCCGCGCTTGCTGATCAGCTTGCGCTAGCACAAGCTGTAGAGCTTCATTCCGCGGTTTTACCAACTGATGACCCTCTCGCGTCCGAAAGAGCACCTCGGGCTGATCATCCAATCGTTCATGAATGATTTCCCACTCCTGGTCGTCGAAGCGTACGATCATGCCGAGCTTCAAACTTCCAAGCCCAGGCAACGGCAGAGGCTCCTGAGGAAGCTGGCTCTCCACCATACATCTGTACGCGCTACTCATGCCTTCATCACGGAAGAGCATCAGATTTTCGAAATCCCGAACTGCCACCCGCGATAGGTCGACATAGACGACCCCCGAAGCGATCGCTGAAAGGAGCGCATCGGCACCCAACCCATCGCGATCAAGCGCTTCGGTATACCGCACGGGCTCGCGAGCGACCATTTCACGAAGACGCGCTTCGGTGTCGGACGACAGTAAAGGATTTCGCTCATCAAGAAAATCATCCAGCATCCGCATGTTCTCGAGAAAAATGCGGGGAATATCGCGACTGGTGCAGAGCCGATACGTAAGACCCAGCTCTGCACACTTTTCTTCGAGCAACCGGTCGTGCCAGCGACCACTCCCGTCGCGGTAGTAACGCGTCATTTTGATGGAGCGCTCAGCGTCCCGTTTTTCCCTTTCGACAAGGTCACTTTCTTCTCGCCAGTCTTCAAAGATGGGCTCGCCTTCCAGCACCAACGCCTGGATGGTGTGTGACTGACGATTGCGGACACGCCCGTTTTCGTCGCAGTTGACTAGATCGAAGGTATGTACATTTGTGTAGTACTCGAGCACTTTCGAGTTAGATTCGTGCCACTTCATAGCGCTCGCATGAAGAGAGCGGCTTCGTGTTCGAAACTGGCGTCCTCGCATTTTTTTGGACGTCATGTACACGATTGAGTTGTCGCGCTGGCGAACGTCTATGGCGTTGTCGGGCACGCGATCACGAATGCTTTCGATGAGAGTCAACTTGTGCCCGGATAGACCGAGCTTTGCTGCGTACTTTTCAAATTCATAGTTTGAAAGCATCTTCATTCCCACAGTAGAACTGCTCATTGGGTCTCGCATCGCTGGAAACAACCGCTAACTTGTGCAAAAACCACCTCGCGATAGCACGAAAGTGGCCGCCACCATTGCACGATCGGCAGGCTTGCGTTTCTGATTGCGGTTTATTCCACTCGCTGCACTCGCATCTGAGCAGGCAATGTCTCGAGACGTGCGCGACCAGCGACCTTGATGAACAAGGTCGCAATTCGCTTGACACGGGGGAAGAGGCTGACTAGGATGAATGCGTCGACACACCAGTTCGATGCAGTTCAATTAAGGCCTCTCGGGTTGTCGCCCGTGAGGCCTTTTCCTTATCAGCCCTCTTAGTCAGGGCTCGTTCATGCGTTCCTCCATGTCAGACGAAAGGACGACCCTTTCGCATGATGTCAATTCCTTATCAACTACCGTCCGGCTCTCTTGCTGCCGGGTACGTCGTTTCGCAGCATCGACCGTCGGCCACAACGAAGTGTGTTCGGACAGGTGTTACAGGCGCGTCTACGTGCGCTGGCGCACATTTAGCTCTAGCTTCAGACGTCGAGTAAAGCGTAAATTGAGCGCGCTTTTCTGGGTTAACGAACTGGTGTATTCGCGAGCATGAGACAAGATCCTGGTACGCGCACCTACTCTTCACGAAACGACGGGCGTTGGCTCGGCCTGCTTTGGCCGCCCACAGCTGATGTGCAGGCGCAAGGTGAGGTGCCTCTGGCCCGTCGAATCAACGGCCTCAGAGGGATGGCATGGGCGTGCGCCGCTTTAATTGGCACTGGTATGACGGCATCGAAAGCCAGCATCTTTTTTCGTGCGACAGCGTACCCTGACGGCACCCCATGTACGGCCGCACCCAGCAGCAAACTTTTCTATCAGTATCTTCGCGGGTTGCGCGCACCGATCCCTGGCGCTCGCGGCAAGTATGGCTACGATCTCATAGCCGAGGTTGACCGGTTTCCAGGCGCTCAACGCGCGAAGGTATGGTTGGACCTTCCGCTGTGGGCTCTTATTGAAATGCGGCTGACACCGGATGAACTCCGGCATGTTCTCGATGTAACGCCCGCTGGGCAAGACGCAAGTTCGTTGGACTGTTACGTCCATGCATGGGCAGAATTCCGGCTGGCGCAAGTGCGCGGCGCAGATCGAGAAGAGTGCGCGTCCCTAGCTACCCGCATCGCCATGTTCCACAGGAAGCTTTACAACGCTGATCCGGTATTCCGGTACATTTTCGACCCGTACATGACGCTACTCGCGAGTCGCGAACCCTCCGTGGTACGGAGAGGTGACGTTTCAATAGGTCTACCGAAGAGCGTCAAAGTAGTGCGGATAGCTACAATACCAGGATTTGGTCCTGAGGCGCGCCGGCGGGAGAAACGCTTCTGGAACATGGTTGCACGCCTCATCCGGTCTGGCGACCGCCCGCAACGCTCCTTCCTTGCAGAGTTTGAGAAGCAGTGGTTCCGGCTGCTGGAATCGGCCCTTTGGGATGACGATGGTGCTATCGAACGGATGCGCCTCGGACTGGCACCCACTTATATTTCACAAACATGGCCCCATCTGTTAGAAAACGTCTTTCCAAAACCTACTTCATACGGCGTTAATATAGGTGCGCGTCCAATGCAACGTGGCGGGAACGAAGAAACAAGGGAAAATTTGCGCCTGTTCGACAAAGAAACGGGTAGTGCTCACAGGCTGCTACAGCCTCAAAACTCCCTGTCCTCTAGTCGCGACGATTTCAGAAGATACGAAATTGAAAAGAGGAGACTGCAGATGGAACGTCGCCCCAGCTTTTTCTACAATCATCCGCCAAAACCAACCGATTTCTACAATTACCCACCAAAACCACGCCATTTGGTGATCCGCGACGGGCCCTGATCCCCCACTCAACTGCGCACGCCCCAGCAAGACGGCGACGGCCACCTCGGCGGAAGAACCCTTTCGGATGTCCGGGCAGAATAATACCCGACGGTCTCCTGATCGCTGGTCGTCTTTAGAGCCGAAATTGAGGAACCGCAGTCTCAGGCTGCGATATTTTTTGGGCGGCGGTTTTTTGAAACGTTACCGCTCCTCAATCTTAAAGCGGATCTTCGCGGAAAAGTGTGATGGTTTTTCATGATGAAAACGTCGGAGAGCCAATCTGGGTAAGGGTTCGCGCGTCTTGATTGCCTCGCGAAATCGGGCATGATTTCGCGATGGCTACTTCACGCAAACTCAAGCGTCTTTCCGACGCATACCGGTTCGACGGATTCCGTCCTTGCGAAGCGCTGCGCGGTGTCTTCGGTGATCGCATGGCACGCGTAGTCACGCTGGTTCGGCGCTCAAAAAAACGGCCTGCAAGGGATGTGGTCGACGGTGCTCGATCCACGATCGCACGGTGCGTCGCGTTCGAGATCTGCCGAACGGCGACGTACGGATTTACCTGGAACTCGAAGCTCGTCGGGTCCGCTGTCGATGCGATGGCAGCGTGAAAGGCGAACGACTGAGCTTTCTGGCGGACAACCCTCACTACACGAAGCGCTTCGCGTGGTACGTTGGTCGTCGCTGTCGCGAGAGCACGATCAAGGACGTGGCCGACGAACTGCGATTGCACTGGCACACGGTCAAGGACCTCGAGATGCAGTACATGCGGGCGCAACTGGAGCGGTTCGGCACGCCTGGGCCGAAGGTCATCGGCATAGACGAGATTTCGATTGGCAGGGGACAGACGTACCGCATTGTTGTGAGCGACCTGATACGGGGCCGTGCGATCTGGTTCGGTGGCGAAGATCGAAAGGAGGCCAGCATGCATCAGTTCTATGACTGGCTGGGCGAGAAAAAGGCCCGCGGCATCCGGCTTGTCGTGATGGACATGTGGCGGCCGTTTTACAACGTCGCGCAGGAACGCGTGCCGCATGCGGCCATCCTGTACGACAAATTCCACGTCATAAAGCAGCTCAACGAAGCCCTGGATGAAGTGCGCAAGAGCGAATAGGCTCGCCTGCAAGGCGAGCAGCGGCGCTACATCAAAGGCCAGAAGTACGTTCTGCTTAGTCATCGCGAAAACCTGTCGATGGAAGGCAGGAACTCGTTGAAGACGCTTCTCGCAGCGAACCGACGGCTGAATACCGCGTACCTGCTCAAGGAGTCGTTCGGACAGTTGTGGGACTACGAGCGCGAAGGCTGGGCACGTCGCTTCTTCGAGAACTGGAAATCCAGCCTGAGGTGGCAGCGTTTGAAGCCCTATGAGAAGTTTGCCGCGATGGTCGAGCGTCATTGGGAGGGGATTGCTTCCTATTGCAAGCCAGAAAACAAGGTGCCGCTCGGCTTCGTTGAGGGACTCAATAACAAGATTCGGGTCATCCAACGACGCGCGTACGGATTGCGAGATGAGGAGTATCTGCGCCTGAAGATCCTCACTTGCATGCTGCCTCGAATCTGAAAAATGGAGATTTTTCATCACACTTTTCCGCGAAGACCCCTTAAAGCTTAAGATCTGAAGGTGATACGGACTCAGAGCAGGCATATTCCCAAGGCCCAAGGACGCGGTACGCGGTAGATGCGAATCGCCTGCTTCCATTTGCAGGCTCTGGCGGTCCGTGACCGGCATCCCTTTCAGGCCACAAGTTTGCTCGGCGCCAACGTCCGCTTCGTGGCTGCATCGACGCACCCCTCGTATCGCTGGAAGTCGGCTATGGCCGATCAGCCGCCGGATGGTGCTCCAACCCTCTCCCGCGCGCGGCACGCCAAGAGCGCTTGCCGCGATAAGGCGCGGGTTATCACCGCTACGCCCCGGGCAACTCCGGCGGCGTCTCCCTACGTGCTGACTCGTATGGTTCGGATGGGACCCCGGCTTAGAAAACATCCGCACCTATGCCAAGCACTCCTACAAGAAAACCCGATGACAATTATATTTATGTCAAATTGACACCGATGCTCGCGCGGCTTGTGCGCCTGCCGTTGGTTCAAGTAAATTTGTTCCCGTTTTGCAAGTAATTTTGTTCCCCACCCCTGGCTAGCTACCAGGCGTGGGCTTTCCGGTGCGTCGTGATAGTCGGCCAGCGGCTCAGTGAGCAGCCCGTACACTCCACGCAGCAGGATAACGCAGATAGATCATGAGCGCGGCCACGCCGAGCCGGTCATGATCGCCGCGGAGTTGCCGCACGCTCATCGTCAGGAAAGGCCAGCAGTTCGAAGCGCTGGGTCACAGTAAGCAGCTCACGCCGGGGCATTTTTGTTGGTCTCCACGCCGTTATTCTGTTTCCCGGTCCAGCCGGTTCGTCGCGAAACGCCTGCAGAAGGCTGCCGGCCCTTCGAGTTTTTGACCCACCGAATGAGCGACAAACCATCGTCGGTTTCGCGCAGGCGGGTGCAATATTTTGGGTCATCTCGTTGCCCTGGCTGAAGACCATGATCAATGTTATTTAACCACCGCGAAACAGCGATGTGTGCCGCCTCGACTTCCCAGTCGGCCGCCTTTTCGAGTAAGTCTGAGAGCACTGAATCGTGAACCCACTCGCAACACGACGCAATCTGTTGATCGGTATAAAGGTATCCTTTGGTTGATAACTTCGAACCCTTTGCATATCGGACAAGCCCCGCAGCATGCATTTCCTGAGCCAGTCCAACGAAACACAACAGGTTTTGCGTTGGATTGCGGCTGATTTGCCCCGGATCCTGACGTGCCCAACAGAGATCAAGTTCAGCAATCGCAACGTCAAATGGACATCGGAACGACCAGTGCTTGCGTTCCTCCGCATGCACCTTGACCCAGTTGGGGTGCCACCCTTCAACCGTCAGTTCCCATTCACACCGACAGATGCCGTGGCGCTCCCGGAGAGAGTCCTGGGCATGCCTGGCGCGGGTGACAAAAGAAGGCCGGGCCGCTGAAAACGCGCCGATGCACTTATAGAAGTCCAAGATGCGGGCGAATCCGAGACCTCGTGACTGGAACTGCTCGAGCTTGATTCTGGTCTGCTGCGGAAACCGACAGGTCTCCATGCCCCAGGTGTCTCCGGCTTCCGCAAAGAGAGACTCAATTGCTTCAGGCATCGGCACCAGAGCACGCAACTGCCCAAACGCCTGGGCCAACGAGAGGTCTCCCGGAAATCCGTCGTCTCCTGAACGCCATATCTCTCTTCGCGACCGGGATTCTGCGGCCAGGCTAGCGCGGGTGACCCAGTCTCCAAGAAGCGACAGATATTCATCTTCGCCGGGAGGAAACGAGTTGTCGCAATGCGGCCACGACCTGCAGCGCTCCTGCATCACGACGTTGAGTGCAGCCATGTGTCCGACGGCGACGGAATCTGCATGCACTCCGACCCATGCGTCTTTCAGTTCGCACATATGGAACGGACATCTGGAAAGCCAACCCAGCTCATGCAGATAGCTGTGGTAGCCGCGCTGTGCACATGCGTCGCAATAGCGCACGCGATGACGATCGCGCCTGTTTGGCGGGGGAGCGTAGTGCCCACAATTTTCGAAAACGATGGATGGTGAAAAGATAGCCAGGACATCCGGCAACGCTTCATGCAGGATCTCCGACAGACGAACTGCCTCCTCGTGCGGCAGCGGCGAATCTGGGTTCAGGGCAATGTTCACAAAACTTAGACACCGGTGGCTGCTGATGCCGTTCAACGCCCGGAAGCGGACAACAACCGACAGCCTCGATTCATACGGGCGGAGATTCCCGGGCCACCAGTTGACGGAGGGATAGGCGGTCATATCGTTCAGTTGCCGGTGGCGATGATTCGCATGTGATCCGAAAAATTGGATTTCGCGAGCTCTCGCAACCAGCTTTCGTAGGACGTTACCTCGTCCCAGGCCTCGCCTACGGCCAACTGGAAGAGTATCGCCTCAGTTGCCCTGGCGATATGCTGCATGGGAAGCTCGAAATGCCGGCTTGCAGAATCGGGCGAAAGCTCGACAAGCGCTTCCCATAGCTGACCGGCGCAGTCCGCGAGCCGGCGCCCTTCCCTGAATTCGCCCGGTGCGAAGTATTGCAGGTATGAAACGCTGCTCCCGGGTGGCCACTCCGAATCGATGTCGTAGCCGTTGAGCACGTATGCGATTTCATCCTGCGAGCGCAGACCATGAAACCGCGCATGCGCAGCCATAAAACGCGCGGCCACGTGAGCGTTGCCCGTGATCGCCATATACTCATGACGATAATTCAGCTGGTGCGAGCCGACGGAAAAAACGCTCAGCAGGTAGCCTTCGTAATCGAGGTCATTCTGGATACCGAGCAGCCATTTCCATTCCCGGAACGTGATATCCTGCGCCTCGTCAATGATTAGCATCACGTAATTTCGCTTCGCGTTATTCGCAAGCGCGATGAAACGCTGTTTGCACAGGTAGATCCCTTCCGCTTTTTTCGGTGGTTTCGTCGGATGGGCGAATTCGAAGTGCGAAGCGAGCAGCAGTTGATGCCAGAATCCCGCCTCGCTTGTCTGACTGTCCGGACGGCGGTTCCACACCACCAGTGGCACCGCGACGCTCAAGCGCTCTTGCAGCACCTTTTCAACATACCACTGTACGCAGCGCGACTTGCCCAGCCGCGAGGCGCCATAGATGTAGCCGCCCGGTCGTTGCTGGTCGATCCATTCGCCGATCTGCTCGATCATTTCGTGCATGGGTGGCGTATATACCGCGTACTGTTTCGTCACGATGCAGTGTCGCGGATCGACGCGCTCGGGCAGTGAGAACCGCATGGCCTACCTCGATTCCGCCATTCGACGTGGCGGGAGCGTGGCGGCCAGACCTGCCTGCCTCGGTGGGGCCGCCGCGCCGTGCCGCACCGGGCTGCGTGTGGCCTTACCGCTCGTGCTGTCGTCGCCGGAAGCGCCGCTGGCCGCCTGCTGGGCCCGAGCCGTCGCTGCGTCCAGCATGGCAGCCCCGATTGACGGGTCGGCAGCCGCAGACAATATGCGCCGTGCTTCGAGGTAGGCCGGATGGACGGGCAAGCGATGGTGCGCGTGGCTTTCTACATAACGCATGAAGGCGTCGATGGCATCTGCGCCCGCCGGGATCGTGAACTGCCCGCGCGAACAGGCCTGACGGATTGCAGCACGGACGGAAAGACTGTGCGGCGAGATGTTCCAGGGCGGCGCCGCCCGCAGCACGCCGAGCGACATGCCGTCGAGCGTGGAGGCGAGCGCGACCCGGCAATCGTCCTCCTTGTGACAGACCACCCAGATTGCGGACCCGACGAGGTCGTGCCGATTGTGAAGCACCTCGTTCGTGTAGCGTCCGTAATAGAACTCGACAAACGGGGCGCGCCCCGTCCGGGCGCCGCCGCGCACGATACAGCGCTTGCGAATACTCAATAGTGCGTCCACAACAGCCGGATCGGCTCGACGCAAGGTTTGCTGCGAATGCTGATACAGGAACTTCGCGTACGCCAGCGGCGTCCGGTTGCCGACGCCGCTGTGTGGCGTGGCGTTATAGTTTGCGACGAGCACGTCAAGCAACTCTTCCGCATACTCGTACTGGAATCGGCTCGCCAGGGCAACCTCTTCCGGCTGCCGGCCCTTGCGGTCCTGAGGCTTGCCGCCAGTGGTGTTGGAAAGGCGCTGAAAGCCCTGTCCCGCCAGGTTACGAAAAAAAGCTTCAATGAATGGGCGGTCGTCCTTGCTTCGACGTTTCGAGAACGAGTTTTTTGGGTCGAGCACCGTGGCGCCAACCGCATCGCGCAGCGCATCGCGCACGTGCTGGCAGGTCTCCGCCAGGGCGCCGTCTACGCTGGTCTCATCCCAGCACAGTCCGGCGAAATCGTCGCCAAGCCCCGAGAGGAGCCCGGCTTCCGACAGATATGGTTTGTCGCAGAAACTCACCGGGCGCACGCACCACCTGCTCAATGCCCGCTTGAGCGCGCGCAGGACGTCGTCTTTTGATACTTCCCGCCTCATGCTGAAGTAGTAGCCCAGTACCGCGCGCGAAGCCACCTCAAGGATCACGATGACCCACAGGCGATGAACGATCTTCTCCTGGGAACCGCCCCCCATCAGTGGAAGCGACACACAAAAACGTCCGTCGAGCTTGTGCGCATCCATCTCGACACGCTGCATGAACTTCATAACCGGCCGTCCAGCGCCGTCCCCGGTCTTCAGCTTCGAGACCAGGTCCGGGCCGCCGCTCGTCGCGGCTAGCGCTCTTGGGTTCGCCGACAGCACGCTGTCGACGTACCGGCCAATCGAGACATAACCCAACCTCGTCGTATTAAACGGCCACTCGCCGCGCTGCTCATATCCAAGGCCACGAAGTTGGTCGAGAAACCATGCGCAATGGCGCCTTTTCGACTGCTTCGTTTCGACCAGCCGCTTGCCTGAGACGCCCGCCAAAATACGTGCTTCGAATGCCTGACGAAGCTCTGGCCTGGCATCAAGTAGTGCCTGCAGCGCGCCAACGGCACCGCCACCGAATTGGTCGAGTTGGATCTTCCGACACCGCCGGTAGTGCTTCAGCCGCACCCACGGCACCAGCCCACGCCAACCGTAGGGCCGCCCGTCTGGGTGGGTTTCGAGGCAACGTTCACGAATCAGACGATAGGCCTGTTTTGCGCCAAGTGAGGTAAGCCGCTTGATGGTGTCGGCCGTCGCACCGGAAAGATACAGCGAGACCGCTTCCTTCCTCGCAAAATACAGCGCGCGCCGGCCGCCTTCGAGCGCACCCTCATCGGGACTGGCCCACTGCGATGTGTCGATAGTTCGCCTGCCCATCGTCCGGGTGGAGCAGTAAAGGCTGTCGTCAACGTCGCCTGCTTCCATGGACGCTCCATAGCGCCCGCTCGCCGATAGCCAAGGGGCGGATGCCTATAAGACCATAGAGCGCTTTCGCAGGAATGCAAGGCGAAGATCGGCCGCGGTGTCGAAATGGATACACAATTGCTTGAACTGTCGGCCGAAGGAACAATTTTGCTTGAACTTTTTGCAAGCAATTTTGTTCCCGATGGTCGTGGCAGCCGCTAATTTCCGGCCATCCAGTGGTAACGAAATTACTTGCACCGACGACCTTGCCGTTGGTTCAAGTAATTTTGTTTCCGTTTTGCAAGTAATTTTGTTCCCAACCCCCAAGGCGAGCGACCAAGGGTGAGCTTTCCGGCGCGTCGTGCTCGTCGTTCAGCGGCTCGGCGAGCAGCCCGTACATCCACTCTGCAGGACAACGCAGACAGATCATGAGCACGGCTACGCCGAGCGGGTCATGATCGCCACTGGTCCGCAGTGAGCAGCTCACGTCGAAGCATTTTTGTTGGGCTCCACGTCGTTATTCTGTTTCCTGGTCCAGCCGGTCCGTCGCGAAACGCCTGCAGAAGGCCCCAGCCCTTCGGGCTTTTGACCCACCGAATGAGCGACAACGTGTTGAAAAGGATACAAAATTGCTTGTACTGTCGGCCGAAGGCACAATTTCGCTTGAACTTTTTGCAAGCAATTTTGTTCTCGATGGTCGTGGCAGCCGCTAATTTCCGGCGGTCCAGTAGTAACAAAATTACTTGCACCGACGTCAAAAGGATGCCCTCCCGCGAATCGACGATTTGCAAGCGTTTGTTTTGAAAAGAAAAAACAAGGCAAACCGCCAGACACGAAAAGGACGAATACCCCTACAAGTGCTCAACGCTGGACGTGAGACGCCGATCAAGATCCGCCAGAACAAATATACCTGAACAACGTCGTGGAGCTGGACCACCGTGCCATCAAGCGCCGCACCCGTCCCAATGCTGGGATTCGGAGATTTTCGCTGTCCCCGCATCATTCTGGGTGGCATCGAAGTCATGCATATGATCGTCAAGGGGCAGATGAAATGCGTTCGCGGCACTCAACAATCCGCCGCCGAGCGATTTTACTCGCTGGCGAAGTAAGTAGTCCTCTTCATCGCACTTTGCTCGGGCCGTTGTCTTATCGCGACAAAACCGTCACCCGTGCTATTTCGTTTCCATATTAACGTCGAGCGCTCGGTGCTTCGTCTCCGGGAGGGCTATGCAACAGCAAAGACAGACGAAACACATAATCGCTAGCACCGTGCCGAACACGATTGTGCCGTACGCTGAAATGATTGGACCGGCAATGAGAGGAGGTACGGCACCGCCAAGAATGCCAGACGCGTTATAGCAAAGGCCTACCGCGGTATATCGATAGCGCGTATCAAAAAGTTCGGACATGTACGAGCCGATCGGGCCAAAAATGAAGCCAGCGATGAACATCGTCACAACGACAGCCACCGCATACGCCGCGAACGTACCCGCGTGCAACACGGGGAACAGAAGCACCGCCCACAAGGTTGCCAGCCCATTTGCACCGATAAGTGTGGCCCGTCTGCCAATGCGGTCCGATAACCTCGACGTCACCAGGACTCCGAGTAACATAATGATGCCGCTGGCCACGGATACGAGCGTCACTGTGGTGTACCCGAGCCTCAATTCACTTGCGCCGTAATTCAAGACATACGTCACGACAAGGTAGAGCATCGTAAATGCAGGAACGGCGACCATACAACTCAAAGGCATGTCGCGTGGCTGACTGGCAATCGCGTCGAGTACCGGGAAGCGGGACGCGCCACGCAGTCGTAGCTCTTTGGCGAACACCGGCGTTTCGTTCATCCGGAGTCGGATATAGAGACCCAGTAGCAACAGGACGGTACTAAACAAAAATGGAATGCGCCAGCCCCACGTGCGAAACGCGTCTGCGCTCATCGCCATGCTGGTCACCGCAAACGTGAGAGCTCCGGCACTCAGCGCGACAGCTCCACCCATTGCCGGAAGCGCACTCCACGCCCCTCGCTTTTCAACGGGTGCGTTCTCCGAGATAATGAGGGCTGCACCAGCAAATTCGCCACCGGCCGCCAGGCCCTGCACGACACGAAGAGAGATCAGCAGAATCGGGGCAATAATCCCAATCTGTTCGCTCGTCGGAAGCAACCCTACAAGTACCGTGGATAGCCCCATCATCAGCAGGCTGACGACGAGTGTCTTCTTGCGTCCAAGACGATCGCCAAAATGTCCGAAGATGATGCTGCCTAACGGGCGTGCGATGAAAACCACGCCGATCGTTCCAAAAGCCGCCACGGTTCCCGCCACGCGCCCCAACTGCGGGAAAAAAACATGGGCGAATACGAGCGCAGCAGCCGTCGAATAAATCTGCAAGTCGAAGAACTCAATGACGGTTCCGACAAAACCGGCCACACCAATACGTCTCATTTCACGATCGGCATTCGGCGAGCCCGGCAGAACCATGGGCAAGACGTCTGACTTGTGTGCGTGCATGTCTCCTCCTGAGATCAGGAATGGGCACTGGTTTCATTGTTCGTATATGCGATTTACTAATCGTATATACGGAATTGTAAACGCTTGGGTACGTCTGTCAATCCGGAAAGATCATCGATCGGGCAAACCCGTAGGCCGGCGGTGCACGGCCGGACGGCAACTAGACGACATGATGGATTTGGCGTCGACGCATCGATCGATCTGCGCTGCTGCTAACGAGTGGCGAGAGCGGAAAAAAAAGGGATAGCAGGAGCGCTACTCGCAACTTTTGCCTCATCACGGCATCATCAGCATGGAGATTTCGTGCAACCCGCCTCCGAGAAGTCACGTCTCGCCCACGACAGCCACGGGATCGTGGAGGACTGTCAATAGTTTCACATGCGTGGCAACCGGACCTTCGAATTTGCGTAGAAGTGCCATGCGCGGCCCCGTCATTTGAACTCAAACGGCAGCGAAACAATCTCTTCACGTCATGATGGCGCCACCTCTCGGTAGGAAAGGAAGCTGTCACGTTGAACGGGTATCGGCAACCCGCGTGAGCGTTGCCTCTTGATCGCGTCGCAGCCGGCGGTCACTGTATCGCGCGCTGCTTGCCGACCTGCTCGGCCGTGACCGTGCCTGTCTTCGATCCAAAGTGCGCAAGCACATAGTCTGCGACGGCCGCAATGTCAGCGTCCGAATACGCGCCGCCGAAGCCTGGCATCAACTGCTTCCTGCCGCCCACCTCGAGGCTGCTGCCGTGCAATAGCACTTGCACGAGCGCGGTACCGGATGGATCGTTGACTGCATGGCTACCGGTGAGCGATGCATATTCGGTCTCTCGGCCAACGCCGTTCCACTGGTGGCAACCTGCACAATCGCCTTCGAACAGTCGCTGGCCACGCCGCAATACGTCCTTCGCCGGATGCACTCCGGGCAGCACAGCATTCGACGCGCGCACTGCTGACGGATCGAGCTCGATAGTTCCGGCCGTATCACCCGTCGCCGGGGTCACGCTGCGCAGATAGGTCACGAGCGCGCTGATGTCGCCGGGCGTCAGATATTGTAGGCTATGCTCAACGACCTCGGCCATCGGGCCCGACGCAGAGCTGCGCCCCGACGCATGGCCTCGCGACAGATACGCGGTCAGTTGCGCGTCAGTCCAGCCGCCAATCCCGTAGCTTGCCTCCGACGTGGTGTTGTACGCCTTCCAGCCCTGCACGCCAGCCCCCGATAGGTAGTTTCGCGACTGCATTGCGAAACCGGCATTGCGCGGCGTATGGCATTCGCCGCAGTGGCCGAGCGCCGTTGCCAGGTACGCGCCACGATTCCATTGCACATTCTTCTGCAAATCCGGCACGAAGCGCTGCTCGTGGAAAAACAGGAAATTCCATAGCGTCATCCCCCATCGCTGATTGAACGGGAACGACAGCGAGTTCGCTGGCGTCGGCTTATGCATTGGCTGCAGCGAAACCAGATAGGCCTTGATCGCAAGCACGTCGTCGCGACTCATTTCTGCATACGACGTGTATGGCATCGCAGGATACAGATGCCCGTGCGAGCCGATCCCCGAACGCACGGCTGCAACGAACGCATCGTCGGACCAGTTGCCGATTCCCGTCTCTGGATCCGGCGTGATGTTTGTCGCGTAGATCGTGCCGAACGGTAACGCGAACGCCCGGCCGCCTGCGAACGGCGTACCGTTCTGCGCAGTATGGCAGGCGACGCAATCGGCAGCAGCGGCCAGATACGCGCCGCGCTTCAATTCCGGAGGCAAGTCTGCTGGTGTGCCGGCGACGGGCGACACGGGCTCTGCCCCCTTCGGTGCGAAATGCGAACCGACGGCGAACACGGCGAACGCGGCCACGGCCGCAGTGGCTGCTCCGGCAGCCAGACGACAAAGTCTCACTTTACGAATCCTGACGAGATGACTGGGGTCACGATGCGCTAATCGCATCGCCAAGCGGGAGCGTCCGGATCACGGTACCGGTTGCCATTGCGAGCGCGTTGACCACGGCAGGCACGGCGGGCGGCACGCCGGGTTCGCCGACCCCCGTCGGCGCTTCGTGCGACGGGGCGATATGAACCTCGATGCGGGGCATGCCGTTCATCCGCAGGACCGGGTAATCGTTAAAGTTACCTTCAAGGATGCGTCCGTTATCGAGACGGATCGCCTGCCGTAGGAACGACAGCCCGAACCCGATCCCGCCTTCCATCTGCGCAGCGATCACGTTCGGATTGATCGCGAAGCCGCAATCGACCGCACAGACGATTCGGTCGACGCTGAATGACCCGTCGCTCTTGACCGTCACTTCGGCGATCTGCGCGACATAAGTGCCAAACGCGAATTGGAACGCGATTCCGCGTCCGCGCCGCTCGCCCACCGCGCCGGCTCGCAGCGGCGCCTGCCAGCCCGCCTTGTCGGCAGCGAGGTCGAGTACCGCGCGTTCGCGCGGCCGTGAAACGAGCATTGAACAACGGAATCGGTAAGGATCCTGGCCGGCAGCGCGCGCCGCCTCGTCGATCATCGTCTCGTTGACAAAGGCCGCGTGCGTGTGACCCACCGAACGCAGCCACTGCGTCGGCACCGCGACGTTATCCGGAATATGCTGGTCGATTCGGATGTTCGGAATGTCGTAACGGATGCTCGTTGCGCCTTCGACGAGACCGCGGTCGATCGCATCCGGCGTCTTCGGTTTCGTGAAGCTCTGCCCGACAATCACCTGATGCCACGACACGAGCTTGCCACTACGGTCGACGACAATCCGGACCTTGTGCACGGTCATCGGCCGGTACTGCGTGGCACGCATGTCGTCCTCGCGCATCCATACCATCTTCACCGGCGCGTCGATCCCCTGCGCACGCGTGGCACGCGCGATCCGCACCGCTTCGCGCACGTAGTCGGAGCGTGGGTTTGCGCGGCGGCCGAAACTGCCGCCAGCATAGAGCTGCGTGATCGTCACCTGACCGGGCTTGAAGCCCAGTTCCTGGGCGACAGCGTGCTGGTCGGCCGTATGCCATTGCTCGCCGTTCCAGATCTCGCAGCGGTCTGCATGCAGATAGACGACACAGTTCATCGGCTCCATCGCCGCGTGCGCAAGGTACGGCTGTTCATAGACCGCCTCGATGAGCTTACCGCCGTCGGGTGCTTTCTCGAGCACAGTGCCGTGCATCATCGCCGTCGGCCCCGGAGTGTCGGCGAGGGCGCGGTACTGCTTGCTCAACGCGTCGGATCCGAGCGAGAGCGCGTGCGTATCGTCCCAAGTGATCGACAGTGCGTCGCGGCCCTGCCGCGCGACCCAAGTGTTCTTGGCGAGCACTGCAACGCCCGCCTGCACGTTGTCGTCTCCGTCAAGCTGGACGACCGCAACCACACCGGGGATCGCCTTCGCCTTCGACGCATCGACATACCGGACCTTCGCCCACAGTCGTGGCGGATGCGCGACGACAGCGACAAGCATTCCCGGCAGCTTTATGTCCTGTGTGTATATCGCCGAACCATCAACCTTCGCCGGGACATCGACGCGCCGCGTTGTCGGCTGGCCGATCAGCCGAAATGCTCGAGCCTGCTTGACCGCGACGTTCGTAGGCACCGGTTCGCGCGACGCATCGGCGACAAATGCGCCGTAGCCCGCTCGACGTCCGGACGCAACATGAATGATCGTCCCGTTCTCGACAGTAAGCGAGCCCTGCTCCACCTTCCAGCGCTTCGCCGCCGTGGACACGAGCATCGCGCGCGCGGTTGCCGCCGCCTGGCGCATCTGCGACCACGCCCCAGCCATTGCGCTACTGCCACCCGTGCCTTGCACCGCGTACCCCCGCTTAGCGAGCACCGGATTCGTATAGCGGCTGGCGTCGGCGGGTGCCGCGACCACGTCGACGTGTTGCGGATCGACGTCGAGTTCATCGGCCGCGAGTGTCGCGATGCCGGTGAATGTGCCCTGTCCCATCTCAAGATAACTGGACACGACGGTCACGCGACCATCGGCGCTGATCCTGATGAATGCGTTCGGCTCGAACGTCTCCGGTACCACACCCTTCGGCGCGGCGAGCACAGTGCCGCTGCGGAAGCTGATCGTGAGTGTCAGCGCGGTCATGCCAGCGAGGAATTGCCGGCGATTGACACCACCGGCGATAGTCACATCGTCGTCCATGCGTGGCGATATTCCGTCAGTCGGAAGTGTTGTCATGTACGCAGCGCCTCCGCCGCCTGATGAATCGCCGAACGAATCCGGCAGTAGGTCGCGCAACGGCAAATGTTTCCGCTCATTGCCGTATCGATGTCGCCGTCGGTCGGGTTGGGTTGCGTCGACAACAATGCGACGGCCGACATCACCTGTCCTGACTGGCAGTAACCGCACTGCGGCACTTGTTCCGCGATCCACGCAATCTGCACGGCCTTACCGATACGCTGCTTGCCGACCGCCTCAACCGTCGTGACCTTGTGTGTTGTAACGGTGCTGATTGGCGTCATGCACGAGCGTACCGGCTTGCCGTCTACGTGCACGGTGCACGCACCGCACAGCGCCATCCCGCATCCGAACTTCGTGCCGGTCAGTCCGAGTTCATCACGCAGGTACCAGAGGAGCGGCATCTCGGCATCGCCATCGAACGTATGGCGCTGTCCATTGATATCGAGTTCAACCATGTCGAGTCACCCATTTCGTCGAACGGAAAGAGACCGTTCATCATAGGTGCGTCCTCTTGGCAAAGTAAGGTATCGATTCTGAATGGCCTTGTGAGCAGCATTCATGAATGCTTCGTGCGCGAGATCACTAACAGAGCGCGCCAGTGAGCCGATGAGTCCGGGTCTCAAACGGCTGGAGCATAACGCCGGAGGAGCAAGCAAACCAGATTCGCAGCGGCCCGCACGACCGCTTTGTTCCTCATCTTTGCACGCATCAGCTTCGCCAGCCCCCCGGCGAGGGTGAGCGGGGGGCCATGCGCGAATTCGTGCATGGAGCCGCCGCGATCGCAATCGGTACCTGTCCTTATTGGAATGCGGACGCGTCAACCGAAGTGCAGCATCATGCTTGGCTCTGAAGGGGGCTTGTCACATGCCACGCGAAACCAATCTCAGGACGTCTTCCTTCCGGAGGGAACACGTACCATGACCCGTCGTCATGACGAAAGAACAGAATCGAGAATGGGCCGGACCGCGCCGCCGCCTCGACTCGCACGCAACGACACTGATGCTGCGAAGCGTGGCCGGCGCGCGTGAGACGAATGCTCGCCGATAGGTCAGACCCGAACCATTTTTCAATGCCCCGTCGCAGCGACTGTTTATCCGCACTCATTTGACACTCCAGCAAGCGCCACAACCTGGCACTCATCTCGCCGGCACGGCGACGCCGCGACGGCGCGGTTTAACAACCCAAGTCAGCCCCTACCGCTTGACGAAAGGCACAAGAGCCCACAGATCAGCTCTTTGGCGTGAACGTATCCAGCAACTCGGTCACGTCCTCGATATCCTCCAGCCGCTGAGCGATCGAGATCATCCTGTCGACGTCGCATTCCGGCAGCCCTTCGTACCATTTGCCAGCGAGCTCAGCCCAGGTGAGACCACCTCGCTTGCTATGCCCCTTCGGATGATCGATCCGCATGGATACCGTAGCGCCATCCACGGTCGTAATGGTCACGATGGCCCCGCGTCCGTCGGGCTGGTCCCGATCGAGCTCCGGATCGCCACGCAGTTCGACACGCGGACGCAGGCGCGAGAACGCCGGATCTTCCAAGACCGCCGGAAATGGCGACTCGCGCAGTTTCAATCTGCCTTGAACCAGAGCGGCACTCAGCATGTCCTGCAGGCAGATGTTGTGCATGTCGCGCCCGTCCACCACCTTCATCGTCTGAGTCGGCATGCCGACATAGATGGATTCGATCGCATCGACGCGAAGGCCATGCTTGGCAACCAGGGTCAACGCAGCCTCGACCGGAGCATGAATCGGATATCCCGCGTTCATCGCCTTGAAGTTGGCATCCGTGATGGTGAAATGCTCGCCCAGGCCTCGGACGATGGCATCCCTCTGGCCATCCTCGCCCCATGCGTGCAATACGCCGTACGGGCCATCGAGGATGTCTTCATGGCCTTCCAGGCCCGCGACCGACATGAGGGCCGAGCTCACGCCTGCAAAAGCGAACTGCCCATTGCAAAATGACTTGCTGATATGCCGCTTCTCCGAATAGAGCGCGCAGAGTGCATTGGTCTGAAACGTTGCGAGCGCCATCGCATGGCAATGCCGGACAGGATCGAGACCGAGCAGCCGGCTCGCCGCCACCGCGGCGCCAACGACGTACAGGAAATCGGAATTCAAGCCGAAGCGGTTTTTGACCGAGTAGAGCTTCCCGCATGCTTCGACGACACGCGTACCGACGTCGTAACCTAGCACCACTGCATTAAGCAATTCGGCGCCCGTCACGCGTTGGCGCTCGGCCATGGCGACGGCGGCATGAACGATGGTTGCGCCGGGGTGGCCCCCCACGATATGTGCGCCGTCTACTTCCTCGCCATGGCCGGCGGCGCCGTTCGCGAGCGCCGCGTAGGGGGCGGAGACGCGCTGCCCGGTCGCGTAGATTCGGGATTCCGCCGTGCCGCCGCACTGCGCTGCATAGCGGGCACCCAAGTCGCCGGCCAGACTGCGACGGCCGAAATAGGCGCACGCGATCTCATCGAAAATGACCTGCTTGGCGCGCTCCTGCACCTCGACAGGAATATCCCCGCATGAGGTAGCGGCCGCGTAGCAGGCTACGGTCAGAGTAAGGTTCTCAGACATGTCGCTTTTTTCCTCTGTCATTCCGGTTGTATGTTGGCTTCGCGCGCCAGACGTACCCATTTGGCAGTCTCCGCACCGATAAAAGTTTTGAGCTCGTCAGGTCCCATGACCAAGGGCACCATGCCATGTATGGCGAGTCGGTCGGCGATCTCCTTCTGCTTTTGCGCGTTGAGGACCGCCGCACTCAGCCGGTCCACGAGCTCGCGCGGCATGCCTGCTGGACCAACAAAGGCATTCCATGATGGAAAATCAAAACCCGGCAGCGTTTCAGAGATCGCGGGCCAATCAGGCGTGACCGGATTGCGTTTCAACGAGCTGACCGCCAGTGCCCGCAGTTGCCCGCCCTTCACTTGTGCCAGCGCATTGCCGGGGTCCGTTAGCGTCGCGTCCAGCACGCCGCCGATGACATCGCTGATCGTGGCAGGCGATCCTTTGTAGGGCACGGCCATCAGTTCGATGCCGGCCAACTTGTTGAGGGTGGCAATCTGCACCTGCACCGAGGTGGTGGAGTAGCCGACGGTCACCTTGCCAGATCTTTGCTTCGAGTAGGCGATGAATTCGGCCAAGGTGCGGATTGGAGAGCCGGCCTTGACCATCAACACGTGATTGGTCAGACTCGCCCCGCAGATTGGTGTGAGGTCGCGCCGTGGGTCGTATGGCAGGTTCTTCACGAAGGCTATATTGGCCGCCAACGGCGAATTGGAGGCGAGCAGCAACGTCTGCCCGTCCGGTGCCGCCCGCACCACCTCCATGGTGCCGATAACACCGTTTGCGCCGGCCTTGTTATCGACGATGAACGTTTGGCCGAGAGTACGGCGCATCTGCTCGGTCAGCAGACGGCCGATAAGGTCATTGGAACTGCCGGCCGGCAACGGAACGACCACGCGCACGTTGCGACCTTGAGCCAACGCGCCAGCGGCGGGCATGCCCAGCGAAAGGCCGACCAATTGGATAAAGCTGCGTCTTTTCACAATAGTCTCCCCCAACTGCGGCCGTTATCCGAGCACCGACTTGTATTCGAGAAATTCTTCGATGCCGAAGCGCCCCCATTCACGGCCGACCCCTGACAGCTTGAACCCGCCATGCGTCCCGCGCTTGTCGAGGGGAGCACCGTTGATCCGCACACGCCCCACGCGCAGCTTCGACGCAACCGCGCGTGCGCGGGTAACATCGCTGCTCCATACGCCGCCGGCAAGGCCATATTGCGAATCATTGGCAATGGCGATCGCCTCGGCCTCGTCCTGAAACGGGATGATGATCACGACCGGGCCGAAGATCTCTTCGCGGGCGATGCGGCAGGTGTTGTCACCGGAAAATACCGTCGGTTTTACATACCAGCCCCGCGGCAATCCTTCGGGCATCTCAGGGCCGCCGGTCAGCATGCGCACGCCTTCGTCCAGCCCCGAGCGGATGTAAC
Organism: Paraburkholderia sp. RAU6.4a; assembly: GCF_050435625.1. NCBI lineage: Bacteria > Pseudomonadati > Pseudomonadota > Betaproteobacteria > Burkholderiales > Burkholderiaceae > Paraburkholderia > Paraburkholderia sp. RAU6.4a. Next base: position 726,731 of record NZ_JBNDKQ010000003.1, read on the forward strand.
CTCTGACTCGCTCGCGTGCCGCCGCCGTCGCGACCGGCCCGAGCGTTGTCGCGGGATCGAAGGGATCGCCAAGGACATAGCTCTCGGCCTTGCGCACCGCGTGTGCCTCAGCCTCCGCGAGCCGCTCCCGCGGCACTAGCATGCGGGTAAGCCCACCGCATACCTGCCCGGCGTTGCGCAGTGCATCCCCGATGCCGTCGCTGACGGCACGCTCGAAGTCGGCGTCGGCAAAGATGAGGTTGGGCGACTTGCCACCAAGCTCCAAATGGACACGCTTGATCGACTCCGACGCAAGCTGCATCACGCGACGGCCGGCGCCGACGGAGCCGGTCAGCGACACCATATCGATCAGCGGATGCGACGCGATAGCCTCGCCGACCTCGGGTCCAGTGCCGCAAACCAGATTGAACACCCCGGCGGGGACACCGGCTTCGGCGATAATTTCCGCAAAGATAAATGCAGTAAGCGGCGCGACTTCGGCAGGTTTGCACACGACCGTGCACCCTGCGGCCATCGCGGCGCCAGCCTTCGATATGATGGAGCGCAACGGCGCATTCCACGCGGTGATGGCGCCCACCACTCCGGAGGGTTCGCGGCGGACCTGCGTGGTGCCGACTTGTTCAACCCACGAAATCTCGCGCAGACTTTGGGCGATGATCTCCAGCTCTTCCACCGCGCCGGCGGTCTGCGATTTGGCCACCCATGCGCTCGGGTATCCCAGTTCGGTGACAATAGTGTGCGTGATCTCTTCGGCACGTGCCTCTGTCAGACGGGCGAGCCCGGAGAACACATCGATGCGCTGCTCCACGGAGGACTGCGACCAGCTCGCGAAAGCCTTGACCGCGGCTTGCACGGCGCGATCGACATCCTCGACCGATCCTCGCGGGACAGTGGCGATCGGTTCCTCCGTCGCCGGGTTGACGACGGTAATCGTACTGGCGCCAGTGGAATCCAGCCACCTGCCACCAATGAAAATCTGCTTACGTTCAATCATTGAAAGTCTCCTCACCAGGCCGCTTGAAGGACCTGTTGCAATTCGGAATCGCTGCGAACCGGACGCGGATTGCCGCGCAGGAACCAGTCACCAATGGCGTGTGCGGCAATTTCTGGCAACGCGTCCTGCGCAACACCAACTTCGCGTAACCGACGTGGAATGCCGAGCCGGCCAAACAGCGCATCGACGGCTTGCACGACCGCCTCGATGAGTGCCGCGCCATTTGTTTCAGGCAGACCCAGCGCCATCGCGACCTTCTGCAAGCCACTCTCCGCCGAAGTGCCGTTGAACCGAAGGACGTGCGGAAGCACAATGGCATTGGCAATACCGTTGTCCAGGTGGTGACGCGCGCCGATTGCATGACCAAGGACGGTTGTGATCCCTGCCCCCGTATGGTCTGTGCCTTGGCCACACAGCACGGCAGCAAGCATCAACTCCGCACGCACGTCGGGATCGTCGGCCAGTTGCGGACCCGGCAGGTGCTGTGCCGCAAGTCGCAGAACATGCATGAGCAGTGCGTCCGATATCGGATCGCCCGAGCGCGATGTCAAGCCTTCGATTGCCATCGAGAAGGTGTTCAGGCTCGCACTTATGGCAAGCTCGCGCGGCGACGACAGAATTGCATCCGGATGGATAAAGATCGCATGGGCACGCGTCTTCGGATCGAACATCGCGAGGCGCTCGCCGGTGGCCGGGTCGAAAACCGCGCTGCCGGCCTTGACCATGGCCGTTGTCGGAGTCGTCGGCACGATGAATTGCGGCAGCTTTGGCGCGAGCAGTTTCGGGCTGCGCAGTTGCCCGTTTGCGTCTCGCGTGGTGCACAGGCTGCGCGGATCGCCATTCTCCGCCACGAGGATACTCGCCGCCCGTGCGGTCACAATGGCCGAGCCGCCACCGAGAGCGACGACTGCGTCCGCTTCGAAGCGCCTGAGCTCGCCGGCGGCTTCCTCGACAGACGCCACCGGACTATGCGCAAGGACCCCGGCATAGACGCCCGCACACCGGTCTCCCATCCCGGCGCGCACTGCATTCAACAGCGGCCCCTCAGCCCACGGGCCGCAGAAGACGACAGCACGGCGGCTGCCAATGCGCTCGAGTTCGCGGCCGAGGGCATCGAAGCTATCGGGACCGCTGAACAGACGCAGCGGCGGTGTAATGTGTTGGAACGATCGCATGTTTACTCCTCGTCCGTCTGTCGTGCGCCGGCTTTCGCACGTTCCTGCGCGATCTCGGCGCGCGCATGCGCGGCGAGTGCCGGCTTGTCGACTTTGCCGGTATGGTTGGTCGCGAGCGGGTCCTTCTGGATGCGCCAACGGCTTGGCACCGCGAAGGAGGCCAGACTCGAGCGCAGCGCCCCTTGGAGCTGCTGCGGCGTGAGATCGCGCTCGACCACGACGATTGCCATGACTTCCTCGCCGAGGTCGGGATGCGGCACACCGAAAACCACCGCCTCCGCTACGCCAGGAATGGCGACCAGTGCGCGCTCGATGGCGACGGGCGCGATGTTCTCCCCGCCTCGGATAATCATGTCCTTGCAGCGCCCCGTGATCCACAGGTTGCCCTTGTCGTCCAGCCTGCCCAGATCGCCCGTGTGCAGCCAACCTTCTTCGTCGATAGGCGATTCATCGAGCCCGTAGAAGCCGGACATCTGCGTGGGCGAGCGCAGCAGGATCTCCCCGTCAGGCAGGCCAGGATGGGGAAGAAAGCGGATTTCGACGCACGGCAGCGGCTTGCCGGCGGAGCCCAGTTCCTCAATGTCCTCCGAGCCCGCGGCGGCAGTGGCCTGTCCGCCGTTCTCTGTCAGACCGTAGCCCGTGGGAATTCTCGGGCTGACGCTGGGCAGTTGGGTGCGGATGCGCTGCATCAGCTCCGCATGCACAGGCGCGCCGCCGATGCTGATGGACTTGAGACTGCTCAGGTCCCTGCGGGGCACGTCCGGATGGTCCAGCAGCCGCGTTACCATGGTCGGCACGGCATTCCAGCGCCTGACCTTGTTGCGTTCTATCGACGCGAGCACCTCGGCGGGGTCGTACCTGCCTTCCGAGAGCACCAGTGTGTCGCCGACGACGACTGCCCGCATGAGGGTCTGCATGCCGCCCACATGGAACAGGGGGCCCGTGATCAGCGTCACGTCGCGCGCTGTCTCGTCGATCTGGTGCGGCAACTTGCGCGTGATGTGCAAGGTCATCTGCAGGCGCGCCAGCAGCGCACGATGCGACAGCACCACTGCCTTGGGCTGGCCCGACGTGCCCGAGGTGAAGATGATGAGCGCGGTCTCTTCCTCGCCGCGCGCACCTTCCGCATCCGCGAGGGCATCGCTACCTTGCGACCACGTCCAGTCGATGCCCCAGGGCCCAAGGCGCGATGCCGCCGGCACACGCGCCGCGCAACGCTCGTCGGCCAGCGTCATGGCAGGTTGCAGGGCTTCCAGACCGTTGCCGACCTCCGCCTCGCTCCACCAGGCGTTCGCAAGCACAGGCACGGCGCCGACGAGAAGACAGGCCCAGAAGTTGATGACCCACTCCGGACTGTTCCAGCCGAGGATGAAGATGCGATCACTCCGGCGAATACCGAGACCGGCGAGTTGGCGCGCCTTGGCAACCGCACCCTGATGCAGTTCCTCGAAGGTGACGACCCGCTCGCCCTGGATGATGTGAGGCCGATTGCCCCAGCGGCCGGCGAAGTCGAGCAGCCCTTCAACCCGGCGTGGACGCTCTGCATACATCCGGAACGGAACCCCGCCGATCATTTCCGTCGCAATTTCCTTGCCCCATGATGCTGCTGTTGATGACATCAATGTCTCCATATCGGTGTGACTGGCGCGCGTTCTGGGCTGGTGATCACGACCTGGCCTGAGGAGACGCACGCCCTCTCACTGAATGTTCAGGATTTCTTGTATCGATCCAGGATCGCGTTGTCCTGGCCGAGCGCCGGCGCAGGTTTGGCAGGACACCATTTGCCATCGAACTTGATCGGTATCCGCACGCTGCGAATCGCGCCGACCGCGCCCGGATACTCGACGTCGGTGATCCCGCCAGAACCGCTGGCGGCTTCCATTTCCAGCGCCTCCCCGAGACTGCGGACCACGCCACAGGGAATTCCCGCCTCGTGCAACCGCCGCACGATCTCCTCGGAAGTGAATCCGGAAAACACCTCGCTGAGTAATGCGTCGCAAGCGTCCCGATGAACGACGCGGGAAGCCGCGGTCACGAATCGCGGATCTTCCGCAAGTTCAGGGCGATCCATGGCATCAACAATCTTCTTCCACGAACTGTCGCTGAAGGTAGAAAGCAGGATGTTTCCATCGGCGGCCCCGTACTGGCCATATGGCACCACGCCCGGATGGCGCGACCCCATCCGCTTGGGTGTTTCGCCGGTCACGAAATACCGGGTTGCGTTGTAGACGGAGAGCGACAGCAGGGAACTCATCATGCTGACTTCGACGAGCCCGCCCTTGCCGGTCCGCGACCGCCGCAGCAGTGCGGCGAGGATGCCGTGAACCGAGAACATTCCGGATGTCAGGTCGGCCACCGGAAGACCCAGCTTGCTGGGCGGTCTATCGCCTTCGCCGTTCAGGCTCATAACGCCGGATTCCGCCTGCACGATCAGATCGAAGGCAGCCCGTCGGCTCTCGGGTCCCGTTCCCCCGAAGCCAGAGATCGAGCAATAGACCAACCCCGGATTGAGCTTGGAGAGGACGTCGTATCCGAATCCGAGTCGCTCGGCGACGCCCGTACGGAAGTTCTGGATGAAGACGTCGCAATCCGCAATCATGGCGTGAATGAGTTTTCTGCCTTCCTCGGACTTCAAGTCGATTTCCACCGAAGTCTTGCTCCGGTTGACGGTGGAGTGATAGAAGCTCACGTCGCCCTGGAGGGGCGCAATGTGTCGGGTGTCGTCACCGGTTTCGGGCACTTCGACCTTGATGACCTCCGCGCCCATTTCTGCGAGCAGCAGCGTCGCGTAGGGCCCAGAGAGGTACCGTGTCAAGTCGAGGACGCGTACCCCGCTAAGCGGCAGCGATGCGTTCTCCTGTGCCCGATCACCATCGTCGCGCGCCGGTTCGGCGGACGCGGTCGAATGACGTTCTTCACCCTTCTCTTGCGCGATCGACGTGTCGCCGAATGTGGCCATGGTCATTTCGCCTCCTGCTTCGTTCATGGAAAGGACCGCCCGCTCAAGCCGCAGGGCGCTTGGGCAGCGCCACCACCGCTGTTCCGGGCATCACCTGCTGGCCACGCTGGTTCGTGGCCCAGGTAGTGAGCTTGACCACGTGCTGACCATCGGGGTCGATTTCCTTCGCGTCGACGCGGCCACCGAGGCGCACGACGTCGCCCAGGTAGACGTGAGCGCGGTACTGGCCGGTGAGCGCGAGCAGCCGGCCGTCATCGCCCATCCAGTTCGTCAGCGAATGGATCTGCCAGCAGGTACGCTGGATGCCCACGTCGTAGGCAATCTGCGCGCCCTGCAACTGGGCCGCATAGTCGTTGTAATGAACCGAGTAGACCGGCTCGAGTGCATGTGTACGCGGGTCGCGGAAGGCCCATTTGGGATGCTTGTGGTAGCGTTTGAGCGAGACCGCGTGCGCCGCAACGCGCGGGATCGGCGCCGCGCCAGCGGCGATGAAGGCGATGAAGTCCGTCAGGCCCAGCGGTCCCTTGGTAATGACGTCCATCTCGTCACCGACCTGCACGTCATCCCAGTAGCGCGGCTCGGCGCCACGTGGCCTCTCGGCCAGAATCTGCGCCTCGATCTCGGCTATCTCCTCATCCTTCCAGGGGTGCGGCACTTCAATCGCGCGGCCCTCGCGGCGCTTTTGCATTTCGCCGCGCTCGAAGCGCATCCGCGAACAGATGAAGGTGGCCTTGAGATCGCCCTCCTCGTTGCGGTATTCCTGGCGCAGGTAGTCCTTGATGCGGCGGCCGCCGAAGTTGCTGTCCGCGATGGGACCGTCGAAGCCATCGAAGGTCACCTTGGCGGTGATCTTCTCGCCGACTCGGATCGGCTGATTGAAGGTCATCCTGGTCTCGGCGTGGAAGCCGCCCAGACCTGGCCAGCCGACCTGCACTGAACCGAGACAGGCAAAAATGAAGCTGGGGGGCGCCACCAGCGTACCGAAGGGGCCAGCTTTAGCGTACTCGGCGTCGGTCCACAGCGGGTTGTCGTCGCCAATGCCCTCGCAGAACCGCATCACGGCCAACCGCGTGGCGTACTCGTTGTTAAGGCAGGACTCGGTGCGCAGTTCGGTGCCGATCAGCGCGCGCATGTCGTCCAACATCTTGTCGGTGAACTTGCCGAGGGCCAGTTCTTTAGTGATGCCTGCGGGAACAGCAACGGAATCTGTCATAGGTGTCTCTCCATTTATTCCTATATACGCACTCATGATCGTATATACGATACACACCAACTTTAGGCTTCCCTAGGTGCTGATGTCAATGGGGATTTCCAGGGTAGGAGACGTTCGCCGACGAGCCGTCCTCCCGAATTCGCCCTACCGGGGGTGGAATCCGATTGACACGAGCTAGACGCAGCACTTATCGTGCTCGTATTTCGTAGATACGATACATCGTTCTTATTTACGAACACAAAGAATTGTCCGACCCTTAAATTGCTCGGATGGTCGTGACCAGAACGCCGGGACTTCGCTGCCTCAAGGAACGGGGAAGTGTTCTTCCCGGTGAACTTCACGGACTATCGTTTGGATGGAGGCTGAATTGACTTCCGGATTGCAAACTGGATCGTCATCTGCGAATGCCGATGTCACGCGCGAAGAACTCCACTTCCGGCGAATTGACATGCGTGGCTTTCGTCGTAGTGATGGACTCTTCGAGGCCGAGGCCCACCTGATCGACCGCAAGCCGTACGATTTCACACACGCGAATGCGGAGCGCACCGTTCCGGCAAATGCACCCATCCACGACCTGGGCGTGCGACTTGTCTTCGATGAGGCAATGGTGATTCATGACGTGCAGACGTTCACCGATTCCGCGCCGTACGATATTTGCCCAGAAGGCGGCCGCGCGCTCCAGTCCATCAAGGGACTGCGGATCGCTGCAGGCTGGAGCAAAGAGGTCCGCTCCCGCCTGAGCGGCGCTCGCAGTTGCACGCATTTGATGGAACTCCTGATCCCGCTTGCGACCACCGCTATTCAATCGACGAGCATCCTGCGTCAAAGTCAGCCGGAACCGCTTGATGCCAACGGTCGTCCCAAGAAGATCGATAGCTGCTACGCATACTCGGCGGAACGTGAAGTCGTGTTGCGCCGCTGGCCTCGGTTTCATCAACCCGCATCGCCAAAGACCTAGCCAACGAAGCGCCCGGGTTTCACGGCGCCTCCGTTTCATTCACTCACGCTGAGCAGAATTCCACATGTCTAACTTTCTGATCTACGAGCAGGATGGCCCGATCGTCACTCTGACGATGAACCAGCCGGAGCAGCGTAATCCGCTGACCGGTAACAGCGCTGTGCCCGAATTTCTCGCTGCCATCGAGCGCATTCACGATGACCGACAGGTCCGTTGCGTCGTCCTGACCGGGAATGGACCGTCCTTCTGCGCGGGGGGCGACATCCGCGAAATGAAGCGGCAAGCCTCGCCTGAAGTGGCCGAAATGGATATCCGGCATGAGTACCGTCGAGGCATTCAACGTCTGACGCTATGCCTCTTCGACCTCGAGGTCCCCGTTATCGCTGCCGTCAATGGTCACGCGATCGGAGCCGGGCTGGACCTCGCCTGCATGTGCGACATCCGCATTGCATCCGAAAAGGCCAAGTTCGCAGAGAGCTTCATCAAGTTGGGCATCATCCCGGGAGATGGTGGTGCATGGTTGCTGCCACGTATCGTCGGGATGTCACGCGCTGCCGAACTCGCCTTCACCGGAGACATGATCGATGCTGAACAGGCGTTGGCCATCAATCTGATCTCCCGCGTCGTACCGCACGACCAACTCCTGACCGCCTCGCGAGAGCTCGCGGAGAGAATCAGTCAGCATGCATCCCACGGTCTACGCCTGACCAAGCGCCTCATGCGCGAAGCACTGCATTCGCGTCTGGATACCGTGCTTGAACTGTCTGCCGTTTTTCAGGCAGTCGCGCACAAGACGCCGGATCACAGCGAGGCCGTCGACGCCTTCTTGGAAAAGCGTCCCGCCCGATACAATTAACTGGCCATCGCGAGCCCGACACCGCCGCCCGTGAAGATCATGCTCAAGTCGACCCACGCGACTCGCGCCCCCGTCGTCGCTTCCGTCATGATGTCCATGGCGATGATTGCGATCGAAGCGACGATCGTCTCGACTGCGATGCCTCAAATCGTTGCCCAGTTGGGAGGCCTGGAATATTACAGCTGGGTCTTCACAGCGTTCCTGTTGACACAGACGGCAACGACGGTCATTTTCGGCAAGCTTGCCGATCTCTACGGACGTAAGCCGACCGTGCTTGCCGGGATAGCCGTTTTCCTGATCGGCTCGTTCCTGTGTGGTATCGCACACTCGATGCCCGAGATGATTGCCTACCGCCTGATACAAGGCATCGGCGCCGGCGCGATTCAGCCCGTGGCGATCACCATCATCGGCGATCTCTTTCCTGGCCACGAACGCGGCAAGGTTCAAGGCTATCTCGCCAGTGTTTGGGCGATTTCGGCAGTTCTGGGTCCGGTGTTGGGTGGATTGATCATTCGCGATCTGTCGTGGGCCTGGATTTTCTGGATCAACATTCCCATCGGTATCGTGGCAGCGCTCGGCTTCTGGTTGTTTCTGCATGAAAAGAAGCCAGCGCAACGCTCGACCATCGACATCCGGGGTGCCGTTCTCTCGACGGTCGCGATTGCATCCCTGATGGTGTGCCTGACGCAGGTCAGCACCTCGCAAGAGCCTCTCGCAATACTGACTTTCATTTTGTTTCTTGTCGGTTCGGTTATGTTCATCCGGCATGAACGAAGGGTCGAAGATCCGATGATTTCCTTCGAACTATGGAGACGGCGGCCTATCCTTGCAGCCAATCTGGCAAGCATGCTCGCCAGCATGACTCTGATAGGGCTGACGTCGTTCCTGCCGATGTATGTGCAAGGCGTTCTGCAGCGCTCGCCCACGGTCGCCGGCCTCGCTCTGACGATGATGTTGGTCGGATGGCCGGCAAGCGCCACCATTGCGGCACGAATCATTCACCGTGTAGGCATCAAACCGCTCTTCTTCACCGGAAGCATCTGTCTCCCGTTGGGCGCATCCTTGTTCGTCGCGCTCGGCCCGACGAGTTCTCCCGCAATTGCAGCCGTCGGATCGTTGATCATGGGGTTCGGCATGGGCAACATCAGCCTTTCTTCGTTGATTCTCATTCAGGAAATTGTGAGTAGCTCTCAAAGAGGAAGTGCCACTGCGTCGAATATTTTCTCGCGCAATATTGGCAGCACGTTAGGTGCGTCGCTCCTTGGGGCGGTTTTCAACGTCGCACTCGCAAACGAATCGCATCCCGGAAAGCTAGTGGCTGACAAACTTCGACAAGCGCTGAATGTGGGCGACACGCCGCTTGCGGTTGACCCATCTGTACATCACACCCTTCAGCAAGCACTGCATTTCACCTTCCTCGCCATGGCGCTAATGTCGCTCTTGATTGTCCTCGTGGCGGCGTGGATGCCACCGATCAAGCTGGAACGGAAACCCGCTGATATCCCCGCAGCCGAGCTCGGCTAGTCATCAGCGCATCAGACGGCCCCCCGCTCCGACCAAACGTAATGCCGAAGTCGCGATGGAGCCCAGATCCATTTCCGAGTTTATTCAAGAGCCGTACTACCACGCATCATCGAGATGTCTGGAGCAACTCCGATGCAACGCGTATGGCCGAACGCGTCAGCCTGATCAACTCATCGGCCAGTGAGGGGCTGTTAGCACTAGAGGATCAAGTGCCAAGCAGTTTCATAATTGAAGTCGAAGTGTCGTCAATCCAAAGCAAAAATCCTGGATATCAAATGCTTTCCAAACTACTCTCGCATAACCAGTGGACGAAATTTCTCATATTCGTCTTTGGCCTGGCGCTATGGGTAACAACATCGACCGCAACCGCAGGATTGTCAGGACTTGAAAACAACTTCGACTTTGTGAGCGTTGGCACGGAAACAGGCGCGGTACGAGGCAAGTTATCGAACGATGGTGCCGTTGAGGTGTTCAAAGGCATCCCTTACGCTGCTCCGCCCGTCGGTGAGCTGCGATGGAAAGCCCCACGCCCTCCGCTGCCGTGGTCGGGAATTCGTGATGCATTCGATGCGGGTAGCCCTTGTCCGCAGACGGGTCGGCTGGCAAGCGTGAACGAGGATTGTCTCTACTTGAATGTTTGGGCGCCGCATCACCGGCCGCAGCACGACCTTCCGGTCATGGTCTTCATTCACGGCGGAGGTCAACGCGTTTCAGCGGCAAACGAGTACAACGCGGACTGGCTCGTTACTCGCGGCGCTCCCGTCGTATATGTTTCCATGAACTATCGACTCAATATCTTCGCATTCTTCGCGCATAAGGCCCTTACCGCCGAAGGTCGCCAGTTGGGATCCGGGAACTATGCGACGTTGGACCAACAGCAAGCCCTACGATGGGTTAGGGCCAATATTGCAAAGTTCGGCGGCGACCCTGAGAACATCACTATTTTTGGTGAATCAGGCGGCGCTCAAGCCGTTTGCGTTCTTCTCGCATCGCCCCCCGCGCGCGGACTTTTTCAGAAGGCGATTATAGAAAGCGGTCCTTGCCAATGGCAATTTTTTCCGTCGCTGACTGCGGCTGAGGAACGTGGCACAGACACTGCCGCGCAGCTTGGATGCACCGAAGCAAACCCGCTCCCCTGCCTGCGCGCTTTGCCTGCACAAGTGATCCTTTCGAAAGAACGAGGTGCCACTTCCGACACCTCCGGCGCCCAGCCGGCTTGGGGCGGTGGAGCATTCCCAATACCGATTCGCGAGGCCATCGCTTCCGGTCGCTTCAATCAGGTCCCATTGATACAGGGCTCGAATCGCGATGAGGCGATGTTTGATCTGGCGCTACGATATGACGGAAAGGGTAAGTCGATCACCCCGGCCCAATATCCCACGATTCTGGAGCAGTACTTTGGGCAATCTCGAGTCGCCGCAATTCAGCAACAATACCCGCTCGCCGACTACCCAACTCCCATGCGCGCGTTGATCGCGGTGCTGAGTGACTCTGGAATGGTAACGAACGATCGGATCGGGCTTTGCAATTTGCATTTGGCAAGCCAATTGGCGTCGCCGCATGTGCAATTGTATACATACGAATTCGCCGACGGTACGGCGCCCTATCCCGCTCCTATATTCGACGCACCAGGCAATCAAATCGGCGCCGCCCACACGAAAGAGCTTTCGTATCTTTTTCACCAGACCGAACTCACTCCCGCTCAGCGGAAAATCTCTGACGCGATGATCGGATATTGGACGAACTTTGCGACGAAAGGCAATCCAAACGGGAAGAATTTGCCCATCTGGCCGGCCTACAAACCCGACCAACAGTCTGTCATGAAATTCGACACGACCAGCGTAAACGCGGACACCGACTTCTATGCTCGACATCGATGCGCATTCTGGGAGGAACAGGGATATGGTCTGCTCTCCGGACCCTACCCCACCCCCACAGCGAGTGGTCCCGACTATCGATAACGGCCAGCGAGTCTCGCATCGATCATTCAAATCGTCGAGAGATCGCCATCGTCAAGCGGCGTGGTCCATTGAGCCGCCGCCGTGCTCAATCTGTCGACAACGTTTAGGCAGCAACCCGTCGATGCGGATGGGCGACGTGCGATGTCATGGGCCGCAATTACCGTCCGTACTGTTCGTCGCTGACCTTTTCCATCCACTCCACCGATTTGCCATCCAGGGACTCGGCAATCGCGATGTGGCTCATACCCACCGTGGGACTAGCGCCGTGCCAATGCTTGACGCCCGGCGGAATCCAAACCACATCGCCCGGACGGATTTCCTGAACCGGGCCACCCCATTGCTGAACCCGTCCGACACCTGCGATGACAATCAACGTCTGCCCCAGCGGATGCGAATGCCAGGCCGTACGCGCGCCAGGCTCGAAGGTGACAAGGGCGCCACCCACGCGCGCTGGCGCAGCGGCCTGGAAGCGCGAGTCCACGCGCACCGAGCCGGTGAAGTTCTGCTCCGGGCCGGCACCGGAAGGCTGGGAGTCGACTCGCGTGACCGTGATCAGCGCCGGCTCCGTGGCGGCGGCGGTCGACAGCGCGAGAGATAGGGCAATGGCGGCGGCGGGTAATTTCATGATCGTCCTTGCTGCAGTTTCTTTGGGTACAAATTGTGGTCGTCAGATATTGGACCCCGACCTGGTTGAATCTGCACCGTTTCCGGTTGGCTTCCATCTACCGCCGGGATCATCGCGCTCTCTTGGACCGCTCGTCACATGTCCATTCCTCTTGCAGCCGGATTTCCCTCTCCCAGAACTGAACAGCCTGACCAATCCAACCATCCGCACTAGTGCCTTGGCCCGTTCCGAATCCGTGCCCCACCCCCGGATATTTGCGGTATTCGACCGGCGTTCCCATGCGTCGAAGCGCAGAGACCCGCGTTTCCATCACGTCGGGCCGCGCTATACCGTCGCGGTCGCCCACGACGACAAAGGTGGGTGGCTCGGATGCGATGACTTCCGAATGACCGGTGTAAGCCATCACCACGACGGAAGATTTCGGCAACCGCGAACCGCCAAAGTGGGCGGTGCCGTGCGAGCCAATCGCGGCAGCCATCCGCGCACCTGCGGAACTGCCCCACAGCGAGTAGCTCGCCGTACCGACCTGCAGCGTATTCGCGTGTTGGAAGATGTACGAAACTGCCGCGGCCAGATCCTCGGTGGCTACCCTGCCGCCATGACCAGCTCGATACTTCAAGACGAAAGCATTGAATCCCAGTTTGCTGATCTCCGCGGCATAAGGAAAACCTTCATGCACGGAGCCTACGTAGGAAAACCCGCCGCCCGGGGCGACGACAGCAAAGGGCGCACCGGGTTTTCCCCGGAAGAAGAACAGACCGGTGTACTTCAACGGCGGGTCCACTCGCTTCTCGGCCTCTGTATGGAAGTCGTAGAAAACGATGCGGCCGGCGTTGGCGTCGTCCACCATGCGATTGAGCGACGCGACAACGACGCCGGGATCCACATGGGTGTGATAAGGCAGGAGTCGATCGATCGATCGCAGCGGCATCGCCTCGTCGTAAGTCTGTCCATCCCACGGCAACATCCGATGACTAAAGCCCTGAAAGGCGGGATGCTTCAGCAGGTCGCCGAGGCAATCGTCCGGGCGCAGATGGAGAGACTGGGGTTTGCCACCGCCCACCGGGGAAACATGAACCGCAGTCATGTCCGCCGACGCGGCATCCGTTTCACTGGCTTTTTCGCCTGGCGACGCAAGAAGCACGGGCGGCCCCCTGTCTGCCGACGTCCGTGCATGGGAAGGCCAATACGCTTTCGTCATGGCGTCACCCTGCTGACATCGAAGCGTCGCGCGCGTGACAGGGAAACTGCTCGATCAGTCATGTGCGGTTCGACCAGCTCACTGCCCGGTCATCTTCAGCGCTGCCTCCGGCAGGCGTTCGCCCTGAACCTGGATCTTCGACACCTCGTCGTTGATTTGATCGAGATCGTCCTTACTCAGGTCGAGATCCACGGCGCCCAGATTTTCTTCCAGGCGGTGCAGCTTCGTCGTGCCGGGAATAGGTACGATCCAGGGCTTTTGCGCCAGCAGCCAGGCAAGCGCCACTTGTGCCGGTGTGGCGTTCTTGCGCGCGGCAACGTCTTTGACAGACATCAACCAGCGCCAGGTTGGCCTTGCGCGCGTCGGGAGAAAAACGCGGTACGTTGTTGCGGAAATCCGTGGGATCGAACTTAGTGTTCTCATCGATCTTGCCTGTGAGAAACCCAGCACCCAGCGGACTGAACGGCACGAAACCGATGCCGAGTTCCTCAAGTACCGGCAGAAGCTCCAGTTCAGACCCGCGCCAGAACAGCGAATATTCGCTTTGCACGGCCGTCACCGGCTGCACGGCATGGGCGCGGCGGATCGTCTTGACACCTGCTTCCGACAGGCCGAAATGCTCGACCGTGCCCTCGGCGATCAAGTCCTTGACTGCGCCGGCCACCTCTTCGATCGGCACGTTGGGGTCCACGCGGTGCTGGTACAGCAGGTCGATACGATCGGTGCGCAGGCGCCTGAGGCAAGCCTCCGTTGCAGCCTTGATGTGCTCAGGACGACTGTTGGTGCCGCCGCGACGTTCGCCGCTCGCCAGGTCAATATCGAAACCAAATTTGGTCGCAATGACGACCTGGTCACGGATGGGTTGCAGGGCTTCGCCGAGCAAATCTTCATTGGTGAAAGGGCCGTAGGATTCGGCCGTATCGAACAGGGTAACGCCGCGGTCGTGAGCTGCGCGGATGAGCTTGATCATCTCTTGCCGATCGGCGGGCGGCCCGTACAGCGCACTCATACTCATGCAGCCCAGCCCAAGGGCCGATACTTGCAGGCTATTTCCAAGTTTGCGATGGTTCATGATTCGTTACTCCTTTTGTTGGGGTTGCGGCGATTGGCAAGGCGGATGTCTGCAGTGGACCGCCACCTGATTCGCTTGATCTCGACGTTGCTCAATCAGCTCGTCACGCGCTCCGTCGCTCGCCTATCCTTGGCTCGCTTGACTGGCTGCCGCCGAGCCTTGGGACACTGGGCAACAAACGGAATCAAGGTCTCGCCGGAGGGGTCGTGCCCAATGGGAAAGATCAAATTTCGTCGCAGGATCGCGTCACTTCGCAATGTATCAATCACATTTTGGTACGACTAGATGCTAAAATCAGCAAATACTTGTGAGGCAAACTCATAAATGGCGAGAGAGAGCTATAGTGACTTGCTGGCGTTTATTGCCGTGGCGCGCGAGCGAAGCTTCACACGCGCCGCGGCGCAGCTCGGCGTGTCTCAATCGGCGCTGAGCCACCTCATCCGCGCACTCGAATCCAAGATGGGCGTCCGATTGCTGACCCGGACCACACGTAGCGTTTCTCCGACCGAGGCGGGAGAGCGATTGATGCGAAACATCGCCCCTTGTTTTGAAGAAATCGCGGCGGAGCTGATGGCAGTGGGAGAACTGCGTGACGAGCCTGCGGGCACGATCCGCATCACTGCGACAGAAAACGCAGCCGAGACGGTGCTCTGGCCGAGGCTCGCCAAGTTGCTCCCCAAGTATCCCCAGATCAAGGTCGAGATGGTCGTGGAGTCCCGTTTCATAGACATCGTGACAGAGCGGTATGACATGGGCGTTCGCCTCGGTGACGAAGTGGCCCGAGACATGACCGCCGTACGCATCAGCCCCGACATGCGCGTCGCGATCGTTGGCTCACCGGCCTATCTGGCAAAACATTCTGCTCCCAAGGCACCGCAGGAACTGGTCAATCACGAGTGCATCAATCTGCGCTCGATGAGCCATGGAGATTTCTATGCCTGGGAACTCAAGAAGGGCAAACAACAAATCAATGTGCGGGTAGAGGGCCAGCTTGCCTTCAATAGAACGAGGCAGATCCTCCATGCAACGCTGGCGGGATTCGGTCTCGGATACTTGCCTCTGGAGATGGTCCAATCCTATATCGTCAAGCGGCAACTCGAGCAGGTTCTCGAAGACTGGTGCCCGGTGTTTCAGGGATACCACCTCTACTATCCGAGTCAGCGACAGTTGTCCCGTGCCATGACCGTGCTGATCGACGCGCTGCGCTATCCGGCCAAAGTGACAAATCGCAATAGCAAATGAACCGGGCTCACGAATGGCCATAGAAAGCTTCAACGACGTCCTAGCCTTCGTCCGTGTCGTGCGCGAAGGCACCTTCACCCGGGCAGCCGCGCTGCTCGACGTGTCGCCCTCCGCGTTGAGCCATGCGGTTCGTGGACTCGAAACTCGGCTCGGCGTCCGACTGCTGACGCGCACCACACGCAGCATAGCCCCGACTGAAGCAGGCGAAAGACTATACCTCCGTGTAGCGCCGCAGTTCGACGAGATCGATGCTCACATCGCGGCCGTGGAGGAACTGCGTGACAGGCCTGCCGGGACCATTCGCATTACGTCGGCCGAGCACGCTGCCAATAGCATCCTCTGGCCTAAATTATCCACAGTCCTTCACAACTATCCCGACATCAACGTCGAGATCACTGTCGACTACACGCTGTCGGACATCGTGGCCGAACGTTATGACGCAGGCGTTCGCGTAGGTGACCGGGTGGCCAAGGACATGATCGCGGTGCGCATTAGTCCGGATTTACGCAGCGCTGTCGTGGCGACGCCTGGATATTTCGCCACCCGGCCAAAGCCTGGCTCACCGTATGAACTAACCCAGCATAGTTGCATCAGCCTGCGACTACCCCATGGTGGATCCCTTCCATGGGAGTTTGAGAAGGATGGCCGAGAGATCAAGTTCCGTGCGACCGGCCGATGGATGTTCAACAGCAGCCTGCCCATTGTCAGGGCTGCCTTGGCGGGCTATGGTCTCGCCTTGGTACCAGAGGATATGGTGTTGGAGCACATTGCCAAAGGAACATTGGTCCGAGTGCTTGACGACTGGTGCGAACCTTATCCGGGATACCATCTTTACTACCCGAGTCGGCGCCAATCTTCCCGTGCGCTGAGCGTCGTCGTTGAAGCTTTGCGACATCGCGAGTAGTTTTTGGAAGGCCTGCCGAGGTTCTGGATGCATCGATGCCCAAACCACACGGCTTGTCCTACTCTACTGCTCGATCCAAAAGCCTGACCTCTTACTTTCAAGACACAACGCCACTTCATCGCCGGGTCGATTTATTAGTTCTATTCAGCAGTTCATGCTGAATCACGAGCTTAATCGAAACGGCTACGATGCGTACGATTCCGTTTACAAAAAAGAAAGGGCGAACGACCAGGCGTCTTCTGGCTCCCGCCTTTCGCCACCGGCATGCCACTTGGTCTCGGCCTGCGCGCGTGCTGCCATGAATGTGCAAACGGATGGAGCAATTGACCGATGACCCACGGGACGCCCGTTAAATTTCGCAAGACCGGTGCTCTAACCGCCGCGTTGGCCCTCAGCCTGGGGCTGACCCTTGCACCGAGCCACGCCGCTCAAAACGCCGAGGCACCGCAAGCCATGTCCGACACTCAAGCTCCCTCCGGCACGCTCTCCGTCAAGCAGCAGGCCGTTCTCTTGATCGCGACCTTCATGGCCACGAGTGATATGCCCCAGCTCGACGTCGCGTTGAACCAAGGACTGGACGCCGGTTTAACTGTCAGCGAAGCCAAAGAAATTCTGGTGCAGCTTTATGCCTACGTCGGCTTTCCGCGCAGCCTCAATGCGCTGGGTGAGCTGATGAAAGTGGTAGAGGCGCGTAGACAGCGTGGCATCCAGGATGCGCCTGGACGCGAACCCAGTCGCGCCATTCCCACCGGTGCGGCCCTGCTGGCGGCAGGCAGGGCCAATCAGACCCGAATATCTGGCGGCCCTGTCAAAGGCCCGGTGTTCGAATTCGCGCCGGTCATCAATCAGTTTCTGCAGGCCCACCTGTTCGGCGACATCTTCGAACGCGACAACCTCGACTGGCAAAGCCGCGAACTGGCCACAGTCGGAGCCCTCGCCTCAACGCCGGGTGTCGAGCCGCAGTTGCGTTCGCACTTGCGTGCCAGTATGCACGTAGGCCTCAGTGCTGCGCAGTTGCGTCAAGCGGTCCAGGTATTGAGCGAGCACGGTGATGAGCAGGCCGCCCAGCGTGCAGGCGCGGCCTTAACACAAATGCTTGCTGTTCCCTCGGGAGGCTGAACATGAAAATGACCAAAACGCTGCTGACCACGACCATGATGGCTTTGCTCACTGCCTGCGCAACCCATCCCAGTGAGCCAGGCAATTCCGCCGGCCCCTTGCTGATTCAAGAGCAAGGCAGTTTCGCCGCCGGAGGCATGATGACAACCGCGTCAGGCGCATTCAACCCGCGCAAGCCCATGGCGCCAGACGGGCAGACCTACCACGGCGACCATGCCTACGTGTTCTACCAAATCCCGGTGGATGTCCGAAAGCTACCCATCGTCATGTTGCATGGCGCCGGCCAGTTCTCAAAGACCTGGGAAACGACAGCTGACGGCCGCGAAGGCTTCCAAACTATCTTCCTGCGTCGCCGGTTCGGCGTGTACCTGATCGATCAGCCGCGGCGTGGCAATGCCGGGCGCAGCATGGTCGAGGCGACCCTCAAGCCGATACCGGACGAACAGCTCTGGTTCAACCAGTTCCGTGTCGGTCTGTGGCCAAACTATTTCAGTGGCGTGCAGTTCGACCACCGCCCGGAGACGCTTAACCAGTTCTTCCGAGCCATGACCCCGAACACCGGGCCATTCGACACGAACGTTATCTCCGACGGCGTGTCGGCAGCATTCGACAAGATTGGCCCAGGTATTCTGTTCACCCATTCCCAAGGTGGAGGGCCCGGTTGGTTGACTGCGATCAAGAACCGCAATGTCAAGGCCATCGTGGCCCTTGAGCCGGGCAGCAGTTTCATCTTCCCGCAGGGCGAAGTGCCGCCCCCGATTCCGAGCGCGTTCGACACTGTGCAAGGCGAAGCCATACCACTTCCGAGGTTCATGGCGCTGACGCGGATTCCGATCCTGGTGCTCTACGGTGACAACATCCCTGAGCAGCCCATGGATCTGCCAGCCCAGGATAGTTGGCGTGCCCGCCTGCAAATGGCTCGCCTGTGGCGCGATACCGTCAACCGCCATGGCGGTGATGTGACGTTGGTGCACCTACCCGAAATCGGCATCAAAGGCAACACCCACTTTCTGATGTCGGACCTGAACAATGTCCAGATTGCGGACCTAATTTCAAAGTTTCTTGCCGAGAGGAAGCTCGACTGATGGGCGGGAGACGCATCGTGTTCCGCTCGCAATTCCCACCTATGGGACGATCTCTGCCGCGCCCGATCCTGACGGTCGTGGGGGTGAAGGCCGATACCGTTCTGGAGCGACGAGGTGCTTGAAAAGGCGCAAGAACCGAAGGAACTCTTCGTCCAGTGCGCGACGCACATGAAAATGTACGACAAGCCGCAATACGTGGGCCGACGATCGAAAAGCCGAATGATTTTACCGTCAGTACCTGGGACACCCAAACGGCTCAGAAATGAACTATGTATCGGAGCACACGCTTCGATCAGGAACCGTGCGGGCCAGTATCCGCCCGAGTAGAGGAAGATAGCAATGGATGAGATTGCTCCGCCCGCCGTGGTTCTGGTCGTTGGCGCCACCGGCAGCATCGGCCGCTTGGTGGTTGCCGAGGCCCTTCGGCAGGGATATGCAGTTCGAGCATTGGTACGAGACGCTGCAAAGGCCTGTCGCATGTTGCCATCCGAAGCGCAGCTGATCGTCGGCGAAGTCACGCGCCCGGATGGCCTGGCCAAGGTGGTCGGGGGCGCCGATGCCATCATCTTCACGCTGGGTGCAGGAAGCATACGTGGAGAGCGTGCCGAGGAGGTCGATTATGGCGGCGTGCTCAATATATTGACTGCGCTGGGCCAGCTAAAACCGAGGATCGCGCTTATGACAGCCATTGGCGTGACCAAGCGTGAGGATGACCGATTGGGCGTTCTCGGAGGTCACGATTGGAAGCGACGCTCAGAACGGTTGGTGCGCGCCAGCGGATGCGCCTACACGATCGTCAGGCCCGGTTGGTTCGATTACAACGAACCCGATCAGCAACGTCTGGCATTGCTGCAAGGCGATACCCGTTGGGCCAGCGATCCCAGCGATGGCGTTGTCTCGCGCCAGCAGGTCGCCGAGGTGCTCGTGCGTAGCCTGTCAACTACCGCTGCCGCCTTCAAGACCGCTGAGTTGGTTGCGGAATATGGGCCTGCGACTCAAGACTTCGACGCGCTGTTCGCGCCACTGGCCGTTGATCCGCCCAGTGCAGTGGACGCTGCGCGGGACGTTGACAACATGCCGCCCGAAAAAGAACCCCTTCGGGTTTGTCAACACCTGATTGCACTGCGCGCCGCCAGCAATTGAAACGTTGCGTGCCAGTCACATGAAACCATGGTGGCTCTGCAGCCACGACGCAAACCAAGCCTTCACATCGTGTACCTCCGGCCCCATTCGCCGGCCGTAGATACGCGTCAGAAATTGAATCCATCATCCGCATGGCTTGGATCAATAAGGCGCTCGGCCACACGGAAAATGCCGCTGTGATCAGCGCCTTGTGATCGACATGCCACATGGTCAATCTGATAAGCCAACATGATGGGAATTCTGCTGAAATGACTTCGTGTCAATCATCTCCGACCATCGCGTCTGCCGCCAAAGACGAAGAGACGCGTGATACCGTTCCTCGGCCTACGAACGAGCTACACCTGCTGCTCATCCTTAGCGCGTTGATGTCGTTCGCTTCCATCTCCACCGACATCTATTTGCCTGCCCTACCGACTATCGGCCGTGCCCTGCGCGTGACCTCGGCCGGTATCGAACTGACCTTTTCCGCGTTTTTGGTCGGCTTTAGCCTGGGCCAGTTACTGTGGGGGCCAATCAGCGATAGATGCGGCCGGCGAATTCCTATCGCCGTCGGGATGGTGTTGTTCACGATCGGCTCGATGGGCTGCGCCATGTCCACCACGGTAACGCAAATGATGGGCTGGCGCGTGATACAAGCGCTCGGTGCCTGCGTAGGGCCAGTGCTTTCCCGCGCCATAGTGCGAGATCTCTACGGTCGGGAGCGGTCCGCACGAATGTTATCGACTCTGATTCTGATCATGGGCATCGCGCCGTTGCTCGGGCCTTTAGTTGGCGGGCAAATTCTCTTGTTCTGGTCCTGGCAAGGGATATTCTGGACACTGGCGGGTGTTGGCCTGCTAACCCTAGTCTCCCTTCTGGCGCTGCCCGAGAGTCTGCCGGTATCTCAACGCTCGACTACACCACTGTGGCAAAGCCTCTCCGATTATCTGGACTTAGTGCAAGATGTCCGGTTGATGCGCTATGCACTGTCCGGCGGGTTCTTCTATGCCGGCGCTTACGCTTTCATCGTCGGTACGCCATTCGTGTATATCGAGTACTACCATGTCTCGCCGCAGTCCTATGGCTGGCTGTTCGCCGTGAACATCGCAGGCATGATGGCCGCCAACTTTATCAATGGCCGACTGCTGCGGCAAGCGGGCAGTGAGCGACCCTTTCACATAGGGACCTGGATTGTGGCTCTGTCTGGCCTCACGCTGATAGTGAACGCCTGGTCTGGCTGGGGTGGCATGATCGGTCTGAGCGTGCCGATTTTCTTTTACATGTCCATGAACGGACTCATCGTAGCCAATTCGGTCGCCGGCGCACTGGCAAACTTTCCGCACAAAGCCGGTTCGGCTTCCTCGCTCCTTGGTGCAATGCATTATGGCAGCGGCATCCTGAGTGCGGCAATGGTGGGATGGTTCGCGAACGGCAAGCCCTGGACAATGGCGTGGATCATGGGTTTGGCGGGCTTTGGAAGCCTGGCGACTTCTGCGATCTCCGTCCGCATCCGCACCGCCAACACATAGTCGAGAACCCAGAGTGTTGGGCCGCCGAACACTGCTGCTCCACTACGGGACAATGTTCGGATCGGCACCGTTACTGCCCGGCCGGCCGTACCATCAACTGGTTGTTCACCGAGTTCACGCCGGACACACCCTTTGCGACCTGTGTCGCCACAGGGATTTGCGACTCATCGGGCACCCCTCCCTGCAATGTGACCACACCACTTCGCGCACGCACCGAAATGCCAGAAGCGCTGATGCCTTTCGTACGCGCCAATGCTTGCCTGACTTTCTTTTGAAGTAGGCGATCTTCTCGCCGTACCGCTTTGGCGTTTGAAGACGCAGTGACAGCGGGCGCCGCCACATGGGCCTCGCTATTGCCTTGCGCGATAGCGCCACAAGCCGTCAGAGCGAGAAGGGCACCACCAATGCACCGCGTTGCGTGAAAGAGCTTCATTGATTATTCTCCTGTCGTCTTAGAAAAGGATACCGACTTATCGCTGTAGGGATGTCCATTACTGAACACCCGCATAGATTTCGGCGTGCCCAATTCAGCCAACATCATCTGCGTATAGCAAGATGATGACGTTGCGTTTGGCTTCGCGCCGTCGCCACTGGTAGGCCCAGAGGTCAAAGAAGTAGTAGCAGATACACGTTCGCGAAAAGCGGTGAAGCCACTGGTCCCGTGGCGTACCTAACCACCGACGCTTAACTCTCCATCTTCAAGCACACCGCCTTGAGCCACTTGCGCGCAAGTCGGATGATGCGTTGGTCACCAATCCGGTGCTGCATGAATCGAATCAGCCATTCCCGGCGAACCGAGTCGAAAAAAGCTGCCGTACACGTTTCAGCAGGTGTGGCACGCTTGCCCGGTTCCACACCCAGCACGTGCGCGGCCGACGCGCGTTCCCCGTGGCACCCACCCTTGGCTCCGCACAGTCCGGGACATGTTTCCCGACGTTGTTCGCAGACTGCTGTGTACGCTTCGCCGACCTCGTTCTTCCACGTCGCAACACTCGCCGGCTGGCGATCGCTACCCCACTTGCGTCAGACTCGCACCGACCGGATCGCGCCAGCTTTGCCAGCGAACCACCAACTACTCCTTGCCGGTCTCCCGGCGCCCTCAAAACTTGTGACGGATACCGACCACGGCCACGACTTGCGTGGTCGTGGTCGACGGGGCGCCGATTGTATTCAGCCACGCATGCAAATGTTGGGATGTCTTCTGGTAAAAAGCGTTTACATAGAGGTCCGTACTCTTCGAAAGGAAGTACTGAAAGCCAGCGCTCGTCTGCCAATAGTTGCCTGAGCCCGAGCCTTGGGTTGCGTGCGTGTATGTTTCCGCCACCGATGCCAGCAAGAATGGCGTGAAGTAATAGCGGGCACTGCCCTCGAGGTTTTGAAAGCGCACCGAACCACTTCCTCCGCCGCTGCCCGTGGCGCCCGAAAAGAGCGAGCCGGAGGTGGGATTCCCGAAGAGCGAGCCAGTGTACAAGAGGCCGAATATTGCACTTCCGGCGGTGTACGTACCAGCGACGCCCCATTGCTGGATGGTCGAAGCGGTGGCAAGGAACGGCATCGTGGTAAGGCTATAGAAATTGTCCGACGGAATCGCGCCGACCGTATCCTTGTTGAACGCTGGATTGCTAAGGCGTACGTAAGCCGCGGCCACGCTGACAGACCCACCCGAGTAGGTCGCACCTACACTGTATGCACGGTTCACTGCGAAACTCGTCGAGTTGGAGAACGCGTACGAAGCCTCCCCTTGAAACCCCGAGTAATTCTGCGTCCTGTACTTGATCTCGTTGTTGGTCCGGTACGTGTTACCCAGATTGTCGTTATCGAGCGGATGCGTCCCGTACACCGTAAGCGATGTGCTGGTGGAGATCTGCAGCGGTGCGACGAAATCCTGCATGGCGTTGTACTGGCGGCCAAGCGTAAGCGTGCCGTACCTGCCCGAGGACAGTCCCACCCATGCCTGTCGGCCGAACAGGCGGCCACCTTGAGCAAGCGTGCCGTTCACGAGGCTAAACCCATTTTCCAGTTGGAAGATCGCCGTCAGGTCACCACCCAGGTCCTCGACGCCTTTGAGGCCCCAACGGGAGCTCTGCTCATTGCTACTGGTCATCCGCCACGATGAATGGCCACCGTCGTTGTTCGTGTAAGTGAAACCGGCATCGACGATCCCAAACAGCGTAACGCTACTTTGTGCATGAGCAACGCCTCCAAACGCGGTCAAAGCCGCGATCGCGAGAAACGACTTTTTCATAAGGTGACCTCCAGTGAGTAATTTAATGATTTATTTTTTGAATGCATAAATTCCGGGAATACCTACTTCTCATTATTTATATATCTTCTACAACTAATTAATTCTTGCGACAAATAGACTCACCGCCTTTCCTTTGCACCGACAAGGAAAGCTATCAAAAACATTACGAAAATAAAAATCAAACTAAGCTTGAATGTTATTTCACGGGGCATTCTATGAAAATTTCACCATGGCTCGTTCAGGATTCGAACGAACCCTCGGTCAAATCATGCGTCTGTAGCAGCGTCTACGTTTGCAGGCTGGCCAGCGGTTTCGGATGATGCAGAGCCGCCTTGTACGCCTTGCCGTTTCCGGCGCAACCAGAAGGCGATTTGAACAGCCACCAGCAGCGTGCACATTGCAATAAAGGCGGCACTGATTGGTCGCGTAACAAACACGCTCAGATCGCCGCGTGACAGCAGAAGTGCCCGGCGAAAATTCTCCTCCACGTTTGGTCCGAGCACGTAGCCAAGGAGAATAGGCGCCACCGGGAAGTTAAGCGCGATCAGGATTGCGCCGATGATGCCGAACACAAGCACCTCGCCAACTTCAAAGAGACTGTTGTTTGTGCTGTAGACTCCTACCGCAATGAAAAACATCGCGGCCGGAAACATAAGACGGTAGGGCACGCGCAGAATTTTTACCCATACGCCTATCAATGGAACGTTCAGCAAAATAAGCAATACGTTACCAACCCAAAAGCTGGCAATGAGTCCCCAGAACAGGTCTGCGTGCTCGGTGATCAGCTGTGGCCCAGGTTGAATGCCCTGGATCAAAAGTGCTCCCAGCAATAGCGCCATCACTGCGTCGCCCGGGATGCCAATGCTCATTGTTGGGATGAAATCCACTTGCGTCTTGGAGTGTGACGAGGCCTCAGGACTAGCCACTCCCTCAATCGCCCCCTGCCCGAAGCGCTCCGGCGTCTTCGATATTTTCTTCTCTAGCGCATATGAGATAAAGGTGGTGATGGTCGGCCCTGTTCCCGGCATTGCACCGAACAGTGTGCCCACAAGCGTGCCCCGGACCATTGGCCAAAAGGCCTGCCTCACTTCCGACATGCTCGGACGCATGTCGCGCAGTCTCACATTCACCCCCCCACCTATATCCTGCAATCGATTCACGTTATGCAGAAAATCTGCAATGCCAAACAATCCAAGAGCCAACGCCACGAGTTCGATGCGATCCGAGAGTTCGATAAATCCGAAGGTGAAGCGCGGCGTTCCGGAATTGACGTCAGTGCCAACGATGCCCGCCAACAGGCCTAGACAGGTCATCGCTACCCCTTTTGTCGGTGAGCCACGCGACATCGTGCCTCCGGCTACGAGGCCAAGCAGCATGATCGAAAACAGTTCCGCGGGGCCGAACTTGAACGCCACTCTGACAAGTAACGGAGAAGCGAAGATCATCACCAAGATGCCAACGGACGCCGCGAAGAACGACGAGATCATCGCGATTCCCAATGCGGTTCCGCCCTTGCCCTGCCTTGTAAGGGGATAACCGTCGAGGCACGTGACCGCATGCGGCGGATGACACGGCAGATTCAGCAAGATTGCGCCGATGGCTCCGCCATACTGCGACCCATAAAAGATCCCGGCGAGCATGAGGATTGCCGGCACCGGATGCAAGCTGTAGGTCAATGGCAAAAGAATTGAGATCGCAGAAAGCGCGCCCATACCGGGGAGTACGCCGATCAAGTTGCCAACCAATACACCAAAGAACGACCACATCAGGTTATTGGGTGCAAGCGCAACACCAAAGCCATGCCACAGGTCGATCAGAGATTGTTCCATCATTTAGCCCCACCGAAACAAGGGAAGCTGCAGCTGCAGCGCCCAAAAAAAGACAATTGCGCTAACTGCGACCATCGCAAGCGCCAGCATGATTGCGCTCTTGAAGGTGTTTTGCCGGTCGCCCAGAGCAGAGATGAACGTCACCGCAAACGTAGCGGGTATCAGGCCGCCATAGCGGCCGAGCAAAACAAACGCAACGTTGGCCAGGATGATGCAGATCCAACCACGCCATTCAGGCGGGTGGCGCGCGCTGGACGCAGCCGGGGCCTGTCGACGCGCGCCCATGGCGATCAGTACACCCATGGCTGCCAGCACCAACCCGACGGCTACCGGAAAATAGCCTGGTCCCATGTGCGTCAACGAACCAACTTGATAGCCTAATCCCTTGAAAACTACGCCGGCACCAATCAGAAGCATCAGCACGCCTCCGTAGTAGTCCCTGCTGTACTTGCTCAAAGTCAGCAAGCCGACACGCTGTTCTCTGTGCATTCTGGGTCTTCCTCCATTACGTGCGTGGCTTCGCGACCGAGCCACCTCCAGCCAACGGTCTTGAACAAGACCCAGTCGCTTCCTAGTTGCCATCCAGCTTGATGCTGCCGCTTTTGACGAGCTTGCTCAGCTTTTGGGTATCGGAATTGATCAGCGCTGCGAATTGATCGGGCGTTGAAATTAACGGCTCCACGCCTTCTTTTTCAAGTTGCTGCTTCACACTCGACGAAGTGAGTATTCGAGCGATTTCAGCTGACAACTTTTCGACAATAGGCCTCGGCGTGCCAGCCGGCACAAACACGCCTTGCCATGCCCTCTCGTCATAGGCCGGCAGGCCGGCCTCGCTGAACGTCGGCACTTGGGGCAACAGCGCGAGACGCGTCTTACCCGAGACCGCAAGTGCTTTGAGTTGCCCCGACTTGATGTATGGCGCCGCAATCATCGGCGTATTGAACGAAACCTGGACCTGTCCGCCGATCGCGTCGGTCATCGATTGCGCCCCGCCCTTGTACGGGATGTGCTGCATCTGAACGCCCGCCAACTCGTCGAACACTTCCCCCGCAATATGAGCGCCCGAACCGCTTCCGGACGATCCGAAGTTCAATTGACCCGGCTTGGATTTTGCTAGTGCGATGAACTGTTGCAGGTTGTTCACTGGTACGGACGGATGAATCAGCATTACGAACCTTGCACTTGCCAACGTGGCCACCGGTACGAAGCTCTTCACTGGATCGTATGGCAGGTTAGGCTTGAGCAGAGGAATGATGTCGTGTGTATTCGACACCACCAGCAAGGTGTAGCCGTCCGGAGCCGATCGTGCCGCCAATTCAGTTCCGATGATGGTGTTGGCACCGGGATGGTTCTCAACGATGACCGATTGGCCCCAACTTTCCCGGAGCTTTTCTGCGAGCAACCGCGCCATGCTATCGGTGCTACCGCCTGGCGTGAGCGGAACGATGATCCGAATCTGCTTGCTTGGATAGGATTGCTGCGCGACCGCGTAAAGCGACAGAACAGCCAGGACGAAACCCACGAGCGCTCGTACTGTGTTTCTCGAAAGTTGATACACGAATGTCTCCATGCGTTTTATTAGCGAACGACCTACAGTGAACTTCGCCAGACAACTCGGCAGCCCGGAGGGTCAACATCTATTTGGTCGTATATATGAACCGTGCGACGTATATGCGACTAATGTACTCGAACCGCCGGCGTGTTCCATTGGGGTTTGTACGTGGGGATACCGCGCCGGATTGCGCGATAGCCCAACCCTCGTCAGGGTACATGGCTGTCATGTCCGAACTGAACACTTGATTGGGCTCGGTGGGCGTGAACTCGCAGTTCAGCAGATTCCTTCGCAACGGACCGTTTGAGTTGAGAGCCGGTTTCTTACCCGTTATGGCACCTTATGCCGTTACCGGATGTCCACGCCAGCATCGCGACGACAGGGCGCTGCGTTGCAACAAACATGCAGATGAAACGCGGTGCGCCGGAAAGCATTCCGGCAGCAGGCGGAGAGTAAGATCCGGCGAAGTGTGACTGGTGTGATGAGAATTTTCCGTTGCGCAAACGGCCCCGAAGCCTCCGTCATCCTGAGCCTTGACGAAGTGACTCGTTTCTTCGAGTCTATTGCCAGCCTGAAACGGTGCACCATCCTGATGACTTCCTACGCGCCGGCCGACGGGTGTCGAAAGTCGTCCTCCTGAAGGTCACCGATATCGACAGCAAGCGAATGATCAGTGTCCGCCAAGGTAAGGGTCGCAAGAATCGTTACGGAATGCTCGCTGGCGAGCAGCACTGTTATGGGCAATCACCGGTCCTGGCGGCAGTTTTACGAACTGCATGTCGCGCTGCCGAAAGCCCTGAACACCGAAGCCATCGAGCGCATTGGCGCGCTGCACAAAAATCCAGGAGGCGATTCTGGAGAATACAGAGTCGCGACTCGCTGCGCGCTAATCCGATTGCAGATCATTCAACATCCTACGTTCTTTGAGTCGTCGGAGGCTTTCCCGTGCGCGAGGAGTTTAGCGGCGGAGCGCTGCTAGCGGTCGACCTACTGTGCACATCGTATGGTGCGCACCATGGCACAGCGGAATTATTGACAAACGATTTTCCGCCTGCTTTCATTTCATCGCCGCAACGGTGCCGGTAGCGTTTTCTCCTTTGCGAGTCTACAGGCCGAAGTCGGATCCGAATTTCGCCAAGGCCAAACCGAATAGGTAAACGAACGGCGATCACACGTCCTCGACATCGCCCCCATTCAGCGGAAAGCCTTTTTATACATCTAGCGCCGCTTTGGTCAGCTTCATTTCAGGCCAAGAGACTTTGGCGGCTTCGATGAACGCTTGGACGAGAGGGTCGTCCTTGCGACTCGATTGATGAGCGACTGACAAGGCGAGTTCGGTCTGTACGATGGGCGAGATGGCCAGATGCCCCTCTCTTTCGCCTTGCACCGCGTACTCTTCTCGCACCAGCATCATGCCTGCGCCCGCTTGAAGCGCGGCACGGCCTACCGCAGCATTGTCATATCGGACAACAATATTCAATTCAAGCCCCTTCTCGCCAAATAGCTGCGCTTGCAATGCCGAATAAGCCTGACTCGCACTCGGCGTCAGCCACGGCAGGCTCGCCAGTTCGGACCAGTCAGCAGCGCTGATTTTTTCCTTCCAAGCAGCAGGACCCGCCACCCTGTATTGCACTGTGGTCAGCTGGTAGTAGGTGAAGTCTGCGTCGATGGGTCGACCAATTAGAACGCCCACATCAAGCTCGCCACTCTTCAGCCCCTGGCGGGTTCCTGAAGATGGGCGCGCATACAGATCTATGCTGACTAGAGGATGCCGGGCGCGAACCGTAGCGATCATCTCCCCAATACGTGTACCTGGTTCGCTACTGGTGCCCACCACGAGTTTCCCTTCCATTTTCCCTCGAAGCTCGCGGGCGAACGACATGAACAGCGCCTCCTCATTCAGAAGTGCTTTCGCTCTCTGAACCAGCAATTGCCCGGCACGTGTCAGCTCGAGGCTGCGATTAGTGCGAACAAATAGCTGAGTGCCGAGGCGCTCTTCGATGGCACGCACATGGGCGCTGGCCGCAGATTGGCTGATATAGAGCCGCTCGGCGGCGCGCGTGAGGTGCTGTTCCTCCGCCACTGCTACGAAAGTTCTCAGCTGGACGAGGTCCATCACCATGAGTTGTCTCCAGTTTTCTCTATCTCGATCGTTCGCAAACCTGGCAGACGGCGTCTCCAAAAACGCAATGGACTTGCCGCAGCCGCGCCTCCTACACTACCTACGAGCGATGGGTATCATGGCCGTTCAGACGACGGTCGATAAGTGTCGATTATCACTCAATTTTTCCGTGGGTTTTCTGCGGTGATTATCGGCCGCACGATGCTCGGATGAACCGACATTGCATTACGCGGCGTGAACCAGCGCGAGCATGCGGGCAATGTGCGGCGCGATCGATTCAACCGGCTATCCCGCCACAGCTTCGTCGCCCTAGCCGACGTGGCCCGGCGCGGTATACATGGCAACATGAAGACCGTCGTGGACAAGGTCAAAAAGGGCAAGGGCCGCATCCTCAACGAGCGCTTCGCGATTCAGCGTGGCCGAGATGCTCGAACACGGGCACTCGCACCCGATGCGCATGCCGCCGCCCTTCGACGGCTATGGCGAGAAGCCCGCGCGCTTGTCCCGCACCTGCCCGGTGTATCGGTGGCTCGCAACCGCTACTCGGTGCCGTGGCGAGTTGTTCGGGCAAGTGGTCAGCACCCGGCTGTATCCGGCCGGCGTCGTCGCGGCGGCCGAGGACCACATCGTCGCGCGCCACGGCCACCAGGCAACCCCGGCGAGAGCACAACAAAGATCCCAAGCCGATCAAGTGGAGATACGACGATCCGTCGCGGCGAATTGGGCCGGCGCCAATTCGTTGACGCAGTCGACTAGCGCATGTTGAGGGGGCGCTTGTTCGTCTCCATCAGCGTGCTGCTGATGCCGCCATCGACTAGGATCTCCTGCGCATTGATGTAGTCGGACCGGTCGCTGGCCAGAAATGCGATGACGTTAGCCAAGTCTGCGGGAACACCCATCCGCCCTGACGGTACCGCGCGTTCCCGCGCTGCCGCCAGTACGGGATCACGGTATACGGCTTCCGAGGCCGGTGTCCGGATCTGTCCGGGAGACACGACGTTGCTGCGGATGCGGTGCGGGGCCAGTTCGAGCGTGAGCGTGCGCGACAGCGTGATCATGGCCGCCTTGCTGGCGCAATAGGGACCGCTGCCGCCCTGGGGGAAGTGGGCAATGAGGGATGCGACATGAATGAGGCTGCCGCCTTGGCCCGCGGCAATCATTTGCGCCGCAAAGGCCTTCGTGCAAACCAGCGCACCGGTGAGATTGACCGCCAGCACGCGATTCCATACGTCGAGCGGAAGCTCCATCAACGGCTGCCGGTGACGTATTGCAGCATTATTCACGAGGACACGGCACGGACCCAACTCCTGTTCGACGCGCTTCGCAGCAGCGAAGACGCTGTCGGGCTCACCGATGTCCGTGCAGACGCCGATCGCGCGCCCGCCGTCTCGCTGGATCTCCGATGCCACCTCGGCTGCCGCCGCATCGTCCCGGTCCAGCACCGCAATCGAGGCGCCAACCCGCGCCAGTTCGCGGGCGGTTTCGGCCCCGATCCCGCTTCCAGCACCCGTAACCACACAGACGCGACCGTAAAGGCCCAGCCATTCCGATGCGGCGGGGGAGTTGCTTTGTGTCATGGGTTATCGTCCGATTGCTGGATGTGGAGAATCGTCGACACATCGGTCGACGAAAGGACGCTACGGCACGTTTGCAGCACCGGCTGCGCCTGATGTAGCGAATACGCCGGCTGCACGCTGGCAAGGAATCTGGCGTCGATGTCTGCACTGGTCATGGGCCGGGCCAACGAGCCGACGGCATGCTCGATCGATACGTCGACGGTGCGGCCGTCCCTTGCCGTCGCGGTGCGCGGTGGCCTTGCACAGATCGTCCTTGAAGGCCGGGCGCCAGCACGGTGCATTCTTCTTGGGGCTGATGGCGGCATAGCCAATATGCGTGTCGATATGCGGCGGCCGGCGCGTGAGCAGCGTTGACAATCTTCCAAGATCGCAGCGAACCGGGTGCGGCCACCGCGGCGGCGCGGCCCCCACTTGGACGGTGTATTAATCAGATCGGGCTGGCTCAGCGATCGTCGCGCGGACCAGCTCGCTGATATCGGGAAGTGATTCAAGCCCCTCAACGAGGGAGGTAATGTTTGCTGCCATATCCTTGGGCATTGGCCGGCCGCTGAACGCAATGCAGTCCGCCAGTTTGCGGGCGAAGCCGGCCTGATTCATGGCATGCGGGTGATCTACCCGGTGCTCCGGGAGTTGGCCGTCGGTGGTTTCGATGCGGATGATGACCGGACAGACCCGGGCTCTCCAACCCCGCTCCAATTCCTCATCGACCACGCCGTCAACTTTGGCTGCCAGTTCGAGAACCTCCGTACGCTGGAGGGCCGCCGATGTGAAGTCGGCCAGGCCGACCCGACCATGCACCAGGGCGGCGGCGACGACGTAGGGAATACTGAACTGGGCATCTATCGGAGTGCCAGGCGCCTTTTTCGCTTCAACCGGGGTGCAGCCTGCGGAATAGGTGTGTTCGTTAAACCTCAGTTCTACCCGGCGAATCTGCTCCGGAGCCAAGTGCCACTTTTCCCGCGCCTCGAGCGCGGTATCGATCGGAACGTGCATGGGGCGCATGCACGGGTAGGGCTTGAAGGACAAATTCTCGTGTTCGAAACGGGTGCCCAATCCCGCTGTGATGACTTCCGGGCTGTAGCGGTCGCGGAGGTACACCCGATAGAAACCGTCGATACCCTGGAAGGTGTTCTGTGTCCCGCGTATGCCCTTCTTGGCCATCTGGACTGAGATCAAGGCGGCCTTGGCGGCAAATCCCGGCTGCATCCGTTTGGTCAAGGCCGAGTCGCGAATGACTTGGTAGTTTCCGGCGGTCTGGCTATAGGCAATGCCGATGGCATCGACCATTTCGGCCGGCGTGAGTCGCATGACCCGGCCAGCTGCAATCGTTGCGCCAAACGTACCGAGTAGTTGCGTATAGATAAAGCCACTCTCGACAATGCCGATTGTGCTCGCCAAGCCCAAACGGCAGACCACGTCCAGTCCTGCAGTGACACCCACGAGCAGCTCGTCGCCGCCTGCTCCACCCGCCAATTCCGCAGCGGCCAGTGCGGCAGGAATAACGGTCACCCCGGCGTGCAGCATGGCGACGTCGTGGTTGTCGTCGTAATCGTTGGCATGAGCCATAGATGCGTTGACCCAGGCAGCATGGTGGGCCGGGACTCGCCGGCCGTGCACCAACACGGTAGCCTTCTCGCTCCCACCCCACTCCTCGATCAAGTTCAACAACTCGCCAATCCCCGGGGATGAGGTACCCGCAATCGTTGTGGACAACGTATCAAAGATGTCCAGTTTGGTAGCTGCGATTGTCGACGTCGGAAGATCCCTCATCTGCAACGAAGCAGCATATTCGGCCAGGGTAAAGGCAATATCTTGAGACACTGAAAAATCCTCTTCCAATTGCGGTTGGGCTGCCGTCACCGGAAGCCAGATAGGACATGCCCAGGCAGCCGTTTATTGCGGCTCGATCTTGAACTTCGTGTAGTCCTTTTGTGCGATCGCTTCGACGTTGCGCATGTCGGTATCGAACTGTCGATAGTCACCCTCGTAGGGCGTTTGGTCCGCCTTTTTCAGCGCCGCCACGACACTCGGCTCCTTGAGCGCGTCGGCAAGCGCTTTCCTCAATTTGTCCAGAATCGGTTTGGGCGTCCCTGCGGCAACCCAGATGCCACCGTAAAGGACATCTGTCATCTGCGGGTATCCCAACTCCGCGAACGTCGGAACATTGGGGAGCTGCTTGCTTCGCTTGTTGCCCGTCACAGCCATGACCGCGATGTTGGGGTAACCGACCATGCTGCTCGCCGCGTAGGAGAGCGTGAAGTAGACATCCATGGTTCCACCCACCACGTCGGACATGGCTTGCGCCCCGCCCTTGTAAGGAACTTCTCGGTAACCGATCCCGGAGACATCCTTGAACCGCTCTGCGACGAGCCCGGGGGTGCTGCCCGGCCCGAGTGACGCAAAGGTCAGCTTGCCGGGGTTGGACTTTCCGAATGCAACGAACTCTTTCAGCGTTTTCGCCTTGCTCGACACCGTATTGACGAACATGGCGTAGGGCGCATAAGCGACACCACCGACAGATTCGAAGTCGGACCATTTATACCCGGGTTCCTTCATGCCGACGAGGTTATACGCCATGTTGGTGGCGTTGTATAACAGCGTGTACCCGTCGGCCGGTGCTCTCGCCACCCTTTGCGTGGCGATCGCAGAGTTCGCGCCCGGACGGTTATCCACGAGAACCCGGACGCCCAGCAACTTTGACAGCCCTTCTGCGGTCGCGCGCGCGAGAAAGTCCGAAGAGCCGCCAGGAGGAAAGCCCACGACCATGGTCACCGGCCTCACTGGATATTCCTGTGCCTGGGCAGCGGCAAACGGGGCGGCGCCGACGAGCGCCATGGCACTTGCGGTAGTCAAAAGGAGGTTCAGTCTCATTTGAAGGTTCGTTCTCATTTGGGCCCCGCGTATTGCGTGTCGTTGACCTTCTCGAGCCATTGGACGGTCTTCCCATCCAACTGCTCCGTGATGGCGAGGTGGCTTATGGCGCCGCCGGCTGATGCAGGGCGGCGAGACAGAGCGAAAACGCCGCTGCGGCGCATCCTCGGGGGATCTTCAATTTCGTATTCCGCATCGTCACCATTCGTGCAGTGTAGACAGCACACGTCGCGCGCGTCCAAGTCCTTTTTCGGGAGGCCGCGTCCACGGATCGCGAACGCCATCCCATTCGGCTTTGCTGATTTCCGCCAGCAGGAAATCGCGTTGGACGCGGCCCGCCCCGGACGCGAACATTCACACCGAGGCTCGGAACACCCAAGACGATATAGGGCATTAGGCTTTGAAGCGCTCAGCCGACTGTCGCAGCCGAGAGCCTGATCAACGTCGTCGTCGCAGGCTAGCGTCTGCAACCGCCAACCCTTTCCACGGAAGACTCAAATGCAAGCAAATCCCCCCCTATCAGGGATTCGCATCCTCGACGCCGCGACCTTCCTCGCCGCGCCATACTCCGCTTCGCTGCTCTCGGAGTATGGCGCCGAAGTGATCAAGGTCGAACTGCCTTCCGGCGACCACATGCGCGACATTGGCCCCTTTCGCGGCGATGTCTCCCTGTGGTGGAAGGTCATCGCTCGCAATCGACAGAGCGTCACGCTCGACCTGAACACCGAAGATGGAAGACGTGTCTTCAAGCAGCTCGTGAGCAAGTGCGACGTGGTCATCATGAACTACCGCCCCGACGCGCTGAAGAAGTGGGGGCTCGAGTTCAAGGATCTGGTGCAGTGCCGCAGCGACCTGGTGTACTACCACTTGACCGCCTTCGGCGCGGGGCCCTATGCACAGCGGCCAGGGTTCGCGCGGGTCGCGGAGGCGTACGCGGGACTCACCAACAGGACTGGTTTTCCTGGAGAGCCCCCGGTGCAAAGCGGGTATGCGATGCTGGGCGACGGGATCGCCGGAATCTACGGCGCCTTCGCACTCATGCTCGCGCTCCGGCAACGGGACCTGACGGGCGAACCCCAAATGATCGACCTCGGGCTGTACGAGCCCCTGTTGAGCGTCATCGAAGACCAGATCATTACCTACGACGAGACGGGGTCGAGGCTGGAGCGGTTGGGCAACGCAAGCCCTCGCTGGGCACCGCACGGCCTTTTCCGAACCAAGGATGGGTTGTACGCCACCATTGCCTGTTCGACCGAGAAACTGTGGCGTCAACTGCGCAAAGTCATGGGCGACGAGTCCCTGGCTCGCTATGACAACGACAACCATGCTCGCGTAGCCGACCGCGAGGCGCTCGAGGGGAGGGTGAGCAGGTGGACAGGAAGCTACGATCTTCGCGATCTCCTCGAGATCTGCGGGAACGCCGATCTTGCCATTGGCCCGATCTATTCCCCCGCCGAGATCGTCAATGACCCTCACATCATCGCAAGGGATTCGATCATCACCGTGGACGAACCCGAAACGGGGATGCCGATCCGCATGGCCGCGCCAGCCGGCAGGTTTTCCGGGTTCAAGGGCAGCGTCCGCCATGTCGGACCGCTGCTGGGCGAGCATACCGATTCCGTCCTCACTGAGTTGCTGAACTATTCGCCGGAGCAGATCGAAGCGCTGCGGCAAAAAGGCGTCATCAGTAAATCGATGGAAAGGGCGACGAGCAACGCGGAATCGAGGCGCGCCGAAGAGGACCTTTGACCCGAGGAAAGCATGGCCGATTTGAACGGACATTGTGACTCGCGATTCGCGCGCGTCTACGATACGCTGGCGACCAACATAGAGGCAGGCGAGGAGATCGGTGCCAGCCTCTGCGTCAACATCGATGGCGAGAACGTCATCGACTTGTGGGGCGGTTGGCGCGATCGGGAACACTCGGCAAGGTGGACCGAGGACACGATCGTCGCTGTTTTCTCGGCAACCAAGACGGTGACGAGCCTCGCAGTTCTCATGCTTGTAGACCGAGGCCAGCTCGACCTCTATGCGCCGGTTGCCAAATATTGGCCGGAATTCGCTCAGAACGGCAAGGACAAGCTCGAGGTCCGTCACCTGCTCAGCCACACGGCGGGCCTGCCCGCGTGGGATCCTCCCTTCAGCATGACGGAGGCGATGGACGTCGAAGCATCGACGGCCAGGTTGGCAGCCCAAGCTCCCTGGTGGGAGCCAGGAACTCGCGGCTCGTATCACGCGAGCAGCTTCGGCCACCTCAACGCCGAGCTGGTTCGCCGAGTCTCGGGAATGACGCTCAGCCAGTTTATCGCCAAGGAAATCACTGGCCCGCTCAACGCCTCCTTCTACCTCGGTCTTTCGGAAGAAGCGCAATTGGCAAGAGTAGCGACGATCTATCCGGCGCCGGACGAGCGACCACGCGGGGTGCCGAAGGCCGCTGCCGCTTCGACCGACGATCTGGCCGTCGAGCGCGAAATCTCGGCCAGAACGCGGCTCGGCTCGTTCTCTGGCATGAAGCGTGATCCGTTGGCGCTTTTCAACTCGCCCGAGTGGCGCCGCACAGAGTTTGGTGGCAGCAGCGGTCACACGAACGCCGAGGGCCTTGGGAGAATCGTCGCGGCGCTCAGCCTGGACGGCGTCAATCGGGGCGTAAGGCTGCTCTCCCCCGATGCGATCGACTTGATCTTCCAGGAGCAGGCAAGTGGCATCGACTCCTACTATATGAGGCCCATCCGATGGGGCATCGGCTATGCGTTGGCATCGGGGGAAGACAACAGCCGCGGACCGCTCCCCTTTCTTCGCCCGAGCAAGAGAACGTGCTTCTGGTATGGCAGCGGCGGTGCGCTCGCAATCGCGGATGTCGAGCGACGTATCACCTACACCTACGCAATGAACCAATGCCAAGCCGGCAGAAACTCGGTCAACGGTGTGTACTACAAAGCCTTCTACGACAGTCTTTGAGCGAGCTGCGGCAACTTTCAACAAGGGTTTGAACAGATGTATATCGATCGCGCCAAGGCGTTGCAGCTTGAGATCGCTCCGATGTCGTTCGACGTCGAGCGCGGCCGGCTGCGCTTTTTTGCCGAAACGATCGGACTCACCGATCCCATTTATTTCGACGTCGATGCCGCGCGACGCGCAGGTCACCGTGACCTGCCCGTTCCACCGACATTCCTCGGAAACTCACTGGAACTTGAACTTCCGAATCCACTCGGCTGGCTCAAAGCCGTTGGCGGCGACTTGACAAAGACCACCCATGCGGAACAGGCGTTCGTCTACCACTCGATGGCGTATGCGGGAGACAGCCTGGTCCTGCACCGGAGGATCGTCGACGTCTACACAAAGAAGAACGGCGCCCTGGAATTCGTCGTCAAGCAGACGGACGTCAAGCGCGGCCAGGAAACGCTGGTCGAGACCCTGAGCGTGATTGCGCTGCGGCACCCGGAGGTAAAAACATGACGATTCAGGGGGTCTTCGTCGGCATGGAGCTCCCGCCGCTGCAAATGGGACCCATCACTCGCACAACGCTGGCGCTTTACGCCGGCGCGTCAGGCGATCATCAGCCGACCCATATCGACATCGATGCTGCCAAGGCCAAAGGCCGGCAAGACGTGATCGCGCACGGAACGCTGATGATGGCGTACCTGGGGCGCATCCTGATGGATTGGGTACCCCAGGAAAGGATCCGCTCGTACAAGGCCCGGTTCATTGCAGTGACACCCGTCCTTGCCGTGGCGACGTGCAGAGGCCGTATCGTCGCGATCGAGGACGGATTGGCAACCGTCGAGCTGTCGATCAGCCTCGCCGACGGAACGACAGCAGTGCGCGCAGAAGCGGTGTTGGACATTCACGACACGTGTGGGCTGCGCGAAGTCGGTCGCTCCCCGGTTTCTGACGTGCTCTCCGCCGCCGCAGGGTCCGCCGAGAGATCGACAGCGAGCTCGCCGTGCGACCCTGGCGCGAATCCGCCGCCCCTGGTCATCCAGGAACAGGGCAGCTTCGCCGTCGGCGGTTCGGTGCTACGGCATCCGGGAAGCTACGATCCGAAGCGGGCCGGCCCCGAGGGCCAGACTCTGCATGGAGACCATGCTTTTGTTACCTATCAAATTCCGGTGGACGTCCGCGGGCACCCTCTCGTGTTTGTGCACGGCAACGCCCAATTCTCTAAGACATGGCAAACAACGCCGGACGGTCGCGAAGGGTTCCAAAATATCTTCCTTCGCCGCGGCTTCGCGACTTACCTCGTCGACTCGCCCCGACGAGGCGCTGCTGGACGTAGTACCGAAGCTGCAGCGCTGACGCCCACGCCCGAGGATCAATTCTGGTTCGACATGTTCCGCGTCGGCACGTGGCCCGACTACTTTCCCGGTGTGCAGTTTTCGCGTGATCCGGCGATTCTCGACCAGTACTTCCGCCAGATCACCCCGAATACAGGTCCGTTCAATTTGAACGTGGTCTCCGACGCCGTGACCGCGCTCTTCGACAGAATCGGACCGGCGGTACTCGTCAGTCACTCGCAAGGCGGCGGCGTCGGCTGGTTCACCGCGATGAAGAGCCCTAACGTCCGTGCGATTGTTTCATATGAGCCGGGCAGCAACTTCCCGTTCCCGCAAGACGAAGTACCTGCGCCGTTGCCAAGTGCGGCCGGCCCGTTCGGCGCCGTCGGAGTATCCGTGGAAGAGTTCATGAAGCTCACCGGGATTCCCATCATCATGTTCTATGGCGACTACATCCCAGAGCAACTGACCCCGAACCGCGGTCAGGACCAATGGCGCGTACGACTGGCCATGGCCAAGCGATGGGCAGAGGTCGTGAACCGCTATGGCGGCGATGTGACGGTTATCCGTCTTTCCGACGTGGGCCTTCATGGCAATACTCATTTTCCGTTTTCCGACCTCAACAACATCGAAGTAGCCGGCGAGATGGGCAAATTCTTGACTGCGAAGGGGCTGGATTGACCACCCCATCGTCGATGTGGCCCCCGTCTACGCAGGAGCGCGCACCGCGCACCGCCCCCGCCCCGACCATTTCATGAGCATCCAAAGCCTCAACAGCAAACAGACCCAGCCGCTCGCCATCACGCGAAAGCTGGCGCTATACGCCGCGCAAGCTCGGTACGCGATGCTTCCTGAGAATGTGCGGCTTGAAGCATCGCGTGCCTTCTTGAACTGGATGGGATGCGCGTTGGGGGGGAGCCGAGAACCAGCGGTTCAGCTCGCGGCCGCGACGGCGGCTGACCTCGGCGGCAGCCCGCAGGCATCCATCATCGGGCATGCGCACCGTACCGACATTGCGAGTGCGGCGTTCGTCAATTGCATCAGTTCGAGCGTACTCGGGTTCGACGACGCCCATCTTCCGACAGTGGCACACCCCAGCGGCCCGGTCAGCTCCGCGGTGTTTGCGTGGAGCGAAAAGAATGCCGTGCCCGGTGACGCTTTCCTGGCTGCTCTGGCGTTGGGCATCGAGATCACCTGCAGGCTGAGCAACGTCCTCGTCCTGCCCCCGTCGAAGTTCAATGTGGGCTTCTACGTCACGGGGCTGACCGCCCCGATTGGGGCGGCGGTTGCGGTCGGTAATCTTCTTCAACTCGATGAGGAGAAGATGAACTGGGCCATCAGCATCGCAGCTTCGCAATCAGGCGGCTTCCGGGCAACACAAGGCACGATGACGGCACATTTCCGCCCTGGCCATGCCGCCCGCAGTGGAGTCTGGGCGGCTCTTCTCGCCCAGAGGGGCTTCACCGGCAACGAGTTCGCTCTGGAGGCAGACAAGGGTTTCGTCGACGTGTTCTCCGAAGACGCCGATCTCGAGAGAGCCGTGGACAGGCTCGGGGAGCATCACGAACTGCTGAACAACGCTTACAAGCCCTACCCATGTGGCATCGTCATCCATCCCACGCTCGATGCCTGCCTTGACCTCCATGGCCAGTACGGTGAAGGAGTCGTGCCGATGCGTGCGAAGCTACGAGTCCACCCGCTCGCCCTGTCGCTGTGCGGCATCAGGGAACCGACTACGACCCTCGAATCGCTCAACAGCATCTATCACTGGGCTGCGGCGGCGCTCGCCCGCGGTCGTGCCGGTGTCCCTGAAATGCTGCCCGACTGCATCGCAGATCCGCGTGTAGCACAGCTTCGTTCGCGAATCGAGGTGGTCACGGACCCCGGCGTCGGGAGTGGACAGGCCGAAGCGGAGGTGGCGCTTGCAGACGGACGCACCCTGCAGGCACGCGTCATGCATGCTCGGGGCAGCAGGATGCGTCCGATGACCGACGAGGATCTTGACGCGAAGTTCAGGTCCCAAGCCGGCCTGGTTCTCCCGGCCGCGAGGGTCGAGAATTTGCGCGACCTGTGCCACGGTACGGCCTCGCTGCGCAGTGTCGGTCGCGAGATCGCGGCCGTACTGAGTGGGCCCTGAACAAATCGCGAAGGCCTGTGCTGAAGATCGAACAGATAATCGCCGAGCTGGATGACGATCTCCCGGCGGTAGGGCGATGATATCTAGAGTATATCGGCATCGATCCGTTGCCCCATTTCCTGAAACTCGCTCAACTTGCGCGACATCCACTGCACGTTGGAAGACGCGGTGAATCGCACTCCAGGAAAGGGACGTGGACCGCCGACGCTCGCCGAAAATCGCCTCCGTGCTCGCCGGATATTGCCCAGCGAAGGAGGCGCGGATAGCTGCCTTTCGCGAAATAGTGTCTTGATAAAAATAGGAATTATCGCCCTGCCCCAAAGCGCACTAGACTCAACGATAGGGTGACAGCGAAGCTGCCAGCCGCGACGTAAAACAGAAACAACTCCGGAGTTGGTCATCATGAAATCGCTCATCCAGGTCGTCGTGATTGGCGCCGCCCTATCGGCGCCGATCGTTTCGTTCGCGCAGTCGAGCGCGCCGCTCACGCGTGCCCAAGTGAAAGCCGAAGTTGTGGAACTTGAAAAGATGGGATATCCCCCTGCCTCGGCCAATGACTTCAACTATCCGCAGATCACCCAGGCAGCCGAAGCGCGCGTCGCGGCGAATAGCGGTAACGGCGTTAGCGGCGAGGCTGCAACGGGTTTCGGTGGCGCGGTCGATCATTCGAACATATCGGGGTCTCCGGCAGGCAAGGACAGCACCCATTCGCCTTACCTCGGCTACTAATTTCCGGATCGGGCAGGCTGCCGCGCGCGCCATCCTGCAACGACCCCGGTTTACCTTTCCCTTACGCCCTCTGGTGATCGCGCCCTCCAAGTGATGGCACGATCGCGGGGCGATTTGAAGCGATCAAGCAGGAGACATTAAAGGCTGGTTGCTCGCAAGCGATGCCCTCGCGTGGCCGCACACGCCCAAAGCACACGTCTTTCGCATAGTGCTGAACCGCCGCGCTAGAATTGTCGCTCCCTGTCTCTTCCCTCCGCATAATCGGAACCCATCGGCCGCTATATGATTTGCCCGCAATCCGTTGGCGTCCGTGATCACTTGCCCCGTTCCGGTTGTTCTGGCGTCGGGACGTTAAATTACCGGGAAGCTGTCTGGGTGGTATCGTCATGCCACACGACCGCATCGTCCACGGCGTATAGGCGGCACGATTGGTGGCTCTCTTTCTGACAGCCGGCGAGTGCGATCGACATCGGGTCATCGCCGCCTTCGGCCCACGACCAAGCGCCCGAATTCGAGACTGCGAACGCGCGGCTAGAATACTGTTTTAGAAAATCCCGATAGGCAGCGCGACCGCTTTCGTCGACATAGGGCACCGCCGACACGGTATCGAGTGGCGCATAGCCGCTCGGCCGCGGCGCCTGCTGCTCGGAGACCTCATACTCGACGGCCGTCGGCATGCCGACTTGCGCGAGGAACGCCTTGACCCGCGGCCACCAGATCTGTACGCCGTCGCGATCGCCTACGAGCCGGTGCGCGTCGTTCTTGTAGTTGCCGAAATTGAACATCTGCGCCTTTGCGCCATCCACGGTAAATGCCGTGAACATTTCGTCGGCAAGCGGGCCTGGCCAAACTGAATCGTTTGCACCGTAAAGCCAGAGCGAAGGCAGGCGGACGTGTTCGCCGTATGTGCCGAACGCCTGTGTGAGGATTTTCTGCCAGCCGCTGCATTCGTCCTGACGGAGGCCGCCCGAGAAGTTGATGAGTCCGCGCACACCAGGCGCGCTAACGGCATCGCGTGCGCCGTAGGCGATTGTGGTGAGGCCGCCGTGCGACGTGCCGGCAATCACGATGTGTGTCTTGTCGACGTACGATTGTTCGCTCATGTAGGCAACGACTGCCGCGACATCGTCCGCCTGTGCGTAGCCGTTGGCTTCGACGTTGCAGCCGTTGCGCGCATATTCACCGCCGGAGTCCGCAAAGCCGCGTCGATTCGGCACGGCGACGATATACCCATGCCGCACGAATTCACGCGCCAGTGCGAGCGGGCGGCTGCGTGGCTGATTGCGCGGAGCGCCGGGAAGTTTTCCGTGGTTGAACACGATCATCGGGAACGGTCCTGCTCCAACGGGTTTAAACACCGTGGTCTCCAGCGTGACGTCGGCCGAGGGAATGCCGATGACTGTTTCGTTGAGTGTGTCAGGAACTGAAGGAAGTGAGGCGTCGGCATCACTGCTTCGCCTCTCGCCGAATGCTGTGCCCGAAAGACTGGCTCCCTGCCGAACACCGCCTTTTGGTTCGGCATGCGCGAAGGTATGCATCGCGCAGAGCGCACAAAACACGCTGAATCCGACTATTAGACAAGTTCTGGTTCCCATCACATCCCAACCGCTTCGTGACTTAAACACCCGATGACATGTCAGCCCGTTCTGAAGTCAAATAAATCAACTCGCTGCGTCGAAAGCAGAAAGGTGACTGAACTTCAAGAATCACTGACGGAAATAAAGCATGGATTCAACAACCATCCGCGAGGCATGGAGCTCGCTAAGGCGCTCTAAATCGAATTCCTGATCGACGACCGGTTCGTATGTACGATCTCTCGATCTCATATATGAACTACATACTATGCCGTACGTGTGCAAGCGCCATTAGGGTTTTCGCCCAGTCACTTGGAACGTTGGCATCTGTCGGAGACACTGTGCGTGGCGATTCGCGTGGACGACCGGGGCGCGTGGCTCACGATGCTGGTAGCGAAACATCACATGAAATGGTCGCAGCGGAGAGCGCCCATTCGACATGCCTCAACGGCGTCGCGAAATTCTGATTGAGGACAATCGCTGACCGATTGCAAGACCGTCAGGCTTTACGGTGCCGTGTCTCCGATACGTCCTCGAAGGAACGAGAGTCGGTGGAGACCGAAATCAACCACGCGAAGTAAT
Source organism: Paraburkholderia sp. RAU6.4a (assembly GCF_050435625.1). Classification (NCBI taxonomy): domain Bacteria; kingdom Pseudomonadati; phylum Pseudomonadota; class Betaproteobacteria; order Burkholderiales; family Burkholderiaceae; genus Paraburkholderia; species Paraburkholderia sp. RAU6.4a. Next base: position 769,762 of record NZ_JBNDKQ010000003.1, read on the forward strand.
TGATATCAACAGCGGCATCGTCGGGTGCGCGGTGCACCCGGCTATCAGCTACCGCAGCCAAGACGTGGCTAATGCGCTGGGCAGCCGAACGGTCTCACTGCACGGTAGGGGCAGAGTTGCAGTTTTGAACGGGCAGATTTGGCCCCGTCGTATGTCGGCGCTTCAAATTGCCGGATCGCGCCACGGCAATGAGTCGAGCCGGTGCCAGTAGACGCGCCGACCAATGGACAGATACGTCACGATGCGGTAGGCCGCGTGCCGGAAGGTGGATTCACTGGCAATCAGTTTCTGTGCACGGATATGGCACTGCTCCGGATAGGCGTGCAACGGCGTCGGAGCACTTCGGAAAGTGCAATCCCACCCGTTCGAACGAGGCCATGCGCGCGCCGCCCCGGACATGCCAGGACAGACGATGGCGTGTCGCCCGGTTCCTGAGCCGACTCGCCGCAGCATTTCGGGAAGAAGTTCCGTGGGGCGCAACGTTCCTTCCTCTGTGCCATGCTGCCGAACACCAAGCTGCATCTGGCGGCGGATACGGCAGGCAGGCCTTCGACCGACCGAACCGAAAGACGCGTCCACGACATCTCGTGTGCGAAGAAACTCGTCGAGCATTTGCGCGGCAAGTTCCTCATTGCAGAGAAGCGCATCGATTCCGATCCATTCATTGCACGGAGTTTGCTCAACTTGCGACAAACTTCTCATTCGTTGGTTTCGAGCTGCAAGCGGGGACGCCTCTACAGCCAGACGCTGTAGCGCATACGCGATCGGGTCGAACGCTTCCTCGGCGTACCAAGCATTTTCGTCGGGTCCCAATTCGTCATGAAGAACTCGCGGAAGCTGCATCGAGTTCGCGTCCCTGCCTGTGCGTTGTGGCCATCCTTGGAAATGTGCATACAGCCTAATACTTGTAGACGCCTTGGCCGGTTTTGCGACCCAGTCGTCCCGCCGCTACCAGTTCGCGCAGCAGCGGACACGCGCGGTATTTGGAGTCGCCGAAATCTTTCAAATACACGTCCATTACCGAAAGACACACGTCAAGTCCGACCATGTCCGCAAGCGCGAGCGGTCCGATAGGGTGATTGGCACCAAGCTTCATACCCGCGTCGATTTCCTCCGCTGTGGCAACGCCTTCGGCGAGCACGAAGAAGGCCTCATTGATCATCGGCACGAGGATGCGATTGACCACGAAGCCAGGCGAATTCGTGACGGCGATCGGCGTCTTTCCCAGCCGGACGGCCAGTTCGCGCACGGCATCCGCAGCGGCTGCACTCGTTTGCAGACCGCGGATAATCTCGACCAGCGGCATCAGCGGTACCGGGTTAAAGAAGTGCATGCCGATAAAGCGTGACGAGTCGGCGAGCACTGCACCCAGAGAAGTAATCGAGATCGAAGACGTGTTCGACGCGATGATCGCATCGGGGCGAGCCATCAACTCGGTCTGTTTCAGAATCTGGATCTTCAGATCGATTTTTTCGGTCGCGGCCTCGATGACTATGTCCGCAGCGGCAAGATGCTGATAGTCGGTCGATGTTTCGATGCGCGCAAGCGCGGCGTCACGGGTAGCGGCGTCGAGCTTCTGCTTGTCCACGAGGCGTCCGAGGCTCGATGTCAATGTGGACATCCCCTTCCCAAGCGCGGTATCGGTGACATCAATCATGGTTACGTTGAGTCCGGCAACGGCAGCCATCTGCGCGATGCCGCTGCCCATCGTCCCGGCACCGATCACAGCCAAAGTTTCAATTGCCATAATTTGCTCCGCGTACGCTCAGATAAGGCTTTCGAAGATGGCAGCGATTCCTTGACCGCCGCCGATGCACATGGTGACGAGCGCGTAGCGTCCGTTGATACGTTGCAGTTCGTGCAGCGCTTTGACGGTGATCAGCGCGCCAGTTGCGCCAATCGGATGACCGAGCGAAATGCCTGAACCGTTCGGATTCACTTTGGCGGGATCGAGTCCGAGCTCTTGCGTCACCGCGCAAGCCTGGGCTGCGAACGCCTCGTTCGCTTCGATCACGTCGAGCTCGCCGATAGATAGGCCAGCTCGCTGCAATGCGATGCGCGTCGCCGGCACAGGGCCGATGCCCATGTACTGCGGGTCGACGCCCGCGTGCGCATAGGCGACAAGACGCGCCGTCGGCGTGACTCCGCGTCGCTCAGCCACTTCGCGGGACATCAGCAGGACTGCCGCAGCCGCATCGTTGATGCCCGACGCGTTGCCTGCGGTCACGGTACCGTTCTCCTGCGCGAAGACGGGCCGCAGCTTCGTAAAGTCATCGAGCGTCGCGTTGTCGCGGAGGTGTTCATCGGTATCAAACACGACCTCACGGCCCTTGACGGTTCGTGCCATCGGTACGATCTGGCTCTTGAAGCGGCCTTCCGCAATTGCCCGCTCTGCGCGGCGGTGCGATTCCAGAGCAAGTGCGTCCTGCTGCTCACGCGAGATACCGTACTTGCGCGCGACGTTCTCGGCGGTCACGCCCATCGGCACGGCATGGAACGGGTCGTTCAACGCACCCAGCATCATGTCGACGAGACGCGCGTCGCCCATGCGCGAGCCGAAGCGCGCGGTAGTCGAAATGTACGGCGCGCGGCTCATGTTTTCCGCGCCGCCACCGATTGCCACGTCTGCATCGCCGAGCATGACGGTTTGCGCCGCGGATATGATCGCCTGCAGGCCTGAACCACACAGGCGGTTGACATTGAAGGCCGGCGTGGACTCGGGAATGCCAGCATCGATTGCCGCGACGCGCGAAAGGTACAGGTCTTTGGGTTCGGTGGCAATCACGTTGCCGAACACGACGTGGCCGACTTCCTTGGCCTCGACTTCCGTGCGCGCAAGCAGTTCGCGCAAGACGGTCGAGCCCAACTCGGTGGGCGCAAAGTCCTTCAGGCTGCCACCGAATTTGCCGATCGCAGTACGCACGCCCCCGACCACCACTACTTCTCTGCTCATGGATATTCCCTCACAGTTGATGCGTCTTATGGCAGGCGGAATTGCGCCCGTCGCGGTTCACATATTCGGATAGTTCGGGCCGCCACCGCCTTCCGGCGTGACCCACACGATGTTCTGCGTCGGGTCCTTGATGTCGCAGGTTTTGCAGTGCACGCAGTTTTGCGCGTTGATCTGCAGGCGGTCTTCGTCCTGATCGTCCTTCACGAACTCATAGACTCCCGCCGGACAGAAGCGCGTTTCTGGGCCCGCATACGTTTGAAGGTTGATACGGACCGGCACCGTGATGTCTTTCAGTGTCAGGTGCGCTGGCTGGTTCTCCTCGTGGTTCGTATTGGAAATGAACACCGAGGAGAGACGATCGAACGTCAGCTTGCCGTCTGGCTTCGGATACGTGATTGGTTTGCACTGCGAAGCCGGCTTCAGCATCTCGTGATCGGAATGCTGGTGATGCAGCGTCCAGGGCACGTTGCCGCCGAGCAGCTTCTGCTCGAGACCGACCATCAGCGTGCCGAGGTAGAGACCCTTGCTCATCCACTGCTTGAAGTTACGCGCGCGATACAGTTCGGTGTACAGCCACGACGTCTTGAAGGTTTCCGGATAAGCGCTCAACTCGTCGGCCTGACGGCCGGCCTGCACGGCGTCGAACGCGGCGTCGGCTGCGAGCATGCCGGTCTTGATCGCCGCATGCGAACCCTTGATGCGCGACGCGTTCAGGAAGCCCGCGTCGTCGCCGACCAGCGCGCCACCCGGGAACACCAGCTTCGGCAGCGACAGCAGGCCGCCGGCGGTGATCGCGCGCGCGCCATACGACACGCGCTTGCCGCCTTCGAGGATCGCGCGGATCGCCGAATGCGTCTTGTAGCGCTGGAATTCCTCGAACGGCGACAGATACGGATTCGAGTAGCCGAGACCGACCACGAAACCCACCACCACCTGGCTGTTGTCCATGTGATAGAGGAACGAGCCGCCGTACGTATCGTTTTCGAGCGGCCAGCCGACCGTGTGCATCACCAGACCCGGCTTGTGATTCGCTGGATCGATTTCCCACAGTTCCTTGATGCCGATGCCGTAGACCTGCGGACCGACGCCTTCGCGCAGTTTGAATTTATCGTTCAGCTGACGCCCGAGATGGCCGCGCGCGCCTTCGCAGAACAGCGTGTACTTCGCGTGCAGCTCCATGCCGAGCTGGAAGTTTTCGGTCGGCTCGCCGTCCTTGCCGATACCCAGATTGCCAGTGGCGACGCCTTTCACGAAGCCATCGTCGTTGTACAGGATTTCAGCAGCCGGAAAGCCCGGGAAGATTTCCACGCCCAGTGCCTCAGCCTCCTGGCCCAGCCAGCGCGTCACGTTTGCGAGGCTGATTACGTAGTTGCCGTGGTTCTTGAAGTTGTCCGGCAGCGCCCAGGTCGGCACGCTCTTCGAACCCGTTTCGGTCAGGAAGAGAAACCTGTCTTCGGTCACGTCCACCGTAAGCGGCGCGCCTTTTTCCTTCCAGTCCGGAATCAGTTCGGTGATCGCGCGCGGGTCCATCACCGCGCCCGACAGGATATGCGCCCCGATCTCCGAGCCTTTTTCCAGTACGCACACGCCAAGCTCGACGCCTTGTTCGGCCGCCAGCTGTTTCAGGCGGATCGCTGCGGACAGACCGGCCGGGCCGCCGCCGACGATCACGACGTCGTATTCCATCGACTCGCGCGGGCCATATTCCTCGGTCAATCGTCGCGACTGTTCTACTCGCAGGTTTTCCGTCATCCCTAGGCTCCGGCGTTCAGAATTGATCTTCTGACAACGCCAGCACACCCTCGTTGCCCTTCGCATTGACGATCGCCACTTCGAGCGCCGCCGCCTGCGGCAGCACATGCTCGGCGTAAAACCGCGCGGTCGCGATCTTCGCGTCATGGAACGCGGGATCCTCGTCGCGCCTGGCCGCCGCGGCAAGCTGCGCACGCGCCATCTGCCAGCCGCCAAGCACAATGCCCGCGAGCTTCAGATACGGCACGCTGCCCGCGAACACCGCATTCGGATCGCCCTTCGCGTTCGCAACGACGAAATCGACGACCGCGCCCAGCGCGCGTTGGCCCTGCGCGAGCTGCGTCTTCATCGACGCGAAGGCCGCGCCCTGCTGCGCGCCAAGCGCTTCCACCGTTTCGGCGACACCAGCGAGCAGTTCCTTCGCAATCTTGCCGCCGTCGCGCAGCGTCTTGCGACCGATCAGGTCGTTGGCCTGGATCGCGGTCGTGCCTTCGTAGATCGGCAGAATGCGCGCATCGCGGTAGTACTGCGCGGCGCCGGTTTCTTCGATGAAGCCCATGCCGCCGTGCACCTGCACGCCGAGGCTCGTCACGTCGATCGACAGCTCCGTGCTCCAGCCCTTCACGATCGGCACCAGGTATTCGTAGATCGCCTGATGCTTCGCGCGCGTCGCGTCGTCCGGATGACGATGCGCGAGATCGCAATGCGAGGCTGCGACATACGCGAGCGCGCGCGACGCCTCGGTGAGGCTGCGCATCGTCGACAGCATGCGGCGCACGTCCGGGTGCTGGATGATCGCGACCGACTGCTTCGCGGAGCCATCGACGGGACGGCCCTGCATGCGCTCCTTCGCATACGCGACCGCCTTCTGATACGCGCGATCCGAGATCGCGACGCCTTGCATTCCGACCGCGAAACGAGCGGCGTTCATCATAATGAACATGTATTCGAGGCCGCGATTCTCTTCGCCGATCAGCTGACCGATCGCGCCGCCGTGATCGCCGAACTGCAGCACCGCGGTCGGGCTCGCCTTGATGCCGAGCTTGTGCTCGATCGACACGCAATGCACATCGTTGCGCTCGCCGAGCGAGCCGTCCTCGTTGACGAGGAACTTCGGCACGAGGAACAGCGAAATGCCCTTCACGCCTTCCGGCGCGTTCGGCGTACGCGCAAGGACGAGATGGACGATGTTCTTCGCCATGTCGTGCTCGCCCCACGTAATGAAAATCTTGGTGCCGAACAGCTTGAACGAACCGTCGCCCTGCGGCTCGGCGCGCGTGCGCACGAGCGCGAGATCGGAACCGGCCTGCGGCTCGGTCAGGTTCATCGTGCCGGTCCACTCGCCGGAGATCAGCTTCGGCACGCAGGTCTGTTTTTGCGTTTCGGTGCCGGCGGTCAACAGCGCTTCGATCGCGCCGTCGGTCAACATCGGGCACAGCGCAAAGGACAGATTGGACGCGTTGAGCATTTCGATGCAAGGCGTCCCGATCAGCCTCGGCAGTCCCTGCCCTTCATAGTCGAGCGGATGCTGCACGCCCTGCCAGCCGCCCTCGGCGAACTGGCGGAACGCGTCTTTGAAACCTGGCGTCGCGGTGACGACACCATCCTTCCACGTGCTCGGATTGCAATCGCCGTCGACGTTCAGCGGCGCGAGCACTTCGCCGCATAGTTTCGCCGACTCGTCGAGCACGGCCTGCGCGGTGTCGAGACTCGCGTCTTCAAATCCGGGCAGTTTCGCGATTTCTGCGAGTCCGCTCAATTCGTTGAGCACGAACATCATTTCTTTAACGGGTGCGATGTAACTCATGGTGGCTCTTTCAATCAAGCGGTCAATGTCAAACTGCCACTGCGCCGGAAAGAAAAAATCAGGCCGTGACTCGACCAGCCGATCGTATCGGCATCTGCATGTGAGCAGGCTGACCAACGCTGCCTACTTAGTGACAAATCTGGCCACTACGAGTCAGGTTTCGCGTGAGTTAGTCGGCGCTTGATTGAGCCGGGAAAGGACGGCGATACATTCCCGGTGTGCTGCCGGTCCAGTGGCGGAATGCGCGATGAAACGCGCTGGGATCGTCGAATCCAATGTCACCGGCGATGACTGCGATGGAGTCCTGCGTGTCAGTCAGCCGCTGGATAGCGATGTCGCGCCTAAGCTCGTCCTTGAGCGACTGAAACGTCGTCTCTTCGGCGGACAAACGCCTACACAGCGTCCGCACGGAGCAATGCACGCTTTTCGCGGCTTGCTGGATGGTCGGCAGATCAGGCAGTTCTCCGGCAAGATACTGTCTGATGCGATCGCTGACAATCTGCTCGCTAAACGACCCGAAGATCCATTCACCTGGAGAACGGGCGAGAAACTTGCGAAAGTTGCGTTTCCTTTGCCGAATCGGCATGTCGAGAAATCCAGCGCTGAAGCGCATCAGCGTGGCATCACAGGCGAAGCTCGTCCGGCCCGAGAAGAAGTATCGGTAATCCATGGCATGGACTGGTTGAGAACACGCGAAGTCGACGTTCAACAGAGGAATCTTCTGGCCGATCAACCAAGAAGATACGCCGTGCGCTAGCTTGAGCATCAACTCCTGCCCAAGCGGCCCAATGCTTCCGTAAGCAGAGTTGGGCCGCAGTGCTACTTCTGCGACCAGGCCGCTGCGATGCGACTCCAAACGGAAATCGTCGAGGACAATGTGAAAAAACTGGCCGAAACGGTGCAACGCCGTCTCGAGGCTAGATGCGTCCAGGAGACTAAGACAAAGAAACTTCAACGTGCCGCTGCGAAGCGGACGACTGAAGATACCTGGCATTTCATCGTCTAGTTCGATGGCGAGCATGCGATACAGCATCGAAAACTGTTCCTCAGTCACGCGGGCGCCTGGCTGGCCGCGCAGTTCAGGCGTGATGCTCGCCTTATGAAGATAGTGACGTACGATATCTGGCTTTGCGCCAGCGGAGTCTAGAAGACCATTCACGAGTGAGATCGGGACAGTTGCACTTGGAGCTTGCATTCTCTCGCCTGGTTCCAGTGTTGGCTAAATCGCGATAAACCGGGTAACGTTATACACGACGATGTCAGGCCAACATTCCTGCAGCCGTTAGTGGGGCAGCACATTCTGCCGGATTCCGCTCGCATGCAGGTTGATGACCAGCCTGCTTGCATCCAGCCGGTCCGTCTTGGCGCGCTGCTTCTGGCGTTCAGCGGGGAGGCTCGCGGGATCGATGAGATAACATTCGATCCCGCGAGCCTGCAAGGCGCGATAAATCCAGAACGCGTGCTGGCCGGCCTCGTAGCTTACGACGATCCGTAGATCGGCCGGCAACGCCCACTTCTGCCTGTGCTGTTCAATCAGGGACAGCACCGCCTGCAGACGGGATGCGGACTGTGGCTGCGTGACCGCATGCACGGCTGGCTGATCGCGGCGGCCATCATGCAGCGCAACGTTCCACTTCGCCATTGCCAGCTCGAGCGACGACGCCGGTACAACTTTCTCGGCGCATGGTCTGGAGACCCGTCCCATCGCGAAGAGTGCCGTGGACTTTGAAAGGTCATAACTGGTGAAGGGACCACCGAGGTAGTACTTTGGTGTTTCGCCATTGTAATTAACCTTGCCCGCGGTATAGATAAACGAAGCGCCCACCGCAAATACCGGAGTCCCATGGTATTTTCCCCAAACACGGCGTTATAAAGCAGGAATGCCTGGCCGTTGCCGATACGAGGCGTCGCTACGGCTTCTACCGGAGAGGAATAGGCCATCCGCCAGAGAATCTCATCAATCGCGCGTTCATGTAGAACCTCAGGGCATTCGCGTCGGCGGCTATCCATTAGCCATGGTGGCAATGTCGATAACAAAGCGATAACGAACATCCCCAGTGAGCAAGCGATGGTATGCCGCGTCAATTTGGTCGGCACCGACAATTTCCACCTCGGCGCCAATGCTGTGCTTCGCACAGAAGTCAATCATCTCCTGCGTTTCCGGTATTCCGCCGCTGCGAGTGCCTGCCATCGATCTACGATTGTTCAGGAGTGAAACTGCAGCAACACTTAGCGGCTTTTCAGGAACACTCAGATTTACAAGCGTTCCATCAAGCGCCAAGAGCCCGAGGAATGCATCGAGGTCTACATTACCCGGAACTGTTGAGATAATCAGGTCAAGCGAATTCGCAAGTTCGACGAACGTAGAAGGATCAGTCGTCACACGAAAATCGTCTGCTCCCATGCGAAGAGCGTCCTCCCGTTTGGCGAGCGACAGATCGAGCACCGTGACATGAGCTCCCATTGCGTGTGCAATTTTCACTCCCATGTGCCCTAACCCTCCGAAACCTAGGATACCCACTCTACTGTCGGGGCCCGCACGCCAGCGGCGCAGCGGAGAGTAGAGCGTGATCCCCGCACAGAATAATGGAGCAGCATTCTGCAGTGGGATACCGTCAGGTATGCGCAGTACAAAATTCTCGTCTACCATGATCTTTTCACTGTACCCGCCATGCGTCGGCTCTCCGTCACGCCCGATCGAGTTGTACGTCATCACTCGCTTGCCGCTGCAATACTGTTCCATCCCAGCTTTGCAGTTCGAGCAAGTCCCGCACGAGTCGACCATGCATCCCACGCCAGCGCGGTCTCCCACTGCAAACTTCGTCACTTCAGAACCCACTGCAGACACAACCCCCGCTATCTCATGCCCTGGGACAAGAGGATAGAGTGTCGTATTACGCATACTGTAGGCATGGTCGATATCGGAGTGACAGATTCCCGCATAGACGATATCGATGAGGACGTCGTGCGGGCCCAGGTCACGACGTTGAACTTTGAAGGCTTTGAATGGATCTCGCGGACCACAAGTACAGCGGGCATTGACGACCAACACTGCGGCCCCTCCAATCTGATGATTGCAATTGTCATGAAATTCGCCGTGAGACTCTTTGTTGGCGCACGCATCGTGCGTGTGACTCGGGACCGAACGTCCCACATCTTGAAGAGATTTGTCTCTTCGGTGAATTTGCCACGCCCAGGTTGGTCGCAGATTACACCGGACTCTGACACCGTGCGCTCTTTCGGCCACGGTGTACATAAATGCGAACATACGGTCGTATATACGATCCTAACCTTATCGCACAGACCAATCCAATGTCAATGAGGGTTTTCTTGGCATGGCCCGTTGGCGTTGCCCGCCGTCCCAGTTGACAATCCGACCGGTCGCCCATAATGTCTCCTATATACGATTCAACGTTCATAGTTGCGACCACGAGAAATCGTGCAACAGCGCTCATGTGCCTACGCACCGTTTGAACCGGATTTGCACGTGGAATGACGACGATCGTCGCAAAAAGAGCACGGGGGAATTTGAGATACCAGCCGTTGGTATCCTTCCGCCCCGACCACCCATTGACGAAACGGGACAAACTGATGCCCAACGATGAACCCGAACTGGCTGAAAACGGAAAGCACAAACGTGACCCTCAACCCCATCGCACGGTTGATCGGGTTACAAGCATCTTGGAAGAAGTCGTTTACAACCCCGGCATGACCTTCGCCGAACTTGTGAGAGCGCTGGATGCCGCAAAAAGTTCTGTCTACGGGTTCATCCAAGGGTTACTGGCCAAGGGTTGGCTATTCGAAGATCAGAATCGCTTTTACCTCGGACCCGCGGTATACGGACTTACGCTTGCGAGCGGCCAAATTCGCGCCGGACTCGTAACACACGCAGATCTCGAGACACTTCACAAAGCCACGGGGCTTGCAGTTTTCCTGGGCGTACAAGCCGGAGACCACCTCATCTACATTTCCGAAGCAGGCGCTGACGCGGTCGAGGGTTTCGAGGCACGTTCGAACATTCGACGCAAACTCCTTCACACAGCCGGCGGCAAGATACTCGTCGCAGCCAAGACTGACTTGGCTCGGAACGCCTTTTTGCGTCGTCAGAGCAGCGACGAGAGAGAGGTGGTCGAGGAATTCCTTGCAGAGCTTGTTCAGATCAAGACGTCGAGAATTGCGACCAATCTTCGACGTGGTGGATCGCGATATGCCATTGCAACACTCGTCCACAGCTCATTAGGAGAGCCAGTGGCATCGGTCACGCTTGTCGGCCCCACCGATAAGGTAAAGCCTCGAGCCGACAGACTCGGTAAACTGCTGATCAAGAGCGTCGATTCGTGGGCCGAGCGCCCCATGTCCCCGAGGGAAGCCGTCTAAAACGCGACGACCACGACGGCAAGTCATGCTGGAAATCATGCCCTTCAGTAACGTGCGCACGATTGAATCCGGTAAAGCTATTGTCGAGGGGGGCGAACAAGGCGAACGCTGGCCTGCTGCTTGACATCTGGCACCTGAGCCGCGGCAATGTCGACTTCAAGGAAATTGCCACAATCAAGCCGGAATTCATCAAGGGCATCGAGCTCGACGACGCGGACCGCTATGCAATCGAGCCGCTGTGGATGGACACCTGCCACAAACGCCGCCTGCCGGGCGAAGGCGTACTAGACGTGCAGGGCTTCATCAAGGCAGTCCATCTGCCGACCACTGACGGACGCGAGCTGATCCTGTCTCGCTACACCCAGCCAGAACCAGAGCACCGCCTGCTGCTTGACCATTTGCGCCTGACCTTGCCCGCAGAGCCACCGCCAAAAATCACGGCCCGGCCATTGCCAGTCGCGGCTACCAGGACGCACGCCCTGTAGTGAAGACTCTTGACATGCACGTCATTTAAAATCAATGACTTGGCATCATTCGGGGCTGCGAATAGCGAAAGTTGGGCTAGAAGAGATGGCCTCGCGTGCGTATAACGCGACGATCCGACAGTTCGAGAATTAAGAGGCGGCGCTGGAATGATTAGCCGAACGGTCGCGACCAAGAGCTTGCGGCCGTTTTTCTTTTGACACTTCGAGACACAGCCCATATTCGCCAGATGCTTCTCTGAAGAGATGCGCACTCGCGTAACGCGCTTTCAACGCAACAATATCAGGACAGGCCAATGCTATCTCTCTACGTACGTTTCAAGCTCGTTCCCTCGACCAAGGTCCTTTTCGTAGCGCACCTCGCAGAGCTCATGAAGACTATGGCGGAAGAGCCGACTTTTGTGAGCGCCGTGCTCAGCGAAGACACTGCGGCCGAAGACGAACTGGTGTTGTTCGAGGTATGGAACGGCTCCCAGAAGAATGGCTCAGCGAGCAGCCTCAGAAACCGTACCGAGCGGTCTATGAAGATGCTACGAAGGACTTTGTTGCCGACAAAGAGGTTCGATTTCTGTCGCCGGTTGTGCTTCAAAATTAGCCTCATCGTGGCGGAGCGCCAATGTCGCGTAGGTCAGAAAAGTTGTCGTTGACCGCAAGGAGACCAGCGGACAGATGCGACATGTCAATGCGGCGTCAGGCCCGGCGCGCGTCAAGCAGGTTGTCGCCTCACTCATGCAGCAGAGGCTGTTTATTTGCACCGATCGGCACACCAAGACACTAGCTCGACGCAACGGCGGATTTAAAGAAGCAACGTCATGCCGTCGCAAAATATCGTCCGATTGCTCGAAAACCGATCTGGGCAGAAAGATAACTACACACCGAACTGATGCTGCGTGCGCTAGACATAGTGGCAGTGGCGCTACGGCTAGCGGCAATTCTAAACCCCTACGTCAATCGAATCACGCGGTTCTGCTCCAGCCATTGCAGGCGTCTGTCCACTTCCAGATCGGGTGCCGCTTCGACGATCTTGTCCAGCATGTTCGCGAGCTCTGCCGAGCGGCCGGATGCTCCCGGGCCGGATAAGAGCCAAAGAAAATGCAAAGAGGTTGCCGGATTCGCACTGGCAGCCCCCGACTCGTCGAGCAGTGACACCCCGTACCAACCTCCATCAATCGGCGTCAAAAAATAACGCAATACTGAGAACGCCTCGTCGAACGCCGTTCCGGCCGTTGCGCAAAGCGCGGCGAGTTCCCGTGACACCGCTGCCCGTTTGAATCGCGCTTCATATGGCCAGACAGCTTCGAACAGTGGTCCCGCAAAGTGTAGCCAAGCTCGCCCGGGCGAATTACCGATCTGCCGTACGTACTGCCTGAAGCACTGCGCAGCCCCGATGAGCACGTTCTGCGGCACTTTCGTTAATAGTCGTCTCACTTCATCGAGCGAAAGTGGTGCCTTCCCGGTACTCGGGCTGATTCTCCAGCTAAACAGTGGATGGAGAAACTTCGAGGCGGCGAACGCCGCACCGTGTTCGGTCCTGGCAGCGGTCTCACAGGCTGCCATGAAGAGCGCACCCTTGAATGCCCGTGTCGCGGCGAAACTCAGTTGTGTGCCGGCGATCAGCACCGTGCGAAGCCTGACCCCTTCCTCGCTGCTCTCGCCCAAACGCTTGCGAAATGCGCCAAGCGCAAGGCGCCAGTCGACATGCAGGATGAACCCCGCACTGTGGGCGAATGCCCCACGCCCCAGCGAGCCAGCGAGCCAGCGGGTGTATCCGACAAAACCACTTTTCTCAGCCTCTGGCGATCGTTAATCGCTGTCCCGGCCGCAGCGTTTCTACGTTCAATTAGCAGCAACAGGAACTCAGCAAGTCGCCCTGCTGGCCGGTTGATCACCCGATCATAGAACCGTTCCATATCCTTTCGATCGATGGGGTCCTCGTGCCGTTCGGCCATGTCCCAGAGCCGGTCCCACCAATGGTTTATGGCATTGTCGTCTGCCCGCTTCGCATAGGTTCGAAGCAGATAGCTCAGCGGCGATACCAGTGAGGCCAGCACTTCGTCATCCGCCGTCACGAGACGCTCGAACGAACGCGCGACGAGCTGTTCGTTGTCATGCGTGGGGTCGTTGTTGACCACCGTCAACGTCGTGAGCGCCTGCAGAAAATCAGACCACAAACCAACATTTTCCGGCGCAAGGTCGGCCCCCTGCAGGACCTCAAACGCTGCCGCCGATTGCCCCGAACAGTACGCGGACCAACTCAGTTGCGCCGTGAAATCGCGTTCATCGCGGAGCGTGCGCGCGATGCGAAGACGGTCTGCGGCATCTGCGCCCACCAAAGGAGCAGGATCTCCCTGAACCGACTGCACACCCGTAGAAAAGCTGCCGAACAGGTCGCTTTCCTTGTAATCGCCCTTTATGAACGGGTGCCGTGTTGCAATGGCCTCGAGCTGGGTATGCCCTGCATCGGGTAACACGCCGGCCAGTCGGATCGCCGAGAGCAGCAACCAGACGCGATGATCCCGTGCCTGAGGGCGCCAGTCCGCGCCTTCGATTTCATACTCCAGATAAATCGACGGATACTCGGTCAGGATTCGGCTCACGATCGCTTCGACCAGCCGTTCCGCGGCGTCACCCAGTCTCTCACGCATGACCAGGACCAGTTCCCGTCGCATGGACCAGAATGCCCCGCCCGGCAACTGAAGGATCGCGGTGGCGGCTTCCTCTGCGCTGAACAGCGCAGGGTTCCGCTGCGCGTTGATCCACAGTCGCAGACCGAGCCCACCCGGAACACGCTTCCACGACGCTGCCAGTTCGCGCCCATACGCGCAATCCTCAACGGCAATTCTGCCGAGCAGCTCGCTGAGCACGACGCACAGATGAACGGCGCCATCGTGATAGCGGTTTTGTTCGTGCGCCTCCACGGCTGGAACGCCGTTGTCGAGCGTGTCCCAGTCGCTGCTTATAGCACCGGCTTCGTGCGCTGCGATACCTGTGTTGAAAAGGGATTCGTTGCACAGCTGCGCGATTCTTCGCTCTTTCTCGCGCATGTCGAGGATGGCCGTCACAAGACGGTCAATATCGGAGACATCCTCGAGTGACAGCGATACCCTGACGATGTCTCTGAGCAATATCGGCGTCTCTGCGGCACTTTCGCCTGCAGGTCTCCATTGAGTCTTGATTTCAACGTCGGGGGTGATGGCCAGAATCGCATCCCGCAGATCACGATCATCGACAAGCGGGCTTTCAAGGGCCTGTGAAAGTCTGAAGTGATGCATGACCGCGTCGCGCGGTTTTGCCCGCATTCTGGCGAGGATTTTCCAAGCCTGCGCCCAAGGCTGGGCGGTATTTCGTAGCTGGAAGATCAGGCGCTCGTAGTGAAGGTCGGTGAAAAGCTGCCCGAACCTGTGATGCCAGTCGATTGCCGTCTCGAGACGCGTCCGGTCGGTGAGCCTCGCACAACACCAGTTGGCCCAAATCCGGCTCTCGTCGGCGGCCTGCCAGACCCTCGTGCTACGAAAGAACTCGAACCAAGCTGGGTCTTCGATGTTTCCGGTGATGACATCCCAAAGATCACCCTTACCGGCAAGGAGCCACTCCGCTCCCTCCAGTTCGGACGCGGTTGCCGTTTCAAAGGGCTTTCGGAACACTTCGGCCCGAGCCAGGCGCGCGCGTCGCGGCTGCTCGACCAGATCGGCAAGGCTGGCCAGATCGGCCCAGAGTGCGCGATGTTCGTCGGGCTTCGGGCCCTTACGGTACGGCAACGGCGTAACCGCGATCGTTTCCCAGCGCGCTTCTGTCTCGGCGGCGTCGGTGTCGTATGAATCGAGCGCGTAGACCGTCCGCAGATCCTCGAAGCGATCCCGGTCGCCCTCGAGCAGATTCAGAAAATAGCGAACGGGGGCATCGTTCGCGCTGTATCCGACAAGGACAAGCGTTTTGCATCGCACGAGATCGAAGAGGAACCGCGATGCCCAGCCCGACCGCATATAGGCGTCACCGTATTCGGCGCTTGTCAGCACCAGCGGCGTAGCATCTAACCCTGCCTCACCGTCTTGGGTTCGGCCATGCAAATGGATGATGCCATGACACGCCTCGGAGCCTGGGGGCGGTAAAGCCTGTCCTGCGAGGCTTAAGGTTTTTCCCCGCCCCCGGCCCTCATTCTTGTCGACACCACGTTCGAACAGACATTCAAAGTTGGTGGTGACAAGCAGTAACCGATTGTCCCGGGCGCGCGATAACCGTAGCAGCGTCGTGTGATGGTCCAGATCGACGGCATCGAGTGTAAGAATATTGGTGACTTCACTATAGATCCGCGCAGGATTGGCCAGCCGACGCGAGACGGCACCCAGTGCCTCTTCGTATCGTCCATTCTTTATCGCAAGCGCTTCGGCTGCTGTCGGTTCGATGCCGATTTTTTCATACACACGATCGACCAGCGATCCAAACATCGGCATTTGCGGCGCGCTGACACCAGCGCCGCACAGAAACACAACTTCGCCCTCGATCATGCGGTCGATCAATTCGGCCGGAAAGGCGGGGCCTTCTTCGGAAAATCGCAGGATCAATTTTTTGTCCTTTCTTGTTGCGCGGCCGGAGCGACGGGGAATCGGACTCCAGACCGGTTTGCTGCCTGTCGTCTCAGGATTCTGCGTCCCGCGACTGGCCTACTCGGCCGATTCCTCCGCGGCCTTTGCTTCGAGATCGGCGCGGATCGTGAACCAGTGCAGCCTCAAATCCCGCAATTCGGGGGCGAACTCCCCGCATTCCATGCCACTCACAGCAAGGTCAATACGCTCGGTGATCGCTACGCTCACGGTCAACAGCGTGGACGCCATACCCGCGATGTCCGGGCCAAAGAAATAGCCGTGGTTGCCCTCCTCCGCTTTTATATGCCGAATCAAAGCACCCAGTGTCGCGTGCGCGCCGTCTCCTGACGTGTATCGGTAGGCAATTTCGTAGAACATCTCCAAGGCCGTATTCAGCGCCAGCGTTCGATAGTTGAGTGACCGGCGCTTTGGAAAAGCGAGTTCCAGCTCAGCCCTGGTTCCTCTGAGTCGCTCAAGCGACTCTTCGTCTGGCTGGGCATTAGCGGCGTTCAACCCGATGATGTTAGTAATCGCGCGGATGCTGTGTTCCGCGTCACTCTCGCGCATAATTTCGAGTGTGCCCGGCAAGTTGACCAGTCCCTTCGCAACGATGAGGGTCTCGGCGCATAGGCGTGCCAATGCGCGCGCTTCTGGCATCGCACCGCGCTCAATCATCAGGACAGAGCACTGGAATGCGCCGGTCGCCCGTGCAAATGCCGCGATGGCCCACTTCATCTCCTCCGAGATGCCTTGCATCGGTATGGCTTTCATAGCCCGCAATGCCATGCCGTTCGCACGGTACGCGTAACCAAACGCTGGGGCGTATGCCTCGTGTGCCGCGTGTTTCCACTGGTCCAAGTCGTCGGATAGAAAGCCGACCGCTTCGAAAGTCGCCATAACCCCTCGTCTGCCCGTTTTAGTCGCTTCTGGTCATTGGCCGGAGCCATCGCCCAATGATAGGGCATTGAATCGCGGCGGCATCCGCAAACCAGCGCCGCGGACCGAGGCGTCGCTGGTCGAACCTCCCTAAACGCCCGACATCTCGCTGGGCTTGGGCTCTCCGCAAACGAAGGGTATGAAAGCCATAACTCTCATGCCCGTTCCGAGCGAAACGCCGCCGACTCGCCATCAATGTCCGCAACTGAAGCTACGATTTGCTTCATCTGAGCGACGTGGGCGAGTGCACCCTCCCGCCGCCCGCCCCTCACGGATACGCGGTGCGACCGTGCTCACTGCTCGCAAATTGAATCCCGGAACAGATCCAGGGTCGTGGCACGCTGCCGCTCCGGCAGTGTCCCGCTGCGGACCTGGGCCACCACTTCCTGCGGCAGCCACGCGTCTTCCATCGCGCCGATGCCCTTCTCGATCAACTGCTTGAGAAAAACGACTGGCTGCGCCCTGTGACTTCCGCCAGCAGTCTCAATCGCTGTTCGATCGCCGGCTCGACGCGGACCGCGATGACGTGCGAGCTGTTCCCTGACTTCCTTCTCAACCTCGGCTCCTGATTGCATCTGTGCGCCGCAGACCGGCGCATTCGCGCGCTGTTTTACCACAGTCGGACCGAGCGGCGTCGGATAGCGCAGATCGCTGCAGGGAGTCGCACCGCGTTGACGCGTAAATGATGATCCCCTCGCGGCCCATCCGGCCTCGGGCGAGGGTAACGAAGTTACCGTCGATACGGACACCGCGCGATCCCTCACAAAGGTGCCCACACCAATCCGTGAAGATACGTTGGGGAAAATGCATCGCGAAACCCGTCTATATAGATAAGTTTTCTTCTCGTAACAGCAGGGTTTCGAGGCATTACTGGTCCAATTACTGTCTGCACCACCGCTCACCGTGTCCGCGCCGGCAGTGACCGGTCAGCCAGGCGCGCGATCATATTGCTTTTAAGCATAACTAACGATAGTTGTTGCAGCTGACTCAACCTTCAGCAAGCTCCGATCCTTGAACCGATCGCCGCATCCTGGTCCGGCGTGTGACGTACCGGCAGAAAACGGCATGGTCGACTATCAACCGGACATGCGGTCACCCCGAAAGCATGGTGCCTCGACAGTCAGCCGCACGACAGCGGCAGACGTACGCCCGGGTGATTCCAGCCGTCCGGCGGCCTTCGATCTGTAACTGATAGTCGATGTAAAGCTCAGAGCCTTTTCCGATGGGTCGGATCGTGCGGATGAAGACTCGCTCCCCCGCCTGTTCGGCCTCGCAGTTAGGAAAGCAACTGTGATTGAGCCACCTGGCAGAGTTTCCTCTCTGCCCACCGTCAATTACCCGACCATCGTCGAGCCCGAAGAAGAAAGTGTGACCCCACTCGGCGGCGGAGCGTTCATAGGCCCGTTGGGCGCGCCTCCACGAGACGAGCGTGCCCTTGTATTCGAGAATCAATGTTCCGGTTTTGATATTGGCGAGTGCGAAGACGCCACGACCATGCACGGGGGAACTGCGAACGACGATACGGCGCATACGGGTATATTTGACGATATGGACAATAAGCGGACGGATTCGCGGACGGACGCCGCTTCGCCATAATGGGGCAGTCATAAACCGCTGTCACGCCCATGGCCGGTTCACCTGTCCGCGCAGCCAGAAAAGGCAGGCCTGTGCGCGATACCCCTCTGCTATCGGAACCGCCTGGTCGACGCGCCCGGCGAAGCGAGGGGGCAGCGTGTGATGCGCTGCCCGAGCCACACCGACGATGCCGGACGCCGCGCGGATGTGAAGTGGATCAATCTGCCGCTGCGCGACCGCCAGCGGTCCGGGTGCCCTGCGCGGTGTCCGGTCCGGGCAAAGGTCCAGCCCGGCAATTACCGGTTGACCGCCGCCTTGAACGCCTTGCCGGCGGTGAACTTCACCGTCTTCGCTGGGGAACCTGGATCTTTGCACCTGTCGCCGGGTTGCAGCCCACGCGCGCGGCGCGCGCGCCCGTCGAAGACGAGCCGACACCGACCAGCAGGACGGACTCGCCCTGCGTGACGGCATCCGTGACCGCTGCGATGAACGCGGGGATCGCGTCAACCGTTGCGGAGTAGCTTTCACCTGTCGCGGCGGTGACCTCGACCGGTTCCTGTCTATTCAGTGATGCTCCCCCGTTGAATGAAGCCGTCACCCTGCCGGTCGCCGCGCGCCCGCGCCACGGCTCAAGCAACGGGCGTGAAAAGTATTGCCCGCGGGCGGGCGCATTGCCTATCATGTAGAGGTGGCTCGTGCTAACAGCACGTGGCCGCAAAACGGAGCACAGGCGGGGCTGGCGGGATACTGGCCGCCCGTCTGTGCTCCGCCACGACGGGTCCGCGAAGGGTGCGGGCCGTTTTTTTGTCGGCTTCAATGGCGTCAGGTCGTATCACCGTTGCGTTTAATGGCTGACGTGCGGTGTGGCAGACGTGCGTGTGCGTTCGACGACAGGCGTTATGTCATGGGGCATTCATTCCTTCGCGTCGCTCGCCGGGTGATTGTTACACGGCCTCCGGCCTTTTCCGTCGAAGGATTCGTTGCCCGAGACTCGACTGGCCCAAGAGGACGTAGAAGACGAGCTCACGCACTACTTCCTGGACGAAGGATCGGAAGACGCCGCGCTCAGGTTCATCGCGGAGATCGACCGGGCATACGCGCATCTCGCCAGGCACCCCAGCACCGGGTCTCCCCGTTACGCCTACGAGCTGGATATACCAGGCCTGCGGTCATGGCCGCTTGATCGGTACCCGCATCTGATCTTCTACATCGAGCGCAAGCATCACGTCGAGGTCTGGCGTGTCCTCAACGGCAAGCGCGATATCCCGGCGTGGCTGTCGAGCGACGACGGCGAGACTTACTGACACCGTCGGTACGGCAAAAGGCCCGCGAGCAGCCTATCAGCGTCGCTGAACTTCTTCAATTCTGCGCTTTGCGCGCTTGTGCACAAAGATCCGCGTGCCGGACATCGGGCAGGCGCTCATGGGCGCGAGCAGCTGGAGGGTTGCTACCATCGGCCCGATCCCAGCAAAGAATATTCGACGACGCGATCGTCCATCCAGGCTTGCCTGCTACGGTCGACAATGTCCGCCAGGCTGTCGATGCAAGCGAGCCTTGATATTACCTTCAGGACGGTGAATCGTGCGAATGTGTTAAGCCGATACGCACAGCCTGTCCGGAGCGGCGTTGGTTCGCGCATGCGGGCTCTGCCGCGGTTTCAGGTACCGACGACGTGCGCAGCGTAAGCCTTGGTTCGTTGCATGCCGGAGGGTGCCGCGGTCGCTGCACCGGTTTTCCCCGCGCGGCACCGGTTCCCGGGCACAGCCGTCCTGAGGCGTGACAGAAGGCAAGTCATCGCCGCAGCATGCATGGACCGGGAAGCCGTATGCGTTCGTGCCCACTATGGTCGTTGGGCTGCGGGGGGGCACACCGCCTTTCTGGTATCTCCAGGAACATATTCGTCAACTCAAGGCGGACCGGGAGACCGGATGCAGCGGGTCTCAGGCGCCGTTCACTGCCTCCTTGAACGCCTTGCCCGCCGTGAACTTGACCGTCTTCGCGGCCGCGATCTGGATCTCGGCACCGGTCGCCGGGTTACGGCCGACCCGCGCCGCACGTGCCCCGGTCGAAAACGACCCGAACCCGACCAGTTGGACCGTGTCGCCCTTTGTGACCGCCGCCGTGATGGTGCCGATCAGCGCATCGAGAGTTTCGGCGGCCAACGCCTTGCTCGTACCGGCCTTCGCGGCGACCGCGTCGACGAGTTCCTGCTTGTTCATGGGGGTGTCCTGTTGACGTGATGAGAATCTGCCACCCTACCCGATTAACCGGCCTGAGCGCCATCCGCCCCGGGGCCCGTCGCTTTTCCGGCAGTCGGGCACCCGTCGGCGGAGACCGCGTCGTCCGGTGTCCGGCCGGACGGGTCCTGCGGACCCAAAGCCGGAGACGCTGGGGGCAAGGTGTACGGCTAGGGTTCTGCGCCTCAGGGCTCGATTGACGCCGCAAGGCAACGACCTGCGTCGATCACGGCTGGTGAGTTCTTCTGCCCTGCTTCCCGGCGCCGCAGTCATCCGCCGCCCCTTCAGACAAGGTCTGTTCACGCCCGCACGTTCGCCTACGGGCTGCTGCGGACGGCTCCGGGCTTTCAACCCGTTGAATTCAGTCACCGGAAAAGAACAAAATATCCTGAAACGAAGGGTCGGATAACTACTATCCGGGCCTTCATACCGACCGTGTCCGATCGGTCAGCCGTGGTAACTGCCTGCTTATCGCGGCAATAGGCGTATCCAAAAGCGATAGACCGGTGTCGACCCACTCCGGACCTACGGCTGCTCATCATTCGAATGACAGCGGATGCATGGACAGAGACACCGCTGTGTCACTAACGGCAGTTATTCAGGAATCGCCAAATAGCTGGCTGGAAGGCAGTAAAATATTCGGATGCCAGCAAGATCGCGTACCCGTCCACACAGGAATTTTCGGCAAGAGCCAGAGATATGAAGCGAGCATCAACAGCGGAAAAGTCCATCCCGATCGGCGCGCTCAATTCGCTGCCGTCTGTCATGCGCGAGCACGGTGCCGACCCGTGGCCACTTCTTGAATCGTTCGGCGTGACCCGCAGCGCATTGGCATCACGCCTGAGTCCCCTCTCTACCGTAACGCACGGTCGGATTCTCGAAGCCGCAGCGAAAAAGATTCACTGCGAACACGTGGGATTGCTCCTCGGTCAAAGGGCGACACTGGACAATGCGGGACCGTTGCGCTTTCTCGTCCTCAATGCTCCAACGGTGCGCGAGGCGATCGAAAGCCTTATTCGTTTCTGCGGTCTCTGGTATCGCGGGTTGCACGTCCGCATGACGGAAGACGAAGGCTACGCCTGCATGTCGGTTTCGATCGACTCGAACATTCCTGGAGCGCGGCACTTGCTCACCGCCTATCTGGCAGCCAACGTCCGGATTCTGGAAATCATCCTCGGACGTTCGTGGCGGCCGACGCTCGTTCGGATCGCGTTTCGAAAGCCAAAAACGAGCGCATTGTACGAGCAATATTTCCAGGCGCCGGTCTGGTTTGGTCAGGCTCAATACGAGGTCCTGTTTCCACAGTCGCTGCTCGATCAGCCGAGGTCGAGTCACGATCAGCAACTTGGACGCTTCCTTCACCAGCACATGACCGAGTTGCAGGCTCGTCAGGGCGGCGATTTCAGCTCGCGTGTAAGAGAGGTAATCGAAAAGCTGTTACCAGACGGCTGTACGTCTCAGAAAGTTGCGGAGTTCTTCGCGATACACCGCTTTACCCTGTATCGCCATCTTGACGAACAGGGCACAAGCTACGAGTCATTGCTCGAAGATGTCAGACGCAATCTGGCGAACCAGTTGCTGGCACAGACCGATCTGCAGATCGCCGATATCGCGACGCGCCTGGGTTACGAGAATCAGGGTAACTTCACCCGGGCCTTCCGGCGCTGGTATGGCCGCACACCCAGCGAATGGCGTAGGACTGAGGCCCGCACACAGGCACGTGCCGTCGAGGACACGCACTGACGCAGACCGCTCCGCGCGATGCAGATCCAGGATGGTCGGCGTCGCACCTGCGCAGCGAGCGCAATGTCCTGCCAGATGGCCCGTGTTCGCTTGACCTTGCTTTGCAGGCACGCCCGCCATGCGCCGGACGATCAGAAACCCGGCTCACTCACATTATTTTGCGAGCCAGGTGCTCAACCGATCAGAAGTTGTGACGCAGGCCGATATTGACCGCCGCAGTACCCATTCCCGGCGCGACCAGTGCTCCGTAGGTAATACCTTGAGTCATATCTCCGTGGTTGTTGACCCAACCTACCTGTGCATAGACCACAGTGGACTTGGAAAGGCTGTAATCGGCTCCGGCCGCCACCTCAAGCGAGCTGTTTTTCGAATCGTTTCTGTCCTTGATGTAATAGAGGCCGCTCGAGATCTTGAACGCAGGCGTAAACCGGTAGCCGAGCCCAACCGAATACAGGTCCAGGCTGATACCACCATTCGGATTCAACGCACTCCTCGGAGCGGGATTTGCGCCGTTGCTGTACGAGGCCGACACCGAGAAATCCTTGATCGTGTAGAGAGCACCAAGGTACCAGTAGCGGTTGTTGTTTAGCCCGCTGGCGGGGACGGCCGTTGCGGCGGTTGACGAGACGGTCGTGAAAGGATTCGTATCGTGCGCGTTGTAGTACACCGCGGCGAGTCGCAGGCCGTAACCCGAATATTTCAGCACCGCTGACTCGCGCGTGCCCCCTTGAAAATGCCCCGGCACGCCACCCGGCGCGTATTCCAGATCGGCGCTCACGCCGTAAAAGGTCGGCGACTTATAGACAATTGCGTTGCTGTCGTAGAGTGCGCCGATTGGCCCATTGGTGCTGGTTCCAGGCCAGCCCGCTGCTGAGTTCAGGCCGATCCAGGCACCGAGGATACTGCCGAAATACTGCGCGTGGCGAGCGTCCGTCTCCCCCATCGCGTAGATCATCGGCGCGATCTGGCGACCCGCGTCAATCAAGCCGAACGGGCCGCTCACGCCGACCGTCGCAATCTGGCTGAAGAACCCGGCGACCCCCGCCGTGTCGGACTGGCCAGACTTGCCGGTACCAGTGTCGAACGTGCCTTGCAGCCTGAAGTTCGCCGCGTAGCCGCCACCGAGATCCTCGGTTCCCTTCATGCCCCAGACACTTGAATAGATGCCGCCGTCCTTGTAGCGATAGACCGCCCCGAGATTCTTCAGGGCGTTTGCCACTGATGCCGCCGCAGCCGGAGGAAGTCGCGTGCCTGGCGGAAGCCCCGTCAACGTCGACGGGTTGGCGCTGACGACTGCCGCCGAAGTGCTTTGATATAGCAGGCCTGCGTCAAGGACGCCATACAGCGTCACTGACGAATCCGCATACGCCGAATTCCCGATTACGGCCACCGCGGCAGCGGCCACCAGTTTCAACTTCATACCGTCTCCTTGTTGTCAATTGCTTTGCTAAACCCACAACTGCCTGAATTCGGGAACGCTGGCGTCACGTCTCTTCGCCCACATGACGTCGCGGTCCTTCTCTATTGACCACATTCTCTAATCAGAATATTTGCAGTACTAATCGTGCACAGTCTCGTTGCATCAGTCGATGCAGACCATATTCCGGACCCTGTTACTTGGTTACAGATCGCGATCTTCCTGCCCTTGCGGCACGGACAGACGCGGTCGCAGTACGCCGGGATATCGCGGGTCTTTTGGCGCGCGACCTTACGCCTGGCGTTCGTGAAGGCGGGCCGCCGGTATGCCGGCGAGCAGGGCGACGGTGCCGACCAGCAGCATGCAGCCGATCACGTCGAAGGCGACATACAGGCTACCCGTATGCGTCTTGATGGCACCGACGGTGACCGGGCTGAGCACCGCGGCCAGGGAACCGATGCTACTGACGAGCGCGATGCCACCCGCTGCCGCGTTCGCGCTGAAAAACGCGGGCGGAATCGTCCAGAAGAGCGGCACCGCCGCCAGGCACGCAGCCGCGCCGATCGTCATGAAGAGGGTCGAGAGCAGCACGTCAGCTTGCAGTACATGCATCAACCAGAACGAGGCCGCGGCTGTCAGCATGGTCGCCGCGAGGTGCCAGCGGCGCTCAAGGTGCCTGTCCGAACTGCGCCCGAGCAGATACATCGCGGCCATGGCGAGAACGTATGGGCCGCTCGCGATCACGCCAATGCGGCGCAAGTCGGTAATCCCCACGCTTTGCAGCAACGAAGGCATCCAGTAAGCCACCGTGTTGGTCCCGGAATAGAGCGTGAAAAACACGATGCCGGGAATATAGGCGCGCGGATCTCGTATGACCTGTCCGAATGACTGACTTTCGGTAGCTCGCGAGGCCTGATCCAGCCGAAGATTCTCGACGACGATCGCCTTTTGCCGATCGGTGAGCCACGTGACGCGCGCCGGGTTGTCATCGAGCCAGAACCAGGCGAACGCGCCAAGTGCGACAGCGGGAAGACCTTCGAGAACGAAGAGCGTTTGCCAGCCCTTCATGCCTTGCCAGCCTTCAAGACCGGTCATGATTGCACCGGCAAGCGGCCCGCTGACCATCCCCGCGACAAATCCCGCCATGAAAAAGATCGCGGTCACGCGCCCGCGTTTCCATGACGGAAACCAGTACGTGAGATAAAGGATAACGCCGGGGAAGAACCCCGCCTCGGCGACACCCAGTGCAAAGCGGGCGATATACAGGTGCGTGGGTGTGTTGACGAAGCCGGTCAGCGTGGTGACGACTCCCCACAAAATCATGATGCGTGTCAGCGTGGCGCGTGCACCTACCCGCTGCATGTACAGGTTGCCAGGTATTTCGAACAGGATGTAGCCGACAAAGAACGCGGTGGCGCCGAACGCATACGCTGCATCGCTCAGACCAAGGTCGTGCGCCATGCGCAACTTGGCAAACGAAATATTGATCCGGTCGATCGAGTTGACGGCATACGCGAGAAAGAGGAAGGGCAGCAAACGCCATGCGATTTTGCGGTACGTCTCCCGTACTTCCGACGACGAGCGCGTGTCGGTGATGGCCTCGGCCTGCGATGCAGCATGACTCATGATGTCTCCAGCTATTGCATTTCGATGCCGCAGAACTCGGTCGCCGGCATCGGGTTATGACAGATTCCGCGCGTATGCCTTATACGACACGCCGGAGAGAATCCACGGCCGTCGCTTAAAGAGTCTTCCGTTGCGCCCGTTCGAACTCTGCGCATTCCGCCTGGAGCAAAGGCACGCCGAGTTCACAGGCTTCGATACCCTGCAGGCTGACGATCTTCAGCACCTCGAGAATCTGCTCGCGGGTCGCGCCCAGTTCGAGCGCTGCCCTGGTGTGCCGGCGGGTGCCGTGCGCATACAGATGAGTAATGGCGGCATCGCCCGCGATGCACAGAAATTCGATCCACAGCGGCGGCAGGATGTTGTCGGTCCACAATCCCAACCCCATCGCGAGGAATTTCTCCAGGTACTGGGGATCCCATCGATAGATCGTCTCCCACAGCGGATTGAACATACCGTTCGCGCGCACCTTATCGCATACGGGCGTCGCCGGGGCGGAAGCGGCTTCGTCAGGAATGCCCGCATGGGCCAGTTCTTCGGCGAGGATCGGCACCCCCAGCGCGCAGGCATGAATGCCGACCACGCTTGCTAGCTTGAACACCTCCATGATCTGCGCACGGGTCACACCCAGACGCAGCGCATCGCGCACATGGCGGCGAACACCGGCACCGTACAGATGTGTCGCCGTCACGTCGATGTTCAGGCGAATCAGCGCGACTAGTTGCGGGTCGAGGACGTCACTCGTCTGCACATTCTGGCTGAGCTCCATGAAGGACTCGGTCCATGCCGGATCCCACTGCGCGAGCGTGTCCAGTGCGGGATCAGCGAGGCCCGCTGCGCGCATCGTGTCGTAATTGGGTGTAGGTTGTCTTGCGTTCATTTGGACTGTTGGACTGGAAGGTGGATGGGGCTCAGATTACCGAGCCGCCGTTGGGGCTGATGACCTGGCCAACCAGGTAATGCTCGCCCGCCAGATAGACGACCGTCGACGCATACTCTTCCACCGTGCCAAAGCGGCCTAACGGACAGCTTTGCCACAGTCGATTGCGAGCGTCTTCGCCGATTTTGTCGAGATAGTCGTTGAATGCCGGGGTGGCTACGCCGCCGGGAGCCATGACGTTGACAAAAATATTGGCTCCAGCCACTTCGAATGCGACCGACCTGGTGAAGGCAATCACGGCCCCCTTGGTGGCACAGTAATGCGGGCTGTGCGCGCTCCTGGTCGAGAGCCCAGCAATCGACGCGATGTTGATGATTTTCCCGTCACGCTGCGGCTCCATCAGCTTCAATGCTTCGCGCGTGCAATAGAACACGCCGTGCACGTTGACGCCCCAGTAGCGATGCCACTCTTCATCGCTGATCTCGCTGGTGAAGCCCAGGGACTGGCGCGGCATCGGCGTCTGCATGTACGCGTACAGTTTGTTGCGGCGCTCGGTATCGATGGGGCGATTAGGCGTCAGCGCGGCGTTGTTGACCAGGATATGCAAGGTGCCGAACCGCGCGACAATCTGCGCGAACAGGGTCTTGACCTCTGCGCTGGACGACACGTCGCACCGCACCGCAAGACATTTGGCACCGCGGGCCTCGACGGCGGCACGAGCTGTCGCCAGCGCATTCTCGTCGACGTCGCATACGACGACGCTCGCGCCCTCGTCGGCGAGCGCGACCGCGCACGCGAGTCCGAGACCAGGGCCTACGCCCGTGACCAGGGCAATCTTGTCACGTAGTTTCATGTTCATTCCAGTCAGAGTGTGGAAGTAACGCGCGCCTGGGTGTCAGGCGTGTCCCGGCACCGTAAAGCCGCGCTGGGCGGATTTGCGATTCGGCGCCATGCCGAGCGCGGCGATCGTTTCGTCTGCGCTTTGATACCACTCGCCAATCTGATAGATGCGTTTCGCGTCCGCACCGGTCGCGATATCGCGGCCGAGTTCGCGCGCGATACGCACGGTCTGTTCGATCTGCTGTACCGACGTGATGCGCTCACCCTTGCGGCCCCACAGGTTGTCCTCGATCCCCACGCGCACGTGCAGGCCCATCGCGATGGCCATCGCGTTCATCGGCAGTACCGCGCGCATCGCGCTTTCAATCGTCAGCACCGAACCGTCGGGCGTGCGGCGCACGAATTCGATCAGGTCGGCCGGATGCAGGCCGGCGGCGCCGCCGCCGATCGCGACATAGTTGAGCACCAGCGGACCGGTGTAGAGACCGCGGCGGATCAGGCGCTCGACGCTCTCGAGTTGATGCACGTGACCCAGCATGAAGTGGGGCTGAATGCCGGCCTTCTGCAGGCGGCGCAGGTGTTCGACGAAGAACGACGGCTTCGCATCGACGATCATTTCCGAATAGGCATTGAAGTATTCGGGTTTTTCGAGGATGGTGCCGGCGACGTCATCAGGCGTGAGCAACTCGCAGATGTTCATCTGGCTGGTGTTGATCGCGATCGTAACCTGATCGGGTTTCGGATCGAGCTCCGCCAGCATATGGCGCGTGTCGTAATCGAGCCACTGGGCTTCCTGCCCTTCGCTTTCCGGCGCGAACGAAATCGAACCGCCCACCTGCAGGACCATATCGGGGACCGCCTCGCGCAGCCGTGCAAGACTCTCATTGAACTTGGACAGGCGCTTGGAGCCCTTGCCGTCTTCCTCGCGTACATGCACGTGCAGCACCGTTGCGCCGGCGTTGTAGCAGTCCACCGCCTTCTGGATCTGGGCGTCCATGCTAACGGGGATGTCGCCCGAGTCGCTCGGAATCCACTGTGGGCCGAACGGCGCCACCTGAATCACGAGTTTTTCTTGAACTTCGGGGAAAAGACTATCGTCGAGAAAATTCATAAGGCATCTCCAGCAGGTAAGGGATGACCGGCCTTGATCAGGCTGATCCGTCCATTCAACTTTAAGGAAATGCGCAACAATGTATTTATCATTTTGTCACCCACTTTTATCATTTCGTCATCACGTGCATCGGGATTTACCCGTTCGGAGACCGGCGCATTGGGAAAGGCGGAGACAGGCGATCGCTGCTTGGGAACAGGTGCGCGCAGGCAGCCACTGCGTACGAGCGGGCCTGCAAAACGCGAGGTCGGGTGCTTGCTATTAAATGGGGACGGCCCGCGGTACCGTGCAATGGCTCGGGCTCGGCGGGCGCTATTCAGGCGCGAGGGCGGGACAGTGCTGCGGGGCGATGCGGACCCGGTGAGGTCAGGACGTATTGCGCATTCAATCTGCCGAGCCGACCGCGCTCGCCCCAGGCGCATTCATCGACGGCCTTGCGATACTGGTAAGGAAAGCGCGATCAGATCACGCCTGCAGCCTTCAACTCACGGAGCCGTTCAGCGGAGACATCGAGCAGCTCGCTCAGTATGTCTGATGTTCCTTCGCCCAATGGCGGGGGAATGCTGCGCACGGGCAAGCGTTCGCCGTCGAAGCGGTACGGAGGCGCGAACACATTGACGTTACCTGCCACTGGATGCCGATGCGACGTGACCAGCCCGGCATCGCTGGCGCGTCTTGACGTGAGTGCTTCGTGCAGGCCCAGTACTTCACCGCAAGGGATGTTCGAACGGGTCAGTTGATCGAGCAGGTTCTCCCGCTTGCGTTTGCGGAGCTCGTGATCGATTTCCGGAAGAAGCGCGTCGCGATGCTTCGACCGTTCGAGGTTGGACTGGAATCGCGGATCGGTGGCAAGGTCTGGCCGCTCGATGACGTCGCGGCAAAAGCGGGCGAACTGGGCATTGTTGCCGACCGTGATAACAAGCGGGCCGTCGGCAGCGTCGAACACGCCGTACGGAACGATCGACGGATGCGCGTTACCGTGGCGCGGCGGATCTTCGCCCATCAGCAAGGCCTCAAGGCCGTAGTAGGCGGTGATCATCAAACCGCAATCGAAAAGCGCCATCTCGATCGAGCGGCCACGGCCAGTGCGCTGTCGCTGGTACAGCGCTGCGAGTATCGCCTGGGCCGAGTACATGCCGGTGAACAGGTCAACAACCGCCACACCGAATTTCAATGGTGGCTGGTTCGCCTCGCCGTTCATACCCATCAGGCCCGCCTCGCCCTGAACGACGAGGTCGTAGCCCGGGCGCGTGGCTTCGGGGCCGGTGTGGTCGTATCCGGAAATCGAGCAGTAGATCAGATCATCCCGCCCGGCACGCAGATCGTCATAGCCAAGCCCAAGCTTAGCCGCACCGCCGACCTTGAAATTCTGGATGACGATGTCGCATTCTCTTGCCAATGCGCGCGCCAATTCAGCACCTTCTATCGACTGCAAGTTGAGGCTGACGGAACGTTTGTTCCGGTTGACGCTATTGAAATAGGCCGTTTCGGAAGCACCGACTCGTAACCCCCAGTCACGCGTGTCGTCCCCCCTTTCCGGATGTTCGACCTTGATGACCTCGGCGCCCAGATCGGCCAGCACCATGGCGCACCACGGTCCGGCAAGAATGCGGGAAAGGTCCAGGACGCGCACGCCCGCTAGCGGTAGCGCCGTTTTGTCAGTCTGCAACGTGTCTCTCCGTGTTGAGTTGTATACGACAGCATTCGTAGATACGTCACAAGACGATAAATGAAGGATGATTCACCAGACCGGCCGAGCATTCGGCTGGGGAATTTCGGCTTGGCAGCCGTCGTACATTTCGATTTCATATAACAGTGGTCAAATGACCGAGCCGCCGTTCGGGCTGAGCACCTGACCTACCAGGTAGTGTTCACCCGCCAGATAGACGACAGTCGACGCGTACTCTTCCACAGTACCAAAGCGGCCCAGCGGGCAGCTTTGCCACAGTCGATTGCGACCTTCGTCGCCGATTTTGTCGAGATAGTCGTTAAATGCCGGGGTGGCCACTCCTCCCGGCGCCATCGCGTTGACGAAGATATTCGCGCCGGCCACTTCGAATGCAACCGACTTCGTGAATGCAATCATCGCTCCCTTGGTTGCGCAGTAATGCGGGCTATGCGCGCTCTTGATCGACAGTCCAGCAATCGACGCGATATTGATGATCTTCCCGTCGCGCTGCGGCTCCATCAGCTTCAACGCCTCCCGTGTGCAATAAAAGACGCCGTGGACATTGACGCCCCAATAACGGTGCCACTCCTCATCGTCAATCTCACTCGTGAACCCCAGCGACTGGCGCGGTACCGGCGTTTGCATGTACGCATACAGCTTGTTGCGACGCTCTGTGTCAATTGGACGATTAGGAGTCAGCGCTGCATTGTTGACCAGAATGTGCAGTGTCCCAAAGCGCGCGACGACCTGCGCGAACAGTTTGCTCACCTCCGAACTGGACGAAACATCGCATCGCAAGGCGAGGCATTCGGCACCGCATGCTTCGACCTCGGCGCGGGCTTCTTCCAGCGACTGATCGTTGACATCGCAAATCACCACGCGTGCGCCTTCTTTGGCCAGCGCTTCCGCACAAGCCTTGCCGAGCCCAGGCCCCGCGCCGGTAACGAGTGCCACTCTGTCTCTAAGTTTCATCAAGCAACCTCTTAAAGGGTGATAAGGCGATCAATCCTGCAACAGCCCTGTCGCAACGGGAAACCGCGCCGGACAGGCGTCGCGTCTCGATTCAGTGTAAGGACGCAGCTGATTTCCCGTTATTCTTCTCGTCACGCATTTTTATCTTTTCGTCACTTTGGATCTAGGCGACACATCTTCCGGGCATTGAACCGCATGCCCGTCTTGCAGAGGCAGATTGTCAGATTCGACATCGACGTCGACCAATTGCGCGAGAAATGTCAACCTGGCGACCGAGCGTTGATCGGGCGCTCGATGGTGGACGTGTTAGCGGCGGTGCAAATCCGACACTAAACGGCGGCGCAAGGAGGCCTTTCAATGATTATCAACAACCGTGGTCAGTCGTTGGCGCCGATGGTCGAGCGTGCCGGTCGTTAGTCAGAATGGGTCGGCCTCGTTGTCACGAGGAGGGTGAGGGTTTCCAGGAGGCGAGCGCTGTTCGCGCAGCAGTTCATTGAGCGCAATCTGATAGTGCCCGACGATGCGCTCGCGGAGATCGTCGATAAGTTCGACGACAGCGAGCGCCTGATCAGCGGACCAGTTCTCCGCAATCAGGAACTCGAGCCCGTGGGTGATACCTGAAGGCTGATGAAGGGGCTTCATGGTTTTGTCTTCCCGCCGCGTGCCGCACCGCGCCTGCTTGCCCGCTGCTCGGCGCGTTCACGGGCTTCCTCCACCCGGTATGACTCGCCTTCGATGGCGATGACTTCCGCGCGGTGCACCAGCCGGTCTACCAGCGAGACGACGCACGCGGCGTTTGGAAACACCTCTGACCATTCTGCAAATGGTCGATTGGTTGTCACGACTGTACTCGCGACTCCATACCGGCGGCTGATCAGTTCGAACAGCAGGTCGGCATTGCGATTGGAATAGGACAAGTATCCGAGCTCGTCAATGACGAGCACCGCAGGCGACGTATAGCGGTGCAGCCGCCGGCGTAAGGCCGAGTCACTGTCGAGTGCTGCGAGCTCACCGAGCATCTGGCCGGCGCTCGTAAACAGCGCCGTGTGCCCGTTCACGAGCGCCTGGTAGGCCAGGTTTAGCGCCAGCGTCGACTTGCCCACGCCGTTCGGGCCAATCAGTACTACGTTGGCGTTGTCCCTGACGAACTCGAGCGACATCAGCTCTTCGACCGCGAGCCGGTCGCAGCGCGTGGGCCACGCCCAGTCGAAGTCGCACAGCGGTTTGAAGTTACCCAGATGGGCATCACGAATGCGTCGTTCAAGCGAACGGCGGGCACGCTCGTCTTCCTCCCATTGCACGAGCGGTTCGACCCAGTCAGCATTGGTGAGCTCGGGCCAGTGCGCCAGCAGTCCGTACAGGCGCAAGGCGTTTGCGCGGCTTTGCAGATTCTCAGTCGTGCTCATCGTGCGCTCCATTGAGCTGATCGTAGATGTCGAGCCGGTGGGGCGTCACCAGCGTGTCTTTGTTACGCACGTGTTCGGGCAGACTGATGGTCACCGGAGGAGGTGCCTGGCGGGCTTCGCGTCGACGCTCGAGCGCCAGACGCACCGGATTCTGGTGAGGCGCGGCATCGCTGGCGAGCGTTTCCTCAATCGCCGCCTGCAGCTCGGCTGCGCCATAGCGGTCAAGCAGGCGCAGCAGCTGGGCGGTGATGTTGCCCAGATTGGCGCCGCGCTCAGCGGCGCGCAGCATCAGGGTCCGGCTGGCCGGCGCCGCATGGGCCAGATGGTCCAGACCGCGATGGTGGCGCGCCTCGCGTTTGCTGGCGACGAGCGCGTCCAGATGTGCCGCGATCTCGATCTGCGCACCACGATCGTAACTGCGCTCATGGGTCGCGAGCAGATCGGCGCCGTCGAGAATGCGCACCCGCCCGGGGTCGGCGCGTACCGTGAGCGTGCGGCGCACGTGGGTATGCGGGATCGAGTAGTCGTTCAGATCGAAGCGGACATACGGCTGTTTGCCGACCGTCACGGCCAGTTGCAGTTCACACGGGTACGGATTCTCCGGCAACGCGAGCAGGCTGGGTTGCTCGCGGGCGAAGGCCTCACGTACGGTGATCGTGGGCTCCTCGCGGCAGGGGCGATCGGCTGCTGGCCCCGCGCACCAGAGTGCGGCCTGGGCGTTCAGATCATCAAGGTCAGTGAATTTGCGCGCGGCAAAGAACGCGTCGCGTACAAACCTGATGGCACGCTCGACGCGCCCCTTCTCGTTTCCTCTGGCTATGGCCACGGGACGGGGTTCGTAGTGATGATGCGCGGCGAACGCGAGCAGTTGCGGATTGAAACGGATCGCGTCGCCCTGGCGCTCGAGCACGGCACTGCGCAGATTATCGTATTTGATGATCCTGGGTAATCCGGACCATGCTGCGAAAGCGCCGGCGTGACCCGCCAGGAAGCTGTCCATGCGCGCATCCAGGAAGAAGCGCAGATAGATCTGACGTGACCACGACAGCACCATCACGAAGGCCATCAAGGGCCGACGCGCACGCCCGATCTGCAGGCGATCGAAATGCGCCCAGTCGCACTCGCCGACTTCCCCAGGCAACGTGCGCAGGCGCAGGTAAGCCTCGGCAACAGGCCGAGGGCGGTGCAGCGCCACCTGGTGGCGGAAATGGTGGAGGTTGCCCCGGTAGCCGCGCTCGCTGACCATCGCATACAGCCTGCTCGCCGTGAGCGAGGGAAACTTCTTCAGCGTCTCATGGATGAACGGCAGGTAGGCATCGATCTGCGCGGGTCGCAGCACTGCGCCAATCCGTGGCAGGCCAGCCTGTGCAAGGACGCGCTGCACGGTGCCGCGGTGCACGTGCAACTGGCGCGCGATGGTGCCGCAACGCCACTTCTCAACGTGGTAGTAGCGCAGGATCTGCGCCTCGAGTTCGACTCCGATGGTCATGGGTCACCTGTGTAGTGAGTAGCAGTACGAACATCACGGAAGACCCGACGGCGAAGTGGACCCAGGCGTACGAAACCCGCACAGACGCAGTGGCAGAAGTGGCAATGCTCAGGCACAGGTGCGGTGTGCGTGGATACCGCTGCTGTGGCCGATGTCGTCGAAGTCGGTGTCAGTAAAGCATCGGCGGCAGGCTCAGCGGAACCCTGATGCGTCACTTTATTGTTGCGGCTGCGATAGCGGCGCATCCGTTCGGCGTGCGCAAAACGGCCGTGGCGGGTGCGCTGGTAGCGTTGACCGGCCACACGCATGCTGGTTTGATGGGCGAGCAACGAACAGTCGCCGTCGCAATAGATCTGGCCGCGGTCGCAACGGCGGCAAACGATGACCTGCGCCCGGCAACGGGCGCAGACAAAGAGGCGGGCTGAGCTCGGCACCGGCAATCCCTGTCAATGCCGATGCGATATCGACAGGGCTGACGGGCAGTGCCATACTTGGGCACACCCGCACCCTGTCGTGCGCGTGCTGGGCTCGACACCGGATTGAACTTGGCGGTTTGCGCCGGTGTCGGGCCTGTTTCTTCGGCGGCAAATCCTCTTTTACCGCATCAAGCCTGCTGCGTCACCCCTTCCTGAACCGGCTCCCGCCGGGGCGCATCTGCACTCGCCCTACGGGCTCCTTTCGATGCGCCCCATAACCTCAGCGCCACCCGTATCAGTCATCTCGGATTAGCCCGGAAGACTAGAAAACATTCCGAATTCCTGACTGACGCCGCCGTTTAATGTCGGATTTCGACCGCCGTTCACAGGACGCGCCAATCGATCAGAGATACCAAATATCTAGTGGAGAGCAGTTAGGAAACTCGGGCAATTCCCAATGCGGGGAGTGTCGAAATGATCAGCATCAGTTACGAAATGATGAACTCACTCCGGGAAACCTCTCTACAGTTGCCTGCACTAGCACAGCAAGACTCGCTGTACGTGATGACGTTGCCCAGCCGGTATCCAGCGCCTGCGGAACAAGCATTTGGTCAACCACCTGCGCGGACCCCTTACATCGTTTTCCGATGTCGGGTTTTTATGATTCTTTTATTCACGAGTTCTGCTCATGTTCCTCAGCAGTCCGCCTATTTCCATTGGAATAGGCAAAAACGATACGGGCGATCGACGATAATCGACGTAAAGATTTTATGATCTGGCGTTCCTAGTCGATACACATGACACAACCGGAAGGTGCCGTAATGAACCGACAAACAGTACAAGAGCAGGCGATGGATACGAAGGTATCAGCCTATGCGTACCCACTATTGATCAAGCAGTTGCTGCATACGCCGCTCGCCCATGCACCCGAACAGGAAATCGTTTATCTCGGCAACCGAAGGCTGACTTATTCGATCCTGCCAGAACGCATTGCGCAACTGGCAAACGGTCTGAGCGGCCTTGGCGTAGAACATGGCAGCACAGTGGCGATCATGGATTGGGATAGTCATCGTTACCTCGAATGCTATTTCGCGGTACCCATGATGGGAGCCATATTGCAAACCGTCAACGTCCGCTTGTCCCAGGCGGAGATCCTGTACACGATCAATCATGCCGGCGCCGAGGTGCTGCTCGTTCATACCGATTTCCTGCCGACGATCGAAGCGATCAAGGAGCAGTTCGAAACAGTGCATACCATTGTTCTGATCGACGACGACGGCGGGCAATGCACACACACGATCCGGTTCTCCACCGAGTATGAGGCGATGCTCGCCGCAAGCTCGCCGAGGTTCGACTTTGCAGACTTCGACGAAAACACTCGCGCCACTACGTTCTACACGACGGGCACCACCGGATTACCAAAGGGCGTCTACTTCACCCATCGCCAACTAGTTTTACATACCCTTTCAATGATGGCCGCACTGGCTAGCCCTGTAAGTGGCCAGCGCTTTCATCGCGGCGACGTGTACATGCCGCTCACGCCAATGTTTCATGTACACGCATGGGGCATGCCCTACGTCGCGACCATGCTGGGTGTGAAGCAAGTCTATCCCGGCCGCTACATTCCGGACCGATTGCTCGAACTGATACGCGATGAAAACGTCACGTTCTCGCATTGCGTCGGCACCATCCTGCACATGCTGCTGAGTTCGTCGTTGTCCAGACATATTGATCTCAGCCACTGGAAGGTCGTGATCGGCGGCGGTGCGTTGCCTCATGGTTTGGCGCGCGCGGCGCTCGAACGGGGCATCGACATTTTCGCCGGATACGGCATGTCCGAAACCTGTCCCGCCCTCAGCCTCGCGCAACTGAAACCGGGGGACGCTACGCGCGATGCCGCCGAACAGTTGCGCTTGCGCTGCACTACGGGACTGCCGTTACCGCTGGTTGAGCTACGCGTTGTCGACGAGCAGATGCGCGACATGCCGCACGATGGCAAGGCGGCGGGTGAAATCGTCGTGCGCGCGCCCTGGTTGACCCAAGGCTACCTGAAAAACGAAGCGGCCTCCGCGCAACTGTGGGCGGGCGGCTATCTGCATACGCAGGACATCGCCAGCATCGGCACTGATGGCTATCTGCAGATCACCGATCGTCTCAAGGACGTGATCAAGTCCGGCGGCGAGTGGGTGTCCTCGCTTGAAATCGAAAGTCTGATCTCCCGACATCCAGGCGTTGCTGAGGTTGCCGTAATCGGAGTCCAAGATACGAAATGGGGCGAACGCCCGGTGGCGTTGATCGTGCTCGCAGAGGACCACACTCCTCCGGTCACCGAGGATGAAATCACCAGGCACGTCCTCACGTTCAGTGACAAAGGGGTGATCTCCAAATATGCGGTGCCGCAGATCGTCAAGTTCGTCGACTCGCTGGAGAAGACAAGTGTCGGGAAAATCAACAAGAAGCGGTTGCGCGAACAGTTTCCCCAATCAATAACTGGCAGGTGACGCTACGAGTATTCTCGAATATTAGTTACAACACTTCCGGTGTTGTCGATCGCGAGGTGGGCTTTTCGGAATGGGTCGTCGGCGCCCAGACACGCATCGACGTCTTCGTGCATTGCGTCGGCGAGACCCAGTGGATTTACGTCAACGCGGAGCATGGGGACCGAGTATGCCCTTATGTATGTCGGCACGATCGCGCATGGAATGCCGAACACCCGACGCACTGTCCGAAGGCCGAACGACCGTTAGCGAGAGTGAAGCCGACGAATGAATGTCCACTCAAGCGACTTGGCGAACGTCTCTTCATGGCCGACTGTACGCGTTCAGCAACGGAACCTTGATCAGCCATTCGCAGGCTCGCACGATGCCACCGGCCGCTTCGTGGCTTGATAGCTCAGTGAGCGCAACCCGAGCGCACCGGTCAGCCGGATGTCGGGGCTAAAGACCGTTTTCCGGTTGCGTCCGAAACTGCGCGGCGAAAAGGCTTGCTCAAGGGGATGCCCAGCGACAACATACAAGTTATCGCATCGGATGATCGTCGGCTTTAGGCGATGTGCGGATGCGCAATCGGGCAACAAGTTCTTCAGTCGCGCCCCCAAAGTCCGGCCTTTTGCTATCCGTACCCTTCGTCAATCCGCACCAGCGCTTCCTCAACCAGCCGTGCGTCATCCTCGGTCTTCGCCATTTCGAGCGCAGTTCGGCCGGCAAACTGCTTGTGCGGCATGACCAGCCACCGGATCGCCTTATCCTGCTCCCGGAAGACGGCTATCGCCTGCGCGACTATTTTCGCGAGACGTGTCGCAAGGAGTAACGTGCCACGGGACTCGTCTTGCTCGCCGAACAGCAGTGGATTCATCTGGTCCACAGTTACCCGCACGTCGGGTCGGGAAACGACGCCCTTCAAGGCTTCAATCACGTTATCCGTTGCGGACGGCGGATCGACCCGCAGCCATGACCCGAGCGTATCGCGGAGACACTGCTGACAAAGGTCAATGCTCAGATGGGCACCGTCGCCAAAAACCGAGCCAAAGCCGCCGCGCCAGTCGAGCGACACTTTTTCATACCACTCCCCCTGGTCATCATCGGGCGACATGCGCTGGCTGCAGCGGTCGCATGTGCAGGCGGCGATCTCCTGCACCATCCTGTCACGGTATTCGCGCATGACCTACTCCCTTTCCCAGCCCGACTTTTTCCAGCCCGGAGGCACGAGACCCAGCTGCCTCGCGGTGGCGACCGGCAGGCGCAACAGCACCGTGCCCGGCCCGCGCTCCAGGTTCCCGAGCATCGTGACTTCAGCGGCTACACCGTCAAGTTCCAGATACACGACGTCCTCTGGCTCAAAAATCTCGGCGTAAAGATCCCAGCCGGGCTGACCGCCCTCTTTCGCCTGATACCGGATGTGGTCCCTGCTGCTCATCAATCGCTGTTCCTTTTGCGGGCGTTTAGCCGACGCGCCACGTGTCACGGGCAGTCGCTTCAGATACTGGACGCAATCCGCGTCGTCAATGACATAAGCCTTTTTCTGCCACGCGGCGGTCGCGCGTTCGGACATGTGCCCATCAGATCGGGCTGACACCTGCATCCTGGCATCAGCGATGCCCGTTGAGAAAGTCGAACCAGTCTTGCGCGTCAGCGCAACCTTGATCGGGAATGCCCGAACCGGACCGTTTCCGGTCGGAAAGGTCCTGTCGGGTCGGGAAATTCGTCCATGGTTATGCTCCGAATGTTCCGCGGAACCGGCGTGCGGCATCAACGACCGCAACGTGGTGATCAAGCGCATCCTTGGGCGCGATCGGGGCGGTACAACCCTCCTCCACAATCCAGCCGTTGGGAAAGTGAAACCAGGCGGCAATTGTCCACGGGTCCGTGGCGGGTCCGAGCTCTGCCAGAATGTCCCTGATGACCGGCAGCGGCTGATCACGATCATCGAACTGGTATCGGGCAAAGTACCGCTGACCTTCAGCTTCCACGCCAAAGATCCAGCCGCGTTGCTGCCATCCGGCTACGTCCGCGGGAACGGTGTCTGCCCCAATCCACTCGCCCTCGGCCAGTATTTTCAGGATCGTGTCTTCTCGCTGAACCTGAAGACTGTGGAGGGCTGTCGTCATCGCTGTTCCTGTTTTACGCGCGGCGAGCGCAAAGGCATTCAGGCGCGCCCGTAACTGTGCGCTGCTCCCGTCAGGCGGCAATGACTGTCGCCGCCTTTTTCGCCGGTTCGCCCTGGTCAAGCGCACTCCATGTCGAGATGCTCCCTCGAGTCCGTCGTCCTGGGGGTCAACCATTTTTTTGCAGGCGAGCTCCTCTCGGCAGCGCCCATGCACATTGCCAGAACGTTTGCGCCGCCTCAGCGCGCCACGGCATAGCTGCTCACAACTCGATCATCAGCGCCGGATCAAACGCCGGGTTTTCCCATTCCAGGTCGGTCGGCGCAACCGCCATCAGACGGTTCGTCGCATAGCCGCGCGGGTTGGCAATCACCCGCGACTGGCCTACGCGATAATCGAACGAGTCATGCACGTGACCGTGAATCCACACGTCGGCCAGCTCGAGCACAGGTCGCAGGTCACTCACGAATGCAGCGTTGACCGGGTCGTTCGCATAGCGCGGATGCACCGACGGCGGAGCAACGCCGTGATGGGTCACGACGACCGTGCGCCCGTCGAAGGGCTTTGCCAGCTCGGTCCGCAGCCACTTCACTGTCTTTTCGTGCTCCGCCAGCGCGTGCTCCGGCCGAAACCGTGTGCCGTCGCCGACGCGGATCACACGATGGTCATGCAGCATCCGCCCGGCCAGCGCCATACTCCGGCCGCGCACGCCACTGAGCGCATAGTCTGTCCAGAGGCAACCACCGAGAAACCGCACATCACCCATGACCAACGTGTCGCGCTCAAGGTAATGAATCGCAGTACCGGCCGCGCGCATACGGATGGAGTTGGCCAGCGTGTCGTACTCCGTGCCATACGCTTCATGGTTGCCATGCACGTAGATGACGGGCACCGGCCAGCGCGCAAACGGCTCAATCGCATCGGCCCCTTTCGCAATGTCGCCCGCGAGCACCAGCACGTCCGCATTGGACCGCACGACCGGGTTGAAGCCTGGAAAACTCTGGTGCACGATCTCCAGATGCAGATCCGAGGCGATCTGGATACGCATGCCGTCAACTCGTACCTGCGACATCAACCGTCGGTTTCCGGCGGCCACCCTTTGACGAACGCGCCGGCGTGGACGGGTAGATGCGCTTTCCGGGAGAGTGTTTCTCGGCGATACCGACAGGCATCGAGAATTCCTCACCCCCTGCTGTCGTGAATCGCGCAAACGAGACCAGCGGATGGTCCTCGTCATAGGCTGCGGTTGCGCCGATGTGAATTTCGCTCAGCGGCTGCAGACTCCATTGTGCCGAGTCCTTGTGCGGTTTCGCGCTCAGCACTGCCGCGCCCCGCACGATCTGGCCGTCTGCCGTCAGTTGCAGCAGCGTCTTCGCAGCACCCGACGCGAATTCCACCATGACAACCCGGGGCAGGTCGCGTTTGCTGGCGGCAAATTGCAGGATGAGCACATCACCACAACCCGCCATCTCGGCAACGGCCGACAACGTCACTCCGGGTCCTGCCGGCAGGCGGTTCTGTTCACACGTTAAAAACATAACTTCAGCTTCTCAAATCATCAGCAGTAAGTGTCGCCCGGTCGCAGGGCGCAGTGCCAGCGTCGACCTGCCCGTGTCCGTTTCCCCGACAACCGGCCGCTTGCATGCAGGCCGCGACGGGAAATTATGCAAAATTATATCAAATGAACACTATAGATTGTAGCCCTTTAGTATTCGCGATGAGTACATCAAGTCCTTTATCAGGAGGACTTGCATGCGCCCCACAGCCGCCATCGGCACCGCCCTACAACGGCTTCGAGAGCTAAAAAACCTGACACAGGAAGACTTCTCGCTGGTATCCAGCCGCACCTACCTGAGCACGGTCGAGCGAAACCTGAAATCGCCTACGATCGGAAAGATTGAACAGTTTGCCGAAGTGCTTGGTATCCATCCGCTAACGCTGCTGGCCGTCGCCTACATGGACAGACTCACTCCGAAAGAGATCGAACGGGTCACCGCCGCATTGCACACTCAACTCTTGCACACCCTCGCTGACCGATAGCGCGTCCCGGAGTTGACGTACTCCGGCGGCACACAGTCGCATCGCATGGTAGTTCGACGGGCCCCGCCCTCGTTCAAGACGAACAGTCACCGGGGTGGGCCTGACAGCTGCAAGGCGTCAAACGGGAATTTTTCGAACGGGCATTTCTCGCAATGCGGCGTCAACCGCCCGATCCGGATCCTGCCGTCAGGCGCCGCTGACGTCCCCGGCACTTCGATTTCTGGCAAGGCACAGCGGTACACCGTCAGTTGTCGAAGTGAGCGTCCCATCTTGCTGGTCGCACGAGCGTGAGGTGGCCCGCGCGCCGTCGTGGGAGCCGTCCGCGTTTTCCGGTGATAAGGGCGTTTATCACCGCAACACGCGCCATTTCCGCGCGAAAAATGGTTTCCTGACGTTCGGCGCGTGCGTGAACTAGACTAAAGCGGTTACCGATTCACCGCCGCGCCCCCGTCCCATGGGGCGCCGGAGTCCCGCCATGGCCCGCCCCGCCGCCGTCACCCCCGACCAGATCCGCACCACCGTGCTGGCGATGCTCGCCGAGGCCGGCGACGCGGGAGCCACCGCGTCGGCCTCACCGCCCTCGCCGGCCTCTGCGTCTTCATCTGCCGCGCCCGTCACCCGTGAACGCTTCCGCCGCGCGGTGTCGGTGCGGCGCCTGCGCGCGCGCCTGGGCGCCGGTGACCCCGCGGTGCTGTCGCGCGCGCTGAACGACCTCGAGGCGGAGCTCGTGCAGGCGGGCATCGCGCAGGTGGCGCTGCCGGGCCTGCCCGAGCCGATCGCCGAACAGATGCGCGCCCTGTGGGCCGCGGCCGTCAGCGTGCAGCTCGACGACGTCGTCCGGCTGCAACAGCACACGCGACAGGTGGCGGCCGACGCCGACACCGCGCGACACGACGCGGATGTGCGCAGCGAAATGCTGCGCATTGAGCTCGGTGAGTTGCGCGAGCGGCTTTCCGCCCGCGACGCCGAGCTGACGGAATTACGCGCCAGCAGCCGCCACGCGACCGAGCGCGCGCAGACCCTGACCGCGGACGCGGCGGCCCTGCAGACGCAGCTCGATACCGCGCGCGTCACGCTCGAGGCCCTGCGAGACACCCACACGACGGAACTGGCCGACATGCGGGCCCGCTATGACGGCCTGTCGAAGCGCCTGCTGCAGGAGACGGAGCACCAGCGTCACGCGCTCGCCGCCGAGCGCGA
The DNA here is from genome assembly GCF_050435625.1 of Paraburkholderia sp. RAU6.4a. Lineage (NCBI taxonomy): Bacteria > Pseudomonadati > Pseudomonadota > Betaproteobacteria > Burkholderiales > Burkholderiaceae > Paraburkholderia > Paraburkholderia sp. RAU6.4a. The sequence goes on from NZ_JBNDKQ010000003.1 coordinate 811,873, forward strand.
GCGGCTTGCAAAACAGTTCGCCGACGCGCAGAGCCGGATCACCGCGCTCGAGGGACTGCGCGAGCGGCTGCTCGGGGACGTGGCCACCGCACGCGACGCCCACCGGCAGGCAGCCGCCGAGGCCGCGGCACTCGCGACCGTGGTCGCCGGACAGCGCCATGCGCTGGAGGCCATCCAGACACTCAAGCCGCGACAGCCTGCGCACCCGGCCACGCCGGCCCTCCCGCCCCGCCACAAGGCCCCACGGAACGCGAACGCCGGGCACGCCGTCGCCGCTGCGCCGCGCCTTGAGTCCCGCTCATCCCGCTCGCGCAAAAGTCCGTCATCATGACGCCCGCCGACTGGGTCGATGCGGGCCTCCTGCCACCGCAGCGGCTGCCGCCCGGAGTGGACGCCGCGCTCGCCTATCTTGAGGAGGCGCTGGGTCACGTGGTGTACCGCCGCTGGACCCTCGCCGAGCTGAAACGCGCGGCGCCGTCGCTCGCCGATGCGAAGCGGGCGCACCCCGCCGTGTTCGCGCTGCTGCTCGAGCACGATGCCGCGATCGAGTACTGGGCGCACGGACGCCTGCACTTCGTGGCCGCCGCCGCAGCGCCCTCACCCGATTCCGTGCTCGCCCGCGTGCTGCACGCGCGCCGCCGCCGGTTCTGCCATCTGCCCGACGGCACAGCGAACAGCACAGACCGGCCTGGCGTGACTGCGGGCAGTGAGGGTGACGGGGTCGTCCCTCCCGCTGATGTGACTGTCCAGACCACCGGTACGGAGGTCGCCGACGCGATGTCACTGGTCGCCCTGGTCTCAACGCCTCGCAGCGATCCCACGACGCTGCGCATGTGGCTTACCCGCGCCGGCCGCTTCGTGAACGTGACGCCCACCAATTCCCTCGGGGTGACCGACGACGCGCGGGCGCTCGCGCTGTTTCTGCGCGACCGCGCGCAGCGCTCACCCCACACCTTGCGCGCGTACCGCACGGAAGTGCGCCGCCTGATCGGCTGGTGTGAGGCGCACCGGCGCGGGCCGTTATCCGACCTGACGCGCGACGACCTGCTCGCTTTCCGCCAAACGCTCGGCCCTGCGGGCAGCATCGGGGGCGCCACGTCCAGGATCCCGTTCCGACCCGATGCGGCACGTGCTGGCAAACCGTCCCGCAGCGACGCGAGCCGTCGCCGCGCACTCGCGGTCATCTCGAGCCTGTTCCGTTACTGGCAGAAGACCGGCTACCTGGTGATCAATCCGGCCGCCGAGCAGTCGGGCGGTGGCGCCGCCCGCATGACGTGGACGCCGGCGCGGATCCTGCCCGCCCGGGTGCTCGCGCTGTGCGACACGGTGACGGCCGGTGTGCGGCCGCCGGGAATATCCCCCCTCGTCTGGGCGCGCCGCTGTGCGATCTGGTCGCTGTACCGGTTCGCCGGCGTGCGGCTGGCCGAACTCGAGTGGTCCGCGGAACAGGGACTGCCACGCCTGAGTGTCGAGCCGGACCCGGCCACGGCGGCCGGCCCGGCGAACGCACCGTCTGGCGCGACCGACGGTCACTGGACGCTGCACGTGCGCGGCAAGGGCGGCAAGCTTCGCGCGATTCCACTCCCGTCGCGCTGCGCGCCCGTGCTGCGTGGCTATCGCGTCCTGCGGGGTCTGCCCGCCGAACCCGCGCCGTTCGAGTCGGTGCCGCTGGTTCACAGCGAGAAGCGCGACGCGCTCGGGCACAGCGGCCTCTACGATGAAGTCAAAGCGGTGCTGCTGGCGGCGGAAGCAAAGGTTCCGGCCGGCGACACGGCGACCGGCGCGCTGATCCACGCAGCGTCGACGCACTGGCTGCGGCACGGCTATGCGCGCACGCTGGCGGTCGATCACGCCGTGCCGCTCCCCGTCGCGCAGACGCTGCTCGGGCACGCGTCGGTGCAGACGACGGCCGCGTATGCGCGCACGGACCTCACGCAGCTGCGGGACTTTGTGGAGGGAAGTTTTCCGGATCCAAACTGAGTTGAGTGTTCGAGTCTCGAGATACGATCGGGTGCCCGGGCCCTTGGCCGCTCGTCGGTGCCATTGCCGACATTCGACTCTCGTTGATCGAGAGGCAGCTTCAGGTAGCTCATCTGTCATTCGTCCCCCGTGGCCGCGAATGTCGATCTTGCTATCCACAAATGCGCACTTTCGACCCCGACCTAACGATGATTAGGGCTGGACTCACGGAAGACAGCCGCGACCGTCCTTGAGGCGGTCGCGGCAATCAAACTGGTCGGGTTATGCGCAAAAATGCATGCCGACAGTTGAATCTGGCAGTTCCGGAATTTAGCCCATGAGCCAACGCCAGATAGCGCGCAAGCGTGCCCACCAGTTTGCCTTTTGCACCTTCGGCAGCTCGCTCGACGGTGATGCGTCAGGCATATGGGAAGCATCCTGTTCGGCCTTGCGATGTAGTGCGCGCAAAGCGCGCTGATCACGGGCGAATACTGCCTTGGTCTCTTTGGCCGTCAGCGGGTCGCACCAAATCACGCGGTTATCCCGTATGAAATAGTGCGACCGACAGGCCATCGCCCCGTTGCCTACTGACGGGGATAAAGTCGCGCGTCCGTTCGACACCTCAGCATGCCATTCGGCGGGCGAAAGCGGAGTGACTACTTTCTCCCCGCAACCGCAACAACACAGATGGACCGCCGCACGATACTTGCTACTAATGTATAGCCGCCCCGGTTGAAGCTCGCGCGGCGCCAGTTCGATCAGTTCAGGCGTTATCTGATGGAGTCTCATGTCCGCCTTCCGATTTTTCACTTCGCACAAGTGTCATGGTGTTCGTCACGAATTCCATTTGATGCCAGTCCCAGTTCATCGCATAAAAGCCGAAATGCTGTTTCCATCGCATGACCGCGAGAATGCCGTTCAGCGCGTTCGCGTCGGCGATCTGGATGTTCTGGTCATACAGCCCATCGCCGGCATCTTCCATCGTCGGTGCGCGCTCGAAAAAATGCTGACTCATGCCTTGGCGGGCCATCGTGACGCGGCAAGTTCCGTAGATCTGATCATTCGTCGACAGAGACATGTCCATCCCGCAGTCGACAAATGCGATTCCGCAGTCGATGAGATGAGAGCAGATCAACTTGCGTGGCGATCCTTTGTCGATGCAGACGAAGACGAAATCGTATTGGCACAGCAGGCCAACATTAACCTCGGTTAAATACGTTTCGTGCGCGACGATGCCTGTATGCATCGCATCGTACAGGTCACGGAAGTACGCGACTTTCATCTTGCCGAAAGCAGATTCTTGCGCAGCCGATGGTGCTCGGAACGCATTGTGAATCTCGAACTTATCTCCATCAAAGAGGTGAATCTCGTTCACAGGTGTTTTCGCTACCTGGTCGAGCACGTAAGAGCCAGTTCCGCCGAGACCCACGATGGCGATACGAAGCTTGGCCAGTTTCTGGGAAGCCATTTCGAATCTGCCACGCGCGGAAGCCGCGTCCGGATACCGGAAAGGGCTTTTTCGAGCTTCCACCTGCGCAGACCCAGCCGCCAGAGGTTGGGTGCATTGCGGGTCTATCACGCGCGCCTGGTCCGTAATGATCCGCCAGTAGTGCATCAACTGGTCGAAATGCGTCGCGTAGCCGTTCCAGCCTTCGTCCTTATTGGAGAAGAAGTATTTGCCAGGCACCTCCTCTGCGATGAATCCTCCGGCGACGTCCGAATGCCGCAACTGCTCGAGCGCCGTGCCGTCGGCAAAGCAAGGGAACGGGCCGTCGAACCACACCTGATGCGTGGCCGGCGGGGATATTTGACTGTCGGTGTAGACAATCGTCGCGATGAGGGTCCCAAGACGCAGCTGCCGTTTGTCGTCGACGACAGGTACGTCATGAAGAAGCAGGTAGGAACCCTGCACCGATACGCGCAGCCCCTTCGTGACGAAGGGGGCTAACGTCGACTCAAGAACGGCCGGTTTTGCGGACATTGCAGACCATCCCTTGTTTGATAGGCACGGGTTTGTCGCCACGAGCGAACGAAATGGTTTCACCGTTCTCGTATTCGATCGTGATCGTGTAGATGTTGTCCGACGTGTCTGCGGGGGGATCCTGCGGATACGCCAGAAACACGAGTTGGGCGTAGCTCAACTCTTCATGGTGGTGCTCAACCTCATTCAGATTGAGGATGAACTTCGGCTTGTGGTGCTCTGCGTGTGACATGACACACTCCTTGTCGGGTAAAAACTGTAAGATTTCTTGTAAGGCAAGGATATTGTGTCAGATTTTGTGTAAGGTGTAAAGTGACGTGTAAAATGAATTTCACCGACGACAGATATGGAGGCCGCTTGGATAGCGACACCGCCCGCCAGAAAGGGCAATGGGCGTCTGCGCCCCTAGTCTTTGTGCTTGCGCAGGTTCGATTTCTGCCTAGTGCAGCTGCAGCCCCTGAGCATCTGCGCGACGCAATCATAAAGAGGGTCGGATATAAATTTCCGACGATAAATCAGACGAACGCGCTGAACTTCGAAATCACGCTGGACGCCCCGACTCCGAGCCCGAATCGAGCGGCCCAGTCAGTCATTTACGACCTTGTGAACAGTGAAGTGGATGCAATGGTGCGAGTTGAGCAGAGCGCGCTCACCTATGCAGTTACGTCGTATTTCGATTCGCACAATTTCAGAAATCAATGGCTTGAAATCACGGAAGCGCTCAAAGACGTCGACGTATCCTCAGTGATGCGTCTTGGCTTGCGATATGTCGACTTCATAATTCCGCAGTCAGGCCGTAAACCAGAAGAGTATGTAAAAGCCCCCTGGAATCTTGCAGGTATGCCAGTTTTGCCCGGTGCGCTGCGCAGTCCTGATTTGAGCGTTTCCATGATGGATCTGGCTTACCCAGAAGGTAGGCTACGGCTACAGTTCATGCGAGGAATTGGTGTGCCGTCACTTCCCATGGATTTGCAGGGCATGCTTACCCCACGTCAGCAATCAGCCAGTGCAATACATGCTGAATGTGGAGTAATTGACAGCGATCGATGGATTGATGGCAATGAGCATTCCGTAGATCGGGCGAATCTCGACGAGCTTTTTAGACAGATGCATACTGACGTATCTTCTGCATTCCGCGCGATGATCAGTCCCTTGGCTGATGAAGAATGGAATCCAACAAAAATTGAAGGAAGGGCCTCATGATCTACGCTTCGGAGCACGACGCAAAGTTGGCATGGATGTTCGGCTCGGATGCAATGTGGCGCAAATCTGGCGCTACTGGCGTATGCAATGTGACGGCGAATTCGGTTGACGTAGGGACTGCTATTGCAACGGTGGCTCTCTTTCTTGAGGAGCCTGGGCAATATAAAGGCACAAGTATTAACGCTGCAGTACCTCTGCAATTCAAACTTGGCTTTGATACCCGGCAATCTGAGGCAACATTAACTACGCCAGCAAAGATGGTAGAGGAGTTGCGAGAAGCGTTTGGACTGAACGTTACGCAGCTCGCGCAAGTTCTGCATATCGAGCGGATAACCGTTTACGCATGGCTACGAACCGATTTACTGGAAAAACTCAATCAATCCAATCGAGGCCGTCTGTGGAGCCTCTACAAGATAGCCAAGCAGTGGCGTGGTTACGCTCCATTGAGCGGAAAGTATCTGGTAGAGCCAATTCCAGGCCAGGATGCCACGGTTTTTCAAATGCTTTGCCGGGACAATCTGGATTCGTTGCAATTCGCGCGAGCATATGAACTCCTTGCAAGAGCAACAGCTCCGAGTGTCCGGGTGCAGCAGCATCAGACAGAGCAACGTGTTGCCCTCAAGAGAGGCATTGATAAGCTGCAGAAGAATTCAGATAAATTTGGGATGAATCTCGATTGAGTGGCGACGAGCTTCTGAAGTGTTTCTTGAGCGAACTTCAAGCCAGTGCAAGAACAAAACCGGCAATGGTCATGATTGCCGGCCCGAACGGGGCAGGTAAGACCACGCTTTGGCGTGAGATGCTTGAGCCGATGCTGGAGGGCGAGTGGGAGGCTGAGTACGTCAACGCTACCGAGATTGAACGCGAACTGAATGTCGTTGCTCCACATAATCAAGCTACCCATCAAGCATCGGAAGTCGCCAGGACAGGGCAAACAGAAGCCACTCGTCGTCGGGCATTGATGCTATCGGCACCTCCGGAGGCGCAGTGGCACTTCGTCTACGAAACTGTTTTTTCGGATACCACGGGATACAAGCTTGCTGAACTCACGCGAGGCGTAAAGGCAGGATATTTTGTCGTAATGTTGTTCGTCGGACTGGATGACATCACTCTTGCGGAGGAACGCATTCGCGCTCGCGTTCTGGCAGGAGGGCATGACGTGCCTACCGATGTCCAGCAAGCGCGGTTCCCACGCGTCTTTGAGAACGCGAAGCGAGGAATGCAGATTGTGCCATTGGCGATGTTCTTTGATAACACGGAGGAACTCGAGGCCGGACGAGGGACACATAGGCCCATTGCCGTTGTAAAAAATAAAGTCGTTATAGCGCAGCGCGATGATATGCCAGAGTGGTGGCAGCTGATCGTTCGATAGACCGACAATCGACGCTGACAGAAGCGTCATCGATATCTACGTCTGTTATCGGCAAAGTCGAGGGCCTTTTATGCATCGACAAGGCCCGTTCGCCAAAAGCGAAAACCGACATTCGCCGCCACGGCGTCACGAATCTCGGCAATGCTGCCTGCAACTGCCGTCGGTCGTTCGATTGGCGACCGTCCGCAACACGCCCTGAGCCAGTCCGTCAAGTGGTTTCAGATGAGCGCGCGGCGCATCCCGTTTCGCCGCTCGCTGAATGGTTGTATCTGGCAAAGCACCTGCGGTTTCGCCCGCTAACCAATAGCAGCCGTTCAGCTGCCATTTTTTGATACCATTTCTCCGCAAAGCGGCCAACAGCTGAGGATTTCGCGTGACTGACCTGAAGCTTCGAAATTTGCTGGAGGTACCCGCTGGTGCTGATCGTTATTGGTTCCAGCAGCGCGGTAGAGCCTTTGAGCGAGTGCTCAAAGAGATCCTCGCGCGCGAGAAGATGGAGCCTCGGGCCAGTATGCGCCCCGGTGGTGAAGAAATCGACGGCTCGTTTGCGATGGGCGATCGCTTTTTCCTGCTAGAAGCCAAATGGCACGCCAACCCCATTCCGGCGTCTGCTCTATATGCCTTTAAAGGGAAGGTCGACGGAAAACTCGAAGGCACTATCGGTACCTTCTTTTCCATGTCTGACTTCAGCACCGAAGCTGTGGATGCGTTGCTGTGCGGCAAAGAGTTGAACCTCATCCTCTTTGGCAAAAAAGACCTACTGTTGATTGAAGACGGAAATATCACCATGCGCGAGGCTATGCGCGTGAAGCTTCGCTATGCAGCCGATTATGGACAGCCCTTCTTTCCGTTGGAAACATATCTGGCGGAGCAATCAACGCTGGGCGCGGAAGCCTCCGTTTCAGAGTGGATTATCTTGGTCGAAAGTGTGGACGATGTTGGAACTTTAAGAGAACTGCTAAGTCGGTTTGAGACGCCAGCGAAGATCTCGGTCTTCCCGGCCGGAGGTCAACTCTCCGTGGCACCGTTGGCAGAGCATCTTCGGAGAGAAGGTAAAAAAAACGTTGCGGCGATTATTACACCGATCTCGGACTTCGAACTCCAACAAAAACACATGGAGAACCTTAACGCCAGCGGGCGCAGAACTGATCGCCTTACAGGAGCCATTGGAGGATTGGCTTGGTAACTACGTTTCGACCGACTACTACAACTCCACCATGATGCTGTCCATTCGCAAGGGAAAGATGGCACGTCGCTATGCGCGCAACACCGAACTAGATCAACTGCTTACTGCAACTCCGTCATTTGCCGCACTCATCGAAAAGCTAGAAGCTCGCCCCATAGGGCGCTGAAGAGCTATTGAAGGCGAACTAACCAGACATTCGTGCAGAAGTATCTACGGTCCGCCTGTGTTTAGATTTGTACGACGCCTGCCCGCATGCGCCTGTGGCCCGCGCTCATGTCCGTGGTCGAGGGCAGGCATCCTACAAATCTAAACAACATCGGACCGTAAAACCACTAGCCGTTCGCACGCATGCCGGCCTGACGGTTCAAATTCTGCTTAACTCTCCGCCATGCACCGTCTCGCGACGCATTCCCGCGACCGAGTGCTCAAGATCTGCTTTAAGGCACCAATTACTCACAAGGTAATTCCCGAATAATCAATGGTTTAGCCACGCGTTGCAATTGAATTCACTTTTTGACTAATTTCTGCAAGAAACGCTCAATTTGTGGTTTAACCATCGCGTTAACGCGAGATCCGGCCCCCTACTTACCGTTCGGGTTTTACTTTAAATTTGTTCGCCTTTTGCTTTATTCGACAGCGGGTGAGGAATTAAGCGATAGTTGATGCAAGAGACAAGCTATCGCTTTACCTCTAGAAAGGTCAACTATCGGTTAACTTTGCGATCGCAGTCGTTATTGATATCTACCATGAAAGTGCTTCGAAGGACTTTTCAGACCTTCGGCCGCCGTCTAATCCCCCCGCGTCACAATGGTTGTCGCCTGGATAAAATTGGAATCTGGGGGCGATAAAGAGAGAACAAGTTGGCGCGTTACGGAAAGACATTCAAGGACAGAGCGGTGGCGCGGTTGCTGCCGCCGGAGAGCGCATCAGTGGAAAAGGTTGCGCGAGAGATCGGTGTTGGCGCGCAGACGCTGGAGCGCTGGCGCAGTGATGCGCTGTCCATGCCCGCTCGCGAGCGGGCATGGACAGCGGCCGCCCGTTTCGAGGCGGTGTTGAACACGGCAGCGATGGACGAGACGGCGCGCAATGCGTGGTGCCGCGAGCATGGCGTGTATCCGCAGGAACTGGCGCAGTGGCGGCAAGCGGCCACGCAGGCGCTGGCCGAGCCCGAAGAAGCCCGCACGAGCCCGCAGCAGACGAAGCAGGATCAGCGCCGCATCAACGAACTGGAACGCGAACTGCGGCGCAAGGAGAAGGCGCTGGCTGAGACAGCAGCGCTGCTGGTACTGTCAAAAAAAGTCGCGGCGATCTTCAACACGGACAAGGGCGATCGCTCTGCCCAAGTAGGCGTTCCCGAACAACTCTCAGCGGCTTACGCAGCAAGAATCCGATGCGGAAATGGAGTTGCGTGATTTACATGGTGCATGCATATTGCCGCACGAATCCTGCAAATTTTGACGAAGTGGGGATTGGCCCGAAGACTCCGGTGCCAGAGGGAGATTTCTTCCGCCAACCGCTGCGCGAGCAGGTGAAGTTGAAGCGTCCGCTCGTGAGTTTATCCCCATTCCGGTAGGCTTGAATCGCCGGACGACGGGCAAAAACCGCCACATTCGAGGAAATGTCCTATTGGTCAGCCGTCGCCGTCCGGGGCATCGGTACACTGCATGTACTATTGGTCTGACACAACGCAAGACCGCCACGGATGTAGCATCATCCGCTGCGTCATTGCGGCCCGCTTCGAAAGCGGTTCAGGGAGACGATGGAATGCGCGTACTGATCGTCGACGATCACGAACTGTTCAGAGCCGGACTGGCGCTTCTGCTGAGACAGATCTTTCCGGACATCGAGTTGCTGCACGCGAGTACGTTGTCACAAGGTTTGAATCATGCGCTCGGCGAATTCCTGAACATCGTTTTTCTCGACCTCGACCTTCCCGATGGTCACGGTTGCGACGCGCTTGCCGAATTGAAGGAGTCGCGCCCATCTTTACCGGTGATTGTGATCTCGGCCGACGGTAGCGTGGAAACCATTGGCCGATGCATCGAACTTCGCGCCATGGGATACGTGCCCAAATCGTCATCTCCTGAAGCGCTCCATGCGGCGATAAGCGCGGTGCTGGCCGGCGGCGTATTCCTGCCTGCGTCAAGCATCGCGACGCTCAGGCGTGACATGAGCACAGACGACGCCCCCGCGGATGAACCTCGGAACCACCAGTCGGGAGGCAACTCAGAAATGAGCACCGCATCTGAACTGGGACTGACTCCGAGAGAGTTCGAAACCTTGGCGTGGCTGGTGCGCGGGCTTCCATCCAAGGTCATCGCGCTGAAAATGGGGCTCGAGGACATTACCGTACGGAAATACATCAGTCATCTGCTCGCGCATTTCAATCTGCGGCGCCGTACGGAACTGATCGTGATGCTTGCAGATAGAGGGATCAAACTTGGCGTTCCGCCAGTCACGGATCCCGCACATGACAAAAGTCTGCCGGCTGTTGGGCGGCAACGAACCGGCTGACTTCAACGAGCGTGTTTTCTGGCGCGGAAGACTTGCGCAGCAACACGAAAGGCTGGGAAAAATCGCGAAGTGAGGGCGGGGAAATCAGCTCGCCCGTGATGAACGCAACGGGCAGCGCGCCCGCCCAGTCGAAACGCCGCCTGATCCGTTCGGCAAGCTCAATGCCGTTTGGCCCTTCGCGCAGCCGTATATCGGTGACGAGGACGTCGGGTGCGCGGCCTTCATCGGCCAGAATCGCTTCGAAGCCCGTCATTGACCCGGCAGTATCCACGAGTGCGCCCGCGCTGATAAACAGCCGCCGCAGACCTTCGAGAACGGTCGGTTCGTCGTCGCAAAGCAGGACGTATTTGCCCTTGAGCACGGATGTGTATGCATCATCCTTTCGGTCCTCCGTCCCGATGACCGGCGTCATTATCGAAATTGGAGCGTACAGGGAAAAGTGCGACCCGCGCCCTTCGACCGAATAGAACCTCAAGCTGTGCCCCGGCAGAATCCCAATGACCCGTTGGACGATGGACAGCCCGAGCCCCAAGCCTTTCGAGCGATCGCGGCCCGGGTTGTCAATCTGATAGTACTCGGCGAATATCGCATCCCGATGTGCGGGCGAGATACCGACGCCCGTATCCCAGACGTCGATGCGAAGCCGTTCACCGACCTCCACCCACCCGATAACGACGCCTCCCATGCGGGTGTTCTTGATCGCGTTCGATACGAGGTTGGACAATACCCGCTTGAACAGCGAGCGGTCGCTTTCAATGGGCGGCGGGCGGCGCAAGCGCATGGTGCTTCTGATTTCGATGCCCTGCGATCTCGCCGGTTCAAGATATTGTTCAAAAACATCGGCCAGCACGGCTTGTGTATCGATCGGCGACAGGCTTGGAACGTACGAACCTAGTTCGCTGTAGTCCTGAATGTTCTTGAACATGTCGAGGATGTCGCCTGCCGTCTCCTCGATGACGTCGAGATCATGCGTTGCGGCGTGACCAGCTTCGAGCTTTGTCCGCGCGCTGCGGATGAAGAGGTTGATTGCGGCGAGCGGCTGCTGGATGTCGTGATAGGCCGATGAAAAGAACCGTTCCTTCTCTCTGACCAGCTCTCTCATGCGTTCATTCTGCCGTTTGACAGCGGAGGACGCCGCCTGAACGCGTGCGTTTGCTGCGCGCAATGTCCGCCTGAACATAAATTCACGGCGGGCAGCGCGTTCAAACTGAATGCAGATGACAACGCCCATAAAATACATGATGGCCAACACAGACCCACGCGACGCCCAGCCAGCGCCCACCGTGGAAGCGCCCGTCCGTGGCCAGAGAGAAAGGGTAAGGTGAAAGCTTACAACGCCCAGCCCGACTAACCACGCTGCCGTGATTGCTCGAAGTCGGAGCAATGTGAATATCGTGAAAAGGACAAGTAAAAATTCGGGGAATACTTCCCGGAAAGCCAAGGCCGCCGGGTAAAGCTCCATCAACTGCAAGAGGGTGAACCAGCAGCTCAGCATCCATACGCAAAGCAATCCGACCACCCAGCGTTCGTCGAAGGCACGCGGTCCCCACATCAAACATATCGGCACAGCCATACCCACGGCACCTGCGAGCCGCAGATAGCCAACGTGAAAGATGATGCCGGGATCGACCCGGGTCAGCAGCCACCAATCGCGGCGAGCAAACAGGATCCACAGCAGGAGGCTGGCGGCGCCAGCCAGCCTGCGTTGGCCGGCGTAGCGGCGCGCATAGTCAGTACGGAACGCGCGCTCGAGATCTGCCGAGGCAAACTTGCGTACCACGAAGCCTGACAATTTCATAAGGCCTGCCGGACCAGAAAAATCACCGTGGGATAGTGCTCCACATCGATGAGCTTTATCGCCGCACCACTGGCTGGAAAGATCTCCACCGATCGTGGCTAACGGAGCAATGCGGCGAATTGCAGCGAAAGCGATGTCGAAGGCCACGGATGCACAACGCCCTCGTCCGTAGCCGCGGTGCGATAAAAACAGAATAGCAGGTCGCCCTCCCTACCATCAGCCACAAATGTATCAGCGACGTGACGTGCCCGCAGTTGGACCGTTCAGGAAGGACCGCCGTCGGGAGGCGAATGTCCGACACGTCATCGGGATCGGGATTGGGATCGGACATCGACAGTGCATACATCTTTCGCCGACGGTGGTTGTTCATCGCCTACGCATGTGCGTTGCGATGGCGTTTCGGCTGGCCAAGAATGAATATGACAGCAACGCTGACAGGGCAGTCATCGAGTGCACCTGGATCGGCTGATCGTCGCAAGGAGGCCGAATCTGCGTTGGCTCGTGCGAAGAATGCTGTGGGTCGGCGAGAGAGTGAACACGCCGATCTCTTAAACTTCGAAGGAGTACTCTCATGAAACTTTATCAATCGGTTACCGTCTGTCTTGTCGTGGTGGCTGGAGTGACAGCAGATGGATGCTTCGCCCAATCAGCGACCAACCAGCAGGAGTCCGTAGCGGCTGGCAGCACCCAGCAGGCTCCGGCGGTCGCGGTTCCGGCTGCCACATCGGCAGATCCTGTTCTCCCCGGAAAAACACGCGAGCAGGTGATGCGCGAGCTGGAGGATTTCCAGAAAAATGGCGAAGCAGCGAAGATGGTCGAGCTTTACCGAGGCAGCTAGGTGAGGGGCGCGGGCCAGAAGGATGTTTCGACTATCGAACCGTCACCTTCACCGTCGTCGGCGTGTATAGATCCCTCAGTTCTGGATCTCAACGATGCTATTTCGTCGAGCGGAGGGCCGTCGAGCTGCTCAGTGTCTGGACGATCAGTTGCTGGTGCGCGGTCCTGAGAATGGTGCAGATCTATCCGGGCGACCTGGCTTGGCGGCAAGCCTATCCGATCCTGACGTTTTCCCTTTTCATGATATTCATGGCATTCCGGCTCCGAGGGATCACGGCGGCGTGGCTGATCGGGCTATGCGTTGTCAGTTACTTGGTCATGCTCTATTTCAAGCCCAGCGGCCAGAGCGTCGACGCGCGCGTGGAGTCGGTGATTGCGCACGCCACGATGGTGCCGATGATGTATATCGTCGGTTTGCTCGTCACCATTCCACTGGAACGTGCCGCGAGCGCGGGCGCGTTCGTGCACGCCGCAGAATCGATGGATGGATTTGACGTCATCCTCGCCGATGACAGCCGCATTCCCGATCTCATCGTCACCGATATCCGGCGGCGCGACGGAGCCACTGGCAAGGAGGTTGCTGATAGCATTAGGCGTCATTTCGCGTGGGCAGGCGTTATTCCCGTCGCATTTCTCACCGGCGAGCTGCTGTCCGATCGCGTCCTTCGACTTCCCCGAAGCGTGGTGATCTGGGCGATGTTCTTCATCAGACCACGATAGCGGGTCTTCACGTAACCGCAATGACGGGCGTTGCCGCAAGCGCTTCATCCAGCGCATCTCCAAACCGGATGCCTCCGGCGTCGCGCGATTCGCGGTAGCCCGCGAGCAATGCGGGATCGAGAACGCACTCGAACCCCCGCGCCGGGCGCAAAACGACTGCCTTCCTCGTTCGTCCACGCGACGACCTCGACAGGATGCCGTGTCGCGATGCCCGCTGGATCCAGCGCGCGAAGCACTTCGAGCCCTGCCAGCCCGCCGTAAGCGCCGTCCAGGCGTCCGCCTGCGGGCTGTGTATCGATTGCCGGTCAGGACCGGTGGCAGATCCTCGAGACAGTTGCGACGAAAGGACAGGTTCGCGCAATCGTCGACGTAAGTCTCCCAGCCGCGATCTCGCGGTGTCAGCGCTTCTCGAGACACGCGCCATCGGTGCGGTGTCCGAACGCGGCCAGTCGATCGATAGACAGGATCAAGCTGTCGCCGTCGAGCAAGCTGACGATTCGGGCGGCTATCGGCTGATCGCTCGTGCACGGATCGAACACTTCCTGTCTTTGCAATCGCTCTTTGCAGTGGCTTTCCAACGGAATGAACGTCGTTCAAGAGACTTGCACGAAGCGATTAATGTGCCATTGAATTCACGCCTCGCCCCGCACAGTTTCATCGCAACATGCACCGATTCGCACAGCGACGCGCACTGCAGAGGCGCAGCGGCACCAGGTTTGCGCACCGACGCATCCCATGCGAGTCCACCGAGAAAAAACTTTTTTGACGAGGACAGCTTCCGATTTTTGATTGTGCATTATGCATTGCAGCAACTACTTCACCAGTACGAGACCTTGCGAGGAACGACATGAAGGGATCGAACGCAACAGTCAACACGTTCGCGGAACCGCTGCGCGTGCGGCAGCTCAGTCACGGATTTCAATCGCCCGATCGCTCGACCGTGACCATCTTCGACCGGCTCGACTTCTCCGTGGGACATGGCGAGATCGTGTCCATCGTCGGACGAAGCGGCGCGGGCAAGAGCACCCTCTTCAATCTCATCTCGGGCCTGCTCACGCCGCAGTCAGGCGAGATATCGGTCGGCAGACGCGCAGATGGGGAAGCGGGCCGCATCGCTTATATGTTGCAGAAGGACCTGATGATGCCGTGGCGCACAGTGCTGCAAAACGCGCTGCTCGGCATTGAGTTGTATCGCAAGGTCCGGCCCGATGATGTCGCCCGCGCGCGGCAGATGCTCGCGCGCTACGGGCTCGGCGCCGTCGCCGATGCCTATCCGCATTCGCTTTCAGGCGGCATGAGACAGCGCGTTGCGCTCACGCGCACACTGCTCGTCGATCCGACGCTCGTGCTGCTCGACGAACCCTTCTCCGCGCTCGACTACGAAACGCGTCTCGCACTCGAGGACGACATCATCGCGCTGCGTGCGCAAAGCGGCACGAGTGTCGTGCTCGTCACGCACGACATCGAAGAAGCCATCGCGATGAGCGATCGGGTGATCCTGCTTGGCGGGCGGCCCGCACGCATCGAAGACCAGATCGACATCGAACTGACGACGCACGGACCGCGCAATGCCGTCTCCGCGCGCGAGGCGCCCGAGTTCCGCGGCTATCACGCGCGTGTCTGGAACGGTTTGCGCGGACACGTCACCTCGCGCGACGCAGATGAAGTCGCTCCATCGAGCATCCTTGCAGGAGCCGTCCATGACTGAAGCCGTTCTGTCCACCAACGTCACGCCAAGGAAAGCCGTACGCCGTACGCGCCGCAAGTTCGGCACGACGGGCGCCGTCTTCGGTATCGTCGTTGCGCTGGTCCTTGCCTGGCAACTTGCCGTTAGCGCGGGCTGGATCAACGGCAAGCTGCTCGGCTCGCCGTCCGGCATCTATGAGGCCGCCGTCATCGGGCTGACGCAGGGCACGCTCGTGTCCGACACCTGGGTCACGCTCTATGAAACGCTGGCGGGTCTCGCCATCGGTAGCGGCCTCGGGATCGGTCTCGGCCTGCTGCTGTGGTTTCTGCCGACAGTCTCGGGTGTCGCCGAAGGATTGTCCGTCATCCTCAACAGTATTCCGAAGATTGCGCTCGGACCGCTCATCGTGATCTGGTTCGGTTCCGACGCCTCGTCGAAGATATGGCTCGCCGGCATCTCCACATTCGCCGTCGCGATGATCTCGTCCTGCGCCGCCGCGCGTGAAGTCGACAAGGACCTGCTCAATCTCTTCCATTCGTTCAAGGCGAAGCCGTCGATGATCTTCACCAAGCTCATCGTTCCGAGCGCGCTGCCGTGGATCTTCTCGACGCTGCGCGTGAACATCGGCTTCGCGTTGATCGGCGCGGTCGTCGGCGAATACATTGCATCGCAGTCGGGGCTCGGTCACGCGGTGTTCGTCGCGGGCTCGCTCTTCGATCTCAATACCGTCTGGCTCGGCATCATCGTGCTGACCTTGATGGCCTCGGTTCTCAGCTGGATCGTTCAACTCGCGGAAGCGAAGATCATTTCCTGGAAGAAAAAATGAAGAAGACACACGCTCTGCTCAATAGTATCGCGGCCGCATGTCTGGTCGCATCCGGAATCGGCGCGACGAGCGCTCAGGCCGCCGAGCCGGTGGTCATCTATCAGGCATTTCAGTCGATCCAGTACCTGCCGCTCTATGTGGCTATCGACAAAGGCATCTTCGAGAAGAACGGCCTTGCCGTGCAGAAGGTCACTGCGGGCAGCGGCGCGGCGGGCGTTGCAGCGGTGATCGGCGGTCATGCGGACTTCTCGCTGCAAGACCCGATGACCGCCATGCTCGCCAACCTCAAGGGCGCATCGCTCGTGAACGTGGCCAACGTGGTCGCCGGCGTGCCGGTGTGGGTGATCGCGCCGAAGGATTCGACGGTCAAGGGCGTCGGCGATCTCGCAGGCAAAAGCGTCTCGACCGCACTGCCGCCGTCGACGAGCACGTATCTGCTGCAACGGCTCATCAGCGAACAGAAGCTCGCGGACGTGAAGATGAACACCGTGCAGATCGGCACCGAACTCGCGCCGGTGATGGCGGGGCGCTCGGAAGCCGCCGCGCTCTATATGCCGCAAGCGGAAACGGGGCTCGCGCAGGGTTATCGCATCGTGTATGCGTTCCCGAAGGCGTATCCGGGCGGCTATGCATTCTCGACCATCGACACGCTCTCTCTCACCGTCAAGAGCAAGCCGAAGATGGTAGCCGCGTTCGTGAAGTCGATCGGTGAAGCCGAAGCTCTGATTCAGCAATCGCACGACACGGCGAAGAGCGTCGCGCGCGCCGAATTCCCATCGCTCGATCCGAAGATCGTCGATTCGGCGGTGCAGCGTCTCATCGATCAGAAGATCTATGCGGCCACGCCCGATATTTCCGAGCAGGCCTTCCGCAATGCGCTCGATCTGCAGGAGTCGATCGGCAACATCAAACCCGGCGCAATCACTTATGCCCATGGCGTCGACAACACGTTCGCCGCAGCCGCGAGCAAGTAACGATGAATCGATCAGATCAATCATTGCTCACAACACTGCTCGCTAATCGTCACGACGAAGCCGCCGCGCGCGCGACGCTGCTGGACGCGCAGGCCCGCGCCGATGCGCTGGAGCCGTGGCTTCGGGCCTTCGTGCATCGGCCGGATACGTACGCCGTGCGCGGCGCCGTTGCGCGTGCGCTCGTGGGCGTGCCCATCGGAGTCAAGGATCTCGCCGATACCGCCGACATGCCCACGGGCTACGGCTCGCCGGCTTACGACGGGCATCGGCCCGAGCGCGACGCGCGCATCGTGTCGATGATCCGCGCGCTCGGCGGGACGGTCTTCGGCAAGACCGCGACGACCGAATTCGCCTGGCGCGGACCGGCTGCGACCGTCAACCCGTGGAACCGTGCGCACACGCCGGGCGGCTCGTCGAGCGGATCGGCGGCGGCCGTCGCAGCGGGCATCGTGCCGCTCGCCATCGGCACGCAGACGGTCGGATCGATCATTCGCCCGGCCGCGTATTGCGGCATCGTCGGCTACAAGCCGTCGTATCGCGCGGTGCCGAGCGAAGGCGTGCATCCGCTGGCTGCGTCGCTCGATCACGTCGGATTCTTCGGGCGATCCGTCGACGATGTCGCCGTCGCGCATGCGTTGTTCGTCGAAGGCGCTCTTCAGGCGGTCGAAAGCGAAGCGGCGTGGCGCGATCACTTTCCGCGCGGCACCTCCGCGCTCACGCTCGGCG
The DNA here is from genome assembly GCF_050435625.1 of Paraburkholderia sp. RAU6.4a. NCBI lineage: Bacteria > Pseudomonadati > Pseudomonadota > Betaproteobacteria > Burkholderiales > Burkholderiaceae > Paraburkholderia > Paraburkholderia sp. RAU6.4a. The sequence goes on from NZ_JBNDKQ010000003.1 coordinate 829,656, forward strand.
TCGTTCGCACGCCGTTCTGGGACGAACTCATCGCGCCGCATCAACGCGCCAATTTCGATGCATCGCTGCGGACGCTGAGCGAAGGCGGCGCGCGCATCGTCGAGTTGGACTACGGCGCGGACCTGCCGCAAATGCGCGAAGCGACACTGACGATTCTCGCGGTCGAGGCGTATCGCGCCATTGGCGATGTAGCCGCACGCGCGCCCGCGCTGATGAGCGAACACATGCGCGTGCTGTTGTCCGAAGGCCAGGCGATGCCGCTCGAGCGCTATCAGCAAGCCTTGCTGTTGCAGGCGCACGTGCGCTCGCAGTCTGCCGCGCTGCTGCAAGGCTGCGACGCGCTCGTGACCTTGCCCGCCAGCGGTGAAGCGCCCCACGGACACGCCGATACGGGCGACGCCCGTTTCTGCGCACCCTGGAGCCTGATGGGGGCGCCCGCCGTCAATGTGCCTTCCGGCTGGAGCGATGCAAATCTGCCGCTCGGCTTCCAGATCGTCGGCGCTTTCGGCGATGATGCGAAGCTGCTGCGCGTTGCCGCGCGCATCGAAAGCATGCTGAAGTTCGAAAGACGCGCCGTCACCATTTGATCGACGAAATGCGCAACATACGATAACAACCGCTCACGGAGACGAACATGAGCCAGCCCTTTCGTACGATTCAGCAATACGTGCTCGGCACGTTGCGCGCCGAGATTCTCAACGGCGTGTATCCACCGAACACGCGGCTGCGGCAGGAAGAGATCGCCAAACGCCTCAGCGTCAGTACGACGCCGGTGCGCGAAGCGTTCCGCGACCTGCGCGCGGAAGGGCTGGTCTCGATCGATCCCAACAAGGGCGTCGTCACACGCGCGCTCACGGCCGCGGACGTCAGCGAAATCTACGAACTGCGCATGGTGCTCGAGCCGATGCTGTCCCAACGCGCCTGCACGCATGCCACCGATGGCGAGCTCGCCTCCGCCGAAAAGGTGCATGATGAAATGTGCGCGACATTGTCGTCCGAGAGGTGGGCCATCCTCAATGAGGAGTTCCACAAGCATCTGATGGCGAGCGCCGCCGGCACGCGTCTCTTTGAACTGGTCGAAGGGCTGTCGCTGGTCGCGCGGCCTTACGTGTCCCTCTCGATGCACGTCAAAAGCGATATCCTCGACAGCAACAACCGCGAGCATGCCGATCTCCTCGACGCCTACCGCGCCCGCGATATGCGCGCCGTGCATGAGCAGACGTACGCGCATCTCGAGAACACGCGCGATGCGATCATCGCCTGTGTCGAGCAGGCCTTGCCTTCGCCAGCGGCGGCTTGAGCTCTTATCCGATTCCTCCTCGATGCCCATGACGCACGACTCTCTCGTCTCTCTCTCCGCCGTCGATGCGCGCCGACTGATCGGCGATCGCAGTGTCTCGCCAGTCGAACTGCTTGACGCGTGCATCGCGCGCATCGAAGCGATTAACCCTGCCGTCAACGCGATGGCGGCGACGTGTTTCGAACGTGCGCGCGACGAAGCGCGTCGCGCGGAAGCGGCGGTGATGCGTGGCGAGCCGCTCGGCTTGCTGCATGGCGTGCCCATCGGCGTGAAAGATCTGGAAGAGACCGCCGGCGTACTCACGACGTATGGCTCGAAGCTCTTCCGCGCAAACGTTCCGGACGAGGACAACGGGATGGTCGCACGCATTCGGGCGGCGGGCGCCATCGTGACAACCAAGACCAACACGCCCGAAATGGGCGCGGGTGCGAACACCCGCAACGACGTCTGGGGCGCGACGGGCAACCCCTTTGCGCCGCTGCTGAACGCGGGGGGTCGTCGGGCGGATCGGCCGCAGCGCTCGCAACCGGCATGCTCCCGCTCTGCACCGGCTCGGACACGGGCGGATCGCTGCGCATTCCAGCCGCGGTCTGCGGGATTGTGGGACTGCGGCCATCGCCGGGACTCGTGCCGGGCGACCGGCGCGAACTCGGGTGGGCGCCGATTACCGTGAGCGGCCCGATGGCACGTACCGTCGGCGATGTGCGGTTGCTGCTTGCCGCGCAGGCTGGCTTCGACGCGCGCGATCCGCTATCTTACGACGTCGATTCGGCCGCGCTTGCGCAGCGCCGTCCGATCGATGCGTCGGGGCTGCGCATCGGCTTTACCGATGACTTCGGGGTATGCGCGCTCGACGACGCATCCCGCGCGACGTTCCGCGCGAAGGTCGACAAGATCGCACGGCACGTGGCGGTGTGCGAACCGGTATGCATCGACATGAGCGGCATCGACCGATGCTTCGACGTAATGCGCGCGCAGAACTTCGTTGCGCAGTTCGCGGAAATCTATGAGCGCGATCCGTCGCAGCTTGGACCCAATACGCGCGCGAACTTCGAGCTGGGCGCATCGATGACGCTCGGCGACGCCGTTTGGGCGCACAAGATGCAAACGACGCTGTATCGACGCTTCCAGTCGCTCGTGCAGCACTATGACGTGATCGTTTCGCCGACGGTGTCCGTCACGCCATTTCCGTGGTCCCAATGGCATCTCGAAGCGATCAATGGCAAGCCGCTCGATACGTACTATCGCTGGCTGGGACTGACTTACCTCGTTTCGCTGATGACCAATCCGGCGTTGTCGCTGCCGTGCGGGGTCGATCATGCCGGCATGCCGTTTGGTGTGCAGTTGGTCGGCCCAGCGCGTGGAGACGGGCGGTTGCTGGACATTTCGGAGGCGCTCGAAGCGGCATTTGCTACGGACGACGCGCTGCGGCGACCTGCGCCGGATCTTAAAGCACTGTCCGAGCCGGTCCCTGAGCTGCGGTCTATCGTGTCGTCCCCGCCGATCTTATCGAATCGTTCGAGGATGGCCTAGTGACGGCTTGACGACAAACTCAGGCTGTCATTCGTGATGCGAGCCCAAGAGGGATCTTGCCAGCTCTCTTGGCGATATTCGATAACTGGACTTCAGCATAAAGACATGCTTACAAGGCCTGTCGTGCGATGCAGGAGGCGCAGGCGGATAGCCTTCTCCGGTGCGCTGAAACGCCGGGACAGGGCCGAATCCGGCGCCCAGATCCGTCCCACGCGAAAAGCGGGCTAGTGGCGCAACGGGGCGGGCCTTTGACGAAAGAGAATGCCCCGAGCGCGTTATTCGTCAAGCGAAGCGTTGCGGTGACCCACACGAGGCATCCAGGCGCGTGCGGGAGGGGACGATGTTGCGGATCGATGCACGCCGCCGCTGGTGGTACCGAAGAAAATTACCGAAGAAAATCGACATGAGGGCCAAACTCGCGGTCGCTGAACGTTGCCTCGGCTTTAATCAAGGTAGACCAATGTTTCTATCACCGATGGGCCGCCGCTTCAGCCGCAGTGTCATGGTATTCCTTGAATTTCGTGATTCTTCCGTTTTCGATCGTGAAGACGTGAGCCCACTCATCCTCATACGTAATGCCAGTTGAATTTACGCGCCAGCGCTGCACCCCAAGCACGACGACCTTGTCTTCGCTGGCAATAAAATTGAGAGGTTCGAACCGTTCGGCAGTCTGAGTCGCAGCAAGCGCACTGAAGAATTCCTCGACCTCCTGAGGGCCGTGCCTTCCACCAGCGAATGGGATGATCTCCGTAGGCCCAGGTATGAACCAGTCGACATTTTCGGCGAGCGTTTTCAGGACGCCCCCGATGTCGGCCTTGCTGAAAGCATCGTATGCTTGCTGCACCAATTGAACATTTTGTTGCTCGCTCATTGCGCCTCCCACAATCGCCGTTTCGAGATCTTGCTGTATTACTGCGGAATCGAGGCCATTACCAGATCATCATAGTCGAGTCACCGAAAACCGTGCGCTCGCCAACCAGCAAAAAGCTGAGAACCTGCCGGCCGCACCAGGCTCATGGATGGCCGTTGGATCCTAAAATCTGCCGTTGACTTGGTGCCGGGTCCGACGGCAACTAGGGGTCGAGGGCTGTCGACCGCTGCCCTGCGCGGTTCGGGGGTGTGGCCGCGTGCATGGTGCAGTAAACGGCCATTTGCGGGCGTTGCGTTTACTGCGACGGCACAGTTACTACACTGATAGGTAAGGGTCGCGGATATCAGGTGGGGCGGCCTTCTCAATTAGTTGCACGCACTACACGCTGTCGGAAAGAGCAGATCGAGCCTCCACATTATTTTGTGCGGCGTGCTCGTCTCGTTGGTCCATCAAACAGGAGGATCCAATCATGCAAACTGTTATAAGGACATATTCCGGGAAGGGTGCAAAGGAATTATTCGATCTGCTGGAGAACCGAGCGACTGACGTCGAAGAACTGCTGCGTTCGGTCATAGGCTTTGTCGGCTACACCCTCGCGCGCAGCGGCGATGGCGGATTCTCGGTAACTGTTTGCCAGGACAAGGCAGGCATTGATGAAAGCGTGCAAAAGGCGAAGGACTGGATCGCGAAAAACGCCGGAAACACGGGCGCAGCCGCGCCGGAAATATCGGAGGGATCAGTCCTCATTCACCTGAAGTAACTTCGCCTTGCGACTGGCACCGTATGAGTTCGGCGGCCGGATTGGCAGGTACGTAACCAGCTTCACCGGCTGCTCCTCACGCACACTGTTTACCGAGTTCGTCCAGACCGGCCTTTGTACGTTGAGCAGGAAGATCCCACGGAGCGGATTGAGAATTCCGCGATCTCATAATGGGCTGCGGATGGCTTGTCTTGAACTAGGCAGCGCTCTTCGGGAACAAGCGGCACCACGCCGCTCGCCGGTTCCACGTATGGCAATCCGATTTCTTCTTCATCGCTTCATCGAGCGGCGAGTCGGGGACAAGCCGCGCACGCGACTCATGTGAAACGTTGAACGGCTGCTTCGGAGGGGATTGACTGGCCGGAGCGGGTCCGGCTGCTGTCGATCGCTGCATCGCGCTGCCCTGGCGTGCATACGCCGCTTGCATGAGGCACTGAACGGCCGGTTGCGGACCTGCGCAGCGAAGGCGCAAATGCTCGATAGTAGCCATTGGCCGCGCGACCGCCTGATGGAAGTGTTAGGGCGGGTCGAGCGCACTCACCATGACGTAGTACCCGTCAGGATCGCGGAGCGCAAACTCTTTGGTTCCGGTGTTGGGGTTCACGTTGGGCTCCTCTTCGAGTCCGGCGACAAGCGCGCGGGCTCTCGGCAGCGCATCGTCGAAATCATCGATACGAAAGAACAAAAGCAGTCCGTTGCCAGGTTCCGCACGGTAGCGACTAGCCAGCGGAGGATGCTCGTGCGCGCCCCACTGGTGAAGGCATAGCAAGACCGTTCCATCCGTGTCGACGATTTGCCCGAAGTAGTCATGCGCTGGCAGCGTTTCCGGTTGTCCGAACAGCGACTGATACCACTTGAAGCTGCGGGCCACATCAGCAACACCAATGATTGTCCATGTGCGTTTCATCGGCTTCTCCTGCGGCCAATATATGACGTCCGCTTTCCCAGCGATTGAACGACCGCTGCCAGGCAGCTTGAAGGGCCGTATCGGGTCGACTTGCGCCAACCGCGCCGGCTGCGCGCTTTGCCGGTGACGCCCAGTCGAGATATGGTTGCCAGTCCACGAAGCGGAGTCGCTCGAAACTGGCACTAAGCCTTACACAGAACTGTAGTCGAGTGCCCGGATATCAGGATCCGCTCAACCAGCGGAGCGTCGGGTAGGGAAATCCGACGACCCAAACACCGTTCGCGCTGAAGTCCCACGTCGGGCCGAAGCTCGCCGGCTCGGTCAGTTGTTCGTCCGTGAGTCCGCTTGAGCTCGCCACCGGTGTGCCCGAGCCGACGCCTGCCGTCGCCCCGGACGACTCGCTGTTCCAGAACACGTCCGCGGCGATCCGGCCGCTATTCGTGCCCGCGATACCGCCTGTCGTTGCACCCGGATCAGGCGCGAGTGTCGACTTGGCATAGGACTCGCGAATAACGCCCGCATTGCTGCCGACCAGTCCGCCGACCACAGCGCCGCCCGTCAAGATTTCGATTGCGTTCGATTGGTTAATGCCGCCATGATTCGTGCCGACGAGTCCCCCGATCGTGGCTTTCGCACCGGCACCCGCCCTATGTTCGGCCACAGACTGTTCGATGCAACCATCGTTCGTACCGGCAAGGCCACCGACCATGCCCGCGCCGCTGACTTGCACCGCAGCGAACGACTGTTCGACGAGGCCGCGATTTTCGCCGACCATCCCTCCGGCCACGCTGCTTGTGTCGCCCGTGGATTGGACGCTACCGAAGGTGCTGACCCGCACGATGAGCCCATAGTTCGTGCCGGCGAGCAAGCCGACCGGTCCTCCGGAAGAGGTCGCTGAGCTTTCTGAAAGACCAAAATTGCGCACGACGCCGGTCTTGCCGATCACGCCGAAAAATCCGGTATCGGCGTCGCCGGAGATGTTGAGTCCCGTGACGACATGGCCCATACCGTCGAACTGACCCGTGAACGGTGTGGCAGCGGTGCCGATGCCGCCGAAATTCACCGGATCCAGGAAATCGATTGACAGGTTGCCCAACGCATAGTTGCCCGCGAGATTGTTATTCACCGCATTAAGGTCCGCCAGGTAGTTAATTAGCTGATAGGCGGTGATCTGCGTCACCAGGCCACTAAACGGCGCGGCACTCCAGGAAGGATTGCTGCGCAACGTACCGGGCGTGTATCTGCCGTTCATGTCGTAGAGCGCCGTGACGATGCCCGTGCTTCGCGACCAGTCGATGGTGCCCAGGTTGGTCACGCTGCCGCCGTTGTCGAAGCCATGCCAGTCGGCATTGAGAATCAGCGAGCCTGTGCCGCGATTGGCGATGGTCGCGTTCGGCGCAATGGTCAGCGAGTGCGCCGCGTCGAGCGTCAGCGACGCGGCGCCGTGCCAGCGAATGCTCGCGTCGATAGCGATGTCTCCCTCGCCGGTCGCCCCTAGCAGGCCGTCGCCGCCGTTCGCGTCCACGTTGATCGAGGCACCGTGGCTCAGGCTTGCACTCAGCGTGCGAGCGGTGGAGGCGTCCGTGATGAAGTCCCCCGTTGTGATGTTCCAGGTTTTCGCCTGAACGTCCGCGCCGCCGACCTCGACCTCCTTGCCGGACATATCGACCGCGCCGCCGCTGCCGTCCGCATTGCGTGCGCTGATCTGCGCGCCGCGCGCGTCGACGCTACCGGTGTTGATAACTGAAGTGGCGGTATCGGTGTTCGCGACGAGCCACACGTGGCCGGCGCGTGACGCAGTGCCGGTGGCGCGCAGCGCTCCCGAATGACCCGCGAGCGCGAAAATGTTGCCGTCGGCCGCCTGCAAATTGATGATAGCCGCCTGCACCGAGCCCGTGTTCGTCACCGTGCCGCCGCTTCCGACGTCCACGAAAACTTGCTGATCCGTGCCGTCAAGCAGACGGACCTGACGCCCCACGGCAAGTTCGGCATTGCCGGTTGGCGCATCGATTGTCCCTGCGTTCGTGACCTTGTTAGCCGATATGAGGAACACGTCCCCGCCCGACGAGATGAGTCTGCCGAGATTGATCACATTCGCCGTGGAGCTGCCCGTGTAGACCGACCCACCGATCGCGGGCGGATTCAAAAATGTGTCGTTGGGGATGTCGAGCGTCGAAGCGACGAAGCGCCCGCCCGTCGAGACCACGCCGTTTCGCCCGATTAGAACCCCATGCGGGTTGACAAGGTAAATACTCCCGGTGCCGCTCAGCGTGCCGAGGATCGCGGAGAAGTCGTTACCCGTCACGCGATTGAGTGTCGCGCCCGTGCCGTTGTTGATCGAAACCGTGCCGTGCGGTCCGATCGAGAAACTGTCCCATTCGATGATCCCCCGTGAGCCCGTTTGCGTGATGTTCAGGTTCGTGCCGTTCTGAGCAATGCTTCCTGAGCCGCCTACGAAGCGGCCGCCTTGCGGCAGCGGTCCTGCCGCGAAGGCCTGTTGCCCAGAGAACAGTTCAGTCAGTGCAAGCGCGATGACCAGCGAGATGTTTCGCGACGACCGACAGCTTCCAGATGCGCGCCGTAGACGCGACAATCTAGCAGCAGGGCTCATACGTCCCCCGTGTAAGCGCAAGACGGTCGGCACGCGCGAGGAAAGGGCGCGAACTGCGCGACCCGTGTATGAAGAATAGCGGGAGACGTTGTCGGGATGCGCCTAAATCTACGCGCTTTGCGCCCCTTGTCGGCACGTGTGTGCTCTGCTCACTGTCAGTTGTCCCTTGGATATCTGCCGTAGAGCCTCCACGAGACAGAGTGGCGGCAACGGGTCGCGCAGAGACGTTCGAGACGCCCAGCGTAGCGCGCTTAGCGTACGAAAAGTCCGTTTAGGTGATGAACCGCTGCGCCGCGATCGAAATCCCCCGCCTAGGGTTGCCGCCGATCCAAGTTGCGGGCGGGTGAGCGTAGGCTAAGAATGATCCACCGAGGGTGCCCGTCGCCGGGCGACCCGGCAACCGTCAGGGAGATAAGTCATGCGTGTTATGGTGAAGTTCTCGTTTTCCGCTGATGCCGGCAACTCCGCCATCCGCGCCGGCAAATTAGAAAAAGTCTTCCAACAGCTAACCGAGGATCTGAAGCCCGAAGCCGCTTATTTCCACGCCGAGAATGGCGACCGGGGCGGCTTCTTCATCGTGAACATGGCGGAATCATCGCAGATTGCCGATACCGCCGAGCGGCTCTTCTTTGGTTTGAACGCCAAGATCGAACTCGTGCCGGTCATGAATGCCGATGACCTGCGCAAAGGTCTGTCGAGCGTGCAGGAAACGATCCGCCGCTACGGCTGAGTCCCCCTGGACGATGACCTCGCCCTTGCCGGCCGCCGCGTCGTAGTCGCGCTCGAGCCATAAGCGGGCATAGCACCGGAACGGAGCCAGCTTCTGATGGTCGCGGCGCAAGATCGCGTCGGCCTCGACGATCTCGGGCACGACGTCGGGGTCGTAGTTGAGGTTCATGGCGAAGACGCAGCGCGAGCGGTTGTCGGCAGTGCCGAACCGCTCGCGCACGGCCTCCTTCGCGCGTTCTAGGCGCTTCTCGAGCTGGCCGAGGATCTGCCGGCCGCGCTCCACCATCCCCCGCGCCACGGCGATGCCGTCATAGCCGCGCCGATCGGCAAAGGCGACCGTTTCGTAATCGGGGTACCGTCAAGATTCGGACGTTTACGTACGTCAACGGCGAAACTGTCAGATTTGGTCCTGAGACTTTGCAGCGAGGGTGTCAATTTACGTTGGAAATACCTTAATCTGACGCGTTCCCCGCCGGGCTCTGACGTCCGGCTGAAGTACGCTTCAACTGGACGACACGCAGGCTTATGAGTCAGCAGTCGGCCAACTGCGGCCCTCCGGCCGCTGATCCGCGCAGACATTCGAGCGTCCGCTCTGCTCCATCAACCGGCTTATGATCGAAGCCAGCGAATTATCCTTTTCCGCTGATCGACATCATTCGTACATCTTGAGCATCTCCGCCAGCGCTCCTTCGATTATCCTGTTCGACAGACTCGGGTCATTCACGGCGCGAGCGAGCGCTATTGAACCAACGCAGGTGCTGAAGATCATCACCGCTTTAGCATGGGCGTCTTCTGTATCCGGCAAAGACTGTGCGAGCAAAGCGATGATCTCACTGACACGTTCGGTGAATGCCTCGCGGGTTGCTTCGGGCGCGCGCGGTACGTCGTTGACTAGCGCTGAAATTGGACAACCTCTGCCGAGGTTGTTCCGATGGCTTTCCGACACATATGTGCTTATCGCGCGCTCAGGCGCCGTCTTGAGCGCGGCCTGAATATGCTCGATGTCCTGCAATGCCATGATGAAAGCCTCCGTCACGAGCGCATCGCGTGACTCGAAATGCTTGTAGAAGCCGCCGACGGTTAAGCCGGCTTCTTTCATGATGTCGCCGACACTGATTCCCTCAATGCCGCGCTCGCGCAAACGCCGTGCGGCGACCTGCACAATCCGCTGATGCGTGGCCAGTTTGCCAGCTTGTGAGTGCCCCATTTTCCAGTCTCAAAGATGCATTGTGCTACGAGTCAACCTGAGGCAATGCCGTTCGCCCGGTGCTCCCGCAGCAGCGGTTAGCTCTCGCCCGACGACCTCACAATTGCCGTCAGTTGCAAAGTCCTGGCAATGCGAAAACCGAGCTCCCGATACAGACGAACGGCGGAAACATTATTCGTGAACACATGAAGGAACGGTATTCTGTCGCGTTCCTGGATGGTTGCCGCCAGGTGCTCCATCAACAGTCGACCCAACCCTCGGCCGCGCCACTCGGGGTGCGTGCACACGGCGCTGATTTCGACGTACTTGCCGGCAGTCATTCGTTCGCCCGCCATCGCCACCAGCTGGCCGCTCTCCCTAACGCCAAAGAAGTGACCCAATTCGTTGGTCCGGGCGTTGAATGGTCCAGGCTCCGTCATTTCGGCGAGTCGGAGCATATCAGGTGTGTCGTAGACACCGAGTCGCATGATCCGCTCATCGGACGATACGGTGAACCTGTTGGCGGCAACCATCTGATTTGCAACAGCCTCGCGCACCACTTCGAAGCCGGGCGGCAAGTCCGGTTTGGCCGCCGTGAAGAATGAAAGGCGCTGTCCCGGCTGGAGCATTGCTGCAACTTGAGAGACGCTTTGCGCGGTGTAATTTTGCGCGGCCCCGAACGGCGCAAATTCCGGGCCATACCGGGCACCGCCTTCGCGGCGCTCGATGAAGGCCGGAGGCGCTTCGCTCAGAGCGATCCATACGGGATTGGCGAGGTATTCCTCGGTCCCGATCTCACTGGCTGCATCAATGCGGGAGGACTGCATGACAAGCTCCTGTTTTGTTCGTCTTCTCTGCTGTGGAATCGCGGTCAGGCGAACCGTGCCGCGTGCTTCCTGATAAAAGCCTGGACCGTCATCGGCGGAGTACCGGTCAAATCCTCAATGAAGGAATTGGTGCCGGCGAAAACGCCTTCCTGGTAATCGACGGCAACCGACAGGAGATGCTGCGTGAAGGTGTCGCTGAATTTTGCATCCGTATTCAGGCGCTGTTTGAACAGATCGAGATCGACTGGTTGGTACGAGACCGTCCTACCCAACGCCTTGCTCATCTCCGCCGCAATCTCATGGTGATTCATCTCGACCGGCCCGTAGAGCGGATAGACCTTGCCCGCGTGCGACGCCGGATCGCGAAGGATCGCGGCAATCACGCGACCCTGATCCTCGGCTGCAATCGGCGCATGGCGCCCTTCGCCAAAAGGCAGACGCAGCATCCCGTCCTTTTTGACGGACGCGACTTGACCCGGTAGGTCAACCATTGAGCGAAGAACGTGGGGCGCAGATGCGTTACCGACGTGCCGGCCCAGTCGAACACCTGTTCCGAGATCCAGTGGTCTCGCGCGGCATGGCTTTTCGCTTCACGGCGAGCCGAAATCTGCGACATGTTCACAATCGATTCGATTCCGGTCTCACGGGCGGCCTGTGCAAACGAAGCGCTGGCCGCTATCCCACCAGCCTCGATCGGATAAACGAAATAGGCCGATGAGATGCCTTGAAGAGCGCGTGCGACATCGTCGATATCCGAGAGATCGCCAACCAGCACCTCGACGCCCTGTGCGCGCAGCCGCTCTGAGCGAGCGTCCTCGCGTCGCACCAGGGTTCGTACCTGTTCGCCTGCAGCTAAAAGGGCCGTTGTCGCTGCTCCGCCCGTGTCACCAGTCGCGCCTGCGATAAAAAATTTACGAAAAGCCATTTGAAAGCTCCGCTCCATTCGTTAATTGGGAGGGTGATGAACGTTTCAGTCACCGGATCTGAGCTGGAGTATAGTCATAATCCTGAACGGCGATAGATGAGAATTCCGTACTAGTCTTTTGCGGAATGCCGTTCTCGAGGCGGGCGGCAAGTGAGTCACGCTGCGCTTGCGAACTCACGCTGCAAATGGAATCGAAAATCGCGTCCTTTCTGGACGACCGACCACCGGAGAATGCTCCTGCCATGATCGCCCACACGTTCGCCTCACCCCGCCATTCCACGCGCTATTGGGAGGCCGGGCCCGCCGAGGGGCCACTGATGATCCTCCTTCACGGCTGGCCCGGGCTCGGTCTGATGTGGCGCGCGCAGATCGAGGCTTTCGCGTCGGAGGGCTGGCGCTGCATTGCACCGGACATGCGCGGATACGGCGGCTCATCGACACCAGGCGCGCCCGATGCCTATGCACTCAAAGAGATCGTTGACGATATGGTCGAGCTTCATGACCATCTGGGCGCAAGTCCGGCAATATGGGTCGGCCACGACCTCGGAAGCCCGGTGGCCGGGGCGCTGGCTGCGCATTACGCGAAGCGCAGCCGTGCCGTTGTGTTCGTCTCCGTTCCGTATATGCCCGAGAGCTTCGGGTTGCGCAGTCTGCTGCCCCTGGTCGATCGCACGCTCTATCGCGCCGACCAGTATCCGGACGGGCAATGGGACTACTACCGCTTCTATCTGACTCATTTCGATCAGACCGTTACCGACTTCAATGCCGACATAGCGGCGACACTGGCGGCGATCTATCGGTCTGGAGACCCGAAATCCGTGGACCACATCTATCGCTCTGCGCTGGTCTCGCGCAATGGAGGCTGGTTCGGGTCGGCACGTCGCGCGCCGACGGTGGCGCCGGACGCGGCGCTCTGGCCGTCGGCTGACTTCGACGCGCTGGTTAATGTGTTCCGTGTGACCGGTTTTCGTCCGGGTAACGCCTGGTATCTGAACGATGACGCCAACATCGCCTACGCTCGAATTGCGCCCGACAGCGGCCGCCTGAGCCAGCCTGTGCTGTTCGTGAACGGCGAATTTGATGGCATCTGCGATATCACCCGCAGCGCTCTCGGCGAGCCCATGCGAAACGCCTGCACGGATCTGTCTGTGGCGACGCTGGGCGCAGGCCACTGGCTTCCGCTCGAACGCAAGGCTGAACTCGTCCAGGTAATCCGCGCCTGGCTCGAGGCGAAAAGGCTGTCGTAGCCATCACGGTCACATCCTGACCCGGATAGGGTCCTGCAGGTCGACTAAAGGAGTTGAATGAAATGAGCGCATCGAACAGCGATGAAGTGATTTCAGATTTGAGCGATGGCATCAAACAATACGACATTGCGACCAACGGCATTACCTTGCATGTAACGGAGCAAGGTGAGGGGCCAGCAGTGCTGTTCTGCCACGGTTTCCCGGACACCGCCTATACGTGGCGGCGGCAGATGAAGGCCATTGCGGCGGCGGGTTTTCGTGCGATTGCCCCGGATATGCGCGGTTATGGGCGAAGCTCGGCTCCAGTCGACGCAAACCTCTACACACCGTTGCACACGGCAGGCGACCTGATTGGCCTGCTCGATGCGCTAGCGATTCCCCGCGCCGTCCTCGTCGGACATGACTGGGGGGCGACCCATGCATGGAACGCGGCGCTGATGCGCCCGGACAGATTTCCGGCGGTGTTCTGCCTCAGTGTCCCTTTCGTGCCGCGCGGAGACGCTAGTGTTTTCGACAGAATGCGAAAGGCGGGGCTTCAAGACAAGTTCTATATGTTCGAGCAAATTCGGGCCGACGCCGACGAAATCTGGGCCAACGCAGCGGTGACCATTCCCGGCATTCTGTATTGGGCATCGGGTACCGCGCCAGCTGGCCAGCAGTGGAGTCCACTGGATCCGGCTCGAAGCCTTCATCGTACTGCCCCTGGACCGTTGCCTTCGTGGGCCCCAACAGACTATGTAGCGCATAACATCGCGGAATTTCAGCGTACCGGTTTCCACGGAGGGTTGAATTACTACCGCGCGGCGGAGCCGTATTTCGCCTTGTCCGCTCCGTGGAAGGGCGCGAAGATCGTTCAGCCGTCGTTTTTTATCTGGGGCAAGGCGGACGGTCTGAAAGAGCTATATCCGCTTAGCCTCGACGACCTTCGCGCCGGCTTACCGGGCCTTGTAGGAGGACTCGAACTCGATAACGTGGGGCATTGGGTTCAGCATGAGGCCGCCGCCGATGTCAGCGATCAACTGCTGAAGTTCGTGCGTACCCTTGATCTCGCATGATCGTTTCGGACACTGTCCGGTGTAGTCTCTGCTCCTGGCTCCGTTTAATCGAGCGAAGAAAATGGCGGCGTAACGGGGCCTGAAGTTCTTCTTCACAGTCACGCTCGACCGGCCCGAGCTGATGGTCAGGATGCAACCGGTGCGCGTGCCCCGCATATTGCCCGTCGTGCTCAGTCCCGATGAAGTGCGGCGACTGATCGAGGCGGCCGGCAACCTGAAGCACCAGACCACGCTGTCGGTCGCGTACGGCGCGGGGCTACGCGCCAGCGAAGTGGTAGCGCTGAAGGTCACCGACGTCGACAGCGAACGCATGACACTGCGCATCGAGCAGGGCAAGGGGCGCCGTGACCGCTACGCCATGCTCTCGCCGGTGCTGCTCGAGCGTCTGCGTGTGTGGTGGCGCGTGGCCCGTGCGCAGGGCAGGATGCTCGATGGCGGGTGGCTGTTTCCCGGGCTCGATCCGCTCGATCCGTTAAGCACGCGACAGTTGAACCGTGCCATTCATGCCGCCGCCGAGGCTGCGAACATCGACAAGCGCGTGTCCATGCACACGCTGCGGCATAGCTTTGCGACACACCTGCTTGAACAGAAGGTGGACATCCGCGTGATCCAGGTGCTGCCCGGCCATGCGAAGCTTGAGAACACCGCGCTCTGCGTCCAGGTGGCCACCGACCTGCTGCACGAGGTCACCAGTCCGCTGGACCGCCTGCCTGCCGGGTAGGCCCGCGCGCTGTAACGCCTCATGCTGGAGGTTGCGGACATCTTCCGCAGCCATGGACCAGCGTGGCAAACCACGACACACCTGAGCCTGGGGCAGCTGAAGGTCATGTCGGCCATCGAACGGTGCCGCACGGCGGCACTGGGTGGACATGTGCTGCGCTGTTCAGGCTGCGCAAGGACAGAGGTGTCCTTCAACTCGTGCCGGAACCGGCATTGCCCGAAGTGCCAGGCCAGCGCCGCCCACCGCTGGCTGGAAGCACGCCAGGCCGATCTGCTACCCGTCGAATACTTCCACGTCGTCTTCACGCTCCCCGCGCCCGTCAGTGCGATCGCCTGGTACAACAAACGGATCATCTACGGCCTGCTGCTCGACATCGCCGCCGACACGCTGCGTACCATCGCCGCGGATCCCAGGAACCTCGGCGCCCGGGTCGGCGCCACGCTCGTACTGCACACCTGGGGCTCGGCGCTCACGCATCACCCGCATGTGCACGGCATCGTGCCCGGTGGCGGGCTGTCGCCTGACGGTGAGCGCTGGATCGCCTGCCGGCCCGGCTTCTTCCTGCCCGTGCGCGTCCTGTCACGCCTGTTCCGGCGCCGCTTCCTCGAGGTACTCCAGTCGGTTCACCACCGTGGCGACCTGCAGTTCTTCGGCGAGTACACCGGGCTCGCTGACCCCGCCACCTTTGCCCGGTGGCTTGCGCCGCTACGTACCTGCGAATGGGTGGTCTACGCCAAGCGCCCGTTCGCCGGACCGAAGGCGGTGCTCGAGTACCTCTCACGCTACACGCACCGCGTCGCCATCTCCAACCAGCGCCTGGTCACCTTCGATGAGCGTGGCGTGACGTTCCGCTGGAAGGACTACCGTGCGAAGGGACGCACCCGCTACAAGACCCTGACCCTCGAAACCGGCGAATTCATACGCCGCTTCCTGCTCCATGTGCTACCCGGCGGCTTCCATCGGATCGGTCATTACGGACTGCTCGCCAACCCGGTGCGCCGTACCAGTCTCGCGAGGGTGCGCAATCTGCTGCACGTCGCACCCGAGATCAGCCCGTCACCGGACGAGGCCATCGTCGCAACCCGCCCCGTCTTCATCTGCCGGCACTGCGGCGCACCGATGATCGTCATCGACATCCTCGCGCGCAGCGCCCAGATCCGTGCACCGCCAATGCGCCGGGATCAGACATGAACTCCACGGTTCCTCGACCTGCCTGTCGAACGTTCGCTCTGCGGCAACGCGGCCCAGGGGCGGACGTTTGCGCGTGTCGCTTCGCGAAGCGCTTCGCCCGCGCGCGTCATCCTCGCGCATGCACGACTGCACCGCTCCGCCACGGCGTCAGCGCCCGCTTGGCACCTCGCCTGACCGTGCCGCATCCGACGCCACTCAGCATCCCGGTCTATCAATCGCCATAGCCGTGAAGCTCCGAGCGCATCGGAGCACTCCGCGGTTTCCTCCATCGGGCTTATTCGACGCCTGCCGACATGCGCGGAGGCATGCACATTCCTGCGGCCGATGGCAGGCATCGAATAAACCTTAACGACCTCGGCCTGACGGGGCCGCCCGTAAACCTCAACAGACCTCCGCCCCGCCTATTCGCGAGGACCCGACCGTATGCTACGATCGTTGCAGGTCATGGCCGAGGACGGGGGATTGCCAACATGCTCAACGTTCGTCCACTTGAAGAGCGCGACCTGCCGGAGGGGCAGCGCATCGTGCGGCGCGCCTTCGGTACCTTCTTCGGCGTCGCCGATCCCGATAATTTCTGGACCGATTTCGACTACGTCTATGGCCGCTTCGGATGCGAGCATACCGCCGCCTTCGCTGCCGACCACGACGGCACGCTCGCCGGCGTCAACTTCGCCACCAACTGGGGCAGTGTCGGCTTTTTCGGCCCACTCTCGGTTCGCCCTGATCTGTGGGACAAGGGCATCGCCCAGCCGCTGGTCGCAGCGGTCTCGGAACAATTCGCGAACTGGGGCACGCGCCATGCCGGCCTGTGCACGTTCGCCCAAAGCACGAAGCACATTTGGCTCTATCAGAAGTTCGGCTTCTATCCGCGCTTTCTCACCGCGATCATGGCGGCGCCGGCGGCGGCGTCCGGCCCGCTGCCGCAGGACGCGCGCTATACGGCGCTCGCGGCCGGCGAGCGGCGGGCGGCGGAAGAAGCGAGCCGCGCGCTCAGCGACGAGATCCTCGACGGCCTCGATCTCTCCGCTGAGATCCGCACCGTCGCCGCGCGCGGCCTCGGCGACGCCCTGCTGTTATGGGAGCGTTCGGGCCAGCTGGGCGGCTTCGCGGTTTGCCATTGGGGACCGGCGAGCGAGGCCGGTGCCGATTGTCTCTTCATCAAATTCGGCGCGGTGCGCCCCGGTCCGGGTGCCTCCGATCGGTTCGGCGCGCTGCTCGACGCCGCCGGCGCGCTCGCCACCGCATTGGGGATGGCGAGGGTCCTGGTTGGGGTCAATACCGGGCGCGAGCAAGCCTATCGCCAGATGATGGCACGCGGTTTCCGCAACCAAATGCAGGTGGTGACCATGCATCGGCCTAACGAGCCTGCCTACAGTCGCCCTAACGACTTCGTCCTCGACGATTGGCGCTAGGAAGTTCTGCTCATCGCCTGCCCCCACCGATCTCGGCGACATGTGGCCGTCGATGCTTCTCACGATGGAAGACGAGGCGGATTTCCCCGCCCGTCGACATGAAGACAGAGTCGGTTTCCTCTCCATTGCGCCACCGTCTATCGGAGCCCCTGCCGCGCGAGCGGTCTAGGCCCGCGATCCGAAGCGGACTTTCCAATGAATAGCGGATTCAACCTGTGTGAACGGACACTCAAATGTCCAAATCGTGGCAATGGCGAACGACCGTATATGGCACCCTCTTGCGCTTCGATTGCCCTCACGAATGGCCGCTAGCAGACTTGTACCCAAGGATTCAGTCTCGTCGTGAAAACGCCAAGTCACAACGCCAGCCGAGCGACGTTGCTAATGCTGCGGTGACGCTTCCACAAGGCTCTTAAGTCGCAAGACTGCCGTATCCGATTCAGATTGAATCCGCGCGCGCAGCACGGACCAGTTCAATATCGCGAACCACAACGACGGCGCGCGATAGGTGAATTCACGTTCGAAACGGGTTCCGCTCACAGTCGATGTCAGCGAATAAGTGACGGTGCCGGCCGATCTGCCGTCAATCTTTCCTGCTATCACCCACTTGCTCGGACGCACACGTGCCGCGACTGTCCACACAACGCGGCCACGCCTGCCCGCCACCCTGAATTCCTCCGTTACCTGCTCGCCCACATCGAGCGAATGTTCCACCGAACCGCTGACCGCGAGCGATGACGGATGCCAGATTGGCCAGTGAGCCGGCGTCGTGACATAGTCGAACACGACCGTGGGAGGGCGTTGTATCGACGCAACCGAAATGATGCGCGTGTCGAGCGCAATTCGCTGCGGCAACGGGATAAAGAGCACCGCGATGGCGACGAGCACCGCCAATATTGCGGTGACGAACCGCGTACGGATTTTCATAGCGCCTTGTACTCTCCGCTGTCACAGGCGAAGCTATTTTACGGCGGAGTGGAAAGGACGGCGATCGGCGGCATCCGCCAGGTGCAACGGCCATTCGCTCGGTCAGATTGGCCAGCACATTGTCGGCCTAAGCGGTCAGTCCCCATGGTGCTCAGTAGCGACGCGGATATCTGCTTTGAATTCGGACCGCTCCGTAGGGGGGCGAATTGCGGGGGCCGGATTTCGTTCCGTGACCCTGTCGGCCCTACTTGCACAGCGGATTTTATATGTCACGCTATGACACTTTTGCGGGGGAGTCGCTAATGGTACATAACCCCGGCGCTTATGACAGGAAATCGCGCCTACCGGGGCCCCCCTAATAGACCTAATAGAGCCGTAAGACTTCCTTGATCTGACGCATGGATAACCTGTTGTTCGGCATTCGCACTCCCGACGCAAAAACGTCGAGGGTGCCATGGGTTACCCGCGTGGTTACCTCACATTCCAGCGCTCGACTTCACGTGAAATTCATGCTCGGGCAGTCGTGGAATCCGCGCTCGGGCAAGCGTGGAATCTGCGCTCGACTTGCCGTCGAATACGCACTTGTACGTCGCGTCAGGGACACGATGTCCGTTCTCGCGTACTGCAATGGCCTACGCTCCGGCGCCGTCTCTCAGCATCTCAGGTCAGCTTATTGCGAGAAAACGGTTTATTGCGCGACTGGCGACACTTCGAACAGGCAGTGGTCGTGGCCTTCCGCTGCGCATTGCACTTCCTTCGACTGCGAGCGCGGAGCGCCCTCGCCAGCTTCAGTAGTGTCGTTCACCCAGTCCATAGCGCCGGCGAACCAGCCCGCGAACATGTAGCAAAGCTTGCCGTGCTTGCCCGGTTGCGCCAGCACGAAGGATGAGTGACGGAGTTCGACGCGCGCACGCGCGCTCACCGGATCGACTTCGACGATCGTGAAGATGCCCCATCCTCGTTGCGAAAGACGCTTCACGTAATGCTCGAATACGGCTATGCCACTGATGCCGTGCTGCTTTGCTTCCTTGTCGCACCAGTGATAGGCCGACTTGTAACCCGCCTTGTAGAGGATCTCCGCGTAGGCATCACGCCCGAGCGCCTCTTCGACAGCCGTGTGATTGTTCGTGAAGAAATGGCGCGGGACGTACAGCATCGGCAGTGCGTCAGAGGTCCAGACGCCAGTGTTCGGATCGACGTCGATCGGCAGTTGCGGTTGCATCGCGAGGGTGCTCCGAGGGGTGAGTTTCGGTTCGCGCGGGCGCTCGTCACGGCGCCCGTCGCGTTTCGATGAATGAGGATCGGTCTTCGGTGCTTATGCGCCCCAGACATCGCGGAACACGCGCACCCAGTTTTCGCCCATGATCTTGCGGATGCGCGTCTCGCTCCAGCCTGCGCGCTGCATGGCCGCGGTGAGGTTCGGGAACTCGCCGATCGTGCGGATGCCTTCCGGGTTCACGACCTTGCCGAAGTTCGTCAGACGGCGATAGCGGCCCTTGTCGTGCGTGAGCCAGTCGAAGAAGTCGACGCTGTAGCCCTGCGTGAAATCGGTGCCGATGCCCACCGTATCTTCGCCGGCCAGGTTGACGACATAGTCGATGGCTTCGATGTAGTCCTCGACCGTCGCATCGATTCCGCGCTTGAGGAACGGCGCGAACATCGTCACGCCGATGAAGCCGCCGGCCTCGGCGATTTCCTTCAGCTGTTCATCGGACTTGTTGCGCGGGTGCTCCTTGAGACCCGACGGCAGGCAATGCGAATAGCAGACCGGCTTCTTCGAGAACGCAATGGCCTCCGACGACGTATTGCCACCAACGTGCGACAGATCGACCATGATCCCGACGCGGTTCATTTCGGTAATCACTTCGCGGCCGAAATCCGACAGCCCACCGTCGCGCTCATAGCAACCGGTGCCGACCAGGTTCTGCGTGTTGTAGCAAAGCTGCACGACGCGCACGCCCATGTCGGCGAAGGCTTCGATATAGCCGAGGTTGTCCTCGAACGCATGCGCGTTCTGGAAGCCCAGGATCACCCCAGTGCGGTTTTCCTTCTTCGCACGCGCGATGTCTTCGGTGGTGCGCACGAGCGTCAGCAACTCACTGTTTGCGCGGATCTGCTGCTTCATCAACGAGATGTTGTCGACGGTCTTCGTAAAGCTCTCCCACACCGACACCGTACAGTTGGCCGCGGTGATGCCGCCCTTCCTCATGTCCTCGAACACCGAGCGGTCGAATTTCGAAATGTTCAGGCCGTCGATGATGATGCTGTTCTCATGCAGATTGCTCATTCGATGCTCCGTATAGGCTTCTGGCGTGTGGGGTCGCTATGGCTGTGCGCAAGCTTGGCGATTCGGCGAATCAGTAAATCGGAATGCGTTCGCACAGCGCGAAAATCTCACGGCGTACGCGCTGTTCAGTGGCCGCATCCCTATCCGGATGGTGGCCCAGCGCATCGAACACTTCGAGGATCAGGCGGCCAACCTCGCGGAATTCGCCGACGCCAAGGCCGCGCGTCGTGCCGGCCGGCAGTCTCGGGAAAGCTTCGAACGATCCGGGCTACCTGAGCGGTCGCTGCGCTCCGAGCATCTCGCCTATAGCTGGGTCGTTGTCAGTGCCCACATCTTGCAAGGACATTCGTGAAGTTTCTGGAAGCATCATCCCGCCGATCAGGCCCATGAAAGATACGGCGATCAGATACAAAGCGGGCGACATATTGTTTCCGGTCGTGCCGATCAACCAGGTAGCGACCAACGGCGCGGTGCCCCCGAAGATCGTGTAGGCGAGGTTATAGGTAATGGCCGACCCGGTATAGCGCATCCTGGTTGGGAACACTTCCGACAACAACGCAGCCGTCACCACGCCCGACAACACCGCGCCTGTCGCGAGCATTGCCACGCCGATCAGTGCTGACAGAAATTGTCCCGAGCCCGCGAGCGAGAACGAGGGATAGACGATTACAATCAACAGCGCGCACGTGGTGAATAATGTCATGCGGCGCCCGGCGAAATCAGAATACAGGCCGGCAAGCGGACAAATGGCCGCAGCAAACAGAAGTGCCACAACGGTGATCAGCAGCGAAGTTGCGCGACTCATGTGTCCTACGACCTGCAGATATGTCGCGAAATAGGTAGTAAAGGTATAGAAGGACAATGCTGTCACTGAAATAAATGCACCGAGCTTCAGAATGCCGCCCGCCTGCGTACGGAACGTTTCGCGCAACGGCGCATGCGCCACCTGGTGCTCGCCTTCAAGAGCGCGGAAGGCGGGTGTTTCATTGAGACTGATGCGCAGGTACAGCCCGATGAGCCCGATGGGTGCGGACGCGAGGAACGGCACGCGCCATCCCCACGCGCGCATTGCATCAGCCGAAAGCGTTGCATCAAGCGCATACGCGACGACGGCCGCGATCGCAAATGAAGAAAAAGTCGACACGGGAATAAAGCTGCCGTACCAGCCGCGTTTGTTTTGCGGGGCGTGCTCCATTACGTAGGCACAGGCGCCAGCATACTCACCACCGGCCGAAAAGCCCTGCACGCAGCGAATCACGGTTAGCAACAACGGCGCGAGAGCACCGATGGCGGCGTAGGTCGGCAGCAGGCCGATCAGTGTGGTCGCCCCGGCCATCATCAAGATGGTCAGCGCCAGCGTGCGTTTGCGCCCAATCCTATCTCCAATTACGCCAAACACTATGCCACCGACCGGACGAAATGCGAAAGCCACTGCAAACACCGCGAAAGTCTTCAGGAGGCCCGCGGATGGATCGCTGCTCGGAAAAAACTCGCTAGTGAGGATAGTTGCGAGGAAACCATACGCTGCGAAATCGAACCATTCAACAAAGTTACCAATCGAGGCAGCCATGATGACTTTGCGCAGTGTTCTAATATCGACTTCAGGGGACGGTGCCTTAGACATTCGATACTCCCGTAGTTGCTGTGAGCGTGCCGTGAAAGCATCACCCACATGCGTAATCGATCGCGCTTCAAAAAGTGAGGATCGGTAGTGAGTAGAAGGGACCAAAAGTCGGCGTCATAGAACATTCCCGCCATTACGTTGTAACGAGAGCGCCAGGTTTTCAGCGCGCTGATTCGACTTCCGGTATTTTGAGCGAGGCGGAGGGTCGGCCGGGATTCGCAAAAAATCCGCCGTATCCCGCATCTCCCATCTCGGCCTAAGCCACTGATTTGAATGCGAAATCGATCGTCGGATCGAGCGGAGGCACGGGTCGCCGGAGATCGGGCAGATAGTCATCGAGCGCGTCGTCCAGGCTGAAGAAGCGCTGATTGCGTAGGCGGGCGATGACCCATCTCTGCGCCAGAAGGACCGACAACTCTGCTTTCGGCTTATCGCGGGGTTTTTTACTCCGGGCTGGAATGCGGCCTCGACGGCTAAGGGCGCGGACGAAACCGCGAGCATGGCGCCACGCGCCGGACGCGCGAGCTATCTCGGCGCGCGTGCGGTGGGTTGGCCCGATGGCGGCGCGGTGGCGGTCGCGATCTGGCTTGCCGCGTTGATGCCGCATAGCAGCGGACGCTAGCACGCGCCTTTGGCGCATCAACGAAGCGGAGCCACGCCTTCCACGATGCCCGCCGGCATGCAGATGTGCTTGATCTCGGTGAAGTCGGCGAGCGCGTCGTAACCGTGCAGACGCCCGAGCCCGCTTTGCCGGTAGCCGCCCGTTTCCGCTTCCGCGAACAGCTTGTTGTGATCGTTGATCCACACTGTCCCGTTGCGCAGCGCGCGCGGTGCGCAACGCGCGCGCGCCGTCGTGCGTCCACACGCTGGCCGACAGGCCGAAAACCGTATCGTTGGCCTTCTCAAGTGCTTCCTGCTCGCTTTCAAAAACTTCGAGCGCGACGAACAGCCCGAAAATCTCGTCCTGACAGAAGAACGCCTTCGGATCGCCATGCTCGACGAGCGTCGGCGACAGAAACGCATGGCCGGAGCCCGCGCCGCGCAGCACGTCCTAACGCAGACGTGCATCCTGCGCCCACGTCGTGCGATCGAACACATGGCGCGCGGCGGCGATGGCGGCATCGGCTTCATCCGCGCCGCCGTCGGCGAACCGGTCGATGGCCTCGCCCGTGGCGGGATCGATGCTGTCGAGCGTAGGCGTGCCGGTCCATTCGCCGGCAATCCAGCGTGATGCGTTCATGCGGAGCGTTCCTTCAAAGAAGGGGATGGTTCGTTACACGAAATATTCGAGGCTTGATGCAGCTCGTCGCCGATGATCGCGATCAGCGCTTCGGCCGCCGCGCTCAACGGCCTTCGCGGATGGCTCACGCAGACGACATGCCGCACGATGCGCGGCGCGAGAATCGGGCACGCGCGCAAGGTGCCATGCCGCGCGGCGCGCTCGACCACGATGCGCGGCAGGATCGTCGCAAAGCGCGTGTTTTCGACGAGCTTGAGGATGGTCGAGAGCACGTCGATTTCGAAGCGCGGCGCGAGCAGCACGTCTTCATGCTGCGCGGCGCTGTCGAGCACGCCGCGCAGGCCGTGGCGCTTGGTCGGCAGCACGAGTTCCAGTTCGGGCAGCTGCGCGAGTTCAATGGCGTGCGGCAGATCGGGGCCGTGCGCGGCGCTGGTTGCGAGCACCATCTCTTCGTCGAGCAGCGCGCGGGAGTCGAGCGACAGACGCGCGCGCGGCTTGTTGATGATCGCGGCTTCCAACTGACCGCCCGCCACCCAGTCGATGAAAGTCGCGCTGTAGCCGTCGGCGACCGTGACTTCGACATCCGGATATTGCGCGTGAAAGCGCGAGAGCGAATCCGCGAGCACGCTCTCCGTGACGGACGCAATCAGCCCGATGCCGACGTGTCCCGTCACGACTTCATCGCGCTGAACGATCTGCTGCCGCGCGTGTGCGAGGTCGCGCATGATCGGCAGAAACAGGCGATACATCAGCCGCCCCGCCGCGGTCGGCGCCATGCCGTGCGCGCCGCGCTCGAAGAGTTGCTGATGCAGTTCGTCCTCGAGCTTCGCGATCTGCATGCTGAGCGCGGGCTGCACGATATTCAGGCGCTTGGCCGCCCGCGTAACCGAGCCGTCCTCGAACAGCGCGATGAAGTACTGAATTTGCTTGAGGTCCATCTCACCCCTCGTGCATCAGCGATGCTAATAGCCTCCACCTGCATTATCACGTCGAACGGTGCGTGCCTGCCGCGCGCCGTTGCCGCCCGCGCCCGCCAGTACGGGTTGCGGGACGGATCTATTGATACGTAACTGGAAGAACGCTGTCATCGGGGCTAATACTGATATAAGCGGCAATGATTCAGCGCATCAGAAAACACTATTAGAAGTTATGGCGCGATATCGCTACGCTTGACCCCATCGCTCGCTGCGGCATCACTTTGCCGGGCACAGCACAGATGGAGACGCTAATGAACATACGCGATGCCGCAAAGAACGGCATTTCCTCATTCTCGTGGGCCGCGGAAGGCTCGGAGGCGGGCTCGCTCTCGCTGCGCGACTGGCTCGCGCATCTCGCGAAGACGGGACGCCTCGCGACCATCGACAAGCCGGTTGCGCTCGAACACGAACTCGCCGCTATCGCCAAACGCCTCGACGGCACGCAAGCGGCGTTTTTCACGCGCCCCGGCGGCCATGCGGTTCCGGTCGTGAGCGGATTCATGTCGAAGCGGGCGTGGATTGCCGAAGCAATGGGCGTCGACGAAGCCGCTTTGCTCGCACGTTTTTCCGCCGCTGCCGCCGAGCCGCTCGCGTCGAAAGTCATTGCGCGTGAGGACGCGCCGTGCCAGCAAGTGGCGCATACGAGCGGAATCGATCTGCACGCGCTTCTGCCTATTCCCACGCATAGCGAGCATGACAACGGCCCGTACATCACCGCGGGTCTCGTGATTGCGCGCAATCCGCGCACCGGCGTGCAGAACGTGTCGATCAACCGCATTCAGGTGCATGGCCGCGATCGCATGGCGATACTGCTGCTGCCGCGCCATCTCTACGCGTTCCAGCGCGCCGCCGAGGAAGCGGGCGATGCGCTCGACGTGGCCGTCACCATTGGCGTCGATCCGCTGACGATGCTCGCTTCGCAAGCGATCACGCCCATCGATAACGACGAACTCGAAATCGCTGGCGCGCTCCACGGCGCGCCGCTGCCGGTCGCGCAATGCGTGACGAGCGGTGTGCATGTGCCCGCGTTCGCGGAGATCGTCATAGAAGGACGCATTCTGCCGAACGTGCGCGAGCCGGAAGGCCCATTCGGCGAGTTCCCAAAGTACTACAGCGCGAAGGAAGCGCGCGAAGTCATTGAAGTGACGGCGGTGACGCATCGGCGCGACCCGATTTTTCATACGATCGTGCCGGCCGAAATGGAGCATCTGCTGCTCGGCGCGATTCCGCGCGAAGCGACGCTCCTCGCGCACCTTCAGCGCAGCCATCCGGCGGTGAAGGACGTGCATCTGTCGGTAGGCGGTGTGTGCCGCTATCACCTGTGGGTGCAGTTCGACAAGAAACGCGAAGGCGAAGCGAAGAACGTGATTCTCTGCGCGTTCGGCGCGCATTACGACATCAAGCTGGTCGTCGTCGTGGATACGGACGTGAACGTGCACGATCCCGCAGAAATCGAATGGGCGATTGCGACGCGCTTTCAGGCCGACCGCGATCTCGTCGTCGTCGCGGGCGCGCAAGGCTCGCCGCTCGATCCCTCGACGACGGTCGGCCAGCCCGACGACGCCCCCGCGCATCTGCAAGGCATCAGCGCGAAGATGGGACTCGACGCGACGCGCCCGGTCGTCTATCCGGCGCATGTCTTCACACGCGTGCGCATCCCGGGTCAGGACACCGCGGATCTGACCGCGCTCGTCGCCGCCGACAACAGCGCGCTCGACGCCTACCTCGCGCGCGATCATGGCTGAGCGGAAGAAGCGCATCGTCGTGGGCATATCGGGCGCGAGCGGCGCGGTCATCGGCGTGCGGCTGCTCGCTGCGCTGCGGCGCCTCGGCACGCACGAGACGCATCTGATCGTGTCGGCGTCGGGTGCAGTGACGGCGGCGCAGGAGCTCGGCCTCACGCGCGGCGACGTCGACCAACTCGCGGACGTCGTGCATAACGTGCGCGATATCGGCGCGGCCGTGGCGAGCGGTTCGTTCCTCAGCGAAGGCATGGTGATTGCACCGTGTTCGATGAAAACGCTCGCGGGTGTCGCGAACGGCTTCGCGGACAATCTGCTGACCCGCGCCGCCGACGTGATGCTCAAGGAGCGCCGCCGCCTCGTGCTGGTCGCGCGCGAGACGCCGCTCAATCTCGCGCATCTGCGCAACATGACGCTCGCGACCGAAATGGGCGCCATCGTAATGCCGCCGGTGCCGGCGTTCTATGCGCATCCGAAGACCATCGACGATGTCGTCGATCACACGGTCGGGCGCATTCTGGATCTGCTCGGCATCGAGCACGGCGAGATTGCGCGCCGCTGGAGCGGTCTCGCCGATGAATTCGGCAGCCGCGGCGAAGATGACGGAGTGACGCCATGAATCAGCGCGAAACCGGATTTGCCGATATCAACGCGCGCGTGGCCGACAGCGATGCCGCGAAGCCGCAGCGCCACGTCGGCCAGCCGCTGCAGCGCTTCGAAGACCCCGCGATTCTCACGGGCCGCGGCCGCTACGGCGACGATATCGCCGTGAAGCCCGGCACGCTGCACGCAGCGATTCTGCGCTCGCCGCACGCGCATGCGGAACTCGTTTCCATCGATACCGAAGCCGCATCGAAGCTGCACGGCGTGGACGCCGTGCTCACGCGCGACGATCTGCGTGCGTGGTCGCGACCCTTCGTCGTCGGCGTGAAGTCGCCGATGGAGCAGTGGGCGCTCGCGATGGACCGCGTGCGCTACGTCGGCGAGCCGGTGGCGGTGGTGATGGCGGAATCCCGCGCGCTAGCGGAAGACGCGCTCGACCTCATCAAGGTCGACTACGCGATGCTCGATCCGGTCACGTCCATCGAACAATCGGTGCGGGGCGATGCGCCGGTGCTGCACGAGCGCGTCGGCAGCAACGTGATCAGCGACCGGCGTTTCCGCTATGGCGAACCGGAAGCCGCGTTCGAAAACGCGCCGCATCGCGTGAAGCTCGTCGCGCACTATCCGCGCAACACGTGCGCGCCGATCGAATGCGGCGTGGTCATCGCCGAGTATCTGTCGGGCGGCGAAGGCTATGACGTCACATCCAATTTCATGGGACCGTTTTCGCTGCACGCCGTCATGGCGATGGCGCTCAACGTTCCCGCGAACCGTCTGCGTCATAAGGCCCCGCGCGATTCAGGCGGCAGCTTCGGCGTCAAGCAGGCGGTGTTTCCGTATGTCGTGCTGATGTGCCTCGCCTCGCGCAAGGCCGGCGCGCCGGTGAAATGGGTCGAGGACCGGCTCGAACACCTGAGCGCCGCGACTTCCGCGACCGCGCGCCTTTCGACCATCGAAGCGGCCGTTGAAAGCGATGGCCGCATCGTCGCGCTTTCCTACGATCAACTGGAAGATATCGGCGGCTACGTGCGCGCGCCCGAACCCGCGACCTTCTACCGGATGCACGGCTGCCTGACGGGCGCATATGCCATTCCGAATCTCGTCGTGCGCAACCGCGTCGTGCTCACGAACAAGACGCCGACCGGCCTCGTGCGCGGCTTCGGCGGACCGCAGGTCTACTTCGCGCTGGAGCGGCTCATTCAGCGTATCGCCGTCGAACTGAGGCTCGATGTGCTCGATGTGTACCGCCGCAACTTCGTTCCCGCCGATGCCTTTCCGTATCGCGCGACGGCGGGCGCGCTGCTCGACTCCGGCAACTACCAGGAAGCGCTGCGCCGCTCGATGACCGAAGGCGGCTACGACGAACTCGTCGCGCGACGCGACGCGGCGCGCAAAGTTGGGCGTCTTTATGGCATCGGCTTCGCGGCGATCGTGGAGCCGTCGGTATCGAACATGGGATACATCACGACTGTGATGCCGCCCGACGCCCGCAAGAAAGCCGGGCCGAAGAACGGCGCGATCGCCAGCGCGACGGTGAGTGTCGATCTGCTCGGCGGCGTGGTCGTCACCATCGCGTCGACGCCAGCGGGCCAGGGCCACATGACGGTGTGCGCGCAAGTCGTCGCGGATGTGCTCGGGCTCGACCCGAAGGACATCGTCGTGAACGTCGAATTCGATACGCACAAGGACGCGTGGTCCGTCGCGGCGGGCAATTATTCGAGCCGATTCGCGGGCGCGGTGGCCGGCACGGTGCATCTGGCCGCGACCCGCGTGCGCGAAAAGCTCGCGCGCATTCTCGCGAAGCAGTTCGGCTGCGCGCCCGGCGACGTGCGCTTCGAAGGCGCGCGCGTCTTTCCGAACGGTGCCGAAGAGCGCGCGTTGCCGTTCGCGCGCGCCGCAAGCAATGCGCCGCACTGGGCGCCCGCGCTGTTACCGGAAGGCGAGGAGCCGGGTCTGCGCGAGAGCGTCTTCTGGTCGCCGCCGCACATGGACGCGCCCGACGAGCAGGATCGCATCAACACGTCGGCGGCGTATGGCTTCGCGTTCGACATGTGCGGCGTGGAAGTAGACCGCGTGACGGGGCGCGTGCGCATCGACCGTTATGTGACGACGCACGACGCCGGCACGCTACTCAATCCCGCACTCGCCGATGGCCAGATTCGCGGCGCGTTCGCGCAAGGCGTCGGCGCGGCGCTGATGGAAGAGTTCCGCTACGGCGCGGACGGCAGTTTCCAGTCCGGCACGCTCGCCGACTATCTGATGCCGACGACCTGCGAAGTGCCCGACCCGGTGATCGTACATCTGGAGACGCCGTCGCCCTTCACGCCGCTCGGCGCGAAGGGGCTCGGCGAAGGCAACAACATGAGCACGCCGCCGTGCATCGCGAATGCGGTGGCCGATGCCCTCGGCGTCGACGATATCCGCCTGCCGCTCACGCCGCCCAAAGTGATGGCGCTGATCGGCATCGACGATCCCGAACCGTCGCGGCCCGAACTGCGCGAAGCACCGGCTGCGAAGCCCGCGACGCCGGGCGGCAAGGCGTTGACGGCGCGCGGCACGGTCGATTTGCCCGCGACGCCCGAAGCCGTGTTCGGCGTGCTGCTCGACCCGAAGGCGCTCGCGAAGGTTATTCCCGGCTGCCATGCGCTCGACGAGACCGCGCCGAATCAGTATCGCGCGGACGTGACGGTGGGCGTCGGCATGATCAAGGCGCGCTTCGAGGCGCGCATCGGCTTGTCGGAGATCGACGCGCCGCACCGGCTGCGGCTCGCGGGCGCGGGCATCTCGCCGCTCGGCAGCGCGCGCGGCAACGGTCTCGTCGAACTGACGCCGCAGGGAACCGGCACGCGCCTCACTTATGACTATGAAGCGCAGGTGTCGGGCAAGGTGGCGGCGGTCGGCGCACGCATGCTCGAAGGCGCGGCGAAGGTCGTGCTCAAGCAATTGTTCGAATCGCTCGGACGGCAGGCGGCGGGCCAGCCCGTCGAGCAGCGCAAGTCGTGGATTGCGCGGATTTTGAGCTGTTTCAGGAGGCACGCATGAAGCCCGCGCCGTTCGATTATCTGCGCGCCATGACGACGCAAGACGCGCTCGACGCCCTCGCGCAAACCGGCGACGACGCGCGCGTGCTGGCGGGCGGTCAATCGCTGATCGCCGTGCTCAACATGCGGCTCGCGCAGCCGCGCGTGTTGGTCGATATCTCGCGCACCGCCGAACTCGACGCCGTGCGCGTGGATGACAAAGCAGGCCATCTCGTCGTGAGCGCGGCGGCGACGCAAGGCAGCGTCGAATGGCGTCCCACGCTGCGCGACGAAGTGCCGATGCTCGCGATGGCGTTCCCGCATATCTCGCATTTTCAGATTCGCAATCGCGGGACGGTGTGCGGCTCCGTCGCGCATGCGGACCCGAGCGCAGAACTGCCGCTCGTGCTGGCCGCGCTCGGCGGCGACGTGATGCTGCGCTCGAAAAAGAAGCGCCGCACGCTCGCCGCGCAGGACTTTTTTCAGGGAATGCTGATGACCGCGCGCGAGCCAAACGAACTCGTGGAAGCCGTGCGCTTTCCGCTCAGGAAGCCCGGCGAACGCTATGCGTTCACCGAGTTCTCGGCGCGGCACGGCGATTTCGCGATCGTCGCGTGCGCGGCGGTGGTGACGGACGATTCGATCCGTATCGCGGTCGGCGGCGTCGCGGACCGGCCGGTGGCGGAAAGCTGGCCGCGTCTGACAGGCGACGACCTGCGCGGCGCATTGAACGACCTGAGCTGGAAACTGAACGCGCAGGACGACGCGTACATCAGCGCGAAATATCGACGCAATCTCGTCCGGCAACTGGGATGGCGCGTGATCGAGGAGGCTACGTGAGCAGCAACACATCGGACAACATCATGCGGCAAGGGGAGCAGCGGCGCATCACGCTGACGCTCAATGGCCGCGAACGCAGCGGCCATTGCGAGCCGCGCGAACTGCTGTCGGATTTCATCCGCCACGAACTGGGCGCGACCGGCACGCATGTCGGCTGCGAGCATGGCGTGTGCGGCGCATGCACGGTGCACGTGGATGGCGTCGCGGCGCGCTCGTGCCTGATGCTCGCGGTGCAGGCCGATGCGCGGCGCATCGACACAGTCGAAGGTCTTGCGCCCGACCAGACGCTCGGCGATTTGCAGCAGGCGTTCCAGCGCCATCACGCGCTGCAATGTGGCTTCTGCACGGCGGGCATTCTGATGTCATGTGCGGACTATCTGCAGCGGGTGCCGAATCCGACCGAGGATCAGGTGCGCGACATGCTCTCGGGCCATATCTGCCGCTGTACCGGCTATACGCCGATCGTCGCGGCCGTGCTCGATGTGGCAGCGCGTCGTCAGGTCGAGGCGCGCGGCGAGAAGGAGGCCGAACATGCTTGATCTCGGCCGCACGTTTCTGCAAAGCGTCGAGCGCAGCCCGAACGCGCTCGCGCTCGTCGATGGCGACATGCAACTGACCTATGCGCAGTGGCATCGCATGATTCTGAATGTCGCCGATGCCCTGCGCGAACTCGGGCTGCAACGCGGCGACCGGTTGCTCGTCGTGCTGCAAAACCGCTGGGAAATGGCGACGCTGCACTGGGCGGGGCAATTCTCGGGCATCGTGATCGTGCCGCTCAACTGGCGCGCGAAGCCGGAGGAAGTCGAGTACTGCGTGACGGATGCGGGCGTGAAGGCGATCGTCTACGAACCCGTTTGCGCCGATGCCGTCGTGGAAAGCGCCGCCGCGCAGCACGTGCCGCGCATCGGTCTGGACGACGCCCCCGGCCGCACGATGGCCTTCGACGCGCTGCTCGCGGAACGCACGCGCACCGGCGAAACGACGCACGCCACCGCCGACGATATCTCGCTGATCCTCTACACCTCCGGCACGACCGGCAGGCCGAAGGGTGTCCCGCGCCGTCATCGGCATGAACGCGCCGGCGCGCTCGCGCACGTCGCGCAGAACCTGTACCGGCGCGGCGAACGCACGCTCGGCGTGATGCCGCTTTATCACACGATGGGCGTGCGCTCGCTGCTTTCGATGGCGCTCGTCGATGGCGTCTTCGTCTGCGTGCGTCGCTGGAACGCGAAGCTCGCGCTCGAATCCATCGCGAAGTACGCGCTCACGTGCCTCTATCTCGTGCCGACGCTTTATCACGATCTGCTCGCGGACAGCGCGTTCGCCAGCACCGATACGTCGTCGGTCAGAAAGCTAGGCTTCGCGGGTGCGCCGATGAACGATGGTTTGCTCAAGCGCCTGTCGGCTGCGTTCGAGCCGGAGATCTTCGTCAATCACTACGGTTCGTCCGAGGTCTACACGGTCAGCATCGATCAGGACGCGACGCGCAAGCCGGGAAGCGCCGGGCGCGCGGGCGTGAACACGCGGCTGCGCGTCGTGAAGCTCGACGCCGTGTCGCCCGATGAGATCGCACAGGCCGGCGAGGAAGGCCAGATCATCGCGGACCTGCTCGGCGACGAAGCATTCGAAGGCTACTGGAACCGCCCGGACGCGAACGCGAAGTCGCTGCGCGAGGGCTGGTATTTCACCGGCGACACCGGCTATTTCGACCGCGACGGCGATTTGTACGTGACCGGCCGCGTCGACGACATGATCATCAGCGGCGGCGAAAACATCTCGCCGGTGGATATCGAATCGGTGCTCTCGCTGCATCCGGCCGTCGATGAAGTCGCGGTCGCGGGCGTCAAGGACGAGCGCTGGGGCCAGCGCGTGGTCGCGTTCATCAAGCGCCGCGAATACGTCGATGCCGAGGCGCTCGACGCCTGGTGCCGCCAGTCCGACCTCGTCAACTTCAAGCGCCCGCGCGACTACGTGTTCGTCGACGATATTCCGAAGTCGCCGGTCGGCAAGATTCTGCGCCGCAAGCTCTCGGCGGGCGAATACGCATCCGACGGCAACGTTCAACCCACACAGACCACAAAGGAGTAACCCGATATGAGCGATTTGAACCATCGCGGCCAGACGCTGCTGCAAGGACTCGACGGCTTCTCGGTCGAGATCGACGCCGAACGCGAGCGCGCCGACATCATCCTGCATCGGCCGCCGTTGAATGTCATTTCGATGCGCGCGCGCGACCAGTTGCGCCTCGTCTTCGAGGCGCTGGACGACGACGAGCGCGTGCGCGTGATCGTCGTGCGCGCGACGGGCGAGCACTTTTCGAGCGGCGGTGACATCAAGGGCTTTCTGGAAGCGTCGCCGGAGCACGTGTCGAAGCTCGCGTGGAATATCGCGGCGCCCGCCCGTTGCTCGAAGCCGGTGATCGCGGCCAATCGCGGCTTCTGCTTCGGCGTGGGGTTCGAGCTGTCGCTGGCTTGCGATTTCCGCATCGTCACCGAAACGACCTTCTATGCGCTGCCGGAGCAAAAGCTCGGGCAGATTCCCGGCTCGGGCGGCTCGGCTCGTCTTCAGGCGATGGTCGGCATCGGCCGGACGAAGGACATCGTGATGCGCTCGCGCCGCATTCCGGGGAAGCAGGCTTACGAGTGGGGCATTGCGGTGGACTGCGTGGCCGACACGGAACTGGAAACCGCCACCGATGCGCTCGTCGACGAACTGCGCGCGTTCTCACCGCTCGCTCAGCGCACCGCGAAGAAGCTGCTGAACGATTCGGAAGATGCGCCGCTTTCCATTGCTATTGAACTTGAAGGGCATTGCTATAGCCGGCTGCGCACATCGGACGATTTCCGCGAGGGCGTCGAGGCGTTCCATGGCAAGCGCAAGCCGGTGTTTCGCGGAAGTTGATAAGCAGCGTCACAGAAGAACAGGAGACAGAGGATGGAACGCTTCGATTACGTAATCGTGGGCGGCGGCTCTGCGGGATGCGTGTTGGCGCATCGGCTGTCGGCCGTGCCGTCGCTGCGCGTCGCGCTGATCGAAGCAGGCGCCGATACGCCGCCGGGCGCGGTGCCCGCCGCCATCCTCGACAGCTATCCGATGCCCGTCTTCTGTGGCGAGACCTACATCTGGCCGGACCTGAAGGCGAAAGCCACCAGGGACGCCGCGCCGCGCGTCTACGAGCAGGGCCGCGTGATGGGCGGCGGGTCGAGCATCAACGTGCAATCGGCCAATCGTGGCCTGCCGCGCGACTACGACGAGTGGGCTGCGAACGGCGCCGATGGCTGGGCGTGGCGTGACGTGCTGCCGTACTTTCGCAAGCTGGAACGCGACGTCAACTTTCCGGGCGGCGAACTGCACGGCAGCGACGGCCCCGTGCCGATTCGCCGCATCATGCCGAAAGACTGGCCGCCGTTCTGCGATGCGTTCGCCAAGGGCTTGCGCGCGAATGGCGTCGCGCAATTGCAGGATCAGAACGGCGAATTTGGCGACGGCTTTTTCCCCGGCGCGTTCTCGAACATCGACGACAAGCGCGTGTCCACGGCCATCGCCTATCTCGACGAAGCCACGCGCAAGCGCCCGAATCTCACGGTGTATTCGAACCTTCGCGTCGAGCACATCGTGATGGAAGGCGCGGCGGCGCGCGGCGTGATCGCGCTGGCGCAAAGCGGCGAGCGCGTGCGTTTCGAGGCGGGCGAAGTCGTGCTGAGCGCGGGCGCTCTGCAGTCGCCTGCGCTGCTGATGCGCGCGGGTATCGGCGATGCCCGCGAACTCGCGGCGCTCGGCATCGCGTGTGCGGTGGATCGGCCGGGCGTCGGGCGCAATCTGCAGGATCATCCGTCGCTCACGTTCTGTCATTTTCTCGAACCGCGCTTTCGCATGCCGCTCGCGCGACGCCGCGCCAGTATGATGGCCGCGCGCATGAGCTCCGGCGTCGCGGGCTGCGACGAGTCGGACCTGTATCTGTCGAGTGCGACACGCGCGGCATGGCACGAGCTGGGCAACCGGCTGGGCCTTTTCTTCCTGTGGTGCAACCGGCCGTACTCGCGCGGCCGCGTGCAGCTCGTATCCGCCGATACCGCCGCTGCGCGTGTCGACCTGAATCTGCTCGACGACGAACGCGATCTGCAACGGCTCGCTACCGGCGTGCGGATGCTCGCGAGCGTGGTCGAGGCGTCGGGGCTCGGACGCGATCCGCGCGACTTCTTTCCAGCGGCGTTTTCTCCGCGCGTCAAGGCGTTGAGCCAGGTCGGCGAGCGCAACGCGCTTTTGACTTCGATGCTCGGCACGCTGCTCGATACGCCCGCGCCGCTGCGTCGTTTTCTGATCGAACGCTTCTTCACGCGCGGGCTGGACATGGCCGCGCTCCTGGCCGACGACCGCGCGCTTGCCGACTTCATCCGCGCGAACGTGTTCGGCGTGTGGCATGCGAGCGGCACATGCCGCATGGGCGGCGCGCAGGATCGCGACGCCGTCACGGATACCGAAGGGCGCGTGCACGGCGCGCAGGGACTGCGCGTGGTCGATGCATCGCTGATGCCGAGACTGCCTTCGGCCAACACCAACATACCGACCATCATGATCGCCGAGAAGATCGCCCACGCGATGGTCGCGCAGCGACGCGCGAGCTTGGCATCGGGCGCATCCAGCGACTCCGCTGCGCCGCCGCTCGCCGCCGCGCACTGACGATTTTTTAACCTCGACAAGAGCACGCCAAAAGACCAACGTGCCTGCGACACGGGGGCGATCGAAAGACGGCCCAGTGACATACAAGGAGATGCAAATGTCCGTAGCAGCGCAAGAAGGTGCCGCCGCGCTTCACGTCAATCAGCGCCAGGTCATGGGCGCAGTCGTGGCCTCGTGCATGGGTTGGGCGCTCGATCTGTTCGACCTGTTCGTGTTGTTGTACGTGGCGCCGGTGGTCGGGCGTCTGTTCTTCCCATCCGAGCACGCGATGCTCTCGCTCGCGGCGGTCTATGCGTCGTTCGCGGTGACGCTGCTGATGCGCCCGCTCGGTTCCGCGCTTTTCGGCTCCTACGCGGACCGTCATGGCCGCAAGGGGGCGATGATCGTCGCGGTCGTTGGCGTTGGCCTCTCGACGGCGGCCTTCGGCATGCTGCCGACGGTCGCGCAGGTGGGCCTCGTCGCGCCGGTCCTGTTTATGCTGCTGCGCCTCGTGCAGGGCGTGTTTGTCGGCGGCGTGGTGGCTTCGACGCATACCATCGGCACGGAATCCGTCGCGCCGAAGTATCGCGGCGCGGTTTCGGGGCTGATCGGCGGCGGTGGCGCGGGCCTTGGCGCACTGCTCGCGTCGCTCACGTATCTCGCGATGTCGTCGCTTTTTTCCCGGCGATCTCTTCGACGTCTGGGGCTGGCGCTGCATGTTCTTTACCGGCATCCTGAGTTCTCTGCTCGGCCTCTTCGTATTCAATAGCCTGGAAGAATCGCCGCTCTGGAAGAAGCTCGCCGCCGAGAAGGCCGCCAAGGCCGCCGCGCAGGTCAAGAGCGGGCAGGTGGAAGTGGTGCGCTCGCCGGTTCGCACGCTGTTCTCGCGGGACTATCGCAAGGTGCTGTTCGTGAACCTGCTGCTGACCATCGGTGGCGGCAGCGGCTATTACCTCACGTCGGGCTATCTGCCGACCTTCCTCAAGGTCGTGAGCCACGTGCCGAACGGCGCGGCCGCCGCGATCCTGATGATCTGCAGCGTGGCGGTGGTCGTCGCCTCCGTTGCGGCGGGGCATCTGAGCACGTTCATCGGGCGCAAGAGCGCGTTCGTGTGGCTCGGCCTCATCCGGCTGGTCGCGCTGCCTGCGCTCTTCGTGCTGCTGCCGAGCGCGCAGAACATCACGATGATCGGCGTGTACGCGGTGCTGCTCTCCGCGCTCGGCAGCGCGGGCTATGCGCCGATCCTGATCTTCCTGAACGAGCGCTTTCCGACTGCGATCCGCGCGACCGGGACGGGTCTTTCATGGAACATCGGCTTCGCGATCGGCGGGATGATGCCGACCTTCGTCTCGCTCGTCGCGAAGGATGCGAGCCAGTTGCCGTCGACGCTCGCGATCTTCGTCGGCGCGATCAGCGTGATCTTCCTGATCGGCGCGTTCGTCGTGCCCGAGACGCTCGGCAAGCTCGAAAACGGAGCGGCGCGCAATCCGTCCTGAAGCATGCAAGCATCGGCGGGCGCGCCGAAGAGCGCGCCCGCGCATCGTCCGATAGAAAGAGGAGACGCTCATCATGAAGTATGACGACGACATTCGCGCGCGATCCTACAAGTTTCGCGACGAATATGTGCAGGCGACGCCGTGGTGGTATCGCGGAGAGATGCATCTCGGCTTCACGCTCATTTTCACGACGGCGGTGATCGTCTATTGCGCCGCGCAGCTTCATGCGCCGACGTTCGCGGAATGGCTCGCGGTCGTGCCGCTCTTTCTGTTCGGCAACTGGGCGGAATGGGCCGCGCACCGCTATGTGCTGCATGGCCGCGTACTATCTGATGTACGAAGGGCTGCGCACGCTTTCGCATGTGACGGACAGCCCGTTTCTCGACCGCGTGCCGCTCATCAACACAGTCCGGCGCCTGCACGTCACGCATCACGATCCCGAACTTATGGCGACGCAGAACTTCAACCTCACGTTCCCGATCTGCGACACGCTGTTCGGCACGCGCAGCGATGCGTCGTGCAGCGCGCGTGAACCGATGAGCCCGAGCGGCGGTTGAGTTTTCACTAAGCCCGCGCGCCAGTGGTCACGCGCCGGATCTCCTCGGTGATGATCGCAATGAGCGCCTGCGCCGCCGGCCCGATCGGGCGCTTCGGGTGCGTGACCTGAATGATGTGACGCACGATCGGCGGCGAGTCGATCGTGCGCGCCCGCAGCAGGCCTTCGTCCACCTTCGCCTGCACCACGACGCGCGGCAGGATCGTCGCGATGCTGCTCTGCTCGACGAACTGCACGATGGTGCTGAGCAGATCGATCTCGAACTTCGGCTGAATGACGACGTCGGCGGCCATCAAGGCGGCGTCGAGCGCGCCGCGCAGTCCGTTGCGGCGCGTGGGGAGCACAAATTCGATACCGGACTGCGTGACCAGATGCATCGTCTCCGGCAGATCCGGCCCGTGCGCCGCGCTCGTCACCAGCACCATTTCTTCCACCAGCAGCGGCTCCACGTCGAGCGTGAGCCGCCCGCGCGGCTTGTTGATGATCGCGGCATCGAGTCGGCCCGCTTCGACGGCGTCGATGAGTTGCGCGCTGAAGCCGTCCGCGACGGACACTTCGACTTGCGGAAAAAGGGCGTCGAACCGTGCGAGCGATTCGGGCAGCACGCTTTGCGCCTCCGACGACACCATCCCGAGCGACACGCGTCCCGTCACGATGACATCGCGCCGGCTCAGATGCTCGCGGGCATGTTCGATGTCGCGCATGATCGGCGTGTAGAGGCGGTACATGAGCCGCGCCGCTTCGGTCGGAGCCATGCCATGCGGGCCGCGCGCGAAAAGTGTCTGCCGCACTTCGGCTTCGAGCTTCGAAATCTGCATGCTGAGCGCGGGCTGCGCGATGTTCAGCCGCTTGGCCGCGCGGGTCACGGTGCCCTCCTCGAAGAGAGCGATGAAATACTGGATCTGCTTCAGTTCCATGGGGCGGCGGTCGAGCGGAAGGAATCGGCTGTCGGTTGAACGCAGATATCGTAACGCCGCGCGGGATTTGCGTCGCCCTTAAGACGTCGGGCCGCTCGCCGTTAACCCGTCGTAGGGAATCCCCATTTCGCGAAGTACCAGGCAAGCGAGAGCATGCATGTCGACCTTATTACCCTTTACTTCCTCTCCGTCGGGACGCTGCTATCTTGATAGCCTCGGATAGGGACGGACGCCGTGAGTATTCTTTGTCGAATCAAGATTGCCGTGACGGCCTGCTCGGTTGCCGCCGGATGCGTGTCGCAGCCCATAGGGCCGGCGGTAGCCGTGAAGCCGGGGCGCGACAAGCCATTCACCGTTTTTCTGCGGGACGATGCGCAGTGCAAACAGTATGCGAGGGAGCAGCTGGCGAGCGGTGTCGACACGCGCGCCGCGAGCGACGCCCACGTGCCGCGGGCACAACTGAACGTGCAGCAAAGATACGATCTCGCGTACCTGGAGTGCATGCACGCGAAGGGGAATGATGTGTCGGAGCGTGCGGAGCCAACGACGGAGCCTGAATAAGGGACCTTTCGCAGGACGACTACATACAGGTGCCGGACGGCGGCGCCGACAGCGCGGCAGGCGTAGGCACATAACGTATCGCCGCTCCCCGTGTGCTGTCTCATTCAACCGATAGAAGGCGCTGACACGCGCTTGCGTTTCTGAGGCAGTTACAGCTTGCTTTCCGGACATTCGCACCTCGGCAGCCGCGAATTTCCCCTGATTCCGAGTCACCCGTCTGACGGCGAGTGCCTTGCCTCAGACCAACCACCGCTTGATCGCCTCAACCATCGTCGACGTGGAAATTCCGTAGCGGTCATGGAGCGTAGGTAACGCACCGGCAGCAAGGAACGCATCCGGCAGTCCCACCTGCCGGAACGGACAGGACACGCCCGCGCGCATCAGTTCCGCCGCCACCGCTTCGCCGAGACCGCCAATTACCGTGTGATTCTCCGCTACCACCACGAGCCGACCCGAGCGCTTCGCTTCGCGGAGAATCGTCTCGGTGTCGAGCGGCTTGACGGTCGGTACGTGCAGCACGCCCACGTCGATCCGATCTTTTTCAAACGCCTTCGCCGCTTCAAGTGCGCGCATCGTCATGATGCCGGAGGAGATGATCAGCACGTCGGCGCCGTCGCGCAGCATCTTCGCTTTGCCGAGTTCGAAGGTGTAGTCGTATTCGTCGAGCACAGCAGGTACGTTGCCGCGTAGCAGGCGCGCGTACACCGGTCCTTTATGTGCGGAAATCGCCGGCACCATCTGTTCGATATCGAGCGCATCGCACGGGTCGATCACCGTCATGTTCGGCATCGCGCGCATCAACGCGATATCTTCAGCCGCCTGGTGGCTCGGACCATAGCCAGTAGTCAGACCCGGCAATGCGCAGACGATCTTGACGTCGAGGTTGTCCTCGGCGATGGCCTGATGCATGAAGTCATAGGCGCGGCGCGTAGCGAATACCGCATAGGTCGTGACGAACGGTTGCGCGCCCTCGTGCGCAAGGCCGGCCGCCGCGCCCATCAGCAATTGCTCCGCCATGCCCATCTGGTAGTAGCGCTCGGGAAACTCCCTGGCGAAAATGTGCAGGTCGGTGTACTTGCCGAGGTCGGCCGTCATGCCGACGACGTTCGTGTTCTGCCGTGCCAATTCCACCAGTGCGTGGCCGAAAGGCGCCGAACGCGTGATCTGTCCTTCGCCAGCGATCGAGGCGATCATGGCCGAGGTCTTCAGGCGCGGCTTGCTTGTCGTTGCGTTGCTCATGCTTGTCTCCCTGCTTCGAGTGCCTGCAGCGCCAATTGCCATTCGTGGGCATCGACGCGGATAAAGTGGTTCTTCTCGCGTTCTTCGAGAAACGGCACGCCGCAACCCATGCGTGTATCGGCGATGATCATGCGCGGTTGCGCAATGGGATGCGCGCGGGCCGCGTCGAACGCAGCGGCCACGGCGGCAATATCGTTGCCGTCGACGCGTTGCGTGAACCAGCCGAACGCCTCCAGTTTTTCGACAAGCGGCTCGAACGCCATGATCTGCGTGGACGGGCCGTCGGCCTGCTGGTTGTTCACGTCGACCACCGCGATCAGGTTGTCGAGCTTCCAGTGGCTTGCCGACATGATGCCTTCCCAGATCGCGCCTTCATCCAGTTCGCCGTCAGAGAACAGCGTGTACACGAACGAAGCAGAATGCTTGCGCTTGAGTCCGAGGCACCGTCCGACCGCGATGGTCAGGCCGTGGCCGAGCGAACCACCGGACATCTCCATGCCAGGCGTATAGCTGGCCATGCCGGACATCGGCAAGCGGCTATCGTCGCTGCCGTAGGTTTCTAGCTCTTCGGCCGGCAGAATGCCTGCTTCGAGCAGCGCCGCATACAGCGCGATTGCGTAATGTCCGTTGGACAACAGGAAGCGGTCGCGCTCTTCCCACTCAGGGTCTTCGGGGCGATAGCGCATCGCGCCAAAGTAAGCAACGGCCAGCACATCGGCGATGTCGAGCGCCTGCCCGATGTAGCCTTGTCCCTGGACTTCGCCCATCAACAGGGCGTTTCTGCGGATACGGTAAGCGTGCTCGGCAAGCGATGCCGTCGAGGCATTGGATGGACTGTTCATGTCGTCTCCTGTGATCAGTCGGAATGGGTGAAGGAGGTTCAGCGGTTCACGGTTTTAGCGGGCACCAGGAAGACAAGGCAGGCACCGAGCGTGATAGCGGTCGAGATGAAGATCAGCCCCGCTGTTGACTTACCTGTCAGGTCGTTCAGCCAGCCCACGATCGCTGGAGAAAAGAAGCCGGCGAGATTGGCGACGCAGTTCACGGCAGCTATTCCGGCTGCGGCAGACATGCCGCCTAGCAAGGCTGTCGGCAACGACCAGAACTGCGACGACGAGGCGAGGATGCCTGCTGCCGCGATACTCAAACAGACGATCGAGGCGGGGATGCTGCCGAGCGTGGGCAATACGGCGAAGCCCGCGGCGGCGACCAGCATGGGAATCGCCAGGTGCAGCCGGCGCTCGCGGCGACGGTCAGCGCTCATGCCGATCAAGGGCAGCGCGATGATGGCGCACAGATACGGGATCGCAGTGAACAGTCCCACCCACAGCGGATCGGCAACGCCGGACTTGCGGATGATCGTCGGCAGCCAGAACGTCAGACCGTACTGGCCGAGCACGACGCAGAAGTAGATCGCGGCCATCAGCCACAAGCGACGGTCCCCGATGAACGATCTGACCGAGATGTGGGCGATCTTATGCGCGTTATCGCTCGCGACATTGCGTGCGAGCAGGGTCTTTTCCGATTCGGTGAGCCACTTTGCCTTGACAATGCTGTCATCGAGATACAGCAGGATCGCTATACCGAGCACGAGCGAGGGCAACGCTTCGAGCAGGAACAGCCATTTCCAGCCGGCCATATCCAGCGTGCCATG
This sequence comes from Paraburkholderia sp. RAU6.4a, assembly GCF_050435625.1. Lineage (NCBI taxonomy): Bacteria > Pseudomonadati > Pseudomonadota > Betaproteobacteria > Burkholderiales > Burkholderiaceae > Paraburkholderia > Paraburkholderia sp. RAU6.4a. The sequence goes on from NZ_JBNDKQ010000003.1 coordinate 871,273, forward strand.
CAGCGAGTGCAAAATCCAGCCCGAAAGCGGGCCGCCGATTATGCCGGCCAGCGGAATCGCCATAAAAAACAGCGAGAGCGCCTTCGCTCGGCGGGCAGCCGGAAACCAGTAGGTCAGATAGAGAATTACGCCAGGTGCGAAGCCCGCTTCAGCGACGCCCAGCAGAAATCGCAACACGTAGAACGCCGTCGGTGATTTCACAAAAACGAAGCTCGCGGAAATCACCGCCCACGTGAGCATGATTCGCGCGAGCCATTTGCGCGCGCCGACACGGTGAAGGACGAGGTTGCTCGGCACTTCGAACAGAAAATAGCCGAGAAAGAAGATGCCTGCGCCCATGCCGTAGACCGTCTCGCTAAAGCGCAGATCGTTGAGCATCTGAAGCTTCGCGAAGCCGACGTTGACCCGATCGAGATATGCGCCAAGGTAGCACAGCATGAGGAATGGGATGAGCCGGCGGCTTACTTTCGCGTAGGTCTTCGATTCGAAGCTGGGCGAGTCGGCAAGGGGCAACACGCCGCCTTCGATGGGCGAAGCGGTACTCTTGGATTTCATGTTTTGTCTCCATCCACTGGCCCCGGGTTGGCCCGGGTACCTGGAATTCAGCGCCCTCTCTCGGGCGCACGGTGTCAGTCAATGAATAAGCATGCCGCCGTTCACGTCGAGCGTGATGCCGGTGAGATACGTTGACAGATCGCTCACCAGAAAGAGGCACGCGTTTGCGACATCGGCAGCATCGCCAAGCCGGCCAAGCGGAATGCCTTTGATGATGTCCACGCGCATCTCCGCGGTGAGTTTGTCGCCGGTAATGTCGGTCTGGATCAGACCGGGCGTGATCGAGTTGATGCGAATGCTGTCGGGACCGAACTCTCGCGCCATCGCACGGGCGAGACCGAGTACGCCGGCCTTCGCGGCGCTGTAATGGGGGCCGCCGAAAATACCACCGCCTCGTTGCGCCGACACCGACGACATGCATACGATGCTGCCGCCTTTCTGCTCTTTCATCGCCGGCAATACGGCTTGCGACATATAGAGCGTGCCACGCAGATTGACGTCGACGATTGCGTCGAAGCCCTCGGCGGTGATGTCCAGTGTGCGCACTGGCTGCGTGATGCCGGCGTTGTTGATGAGGCCGTCGATGCGGCCGTATCGTTCGAGCGTCGCCTTCGCGGCCTTCACGCAAGCGTCTTTGTCGGTGACGTCGCAGGCGAGCCCGAGATGGGCTTCGCCGAGATCGGCAGCGGCCTGTTTCGCGTCTTCTTCGCGCAAGTCGAGGATCACGATTCGCGCGCCTTGCTCGGCCAGTGCTTTGGCGGTGGCTTTGCCGATTCCGCGCGGTGAAGCCGCGCCCGTGACGATAACGACCTTGTTGTCGAGCAGCATGATTGTCTCCTGGGTGTTGATCTGATGACGCAGTGTCCGGCACGCGGTCACTCGCATCAACACCGTGGCGCTCAACTATGCTTGAGAAATTTTCAGGTAACCGGCTGCCAGCCCGCGAGGCATGCCGGGTCGCTGTGTCGACGCGCCGAAACAACCCGCATGCTCATGCACGTACCGGAATACCCTGATGCCGATTCGGCGCAGTCATTACGCCGTACGGTCCCTGTGACCGATTTCCCGCTCGATCCAGGCGATGAACCGCGCAACGCGTGGGAGCTCCGCGTTCTGGGGCGGATAGACCAGATGATGCGCGCCCACTTCGACAGAGTGCGAATCAGCGAATACCGGCACGAGCGCACCTTCCTTGATTCGTACCGACGCGAGCATCAGGCTTTCTAACGCAATGCCCAGGCCAAGTGCGGCCGTCTCGAGCGACATGTACGAGCGGTCAAACGAGAAATCGAAAGTCTTGTGCGCAGCGGACACGCCGGTGCGTCCGAACCACTGCTTCCACTGGACGAGCGGCGTCTCCGAATAGATCAGACGATGCTCCAGAAGGTCTTCCGGCGTTCTGACCGGATGGCTTTCCAGATATCTCGGCGAGGCGAGCGGCGCGATGAATTCATTGCGCAGTGTCCTGACCTCGAGATCGCGCCAGTTCGCATAGCCATGCCGCAAGTCGATGTCGTAGTAGCCACTGGTAAACGATACATCTTCATACGAGCAGGCCAGATTCAACTGGATATCGCCATTGGCTTCCTGAAACGACGCGAGCCTGGGCAACAGCCACATGAGCCCGAAGCTGGGGCTGGAATGCACACGCAGGATATCGACGTCGGCGCGGCTCGATGCGCGCTCGGTCGCGCGGCCTCAGATCAGCAAGAGAGCCCGTCACGTCCGACAGATAGCGCTCGCCTGTCGGTGTCAGGACGAGACCCCGGCCCGACCGATAGAAAAGTGGTTGGCCGATGATCGATTCGAGGTTGCTGATCTGATGGCTCACCGCCGAAGCGGTCAGACCAAGTTCTTCGGATGCACGGCTGACACTCCTGGTTCGGGCCACGCTCTCGAAAGCGACGATAGCTTTCACGGGTGGGATGCGCATAGTGAAATTTATTTCAGTCGAAGTTGAATGAAACCGCCTTGTTAGCACGCCATCCGCACTGCCATTCTGTGGGCAAGCCGCTTAACCCGGGGCCGTGAAGTTTCCTGATGCTGACAGCGTCAATGCACCGGCAGCACCGCGGTAAACCATAGACATATATTGCGCAACGCAACAGCTGCGCAGGAGACAGCGATGAATTATCCGTCCTTTCTGCTGACGGCGCGTTCGATCGTCAAAAGCTTCGGACCCACGAGCGTGTTGAAGGGTTTTGATATTTCAATCGCCGCAGGCGAAGTGCACGCGTTTCTGGGCGGCAACGGCGCAGGCAAATCGACGCTCATCAAAATCATCTCTGGCCAGTTCGACCGCGACGGCGGCTCGCTCGAATTCGACGGACAGGACATCGGCACATCCGTGGGCGGCCATGTCGCCGCGGGCACCATTGCCGTGGTCAATCAGGAACTGGCGCTGCTGCCGCATCTATCCGTCGCCGAGAACATCGCCATGCCGCGCTTACAGCGCGGGTGCGCCCGCTACAGCGAACGGGCTTCGATGGCCATCGCCATCGAAGCGCTCTCACTGATCGATCCTCACTTCGCGCGCGAATCGGCAGGACGGCTCGTCAGCAGCCTGACGCTGCATGAGCGCCAACTGGTGGAGATCGCCCGCGCGCTCGGCTCAGGGGCGAAGCTGCTGCTGCTCGACGAGCCGACTGCAAATCTGACCGCGGCGGAAACGGGCCGGCTCTTTTCGGTGATACGCCGGTTGATCGCCGACGCGGGGCTCGCTGTGCTGTTCGTCTCGCACCGAATGCGCGAGATCCGCCAGATAGCCGATGTCTGCACGATCATCCGCGATGGCAAGACAGCGGTCGACCGTGCCGCGCTCGGCGCGATCACGGACCGCGAAATCATTGAATGCATGGGACAAAGCGTCGTGGTCGACGACGCGGCGGAAAGCGTAGCGGGCTCGGCGCAGTTGACACAAGCCGCGCCGCTTGCCGACCGGGAACCTCACGATGGCGCCAAGGCCCACTCCGCCGGCGTGATTCGCATCGAACGTGATGGCGTGGCGATCGAGGTTCCCCAAGGCGCGATTGTCGGCCTCGCTGGCGCACCTGTCGGTCCATCGTCGCTTATCGATGCGCTAACCGGTATCGCACCCGCCGGAGCGTGGGCCATCACGCGTGATGGCACGCGCGTGAGATACGCCCACCCCTCCGCCGGCGCACGCGACGGTGTCGGCTTTGTCTCCGGCGACCGCTCCAACAAAGGCATCCTCGCTACCCTGCCAATCGTCGACAACCTCGTCGCCGCTGCGCGTGTCGTCGGGCGGCGCCAAGTCGTGGGTCGCGCGGAGATCGAGCAAAGCACCCAACTACTTGACGCACTGAAAATCCGCGCAGGCTCGCTGTGGGACTTGCCCGCAACGCTCAGCGGCGGCACCCAGCAGAAACTGCTGGTGGCCCGCTGGCTGTTACTGCGGCCCAGGCTGCTGGTGCTCGAAGAACCTACACGCGGCGTGGACATCCGCACGAAGCGGGAAATCTACGGGCTGATCCGCAGGATGGCGCAGCAGGGCACGACGATCGTCTGGTGGTCAACCGAATACATCGAACTCGTCGAGTTGTGCGACACGGTACTTGCGTTCGACCTCGACGGCAGGCCGACCGAAGTGTTGCGTCATGCCGACGTGAACGAGACGCAACTGGCTGCCGCGACCGGCATGGCTGCCTAGACCGCTTTGCATACGAACGATATTTATCTGGAGACAGTCATGAAATCAGTCACTCAGCCGATCGCGGGCGAGCATCGCCAGTCTGGCGGCGCATTGCGCCGTTTGCTGTCGACGTATCGCACGGAGATCGCCATTGCGATCGCCATCGTCGTGATCGAACTCGCGGTCGGCATGATCGTGCCGGCGGCGCTGTCCGGTGGCAACATTTCCAATGTGACGCAAGCGGCCGCGCCGCTCGTGATCATGGCGTTCGGCGTGCTGCTCGTGATCATCACGGGCGGGATCGATCTGTCCGTCGGCTCGGTGTTCTCGCTAACCGGCATGGTCACGGGTCTGGCCATGACGCACGGTTACGGCGCAATCGTCAGCAGTCTCGCGGGGCTGTCGGTCGGAATCGTGATCGGCGCGCTCAACGGTGCGCTCGTGACCTTCGTCGGGCTGGCGCCGTTCGTCGTGACGCTGAGCACGTACGCAATCGCAGGAAGCCTCTCGTTCATCGTCACAGATGGTCATTCGCTGCCCATTTCAGATCCCAACTACTACCTGCTGAATTCCGGAACGCTGATTCCCGGCCTGCCGAACTACGCGCTGTGGTGCGTGCTGCTGCTCGTCGCGATCGAGTACTGCCTGCGCAAGGTCGTCGCGGGGCGGTGGCTGTATGCGATCGGCAGCAGCAGTTCATCGGCCCGCGTGATCGGCATCCCGGTCAATCGCGTGCGGCTGGGCGCCTACCTGCTGTCGGGACTGTTCGCTTCATTCGCGAGCATCGTCAGCGTGTCCTACATCAGTAATGCGGAAGCGACCGCGGGTTCGAGCCTGATGCTGCAGGCAATCGCGGCAGTCGTGATCGGCGGAGCGAGTCTGTTCGGCGGAACAGGCTCTGCGATTGGCGCGCTGCTTGGCGCACTCATGATCACCATCATTCAGAACGGCGCGAATCTTATCGGTGTCAACAGCTTCTGGCAAGGCACCGTCACAGGCGTCGTCATTCTCATTGCGGTCCTCGTCGACCGCGTTACCAAAGCCCGGCGTTAAGCACGGGCCAGCTCAGGAGACGGAGATGGACAAGCACACGTTGCAATCAGCCGGCAGGTTTTCAGACCGTCCGCTTGGACGGTTGATCGGGGCATCGGCATTGGCGATCAGCATGGCCTTCGCGTCGCAGATGTCGTTCGCCGCGGACCGGCAGACCGTCGCGTACATCGCGCCGTCACTGGATATTTCGTACTGGCAGTGGGTGGCCTACGGCGTGAAGCAACGAGCGAAGGAACTCGGCATGGATTACGTCGAGTTCACCTCCGAGAATTCCCCGGCCAAGCAGATGGACAACGTCCGCACGGCGATGACACGCGGCGTGAGCGCGATCGTCATGGGGCCGGTCAGTTTGACCAGCACGCCGCCGGTGCTGCGTCTGTTGAAGTCGAAGTCGGTCCCGGTCGCATTCACCGGCATCGGGCCGCAAGCCGGTCAGACCGACTATACGTCGGCGGTCACCGCCAATAACTACGACACCGGCAAGGCAGAGGGCGCCTATGTCTGCAAGCTCGCGAAGGAGCGCGGCAGCAACAAGGTGGCAGTGCTGTCGCTGCCGCAGGATCGCGAGAACGCGCAGAAGTATTTGAAGGGCGCGCAGGAGTCGTTCAAGGCTGATGGGTGTGAAGTCGTCCAGGTGTTGGAGACGCACGGCCTGACCGTCAACGAGGCGGTCACCCAGGCGAACGACGTGCTGACGGCGCATCCGGACGTCAAGGCGATCTACGGCATGTACGACGAAGCCGCTACGGGCGCCGCGAAGGCGCTGCAAACGCGCGGCATGGTCGGCAAGGTTGCCGTCGTGACCGCCGACGGCAGTCCGACGACGATCAGGCTGCTGCGCGATGGCGCGATCCAGGGGATATTCCTGCAGGAGGCGGTCGGGCAGGGAATCGACGCGACCACGCAGGTCTTCAACGCACTGAACCATCAGCCGACCACCCAGGAACTGGCGCTCAAGGAGCCGCTCGTGACGAAAGAGACCATCGATAAGCCGGAGGTACAGGCGACGGTCAAGCGAGTCTATCCGCCTTCGGCGGGCAACTACTAATAGTGCATGGCGGTTGTGGCGTTGACGTTCGTACGCCGCGAGCGGCAACGCATTCCGGCTTACTCTAAACGGGAGACATCATGGACAATCTGTCGATCATCGACCCGCATCATCATCTCTACGATCTCAAAACCGGTAACTATCCCTGGCTGCAGAGGCCGATGCTGGAGCGCGTATTCGGTGACTATTCGGCCATTCGCCGCGACTATCTCATCGACGATTTCCTCGCCGACATCAGGAACCAGAACGTCGTGAAGTCGGTTCACCTGCAGGTCGAATATGACCACAACGATCCTGTCGCCGAGACGCGTTGGCTCCAGGGCGTCGCCGATGTTCACGGTTATCCGCACGGTATCGTCGCATTCGCGGACCTCGCCTCGCCGAACACGCAGGCTGTGATCGAGGAACACTGTGTGTTCGCCAACGTGCGGGGCATCCGTCAGTGTCTGAATTTCCACCGCGATCCGGTGAAGACGTTTATCGATAACCCAAATCTGATGAGCGATCCGCAATGGCGTCGAGGCTATGCGTTGCTCAAGCGATACGACCTGTCGTTCGACCTGCAACTCTACTACACCCAGATGGAAGAGGCCTTGTCTCTCGCACGGGAGTTTCCCGATACGCTGATGGTGCTCAACCACACCGGCATGCCAGTCGACCGGATGCCGGAAGAAATCGAAGGCTGGAAGCAGGGCATGAAATCGCTCGCATCGGCTCCCAACGTTTTCTGCAAGATATCCGGACTGGGCATGGGAGACTGGAAATGGACGGTGGATAGCATCCGGCCGTTCGTGCTGCACGCGATTGAAGCGTTCGGGGCGAACCGCTGTATGTTCGCGAGCAATTTCCCGGTCGACAAACTGTTTAGCAGCTATGACGCCGTATTCAACGCATTCAAGGAAATTACGCAAGAATTTTCGTCCGACGAGCGGCGCGCGCTATTTCACGACAATGCGGAGCGGGTGTATAGGCTCTGAACTGAGCGTTTTTCCGGCTTGCTGCGAAAAGCAATCTGCCGAGGGGGCACTTCGGGACATGCCCGACTTGCCGATGTGCCGCAATTGGGCTCGTGAACTGCCGTTCGCAGGCGCCTCGCGACAGTCTGTACAGGATCGCGAAAAACCGTGGGAACACTTCCCGGTCGCCGGTCAGCGGGAACATCCGCTCGCTGAAATAAACCTGTAACTCCCGGTGTGCGGGTGCAATATGTCAGCGAGCGTTGTCACACAAGGCACAGATGGTGCTATCCCGCAGCGGCGTGCTGACTCGAAAGGCCTGCCAGTATCTTGCCCGGCAAAATGGGCAGGTCGCGCACACGCAAGCCAATGGCGTCGTAGACGGCTGCGGCCACTGCGGCATCCACGCCGGTCGCGCCGAGTTCTCCGATGCCGCGGGTACCGATCGCACTTGCATGCGGATCATACTCACTGACGAAGTGGATCTTGATATCGAGCGGAATGTCCGCATTCACCGGGACCGCCACGTTCGACAGATTCTTCGCGAGCCAGCCACCGGTATTGGGCTCCTGCACGCTTTCTTCCATCGTCGCCTTGCCCCAACCCCAGATGATCGCGCCCGTCATCTGGCTTCGCGCCGTTTTCGGATTGATGATCCGGCCCGCGGAATAGGCACCCACCGCCCGGCGCAAGCGCACGAGGCCAAGCTCGGGATCGACGCCTACTTCGACAAAGATCGCACCCCACGTCCGCATCGCGTATGGCGTACCGTCCCCGTCCGCGCTGAAGCTGGCGCCACCCGGAAGCGTGAACGCACCGTCCGCGACCATCTCCGGTAGATTAGCCCGCCGCAGGCTCGCGCGAACGTCTTTCCCGCCGAGCGCATCGAGCTTCGCGTTGATTTCCCGGCAAGCCAGTGCGATCGCGCTTCCCGTGCTGCCCGTGGCGCTCGATCCATAGACGGGACTCGCCGGGTGAAGGTTGGTATCGCCCCACACAATCGACACGTTCTCGATCGGCAAGCCCAGCTCTTCGGCCGCGATCTGGCAAAAGACCGTCTGCGTGCCGGTGCCGATATCGTGCGTGTTCGCCTCGATCAGCGCCGTGCCGTCGGACCTCAGGCGCACGCGCGCCCCGCCGGGAAAGCGGAAATTGCCCATTGAGCTCGTCGCCATCCCATGTCCAATGCGCCATGCTCCGTCTCGTCGTGGCGTCTCGCCGCGCGTGCGCCAGCCATAAAGCCGCGCGCCTTCCTCATACGCCTCGCGAAGCTTTTTTGACGACCAAGGCTTGTTCGTATGCGGATCGACCTCGGCGTAGTTCGCCAGTCGTAGATCGAGCGGGTCGATCTTCAGCGCCACGGCGAGTTCGTCCATCGCGCTTTCGAGCGCCCATAGTCCCGGACCTTCCACCGGCGCGCGCATTGGCGTGGGCACGTTGATGTTGCGCCGCTCCAGCCACTGCTTGGTGCGAATGGCGGGCGACGCATAAAGCGTCTTGCTTGCTTCGCTTGCGGGCTCCAGATGCGTGTCCGCAATCGCGCTCGAATTGACGATTTCGTGATCGATGGCGCTGAGCCGGCCGTCCGCCGTTGCCGCAAGCTTGATGTCCTGTTTCACCCACGGCTGATAGCCGACGCAGACGAACTGATCGTGACGCCGCAGATGAAGCTTCACGGGCCGCCCCGCGACGCGTGCCGCGGCGGCGGCAAGAATCTGGTGCGGCCACACATATCCCTTCGAGCCGAACCCGCCGCCCGTGTGCGGTGCAATCACGTGAATGTCGTCCGGCCTCATGCCGAGTGCCGCGGCTACGACAAGCGGCACATTCTCGCTCGCCTGAACCGCATCCCACAGCGTGAGCTTGCCGTGCTCGAATCGCGCAACGGTGCCCGATGTCTCCATCGCATTGTGGTGACGCGCGGCTTGAATATACGTCGCCGCCACGCTTGCCTGTGCGGTTCCGAAAATCGCATCGACGTCGCCCATCTCCAGATCGTCGCCGAGCATGCGTGGCTCGGGCGGCGGCTCGCGCGGCGCGGCACCGGGAAGGATGGGGTCGTCGCGCTCGCAACGGACAAGCACGGCATCGCGGCCGGCTTCCGCCGCCTCGATGGATTCCGCAAGCACGATTGCGACCGGCTCGCCTTCGTACCGGATCGCGTCGTTTTGCAACGGCAGTGCGAGCACCGCCGCTGGCGGCTGAACCGCACCGAATCGCGGCATATCGTGCGCGGTAAGCACCCGCACCACACCCGGTAAGGTAAGTGCCGTGGTGGCATCCACGTCGATCAGCCGGCCCGACGCGACGGGCGCGCCGACCAACGCCGCATGAAGCGTGCCGGGCGGCGTGTTGTCAGCCGCGAATTTCGCCTGTCCCGTGACCTTCGCCTGGCCTTCCACGCGGGAGACCGCCGTGCCGATGCTCATGATCGCCCTGCTGCCGTCAGTAACGCACGCACCGCGGCATTGCGCGCCATCGTCACCTTGTAGCCATTGTGAGCGAGCGGCCGGGCGTCGCTCATTGCCGCGTCGACAATCGGCGTGACCACTTCCCTGGTCGGCGCCTGCCCGGCCAGCGACGCCTCCGCGGCTGGAAGGCGCCACGGACGTTGCGCCACCGAGCCAAGTGCGATGCGCGCCGACACAATGCGATCCCGATCGAGCTCCACGGATGCGGCTGCCGAGACCAGCGCATATTCGTAGCTGGCGCGCTCGCGGACTTTTACGTAGGCCGATCGTGCGTCCGCGCGGATGGGTATGTGAAAGGAGACGATCACTTCGTCGGCAGCCAGTCTCGTCTCGAGCCGGGCGGCATCGCCGCCCATGCCGGCCGCTTCCTGCTGCGTCAGGTGGAACTCCGTCATCTTGATCATTCGACCGCCGTTCGGCCCGATGACCTCAGCTGTCGCATCCAGACAAGCCAGTGCCACAGCCGGATCGGACGGTTGAACCGCGACGCATGCATCGGTCCAGCCAAAAATTGCATGCCGTTCGTTGATGCCATTGCGCGCGGGGCAGCCCGACCCGGGATTGCGCTTGTTGCAGCCCCATGGCAACGGCGCTTCCGAACGAAAATAAGCGCATCGCGTCTTTTGCATCACATTGCCGCCGAGCGTCGCGCGGTTGCGCACCTGCGCCGAGGCGGCGAGCAGACAGGCTTGAGCCAGCGCGCTCGCGTGGGCGCCGACGAGCGCGTCTTCACCGATCACGTTCAGGTCCGTCAGCGCGCCGATCACCAGATCGTCACGCTCGCGCACAATACGAACGAGACCTGTGAGTCCACCGACATCGACGACGCGATCGGGCGCTGCGATGCCGAGCCGCATCCAGTTGAGCAGCTCCGTACCGCCCGCGATGATCGCCACGTTGCCCGCCGCCAACGACGCGACTACCTGTTGCGTGGTTGCGCCACGCGCGTATTCGAAGTTTTTCATCGTTCGTGCCCGGCCGCGCCGGCGGCATCGAGCACGGCCGCCGCGATCTGCGGATAGCAAGAGCAGCGGCACAGATTGCCGCTCATCCATTCGCGAACGCTCGCCTCATCGGTCGCGTGCCCTTCAGCGATGCAGGCGACCGCGGAGACGATTTGCCCGGGCGTGCAATAGCCGCACTGAAAGGCATCGTGCTCGATAAATGCCTGCTGTACCGGATGCAGCGTCCCGTCGGAGGCGGCCAGACCTTCGACAGTCGTGACCTCGCAGCCGTCACATTGCACGACGAGCGTCAGACAGCTGTTCATCCGCTTGCCGTCGACCAGCACGGTGCAGGTGCCGCATGCGCCTTCATTACAGCCCTTCTTGGCGCCGCTGAGACCCGAGACTTCGCGCAACCAGTCCAGCAGCGTGACGCGCGGGTTCACCGTAGCGGCCCGCGGCTGGCCGTTCACACGCATCGCCACCGTGATGCTGCTTGACCAAGGCAGCCCGGCGTCTCCATTTGGAGCTAATTGCTCCCCGAAAGTAGCGTCGCCCATTCCCAATTCCTTGCCGGTTTCAACAATCACTCTGCTTGTATATAGACCATATGGAGTTGATATCAAGGGACGATATCCTTCCTGCTTCCGCACCGTCTCCCAAAGAATCGATCCGGCTCGAACTGCAACGGCGAGCTGCTCGCATGCACCCGCTCGACACTTGCAAGCGGGCCAGGATTAGGTGAGCCGATTTCGACCTGATGCTGATTGAGGCCCCAGGTCCCAGGCCCCAGGCGCCAGCGAAATGCAGTCGATGTAGGTGATGGCTACCCTTCTCCGTCGAGAACTGGCCGGTTTGCAACGACCTGTGCCTGACGTCGGTTGGCTGCACGCGTTAAAGGTTATTCGACGTCTGCCCTCATTCACATGGCTGTGAGTGTGCCGCGTTGGCGGTGAGCTTGCCGAGAATCGATGACGGATCGCCGCCCGTGACACGGTTCAGCGTCGCGCCCGACCCGTTGTTGAAGGCGACGGTGTTGCCGTTGCCGATCGAGAAGCTGTGCCAGTCGATCACGCCGCGGGACGAGGACTGGTCGATCGTTAGCGAAGTGGTGCCGCTCGTCATCGCGCCTTGGCCCCGGACGAAGGCGCCGCCCTGCGGCAGTGGTCCGGCCGCGTGGGCCATCGGCACGCACCACGCGGCGAGCGCGAGCGGCACCCAAAGTGCAAGCGGCAGCGGGCGCAGAGCACGGTTCCACGCGGAAGGCCGCGACCGAGGCGCGATGAGTGCCGCGCCGGCATACGCCAGCGAAAAGGATAGCCCATTGCGCGGGGTTGGGGGCGTCGTCGCGGAACGCAGATTGTTGCGACCAGGCAAGGCGCGAAAGCCGCCATACCGCACAACACAGCCTAATGTGTAGCAGCGCGTTTCAAAAGACCAACCGGTATTTGGGCATGCACCCGGTGCTTGCCGGTACCGCTTCAGGCGGGGATGTGTGTCGGTCGCCGCGGCGGCAGGAATGGCCGTTCAACCCTCGGAAGCGGACGGAGAGAGCGGCAAGAAGCATTGGTCGCCGGCAAAAGCGATAGAATGCCCGCTCCAAAAGACAATATTGACGGGTAGACGGCATGGAGCGGCCGGGCGCGCAGCGTTGGCATGAGCAAACGTTTCTAGGTGTCTTTCGCGGACAACCTGAGAAGGAGCAGGCGCTCCTCCGGATATGCCTGGGCACGGTGGTGTTGATCGGCTATATCGCCGTCGCCGCGCTCCAACGCACGGCCGCCGCGTATGACACTCTGGGTGTGGTTTTCGCATACGTTGTATTCGGTGTGGCGACATACGTAGCCGCGACCGCCGCGACAGTTCGGCCGCGCCTTCGATTGACGGTCACCACCATTGCAGACCAGGCGCTTGTCATGACTGCCTTGGCGCTCGGCGGGCGCGTGGCGCTGCCCTTGCTCTGGGTCGTGTTCTGGTTCCTTGTGGGTGCCGGTTGCCGCCACGGCAAGCGGCCGTTGCTACTTTCATGTGCAGTTGCGCTTGCAGGCGTCGTGATTTTGATGCGCGTCGAGCCGTGGTGGAGAGAAAACCTCGCGGTGGGATTGGGCATCATGCTCAGCATCGCGGCGACTTCCGTGTACTTGATGGCCCTCGTGCATCGGCTCGAACGGCAGGCTGCGACGGACCCTCTGACAGGACTCAGCAACCGCACTCGCCTCGAGCAGGCGATCGCTAAAGCGACTGCGGCGCGAGACGACGATAAAGGACAGTCTGTCTTGCTGTTCATCGATCTCGACGGCTTCAAATACGTCAATGACGCTTATGGGCATGCGGTGGGTGATGAACTGTTGCAGTGCTTCGCCAACGGTCTGCAGACACGCATTCGCCGCGGCGATACGGTTGCCCGCCTGGGAGGCGACGAGTTCGCGGTGCTCGCCCGCCACGTGCATGGCGACGCCGGCGCGCGGGCGATTGCCGACGGTATTCACGACATCCTTCATGGGCTTCGAGAGATCGGCGGTCATCCCGTCGCCGTATCGGCCAGCATTGGCGTGCGCATGCTCGGTACCAATAGCGCGGACGAACGTCTTGATGTACACGCCCTGATGCGCCAGGCCGATAGCGCGATGTATCGCGCCAAAGCGAACGGGACGGACAAAACCTCATTCTTCGATGAGACGGGTGCCGGCGCGTAAGCGGATAGGGTTCCCCGCGGTGCCCTGCTCGTGTTGGCGAGCGCATTTGATGCAGGTGCAGGGCCGCGGACGCTCGTATCTGGGAGCATGTGCGCGTCGTCTCGCTGCGGAAGGTAGTTTCATTTCGCGGCTGGAGTTTGGCCCGGAGTGGGGCGAACTGAGACGGTCGCCATCCGGCCACGAACGGCCATACGCTCGAGCATTCGGACAGACACTCAAACGTCCGGTCCACTCAGATAGCGGACCTATGCCTGTCAGTCGAGCTCATTGCGTTACCTCACGGAAGCACACAACCAGGAACGGTCGCATGCCTTACGGACGGTGTGCTCAGTACACACCTGGTACGCCCGGTGGACGATTCTTGAAGCGTCGATGCACCCAGTAATATTGCTCTGGGCACCGATTGATCTGCGTTTCAAGAAATTCATTCAATCGGCGCGCGTCGATCGTCTCACTTTCTGAAGGAAAGTCGCTGAGCGGCTCGAAGATGGTCAGCTTATACCCGCGGTAGTCGGGCAATACTTCAGTCATGAATGGTACAACCCGCGCATGGGCCAGTCGAGCAAGGCGCGAAACCGAAGTGAGTGTGCACGCGGGGACGCCAAAAAACGGCACAAAAACGGAGTTGTGTATGCCGTGATCCATGTCAGCAGCCAGCATGACTGGTTTGCCTGAACGAAGTAAGCCGACGATCTTTCTGGCGCTTGTCGAACGTTCAATCATCTCGGCGCCAAATCTGCCGCGTTGCCGCTTGGCTAGACTGCAAAGGCGCGCGTTCGACATGCGTGTATACAGTGAGGCGGCGGGCAGGCGCGTTGAGTAGAGTATGCAGCCGACCTCGATGCTCACGAAATGGAAGCCCAGAAAGATGGTCGGTGGAGCATTCCTGTCTTCCAGATCGATTCGACTTTCGATGTGGACCAGCTTCCGTATCCTTTGCGCGCTGCCATACCATTGAATCCCTCGTTCGAGATAGCTTCGAACGACGTGGCGAAAATGGTTTCTGGCAAGGTCGTCGTACTCGCACTCGCTCTTGCCCGGAAAACAGAGACGCAGATTGACGAGAGCGATATGTTTTCGGGAGCTTGGAAGTGCATATAACATTGCCCCAAGCGCGCTGCCGAACCTCGCGACGAGCGTATAGGGAAGGACTGCGAAGACGCGCAGCAGCACTACAATCAAGACATAGCCTAATCGCCCCAAGAACCTCCCCCGCTTGCGAGAATCACTCATCGCGACACGGAAAAATACGAATACTTACGGATGTATAACAAAATTCGAGATCCTGGTGGCATAGCATGGCGATGGCAGCAGAGAAGTATCGCACGTACTGCGTTGTGACGGGCTACCCAGGTGGACGCCAGGGGTTCTCGGTTCTCCCTGGCGAAAACGACTGCGTATGGGCGGCAAGCGCCTGCAGCGCGGATGCACCACCAGGCGGCCGTTCTACTTTGAAAGCCGCCGCCGAGTCCACATTAGGGCGAAGGGCAGATCCGGGTCGCGAGCCGCCGACCGCCGTCAGGCAGGAGTCGGCCCAAGAGCGGCCGCTCGGACGCACGTTGATGCAACCCCTGGAATGTCGGCGCCCGCCCAGACTCCAGACCTTCCGTCCGCAATCCGGCCATGGTCTGGCGTCGCATGCCCCATCCATCGCCATAAGCATGGTGGCAACGTCTTCGAAGCTACCGACGCCGCTTCGCTCAAAACGCTTACGTCCACTGGAACAAGCCGGCCCTCTCGGCAAGAGCCGATCGGCGTCGAGGTTTTTTGTTTCGGCAAAGATCCAGGTGACGCGTCTCTCAGCGCCCAACCGGCCTGAATAAGCGATTCTTGTCGAGCGTGGCTGGATCGAGCGTATTCTCGCTGCCTTCCGCAGGCGACTCGGGGGCGGCGTCTTCCAGCGCCGGCCCGGTATAGCGGCCTCGTGGCCGTATGACCTTGCTCACCCGGAGTTGCTCAATGCAGTGCGCGAGCAAACCCACGCTCCGGGCTGTTGCGAACAACGCGAACGACGCATCGCGCGGCAACGCCAGTTGAGCCGTCAGGGCCGCAAGCGCAACGTCGATATTTGGCTTGAGCCCGGTCAGCTCAACCACCTTGTTGATGAACGACATGATCTCTTGAGGCGGATTCAGCACTTCGAGCACCGCGGCCGCCCTCGGATCGCCGTCCGGATACAGATGATGTCCAAACCCGGGGATTGGAATGGCCGACTGCAAGTGATGGGCAACCACGTGCTGCGCACCGAGTCTTCCGACGTCGTCGAACACGGCCCGCACGCGGCCTGACGCGTCGCCATGCAGTGGGCCGGAGAAAGTCGCGAGTCCCGTGAGCAGGCATCCGGGCAGCGACGCGCCGGTGGAGGCGGTAATCCTGGCGGCGAACGCGGAACTCGTAATCTCATGGTCGGCCACGAGGACTAAGGCACGGCGGATAAGTTCGGCGCCATCGCGGTCCTGGCCCCAACCAAGCGCGAGCCGCTCATGCGTCATTTGTGCGTTCGCGCCGCGTCGCGCACCAAACGCTTGTGCGATCAGCGCCACGAGCCGGCCGGCCTCGACATGCAGTGCGCTGTCCGTGCGTCCGAGGGTCGAGTGTCCACAGGCCGCGAGCGCTGCCAGCGATGTGAACGCGCATTGCCTGCCGCGCTCGTCGCCCTGTAGCGGCAACTCGCCGCTTTCGAAGGAAACGGGGGCGCGCGCGTTCCAGAGAATGGCCGCCACGTCTTCAAGCGTCGCCGCGTCCGAAAGCCGGATGCTATCCCGCCCCCGGTAGTAGGGCCGGCCTTTTGAGAAGGTGGTAATGCTGCTGTAAATGCAGGGTTCCGCACCGAATATGGTCCCGGCGGCGAGCGCTTCGCGCTTGCGTCCCACCTGCTTTTTTCGGCACAGACCGGCGACGTCCTCCGCGCGATAGAGGCTCTTGCGTGGGTCGAGCGGATCCGGCATGACGGCGATGGTACCTCGACTTACATACGCATAGACAGTCTGCGCCTGCACTCCGAGTTGTCGAGCCGCTTCAGTCAGAGTGATCCAGTTTCGCATGGGATGGCAAGCAAGGTGATGCAGCGCAACGGGGCAACGGGGGAGTGACGACGCAGATCGCGCCTTGCACTCGAGCACGCCCGATCCAGCGCCAATATTGACGTTTTTTCAGGTAAAAGTCATCTCGGCGGGTCGCCGCTCCAGTATCTCAACGAGAACGTCACCGGGCGAGCGCACGAAGCAGGCTCTGACGCCGGGGCGAACCTGCTTGATCGGTTCGACGATTTCCGCGTCGCAGAGCAACAGATGCACGAACGCCGCGTCGATATCGTCCACGACCACGCCGAAATGATCTATGCCCTGCTGCCGCTCGCAGCGAGGGTGGCCGGCCTGGGCGCTCGCCAGCGAGGTGATGAAAAGGTTGATGCTGCCGATGCGCAAATCCACTCGCCCAGGACGACGCACGATCTCGGCGTTCAGGCAGCGCGCAAACCATGCCGCAGTGGCTTCGGCGTCCGCCGAGCACAGTTGCAGATGATCCCACTTGAATTCAATCATCCGATTTCACCGTATAGTTGAAAGCATCACAGTTCGATGCGGGAAAGCTTGCCCAGCAGCACGGAATACGAAAACGTTCCGAGCAGGCAGATCGCGCCCATCAGGTTGAGGGCCCAGTAGAAGTGGCCGGTGTGCTGGGTGATGTAGCCGATCATGAGCGGCGTGGTGACGGCCGCGATGTTGGCCGCGAGGCTCGTGATGCTGCTGGTCAGTCCCACGTACTGTCGAGGCGCGATTTCGGAAACGGCGGCCCACGACATCGACCCGACGCCCTGCGCGAAGAACGCGATCGTCAGGATGGCGATCACCAGCTCGTTCGACTCGACGAAATTGACAAGCACGATAGACGCGCCGAGCATCGTGCCGATGATGAGCGGAGCCTTGCGCGCTGTCGAAAGCGCCACTCCGCGCCGAATAAAAAAGTCCGAAAGGGAGCCGGCCGCGAGAATGCCGACCGTGGCGCCGATAAAAGGCAGTGCCTGGAAGATCCCAACCTTGATCATCGACATGTGACGCGCTTCGATCAGATAGGTCATGAACCACGTGGTGAAGAAGACCAGCAGCGTGTTGTTACAGAACTTTCCGAGACAGATGGCGAGAACCTGCCGGTAGGTGAGCAGCTTGAGCGCCATGCGCCAGTCGAACTTCTCGCGGGGCTTGCGCGTCGCCGCGGCACCTTCATTGATGTATTGCAGCTCGGTGGCATTCACGCGCGGGTGCTGATGCGGATCGCGGTAAACCCGGTACCAGAGCAGACTGAACAGAATGCCGAAGCCACCGGTCACATAAAAGACCGTCCGCCAACCATACGCGGCGGAGATCCACAGCAACAATCCGGTGAACAAGGGCGTCCCGATGTATTGCCCCATTACGTAGACGCTGGTCGCGAAGCCGCGTTCCCGGGCGGGAAACCACAAGGTCACGGCGCGTGCGTTTGAAGGGAAGGCCGGCGCCTCCAGTGCGCCGATGGCGAGCCGCGACCCGAGCAGCATCTGATAGCCGGTCGCGAAACCCTGCGACAGCGTGGCGAACGACCAACCGACCAGAGACAGCGCATAGGCGAGGCGTGAGCCGAGAATGTCGGTCAGCACTCCGCCGGGCACCAGCGCAATGGAATAGGCAAGACCAAATGCAGCAAACAGCTCGCCCATCTGCATCTTGTTGAGCGCCAGCCCCTTCGAGAGGCCCGGCGCAACGATGCCCAGCGCCGACCGGTCCACGTAATTCAGAATGGTGGCCATGAGCAACATCGAGAGCACGACGTAGCGGACTCTGGAGCGATTCGTGGTATCCGCGTAAGCCGGGGTTCCCACCGGCAATGTTTGTTCCTCTGCGATTTTCATCGGTGTCTCCGTAACATTAGCCTGTTGTTTTTTTAGTTGGCTTAAGGGCGATTTATCCGCGGCCGACGAACGGCATGGCGGTCGCCATGATGGTCATATTGAGAACATTGGCTTCGAGCGGAAGACTGGCCATGTGCACGACTGCATTCGCCACGTGCGTCACATCCATTCTTGCTTCGGGTGCCAGGCGTCCGTCCGCTTGCAGTACGCCGTGGTTCATCCGTTCAGTGAGCGATGTGGCGGCGTTGCCGATGTCGATCTGGCTGCAGGCGATGTTGAATGCGCGTCCGTCCAGCGCGATCGATCTGGTGATGCCAGTCACAGCATGTTTTGTTGCCGTATAGGCAATGGTATGCGGCCTTGGCGAGTGGGCGGAGATCGATCCGTTGTTGATGATTCGTCCGCCTTGCGGGGACTGTGCCTTCATCAAACGATAAGCGGCGCGAGCGCAGAGGAAAACGCCGGTCAGATTGGTGGCCACGACGTCGTTCCAGAAGTCGACTTCGTAGTCTTCCAGAGGGACAGCCCCAGCATTGCGCCCCGCGTTGTTGAACAGCACGTCGAGCCGACCGAATGCCTCGGCAATTCCCGAAAACGCGTGCTCGACCGATGCTGCGTCGCCAACGTCGGCCTGGAATACATCCGCTTCTCCCCCCGCCCTGCCGATTGCTTCCTTTGTTTCCAGCAGCGGCTCGGCTCTGCGCCCGATCAGCGCGACGGCGAATCCTGCGTTAGCAAGTGCGACGGCGGCGGTTCGGCCGATGCCGGAGCCGGCGCCCGTCACGGCTGCGAACTTCTTCGATGCAGACATTTCCTTTCCTCTCGTCAAGTCAATTGGACATGGGAAACAGAGTCGCATTCGCATCAGGGGTTGAGCAATCTTGATTCATTGAATCAACATCCGCGGGCCTTGCGGATGGGGATCGCATCAGGGTTTTCCTGATGCGCGTGTGGCCGCAAGCAAGATTGAAGAGGGACAAGACGGAAACAGATCGCAACGCGCAGGCGCCGCGAACAATAGGGGCGAGTCATCACCGAGGAGTTGATTCATCCAATCAACATTGACGGCCCGGTCAGCGATTTCGTAGTCTCTCGACGTGTGCCTACCAAAGGAAAAACCATGTCGGAAGATAAACGCACCAGCCTGTTGATTGCGCGAACGGTTCCCACCGCCGTGGCTAATCGCGCTGCGGCCGAATTCCATGCCTTCGTGACCGAGTCCGATATGAATTCGTGGTCTGTCGTCGACTTCTGCAAGAAGCACGACGTGCCGGCCGTACTCATCGGGAAAAAATCCGGCCTGCAAGCGGAACACATTGCCGCGCTGCCTTCGACGGTCAAGATTATTGCGAACGCGAGCGCGGGCTTCGATCACATGGACGTAGCGGCGGCCCGTGAAAGGGGAATCGTCGTGACGAACGCGCCCGACGCGTTGACCGAGTGCACAGCCGATTTTTCCATGCTGCTCTTGCTGGCTGCGTGCCGTCGCGCGTCAGAATACGAACGGATCATGCGCAACGGATGGGGCAAATCGTTCGGCATGACCGAGATGCTGGGTATGCGAGTGAATGGCAAGACGCTCGGCATCGTCGGATTTGGGCGTATTGGACGGGCGGTCGCTAAGCGTGCGCAGGGATTCGGCATGCGCGTGATCTACACGGACATGCACCGTGCGGCCCCGTCGCTGGAAAATGGCGCGACCTTCTATGCCACTCTCGACGAAATGCTGCCGCACTGCCAGGTCCTCACGCTGCACGTGCCGGGTGGAAGCGTCCCGCTCATGACGAAAAGAGAGTTTGGACTCCTTCCCGCAGGCGCGATTTTTGTTAACGCGGCGCGTGGCGGCCTGGTGGACGAAGATGCGCTTTATGACGCCCTGACGTCGGGTCATCTGTTCAGCGCGGCTCTGGATGTGTACCGGAACGAGCCCAACGTCGACAAGCGGTTTGCTGAGCTCGACAACGTGTTCCTGACGCCCCATATGGCCAGCGCGACGATCGAGACCCGCGACCAGATGGGCTTTACGGCGCTGGACAATATCGCCGCCGTGCTGGAAGGACGGCCCGCCTCGAATCCTGTCTAAGGCTCGCCCTCATCGTGACAGTAACGTTGCGACGCCGGCTGACCAGCCGTCTCCCGATAAACATCGACCAACGGCCGTTGTACACGCAAGCAGCCGTTGGTTTCGCATCGGGCCGAAGGGCGGCAGTGGGTCGTAAGTACGCGCTGGCGGATTTGAGAGTCGCCGCTCCGGAGCCGCCTCGGGCGAGCGCTACGGTGTGCCCGGCAACGAAGCGGTGCTCAACGCGTTCTTGCGCTACCACCATACGCAGGGGCTTTCCGAGCGGATAATGACTATCGACGAACTGTTCGCGCCTTCCACCACGGCGCAGTTCGTTATCTGACGCCATTCGCGGAGCGGCGAAAATCTCTTCCTCTGGCCCGAGACAGGTTTCTCCATGCGCGCCAACCATGCTTCGCCTACGCAAACTGGCATGCCCGTGCTCCAGACGACGGGCCATATCTCCTCGTTCGGCAACGACGCGATTTCATTGCGCTGGACGAACGAGGACAAACGTCTCGCCGGTTTCTCACTGATCGATTGCGAGCGCAAACGCACGTTGCGCATCGTAGCGCCGTTCACGCTCACGCTCGCTGACGGAACCACCATCGGCCTGGCCGAGCTGAGGGTCGTTGCGCCCGTGAGCGACGCTGCGCTCGAACCCAACCCGCATGCGTCCCGCTTGGCCGAACGAATCGCAGGGCGACGCGCGAGCGTCTCCCTGGTAGATACACATGGACGCCTAAAGGTGCAATGGAGCGTGGTGCAGCGCGAAGGGTCACGATATCTGCGCGTCCAGCTGGCGATTACCGCGCTTCTTCAGGACGAAGCAATTGCTGCCGTGTCGTTGCTGAAGACGCGCGCTCCAGGCGCCAGGGCCAGTAGTGAGCGCAAGGGCACGCCGGTCATTGCGGGCAACTTCTATCTGGGCTTCGAGCACCCGCTGGCGACAAGTCAGGTGAAGGGCGACAGCCTCAGCTTCATGCTGCATCGCGCGTTGCCGCTGGAGAAAAACAGGACGCTGGTCTACTCCGCTGTGGCAGGTGTAGCCAGCGACGGCCAGGTTCGGCGCGACTTCGGCATCTATCTGGAGCGGGAACGGGCTCGCCCGTATCGCCCGTTTCTGCACTACAACAGTTGGGGCGACATCGGCTACCTCACGCCGTACACGCAGGAGCAGGCCCTCGAGCGCATCGCAACAATCGGCCACGAGTTGCACACAGCGCGCGGGGTGCAGATCGATTCGCTTCTGTTCGACGATGGCTGGGACGACCTTGGCGGCGGCTGGCAATTCAGCAAGGCATTTCCACATGGCTTCGTTCCGCTGCGCGACGCTGCCGCGCGATTCGGTGCCGCTCCCGGCATATGGCTTTCCCCGTGGGGCGGCTACGGTGCGCCGAAACAGGAACGCGTGACGCGAGGACGTGCCGCTGGTTATGAGGTCATCGACAACGGTCTCGCATTATCGGGGCCGACGTATTACCGGCGCTTTCATGAAGTCGCGATGGACTTGCTCGACAAGGGCGGCGTCAACCATTTCAAGTTCGACGGCACAGGCAATGCCGACAGGGTGTTCCCCGGCAGCCTGTTCGACAGCGATTGGGACGCGGCGATTCAACTGATCGAGGACATCCGCGCGGCCAAGCCCGAAACCTTCATCAATCTCACGACAGGTACGCATCCGTCGCCGTTCTGGCTGCGCCACGTCGACTCCATCTGGCGCGGCGGCAGCGACGATGGCCTGGCGGGCAGCGGCACCAACCGCGAGCGCTGGATCACATACCGCGACATGCAGACGTATCACAACGTCGTGGAGCGCAGTCCGCTCTTTCCACTCAATTCGCTGATGCTGCACGGCATCCTCTACGCGCAGTGCAATCCACGCCTCAATGCGTCGGCGGGCGACGCATTCTCCAACGAAGTGTGGTCGTACTTCGGGACCGGCACGCAATTGCAGGAGCTCTACATTACGCCGGCGCTGCTGGGCGAGCACGACTGGGATGTGCTTGCGCGCGCCGCCCAATGGGCGCGCGAAAACGGCGACATTCTTCGCGACAGTCATTGGATCGGCGGAGCGCCGGACGAACAGGCGGCCTACGGTTGGGCAGCGTGGGCGCCGCACAAGGCGATCGTGACCCTGCGCAATCCTCACAGTCGCACGCAACGCTTCACACTCGAGCTGCGGCGCCAACTGGAACTGCCGGATCACGCGGCGGCACGATTCGAATCGCGCAGCCTTGGGCGTGCGGGGGATTCCGGTATTCCTGCTCAACTGGACGCTGATCTGTCGCAAGCAGTGCAACTGGCGCCGTTCGAAGTGCTCACGCTCGAACTGCTGCCGGTTGCCGCCGCGAAGCGGTGAAGGGGGACGAAGCGTAGGCCCTAGTACAACCTGTCGGCCAGTTGAATCAGCTTTGCCTCGATCTGATGGAGGTCGAAGACCAGCACCTCGTTGTTACCTTGCACGAGCCACGGCGCGGGACAATACAGGCGCTTTTGCGGGCCGATGTTCCAGTAGCGTCCGAGATTGTGGCCATTGACCCAGACGATACCCTTAGTCCAGTTGCTCATGTCGAGCCAGGTGTCGCCGACTTCAGTCAGCAGCACGTTCGCCTTATAAAAGAGACCGGGTTTCCGTGGGTTCGTGCAGTCTTCGTTGAGGTTGGCGATAAACGTTTCATCCATCGGCAGCAGGTAGATGTCCCATTCCTCGAGCAACGCGAGCGAGCCGTCGACGTGTTTCATCGTGACCGGCTCGAGCAGACCTTTACGGTCAACGATCGCGGGTCCGAAGTTGACGCGCCCCATGGCCTCGACGAGTATCTCCAGCGCTACCTGGCCGTCCGGGTTCGACCCGTGCTTGTGCCGCGCCGAAGGCAGGGCAAGCGGCGCGCGATGCATCATGTGGAGCGACTGCGCGTACTTCTGCGGCAGTTGCGCTCTCGATACGCCGCCCGCGTACCGTTCACCAAGGAAAACCGTTGCGTAGTCGTGAACGGCGCTGATATCCAGCACACCGCGCGCGTGCTCCGGCAAAGACTTGCGATACAGCACGAAGCCAAACGCCTGACCGTAGCGTTCAAACGACTGCGGCTCGACGCCATGCTCGCGTGGCAGTGCCGCGGGCAGGTTGTCCCAGATCGAGGCGTAGAGCGTTGGCATCAAGGCCTCAGCGCCTGCGCAGTCAAGCGTGGCGATGACCTCGGGTATGGCTGGCAAGGGTTCGGGCAGATAGCCGGCGATCAGGTCTCGATACTTCATGTACTTCGGCGTCGCCATGCCTTGCTCGCTGATCGGCGCGCAGTAGTCGTAGCTCGTGATGTCGGGCTGATAGTTGCCTGAAGCGTCCACGTTCGCGCCGGCAAAAAAGCCAAAGCTCGTGCCGCCGTGAATGACATACAGGTTGAACGACAGTCGCGCCTCCATGAACGTGGCCAAGGTACTGGAGAGGTCGTAGTCCACGCCCGCGAACCCCGCTTCGCCCCAATGCGTGAGCCACCCTGGGTACACCTCGCCAGCCATCGCGGGCACCGAGGGGAATTCGCGGCGCACGGTTGCGATCTGCGCTGCGTCGCCGTTGCTCAGCGCGATCGCGCCGCCCGTTACCGTGGTGCGATTGCGTTCGAGTTGCGGGAGACCGTCTTCGGTGTAGAACGGCCCGGTTATGCCTCCTGCTAGCCAAAGCTGCCTGAGCTCTTCGAGGTAAGCCGGATTGCTCGCATACGAACCGAATTCGTTCTCGATCTGGATCATCAGGATCGGTCCGCCGTGCTCGCTCATCAATGGCTTGATATGCGGAACCAGTTCGTCGATATAGCGAGCCACCGCCGCCATGTAGCGAGGATCGGTGGCCGAGTCGGTCCGCAACTGGATGTCCGGATCGCGCAACAGCCAGGAAGGGAGGCCGCCCAGATCCCACTCCGCGCACACGTAAGGTCCGGGGCGCAACAGCACCCACATCTGCTCGGCTTGGCACAGGCGGATGAAGGCCTCGATATCGCGATTCCCGCTGCGGAAGTCGAACACCCCTCTATGCGTCTCGTGGTAATTCCACATGATGTACAACGCGATGCAGTTCATCCCCATCGCCCTTGCCATGCGGATCCGGTGTCGCCAGTACTCGCGCGGGATGCGGGCTGGATGCACCTCGCCGCTGCGAATCTGGAACGGCAGGCCGTCGAGCAGGAAATGTTCGCCGTCGGGGCTAAAGGAGAAGGTATGGCTGCGTTCGAGGTTCACGATGGGCGTTGTCAAGTTGACGAATGCAGGCTACTTGTAAATCGGCTGCACCTGCGAGAACGGTAGAACGCAGTTCCTTAACGATCAACAGCTTGCGAACTTTTTCGGTCCGCGGCGGCGCCATGCCTCGCACGGACCAAAGGTGTCGTTCGCCGGACCGGCCGACCAACGTCAGCTGAGGAACGGCGGATTCAACCGGTGGATGCGATCGCTCGATGGAATCGTTCAGCTGGCGTGCGTATTGCCGGTGCGTGAACTATTCTGAAAAGATCGCAATTGTTCATTCCTTTTCAGGTATTCGACAGGAGGTGTGCCATGTCGATGTCGCCAACCTTGCAGGACTGCCTGCGCAGCAAGGGTTCCCGCTACGAAGTCGTGCGTCACCCATACAGCCACTCGAGTATCGAAACGGCTGCTGCGGCGCACATTCCGGGCGACCGCCTCGCCAAGACCGTGCTCCTCGAAGACGAACACGGCTACGTGGCCGCCGTGCTGCCGTCAACTTACGCCGTGCAGCTCTCCGAACTCTGGAGCAAGACAGGGCGCCGGCTCGCCCTGGCCACGGAAGTCGAACTGCGCGAATTATTCAAGGACTGCGATGTGGGTGCGCTGCCGCCAATTTGTATGGCGTATGGCATGAAAACCTACCTGGAATCCAGCCTGGCAGGCCAGCCCGACGTCTACTTCGAGGCGGGCGATCACGAAGAACTGATTCATATGGAAGCGGATCAGTTCCTCATGCTGATGGACGATGCGGAGCGCGCCCATTTCGCCCGGCGGATGCGAGGGTTGAGCGGGCGGGCCTGACCCAACTGGCCAGCTCGTGCGCCGGCCACGATAATTTGACCGCCTTTTGCTTCATTTGTCAGGGGGTAACTAATCAGCGGAAGCTAGAATTTTTTTCCAACTTCCGCTTGATTAGTCACGCGTCATTGCGCCAACTGCCAGCGCAGCACCGGATGCGTCGCGCCGGCAGGCATCGCCCACACCCCCGTCGGACCGAAGTCATCACCCCCGAATGATGCCGGTGTGCTCGTCTGCGCGGTGGTCAGCCCGTTCACCGCGGGAATCGGCGTGCCGTACACGACGCCGGCTGTGGCGGTCGTGGTGTCGGTGTCCCAGTACACATCGTTCCCGATCGTGCCTGTATTGGCCCGCGCGATGCCGATCGGCTGATAGGACGGCTGAGTCACGAGAACGGTTGCGAATCTCCCCACGACCCATTCCGATATCATTTCGCAAGGATGCGCGGCATTTGCCGTTATCACGTATGTAGTCTCTAACCTTTTCCCCGTTGCAGCGGGGACGCGCTCTGAAGTCAGCGATGAAAGTCGATCTAGCCACGCTTTACCTTCTTGTGATCGGAACCTTGTTTGCCAGTTCCGCCATGATGTATTGGGAACACCTGTCCCATCCCAAGCGCGGCAAGGAATTGCGAATGCTGGCGGCCGGCTATGCGACCCTCGGAATCGGTTGCGCGGCGGCTACATTTCGGGTTCAACTGCTCGGTGCAGCTGGCCCCGCAGTGAGTAATCTCGTGATTCTCACCGGCTATCTGCTCGTCCTGGACGGTGTGGCAATGTTCAACGGCCGGCGATATCTCGCGAGTTCGATCGGGTTGCTTCTGCTGATGGGGCTCACGTGGGCCGTGGCTGGCGTGCGTTGGCAGGCTGCCGTCTGGATGTACGTCAGCGCCATCCCGATCGCGCTGGCTTCCGCCATGACGTCGCTCGAACTGCTGCGAGGCGACGGCATGCCGGCGGTTCAATCCCGGCGTGTCGCCGTGGCGGTAACGGGCATCCACGCGCTGTTCTACGTCGCCCGGGCTTTCGTGCTGCCATGGCTGGTGCCGATCTTCGGGCCGCGCGTGCTGGCTGTCTCCAGCGAAATCACGATGTACGAAGGGGTTCTCTACTCGGTCATTTTGCCGATGACCTTGCTCCGGCTGACCCGGGAAGAAATTCATGGTGAGCTTTTGCAGGAGTCCCGCACGGATTACCTGACTCGCCTCGGGAATCGAAAGTTGTTTTTCGAAGAGGGGGAGCGGGTTATCAGCGACCACGGCATAAATCGACTACCCGTCACACTTCTTGCGTTCGACCTCGATCACTTCAAGAGAATCAACGACCACTTTGGGCACAAGACCGGCGACGAGGTTTTGAGGTCATTCGCGGAAACCGTTCGAGCCGTGACGGGTATGGACGCGATTCTGGCACGCATCGGCGGCGAAGAATTTGCCGCCCTGCTGCCGGGCTACGACAGCGACCGCGCAAAAAAACTAGGCGAGAACGTTCTCAGCCGGTTCGCCGCAATGTCCCATGGCGCCGACGGCGATCGGATTCGCGCCACTGTCAGCATTGGACTCGCCGAGTCAAGTCGCGAAACGGCTTCCCTCACCGACCTGCTCTCAGCCGCCGACCAGGCGTTGTATCGAGCCAAGTCGCTGGGCGGCAATCGGCTTGAACAGACGCCAACGACCGCGCTCGCCGCCGCCAGCTGATCTTCGAGTGGCAATCGGATTCAAGCTCCCGCCGGCTAGTGTGTGGGGAAGTTTCCGGTCCCGCTCGAAACACTGAATTCGTTTGCCAGCACGGCTCCGTCGATTTTCCGCGTGGCCGAGGAGCCACGCGGATTTTCGTCCGAGCGCGATTGCGCACGCAGGTACGACACATGGATGCTCACGAACCCGACACGCGGCCGACCCAGCCCGTAACCCGCCCGGTCCTTGTCTGGGACGCGCCGGTGCGGTTGTTTCACTGGCTGGTGGTCGTGCTGGTCACGGCCGCGTATGTCACGTTGAAGCTGAACTGGATCGACTGGCACGTGCGCGTCGGCGAGACGCTGCTCGCCCTTGTTATTTTCCGGCTGCTGTGGGGCTGCTTTGGCAGTGAGACCGCCCGCTTTCGCAGTTTCGTGGCATCACCCGCGGCTGCGCTTCGTCATTTGCGCCGCCTGTTTCATCGCGAGCCCGATGTGCAGGTAGGCCACAATGCGGCCGGCGGCTGGATGGTTCTATTTCTGCTCGTCTTGCTGCTGACCGAGACGCTGAGCGGACTCTACGTCAACAACGACATCGCCGACGAAGGGCCGTTTAGCGAACTGGTGCCCGTGTGGCTCGCCAACGCAATCTCGGCGTTGCACGGCCTTGTCTGGTACGTGCTGCTCGCCGCGGTGGTACTGCACGTGCTCGTGATCGCCCTCTACGCGGTAGCGAAGGGACACAACCTGCTGCGCCCGATGCTGACCGGCTACAAACTGCTGCCCTCGTCCGTGGACGCGCCGCGGCAGGCGCCAGCGCTGCTGGCGCTGCTGCCATTCGGCGTCGGCGTTGCCGTGGTGATGCTGTTCGCGGCTTATCTGTGAGCCTGCCGCAAACCCGCTCTCCGGGCGCGGCTACCGTGCCTGCTTCAGCTGCCCTTCGGCGGCTTCACCTGGCCGCGAATTTCGCCATTCGGATTGTTCTTCGTGTGAACGTTGATGTACATGTCACCGGCTTCGAACATCTTGGCGTCGTCCGGAGATAGCGTGGCCTGACCGGTGATCGGGCTCGTCACCTCCATGTTGCCCTTCTGCGACAACCAGACTTTTATGCCTGCGTTTTTACCGGCCGGGGCGGGTCCGTGGAAATGCGCCATCGTGGTCGGACTCGTCAATCCGCTGAAACTGATGTTCCAGGTGACGACCCGCGTGCTGGGGTCGTACGTGAGCTTGGCGGTGCCGCTGCCAGGCGTCTGCACCGGCGGAACCTGTTGGGCGCCCGTCAAAGGCACCTCGAACGAGACGGGCGCCGCTTGCGCCAAGGTCAGCGTACCCGCGAAGGCCAAACCACAGAACACCATGAAAGCGCGCCGCGTGATGGATCGTGACATCTGGTTTTCTCCTGTTGGGTTTGCCCTTGGTGAGCGGGCGATTATTGAAGACTGCAGAAGACCTCGTCGGCGTTGTTGGCAGCCAAACAAGTGAGTCAAGCATAGACGCAAGCAGGCCGTAACGCGAAGGTTGCATGAGGCCGAAATCCGGCTATGCGTGGCAACCGCCCCGTTACGTCGACGCCAGATGAGTCTGTCCAGCGATTCGACAGGAAATCGTCGGGCGAAAATCGTTGAAATTTGATCTGGCGCGAAAAATTCTTCCGGTACGAGATGCGCTTTGTGCGGAGGCAGCGGATGTAACTGGCGCGACCTGGTGTTGCGCCAGGAGCCTTTCGGTGACGGCGACACCGTTGCCTCGGTGATGGCGAGAGCCGATACAGCGCTCTATGCCGCGAAAGCCAACGGCAGAAACTGCGTGATGCTGGCGGGGTCGTCGCAGCGTGCCGATGACATCGTTTTCAGTTTTCCGGCTTGGGAAAGCTCCGCGCAGGGCTGCGCAGGAGACGCCTGATCGATCGTCCATTCGCACTGCCACCGCAAAAAAAAACCGGCATGCAGTCGCCCGCATACCGGTCTCTATTGGGGCCCAGTCGCGTCACCGCGAACAGGGCCGCCGCGCTGATCCGCGCCAGTCCGCGCTTTATTGGCGCTTTACTTGCGCTTCAATTGCGAAATATCGCGCACCGCGCCGCGATCGGCCGAGGTCGCGAGCGCCGCATACGCCTGCAATGCCTGCGACACGACACGCTCGCGATTGGTCGGCTGCCATGCGTCGTCGCCGCGCGCTTCCATCGCCGCGCGACGGCGTACGAGCTCTTCGTTCGACACCGCGAGATGCATCTTGCGCTGCGGAATGTCGATCTCGATCACGTCGCCGTCTTCGACCAGACCGATCGTGCCGCCTTCCGCCGCTTCCGGCGACGCATGGCCGATCACGAGGCCCGACGAGCCGCCCGAGAAACGGCCATCGGTAAACAGCGCACAGCTCTTGCCGAGGCCCTTCGACTTCAGATACGAAGTCGGGTACAGCATTTCCTGCATGCCCGGACCGCCCTTCGGACCTTCATAGCGGATCACCACGACGTCGCCCGGCACGACCTTGTCACCGAGAATCGCGTCGACCGCGTCGTCCTGGCTTTCGAACACGCGCGCGCGACCCGAGAACAGCCACTGCGATTCGTCGACACCCGCGGTCTTCACGATACAGCCCTTCTCCGCGAGATTGCCGTACAGCACCGCGAGGCCGCCGTCCTTCGAGTACGCGTTGTCCTTGCTGCGGATACAGCCGCTCTTGCGGTCCGTGTCGAGCGTCGCGTAGGTCGCTTCCTGGCTGAAGGCGACCGTGGTCGCAATGCCGCCCGGCGCCGCGCGGAAGAATTTCTGCGCTTCCTCGCCCGCGTCGCCGGCGATGTCCCACTTCGCGATCGCGTTGCCGAGGGTGCCGCTATGCACGTTGCCGCACGACAGATCGAGCAGCTCCGCGCGCGCGAGTTCACCGAGAATACCGACGATGCCGCCCGCGCGATGCACGTCCTCGATGTGGTACTTGTCGGTCATGGGTGCGGCCTTGCACAGGCACGGCACCTTGCGCGAGATACGGTCGATGTCCGACATCGTGAAATCGACGCCCGCTTCCTGCGCGGCGGCCAGCAGGTGCAGCACGGTGTTGGTCGAGCCGCCCATCGCGACGTCGAGCGTCATCGCGTTTTCGAACGCCTGCTTGGTGGCGATGCTGCGCGGCAGGACCGAGGCGTCCTCTTCCTGATAGTAGCGGCGGCACAGATCGACGACCAGGCTGCCCGCCTGCTCGAACAGGCCCTTGCGCCATGCGTGCGTCGCGACGATGGTGCCGTTGCCCGGCAACGCGAGGCCGATCGCCTCGGTCAGGCAGTTCATCGAGTTCGCGGTGAACATGCCCGAGCACGAACCGCAGGTCGGGCACGCGCTGCGCTCGACTTCGGCGACTTCGGCGTCGCTGATCTTCGGATCGGCGGCCTTGATCATCGCGTCGATCAGGTCGATCTTCGCGATCACCTGGCCGTCGGTCGGCGACTTGATCTTGCCCGCTTCCATCGGACCGCCCGACACGAACACGACCGGAATGTTAAGGCGCATCGCGGCCATCAGCATGCCCGGGGTGATCTTGTCGCAGTTCGAGATGCAGACCATCGCGTCCGCGCAGTGCGCGTTGACCATGTACTCGACCGAGTCCGCGATCAGTTCACGCGACGGCAGCGAATACAGCATGCCGCCGTGGCCCATCGCGATGCCGTCGTCGACGGCGATCGTGTTGAATTCCTTCGCCACGCCGCCGGCCGCTTCGATCTGCTTCGCGACCAGCGCGCCCAGCTCGCGCAGATGCACGTGGCCCGGCACGAACTGCGTGAACGAATTCACGACCGCGATGATCGGCTTGCCGAAATCATCGTCCTTCATGCCGGTGGCGCGCCACAGCGCGCGGGCGCCGGCCATGTTGCGGCCATGAGTCGAAGTGCGTGAGCGATAGTTAGGCATCTGTATCCTCAGGTATTGCTGTTATCGGTTTTGATGAGCGCCCGCGCGGGCGTGGGGATCGCAGCGCGGACTTTGCGCTGGGAACGAATAGTGCAAGAACGCCAGTAAGACGTCCAATATATTTTTTCTGCGTAATTAGGTCGAGGAAAGTATTAAACGATGCCGCGACCGCTCGGCCGATTTCACCTTTCTTGACATTGCCCGCTCCCACCGCGAATAATGCAGCGTTCGTTTAACGAAACCGTGTTCACCGTAAGAACATTGAAACGGAAACAGAGGTCTTTTCGAGCGCAACACCGGGTTCGAGGCCAGGCGCGCCCAAGCCTGGGCCCACCTTCCTGGATTCGCGCCAATCTGTCCGCTGTGATCAAGATCAGGTAAGGCAAGTTTGCCGCCAATACGCGCCAGCACCCCGCGCCGGCGCGCCGTACCCGCCCCTCCGCCCAGCACAGGGCCGGGCACTACACAGAGTCACACACATGAAGCGAGACACTCCCCCTCACGCCGCCGGCCGACCGGCCGCTTCGCGCGGCATCGTCGAAGGGCTGGTTTATGTTTTCGAGCAGGTCATGCCCGACCCGTTCGTACTGTCGATCTGCCTGACGTTCTTCGTCGCCGTGCTGGCGATGCTGATCGCACCGAACGGCACACTGCCGACGCTGCTCGATTCCTGGTACACCGGCACGTTCGGCATTCTGGGCTTCGCGCTGCAGATGATCCTGATCCTCGCGACCGGCTACGCGATCGCGGAAGCGCCGATCGTGCAACGCGGTCTGCGCGCGCTCGCCTCGCATGCGAACTCGCCGACGCGTGCCGCGCTGCTCGTGTTTCCGGTCGTCGCGGTTGCCGCGTGGCTCAATTGGGGGCTCGGGCTCATCGTCGGCGCGTTGCTGTCGCGGGAAATCGCGCGGCGCGTCGACGTCGACTTCGCATGGCTCGTCGCGGGCAGCTATTCGGCCTGGTCGATCTGCAACAGCGGGCTGTCAAGTTCGATCGCGCTATCACAGGCATCCCACGGCAATGCGCTGAATCTCGTCGAGAAAGCGACCGGCCACGTAGTGCCGCTCAGCGAAACCATCTTCGCGCCGTTCGTGTTCATTCCGACCGTGCTGGTCGTCGTCGTGATGACCGCGATCTTCATCAAGATGCATCCGAAGGCGGAGAACGTCGTCGCGTTTCGTCAGAGCGGCGAAGCAGCCGCCGACGCGCCGAGCGACGACCCGCATGCCCGCGCGAGCAGCGAGACATCGCTCGCGGCGCGCCTCGAACAGTCGATGCTCGGCACACTGCTGATGCTCGCGCTCGGCATCGGCTATCTGGCGCTGACGTGGCACAAGGAAGGATTCGATCTCGACATCAACAACACGATCCTGATCTTCCTGATGATCGGTCTCACGCTGCAACGCACGCCGATCGCGTACGCGAATTCGATTCGCCGCGCCGCGCGTCAGACCGGCTCGATGCTGCTGCAATATCCGATGTACGGCGGGATCATGGGCATCATGAAGGGCACGGGTCTCGCGTCGATGATCGCGAAAGCGTTCGTGACGATCGCGTCACCGGTCACGCTGCCGCTGTGGAGCTATCTGAGCTCGCTGATCATCACGCTGCTGGTGCCGAGCGCCGGTGGCCACTGGGCGGTGCAGGGTCCGTTCGTGCTGCCCGCGGCGCTCAGCCTGCATGCGTCGGTGCCGCGCACCGCAATGGGCGTCGCGATGGCCGAGAATGTATCGAACATGCTGCAACCGTTCTGGGCCGTGCCGATCGTCGCGATCGCGGGTATCCGGATTCAGCGCGTCATGGGCTATACGGCGGTGACGTTCGCGGTGTCGCTGGTGATTTACGCGGTGGCGTTGTGGCTCGTGCCGTAACCACAATGACCTGAGTCGAACGATCTCGCTACCGTCAAAACAAAGGGCCGATGAAGCAATGCTTGATCGGCCCTTTGTGCTTTCGCGGCGTACCGTTCGCTGTTACATCTTGACGACGTCCAGCAGCGTCTTTTTGCCGTCCTTGTAGTCGTACAGCGAGATCACGCCGTGCTGAAGGTCGCCCTTCGCGTCGAACGTCGTTTCGCCGGTCACGAGCGTCGCTGTAGATCTTCGAGGCCGGAATCGACGCGCCCGAGTTCAGGTGGCCCACCACGGCTTGAAATCGGCCAGCATCACACCGTCGCGGATATGCGCGAGAGCGGCCGCCACGTAGTCGACGACCGGTGCCGGTGGATGGTCCGGCTTCGCCCACACGAAGCCCGAGCACTTGTGCGGCTCCATGTTCGCCAGTTCGCCCTGCCATGAACGGCACACGAGAAAGAAGCTGATGCGGTTCGTGTCCGAGTCGCGCCGCATCACGAGTTTGAATTCGAGCGCGCCGGGCGCGATCGTCACACCCGCTTCTTCTTTCGATTCGCGAATCGCGCATGCCTCGATCGATTCGCCCGGTTCGAGATGGCCCGCAATCAACGCGTACTGGCCGTCCCTGAAACCGGTATTCGCGCGCTGGATGAAAAGGCACTCGCCCTGCCCATTCAGGAACAGCACGTTCACATCGACGATGCTTTGCATTCGGCTCATTTTCTTGCCGGCATCATGACGGACTAGCCGCGTTGCGCGGTCAGCAGCTTGATGCCGAGCGCGACGAAGACGAGCCCGCTGCCGCGTTTGATGGCCGCGACCCAACGGCTGGCTCCGACGCGCGTATGGATACCGCGCACGCCGAGCGAATAAATGGTGTGCACGAGCGCGACGGTGACCGCGATCGTCAGATACATCACGATGAACTGCTCCGACAGGCCGCGCTCGTGGTCGATAAATTGCGGCATGAACGCCGATAGAAAGATCATCGTCTTCGGATTGCTGCCCGACACGAGCAAGGCTTCACGGAATACCTTCTTGCGCTCGAACGTATAAGCGGACGATGCGACGCCCGCCGGCTGCGCGGCCCGCGATGCCTCTTTGTTGCCGCCGCGCAGTTGCCTGATGCCGAGATACATCAAATAACCCGCGCCGAGCACTTTCATCGCGACGAAGAGCGGCGGCAGCGTCGTCAATACCGCGCCGACACCTAGCGCCACGAGAGCGACGACGACTCCTTGCGCGAGCAGATTACCGGCGACGCTCGCCGCCGCGCCGCGGTTTCCATAGCGGACCGAATTGCGGATCACGAGCAGAACGTTCGGTCCCGGCGAAATGGTGGTGAGCAGATAGGCACTGGCGAAAAGCAACCAGGTATGGAAGGACATGGCAGGCCCAGCAGTTCGTTGTGGTTGAATACCAATACACCGGACATCATCATGCCACGGAAAAAATCGCTGCCGCGTCGCGCGCCGCCTCAACGCTTCGAGCCCGTCACCAGTTGCAGCGGCGTCTCGATCACCTTCGACAACTCGCGCTGCTTGCGCCGCTCGGTCACCGCCTTCAACGCGAAGTCGATGCCGAACACGGTCTGGCGGCCGGCGAACTGGTTCATCGTCGCGAGCACGCGGCCGTCGGCGAGTAGCGGCTTGATCGCATC
The DNA here is from genome assembly GCF_050435625.1 of Paraburkholderia sp. RAU6.4a. Lineage (NCBI taxonomy): Bacteria > Pseudomonadati > Pseudomonadota > Betaproteobacteria > Burkholderiales > Burkholderiaceae > Paraburkholderia > Paraburkholderia sp. RAU6.4a. Next base: position 905,733 of record NZ_JBNDKQ010000003.1, read on the forward strand.
GATCGCGTCGTAGCCGGTGACATAGACGCCGCCGCCGCGACCCGCGTCGCGAATCGCGTCGACCGCGCCCATCGCCATGTTGTCGTTGCCGCATAACAGCGCGCGCAGCTGCGGATGCTCGGCCAGCATTTTCGCGGCCACGTCGCGGGCCTTGCCGTACTCCCAGTCACCCGACTCGACCGCGACGACCTGCACGCTCGCGGCATCCATCGCATCGCGGCTGCCGGCCGTGCGCTGCTGCGCATTGCTGCTCACCGAAATGCCTTCGATGATGCCAACCTGATCGCCGGGCTTCAGCCGCGCGGCCAGATATTGGCCGACCTGCTTCGCGCCGTTGCGATTGTTCGGCCCGACGAACGGCACCGAGATGCCGGCGGCCGCTTGCGCCGCATCGTCGAGCGGGTTGTCGATCGTGATCGTGATGATGCCGGCCTTGATCGCGCGCGCGATCACCGGGACCAGCGCCTTCGAGTCGGTCGGCGCGATCACGATCGCGTTCACCTTCGCCCTGATCGCCTCGTCGACCATGCGGATCTGCGCGGCGGTGTCGGTCTGTTTGGCCGTGCCCCGAATCGTCAGGCTGAATTGCGACGAGAAGTGGTCCTGGTAATTGCGCGCAGCGTCGACCATCGCGACCGTGAACGGGTCAGACATCGATTTGAGTACGAGCGCGATCTTCGGCTTCGTGCCGGGCGGCACGTCGGCGCCGGCATCGTCCGCGAACAGCGCGATGCCAGTGAGACCGGTTGCGGCCAGCGCGCCCGCGAGCAGCACGCGGCGGCGCATGTTCTGCGTCATGGCTTGACTCCTTCGCGGAGGTGCCGGTTGCGGACGGGCCGATCGAACGACGCGACGCTGGCGGCAATTTCGTCGAAGAGCGGCCGGCTGTCGATATCTTCGCTCAGACAACGCGTCTTCAAGGCGGCGAGTTGCGCGTCGAGTCCACCGGATACGTCGCAACGCTCGAGCAGTTCTTCGAGCAGACAGCCGTACGCCCTCACTTCGAGCCGCTGCAACGCGATAGCGAGCTCGCGATCGCCAGCGTCAAAAAACGACGCCGCCCCGAAATCGCCGAGCAGCGCGCGCCCCGCGCCGCCGTGCAGGATATTGTGCGCGTACAGATCGCCGTGCATCACGCCGCCCCGATGCAGATGACTCGCGACCTTCGCGATGCCGCTCGCGATACCGAGCACCGTCGCAAGGTCGAAGCGCGCGTCGTCGCGATAGATGTCGCGCGTACACGATGCGAGGCTCGGCGGCCCGGCGAGATTGGCGAAGCGCGTATCGATCAATCCCATCACGAGGCCATGCGTATCCGACGGATGCCCGATCACCTTGCCGAGCACGGGGATCAGGTTCGCATGTTCGCCGCCGCGAATGCAAGCAGCCATCTCGCAGTCGGGCAAACCGTCGCTCGTCACCGCGCCCTTGAACAGCTTGACGGCGACCGCACGCGGCGCGGGCTCGGTGTCCGCGTGCAGCGCCGCGCGATAGATGACGCCCGATGCGCCCTCGCCCAACGGCCGTTCGAGCTGCAACGCATCCCAACGAATGCCGCTGATCGGTGTGTCGATGAGCGCCGCCTGTTCGAGCGCCGCGTTGAACGGATTGCCCGCATACGCGAGCCACGCAAGCCGCGGCAGACGCAGCAACCAACGCGGCAATGCATCGAAACGATTCGCCGCGAGCCGCAGCAATTCGAGCCGCTTGCATGCGGCCAACTCCTCGGGCAGCGCGCGCAGCCGGTTGCCGGCAAGCATCAGCTTCTGCAGTTGCGTGCAGCGGCCGAGCTCCGCGGGCAAGCGTTCGAGATCGTTGTCGGTCAGAATCAGCCAACGCAGCAGCGGCGGCAGCGCGCGCGCCGGCACCTCGCGGATGCGATTCGACTTGAAGCCGATCATGCTCAGTTGCGCGCATTCGCCGAGCACGCCGGGCAATTCGGTGAACGGGTTGTTGGACGCGAACAGGATGCGCAGTTTGCGCAGACGCGGCAGATCGTCCGGCAGCGTCGTCAATGCGTTGTTCGACAGGTCGAGCACTTCGAGCGTATCGGCGAGATCGAAAATCTCGCGCGGAAATTCGCTCAGGCCGCACGCGAGTTTGAGTTCGCGCGCACCCGCCAGTCGCCCGGCCCGCAGTTGTTCTAGAGTCGTGGTCACAGTCGTGGGAAAGAAGATCGGGTAGCGCCCGCAGCGCGTCGTACCGAAGCTGTCGATTTTACTGAGTCGAAGGTCATCTGGGGTTCTCTGCGGTACAGTGATGCGAGCGTCGCGGGGGTCACGGCCGTCGCGGCCATGTCGAATGCGAATGAGACAGCAATATCTGGAGCGCGTTCGGGCCACGCAAGCGACACACTATCGGATAACGGCGCAGCCTTCATGCAGTTTTGCGCGTCCGGTCGTCGAAACGCCGCCGCCTCGCAAGTCCTTGCGCCGCCACCCTGTCAGGAGCCTGAGAAAGTGACGTATGCATACAAGTTGATCGATTCGCCGGTCGGTCAGTTGAAGCTGGTGGCGAAAGGCGAATGCCTCGCCGCGATTCTGTGGGAGCACGACAAGCCTGACCGCGTGCGACTCGGCGAGATGAGCGAAGCGAACGAGCTAGCGGTGCTCGTCGAGACCGCGCGGCAATTGCACGAGTACTTCGCGGGCACGCGCCAGGCCTTCGATCTGCCGCTCGACTTTCAGGGCACCGAGTTCCAGAGGCAGGTCTGGCGAGCGCTGCTGACCATCCCGTTCGGCCAGACCCGCAGCTACTCGGAGATCGCGCAGCAGATCGGCAACGTCAATGCGGTGCGCGCGGTGGGCGCGGCAAACGGCCGGAATCCGATCTCGATCGTCGCGCCGTGTCATCGCGTGATCGGCGCGTCGGGCGAGCTGACGGGATTCGCCGGCGGCCTCGCCAACAAGATGCTGCTGCTTTCGCTGGAGGCGGGGCAGACCTCGCTCGAAGCAGCGGCGGACCACGCGCAAAGGCAGGCGCCTGAGCGGGGAGCGGCGCAAGCGGTCAAGGACGATGCGCCCGCGAAACCGGCGCATCGTCAGCCGAGCCGGGGAACGCAGGGTTCGCTGTTCGGCAGCTAAAGCAGCGCACACCCGGCACGATGCGCCACCCACCGGCCGTAATCGCCGATGCTTCGTCCGCGATCAGCACCATCGCCCGCGCATGCAACACCTATCCTTAAGATGCCCTTTGGGGTATCGAACAGGAGGATGACATGCGCATGCTTCTCAACATACAAATACCGAACGAACCGTTCAGCACACTCGTGCGCGAAGGCCGAATCGGCGACCTGATGAGAAAGATCCTCGAGGACATGAAACCAGAAGCCATCTACTTCACCGAGCAGCAAGGCAAACGCGGCGCGGTGGCGGTCGTCGAGGTCACCGATGCATCGGCGATCCCCGCGCTTGCCGAACCGTGGTTCCTGACGCTCGACGCCGACTGCGAGCTGCGCATCGCGATGCTGCCCGAGGATCTGATGAAAGCCGGGCTCGACGCGCTCGGCGACAAGTGGAAGTAGCGCGGCCCTCAGGAATGCCCAGCCGCTAGCTGCAGCAGCAGCATCGAAGCCGCGGCCGTCGCCGCGACCTGGCAGCCGAGCACGATATGCGCCTCGGCCGTGTCCTCGATAAAGTCGTGACTCACGCCGCCGATGCTCGGCACGAACATCATGCACGCCGGCATGCAACGCGCGATCACCTGCGCGTCGTGCGCGGCGCCGCTCGGCATGCGCAGCCACTGGCCCGGCGCGAGTGCTTCGGCGGCTCGCGCGATGTGCTCCGCGAGCGTGGCGTCCATGCTGACGGGTTCGATCGGCTCGTCGAGCGTCTGCAATTCGACGCTCACCGCGTCGTGCGCGTTGAAATCGCGCACCAGTTCCGCGAGCGCGCGTTCCATGGCCTGAAGCCGTGCGGGGTTCGCATCGCGGAATTGCAGGTACATGTCGGCCGCGCCGGGCACGACGCTCATCGAGCCCGGATCGAGATCGATGCGGCCCACGGTCCAGACGGTATCCGCGTCCGCCAGCTGCCCGAACGCGTCGTTCATCCGCGCGATGAACGCGACGAGCGCCGCGCCCGCGTCGCGGCGGATCGCCATTGGCGTCGTGCCCGCGTGATTGCGCTGACCCGTGAAGCGCAGCCGCGATTCGCGCAGCCCGACGATCGTCGTGACGACGCCGATCGCTTTGCCGATCGCTTCGAGACGTCCGCCCTGCTCGATATGCGGCTCCAGATACGCGACCTGGCGCCCTGCCTCGAAACGCGCACGCGGCCGGCCCGCCAGTCCAGCGGCCTCGAGTACGTCGGCGAGGCGTTCGCCCTGCCGATTCGTCGCGCCGCGAATCGTGTCGTCGACCACCTCGCCGACGAAGCTGCGGCTGCCGAGCAGGCCCGAGAACGTGCCCTCCTCGTCGATCCACGACGCGACGTCGACGGCGAGGTGCCGCGTCGCGTCATGCTCCGCTAGCGCGCGGGCGATTTCGAGCCCGTACATCACGCCCATTGCGCCATCGAGCCAGCCGCCGGTCGGCTGCGTGTCGGTATGCGAGCCGATCACGAGCGCGGGACCGCTATTGCGCGAGCGTCCGAACACGGTGCCGACGCCGTCGATGCGCGCGTCGAGCCCCGCCTCAGTCATCCGGCCGACCAGCCATTCGCGCGCCGCCAGATCGACCGGCGACAGCGCGAGCCGGACCACGCCGGGACCGGTCGCGCCGAAACCGCGCAGCCGTTTGAGGTCGGCCATCAGCCGGTCAGGATCGATCTTCACCACGTTGTCATCTCCATGAATTGATTGCGGATATACGCGTGAAGCCCACCCTCCGGCTCGAACAATCGATACAGCGTGGGCCGCGACAGCTGCGACATGGCCAGCACGCTGTCGACCGTCAGATCAGGTTGGCCGAGATTTGCGTCGATATAGCGACGCGCTGCCGTGAACATCGCGGTGCGTGCCACCGCCCGCGCACTGCCGGTCAAGCCTGTTTCCTTGCCGAACGCCGCCGCCATCAACAGCGCGCAGATGTGGAGCGCTTCCTGAGCCGCGGGCGCGTCCATCGTGGGCAACGTGCGGCACAGATCGGACGGCCGTATCAAGAAAGCGCCACGACCGCAGGCACTCTCACGAAGCGGACGAACCGTCCGCTTCCGCCATTCACCAACTCATTTCCACAGCGTGCGGCCAAAGAACGTCAACGTACGATCCCATGCCTGTTGCGCCCAGACCGGGTCGTATTGCGTCCTCGCGATGCGGCCCGACCCGACCGCCGTTTCGTTCGCGAACGCGTGACGCGCCAGATAGCGATGAAACTCGACGTCGACTTTCGCGTCGGTGAGTTTCTTTTCGAGCGCGTCGACGGTGTCGGCGGCGAAGAACTCGTCCTGCAGACCCCAGTGGCCCATCACCGGAACCTTGATCTTCGACGCGTCGATATAGTCGAGCGGCGGGAAGCCATACCAGACGACGCCGGCCGCCACTTCAGGCACGTTGCACAGCGCGAGGAGCGTCAGCGCGCCGCCCATGCAATAGCCGGTCAAGCCAACCTTCGCCGCGTGCTGCTGCAGATACTGGACCGCGCCGCGCACGTCCTGCGTTGCGGCATCGCCGAAATCGAGGCCGCTCATCAAGTGGTGCGCCTCATCCTCTTCGACCGTCGACTTGCCGCGATACAGATCGGGCACCAGCGCGAAGTAGCCGGCTTTCGCGAGGCGATCGGCGACGCCGCGAATCTGGTCGTTCAAGCCCCACCATTCCTGGATCACGACGACCGCGGGCGCGCCCGCGGTTTTTTCAGGCTTCGCGAGATAGCCCTGTAGCTGCTTGCCGTCGGGACGGTTGAACGTGATCATCGAACCTGCGTGTTGGGTCATCGGTCGCTCCTCGAGTAGACGAAACCGCTAGCATAGCGCCGCTACCCCGTTTTCTGTTCAATCGGAATCGTGCCGACGCGCGAGCGTGATCCCGCGGAATCTGCGCGTTATGTGAAACGCGCCGCAGAAATCAGGCCCGCGCGACATGTGATTTCGCGCACGCATTCAAGCGCTTTTATCCAATGGGTGAATGACTCGACTGAAAGCTAGACGTATTGCGATGCGCGCTAGAACCGCTCTATCACACCGAATTGGACGCCCGCGACCGGCGCGCCCGGATAGGCAACGGGCAGCCCGGTCACGTTGACGCCGCGCAGCGTGAAGCGCGAGTCGTCGTGATTCGCGAGATAGGCGGCGCTGAAATACAGCAGCAGCGTCGGCGACATGCTGTATTCGAATGCCGCGCTGAACTGGTCCGCGCTGCCGCCAGGCGTCGTGTAGTCGCGCACGTGCGCATAGCCGAGCGAGGCACGCGCATTGGTCGAAAAACTGTACTGCGCCGACAGCGAGCCGCCCGCGCCGTGATAGACCGGTGTGCCGCCATCGCCGTTGAAAAAGGACAGCCACACGCGCAGCTTGCCGAAGGCGTAGTTCGCGCCGCCGAGGTTCGCGCGCAGCGCGCCGGCACCGTGCGTCTGCTGGCGCGCGTACAGCAGATGCAGGTGGTCGAGCCGATACGACGCGCTCACGTAATAACCGTCGATGCCGTTGCCGTCGGCCTCGGACGGATCGCGCATCGCCATCATCAGCGTCGCACTGAAGCCGGCGATGCGCGGCGACAGATACGCAACCGCGTTGTTCGCATACGGCGTGATCTTCGACAGATTGTTGAGCCCCGAGGCGATCGTGCCGGCGCCGAACGCGTCGAGATCGCCCTTGAACGGGATATAGATCGGCGAATACTGACGGCCGACGCGCAGTTCGCCCCAGCTGCCGCTCGCGCCGATCCATGCCTGACGATTGAAGATCGAGCCGGGCACCTGCAAGCTGCCGTCGGTCGAGCTGAAGCCGTTTTCGAGCGTGAACACGATCGCGTTGCCGCCCCCGAGCGGTTCCGCGCCATGCAGCCCGACCCGCGAGCCGCGATACGCGCCGGAGTCCATGCGCGCGACCCAGCCCGAACCGGGGTCGGTGATTTCGACGCTCGTATCGATCACGCCATACAGCGAGACGAAGCCGGTGTTGATTCCTGAGGCGGTGCCGGTGCCCGTATCGATGTCGGTGACGGCGGCTGCGCCGTGCGCATAGAGCAGAAGCGCGCCACCTCCCCAAACCGCTCTCGCGCCGACGCTGATCGTCAAGGCTTCGCGGACTGTGTTCAGCAGGCAAGCCATGGCGTGACGCAGGATGAGTTCCTCCTCGAACACATCGATCGGATATACCGCGAGCGAACTTACCACGTTCGGGCGAACCCGTGCGCACCGTCCAGTACGCTCGCGCACATCCCTACGATGCAAGCGCGCGCCAGCGTCCGCGACTGGAGGACGGCGATGCAGGAGTCGCCGCGGCCCGTGTGCGGCGCCGTGCCCGGGGCACCACCTTTTTCCCGCGCCGTGTGGTTTTTCGCGCGACGAATTCTTTTGACCAGGGGAAACCCGTATAATCCTCAAGACGTCAGACAACCTGCGTACAATCGCCGGCAGCCTGACCGCGATCCGCCGTGCAGCGTCCACCCCGAACCGCCTTCTGCCCGATCCGTGAATTCCACCGCCCCCGCCAGTTCCGCCGCCGCCGCCCCCGCCCTGCCGTTTCGTCACGCGCTTTACGCGATGCTCGGCATCGGCCTCGTCAACATGCTGGTCGCGCTCGACCAGACCGTCGTCAGCACCGCGCTGCCGTCGATCGTCGCCGAGCTGCACGGCTTCGAATATTTTGCGTGGATCGCAAGCGCGTACCTGCTCGCCTCGGTCGTCACGGTGCCGGTGTTCGGGCGGCTCGGCGACTACTTCGGCCGCAAGCGCTTCGTGATCGCCGCGGTGATCACGTTCACGGTCGCGTCCGTGTTGTGCGGCCTCGCCAACAGCATGCTGTTTCTCGCGATCGCGCGCGGACTGCAAGGCGTTGGCGGCGGCATGATGGTCGGCACCGCGTTCGCGTCGATTCCCGATCTGTTCCCCGACCCGCGCACCCGCGTGCGCTGGCAGGTCGTGCTGGCCGCGGCCTACGGCATCGGCACGGCGGCCGGCCCGTCGCTCGGCGGCTGGATGAGCGAGCACCTCGGCTGGCGCTCGACGTTTCTCGTCAATCTGCCGGTGGGCGCGGCGGCGCTCTATTTCATCTGGATGCATCTGCCGAATTTCCGGCGGCCGCATGACGGCGAAGTAAAGATCGACTGGCTCGGCGCGGGGCTCGTCGCGGGCGTGCTCGGCGGCTTGCAGGCGTTTATCGAAGCGGTGCCGAAGCACGGCCTCACCGTGGGCAATCTCGTGCTCGGCGCGTGCGTGATCGCCGGCGCGATCGCACTCTTCAGGTGCGAAAAGCGCGCCACGCATCCGATCGTTCCGCTCGATCTGTTCAAGGACGCGCAGCTCGTCACGCTATTCACGCTCGGCATGCTGTCCGGGTTCGTGATGTTCTCGCTGATCTTCTTCGCGCCTTTGCTGCTGCAAGGCGGCTTCGGTCTTTCGCCGCAGCAGGCCGGCCTGCTCGCGACGCCGATCGCCGCGTGCATCGCGCTCGGTAGTGTGGTGAACACGCGCATCGTGATTCACATGAAGAAGCCCACGCGCATTCTGACGATCGGTTTCGCGCTGCTGATGTTCGCGTCGATCGCGCTCGCGTTCGCCAATCCGGACACGCCGCACTGGCGCATCGTGCTGCCGATGGGCGCGGTCGGCATCGGCCTCGGCTTCATCCTGAACAACCTGAACGTGTTCGGCCAGGAGATCGCCGGACGCGAGCGCTTCGGCATCACGACCGCGCTATTGCAATCGACGCGCATGGTCGGCGGTATGCTCGGCACCAGCATCGTCGCGACTGTCGTGCAGCATCACTATCGCAACGTCGTCACGCGCACGATGAGCGTGCTCGGAGAGCCGGCCTCATCGCAATGGCGGCCGCGTTTCGTCGATCTGCGCATCCTGATCGACGAAGCGTCGCGCACACAGCTGATTGCGGATATGAAGAAGTCGGGACTCGATACGCTCGCGCTGATCGATAGCGCACGCGACGCGCTCGTGCAGTCGATTCATATCGGTGTGTGGCTGACGGCGGTGGCATCGCTCGCGGCCGCGCTGCTGGTGCAGCGGATTTCGCATGTGGTGTTTCGCAAGAGCTGACAAGTGGCCCGATGATGGCCGCCGACATCCGCGGTGCGGCTATCTCGCACCGTGCAATGCAAAAGGAAACAAAAAAGCCTGGTGAACCGCATCTTTCGTGCGGCCCGCCAGGCTTTTTGATTGAGTTAAATCGTCCTTAACGCACGAGACACGGCCGTTTGTTGTCGAACTTCCAGTTCGGAATCAGATATTGCATGGCAATGCCGTCGTCGCGCGCGCCGAGGCCGTGCTGCTGATACAGCTCGTGCGCCTTCTCGAGCGCATCCATATCGAGTTCGATGCCGAGCCCCGGCTTCTGCGGCACCTTGACCTTACCGCCGACGATCTGCAGCGGATCTTGCGTCAGGAACTGACCATCCTGCCAGATCCAGTGCGTATCGATCGCGGTGATCTTGCCCGGCGCCGCGGCCGCGACGTGCGTGAACATCGCGAGCGAAATGTCGAAGTGGTTGTTCGAATGCGAACCCCACGTGAGGCCCCAGTCGTTGCACATCTGCGCGACGCGCACCGAGCCCTGCATGGTCCAGAAATGCGGATCGGCGAGCGGAATATCGACCGATTGCAGCTGGATGGCGTGACCCATCTGACGCCAGTCGGTCGCGATCATGTTGGTCGCCGTCGGCAGGCCGGTCGCGCGACGGAACTCGGCCATCACTTCGCGGCCCGAATAGCCGTTCTCCGCGCCGCATGGATCTTCCGCGTAGGCGAGAACATCGTGCTTGTCACGGCACAGGCGCACCGCTTCCGCGAGCGACCATGCGCCGTTCGGGTCGAGCGTCACGCGCGCTTCGGGGAAGCGCTCGGCGAGTGCCGTGACCGCTTCGATCTCGGCGTCGCCTGGCAGCACGCCGCCCTTCAGCTTGAAGTCGTTGAAGCCATAGCGCGCCTTCGCGGCCTCGGCAAGACGCACGACCGTCTCCGGCGTCAGCGCTTCCTCGGTGCGCACGCGCTCCCAGTCGTCACGCGCGCCGACGTTGTTCGCGTACGGCAGATCGGTCTTGTTGCGATCGCCGATATAGAACAGGTAACCAAGCATTTCCACTTCGTCGCGCTGCTGGCCTTCGCCGAGCAGTGCCGCGACCGGCACGCCGAGATGCTGCCCGAGCAGGTCGAGCAGCGCGGCTTCGAGCGCGGTCACCGCGTGAATCGTCGTGCGCAGGTCGAAGGTCTGCAGGCCACGCCCCCCAGCGTCGCGATCGGCGAACTGCGTGCGCACCTTGTTCAGGATCGCCTGCAGATTGCCGATCGACTGACCGACCACGAACGGCCGCGCGTCGTCGATCGTCTTGCGGATGTTCTCGCCGCCCGGCACTTCGCCCACGCCGGTATGGCCCGCGCTGTCGCGCAGAATCACGATGTTGCGCGTGAAGAACGGACCATGCGCGCCGCTCAGATTCATCAGCATGCTGTCGCGACCGGCGACGGGCACGACGCGCAGTTCGGTGACGACCGGCGTGGCGTTCGATTCGGTAGGTTTGGTGGACATGGGAAAAGCACCTGTGTGATGAAGTAGGCCGGCCGGCGGAAGCCGCCGCGCGCTGCGTGCGTGTTCGACCGGACCGGATGAGAACTCGAATACAGAAAAATCGACGGCCGCATACGAGCCGTCAGTGTAGTCAATGCGTGTTGCCGTGCAACGAATCGGGCAACGGTTCGCGATTGCCGGGCTTGTTGCGCGTCAGGAAGCCGGCCGCCGCCGCGAGCAGCGACGCGACGCCGAGACCGTACAACCCGCCCGTGATCGAGCCCGTGTGTTGCTGCAGATAGCCGAAGGTGGCCGGCGCGAAGAAGCCGCCGAGGTTGCCGAGCGAATTGATCAGCGCGAGCACGCCGGCGGCGACGCGCGCATCGAGGTAGCCCTGCGGAATCGGCCAGAACAGCGACGACGCCGCCTTGAAGCCGATCGCCGAGAAGCAGATCGCGACGAACGAGAACACCGGGTTGCCCGACGTCGACGCGAACAGACCGACCGCCGCGATGACGAGCGCGACCGCGAGCCAGCCCTGCTGATGTCGCCATTTCGCCGATACGACCGCGAACCCGTACATCGCGACCATCGAGATCAGCCACGGAATCGCGTTGAACATGCCGACCTCGAAGTCGGACAGGCCGCCCATCTTGCGGATGATGGTCGGCAGCCAGAAAGTGGCCGCGTAGATGGTCAGCTGGATCGCGAAGTACAGGAAGCAGAACAGCGCGATTTGCGGGTCCTTCAGCAGCTTCACCGTCGGCAGATGCGCGCCGCCTTGCGCTTCGCGCTCGCCCTGTTCGGCCGCGATCGATTGTTCGAGCACGCGCTGTTCTTCGGCCGTGAGCCAATGCGCGTCGCGGATGCGCGACTTCAACAGCAACCAGCTGACGACGCACAGCGCGATCGAGAACGCGCCTTCGATCAGGAACATCCACTGCCAGCCTTGCAGGCCGAGGCCGCGAATCGACAGCAGCGAGCCGGTGATGGGACCGGACAGCACCGACGCGAGCGCCGAGCCCGACAGAAAGATCGCCATCGCCTTGCCGCGTTCCTTTTGCGGCAGCCACTGCGTGAAGTAAAAGACGACGCCGGGAAAGAAGCCCGCCTCGGCGACGCCGAGCAGGAACCGCAGCACGTAAAACGACGTGTCGTTCCAGACGAACGCCATTGCGCCCGCCACCAGCCCCCACGTGCCCATGATGCGCGTGAGCCAGGCGCGCGCGCCGAACTTCTGCATCAGCACGTTCGACGGCACTTCGAACAGCGCGTAGCCGATGAAGAACAGCCCGCTGCCGAGCCCGTAGGCGGCCGCGCCGATGCCGAGATCGGCCTTCATGTGCGCGTTGACGAAGCCGATGTTCACGCGGTCGATATAGTTCGCGATGAACATGATCAGGAAAAGCGGCAACACGTTGCGCTTTACCTTCGCGACTGCCGATCCCAGCGGGTCGAGCGCGGTGGTCAGAACTGATGTCAAGTTGTGTCTCCTGTCGGCCCCGAGGCCTGATGGAACGCAGCGCGGCGCACCCGGTGGGTGCAAGACCCTGCTCTACGCCTGATATGTTGTCTGACGACAGTCTACCGCGTTACTTTTGTCAAATCCAGTGGGGTGTTTACCCTGTGGTTCCAGAGTGAGCGCCTTGAAAGACCGGCAGATTCAAAGGTTCATAGCCCTGTTGACTAACCCGCAATCCGCCTCGAACTAGGACGTCTGATGTCTACAATTGACAGACTGTCGTCTGCAGCCCATGCGTTTGCGCAAATGTCCGCCTCATCCCCGCCCCCAACCGCGCATCCGCACGCAAAAAATAGCCCGCGCCGATGCCGCCGAACGCGGCAGAATCGAGTACAGTCCTGTGCGATACTTTGCAGGATCAGTCAACCAGCCACAAAAATGAGCAGCCTAACTGAAAAGGTGGTGGCCACCCTTTCCGATGAGATTCGCCGCGGGGCGCTGAGGCCAGGCGACCGCATCCCCACCGAAGTCGCGATGATGAAGCAGCTGTCCGTGAGCCGCTCCGTGGTCCGCGAGGCGATTTCGCGTCTGCAGGCAGAGAGGATCGTCGAGACGCGCCATGGCATTGGCACGTTCGTGCTCGCGCCCGCCGCCGAAAAGCCGATGCAGCTTCCCGCCGCCGATCTCACCAGCATGCTCGACGTGATGGCGATCATCGAGTTCCGGATCGACGTCGAAGCGGCCGCGGCCGCGCTCGCGGCATCGCGGCGCACCGAGCAGAACCTGAAGCAGATCCGCACTGCGCTCGATCGATTCGAGTCGGAGCTCGAGCGCGGCAGCACCGACACGCTCGCACACGACATCGAGTTCCATTTGCAGATCGCGCGCGCGAGCGGCAACCGCTATTTCTTCGACGTGCTGAGCCAGCTCGGCCGCTCGGTCAGCCCGCGCACCCGGCTCGGTTCGGCCGAGATCGCGGAGCTAGACCATATCGAGGTGTTGCGCAGCGTGCTCGGCGAGCATCTGATGATCTATCGCGCGATCGAGCGTCAGGATGCCGACGACGCGCGCGCCGCGATGCGCATGCATCTGAGCAACAGCCGCGAGCGACTGCGCCGCGCGCATGACCTGACGAAGGCTGGCGTGTGATCACATGCGGGGCCGAGCGGCCGCTCCGCAATACGACACGCCGCCGGCAATGCCCTCACTGCCCCACGTCGAGATCCATTAACGCCGAGCTCAGCGATTTGCCATGCGCGTCGAGCGCGAGCGAACGCGTAACGCCGCCGCCGAGCGCGTCGCCGAGCACGAAGTTGAATGCGGCAAGGCCCGGCAACTCATGGCGCACCACCTCGCCGCGCACCACATCGCGCAGATGCGTCTTGACGCGCTCGGGCGTCAGCACATCGCGCAACCGCTCGTAATGCAGCGCGTCGTAGCAGATCACCGAGATATTGAGCGTATTGCCCTTGTCGCCGGTGCGCGAGTGGGCCAGTTCTCGTAGTTTCATCTCAAGCCTCCATCAGCGAGAAAGCCGGCGCCGCATACTCGCGCGGCAGCAGCACCGATTGCACCGCGACCACCTCGCGCGCCGCCTTCGTCACGCCGCCGCCGCCCGCCGGTCCGTTCGTGTACAACGTCTCGACCTCGTTGCCGATGCGCAGCGCCTGCGCGAGCGACGCCGTGCGTCCCGCCACCCGGGCGCGCACTTCGTACGGCTCGCCATGACCGGCCGCCACTGCGTCACCATGCAGTGCGTTCACGCCGATCAGATCGAAGCGCAACTCGCGCGTCTGCACGCCGGTCAGCGCGAGACGCTCGCGCACGATATCGAGCGCGAGCCGCGCCCGCGCGAGCGCGCCGGGTCCGCCGTACGAAATCTGCCCCTCGCCGATATAGCCGTCGAAATACGCAACCGACACTTTCAACGTCGCGGTGCGCTCCGTGCCGCCACCGCCGGTGACGCGCACCCGGTCCACGGCTTCCTGCTCGACGCGCACCTGCGAGAAATCGGCGACCACGTCGGGCTGCAGATAACGACGCGGATCGTGGATCTCGTAGAGCAACTGCTCCTTGCAGGTCGCCTCGGTCACGAGCCCGCCACTTTGCGCGAGCTTCGTGATCACCACTGAACCGTCCCGCGCAACTTCGGCGATCGGAAAGCCGAGCCGCGCGAGATTCGGCACGTCCTTGAAACCGGGGTCCGCGAAATAGCCGCCGGTGATCTGCCCCGCGCATTCGAGCAGATGGCCGATTACCGTCGCCTGGCCGAGCATCGGCCAGTCGTCCATGCGCCAGCCGAATTCGTGGATCAGCGGCGCGACGAACAGCGACGGATCGGCGACGCGCCCGGTCAGCACGATCTGCGCGCCGGCCGAGAGCGCCTCGACGATGCCGCTCGCGCCGAGATACGCATTGGCCGATATCAGCCGGTCCGCGCACGCGGCCACCGCCTCGCCCGATTCGACGAAATGGAAGTCGCCCGCGCGCACGACGTCGAGCACGTCGTCGCCGGTGACTGCGGCAATCCTCAGGCCGCCGAGACCCAACTCGCGCGCGATCTGCGCGGTCCGGCGCGCTGCCGCGAGCGGATTGGCCGCGCCCATGTTCGACACGATACGCACGCCGTTGCGCGCCGCGACGGGCAGCACCGCGCGCATGCGCGCTTCGAGCAGCGGGTCGTAGCCGAGCTCCGGGTCCTTGCTGCGCGCCTGCTGCGCGATCGCGATCGTGCGTTCGGCGAGGCATTCGAACACGAGATAGTCGAGCTGGCCGTGTTCTGCGAGTTCGAGCGCGGGTTCGATACGGTCGCCCGAATAGCCCGCGCCCGCGCCGATGCGCACGACGCGTCGAGGTTCAGTGGCTGTCATGGTGCTCCCGTTCCTTCAGTGAAGCTCACAGTGGAAAGATCCCGAGCACGACGCACGCGATCGTCATCACGACCGACGCGCCGAACAGCAGGGGAAACGTGAATCGTTGATGATCGGCCAGATCGATACCGCACAGCCCGACCACGAGGAACGTCGCGGGCGTGAGCGGACTGACCGGAAAACCGGTGGTCATCTGTCCAAGCAACGCGGCCTGACCGACGTGCACCGCCGGCACGCCGAGCTGGCCGGCCACTTCCGCGATCACCGGCAGTACACCGAAATAAAACGAATCGGGATCGAACAGCATGCTGAGCGGCATCGACAGCAGGCCGAGCACGATCGGAATATGACTCGCCATCGCCGGCGGCACGAAGCCGACGGCCGCCTGCGCCATCGCCTTCAGCATGCCGCTGCCCTGCATCACGCCGGTGAACACGCCGGCCGCGAGCAGGATGCCGGCCATCATCAGCGCGGCGCGCGCATGCGCGTCGATCCGTTTGCGCTGCATGTCCACATTCGGATAGTTGACCATCAATGCGATGCACAGGCCCACCATGAACATGATCGCCGGCGGAATCTTCTCGCCCATCACGACCATCGTGCCGAGCACGACGAGCGTCAGCACGATGTTGAACCAGAAGTTTTGCGGGCGGCGCAGCGCCTGTTGTTCCGGCGTCAGTTCGCGTTGGGGCATCGGCACGGAACCGCTCGCAGCGTTGAGACCGAGGCGCTTTTCCTCGCGCCGCCCGAGCCAGTACGCCATCGAGAACACAAATACGAGGCCGATCGCCTGCACCGGAATAAGCGGATTGAACAGCGCCGAGATCGGCAGATGCAGCGACGCGGACGCGCGAATCATCGGCCCCGTCCATGGCAGGAAATTGATGCCGGCCGCCATCGATACCGCCGCGGCGAGCACGCGCCGGTCCATCTTCAGGCGGTCGTAGAGCGGCAGCATCGCCGGAATCGTGACGAGAAAGCAGACGGCGCCGGAGCCGTCGAGGTGGATCAGCAGCGCGAGCAGCGTGGTGCCCATCACGATGCGCGTGGGCCGTGTGCCGACCGCGCGCAGGATGCGCTCGATGATCGGGTCGAGCGTACCGGCGTCGGTGATCGTGCCGAAGTACAGGATCGCGAAGACGAACATGCAGACGACGGGCGCGAGGCTCTTGAGGCCATCGACGACGAACTTGCTCGTCTGCAAGCCGAAGCCGCCGAGCAGCGAGGCCGCGAGCGGCACGATGATCAGCGCGACGAGCGGCGACATGCGTTTGGACAGGATCGCGCCGAGCAGCACGACGATGGTAGCCAGCCCCAGCAATGGCAGCATGAGCTTGTCTCCAGGTTGTTTTTTAGTGTGATCGAGCGTAAGTTCGGGGCAGCAATAATGCAATTGAAATGAATTGATTGCAGCAATCACAAATCATCATGGATCTGAATCTCCGGGACATCCGCGCGTTTATCGCGGTCGCGCAAACGGGCAGCTTCACGCGTGCGGCCGCGCGGCTGCATCTGTCGCAACCGGCGTTGACGGTGCAGATTCGCCGGCTCGAGGAAACGGTCGGCCTGCGCCTGTTCGATCGCAACAGCCGCAACGTCGCCCTGACGCCGACCGGCCGCGAGCTGCTGCCCGTGCTGCAGAAATCGCTGCACGACATGGAGCACGTGCTGCTCGACGCGCGCGCGCTCGGCGAAGGCGGGAGCGGCACGGTGCGCATCGCGTGTCTGCCGACCTTCGCGGCGAGCGTGCTGCCCGAACTCGTGCAGGCGCTGAGAAAAGCCGTGCCGCGCGTCGGCTTCGAGGTGCGCGATGTCGTCGCGAGCATGGTCAACACGTTGGTGCGCAACGAGGAAGCCGATATCGGACTGACGGGCGGCGAGCTGAACGATAGCGGGCTCGAGGTACTGCATGCGGGCATCGACCGGCTCGTCGCCGTGCTGCCGAAGCAGCACGCGCTCGCGCGGCGGCGCCGGCCCGTCACGCTCGCCGATCTCGCCAGCGAGCCACTCGTGCTGACCGCGCAGGGCACGAGCGTGCGAGCGGTCGTCGACAGCGCGTTCGCCGACGCGCAATGTGAGCCGCGCATCGCCTGCGAACCGACCTACATGATGAGCGCGGTAGCGATGGCGCGCGCCGGGCTCGGCATCACGATCCTGCCGGCGTCGGCGCGCGAGGTGCGCGCGGAGCCCGAGCTGGTCGCGCGACCGATCGACGAAGCCGCGTTCACGCGACGCATCGCGCTGATCAAAAAGCGCGGCCGAACCTTGCCGCCGGTGACCGAGACCTTCGTCGCGATGCTGATCGAACGGCTCGGCGCGTCATAGGGCCGCACAGCGTCGTTTGTGCGCTTCGCGCGCAGCCCCTAATTTTCACGATACGAAACGATGCCGCGCGTCGTAAAAAATCATGTTGCGGGGCACAAAGCGGCCATTTCACGATGCCCGGCGGCGTTGCACATCGCAAAACGGATCGCACAAGCCTTTGTTTTTACAAGAATATTTTTAATATAAAGACCGGTTCGACGCCCAATTGCCCGCCGATTCGCTGACGTAGACTCTTTCACAAGAGCACGCGCTTCACGCAGTCGGATTCGAGGGGCCTCACGACACGGCCACCCAAATCCCGCAGATTGCGAAGAAGCCGTCACGAATCGCGGCTTTTTTTATTGGAACTGGGAGACTAAAAATGAAAGGCTTTCGCTTTGGTTCGACGCAGGGAGCGTTCTACATTCTGCCGGGTCAGGACGGCTGGGAAGCCACCTACGGCAACGAAACGCTCGGAGAATTCTCGAGCCCGCAACAGGCCGCCGACGACCTCGCGCGCGGTCTGAGCTGCGAGCATCTGTCGGAGCTCGACACGTCGACGCTCGAAATTCCGGAGAAGCTCGCCGATTGGGAAATCGTTCACGTATAAGGACGGGCATGACCGACGGCGACGTAGCAGTGACAGTAGAAACGACAATGGCGCCCGAAGGCGCCATTGTCGTATTTGCGGTCCTGCTTGCGGCTTTGTCCGCGGTTGTACTGCGTGCTTACCGCGCGGCTTTCGGGGCCAGCGCAGGTGCGGCCGCGGCGCTTACCGCATCAGTCGCCCGCGCGAGTTCAAGCCACCGAATCGACGATTGCGTTCAGCGTCGCGCTCGGGCGCATCGCCTTGCTAGTCAGCTCGACGTTCGGACGGTAGTAGCCGCCGATATCCACCGGCTTGCCCTGCGCCGCGCCGAGTTCCGCGACGATCTTCGCCTCGTTGTCGGCCATCGCCTTCGCGACGCCCGCGAACTGCGTCTGCAGCGCGGCATCGTCGGTTTGCGCGGCCAGTGCTTCGGCCCAGTACATCGCGAGGTAGAAGTGGCTGCCGCGATTGTCGATACCGCCGATCTTGCGCGCCGGCGACTTGTCGTTGTCGAGGAACTTGCCAGTCGCCTGATCGAGCGTGTTCGCAAGAATCTGCGCCTTCGGGTTGTGATACGCGGTGCCCAAATGCTCGAGCGATGCGGCCAGCGCGAGGAATTCACCGAGCGAATCCCAGCGCAGGAAGCCTTCCTCGACCAGCTGCTGCACGTGCTTCGGCGCCGAACCGCCCGCGCCGGTTTCGAACATGCCGCCACCGGCCATCAGCGGAACGATCGACAGCATCTTCGCGCTGGTGCCCAGTTCCATGATCGGGAACAGGTCGGTTAGGTAGTCGCGCAGCACGTTGCCGGTGACCGAGATCGTGTCCTTGCCGGCGCGGATGCGCTCGACCGAGAACTTCGTCGCTTCGACCGGCGTCATCACGCGGATGTCGAGACCGTTCGTGTCGTGATCCTTCAGGTACTGCTCGACCTTCCTGATGATCTGCGCATCGTGCGCGCGCGCCGCGTCGAGCCAGAATACGGCCGGCGTGTTGGAAGCGCGGGCGCGGTTCACCGCGAGTTTGACCCAGTCGCGGACCGGCGCGTCCTTGGTCTGGCACATACGGAAGATGTCGCCCTGTTCCACCGGCTGCTCGAGCAGCACCGCGCCGGCTTCGTCGGTGACGCGGACCACGCCGTTCGCCGGGATCTGGAACGTCTTGTCGTGTGAACCGTATTCTTCGGCGGCTTGTGCCATCAGCCCGACGTTCGGCACCGTGCCCATCGTGACCGGGTCGAACGCACCGTGCTTCTTGCAGTATTCGATCACCGCCTGGTACACACCGGCGTAGCAACGGTCCGGAATCACCGCCTTCGCGTCGTGCAGCGCGCCATCGGCGCCCCACATCTTGCCCGACTCGCGGATCATCGCCGGCATCGATGCGTCGACGATCACGTCGCTCGGCACGTGCAGGCTCGTGATGCCCTTGTCCGAGTTGACCATGGCGAGCGGCGGACGCTGTTCGTACTGCGCCTTGATGTCGGCTTCGATCGCCGCGGCCGTTTCAGCCGGCAGATCCTTCAGACGCGCGTACAGGTCGCCGATACCGTTGTTCGGGTTGAAGCCGACCTTGGCCAGCGCTTCCGCATGCTTCGCGAGCACGTCCTTGTAGAACACCGACACCACGTGACCGAAGATGATCGGGTCCGAGACCTTCATCATCGTGGCCTTCAGGTGCACCGAGAACAGCACGCCGTTCGCCTTCGCCTCGGCGATCTGCGCTTCGATGAAGCTGCGCAGCGCGTTCTTGCTCAGCACCGACGCGTCGATGATTTCGCCTGCCTGCACCGGCGTCTTCGCCTTCAGGACCGTGATCGTGCCGTCGGCGGCGGCCAGTTCGATCTTCACGCTACCGGCCTGCGCGACCAGCGCCGACTTCTCGCTGCCGTAGAAATCGCCATCGCTCATGTGCGAGACGTGCGACTTCGAGTCCGCGCTCCATGCGCCCATTCTTGTGCGGATGCTTGCGCGCGTAGTTCTTCACCGACAACGGCGCGCGCCGGTCCGAATTGCCTTCGCGCAGCACCGGGTTCACCGCGCTGCCCTTGATCTTGTCGTAGCGGGCCTTGACGTCCTTCTCGGCGTCGGTCGTCGCGACGTCCGGGTACGACGGCAGCTTATAGCCCTGGTCGCGCAGCTCGGCGATCGCGGCCTTCAACTGCGGCACCGACGCGCTGATGTTCGGCAGCTTGATGATGTTCGCTTCCGGGCGCATGGTGAGTCCACCGAGCTCCGCCAGATCGTCGGAAGCCTTCTGCTCCGCGCTCAGGTAGTCCGGAAATGCGGCAATGATCCGGCCGGCGAGCGAGATGTCGCGCGTTTCGACGAGCACGTCGGACGAGCGCGTGAACGCCTTGACGATCGGCAGCAGCGAGTACGTCGCCAGTGCGGGCGCTTCGTCGGTCAGGGTGTAGATGATCTTCGGCGGTGTGGACATGATTAATGCTTTGCTAGGAAGTGATAGACAGAGCGTTGGCAGTCGAAGCCAGCGCAAATCGTGGCGCGACGGCGACGGCGTCAGTTCGGCACGACGCAACCCCGCGACCTTCGTTTTGCGATACGACCGAGAGTATATGCGCGTTTTCCACTAAATGTGACTAGACAAACAGGTCGCGAGACCCCACCCAAACGGGTCGATCCATGACTGGCAAGGGTTTGCGGCCGATTACCCCGGTCTTAAGACAGATATCTTATAGATGACTTGCGGGATATTATTTTTGGATGAATGCGAATTGGTCGCATTGACGCGCCGCAAATGCCCCCACCGAGCCGTGACTGCTGCCCTCCAGCGGACGACGCCGCGGGTAGTGATGGGCGGCTGCCGAAGAGTGTGACTCGGATGCCGGCGGCGCAGTGATGGGGTCGCTCGCCGCGGATTGGTTTAGTTCGTATCGTCTTTCCCGTCATTCCAGAATCGTTTGAAGTCGGGCGAGCGCGTCCTCGACTACCTCGGCCGGAGCGCGCTCGACTTTGCGTGCGCCGCGGGCCTCGAGGTCCAGAGTGCGCACCATATTCACCAGAGCCACCCCCTGAGTCTCTGTTCCCGAACCCGAGAGCGGTACCGCGAATCCAGCGTATCGAGCGAACTCCCCCCCCTGCGTGATCGGCGCAACGAGCGCGACCCCAAGAGCATTGAATGCGGCAGGCGACAAAACCAGCGCGGGACGGAAATCGCCTTGCTGCTCCTTGCCAGGCGTCGGATTCAGGCTCACGCGCACGATATCGCCGCGCTCGAACTTGATGCGCCTTACCATGCTTCGCGCCCCGCCGGCTTGACTTCACTCCAGACGTCGAGATCGGCTGGCAGTGGCGCCTTCGGATCGCACTGCGCGACGAGTTCATCCAGTGAATACTTGCGACGCGCAGGCGTAAGCAACACCCCATCGGGGCGCACGTCCGCGTTCAGCGAACTGCCCACCGACGCATGAATTTGCTCCAACAACACGGCCGGCAACCGTACTGCAGCGCTGTTGCCCCACTTCTGAATCTTGAGTTTCATATCCCAGCTCCAAATGTATATCCATTGTAGATACGCACAGCGAAAACAGCAAGTCGCCCGTATCTACATTGACTCTACATTTGGACCTTGAAATCGCCTGTTAGTCGGCGAAGAAAAGAACCCAAACCTAAACGAGGCAACCAGCCCGCCGCCGCAACGACGCACCAGTCGCCCACAACGACAACCCTGCTTATTGCCCGCGTCCCAGAAACTCCCCCACCATCCGGTTGAACTTGTCCGCATGCTCCCACTGCGCCCAATGCCCGCAGCGGCCGAACACATGCAGATCGGCGTTCGGCATCCCGGCAACGAGCCGCAGGCCGATGTCCATCGGCACGAAACGATCGTCGCGCCCCCAGATCACGAGCGTCGGCGCGGTTACTTCGCCAAGGCGCGGCCCGTAGTCGTTGAACTGCTTCGGATTCGCGGCGAGGCTCGCGACGAAGTTCTCGAGGTGATCGCGGCGCGCCAGCATGTTCGCGAGGCGCGCTTGCATCAGGTCGTCGGTCAACGCCTTCGTGTCGAACACGAAGACGCTCATCATGCGCTGCAGGTTCTCGATGGTCGGGTTGCGGTACAGCCCTTGCAGCAGCTTGATGCCTTCGGTCGGCATCGGCACGAACTGGCTCGGGCCGCCGGTGCCGCCGCCCATCAGCACGAGCTTGCCGACGCGTTGCGGCTCGGCGAGCGCGAACGCGACCGCGCTATGCCCACCCATCGAGTTGCCGATGATATGCGCGCGTTCGATATCGAGCGCATCGAGCAGCGCCTTCAGGCAGCGCGCATTCAGTTCCGAGCGCGAGCCCTTGCAGACGATCGGGTCGCTCTTGCCCCAACCGAGGCAGTCCATCAGGATCACGCGATAGCCCGCCGCGACGAGCGGCTCGACGTTCCGATTGAAGTTGGCCCAGCCGGTCGCGCCCGGTCCCGAGCCGTGCAGCATCACGACCGTTTTCGCACCCTGCCCCACGTCGTTGTAGTGAAGCTGCATCTCGCGGCCGTCTTCGGTGATGCGGACGAATCGGCTGGTCGCTTCCTCGGTGATCGCCGCTGCTTGCGTGTTGGTGTTGCTCATGTCGAATTCCTTTGTTTCACGGATTAAGTGACCGCGAGTCGCCGTTGACGGCGGACCCGCGCGGTATTTCGGGCTGCAAAGCTATTGCGCGGCCACCGGGGTATAACGAAGTGTCGAGCGATTCACGACGAGCCACGCGCCAATCGCGGCGAGCGCGATCAGCGGAATGCTCGCGCCGAGCAGCACGCTCGCACCCTGACCGATCGCGAGCAGTTGCCCCGCGATCAACGGTCCGAGGATCGAGCCGAGACGGCCCACCGCCACGGCCGCGCCGACGCCGGTGCCACGCACTTCGGTCGGGTACAGGCTGCTCGCCAGCGCATACAACACCGACTGGCCGCCGACCAGGAACAGCCCCGCGAGCAGACCGCCCCACGCCATCGACGTGCCGCCATTTGCGCTCAGCAACGCGCCAAGCGCAACGACGATGCCGACATACATGCCCGCGACCGTGCGGCGCCGGCCCATCCGGTCCATCATGCCGGCGATCACGATCGCGCCGATGCCGCCGCCGATGTTGAACATCATCTGTACGACACCGGACTGCACGCGCGTCAGACCGCGCGTCAAGACGAGCGACGGCAGCCAGTTGATCAGGAAATACAGCACGATCAGCGTGCCGAGATAGCTGATCCACAACGCGATCGTCGTGCCCGCGCGCCCTTCCCGCCACAGCGCGTGCGTCACGCTAGCCGACGCATCGCGTCGCGCGCCTTTGGTTGCACGCGCCGCGACGAACTGCGTCGACTCGCGCAGGAACAGTGCAAGCAGCGGCAGCACCAGCAACGGCCCGAAGCCGCCGACGTAGAAGATATGCCGCCAGCCCGCGTCGCCCGGACTGATGATGCCGACCACCGCCGCGAGCGCCGCGCCGAACGGCATGCCGCAATACATGGCGCCGACCGCGGTGTTGCGCTGATGGGGCGGCGCCGCTTCCGAGCACAGCGCGATCAGATTCGGCATCGCTGCGCCAAGACCGAGGCCGGTCAGAAAGCGCGCGGCGAGCAGGCTGTTCAGGTCCCACACCTGCGCGGTCGCGAGCGAGAAGATGCCGAATAGCGCGACCGACCACATCAGCACGCGCTTGCGCCCGAGCCGGTCGGCGAGACGTCCGCCGATCGCGGCTCCTGGCAGCAGCCCGAACGCGCCGATGCTGAACGTCCAGCCCATCTGCGCGACCGCGAGATGAAATTCGCGCGCCATGCGCGGTGCCGCGAGGCCGGTCGATTGCAGGTCCACGCCTTCGAGCAGCGCGACGATCAGGCAGAGCCCGATCGTCAGCGCGCCGTCGGCAAGAGGTTTCGTCGACTGTGTTGTTTGCGTTGCTTGCGTTGACTGCCGCATAAAAGTCTCCAATGTTGAGTCAGCGTCGCTCTTACGGCGACCTTGCTGGATGAAATGAACGCTGCGCGCGCGGCATGCGGCGCCGCCGCGCAGCGTCCGGGTCATGAAGCCACTGCGTCGGTTGCGTGCGCGCGCTTCAGATCCAGTGCCACGTCGACGATCATGTCTTCCTGGCCGCCCACCATGCGGCGCTTGCCCAGCTCGACGAGAATGTCCACGGTCTTCAGGCCGTATTTCTTCGCGGCCACTTCCGAGTGGCGCAGGAAGCTCGAATACACCCCCGCATAGCCGAGCGCGAGCGTTTCGCGATCGACGCGCACCGGCCGGTCCTGCAGCGGACGCACGATGTCGTCGGCGGCGTCCATCAGCGTGTAGAGGTCGGTGCCGTGATTCCAGCCCATGCGCTCGGCCGCCGCGATGAACACTTCGAGCGGCGCGTTGCCCGCGCCGGCGCCCATGCCCGCGAGCGATGCATCGATACGGTCGCAGCCCTCTTCGACCGCGACCATCGAGTTGGCCACGCCCAGCGACAGGTTGTGGTGCGCGTGCATGCCCGTCTGCGTTTCGGGTTTCAGCACCGCCTTCACCGCGCGGAAGCGGTCACGCACGTCGTTCATCGTCAGCGCGCCGCCCGAGTCGACCACATAGATGCAGGTCGCGCCGTAGCTCTCCATCTTCTTCGCTTCGATGGCGAGGTTCTCCGGCGTAGTCATGTGGCTCATCATCAGGAAGCCGACGGTGTCCATGCCGAGTTCGCGCGCGTATTCGATGTGTTGCTTCGAGATGTCCGCTTCCGTGCAATGCGTGGCGACGCGCACCACGCGAGCGCCCGCGTTGTAGGCGGCCTTCAGATCGTGGATCGTGCCGATGCCAGGCAGCAGCAGGGTCGCGATCTGAGCGTGCTCGACCACGTCAGCCACCGCTTCGATCCATTCGAGGTCGCTGTGCGCGCCGAAGCCGTAGTTGAAGCTCGAACCCTGCAGGCCATCGCCGTGGGCAACTTCGATGCTGTCCACCTTTGCGCGGTCCAATGCGCGTGCGATGTCCTGCACGTTCTGGATCGAGTACTGGTGACGAATGGCGTGGCTGCCGTCGCGCAGCGTCACGTCGGAGATATACAGTTTCTTGTCCATGCGGGAAGTCTCCTTAAGCCTCTGATGCCTGCACGAGCGCCTGCGCCATGCGCTCCGCGGTCGCGAGCGCGGCCGAAGTCATGATGTCGAGATTGCCCGCATACGCAGGCAGATAGTGCGCGGCGCCTTCCACCTCGATGAAGACCGAGGTCTTCAGACCGCTGAACTTGCCGAGGCCCGGAATGTTCAGCGGCGCGCTCGCGCTGATTTCGTCGAACTGCACCTTCTGCTTCAGGCGATAGCCCGGCACGTACGCCTGCACCGCGGCGGCCATCTGCTCGATCGACTGCTCGACCTTGTCGAGGTCGGCCAGCTCCGACAGCGTATAGACCGTGTCGCGCATCATCACCGGCGGCTCGGCCGGGTTGAGTACGATGATCGCCTTGCCCTTCGCGGCGCCGCCGACCACTTCGATCGCCTTCGAAGTCGTCTCGGTGAACTCGTCGATGTTCGCGCGCGTGCCTGGGCCCGCTGACTTGCTGCTGATCGACGCGACGATCTCCGCGTAATGCACCTTCGCGACGCGCGACACGGCCGCGACCATCGGAATGGTCGCCTGTCCGCCGCACGTGACCATGTTCACGTTCGGCGCGTCGAGATGCGTGTCCAGATTGACGACCGGCACGCAGTACGGGCCGATCGCCGCCGGCGTCAGATCGATCACGCGAATCGAGGGCTTCAGCTTTCGCAACAGCGCATCGTTCTTGACGTGTGCGCCGGCCGAGGTCGCGTCGAACACGAAGTCGATGTCGTTGAACACGGGTAGACGCGTCAGACCTTCGACACCATCATGCGTGGTCGCGACGCCAAGCCGCGCGGCGCGCGCGAGGCCGTCGGAGTTCGGATCGATGCCGACCATCGCCGCGACTTCGAGATGCTTGCCGTGACGCAGGATCTTGATCATCAGATCGGTGCCGATGTTGCCCGAGCCGATGATCGCGGCCTTCAGTTTTTCGCTTGCCATATGAGTTCCCAATCGAGTGCTTGCGAGTGCATGTTTTATGCGGAAAAAGTCGCGCGGACGCTGCCGAGACCTTCGATCTGCGCGCAGTAGGTGCCCGGCTCCTTGACGGCGACCATCGGGCCCAAAGCGCCCGTCATCAGCACGTCGCCGGCACGCAGCGGCGTGCCGAGCCGGACCATGCGATCCGCGAGCCAGGCGGCGGCATTCAGCGGATTGCCGAGACACGCGGCGCCATTGCCGCGCGACAGGACTTCCGCATCCTTCGATAGCGTCATTGCGCAGGCCGCGAGATCGATATCGCGCAGTAGGACCGGCCGGCTGCCGAGCACGAAGCGCGCGCTCGACGCGTTGTCCGCGACCGTATCGACGAAACGGATGTTCCAGCCTTCGATGCGGCTGTCCACCACTTCGATCGCCGCGACCGCACACGCGGTTGCGCGCATCAGATCGGCATACGTGTGGCGCTCGTGCAGCAGATCGTGTTCGAGCACGAGCGCGATCTCCGCTTCGACCTTCGGCTGGATCAGCTCGTCCAGCGGAATCGGCTGGCCGTCGCCATACGCCATCGATGCGAACAGCGCGCCGAAGTCAGGCTGGTCGACACCGAGTTGACGCTGCACCGCCGGCGACGTGAGTCCGATCTTGCGGCCGACGACGCGCTCGCCCGCCGCGATGCGCGCGGCCACGTTGGCCTGCTGCACCGCGTACGCGAGCTCCTCGGCGTCGGCCGGGTACGACAGTTCGACGAAACGCGGGTCGTCGCGCAACGGCGCGATGGTCGCGCGCGTACGTTCCGATTCGCACAGGCGCAGGGCCAGCGCGTCTATATTGCTTTGAGTGGTCATAGCGGGTTCCTGATTCGGTTAGACGTGGGCCGTGACGGGTCGCGCGTGCATCGCGCCAAAGCCCGCGATCCATTCGGGGATCGGACGGTAGTAATCGAGCGACGCGTGATACGGGCCGCTCGCGTTCAGTGCGCCGAACGCGGCGATCCACGTGCGGATTTCGTGCGCGGACTTGCCGGCCTCGCGCGTGATCGCGCGGTTGGTCAAACCGTCGAGCGCGGTGAGTTCGCCGTCTTCGAGCAGCTTCAGGAACGCGCGATCCCATTCCGGATTGAGCGGATGCAGACGGCTGTCGCCCGCGGCGAACGCGCGCGCCGCCGCGATCGTGCGCGCCTCACGCGCCGCACGCGATTCGGCCGACGGATTGCGGCCCGCGATCAGACGCTCGGCGACTTCCTCGCTCGCGCCCGCGAGTTCCGGCACCGGCGGCTCGTGCGAGATGCCGCCCGAGCCGATCACGAGCACGCGTTGCTTCGAGCGTGCGAGCGCTCGACCCAACGCATCGCCGAGCAGACGCGCGCGGCGGCATGAAGCCATCGGCGCGGCCACCGAATTGATGAATACCGGCACGACCGGATATCGATCGAGGCCCGCCCGTCAGGATCTCCAGCGCTTGCGCGCAACCGTGATCGACCTGCATGCGGTACGAGACGGCGACGTCGACGTCGCTCGCGAGCACCGCTTCGGCAAGGTCGAGCGCGGTATCGGCGGGCACCTCCAGCGGACCGGCGAGGCTCTTGAAGTCGCCGATCGCGCTCGCCGATGCGCCGATGCAAAACGGCGGCATCACGTCATAGAAGAAACCGTTGTAATGATCGGGCGCGAACACGACGACCAGTTCGGGATCGAACTCGACGACGCGCGCACGCGCTGCCGCATGCACGCGCTCGACTTCCGCGACGACTTCGGGCGCGGGATCGTAATAGCCGTGCAACGGCGTGTGCGAAAGGCATTCGAGCAGCATCGGCATATCAGGCTCCGGCGGTTGCAGCGGTGGCGAAAGTGGCGACGGCATCGGGCGCGAACGCTGCTTCGTTGCCAGAACCGGCCACGTCGGCCCGCCCCGCCACGTCGAGATGCAGCTGCCGCGCGAGTTCGACGACGAGTTGCGACACCTGCTGCGGCGAGCCCATGCCCGCGACGAAACGATCGGGACGCAACAGCACGACCGATTCCGGCACTCGCGTGAACCAGTCCTTCAGCCGCGTGTTCACATCGCCGATCGCGATGACGTCTTCTGGCACGTCGTCATGGAAAGACAGCTGCGTGTCCGGCTTCGCGACCACGAAGCAGCCGCCGAGCCGCCGCCAGATCGCACGCGCCTGCTCCGACAAACCGAAGGTCGGTTCCGCGCCCCAGCCGACGATCGCGAAGCGGTTGCCGAGCACGTCGTCGAGTCGCACGACCTCGCCGCTCTCCGTGCGCACGCACGGTTGAATGAACATGCGGCCGACCGGCGAATGACAATGCGGGTCGCGTCCATACACCAGACGGCCGAGCCGCGACTCGCGTTTCTCGCTCATCAGACCGAGCAGGCGGCCCGGCGCCGAATGCCCCGAGCGTTCGAGCACGCGCGCGAGCCAGCCACGCTTGCGCGGCGTGCGCGCCAGCAATACGACGCCGCTTTCATAGCGTGGCATCGGCTTGAAACGCATTTCGACGAAGTAGCGCTTGACCGCCGGGAACCAGTTGAACGTACGCGCGAACGCGTCGCGAAACTTGATGCCGAAGCGGCTCGTCGGCGCGAAGATGTCGCCCGCGACCTCAGAGAGGTGGATCATCGAGCGCGCATGCGAGCGGCGCTCGGCGGTGTAGCTATCGAGCAGCGCATCGCCGGCGACCCCCTTGACCACCATCGCGAGTTTCCAGCCGAGGTTGCTCGCGTCGCGAATACCGCTGTTGTAGCCCTGGCCCTGCCACACCGGCATGATGTGCGCGGCGTCGCCGGCGAGCAGCACGCGCTTCACGCGGAAGCTGCTCGCGAGGCGCGCGTTGTGCGTATAGACGCGCTTGCGGATGTAGTCGACCTTCTCCGGCTCGGCGACGACCTTGCGGATCAGCGCGGCCATGTTCTCCGGCTTCGACAGCTCTTCCTCGGTCTCGCCCGGCATTACCATGAATTCGAAGCGGCGAATCCCGTGCGGCAGCGCGGCCGACACATACGGGCGCCGCGGATCGCAATGCATGTACACGTGCGGCGAGCCGATCGGGTCGTTGCGCACGTCGACGACGATCCACTGATTCGGTTTCGTGCGGCCCTCGAACGGCACGTCGAGGGTGCGGCGCACGAAGCTGTTGCCGCCGTCCGCACCGACCATGTACGACGCGCGGATCGTGCGGCGGCCGCTCTGCGCGTGTTCCGCTTCGATCGTGACGCCGCTGCCGTCCTGCGTGAACGAGTCGACCGTGTGGCCGAACAGCACCTCGACGTGCGGGAAGCGTTGCAGGCCGTCGCACAACACGCGATCGGCCAGCGGCTGAATGAACGCGTTGCGGCGCGACCAGCCGAATTCGTCGGTGCGCGGCTCGATCGATGCGAAGCAGTGACCGTTGCTCGTGACGAAGCGCATCCAGTGATCGGGGGTCGTGTGCGGCAGCAATGCATCGGCGAGGCCGACGGACTGAAACACGCGCAGCGCTTCGTCATCGAGGCCGATTGCGCGCGGATAGTCGATGATCCCGTCGAGCTTTTCGATCAGCACGACGCGCACGCCCTGCAGGCCGAGATAGTTGGCGATCATCAAACCGACCGGGCCGGCGCCGATGATCGCGACGTCGGTGGTGAGGGGTCCACTGTGGCCTTGCGCGGCCACCGGGTCGAGCGGTTGGGGCATGTTGTCTCCGTATGTCGACCAGAGTGACCGGGTCGAGATATTCACGGAGCGCGGCGGCGGGAACCGGCTGTCGCCATGGCGAAAAATCGCCTGCGGACAACAGCTTGCTGTCTCCATGAAATCGTTGATTTGTTGGCAGTCTAGGACCGGCCACCTGCCCGCTCAACAAAATCTGGAAATTGTGCATAGAATGCACATAGTTGATTTGATTGAGGTTTCAAGTGACCAAATACACGAACGTGCGAGGTCTGTCGCGCGGCTTGCAGGTGCTGCAGGCGCTCAACTCGATGGACAGCGGCCGCGCGACGAGCCAGCAGATCAGCGAGCTGACCGGCCTGCATCGCACCACCGCGCGGCGGCTGCTCGAAACGTTGATGGAGGAAGGCTTCGTGCGGCGCAGCGCGTCGGACGACAGCTTCCGGCTCACGCTGAAGGTGCGCGCGCTGAGCGAAGGCTTCACCGACGACGAACGTATCGCGACGATCGCGCCGCCGGTGATGGGGCGTCTGCTGCAACGCGTCGCGTGGCCGTCCGATCTGACCACGCCCGACGGCGACGCGATGATCGTCCGTGAGACCACACACCGCTTCAGTCCGCTATCGTTTCATCGCGCGATGGTCGGCCGCCGTTTGCCGATCCTGCTGACCGCGGCGGGTCGCGCGTACTTCGCGATGTGCCCCGATGAGGAGCGCGAGGACATTCTCAATCTGCTGCGCGCGGGCGCGGGCGGCGAGGAGCAGAAGGCGCTCGCGTCGAACGACGCGTTGATTCGCAGTCTCGTGCGACGCGTGCGCGCGGATGGGTTCGGCTCGAATCACGGCGACTGGGCGGATCAGGGGAAGATCGGCGCGGTTGCCGTCGCGATCGTGTTCGAGGAACGCGTGCTCGCGAGCTTGAACGTAGTGTTTCTGTCGCGCGCGGTGTCGCTCGCGGAAGCGAAGCGGCGCTATGTGCCCGAGTTGCAGACGGCCGCGCGGGAGATGGTCGAGGAACTCGCGGCGCAGACCCGCGCGAGGAGCGAAGCGGGCAAGACGCGTGCGGGACGCGAGCGCAAGTCGTGAGGTGGCTTTCGCAAGCCGTCCCGCAACTCAGAACCGCGTGCGAATGCCCGTCGTCAATTGCAACTGGTTCTTCGCGCCAAACGTCGTCGCGACGACGCAACCATTGTGAAGCTTCATCTTGTGCTCGAAGCGACCCCCGCGGTCAACCCGCTTTCAAGGCTTCACCTCATCGACGAACCGATTGGTAAACGTGCGCGACAGATCGATATGCCGCCCCTTCACCGCCGGATTGAAGCTCGACAGTACCTTCAGCACCGTCTGCGGACCGTCGGCTGGCATCTTGCCGTCGACGGTGTACATCGGCAGCGAGGCCTGCAATGCGCTGATATACAGCGCCCTGTCGTTGCCGATGTCTTCTTTTGGCATCTGCGCGGCGATTTGTTCCGCGTTGTGGGTGCGCATATAGCGCAGCGTCTTGACGAATGCGCGCGCGAGTTTCGCGGCTTCGTCGGCATGCGCGTCGAGCCACGTGCTTTGCACATAGAGGCTCGACGCCGGATACATGCCTCCGAGCGCGGCGCGCGTGCCATCGACATTGCGCATGTCGACGAGTACTTTGGCGTCGCCCGCTTTCAATAGTTGAGTAACGGTCGGCTCGGTCGTCATACCCGCGTGAATGCGTCCTTGCCGCATCGCCGCGATGAAACTGCTGTCCGCGCCGACCGGCAGCAGCGTGTATTGCGTGGACCGCACGCCCGCGCGCTGTGCGAGGTACTGCGTGAGAAAACTCGTCGAGGAACCGAGCCCCGTCACGCCGAGCGTTTTACCGCGCACGTCGGCCATGCTCCGGATCGAATCGGCCGATTTCGCCGCGACCAGTTGCACTTCGCCGGGCACCTGGCTGAACACGACGATCGTCTTCACTTCCTTGCCGCGTGTCTGCAGATCGATCGTGTGATCGTAGAAGCCGACCACGCCCTGCACCGCGCCCGCGAGCATTTCGTTTTCGCCGTCTATTCCAGTCGGCTGCGACAGCAGTTCGACGTCGAGCCCTTCGGCCTTGAAATAGCCGAGCCGTTCGGCAAGACGCGCCGGCAGATAGATGAGCTTGTTGGTACCGCCCACCATGATCGCGAGTTTCTCCGGCGCGGCGGCTTGCGCAGGCGTCGCGAGTCTCGCGAGCGCCCACAGCGCGAGCGACGCCGCGACGGCGGCATAGGCCGCGCGCGAGCAACGCGTCAAGGAAAGCGTCATTGGGGGTGTCTCCGTTATCTTGTGTCCGGGCGCCGCGCGGGTCGCCTGCCCGTGATTTTGAAGGTGCGAATCCTTCCCGATGCTTTTCACGGCTGTGCATGTTGCGCGAACCTCGGGTTTGTCCCGATCACTTCGGCGTTGCGCGCGGAAACGTCACGGCGATATGCACACCCTTGCCGCCCTCGCCCGCCTTCAGCGTGATCTCGCCGTGATGGGCGTCCGCGATTTCGCGCACGATCGCAAGACCGAGGCCCGTGCCCTCGGTATCCGTCGACGCACGAAAGAACGGCTCGAACACGCGGCTGCGCGATTCGGCCGGAATGCCGGGGCCGTTGTCGGTCACGCTGACCGTCACCGCATTGGCCGCGGTATCAGCGTTCACGGCGACCGTCACGTGACCACCGCTGCCCGTATAGCGAATCGCGTTCTCGGCGAGATTCGCGATCAGTGCCTGCAACAAGCCGCGATGTCCGAGCACCGGCGCCGCGCCGTGCAATTCCGCGCCCAGATCGATTTCACGTGCCTGCGCGAGCAGGCCGAGATCTTCGACGACCTCCATCGCGAGCGGCACCAGATCGACGCGTTCCATGGCGAGCTGCGAGTTGTCGGCGGCCTCGGCCTGCGCGAGCAAAAGCAGCTTGTTGGTGAGCCCGACCATCGAGCGGTTGCTGCGATGCATCGCGGCAAGCGCTTCGTCGAGCGCGGGATTGAGGCCTTCCTGCTGCCGCGCGAATTGCAGTTGCGTGCCGAGCAGCGTGAGCGGCGTGCGCAACTGATGCGCGGCGTCGGCGATAAAGCGCCGCTGCGCCGCCACCTGCACGCCGAGCCGCGCGATGCACTGATTGATCGCATCGACGATGGGCCGCAGTTCCGTATGCAGACGCTCGACGCGAATCGGTTCGAGCTGCATCGGATCGCGGTCGGCCACCTCGTCTTTCACCTTCATCAACGGCCGCAACTCGAACGTGAGCCCGATGCAAACGAGCGCCACCGCCAGCGCGATCATTTCGAGCTGGCGCACGAGTTGCGGCCGCCACAGCTGTTGCGTCATCGCATCGCGCGAGCGCACGGTCTTGCCGACCGTCACGCGCACGGGACGCGTCGCGCCGTTGTCGTACATGAGCCGCACGATGTCGACAGCGCGCACCTGCTGGCCGTGCAACTGCGTGTAGTACGAATCCGGCACGTCGGGCGCCCGCAGCGGACGCGGCGGGAAATCAGGCGTACCCGCGAGCAGCCGCCCATCGTCGACACGCACGCTATAGAACACCTGGTCGCGAT
The DNA here is from genome assembly GCF_050435625.1 of Paraburkholderia sp. RAU6.4a. Lineage (NCBI taxonomy): Bacteria > Pseudomonadati > Pseudomonadota > Betaproteobacteria > Burkholderiales > Burkholderiaceae > Paraburkholderia > Paraburkholderia sp. RAU6.4a. Next base: position 938,806 of record NZ_JBNDKQ010000003.1, read on the forward strand.
ACGGCGATGCGAAGATCTCGAGCGCGGCGGGCGGCACATCGACACGCAGAAAGCCGTCGCTCCATTCGACCTCGCCCGCGATCATCCGCGCCGACGCGACCAGCTGATTGTCCTGCACCAGATTCGCGGTGTGCCGCGCGTTGTCGTACTCGGTCTTGCCGGTCACGAACACATAAAGCGCGAGCGGGACGAGCAGCCACCACAGCAGGCGTACGCGTAGGCTATTGGCCATCGTTACTGGTCGTCTTCCCGCTTGCGCAGCAGATAGCCGAGCCCGCGCAGCGTGACGATCGCGGCCGAGCTGCCATCGAGCTTCTTGCGCAGACGCGAAATGTAGATCTCGACCGCATCCTCGCTCGGCTCGTCGGCGAGCGTGAAGATCGCATCGACGAGCGCCGGCTTCGTCACCGTCTTGCCGAGGCGCAGGATCAGCGCTTCGAGCACCGAACGCTCGCGCGGCGTCACGTTCAGCGGCGCGCCCTTCAGCGTGAACTGGCGCGTGTCGATGTCGAACGACAGATCGCCGCACACCACCTCGCCCGCTTTCGACGGCGACTGCCGCCGAATCGCCACCTTGATGCGCGCGATCAGCTCGCGCACTTCGAACGGCTTCACCAGATAGTCGTCGGCGCCGGCGCCGAGCAGCTCCACCTTCTCGTCGATCGAGCCGCTCGCGGTGAGGATCAGCACCGGCGTCGCGTCGCCACGCTGACGCAGCCGGCGCAGCACGTTCTTGCCCGACAGCTTCGGCAGGTTCAGGTCGAGCAGGATTACGTCGTAGTGATTGGTGCGCAGCAGGCGGTCGGCTTCATCGCCGTCCTGCACGGCGTCGAGCGCGAAGGCTTCCTGCTCCAGCATTTTCGCGAGCCAGTGCGCAAGCGTGGGGTTGTCTTCGATCAGCAGCAGCTTCATGGCGGCAACGGCAAAAGTCAGGTCGTCGATTGTGCCTTAAAACAAGAGGGCCGCGCGCATACCGTGTGGTTTGCCGCATACGTCCAGTGCCCGCCGCGAGCGCAGTGCCGATCCGCGCGCAATGTCGGCGCATTTTCGGCGCATTTTCGGCGCTTTTTCGGGTTAACACCCATGTTTTGCGCCAAACCCCGAAAGCTGCCAGAAGGTTTCGCGTTTCTATAATCGCCCCCATTGACCCAGAAAAGCGCCGCGCACCACGGGGTCGCGGCGACCCACCTAAGGAGACTGCTTCATGCGTACCTTGCGCCAGATTGCCGCTGTGTCAGGAGTTGCGTTCGCCCTTGCCGCCGCTTCGGCCGCCGCTCACGCCGAGAAGATCACGATCATGGTCGGCGGCGCCACCAAGATCATCTATCTGCCGGCCAAGCTCACCGAGCAGCTCGGTTACTTCAAGGACGAAGGCCTCGACGTCGAGATCCTGTCGCAGCCGGCCGGTGTCGATGCGGAGAACGAACTGCTCGCGGGCGCGGTGCAAGGCGTGGTCGGCTTCTACGATCATACGATCGACCTGCAGAGCAAGGGCAAGGAAGTGCAGGCGCTCGTCGTCTTCGGCCAGGTGCCGGGCGAAGTAGAGATGGTCTCGACGAAGGCGGCCGATTCGCTGAAGAGCATGGCCGACGTCAAAGGCAAGACGCTCGGCGTGACCGGCCTCGGTTCGTCGACCAGCTTCCTCACGCAGTACCTCGCGCAGCGCGCGGGCGTGCCGTCGACGCAATACACGATGTTGCCGGTCGGCGCGGACAACAGCTTCATCGCCGCCGTCAAGCAAGGCCGCATCGACGCCGGCATGACCACCGAGCCGACCGTCTCGCAACTGCTCAAGACCGGCGACGCGAAGGTGCTGGTCGACATGCGCAACGTGGACGGCACGCGCGCCGCGCTCGGCGGCACCTACCCCGCTTCGAGCTTCTACGTGCAGCGCGCGTGGGCCGAAGCGCACAAGGACGAGGCCGCGAAGCTCTCGCACGCGTTCGCGAAGACGCTGAACTACATCGCGACGCATAGCGCCGAGGACATCGCCGCACAGATGCCGAAAGACTACTACGGCAACAACAAGGACCTGTACGTGAACGCGCTGAAGGCGTCGCTGCCGATGTTCACGAAGGACGGCAAGATGCCCGCCGACGGCCCGGATACGGTGCTGAAGGTGCTGTCCGCATTCAATCCGTCGGTGAAGGGCAAGCATATCGATCTCGCCAAGACCTACACCAACGACTACGTGTCGGCGCCGGTCAAGACCGCGTCGAAGTAACGCTTCTTTCATCTTCACAGAACTGCGAGGCACCCGCCGATGAATCAACCTATGTCACGCGAGACGCCAGCGATCGAAATGCGCAACGTGTCGTGCCGTTTCATTTCCCCGGACGGCAAGGCCACGATCGCGCTGCGCGACTTCAGCATGTCGGTGGCACGCGGCGAATTCGTCGCGGTGGTCGGCCCGACCGGCTGCGGCAAGTCCACCACGCTCAGCATGATCACCGGCTTGCTGAAGCCGACCACCGGCGAAGTGCGCGTGATGGGCGCGCCGGTGGACGGCATCGATCCGCGCATCGGTTTCGTGTTTCAGGCCGATGCGGTGTTTCCCTGGCGCTCGGTGCTCGACAACGTCGCGGCGGGTCCGCTGTATCGCGGCCGCTCGAAATCGGCCGCTTACGATGAAGCAAACGAATGGCTGCGCCGCGTTGGCCTCGACAAGTTCGGCAAGCACTATCCGCATCAACTGTCCGGCGGCATGCGCAAGCGCGTCGCGCTTGCGCAGACCTTCATCAACAAGCCGGAAATCCTGCTGATGGACGAGCCGTTCTCGGCGCTCGACATGCAGACGCGCACATTGATGCAGGACGAGTTGCTGCAATTGTGGGGCGGCGCCGGCTCGGTCGTGTTCGTCACGCACGACCTCGAAGAAGCGATTGCGCTCGCCGACCGCGTGTTCGTGCTAACTGCCCGCCCCGCCACGCTGAAGAAAGTCTACGAAATCGATCTGCCGCGACCGCGCGTCACATCGGAGATCCGCTACGACTCACGCTTCATCGAAATTTCGCGCGATATCTGGCATGACCTGCGCGAAGAAGTGCAGATCGGTTAATCAAGGAACGGCAAACATGTCTACACCCTCTCAACAGATGATGCCCTCGGGCATCGACGCCGCGTCGCTCGCTCACGTCGAGCGTATTGCGCAGAAGAAGATCCGCCAGCGCCAGGTTCTGGTGATTTCGCTGCGCATTCTCCTGCTCGTGGTCGTGCTCGGCGGCTGGGAACTGTCCGCGCGCCTGAAGTGGATCGACCCTTTCTTCTTCTCGATGCCGACCGAGATCTTCGCTCAGATCGTCGACTGGTTCGTGAACGGTACCTCGCAAGGGCCGCTGCTCACGCAGGTGTGGGTCACGCTCGAGGAAACGGGGCTCGGCTTCATCATCGGTTCGATCGGGGGCATCTTCTGCGGCATCGTGCTCGGCCGCAACAAGCTGCTCTCCGACGTGTTCAGTCTCTACATCAAGATCGCCAACTCGATCCCGCGCGTCGTGCTCGGCTCGGTGTTCGTGATCGCGCTCGGGCTCGGCATGGCGTCGAAAGTCGCGCTCGCGGTCGTGATGGTGTTTTTCGTCGTGTTCGCCAACGCGTTCCAGGGCGTGCGCGAAGCGGATCGCTACATGATCGCGAATGCGCAGATTCTCGGCGCGTCGCGCCGTCAGGTGACGACCTCGGTCGTGATTCCGTCGGCGCTGAGCTGGATTCTCGCGAGCCTGCACGTGAGCTTCGGCTTTGCGCTGGTCGGCGCGGTGGTCGGCGAGTTTCTCGGCTCGAAGCAGGGCATCGGCTTGCTGATCTCCACCGCGCAGGGCGCGTTCAATGCGGCCGGCGTGTTCGCGGCGATGATCGTGCTGGCGGTGGTCGCGCTTGCCGCCGACTACCTGCTGACCGCGGTGGAGAGTCGATTGTTGAAGTGGCGGCCGAGTTCGGTTTAAGCCAGGGCAGCGCAGAGTCCACAAACAGTAGTTCGCTGCACCGATGCCGCTCAGTCTTCTGGACTGAGCGGCATTTTTATTTGCTAACGCACATCCTGTCTCCCGCCAGCAAACTGTTTTTCGCAATACGTTGGTCACCTCGCAACACTTCTTTCTTTCAATCCCCCACCAGAAGCCAACATCCGGCTGCCCAGCCGGTTCCATGCGCTATGGCACGCTCGATGCGTACCCCACCGCGCAAGTCAGGCGATTGCCAACATCGATCGCGGATCGAAGCGAGGTGAGTCATGTCGAGTGCACAGAGTCAACGCCGGTCAACCAACGGGTACGGCGGCCCGTTCATGCGCGCCGCGAATCGCCGCGATCGTCATCATTCGAGCGGATTCGTGCTGTTCGGCTTGCGCACCGCCGGTGTGATCGGCCGCGGACCGAAACGCCTCTGGCCGTATGTCCTGCCCTGGCTGTTCATCCTACTGACGATCGGTTCCATCTGCCTCGTCGTGCGCGGCGTGCTCACGCGTCAATTGCTGGTACCGCCGGTGGAGACACCGCAAACGTTGACCGAGCGCGGCTATACGGCGAACTTTCTCGCCGAGCGGATCATGTCGGCGATGAAGGAAATCGGCCAGGATGCCGAATCGATTCCGCACGACACGATGACCAGCAACGACGCGCAACAGGACATCCAGATTCCGGGTCAGGAAATGTCGTATGCGACGACGGTGCGCTTCATCAAAGGGGTGCTCCAACGCGACGATGTCGCCGTGCACATCGGCATCACGAAGACGAATGGCAGCACGGATTCATACGTCGCGCACGTGCAGATAGAACACGGACCGTTCAACGGCCGCGAAAGCACGGTGCCGTTCGAAGGGCGCGACCTCGAAAAGCTCGTGCGCGACATCGCAGTCACGGCGATGCGCCTCGCCGAACCTAACATCCTCGCCAGTCATCTGTTCACGCAGGTCCAAAAAAAGACCAAATGCTCGCTCGCGCAATGCGACTATCGCGAGATCGTCGGGATCTATGACGAAGTCCTCGCGTTGCCCTCATCCGAGCAAGCCCAATGGGCAGTCGCGGGTAAGGCGTGGTTGCTCGACAGTCAGCAGCGCTCGACAGAAGCCGAGCAGCAGATCCGTGAAGCATTGACCCAATACAAGCACTCGGCGGTGCTGCGCGCGAGTCTCGGCATTGCGCTCGAACAGCAGAACCGCATCGACGATGCGCTAAAGGAACTGCGGGCCGGCGCGAAGGAAAAGTCGCGCACCGCTGAAAACCTGCGACTGCTCGGCGACGTGCTGTTGCATTCGAAGAAGCACGATCGCGAAGCTCTCGCAGCGTTCAGGCAGGCTGCCAAGATGAACCCCGACTCCGTCGACACGCTGCACGACTGGGCCGAGGCGCTCGTCAAAACCGGCCACGACGACGAAGCAATCGACAAGCTGTCGCACGCCGTCGCGTTGCGTCCCGATCTCGCGCCGTCCTATGTGGAATGGGGCCACGCGCTGGAACACAAAGGCGCGCTGCGCGAGGCCGCGCGCAAGTATGCACAGGCATTGCAGCTCGACGCCGGCACGTTGTCGGCGCGCGAACGCGAGCTGGCGCTCTCGACGGACGCACCGCCCGACGAAGCCGACACCCGGACATCGAGGCCTGACCTGCGCGTCAAGCCCGTTTCGAATCCCATGACGTCGCACCCGCTTCGGGCATCGCTCGATACGGTAAGCGACGCCGTAGGACGGGCGATGCGAGCGGCCTGAGCCGCGCGCATTCGCCATTTGAGTTGGCAACACAGCCGAACAGGAGACAGTTCGATGGACAGCTTCGAAGATGCATTCAAAGCCTTGATCGGAAACGAAGGCGGGTACAGCTTCAATCCGGCCGATCCAGGCGGCGAAACGATGTGGGGTGTGACAGCGCGCGTCGCGCGCAGTGAGGGCTATAACGGCGCGATGAAAGACCTGCCGCTCGATACCGCCCATCAGATCGCCAAGCGCAGGTACTGGGACCCGTTGCATCTCGACGAACTCGATCCGCGCGTGGCTTTCCAGATTTTCGATGCGAACTACAACGGCGGCCTCGTCGTGCTGTGGATGCAGAAAGCGTCCGGCGCCAGGGAAGACGGCAAGTTCGGCCCCGACACGCTCGATGCAGTCAAGAACGCCGATCCGATGAAGTTCGTGATGCGCTTCGCCGCGTATCGTCTGCGGTACCTGCGGAACCTGCATTCGTGGCCGAGTTTCAGCCGCGGCTGGACCGAACGCATTGCAGCCAATCTTCTCCTGGGAGCAGCATGATGGACTGGTCTAAAGTAGCGAAGAATATCAACAGCACCGCCCCGCTTCTCGCCGGGCTCGTAGGGGGGCCGGTCGGCCTCGGCGTGACCGCTGCCGCCGCGATCATCTCGCACGCGCTCGGCACGCCGAGCGACCCGGCCTTCGTGGAACCCGCGTTGAACGACCCCGGCGCACTCGAAAAACTTCGCCAGGCCGAAAGCGCGAATTCGCTGCAATTGCAGCAGTTGATGGTGACGGCCGCGCAGTCGAGCCTCGCGCACGACGCCGACATGGCCCGCATCGCCACGAGCGACACCGCGAATGCACGCGCGATGGGTGTCGCCAATCGCGACTGGGTCCCGAAGGTGCTCGCGATGGCCGTCACCGCCGGCTTCTTCGGCATTTTGCTGCTGATGGCGTTCCAGCCTTTGCCGGGTACCAACAAGGATCTCGTCAACGTGATCGTCGGCGCGTTGGGAACCGCGTGGATCAGCATCATCGGCTATTACTTCGGCACGTCGGTCGGCTCGATGCGCAAGACCGAGCTGCTCGCGAAGCCGAGCGTGCCGATCACGGCCGATAGCGCGTTGACGTTGCGCGAACCGGCGTCGCAGTCGGGAGCGCAAGCACCGGCGGCGGCCGCGCCGTCCGGCGACCACTTCCCATCGTTCGCGCCGGGCGGGCAAGGTCCGATCTTCTCGGGCGGCAGTTGAGTCGATGCTATGTTAAGCGAATCATGCATGCGACGAAGTACATTGACCGTCGCGTGCATGTCCGCCTCAAAGCAGGGCTCTTTCGCCAGCGCGCGTTTTGCGCTAAGTTGGCAACGCGAAGTCCATCCCGTCCCGAGTGGAGCGATAAAAGATGAGTGACGTCGAGCAGAACGCGCAGAACGATCCGATCGAACACGTCATGCTACTGTTGATGGAGAATCACTCGTTCGACCAGATGCTCGGCTGCCTCGACGCCGTGCACGACAAACTGGACGGCGTGCGCAACGCGGCCGGCAAATCGAACGCCGACGGTCAAGGCCACACCTTCTATCCGCGTGAAACGCGCGAGCGGCAGATGAAGCACGATCCGAATCACGAGCACAAGGCCGTGATGGAACAGATCGCCGCCGACAACAGCGGTTTCGTGCGTACGTTCGTGAACGACTACCCGAAGAGCAGCCTCGCCGCGCGGCAAGACGTGATGGGCTATTACCCGCTCGGCTTTCTGCCCGCGCTGCACACGCTCGGTTCGCAATTCACCGTGTGCGACCGGTGGTTCTCGTCATTGCCGGGGCCGACGTGGCCCAACCGTTTTTTCGCGCTGACGGGTACGTCGAAAGGCGAGATCGGAATGCCTTCGGGACTCGACGGGCTCAATCCGCACTGGTACACCGAGCAGGATCAGGACACGATTTTCGATCGGCTGAACGCCGCGCGCAAAACGTGGAGCGTCTATTTCTACGACTTCCCCGCCTCGTTGCTGCTGAAGAACCAGCGACGCGCGGAAAACCTTGCGAATTACCGCTCTTTCGATCAATTCTTCGAGGACGCAGCGGGACCCGCCAGTCAGTTTCCGCAATTCGTACTGATCGAGCCGAAGTACTTCGGCGAAGCGCAGAACGACGATCATCCGCCGCACAACATCATGAAGGCAGAGAAGCTGATCGGGGATACCTACAATGCGCTGCGCTCGAATCAGGCGCTGTGGGAGCGCACGTTACTGGTGGTCCTCTACGATGAGCACGGCGGTTTCTACGACCACGTATCGCCGCCGGCCGACGTGCTCGCGCCCGACGACCACACCGCGAGCTTCGATTTCAAACGACTCGGCGTGCGTGTTCCCGCCATCCTGGTGTCACCGTGGTGCGAAGCCGGCGTGTGCAACGAACGATTCGATCATTGCAGCCTGCTGAAGTACCTGTGCGACAAGTGGCAAATGCCACCGCTCGGCAAGCGCACCGAGGCGTCCGCGAACCTCGGTGTGGCGATTCGCCGTGGCGGCGGCGCGCGCACCGATACGCCGCCGTTTATTCGCGTGCCCAATCAATCGCTGATTGCGCAGCACGTCGAACTGGAGCGCAAATCGTCGAATGGCAATCAGCATGGCCTGCATCACTTCGCCGACTATCTGCACGCGGAACTGGACCGGCTCGCCGCCGAGGCGGTCGAGGCGGCCGCGCAACTGGCGCGCACCGGCAACGCATGGGTGCGCTTCAAGAGCGCGTTGGGCTCGCTGATGATGAGTCTCGGCCAGTGGCTCAGCAAGGACTTCTACGACGCACGCGACCAACGCGATGCACGCACGAGCCAGGCGTTCACGCGCTTGCGGCAATCGGTCCGTGAGACGACGCCGGGCATCGCGCGAGACGATGCGGAAGAAACGGCCTCGCCCGTCAGTCCGGTCCCGGAGAAATAGCACGCCGCAAAGCGGTGGTAGTGCGGAACGTCGGCGGATGCCAGAGTTCGTGAAATCGGGGACCTTGGATTTCTTCGACTATTTCAATAGTCTTGACGCAGTGGCCGGTTGGCAGTGCCCGGTTGGCAGTGACGGTATCAGTGAAGCGGACGGTGAATCGTGCCACAGAAACCGGGAATTTCGGTTCGGGACCGCCGCAGCGCAGCGCTGCCTGCCATTCAGAGGGAGCTCCACGCGAGCGTTGCGGCGATGCAGTGGATCGTCAACGCCTACCTGCTCTTTCTCGGGTCCTTTGTGCTGGTGGGCGGATCGATGGGCGACAAGCTGCCAGACCGGGCGGTTGCTGGAGCCGGACGCGCAAGCCGCGGCGGCAGCCGGCGATGCTCATACGCCGCCGCAGACACCCGTGGCGAAGGCGGAAGCCGACGCCATCACTGACGCGCTGCGCGCAGTCGCGCTGGTGTCCGGCGCGTGCGCGTTCGCAGGAGCGGGTCTCGCGGTGGCGACCATCCAGCCCGCAAGTGATGTGCTTGGCGTCGCCGGACGCGCCTGCTTTCGGCATCCGTACTTCGATCTCCGCTGAAACGTACCGCCTTCAGGCAGGCAACGATTATGCGCGGCCCGCTGACGGATCGCCGTGTACACGTTTGCTGCCAATCGCGCCGCAACCATGTGCGGGGACTGAGCCGTGGACAAGGTGCGGAACCCTTCTTGAAAATTCCGTGAAGCAATGAGGGGGTGGTCGAGCGTCCTGACGAATGCTCTGCGCATTCTTTCGGTATCGCCAAATCCGGTCTCTCTGGCGATTACTGCAAGTGAGAGTTCTCCGGTATCGACGAGGCTGCGAGCGGCATCGACCCGCAGGATGAGCAAGATCGACCAGGTTTTGTACGTCAGCAAGAGCATACGTCGTCGGGCGTTCGCGACGGCGGAAGATAGCCGCCCGCGCCCGTGCCGAGCACACCCCGGCGTCGACCGTCAGGTCGGCCGGCAGCGCAACCTTCAACATCGACATCGTCTGAACGCCGTCTCCATTACGAAATGCGGTGCCTGGAGCGCGAGGGGTGTGCGCTACTCGAATGCAACGAGGGCTTGCGGCGAAGGTGGCAGCGGCATCACCGTTACGTTGGAAAAGCCGGCTTCGCGGCCCATTTGCTCGAGTTCGCGCGCGGTGTACGCGTCGCCTTGCGGCGTGGACGCAAGCATCATAAAGGAAAACGCGGCGGCGAACGGCGGCGACACGCGATCCTCGTCGGGAACAAATTCCACCGCGAGCGCTCGCCCTGCGGGACTGAGGCTCCTGCGGACTTTCGAGAGTAATTCCACGCAGGTTGGCGGATCGAAGTGGTGCAGGAAGTTCGTGACCAGCGCCAGATCGAAATTCGTACCCCAATCGACTTCGAACGCACTGCCGGCGACCGTGCGGTAACGCGAACTGACACCGGCCGCTGCGGCGTTCTCCGTCGCGACCTCGAGAACCGGTTGCCAGTCGGTCGCCACGATTTCCGCGCCGGGAATCGCTTCGGCGATCGCGATTCCGAACAGCCCATGCCCGGCTGCAATGTCCAGCACGCGCTTCGGTGCCTGAGGCCGCGCACTCACGTGTTGCGCGATGCTCTGTGCGGTTTGTGTCACGAACGGTGCCATCGCACGCGCAAACTTCACCCAGACGGGATGCTCGGGCTCGATGTTGCCCAGCCCCACGGCTCCTCCGTTGCGAACGAACGCGGCGGGGTCGTCCAGCCACAGTGCCGTCATTTCAGGAGCCGCCAGGAAATCCACGATGCTCCCCATCCAGGCCGGCGAGGAAGTCGTCAGGAATGCGGTGGTCGACGGCGTCAATCGGTACTGTCCCGTTTCCTTCTGCAGAAACCCGTGCACGGTCAGAAAGTCGCAGAGTATGCGCACACCGCGCTCGGCGGCCTTTACCCGCTCGGCTATACGCTTAACGTCGCCGTGCTCGTCCGCTATCGCGGTGAACAGATCGAGCTCGACGGCGGCTTTCACCGCGGCAGTCTTCTGATAGGCTATCGCGGCATCGACGAAGGCCTGCGGAGAGATGTCGTCCATGGTCGGTAGCCTATCGTGAGATACCCTGCAAACAGATGTTTGAATCGAGTCTTTCTTGGCGGGTTTTCAACGCGTTTGTGCAGCATGGGGCTTCTGATAAGCCTAGTCGAATAATGGCTGCGTGTCGAACCTCTGATTGGAGCGGGGCGAGCGGCCACTCCGCAGGCCTGCTCGCATTCAGCGGAATCCCGAATTCGCGGCGCTGGCGCACTCCGTGAGTCTCGGCCGGAACCCGAATTTCTGGGTTCGGCCATAAGTCGACGTTTGACAGCCGCCGCAATCCGACATCCAAATGACCAGTCCCACCCTGGTACCGGCCAGCCATCCAAGTATCCAGGCGAATCGATGCATCAGTACCGGAACAAGCGCTATCAAAGTGCGACCTCGAGAGGCGCCCTTTGAGGGATTGCACCGTTGACATTGGGCTAGCGCGGGATCAATACACTGGGCACTGGGCGTTCGCCCGGGGGGCGCCACGAGTGGGTCAGTTAAACTCCTCCCCTGATGCCAAAGGGACGCTGAAGCAATGAATTTAGTGCGTGCAACGAATGGCCAGAGAGCCGCCTATGAAGCTTGATCCCGTTTCTCTCAGCTTTTTCATCGCTGTGGTCGAAGAAGGAAGCATCGCAGCCGCCGCGGAACGAGAGCACATCGCCGCGCCGGCCGTGAGTAAGCGCATCAGCGCGCTCGAAGAAACACTGCGAACCACTTTGTTGACGCGCCATCATAAAGGCGTCGAGCCAACTGCTGCTGGGTATGTCTTGCTGAATCTTGCACGTCGCGCCGTCAACTACCTCGACGACATTCACAGCGAGATGCTGGATTTCGCCTCCGGTACGCGGGGGCAGGTGCGAGTTTTTTCAAATATCTCGGCGATAACCCAGTTCCTGCCCGATGACCTCGGGACCTTTCTTGCCGACCATCCGGCAGTCGAGATCCGGCTCGAGGAACGCAACAGCCTTGTCACGCTGCGTTCAGTCGCTGAGAACGCCGCAGACGTCGGAATCTTCACTGTCGAGCCTCACGCAGAGAGCGTCGAGACTCTGCCCTATGAGGAAGACGAGTTGGCCGTGGTGGTGCGGCGCGACCATCCGCTGGCAGGCAGAAGACATACCCGGTTCGAGGAGACTCTCTCGTGGGATTTCGTAGGGCTTCGTACTGGGAGTGCGATCAACACTCAGCTCACCCAGATCGCCAATCGGCTCCAAAAGGAGTTCAGGCTCCGGATACAGGTCACCGGCTACGATGCTCTTTGCTTGATGGTTTCGTCAGGCCTTGGCATTGCGGTTGCTCCTCGCAACCTCACCAAACTTTTCGTCAAACGCTTAGGAATTACCGAAGTGCCCCTCGAGGAGCCTTGGGCACGTCGTCGCCTCGGCATCGCGATTCGCAACCGCGAAGCCCTCTCGCCAGCGGCTGAGAGCCTTGTAGTGCACCTTCAGGCTCGCGCGGCCGCGCGCCGTGAGGCGTGAGGCAGCCATAACGGTTCGTTACGGCTGGCTAGCGAAAGACTAATTCACGGACCAGCCCGCCTTCTCCATTATTTGACCCAACGGCACCGCAACGGCGCCGGTTAGATCTGGAGACACGAAGATGAGCAAGGCGCAATACGAAATCGCCCTCCTGCCGGGCGACGGTATCGGTCCTGAAGTGGTTGACGCTGCGGTTGGCGTCCTGAAGGCGGCGGCTGGGAACGAAGGCGTCGAGCTGAAATACACGACCTACGAAGCAGGCGCAAACCTCTACCAGCGCACTGGCGAATCAATGGCCGAAGCTGACGCGGTTGCCGTCGGCGAGGCAGACGCTGTTCTCCTGGGCGCGATGGGTCTGCCGACTGTTCGCAAGGATGACGGTACCGAAATTGCGCCTCAAATCGATCTGCGCGAACGCTATGGCCTGTTCGCGAGCTTGCGTCCCTGCGAGCTGTTCCCCGGCGTGCCGACGCGTGTAAAGGCCGAGAAAGTAAACATGCTCGTCATCCGTGAGACGACGGAAGGTCTGTTCGCTGGTCGTCACGACAAGCAGGAATCCAGCAATGAAGCTGTCAGCGATCGCCTGACGATCACCCGCGCTACCAGCGAAAAACTCTTTGAACTGGCGTTCGAGCAAGCCAGGCAGCGTCGCGAGACACATGGCACGCCCGGTCACGTCACGCTGCTGGACAAGTCGAACGTGCTGCGCAGCAACGCCTTTCTGCGCAAGGTGTTCGATGAAGTCGCGGAACGTCACCCCGACATCGGCACTGCCCGGATTTACATCGACGCCGGTTCGATGATGTTTGTCACCAACCCGGAACGCTATGACGTGGTGGTGACTGAGAACGTTTTCGGCGATATCACCTCGGAAATCGCAGCCGGTGTGGTGGGTGGTCTCGGCGTCGCACCCTCGGGCGACGTGAGCCTGAAGCACGGCATCTTCCAGCCGAGCCACGGCAGCGCGCCGGACATCGCCGGCAAGGGCGTAGCCAACCCGGTTGCAACGATCTTGTCCGCTGCGATGATGCTCGAATGGATCGCCCGACAGAATGACGATCCGCGTTGCGAAAAGGTTGCTGCGGCGATTCGCCAGGCGACTGCCAAGGTGTTGCAAGACGGTCCGCGCACCCCGGACATCGGCGGCAACGGCAACACGGAAAGCGTCACGAAGGCAATCATCTCCGTGCTTAGCCACTAAGGAGCACGGAAATGGCGAAGATAGCGATTGTAGGCAGCGGAGCAATGGGCTCCGTATACGCTGGTCTGATGGTGAGCGCCGGCCACGAAGTACATGCGATCTGTCTGTGGCCCGATCACGTGGCCGCGATGCAAAAGAAAGGACTGCGTGTTGAAGGTGCCAGCGGCGACCGCACGGTGCCGATTCACGCCAGCACGACAACCGATGGTATTGGCGAGTGCGATCTCGTCATCATCGCGACGAAGGCGTTCGACGTTGAGGCTGCCGCTCGTGCCTCGGAACAACTCCTCGGTCCGAAGACAGTTGTTCAAACCATTCAGAACGGTTTGGGCTCTGCCGAAAAGGCTGCGACGATCCTCGGAGAGAACCGGATCGCGATAGGCGTTGTAGGAGGCTTTGGAGCATCGATTCGCGCACCCGGTCATGCACACCACAACGGCATGGAAATGATTCGCTTCGGCGCTTATCGTGGTCTGTCGCGTGATGACCTCGAAGCGTCTGCTGAAATCTGGCGCTCGTCGGGCTTCAAGGTTGCGATCTTCGGCGATCTTGATCAGATGGTTTGGGAAAAGCTGATCATGAACGTCGCGTTCTCGGGCACCACGTGTGCAACGGGAATGACCATCGGCGAAGTAATGGCGAACCCCAGTGCCTGGAGTGTAGCAAAGGGCGCGGCGGAAGAAGCGATTGCGGTGGCGAAAGCCGCTGGCATCCGCCTCGATGTGGGCGATCCGATCGAGCACATTCGCAAGCTTGGAAGCAAGATTCCCAATGCTCGCCCCTCGATGCTGCTCGACTATAACCTCGGCCGTCGCGGCGAAGTCGAAGCGATCAACGGATCAATTTCTCGCGAAGGCAGGAAGTACGGCGTGCCGACTCCTGTCAATGACACGGTAGTCGCGATCATCAAGGCGCGCGAAGCCAACTTCACCAAGTAATGAGATCCACCCACCCGGCAACGGGTGGGTGTCGTTCTTCCTCCGACAGTGACAGGTGCATCGCACCGATACTAAACAAGCGAAATGGAGACAATCATGAGCCGCCAAGGCAAATAGCGAATCAGTCGCGTGCAGGAACAGCTCCTTGGAAACGAGAACGCAAAAAAAGATTCCGGGCCTGCGCAGTTGAACTGAGCCGTTCCTATCGAGCCGAACTTACCCGGACATACGGTTTTGGACGCTGCGTTAAAACAACGCCGCGACACCTACCCTTTACCAGAGACATAAGGGGCAGCATATGCAAATCAATAAGGCATTGGAAGGTGGCGTAGCAATACGCGATGCCGAAACAGCGCTAATGTTGAAGGTCAAACTTCGCGTTATTCCGCTCATCATCATCTGCTATCTGTTCGCATGGTTTGATCGAATCAACATCAGCTTTGCGAAATTTCATCTGCAGAAGGAGCTTGCGCTGAGCGATACTGCCTACGGCCTGGGTGCTGCCCTGTTCGTAGTGGGGTACGTTGCCTGCGAAGTTCCGAGCAATCTGTTTCTCTTTCGTGTCGGACCGCGCAAATGGATCGCGCGCATCATGATCTCGTGGGGCATCGCCACGGCGTGCATGGTCTTCGTTCGGAGCGAGACGCAGTTCTACATTGCTCGCTTTATCATCGGCGCGATGGAGGCGGGTTTCGCACCAGGCGTCCTCTATTACCTTTCGACCTGGTTTCCTGCGAAGCATCGCGGCCGCGTCAGTGGGCTGCTTTTTCTCGCCCTGGCGTTCTCCGGCGTCCTCGGTGCGCCTTTGTCGGGCTTCATCCTCTCGCACTTCGACGGCTTCATGGGTATGGCCGCATGGCATTGGATCTTTCTGATCGGTGGCTTGCCCTGCGTGCTGCTGGGGTTCGTGGTGCTCTTCCGCTTTGACGATCGTGTCGAAGATGCCAAATGGCTCAATGACGACGAGAAGATTCTTTTGCGGTCCAAACTCGATGCCGACGCGAAGAAGGCCGAAAGCCACTCGTTTCTCGGTGCGTTGAAGTCGAAGGCCTTCCTGATTCTGGCGCTGGCGTACTTCCTCGTTCAGATCGCGTCCTACGGAATGAACTTCTGGATGCCACAGCTCATTCGCTCGTCGGGAATTAAAGACCCCTCTACCATCGGTCTACTCACAGCCCTCCCGTACTTGTTTGGTGGCATCGGGATGCTCACGATGGGCAAGCTGGGCGATCGTTCTGGGAATCGTCGAATGGTTTTCGCAGGTTGCATGCTGCTCACCGCCTTAGGCTTTCTTGGCGCGGGCATCTTCGCGAAGAACCCGGTTGCGCTGGTCGTCGCCCTGATTGTTCTCGGTACGGGCATGCTGACCACGATTCCGGCGTTCTGGACACTCCCGCCTAAGGTTGTGACCGGTGTGGGTGCTGCGGGCGGTATCGCACTGATCAATTCGATCGGGCAATTGGGCGGCATCGTCAGCCCTGTGATGGTCGGCCGTATTAGCGATTTGACCGGAAGCACAACTCCTGCGCTCTACACGATCGTCGCATTGTGCGTGCTTTGCGCAGCGATCGCTATCTGGGCCTTCCCGGCTCAACTTCGAGCCAAGGACGTCTAAGCCAACTCGGAACGACAGCCTTGCCGTTAGGGCGGGGCTTCCTTTTCCCCGAGCTATTCGTCCACTGTGTAACAGAGCACGCCCACGTTGAAGGAATGGAACAGATGCGTTTCGATCCCGCTGCCGCCGCGGCCCACTTGGAATGGTCGTGGCAGACCGGGCTGGGGCTTGGAGACTTGCCGCCCGGATCAAGACCCAGTTCGCTGAGTGGCGGCTACGCCGCACAGGCGCTTTTTGTCGAGCGTATCGGCGAGCCAGTGATTGGATGGAAAATCGCGGGTGCCTCGCCGCGCGGACTGCGCGGCGAGTTAATCAACGCTCCTGCCACCGGGTGCTTGGTCCAATCGCGAGTCCACCTTCGGGCAGCATCCTCAATTTTCGCGTCGATAGTCGTGCGACGCTTGAAACCGAGGTTGCTTTTCGCTTCGGTCGCACGGTTTCTCCTGCAAAAGAGGCGTTCGATACGTCAATGCTTGATCGTGCTTTTGTTGCCATCGAGGTCGTGTGTAGCCGATACATCGACAGGAAAGCAGTCGCACAGCCTAGCTTCGTTGCCGATAACCTTGGATTCCACGCACTAATCTGCGGCGAGCAAATCCCCTTTGCAGATGATTGTTCCTTTGATGAGGATGCGGGCATCTGGCGCAACGGTGAGCGTATCGCATCAACGCTTAATGGCGATGATCGAACTCGGCCGTTTGAATCCCTTGCGTTCCTTTGGAAGGAGTTCGCGCGCCAAGGTCGGACGCTGGAAAGAGGAGCGATCGTGACAACCGGCACCCTGAGTGCACCGGTAGACTGCACGAGCAGCGCAAATCTGACAGCACGGTTTGCGGACGCCACCGTCGGTGTGGCGCTGAGATTTTCGTCGGATAACGCTCAAGATGACGACGGCAACGTTCGCAACAAAGGTGTACTGAAGTCAAGAGTCAATGTTGAGCATTACGACTGGCTCAATGGTGCATCGCCGTTCCCGCAGTCCGAATTCTAGTGGTAAGCCTTTGCGATCAGCCGCCACGGCGCTTGCTTGATAACTGGGTCAATTCCTTCCGGGGCGCGGGAGAAGCTAGTCGGAATGCAGGCGTGCCAAGTGGCTCAATCGCCTCTGATACCGGCCGTAGAATTCCACTTATCGTGACCGTCTGCAAAGGGTGGCGGATTCAACCGGTGGATGCAATAGTTTGCTGGAATCGTTAGACGCCCGTCCGCTCATCCTCTGATCCTGTGCGAGGATCGACCCGTCTGATGTCCGGCGGCAGGAGCGGCGGCATAAGCCGTGCCATTGCCGCCGCGCAAGCCGGTATAACATGCGAATAGCGCAGAATAGGATCGTGAGCATCTTCAACCGCGCGTGAGAGGAAGTGGCGCCCGATTTCGGTCGTTATGGCCTACGCGTTAGCGACAACCTTGTTGCAGAGAGCCAAATGAAGAAAGCAAAGACGAAACTTACCCGCCATGATGCTGAGCGCCTTTTCGAGGGTCTGCCTAATGGGAACGTGAAAGTATCGAGCCGGCCAGAGAACCCATTCGATGCAGGGGTGTTCGACGAGGTCGAGCGCGTCGACGACGAAGCCAAACTCTGGAAAGACAACCTCATTACTCTTCCGATGGCGATCGAGTTGCCTGCTGCCTACGAGTCGGTATCTCGCATGCGCGAGTCGATGGCGAGGGCATGGCGGGCGAAGTGGGTAAGGGAAGGTAAAAACGAGGTTGTCACTGAGTTTCCTGAAGGTTGGACAGCCGTTCGCCCGGAAAGCGGACCCGTAGAGTTGCGAGATCCGTCCGGCGTGGTCCGCGCCATATACGGGTGGGCCGAGGATGCTGAGCTCAGGATTCTGCCGCGGTATCTGGTTGAGTCACAGACGAACAGTTCAAGCGGACTGGGCAGCTTGCTCGTCCGTGATCGCGTGAACGGTCGAGTACTTGAGAGGTCGTCGATCTGGTCGGCTCAAACTGGTACCAACCATCCCGATTGGGCCAGGTTGTCAGAGTGGCTCAACTTACACTATCCACAACATCGCGACCCGCTTCGGTACTGGGAAGATTGCGAGGAAAATCTCCAACGCTGAGCTACTTTTTGAGGACTCTGTTCCCGCGTCTGCTGCACCCAGGGTGACGGGGGCGAAAGGAGGGCTCACGGCTTGATTGAGCTTCCGAGCTCGGCCACATTGTCGTGACTCGGCGTTGGCTTCGCGCGTATGCCATCGGCACCATGCCGAACTGGACGCTAACGAAATCCGGCAATTGATTGTCAAGCTGATCCGAAAGGGCGCGATCCTGGACGCTAACCACAGATGCGCACGCGGTTCGGCTTACACCCGCTGCCTCATCCAGCATGCAATGCTCATGCGGTCGCGCGTGGCGGGCAGCACCTCGTGTTCAAACTCCGCCGAGAGAAACAAGAGCAGCGTTCCGGCGCGCGGAAAGACGTCGTGATAAGACTGATCGGCAAGGTATAGCCGCAGTGCGCCGCCCTCGGCGTCCTGCCACGCTTCGTTGAGGTAGAACACAGCGGAAATCACGCGGCTGTCACTGTTACGCAGGCAGTCGAGGTGGCGTGCGTATCCGGCACCTGGCGGATATACCGCGTAGTGTGATTCGCTATCGACCAGACCGAGAAACAGGTCGCGGTTGAGCGCGTTCCGTAGCGCGTCGATGCGATCGGCGAACGCCTGCTGCCGCGTGCTCAGCGCGTCGGGTTGGAACCAGTGCGTGCTATCGCCGCGCAAAAGTGTGGCAGCGCGATTGGCCCCCACACGGGCTGGTGTCAGCAGCTGCGCGTCGTGCATGGCCATGCATTCGGTCGATAAGGCCTGCGTCTGGCTCTGTGACAAAAAGTTCGACACGACACACCAGCCGTCGACGGCGAGCGCGCGTGTCGCGATGTCGAATTCGCTGGATCGGGAATTCGACGCGACATCGATTGCCTCGTCCGGCGCGGCGTCGTCGATCAGGCAATCAACCAGCAATTCGATTTCCGCTTCAATCAGGGGGTGTTCCAGAAATGCATCCGTTTTATTTGTTCTTCCGCTGGCGGCTCGATCGAGTACTCGCTCGGGTCTGCTACCAGCTGGTCAAAACCATCAAGCGTTGTCGGGGGCGCGTCGAACGCGGGCATTGACACACGCCGGACCCAGGAGGAAGAGCCGGGTCGAGGTGGTCGATCTGTTGGGACAACCGCGCAGTCTACACGAGTGGGACGAAGGCTGAACGAGCGACCACGAAAGACCCTGGATTACGAAACATCGGCTGAACGATTCGATCGAACTATTGCATCGACCGGTTGAATCCGCCAGGTTGACGCTAGCGGCCAAACTTCTTTAGCCAGCTCACTGGAAGCCCGTGCTTTCTGGGAATCTCCGCGTTTCGTTTCGAGGTTTGCCGCAGTCCGGTTCGACCGCGTCTGACATTCATACCTTTCAGGCGGCTGGTTGCGGCTTCAACCAACGTCGTTCGCACCTGCACGCGGGTCGCTTCGTCAAAGATAGAACTCGCGATCTCGTCGATCGCTAGTGCAATGAGCGCATCGCGCTTTTCCGGCTGTAGTTGCAGCCAGGGGCCCCACGGATCGATTGGAATCGGCCTTCCGCCAAGAACTAGCGAACCACCTGCGTCATCGGCCACACCCCCGAGAAGGCGCCCTACAAGTACCGGCAACGGAAAATGCCACCATGGCCAGCTCGTCGTGGGTGACAGCATGAAAGCCGTCAAAGTGCCGTTCTGCTTCCCCATCCCGATGATCTGTCCGCTAGCGTTGATATCGAACACAACCTCCAGATGCCATCCGGGATCCGAAATCAGCTTGTCCAGAAGCGTCGTCGTTCCGTTTTGATAGAGAAAAGCTCCAAAATGAAAGCCGTTGTTTAACGACGGATCGTCAAACACGCAACTGCCGACCACATCACCACTGTTGTTGATTGCCGTTGCAGTACCCTCGGTTGCTCCAGCGGGCAGCGGGATAGGCTGAAAGACCGGCGTCGCCTGCCGTGTGTCGCACGTTCCCGGAACGGCCTTGTATGTGGGCGGCGTGCCGGCTGCTCCGCAGGCTACCCCGGCGTCGTTAATGCCGTACGCGCTTTCCATCGCATCCAGCATCTTTGTGGTGCCGCTCGCGACGCTATGTACTCCCGGCTTCCCGGAATCACTAAAGCCAACTGCTTCTCCCTGGTTGTTTATCACGGCAAGATTAAGCGCCGGAACAGTGGCAACGAGACGGTTTGCGGGCACGCTGAACAGGAAACCCTCTCCGTTAGTGCCGCCGCCGCAAACGAGCCCCTGATCGTTGACATCGGCCGCCCATGAGATCGGCCCGACCAGGTTCGAGAGGTCAGTCACATTCCCGGCGTCGACGATGATGGCGGACTCGGTTGCGTAGTTGTCCGTTGTCATGCTGCCCACAGCGATAAGGCCGTCGTTGATACCCCAGAGGGTCGTGTGATTCGGAGGCGCAAGGGTAGAGGTAAGCCAGCCGTTTAGCCATTGCGCGCCAACCGGCCGCGATTGCCCCTCGTCGTTCACAAATGTGGTTCCGGCTGCCTGACCATCATTACCCAATGAGTATGCTTCCGCGCTCACGGGGGCGTCAGGATCAGGTCCCAATATTGGCAACAAGGAATACATAGCGTCCTCCATCGCCCGAGAACCGGGCATCATTCGCCTGTTTCAGGAAGGCACGGCGAAGTGCCGCAATGAAATGCATACTGAGACCGAATGTCCTCGGTGATGTCGCGACCGACGTTAGGCATCCGTGCGAGGCCGTTTCGGAGAAACAGCCCGACGAGGCGCAATCAACGGTTCTGCTCAAAGACGACGGGTGGGGTAACCGACTCATTTACATGGAGGCGGAATATATCCGGACGTGCGTAGTGCCCTACGACATCGAAGTCGTATTTTCCCCTCGCGAGGTCAGCGAGATCCAGTTCATGAACAAGCAGGGCGTCTTCATCGAACACGGGCCCGGCAAGCACCTCTCCGAGTGGTCCCACTATGCAACTGCCGCCACGCATGAGGACGGTATCCGGATTGTTGCCCTGGACGGCAGCATAGTTGTCCGGCGCATCGCGGCGCCGTAAATGCTGACACGCAGAGAGCACAAAACAGCGGCCTTCCATCGCAATGTGCTGCATTGAAGCAACCCAGGTGGGCCGACTGTCCGCTGTCGGCGCGCAATAAATCTGTATTCGCTTCGCGTACATGGCCATGCGCAAAAGCGGCATGTAGTTTTCCCAACAGATCACCGCACCCAGCCGACCGAAAGGCGTATCGAATACGGGAAGCGTCGACCCGTCGCCAAACCCCCAGATCAACCGCTCGGCCGCTGTGGGCATCAGCTTTCGATGTTTTCCCAGCAGTATTCCATCGGGCGCCAGGAAGATGACAGTACAGTAGAGCGTACCGCCGTCGCGCTCAATCACACCGACGATCAGGTATTGCCTCAGGTCGCCTGCGATCTGCGCGATTCGATTTGTCCACACAGATGGCACCTCGATCGCGCTGTCAAAGTACCGGCGATAGTCCTCTCTGCCTTCAGGCGTCCTCTCGCCGACGGGAGCGCCGAAATGCAGTCCCTTGGGATAGGCGGATACGAAGGCTTCCGGGAACACAATCAATTGCGAATCGAGTTTCGACGCCGCGACTACGTCCCGTTCGAGCTTGGCCAGCGTTCGTTCGACATCGAACATGGCCGATCCCGTTTGCATGACCGCTGCACGCAGAACTTGCTCCATTCTGACCTCCGGTTCGAAGGCGTTAGTTCACTTTATTAAAGGGCGAGAATTGGTGCGCGCATAGATTTTTTGGCCATCGTTCAGATCTCACATCGTTGAACGCCCGTCAGCCCGTCACTACGCCCTTTTCAGCGGATGACAAAGGCAGGTGGATTGATTCGCCGAGTCGGGCAACTGCGCCGGAGGACCCAGACACGTCGGAATGTGGGCAGAGAAAAGTCGTGATCGTGATGTGGCGGCAATTTCAGTTTAGACGCGGCGCTACTCCCTGCTATATGCCATTCGCCATATGCACAGACGGCTCGCGGAAGCCTTTCGACGCTGGATTTGCCTGTGTAGTGGGGCACGCTTGTCTCATCCGCGCCCTTGAATACGGAAAAACAGACGGTGCCGTTCACGCCCGCTTCGCGCGACCTTCAATTGAACTGGCGCTCTCGGCCATGTTCAGCCGGTCGCCCGCTCACTCGGCCAGACATTCGAAAGTCGCTTTCATGCTGAAAGCTGCCGCTCGCTTTGCTCCGTGACCCGGAAGAGGCTTGCCGTTGAACCTCCGACTATGGGTTGTATGCGCTTCCGTCGACAACAGTTAGTCCAGGCGGCTTGGCGAGTATTCGCATCGCTGCTGCAGCGAGCGTCTTCGATGACCTGCATGAGTGCCTCGCAGGAGAACGGCTTGTGCAGATAGACATCGAAGAGCCGGGCAATGTCTCGCTGACTGACAGCATCTCCCGTCATTGAAACGAGGAAAGCCGCGGAGCGAATCGGCGTTTCCCTCAGCGACCGTGCGACAGACTCATTGTCCTCAGGCTTCGATCGGATTCTAAGCCTCGAGGACATCGTACAAACACGGGATACGGAGGCGGACCGCATGTGTCGCGATCTAACCCACAGCGCCAGACGGAGAGTTGGATCCGACCCACCGGTCGCAGCGCGCATGTCGGTCTACCAATTCACACTGTTCGCCATTAAAAATCCAATATTTTCAATTAGTTGTGTGATCGCTTACCGCGGTGCCACCGTTTGGCACGCACTTTGCCTTGATCCTCATCGAGGAGTATCTACACCCTCAAAACAAGCTCTGACATTCCTGACTGACTAATTTACCCTTGGAGAATCGAAATGAACGCGCTGGTAATCAAAGACCTCCCCGTAGTCGTTGAGATGGATCGTACTGCAATGACCGCCGTCAGCGGCGGCAGGTTGCCGCAGCAGATCGTGAACATCATCCAGGCCGTTGGCGACTATGCAAATGACGCTCCTACCCAGCACAGTTTTACTGGCAGTGGGACTTCTGTGACGTACTAACAGAAACACGGTGATTTCGTAGCTCAAGGCCCCGCCAACGAGGGGCCTCTTTGAATTCGCGTCCGGTGACTTTATCTGCGCCGCCCCGATACCGACCGTTCCGCTTCAATTCGACGGGTTGTTGTGAGCGTGAGCATTCTTTCTGAGGGCATTACGACCGTTTTCTTGTTCACGATCGATGAGGTACTGGGCCTCCGGTTCCTCACCAGGCGTGCTCAACTTTTCTCCTCGCAAAACAACGGACTCCCACGCGGACCGCGGACGCGAAACACCATGACGACGCAGGTCCCAGCACCTCGTTGGCTTAAGCTGCCGTCGGTGTGGCGACCGGCCAGCGGCGGCTAAGTCGAATAGTTGTTCCCGAAAATGCCACTTGAACGTACGGACCGGTCAGTTTTCTGCCAGTGAGAGCGCGCACCGTGACTGGCCGTTGAGGGTCGGTCTGAGGCATTCACATAGGTGGGCCGAGTGTTTGACTCGGCCCTGCCACCACCGGTCATTCGACACTGACGCCTGAATCGCTGATAATCGGTAACTGCCCGCCGTTATATCCCTGAGTCTTGGTCGCAATCATGCTCAAACTCGCCTATCTGTTTCTCTCGATCACGCTCGCCACCCCGCTCTCGGCCCTAGCGTACGGTAGTGATAATCCAGACTACGATCAATGCATTCTGCATTCGTTGGGAAACAGTCAGAGCAGCTTTGCGGCTCGCCAGATCAGCAACTCGTGCGACGCGATTTACAGAAATGGCGCAATGCTTTTGCCGCGCGAAAGAGCGTATCACCTGTGTGTCCTGCAAAATGTGCAGACCGTGAGAGGAGCATTTGCGGTCAACGAGATACTGCATGCATGCCGACGTCAAAATCAGATGTAGGACGGACGCCATTGACGATTGCAGCCCTGAGATTCGCAAGATTTAATTTCGATTGCGTTCATTGACCTCGCCCCGTGGAGACGTGGCGAGACACTGGCACGAACGGCTGCTTCCGGAAAATGCCAAGGTCCGCTTCGGGTCCGACTACTGCCCGACCCGAGGCATCAATGGCGGAGCACGCCGTCAGCTCATCGTCGGACCGGGTGCGGCCAGGAAGGGACCGTCGGCTAGATAGAGCCGCTCGGGCCACCCTCCGCCACAAACCACGGATTCGCGAAATCGACGTCGCTGCTCTGCCCGCGCTTGCCGTAAGTCAACACCGTGCCGTCCATCGACATGACGCGACCACCCGCGGCCGACAGCACCGCGTGCCCCGCGGCGGTGTCCCACTCCATTGTCCGGCCGAGCCGCGGGTAGATATCCGCCGCGCCGCTCGCGATGGCGCAAAATTTCAGCGACGAGCCGACCGACACACATTTTGCGTCGGGGTAGCGCTGGATAAATTCGTCGGTATCGGCCGACGCGTGCGATCTGCTTGCGACGATGGTCGGCGGCTCGCAACGGGCGCGCACCGCGATTCGCTGCCGGTTGCGTATTCCGCGATCAGCACCGACCTCCGACATGCACGCGTAACCGGGGCGGCCCGAGTACAGCATGCGCGTCGCCGGTGCAAGCACCACGCCGATCAGTGGCGTACCGTCCCGTATCAACGCGATGTTCACCGTGAAATCGTTGCGGCCCGCGATGAACTCCTTGGTGCCGTCGAGCGGATCGATTAGAAAAAAGGCTCGCCCCAGCACGTTCGGCATCACGCCCGCCGATACCGCCTCTTCGGCCACGCACGGCACGCCGCGATACACCGCGCGCAATCCGTCCACGATGACCGCCTCGGCGGCGTGATCGGCTTCGGTTACCGGCGACCGGTCCGCTTTGGCCCATACCGGGCACCGGTTGTCAAAATACTCGAGAATCTTTTCGCCCGCCGCGATGGCGAGCTGCTCGAAACGGTCCAGCGTGCTGGCATCCACCGACAACGCGTCTTCCTGTTCAATCATTCAAAAACCCCCGCTCCTTCAACCATACCTCCACTCGCTCGACCGTTTTCTCCACCGAGTGCCCGACGGTATCGAGCCGGATCTCCGGTGACTCGGGCACCTCGTACGGAGAATCGAGTCCGGTGAAGTTCTTGATCTCGCCGCGCAGCGCGCGCGCATACAGGCCCTTTGGATCGCGGCGGACGCACTCCGCAATCGGTGTCTCCACAAACACTTCGATAAACTCGGTCTCGTCGAACAGTTCTCTCGCCGCGTCGCGATCCGCGCGAAACGGCGAGATGAACGATACGATGACGAGCAGTCCAGCATCCACCATCAGCCGCGCGACTTCGGCCACCCGTCGGATATTCTCGACCCGGTCGCGGTCCGAGAAACCCAGGTCGCGATTCAGGCCGAAACGTATGTTGTCGCCATCGAGAACGTACGTATGTGACCCGTTGCTATGCAAGCGCCGCTCGAGCATCGAGGCGATCGTCGATTTTCCAGACGCCGACAGTCCGGTCAGCCACAACACGGCCGCCTTCTGGTTTTTCTGTTTGGCACGCGATAGTTTGTCGACATGCATTGTGTGCCAGGAGATATCGCAGCCGGCGATATCGGTCAGGTCCATGTCTTTCCCCTATTCTTTTCGACTGGCCGAAATGCGGGACGCCGCATCAAGAAATGGTATCTAGTTGTGCGTCGCTGCGATTCGCCGCCGAGACCGTCACGAACGAAGCGGGCGCACGTTGCGGCGAAGCGGGCAGCACGACCGGTGTTTCGCCAACGGCCATGGGCGCTTTCTCGACGATGAAGTCGCCCATTACCAGCACGTCCAATCCTGTCGAAAAGAAGCATCGAATCGCGTTCAGCGGCGATTCGATGATAGGCTGATCCATGATGTTGAAGCTTGTATTGAGAATAACCGGAATGCCGGACAACTTCTCGAACTCTTTGATCAGACCGTAGTAGCGCCGGCTGGACGTCGCCGACACTGTCTGTAGGCGCGCGGTGCCGTCGACGTGCGTGATGGCTGGCAACAGCGCCTGCTTGTCGGGCAGCACGTCGCACACCATCAGCATGAACGGCGATTCGCCCGAGAAGTCGAAGAACTTCGACACGTCTTCCGCCGCGACGGACGGCGCAAACGGCCGGAACAACTCGCGATGCTTGACCTCGGCGTTGATCTTGTCTTTCATGCCCGGCAGCGTTGGATCCGCGAGAATGCTGCGGCCGCCGAGCGAGCGCGGACCGAACTCCATCTTGCCCTGAAACCACGCGACGATCTTGCCCTTCCGCAGAATGGATGCGGTTTCAGCGCAGACGTCGGCCGATCTCCGATAAGCTACCTTCGATTGGCGAAGCACGTCTTCGATCGCCTCGTTCGAGTGCTCGGTGCCGATATACGGGTGCTCGTGGTGATAGCGCTTCTCGCCCTTCAGCAGGCCGTTGTACAGGTAATACGCCGCGCCGATGCAGGTGCCGTTGTCGCCCGCGCCCGGCATCACATAGATGTTCTTGAACTGGGTTTCGCGCATCACGCGCCCGTTCGCCACGCTGTTCAGCGACACGCCACCGGCGAGCACGAGGTTGCGCGTGACGGTCTTCTTTTCGAGCACCCGGCACAACTGCAGGATGCTTTCCTCGATCACCCGCTGAAACGCCGCCGCGACATCCCGGTGATGATCCTCGAACGGTGCGCCGCGCTTGCGTGGCGCGCCGAATGCCTGGTAGAACGCGTCGTTGCAGAAGCGGCCGGTGACTTGCGGGAAGTCGAACAGCGACAGATCCAGTTCGATCTCGCCGGCCGCACTGATCCGCACGAGCGACTTCGCCTTGTCGTAGAACCGCTCGGGATCGCCGCAAGGCGCGAGGCCCATCGTTTTGCCTTCGTCGTAGTTCGGCTTGAAGCCGCAGAACTCCGTCGCGGCGGAATAGAAGCAACCCAGAGAATGCGGAAACAGGCTCTCGCCGAATGCCTGCAGCATGCGGCCCTTCGCATGGCCGAGCCATGTGGTCGACCACTCGCCCCAGCCGTCGATCGACAGCAGCGCGGCTTCGTCGAACGGTGAGACGAAATAGCTGCCGCCGATATGCGACAAGTGATGGTCGATGAAATGCACTTTGGGACGCGCTCCGCGCCGGTCCCACGTTCTGTTGTACCAGCTCCAGAACGCTTTCTGCCGCGCTCTCAGTCGCAAGAACTCATAGGAGATGAAAGAGCCCGCGGCCCGGTGCAGCGACGCCGCATACAGTGCCTTCGTGACGACATGCTTGTTCGGATTGAACGAGATCGCGATGTGGTCGATGTCCGATGCTTTCAACCCGCTGCGCGCGAGACAGCTTTCGATCGCGCGCTCCGGAAACTTCTGGGAATGTTTTTCGCCCGTCAGGCGCTCGTCTTCCACGGCAACCAGCAGTTCGCCATCGGCAACGACACATGCGGACGAGTCATGAAAAATGTAGTTCAGACCAAGGATGTTCATCAGACGGACTCTTACAGGTTGTGTTGGGTCGCGAGACCGTGTTCGGGAGCGCCGGCCCCGATGCGGGCGACGAACGCGCCGAAGGCTTCGAAGCCGTCGACACTGCGCGGCGCGTTCACATAGCCGGAATCGCGCCGGTCCTGCTCCGCCTGCATGTCCGCGAGAAGCCGTGCATAGTCGCTGCTCAGCGGCACGCCGATGGCCGCATAAATGCGTTCGACGGTATGCTGGATTTCCGTGGTGAACTGGTCGAACGTCAGGTAGGTGATCGCGTTGCTTCGCTCCAGCTCCCCGCAGAATTCAATCAGTTTCAAACACTCCTCTTTACGGAATTTCATGTTTTCTTTATCCCAATCCGCGATGAGTTGCGGGTCGACGCCGTGCTTCGCTTTTGTACAGATATCCGACATCGTCACGTACGAACTGACAAATCCTTCCGGCGGCCTGACAATAGCCACGAAATTAGCGTCATTGAATTCATCGTGCAATAATTTATACAGATCGACACTCTCATTTTCTTTCGTCAGCCATGTACGACCGCCGCCACGATAATAAGCGGTCTTTTGAACTGTTTTTCTGAATGTGAGCAAAAGTTTGCGTTTTTCTCTCGCGCTCAGCATTTGCACTTCCATTACACGCTTCAGAACTTCAATAAACGGGAAGCGCCGGAACGTGAAATAATGGTGATACATGCGTTCTTCAAAAAATATTCCGTGCTCCTCGACACTGCCCAACTGATGTTCGTGAATCTTCGCGGCAAGCCGGCCTAATTCGGTATTCGGCCAATAGCTGATTCCCTCGACGCATTTTCGCAAACCCAATATATCGAGGATTTTCCACAGCGTGATGAACGGAAAGCGCCATTCCAGATGCGTCAGGGAAAAGAAGGTATTCGCGTCGAGCGACAGCGTCCGCAGCAGGAACGTGGTTCCGCTCCGCGGCTGGCTCATGATGAAAACCGGCCTGGCCAACTTCTGCTGCGTAAACCGTGAAAACAGAATCTCGTCAAGATACCAGAGCACGGTGAAAAACGGTGCATAAATCAATTCCTTGCAAAGATGCCATGCCATGCTGCGCTTCTGATTCAGCGTCACCTCGCGGCTTCGAATAACCTCCCTCGCGACGACAAGAAATGACCGCCACAAAAAGAACGGACAACAGGTAACCAGAAAAAAATAACTGATCAATAGCATAAACAACACCACTCACCTCCCCATACTTCAGTTTAAAAATTAATTCCTTCTGAAGAACGATGTGCGTTATCACGAAATTGACTTTGATTATCATATATCTACAAATGGTCTCGATGCATCTGCAGATTTGCAGTCTTGAACTGCAAAATTGCAGTGCATAACAATTTATACAGACGTGCCTGCACTTAATTATCCATATTGATTTAAAACAGCGGCGCGCGACCAGTGATTTCACATTGTTTGACTATTGGCGCATATCGGTGATGCAGTTATGATCCGATCCAGACGATAGATCGCGTAAGGAAATACGGTGTATGTCAAAAGAAAACTGGGACGACCTGCGGGTCGTGCTGGCCGCTTCGCGGACCGGCAATTTCGGCGAGGCGGCGCGTCTGCTGTCAGTTAACGAAAGCACGGTGGTCAGGCGGATTGCTCAGGTCGAAGAGCGGTTGGCCGCGCGCCTGTTCGATCGCGTCAAAGGCAAACTGACGCTGACGGATGCGGGCCTCGAAATCGCCAGCCTCGCCGAGCGCATCGAGATCGAAGTGCAAAGCTCCACGCGGACGATTTCCGGCGCCGATGTTCGCGTCGCCGGCACCGTACGCGTCACGTCGGTGCCGATCCTCACCAACCGTATTCTCATTCCGGCGTTGCCGAATCTGCTCGGCCAGCATCCAGACCTCAACGTCGAACTGGTCGCTGAAGCGCGTTCGCTGAGTTTGACCAAGCGTGAAGCGGATATCGCGATTCGCCTCGCGCGGCCGCGCGACGAAGTCAGCGTGGTCGCGAGAAAACTGGGCGATCTGCCGTATGGTGTCTATCTGCGCGAGGGCGCGGCAGAAGACACGCTGCGATGGCTCACCTACGATGATCGGATGAATGATCTGCCGCAAGCGGAGTGGATGGCGAAAACCATCGGACTTGGACAAGGGTCGGCGGGCCAGGTGATGGTCAACGATGCGGAGGCGCTGCTCGCCTGTGTACAGGAAGGTCTGGGCAAAACGCTGCTGCCGGTCGCCGTCGGCGAGAGCATCGGCGGCCTTGTCCGTGCGACGCAATTTCCTTGCGACCTGACACGCGAAATCTGGCTGCTCGTGCATCCCGACCTGCGCAAGCTGAACCGGGTGCGCACGGTTATTGACTGGGCCGCGGCGACGGTGAACGCGCTCGCGTCGCGCCACGCCGCCGGGTGTTGAGGCGAGCGCTTAGCGGAACAGATAGTCTTCGCTCGAACTGCGCAGTTTGATGCCGGTCGCCCGAGCCGTTTGACCGATGATCCACTCGGCCAGTAGGCTGCTTTCGTGCGCCGATGCGCCGACCACCTGAAAGTGAAACGGGCACGTACTGCTGTCCATTTTCGCCACCCGCGTGCCGCGGCTGACGTCGAAGCGCCAGCCGGCCAAACGTTCCTTGAACGGCGCGTTCCAGTGCGGCGCGATCGCTTTTTCCACCTGCGTCGATTCCGCCGCGCCGATCATTCTGGTGGTCGCCGCCTGGATCGGCACGATGTCGCGGCACGCGACCGGCATCGCGCGCGTCAGGTACATGTCGACGAGCAGATCGTAGGCGTCGATGTCGGTCGCGAGCTTGAAAACCGTCGGCATGTTGCCGCCCATGATGCGTGGATTCGCCTCCACCAGCACCGGCCCGTGTTCGCTCAGAATGAGCTCAATGTGGAAGATGCCGAAGTCCAGCCCCACGCTGCGCACGACCTCGACTGCGTAAGCGCGCAACGCATCCGCCACTTCCGACGACACGGGAGCCGGCATCGTCGTGCCCAGTTCGATCGCGGGTTCGTCAATGCAGCGCTTTCTGGCGGAGACGATCAGCGGCACCACTTCGCCGGCGGCCGCCGCGACCTCGACGGATAACAGCGGCCCGTCGATGTAATCCTCGAGCAGCGTTTGCGGTGAAATCGCGTCCAGCAAACCGGCAGGCAACGCAAGCTGCTTGCCCAGCGAGGCGAAGTACGCGCGCAGCCGGTCTTCGTTGTCGATCTTCTCGGCCAGGATACTGCCGCCGCCGCTCAACGGTTTCGCGATGACCGGATAGCCGATGTGCGCCGCGCGCACGAGTGCCAGCTCAAGGGTGTCGACGACGAAATGGCCGACAGACCTCAGGCCGCTCGCGCTGATCCGGTCGCGGCAAGCGGCCTTGTTCTGCGCCAGCGACAACGCGGCCGGGTCGGTGCCCGCGAGGCCCAATCGCTGCGCGCAACGCGCCACCGAACTCGCGCAGTACTCAAGCACCGTCACCACCGCGTCGAGCGGATGTTTACGGTTCAGCTCGGACAGCGCGGCAAACAGTTCGTCCTCGTCTCTCGACGCATCAATGCGGACGATCCGGTCGGCCAGACCGCGTGCTTCGATCGCCGACAGATCGCCGAGAAATTCGACAAACTGCTTCGACGAAACGAACGTGACTTCGTGTCCGCGGCGCTTCGCGGCAAGCAGCGCATTCAATCCGACCGGATTACTGTCGACAAACGCGATATGCATGATTACCCCACTTCTTTTTCAAGGAAGCCGGCTTGGTTCCCGAACGCCGCCCGGCGAAACCGGGCGAACAGCGGCACCAGCGCGGCGATGACTATCACGATGAGCGTGACCGGCGCGAAGCCGATTTCGCTCACCAGATAACTGCCGCCCAGCGAGACGGCCAGCATCAGGCCGAGCGCCCACGCATTCGCGTTGGCCATGATTCTGGGCATGCTTGCCGACGGCACAGAGGTGAGCACGAAGCGCATATGCACGCAGTACGCGGCCTCGAAGCCGAACGCGAACACCGCGTACATCGGCACGCCGAACGCAGGGCGCGTGATGAAGATCAGCGGAATCAGCGTGGCGAGCGCGAGGCAGTGCGACAGTGGCCCGATCGTGCGATAGCGGCCGCCCGCGACACCGATGCGCGCCGCCGCGAGCGCGCCGACCACATACGCGATATTAGTAACGGCCTGCAGCAGCGCGATACCCGATGCCGGCATGCCGAGTTGGTCGACCGCGAAGACCGAACGGGCGATGTTGTGATACCCCTGAAAGAGCGCCACCGCGGCAATGAAATAGACGAGCGCCGATTGCGCATCCGGATCGGCGCGCTCGTTCACCGCGCGCGATTTGCCGGACTGATCGGCGGGTTGGCGTGCTTTGGCGACCGTCGCATAGCTGCAGGCCGAAATCAGGTGAAGCGCGATCGACAGTGCGATGACCTGCTGCGAACTCAGACGCGGCAGGAACAGCGCGCCGGCCAGCGCACCCACACCGCCGCCGAACAGCATCGCTGTGTTGTAGTACGACGCGGCGCGATCCAGCGTGGCGCCCGTAAAAAGCCGCTTGACCGCGACGGGGCGCGCGACCTTCGACAGGTTGTCGAACGTGCCCTTGACAACGAGAATCCCGAGCAACGGATAGAGATCGTTCAGCAGCCGCATCGCGACCAGCAACGAAAGCGCCGAGCCCACTTCCGCCGCGATCAGAAGCGAGCGCCCGTCGTATCGCGAAGCGAGCGACCTAATCAGCGGCAACGCCAGCACTGCCGGCACCCACTGTGTCAGGACGATGCCGTTTGAAAAGACCGGGGAGTGGGTTTGTGTGAACACGGCGGCTGACAGTGTCATCAGCAGCAGGAAGGTTGCGACCGTTGACGCGAATATCGCCGCCCAGATTCGCACGAACGTCGCGTCGCGCACGACCCAGGTTTCCGGCAGGTTGAGTGACCGTTGATTCACGGAATCCTATGCCTTTTCGGCTAGTTAAATGATCGAGATGAACTTGATAAAGCCGCGCACGCTGAATATAAGCGGCGATGCTAAAAATTCAATTTCTTATCTAAAGTAAGCATCCAACCAGCGAAGCTATACATTCCGCCTAACCGTCGAAAACACCTGGGGCCATTCAAAAATGCGAAACGACTTTCTCAAACCGGTCGGCCAGAATGGATCTTCCTTGATTAAACCGAGGACCTGCTCCGGCGTTTCCGCCTCGACCACCCACAGGCCGCCTGCACCGGTGCCGTCAGCCGTGTCGATCAGCGGTCCGGCCTGCAGAAACGCCGCCCTGTTTTTTTGAAGAAACGCCAGATGGAGTTTCATATTTTCCGCACGAGCAGAGGCAATCGCCTCGTTGTCCTCGAACTGCACACAGTAAATCATTTTATTTTCCCGAATGACGCTATGCTGGACATAGTAGCATCGGTACGGCAGGTTTTACTCGCGCATATTTGCCTGGCAGAATTGCATTAATGCGGGCGGTGGGGATGAACTTTGCGCTGTTCAATCCCATGGATTAGAACCGCAGTCCGTTGAGAAACTGAAACCAGAACTCGCCGGGCATAGCGGCGGGATCGTTACGCGCTCAACTGGTCGCCGGTTTCCGGATGGAGCTGAATTTGTCTGCAAGCCCTGCCGGTAGATGCTTGTTTAGGCTTTGAAGATAGCGATAACGGTGCCCACGCGGCTGCTAGTGCCGGTATGGCTGTGGCCGTCGTTCCAGAGCTAAAACCCATAGCGTTATACACATTTCGTTGTCCGCGCCGCCCGCGCCAGCAAGCCGTTTACATTCAATGACTTGGAGGCTGGGCTTGTAAACTTTGGCCGAATCGCGTCTACTCTTGCAATTTGGGCGGGCGCGTGACGAAGGCTGCACAGCAGTGGATCGAGCAGGAATTTGCGGGGCTGGACCTTGGCGACGCCCGCCTGGACAGGAGGGCAAAGAAATTGATGGAACGACTTGCGGCCAATCCGACGGCCAGTATCCCGCAGGCGTGCGATAGCTGGAGCGAGACGTGCGCAGCGTACCGTTTTTTGCGCAATACGGATGTGGCCTGGGAAGCCATACTGGAGCCGCATTGGGCGAGCACGCAGGAACGCATGCGCAGCCAGTCGGTGGTGCTGTGCATCCAGGACACGACCGAGCTTGATTTCAACGGCCAGGACATCGACGGGCTGGGGCCGTTGAACTACGAAGCAAGGCGCGGGCTGTACTTGCACCCCACCTATGCGGTGACGACCGAACGCGAACCGCTGGGCGTGCTCGACGCGTGGATGTGGGCGCGTGAGGAGCTTGATGCCGATGGCGTTCGTCCTGGTCCGAAAGAAAGCACACGCTGGGTCGAAGGCTACGAGCGCGTGGCGGAAATGGCGCCGGACATGCCGCACACGCGACTGGTGTACGTGGCCGACCGCGAGGCCGACATGGTGCAAATGATGCGCCGGGCCAGCGAGCTGGGCACGCCGGCGGACTGGCTGGTGCGCGCCAAACATGACCGCTGTTTGCCCGGCGGCGACGGCGCCAGGCTGTGGGCGAGTACAACCAGCGCTGAGCCCTTGGGTGAAATCACCTTCGTGACCGGCGCCCGCGAGACTCAGAAGAGTCGCACCGTGCGCCAGCAACTGTGGGCTCGCGAAGTCGAGATCGCGGACGGCGAGCGCGGCAAGATCAAGGTTCACTGCGTAATCGCACGCGAAGTCGGGGCGCCGGCTGGCATCAAGCCGATTGAGTGGCGTTTGCTGACCAACCGAGCCGTCGCAACCCAGGAAGAAGCGGTCGAACTGATCAATTGGTACCGGGCGAGATGGGAAATCGAAATCTATTTCCATGTCCTCAAGAATGGCTGCGAAGTCGAGACCCTGCAATTGGCCGCTGTCGACCGGATTGAGCGCGCGCTGGCCTTGTTCCTGGTGGTGGCTTGGCGCGTGACGTATTTGATGCGCAAAGGCCGAACCTGCCCGGATCTGGATGCCGCCTTGTTCTTCGATCCGGACGAAATTCGTGGCGCCCATCTGCTGGCAAAAAAGAAGATGCCGGCGACGCCGCCCACTGTGAATGAGGTCGTGCGGCTGATTGCGCAAATCGGTGGCTTCCTCGGCCGAAAGAGTGACGGTGAGCCGGGCGCCAAGACCATCTGGCGAGGGCTCGATCAGGTACTCGCTGCCGCTGACACGCTACGCGCGCTCCGCGAAGGGCTCGGCTAATGACTTCTGTATAACGCTATGGCTAAAACCAGCGGCTGCCGAGGTCGCCGAATTGAGCTTTCGGATATTGGGGAAACTTGACGTAGCGGTTGAACACGTTGCTGACTGGTTCAAGACGCGCGCCTGGCTGTCGGCCACACCCGCTCCTCAAATTGATCAGATGGAACCGGCTCCGAATACAAAAAGCCTTGCGCAAAGTCACAACCCACGGCGGCGAGAAAATCACGTTGATCCGTCGTCTCGACCCCCTCGGCAATAACCTGCAATCCCAACTTGTGAGCGAGCATGACCATTGCTTCGCAGAGCGCCTGATTGCCGCCGTCGAAACCGAGGTTCTGTACGAATGAACGGTCGATCTTGAGATAATCGATGTCGAAGCGCTTCAGATAGGCCAAGGACGAGTAACCGGTCCCGAAGTCGTCGATCGAAATCCCGATTCCTGCCTCGCGGAAACTCAGCAACTTCTCGTTCAATTCGGCGTCCAGTAACAGTCCTTCGGTTATTTCAATTGCCACGCTCTGTCTAGGCATGCCTTGCCGAATGAGGTATTCCGACCATTGGATACACACCAGATTGTCCTGGCGAATCTGCACCGGTGAAATGTTGACACTGATCTGAAACGATGGATGGAATCGTCGGCGCCATTGACGCGCCTGGCGCACGGCCTGTTTGAACACCCAATCGCCGATCGGAACGATGAGCCCCGTGTCTTCGGCCAATGCGATGAAATCCAATGGACTGATCGTGCCGCGCACAGGGTGCAGCCAGCGAATTAGCGCTTCAGCTTTGTAAATTTCGCCAGTCGCCAGATTGACGATAGGCTGGTAATAAACACGGAACTGTTCGACTTGCAGGGCGGTACGTAGATCGCTCGTGAGACGCTGGCGCTTTTCTGCCGCCACTTGCAACTCGGGCGTAAAGTAGTGGAAACGGTTGCGCCCCGCGGCTTTGGCCGCGTACATAGCCTGGTCGGCATTCTTGAAGAGAACATCCAGTTCTGTCCCGTCGTCAGGGTAAAGCGTGACTCCGACACTCGCAGAAATGAAAGCCTCGTCCGGACCAAGCTTGAAGGGTTGGGCCAGCGCGGCGATGATCGTCTTCGCGATCTGTTCGATGCTCCCGGTGTCGTCCAACTCGGGCAGAATCACCGTGAACTCGTCACCGCCAAGTCGAGCGACCGTGTCGAATTCACGCACACACGAGGTAATGCGCCTCGCGGCCTCGATCAGCAGGATGTCGCCCATATCGTGTCCGAGCGAGTCGTTGACCTCCTTGAAGCGGTCGAGATCGATCAGCATCAAGGCCATCGGCCGCCCGGAGCGATTGGACACGCCGGCTTCATGCTCGAGACGGGCATGAAACATCTGGCGGTTCGGGAGATGGGTCAGCGCATCGTAATTAGCCTGTTTCCATATCGTTGCCTCGAATGCCATCCGGTCCGACAAATCACGACCGACCGCCAACACGGAGTTCACCTCGCCCGACGCGTCGATCTCTGGAGTGAGCCTGATATGGCTGCACTGTTCCTGTCCGTCCTTACTGAGCCATCTCAGTTCGAATTGGCGACTTTTCCCGGTTGCAATGGTTTCGCTGATCTTCTTCTCGTAAGCCAGCGCGTTAGCACCGCCCGGTATCTCTGAGGGCCGTTTGCCGAGCGATTCGCGAAGGCTGCGGGCCGCCGAGACACAGAAAGCCGGATTGGCGTAGGTGCGGCGCAGCTCCCGGTCGTAGCGCGTGATCGTGTCAGGTGAATTCTCGATCAACGTGCGCGACTCCTGCTCTTTGGCGACGAGCTCGGCCGTTCGCTCGATGACCGTCTGCTCCAAGGTAGCGTTGATCTCGTTGATCTTCTGGATCTTCTGCCCGATCGCCGCACTCATTCGTTCGAACCTGTGCGCCAATCTGCCCAATTCATCCTTTACGCCAATCTCACTGCGCGCGTCCACCGATGCCTCCGCCTCTGCGCCTGCATCGCTACCGGTGTCGTCCATCCTTCGCACCAGATCTTTGAGCGGTACAGAGATGCTGTGTGAAATGAAGTTGGCGAGGAAGATCGAAAGCAGAAACCCCGAAATGCCCACCAGTATGATCTGATCGCGTACGGACTGTGCCTCCGCCGTCAACTTCTTCTCCGGGATCGTACTGACCACAAACCATTTTGTGCCGGCGATACCCGTGTATGCAGCGAGATATCGGTCGCCATTCTTGCCATGGAAGTCGACGAAGCCATTTGGCTCGCCGTGCGGATCGGCGTTTGTGATTCTTTCGAGCAGACCCGGTTCAGACTTTCCGTCGGTGCTCATTGAAGAGCCGTCGGCACGAACAATCAGCTTGTCGCTGCTGGCGTCAAGTACATAGATCTCCGTTCCACTGCCCACGGCGACGTCATTGAAAATCGATGAGAAATACTCGGGGCGAATTACTAGAACCAGATTACCGATCTGCCGATTGTCGCTCTTGTCGATGATGGCGCGCACCATCCCGAGATCTTGCTGACCGGCTCCGTTGTCATAGCTACTCCAGTAGGGCCGGCCATTTCGATCGGGAGCCTGTTGGACCAGATGCACCACACTTCGCGTCAATTGCGCGAACGCCTGGGTGTCCGTGATCCGGTTGTCCTTGTCGAGCAAATATTTCTGATTGATGAAATCAACCGCGCCGTAGTGCTCCAGGAGCAGTCGGGTCAGATCCTGGCGAGCTTCGCTCTGCTCCTTTTCATTGCCGTGTGCGACGCGGGTCAGCGCGTCTTGAACCTGATCGGAGAGCACCAGAAGACTGCTCTCCGTCTCGATCTGCTCCATCCGCAACGAGATGTTTT
This sequence comes from Paraburkholderia sp. RAU6.4a, assembly GCF_050435625.1. NCBI lineage: Bacteria > Pseudomonadati > Pseudomonadota > Betaproteobacteria > Burkholderiales > Burkholderiaceae > Paraburkholderia > Paraburkholderia sp. RAU6.4a. The sequence continues at coordinate 976,130 of NZ_JBNDKQ010000003.1, forward strand.
TGGATACCTGTTTGACTACCTCTTTGGAAAATATCTCCGCTTTGTGCTTGAACTCTGCTGTTGACTCCACATACGAAATGTAGCTGGAGACAAGTATCGGTATCAGCGAAAGCAGGATAAACGCGGTTATCAGCCGGTAGCGAATTTCGACCCGGCGCAGCAGATCCAACGAGAAGTAGGCGAATGCGCTTCGCAGCCAGGCGATCAGTGGGCTCATTTGTAGTGCATCTTCGCTTCATTCTTAACAGACTCGTCCAGGAGTTTTGCAGCCTGCATTGGCGTTATTTTCCTGAACAGCACATCCTGTATCAATCGATGCAAGCGCTCGATGGAATTGGAAGGTAGAAACGAATAGTACGGGCTGCCGGTCACAGCATAGCGACTGACCATGTTCGTGTAGTCGACAATCTTCTGATCGCTCACCACCATGCCCGGGAACTGCTTGAATGGGGAAATGTTCTGGCGCTTGATCTGGAGGATGGAAAACCCCTGCCCAGCGACGAACTCGAGAAAACGCATTGCCGCGGCCTTGTTGGGCGTTTCCGACACCGCAAACCCGGTTTCGCTGCCGATCACGGGCACCACCTGCTCGCCTGGCGCGTTCCAGGGCGGGATGAGCACGCCAACTTCAAAGGGATTGCCGTGCAGCAACAGACCGGCTGCCCAACTACCGTGAAAAGCCATTGCGACTTTGCCCTCCTTGAATAGCCGTATGCCATCATCGTAGCCAGTTGTCGTGAACGATTCCTGTACGAAACCCCGTTCCGGCATCAGCCTGATCTTGGCGAAAATATCCGCTACCTCGGGAGTGTTCAAATCCAGCGTGCCATCGCTGATTTTGTCCTTCCAGTCTGGCTCGCGCGCAACCACATTGTTAGCAAAGCCTGAACTGAAGGGGCCGTTGCCGAGCATATTTGGGAAGCCGCCGTTCCACATTATTGGCGTATAGCCCGCACGTTTGAGCTGTTCGCAAACCGCCAGGAATTCGTTGAAATTGGTCGGCAGCTCCCTGATCCCCGCCTTCGCAAACATGTCCTGGTTGTAATAGATCAAAGTCGTAGCCATTCCCCCCGCTATTCCAAAGTGCCTGGATTGGCGACTGGTCCAGTCTTTTTTGAGAGGATCGAGCATGTTGTTCCAGGCGGATGTCTTGCTAACGTCGGCGAGGAGCCCTTGATCGGCCAGGTCGGCCGCGTAGGCATTCGGGTTGATACTCACCAGATCGGGCAAGTTGCCGGAGGCGATCCGCGGCTTGATATTTTCTTCCACCGAATTGCCAATCATGAACTGCACATCCACGTGTATGTCCGGATTCAGCTTGCTGAATTCGGCTGCAATCTGAAGCATTTCTTCCGGCCAGTCAGGAGCCCAGACCAAGGCGGTGATGGTGGTACCGGCCGGCCCGCTCGTGCTCGAAGAATCGTGGTCTCGCTGATGGCAACCGCACAACGAGAAAAGAATGAAACAGGCCAAGACCGACAGCAAGGAGCCAAACTCAGTTTGTCGCACGTGGGGTTCACTTTTTCAGATTCGGCTTGGATTGGGCGGCCCTCGGCAGAGGCTATGGGCGCATTCGACGGCAAACCGGTGAAACTTTCATCGCGGTCGAATCACTTGCATAACCATGGCGGCGTCCCTGCAGCGGTAAGTTGTGACGAAGCCCGGCATGCCGCTGCGGATTTCATCACAAATCTTTCTCGCTGCCGGCCGATCTTTTGTCATCGACGACGCCTATCGATCGGCACCTGAATGTCTATAAAACAGGGCTGCTCAGAGCTCTTGACGGGTAGGCACTCACACGGCATATCGGCAACAGACGCAGATACTTTAACTGAAGGGAACGCCTGTACTTCCGGTCGTCCGCTCAGGGCCGATGACCTGCCGAGCGACTGGCAGGAATGGATGGCCGCTGTAGTTTGGAAGCTGCCGAATATGTGGTGATGGGTTCACGCGGACCACCTTACTCCCGCAAGGGATGTCGACCGCCCGGATCAATCACGAACTGTGCTAGCAGTCGTTCACCGACCTCGCATAGTTTTCATTTCCTGTGACACCGGCCACACGTCTACGCGTTAACCCTAAAAGTTCCGTCTCTTTATATCAATTTTCGCAACAAACATTACCTACCTCACGACTTACTCTGTCCAGTTCGCCAAATTACAATGCAATCACTGACTACGAACATGCAAGTTCGCAGCAAAATAAAACCCTGAACTGGAGGTAAGTATCATGAAATCGCTGATTCAAGCCGTTGTCATCGCCGTCGCTGTCGCCGCTCCGGTCGCCGCGTTCGCGCAAGCCAACCAGCCCGTGACCCGCGCTCAAGTGCGCGCCGAGCTGATCCAACTGGAAAAGGCCGGCTATCAACCTGGTCACGCCGACCCGCACTACCCGGCTGACATCCAGGCTGCGCAAGCCCGCGTCGACGCGCAAAACGGCGTCGGTCAAGCCGCTACCGGCTTCGGTGGTGTGGTGAGCGGTACGTCGCAAACGAGCCATGCGGCTCCGACGAGTGGCCCGAAGTCGGTCTACTTCGGTCAGTAAGCGGTAGGTGGCAGGCGGTTCGTCAAGCGCAGCTGTGTGGCCACGAAGCCCTACGGCGAAACGAACCGCGAGCACTTCCAAATAGCGCGTCCTTGCGACGCGCACCCCGATTCAAATGAACTGGCCCGCGACTCGGGTATCTCCGAGCGCGGGCCAGTTCGTATGTGGTTACCTCCGTCATCGGGCTCCCGATGACTTCGCCCAGGCCTTCACGGTCTGGGCGCTTTTTCGCGCCGCTCCGCGTGCGCCGCGATGAATTCTCAGCTGCCCGCGCTCAGTCGCGTGCGATCAGATTGCCGACCTGGCCGCGCCCGGTCACGAGGCAACTCGACAGGAAGCTCTCGCTCTGCGCGCTCGCGCCAGCGTCACCAAAGCCCTTTTTCAACGCGTCCGATTTGACGAGCGCCGCGCCCTGGTGACATGTAATCGTGCCGACCTCGCCCGCCTGCGCACGCATCAACGCCCGATCCGCCATCAGATAGCCAAGCAAAAGCACCAACGCAATATTGAACGCTTGTCGCATGGGTCGCCTCCTTTTCGAAGAGACTAACGTGAAGCGCGAATGCAGTGGCCTGGGGCTTTCCCGATTGTTGAAGATTCAATGATCCAGAATAAATCGCGGCTACTGCGGGCGATTCGTAGCGCCTTGAAGCGATTCAGTTTTATTCGATGCGCGTGACTGTGCGCGCAACCGTAGGCGTTTACGCCTACAGCCGAGTTTCGATCCGCGCGATGCGGCTATTGATCGCATGGCGCACCAGCGCATTCGACGGCACCAGCAGCAGCGACGACGCGATGATCCGATACACGTCATGGCGCGTCACCTTCGACACTTTCGCCGGATCGAGCCACGCGTCGTTATCCGCGAGCAGCAGTAAGGTGTCGAGGCCGATGAGGATCGGCCACAGGCAGGCGAGCCGCAAGCGCACCGCGCTCACCGGAATCGCGAGCGTATAGTCGAGCGCCGTGCGGAAATGATCGAGCGTCTTGCGCAGCAGTTCGACGAGCAGCGGCCGCGCGCGCATCGAATTGGCCGGTTGCAGCAGATCGCGCGCGCTCAGACCGTGGCGCTCGAGCATGCTCTGCGGCAGATAGCAGCGGCCGATGCGCAAATCTTTTCCGCAATCGCGCAGCACGTTGGTCATTTGCAATGCCTTGCCGAAACGCACGCCACGCTGCTTCATCGTGTCGGGTTGTTCTTTCAGCGTGCCCGGCATGTGCGCGTAAGTCATCGTGGTCCAGAACTCGCCGACGCAGCCCGCGACCAGATACGTATAGCGATCGAGTTCGTCGTATTCGCGCAGCGCCGCGATCTGGCCGGAGCGTTCGTCGGGGAACGTGCGCAGATCGAATTCCATGCCCTCGGTCAGCGTCGTGACGATCGCGCGCACCGAGTGGCGGTCGGACTCGCTCAGTTGCGCGAGCACGTCGAGCGCGGGGCTCAACGATTCGAGCAGCAGCTTTTCATCCGACTGCGCCTGCTGACCCGCGACTTCCGCGGCGATGCGCTGGAACGGCGCGCTGTCGACGGCCACGCCATTGACCTGATCGCGCAACGCGAGCAGCAATTCGAGGCGTTGGCCCGGCGCGATCAGCGAGGTGTCCGCAATCGTATCGGCCGCGCGCGCGAGCAGATACGCAAGGCCGATCGGATCGCGCATGCCGATGGGCAGCACGCGCAGCGTCAGATAGAAGGAGCGTGAAACGCCTTTCAGGAGCGGGCCGAGCAGAAAGGCCCGGGTCGGATTCGGCATGGGTTGGATCGGTTGGCAAATAGGCGGGGGAAAGCCCGCTGGGATCAGGCGCTGCCGAATTGTATACGGCGAGGCGCGTCACCCGGTACACCATGAACCAGCATCAGAAGCCGTCCGCCGAAGCCGGCGCCACTCGCAGCCGCCGTTCGAACCTGCACCTGACCTATCTGATCGGCAGCCTCGACCGCAGCCTGCGGCGCCGTATGAGCGAAGCGCTCGCCTTTCCGTTTGATTGCATCGGTTTGCAAGTTCGACCGGCCACCGCACTTCACTCCCCCCTCATACCGCATGCACCGGGCTTCTCGCCGCCGGCCTTTTTCGCCCTCTCACGCCGCCATGTCGAGCACATGCCGTTCGCCGAGCACGCGTTGCCGGATAGACTCCCCGCATTTCACGCCGCGGGACACTGTCGCTCGCGATCGGGAATGGGGATTGCTGCCGCAACGGGGTTGAGCACAGGACGGTTACGACCAGGCCGTCGCTTGCACTTTGAACGACACATCGACAATGACTACCGACGCATCCAACACGTCCCGCCCGTCCGACGCGGCGCGACCTAACGCGGCGCGACCTAATGCGGCCCGACCTGACGCGGCCCGACCTGACGCGGCCCGACCTGACGCGGCCCGACGCAATGTCGAAACCGGCGTGCCCGGTTTCGACGAGATCCTCGGCGGCGGTCTGGTGAGCGGTGGCGTCTATCTACTGGAGGGCATGGCCGGCGCCGGCAAGACGATCCTGTCGAGCCAGATCGGTTTTCATCGGGTGCGGCAAGGCGAGAAAGTGCTGTACATGACGCTGATCGCCGAATCGCACGACAAGCTGCTCGGTCACCTGAAAGGCCTGAGCTTTTTCGACGAAGCCGCGGTCGCGCAGCAGATGCTGTTCGTGTCCGGCTATCACGAGCTGATGCAGGATGGACTCGACGGTTTCCTGAAGCTGATCGCGTCGAGCATCTACGACTATCGGCCGAGCCTGATGATCATCGACGGCTTTCGCAGCGCGCGCGAATTCAGCGAAACCGAGCTGTCGCTGTCGAAGTTCATTCACGAGCTGAACGCGCTGGTCGCCGCGATGGACTGCACGACGCTGCTGCTCGCGCCGCTGTCGGGCAACGAGTCGCATCCCGAGCACACGCTGGTGGACGGTCTGATCGAGCTGAACAGCTATCACGACGGCATGCGGCGCGCGCGCGAAATCGAAGTGCACAAGATGCGCGCGCGCGATCATCTGATGGGCAAGCACTTCTTCCGCATCGCCGGCAGCGGGCTGCTGATGTTCCCGCGCCTCGAAGCGCAGTGCGCGGAGCAAGCGGGCCCCGTCGATCTGAAAGCACGGCTCGGCTTCGGCTTGTTGCACCTGGACAACCTGCTCGGCGGCGGCTTCGCGCAAGGCGCAACGACCACGCTGATCGGCCCGTCGGGCGTCGGCAAGACGCTGCTGTGCCTGCAGTTCCTCGCGGCCGGTCTCGCACGCGGCGAGCGTTGCGTGTATCTCGGCTTCTACGAGAGTCCGCAGAGACTCATCGGCAAGGCCGAAGCGGTGTCGATCGCGCTTGCCGATGCGTGGCAGGACGGTCGTCTGATGGTGCTTTGGCAGCCGGCGATCGAACTCGCGGTCGATGAAATCGCGTCGAAAGCGCTCGCCACCGTCAAGCAGACCGGCGCGACGCGCATCGTGATCGACGGCGTCGAGGGCTTTCGCGATTCGGCGTTGCGTACCGAGCGCTTCGGCCTGTTCCTCAATGCACTGCTGCATCAGTTGCGCGAAGCGACCGTCACGACGCTCGTCACGGAGGAGCTGCCGCTGTACAGCGATCCGGGTCACGCGAAGGCCGTGCGCGTGTCGGCGCTGACCGAAAACCTCGTGCTGCTGCGCTACGCCGAGACCGAAGGCGGACTGCGGCGCGTGATTTCGGTGGTGAAGCAACGCGAAAGCGCGCACGACACGTCACTGCGCGAACTGTCGATTTCGTCGCAAGGACTCGACGTGATCGACGGCTCGCCCGGCGCCGCGGGCATCCAATCGACGCCGGGCCTGTCGGCCACGCTGCAATTGGGGCGAAAAACCTAGCCGCCCATGAAAACCATTCTGGTGGTGGACGACGAGTTCGACATCCTCACGGTGTGGCGGCTGCTGCTGGAACGACACGGCTATGCGGTACGGACGGCGTCGAACGGCTCCGTCGCGCTCGAACTGGTCCGTTCGAGCCGGCCCGATATCATCGTGTCCGATTGCATGATGCCGGTCATGTCGGGCCTCCAGTTGTGCGCGACGCTGTATGAGGACCCAGAGCTGCGCGAGATTCCGATCATCCTGTGCAGCGCCGCGTCGGACATTCCGGTGCAGCCGAATCCACATTTTGCCTACGCGCGCAAGCCGCTTTCGTTCGACCAGCTGCTGGCGATGCTGGTGCGCATGGGCGGTTGACGGCCGCCCTTCCTCCCCCGCCTTCTCTGCCCCTTTCCCCCGCTAAAACACAGCTTGAGACGCTCGCGCCATTTGTCGAGCGTTTGCAGCGTTCTGCGATTCTCCGTGGCCTTTTACAGTAGGCCATCGATCGCGCATGGCCAGCAACCCGCAGCGCGACGCAACTTTCGGAGGTCGTCATGAACAGCAATCGTGGTGCGGTTCCCGCTGGCTTCTTGAGCATCGCGGTGGGCTCGTTGGCGCTGGCCAACCTGTGGCGCGTAGCAATCCGCCTGTGGCACTTGCCGGCCGTCGCCGGCAGCATGGTGACGATCGCGGCGCTCGCCGTCTGGGTCATCATTCTGTTCGCCTACGCGCACAAGTGGTTCGCACGGACCGCCGACGCACGCGCCGAACTGGACCATCCGGTGCAGTCTTCGTTCGTCGCGCTCGCGCCGATCTCGACGCTGCTTGCCGCGCAACTGCTGCAGCCGTACGCGCATACCCTCGCGCTGACGCTGTACGGCATCGCGGCGATCGCGCAACTTGGGCTCGGCGTCTATCTACAGGGCAAGCTGTGGCAAGGCGGCCGCAAGCCCGAACTGACCACGCCGGCGATCTATCTGCCGACGGTAGGAGCGGGCTTCGTCGCGGCGGCGAGCTCGGCCGCATTCGGCTTCCATCAACTGGGCGAGCTGTTTTTCGGCGGCGGCATGCTGGCGTGGCTCGCGCTCGAATCGATGATCCTGCATCGCGCCGCCGTGCATGAACCGCTGCCCGAAGCGCTGCGCCCGACCCTCGGTGTGCAACTCGCGCCGCCAGTCGTCGGTGGTGTCGCGTATTTGAGCCTCACCAGTGGCACGCCCGACCTGTTCGCCTACGCGCTGCTCGGCTACGGTCTCTATCAGGCGCTGACGCTGCTGCGTTTGCTGCCGTGGATCCGCCAACAGGCATTCGTGCCCGGCTACTGGGCGTTCAGCTTCGGCGTAGCGGCGTTGCCGACGATGGCCCTGCGTCTCGTCGAACGCGGCGCGACGGGTCCGATCGAATTCGCGGCACCGGTTCTGTTCGTGGTGGCGAACGCGATCATCGCGATTCTGGTCGTGAAGACGCTTCAACTGCTCGTGCAAGGCAAGCTGATGCCGGCCGTGGCGGCGAGTTCGACGGCGGCGGCGCCGGTCACGCAAGTCGCGACGGCCGCGCGAATCGCCCGGGTTCAATAAGCTGCGGGCAGCGACCGAACGCGGCGGCGACGCGCAAAGCGTCCCGCCGCGTTTTTGCGTTTGTGTCAGAACCCGTGCAACGACACGACGATCAACGCAGCCGCGACGATCGCGACCACGTCCTCGATCAACGCCGCGGGCGCATCGCGCCCGAACATGCTGGCGAGCGAACTGCGCACCTTCGCGCCGCCGAGCGTGCCGATCACCGCGCCTACCGCGCCGACCACCGCGCCCACCACCCCGACGATCATGCCGCCCGCCAGGCCGCCATGCGCGCCGCTAATCGCCGCGCCGCTCAGCGCACCGAGCACGATTCGCGCGCCGAACTGCAGCGGCACCTTGCGGCTCGGCGTTTCGGGCAATTGATCCGTGATCAGTTCGATGACCGCCAGCACGGTGAAGATATACGGCGTGGCCGCGAAGCCGAGGAAGGCAAGCGACGTGCCTTGCAGCGGCAGCCATCCCAGACGCGCGGCCCAGCTGACGGCGGTGGGGGCGATCATCGCGCGAAGGCCGGCGACGACGCCAATCAGCAAGGCCAGAACATACACGGACATAGCGGACTCCCGATCGAGGGCAATGATGCAAGCTTGCACGAGCCGACGGCTTACCTGGACGAACGTCGGCAGAACATGTCGAGCATTCCATCTGGACAGTCAACTTCTCACCACCTACATCGAGGCAATCCGCGGCGGCCGTTCACCGTTGCTCACAATTGCCGGCTCTTCATTGCCGACTCGCCACCGCGCGTCTGGCGCGGCGCCGGGCATGCGATTGCCCCCGTCGATGTGGCCCTAGTGTCGCACAATTCGACTGGCGAATAACAGACAGGGAGTCGGCGAAGTGGGCCGATGGTGATAAGTTAGCCCACTCACAAGAAAATCTTGTATCTGCACCATGAGACCGTATCTTCCGCTCAACGCGCTGCGCGCGTTCGAATCGTCCGCGCGGCATCTGAGCTTCACGCGCGCGGCGCAAGAGCTGAACGTGACCCAAGCCGCGGTCAGCCAGCAGGTGCGCTCGCTGGAGGAGCGGCTCGGCACCGCGCTATTCAAGCGTTTGCCGCGCGGCCTCGCGATGACCGACGAAGGGCTCGCGCTGCGCCCCGTGCTGTCCGACGCGTTCGATCGTATCGAGGCGGTGCTCAAGCAGTTCGACGGCGGGCATTTTCACGAGGTGCTGACGGTCGGTGTGGTCGGCACGTTCGCGGTCGGCTGGCTGATGCCGCGCCTGAAGTCGTTTCGCGACGCGCATCCGTTCGTCGAGCTGCGGCTGCTGACCAATAACAACCTCGTCGACCTCGCGACCGAGGGCCTCGATTTCGCGATCCGTTTCGGCGACGGCACGTGGCCCGGCTCGCTCGCCACCAAACTGCTCGACGCGCCGCTCGCGCTGCTCTGCACGCCCGAGATCGCCGCGCGCCTCGCACGGCCCGACGATCTCGCCAACGAAACGCTGCTGCGCTCTTACCGCATGGACGACTGGCTGAACTGGTTCGCGGCCGCGGGCATCGCGCCGCGGCCGGTGCGCGGACCGGTGTTCGATTCGTCGCGGTTGATGGTGGAAGCGGCGATACAGGGTGCGGGCATCGCGCTCGTGCCTGCGTTGATGTTCGAAAGGGAGATCAATACCGGGCGTCTGGTGCGCCCGTTCGACGTCGAGGTCAAGGCGGGCAGTTACTGGCTGACCTGCCTGAAGGGCAAGCCGATGACGCCGGCGATGTTGCTGTTCAGTCAGTGGCTCGCCACGGAAGCGGCCACGGCGGGTCACGCATGAGTTTCTACGCGGCCGTGCGGCAATACCCGTTCATCGCGGGCCGCTCGGCTTGCGGCGGGAACACGTTCCACGAACCGTCGCCGTGGCGGAAGAAGAAAATCGACAGCAATCCTTCCGGCTTCAACGCCTGCACACATACATAGCGTTGCTGTTGCGACGCGTGATGGCAGAACCGCACCACGCGCGCGGGCATCGACGGCGTGGGTGCGAGCCATTTGTCGACGGCCCAGTGCAAGCTTTTTTCTGCGGCTACCATGATGTTCTCCTCGAATCGTCCCATTCCTGACGCGCTGCGTTCACGCGACTTGCGCGAGTTGCGCCATGCGGTGTTCGTTCCTCGCCCCGCTCTCGACAAACGCCTTCACGAGGCACAGCAGTGCGCGCATGCCCGTGCTCGGATGGCGCAAGCAGCAATGCACCTGTTCGCTGCGGCTTTCGCCGAGCAGACACCACGCGCAAAAGTGTTCGCAGTTGTTGGTCAGCAGGCGATAGCGGTTCTCGCCGAGGCGGGAGCGCGCGCGGCGCACCGCATCGGCGCCGACGTAGATCGCGCTCGGCGTCGCGCGAACCGACAGCGAATGGCCGGCGGCGAAGCGCGCGAGTTCGACTTCCTCCACCGGTCCGGGATGCGCGGAGGCCGCAAAGCCCGAGTAGTGCACGACGCGGCCATTGCCGACATAGATGCCGTGATGCTCGTAGCCGTTGCGTTGCGTGACCAGATGTGCGCCGATCGGCAGATCGATCGTCGATGATGCGGTGTCGCAAGCGGCTGCGGATTGCGGGTCGTCGTCGCGTGTATCGAGCGTTTGGGTGTTCATGGCTGGCCTCGTTCGCATTTCCAACACTGTTGCGACAGCTTTTGCATCATCCGGGCCAGGCGCCGGAAAACCCCTGTTTACAGGGTTGACGGCCGATCGAACGGTTTTCTGAAGAGGTAGATGTCAGAACGGGACCAACAGAAATCGCGCTGATCTGTCGGTGTGCGACGCTCATTTGCGAGCGTGTCGCCGGTTGATTTCAACTGAATGGAGAACTAGTGGGACCCCGCCGAATGTGTTGGGTCTCACACCTGTTCGAATGGGGGCTTGTTGGCCGCGAGCCGACCGATCGCGTCGACCGCGTTCGTGGTAAAGCCGCGCAAGCCGCGCCAGTCAATGCGCCGCGGGCTTCGCGTCGAATCCGCCCCCGATTGGCATGGCCTTTGCACCGTGTGGTGCAGAGTCCATTCAGCCGCGCGCATTGCGCTCGCGGCCAACCGGAGAACGACATGTCCTGCATCAAATTGAACGACCTCTCGCTGAACCTCGCGCTCGATCGCAAAGCGATGGCGGCGATTCGCGGCGGCGGCGGCGCGCCATGGATCTATGGCTGGATTCAGCCGTACGTGCCGCAAACGCCGAGCATTGGGCCGGTGGTCAATCTGTACGAGGTCTCCAACAACTTCTATGCTAACCAGATGATCAACCAGTTCCAGTCGGTCGACGTACGCAACACCGGCGCGAACGCGAACCTCACCGTGTCTCCGGACGCACGCAACCGAAACGATATGGTGTAGCCGTTGTGACATGCGAGAGCCAATTTCGCTGGACGTCGTCCGCGCGTTCCGACACGGGACGGGTCCGCGAAATCAACGAAGATGCCTGCCTCGACGAGCCCGAAGCGGGACGCTGGGCTGTCGCCGATGGGATGGGCGGTCACGCGGTCGGCGACGTTGCCAGCCGCACCGTGATCGACGCGTTGACTCAACTGGCGGCGCCGCACGGCCTCAGAATGCTGATCGCCGATGTACGCACGCGTCTGCAAACCGCGAACCGTCAATTGCGCGACGAAGCCGCGCGCCGCCAGGTGCAGCGCATCGGCAGCACCGTGGTCGTGCTGCTTGCATGCGATCGCTTCTGCGGCTACGTGTGGGCCGGCGACAGCCGCATCTACCTGTACCGCGCGGGGCAATTGCGGCAACTGACGCGCGATCACAGCCAGGTCGAGGAGCTGCGCTCGCTCGGCGTCATCACCGACGAAGAGGCGCGCCATCATCCCGCGCAGCACATGATCACGCGCGCGGTCGGGGCAACGGATTCGCTCGAACTCGACGAAGACGCGATCGAAGTTGCCGACGGCGACGTGTTCCTGTTGTGCAGCGACGGTCTCAGCAACGAACTGAGCGACGACGAGATCGCCGCCGTGCTGACCACGGCGGAGCGCGAAAACGCAAGTTGCGAACTCGTCGACCTCGCGCTCGCGCGCGGCGGGCGCGACAATATCACCGCAGTGGTCGTCGAAGCGCAGGACCCGAATGCCGCGGACAAGACCTTGCTGAACCCGGCGCCTTGATGATCTTCAGGCGCGCGTTTCACCGAGCGTTCAGTGGTCGTTCACTCAGCCTTCGTCTTCTTCCTCGTCGCGCTCGTTCGCGCCGTTCTTCGTGGGCGACGCATTGCGATTGCGGAAATCCTTCGAATGCAGGCCGTGCTTTTTCAGCAGCATCTGCAAGTGCGAGCGATTCATATCGATGCGCCGCGCCAGTTCGGCGACGGTCCCGCTGACTTCACGCAGTCCGCGTTCGAGGAACGCTTTTTCGGCGTCGTCGCTGGCCGCCCGCTTCGCGTCGCTCAACGACATCAGATTCGCGACGCTGATCGGCTGCTCGCCGCTCGCCTGCCCGCCCTCCGCCTGCGCCGCCGGCGAACCGGGTGCGGCGGGTCGCATATCGAGCGGCAAATGCTCGATGTCGGCCATGTCTGCAGCCAGACATGAGATGCGATACATCACGTTGCGCAATTCGCGAATGTTGCCCGGATACGCGTAGCTCAATAGAAAGTCCCGCAAACGCGGCGTCAACCTGACTGGCCGGCGTTTCAGGGTACCCGCAGCTTCGTCGCCGAACCACGCAATCAGCAACGGAATTTCGTCGCGCCGTTCGCGCAGCGGCGGCAACGTCACGTGAATCACGCTGAGCCGGTAGAACAGATCCTCGCGAAACCGGCCTTCCTCGCTGAGCTTGCGCAGATTGCGATTGGTCGCCGCGACGATGCGCGTATCGACCGCGATCGTTTCGTCGGAGCCGACGCGTTGAATCTCGTGCGCCTCGAGCACACGCAGCAGCTTGACCTGGCCCGCGAGCGGCAACTCGCCGATTTCGTCGAGAAAGATCGTGCCCGTATGCGCGCTTTCGAATTTTCCCTTGCGGTCGCTCGACGCGCCGGTGAATGCGCCCTTGCGATGCCCGAAAAGTTCGGATTCGAGCAGATTTTCCGGAATCGCGCCGCAGTTCACCGAAACGAACGGCTTGTCCGCACGCGAGCCATTCGCGTGAATCACTTTCGCCATCAGCTCCTTGCCGGTGCCGCTTTCTCCATCGATCAACACCGGCAAATCGGTTGGCGCCGCTTTTTCCGCGATTTCGAGCGATTCGAGCAAACGCGGGTTGTCGCCGAACGTGCCCTCGAAAATGAAGCTGCGTTCGAGTAGTGCCTTGCGGCGCGCACCGCGCGATTGCTCCGCACTCGTCTGCGGCTCGCCCGCGGTGGCCGCCTGCACGAAGCGCTCCTTGTGCGAAAGCTGCATCACTTCGTCGCGCAACGACGTGGCCTGCCTCAGCAGCTTATCGATATCGGCGCGTTCGAGCCGCGACGACCAGCGCAACGTGGAGCGCAGGATCTCGATCCGCTCGATCAGTCCCGCGTACGAAATCGCGGGACTCGCCTCTTCAATCTGGTCGAGTATCTTCATCATGATGCACTCAACTGTTTCTGCACGAGCTGATAGTACATGCCGCCGCGCTGGATCAGCTCCTCGTGACGGCCCTGTTCGACGATCGCGCCTTCATACAGCACGAGAATCTTGTCCGCGCGCATGATCGTGCTGAGCCGATGCGCGATGATCACCGCCGTGCGGCCCTTCAGGATGTCGTGCATATTGCCGAGAATATTGCTTTCCGATTGCGAGTCGAGCGCCGAGGTCGCCTCGTCGAACACGAGCAGACGCGGATCGTGATACAACGCACGCGCAATGCAAAGCCGCTGGATTTGACCGCCCGACAAACCGATGCCGCGCTCGCCGACGATCTGCTCATATCCGAGCGGCATCTTGCTGATGAAGCCATGCGCGTCGGCCATTTTCGCGACTTCCTCGATGCGGCGGCGCTCCGGCGCGTCGTCCCCGCTTGCGATGTTCTCGGCGATCGTGCCCGAGAACAGCAGATTGCTTTGCATCACGTAGCCGATTTGCGCGCGGAAATAAGTCTTGTCGATCACGCCGGAGTCATAGCCGTCGATCGTTATTTTCCCTTCGCTCGGCCGATAGAAGCCAACCAGCAGCTTCGCGAGCGTGGTTTTTCCCGAGCCGCTGCGCCCGACGATCGCGACCAGTTCACCCGGCTTGATATCGAAGCTGATGTTCTCCAGCACATAAGCGGAATCCTCTTCGCCATAGCGGAAGTACACGCCTTGCAGGCTGATCTCGCCTTGCAGCTCCGGCAGCATCACGCGCGAGGGCAAATCCTGCGGCTTCTGTTCGGGCTCGATATCGAGCACATCGCCGAGCCGTTCCATCGCGACACCCGCATCGTTGAGCATGCTCCACAAGCCGACGAGACCCATCAGCGGACTCAATACACTGCCCATGAATGCATTGAACGCGATCAGCTGACCGATCGTCAATTCACGCGCGAGTACCAGATTCGCGCCGACCCAAAGAATCGCAATCGTCGTTGCCGCATTCAGCAATTGACTGCCAAAGCCGACCAGAATATTGAATGCGTGCGCGCGATACTGCAATTCGAGCGCCTTTGCGTATTTCTTCTCCCAGCGCAACCGTACCGGCCGCTCGATGCCCATGCCCTTGACGGTCTCGACGCCGGACAGAGCTTCCATCAGGAACGACTTCGCCTCGGTCGACGCCGTGAACACCTCGCGGGCGTAGCCCTTGATCTTCGGCGTCGCGATCACCGTGAGTCCCATGATCGGAATCACGAACGCGATCAACACCAGCGTCATCTTCACGTTGTACACGAACATGATCGTGAAGTAGATGAAGATCATCAGCAGATTCAGCGCGGTCGTCACGGTGGATTCGGTCAGGAACGCGCGGATCGTCTGGTTTTCCTGAAAGCGCGCGAAGATATCGCCGGTCTTGCGCTTCGCGAAGAACGAGAACGGCAGCGACAACGTATGCTTGAAGAACTGCGACGAATCATCGCGAAGTCCATGTTGCGAACCATGAAGTTCGCCAGATACGCGCGAATCGTCGACATCAGCTGCGTGAAGACATTGGAGATGATGAGCCCGCCGATCAGCATATGCAGCAGACTGACGTTCTGATGCACGATCACGCCGTCCAGAATGTTCTGAATGATCAGCGGTGGAATCACGCCGAGCACCTGAATCACGAAGGTCGCCAGAAACAGATAGCCGAGTATCTTGCGGTACGGCTTCAGGTAGCCGACAAAGCGAATCCACGGCGAGCGCTCGGCCGACATCTGCAGCAGCTGCGATCCGCCGGTAAACAATAGGCAGGTGCCGCTCCACCCGCGTTCGAAATCTTCGACGCTCAGCTTTCTGAAACCGAGTGCCGGGTCCGCCACCCAGACATAGTCTTTCGACAGCCCGTACACGACCACATAGTGATAGCCCTCCCAATGCACGATGAACGGCAGATCGAAGCCGCGCAGCGAATCGAACGTGCATTGCACGCCGCGCGTCGTGAAGCCGAGCGACTCGCCCGCGCGCGCGAGGCTGTCGAGCGTCGCACCCTGCGTCGTCACGTTCGCGAGTTCGCGCAATTTGCCGAGCGTCATCGGAATGCCGTAATGGCGGCAGATCATCGCGAGACACGCGGCGCCGCAATCCATCTCCTCGGCCTGCTCGACGAGCGCGAAACGCCGGATGATCTTCTCGCCGAGTTCCGGTTTGCTCTGCAGGTCGAGCATCAACGGCAGCTTGCGCCGCTGTTCGAGCCGCTTTTGCCGCTGTAATTCGCGGTCGCCATAGCGGATGCGCTCGTCGAGCACTTCTCGCAATTTCGGATTGCGCTCGAGAATGAAATGAACGGTGCGCTCGGGGATGACCAGCAGCCGCGTGTCCGTGGTTGCAACGACCGATGCCATCTGTTCCTGGCGCATCAGGCACGCCTTCTCGCCGAATATCTCCCCTTTGCCGAGCGTCGCGAGCGTATAGTCGTGGCCCTCCTCCTGCCGCACGATGCGCACCTGGCCTTGCCGCACCACATAAAGCCGCCTGTCGTCGCGGCCGTCCTGTTTCAGAATCTCCTTGCCGGCAGCGACCCGTTTTGCGCCGACGCTGCGCACGTACTCTTCGAGTTCCGCCTTGTTCAGCTTGCCGCGCAGATCGAACAATTGCGCGACGAAGCCCCCGGCCGAATTGATCGCCACATAGCTGGCGACGAACGCCAACGCGGCGGCGTTGCCCGCCATCACCGGTTCGATCGCGCTGCGCGGAATGAACAGCACTTCGGTCTTGCCCGACGAACGTACCGACGCTTCGTGAACGTACGAGCGCAACATCGCAATGTCGGCAAAGATCTCGCCCGACTTGCGCACGCCCATGCTGGTTTCCTTGCCGTGCTCCTCGGAGAAGATACGTACCGTGCCCGAGCGGATCACATAGAGACCTTCGGCCACGTCACCGGCCGAGCACACCGTTTCGCCAAACGGATAGAACTTTGCCTGCGCGTACTCGGCAAGCCGCTCGATTTCGTCGCGCGAGAACGGCGACAGGATCTCCACCGAAGCGAGAAATTCGGCGGTGGAAGGCGCGGATGGCGCGGTCTGGAGGGCGTCCATGTATCGGTGAGCCTCGCTTTATCGGGCGCTAGTCGGGCACTAGCGCGCTTCGATCACGTGTTCCTGGGCGCGGGCAATGAGCCAGCTCTCGCGCAGCAAACGGCGGATTTCGGTGGCCACGTCGGCATCGAGCGTGGCCGGATATTTGGCCGTGACCGCGAAGATCTCGAAACACGAACGGTCGGCCGACGGAAACGGCCCAAGCAGATCGCCGACCGCCGCATTGAAGATCTTCGCCTCGATATCGGGCTTCAGCGAACCGCGCAGTACCTTGCCGATCACGCCGCCCGACTCGCGCGTATCGGCAATCGAATGCTCGCGCGCCATCTCGCCGAAGGCGTCGGGGTCGTCGTGCAGGTACGAGATCATTTCCTTCGCCTTACCTTCGCTATCGAGCACGATATGGCTGACTTCGATCGCGTCGAACTTCGGTGAATTCAGCGCGAAGTAATCATGGATCGCCGCGTCGTTACCGATGTCGTCGAGCATCTTCTCCTGATAAAGCCCGTCGGTAATGAACGCCTCGAATTCGTCGAGGCTCACGTGCAGCGCGTCGAGATAATGATTCATGTCCGCCGCGCGATGCAGCCCGCGCACGCGGCGAAACTGGTCCGCGCGCTGCTGGATTTCGTCGGCGCTGACGGCGACGCCCTGCTTCTTCGCCGCATGGACGGTAAGCTTGTCGCGCACGATCTGCTCGACCAGGCTCTCGAACTGGCCGGTCAGTTTCAGAAGACGAATGAACTCGTCCACGTCCACGACTTCGTCATCGATACGCACTATCGCGGTCATTTGCCCGGCTCCTTTCGTGGATGTTTTGATTCGCGCGCTCAACCCGCCACCTCTCTGAACGGATCGAGACCGAGGTCGATCAGGCGCCGCTCGCGCACGACGATTTCCGCATTGGCGGTCATGCCGTAACGCAGCGGATAACGCGTGCCGGCCACCTGGTAGTAGTCCTTGTCCAGCGTGACACGGCCTTCGTAGACCGGTTGCTTGTCCTGCGCGGATGGCTTCGTGGCCGGCGAGATATAGGCGAGCGTGCCGCTGATCAACCCGTAGCGCTGGTAAGGAAACGCGTTGAACTTCAATTTGACAGGCAGGCCGACGTGCAGAAAGGCGCGGTCGTGTTCGGAGATTTCGATCTTCAGCACGGGCCGCGCGTCTTTTGGCGCAATGCCGCCGAGCGGTGCGTTCGCCTGAATCTTGTCGCCGCGCTGCGTCGACGTGACGTCGGTGATCACGCCTGAAACCGGCGCGAGAATCAGCAAAAAATTGTCTTTATCGATGTTCTCGAAACGCACCCGCGCGGCGGCATCGGCTTCGAGGCGCGCGCTTTGCAGTTGCACGCGCAGTTTGTCTTCCGCATCGGTGATGTCGCGCACCGCCTGATCGTATTGCAGCTGCAGATCGGTGCTTTGCTGGCCGCTCGTCGCGAGTTGCGCATTGGCCTGCGCGTATTCATGGCTCAGACGAAAGTCGAGCTCGGCCAGCTTCGACTGCGCGACACGGTAAGCGTTATCCGCTTCGAGCGCGGCCGTGCGTTTCTGCTCGACCTGTAATTCGGCAATGCCACCGCCGCCCGGCTGCGCGAACAGCCGCGAATAGCGATCGAGTTCCTGATTCGCCGCTTCGCGCGTGCGGCGCGCGTTGTCGAGCGAGCTGCGCGCTTCGTCGAGTTCGGCCTTCTGCCCTTCGGCAAGCTTCGTCGTGCCTTCTGAAACGCGATTCTCGTGCAAGCGCTCCTCGACTTCGAGTTGCGCCTTCAACGACGTGGCCTTGCGTTCCATCAACGCCTTCTTCTCCGGGAACTGCTTCCATTCGCGTTCGGCGTCTTCGAGCTTCACTTGTGCCTGTAACGCGTTGCTCGCTGCCTCGATCGCGCCGCGCGCATTGAGCCGCGCGAGCACGTCGCCTTTCGACACCGGCTGCCCCTCGGCGATATACAGATCCGCGAGTTCGCCGTCGATCGGCGTATAGATGCGCCGCACCTCCGACTCCGGCGCCAACGTGCCGGGCGCGCTGACGATCACATCCGCGCGGCCGACGAACGACCACAGCAAACCCGACACGACGAGCGCGACCATCGCCCAGATCAGCGCGCGCGCAAGCCGCACCGGCTCGGACGTCAGAATCGCAATGCCTTCGACGCTATGATCTTCGAGCGCCTCCGACAACGGTCTAGGGTGAGGATCGCGTTTCACTCTGATCGCCTCCAATCAACGCGAGCTTCGCTTTCAGCAGCCCAGGGTCCAGCACCATGCGCAACTCGGTCAACGAGCGGCGCTGCAAACTCGCTTCGGCTTCGATATCCGCGAGCAGGCGATCGAAGTCGGCGGGATGATCGGCCTTCAGCTGCGTATAGATGCGCATGCCCTGGCGTGCCGCCGTCTGCGCCTCGTTCAGCAGACGCGCCTCGTTGCGAAAGCCCGGCGAGATGCCGGCTTCGAGCCGCTGCGTGCCGCCGATCGGGCCGTTCGCGCGGTACTCTTTCCACAGGCTTTGCGCGCGCACCAGCAGATCTTGCGCATGCGCGAGTGCTTTGTCATGCAATGCGGCCACGTCTTTCTGGATCGCCTGCACGAACCATGCGTCTATCCGCGGATCGAGGCTCGCGTAGAACGACAGCAGACGCTGGTCGTAATCTTTCCCGTCACGCGTTTTCCGCAGATCGTTGTATTGATCGGACAACGCCTGCTTGTGCGTCGCTTCGGCCGCGAGCACATCGGACCACGGGCTCGCCGGCATCGACTGCAAATCATTCAGCGCCTGCTGCGCGTCGCCGCGCTGCCACGCGGCATCGACCGCGTCCTGCCGTTGAACGATGTCCGCCGACGGCAAGCGCGTCGCCGCAAGCTGCTGGAATTGCGCCTGAAAAGGCGGCGTGCTGAAGCGCACCGTTTTCATCATCGCCAGCAATGACGTCAATTGACGGCTCAACGCGGCATTCAGCAACCCGGTGTATTGGCGCAAATCGTCGCGCACTCTATCGAGCCCCGCGAGCCGCGGATAACGCTGCGCGTAATCGTCGAGTACCGGCGGCAGCGCGTCGGGTTTGTCGCGCGAAAGTTCGGTATGAATTACACCATTGAGCCGATCGATCGCGGCGACGTACACCGAATCGTCGCTTTCGAGCTTGCGCAGATGGCTGAGCGTGTGGGCGTAGGGCTCCGCGAAGACCGGCACGTAACTCGCAATCCGATCGAGCGCGCGCTGGTGACTCGCCGCGTCGTCGTCCCAGCGGTGCAGCAGACCGTTGATCGTCGCTTCGTCCGTATACATGCGGATCGGCGCGTCGACGCCGCCACGCGCCGCGACGAAGCGTTCGAGATCGCCGACCCATTGCAATTCGCCGACCAGCGACGCGGCATCGGCGTCATTTCCGCTCAACGCCCTCATGTTCTTCAGCAGCGTGTCGGCCTGGTCGAACTGCGCTTTTTGCACGGCTTCGATCCAGCCCGGCAAGTTCGCTTTCAACAACGCCTCGCTCGCGAGCGCGCTGATTTTCGTGTCCGCCGGATGCGTGGCCAGATAGCCGCGCGCCATCGTGAGGGCGCTCGAGTAATCACCGCTCGCGAGCAGGCTCTTCAACTCCCGTTCCGATGAACCGTGCAGATAAAGGCCCACGCCAAGCGCAACCACGATCGCGATAGCCGCTGCGCCCCATGCCGCCGCGCGCCGCACATTGGTGCGCTCGCCGTCCGCTAACGCCTTGTGGAGTTCGCCGGCGACCATCTTCCAGCGACGCGGCTTACCTCTTGCCGCGCTGTTAGCTTTGCCGCTTCTTTCGTTCGCGCCGTCTCTCGTATCGGCGGGATGCCCCGCCTGCGCACCTTTGGCGCCCTGCGCGCCATTTGCCGTCCCTACTCCGTCACGCTTCGCGCGCGCGGAGCCCGGCTGCGCCGCTTCATTCACTTCGTCTTCGCGTCGCAGCGCCGGATCGACGCAAAAGATGTCGAGAAACGAATGCGCAGCGCCGACGAAGGTCGTCTTGTCGGCATCGGCGGCACTGTCGACAGCGGGCTGAAGAGAGAGCTGGGTCACGGTGGGTTCGACGTCGGCGGAGTCCTGTAGCGACACCCTGTAGACGAAGTGGTCGCCGCCAAATGCAACGACGTCGCCCTCCGCCAGTGCAAGCGCCGATTCGCCGATCCGCTGTCCATTCACGAACGTGCCGTTGGTGCTGCCGAGATCCTCGACATACAGCTCGCCGCCCTTCAGAAACAGGTGCGCATGGCGCCGGGAAATGTAATTGACCTGGTGCGGATAACGGTCTTTGTAGCGCGAGAAAACCTCGTCCGTTTTGCTGATCAGAAATGGAAAAGCCAGCACGTCGACCGGTTGCAGACCCAGGTCATCGCGCTGCGGCACCAGCAATAGATGAATGAGGGGAGAAGCGCTTCCACCCGTGACGACGCGCGCGCGCGGCTCGATGCCGACGCGATAGCGCAGTTCACCGCCAAAGCAGAGTTCATCGCCGGCGCGTACACGCGCGGGGGTTTGTCGCACCGCGATGCCGTTGACCGTCGTGCCGTTCTTGCTGCCGAGATCGGCAACATAAATCGCGCCATGCTCGATGAAAACGCGCGCATGTCGGCGCGAGAGAGCGGCGGTCCATGGTGCGGGATAGTCGCTGAACGGCGCTTCGCTGCGGCCGATGGCGAACAGGTTGTCGACGATGCGAATGGCGTCGAGCGCGGGGCGCTGCGCGCAGGCAACCGGTGACAACACCACGTCGAAGGCAGCGTCCACTGTCACGCGCATTTCAGCAATCGGAGCTTCGCCGGTGGCCATTTTATCTGGATCGCTAAGCGTTTACCTGCCGCGGCGGGAACGCGGGGCGAACTGGACGAAGAACAACGGCGCAACGATATTGTCGTGAAGAGCCACGCAAACGCTGACCCCTAAAGGATTGTAAGTCACGCATCGAGAGTGTCAATTTGGATATCGCCGGATGAGAAGACCGCGGATAAGCCGTCAGCCGACGAAATACCCGCGCGGTACGCCAACTCGTGGATTAGCTCAATGTTTCGTTACTTCTCTTTGACCTGCGCTTGCACGTCGACACCGGGCCATCCGCCGCCGAGCGCCTTATAAAGCGTTACCGTGTCGGACAGAATCAATTGGTGGTTTTCCAGCAACGCCTGTTGCGCCTCCAGCAAGGTCCGCTCGTCTTCGAATACTTCGAGCTGCGACACGACGCCAAGGCGCAGTTGCGACTGGATCTGATCAGCGACGATCTGCAGGCGCGACACCTGCTGCAGCAATTCCGCATGCTGCGCCTTATGGGCACTCAGATTGACGAGCGCGTTCTCCACTTCCTCGAATGCGCCCATCACGGCCACGCGATATTGCTGCTCGGCGACTTTCGATTGCGCCTCGGTCACCTTCACATGTGCGCGCACGCCCGGATCGAACAGCGGAAAATTGATGCTCGGCATCAGGCCGAACGTGAACGACTTCAGCAGCTGGTTAAGCGCGTAACTTGCCGTGCCGCCTTGCGCGGTGAGGCCGATGCTCGGCAATTGCGCGAGCTTCGACTGACCGACGAGGTCATAGGCCTCGAGCACCCTGAATTCGGCCGCCACCACGTCGGGGCGGCGCGACAGCAATTGCGCGGGCAAACCATCGGGCACGCCCGGCAATTTCACGCGCTCCTGTAAATGGCCCTGCGGCACATGGAATTCGCCGGCCGGCACGCCGAGCAACGTGCATAGCGCGTTGTCGGAGACCGCCCGCGATCGGCGCAGATCATAGAGATCGTTGGTGAGCCGGTTGATCTCCGCCTGCTGGCGCAACACCTGCGTTTGCGGCACGAGCCCATTGCGCGCCTGGCCTTCGTAGATCGCCAGGATTTGCTTGTTCGTGGCGATGGTCTTTTGCTGCTGTGCGATCTGGTCGTCGAATTGCAGGATCTGGAAATAGGTACTGGCCACATTCGCGACGAGTTCGAGATACCCCGCGCGCCAATCCGCCTCGCTCGCGTGGAATTCGGCCTTTTGCGCCTGCACGCCTTTTTCGACCTTGCCCCAGATGTCGATGTCCCAGTTCACCTGCAGCGCGAGGTTGTACGTCTTCGTCAAAGGCTGGCCAGTCGTCTTCGTGTAGTCGGCGCCGGCACCGAGGTCCGCCGTCGGCAATGCGGCCGCGCCTGTCTCGCTGATCTGCGTGTGCGCGACTTCGATACGCGCGGCCAGCACCCGGATATCGAAGTTGCCGTCGATCGCCTTGTCGATCAGCGTATCGAGGTACGGGTCCTGGAAGCCCTTCCACCAGTCGCGCTCGATCGTCTCCGCGGCCGATACCGGCGCGCCATTGCGATCCGACCACGATGTCTTGGCCGGCGTGTCCGGGCGTTGATAAGCCGGCATGCTGACGTCGACGCACGCGCTCACTGCCAAAGCGCACATCGTTGCCGCGCAGATCCCGCGCAGTACACGGGCTATGCGGCGAGGCGTCCTGGCTTCAGCAGGAACCCGCTGAAGGTCCAGCGAATCACACGACGAATCGAACGATGATTCCGGCAGTGCTGACACGGTGGTCTCCAGTTGCACCCGCCTGTTTCGCGCGAGATGCCCGGTTTTTCAGCCCGAGCCGCTTCCGCGCGGCTTCGGCAATGAAGCGGCGGAAAAGTCGATGCGGGGAGCGGCGGATACGCGAAGGATGCGTGGAAAGGACGATTGGATTAGCGGTCTTTTTGAGCGATGCGCCTGTTGGGGCACGCACACGCGGCCGCCCGGGCCGCGCGTGCGCCGCTCACTACCCGTTGTTGACGTTGCTCGAGTAAATGGTCGGTTGGATGTAGGTGGCCGTACCGCTGACTAGCGCCGAGTCGTTGCCGTTAGCGCTCTGGATGTTCATTTCCGTGTTGATCATCTGCGTCGTGGAGACGTTCTTGATGCTGGTCGGCGCATAGACGGGCGCATAGCTGAGGTACGACGGCATCGAATAGTAGCCGTTGCCACCGCGCACGGCGCTCATCGCCTTGCTGTCGAGTTGTTCGGTGTTGGACAGGTCCTTGATCATCAGCGTGTTCATGGCAAATCTCCTGGGAGTGGGAAAGCGCATCATCGAGCGTCGGGATTCGAGCAACTTGTCTGCTCGGGCGCTACTGACGCATGGGCTATGCCAGGAGTGCCTTGCTTTCGTCATTCGCGTCCTGAACGCCTTATAGCAAAGGCCTGGAAGTTCGCACCCGCTGTCCCGACGCTGACGAGCGGCAGAGCGAGACCAGTGAATGGTGGATCGCAGCCAACAGCGCGCGCGACATTGTTGGCTGCGTGATAACAGTCAGCGCGCGATCACCGTGATCTTCTTCGAATACACCGGCGGGTTGTGCGGCATATGCATGTCGTCGCCCATCAACAACTGCAGCGTATGCCTGCCTGGTGGCAATGAAATCATCGTTTCCGTTTCGCCCGCGCCGAAATGCAGATGATGGCGATCCGAGGGTATCTCCTGATCCATCGGCGGCAGATCGGTATCGATCAGAAGATGATGGTGGCCGGTGTTCGGGTACTTCACGCCTTTCGGGGCGACCCCCATGAAACGCAGACCGAACCACACGCGAAACGGTTTATTGGCGGGCACCACCTGGCCATCGTTCGGATAGCCGATATACGCGTAGGCGCCGGGCGGCGACGGCGTCGCTGCCCACGCGCCCTGCGGCGCGGTCGATACCGTCAGCGCCGCTGCGACGAATGCCGCGGCCGCAATGATCTTCTTCATCAGGACTCTCCGTTCCGGCTTGACCAGTTCGAACGAACGGACCGCGTTAGTTCTTTAGCACGGTGATGGTGATCTTCTTCGAATACACGGGCGGCACGTGCGGCACGTGATTATGGTCGCCGAGAATCAGCTGCAGCGTGTGCTTGCCGGGCGGCAACTCGATGCGCGCGTCGGTTTCGCCCGCGCCGAAATGCAGGTGCTGGCGATCCGATGGAATCTCCTGATCGAGCGCGGGCAAATCCGTGTCGATCAGAAGATGATGGTGGCCGGTATTCGGAAACGCGACGCCCTTCGGACACACGCCCATATTGCGCAGCCCCATGCGCACCCACAGCTTGCCGCCGTGAATCACCGCGCCATCCGACGGCCAGATGATGTACTCCTCGGCCCCCGGCGGAGACGGTGTCCGCTCGGCGCGCGCAACGCCGCCAGTGCCGATACCAAGGTAGACCGCGACGAGCGTCGCGTACACCGCCGCGCGTAATCCGCCGCGACGCGCTTGCGCCGGATCACGACTGCCGAAAAGAAAGGAAACACGGGTTCTTCGCATAGCGCACTCTCCCGAACAGGAGTCATGGCTGGGGCCCGGCTATCGATGACCTTCCGGGTGTTCGAGCGGCACGTCGCGGGTTGAATCCGGCAGGCAGCCACCTAGTTAAAACGACCGTGTGACGTGACTTTGTGAATCAGCTTAGGACGTATCTTGCCAAAAAGATACGCAATGCTCGTTAACCGTATGACGCGTTAAGGACTCCCGGACAGTTGTGACGCAAAGCGCGTGCTATCGTTAATAAAGAGCGCGGGCAGCGCGAGCCTGGTGCACGAATGCCTGAACTCTGTCCGGTACAAACGGGATATAAAGATGTGGCGACGATTCCTGCTGGTGTGCATGGTTGGGGCAATCCAGGCGCAGTGGGACGGTGCCGCTGCCGCGACGCAACGTGAAAGCATCGAGCCGAGCCCGGCTTGGGTAGCGAGTCATCCGGCGCGGCCGGCGGACACCGCTTTGCTCCTTTCACCCTTTGCTTCGTCACGCGACGACACGCATTCGCGGCGTGTCGCGCTCGTGATCGGAAATGGCGAGTACGGTGACGCCACTAACCCGATCCGCGCCAACGCGCCGCGCGACGCCGAATCGCTCGGCGCTGCGCTCCGTACGCGTGGCTTCGAAGTCATCACGCGCACGAATGCTACGCCGCCGCAAATGCGCGCGGCCATCGACGAATTTCAACGACGATTGCGAACAGGCGATATCGGACTGTTCTATTTCGCCGGACACGGCATGCAGGTAGGCGCACAAACGCTGCTTTTGCCGGCGGGACTCGATGCGCGAGGCGATATCCGCGCGCCGGTGTCGCTACTGAATAACGGCGTCGATCTGAATACCGTTTTGCGTGCGATGCAATCCGCCCGTGCCGGCCGGCTCAATCTCGTGATTCTCGATACGTGCCTCGACAATCCATTTGCCCCCGCCGCGGTTGCGATCGATAAACCGAGGATCGCTGCCAACACCGTGATTGCCTATGCAACCGCACCGGGCGGTTTCGCGGCGGACGGTCCGCGGCATGGCGTCTATACCGATGCCTTGCTGCAAGCGCTCAACGACGCCGACGCATCGTCTCGATCGCTCGCCGCGCTGTTCCGACAGGTCGGCGCCGAAGTACGCGCCGCTACACGCGGAACGCAGCAACCATGGCTCTCTGTCGCGCGGTCATCCATTCCCACAAGTGGCGAAAGCGCTATCGAGTCGTCGAATACGTCGGAGCGTCGCGCCATCACGCCGCGCAGTCGCGGCATCATGCCCAAGGAAAGCGGCGAACAATACGAAATCACGTTCTGGGAGTCGATCAAGGACAGCAACTACCCAGCCGATTACGAGGCTTATCTGAAGGCCTATCCGAATGGCCGCTTCGCCACACTCGCGCATGCGCGTATCGATCGATTGCGCGCGGCGGCATCGGCTCCCGCGGTGAGCGCCGCGCCGGCTGCACCGCCAGCCGCGCCCGCGACGCAGAGCGGTCACGTCGCGCCACCCACACCGCCTGCCCACGTCACGCATCCCGCGACGCAAGCCAGCGCAGCCGCGCCGCCGCCGCCGCGCCCCGCTGCCGCGCCATCGCCAACGCCGCCCGCCACGGCCGCCGCGGCGCCATTCGCCGAAAAGACCGTCGCCCATCCACCGACGGCCGGTGAAATCCGCGACTGCGCGGCCTGTCCGGTCATGATCACGGTACCCGCCGGCTCGTTCGCAATGGGCAGCAATACCGACGATCCGTCGGAAAAGCCCGTGCATCACGTGAGCATTGGCGCGCCCTTCGCGATCGGTAAATTCCCCGTGACGGTCGAGCAATGGAATGCGTGCGTCGCCGCCGGCGCCTGCCAGAAGCTGACGCCAGAGAGCAATAGCATCAAGACCGCACCCGCGCGTGATCTCAGTTGGGACGACGCGCAGCAGTACGTCAAGTGGCTCGCCAAAACGACCGGCAAACCGTACCGTCTGCCGACCGAAGCCGAATGGGAATACGCGGACCGCGCCGGCACCACGACCCCGTACTGGTGGGGCGAGCAGATGCGCAAGGGCAACGCCAATTGCAAGGACTGCGGCGACCCGTGGCACAAGGAAGGCCCGGAAAACGTCGGCACGTTCGCCGCGAATCCGCTGGGTCTGTACGACATGAACGGCGGCGTCTGGGAGTGGACCGCCGACTGCTGGCACAACACCTATCAGGGCGCGCCCGTCGATGGCCACGCGTGGGACTCGCCCGGCTGCGAGATGCGCGCGATTCGCGGCGGCTCATGGCGCGAAGGCGGCGACTACATGCTCAGCGCGACGCGCTTCAAATACAGCGCGGGCGTGCGCCAATCGCAGAACGGTTTTCGCGTCGTCAAGGATCTGCACTAAAAGCCGTGTCGATTGGCTCCCTGACGGATCATCGCGTCGCGGGTTTGGTCGTAATCGGGGCGAAGTCCGCCAACAGGCGATCCTGCCCGTATTGACCGCCAATCTGCTTGAGCCGGGTCTCGAGCGCGCGCAGATAATCGGCGCGCGCTTCGCTTTCCGGGCGCAGCTTGTCGAACAGCGGCACCGGCGTCACCACCAGCACCACCATTTCCGAGCCGAACGGCTTCGATACGGTCCAATCGCCCGCGTTGCTGCCGATCGTGTACGGACCGCCGTTCGCCTGCATCTGATTGTCCGGCCACAGACGACTGGGCACCATGTGCACGACGTGGCCGTCTAGCTGGTAGTAGTCGACGGTCGCAAAGGAATCGAACGGCGGCGCTTTCAGGTCCACCACCAGCGAGTCGTTCTCGGTCAGAAAACCGCTTGGCGGACGCATCTGCAGCGACGCCACGCGCCCCGCCTGCCAGTTACGCACCAGGAACGGCGCGAGCGTTTTGACGAAGTCGCATTTATCGTCGGCGAGCGGCCGCACGTCTAGCGAAACGGTATCGACGCCAGGCAGCGCCGCCAACGTCTCCTTCAGATGCGCGGCACCGTATCGCTGCGACAGGAAACCGCGTACCGTCAGTGCGTGGTCCTGCACCGCGCCCGATAAAGCTGAACACGGCACCTGGGCAAGCGTGGGCGTGATCGCGGCGAGCGTCAACGCGGGCTTCGGCGCAGGCGCCGGCGTTGTCTGCGCGACATTCGTTGCAGGCGCGACAGCGGACGCCCCAGCCGCCCGATCGACCTGATCGCCCTGTGATCGCGCCGCCTCGGTTTGCGCGGCTTGCTGCCGGCTGGACCCCGAGCGAAAAGCGAACACGCCCACCGTGACCGCGCACACGACGGCGAGGCCAGCGAGCCCGACCCACGCGAGCGTCCCTGACTTCTCCGCGCGCGCTTCATTGTCGAACTCGGCGATAAAGCGCACGACGCTCGGTATCCGCGTATTGCGATCGAACGACAACGCGGCACGCAACGCGCGCCACTGTCGCGCATCGAGATTCGCCGGACGCTGCGGCTTGAAATCGGCATTGCGCGCCTGCGTGGCCGACAGGCGATCGAACGGATGATGTCCCGTCAACAGCTCGTACGTGATGCAGCCAAGCGCGTAGATATCGTCGCGCGGGTCCGGCTCGCGATGCTCGATCATCTCCGGGCTCGCATAGGCCGGCGTCAACGCGCCCAGACTGCCGGGATCGAACACTGTCGCGTCGCTCTCCTCTTCAGGCCGCTGGAATACGCGCGCGATGCCGAAGTCGATCACTTTCACTTCGGCATTCGTGGTCAAAAACACGTTCGCGGGTTTGAAATCGCAATGGACGAAGCCGCGCTCATGCGCGTACGCGAGCGCCGCGCACATGCCGCGCACGATCGGCAGCGCGGCCCGCACCGGCATGCCCTGATAGCCCGGCGTGCGCAGCAGCTGGCTCAAGGGTTTGCCGCTCAGGTACTCCATCGTCAGATAGACGATCGGCCCGTCGCGGTCGAAGTCGTAGACGGTGATGATGTTGCGATGCGCGAGTACCTGCGCCTTGCGCGCCTCGCGCTGCAGCGCGACCAGCGAATTCGGATTGCCGCGAAACTGGACGTTCAGCACCTTGATCGCGAGATAGGGCTTGCGATCCGACGCTTCGAGCTTGCGCAGATCGAGCGCCTTGTACACGGTGCCCATGCCGCCCACGCCGAGGCACTCCTCGAGCACGAAGCGGTTGTTCAGCGTATCGCCGATGCCTTTGATGGTCTCGTGCGCGGCGCTGCCGGCAGTACTCGCGGCGCCCGCACTGCCTGCGCTCGACGAACGCAGCGACGGTAGATCGACCGTGGTCTGGATGCCGGTTTCCTCGCCACCCGCCGCGACGTTCGACACGCGCAGCAGCTCGATGCGCCGCCGCACTTCCAGGTAGAGATCGTCGGGCAACGGCGACCGATGATGCGCGGCGTACAGCATCTCCAGCAGCCGCGTCGGACCGAGTTGCTCGGTCGCCAACGCGCTGTCGAGCTGCGCGACGAACTCGTCTCGCGACAGCTCGCCGCTCTGGAAGTCGAGAATCACACGCGCAAGGCTAGCCATTTGTGCGAAGCACCACCGTTGCCGCTGGACCGTGTCGCATGCGACCGACGCCACGCGGGTCGATAGAAAACCTGTCGTATCCAGTTACATGTGCCGTTTCGATACTAGCTCCCGGTCCGCGCTTTCGCAAACCAGGCATGAGCCGCGCGCCGCGCCGCGTGCTGGCTCGCGCAATGTCGTGCGCCATCCAACAGGGTCCGCCGCGATGTCGGACCGCGGCCACCGCTCCGAGCGCGTCAGCGTGTTTCGAGCTGACCGGCACGGTGGTCCCTCCACGCGCAAAACCCTTATACGACAGGGCTTCGCCGATTTCCTCAGGATCCTTGATTAATACTGGCACAGCCCGTGCGTTAGTGATGTCCGAGCAAACGAATTGCTCGAAACCACTCGCAACACTGCGAAAACTTCTTTCAGGAGACTCACCATGAAAACGCTGATGATCAAAGACCTGTCCGTCACCGAACAACTCGACAGCAAAGCCATGCAAGCCGTACGCGGCGGCTTCGGCCCGAGCAAGTACTACAGCTTCGCCCCGGTCTATGCACCGACCAGCGTCAAGAACACCACCACCACGCAACAGATCAGTAACGAACTGAACTTCCAGAACGCCAACGGCAACGATGTTGCGCTCGCCAGCGGCATCACGTCGGACTTCTCGCCGTATATCGATTCGAGCAACAGCAACCACTAATAGTGCGTGGTGCGGCGAGGCGCCCGCAGCCGCGGGCCGCTTCGCCGCGAGCCATTCATGTCCGCTTTCCGTACGTCTTTGGAGAAACGCCATGTCATCCCTCATGATTCGCGATCTGTCCGGCACGCGCGAACTCGACCGCCGGGCCATGTCCGGGATCGCCGGCGGCACCGGCAGCAACGTGCCCATGCCCTCGGGCCTTGGTGGTCTCGGCAGCCTTGCCGGCATCGCCAACGTCAACGTCAACGTCAACGTCACTCAGAATCTGGATCAGAAGCAAATCGTCAACGTCGCAGCGCTCAATGACATCGGTTCGATCGGCCCAGGCGTCGTGCTGCCGCTGAAGCTGAAAGTCGACCCTATCCTGTCGGGCGCCAATTACTCCGCCGTGTAAGCCGGGGCAGCAGCGGGGGACTGGGGGTTCCTTCACTGCCGCGGCAACACCACGGCCATGCGCGTCGCGAATGGATTTCCTATACTGATAGTGCGTTGAGACCTCAATACAACGAATGACACGCCGAACACATTCCGAGCACGGCGGCCGGCACCCGAACGGGTCTGGCCGCCGGAGCGTCTTTCTGGAGCCATCATGGCCAAGCTGAGCATCAAGGATCTGACCGAAAGCGTCGAACTGGACCGCGAGGCGATGGCCGCGATCGTCGGCGGCGCCCGTGTCGGCGCGCGCTCGAGTCTCGCCGCGCCGCTGGTGCCGGCCGCGATGCGCGTCGTCGAGTACCCGCCGGGCTTTCCGGCCGCGCATCTGCGTATCGCGGAAGCAGCCTCGCCGCGTAGACGCCAGCGCCGCTAGCATTCCTCGCCGGGGCGTTTCACCATCACGGCACGCGCATATGGCGCGTGCCGTTTCTGTTTGCGCTTGCGATTGAGTGTTGGACGCCTGAGTTCGCCACGCGCGACGCTGCGCTGCGCCCCAACCATTCGCTCGTGACTCGTGGGACGCGCGCAAACACATCGACGCGCAATCGCGATCGTGTTCAGTGCGATTCAACGCGGCTATCGCGCGGATCCTTGCCAGGCTTCGCATCGCGGCCCCCGCTCCATGTTGCGGCGCACGTTCCCTCACATTGGCATAGGCCTTGCAGAAATCGATGCGGGCGCCGCACTGTGCTCGCCTTTCCACGTCAAGGAGAAATGCCATGAAAGCCACTGTGATCATCAAAGACCTGCCGCCCGGCGCGGGCGAGCCATCCGACGAGAAAACGCTGAGCGCCGAACAGATGAAGACGCTGCGCGGCGGCCGCTCGGTAGTCGTCAAGGTGGACGGTGGCGGCACGGGTACCGTCGACGATTGGGACATCAACACCGCGATCTTCGAAGGCCGCATCAGCGGAACCTATCTATAGGACGGGCGACGTGTCCGCAATTGGAAAACGGCACCCGGCTCAGCTTTTGAGCGCGACGGGTGCCGTTTCAATTGGCTCGAGAATCTCCGCACGCGCCGCGCGCCGCCCCGGTGATCTGATTAAAGGATCGACCTTGGGCACAAGGTTTGCTGCCTGGGGATTACCCTGCGGCCTTGTGGCCAACGTAGATAAAGCAGGTCTCTCAACCAGGCGGAGGTCATAACATGCTAGGAACCATTCTTCTAATCGTGCTGATTCTGCTGCTGATCGGCGCATTTCCAGCGTGGCCACACAGCCGATCGTGGGGCTACGGTCCGACCGGTGGACTCGGCATCGTACTGATCGTGGTGATCGTTCTGCTGGTTGCCGGTGTGATATAGACCACGCGTAGTGGACTGGAACATGAGGCGGGCCGCCGTCTATCCGCGCGATGTCGCGTGCCGACAGGTGGCGGCTTCGCTTTTTCGTGGTTGCCGAAGCACTCGATGGAAAAGTTACTGGCCAATCAGGTCGCGCCGATTACCGGCGCGAGTTCGGAATCGGCTATGGCATCGATATGGCTAAAGCCCGATACGCGGACCATCGGCGTTGCCGTCGTTCGATTGCTCGAATAGATCGACATCTTCGAGCCAGGCACGCTGCCTGCTGAAACTCCTGCGTATTCGAACTCCAATACGAAAGGAGATGACATCATGCCTTACCTACTTGGCTGGCTGCTCGGCGTTCCAGTGATCGTACTGATCATCCTGTACCTCATTTTCCATTGATATCGCGCGGTACAGACGATAAGGATGACGTTGTTCCCGCGGCGGCGGTATGCGGATCGTTTCATGGTCAGCGTACCGCCGCCATCAGCGTGCCCATCCCTACCAGCAAGCTCCCCCCTCAGACGGTTCACGATGCGCAGCCGCGTCGGCCGCTGTAGAACCCGTACGCAGACGGTGCGGGAAGATTGCCGCCGATGCCACGCCCAACGCGAATATCAGCGCAAAAGTACTGCCCAGCAAAAGGTACTGATGATTGGCCGACCAAGGCGCTTCATTCGACGAGGTACTGATGGGACAGAACCGGTGAAACCGCAAACGTGCCGTATCTCCATTGTCTGAAGCCTCGAAAACGAAGGGTATTTCCGCGGCTATGTCGCATTGCTCGATCAGCAAAAACAAGATCGCAGGCATTCGCCATAGCCGCTCGATGTTCGCGCTGCGCTGCATGACGAGCATTCCGTCAATCGCAATCTGATAAGACTGCGTGCGCTTCAATGCGCGGCCCGCGAGGCGGCGATGATCGCGTCGGCCACGGCCTGCGGCTGGCTCAGCATCGCGACGTGGCTGGTGGCGACGCGCGTGATCTTCGCGTCGATGTGTTTCGCCATCTCCAGTTGCAAGGACGGATCGATCATGCGGTCGCGGCCCGACACCACGAAGTACGACGGCTTGCCATGCCACGCGGCGTTCGTCACCTTGTCGTCGATACAGCCAGCGGCCCAAGGCTGCTGGGTCGCCGCGATCAGGCGCTTCTGCGGCAGCGGCAGATCCTGCGCGAAGTCGTCCAGCACCGCCTGGGTCGATAGCGTCAGATAACCCGCCGAGTCCTTGCGCAATTCGCTCGCCCAGACTGGCGCGGGTTGGTCCTTCGTGATGTCGGCAATGGACTGACTGTTGTCCGGCGCAAATGCCGCGACGTACACGAGGCTCTTCACCTTGTCGTCGTTGCCGGCCTCGCTGACCACCACGCCGCCCCATGAATGGCCGGCCAGAATCACAGGCCCGTTCTGCTGCGCGATCACGCGCCGGGTTGCCGCCACGTCGTCGGCGAGCGAGCTCAGCGGATTCTGCACGGCCACCACGTGCAGGCCGCGCGCTTCGAGCAATGGGATCACTTTGTCCCAGCTGGACCCGTCAGCGAAAGCGCCGTGTACGAGAACGACGTTCTTGCCCTTCAGGTCATCGGACGGCGCGGCCTGCGCGGACTCCGTGGCCTGCAACGCGAACAGTCCGCCCAGCAACAGAACGGAACCCAGAATTTTTTTCAGCAGCGTGGTCATCGTTTTTGTCTCGACAGGTTGAGTTAAACAAGGAGTCCGCGCGTCGACGTGAGCCGATGCACGCGGACGGCCTGCTCATTTGCATCGATCACGAATGCGCGTAGATGGAACCGAGGCCGACGACGTGGGAGCCGTCGTACACGCGATCCGCCGCCGCATGCTTCATCGGCACGTGCGAGCCCGAAGCGGAACTGCCGTTCGCGACGCCACCGTAGGTGGCCGCGTCATGGCCCGCGCTGATGCGCGCCTCGGCCGCTTCGATGTTCTGCGGGTATTGCGTGTTGTCGCTGGCCGGGTTGTAGCCGGCCTTTTCCAACTGGAGCAGTTCCGCGCGGACTTCGGAACGCGTGAGTGCCTGTTGCGGCTGCGATTGCGCGAACGAAACGACGGGAACGGCGACGAGTGCGGCGACGATCAGCGATTGAACGAGTTTCATGAGTCTTCTCCGGGTATCGAACCATCAGGGATAAGGATTGAGCGGGACGCGAAGCCATCGACGCAGATACACTGTGACGTCCCGCCTGATTCACACGCAACGTTGTGAATCAACCTTGCGTGAAGACATTAGAACGCTCCAACGTATCTGCAGTGTTTTCGTCACCCCCCATTTCTGCAAGCGTGTTTGTCTGCGTATGCCGTTGATACATTGCGATACAAAAACCGACTTCCGAACATGCCGTGCAGGGGCGGCGTCGCATGCGTCGTGCGGTTTGCAGGTGGGTTGCAAATGGCCCGCTCATGAAAAAACCCCAGCAGCCGTACGTTCGACTGCTGGGGTTCCGTTCAGAAGAAGCCGGCGCGCGCCGGCTCCATCAAAGGCGGGTGACGTCGAGAATCGCATCCGCAAAGGCTTTCGGCGCTTCCTGCGGCAGGTTATGGCCGATGCCGCCGCTGATATTGCGGTGCTGATACTTGCCGGTAAACTTCTTCGCGTATGCTGCGGGCTCGGGATGCGCGGCGCCGTTCGCATCGCCTTCGAGTGTGATGGTCGGCACCGCGATCGTCGGTCCGGAGGCGAGGCGCTTTTCGAGTTCGTCGTATTGCGGCTCGCCCTGCGCGAGTCCCAGACGCCAGCGATAGTTGTGAATCACCACGGCAACATGGTCCGGGTTATTGAACGATTCGGCGGAGCGCTCGAACGTGGCGTCGTCGAAATTCCATTTCGGCGAGGCGGTATGCCAGATCAGCTTGTTGAAGTCATGACGGTTCGCTTCATAGCCCGCGCGGCCGCGCTCCGTGGCGAAATAGAACTGATACCACCACGCCAGCTCGGCCTTCGGCGGCAACGGCGCGCGGTTCGCGTCCTGGCTGCCGATCAGATAGCCGCTCACCGACACCATCGCCTTCACGCGTTGCGGCCACAGCGCGGCGACGATGTTCACCGTGCGCGCGCCCCAGTCGAAGCCGCCGAGCACGGCCTTGTCGATTTTCAGCGCGTCCATCAGGTTGATGATGTCGACCGCGACCACCGCCTGTTGACCGTTGCGCGGCGTATCCGCCGACAGAAAACGCGTGCCGCCGTAGCCGCGCAGGTAAGGCACGATCACGCGATAACCGGCCGCCGTCAGCAACGGCGTCACTTCGGCGAAGCTGTAGATGTCGTAAGGCCAGCCATGCAGCAGAATGACCACCGATCCGTTCTGCGGCCCCGCTTCCGCGTAGCTGACGTTCAGCGTGCCCGCATTGATCGAGCGAATGTTCTCGAACGACGCCACGCGCGCGCCCGCTTTCGCATTGCCGGCCGCGTCGGCCGATTGCGCATGCGCGAGCCCGCTCAGTCCCAATTCGAGCAGGCTGATACCGGCAACCGCCGTTCCGAGAAAGCGGCGGCGGCGACTATTGATCTGATCCGACATGGCTGTTCTCCTTCAAGCAAAGGCTTTGATATGGAATTGATCGGGTCCGCTCGCGGGTGATATCGCACAGCCGCATGCGAGCGCCGTGCAGGCAAAGCGGACTTCAATGGCAATCTGAAACGAATCGAACGAGACGGGTAGAGCGAATCTGAAACCGGAGATGCCTTGACGACTGAACCACTGGCTTACCGCGGTCGCGACGCTTGAGATGGATAGTGACAGCGCAAGTCTTCATCAGCAAGAGCAACTAAGTTCACAAATCGTTGCCTTGTGGGCAACACATTAACCGCAATCGACAAATCACATGCGCGAGATCAACCAGCAACGCCTTCGCTACTTCAACGAGGTGCTCACGCACGGCACCATCCGCGGCGCCGCCGAAAGCATCAATACGTCGCCCTCCGTGATCACGCGGCAGATCAAGCTGCTCGAGGACGAACTCGGCGCGGTGCTGTTCGAGCGGCAGCCGCGCGGAGTCAGGCCGACCGAAGCGGCCACGCATCTGCTCGAATTCTGGCGCGGCTACCGTTCGCAGCAGGAGAAGCTCGAAGATCAATTGCATGCGTTGAAAGGCCTGCAGCGAGGGCAGATCCGGCTCGCGGTCAGCGAAGGCTTCGTCGATACGCTGGTCGACGATGTGCTCGCGCCATTCTGCGTCCAATATCCAGAACTCGAAATCGGCCTCGATATGCTCGCGGTCGACGCGATCCAGGAAGAAGTCGCCGAAAGTCGTGCGCATATCGGGCTTGCGTACAATCCGCCGCCTCATGCGCGCCTCGAGCATCGCGCGAGTTCGCCGCAGCCGGTCGTGTTGTTGCTAAGAAGCGACCATCCGCTCGCGAAGCGCAAGCGACCCGCGACGCTCGACGACCTGCGCGCGTGGCCGCTCGCGTTGATGCCACCGACCTTTGGGATCGGTCATGTCGTCAAGATGACGGAACTCGCCGAAAACGTGTCGATTCCCGCGACGCTGACCACCAACTCACTGAGCGCATTGAAGCGCTTCGTCACGGTCGACAACTTCATGACGCTGATCGGCGAATTCGCTGCCTACCGCGAAATCGCGAGCGGCGAATTGACGACGATACCGATCGCGCATCCGCTGTTTTCCGGCGCGCAGGCGCGTGTGCTCGTCAAGACCGGCCGGCCGCTCGCACCGGGACCTCTCGAATTGCTGCGCTGGATCGAGGAGCGTATGCCGATGTTCTCCACGTCCAGCGCAAATAACGTCGCAGCCGCGACCGGAACCGCGGTGCGTAAGCGCAGGGCGCGCTGATCCAGCGTTCGGCTACCGCCGCCTCGCCCCCCGCGCGCATCGGTTGCTCAACCGATTTGTGTCGCAATGTATCCGCGCCATACGCAGACACACTACATTGCAAGCGCGCCCGGTCCCCGACATAAACCAGATACGTGCGGGCGTTCCAATACGGCCATCCCAGCCAACGGAACGCCCATCATGCACAGTACTCTCGAAACTCCGCTCGCCCTGCTCGCCGGGCTGCTGACGATTGCCTCTCCCTGCGTGCTGCCGGTGATGCCGATCCTGCTCGGCACTTCCGTCGAACGACCGAGCCGCACGCGGCCACTGTTCATCGTCGCCGGCTTCATTCTGACTTTCGCGTCTTTCGCGCTGCTATTGGGCGCGGAGTCGAGCACCGTGCACGTCGCGCAACAGGTACTGCGCAATACCGGCATCGCGTTGCTCGCACTGTCCGGGCTTCTGCGTATCTGGCCGCGACCTTACGACTGGCTCGTCGCGCAACTGCAAGGGCCGCTCGAGCGCATCGGCGCGGCCATTGCGCCAGCTACGCAACCCGGCAGCGGCAACGCGGGCGGCTTCGTGCTCGGCATGTCGCTCGGCGCGGTATGGACGCCCTGCGCCGGCCCCGTGCTCGCGTCGATTCTGGTGCTCGTCGTGAAGGCTCAGGATCTCGGTTGGTCGGCTCTGCTGCTCACGCTGTATGCGATCGGCGCGGCGATTCCGATGCTCGCGATCATCTACGGCGGCCATTACGTGACGCGTCATGTACGTGTGGTCTCACGTCACGCGGAGCGCCTGCAACAGGTATTCGGCGTACTGGTGATGCTGACCGCCCTCGCCATCTATTTGCAGTACGACGTGCTGCTGTACGCACGGCTCGCCGGTCTTTTCCCCTCACTCAAAGGACTTTGACATGACTACCCGCTTGAAAACCTTCGCACTGTCCACCGCGTTTGCCGCCTGCGCGTTGATCGCGACGAGTACGGTCGCCATCGCCGCGCCGCAGGAAAGCGGCTCGCCCGCACCCGAGCTCACAGGCATCACGCAATGGCTCAATAGCGAGCCGCTCAAATTGCAGCAATTGCGCGGCAAAGTGGTACTCGTCGACTTCTGGACCTATAGCTGCATCAATTGCGCCAACACGCTGCCTTACGTAAAAAGCTGGAACCAGAAGTACAAGGATCAGGGGCTCACGGTGATCGGCGTGCATACGCCGGAATATCCGTTCGAACGCGACACCGGCAACGTGAAGACCGCGCTGAAACGGCTCGGTATCAGCTATCCGGTTGCGCAGGACAACCAGTACGCGACCTGGAATGCCTATAACAATCAGTACTGGCCCGCGTTCTATCTGATCGACAAGCAAGGTCATATCGTCTACACGCACTTTGGAGAAGGCGCCTATGCGCAGACCGAAGCCAGGATTCAGGCGCTGCTCGCGCAGAAGAATTGACGAAGCGCTTGCTGACTCGTAGAACGGGAAAGCCCGCTGCACCCACGCGATCGGGTGCAGCGGGCTTTCGTTTTTGGCGGACGACTAAAAGAGGTAATTGGCGAAAAGGCCGTACGTAATCTGACTCGTCTTTTCGGTGATGGGGCTGTCGGTCGCGTCGCCGCGCAGCCACGCGAACGACACGCTCGCGCCAACGTTCCAACGCGTTGCGATCCGATAAACCCCGTTGACTGAGAAGCGCAACTGGTTCAAACCGGAGCTGGCCGAGTAGGTCGGCAATCCCGAGCGCGCGCTCTGCTCGGAATTCACGCCAAAATAGGTTTCGTTGTACTTGTCGCTTCCCCACGTCAGGCCCGGGCCTGCGCTGAGCGTCAGTTGCGCAATGGGTTGATAGCGTCCCAACAGATCGAAAGTCGCGACGGTGCCGCGATCGTTGCCGGCAATATCGGTCAAAACGCTCGCGCGCGCCGTGACGAACTCCCACGTATAAACACCGAACAGCTCCGCGTGCGCGGTGCGTTTGACGTCGCCGAGTCCGTGCAGCCGCGAGTCGTCGGACTCGCTGCGCGGTTCGATGAAATCGTAGGTCACCGCCGCGCCGACGCGCCAGTTACTATCACGATACAGATATGCGCCCAGCGATAGCACCGAGCCCGCGTCTGGATTCGCGCCGATAAAGAAGCGGTCGTAATTCACGCTCACCGACGGCACCGCCTCCCATTTCGTGCCACTCGCGCCCGGAAATTTCGGCATGTTCACGACCCCTGCGCCAACCGCAAAGCGCCACGGGCTCGCGCCCGCGCCAGGCGCCTGCGTCACTTCCGGCGCGCCGATGGAGAACAGGCTTTCCGACAAACCGAGCGTATCGTCGGCCATCGCGGTGACGGCAAACAGCGACAAGCCAGCCCCCGCCAGCACCTTGAGCATACGCGGCTTTGACACATCGATCATTTCTGTTTCTCCGTGAAAAAATTAAAAAAGACTGAATGCGACTTTTCCGATCCCGGCATTCATGGAGTGGCGGCGAAATTGTGAAATAGTTGAGTTTCTAATTGCAGCGGCGTTAAAAGAATGACCGATCGCCTCGCTCGATAATCGCGATGATAGAAAATACGTTTGTAATAGCCGATGCATCCGCTTTATTGGGACGTTTGTTTGGCGCATCTCCCCCCAAGCGGGGTAGGGAATCGCGCCTTATTTCGGGGGATTCACTTACAGAATACGTGGCGTGAGCATAGCCCGTTCTTTTCGCCCGTCGCAAGCATATTTTTCTATTTACATGCTGCAGCCGCGTAATCGAGTAATAGATGCAATTTCAATGCTTGTATCAAGCGACGCGGAATTTGCCATCCTCGTTCGTAGGCGATAATCTGTGCGGGCTTGACTTTCGCGTCGCCAGGTGTGAAATGTAGTCAGATGGCGGCTTTCGATGCACGGTGATCTACGTTACGGGTGAGCTATGCCTTCAGGAAAGTACATCGGCGATAAAACAGTCAGTTCGTCGTTTTCGTGTCTTTGTGACAAGTCTCAAGCGCAGTATGCCAACCGCCGTATCAGTGCCGATCTGTCGCGGCGCGGCTTCGTCACCGGTCTCGCCGCTTCGATGCTGAGCCTGGTTCTGCCCGGTCTTGGCAATGCTCAAACCACCCAACCGCCAGCACCGCCGGACAAGCCGGTGCTGTTCACGAACTTCCGCTTGTTCGACGGCAAATCGTCGACGTTGCGTGACGGCCTCTATATGGTTGTCGAGGGTGACAGCATCAGCCAGTTGGGTCGGGGTCAACCGGCTTCGATCGACGGCAAAACGCTCGTCGATTGCGGTGGCAAGGTGATGATGCCCGGCATGATCGACATGCACTGGCACGCGCTGCTCGCGGCAGTGCCGATTCAGGTCATCCTTCAATCCGACATTGCTTTCGTCCATCTTGCGGCAAGCGCTGAAGCCGAACGTACGCTACTGCGCGGCTTCACAACGATACGCGACGCGGGCGGCCCGTCATTCGCGCTGAAGCAGGCAATCGATAGCGGCATGATTTCCGGGCCGCGAATCTATCCGTCCGGCGCGATGATCACGACCACCGGCGGTCACGGCGATTTTCGTGCGCTGAGCGATCTGCCGCGCGCCGGCAACCAGGTCACCCAACTGGAACGGGACGGTGGCTTCGCGATCGCCGACAGCGAAGACGAAGTCCGCTTGCGGGTGCGCGAGCAGTTCATTCAGGGCGCGACGCAGATCAAGCTGGTCGGAGCCGGTGGGGTATCGACGCCGCGCAGCCCTCTCGACATGCTCACGTTTACCGAAAGGCAGTTGCGCGCGGCCGTCGAAACAGCAGCCGACTGGGGCACCTATATCCTCTCGCATGCGTACACGTCCGAAGCGGTTCAGCGCTCCGTTGCGGCAGGCGTGCAGTGCATCGAGCACGGTCATCTGATGGACGACAGGACTGCGGCGTTGATGGCGAAGAACGGCACGTGGTTGAGCACGCAGCCGTTCGTCAACGAAGACGACGCGGGTCCGCTCGCCCCACCGATCCGCGAAAAATTTCTTCAGGTGATCGCGGGCACCGACAGGGTTTTCAAGCTCGCGCGCAAGCATGGCATCAAGGTCGCGTTCGGCACAGACCTGATCTTTTCGCAGGCCGTGGCCGCACGGCAAGGCACGATGCTCACGCATATGAAGGCGTGGTATAGCGCAGCCGAAGCATTGGGCATCGCAACGGGCACCAATGGCCAGCTACTCGCGCTGTCCGGGCACCGCAATCCGTACCCGCGCAAGCTCGGTGTACTCGAGGAAGGTGCGTACGCCGATCTGCTGCTCGTCGACGGCAATCCGCTCGAGAATCTCGACCTGATCGCGAACCCGGAGCAGAACCTGCGCATCGTGATGAAGGATGGAAAGTTCTACAAGAACACGCTGATAGCGTAATCAACAATACAGGCGGGCGCGCAACCTGGCGCGCCCGCATTCGCTACACCGTCACACTATTTAGCCGTGCCCCTGCAGACGGATGTCGCGCGACGATGCGCCGACGTACACCGAGCTGCCCGGCACATAGAGCCAACGGTTGCTCGTCGTATCCCACACGCTCTGCATGCGCTGCGTCACGACAACGTGCACACGACGCGATTCGCCCGGGTTCAGACCCACCTTGTCCCAGCCGACGAGACGCCGCGGCGGTTCACCCTGATACGGCACGCCGAGGTACACCTGCGGCACTTCCGCACCGGCGACGCGACCATCGTTACGCACGTCGAACGACACGTCGATCAGGCCGCCCGGCAGATGCTGAACCGACAGACCCGAGTAGGCGAAGTGCGTGTACGACAGGCCATAGCCAAACTCGAACATCGGCGTGATGTTCTGCGAGTCGTACCAGCGATAGCCCATATCGAGCTTCTCGGCGTACACCGGGTTCGCCGCGAACGCGCCATTCGTGCCCCACGTCGGCGTATCCTGGTCGCGCACCGGGAACGTGACGGGCAGCTTGCCGGAAGGATTGACCTTGCCGAACAGCACGTTCGCAATCGCATTGCCGCCGCCTTCGCCCGGATACCATGCTTCGATGATCGCCGACACGCTATCCTTCCACGGCATCAGCACCGGGTTGCCGCTTTCGACGACGACGATCGTGTGCGGATTGGCCGCCGCAACCGCTTCGACGAGTGCATCCTGGTTGGTCGGATTCGCGAGGCCCAGGCTCGGCAGATCGCCGATATCCTCACCGGCCGGCTGCGCGACCACGACGATCGCGACGTCGGAGTTGGCCGCCAGCGTGGCCGCCTGGGTGATCTGCTGCTGCGTGTAGGCGGCAAACGGCGACTGCTGATCGCTGTTGCCGGCGAAGGTCACGGTGGCCTGCGGCGCGAGCGCCTTGATCGCCGACACGATCGGCGTATTCAATTTCAGCCACGGGTTGGTCCACCAGCTGCAGCCCGTCTCCGTGCCGAACGTCAAGCCGCCGCAACCGGCGAACGCGCCCGTCACCGGATCGCGCGTGTTGCCTGAACCGCCGCCCGTCAGCACCGCCGCGTCGGCATGGCCGCCGATCACCGCGATACGCGACAGCGAACCAGC
Organism: Paraburkholderia sp. RAU6.4a; assembly: GCF_050435625.1. Lineage (NCBI taxonomy): Bacteria > Pseudomonadati > Pseudomonadota > Betaproteobacteria > Burkholderiales > Burkholderiaceae > Paraburkholderia > Paraburkholderia sp. RAU6.4a. The sequence goes on from NZ_JBNDKQ010000003.1 coordinate 1,018,128, forward strand.
GGCAAGCGGCAACTGATTGCTGGCGTTCTTCAGCAGTACCATCGACTGCTCTTCGACCGACTGCGTGAAGGCTCTCGCGGCCGAGAAGTCGATGGTCGCGCCACCCTTCGGCGGATCGTCCATCACGCCCGTGCGGATCATCACATACAGCTTGCGCTCGACCATGTCGTCGAGGCGCGCGGTCGACACCGAGCCGTTCGCGATCGCCTGTTTGACCAGCGTGGGCGTCAGATAGACGGTCGAACCGACGTCTTCCTCCTCGTCGAGACCCGCATTGATCGCCGGTGCCGTGCTATGCGTCGCGCCCCAGTCCGACTGCACCTGACCTTCGAAGTGCCAGTCGTTCTTCAGCACGTCGTTGAGAATGTGCGGGTTCTCGCAGGCCTGGATGCCGTTGACCTCGTTGTAGCTGCACATCACGCTGCCGGGCTGCGCGCGGCGCGCGGCGATTTCGAACGGCAGCAGATAGAGCTCGCGCATCGTGCGCTCGTCGATCTGGCTATTGCCGCCGCCGCGGTTATGTTCCTGCTCGTTGCCCATGTAGTGCTTGATCGTCGCGATGACCTTCTGGCTTTGCGTGCCGTCGGTGCGCTCGGCGAGCATCTCGCCGGCAAGCACCGGATCTTCGCCGAGATACTCGAAGAGCCGGCCACCGCGTGGCTCACGCGCGAGGTTGGTGCCACCGCCGAGCCCCATGCCGAAGCCCTGTTGACGCAACTGGATCGCGATCTGCTTGCCGAAGTTCCACGACAGCGCACGGTCCCAGCTCGCCGCTACCGCGAGCGTCGCCGGGAAGGTCGTCGATGGCTGGTTGGTGCTGCCCGAACCCGTGGCCGAGTCGACCATGTTCAGGTCGGGAATGCCGAGACGCGGCACGCCCTGAATGTAGCCCGCGCCGCCGCCCGGCACGGCGGACATCGCGTACTGCGAGTGAATGAACTGCAGCTTTTCGTCGATCGTCATCTGGTTGACGAGCGTTTCCGCGCGCCGATGCGCCGCGGCCGACGCGAACGCGTTCAGCACCGTCGACATGGGCGCGAAGTCGAGACCAGGAGTGGGAGTTTCCGCGTGCGCAGCGGCGCTCACGGCCGCCGCTATCGCGACGGCCGGCCATAGTTTCTTCTGCATAGGTGTCTCTCCGAAATTGTGCTTTTCTGGGGCAACGGAGCGCGTCGGGGGATGGAAAACGGACGCGAAAACAGGCATGCAGCGATGACTGCAAACGTTTGCCTGTGGGAAGAAGAATCGGCGCAACTGGATGGGCTGTAGCGACTCTTCGTGGTGAGTAATGTAGGAATGTAGTCTGACTACAGCATCGGTATTTATACCAATACGTGTAATTTTATGCGTAATGGGGCGTAAGGCTTTTCCGACACAGGCTAATTGAAAGTTAGCGAATCAAAGCGAATAAAGAGTCGGCAATGTTGTGCGGATTTTTATTCAAATTGGTGAGTGGGCATTTGCGCATTGACAACAAAAAAGCCGCCGTCTAGTTTACTGGAAACCGCATCCCTTAAACTGGATTACATGGACATCAACGCCCAGATCGCGCGCCGGATCAAGGAACTGCGCGACGCTCAAAATTGGTCGCTCGATGCACTGGCCGAGCGCAGCAAAGTCAGCCGCTCGAATATCTCGCTGATCGAGCGCGCTCAGAGCAGCCCTACCGCGACCGTGCTCGACAAACTCGCGACCGCGTTGAACGTGCCGCTCGCGTCGCTATTCGAGCAGGATGGCGCGCCGGCTGCCGAGCCATCGCCGGTCAGTCGCGCGACCGAGCAGGCGGTGTGGACCGATCCGAGCTCGGGGTATGTGCGACGTCATCTGTCGCCGACCGCGCGCTCGGCGATCCAGTTGGTCGAGGTCAACTTTCCCGCCGGTCAGCGCGTCAGTTACGAAACCGGCGCGCGCGACGCGGACATTCATCAACAGGTGTGGATGCTCGACGGGTCGATGGAAATCACGATCGGCGACACCAGCTGGCGGCTCAAGACCGGTGACTGCCTGGCAATGCGGCTCGACAGCCCGATCGTGTTCCGTAACCCCACTCGCAAACGCGCGCGCTATCTCGTCGCGCTGACCACATCGCCAGTCAACGAACGGAGAAACGGATGAGCGATAACGTGACCATACGGCGCGTGGGCGCGAACGAAGCTTTGGCCTGCGTCGAAGCGCTCGCCGACGTGCTGATCGACTGCGTGGAAGGCGGAGCATCGGTCAGCTTCATGCTGCCGATCTCGCGTAACACGGCGCTCGCGTTCTGGCGCAACGTCGTGGAAAGCGTCGCGCGTGGCGAGCGCGTATTGCTGATCGCCGAAGATCACAGCGGCGATATCGTGGGCACCGTGCAGCTGATTACCGCGCAACCCGAAAATCAGCCACATCGCGCCGACGTCGCGAAGATGCTCGTGCACAGAAAAGCACGCCGGCGCGGCGTCGCGCACGCTCTGATGAGCGAACTCGATCGCATCGCGCGGGAAGAGAAGAAATCGGTTCTCGTGCTCGACACCGTGACCGGCGGCGATGCCGAGCGACTCTATCAGCGCGCCGGCTGGCAACGCGTCGGCAGCGTGCCGAATTACGCGCTGATGCCCGACGGGGCGTTTTGCGACACGACCTTCTATTGCAAGCAACTTTGACCCGCACCAGCGCTCATTCGCTTACTGCGACTGACGCGACCTCGCGTCCCAATCGCTGCACGCGAATCAGCGGCACGAGCGACACGGCGAGGCATGCGAGCACCATTGCCGCACTCACCGCGAGCAACGCGTGGTCGATGGCCTGCACGAGCGCGACGCGCGCCGCGGCGATCAGCGCGTCGCCGTCGAACCCTGCCGCGTGGGCATCGCGAATGAAGCTCGCGACGTCGCGAGACGTCAGCAGTACTTGCGGGCTGTGCGCGGCGGGCGCAACCCACGGCGCGTCCGTATCGATACCGTGCCCCTGCAAAACATCGGCCACGCGTTGGCGATACAGCACGTGCACGATTGTGCCGACCACGGCCGTTCCAATCATGCCGCCCACCATCCGCGCCGACTGGATCATAGCGGTCGCAATGCCAAGCTGACGCTTGCCCGCCACCTGCTGCGCAAACACGGTCAGATTCGGCATCACGAGACCGATCCCTACGCCGCCCGCAGTCAATGCGGCCATCAACGCATGACCGGTCTCCATGCGTTCGGCCGCGACGCCCCAACACGCCACGCCCAGCAACGCGAAGCCGACGTACAGCAGCACGTTGGGCTTACGCAGACGCGTGACGACGCGCGTATTTGCGATCGTGCCGACGGTGATGCATAGCACGAGCGGCGTCACCATCACGCCGGCGCGATCCGCGTTGAGACCCATGCCGCCTTGCAGCAGCAACGGCACATAGAACAGCAGCGCGAACATCGCCAAGCCCATCAGCATCGACAACGCGAGCAACGCGATGATGGCCCGCTCGCGCAGCAACGCCGGTGGCAGAATCGGATCGGCCGCGCGCAGTTCCTCGCGCACGAGCAGCGCGCCCGCGCTCAATGCCACCACGCCGAACGCGATCGTCGAAACCTTCAGCGTCTGCTGCGCGAGCGATTCGACGAGCAGTTGCAACGCACCGAGTCCGGCTGCGATCAACAATGCGCCGCGCCAGTCCGGGCTCAGCTTGCCGCGCAGTTGATGGCGAATGTTCGGTAGATGTCGGGCAGTCAGATAAAGACTGAGCACGCCGACCGGAAGGTTGACGAGAAACGCGGAGCGCCAGCCGTAGTGCTCGCTCAGAAAGCCGCCCAGCGAAGGCCCTACCGCATTCGCGACGCCGAACGCGCTCGAAAACAGCACCTGCCAGCGCAGACGCACGACGGGATCGGGAAACAGATCGGGAATCGACGCGAAGCAGGTGCCCACCAGCATGCCGCCACCGATCCCTTGCAACGCGCGAAACAGCACCAGCGCCTGCATGCTGTGCGCGGCACCGCACAGCACCGACGCGGCCGTGAACACGACGATCGCGATCACGATCAACGGCTTGCGTCCGAACCAGTCACCGAGCCGCCCGAAGATCGGCACCGTGATGACCGAGGCGAGCAGATACGCAGTCGCGACCCACGCATAGAGATTAAAGCCTTTCAGCTCGGCGACGATGGTAGGCAACGCGGTGCCGACCACGGTCTGATCGATCGCGACCATCATCACGACGCTCGACAAGCCAAGCATCGCAAAGAGCGACTGACGGAACGAGCGGGCCGTGTTGGGCGGCGACGTCGCGTGCGGTATGGCGCCGGGTGGCGTGCCGTTGCTCATCGGCGTTCAGGCGCGCTGTGCGGCCGCTTCGCGAGCGACATGCTTGCGCCACGCGAGCCCGGCGAGCGCAACGTCCTGCAAGCCGATGCCGACCGCCTTGTAGACGACGATGTCCTCGGACCGCACGCGTGCGCTGGCGCGCCCTTCCAGCACGTCGCCGAGTTCGACTACGTTGCGCCAGTCGAACGTGCCGGGCGCGGCCTGCACCAGGTCGCCGGCCTCTTCCCTTGCCTGTTCATGCAGTTCAACCACGATGCGCGACGCGCGCGCGAGCGTCGTGTCGTCGAGCTCGCGCGTGTAGGGCAGGCTCGACCCGATGGCCGCGACCATCGCACCGGGCGCAAGCGTCGCGCCATCGAACAGCGCACCGGTCGCGCGCGTCGCGGTGACGATCACGTCGGCATCACGCACCGCCTCGGCGGCTTCGCCTGCGGTGGCCTTCACGCCGCGCGCACGGTGACGCGCGTTGAGTTCGTCGACGACCTGCTCCACGTTATCGAGGCCGACGATTCTGAACGACTGCAAACCGGTATGCGCGGCGAGCGCCTGCGCATGCGCGCGCCCCTGCACGCCGGTGCCGAAAATCGCGACGGCGCGCGCATCATCGCGCGCGAGCGCTCGCACCGCGAGCACCGTGGTCGCGGCCGTGCGGATTCGCGTGAGCGCGTTCGCGTCGAGCGTGGCGAGCGGGCGGCCGTCGTCGGTCGAAAACAGCACGATCGAGAACGAGAAGCGGCCGTTGATCGTCGTGTACACCTTCGCGCCGGTCACGCCAGCTTCGGGCAACACGGCGCCGAGCGTCGATAGCTTCACGCCGCCCGCTTCGGTGCGCACGCGCCGCTGCACCGCCGCGCGTCCCCGCGACAGTGCGCGAAACGCCTGCTCGAGCGTCGGGATCGCTTCGTCGAAACCCACGAGCGCATCGATCTGCGCGTCGTTCAGATGAATCATGGAGAATGCTTCCTTGTGCGAATCTGATGACTGGATGGCGCGCGTGCCGCGCGCTACACGAGCGCCGCTGCGGCGTGCTGGAACGTAAAGCTGTCCGAGTACAGATGATCGACGCTCGCGCCCTTCGCGATGAAGGCGGCCTTCGCCTCTGCGATCATCGCGGGCGAGCCGCACAGATAGACCGCGTGCTCCGACAGGTCCGCATGGTCCTCGCACACCGCATGCTGCACATAGCCGCGCCGCCCGCTCCATGCCGTGTCCGCGCGCGACAACACCGGCACATAGCGGAACTCGTAGAGACGCTCCGCCCAGCGGCCGATTTCGTCATGCAGATACAGGCCGTCGGCCGTTCTCGCGCCCCAGTACAGCGTGACGGGCGGGCAATCGGGATCGTCCATCAGCGATTCGAGCATCGCTTTCACCGGCGCCAGGCCGGTGCCGGTCGCGACCATCAGCAACGGACGATAGTCCTCTTCGTGCAGTCGGAATCCGCCGAGCGGCAGTTCCACGTCGAGGCGGTCGCCCGGTTTGAGCTGCGCCACCACACGATCGGTGAACCGGCCGCCCGCGATCTTCCGCACATGAAAGTCGACGAGGCCGCCCGCGCGCGCGGCGGATGCCATCGAGAAGCTGCGATGACTACCGTCTTCGAGCATCACGTTCATGTACTGACCGGGCCGGTAAATCATTTCGGCATCCTCTGGAAGCGCGAGCGTGAGGTGCGTGACGTCGTGCGCCAGCAAGCGTACCGCCTCGACGCGCACCGTATGACGCGCCGGCTCCGATGTCGGCGCACCGGCGTGGCCCGCGCCGATCACAATGTCGCTGCGCGGCCGCGCCTGACACGCGAGCGCAAATCCCGCCTGCGCCTCCTCCTCGGTGAGTCCGAGCGGAAACTCCTCGTAGTCGAGCGTGCCCTCGTGCACTTTCACGCGGCACGTGCCGCAACCGCCGAACTGACAATCGTGCGCAAGCGGCACGTCCGCGCGTAGCGCGGCGGCGAGCAGCGATTCGTCGCGCTCGGCGCTGAAGCACGCTCCTGTTTCGAGCACCTGAATCCGGTATGACATGACGCCACCTCATGACGATGCGATGCGAACGACAGGACCGCCGGCATGCACAGGCGGCCCGTGGCGTCATTTCTTGATGTCGGCTTCCACGAGCACGCTATGCCCCTGCGCCGCGAGTAGATCGTGCAGCCCCTGCAAAGCGGCGAGGCCGCACTGCGTGTCCTGCTCGCCGTTGCCGCCGCTCAGGCCCACACCACCCACCACCTGGCCATCGACGACAACAGGAAAGCCGCCGACGAATGCCGCGAACTTACCCTCGAAGCTCCATTGAATGCCGAACGCTTCGTTGCCCGGCAACGCGGGACCGTTGGGCCGCTGGGTGAACAGATGCGTCGAGCGCTTGTGGCCGGCTGCCGTGAACGCCTTGTTCCACGCAATCTGCGGCCCAGTGATGCGCGCGCCGTCCATCCGTTCGAGCGCGAGCGGATAGCCGCCCTCGTCGACGATGCAGACCGATTCGAGCACGTCGATCTGCTGCGCCCGGCCGATGGCCGCGCGGATCATTTCGCGCGCTTCGGCCAGTTCCAGGCGAAATATCTGTTTCATTGCAACCCCCTCATTGTTGATTGATTCATTGATTCGGAAAGCTGATCTCGCCGCGCTCAGATGCCGCGATAGACCGTCTTGATCTGCGTATAGAACTCGAGACCGCCACGCCCCGATTCGCGAAACGTCGACGTGCTCGAACGCTTGAGCCCCCCGAACGGCGCGTTGATCGCGTTGCCCGTCGTCGTGCGGTTGATCTTCACGGTGCCCGCCTCGATGTCGTCCGCGAAGCGATGCATGTGGCGTGGATTCGACGTGACGATCGCGGCGGAGAGCCCATACTCGGTGTCGTTCGCCTTCGCGATCGCGTCCTCGTAGCTGGTCACGGTGACGATCGCGATCACCGGCCCAAAGATTTCTTCGCGGCAGATACGCATGTCCTGCGTCACGTCGGTGAAGATCGCCGGCGTGACGTAATAGCCGTGCTCGTAATCGGGACCGCTCAGGCGCTCGCCGCCGTACAGATGCGTGGCCTGTGCCTTGCCGGAGGCCACGTAGTCGAGCACGGTGTCGAGCTGCGTCCGGGTCGCGAGCGGACCGATGTCCATGCCGGGCGTGAGGCCGCTGCCGATCTTGAGCGTCTTCACTTTAGCGAGCAGTTTCTCGCTGAACGCATCGCGCACGCTCTGCATGACCAGCACGCGGCTCGTGCCGGTGCAGGCCTGGCCCGTCAGCGAGAAGCCGCCCTTGATCGTCAGGTCGACGGCGCGGTCGAGATCCGCGTCGTCCATCACGATCAGCGGGTTCTTGCCGCCGAGTTCCATCTGCGTGCGCGTGGTCAGCGGTAGGGAGCGATGAATCTGTTCGCCAGCGGCGGTCGAACCGGTGAACGACACGGCCCTGACGACCGGCGACGCGGTAATGACGGAGCCGATTTCCGACGCGCGTCCCGTGATGAAATTCAGTACACCCGATGGAATGCCCGCCTGCGCGAATGCTTCGGCGAGCCGGTAGCCGATCAGCGGCGCATCCGACGACGGTTTGAAGATCACCGTATTACCGGCGATCAGCGCCGGCGCGATCTTGCGCGCCGGGATCGAGATCGGAAAATTCCACGGTGTAATCACGGCGACGACGCCGAGGGGTTCGCGCTGAGTGTGGACGGTCATGTCGGGATCGTCGCTAGGAAACGTCTCGCCGGAATACGACTGACCTTCCACCGCATAGAAACGCAACACCTGCGCCGAGCGCAGAATTTCGTCCCTGCTCTGCGCGAGCGGCTTGCCTTCTTCGCGCGTGAGTTCGTTCGCGAATCCGTCCGCATGCTGTTCGAGCCACGCCGCCGCGCGATTGAGAACGGCCGCGCGCTGCGCGACCGGCGTGCGCCGCCACGCGGCGAACGCGCCAGCCGCCGCGGCCAGCGCGGCGCGCGCGTCCTCGGCCGAAGACGCCTGGAAGCGGCCGACGATGTCGCGCGTATCGGCGGGATTCACGTTGTCGAACATGCCGCCGCTCACGCTGGCGGTCCACTCGCCCGCGATGAGATTCTTGAACTCTGGTGTTGCCGGATTGCTCATGACGGATACCTGTGCTGTTGCCGCAATGGCCGGCGCCATGCCGGCCGGCTGGCTCGCGGCGATGCCAACGGAAGACGGCGCCGCGTTGCGCGCGCCGCCGCGGGTTCAACTCGCGAGTTCGAGTTCGGGCAGCGCCAGGTCCTGCTCGACGTAGTCGTAATAGAGCGCGGTCGTATAAAGCAGACGCATCTGCGCGCCGATCTCGCAGATCTTCAGGCAGCGTTGCTGCAACTCGGGCGTGTCGGCATGTTCGAGCACGATCTGATAGCCGCGCTCGCCATGAATCTCGTCCGACACGATGTGCAGATCGAAGAACTCCACCTCCTCGTCGGTGAACTGGTATTTGTCGCGCAGCGTCGGCGTCTGCTTGCGATAGATCGACGGCACCTGCGATTCCAGTCCCACGACGAGCGCCGCGACCGCGACGATCGGGTCCTCGCGCATCGCCACCGAATAACACCATGCCTGCAGGCCTCGCGTGGTCGGCGACATGTTGTCGGGATCTATCACGCGCTCGCGCGTCGTGCCGCACGCTTCGGCGAAACGGATCAGCAGATCGGTATGACGGTCACCGCCGATCTCCTCTTCGTACATGTTGGCGAGCAGAAAGTCCTTAGCCTCGGTGAAGCGGTCCGGCGTGCGCGCATAGATGTAGGCCAGATAGTCGGCGAACGGGCCCACGTAGTGATAGTGGTTCTCGGCCCAGCGCGCGAGATGCGCGCGGCTCAGCTTGCCGCTCGCCCATGCGATGCTGAACGGCGCCTTGTTCGCACTCTTGCCTTTGATGGCGTCCTCGAGCGCGGCGCGGAAGTCATCACGGTTCATCAATTCAGCCATTTCAAGCTCCTGACAGGTAAGTAAAAGGTTGGCGTTGTCGAAAGCCCGAATGCCGTCGGGCACGGACGGAACAGTTGAGCTAGTGTAGCCTCTTTAATGAATACTGTATACCGCAATCTCTGAATTGCGCGAGCCGTTCTTGGGAAGAGCGCTCCGTCTACGCGCCGTTTCATTGCGGCCTCACCGCGGAAAGCCTTAAGAAAACTGGAACTAATGCGCGCCAACCGCCGCTGTCTTCGGCCCTCGCCGGGGCCCGTCCGGCAGTAGACGGTATACTATATCCTTTTTTCAACTAGACTAGATCCGAGCGAATCACGGAGAGCGTTATGCCAACAGTGGTATTTCACAAAAATGGCGCGACCCATCAGGGCGAGGTCAAGGAGAACACCAACCTCGTCGTGCGCGCCGGCATCAGGCAATTCCCGTTTCCGCATCTGCGCTACGAATGCGGCATGGGCAAGTGCTCGAAGTGCGCGTGTCGCGTGATGTCCGGCGCGCAGTATCTGCCCGAGCCCAACTGGAAGGAAAAAAAACAGCTCGGCGAGCGGCTTGCGCAGGGTTATCGCCTCGCGTGCCAACTATGGATCGAGCACGACATCGAACTCGCGCAGGACGATCTGGAGCAGGCAGCATGAATACGCGCTCCGTCGCGGCCGGCACGCACGTGATTCTGACGAGCAAGCCCGGCCAGTACCGCACCGAGGCGACCGAAGGCATCGTGCCGCTCGCCACCTTCGACTACCTCTACGGCGGCCGGCATATCGCCACGTTCGTCATCGCCGCGCTCATGAAAGAAACGAAGATCAGGGTGATCGACGAAGCCACACCGTCGGCGGTCAATCTCGTTCCCACCAGGTTCCTCGAAAAATTCGCGACGCCTGAAGCCGCGCTCGAGTCGCTGCGGCAGCTCGCGGGCCACGGCAACGGCGCCGCGCAACTGACCCCGCGCTAGTTGCCGCGCCGTTTCATCCCCTCCTCTCCGAACCCAATACGTAAGCCTCCGAATGATCCAGATTACTTTCCTCAGCAACGACAACAAGTCGGTCAGCGCGCCGCCCAACAGCAATCTGCTGCGCGTCTCGCTGCGCGAAAAAGGCGGCATTCCGTTCAAATGCGGCGGCGGCTTGTGCGGCACCTGCAAATGCAAGGTCGAACACGGCATCGAACATACCGATAGCGTGAAGGACAAGGAAAAACGCCATCTGAGCGAAGACGAAATCAAAGCTGGCTATCGGATGGCCTGTCAGACTTTCGTCAATGGCAATGTCAGCGTGTCATGGTGAGTTAGCAACACAACGTAGTGAGTCAAACTGGGACGCCGGCTTCGATGCACTGAAGCCGGCGTTTTTGCTTGTCGTTGCGAGGCGTAAGACGTAGGCCGCAACTCGCGGGCAAAGCGCGCCGACGATCAAACCACCAAGGCCTTGCGCATCGGCAAACCAACGCGCAAGGCCCGGCAAAAACCGCGCGGACGACACGCGCGTCCCGCCCCCCATCACCAGATCAGAATCGCCACCAACGTCGACACCACCAGGCCGCACACCACCGGCAGCAACAGATTGCGCACCGCCTGCAACACCGGCACACGCGCGAAGCTCGCCACCGCCGCGAGCGCCGACCATGCGGTCAGCGTCTTGCCGGTCCACACCGAACCCATCTGGCCGATCGCCGCGAGGGTCGACACGTCGAAGCCCACCGTGCGGCCGAGCGCGCCCGCCAGCGCGCCGGTCAACGGCAAACCGGCGAAGCCCGAGCCGTCGATGCCCGTCACCATGCCGGCCAGCAGAATGCCGTACGAGACGAAGAACGCGTTGTGCGGAATGTAGACCTCGCCCGCTTTCACGAGATCGGCAAGCAGGCCGGGGGCATGGGTACCGGCGGGCAAGCCGAGGATCGGCGCCGCAGTGCCGGCCACGCCGATGAAGAAGAAGCCCGCAATCGGCAGCACCGAGCTCATCGCGCGAAACGAAAACACGAAGCCCTCGGTGACGTGCTCGGCCGTGCTGCGGCAGATCGCGCGATAGTCGCGCGCAGCGGCTACCGCCACCATCAGCAACGCGGAGACGCCGCCGACGAGCGCCGCGGCCGCTGCACCGCTCGCGCCCTTGAAGCTGGGGATCAGATGCGGCAACACCATGTAAGCGACGATCGCGAGAAAGGCGACGGGGATCACGATCGCGAAGCAGCGGGACCAGCGCTCCTGCCACGGCGTCAACAGGTCGCGCGACGACAACAACGCCCGCGAGCCGCTCGCGCCGCTGACCTGGCCGCCGTCGCCGACCGACGCATGCTGCGGTTTGCCGCGCCGGATGCGCGCGCGACTCGTGCCGGCCGCGGGCGTGACAACGGCATTCGCCGTGACCTGGGTCGCTTCCCAGCGTTCGAGATGGCGCGCATCGGGCGCCTGGATCTGCTTGCGGATACGCAGATAGGCGATCAGGAACGCGATGCCGCCCGTGATCAGCGACAGTAGCAGCGCCTTGTCGGCAACGTCCGGCATCGCGACCGCGGCCGCTTTCGCGCTGATGCCCGGCGCGACCTTGATCACGTAATCCGACGACAAGGCCGTGCCGAGTCCCGCGATGCCGATGCACAACGCCGCGCCCAGCGGCGGCACGCCCGCGTAAATCGCGGCCGGCAGCAGAATGCCGGCGATCAACGGCACGGCCGGCGTCGGCCAGAAGAACAGCGACAACACGTAGCTCACGAAGCCGAGCACGAAGAAGCCGACGTGCCCGTTGACCATGACCGCGCGAAACGGCTGGACCATGCGCACATCCGCGTTGATCCGTTTCAGCGCGTTGAGCAACGCGGTCATGAGCGAAATCACGAGGAAGATATTGAACAGCTCGCGCGCCGCCGTAAGCGGCGCGAAGAACACCGCTTCGATCGCGGTCGACACCTGGCCGGAAAACGCGTAGACGGTGGCGAAGGTCGCGAGAATCGCGGGCGCGACGACATTGGCGCGAAACACCAGCGTCGCGATGATAGAGACGACACCACACAGATAAACCCAGTGCGCCGACGTTAGAACGACGTGAGATTCCATTGCTTCTCCTGACTGCGCGGACCTGCGAGCGCGGGTGGATGCGGCTGATTTGAGATAACCGCTTGGTATACTATGTACTAAATAAAACAGGATCAACGGCTGCTTGCTTGAGGTTTACCCGCATTCGTCGCGGCATTTCAAAGCAGGAGAATCGAGCGGCAGCAGCCACGAGGAAGCGCGGCGCGTGCTTCAATGCCCCGCCAGACAAGGCCGAGCCGGCTATTTCCGTATAAGGTCTACAGTATTCGTGACGTGCACTGAGGTAAAATCGCCTGCATCACACGCCATCAGCAACACAGGTTGGAGATCCTTATGAAGACCGAAGCGGACACGACCGCGGCAAGCGGCGCACAGGGGCAATCGAGCGCGCCGATCATGCATCGGCAGCTGTCGCATCTCGTCACCGCGCGGCTGCGCGAAGCAATCGTCTCGGGCACGTACGCGCCCGGCGAGCGGCTGGTCGAAGGACGCATCGCCCAGGAGCTCGACGTCTCGCGCGTGCCGGTACGCGAAGCGCTGCGCGCGCTCGCCTCGGAAGGCCTCGTCGAAGTGCGGCCGCGGCACGGCGCGGTGGTCGCGTCGCTGCAGCCGTCGGCGGCACGCGAAATGATCCAGATCCGCGCGACGCTCGAGGGACTCAACGCCCGGCTCGCCGCCGAACATCGAACGCCCGAACTGGTCGGCCAGATCGAACAGGTGCTCGCTGAAGGCAAGGCAAAAGTCGACGCCGGCGAGACGGCCGGCCTGCTCGAACTCAACGCGCGTTTTCACGACCTGCTCTACGCGGCCGGGGCCAATACGATTCTGAGCGACCTGATGCGCTCGTTGCGCGACCGCACGCGCATGCTGTTCACGAACGCGAGCGATGCGGAAGTCCGCCAGACCTGGGACGAACACGCCGCGATCCTGCGCGCGGTGCAGTCGGGCGATGCGACGCTGTCGGCGCTGCTCGCCGAGCGGCATGTGATGCGCGCCGCCCAGCACTATCTGGCGAACAATGCGCGTTGAAACGGCCTTTGAAACGCGCGGCATAGGAAGCGAGGCGCGGCACACGCCACCGCGCTCGCTTTACGCCACCCGATAATTTCGTCGACTACGCTGCAAGCCACTTGACAGGCTGAATTTGGCGATAGACGGTATACAACATACCGCCCATCAATCGCCCTCTAGGCCTTTCATGACACCAAGCTCCTCCCCACCCGCCGCCAGTCAGGCGGCGCGCTACCGTTACGCCACTGTCCAGCAGGCCGCGCACGACATGCGCGCCGGCGAGATCGACGCCGTCTCGCTCGTCGCCGCGTGCGAAGCCGCATTCGAGGCCGACAACGGCCTGCTGAACGCGGTCGTCGTATCCGATTTCGACGCCGCCTACGCCACCGCCGAAGCACGCGACGAGGAACGGCGCGGGGGGCGGCTGCGCGGCCCCTTGCACGGCATTCCGTTTACGATCAAGGAATCTTTCGACGTCCGCGGCTGGCCGACGACCCTTGGCGACCCCGCGCATCGCGAGAACATCGCGAGCGCCCATGCGGACGTCGTGCAACGCCTGCTCGACGCGGGCGCGGTGCTGCTCGGCAAGACCAACGTGCCGATCTATCTGCGCGACTGGCAAAGCTATAACGACCTCTACGGCACGACCCGCAATCCGCGCGATCCGTCCCGCACGCCGGGCGGTTCGTCGGGTGGCAGTGCGGCGGCCGTCTGCGCGGGCATGTCATTCTTCGACGTCGGCTCGGATGTCGGCTCGTCGATCCGCAACCCCGCGCATTTCTGCGGCGTCTTCTCGCACAAGACCACGCATGGCATCGTGTCGCTGAAAGGCCATGGCATCGGCGGCGGCATGGCGCAGCCCGACATCAACGTCGCGGGTCCGCTCGCGCGCTCGGCGCGCGACCTCGAACTCGTGCTCGGCGCGATCGCCGGTCCGGCCGGCGAAGCCGCGAGCGCGCTGCGGCTCGCACTGCCACCCTGCGAGCGCACGGACCTGCGTGAATTCCGCTTCGGCGTACTGACCAATCATCCGCTCGCCGACGTCGACGGCCCGGTAGAGGCGTGCCTCACGCGTCTTGGCCGGCAGCTCGAAGACGCCGGTGCGACGGTGGTCTGGAACGCGCGCCCCGCGCTCGACGCCGCGCAACTGATGCGCGCCTACGTGCTGCTGCTGCGCGCGTCGACCTCGCACTATCTCGACGACGACGCCTTCGCCGCCGCGCTCACAGCAAGCGCCGCCGTGCCCGCCGACGCGTCGTCGTACGCCGCCTTGCAATACGCGGGCACCGCGTTGCGTCACCGCGACTGGCTGCTGCTGCAAAAGCAGCGCGACGCGTTTTGCGAAGCATGGCGCGAGCTGTTCGGCACGATCGACGTGCTGCTGTGCCCCGCCGCCGCGACCGCCGCCTTCACGCTCGACGAAACCGGGGCGCCGTGGCAGCGCACGCTCGACGTCAACGGCCGCCCGCAGCCGATGACGACCCAGCTGTTCTGGGCCGGCCACTCGGGTCTGTGCGGCCTGCCATCGACCGTGGCCCGCGCCGGCACGACCGCGGACGGCCTGCCGATCGGCGTGCAGATCGTCGCGCCGCTCTATCACGACCTGCGTTCGCTGCGGGTGGCCGCGCTGCTCGAGCAGGCGGGACTGTCGTTCGTCGCGCCACCGCTATAACACCCACTCGCATTCTCGAGGCGCCAGCCGCCACCTCATCCTCGCCCGGAGTCCTCCATCATGGTCTGGTTCGAATCGCTGTCGAAGAACGAGAAGAAAGCCTTTGCGGGCGCGTTCATGGGTCATGCCGTCGATGTGTACGACTTCATGATCTACTCGTTCCTGATTCCCGTGCTCGCCGCGACCTGGCACATGAACAAGGCCATCGCGGGCAGCATCGTCACCTACACGCTGATCGCGTCGCTCGTCGGTGCGATCGGCGCGGGCCTGCTCGCCGACCGCTTCGGGCGCGTGCGCATTCTGCGCTGGACCATCGTGCTATTCGCGCTCGCGTGCTTCGCGTGCGGCTTCGCCAACTCGCCACTACAGCTCGCGCTGTTTCGCATGCTGCAGGGGCTCGGCTTCGGTGGCGAATCGTCGCTATGCATGGTGCTCGTGACCGAGATCATCAGGAATCCCGCGCATCGCGGCAAATTCTCCGGCTTCGCGGCGAGCAATTATTCGTTTGGCTGGGCCGCCGCGGCGATCGTCTATAGCGTGCTGTTTTCGTGGCTGCCGGCGGAGTGGGCGTGGCGCGGCTGCTTTTTTATCGGCATCGTGCCGGCGCTGCTGGTTGTGTATCTTCGGCGCGATCTGAAAGAGCCCGAAGCGTTCTCGCGCGCGCTCGGAAAACAGCACTCGCCCGCCGCCTTGGAAGGACTACGCCGTGTCTGCGCGCGGCCGCTCGCCGGCAAGACGATCCTGTGCAGTCTGCTGTCGGGCGGCATGCTCGGCAGCTACTATGCGATCGCGACGTGGATGCCGACCTATCTGAAGCTCGAACGCGGCCTGTCGATCTTCGGCACGAGCGCCTATCTCGCGATCATGATCCTCGGCTCGTTCGTGGGCTACGTGCTCGGTGCGTATTCGTCGGACCGCATCGGCCGACGCCTCACGTATATCGTGTTCGCGGCGGGCGCGTTTTCCATGGCGCTCGCCTATATGGCGATTCCCGCGTCGAACGGCGCGATGCTCGTGCTCGGCTTTCTGCTCGGCGTGCTGATGCAGGGAACGTTCTCGGGCATCGCCGCGACGATCTCGGAGAGCTACCCGAACGAAATCCGCGCGACCGGCTACGGCGTGGCCTACAACATGGGGCGCGTCATCGGCTCGCTGTTCCCGCTTGGCGTGGGCTGGCTCAGCACCGGTCATATGGCGCTCGACTCCGCGATTCCGCTGGTCGCGGGCGTCGGTTATCTGTGCGTGATCGTCACCGCGTGGATTCTGCCCGAGACCAACGGCATCAGCCTCGATTCGCTCAGCGGCGAGCAGACCGATTCAAGTGCTTTGATCGAACCGATGGGTGTCGCCGCCCGCGTGGCCCAATCCGGCTCCGGGCGCGACGCTCGCTAACACTTCACCTGTCTCGCACCAGGGCGGCGCCCACGCAAGTATTTGAAAATTTCAACTACTTGCCTATAATGCCTGCACTGCGTATGACACGGACAGCGGAGCAAATTCTTGTATTCGGACTTCCTGACTTTCAGGCTCGATCTGACCAGCGCGTTGCTGATCAACCGCGCGAACATGGTCTACCGCGAGCGCTGGGATCTCGACGTGCGTGCGTTGCGCGTGCTGCGCCTCGTCTGCGCGGAGCCCGACATCACGCCCAAATCCGTTTCACAGCGCGCGCTGATCGAAAAAACGCTGCTTTCCAAAGTCCTCGCCGAGCTTGAAACGCGCGGCCTGATCACGCGCAACATGCATGCGTCGGACCGCCGCAGTATCGCGTTGCGTGCCACGGCGCAAGGCCTCGAAGTCGCGCAGGCGTCCGAAGCGGTGGGCACCGAACTCGAGGTCGAGCTGGCGAAGGCGCTCAGCGCGAACGAACGCAAAACGCTCGAACGTCTGCTTGGCAAGCTTTCGCACAGCCTGCTCGAAAGCGAGTCCGCAAGCGCGCCGCCTGCGCGATCCTGACAGACGGTCCGCATTCCGCCGCCTTCCTTCCCTGGCGTTCATGGCAACAAGGAGCCCTCCATGTCGAAGCTGATCGAAACGATGTCGAGCGCGATCGACGCGCTGCTGCCTGAACTCGAAGCGATCTACAAAGACCTGCACGCGCACCCCGAACTGTCGATGCAGGAGGTGCGCACCGCGGGCATCGTCGCGGACTACGTGGAAAAGCTCGGTTACGAGGTGACGCGCAACGTCGGCGTGACGGGCGTCGTTGCGTTGCTGCGCAACGGCGACGGTCCCACCGTGATGCTGCGCGCCGACATGGACGCGCTGCCGATGGCCGAAGCGACCGGCCTGCCCTATGCGAGCACGGTGAGGGCGAAAGACGAAGACGGGCTCGAAGTCGGCGTCGCGCATTCGTGCGGCCACGACATGCACGTCACATGGCTGCTCGGCGTCGCGCGTCTGATGGCAGGGCATCGCGACGCATGGCGCGGCACGCTGATGGCCGTGTTCCAGCCCGGTGAGGAAGTCGGCCGCGGCGCGCGCAGCATGCTCGACGACGGCATGACCACGCGCTTTCCGAAGCCCGACGTGATTCTCGGCCAGCACGTGATGGTCGGCGCGGCGGGCTCGGTCGGCTATCGCAGCGGCACGATCCTGTCGGCCGGCGACAGCATCAAGATCAAGCTGTTCGGGCGCGGCGCGCACGGCTCGCAACCGCAGACGTCGATCGATCCCGTGATCATGGCAGCGTCGACGACCTTGCGTCTGCAAACCATCGTGTCGCGCGAAATCGCGCCGAGCGACAGCGCCGTGCTGACCATCGGTTCGCTGCAAGCCGGCACGAAAGAGAACATCATCCCCGACGACGCGACGCTGAAGCTCAACATGCGCACTTACGACGATGACGTGCGCGAGTACATGCTCGGCGCGATCCGCCGCATCTGCTGCGCCGAATGCGTGGCGTCGAACGCGCCGCGCGAGCCAGAATTCACGACACTATCGAGCTACCCGCTGACGATCAACGACGCGGTCACGACCGAGCGTGTGCGCAACGCGTTCGAGGCGCAGTTCGGCGAGCGCGCGTACGAATCGCCGCCGGCCGCCGCAAGCGAAGACTTCAGCGTGTTCGGCCGCGAATGGAACGTGCCGTACTCGTTCTGGTTCGTCGGCGGCACCGAGCCCGAAGTGTTCCGCCAGGCGCGCGCCGCGAAAAAACTCAACGAAATTCCGAGCAATCACTCGCCGAAATTCGCGCCTGTGCTCGACCCGACCCTGCGCACGGGCCTCGAAGCCATGCTGTGCGCGGCCGGTGCCTGGCTCGATCAACACGAAACCACTCAGTGAATTCACACGCCGTCTACACCATTCTCGACCTGATCGGCACCTTCGTGTTCGCGATCAGCGGCGCGGTGGCCGCGCGTCAACGACGGCTCGACCTGCTCGGCATCGTCGTGATCGCCTTCATGGTCGCGTGCGGCGGCGGCATCGTGCGCGACCTGTGCATCGGCGCGATCCCGCCTGCGGGGCTGTCGAACTGGCGCTATCTGGCGACCGCGCTCGCCGCGTCGGCCGTGACGATTCTCGCGTATCCGCAGGTGCGCCGGCTGCGTCAGCCGGTGCTGTTCTTCGATGCGATCGGGCTCGGTCTGTTCGCGGTGTCGGGCGCGCAGAAAGCGCTCACGTACGGCCACAATGCCGAACTCGCGATTCTGCTCGGCATCGTCAGCGCGGTCGGTGGCGGCGTGATGCGCGACGTCGTGCTCTCGCGCGTACCCGCGATTCTCGAACGCGAGATCTATGCGTCGGCCGCGCTGTTAGGCGCGGCGGTGCAAGTCGGTTTTTCGTACGCGGGCTGGACGGACTGGTGGACGCCGTGGTTCGCGACATTGGCTTGCGTGTTGGCGCGGCTCGCGTCGCTGCGCTACGGCTGGCGGCTGCCGGTCTTCCAGGGCAGACCCACGGCCGAGACGCGCGACAATCCATAACAGGTCCTGCGCGCTTCAGCTCGCGGTTTGCGCAATCAGCACCGCCGCCGCGCCACGTTGTCTCGTGCGTTCCACCGGCTCTCTCCGTTCATTCCACATGTCGATCCGCTCGCGACGAAGTGCGTGGTCATGTGCCACCCGCCATGCTCGGCAGCCGAACGGCAGCAGGCCGAGCACCCACGCGGACATCTTGTCTTCGGCGGCGAGCACGCGAACCTTGTCGAATAGCTTGAAGCGGTCGCGGATCAGCGCGGTGATGCCGTCGAGCACTTCGGCGAGATTGCCGCCCGTCTCGCGCTGGATCACGACGGCGATCACGAAGTAACGCAGATCGCGAATCGGCACGCGCGTCGCGAGATTCGTCAGCGCCTCGCTGATCGACACGCCGTAGCTGATCTCGTCGAACACGATGCGGAACTCGCCGCTCATCGGCTCGGCGACGCGATCCCGCCGTGGCTGCTCAACGCGGCGCTGTACCGCGTCTTCAGCGCCGAGCGCCACTGGCTCGCGCGTGCGCCGCTGCCTTATGGCGTATCGCTGTTCGCGATCCTGCGCAAGCGCGAGGGAGCGTCGCGATGATGCCGGTCGAACGGGTCAGGCTGATGCGCTTTGGCGCGAGCGGCGTCATCGCGACCGGCCTGCATGTATGCATTGCGCTGACGCTGATCGCGGACGCCGGCATGTCACCGCCGTGGGCCAACGCGATCGCGTTCACCTGGGCGACGGCGGCCTCTTATCTGTTGAACACGTTCTGGAGTTTTTCTGCGCTGCCTGCGTTGCTGAACGCTGGGCGGTTCGTGGTCGTGTCGCTGGGCGGTCTGACGTCGACCGCGCTCGTATCGCACCTGACGCAGCTTGCGGGCGGGCCGCCCGCGCTCGGCATCGCGCTAGTCGTGTGCGTGGTGCCGCCGCTCACGTTCGTCGCGCATCGGTGCTGGACGTATCGCTGAATACGAAGCACGCATAAGGCGACTCACGGCGCACGCAACGCCTTCTGACACGCCGCGAGTACCGAGCCGGCCGCCAGCAGCAGCGCCGAATACACGAGCCCGCGCGCGAGCCCGGCGCCATCCGACACCCAGCCGATCACGACCGGCCCGACGATCTGCCCGAACGCGAACACGATCGTGAAGGCGCTGATGCCCTTCGCCCAGTGGCTCGCGGGCAGATTGTGGCGCACGAACGCGGTCGTCGACGCGACCGCCGACAGGAACGTCGCGCCGAACAGCGCGCCCGAAACGAACGCGACCCACGGCTGCGTGAAGAGCGCGGGCAGCAGCGTCGCGATCGCCAGCAGCGCGTTGAGCAGGGCGAGCGCCTGGCCCCCGCGCATGCGATCGAGCAGCGTCGACCAGATCCGCGCCGACACCACGGTCGCCGCGCCGAGCAGTAGATAGAAACCGGTGACGACCGCCGCGCTCATGCCGGCGTTGCGCAGCAGCGCGACGATGAACGTCATGTAGCCGATATAGCCGACGCCGAACAGTCCGTAGCCCGCGAGCGCGGCCGCGAAGTGCGGCCAGCCCGGGGCAGGGGTGGCGGCGGCTGCATGCGCCGCAGCCGCCGCGCTCGAGTACGCGCGCTCGATCCTGCGCGACGCGCCGATCGCGACCGCGGCGAACAGCGCGCAGGCCGCCGCGAGCGCGAACCACGCGAATTGCCAGCCGTGGGCGGCATCAAGGATCGCCACCGGCACCAGCACCGACGACGCGACGATCCCCCAGCCGGTACCGCCGTAATACAGACCGAGCACGAGCCCCGCGTCGCGCGGTCGCGCTGACGCAAGCCGCGCCGCAAGCACGCCGCCGCCGATGAAGATCGCCGCGCTGCTCGCACCGGTGATCACGCGCAGCGTCAGCAGCGCATGCGTGCTGGCGGTGAGGCCGCTGCCGGCCATCAGCAGCGCGGTCAGCACGCAACCGGCCGCGAACAGCGCGCCGGCCGACCAGCGGCGCGCGAGGCGCGGAAACACGAGCGCGCCGAGCAGATAGCCGAGCGCGTTGGCGGTGTTCATCGCGCCGGCCTGCGCGAAGCTCCAGCCGAGGTCGAGTTTCATCGACGGCAACAGCAGCGCGTACGCGAAGCGCGCGAAGCCGAGCGCTGACGCGCTGCCGAGCGATAGCGCGGCGGCCAGCAGCAGGGTCGGCACACGTTCGGCGGCGGTCGTTGATGGGGCGTGCGATGCGGTGTCGGCGGAACGGGAGGACATGGGCGGACGGACGTAAACGGGAACGCTGCGAGCCGATTCTACCTGGAGCGACGACGAAAGTCGCGGAATGTGCGCGCCTTACCCGCCCGCCCCTTCCGGCTCATGCGGCATGAGCCGCGCCTTCGCGTGGCGCATCTTTTCCAGCGTCTCGGGCCCGGCCTTCAGCGCGACGCCGATCGCGAGCGCATCCATGATGCACAGATGCACGAGCCGCGACACGCCCGGCGTGTTCGGATCGATCGGGCTCGCCACGCGCAGCAGCAGCGGAATATCGACGAGCCATGCGAGTCGCGAGCCGACGTTGGTCAGCGCGATCGTCGTCGCGCCGCGCTCCTTCGCGATCTGGATGCTTTCATTCACTTCGACGCTGCGCCCCGAATGCGAGATCGCAAACGCGACGTCGCCCGGCTCCATCAAACCCGCGTATAGACGCTGCAAATGACCATCGGTAAACGCGGCCGCCGCGATGTCGATGCGCAAAAAACGCAGCGCCGCGTCCTGCGCGACGAGCCCCGAGCCTGAGCCCACGCCGAAGAAAAACACGCGCCGGGCGCTCGAAAGCGCCGCGATCGCGCTTTCGACCACGGCAGGATCGAGCGCGCCGCGCGCATGCGTGATGCCGTCGATCGCCGCTTCGCCGACCTTGTCCATCAAGGTCTGCACGTCGTCGTCGCGCGCGACCGCGGTCGATGCATACGGCAGCCCGCCCGCGACGCTCTGCGCGAGCTGCATCTTGAAGTCGCGCAGACCGTGCGCACCGATCGCGCGGCAAAAACGCGTGACGGAAGGCTCGGATACTTCGGCGCGCTGCGCGAGTTCGGTGATGCTCGCGCGCATCGCGAAGTCGACGTCGGCGAGCACCATGTCGGCGACCTTGCGCTCGGCGGGCCGCAGACTCGCGAGTGCGTTGCGGATGTGGGGAATCAAGTTCGGTGCGGACACCCGGTGTTCCTTAGGGGCTGTTTCATATGGATCCGCGTCGCTCGCAGCTTGTTCGGCTTGAATCGGCCTGATCAAAGTTCAAGCCGCACGCGGTTCAGACCAGCCTGCGTCCACTCTCCGTATCGAACAGATGGATGTGTTCGGCCGGCAGACGCAGCGTGACACGCTGACCGGGCTCGATCTTCGAGCGCTCGCGCGTGGTCACGCACCACGAAGCGCCGCCTATTTTCCCGTACAGGTGCGTTTCGGCACCAGTTGGCTCGATCACTTCGACGTCGAGCGCGGCATCCGGTATCTGCGTCGTGATCTCGACGTGCTCGGGCCGCACGCCGAGCGTGGCCTTCGCACC
Organism: Paraburkholderia sp. RAU6.4a; assembly: GCF_050435625.1. Lineage (NCBI taxonomy): Bacteria > Pseudomonadati > Pseudomonadota > Betaproteobacteria > Burkholderiales > Burkholderiaceae > Paraburkholderia > Paraburkholderia sp. RAU6.4a. Next base: position 1,040,467 of record NZ_JBNDKQ010000003.1, read on the forward strand.
GACCACGGCCGACGCAGGCGTGCGTTCGAGCGCGACCTCGCTGCCGTCCGCGAGCTTCAACGCGAGGCCCGCACCCTGCGTGCGATTGACGATCACGCCCTCGGCGAAATTCATCGACGGCGAGCCGAGGAAGCTCGCGACGAACAGATTCGCCGGCCGGTCATAGAGTTCGAGCGGACGGCCGATCTGCTCGATACGTCCCGCGTTCATCACGACGATGCGATCGGCCATCGTCATCGCTTCGATCTGGTCGTGGGTGACGTAGATCACCGTGTTCTTCAGGCGCTGATGCAGCGCCTTGATTTCGGTGCGCATCTGCACGCGCAGCTTTGCGTCGAGATTCGACAGCGGTTCGTCGAACAGGAACAGCGACGGCTCGCGCACCACCGCGCGGCCCATCGCCACGCGTTGCCGCTGACCGCCCGACAGTGCGCGCGGCAAGCGGTCCAGATAGTCACTGAGGTTCAGCATCTTCGCGGCCGCATCGATGCGCGGCTTGAATTTCTCCGAGGATTCTTTGCGGATTCTCGGACCGAACGCGATGTTTTCATACACCGACAGATGCGGATACAGCGCGTAGCTCTGGAACACCATCGAGATGTTGCGCTGCTGCGGCGCGAGCGTATTCGCGCGCGTGCCGCCGATCATCAGATCGCCGCCGCTGATTTCCTCGAGCCCGGCCACCATCCGCATCAGCGTGCTCTTGCCGCAGCCCGACGGACCGACCAGCACGACGAACTCGCCGTCGTCGATGTCGAGATCGATGCCGTGCACGACCTGGGTGTCGCCATAGCGTTTGAAGATGCCGCTCAGTTGCACTGCTGCCATGCTGTCCTCATTGTCTTGCTGTGTGTTGTATTGCCGATGTTGTATTGCCGGTGCCGTAGTGCACGCGCCGCGCGCGGCTCAGAACGACTCGAGCGTCAGCTCCTGCGCCATCAGGCGGTTGCCCGCCATCAAGCCGCCGTCGACCGGCAACGCGACGCCGGTGATCACGCGCGCTTGCGGCGATGCGAGGAACAGCACCGCATCGGCGATGTCGTCGGGCGTCGCGAAGTCGCGCAACGGGTACCACTTCTTCAGTTCCTCGAACACCTGCGGATTCTTCTCGACACGCGCCTGCCACGCCTGCGTCTTCACAGTGCCCGGACACACGATGTTCGCGCGAATGCCAAAGCGGCCCAGCTCGATCGCGAGCGCCTTCGTATAGCTGATCAGGCCGGCCTTCGCGGCGCTATATGCCGGATGACCGAGCGCGGCGAGACCGTTCACCGAGCCGATCAGCACGAGCGCGCCGCGCTGCCGTTCGATCATCGACGCGCGCACCGCCTCCACCGTGTGATACGTGCCGTTCAGATTCAGATGGATGTCGCGCTGCCAGCTTGCGGCGTCGGTGGTCGCGAGCGACGCGCCGAGCGCCGCGCCCGCGTTCGCGACCAGCACGTCGACCGGTCCACGCTGCGCGACCGCCGCGGCCACCGCGTGCTGCACCGCAGCGGCGTCGCCGAGATCGACCGCGACCGGCACGACCTGGTCCGCGCCCTGTTGCGCGCCCTGTTGCGCGCCCCGTTGCGCGCCGAGTCGCGCGCTCAACGATTGGAGCGCGGTCGCGTCGATGTCGAGTGCGAGCACGGTGTCACCCGCCTCGACGAAGCGCTCGCATAACACGCTGCCAATACCGCCGCATGCGCCCGTCACCAATACGACACGATCCATGTGTTCCTCGCTCGTTGGCCTGGCCGTTTCGGCCGTCTTGCCGGCGCCGTCCGCCACCCGGCTCGCGCTCCGCGCAACGCTGTAAATTTCCTACATATCCGACCCGCGACGACTGCCGGCCATCCCGAAGAGTGGGTTTCCATCCCCGTCGCGCCGTGCAGAATACCCCATGCTTTACAGCATCTTATGCACAAAACAGCCCGAGAAAAAATATCGCAGACCCTACGTGACAAGCTATTTTGCGTCATGTAGGATTTTTTCAAACAATTTACCCAAGGCGGCCGGCGACGGCAGCAAACCACCCACAGGAGAGAGAAAAATGTCGTTGCATGCCCGTGCTTCCCTCGCGCTAGGCAAAGTCGCCGTGGCGCTCGCGTTTGCAGGTATCGCCGTCTCGGCCCATGCCGAGACGGTCCGCGTGACGGTCGCTCACTACAGCGACGCGACCGCGCCGTACTTCGAGAAAATGGCCCGCAACTTCGAGAAGGCCAATCCCGGCACGACCATCAAGATCGAAGACGTGAACTGGGACACGCTGCAACAGAAGCTGCAAACGGACATTTCCGGCGGCGCCAACGCGGACCTCGCGATCGTCGGCACGCGCTGGCTCCTCGACTTCGTGAAGGACGACGTCGCCGAGCCGCTCGACGGCTATATGGACGCGAACTTCAAGGCCCGCTTCATCGGTCCGTTCCTCGCGCCTGGCCAGATCAACGGCAAGACCTACGGGCTGCCGATCGCCGCTTCCGCCCGCGCGCTGTACTACAACAAGGATCTGCTCGCGAAGGTCGGCTACCCCGACGGCCCGAAGACCTGGAACGAGGTGATCGATGCATCGAAGAAGTTGAAGGCGCAAGGCATCGCCGGCTTCGGTCTGCAAGGCAAGGAAATCGAAACCGACGTCTACTTTTACTACGCGCTGTGGACGATGGGCGGAGAAGTGGTCGGCAAGGACGGCAAGGCCGCGTTCAATTCGCCGGCGGGCGTGAAGGCCGCGACGATGTACAAGCAGATGATCGACCAGGGTCTCACGCAACCGGGCGTCACCGGCTATAGCCGCGAAGACGTGCAGAACCTGTTCAAGCAGGGCCGCGTCGCGATGGTGATCTCCGCGCCGTTCCTCGCCAAGCAGATCAAGAAGGAAGCGCCGAACCTGAAGTACGGTATCGATCCGGTGCCGATGGGCACGACGCACGCCACCTACGCGGTCACCGACTCGATCGTGATGTTCAAGAACTCGAAGGTGAAGAAGACCGCGTGGAAGTTCCTCGACTATCTGTTCACGAAGGAACCGCGCGTCGAGTTCACGACGACCGAAGGCTTCCTGCCGACCACGAAGGCCGAAGCGGCGGACCCGGCGTTCAACGATCCGGACATCAAGGCATTCGTCGCGCTGCTGCCCACGGCTCACTTCGCGCCGACCGTGACCGGCTGGGAAGACACCGCGAAAGCCGTGACCGACGCGATGCAGGCGATCTACCTGAACAAGGCGCAACCGGCGGAAGCGTTGAATGCGGCCGCTGCGCAGGCGAACAAGTCGCTCGGTCACTGATACGCGGCTTTTGACAGTAACGAGACGAACAGGGGACGCGCGGCGCCGTAGCTCACGCGCCACGCGTTGCGCCACGCCACTCCCACATTCGAGCCTATGCAGCACGATGCACCCTCCGGCCCATTCCGTCGTGCCCGCCGCCAGAGAGCGGGCGCGTCTTACGATCGAGCACGCATGAGCCGTTCCGTTTCTTCGCGCGCGCAGGCGCCCTGGTTGCTGATCGCGCCGAGCCTCGTGCTCGCGCTGTTCATCATCAGCTATCCGATTTTCAACATCGTGTGGCAATCGCTGCATGAGGTATCGCGCTTCGGCGCGATCCGCGACTTCACCGGCGCGCAGAACTTCATCAACGTGTTTCAGGACCCGGTGTTTCTCGATTCGGTACGCCGCACGATCATCTGGACCGTGTGCGTGGTGGGCGGCACGGTGCTGATCTCGGTACCTGTCGCACTGATTCTGAATCAGGACTTTCACGGTCGCGGCGTGGCGCGCACGATCGTGATGCTGCCGTGGTCCGTCTCTTTGACGATGACCGCCGTCGTCTGGCGCTGGGCCTTCAACGACGACTACGGCATGGTCAATGTCACCCTGCAGCGGCTCGGCCTGATCGGCGGGCCGATTCACTGGCTCGCTACGCCCGAGTTCGCGTTCCCCGTCGAAATCGCGGTCGGCATTCTAGTGTCGATTCCGTTTACGGTGACGATTTTTCTTGGCGGCCTGTCTTCGGTGCCAAGCGATATCTACGAAGCCGCGCGTATCGACGGCGCGAGCGCCTGGCAGCAGTTCCGTCAATTGACGATGCCGCTGCTGCGCCCGTTCATCAACATGGCGATCCTGCTGAACGTGATCTACGTGTTCAACTCGTTTCCGATCATCTGGGTGATGACGCAAGGCGGCCCCGACAACAGCACGCACATCCTCGTCACCTACCTGTACGAACTCGGCTTCCGGCTCGGACGGCCCGGCGAAGCGGCCGCCGTTTCGCTGATCATGCTCGTGATGCTGTTCGTGTTCTCGATCGCTTATCTGCGTCTGCAACGCGCGAAAGAAGGAGTGCCATCATGAGTCTGAGCGCGAAGACGAAACGCTCGCTGTGGTGCTGGATCGCGCTGACGCCGCTCGTGATCGTCATACTGTTTCCGTTCGCGGTGATGTTCTTCACCGCGGTCAAACCGGCCTCGGAGATCTTCGTCTATCCGGCGCGCTGGCTGCCGGTGCAGTGGCAGTGGCGCAATTTCATCGACATGTGGGACGCGGCCAACTTCGGCGTCGCGCTGCGCAACAGCACGATCATCAGTTTCCTGTCCACCGCGCTCGCACTCGCGGTGTGCCTGCCCGCCGCTTACGCGCTCGCGCGCTTCCCATTTCGCGGACGCGGCCTGTATCGGCAGTTCCTGCTCGTCACACAGATGCTGTCGCCGATCCTGCTGGTGGTCGGCCTATTCCGGCTCGCGGCGATGATTCCGTGGGGCGACGGCAACCTGGTCGATTCGAGGATCGGCGTGATCGTGTCGTACGCGGCGTTCAATATCGCGTTCGCGGTGTGGATGCTGTCGTCGTACTTTCAGACCGTGCCGCAGGATCTCGAGGAATCCGCGTGGCTCGAAGGCTGCAGCCGCACGCGCGCGGTGTTCAAGGTGTTTCTGCCGCTCGCGGTGCCGGCAATCGTCGTGACCGCCATCTTCACGTTCATCAATGCGTGGAACGAGTTCGCGGTCGTCTATACGCTGATCCGCTCGCCGGAAAACAAGACGCTGACCGTGCAGGTGACCGATATGGTCGCGGGCAAGTACGTGGTCGAATGGCATCTGGTGATGGCCGCGACCTTGTGCGCGACGTTGCCGGTTTCGATCGTGTTTGCGTGGTTGCAGCGTTATATGGTGAAGGGGCTCGCGCTCGGCGCGGTGAAGTGAGTGACTGCGCGGCACTTACTTGCCGCGCAGTGTTCGCTTGCGGGTCGCGCGTCAGTCGGTGCCGCGCACGATGCGCAGATCGCGTTCGACGCCATCGCCCAATGCGGCCAGCGCCTTCTTGTACTCCTCGCTTTCGTAAGCGGCGACGGCCGCCTCGTACGTCGGGAACTCGATCACGACCGTGCGCTCCTTGAGGCCCTGCTCGCGCGCCTCGTCCGCCACGCCTCGCACGAGGAACTTGCCGCCCGCCGCCGCCACCGCGGCAGGGGCCAGTTGCGCGTATGCGGCCAGTTTCTGCGGATCGTTCGTCTTGCGGTACGACGATACCCAATAACCTTTGCTCATTCGAATCTCCTTGTGTGATGGACCAACGCGGGACTAAAGCGGACCTAAGCAGTCGCGGTCTTACATAGTAGCAAAGCGGGCTGGCTCGCGACGCCGAGCGGTACCGCGCCGCCGCGCGCCGCGACCTGGACAGCATCTGCCACCACCAGCACGTGATCGCGCATAACGGGAAGTGTCTCTTTCAGCATCGCCAAAACGATTTAGCCATTAAACGTTTTGTGCACTAGGCTTGCCTTTGCACACTTCAAGCGATGGACCAAAGGAGACAACGAATGAGCGAGCGATACGAGTCGTTTTGTGCATGCTGCGGCGGTCCCGACCACCGGGCGATGAGCCGACGGACTTTCATGAGCCTGCTTGCGGGTAGCGCCGCCGGAATCGCCATGCCGTCCGCGTTCGCCGCGGACACACCCGCCGTGCCCACGATTGCTTATGACTCGATTGCCAACCCCGTACGTTTGCCGAACGACAGGTACTTCGGTGAATGCTCGGGCGTCGCGCTCAATTCGCATGGCCATATCTTCGTGCTGTCGCGCGGCAACACCACCGGCCCCGCATATGGCGCGGCCGCCGCGCAACTGCTCGAGTTCGCGCCCGATGGACGCTTCGTGCGCGAGATCGGCCACAACCTGTATGCGTGGTCGTTCGCGCACACGGTGAAGGTGGACCGGCACGACAACATCTGGGTCACCGACAAGGGCTCGGACATGGTGATCAAGTTCACGCCGGAAGGACGCGTTGCGATGGTGTTCGGCCGCAAGCAGGAAGCATCGGACGAGGAGACCGCGCCGCTCAAGCATCCGAATCCGCCGCTGCCGTCCGAACCCGGACGCTTTCGCCAGGTGACCGACGTCGCGTGGGACAAGGCGGGCAACACCTATATCAGCGACGGATACATCAACTCGCGCGTCGCGAAGGTCGATCGCGACGGCAACTGGCTGAAGTCATGGGGCGATCGCGGCACGGGACCGGGGCAGTTCCATACGCCGCATAGCATCGCGGTGGATGCGCACGGCCACGTTTATGTGGCCGATCGCAGCAACCGGCGCATCCAGGTGTTCGATACCGAGGGCACGTTCCTGCGCCAGTTCACGATCGACGTACCGGTGCCGCCGGACGCGCGCCCCGCGATCGGTAACATGCCGAGTGAAGCGGACCTCGCCGCGGGCACGTTCGCGCCGGGCTCGCCCTGGGCGATCTGCATCTCGCCGGGACCGAATCAGGTGCTCTATAGCGCCGACGCGTTTCCGGGCCGCATCTACAAGATGACGCTCGACGGCAAAGTGCTCGGTGTGCTTGGCAAAGCGGGCAAACAGCCGAAGCAGTTCGGCTGGATTCACGAGATGGCGTGTCCTTCGGAAAACGTATTATTCGTTGCCGAGTTGCTGAACTGGCGTATTCAGAAACTGGTTCTGCATGCGTGATGGACGAGGGCCGCTGCATTCGTCTGTGATGCGGACGCGGACCGGCCCTGTCGATGTCGTGCCGTCTCAGTCGTAACGACGATGCTTATGATGGTGCTTGCCCGATTGGTGGCCGCGGGAGTAGTCGTTGGCATACGAGTTCGAGCGCGAGATGTTGCCGCCGAGCGCCGAACCCGCGCCGCCGCCGAGCGCGGCGCCGACCAGGCCGCCGGTGCGGCCGCCCATCGCGTTGCCGGCCGCGGTGCCCGCCCCGCCACCGAGCGCGCCGCCAATGATCGCGCCGGTACGTTCGTGACGATTCGACGTGACCGCGCCGCCCGCCCCGCCGCCCACCGCGCCGCCGATCACCGCGCCGGTGCTGCCGCCCACCGCGCCGCCGACTGCCGCGCCAGCGACGCCACCGAGCGCGCCACCGAGCATGTTGTTCATATCACCGGCGAGTGCCGGCAACGACGCCGCGGCGCTCAATGCAGCCACGGCAACCATCTGGATGATTTTCTTCGACATATCGGGTCTTTGTTTTAGTGAGACGGCGCCGAGTATAGCGGGGCTTTCGAAAGGCCTTTGTAACCACGACAGTCCGTGGCGGTAAGACGTGTAACAAAATGAATGGGGCATTGTTTTTTGCGGTGACCGTGAAAAAACAAGGGCCGCTCGTGATGAGCGGCCCCTGAAAATTGAATGCCGATCAGTGAATCGAATCTATCCTTCTACCCGCGCCGCTTCTTCTTCAATTCGATCGTCTCGAACAGATCATATTCCGGTGTCGGCGTCTGATCCGCGCCCGGCGCATGGTAGTAGTTCATCGTGATCGTGGTGTCGCCGCCGGGCTGCCCCGGATCGTAATCGAACACCGCGATGCCGTAACCGGTGCCGGTGTCGCGTTGGGCGGACCAGATCGCGTCTTCGACCGCGTCGGCGCTCGCGCGCACGAACGTGCCCGCGGTCGTCGACGGCACCGGGCGATTCGGCTTCGTGAAGATGCGCGCTTGCGGCAGGCCTGTGCCGGTATCGACGCCGTACACGTCGAGCGGCGCGCTCGTGCCGCCGCCGCCGAGAATCAGGTGGATCGTGCCGTGGCTCGTATCGAACGTCGATGCACCCGCCGATACCGCCGACATGATCGGCTTGGGCTGCAACGTATCGACCGGGTGCCCCGTCGCGATGTCGGTGCCCTTGTTGTGATTACAACCGCGCACCGGATAGCTGCGCTCGTAGTCGTGATCGTGACCGCACAGCACGAGGTCCACACCATAGCGATCGAACAGCGGCAGCCACGCTTCGCGAATGCCCTTGTCGGAACCATTGCCGGTCTTCGACGAGCTGAGCGCGTCCTGATGCATCTGCACGATGATCCAGTCCACGTCGTTATCGTGCGATGCATGCTGCAGCACTTTTTCGAGCCAGCGTGTCTGCTCGCCATTGCTATAGCCGCGCACGTATAGCGACGTGCCCGCCGGAATCGGCGGATTGCCGGTACTCGCGACCGGCGTCAGCGGCGCGGGCCCGGCGACGAAAGCGGCGGCGTCCTGATAGACGACGTCGTCCGCATCGAGCGAAATGAACAGCACCGAGCCGACGCGGAAGCTGTACCAGCGGCCCGGAAAACGCGTGTGATTATCGGGCAGCACGTAGCGCGACAGATACGACGCAAGGCCCTGCTCGCCGTTGTTGAATTCGAGCTCGTGATTGCCGGGACACGGCATCCACGGCCGGTTCGACGCCGACGTCTGCGCGTTGTCGCCGAAGTCGCGCCACACCTCGGGCTGCTGCGTCGGATTCAGATTCGCATAGCAGAGGTCACCGTTCAGCAGATGGAAGAGCGGCTGAAAGCGCTCGACGGCCGCCACCGCGAAGCGGCTTTGCGGCGACGACAGCACCCAGTTCGTATTCGGCGTAGCGAGATCGCCGTAGCTCGTCCAGCGAAACGGCGCGCGGCCGCGCGGCGCGGTACGAAAACTCGCGGTGAAGGGTTGCGCTGCATTGCCGTCGTTATCGGCCGTCACTTCGTACTGATAGCTCGTGTCGGCCTTCAACTCGCGCACGCGCGCGTGATAGTTGAATACGACCTCGCCGTTGATGCCGTCGGTGTACGTGCTTTGCACCGCGTGCACCGTATGTTTCGCGTGGTCCCCGTTATTGACGCCGCTTATGCGCACCTGCGGATTGACCGCGGGCGCGAGCGACGACCACGACACGGTAATTTCGCTCGTCGGGTCGCGGCCCCAGGTCAGATGGATCTGTTCGGGCGTGCCATCGGGTGTGCCGCTATTGGCGCCGCGCGCGGTCGATGCGAGCGCGCCCGCCGCCGTCGCGAGACTCGATGCGCCGGCGAACTTCAGAAAGCCGCGACGCGAGACGATCGATGCGCCGTGCTCATCGGCAGGCGTTGTCTTGACGATTTTTCTGTTCGACATGTCCGGTATGGTTGTTCAGGTGGAAGAATGCCAGCGCAAAACAACGCCCCGCGGGGCGAGCGCGGACGGAAAGTGACGGACGATCGTAGCCGGACGGCGATGACAGCCCGATGAAACATCGGGCGAATAGCGGAAGGAGAGTTCGATATCGAAAGGTTTATAAACACAGATTGCCGGTGCAGCGCGTGATTCGATCGCGCGCATGCAACCGGCAATCCGCTTGACGTCCGTTCAGGTCTGGGAGCTTGTATCGTCCGCGGCTTGAGCGTTGTCGGCGTCGTCCTGCTTCTCTTCTTCTTTCTTTTCCACCAGCGATTCCAGCTTTCCAGCGCCTTCGAAACCGGCGATAGCGGCCACGCCTTTGGTCAGCAGACCCGCTTCGGGATCGACTTTCTCCGCGGCTTCAACGGCGGCAACCGCACCGGCAATCTTGCCCACTTCGTCCAGAAGTCCCATGTCGTGCTCCCACAAAAATAAGTGAAATTGCATCGTCTCACGAACTTCGCGGCATGTCCTCAAATGTTAAACCGCTTGACCATGAAGCTTTCGGACTGAAATTTAAGCGGCTGCCTCACACGCGCGCGGGCGGCTGCGGATTGTTTCCGGGATTCGTGTCGTACCGTGACACGCGAACAATACCGTTCGCGTCGATCAGCTTCGACAAGCCGGCCTCGAGAGCATCGGCGACGTCCTTGTCATACACTTCGTCGCCATTCACATGGAGCGTGAACGACTGCAGGTACTTCGCTTTCTTCTGCGGGTTCTCGATGGTTTGCCGTGTCCATTGATAAAGCGGGTAGTTCTCGATGCCCATTCTCTGCGCTTCGCTCACGTAGTCCGCGAATGCATCGAACTGGCATTTGAGCGTTGCGTGATGCGTTTGCAAAATGGCACGTAGCGCTGGATGCGCGGCGCACGAAGGGTCCGCGCGCAGCGAGTTGGCAAGTTCCATCGACGCGGTGATTCGCAGTTGAAATTGCAAGGGAGACGACATCACGACCTCGATCGCATCGGTAACGGATATCAAAAGTCCGCAGGCGCGGCCTTGTCGGCGACACGCGCGTCGAGCACCGCTTCGCACTGCTCGATTTCTTCGTTGCACATCGGCTTGCCGAGCAGATAACCCTGCGCATGCGTGCAACCGCATACGCGCACGAAATTGAGCTGCTCCTGGGTTTCGATGCCCTCGGCCGTGGTCGGCATGCCGATCTCGCGCGCCAGCGCGACGATGCCGCGCACCACGGCCGCCGATTCGCGCCGATGCACGGACTCGCGGACGAACGAACTGTCGATCTTCAGCTTGTCGAACGAGAAGCGCACGAGCGTGGACATCGTCGAAAAGCCGGTGCCGAAGTCGTCGAGCGCCAGCCCGATACCCAATGCGCGCAATCTGGTGATATTGCGGCGAGTCACTTCGTCGTCGTTCAGCAGTGCCGTTTCCGTGACCTCGAGATTGAGCCGCGTCGGCGGCAGCCTCGTTTTCCGAAGTATTGCCGTCACCGTCGATGCGAACGATTCCTCGCGCAATTGCACCGGCGATACATTGACCGCGACGATCACCTTGTCGCGCCACGCCGACGCCGCCATGCACGATTGCAGCAGCACCCATTCACCCAATGCGAGGATCAGGCCGGTGCGCTCGGCGGTCGGAATGAACGCGGACGGCGACAACTCGCCGCGCGTCGGATGGGCCCAGCGAATCAGCGCCTCGCGGCCCGCTACCGCGCCGGTATGCAGATCGATGATCGGCTGATACTCCATGCGCAAACCATCGAACGACTTCAGCGCGCCTTCGAGGTCGCTGCGCAGCAGGCTCAGGCTTTCGTCGGATACGTGCTTCTCGGCATCGAAAATCGCAAACGCGCTTTTGCCGCTGCGCTTGACGCCGTACAACGCGCGGTCCGCGCAGATCAGCAATTGCGGACCCGTTTTTGCATGTTCGGGATAGAGCGCGATGCCGACGCTCGCGCCGATATGCACGAGCGCTTCGCTCAACACGAACGGCCGCGCCAGCGTTCTGACGATGCGATCGGCCAGCACGCGCACGTCGCGAAGCTGCCCGGCGTCGTCCGAAATCGCGACGAACTCGTCGCCCGCCAGGCGGCCAACGTGGTCGCCGCTCGGCAGCAGATCGCGCAAACGGGAGGCCGCTTCCTGCAGAATCTGGTCGCCGGCGGCATGACCGAGACTGTCGTTGATCGCCTTGAAGCCGTCGAGGTCGATCAGCAGCACCGCGAACGCCTCGCCCTGCCGCGTCGAACTCTCGCCGGTGCGTTCGATCAGCAGCTCGTTGATACGCGCGCGATTCGGCAAACCGGTCAGGCTATCCTGGCGCGCGAGGCGATGACTGTTTTCCCGCGCGAGCAGCAACGCAACGGTGTCGCGATTACTGCGCAGCGCGACCGTGAAGAAGCCGGCCGCGCAAAACGGAGCCTGAAATAGCAGCACGAGCTTGCCATTGCCCGGCGACATCGCCGCGCCGACACTCAGAAAGCCGAGAATAAAAACGATCTGCAATAACGCAAGCCGCGGCGTGCCCGCATTGCGTCCGGACAATCCGCCGATCACACCGACCGCACAGACGTTTCCAAGCAGAAAAAGCGTGGGACTTCCGCTGATATTGCACAGGAATGTGCCAAACCCGAATAACGCGCTCCACAACAGACTCGCGAAAATAAACGCGGAAGTCGGCGTGGGCAGCCCAAGGGCTGCCCGCGTGCGGCATAACCAGATCAGCGTGAGCCGCGCGATCAGCAATGCGACGACCGCAATACCCCACGCGGCATATAGAGGAATCGGATAAAGATAATACGCGGTTGCGCATACGCTGATTTCGCAAATCGACGCGAAAACGATCGATGCGGTTCGCGTGAACAGGTTGGCAAGCAGGATCTGCCGGTTGTCCGGACTCAGGTTCTGGGCCGAGGACACGACCCACCTGGAAAATGGAGACCTTGGTTCGGTAAAAGCCATGACCTGCGCATTCGACGGTGGGTGGGTCCGAATCGGCATGCGAATGGACGGCTCGTGCAGCGATTACATCAACATAAAGTATCAGATTAATGCATGCAATGGTGTGAAATGACCGGCAGCCGTGGATCAAAAGCACTGCATGAGCGCGAATCCCGACTTGCTCGATGGAGTACGAGCGTTCGGATAACATGTTGTTGCGGCACAACGGACCGCTCGATATAGCGCGATTCCGAAGTTGCGGAACGGCAATAAAAAAAGAGGAAGATCGTGGCTCTCCCTCTTTGATGATTGTCGCAGCCTCGGCTTGCCGAGTCGCGATCGCCGGCCTCGCTTAGTCGTACAGCACGGCTGCGATCTTCGGATCGTTCATGTTGGTCTTGTCGTACCAGTAAAAACCGGTGTCGATCTTCTTCGGCAGCTTCTCGCCGTGCAGCGCCTTGACCGCCGAGTCGACCGTGCATTTGCCGATACCGACCGGATTCTGCGTAATCGCGCCGGCCATCAAGCCCGACATGATGTTCTCCTTCTGCTCCTTGCCGGAGTCGAAGCCGATCAGCACGAGTTTCTTGCCCGATTCCTTGACGCCGATCGCCGCGCCTTCCGCGGAACCTTCGTTTGCACCGAAGATACCCTTCAGGTTCGGATTCGCCTGGATCATGGTCTTGGCGATTTCCGCGGACTTCAGGTGATCGCCGGCGCCGTATTGCACGGACACAATCTTGATGTTCGGATGCTTCGACTTGATCTGATTGACGAAACCGTCGCGGCGATCGACACCAGTGCGGCTCGTCTGGTCGTGCACGATCACGCCGACTTCGCCGGAATTGCCGATCAGCGCGGCCATCTTGTCGGCGGCGAGCGCGGCGGCGGCGACGTTGTCCGTCGAGCAGGTCGTCAACGGAATATCGCTGTCGACGCCCGAGTCGAATGCAATCACTGGAATCTTTTCGTTCTGGGCGCGCTTGAGCAAGGGGATGGCCGCCTTACTGTCGAGCGCCGCGATGCCGAGCGCCTGCGGCTTCTTCGCGAGCGCGGCCGACAGCATGTCGATCTGCTTATCGACCATCGCTTCCGTTTCCGGTCCCTCGAACGTGATCCTGACGTTGTTCGCTTTCGCGGACTGCTCGGCGCCCGATTTGACGGCTTGCCAGAACTGATGCTGGAAGCCTTTCGAAATAAGCGGAATATACGGCTCGTCCGCATACGCGAGACTACTTCCGCCGACGAGCGCACCGACACCGACCACGATACCGATCAGTCTTCTCTTCAACATGGGGCCTCCTCCAATGGTTGGGCTATCAAGCCGCTATCGAGCTTTCGAGGGAGCCTTCACGTGCCCTCTCTCTCCTGCTCCTGCGTTCCCTGCTTATTTGCTGCTTCTGCTCCTGCGTCAACTTCTCCGGCTGCGCCGCAGGATGTCCGCATACACCGCCAGAATGATGATCAAACCGGTCACGACGATCTGCCACTCCTGCGCGACCGACATGATGCGCAGTCCGTTGGTCAGCACGCTCATGATGAAAGCGCCGATGATGGTGCCGAGTATCGTTCCCGAACCGCCGCTCAACGACGTGCCGCCGATCACGACCGCCGCGATCGCATCGAGCTCGTAGCCTTGACCGAGCGCCGGCTGCGCCGAATTGAGCCGCGACGCGATCAGCAGACCCGCGATGCCGCAGATAGCGCCACCCACGCCGTAAATCGCGATCTTCCAGCGATCGACATTGACGCCCGAGAGCCGCACCGCTTCCTCATTGCTGCCGAGTGCGAACGTATAGCGGCCGAGCGCGGTGCGATTGAGCGTAATAGAGCTGACGATCGCGAGAAAGAACAGGATCAGTACCGCATTCGGAATCGGCACGCCCGGCAGGAAATAGCCGATCAGCGAATCCTGGGAAATACGGTAGAAGTTCTCGGTATCGGTGAAATAGATCGGCTTGTCCGCCGACACGACGAGTGAAAGACCTTTGAGCAACATCATCATGCCGAGCGTCGCGATGAATGGCGGGATCTTCATTTTGGCGGTCAGCGTGCCCGATACCGTGCCGCATACCGCGCCCGTCGCGAGTGCCGCGAGCACGCCCGTCCACATCGGCAGATGCCAGTACGTGAGAAACACGCCGCAAATCACGGCGGTAAATGTCATCAACGTACCGACCGACAGATCGATGCCGCCCGTAATGATCACGAACGTGGCGGCGATCGCCAGCACGCCGTTCACAGCTGTTGCCTGAAAAATGCCGAGAATGTTGTCAATCTGCATGAAGGCCGGCGATGCGAAGCTGAAGAACACCAGCAGCAGGATGAGGCTCGCGAACGCGAGCATCTTTTGCACGGCGGTCGGCGCGAAAATTCGGGCTTTCAGCCCGGAAGTGCGCCTTTCGTTGTCCAGCGCCGCGGTATCCGTTCGCAATGTCATGTCGTAGACCTCTTCAGGCTTGTACCGTTTTCAGGGTTTCGCGCAGCGTCGCGAGATGCATGATGCGCTCCTGCGTCGCTTCGCTGGCGGACAGCTCGCCGGTAATGCGGCCTTCGCACATCACGACGATGCGGTCGCTCATGCGCAGAACTTCCGGCAGCTCGGAGGAGATCATCACGATCGCCTTGCCTTGCGCCGCCAGCGAGCGCAGCAGCTTGTAGATTTCGCTTTTCGCGCCGACGTCGATGCCGCGCGTCGGTTCATCGAAGAACAGTACGTCGCAATCGCGCTCGAGCCATTTCGCGATCACGATCTTCTGTTGATTGCCGCCCGACAGAAGCCGCACCTGCTGCGTCGCCGAAGGCGTGCGAATCGCAAGCAGCTTGATGAAGTGCTGCGCTCTTTTGCGAATCTGCGCGCGGCGCAGAAACATATTGATTGACAGGAACTTGCCGAGATCGGCCATCACGATGTTCGATTCGACATCCATTCCCGTAGCGAGACCGAAGCGCTTGCGATCTTCGGACAGGTAGCCGATGCCGCGCTTGACCGCATCACTGGGCCTCTTGATCGACGCCTTCACGCCTTTCACGAGTATCTCCCCCGATTCGACCGGATCGGCGCCGAACACCGCGCGCGCGACCTCCGTGCGGCCCGCGCCCATCAAGCCTGCGAAACCGAGTATTTCGCCCTTGCGCAATTCGAAACTGACGTCGCGCACGAGCGGACCTGCGACGAGATTTCTCACTTCGAGCGCGAGTTCGCCTTTCACCGGCGCGCTCTCGACCGGCGTCACGTCGCCCAGCGTGCGTCCGACCATCATGCCGATGATCGTCTCGACGCCGGTGCCCTCGGTCGGCACGGTGGCCACATACTCGCCGTCGCGCATCACGGTCACGCGATCGGTGATCTGCTTCAACTCGTCCATCTTGTGCGAGATATAGACGACGCCGACGCCGCGCTCTCTCAATTGACGGATGATCCGGAACAGCTCGGCGATCTCGGCATCGTTGAGCGCGGACGTGGGTTCGTCCATGATCAGCACGCGCGAATCGAAAGACAGTGCTTTCGCGATCTCGACCATCTGCTGACTCGCGACGGTCAGCGTGCCGACCATCGTGCGCGGATCGAGTTTCACGTGCATGCGGGCGAGGATCTCGCTCGCCTGCGCATTCAGTTTGTCTTCATCGAGGAACAGACCCAGACCCTTGCGCGGCTCACGGCCGATAAAGATGTTCTGCGCGATGCTCAGATGATTCATCAGTTGCAGTTCCTGATGAATGATGCCGATGCCGACAGCTTGCGCGTCGCGCGGACCTTGAAAATCGACGGGCTTGCCGTCGAAGAGAATTTCGCCGGAATCGCGCGTATAGACGCCGGCGAGAATTTTCATCAGCGTCGACTTGCCCGCGCCGTTCTCGCCCATCAGCGCATGGACCTCGCCGGCCATGAGTTCGAACCGGACGTCATGAAGCGCTCTTACGCCCGGAAAGCTCTTGCAAAGATTGTTGACGGAAATGAGTGGGTTCATGTGCTGATCTGTCGACGGCTGCCTATATCACCAACGTTGTTACGGTGGAGCTTTTTACGGCTTGAACAACGGCTTTCATTCCAGCTTTCATTCAAGGCGCGAACAGGTCGGGCCGCTCTTTTGCGGACCGCTGCAATTCGGCGACGACCTGGTCGAGATGATCGTGCATCGCTTTCGCGGCCGCATCGCCGTCGCCGGCGCAAAGGGCCTTGAAGATGCTCTCGTGCTCTTCCAGCGTATGCGTGAGCCGTTCTGGACTCGCGAGCAATTGTCTCGCGCGGTCCAGCGCATTGCGCGACACCGCGACGATCTCCTTCACGCGCGGCAGCTTCACCGCGTCGAGCAGGATTTCATGGAAAGCCAGATCGAGCGCGTGAAACGCCAGACGTTCGCCACTTCCAGCCAGACTGCGCTGCTGATCGAGATTGCTTGCCAATGCGTCGAGCGTCGCCGTGTCGTGCATCAGCGCGACCCCACGCACCGTCTCGACTTCCAGTGCGCTGCGGATGAACAGATGCTGGCGGATGTCGTCGAGCGCGATCGGTTTGACGCGCGTGCCGCGTTGCGGCAAAACCTCGACGAGACCCGCATGCGCAAGCCTCGCCAACGCGGATGACACCGGAAAACGCGACACCCCCATGCGTTCGCACACGGCCATCTTGTCGATCATCATGCCGGGTTCCAACGCCAACGTAACAATCGCTTCTCGCAACGCCGCCTCGACCGCGTCGGTCAAGCTGCCGCGCTCGCCGCCGCCGACTTTTTGCAGTGCGACATACGGGTCCCCGGCGGCATTCTCAAGTTCGGTCGAGGAATTCACGAAGGCCTTGATTTCGAGAAGACATGCTAGCATGCTAGAAAGTGAATACCGCGTTGTCAACGCGTACAAATGCCTGGAAATAACTATGGATGCCTGGTATCTGGCAACTCCGGGCTTACCCGTATGCGCAGCAGGAACGCGCACACAGAGAACGTGCGCAAGAAACCGATCCGTCTGCGTCCGCAGACGACAAGCCGATAGCCACAGCCCCGGAGGGTGCGCAG
Source organism: Paraburkholderia sp. RAU6.4a (assembly GCF_050435625.1). Taxonomy (NCBI): domain Bacteria; kingdom Pseudomonadati; phylum Pseudomonadota; class Betaproteobacteria; order Burkholderiales; family Burkholderiaceae; genus Paraburkholderia; species Paraburkholderia sp. RAU6.4a. Next base: position 1,057,801 of record NZ_JBNDKQ010000003.1, read on the forward strand.
ATGACAACGATCACAAGGCTGTCCGTTCGGGACATCCGGTTCCCCACCTCACGTTCGCTGGACGGCTCCGACGCGATGAATGCCGCGCCGGACTACTCCGCCACTTACGTCACGCTCGAAACCGACACGCCGAATCTCACCGGCCACGGCCTCACGTTCACGATTGGCCGCGGCAATGAAATCTGCGTGAGCGCCGTGAATGCACTCACGCCGTTGATCGTCGGCAAGAAGCTCGAAGATATCGCCGCGAATATGGGCGCTTTCTGGCGCGCATTTACTTCGGATAGCCAACTGCGCTGGATCGGCCCGGACAAAGGTGCGATTCATCTTGCCACCGCGGCGGTCGTCAACGCGGTGTGGGACCTGTGGGCGAAATCCGTCGGCAAGCCGGTCTGGAAGCTGCTGGTCGACATGAGCCCGGAAGAACTCGTGCGCTGCCTCGACTTTCGCTACGTGACGGATGCAATCACGCCGCACGAAGCACTCGCGATGCTGCATCGTCATGCGAAGACCAAGGGCGAGCGCGAAAAGGAAATGCTCGCGCGCGGCTATCCGGCCTATACGACATCGGCGGGCTGGCTCGGTTACGACGACGACAAGATTCGCCGTCTCGCGCGCGAAGGCGTCGCGCAGGGATGGACGCATTTCAAGCAGAAGGTCGGCGGCGATCTGGAGGAAGACGTACGGCGCGCGCGCATTCTGCGCGAAGAGATCGGCGAGAACCGGAAGCTGATGATGGACGCGAACCAGGTGTGGGACGTCGATGAGGCGATCGCGAACATGCGCCGTCTCGCTGAGTTCGACCCGTGGTGGATCGAGGAGCCCACGAGTCCCGACGACATCCTCGGTCATGCTGCGATTCGCCGGCGGCTCGGTTCGATTGGCGTCGCAACCGGCGAGCATTGCCACAATCGCGTGATGTTCAAGCAACTGCTGCAGGCGCAAGCCATCGACTTCTGCCAGATCGACAGTTGCCGGCTCGGCGGGCTCAACGAAGTGATCGTCGTACTGCTGATGGCCGCGAAGTTCGGTGTGCCGGTGTGCCCGCATGCGGGTGGTGTCGGCTTGTGCGAGTACGTGCAGCATATTTCGCTGTTCGACTATATCTGCGTGTCGGCGTCGCTCGAGAATCGCGTGCTCGAATACGTCGATCATTTGCACGAGCATTTCGTGGATCCCGTGGTGATCCGCAACGGGCACTATATGCCGCCGCAAAGGGCCGGGTATAGCATCGAGATGCTGGAAGGGACGCTGGACAGGTACTGGTATCCGGAAGGAGAAGCGTGGCAGGAATGATGCTGGAGGGTAAGGGTTGGTGTCGTCGCGCAGATCGTCGCGGCGACGGGCGACCGGCTCGAGCGCGTGGCACGCATCGTGCGCCTGAACGTGTTCATCGCGAGCACGCCGGCCGTCACGCGCGCAGCGCGGTGGGTGTTGCGTCGCTGCCGGCAGGGGTCGCCGTCGAAGTCGAAGCGGTTGTCGCCTTGAAGAACGTCTGAATTGAACTCATACACTCGGAGCCGCCAATGTCTTCTCCGCCGTCGCCCGCTGTCATCGACGCAATACGTGCCCGCACACCCGGTGTGCGCAGTACCACGCACTTCAATCATGCGGGCGCGTCGCTGCCGTCGGCCGCCACGCTCGAAGCGATTCACGCGCATCTGTTGCGCGAAGCCTCGATGGGACCCATGGAAGCGGGCGCGGCTGCCCGCGAACAGACCGAACGGGCGCGCACGCTCGCCGCGCGACTGCTGAACGCTCAGCCCGCCGAGATCGCGTTGACGACGGGCAACTCGCCGGGCTGGGGCGCTGCTTTCGCGGCATTGGGTCCGTGGCGCGAGGGGCAACGCATCCTCGTTGCGCGGCACGAATGGGGCGGCAATCTCGCGACGATGCGCCTTCTGGCGCAGCGCGCGGGCGCATCGATAGAGACGATTCCTTCCGATGACAGCGGCAGGGTCGATCCTCGCGCGCTCGAAGCGATGCTCGACGACCGGGTCCGACTGATTGCGCTGACGTGGCTGCCGGCCAATGGCGGACTGATCAATCCGGCCGCCGCGATTGGGCGGATCGCACGCCGTCACGGCATTCCGTATTTCATCGATGCGGCGCAGGCCGTCGGACAGCTTCCGATCGACGTCGTCGAAGTCGGCTGCGATGTGCTGGCCGGCGCGGGCCGCAAGGCACTGCGTGGACCGCGCGGCACCGGGCTGCTATACGTCCGGAGGGATTTTCTGTGCCGCTTGACGCCGGCCTTCGTCGACACGTATTCCGCGCCGCTCGACGCCAATGGCGACCCTGTACTGCGCGACGATGCCGTGCGTTTCGAATCATCGGAAGCGTCGCTTGCACTGCATTGCGGATTGGCGAATGCATTGGACGAAGCGCTGGAAATCGGCATCGACAACATCCGCGCGCAGATCGACCGGACCGCGCAGACATTGCGCGAGCGGTTGGCCGCGATGGAGGGCGTGTGGGTGCTCGACCAGGGTGTCGAACGATCCGGTCTGGTGTCGTTCAACGTCGCCGGACTCGATGCCATGTCGGTGCGACGCGCGTTGGCGGCACAGGGCATTACGATCGGCTCGAATGGCGTCGCGTACACGCCGTTCGATATGACTAGCAGAGGGCTGACACAGATCGCGCGCGCATCGGTCAGCTATCTGACCACCGACGCCGAAGTTGATAAATTACTGGCTGGGATAGGGACGTTGACGCATTGAGCACTCGAGTCAAAGAGAACTTTGCGTCAGTCAAATGAATGGAAACGTCTCTTTCAACTCAATCGCGCGCACACGACCATGAACTCCGCCTCATCGCACCGCCTCGATTTATCAAAGTTTCCGCGCCATGCGCTTCTCGAAGGCCCGACGCCAATTCAGCACCTTGCGCGTCTGAGCGCTCGCCTCGGCGGGGCGGACATCTACGTCAAAAGAGAAGATCTGACGGGACTAGGTGGCGGCGGCAACAAGTTGCGCAAGCTCGAATTCCTGATTGGCGAAGCGCTCGCGCGCGGCGCGGACACCATCGTTACCGTCGGCGCGCGGCAATCGAATCATGCGCGCCTCACGGCGGCCGCGGCGGCTCGCGTCGGACTTCGATGCGAGCTGGTGCTGACGAGAACCGTGCCACGTTTCGACCACGACTACATGGAGAACGGCAACGTGTTGCTCGATGCGCTATTCGATGCGCGCGTGCATGACCTTCCCGGCACGGCCGACGCATTGCAATTCGCCGAGGAACGCGCGAACGAGTTGCGAGCGCAGGGCCGTAACGTCTATGTGTGTCCGTTGGGCGGTTCGAGCCCGGTCGGTTGTCTCGGCTACGCGGACTGCGCAGCTGAACTCGTCGCGCAATCGCAAGCGCAAAACGTGGCCTTCGATCGCGTCGTGGTGCCGAATGGAAGCGGCGGCATGCATGCGGGGCTGGTCGCGGGTTTTATTGCGCTGGGCGTGGATCCGTCGCGTATTGCAGCATTCACGGTGTATGGGAATGCTGGCCACGCGCGCACGGTTACTTTGGATAAGGCGAATCAGACGGTCCGACTGATCGACCCAGGCCTAAGCGTGAGTGATGACGCGATCTCGATCGACGAAGCGCAGCTCGGACCCGGCTATGGCGTTCCAACCGATAACATGCGCGCGGCTGTTCGGCTGATGGCATCGACGGAAGGTCTGTTGCTCGATCCCGTGTACAGCGGCAAAGCATTTGCGGGTCTTGTGGAAAACGTGAGCAACGGGAAGTACAGTACCGGACAGAAAATTCTATTCGTGATGAGCGGCGGTCTTCCGGGGCTATTTGCCTATCGGAACGAGTTCTGAGCGCAGAAGCGGAGACAACGCGATGGTCTGATACGGCCGCCGTTGTCTGAAGAAAGCGCGAAGCGCTTGAAGATTCGAATCGACGATTCGAAATGGTGCCCAGGGCGGGATTTGAACCCACACGCCTTTCGGCGCTACCCCCTCAAGATAGTGCGTCTACCAATTTCGCCACCTGGGCAGAGGGGCGCCATTGTATCAGCCTGATTATTTTTTTGAAGCCCCTCGCGCGATATTGTTCTGCAGTTGCAATACCGGTCGAAAAACCGACTGCGCGTTCACCCCGTATCGCTGCCCGGCGACCGATTCGAGCGCGGCCCGGCGCCTCGCAAGCGCTCGTAAGGTCTGACGCTTGTGGGCCGCTACTCGGGTGAATGCGACAAATGGCGGACCGCTATGCTCGTACGCTGATGCGCTGAAAGAGCGCCCTTCACGGCGAACATATCATGTCACCACGACGCACATCTTCTTCGCGACTTCGGTATCGTCTTTTTCTCGCGTCGCTGCTGACGTCGATAACGCTGCTGCAGGGTTGCGCAACGACGGCGGAGAACCTTGCCGTAGGATTTGGTCTCGGCGCGGTCGGCACCGTGTCGGCGTTAGGCTGCCTGCTCGCCTGCGAGATGGCCAATCCGCACTGGTGAGAGGCTGCACGGCGCGCGACGAGCAGCTAGTATTCGAAGCTCGACGTCAATGACTAACGAAAACGGAGCCCCTGTGGCACACCCGCCCTTTCACCTCTACGCCGACGCCCAATTCGCCAGCCCCTACGCGATGTCCGTCTTCGTGACGCTTCGCGAGAAGCGCTTGCCGTTCGACCTTTCGACCGTCGATCTCGCGAACAAGGCGAATCACGCCACCGACTATGCGGCCCGCTCATTGACGCGGCGCGTGCCGACCCTGATACACGAAGACTTTGCGTTATCCGAGTCGTCGGCGATCACCGAGTACCTCGAAGAGACTTTCCCGGACACCCCGGTCTATCCTCAAGATCGGCGTCCGCGCGCGCGAGCGCGCCAGCTGCAGGCCTGGCTGCGCAGCGATCTGCTACCGGTTCGCCAGGAGCGTTCCACCGAAGTCATTTTCTACGGATCGCGCGGCGGCCCGCTTTCCGCCAGCGCACAAGAAGCGGCACAAACACTCTTCGCCGCCGCCGATGCATTGCTTCCGGCCAATTCGCCAAATCTGTTCGGCGAGTGGTGCATCGCCGATACGGACCTCGCATTGATGCTCAATCGCCTCGTGCTGAATGGCGATCCCGTTCCGCACAAGCTCAAGGAGTACGCCACGCAACAATGGCAGCGCGCCAGCGTGCAGCGGTGGGTCCAATTGGAGCGTCCACCGCTATAAAGTCGACCGGCGTGGCTGCCGCCACGCCGAAAAGCCGTCGATAGAAGTAACAAAGACCAGCAAAATAGCTGAATACGAAAGTCTTAAAAGATGCGGTAAAAGCGAATATTACATTCGCGTTTTATCAGAGCTTCGCTGCTCCGCCATGGCCCGATTCCGCGCCCGCTCCCTTTGTTTCCTCGCGCGTACGATGCTGACAACGATCAGCACGATCGCAAGCAATGTCAATTCGATCATTGCGGGAATTCGGATGGGATCATGAAACATGGCGGGTCTCCGTCACATGATTTCATCATAGTACGCCGGGCAGGTCAGCCTGAAGTATTGCGCCGCACCATTGCAATCTTACCGCCGCCATTACACCGGCTTTTATCCAGCCGGCAAAAGCCTCGAGTGACAAATTGAAAACATTCTGTCACGCAAAAACTAACAGGATTCAGATAGCCGTCCCTAAACAGTTTATTTGCGCTAGAGTACGTGAGCGATCAGTTGGATCGTGAGCCGTCCCGACAATTCGAAGGCGTTATCTGTCACGCGTTTGCTTGCGTGTACTGAAGAAGCACCTGGACTCGTTGAAGACATCGCCCATGCCATATTTTCCTGTCGCCTACTGTGGTCCCGCGGCTGTCCCCGAAAGCTTGTGGCTGCGCTGGAATACGGATCCGCCATTGCTCGTCGCGCTCGCGGCGCTCGCATGGTTCGTGGCCAGCAACCGCTCGGCGAATGCACGGGCGGGATGGGGAGCCGTCGCATTGATGGCCCTCGTGTTCGTGTCGCCGCTCTGCGCGTTGTCCTCGGCATTGTTCTCCGCGCGCGTCACCCATCACATCATTCTGATCGCTGCCGTCGCCCCCCTGCTCGCCCTCGCGTTTCCGCTGCCGCGCCTCGCGCATCCGCCGCTCGTGCCGGTGGTCGCCGCTCATGCGGTGATCATCTGGCTGTGGCATGCGCCTGGGCCTTATGCGTGGGGACTCGCGACGGTACCCGGCTACTGGCTGATGCAGATTACTTTGCTTGGCAGTGCATGGCTCATGTGGCGCAGCATCTTCTCGCCGTCGCTGCCGACCGGCCCCGCGCTGATGGCGCTCGTCGCGACGATCGGCCATATGGGATTGCTCGGCGCGTTGATCGTGTTCGCGCCGGTGCCGCTCTACGTCGCGCACTTCGCGACCACCGCCGCGTGGGGGCTCACCCCGCTCGCCGACCAGCAACTCGCCGGACTGTTGATGTGGGTACTGGCGATGATCCCTTATCTCGCGGCAGGACTTTCGCTCGTCTGGTCAAGCCTGCGCGTCAGAGAGCCCGCGCTGTGACGACCCTGCTGAAGTTCATTCATCTGGCCGCGATCGCCGTCTGGTCGGGCGGTTTGATCGTGCTGCCGTATCTGTTCTGGCAGCGCCGCGGGCTCGCGGCGGGCACCGAACTCGACCGGCTGCACCGCATCACGCGTCTCGTGTTCGTGGAGTTGACCTCGCCCGCCGCTTTCGTCGCGATTGCGAGCGGCACCGTGCTGATTTTTCTGCAGGCCACCTTCGTCGAATGGTTCACCGCGAAGATGGTGTTCGTCGGCATCATGGCGATGCTGCATGTGCTGGCCGGCCTCGTACTGCACGATCTGTATCTGCCCAACGGCAGGTTCAGCCGTGCCTCGGCGATCGCGCTGACCATCGCTTATCTGATCGTGATCGTCGCGATCATCTGGATCGTGCTGGCCAAGCCTCACATCGACTCGAACCTGCTGGCCCCGCATCTGTTCGAGCCCGGTGGACTTGGCCGCTGGCTGCATCACTCCTTCGGCGAAACGAGAATTCCGACGCCATGATCGAACACGAGCTTGCCCCCATGCCAGCCGGCGAAGCCCGTCATCACCGAGCTGAGCACCGACAGCACGAGCCCATGCGGCAGGATCTCATCGGGGTAATAAAGGCGCACGCCCCAGTTCGCACCCGCGAGCGCGACGAGCGTCATCGCGGCGACCGCATGCGACCAGCTCGCCTCCTTCAGGCGGATACCGCGCACCAGCAGCAGCTCGGCGGTACCGACCACGCTCGCAGCCACGCCGCTCCAGAACGCGAAGCCGGCGGCCCACAATCCGGCGCGAATCCAGAACGGGTCGCCCGTCCACCAGTAGATTACGTCGACGCCCAACGTCGCGACGACGAACGCGATCGGGAAATGCACCATCATCACGTGAATCGGATGACCGACGAGCGCCACCACCGACCCCTTGTCGAGCCGCAACAGCTCGAGCATCACTTCGCTTCGCGTCTCGTTTCCAGCATTGCCTTTGTTTGCCATGGTGGTGTGCCCTCGCATCGGATGCCTGGTGGTGCAAACCATCATAGCTGCTTGCGCCTGGCCGTCCAAGCCGGATCGCTCGCCGCGTTGTCCGGCTGCACCGGGCCGCTCTCGACGCTCGAGCCATCGGGTCCGGCCGCCGCATCGATCGCCGGGCTGTGGTGGGTGATGCTGGCGGGCGCCGCGATCCTGTTCGCGATGGTGCTCGTACTGTTTCTGATGACAGTCTTCCGGCCCGGCTGGGGCTCGCACGTGTCGCCCGCGCGCTGGATCGTGCTCGGCGGTCTCGTGCTGCCGGCAGTGATCCTGATCCCGTTGATCTGCTACGCGCTGTACGCGGGCGAATTGCTGCTGCCGCTGCGCGCGCATGCGCCCGCGCGCATCGAGGCGATCGCGCAGCAATGGCGCTGGACCTTCCGCTATCCGGAACTCGGCAACGTCGAAACCGGGAACGTGCTGCACCTGCCCGCAGGCACGCCGGTCGACATCGTCGTGACCAGCATGGACGTCGTGCACGCATTCTGGATTCCGCGCTTCGCGGGCAAGATCGACGCGGTCCCTGGCCACCACAACCTGCTGCGTATCCAAGCCGATCAGCCCGGCCAGTACGCCGGACAATGCAACCAGTTTTGCGGCATCGGTCACGCGGGGATGCACTTCACCGTGATCGTCGATCGTCCGGAAGATTTTCCGGCTGCTGTCAAAAACGCCGCCGCCAACGGGGAGGTGAAGAAATGAGTGTGCCCGTCGAGCCGCCATCACAGGGCATCAACGCGCTGCGGCTGCATCGCCAGCTTGCGGCGATCTGGGCCACCGGACCAGGCGTGCAGAGACTTACCTCGGTCAACCATACCGTCCTCGGCTTGCGCATCATGATCACGTCGTTTGTGTTCTTCGCGATCGCCGGGATTCTCGGCATGCTCACGCGCGTGCAGCTCGCGACGCCGCATGCGGCCTTCATGGATGTGGAGACCTATAACCAGGTCTTCACGATGCATGGATCGATGATGCTGTTCCTGTTCGCGATCCCGATGGTGGAAAGCTTCGCGGTCTACCTGGTGCCGAAGTTTCTCGGCGCGCGCGACCTCGCGTTTCCACGGCTGACCGCTTACGGCTACTGGTGCTATCTGTTCGGCGGCACGATCCTGACCGTGTCGCTGATCCTGCACTCCGCGCCGGACGGCGGCTGGTTCATGTACACGCCGCTCAGCTCGAACGTCTACACGCCGGGTCTCAATGCCGATATCTGGCTGCTTGGCATCACGTTCGTGGAGATTTCAGCGCTGTCGCTCGCGGTGGAACTCACCGTCTCGATCCTCAAGATGCGCGCGCCGGGCATGTCGATCGATCGCATGCCGATCTTCGCGTGGTACATCCTCGTCACCGCGATGATGATGATCGTCGCGTTTCCGCCGCTGATTCTCGGCTCGATCCTGCTCGAGGTGGAGCGCGCGTTCAACCTGCCGTTCTTCGATCCGACGCGCGGCGGCGATCCGCTGCTGTGGCAGCATCTGTTCTGGCTGTTCGGCCACCCGGACGTGTACATCATCTTCCTGCCGATGGCCGGCGTGCTGTCGACGATGATCCCCGTGTTCGCGCGCCGCAAGCTCGTCGGCTATCGCACGATCGTCGTCGCGATCATCGCGCTCGCGTTCCTGAGCTTCGGCATCTGGGTGCATCACATGTTTACGGTGGGCATTCCGCATCTGGCGCTCGCGTTCTTCTCGGCGGGCTCGGCGATCGTCGCGGTGCCCACCGCGATCCAGTTCTTCGCGTGGCTCGCCACGCTGTCGCACGGCCGCCCGCGCTGGGACGTGCCGATGCTGTACATCTTCGGCTTCTTCTTCGTGTTCACGTGCGGCGGGCTGACCGGCGTGATGCTCGCGATCGTGCCGTTCGACTGGCAGGCGCACGACACCTACTTCGTCGTCGCGCACCTGCACTACGTGGTGGCCGGCGCGCTCGCGTTTCCGATGCTCGCGGCGTTCTATTACTGGTTGCCGCTGCTGACCGGGCGCACCGCCGTGCATAACGTTTCGGTGGCGGCGTTCTGGCTCGTGTTCATCGGCTTCAACATGACGTTCTTCCTGATGCACCTGACTGGCCTGCTAGGCATGCCGCGGCGCGTCTTCACCTATAGCGGCGACGAAGGCTGGAACTGGCTCAATCTGCTGTCGTCGGTGGGCAGCTTCGTGATGACGATCGGCTTCGCGCTCGTCGTGATCGACATCGTCGTGCAATTGCGTTTCGGCCAACGCGTGCGACGTAACCCGTGGCAATCGACCACGCTCGAATGGGCGATGCCGATTCCGCCCACGCCGTACGCATTCGCGTCGATCCCGCACATGGACGCCGAAACCGAAAAGGTGCCCCCTGGCCAGCTAGCGACCTCTCTGGCGCGCGGCGAGGGTTACCTCGGTTTCACGCGCAACGGCTGGCAGGAGACGCTAGGCGTGCATATGACATCGGGCGAGCCCGAACAGCTGATCGTGCTGCCGAACTCAACCTATCTGCCGCTCGTCACCGCGCTCGTGACCGCCGCGGCGGTGCTCGCGATGCTGTTCAAGTTCTATCTGCTGTCGGTCGCATTCGCATTCGTGACGTTTGGCCTCTTCATCTACGCGGGCCAGAGCGCGGGGCACGCGCGCGATTACGGCGCGCTGCCGGTCGGCCGAGGCGTCAGCGTGCCGCCGCATACCGAGGTCGTCGGTTCGCCGTCGTGGCTTTCGATGATCTGCGCGCTGATCGCGAACAGCACGCTGTTCACCTCGCTGATCTTCGGCACGTTCTACCTGTGGATTGCCGCGCCGAACTGGCCGGCAGCCGTGACGCCGCATCCGAACCGCGGGCTCGCGCTCGTCGCGGCCGTCGCGCTCGCGGTCGCCGCAGCCGCCACGCGTGGCTCGTTGCGCGCGGCCGCCGCCGAGCGCAAACCGCACGGCACGATCGGGCTGAGCGCGATCGCGCTGATCGTCGCGCTCATCGCCTGCGTGATGCTGATCAACGGCGTGACACCGAATCCGCGCGAGCATGCGCTCGGCGCGACGGCCGCGGCGCTGCTCACGTACATCGCAGTTCACGCGGGCGTCGGGTTGTTGTTCCTCATCAGCAACGTGCTGCGCGTCGGCGCGGGCTTCGTTTCCGCGCGACGCCTGACCGATCTGCGCCTCACCCGCCTGTGGGTCGATTACACGCTGGCGACAGGCATCATCGCGCTTGGACTCGTGCTCGCGCTGCCGAGCCTCGTCGCCGTGCTGGGAGCCAGACCATGAATGCGCGTCCGCTTTCGCCGCGGCGGTTGTGGTGGCTCGCCGTCGGCTTCGCGATCTGGTGTCTCGCGTTCGTGATCCTGTATGCGCTGCACGCGATCGGCTGCGCGTTCGCGTGGCCCACCGGCCCGCTGCGCGCGAGTCTCGCGATCATTCTGCTGCTGCATCTGATCGCGATCGGCTGGCTATGGCGCTATCGCGCCGCGACCCGCGACCCTGGTCCCGAACGCATCAGCTCGTTCATGCATACCGTCGTCGTCTGGACCCTGATCGCGGCGCTGGTCGCGACCGTGATCACGTTCGGGCCCGCGCTGCTGCTCACCACCTGCGTTTGAACGCGGACTGAGCGCGAGCGCGACCGCCGCACCCGGCATGGAGAAGCACCGATGCAGTCTCGAGATCTCGTGCGCAAGGCCGTCTGGTCGGTCATCTATCTACTGTTCATTCTCGCGCCGCTGTTTGCGCTGCTGACCGGCACGCTCCCGCCCGCGCGCAACTTCGGCACCGAATTCTCGGTGGCGCTCGGCTATTCCGGACTCGCGATGATGGGCCTGCAATTTGGCCTCACCGCGCGCTTTCGTCACGTGACCGAGCCGTGGGGCGAGGACGTTATCTATCATTTCCATCGACGCGTGTCGCTGCTCGCGGTCAGCCTGGTCGTCGTGCATCCGCTGATCCTGTTCGCGATCCGCTCGGACAAGGTCGCGATGCCCGGCTCGCTGCTCGAGGTACCGTGGGGTGCGTGGTTCGCGTTCCTGTCGATCGGCTCGGTGATCGTGCTGGTGATCACCGCGCTATGGCGCAAGCAATTGAAGATTCGTTACGAGCTGTGGCATTTGTCGCATATCGGGCTCGCGCTCGTCGCGATCTTCGGCGGCGTGCTGCATATGATCGGCTGGGGCTTCTATCTGACCGATCCGTTCAAGCGCACGCTGTGGATCTGCATGACAGCATTCTGGGTAGCGCTGCTGCTGTACGTGCGTCTGTTCAAACCGCTCTTCATGATCAGGCGTCCGTACCGGATCGCGGAAGTGCGCGCCGAACGCGGCGACACGACGACGCTCGTGATGCAGCCCGACGGCCACGCTGGCTTTCGCTTCAAGCCCGGCCAGTTCGGCTGGCTCAACGTGTGGGGCAGCCCGTTCAGGATCACCGGACATCCTTTTTCGTTCTCGTCGAGCGCCGAGGCCGCGAACGGTCGCGTCGAAATGACGATCCGCAATCTCGGCGATTTCACGAGCCAGGTGAAGACGATCGAGGCAGGTCGGCGCGTGTATCTGGACGGACCGTATGGCGCGTTCACGATCGGGCATCCGACCGACATGCACGTGCTGATCGCGGGCGGTATCGGCATCACGCCGATGATGAGCATGATCCGCTCGCTCGCCGATCGCGGCGACCAACGTCCGCTCGTGCTACTGTACAGCGGCAAGACCTGGGACTCGCTGACTTTCCGCGAGGAGTTCGATGCGCTGAAAGCGCGGCTCGATCTGCGCATCGTCTATGTGCTGTCGGACCCGCCCGAAGGCTGGAGCGGGGAAGTCGGGCGCATCGACGCCGCGATGTTCCGGCGACATCTCCCGCCCGAGTTCGCCGATCACGAGTATTTCATCTGCGGCCCGGACTCCATGATGGATGCGATCGAAACGGCGCTCGGCGAAATGAAAGTGCCGCGCATCCGCTACCATTCCGAACGCTACAGTTTCGTCTAGGAGACTTGCGATGCGCCGACTGTTGGCCAACCGTCTCGTCATTGCCACCGGCGTGATCGTCGTGGCGTTGTCGCTTCTATTCGCGTATCTGCGGGTCGGTTCGCTGCATTAGGGCCCGGTTACGCCAATGACGGGCTCGCGGCGCGCTTTTCCTCATGCTCGAAGGTTGAATCGATATGCCCTACTTTTTTGGAATTGGTCTTCACGTTTTCATCGCGATCTTCTTCGCCGTCCACGCGATGCGCAATAACCAGGGCATCTACTGGCTATTCATTCTGTTTGCTTTTCCGCTGCTCGGCAGTGTCGTGTACTTCTTCGCGATCTATCTACCGGATCTGCGCCACTCGCGCGGCGCGCGGGTGGCCACGCAGGCGATCACGCAATTCGTCGATCCGAATCGCGCGCTGCGTGAAGCGCGCGCCGCATTCGACCGCGCGCCGACCGTGCAGCATCGGATGCGGCTCGGCGAGGCCTTGCTCGCGGCCGGCAATCCGCGCGAAGCGCTCGAACATTTCCAGACCGCGGCGAACGGCCCATTTGCAAACGATCCTGCGCTGCTGCTCGGACTCGCGCGCTCGCAGTTCGCGCTCGGCGACTACACGGCCGCGGATGCGACGTTGGCGGATCTGTTCTCGGTCAATCCGCGGGCACGCAACCAGGGCGAGCCGGCGCTGCTGAACGCACGCACGCTGGCCGCGCGGCATGCGCCGGGCGCACGCGCGGCATTCGAACAGGCGCTGACCTGCGCGACCGACGTCGCGCCGCGCTGCCTGTTCGCCGACTGGCTCGCCGCGCAACCGGAAGATGCGGACCGCCGCCGCGCCGGCGCGCTCTATGCTGAAATCGTGCAGGACGCCAAACATTGGCCGCGCCACGCGCGCGAGCATAATCGCGAGTGGCTGCAGCGGGCGCAGGCCGCGTTGGCGGCCGGCGCGGCTCGAGCGTGAGCAAGCCGAGGAGAACTTCGATGCGACGCACGACCCGGTCTTTTGCTTCGGCGCTGTGCGCCGCGCTTGCGGCGATTGCATTCGGTGCCGGTGGCGCTTCGACTTCCGCGCAGGCAACTGGCATGGAGAAACCGTTCGAATGGCCCGCGTCGTTCGTCGTGCTCGGCGATGGCTATCCGCACTCGGGCGATGCATGCCGGCGGCTCGGCGAGTCGGCCGCGACCGTGAACTATCTCGACCATATGGCGATGCTGGTCGGCTGTCCGGGCTCGCGCGACAGCGCCGCCGTGCGCGCGATCGTCGGGCATCAGCGGCGCGCGCGCGTGGTCGGCGAAGCGGAAGGCGTGACGCTGATTTCGATTTCGACTGAAAGCGCTCAGGCCGGCTCGCAGAACGGCCGCGGGCCCGTGAAGGAATCGCCTATCAGCGCGAGCGGCACGTTGCCGTGCGAGCGCGGCAACGGACAGACCAAAACGATGTGCAAGTTCGGCGTCGTGCATCACGGCGATCGATCAACTACGGTCGTGGTCTACTGGCCCGATGGCGCCACGCGGGCGATTTTCTTCGGCGTCAACGGCCGGGTAGTCGGCACGGCCGCGTCCGCGAGCGATCGGCCGATGCCCGGCGACACGCTGACGCGCAAGCATGCCGGCATCAATCTGATTTCAGTTGGCAATGAGCGCTACGAAGTCGAGGACACGGTTCTGTCCGGCGGTTGAATTGCGTTGAAGCACATCGGCGCAAGCCATCCGCGGTCGAACGCCTGATTCGACGCGCGCCACGTTCATTTCTATCCCCAGTAACGATGACGCTGACGGCACCGGCGGGATCGAACAACGCGCAGGTATTCATCGATCCGCCGACGTCGAGCAGCGCAGGCGTGCGCTCGCAGCAGGCCGCGTATCTGAGCGCGACGCACTACTGCCCGAGCCTCGCGATCCTGAGCGGCGCGAAGTCGTAAGCACGGTCAGCGCGACGCAGTTATCGATGATTCGTTGACGCGTCGCGCAATCGAAGGCACACTCGCTCACTATGCAAGCCCTCAAGTACCGCCCGACTGCAAAGCATCATCATGCGCATGCCCGCGTGGGACTGCCTGTGGGGACTCGCATACGCATACGCCGCTAGACATCATTCGCAGCGACATGCGCCAGAAAGCCCCGCCGGCAACGACGGGGCTTTTTGTTTTCCGCGACCTTATCCGCTCATCGAACGAAGGATTGCCGCCATGACACAGGAAGCACAGACGCCTGCCGTATCGAAGTCCTTTGCGACGCCCATCGATCTATACCGCGTCCTTGCACGCGTATGGGCCGGCGATACGTCGAGCCCCACGCACGCGTGGTCGTCGACGAATCCCGCGCAGAATCATTGCAGCGTTACGTCTCTGATCATGCAGGACTATTTCGGTGGCGAGATTCTGACGACGCGTACGTCGGGGGGCACGCACTTCTACAACCTGATCGACGGCAGCAGATGGGATCTGACGGTCAGCCAGTTTGCCGAGCCGATTCCATTCGACGATACGGGTTCGAGTCGTGAGGCGGCGTTCGCTGATACGTCGCGGGAGAAATACGAACTGCTGAAGTCGAGGCTCGCGCAAAGCCAGCTGAAATAAACGCTCAATCAAACACGCGTGGCCGAACTGCATCGATACGCGGTTGGCCACGCCATGTCACCTCAAACAATCACTTCCTGCTTCCCCGGAATGCCTTGCCCGCGCAACGAACACCCGCGCGTTTCAGGCACGTAGATCAACGCAATCGCCCCCACCACGCACGCGGCCATCATGTAATAAGCGGGCACCAGCGCATTGCCCGTATGCGCGACCAGCCATTCGTTCGCCATCGGCGCTGTGCCGCCGAAAATCGACGTCGACACGTTATACGCAATCGCCATCCCCGCGTAACGGACCTGGGTCGGAAACATCGCGGGGAACATCGCCGAGATGCTGGCCAGTTGCGGCACGTACAACAGCCCGAGCACCGCAAAGCCGATGAACGCGCCCGCCACGCCGAGCTTCATCAGCAGGAACATCGGAATCGCCGCGACGAACAGGCCAATCAGCGAAAACCACCAGACGTTCTTGCGTCCCACGCGATCCGAGAACGTGCCCGCGAACGGCAGAAACACCATCATCGCGAGCATGCCGATCAGCGGCACGAGCAGGGACATGTTGTCGCTCATGCCGAGCTGCTTCTGCATGAACGTCGGCATATAGGCGAGCAGCACATAGTTGACGACATTCAAAGCAACCACGAGTCCGCCGAGCTGAATCAGCGGTTTCCAATAGTCGCGCAGCAATGCCTTCAGCGTGACGCAGCTATGCTGCTCCTTGTGCATCGTTTGTTCGAGCTCGCGAAAGACCGGCGTGTCTTCGAGCCTGGAGCGCAGATAGAAACCGATCAGGCCGAGCGGCGCCGCAATCAGAAACGGCAGACGCCATCCCCACGCATGCATTGCCGTGTTGCCGAGCACCACGGAGCAACCGAGCATCAGAAACGCGCCGAGCGAGAAACCCGACAGCGTCGCGAATTCGAGGAAGCTGCCACAAAAGCCGCGCTTATTGTCCGGCGCGTACTCGGCCATGAAAGTCGCCGCGCCGCCATATTCGCCGCCCGTCGAAAAGCCCTGGATCATCCGCAGAACGACGAGGATAACCGGTGCCCACCAGCCGATGCTCGCGTAAGTCGGCACGAGTCCGACCAGCAGCGTTGCGACCGACATCAGGATGATCGTCAACGCGAGTACGTGCTTGCGGCCGAGGCGATCGCCGAGCGGCCCCCAGAACAGTCCGCCAAGCGGACGCACGAGAAACGAAATGGCGAACGTCGCGAGCGCGAACAACGTGGCCTGCGCGGTGCTGCCGGGAAACAACGCGGCCGAAATATAGCTCAGGCCGTAGGCGTAAATACCGTAGTCGAACCACTCGGTCGCGTTTCCGAGTGCCGACGCCGCGATTGCGCGTCGCAGCAAGCTGCGCGCCTGCGGTTGCGCGCTCTGCGCGGTCCATGAATGTACGTAGTGCATGTCTTCTCCTAGGATGTTTCTATGCGACACAGGCAACGTCGCCCGAATCCACGATACCGGCGACCCGCGCTTGCAACGATGTTCTAGGACGATGCAGGCATCGGGGTTTTCCATAAAGCCTGCAACGGATGTGGTAATCCGTACGCGTGCGTCGGCGACGCGTCGCGCGCGTTCGGGAAAAACAACATGATTGGCGTCGCGCAGTGCTCTCAGCGCATCAGCAACGGCAGCGTCATCAAATGACCCTGCTGTGGCCTCGCCTCGTTCTCGCCGCAAAGGCGCAAACACATCCACGCGGTCGCGAGGTTGCTGCTCACTACCGGCTTGCCGATGGCGGCTTCGATTCGCGCGATGATCGGCGCGGCTCTCACCGCGGTGCACGAAATAAACAGCGCATCGGAGTCGGGCGCTGTCGCATCGCGCGCGAAGGCGACGATATCGTCGTGCGAAATCCGTGCCATCTCCCGGTCGTCGGTCAGACCCAGGCATGAGAAGCGGTCGATCGCAAAGCCTTGCGCGGCAAAGTACTCGAACATCGGCCGACTGGTTTCGGCGGTGTACGGCGTCAGCACGCTGATACGCCGCGCGTCCAGCGTGCTCAGCGCAGTGACCGCGGCAGCGGTCGGGGTGACGACTTTGGCCGATGGCTTCGCCGCATGAATGGCGCGCTCGATCTGCGCATCGCCGATCATCACGGATGCCGACGTGCACGAATACATCACGACGTCGAGCGTTTCGTCGGGCAGGATCAGCGCCGCGCCCGCGCTCAGCGATGGCTGCATCGCGCGCAGATTGTCGGGCGTCACCGGGTTCGCATACGGCACGCGATTCACATAGATGCCGATACGCTCGTTTGCGACGAGTGCCGCGAAGTCCGGCTCGGTCGTGTGATCGGTTGCGAGGATCACGAGGCCGATACGTTTGTCGAAAGCGCGTTCGATCAGATGCGGCGCGCGCTCGAACTGTCGAATGGTTATTTGCATCGTTCAATGCCCCGGAGCCGGAAAACGCTTTTCAAGAAGTCGCACACCGGCCACCGCGATCAGGCTGATAATCAGGAACAGCACGCCGACAAGCGTCATCGGCTCCAGATAGCGGTAATCCGTATTCGCGATGATCTTGGCCTGATTCATCAATTCGAGGACCGTGATCGCCGACAGTAACGGCGTCTCCTTGAACATGGAGATCAGATAATTGGCGAGCGCGGGCACCATCGGCGGCACCGCTTCGGGCAGGATCACGTGCTGCCACGTTTGCGCGGGACTCAGGTTGCAGGCCTTTGCTGCTTCCCATTGCCCGCGCGGAATGTTTTCGATGCCGGCGCGATAAACCTCGGCCGCATACGTCGCGTAATGCACGCCGATTGCGAGCACACCGGCTGCGAGCGCCGGCATCCGTATGCCGATGTCGGGCAGCACGTAGAACACGAAGTACAACTGCACGAGCAGCGGCGTGCCGCGAATGAAACTCGCGATCGCCGACGTGCCGCGCGACACCGCGCGATTCGGCGCCAGCCGCAAAATGGCAATCGCCATGCCGACCACGGCCGCCACCACCGCGCCTAGCAAAGTGGCGAGCACGGTGATCTCCAAACCTTGCAGCAGGGTCGGCAGAATCTCGCGCACGAAGCTCCAGTCCCATTCCATTCGTCTATCTCCTGATGCGGTCGAGACCGAAACTCATCCGGCTTTCCAGCTTGCGCATGCCGAACGAGATCAGACAGGCCATGGCGAAGTACAGCGCGAGAATCGTCGCGAACGGGATCAACGTATTGCCGGTTTGCGAGCGCACCACCTGCGCCTGGAACGTCATGTCGCCGAGCGAGATCAGCGACACGACGGCCGTGCCCTTCAGCAGCTCGATCGCGTTGTTGCCGAACGTGGGCAGCATCAGCGGCAAGGCCTGTGGCAAGATCACGTGCCGCATGCGCTGATAGCGGGAAAGATTCAGCGCAATGCAGGCGCTGCGCTGCTCGTGGCCGATCGCGGCGACCGCGCCGCGCACCACTTCAGCGCCATACGCGCCGACGTTCAAACCGAGCGCGAGCACGCCGGCCTGCAGCGGCGTCAGCGTGAGGCCGGCCATCGGCAACACGAAATACGCCCAGAAGAGCTGCACGAATATCGAGGTGCCGCGAAAAAACTCGATATACGACGTGGCCAATGCCCGCACCACGAAGAAACGCGACAGGCGCCCGAGTCCAGCGACGAATGCCATCACGAGCGCGAGGACCGCGCCCATCAGCGTCAGTTCGACGGTCGTCTGCGCTCCCTGCAGAATCAGCTGCAAATAGCCGGACCAGTGGTTCATCGACGCACCTCGCGCACAATGTGTCATGGGCCATGCGCGCTATCGCGTTGCGCGCATGGCGTCTTATCGCGGACTCAGTTCTTCGCCGCGCACAGTTTCTCGCGGCTCGTCGACATTGCCGCCTTCGCCGAGAAGCCATAGGGCTCGACGATCTTCGCGAACTCGCCGGACTCCTTCATCTTCTTCAGCTCGACGTCGAATGCATCGCGCAGCGCGGTGTCCTGCTTGCGGAACGCGACGCCGTCGCACTGCACCGGCGTGTTCTGCACCGGCGCGATCGATGCGAGGTTCGGGTCTTTCGCCTTTGAGAGCAGATCGGTGATCGACAGCAGCGGCAACGCAAACACGTCGATGCGGCCGTCCTGCAGCATCTTCAGACCGCTTTGCCCGTCCGGCACGATGATCACGCGATCGGTCGGAATATTCGCGGCGGTCGCGAGCTTCTGTTCGGTCGTGCCGCCTTCCACACCGAGCACCGCCTTCGGATCTTTCGCGATTTCCTCGTAGGTCTTGATGCTCTTCGTGTTGCCTTTCTTGACCGCGAACGCTTCGACCGCGCATAACACCGGCTGCGAATAAGCGACGGCCGCGCAACGCTGCGGCGTCATGAACAGCCCCGCCGCTATCGCGTCATGCCGCCCGGCCGCGAGGCCCGGAATCATCGCGCCATACTCGGAGACCGACGCGACGACGTCGTTGACGCCGAGCTTCTTGAACACCGCACGCGCGACGTCCGGCGCCGCGCCCGTCACCTTGCCGTCGGCGCCGACTGCGGTGAAAGGCGGTTCGTTCGCGATCGCGATCCGCGCGAAGCCTTGCTGGCGCAGCTGCGTGAGCTTGTCGTCGGCGGCATGTGCGAGGCTCGCGAGCGTCAGCAGCGACAACCCTCCCGCAATCAGAATCCCCTTTAGCTTCATGATTTTTGGCTCCTAAGGCGTAGTGGTATGACGTAGTAGTGGGTGACGTGCAGCGTGGGAAAAGCAATCTCTTACGGCTCTGCTCAGATTCGATGTCCCGCGGCGAGGATCTTGCGCAGAAACGTCTGAGTCCGCTCGTGCGTCGGATGCGTGAAGATGTCCTCGGGCTTGCCTTCCTCGACGATCCTGCCGCGGTCGAAGAACAGCACGCGGTCGGCGAAGTCGTGCGCGAAGCCCATTTCGTGCGTGACGAGCAGCATCGTCATGTCGGTCTCACGCGCGAGCCGCTGCATCACGTTCAGGACTTCCTCGACGAGTTCAGGGTCGAGCGCGGACGTCACCTCGTCGAACAGCATGATCCGCGGTGCGAGCGCGAGCGCCCGCGCGATCGCCACGCGCTGTTTCTGCCCGCCCGACAGTTGCGCCGGACGGCTCTTCGCCTTATCGGCCATGCCGACCATGTCGAGCAGTTCGAGCGCGCGCCTCTGCGCCGACTCACGGCTCTCGCCCTTCGTCAGCATCGGCGCGAGCGTCACGTTGTCGAGCACGCTCTTGTGCGGAAACAGATTGAAGTGCTGAAACACCATGCCGATCTTCTCGCGCATCTTCTGCAGATGCCGTTCGTTCGCAGGCACCATCTGGCCGCCGCGCGGCATATGGAACAACTGTTCGCCGTCCACTTCGATATGGCCGCCGTCGATCGTTTCCAGCGTCATCAGGATGCGCAGGATCGTCGTCTTGCCCGATCCCGACGGACCGATCAGCGCGAGCTTCTCGCCGGGCATCACGTCGAGCGACAGTTCGTCGAGCACGGTCAGCGCGCCATATCGTTTCGTGATCCGGTCGAGCCGGATCAATGGCTTGCTCGCCGGGCTTTCGTCTCGGCGCGCCGGTGTGCTTGCGGAGGCGACCGCGCGCTCCTCGGAGGAAAGACTTGCCGGGGCGATGCCTGAAGCGCTCAACAGATCGGTAACTCGCGCAGTGTTCATATCGATTCGGTCCCGTTCGTCGTACGTGTAGTGCGAACCAGAATACGCAGCCATATTTGCGATCCAGATTGCTCTAGAACAATTCTTTTCTATGCGCGGACAAGGGCGGCGCAGCGTGCACTGCAACAAACATCCAGCGTCCGTCGACAACATCACGAACATTGAACTAGCACATTCAGCGGCGTTTTTTCGCGGCATTAGACTGCGGCGAGAGATACCCGTGGACGCCCCGTTCACTTGCACCGGGCGCCACTTTCCGCAACGACGTCACGCTCAGAGTGAGGGGAAGATGTCAGATACGACGCAACACGAATCGCGAATCGCGGCGCCCGTCGTGCGCCTGCCGTTCGAACGCGACGAATACGCCGCGCGTCTCGCGAAAACGCGCAAGGCCATGCAGGCGGCCGGCATCGAACTATTGATCGTGTCGGACCCGACCAATATGGCCTGGCTCACCGGCTACGACGGCTGGTCGTTTTACGTGCATCAGTGCGTGCTGCTCGCGCTGGATGGCGAGCCGGTCTGGTTCGGCCGCGGTCAGGACGCGAACGGTGCCAAGCGCACCGTCTTCATGCAGCACGATCAGATCGTCGGCTATCCGGATCATTACGTGCAATCCACCGCGCGGCATCCGATGGACTACCTCGCGCGCGACGTGATCGCCGCACGCGGCTGGGCCAACGCGAAGATCGGCGTCGAAATGGACAACTACTATTTCAGCGCCGCCGCTTATCGCTCGCTCGTCGCGCATCTGCCGGACGCGAAATGGCAGGACGCAACCGGCCTCGTCAACTGGCAACGCGCGGTCAAATCCGCGCGCGAGATCGAGTACATGCGCGTGGCCGCGCGCATCGTCGAGAAGATGCACGCGCACATCGTCGAGCGAATCGAGCCGGGCATGCGCAAGAACGACCTCGTCGCGGAGATCTACTCGGCAGGCATTACCGGCATCGACGGTTATGGCGGCGACTATCCGGCGATCGTGCCGCTGCTGCCGACCGGCGCCGACGCGGCCGCCCCGCATTTGACCTGGGACGACACGCCGTTCGCGAAGGACGCCGGCACGTTCTTCGAAATTGCCGGCTGCTTCAAGCGTTATCACTGCCCGCAGTCGCGCACCGTCTACCTCGGCAAGCCGCCGAAGCATTTCATCGAAGGCGAACGCGCGGTGGTCGAAGGGATCGAGGCCGGGCTCGCCGCGGCGAAACCGGGCAATACCTGCGAGGACATCGCCAATGCGTTTTTCGCGGTGCTGCATAAATACGGCATCGAGAAGAACAGCCGCTGCGGCTATCCGATCGGCGCGAGCTATCCGCCGGACTGGGGCGAGCGCACGATGAGCCTGCGCCCTGGGGACAAGACGGTCCTCGAACCCGGCATGACGTTTCATTTCATGCCGGGCCTGTGGCTCGACGACTGGGGCCTCGAAATCACCGAGAGCATTCTGATTACGCGGACCGGCGTCGAGACCTTTTGCAGGACGCCACGCAAGCTGTTCGTCAAACCGTGATTGCGCGGGCGTCGTGCCCGCGTGAACTCGCTAAGCACGACGCCCGTTTCAACGAAAGGGGAAACATGCTTCCGAAAACGATGAAGGCCGTCGTGCTGACCGCGCACGGTGGCCTCGACAAACTGGTCTATCGCGACGACGTGCCGGTTCCCTCGTGCGCGGCTGGCGAGGTACTGATCGACGTCACCGCATGCGGTCTCAACAATACCGACGTGTGGGTCCGCCAGGGCGCCTACGGCACCGACGACGATCCGCAAGCGGTGTCGACGTGGCGACGCGGCCGCTCGACGCTGACGTTTCCGCGCATTCAGGGCGCGGATATCGTCGGACGCGTGGTCGCGGTGGGTCGCGGCGTCAGCGACGCGCGTATCGGCGAGCGCGTGATCGTCGACGCGTCGATCTACAACCGCGACGACGACAGCCTCGCCGATATCGACTACATCGGCCACGGCCGCGACGGCGGCTACGCCGAATACACGGCCGTGCCCGCGGAAAACGCGCATCGGGTCGACTGCACCTATTCCGACGCCGAACTCGCTACGTTCTGGTGCGCTTATCACACCGGCGAGCAGATGATCGAACGCGCGGCCGTCAAGCGCGGCGAAGCGGTGCTGATTACCGGCGCGTCCGGCGGCGTCGGCTCGGCCATCATCCAGCTGTGCCGCGCGCGCGGCGCGATTCCGTATGCGGTGGTCAGCAAGGGTAAGGAAGAGGCCGTGCTAGCGCTCGGCGCGCAAGGGGTGATGCTGCGCGACAGCGGCGATTTCGTCGGGGACGTCGAACGGATGACCGAGGGGCGGGCCGTCGATGTAGTCGCCGATCTTGTCGGCGGGGCGCTGTTCGGCAAGCTGTTGAACGTGTTGCGGCCTGAGGGACGATATACGACCGCGGGCGCGATCGCGGGGCCGGTCGTGCAGCTCGATCTGCGCACGATGTATCTGAAGCAGTTGCAGTTGAATGGATCGTCGCAGGGCACGCGCGGTGCGTTCAAACGCGTGCTGGACTATATTCAGAGCGGGACGATCCGCCCGGTTCTGGCGGCGACTTATCCGCTGTCGAAGTTTCACGACGCGCAGACGCGGTTCATGGAGAAGCGCTTTGTGGGGAATATCGTTGTGATTCCGGATCGGCATTATGGCGAGGAGGCCGCGGATTAGTTTTCGGTAACTCCCGGTGCAATCGGAACATGCGAGCCCACCCAGCAAGGCGGGCTTTTTTTTCGCGCTTGGCAAGTACTGGAATTGTGAAAACCTGTCAAAGCGGCTTTATCTCAATTTAAAACCGTTGACCTTGTCGTGATTTTGATGGTTAATTCCTCGACTGTGTTCTGAACAATCAGCAGAGGTCAAATGGAACAACGGAAACAGGATGAAACCGGGGACAAGGAAGAGTGCCAGCTTTGCCGCATCACCTATTCAATCTACTCAAACTTCCCGACAATGCCGTCGGCAATGGCGCTGAACGCCGAAACCGGCGAGTGGTTTCCGTTCGATAGTCTGAAGTCCTGTGCAACCGGTTACGAGATGGCCGAAGCCCTGGGTTACGCATGGGCATGCGATTGTCGCGGACGCGCCCCTGATGCCGTGCAGAAAAAAGGCCCGATATCGCTCGACGGCGCAACGCCCCGGTCGGTGCTTCCGCAGTCGTCCATCTGTCTCGAATGCATGATCCACGCTGCCGGGCAAGGCGCGATGACCCTGGAGCGCTGATGATCCCCGCCTCGGTCAATGAACAGCTTCGCAAGAACGGGGAACGGCACTTCAGTGGCCACGTGCTGGCGCTGGTGGACGGTATCCAGTACCAGCAGCATACCGGCCAGCAACTGATGCCCGAAAACGATAGGACGGTTTCGCTGTTCGCGGGCACGAGCGACATGGCACTCGCACACGCGGGGCCGTGGCTGTTTGATCCGAAGACGACGCCCGATCATCTTGCGGAGCTGCGCGAACTCGAACAGGCCCGCCCTGGCGTGATCTGGCTGATCACCTCAGAGACCCTGGAAAGGCAGGCCGCAAAGCTGCGCCCACACCTGAGTATCCGAATACCGGACGGACGATCCGCCCTGCTGCGCTTCTGGGACCCCAGGGTGTTGCATGCGCTCAATGTGGTATGCCACGGTAAGAGCGAGCGCGAGCTTTTCAGGTCTGCCGACGCGTGGCACTACCTCAACGAAGGACGACGGTTCACCATCAACGACAATGGAATTTACTGAAGGACAATGGGCGCTTCTGAAAGACTACGAAGACCGTAACTATGTGGACTTTATCCGTGGTCATATCGTGCGAGACTATCCCGCGCTGGCCAATGATCCGACCTTGCGCGACCGGCTTAATGCGGCCTTCGCGCAAACCAAGGTACTCCGCTTTACGCGTGACGTGCCGATAGTCGATTTCCTGTATGCGGAAGCCACCACGCCGGGGTTTTACTGGATTCCGGCGGTCACGGCATGGCTGCACAAATCAGGCGTTCCGGCTGAACAGCAATTCGAAATGCTGCTACAGGCGACGGGTAAAAGACAACAGGAAATGAAGGAGAAACGCTGATGGGTATTCCATTCCCGGCGACGCTCGCACGCGCAGCAAACGCAATGGCGCAGGCAATGCCTATGCCTGTTCCGGTCCCCACCACCGCACCGTCTGCTGGTCCTGCGGGCAGCAGCGGCACTGGCGCGGGTGCAGACGGCGGATGGGGCGAACTGCCGCGTGACCGGAGCCGCGAACGAGAAAGACCGTGCAAGTGCCCGCCTGAAAAGAGCGGTGAAAAAGTGCGGCGAAACCACAATATGAATCCCAAGCCGCGACGTTACCAGGCCCGCATAACAGCGTTTGAGTATGGGATAGTCGCGGACGGAAATGGCAAGGAGACCAGCCAGGGCTGGAGCATGGAGTGGAGTTGGCTCGGCACAGACTTCGATGGGTTTCAGCCCTCCCAATGTCTCTTGCAGGAAGCCAAGGGGAACTATGACCAATTTATCGGAGGGAATGATAAGCCAAAGCCGTTTTTCGCGGGCTTCAAGAAAATGGCGGACCAGATAATAGACCAAGGGGCTAAAGTGCGCGCCAATCCTCCGGCAAGGCTAATGTGGTATTTCCAGACCCCAAAGACGAGGCAATATATGCTTTCGACGCTTCGGATCGCCGGAGTGCCGTCTGTCAATCAACCTTGATTCAATCATGAATCTATTCGCACAACATCGTGATAGCGGCGCCGTTTCCTCTTCGGCCTTTGAATTTCACATTCGCCGGCTGCGACTTCTTGTTGATTTAATCTCACAAAAAGACAGCACCTTGGCTAATTGGTATATTCAAGCTGATACGATCGTGGAGGCGTTGCAGTGCAACGTCTACGAGAACAATGAGCCATCTAAGGCCGCGATTCTCGCATTGTCCAATGAATACAAAAATGTAAGTCAGAGCGCGACAAAATCGATCGGAATTTGGAATGGCACCGAATCAGAGGAAGAAGGAGCCACCGCTTACGTTTCGTTCGATGGCGGGGGGGAAATTTCCCAAATGATTGATCTGGAGATGAGTGAGAAAAATTGTCACTCATCTAGATTGGGCGATTACAAATCCGTTGCTGAAGTTATAGCGAGAACGGTAGGAATTTATGAGTCGCTTTATGTGACGTTTGGACCGCGTAAGTACGCTACTGAAGCTGTTTTCGACGACCGCCCAGGCGTAAGCTGGATGCTCTACCTGCCGCACGTTCTCACGCTGGCCCAGGTGCCAGAAGCGCGCGCCCTGATTCAGGTCGTGCGCGACGGAAGACAACAAGGCACGATCATCGTCAGCGTGACGGATGAAGTCTTTGACGTGAATAACCGGGAGCATGTCAAGGCGGCAAACGATATCGAAATCCGCCTCGCCGATCAGAACCTGTTGCCGCGTTTCGTTGATCTCTGAGTCCGGCTTGCTACCCCGATGGTTTCCGCAGGATAGGCTTCGGTCGTATTCGACCGGTTACGCAATGGCCAAAGCCCTGGGTTACGCATGGGCGTGCGATTGTCGCGGGCGCGCGCAACAAGCGGACGACGTTAGCATGGCACGCTCGCAATATGGCAGCAGCCCGCCCATACCGCAGAATCTGGGCGATGCCCAGCCGTTCGAGTATTCTGACACTTCGACAGGCGGAGATGTGACGATCCTTGGTGCACGCGGTGTGAGCGAACGGCAAGAGATCGAGTGCGAGATGGAATATGAGCGCAATATGATCGCGTGCAAGATGCTGTCAAAAACATACGGCGGCGATTTGAGAACTCGCTTTGCGTGCGAGCAACGTGCTTTTGAAACATACAACCAGTGCAGAGGCTATTGATGGTCCGAGACCTTGCTGTCGTCTTTATCTACGACGACGACACGAATACGCTCAAAATGAGCAACGTGTCGCGTCGTGCTATTCAATCAACCCTGGATCGGGCGATGTTCCTCGATATTCCTGAAGCACCGGAAACTTCATTGGATGACGAATCGGCCCGCAAGCTTGGAGCGCTGGCACTTCGATGTCTAGGCGAAGCGCATCCGGATCTGGCCGCGCGACTGAATCTTTCAGCGCCAAAGTAGCTGTTCTTGCGATCTCAGGTCGCGCTATTTTTCGGCCTTTTCGTTCTGTCGATCCATTATGTCCACCCATACCCCTATCCGTGGACGGAAAGCGAGGCGCTCGCATGGTGGCGTGCTTCGGATTCTATATTTCGTAGTGTGGATGACTATTGAATTGATCGTGGCAGCGCTTGCCTATGTGGCCATCATGAAGCTATGGCGCCACTACCGCACGAAGTAAATGAAAGCCCCGACCATGAACCGCATCGCAGCGGCCGAGGCTCTCGTTCACCTCACTTGATCAAAGCGAAGCAGCCGGCGTAAACACCTGCGACGCCACCTCATCCACCGCCTCGCGCGTCAGCTTCACGATCTCGTCCACGTCGCCGCGCGACGTCACCAGCGGCGGCGCAAAGCCGAGAATGTCGCCGTGCGGCATCGCCCGCGCGATCAGTCCGCGCTGCATCGCGGCAGCCGACACACGCGGCCCGACCTTCAGCGCCGCATCGAACGGCGTGCGGACATCCTTGTCGGCCATGAACTCCAGCGCGGCCAGCATGCCCACGCCGCGCACTTCGCCGACGAGCGGATGCGAGTCGAACGCCGCATGCAATTGCTCCAGCAGATAAGCGCCGGTTTGCGCCGCATTCTGCATGAGGTTCTCGCGTTCGAGAATCTCGAGGTTGGCGAGCGCCGCCGCCGCGCAGATCGGATGGCCCGAATAGGTCCAGCCATGCCCCAACGCACCCGATTCCTGCGATGCCTTATCGATCACGTCCCATACGCCTTCGCTGACGATCACGCCGGACAGCGGCGCGTAAGCACTCGTCAAACCCTTGGCGACAGTGATCAGATCGGGTTGAATGCCGTAGTGCTGCGCACCCATCTTCGAGCCAAGCCGGCCGAAACCGCACACCACTTCGTCGCAGATCAACAGGATGTCGTGCTTCTTCAGCACCTGCTGGATCGCGGGCCAGTAACCGGCCGGCGGCGGTACGATGCCGCCCGTGCCCATCACCGGTTCGCCGATGAAGGCCGCGATCGTATCGGCGCCTTCGCGCGCGATCAGTTTTTCGAGTTCGTCGACGCAGTACGCGACGAACTGCGTTTCATTCATACCGGCCGGCGCGCGACGATACCAGTGCGGACACACGGTATGCTTGACGCGTTCGATCGGCAGATCGAAGAACTGGTGGAAGCTCGGCAATCCCGTGAGACTGCCGGTGACGATGCCCGAGCCGTGATAGCCGCGCTCGCGCGAAATGATCTTCTTCTTGTTCGGGCGGCCCTTCACATTGTTGTAGTACCAGACGAGCTTGATCTGCGTTTCGTTCGCGTCCGAACCGGACATGCCGTAGTACACCTTCTTCATGCCCTGCGGCGACCAGTCGATGATGCGCGACGACAGCTCGATGATCGTATCGGTCGAGTGGCCGACATACGTGTGGTAATACGCGAGCTTCTTCGCCTGCTCGTAAATCGCTTCGGCCACTTCGGTGCGGCCGTAGCCGATGTTCACGCAATAAAGGCCGGGCAAATGCATCGATAAAAGTCTTGCCTTGATGGTCCTCGATGCGGATACCTTTCGCGCCGGTCACGATCCGGCCCGGCAGCGCGCCGCTCGCGTGATCGTGCGCGTGCGTCGACGGATGCATGAAGTGCGCGCGATCGGCGCTCAGCAGTTGATCGAATTGAGTCATGGGTCGCTCCTTCGTGTGATGTCTGGATGAATGAATCGGTAGGTTCAGGCCGTTGCGTCCGTCGCCATCGCATGTGCAGCGGCACGAGCGGGGGCGCTGTCGCTGACCGGCAAGCCAAGCTGGCCAAGGCAGAAATAACGTGTCTCGACGAACGGCTCGAAGCCTTCGACGCCGCCTTCGCGTCCAAGCCCCGACGACTTGATGCCGCCGAACGGAATCGGTGCGCCGGTGAACTTCGCGCCGTTGATGGACACCATCGCGAAGTCGAGTCGGCGGATCAGTTGAAACACGGTGTTCAGATCTTTCGCGCACACGTAGGCGGCAAGTCCATACTCGGTGTCGTTCGCGCGTTCGACCACTTCGTCGAGCGAATCGAACGGCGTGACCGCCGAGATCGGCGCGAAATTTTCTTCGTCGTAAATGCGCATGCCGGGCGCCGCATCGACGACCACGGTCGGCTCGAAGAACCAGCCGCCGCGCTCGTGCGCCGCGCCGCCTACCGTGACGCGCGCACCCTTCTCACGCGCGTCGGCGACGCGCTGCACGGTCGTGTCGAACGCGGCCTGGTGCATCAGCGGGCCGACGTCCACGTTCGGGTCGAATGCGCCGCCCACTTTCAACGCCTTCACGGCATCGCTATATCGCGCGACGAACGCTTCATACAACGAACGCGCGACGAAGATCCGGTTCGCCGCGCAGCAGTCCTGGCCCGAGGTCTGGAACTTCGCCGCGACCGCGACGCGCACGGCCTGTTCGAGGTCCGCATCTTCGGTCACGATGAAAGGCGCGTTGCCGCCCAGTTCGAGCGCGGTCTTCTTGATGCCTGCCCGTGCGGCCGTTTGCATCACTAGCGCGCCGACACGCGTCGAGCCGGTGAAGCTGACCGAGCGCACGCGGCTATCTGAAACCAGCGTTTCCATCGCCATTTGCGGCTCGCCGAGCACGACGTTGAACACGCCGGCCGGAAAGCCCGCTTCTTCGGCGAGTTGCGCGAGCGCGAGCGCGGAGAACGGCGTCTCGTGCGCGGGCTTCGCGACCACCGTGCAACCGGCGGCGAGCGCGGCGGCGGCCTTGCGGGTGAGCATCGCGCACGGGAAATTCCACGGCGTGATCAGCGCGGCCACGCCGACCGGCTCGATGATCGTGCCCAGATGAGCGCCATCGATATGGGTCGGAATCGTGCGCCCATTCAGGCGCCGCACCTCATGCGCGAACCATTCGACGAAGCTCGCGCCATACGCAATTTCGCCGCGCGCTTCAGCAAGCGGCTTGCCCTGTTCGAGCGACAGAATCGCGGCGAGATCCTGCTGATGACGCAGAATCAGCTCATGCCAGCGCAACAGCAGCGCCGAACGTTTGGCGACCGGCACCCAGCGCCACGTGTCGAACGCGCGCTGCGCGGCATCGACCGCGGCGGTGATCTGCGCCGCGTCGAGCATCGGCACATGGCCGAGCACTTCCTGATTCGCGGGATTCTGCACCGCGACGCTCGCGGCGCTCGCGCTATGAACCCAGCGTCCATCCACGTAGCACAGCGATTTGAATAAGACCGGATGACCCAGCAACATGACGACCTCCTGTGTGCGATGTCTGCTATCACTGTAGGTCCGGCGGCACTGCGGCTTTTTTTGTTGTCGCTTGTCGAAGGCTACGTTTTTTCTGCAATTCGCCGCATGGTTATCGTTTTTTCGGGTGGGGCTTTTCGTCGTACGTCGACCGCAAGTAGCGCGCCACTCAGCCGTTCTCGCCAATCGATTGTTCCGCCCATTCGGGCAAGCCTTCGGCCCCGCTTTTCACCACCTTCGTGACGATATAGGTGAAGTACTTTTCGATGCCCAATTCGTCGGTCAGCAACGTATCGATGAAGCGCTGATAGTGGTCGATATCGCGCGACAGCACCTGCATCACATAGTCGACACCGCCACCCGTCGCGAGGCATTGCACGACTTCGGGCGCGGCCGCGATGCGCTCCTCGAAGCGCCGCATGTCCGGCGCGGTATGACGCGCGAGCGTGACCTCGACCACCACGCGGCTGCCTTTGAACGCGCGCACCCAATCGATATCCGCGCGATACCCGCGAATCACGCCCTCTTCTTCGAGGCGCTTCACGCGCTCCCATGCTGGCGAAATCGACAGATTGATTTCTTCGGCGAGGCGCGACTTCGTGATGCGGCCATCGCGCGCGAGAATGCGCAAAATCGCGAGATCGTAGCGGTCGAATTTCATCACGTGTTCAGACCGTTACCGGTATGCCTCGTTCGAGCACGTCGGCGACCACCGCAACCGTGTCGCCAATCTGCACGAGCCCCGGAAAATGCCGCGCGGACAGCATGCCGCCGCGTCGCGCGCGATATTCGATCGGCGCGGCGCCGGTGCGCTTCGCGTCGTAGATCCGCGCGATCACCTCGCCGCCGTCGACCATGTCGCCGAGGTCCTTGCACAGTTCGAGCAGACCATCGTGCTCGCTCGTCGTGTAGCAGGTGCCGTCGGGCATATCGAGCAGCGTCGTCGTGCGCGGCGCGCTCGTGCTCGAGTGACCCATTGCTTCGTCTTGCCTGATGATTCCCGCATGCTGCAGAAAGCCGCGCACACCGCGCTCCGTAATCGCCACGCTGTGCACGGTCGCCGTGCCACCACCCCCGAGTTCGGTCGACACGAACACCTTGCCCGCTTCCTCGACGGCCGTGTCGTAAAGGCCGACGCTATCGAGTTCGAGCATCCGCATCGAGTACGGCGCGCCGAATGCGCGCATCGCTGCCTCGCAGCGCGCTTGCTGCGTCGTGTCGGGCAGCACGTGAATCGCGGCGAACGGCACGAAGTCGAGCGTGCGGCCACCCGCGTGCAGATCGAGCACATAGTCGGCGAGCGGCAGCAGATAGCGCTGAAAATAATCGGCGATCTTCTCGGTCACGGTGCCGTCCGGCTTGCCCGGAAAGCTGCGATTCAGATTGCCGTGATCGATCGGCGACGTGCGCGTGCCCGCGCGAAACGCCGGAAAATTCATGAACGGCACGATGATCACGCGCCCGAGTACGTCACTCGCCTTCAACGTGGCGGCGAGCTTCGACAGCGCAATCGGCCCTTCGTATTCGTCACCGTGATTGCCGCCCGTTAGCAGCGCGGTCGGTCCCTCGCCGTTGCGGATCACGGTGATGGGGATCATCTCCGCGCCCCATGCGGAGACGTCGTGCGAATGAGGCAGCTTCAGGAAACCATGCTGTTCGCCGTCGGCGTTGAAATCGACCGTCGGTTGAATCGGGGATGCCCGCATCTGTGCTACTCCTTCGTGAGCCGCTTGCGCGGCGTATTGCCGTTCATCGCGCGTCATTTAGGCGGCGCGTCGTTGCCAAATGTCGTTCCCGCCTTCGCGGCACGCGCGCGCTGCAATGCGAGCGCGGCGATAGCGGTGTCCTGCGCGCCGGTTCCGGTCAGATCGCAGATCGTCACGTCGGCGTCGCTCGTGCGGCCCGCGGCCTGTTTCGCGATCACCTGGCCCAATTCGACGATCGCCGCATCGTCACGCATCGTGCCCGCGGCGAGCGCGTGATGCAGTTCGCCGAGCACGCGCGTTTGCTGCGCGCGGTCGCATACGTAGCGCGCCGCCGCCAGCGCGGCCGGCGCGATTTCGTTCTTGTGCTCGGCGTCCGAGCCCATCGCAGTGATGTGCAGGCCCGGATGCAGATCGGCGGCGTCGATCAGCGGCGTGCGGCTCGGCGTGGTGGTAATCGCGACGTCCGCTTCGGCGAGCGCGTCATGAACGCTGGCCGCGACATCGCATCGCACGCCGAGCGTGTCGTTCACTTCCGCGGAGAAACGCAACGCGCTCGCCGCGTCGCGCGCCCAGACGCGTATGTGTTCGACGCGGCGCACCAGCATCAAGGCCCGCAGTTGCAGACGCGCCTGCTCGCCCGCGCCGATCACCGCGACCTGCGGCGTGTGCGCTTTCGCGAGCCAGCGCGCCGCGACCGCGCCGGCGGCCGCCGTGCGTATGGCGGTCAGATAGCCGTTGTCGAGCAGCACCGCTTCGGTCAGCCCGGTCTTCGCCGACAACACCAGCATCAGACCATTCAGGCTCGGCAGACCGAGCGACGGGTTGTCGAAGAAACCTGGACTGACCTTGATCGCGAAGCTGTCGAGGCGCGGCAGCCACGCGGTCTTCACGTCGACTTCGCCGTTATGCGCCGGCAGATCGAGCCGCAGGATCGGCGGCATCGCGACCGCCTCGGTCGCGAGCGCGACAAAGGCGGCTTCGATCTGATCGATGGCCGCGAGATCGAGCGGCACGAGTTTGCGAAGCTCGGCTTCGCCAAGGAGCGTGATCGAGGTCATGATGGGGTGTGTGAGTTCGGTGACGGCGCGGCTTGCGAGGATTCGTTGCCGATGATCCGCCGATGCAGATTCATATCGATGTTCGCGCCCGTCACGACGAGCACGAGCGGCCCGCGCGCGATGCGTTCAGCGGGCAGCGCGTGATCGAGCACCGCGGCAATCCCCACCGCCGCCGCGCCTTCGACGACGAGCCGTTCCTGCCGATACGCATGCGCGATGCCGCGCGCAATCGACGCCTCGTCGAGCAGCACGGTCTCGTCGATCAGATCGCGCGTCAGCGCATACGTATAGCGGTTTTCCAGTCCGATGCCACCGCCGAGCGAATCGGCGAGCGTGTCGACTTCCTCGACCAGCACCGGCCGTCCGGCCGCGAGACTCGCATGCATCGCGGCGCCGCGCGCCATCGTGACGCCTGTCAAGCCAATCGTGGGATTGGTGCTTTTCGCCGCGAGCGCGATGCCGGCAAATAGGCCGCCGCCCGACAACGGCACCACGATGTTCGCGACATCGGGCAAGGCCTCGACGATTTCGAGCCCGATCGTGCCCTGTCCGGCGATCACGCGCGGATCGTCGAATGGCGGCACGTATGCATAGCCTTCTTCGCGCGCGAGCCGCAATGCTTCGTGCTCGGCCTCGTCCTGACTTTGGCCGGTAATGCGCACGTGCGCGCCGAGCGCCCGTACCGCGTCGACCTTGTTGGCGGGCACGAGGCGCGACAGACACACGGTTGCGTCCATACCGAGCGCGCGCGCCGCATGCGCGAGCGCGCGGCCATGATTACCGGTCGATGCGGTCACCACGCGAGTGCAGCCCTGCTCGGCCAACTGCGCGAGCGCATTGGTCGCGCCGCGCAGCTTGAAGCTGCCGGTCGGCTGCACGGTTTCGAGTTTCAGATAAACCGGCGTGCCCGCGTGCGCCGACAGGCTCGGCGATTCGACGAGCGGCGTACGGCATACGCGACCGTCGATACGGCTGCGCGCGCGGTAAATGTCGGCTAACGAAAGATCGGCTGACAATGGAACGGCTGACGATGGAACGGACATGCACCAGGCCCTGCATCAAAGAGGTCGATTCGCTATTCGATGCGGGCACGGCTATCGCAGATAAACGCAGTGACTCGCGACCGCATCGCTTTCCATGCAGCCCAGTCTAGTGTTCTAAAAAAGGATTTTTATTGTCCTAGTTCATTTCGGTCAGCGCGTTACGCAATTCGCGCACCGGCGCGATCAGGTGAAATCGTGCACCTGCGGGTACTGCTCGAACACGTCGCGCATCGTTTCGAGCGCGGCTTTATAGGTGTCTTCGCTGACCTCGGCGCCGACGCAAACCCGCACCGCGTTGGGCCGGTCGGCGTCGCGCACGAGAAACGGATCGGGCGACGTGACTGCGATGTCGCGGTTGCGCAGTTCGCGCACCAGCCGATCGGTACGCCAGTGATCGGGCACCCGCAGCCACGCCGATAGCGCCTGCGGATGCGCGCCCAGCACATATTTACCGAGCGTCTGCTGCAATTGCGACTGACGCCGCCCGAGCCGCTCGCGCTGAATTTCGACGAGCCGCGCGGCCGTGCCGTCGACAACCCAGCGCGTGGCGACCTCGGCCATCGGCGGCGTCGCCATCCAACTGCTCACGCGCAGCACGCTCTCGGCGCGCAGCGCGAGCCGGCGCGGCGTCGTCATATAACCGATGCGCAAGCCGGCCATCACCGACTTCGTAAAACTCGTGCAGTAGAACGAAAGATCCGGAATCAGGCTCGAAATGGGCGTGGAATGTTTGGCCGGCAACGGCCCGTACACGTCGTCCTCGATCACGTATACGCCATAACGTTCGGCGATTTTCGCAATCGCGCGACGCCGTGAATCGGGCATCAACGCAACGGTCGGATTGTTCAGCGTCGGTGTGCAGACGAGCGCCGAGATGCGCTCGCTGTCGCACATCTCCTCGAAATGCTCGGGGTGAATGCCGTACTCGTCGATCTCGAGGCCCTTCAGCGTGAAGCCGAGCACGTTGGCCGAACCTATCACGCCGTGATCCGTCAAGCTTTCGCACAGCACGGTGTCGCCCGGCCCCACCAGCGAAGCGAGCGCGAGAAAAATGCCGTGGGCGGCGCCGTTCGTGACGAGCAGCGTATCGGCCGAAGCCGGCATGCCGAGCGACGCGAGCCATGCAATACCCGCCTGGCGATGATGCTCGAAGCCCGCGATCGGCCGGAACGCGCGAATCCACGGCTGATCGTCGAGCGTCGACAGCGTCGCGCAGACCTTGCGCCACATCGCGTCATGCTCGGACGTGTGAATGATGCGCGCGATCGAAAAGTCGACCACCGAACGCTCGGCCGTATCGAGCATGTAGCTCGACATCGTTTCGGTGACGCGCGCCGCGACGAAGCTCCCGCGCCCGACCTCGCAGCGGATCAGGCCTTGCCGCTCCAGTTCCTTGTACGCGTTGGTCACGGTCTGCACGCTGATCGCGAGTTCGGCGGCGACGTCGCGTTGCGGCGGCAGGGCGCGCGCCCGGCGGCAGCGACGTGTTCTCGATGTCGCCGGCAATCGCCTTGACCAGTCGCTTGTATTTCGATTCCACGCCGTGCACCGCGCGCACGGCCTCGCGCCACTGCTCGATCACCGCTGCTCCTATGTTGTGGTGGATGCTGGCTCCGTGAGGAGTCGGCGTCGTCTCGCTTGATCTCCCATAGTGCGGCAGAAACGGGGGAGGAAATTAATGTCCTATGGCATTTAACGCGAAAAAATGTGGGGCAGGATCTCGCCAAGCGGCGCCATCCAAGGATGACGGTTGAACGAGGCCACCTGTTCCAGCGTCGCCAGTTCAACATGGAAAACGCGTGAGTGGACGTTATGTGGCTTGCGTGAGGTGGCGTGCGGCGGCAGAGAATTGGCCACCATTCGCGGGTACGAGTCCTATCATTCAACCATTCACAATTCGCGAATCGCGATGCACATACAGCAGTCAATGCTCCGGTCGTACGTCTGCAGGTGTTTTTGTATTCAACTCGCGAACAGGAGGATAAGGTGTCGCCCCCTATTTTCTGGCGGGCAACTCAGACCCGCGTGATCGTCATACTGGCAGCGCTGCTGGGGTTGGCATGTTTCGCCGATCCGGCGCGCGCCAATCCTCCCAGCAACCCTGGTGTACCGACCTCTGTCGCCATTGGGCAATCGGTCATATGTCAGCCCGTCTCCACGACCAGGCCGCAGCCGGTGCTTCCAAAGGGATTTACAGAGCGGATTTTATACAGCGGTTGTCTCAATCAGCCGACGGCAATCAGTTTCAACGCAAGCCAGACCAGGGTCTTCATCGCCGAAAAAGGCGGCAGGGTTTGGAATTGCGACCTGGCGACGCCTACCTGTACGTTGATTGCCGACCTCAGCAATGAAGTCTGCAACGATGTCGACCGGGGACTTCTCGGGATTGCGGTCGATCCTCGGAACGACGGCAAAATTTACGTGCTTTACACGACGCCTCCAGCTACAGGCGCCTGTAGCGGAAACGTTCTGACTCACGGCCAGCTTTCGCTGCTGACAACGGCGGGAGCGGGCACGACCGAAACGAAGATCCTCCCTCCCGCAGGGTCAGGCAATCAAACGTGGTGTTTTTTCTACACGTCTCACAGTATTGGCGGACTAGTCTTCGGAGTTGACAACAGAACGCTGTACGTTAGCGCTGGCGAGGGCGCGAGCTTCGATCAGGTGGACTACGGACAGTTGGATACTGCGTGCGGCGATGGCACGAATCTGCCGCAGGGCGCGTTTCGCAGTCAAGGCGTGTCTCCCTATAGCGACGGCGCTGTTCTCCGGATCACGAACCCGGGTTCGACAACTCAAAGCGTTGCCCTGGTTGCGCAAGGCTTACGCAATCCGTTCCGGTTCGCCCGCCTGCCTGGTAGTACGGACGAGCTGTATATCGGCAATGTGGGCTGGAACAGTTGGGAGGCAATCGATCATGTCACTGTCGACGGCCAAGACTTCGGCTGGCCGTGCTACGAAGGATGGAGCCCTGGCGCCAACTTCGCTGCGGCTCCCGAGCCCGACTATCAAAACACGGGCTACTGCGGAAAGTTCGTGGGTGCCACGGCGCCGTTTTATGCGTACGCTCACACGAGCTACATTTCACCCGATGACAGTCGCGGAAGAACCTGCGGCGGCAAGCGGAACGGCGGAGGGCCGGACCAGAACGGCAGTGTCATCTCTGCGATCGGGTTTACCGACGATACGAGCACAACCTACCCTGCTCAATTCAAAAACGCACTGTACTTTGGTGATCTTCTGCGGCAATGCATCTGGACCATGCAACCTCCGAACAATGTGCCCCAGACTTTCGCAAGGGGTCTGCAGGGAGGACCGGTGGATCTGAAGGCGGGCCAGAATGGCGACCTGTTCTACGTGGATCTCGTAACCAGTACGATCAGGCGAATTACACACAACTAGGAAGAAGTACCGGTGGCGCGCTACAGCAACCCCTCAAAATGCGCCACCACAAACACAACCGCGCCGCCCGCGATCAGCACCAACGCATTGATACGCGTCGTCATCACGAGCACGGTCGCGATGACCGCGGTGAGCCACGCAATCCACCCGCCTTCGAGCTCCTTGATCAGTACATAGACGGCCGCGAGAATCAACCCGGCCGCCACCGGCCGCAACCCGGCCTGCAACGCATTCAGCCAGCGCGCGCCTTCGTGCCGGTTCCATACGTGCACGACGCCATACATCAGAAACGCAGTCGGCCCAAATAGCGCGACGGTCGCGACGAGCGCGCCACCGAGTCCGCCGACCTGATAGCCAATCAGCGTCGCGAGCAGCGAGCCAGGACCGGGCGCGAGCCGCGCGATCGCGAAGTCGCTGAGAAATTGCGCATGGGTCATCCAGTGATGCACGTCGACGACCTGGCGCTGCACTTCGGGGATGATCCCTTGCCCGCCACCGACGGTGACGATCGACAGCGGCGCGAACACCGAAAACAGGGCGATAAGAATTCTGAGCACGACAGAAGCTTTTGTGGAGTTTGACTAGCGGCGATAAAAGCCGATCAGGGCTGGCGCGCCTCGCGCACGTATTCATAGCCGACGCTCAACGCGCCGGCGATCAGCACGGTCCATACCAGCGACACGCGAAACACCGCGGCGGCCGCGAACGTCGCGAGCAGCACCAGATACGGAAACACGCGGCGCGGCAGCCGGCGTGCGGCGGTGATCGCCATCGACAGCGACAGCCCGATCGCGCCGGCCGCGGCGCCAGCGAGCGCGATATGCGTGAGCGGAAACGATGCGATCGCCGAGAAGAACGCGCCGAGCAGAATGATCACGACGGCCGCCGGAAAAATGATGCCGCAGAATCCCGCAACAGCGCCGCGCCAGCCGAGCAGCCGGTAGCCGATCCAGATCGCCAGATTCTTCACGTTGACACCGGGCAGCGCCTGCGACAACGCGAGGCCGTTGAGAAATTCGTCCTCGCTCATCCAGTGGCGGTCGTGCACGAACTCGCGCATGAACCAGCCGCTCAGTCCGCCGCCGAAACTCGTCAGACCGATGCGGGCGAAGATCAGAAAGAGGCCGAGCGAAGTCACTTCGCGCGGCGGTGGTGCGTGGTGTGGCGCGTCGTCTTCGGGTGTCGATACCGGGTCGCTGACGTCTTGCCCGTGGATGCCTTTGCCCAATGCTCGTCCTTAGTCGTTTTGATCGTGCCGCACTTGCCGCGCGCCCGGCACGATAGCCGCAGACGTCGCCGATGACGTAGCCGATGAAGCAGACGCAGCCGAAGGCGAGGAAGCCGAAGAAGGTGCCGAGGCAGCCGAAGAAGCCGCCGCCGGATGCCGCGGATCATGCAGCTCATCGGTCGACCACCCGCCGCCCAGATCGCCAAACAACGACGCCGCGTGCAGCAAGCGCGATTCCTGCACGTTCAGCGCGGTCTGCCGCGTCGTCAATTGCGTCGCTTGCGCAATCGCGACCGTCGTGTAATCGACGGTGCCCGCCTGGTATTCGTTGAACGCGATCTCCGCGCCACGGTCCGCGTCGCGCACCGCCGTTTCGAGCACGAGCGCCTGCTCGGCGAGAATGCGCAGGCCGGACAGGTCGTCCTCGACGTTCTGGAACGCGCCCAGCACCGTGCCGCGATAGTTGGCAACGGCCGCGTCGTAGGCCGCCTTCGCCGCGTCGACATCCGCGCTGCGCAGGCCGCCGTCGAACAGCGTCTCGGTCGCGCTGCCGCCGAGCGACCACACGTAGTTCGCGGCCTTCAGCAGACCGGACAGCGGCGACTGCGTGAATCCGGCCACGGCCGACAGCGAGACGTCCGGGTAATACGCGGCCACCTCGACGCCGATCGCCGCATTCTGCGCGGCCATCTTACGCTCGGCGGCGGCGATGTCGGGGCGGCGTTCGAGCAGCGTCGACGGCACGCCGACCGGCGCCGACGGCAGCGCCGGCATCGCGGTGCTATGCGTGATCGACAGCTCTTCCGGGTTCTTGCCGACCAGCACCGCGATCGCATGCGCGTTCTGCGCGCGCGCGACGCCGAGCGCGATCAGATCGGACTTCGCGGTATTCAACTGGCTGCGCGCGGTGATCACGTCGCTCGGCGCAATCGTGCCCGCGCGATCCTGCTCGGTGACGACGTCGAGATAGTGCTGATACGCGACGACCGTTTGCTGCAGCAGGTCGATGTTCGCGTCGCTGGTGCGCAGCTCGATGATCGCGGTCGCGAGCGCGACCTGCTCGGAGAGCGTCGCATTCGCGAGCGTCGCTTCGCTCGACTGCGCGCTCGCGGCGTTTTCCTCGACGGTGCGGCGCACCTGGCCCCACAGGTCCGGCGCCCAGCTCACGTTGCCTTCCAGCGAGCCCGAATTGACGATGCGCGTCGCCGTACCGTTGACGAAGCTTCCCGATGCACTGACCGAACCGCTGCTCGCGCGTTCGCGCGTCGCCGAACCGGTAGCGCCGATGGTCGGAAACAGGGCCGCGTGCGCGGCGCGCACTTCGGCGAGCGCTTGCTGGTAGTTCGCGTAGTCCACGCGCACGGTCTGGTTCGACACCGCGACGAGCGGTTCGAGTTCGTCGATCAACGGATCGTTGAACGCGCTCCACCATGTGCCCTTCGGGCCAGTCGCGTTCGGCACGGCCTGGGTCCAGCCCGGCAGTTCCGAGTACGTGGCGGGCACGCTGACCTGCGGCCGGTGATAGTCCGGGCCGACCATGCAGCCGGCGTTGAACAGCGCCAGCATCGCGACGGCGAGCGTCGCGATGCTCGGCAACCCGGCGCGAGATCCTGTCATTCGTTCAGTCGAAATCTTCATCGTCATGCCTTCGTATCCGCTTGTCCCGGCTTCGCGTCGCGGTTCCAGCGCAGCCCCGCGGACCATCTGACCAGCCGTGCACGCAGACGGTCGAGATACAGATAAATCACCGGCGTCGTATAGAGCGTAAACATCTGGCTCAGGATCAGCCCGCCCATCACCGTGATACCGAGCGGCTGGCGCAGCGAGCCGCCCTGGCCCATGCCGACCGCGAGCGGCACCGCGCCGAGCACGGCCGCGAATGTCGTCATCATGATCGGCCGCAGACGGATCAGCGCGGCCCCGTGGATTGCGTCGCGCGCGGGCATCTGTTGCTGGCGCTGCAACTGGATCGCGACGTCGACCATCATGATGCCGTTCTTCTTGACGATACCGATCAGCAGGATGATGCCGATCATCGCGATCACCGAAAACGGCGTGCCGAAGATCAGCAGCGCGAGCGTCGCGCCGATGCCCGCGGATGGCAGCGTCGACAGAATCGTCAGCGGGTGGATCGAGCTCTCGTACAGCACGCCGAGCACGATGTAGACGACGCCGAGCGCCGCGAGAATCAGCAGCGGCACCACGCCCATCGACTGCGAATAGGCCGCCGCCGCGCCTGCGAACGAGCCGTGGATGCTCGCGGGCATGCCGATCTCGCGGATCGTTTCGTTGATCGCCGCGCCCGCCTGGCTCAGCGACCCGCCGGCCGGCAGGTTGAACGAGATCGTCGCGGCGACGAGCCCGCTCTGGTGGTTCACCTGCGTCGACGTATGGCTGTTCCTATACGAGGTCAGCACCGACAGCGGCACCATCGTTTCGGCAGCCGTGCTGTCCGCGCTACCGGTCGAACTGCCGCCCTTGCTGTTGGCGATGCTGTTGTTGGTCGCGTTCGACTGCGCGTCCGAGTTGCGCGAGTTCGTGTTCGACGACGTGTCGGTCGTGGTCGCGGTAGTCGTTGCCGATACCGTGCCGTGCGGCATCTGTGTCGCGGCCGTGCCGGTCGGATTGCCGGCGGACGTGCTCAGATAGATCCGGTTCAGCGTCTCTGGATACTGCCAGTACTCAGGCGCGACCTCCATCACGACGAAGTACTGGTTCAGCGGGTTGTAGATCGTCGACACGGTGCGCTGGCCGAACGCGTCGTACAGCACGTTGTCGATCTGATTCGGCGCAAAGCCGTAGCGCGCGGCGGTCGCGCGATTGATCGTCAGGTAGCTCTGCAGGCCGTTCTGCTGCAAGTCGGAGTTCACGTCGAGCAACCGCCCGCGCTCCTTCGACAACGCGGCGACGAGCTTCGGCGTCCACACAAACAGCGCGGCGGAATCGTCGCTCGTCAGCGTGTACTGGTACTCGGCCGCCGATTGCCGCCCGCCGATGCGCAAATCCTGCTGCGCCTGCAGAAAGAGTCGCGCGCCCGACACTTCGTCGAGCTTCGGCCGCAGCCGGTTGACGACCTGGGTGGCCGTTGCGTGCCGCTGCGACAGCGGCTTCAACTCGATGAACACATTGGCGGTATTGAGCGCGCGCCCGCCGGTAAAGCCCGCGACGGACTGCACCGCCGGATCCCTTTGCACGATCGACTGCAACTGCGCGAGCTTCTTCTGCATCGCCGTGAACGAAATGCTCTGGTCGGCGATGATCTGCCCGATCACGATGCCGGTGTCCTGTTCGGGGAAGAAGGTGGCCGGCACCAGCTTCAGCATGAACACGTTGCCGACCAGCAGCGCGAACAGCAGCAGGATCACCAGCAGCGAATGATCGAGCACGGCCGTGAGCGTACGTGCGTAGACGTCCTTGAAGCGATCGAACTGCCGCTCGATCCAGCGCGCCCAACGCGCTTTCGAATGACCGGCGTTGTCGCGGCTCAGCACGTACGCGCACATCGCGGGCGTGACCGTCAACGAGATCACCAGCGAAATCAGGATCGCGATCGACAGCGTGATCGCGAACTCATGGAACATCAGTCCGACGATGCCCGGAAACAGGATGATCGGCAGAAACACCGCGATCAGCGACAGGCTCATCGAGATCACCGTGAAGCCGACTTCGCCCGCACCCTTCAGCGCGGCCTCTTTCGGACTCAACCCCTGCTCGATGTACCGCACGACGTTTTCGAGCACGACGACCGCGTCGTCGACGACGAAGCCGGTGCCGATGGTCAGCGCCATCAGCGACAGATTGTCGATGCTATAGCCGAGCAGATACATCGGCCCGAAGGTACCGACGATCGACAGCGGCAACGCGACCGCCGGCACCAGCGTCGCGCGCGGCGACTGCAGGAAGATGAACACGACGCCGACCACCAGCAGCACCGCGATGAACAGCGTGCGCTCGGTATCGCTGACCGACGAGGTGACCGACTGCGAGCGATCGATCGCGACATCGACGTGCACGTTGCTCGGCAACGTCGCTTCGATCGCGGGCAGCACGTTGCGTATCTGCTGCACGGTGCTGACCACGTTGCTGCCCGGCATCGGATAGACGATCACGAGAATCGCCGACTTGCCGTTGAAGAGCCCCGCGTTGCGGATGTTTTCGTTCGAGTCGCGCACCTGGGCGACGTCGCGCAACTGCACCGGCGCGCCGTCGCGATACGCGACCACCAGATCGCGATACGGCGCCGCGTGCGTGATCTGATCGTTCGAGGTGACCACGTAGCGCTGATCGCCGACGTCGATATGCCCCTTCGCGCTGTCGGCATTGGCCGCACTGATCGCCGCGCGCACGTCTTCCATGCCGATCCCGTAGCTATTGAGCTTGCCCGGCTGCAACTCGACGCGCACGCTCGGCAACGCGCCGCCGCCGAGCGTGATCTGGCCGACGCCCTGCACCTGCGATAG
This sequence comes from Paraburkholderia sp. RAU6.4a, assembly GCF_050435625.1. Classification (NCBI taxonomy): domain Bacteria; kingdom Pseudomonadati; phylum Pseudomonadota; class Betaproteobacteria; order Burkholderiales; family Burkholderiaceae; genus Paraburkholderia; species Paraburkholderia sp. RAU6.4a. The sequence goes on from NZ_JBNDKQ010000003.1 coordinate 1,100,654, forward strand.
CTGCTGCTGGATCACTGAATCGGCGGAGTCGTAGAGCTGCGCTTTGGTCAGCGTGTCCGAGGTCAGCGACAGCACCATGATCGGCGCCTCGGCGGGGTTGTACTGGCGGTAGCTCGGATTGCTGCGCAGCGTGGTGGGCAGATCGGCGCGCGCGGCCTGGATCGCCGCCTCGACGTCGCGCGCGGCGCCGTTGATGTCGCGCTTCAGGCCGAACTCGACGATGATCAACGACGAGCCGACATAGCTGATCGAGGTCAGCTCCGCGACGTCGGCGATGGTTGCGAGCCGCCGCTCGAGCGGCTCGGCCACCGTCGACGCCATGATATTCGGGCTCGCGCCGGCCATGTTGGCCTGCACGACGATCACCGGAAACGCGATGTTCGGCAGCGGCGCGACCGGCATGCGGAAATACGCGAGCGTGCCGGAGATCAGGATCGCGATCGCGAGCAGCGTCGTCGCGACCGGCCGCCGGATGAAGATTGCCGGGATGTTCACCGCGTGCCCTCCGCGCCGCCTTCCGGCGGACGCCCGCCCGGCTCGTCGCCGCCGTTGCGCTTAGCGCGCTCGGCGCGCCAGCGGTTCACGCGCGTGGCCATACGGTCGAAGAACAGATAGATCACCGGCGTCGTGAACAGCGTCAGCACCTGGCTCAGCGTCAGGCCGCCGATGATCGCGAGACCGAGCGGCCGGCGCAGTTCCGAACCGGTGCCGGTGCCGAGCAGCATCGGCAGTGCGCCGAGCATCGCGGCGAACGTCGTCATCAGGATCGGCCGGAAACGCAGCAGCGACGCCTCGAAGATCGCATCGCGCGGCGCCTTGCCATGATTGCGTTCGGCATCGAGCGCGAAGTCGACCATCATGATCGCGTTCTTCTTGACGATGCCGATCAAGAGCACGATGCCGATGATGCCGATCACGTCGAGATCCATACCCGCGAGCATCAGCGAGAGCAGCGCGCCGATACCGGCCGACGGCAGTGTCGACAGGATCGTGACCGGATGGATGAAGCTCTCGTACAGCACGCCGAGCACGATATACACGGCAACGAGCGCCGCGATCAGCAGATAGACCTCGCTGGAGAGCGAATCCTCGAACGCCGCGGTCGCGCCTTGCAGCGACGACGTGATCGACGGCGGCAGCTCGATCGACTGCTCGGCCTGGTGAATCTCCTTGACCGCGGTGCTCAACGATGCGCCCTTCGCGAGATTGAACGACACCGTCACCGACGGAAACTGCGCGAGATGGCTGATCACGAGCGGCGCCTTCGCGATCTGGATCTTCGCGATGCCGGCAAGCGGCACCTGACCCGTGCTGCTGGTCTGGCTCGGCAGATACAGATTGCCGATCGACTGCACGGTCGGCATCGTTTCCGGCTTCGCGACCAGAATCACGCGGTACTGGGCCGACTGCTCGAAGATCGTCGACACGATGCGCTGGCCGAGCGCGTCGTACAACGCGTTGTCGATCGTCGCGGGCGTGATGCCGAAGCGCGCGGCCAGTTGCCGGTTCACTTCGACGTTCACGCTGAGGCCGTCGCTATTGAGATCGCTCTGCACGTCCGACAGCGACGGAATCTGCTTCAGGCGCGCGACGAGTTCCGGCACGTACTTCTGGAACGCCTGCTGGCTCGGTCCGCGCAACACGAAGCTGTACTGGTTCGGCGACACGGTCGTGTCGAGCGTCAGGTCCTGCGCGGGCTGCATGAACAGCTTCACGCCGGGCACGTGCGCGACTTCCTGCGCGAGCCGGCGCGCGATTTCCTGGGCGGTGTCCGAGCGCTGGTCGCGCTCGCGCAGATTGATCAGGAAGCGGCCGTTGTTCAGCGTCGCATTGGTGCCGTCGATGCCCACGTACGACGTCAGCGAGACCACGTCCGGGTCTTTCAGGACCGCCTCGGCGAGCGCGCTCTGGCGCTGCACCATCGCCGCGTACGACACCGAGTTGTCGGCGACGCTGATGCCCTGGATCACGCCGACGTCCTGCACCGGAAACAGTCCCTTCGGAATCACCGCATACAGGATGCCGGTCAGCACCACGGTGGCGATCGCGACCATCAGCGTCAGCGTCTGATGATCGAGCACCCAGCGCAGGCCGCGCTCGTAGGCGGCGAGCGTCTTGTCGAACAGGCCCTCGCTGATGCGCTCGAAGCGGCTCGGATGGCGTTCGGCCTGCGCGCGCAGCATCCGCGCGCACAGCATCGGCACCACCGTCAGCGACACGACCGCCGAAATCACGATCGTGACCGCGAGCGTCACCGCGAACTCGCTGAACAGCCGCCCGATCACGCCGCCCATGAACAACAGCGGAATCAGCACCGCGATCAGCGAAATAGTCAGCGACAGGATCGTGAAGCCGATCTGCCCCGCGCCTTCGAGGGCGGCTTCGAGCGGCGACATGCCCTCTTCCAGATAGCGCACGATGTTCTCGATCATCACGATCGAGTCGTCGACCACGAAGCCGGTCGCGATGATCAACGCCATCAGCGACAGGTTGTCGATCGAGTAGTTGAGCTGGTACATCACCGCGAGCGTGCCGATCAGCGAGACCGGCACCGAGATGCTCGGAATCAGCGTGGCGGGCACGTTGCGCAGGAACACGAAGATCACCGCGACGACCAGCACGATCGCGAGAATCAGTTCGAACGCGGCGTCCGCGACCGACGCGCGGATCACGCCGGTGCTGTCCGACACCACGGTCACTTTCATGCCGGCCGGCAGCGTCGATTCGAGCTGCGGCAGCTCCTTCATGATCTGGTTGACCGTCTGGATCACGTTGGCGCCCGGCTGGCGCTGCACGTTCAGCACGATCGCGGGCGAGCCGTTGTACCAGGCGCCGCGCTCGACGTCCTGGGCGGCCTGGCTCACGCGCGCGACGTCGCGCATGAATACGGGCGAGCCGTTCTGGTAGGCGATTACGGTGTCGAGGTAGTCCTTCGGATCGCTGATCTGATCATTGCCGTTGATCGTGTAGTCGAGATCGGGGCCGTCGAAATTGCCCTTCGGCTGGCTCACGTTGACATAGCTCAGCAGCGTGCGCAGATCGTCGATGTTCAGACCGTAGGCGGCGAGCTTGTGCGGGTCGGCTTCGACGCGGATCGCGGGCACGTTGCCGCCGCTCGTCGTCACGACGCCGACGCCCGCCACTTCCGAGATCTTCGTGCCGAGGCGGTTGTTCGCGACGTCCTCCAGTTGCGTCAGCGACATCGACTTCGAGGTGACCGCGAGCGTCAGAATGGGCTGGTCGGCGGGATTGACCTTTGCGTAGGTCGGCGGCGCCGGCAAGCCAGACGGCAGATAGCTGTTCGCCGCGTTGATCGCCTGCTGCACGTTCTGCTCGGCGATGTCGAGGTTCAGCGACAGATCGAACTGCAGCGTGATCACCGACGCCCCGTCCGAACTGTACGAGGTCATCTGCTGCAGGCCCGGAATCTCGCCGAGTTGCACCTCGAGCGGCGCGGTCACGGTGGTCGCCATCACCGTCGGGCTCGCGCCCGGATAAAAGGTCTGCACCTGAATCGTCGGATAGTCGACGTTCGGCAGCGACGACACCGGCAGCACGCGCATCGCGATCAGACCGACGAGCACGAGCGCGATCATCAGCAGCAGCGTCGCGACCGGGCGAAGAATGAACAGGCGGGAAATGTTCATCGGTGCGGGGGTCCGTTACGACGAGGCGGCTTCGGACGCGGCCGGCGCAGGCGATGCCGACGCGCTCGACGCCGGCGCGGCTTCGGACGCGGCGGCGGGCGCTTTCGGGCCGGCGGCGGACTTCGGATGCGCCGGCTGGATCTTCGCGCCGTCGTTCAGACGATCCATGCCGTCCGTCACGACCTGGTTGCCGGCCGCGAGTCCCGACACGATCACCGTGTTCTTGCCGTCGCTCGGTCCGAGCTTGACCTTGTGCACGGACACCGTGCTGTCCGGATTGACCAGATAGACGAAGTCGCCCGGCGCGCCGGACTGTACCGCGGCGGTCGGCACGAGCACCGCGTTCTGCATCGTGTCGACGAGCAGCTTCACGTTGACGAACTCGTTCGGGAACAGCGTTTCGTCGTCGTTCGCGAAGGTCGCGCGCAAGGTGACGGTGCCGGTCGCGGTCGCCATCTGGTTGCTGATCGCGTACAGCGTGCCGGTCGCGATCTCGCGCGAGTTATCGCTCGAATACGCGGTGACCGGCAGCTTCGCGCCGATGGCGAGACGCTGCACGATCGACGCAAGCGAATCCTGCGGCACCGTGAACTGCACCGTGGTCGGCTTCACGGTCGTGATGACGACGATGCCCGTCGACGACGACGCGGTCACATAGTTGCCCGGATCGACGAGCCGCAAGCCGACCTTGCCCGCGATCGGCGCGGTGATGCGGCAATAGGCGAGGTCGAGATCGAATTGGGCGATGTTGGCGAGGTCGACCTTCACCGCCGCTTCGTCCTGCTGCACGAGGAATTGCTGATCCGCGAAGGTTTGCTGCGCGATCGACTTGCGTTCGTTCAACTGCGTATAGCGCTCGAGATCGGCGCGCGCCTGCGCGAGCGACGCGCGGTCTTTCGCGAGCGTCGCTTCCGCCTGCTGCTTGCTGATCTGATACTGGCGCGGATCGATCTGCGCGAGGAACTGGCCTTTTTGCACCTCCTGGCCTTCGTGATAGCCGACTTCGGTCAGATAGCCGCTCAGCTGCGGCAGCACGGTCACGGTTGCGATCGGCGTGACGGTGCCGAGCTCGCTCAGTGTGACCGGCATCGAACCGAGCGTCGCCTGCGCGACGGTGACGACGATCGCCGCGTTCTCGCGCACCGGCTTCTTGCGCGTCAGCAGATGAACCACGACGAGCGCGACCAGCATGAGCACGACAACCGCGAAGATGATGAGCCCGCGTCGGGAGCGCTTTGGCGGCGGGGACACGGTTTCGCTCATGTTGATCTCCGGGAACGGATATTGGTGTCGATACTCGGTTGGAAGCTCGTCCGCTGACGGGACTGCGCAAAAGTGCCATGGTTCACGCTCGTTGTCATCAGTCGAACGCCTCCGGACGTGTTGTTATGAAGACGTAAGGAAGTGGGGCGAGGGCTTGAATACGGGCATGCGTGACTGTAACCGGCTTGCGCCGGCCTTGAGTTACAGGGGCGCAACATGTTGGCCGGTGGAAGAGTCCGGGGCATCGATCGGGCGGCACGTGGGGGCGGACACCCGCAGGGACCGAGTTGTGGGCGCGGCGGGACATCGCAATATGCGGTAACAGACGTCAGCCAACTGACAACCGGGCCGTGCGTCCAGAATCGTCACAATCGTCCGCTATCATCGCGAGCCAGCGTCGCGCGCGCCGCGACTGTCACGACACCCCACAACCTCGCCCCGATGTCCATCACCGTCAATTTCCCAGCCGAAGTCCGCGACTGGATCGCCGCCAACCTTTCGCGCGGCGTCGCGCCCCAAGCGATCGTCGACGAACTGGTGAGCCGCGACAACGCGGCCGAGCTCGCGTCGGCGATGGTCGATGCGGTCGCATCGGCGTTCCTGTACGGTATGGCGCTGCCCGGCGACAAGCTCGAAGTCGGCAGCGCGCCGCTCAGCTACCAGCCCGAGCCGCTGCGCGTGCCCGACGCTCCGCTGATCCAACTCGGCGAGCGCAAGGTGCGCGTGCTGTCGCGGCTGCAACGACCGGCCGCGGTGCACATCGCCAATTTCCTGAGTGCCGATGAATGCGAGCAGCTGATCGCGCTCGCACAGCCGCGGCTCGACCGGTCGGCCGTCGTCGATCCAGTGACCGGCCGCGATGTGATCGCCGGTCATCGCAGCAGTCACGGGATGTTCTTCCGTTTGGGCGAGACGCCGTTGATCGCGCGCATCGAGGCGCGCATCGCGGAACTCACGGCAACCCCGGTCGAGAACGGCGAAGGCCTGCAAATGCTGCACTATGAGGAAGGCGCGGAGTCGACGCCGCACGTCGACTATCTGATGACGAGCAACGAAGCGAATCGCGAGTCGATCGCGCGCAGCGGCCAGCGCATGGGCACGCTGCTGATGTATCTGAAAGATGTCGAAGGCGGCGGTGAGACGGTGTTTCCGCAGCTTGGCTGGTCGGTCGCGCCGCAGCGCGGGCATGCGCTCTACTTCGAATATGGGAACCGCTTTGGGCTGTGCGATCCGAGTTCGCTGCATGCGAGCACGCCGCTGCGCACGGGCGACAAGTGGGTGGCGACCAAGTGGATTCGGACGCGGCGCTTCGCGCCGCGCGTTCAGGCTTGAGAAGTCAGGCCTGAAAGGCAACGCTTATCGAGGTGAAAAGAGCGTGCTGTCTGTCCGCGCGCGTGGAAAAACATTCGAACGACTCGCGCGAGCCTTGATCAGCGTCGCGCTGCTAGCCGCGGCGGGCTGCAGCGCGAAGCCGGTAGCAGGAAGGACGCGTCAGACGCCGCGCCCCCGAAGCAAGGTAATCAGAACTGCTCGATCCACGTGGCGAGGCGATCGGCGGCGAACTCGCTACCGCGCTGCGCCGGCCGGAACGCGATGGCATTGCCTTCACTTGCCGGCTGCAGTGCAACGTCATTGCCGTCGAGCCACAGAAGGCTCGCCAGCCATACCGCGTGCCCGCTCGACACCGCGTCGTTGCCCGGCTCCGCGAGAAACTCCGCGAGTGTGGCCGGCTGGTCGCACACGAGACCATCGCCTTCGCGGCGCACATTGATGCCTGCCTCGGAAAATACCCCGACCAGCGTCGTCAGTGCGTCGCTCGCGGTCACGCTCGCGCTGCCGTGACGGTTACGCAGCGTGGCGAGGTGCGCGGCCACCGTATGACCGAACGCGCCGCTGCGGGCACTCTCGGCTGCGATCAGATCGGAGTAGTCCTGCAGCAGCCAGTCCGGCTCGGAGTTCGGCACGTCGGCGAGTACCGCTGCGGCGAGATACGTCTCGACCGGCTGAAAGCGCTCGGGCCCGATCAGCGTGGCCGACAGCGAACGCACCAGACCGATGCGAGTGGCGACCACCTGCTTTTGCAGCACGCCCAGCTTCTCGCGCACCAGCGTGTCGCGCTCCTTGCGCAGCTCGGCCAGCTCGAGCGCCTGCTTCAGCTCCATGCGCAGCGCCGTGATGTCCCAAGGCTTCTTGATGTAGCGATGGATATGACCGAGGTTGACGGCCGCGACGGTCTGATCGATTTCCGAATACGCGGTGGTCAGAATCCGCACGACATGCGGAAAGCGCTCGCTCGCATAGCGCAGCAGCTCGTTGCCGAACTCGCCCGGCATACGCTGGTCGGAGACCAGCACCCCCACCCTGTCGCCGTGCTCGTCGAGCAGCGCCTTGCCCTCTTCCACCGAGCCGCCAGTCAGGACCGGCGCCAGGCTTCCGATGGCACGCTGGAAGTACTTTACGGCGGTAGCTTCGTCATCGACGAAGATGATCGCCGGCGCCAACTCCTCTGTGGCTTTTGCTTCGTTCATCAACAACTCCTGTGCGTTTGACCTTTGATATGGGGGAAATCCAGCACTACGGTGGTGCCTCCCCACGACGTGGACTCGATCCTGAGTCCGCCGCCACAGGACTGCATGACACGGTTGCATAGAATCAGGCCCAAGCCGTTCCCCCCGGATTTCGCGTGCGTTGTAATTGGGTCCGTCAACAGGCGGTCTTTGATCTCGGGCGGAATTCCCGGCCCGTTGTCGCAGATGCCGATGCTCGGGTGGGGTTCCGTTGTCACGGTAAAGCGCACCGACGGCGACGGCACATCCGCGAGCGCGCGCAACGCGTTGGACAACAGCGACGACAGCACGAGCGCCACGCAATTCGGCTGCGTGAGCACGGCAAAGTCGCTGTCGACGTCGACCTGCACCCACGAGCGCTGCGCGGTCGTAAACGGATATGTATCGAGCAACGCCGAGATCAGCCCATGCGCGGTACTCTCGATGCGCGCCTCGTCGCCCTCCAGTTGCCGGCGCCGCCCGTTGTGCACCGAGCGCCAGAAGGACGACACCACCGCCATGCAGTACTGCGCGCTCTCGCGCATCGATTTCGCGGCGCCGAGAATTTCGCCTTCCGCATCGCGCTCCGCGTCGATGCGATCTTCGATGCTGTGCGCGTTCAGCGCGATCGCCGCGAGCGGCGTGTTCAGTTCGTGCGCGATGAACGCCAGGGTTTCGTCGATGGCGATCAGGCGCTGATTCTGCATCGTGCGTTCGTGGTAACGATCAAACGCCAGTTGCAGCGTATCGCGCACTGCCGCCGGCTTCAGCGGCTTTTCGAGGATGCGGAACACCTCGCCGGTGTTGACCGTCTGCAATAACATCTCGACGTCTGCATAAGCAGTGACCAGAATCCGCACGATGTGCGGATATTCCAGCGCCACCTGGCGCAGCAGGTCGCCACCGTCACGCCCCGGCATGCGGAAGTCCGTGACCAGCACCGCGATGCGGGCGTTGTCCTGCTCGAGGATAGCGATCGCCTCGTCGCTGCTCGTCGCGAGCAGGACCTCGTAATCGGCACCTACGGTGCGCGCGAAATATTTGCAGGCCAACTCTTCGTCATCGACGTAGAGAAGAGTGGGCTGTGTCTGTCGGATGTCATTCATGGTATTTCTCAGGGTGCGGGCGACAGATCGAAACTGAATGAAGCCCAACTTCCCTGCTCGCTCTCAGCAAACAGCAGGCCGCCATGACGCTCGATCACCGCATAGCTGATCGACAGCCCGAGGCCCAGGCCTTGTCCCACTTCGCGGGTGGTAAAAAATGGCTCGAACACGCGCGCGAGATGCTCCGGCGCGATGCCCGGCCCGTTGTCTTTTACCGTCACATGCAGGCGGTCTTCGGTCCATCTGACGTTGACGTGAATCGCCGGCGCGGGCGTGCCCGCCTTGCGCATCGCCAGCACCGCATTCGACAGCAGGTTGATCAGCACGCCGATGATGGCCGCCTCGTCGCCCTGCACCAGCGTATCCGCGGGCAGCTCGCGCGTGACGGTGACGCCGCGCAATTCATGCCCGACGAGCCGGATCGCCGAATCGAGCGCCTTTTCGAACAGGAACGGCGTGCCCAGCTCCGCCTCGGCGCCGGGCTTGCGATACGCGAACGTCTTCAGGTCCGACACGATGTGCTGGATCCGCTGCATGCCCTGCCGCGCATCGACCAGACATTCCTGCAGCGTCGGCTCCTTCTTCGAGATCGGCTCTTCCAGCGCAACCTCGATTGCCATCAGACAGAAGTTCACCGGGTTGTTCACTTCATGCAGCAGGCCGGCCGCGAGCGTACCGATCGCCGCCATTTTTTCCTGCTGCAGCAGTTGGCCCTTGATGTCGAGCAACTGCCGATTGATCACTTCGAGTTCGGCGTTCTTCGCGGAGACCTCCGCGTTTTTCTCGGACACCTCGGCCTTCAGGCGAAACAGCATGAAGCGCACGCGTTCGTTGAAAAACGTGTAGACCGCACTTGCGGCAGCGGCGAACAGAAGGAGCAGAACATTGACGGTCATCGTGCCGAGCGGCACGCCGTCATGCGGAGGCAACAGGCAGGCCAGCAGATACAGAAAGCAGGACAGCACGCCGAACACGAGGTTTTGCCACAGACCGAATGGCAACGCAATGCCGGACGCGAAGATGGCCAGATTCAGGCCCATGTAGTAGGGCGACAGAACACCATCGGTGCGCCAGATCATCCATGAAATCATCGCCTGCGGCAGCAGCAGCCAGGACAGCGTCAGCCATGGAGTAAGCCGCCGCCCCATGCTGGTGTCGAGCAAGGCGATGATACCGCCGATCATCAACGACACGAGCAGGCGCGCGAGCGCGAACGACGTCTGATACTGCGGATACTGCGCGTAATCCAGCCCCACGCCGAGCAGCACGAGCGCAATCGCTGTGCACGCGCCGCCCCGGCTGAACGTGACGCGAAAGTCGGCCAGCTCGGTTTGATAGCCGCTCTGCAGGGGACTGGTAGTCATGAACAGGGATGTCGACACGGTTTCAGAGGATCGTGGCTTCCGCGAACACATTCACCCCGGTCTCGTCGACGTAGAGCTTCTGGTCAGTGGAGTTGGCGGGAAGCAGCGAGCTCATGCCGCTTTCGTTCCGATAAATCAGATACCACTCGAGCAGATGCTCCATCCCGTACTTCTCCGGATTCGCCGAATGGACGTTGGTGACCAGCAACTTGCCGCCAGCTCGCGTGCGAGCGGCGAAGTAACTCAGGAGACGCGCGCAGACCTTGTCCGACAGATAGTCGAACAGACCCGCGCAGTACACCGCGTCGAATTCGCGCGCGGAGGGGTCCGTTGAAATTTTACGCTTGAGCAGATCGTGCACCGACTGATGCACCATTTGCACCGAGGCTTTATGGCCCGCGGCATTCGCCGAGCTTTCGATCGCGTCTTTCGTAAACGCCAGCGTTTCCTCGCTGAAGTCGACCAGCTCGAACGACAGCAGCTCCGGATGCGGATATTCGCGCACGAAGCGCTGGATCTCGAAAGCGGGCCCGCAACCGACGTTGAGGATGCGCAACGGCCTGCCGGCAGCGCGCGCCGCTTCGGCCTGACGCGTCAGAAAGTCGATCAGCAGCGTGATGCGGTTGCGGTGCGCAGTCGCGACCGCCGCGTGCAGGAACGCGGTATTGACGATCTGGAAGTATGTGGTCGGTCCCTGCTGCGGATCGCTGAGGATCTGGTTGACCATCTCGTAGTCGCCGGCGTAGCCGAGCGGCTTGGTGAACGTGCGGTAGACGAATGGCGCGCGCAACAGCAACGGATGCAGTGCCGCTTGCGCATACGTGCGATGCACGGGTGCGGTCTCGGCGTCGACGCGCTCGGCCTCGTCCTCCAGGCGGTCGAGGAAGAACTTGATCTTGAGCATGATCGGCGTGGCGAGCTCGTAGAACAGGTCCTCGCGCAGCCTGCCTTCTTCGGTCTTCGGCAAGCTCTCGGTCAGGTCGACCTGCTCGACCCAGCGCGACACTTCCGACAGGAATGCGCGCATCTCGTTCACGACGATTTGATAGTCGCGCCGGATATTGAAGCGCGCGTCCCAGTCGCTAATAAAGAGTTCTGCTTCCCGGCCGACCGACTTCGCTTCATTGGGCAGAACGCTAAGCTCGCGCCATTCGTCGATGAGTGCCAGCGAAACCACCGCGGTCAGACCGGTGTTCACCAGACTCACCACCACCGCCTTGCCGAGATAGGCATTCTTGGTGCCCATGCGCACGCTCAGCTCGCTTAACACCTCGCTGACCTGCACGATGGAATAGGGGTTATAGACCTCCATGACCAAGGACTTTCTCTGGAGGTTAATGATCGTCCCACGCACATGCTCGCGCTGCGAGTTGCGGAAGCTGATCACCGGGTCGATTTGCGTTTGAGAGTACACGGTATTAGTACCTGAGGAATCCGGGAACGCAGCAGGGTGTTGGAGAAGTCCAGTGAATGGCTGCCGCACGCACGACACCGGCGACAAGTCGTGGACGCGTTTCAAACCACAGTTGAGCTGGAAACACCAAAGCCCTTTGCCAGAATGGCTCCAGCGGCTTGCAGTGTAACATCAACACGTTCAATTCTGACTGAGTTCAAATTCAGGATGAAACGTATATGCAAGGATTTCTTGCGAGCATGTCCGTGCTGTAGAAAGCCATTTTTGCAAAGAACCATTTGAAACGAGTTGGCGAGCGCGCGGGTGCAATCGCCGACAATTCGTTTCTCGACAACGACTTGCAATCGCATTGCCACGATGGCGGCCCGATCCGCTATTGAGGGGGTGCGTTACTTGTGCCTTTCTGATCTATGCCCTTTGGATATGCCCCGTGCATTCGCCGAATAAGCCTTTTTTGTTTTAACGCAATTCGCGTCCGGCGCGGCAAACGTTTTTCTTTTGGAGTTCGGCGCGAGTACCGTCGACAATCGAGCGGCTCGCGCACTCGTTGACTCATTCGTGCAAGGCCAAACCTTTCACGGCCTTATCGACGGCTTTCTTCGGTCCGTGCAGTGCGAGACCGACGAGATCCAGATTTGCCGCGTCCTCGGCGCGAAAGACTGCGCGATTCGCCGCGTCATGCCCCGTCGAAAACATCGCGTGCACATACGGCACGATTCCGAGCTCGCGCGACAGCGCCTGCCGATGCGCGCCCTGCAGACCGAACCGGTCGGCGGCGAACACCATCATCGGCTGGCCGAGCATGCGGCCGTAGCGGTGCCCGGCGGCATCCTCGTAGGGCTCGCCCAGCGCATCGGGCGCCGCGGCCGCGACACCGGTCGCGAGAAACGCGACCACATTTAGCTTCTGCCAGACCGCGAGATCGCTGCGCACGATCAGCGCCACTTTGGTATCGAACATGACGACTCCTCGTTGAGCCGCTCACGATCGACGATGCCGCGCGATCAGTCTGGAACGTTTGTGCACATCTGTCGGTACGCCGCCGGCGTCACGCGGTACGCCCGACGAAACCAGCGGCCGAGATGGCTCTGATCCGCGAAACCGACTTCGGCGGCGACCTGCGCGGGCGTGCGGCCGGTCGCGAGCAGGCGCCGCGCGGCGCGCAGGCGCAAGCGCACCAGATACGCGTGCGGCGAGGCGCCGAATGCGCGCTGAAACAGACGTGTCAACCTGAACCGGTCGATGCCGGCAACTTCGGCGAGTTCGTCGAGCCCGAGATTGCCGTCCATGTGTTCGTGCAACAGATCGCGCACCCGCGTGATCGCAGGTGACGCGGCGGGGTCGCCGGTCAGCGGCGCATCGCGTAGCTGGGCACCGAGTTGCAGCAGCAGACGATCGAGCGTCTGGTCGCGCGCGAGCCGGCCCTCGTTGCCGTGGATCGCGGCGAAGGCCTGGCCGATCGCATCGATGAGCGCACGGTCGTCGACCAGCGTATGGCCGAACGCCGCCTCGACGCCGGCCAGTCCCGGCAGATCGAGCCGCCGCGCCGCGCGCTCGACCCAGGCTTGCGGCAGATACAGCATCGCGTAAGTGAAGCCGGCTGCCTCTGGCGCGTGACCGTCGTGCAGCGCGCCGGGCTCGATCAGGATCGCGCGGCCCGGCACGCTCGTGTGCAACGACCGATGACACTGGAAGCGTTGCACGCCCTGCTCGGTATAGCCGATCAACATGTCGTCATGATCGTGCGGATCGTAGGCGTGGCCGCCGAAATGCGCGCGCAGGCTCTCGATGCCGGTTTCGGCATCGCGGCGGGCGATTAGCCAGTTGGCGGGACTGAGTGGAGTGGGCATGGGTTGGAGCTGGCGGGCAGCGGGCGATGCGGCCAGCGGATAGTGTACGGCAGCGGGGGAATCGGGTCGGGCCAACGACCGATCCTGTCGACGAAGGCAACCGGCGTCACGGCTTCTTCGAACGCGGAGGCCGTGCGTTGACGAACGGGTTATAGCCGCGCGAACCCGCCGGCCGATCCTGTTCGGTCGCGCGGCGGCGCTTGCTGGATCGTCCGTCGCCCGACAATTGCGCAAGCAGTTCTTGCGATTCGGACTCCGACTCCGCGTCCGTTTCATCCACGGGCGGCGCGGTTTTTTTGCGTCGCGCGGTTTTTGGCTGTGCTGCTTTCTCGTCCGTATCCGGCGCGACGCCCGCGATGTGTTCGATCACAGTCATGAACGATGCCGATGCCGATCGGACAGGTTGTCCCGGCAGCATCGTCAGCGCGACGATTTCGTGCAGTGAACGACCGTCGACGGAGCGGCCCTCCACCGTGTCATGCCAGTCGACATCCGCTTGCGCGAAGGCGCCGATCACACGTTCGAGCACGGCCGGCGACAGGACGCCGCCGTCGTACAACCGGATGAGGACGCTTTCGAACATCTGGAGCGGGGCGATGCCCTTTGTTTTCGACGCCACGTTTTGTCATCCGGTTGGTTTCTCTTCCAGTATCAGCCAGCAAATCACATGCCGATGTGGCGAGTAACTCATCGTGATCGCCGAATACGGCATGCACCGACGGTTACTCGGTCACGCCGGGCGGCCCGAAAGCGCTGCTGCGATAGCGGGGTCTGTTCGTAGCGAAACCAACGGAACGCCGGGCAAAGACGTAATCGAGCTGGCGATATTGGTCTACGCGAGCAGCAGTAACGCGTCCGCCAGTGACAGCACCGTTGTGCGTGAATCGAATGCGGTAGAAAACAGATGCTCGTGGACCACCTGGTCCGGGTCGTAACAGCAATCCTTCACCGTATACAGGCGGAAGTCCGCGTCGCTGGCGTACGCGACCGAGGAGAGCACGACGCCGGTCGACGCGATGCCGACCATGATCAGCGAATCGATACCTTGCTCCGAAAGCTTCGCCTCCAGATCGGTGCCGAAGAACACGCTCGCACGATGCGCGATGACGAGCGGTTCGTTGGCCTGCTGGCCCAACTCTGGCGCGATCCGGTCTGCGAGGAAGAGGCCAAGACTTTTGATTCCCTGCCCGTTCCTGTTCAACGGGCTGACTTCCGGATAGCCCGGACTGAACCTGAGGTTGGCGAAATAGACGCTGACGCCTTTGGCCCGGGCCGCGTCGCATAAGCTGCGCGTATTGGCGAGCAAGGCGGGCGCGACCGACGGAAAGAGTCCGAGAATGTCGGTCTGGTAGTGCATGACGACAAGCGCGGTTCGCGATGGTGCGATGGCCGGAATACGTGCACTCGTGCGCGTGACGCCGAGCCCGTCGTTCGCGACGCCGTCAGAACCTGCATTGGTTGTCATTACGCCACCTTTATCCGGGTTCCACGTCCTGTTGTCGGAGCAGCCGCTTCGATGCCGTGGAAATCATACTTCATCGCATCGCGCGGGCGATTATCGATTCCGTCCGGACGCATACCCCACTTCAACGGCCCTGCCCGCTTGCTACACTATGTACAAAGGCCGCCGGCGCTCCCGCAAGGGTCATGAACCGCCTGCGACGCAACTTCGCAGCAAAACAGAGGATAAGCATCCAAATGACGCTTTCGACGAGAAAATTTGGTCGTACCGGCTGGAATGTGTCGGAAATCGGTTTTGGGGCATGGGCGATCGGCGGCTCGTGGGGCAGTGTTGCGGAAGATGACGCCAAGGCCGCGCTAAATGCCGCGCTCGACAACGGTGTCACGTTCATCGACACGGCCGATGTCTACGGCGATGGTCGCTCCGAACGGATCATCCGCGACGTGCTGCGGCAACGAGGCGGCGAACGTCCGATTGTCGCCACCAAGCTCGGGCGCCGACTCGACCCGCATGTGACCAGCGGCTATCTGAACAAGCGCGAGCTCGAAGCTTTCATCGACCGGAGTCGCTCGAATCTCGGCGTCGACACGCTCGACCTGGTCCAGCTGCATTGCCCGCCGACGGAGGTTTACTACCGTCCCGAGGTGTTCGACGCAATGGACGACTTCGTCGCCGCCGGCAAGATCCGCTACTACGGCGTGTCGGTCGAAAAGGTGGAAGAAGCGCTGAAGGCGATCGAATATCCGAACGTGGTTTCGGTGCAGATCATCTACAACATGTTCCGTCAGCGTCCATCCGATCTGTTCTTCAGGCAAGCGCAAAAGAAAGACGTTGCAGTCATCGCGCGAGTGCCTCTGGCCAGCGGCATGCTCACGGGCAAGATGTCCGCGGATTCGACTTTTGCATCAGACGACCATCGTGCATTCAATCGGCATGGCGAGGCGTTCGACGTCGGCGAAACGTTCTCCGGCGTGCCCTACGACGTCGCGTTGCAAGCGGTCGACGAACTGCGCGGCCTGGTACCCGTGAACGCCTCCATGGCGCAGCTGGCTCTGCGCTGGATCCTGATGGAGGATGCCGTCTCCGTCATCATCCCGGGCAGTAAAAACGCGGCCCAGGCGGCGTCGAACGTCTCGGCCGCGAGCCTCGCGCCGCTGTCCGACGTGGTAATGCAACGGGTCCGGGATGTCTATCAGCGCCATATCGCGCCGCACGTCCACCAGCGCTGGTAAAGGCAACGCGGTGGCGGCTTCGCGGTGGGCGCATTCGACATGCAGGGAGCACCCGGAATAAATTGTGTTTGTACCTCGACTCTGGAGAACCTCATGACAGACATCGCACTTGCACGCAAAGATGCTTGCCTCGCAGTGGTTCATGCGGTACTGACGGACTTGAGCGACGACAGCAATCTGATCGGCGCGGCTCTACGTGTTGCTGACTACCTCGTAGATGATCTCGAAGGCAAGATCACCGAGACCGACGCCATACTGCTTGCTGTCACCGCGCTAACCAAGGTCAATCGCGCGATTCTCGAGTGGAACGACGTGGACGGCAACTCGATGGACGCGATGAGAGTCGCGGATTTCGTCATCGATGAACAAATGAACGGGTACGACAGCGCGCCACATCAACCGACTTCGTCGGCGGCAAGAATCGAGGCGCGAGCGGCCGCGGTGATCCGGCCGACGGGGTCCCCGGTGCGGCCTGTTCACCACTGAGTTTCGTATCTCACTCCGGGCGCGCCACCGCCGGCCGTTTCAGCGGCTGGATGGTGGCCATCGCAAGCCCCGCTCCGGCGAACGCACACGCGGCGCAGACGAGCGCGACGGCCCGCAGCGCGTCGGTCATCGCATCGGCTTGCGCGCGCGCCACGGATGTCTCGCGCGGCGTATGCGAGTCGCTTGCCGCCCCTCCCGCTTGCTCGACCGGCGCCAGCAATTGCCCGCTCTGGCGCGTATCTTGCGGCACATGCAGTTCGTCGAGGCGCGCCGATAGCGCCGCGTGGTGCGACCACACGAACACGATGCCGAGCACCGCAATCGCCAGCAGGCCCGCCACGCGCGCAACGGCGTTATTGATGCCGGACGCCACGCCTGTGCGGTCGCTCGGCACCGCGCCCATCACGGTCGTGGTAAGCGGCGCGACGGTGATCGTCATGCCGAGCCCGAGCACGACGAGCGCAGGGAAGAATTCAGCCCAATAGCTGCCGCGCACGAACGGCAGCGCCAGCAACGTGAACCCGACGCCGGCGACGCCCGGGCCAATGGTCAGCAGCGTGCGCGAACCGAAGCGGCTAGTCAGACCGCCAGTGAAGCGCGATAGCAAACCGATGATGAAAGGCACCGGCAACAGCGCCGCCCCCGCTTCGGTCGCGGTGTAGCCATGCGCGCGGATCAACGTGAACGGCAGGAAAAAGAACGTGCCGCCAAGGCCGAAGTAAAGCAGCAGTGTGACGAGGTTGGCGCCGGCGAAGTCGCGCGAGCGAAACAGGTCGAGCGGCATCATCGGGTTGGGGCTGCGCGCCTCAATGGTCACGAATGCGGCGAGCATCAGCACGCCGGCGCCAATCGCACAGAATACGAGCGGATGCGCGAAGCCACGCGCCGATGCTTCGGTCAGGCCGAAGGTCAGCGCGGCGAGGCCCGTGGCTGCGCTCAGTGCGCCGGGCCAGTCGAGCTGTCCAGGTGCATCGGCCCCGTGGCTGTTGGGCACCGCCGATATGGCGAGCGCGATCGTCAGCGCCGCGAGCGGGACGTTCAGGAAGAAGATCGCGCGCCACGACCACGCGTCGACGAGCCAGCCGCCCGCCACCGGCCCCACGGCCGAGGTGATCGCGCCGACGCCCGCCCAGGTGCCGATTGCCCGTCCGCGCGCTGCGTCGTCGAACACCGCGCCGATGATCGCGAGACTGCTGGGTACCAGCAGTGACGCGCCGATGCCTTGAACCGCGCGCGCGGCGACCAGCGCAAACGTATTCGGTGCAAACCCGCAAGCGGCCGACGCCAGCGTGAAAAGCGCGACGCCCGCGATGAACACCGTACGCCGGCCGAGCTTGTCGCCCATCGATCCGCCGACCAGCACGAGGGAGCCGAGAAACAGCAGATACGCGTTGACGACCCACTGCATCGCCGCGACGCTCGCGCCGAGTTCGCTCTGAATGGCCGGCAGCGCGACGTTGACGACGGAGCCATCGATGAACGCCATGCTCGAACCACCGATCGTCGCGGCCAGCGCGAGGCGCTTGCGCTGGCACGGGCGGCCGGTCGTGACGGGCTGCGTGCGGATGACGAGCTCGTCGCACGGGCTCGCCTGCGCGGCGATGACGTGCGCCGTCCTCGGCTTGCTACCAGGATGATCAGGGTCGGCCACGTTCGCTCCCGTGCTGGTCGATGAAGACTTAGAGCCTGTTCGTGCCAGCGAGGCTAGTCAACCCCGCAGCGCGACATCGCGGAGCGGGTTTTGCCCATTCGGGGTGTCGCGCGCCGCCGGACGGGACGCCAAGGACTTCGCCGGCGAGCGGTTACAGGTGATAATCGGTTGGAAGCAATCGATCTAAAAAAGCGGAGAAGGAATGGACAAGCAAGGTTTCACCACTGGCATCGTTCACGGCGACAGAATTGCGGGCACCGAGCACGGTGCCTTGCGTCAGCCAGTTCATACGTCCGTGCAATATGGTTTCGAGCGCGTCGAGGACCTGATCGGCGTGTTCCAGGGCACGAAGAAAGGCGGCTTCAATTACGCACGGCAGGGCACGCCCACCACCGCCGCGCTCGAGCGCAAGATCACCAGCCTCGAAGAAGGCGTCGGCACGGTCTGCTTCAGCACAGGCATGGCCGGCATCACCGCGACGTTCCTGACGCTGCTGCGCGCGGGCGATCATCTCGTGTCGAGCCGTTACGTGTTCGGCAACACCAACAGTCTGTTCGGCACGTTGCGGGCACTCGGCGTCGAAGTCACGACCGTCGACGCGTGCAACGTCGACGACGTGAAGAACGCAATCCGGCCGAATACGCGCATGGTGTTCGTCGAAACCATCGCGAATCCGGGCACGCAGATTCCCGACCTGCAAGGTATCGGTGACGTGTGCCGTGAGCGCGGCATCGTGTACTTCGTCGATAACACGATTACCTCGCCCGCATTGTTCAAGCCAAAGGCGGTCGGCGCGAGCCTCGTCATCAACTCGCTGACGAAGACTATCGCGGGTCATGGCGCGGCCCTCCGGCGGCGCGGTGACGGATACCGGTCTGTTCGACTGGAGCGCGTATCCGAACATCGCCGACGACTATCGGCGTTCGGCGGCAAAGGATCAGGGGCTGCTGCAGATCCGCAAGAAAGGCCTGCGAGACATGGGCGCGGCATTGTCGTCCGAGCAGGCGCACTCGATCGCGATGGGCGCGGAAACGCTCGCCTTGCGCGTGAAGCAAAGCAGCGACAATGCGCTCGCGCTCGCGCAGTTTCTCGAAGGGCACGAAGCGATCGGCAACGTGTTCTATCCTGGCCTGAAGAGCCATCCGCAATACGAGATCGCACAGACGCTGTTCAAGGGCGCATCCTGGCTGTTGTCGTTCGAATTACTCAACGTGGATCGCATGGTCGAAGTCGTCAACGCGCTCAAGCTGCCGGTCAAGGCGACCGGTCTCGGCGACACGCGCACGCTGATCATTCCCGTCGCGCCGACGATCTTTTTCGAAGCCGGGCCGGAAACGCGCAAGGCGATGGGTATTTCAGACGGCATGCTGCGGCTGTCCGCGGGCATCGAGGATATCGACGACCTGATTGCGGATTTCGCACAGGCGCTCAAGTTCGCGGCGTAGTTTTTCGGGCCTTCGAAATTCTGAGCGAGGCTGGTGCGCCGGCCTCGCTTGTTTAGTTCCTAGCAATGCAATCCGGGCGCCGGGGTATCAGTTGAAGGTCTGGGCTACTTCCTGCGCCGCTGATACATGAGCTTCACGATATCGGTCGTCGGCCCGCTGGTCATGAGGCGACGGATCTCGTCCATGTGAACCCAGCGACACCTGGATATTTCGTTACTCGGGCGCGCTTTGGCCCGATTCGGGATTTCGCAGGAAAACACGTGATGGTGCTTCTGCTTGCCTCGGAAGTCGAAGAGATGCTTGGCCGACTTGCCGGATAGTTGAGTTTCTTCCTTGAGTTCCCGAAGTGCGGCGTCCGTGCGATGTTCTCCACGCTTGAGGATCCCGCCCGGTAAAGCCCACTTTGCTTGACTACGTGCGACCAGAAGGATTCGCTTACCTCTGCGACAGATCACGGTGGCGCGTTTCTTCAAACCGAACTCCCACTTATGCCCCAGATGCTCTCAAGACGCGCACCACACGGCGGCGTATCGGGCGTTGCCAGACATAGTTGAGCATCCTAATACAGAACAGCAGAAGCCGGTAATGTTTCGAAGCGAGGACAGCGGACGCGCGGCAGCTTAAAGTATGTCATCACCGCGTCACAATCTCGGCGCTCGAGAGTCGCTATGGTAAGGTCTCGGCAAATGAATTTTCTATCCGACTCGAGGCTGCAATGGATATGGATGGTGACTGGTCCTTGCCACGGCCAAACACTCTCTTCAAAGTCAACCGCCGGACGGCCGGTTCATCACTTTCAAAAACGAGTTCCATCGCCAGTACCTTCTCGTCGCTGGCGGCGCCAGTGGTGGCCGAAGCCGTGCAAAGGGCAAGAGAGCTATCCACGCAGAGCGATGCAGAAGGGTTTCATCAGCTTCGCGTCGCTTTCAGAAAGCTTCGGGCTTTGTACTGGGCGTACTCTCCATACCTCGGAGAGGAATCGACCGCGCAAGCCACCGAAGAATTCAAGCGTCTTGCGGCCGTGGCAGGCGGAACCCGTGACTGGGACATAGCAGGCGATCTGCTGAGAGCCGCCAAGGAGTCCGGCGCCTCGATCGAACTGCTGGTGGCCGCGGCGCGCGAGAAGCGCGCGCAGGCGGTGGTGCATAGCCAGACGATGATCAAAAGCGACGATGTCGAGGCGTTTCTGAACGATGTCATGCTTCGCGCGCAAACCACACTGCTGTCGCGTTGCGACAATCTACCCATTCAGGCGTTCGCCGAGAAGCGTGTCCGTCTAGCACAGCGTGCACTTCAAAAGCGAAGCAGACGCGCTGCACGCAGCGAGGACACCCACGAGCAGGATCTTCACGACGTTCGAAAGGCAGGCAAAAAACTGAGGTACCTGCTGGAGTTTTTTCAACCCGTTATCAAAGGCGGACACGGTCGCACCATCAAGGAATTGACATCCGTGCAGAACAAGCTGGGGCAGTTCAACGACATTGCCGCAAGCGAGGCGCTGATTCGCAGCGCGTCATTCAATGAGGTTCCGCCCGAGGTCGTGCGCGAATCGCTGCAATGGTTGGGAAAGCAGAAGTCCCAACGGATGCGGGAGGCATCGCGGCGGGTCCGAGGCATCTCTAACTGAGGCGGGCGCGATCTGACTGTGTGGATGCCGAAGTATCACCGGGTTGTCGCGCGGTTGGTAAACGGCTGCGCTCGGCCACGAGGAGCCGCTCACCGGAAGCATCGCCGGGACAGTCAAACGTCAGTGACAATCTGGAAAGCGGAGATCCAATCGGGACACGACGATATGCTCAGGCGCTTTTCTCGGGTGGCGAGCCGTTGGTAACTCGCATGAAAGGACCGCAATCGAAGCCTTCCAGGTTAATTCTTGACAAATCAATCTGCCTACCTACCCTTAGCAGAACTTGGCAACAACTCAATCGCGTGCGCACAACCAGTAAGGCAACGACTGTTCGGGGAGATGCTTTCCAAAGTCAACGTCGATGGGTCGGTCTCCCGAAGTCAAGCTCGCGTGTCTTGGCAAACTTCCACCGGCAGGTAACGGAGGGTCGTCGTGGCGGCAAGAACGATTCATCGCGCATCGTTAAGCACGTTGGCCGGCGGCGCGCGCGGTCGATTGACGATTCCGCTGACGACGCGGCACCAGCGACTCAACCCTTTCTGCATCCTCCATGCCATATGGCTCATGGGCCTGGCACCCGTGCCGGCATTGGCGCAGCAGACGGTGACTGAACGACCCAATCTCTCCGGGAGCGAAACGATCGACACCCCCGCCAACAACGTCCTGTTTGTTGGCACCGATAACACGAGCACCAGCTTCTCCGGCACGATCAACAATGCTGGCGTTGCGAGCGATCCAACGTCGCAACAAGGCCAGTTTGTCAAAACGGGCGGCGGAACACTGACGATCGACGGCGCAAGGATCCGGGGGGGCTCCGCATTCGTGATTGGCGGTGGACTGGCGGCGACGAGCAGCGACGCCGCCATCGACTATCTTTCGCTGGGCCTGGGCAATGCCCCAACTCTTCCCGGATCGACGTCGTCTGGCACGTTGAACGTGAGCGGCGGCACGCTCACATTCAACTCCGCGCTCCAGGTCGGCGACTTCGGCGGCACGGGCACGGTTACGCAGACTGCGGGCAACGTCGTCTTCGGTATGCCGGGCACGCCGGTGTCGCTGAACATCGGCAACCAGGGCGGTACGGGCACCTACAATCTGGCGGGCGGAACGGTCGCATTCGGCAACAGCACCACCGACTTCATGACGCTCGGCCGCAATACGCAAGGCAACCCGAGCAGCGGCACGCTCAACCTGAGCGGCGGCACCTTCAACGTGGCTAACGGGACGCTGTTCATCGGCTCGAACGTCGTGTCCTCGGGTAGCCAGGGCACCGGTACGATCAACCAGACCGGCGGTACCCTTGCAATCGGCAGCGCGTCGAGACTGTTCCTCGCGGCGGCCGGCAACGGCACGTATAACCTGTCGGGCGGCACGCTGCAGATTGGCGGAAGTTCGCTGTTCGGCGACTTCAACAATCTGGGTGGCACCTATGCATTCAATCTCGGTGGAGGAACGATACAGGTGGTGGGTTCGGCGCTGAGCGCAGGCGTCAACGCAACGCTGGTCGGAGGCACGACGTCGACCATCGACACCAACGGCATGGGCGCGACATGGTCCGGCGTGCTCTCCGGAAGCGGGGCACTGGCCAAGGCCGGCAACGGCGTGCTCACGCTGACCAATGCGAATACCTATACCGGCATGACGACCATCTCTGCCGGCACGCTGGCGCTGACGGGAAGCGGCAGCATCAATTTGACCAGCGGGATGTTAAACAACGGCACCTTCGATATTTCTGGCGTCACAACCACTCCGATTCCGGGGGTCGCGACGGGCGTCGTGCCGCTGCCGAACCTGTCGGGCAGCGGCACCGTGATCGACGGCACGAACATACTGGTGGTTGGCACCGATAACACGAGCACCAGTTTCTCCGGCACGATCATCAATGCCGGCACGGCGAGCGACGCGCTGCAAGGCATCTTCGTCAAGACTGGCGCAGGGACGTTCACGATCAACGGTGCGCGGATTCAGGGCGGCTCGGCTTTTGTGGTGGGCGGTGGACTAGCGATCTCCAGCGGCAGCACCGCGATCGACTATCTTTCGCTGGGCCTCGGCAATACCCTCGCGACGCAGGTCCCCGGATCGACGTCGTCTGGCACGTTGAACGTGAGCGGCGGCACGCTCACGTTCAACTCCGCGCTCCAGGTCGGCGACTTCGGCGGCACGGGCACGGTTACGCAGACTGCGGGCAACGTCGTCTTCGGTATGCCGGGCACGCCGGTGTCGCTGAACATCGGCAACCAGGGCGGTACGGGCACCTACAATCTGGCGGGCGGAACGGTCGCATTCGGCAACAGCACCACCGACTTCATGACGCTCGGCCGCAATACGCAAGGCAACCCGAGCAGCGGCACGCTCAACCTGAGCGGCGGCACCTTCAACGTGGCTAACGGGACGCTGTTCATCGGCTCGAACGTCGTGTCCTCGGGTAGCCAGGGCACCGGTACGATCAACCAGACCGGCGGTACCCTTGCAATCGGCAGCGCGTCGAGACTGTTCCTCGCGGCGGCCGGCAACGGCACGTATAACCTGTCGGGCGGCACGCTGCAGATTGGCGGAAGTTCGCTGTTCGGCGACTTCAACAATCTGGGTGGCACCTATGCATTCAATCTCGGTGGAGGAACGATACAGGTGGTGGGTTCGGCGCTGAGCGCAGGCGTCAACGCAACGCTGGTCGGAAGCACGACGTCGACCATCGACACCAACGGCATGGGCGCGACATGGTCCGGCGTGCTCTCCGGAAGCGGGGCACTGGCCAAGGCCGGCAACGGCGTGCTCACGTTATCCGGCCAGAACACCTTTACTGGTCCAACGAACGTTCGCAATGGCGTGCTCAATCTGACCGGCTCGTTGCAGTCGCCGGTCAATGTGGAGGCGAACGGAACCCTGGGCGGTACAGGAACGGACTTGAACACCGTCACCAATGCCGGAACGGTTGAGCCGGGCTTCGGGCTCCCGGCAGGGCAATTCGGTGCGATGACTGTCAAAAATTTCGTGGGTGCCGGCGGCACGCTCGCGCTGCGCACGTTCCTCGGTCTGGATGGCTCGCCGTCGGACAGACTCATCATCAACGGCGGCAGCGCCGACCCTTCAGCCGTACGTATCACGAACGCAGGCGGCTCCGGTGGATTGACGACGGGGAACGGCATTCTCGTCGTCGAGACAACCAACGGTGGCACCACGGCGTCGGACGCCTTTTCGCTCGTCGGCGAGGCGCGCGGCGGCGCCGAAGACTATCGTTTGTTTCGCGGTGGCGTCAACAGCAGCAATCCCGAGGACTGGTTTCTGCGCTCGTCGTTCGTCGTGTCGCCCCCACCGGGGGGAAGCGAAGAGGAACCGGAAACTGGACCTGGCACCGAACCCCCACCGGATCCGCTGCCGCCAGGCGTCTACCCGATCATCGGGCCGGAACTGGCCACCTATGGCGTAGTTCAACCGGTCGCCCGGCAGATGGGTGTCGAGATGCTCGGGACGCTCCATGAGCGCATCGGCGACACGCTCACGACGGAGAGCGGCGGCGCGGGCGGCTCGGGCTGGGCAAGCTCCGCCTGGGGACGCGTGTTCGGCGGCCAGATCGACAACCGCTACGAGTCTTACGCCGATCCGCGCGTGAGCGGCGGAGTCGGAGGCGTGCAGACCGGTCTCGACGTATGGCGTGGAAGCGTCTGGCCCGGTCATCGCGACGCTGCAGGCGTCTACTTTGCATACGGCTACGGCAGTGCAGATGTCGATGGCCTGGTCACCAACGCAGCGGCAACCGGATACACGCTGGAGCACACCGGCTCAATGCATCTGAATGCATATACAGGCGGAGGCTACTGGACGGACTACGGCCCCAGTGGCTGGTATGTCGATGCGGTTGTGCAGGGTACGCACTACGACGGCTCCGCGACCACTCAGTTTGCGAATCTGCCGGTCCGGGGTACGGGCTTCGCGACATCACTCGAGGGGGGCTATCCGATCCCCCTGCCGCTCGGCCCGGGTTTCGAGCTGGAGCCTCAGGCGCAGATCATCTGGCAGCACGTGTCGTTTTCCGACGCGAACGATGGTCTGGGTGAAGTCTCCCTCGGCTCCACTTCGGGCGCGAGTGGCCGCCTCGGCGTGCGCGGGAAGTGGACCATCGAAGGCAGCCAGGGAGCGGTGTGGCAGCCGTATGTGCGTGCCAACCTGTGGCGGGATTTCAATGCCGAGGCCACCACGACCTTCGCCAATGACCGGGTGCCGCTGAATGTGCAGGCCACGCGACTGGAGCTCGCCGGCGGTGTCACCGCCAGGCTCAAGGAGCGGCTGAACCTTTACGGACAGTTCGGCTACCAGTTCGCCGTGAGTGGAGACAGCAATGTCCGCCGTAGTGGCGTCGCGGGCGATCTCGGCGTGCGCTATCAATGGTAGGGCCTCTAAAGTGCAAGGTGTCCTGCATCCCGACCTTCCAGGTCGTGGATGCACAAATGTAGGCAGGCAAAGGAGACTGATAACTGCCTTGCCGGTCCTGATATCAAGAGTCGACTTCGGTCGAGAAGTCGTCAGCGATCGCCCCGGCGACTGGCCGAAGTGCATCAAAAACAGCCTCAGGATGCGGAAGCCGTCGACCGGCAGCAGCGGATCGAGCCTGTATGAAAACGCGTTGATCGCCTGAACTGGATCAACTCATTCAGCATGGGTGACCGGATGAAGCTTTAGTGCAGCGTGTAGAGAGTCTGCGGCCCCTCGGCATAGAGGGTCATGGCGACCTTCAGGATCTCATTGCGATTCCGGTCGAAGGAGGCCAGCACCTCGGCTTCGTCAGTACCGAGGGCGGAGTCGAAATGCTTCAGTACGCGGTCTTCAACAAAGAAGGTAATCTCGCGTGCTTTGTCGTATCCCCAGAACC
Organism: Paraburkholderia sp. RAU6.4a; assembly: GCF_050435625.1. NCBI lineage: Bacteria > Pseudomonadati > Pseudomonadota > Betaproteobacteria > Burkholderiales > Burkholderiaceae > Paraburkholderia > Paraburkholderia sp. RAU6.4a. The sequence goes on from NZ_JBNDKQ010000003.1 coordinate 1,126,614, forward strand.
ACACGCCATGCCTGATCCCATCATAGCTGCGGCTGGGGTTGGAAAAACTGAGTGCCATGTGTCGTCCTTCGTTCTATGCCTCAGATGGACCGGGTTGCACGCTCACTACCTGCGCGGAGCGCTCCCGCTAGTGCGGATCGCCTTTCATGCTTTCGGCTTCCATCGCGGCATGCAATTCCTCATACGCCTCGATTGGTTCCATGTCCTGATCGACGAACGCGGCTGCGCGCTCAGCGGCGCTCGACGCGTCGCCCGGAATATCGCTCTCGCTGTCGTCTTCGGTACTTGGCGGCAGCAGCATGTCCTCAAGCATCCCGCGCAGCTCGGGAGTATTCCATGGCTTGCCCAGCTTGGCCTTCCTGTTCAGGTAATGACGAATTTCCGAGTCTTGCTCGGCCGTGAGCGGAAGCCCACGAAAAGTGGGGTCCGAGTGGTGATGGATCATGATGCACCTCCCGAAGCGGTTTGCGCCTTCAATGTGGAGATATCAATTTACTGCGGTGAACGTTACAAGTTGCATGTGATCGCTGTGCCGCGTGTCCGCGGCCAACCGATTTACGTCTTCTTCTTGGCGACACCTTCGTTCGCAACCCGCGAACGAACCGTGCTGAACGGCTTTGCCGGCACTGACGGCTTCGCGGGTTGCTTGGGCTTTTTCGCTTCGCGAGTGCTGCGTAATTGACTCTTGGCCATGGTGTTGCTCCTGATGCGTTGCGTGAGAAGGTGGTACCCCCAGCATACGCGCTTAGTTTGGTCGCGGCGTCAAAATGAACTGATGTGGAGGGTCGCTACGCGGAAAACCGACAGGGTTGGCCCATTTTAGCGAAGTGCCGCCGCCACGGCCTCGTCAATCTGCAGCGCAAAGCGCGCTTCAACATCGGGCACCGTGTAGCCAATTGACAGTTCCAGATACGCGTCGCCTAGCACCAACTGAACGAATGTCGCTGCCCGCAATACAGCAGTCGATTCGTCAAATCGCTTTCGCAGAATTTTTGCCGCGAAGGCACGTACGACCTTTGCGCCATTTTCGTAAAACACCTGGCCGAGTTCCGGAAGACGCTCGGCCTCAGCGACGATGGCCCGGTAAAGCCGCAGGTAATCCGGCACGATAAGGCTTCGTGCCAGCAACCACCCCAACTCGTGCAACTCGACTTCGGGTGATCCATCGGATTGCTCGTCCTGAGCCCCGGCAAGAAGTCCACCCACCTGAGCGCACATCGAACTCACCAGACCAACGAAGAGCGCCTCCTTCGACTTGAAGTGGCGGTAGACCGTCTGTTTGCCGACGCCAGCGGCCGCGGCGACATCGTCCATTGTTGCCAGGCCGAAACCTTGGCTTAAAAAAACGGTTCTCGCGCCTTCGAGGATGGCGGACCGCTTACGGCGTTGCAGCGGGCTCAGGTCGGGGAGAGAGGGTGTGTTCATCCCAGATAAATAACAGATCGCCGAGTAGTTGACAAGACTGGTCAGTCTCGTTTAGATTTGTCAAAACGAGACCGGTAAGTCTCGTTCGTGTGCTTTATCAACTTCGCAGGCAATCATCGAGGAGAACGCAATGGAACTGTTCATGACAGGTGGTACTGGCTACATCGGGCAAGCGGTCGCGCGCAAGGCAATCAGCCGCGGCCATCAGGTGACGGCGCTGGTGCGTCAGGACAGGTCGGCTGCTGCCAGCGCGCTGGCAGATCTCGGCGTGACACTGCATTCCGGCGACCTGCGTGAGCCACAGTCTTTCGCTGCGACTGCCGGTGCCGCCGAGGGCGTGGTGCACATGGCGTCGACCAATGATGCTTCCGCCGGTGCCGTTGATGAGGCTGCGGCTGTAGCGATGCTTTCGCATTTGCAGCCGGGCGCAGCGTTTGTCTATACGTCGGGCACCTGGGTCTACGGCAATACGGAGGGGAAGCCCGCGACTGAAGCTTCGGCGCTGAACCCGACACCACTCATCGCCTGGCGGCCCGCAGTGGAGCAACATGTGCGGGCGCTAGCGGCGAGCCGCTCGATTGCCGCGGTGATTCTCAGGCCGGCGATGGTGCACGGCTACGGCGGTGGCGTCTTCGGCATGCTTGCCGGGATGGTCCGTCAGACCGGCAGTGTGAGGGTCGTCGGCGATGGTCGCGACCACTGGCCTGCCGTTCACGTCGACGATCTCGCCACGGCTTACCTGAGCGCGGTGGAACAGGCGGCAAGCGGGGACGGTCGGGTCACGGGACAGATCTTCAACGTGGTCGCGGAAGATGCCGTTGCCGTTGCCGAAATGGGTGAAGCGATTCGGGCCTCGGTCGGCGCCGATCGCGTCGAACTCTGGTCGCTCGACGATGCTCGCAAATCGCTTGGACTGTTCGCCGACGCACTGGCGCTCGACCAGACAGTAAGCGGCCAGCATGCCCGCCGAGTTCTTGCGTGGGAGCCCCATGGCCCCGGCCTGATTGCGGACCTCTCTGCACAAAAACACTTTCAGCAAATCAACGGAGCATGACGATGGTGTGGAACAGTGCGTCTTTAGAATCGATCCTCGCGACGATCGTAGCGGTTCTGTTCGCGGTTGCTGGGATGGTCAATCTCGCAAGACCCGGCGCGGTGAAGCGCGACTTCGCACGCTGGGGTTATCCGGCATGGTTTCAGTGGCTCTGTGGCGCTCTCGAGTTGTTGACTGCGGCACTTCTTGCTGGACGACAAACCAGAGTCTTAGGCCTAACCCTGGCCGGTGCGATCATGATCGGTGCGCTCTTCACGTTGCTACGAAATCGGGAACCGTTCCGGCATCTCGCCCCGGCGCTGATCTTCTCGGCTCTCATTGTGGCTACTGTGGCGGTCCGCGGTTGAGGCTTCCTTGCCACCGGGCGAGTGAGCCCGAGACGCTAACAGGCCGTGCGGGCAATCCGTGCTGCAGGTACTTGAAATACGCGCACCGATAGCTGCATTGGAGCAACTCCAGTTTGATCGCGTGCGTCATGCGTCCGCTTTTTGTAGCGATGGCTGGGCGCTCCGGGTCGCCTGCCGCAGATCGCCGCTTTACGTGCCACGGGAAACGGTCCCTCATGCATGGGGCAGCGCGCGGCCACTACCGGCCAGTCGTGGCGCATATCGGCGGCGTGGAAGATGGGATCGGAGACTCGCCCGACGTGCCAGAGCTGGGAGACGATCGGACCGCCGGCTGCGTGAACCGCAGAGGTCACCTCCTTCCAGCCCGCGACCTGCTTTTCCGTCCAGATTGCCCGCGCGCGACGAGCGGGCGCTCCGGCGCCTTCAGTGCGGCGCCGGAGCGTCGAGATAGACGCCTGCCGACAACCCGGCCTTCACCTGCCGCGTGAACTCGTCGGTGGACACTTCCTCCGCCCCTGCCTCGATCGCGTCGTATGCCTGACGCACGACGTCGGCGGGCGTCGCCTTCGGCACTTCCAGCCCGCGCGTCAGATCCGTATCGATAAAACCGGCATGCAGCCCGACCACCTGCGTGTGCTGCTCGCGCAGCGAGTGACGCAGGCCGTTGGTCACCGCCCACGCGGCCGACTTCGACACGCCATAAGCCGCGAGGATCGGCCGGTTTATCCAGCTCGCAACAGACAGTACGTTCAGGATCGCGCCGCCGCCGTTGCCGGCAAGGTTGCTCGCGAACGCCTGCGACATCGACAGCATCCCGAACACGTTGGTGTCGAAGTGATCGCGTAACGCGTCGAGCGCGCCGTCGTCCGTCAGACTGCCGAGCCGCGCGATGCCCGCGTTGTTGATCAGAAGCGTGACGTCGCCCGCCGCGTCGGCGGCAGCGGCCACGGCCGCCGGATCGGTCACGTCAAGCTTCACGGGCACGACGCCCGGCAGCGTTACGCTGGCCGGATCGCGCGCGCCCGCATAGACCTTGCGCGCTCCTCTTTCGAGCGCCTGCTTCGCGAACTCAAGGCCAAGCCCGGCGGTTCGCACCCGTCACGAAAACAACAGCACCTTCGATCTTCATATCTCATCCTTTCGCATGACGAATCGCATGGGCGCCGGTTCGCAGCGCGCGTGAAATCCGGAGAAAACAAACCTGCCCTTGCGTACCGAACCGTTGCGCCGCCGAACGGCGCCAACGTCCGCCGCCCGCCGGCATCAAAGAACCGCGATGAACCTGGACTGCCATCCGTGCCACGCCGGCGTTGCTTCGCGTTGTGCGCGAAAGTCGGCTACACTCGTGACAATGTCGATCACCATCGTCTTATGGCGAATTGTGTCGACGTAATTCGAGTATGTCAATGGTGATCGACATTGTGTTTTTCAATCGACGCGATCGCTTGTATAAGGGAGAGATCGATGGGGGTGTCACGACAGCAGGCCGCCGAGAACCGCAGCGCGATCGTCGCGGCCGCCGAGCGGCTTTTCCGGGTACGCGGAATCGATGCCGTGGGGCTGACGGAGTTGATGAAGGAAGCCGGTTTTACCCAGGGCGGCTTCTACAACCACTTCAAGTCGAAGGATGCGCTGGTCACCGCGGTCATGGAAAAGGCGATGCAAGACTACGCGGATTCGCCAAACGGCGGCAGCCTGGGGAAGCAGGCGGCACGCTACCTGTCGGCCTCGCACCGCGACAACGTTAAAGCAGGGTGCCCGCTGTCCGGCTTTGCTGGCGACGCTGCGCGGATGACCGACGCGGCGCGTGCGTCCTACGCGCGCGGCCTCGCCGCTTATCTCGACCGGCTTGCAGCCATGATCGCCACGGAAGGCGCGACGACGGAACAAACCCGTCGCAATGCGATTGCAGCGTTCAGTCAGATGGTCGGGGCGCTCGTGCTGTCGCGTGCGATCGCAGGCGTCGATTCGGCCTTCGCCGACGAAATCCTCGACGTAGGGCGGCGCACGCTCGTCGACGCGCTCGACGACCCGGTCACGCCGGACAGCCGGCGCCGCAGCAGGTCGGATGGCTGATACGCCGCCTGCGGCCCCGGGGGCCCTGCGTGGGTATGCGTGGGTCGGCGGGGGCAGCACGATTTGCGCGCAGTCTGTCCACAGGCGCAGCGCAGGCCATTCCGCCACCGAGCTGTCCGGACTTAACGAGGAGTTGCTATGACATTTAGCGCATCCGCCCCGGAAGATCGACAAGACATCGCATCGCCGAACCTTCCAGCTTGAATGGCACATGAACCGGATTCTGGACGGCGTCCACTCTTCGTCAGCCTATGACACGACGACTGTAAATTCGACCCCTGATTCAAAGTCCAGCGTCGTGGTCGAAAAGCGCGGATCGTCGTCGAGGTAGTGCTTGTATGGCCGAACGGCGTCCTCGGCGGTGTACATGTTGTCGGCGAGAACGATAGATCCCGGGCGTAGCAGGCGCTCAATCTGCTTGAACAGATTCAGATAGGTGTTGGCCCAGACGTCGATAAACACCATGTCGAAAGTGCCGTCCAGTTCGGAAACGGTCTGGAAGACGTCGCCCTCCCGCAGGTCAACATAAGCGTCTACGCCCGCCGTTCTGACGTGGGCCCGAAGTTGTGCGCACTTAACAGCATCGAGTTCAGTCGCTACAACCGTCCCACTGCCTAACGTGCGAAGGGCCTCGGCGAAATACAGCGTGGACACGCCGCAGGAACTGCCGAGCTCGAGGATTCGAGCCGGCCTGTGCGAAAGCACCATGTTGCGTAAGAACCGTCCCGTTTCCGCTGACACGGCTAACGATAGAGCAGTGCCTTGCGAGGATTCGAAATCCTCGCTCGATAGCCCGAGCGTTTCGAAAAACCGTCCACGGAGTCGAGGTACGAGCGTTTCGTATTCCTCCGCGAGACTCAGAAACTCCTCGCTCGATCCCTGAAATTGCGCCTGTGCGCGGGCTATCACTTCTGTCTGGCTCTGTTCGTGAAGCTGTCGCAGAAGATCCGTGGTTGATGAAGCCATGTGCGCTCCTTGAGGAGATCGATAATACTGACCACTGCGCCAGGCGGCCTGCGCTTTTCTTAAAACGCGTAACGCTATGCCGTTCTGGCGAGCTTGATCGCGCGTTCAGGGCACGCCGTCACACAAAGACCGCACGACCTGCAGGCGTACGCGTTCGGTGTGTAGGCGACTTTCATTCCATGCACGCGTAGCTTGACGCGGTGCATCAAATCGAGGCTGAGATAATCGACGTCATCGATGCGCCGGATCTCAAACACATTCTCAGGGCAGACCTCCAGGCAATCGCCCTTGCCTTCGCAACGTTTCAGGTCGACGACTGGCGCAATCACGCCCGGCTTCTGTTTGCAGTCGCCCGTTGATTTCTCGCGCATGGTCAATCTCCCGCGCACCGGTCGCGGCCCGATCGCCATGCCGTCTGGAAATGCTCCCGTTCTTCGGGCGTCATCGCTTCCCATTTGCGCCAGTGACGCCGTTCGCGCCAGCCGCCGTGTCCGCGGAATCCGCCAAACAGGATGCGGCTCAAAACCAGCAAGCCCAACGCATGCGCGAAGTCGATCGCACGGGCGCCAACGAAAAGCGCCGGAATCACCCAATTCCATAGCGTCATGACCACCCATCCGAGCACCGCTATGGCAACCACCACGAGCAGCGCTTTGCCCACACATCTGATTCGAAACTTCATCCCTCGACTCCTCTATATATCCAGTTCGTCATAAATGGCCTGCAGTCGGGCGCGCAGATGCAAGACCGCGTAGCGTTTGCGCGCGAGCAGCGTATTGAGCGTGACACCGCTTTCCGCCACCATGTCTTTGAAGGACCGCCCCTCCAGCTCGTGCGCGATAAATACTTCACGTTGATTCGGCGGCAACTCATCGAGCGCATCCTGCAAGGCCTTGAGCAATACAGCGCGAGCGTAGAGGGCTTCGGGGCCTGCATCGTGCGCCGGCAGGGCGAGGTCGAGGCGATACTCACCGGTGGTCTCGTCCTCGGCCTCAGACAGATCGGTCAGCGGTTGCTCCTTCTTCTTGCGAAAACGATCGATGATGCGATTGCGCGCGGCACGGAAAAGCCACGCGCTCGCCTGTTCGATCGGAGCGGGAAGCCGGTAAGCCTGCACGAATTCGTGGAACACATCCTGCAGGATGTCTTCGGCGTCGTCCGGGTCGCGTATTCGACGCCGGATAAAATTGACGAGCCTCGTGCGCTCACGCACCACGGTCGCGGTGATGTCGCTGTCTCGGTCGGTCATCGGGTGCGAGGTGGGTGGCAGTTCCATGCGCCTGAAGACGTTTCAGGAGCGCGAATATTGTGGTGAGCGCGAAAAATCTTTCCTTGAGCAACTGCCGGTTCGCTTGAGGCAGTGCGTGACAGGGTTGTGACCATGGATTGACCGGAAGACGTGGGTGCGTTTCCGTAGCGACGCCGCGCAATCCAACCAACGTCCATAAGACCGACACCCGATCCAGGCATAACCGCGTTCGTTTCAGAGAGAGCCGCCGCAACGACAACCGCGCATGTAAGTAGAATCGTCAACATTCGGCCCGGCATTTGATGGCCGTTCCCAATTGGCGAGACACAGCGATGAAGGTAAAGGTTGCGTACATCGAAGAACCCCCGTTCGGTTGGACGGAAGCAGATAGTACCCCCACGGGCGCTGACATCGATCTGGCCGACGCGGTTCTTCGGGCGATCGGCGTAACCCGGATCGAGCATCATCTGACGTCGTTTAGTGAACTCCTGCCCGGCGTTGAAGCAGGCAGGTGGGATATGAACGTTCCGCTGTTCGTCACACGCGAACGCGCCAATATGGTCGCGTTCAGCGTCCCGGTATGGGGGATCGCAGACGGTTTTCTGGTTCGGGCTGGAAACCCGAAAGCGCTCGACAGCTACGTGTCGCTTGCCAAACGCGCTGATGCGCGCCTTGGCATCATAGCCGGACAGGTGCAGCACGACTCAGCGAAAGCGTCTGGCGTAAGCAAGGACCAAATAGTCGTCTTCGAGCATCAGGCCGACGCTGTCGAAGCGGTTCTCTCTGGCGCCGTCGATGCGTATGCGAGCACGGCCTTGGGGAATCGGATCATTGCGAACCGGATCGGAGGCTCAATGCTCGAGGCTATCGAGCACGAACCGGGAACGAACGGCAAGCAGCTGAAGCCTCCGCTCGGGGCATTCTCGTTCAATAGAAGTAACAGCGATCTGATCCAGGCGGTAAACAAAGCCCTTCGTTCATATCTGGGCTCACCAGATCATCGTGCTCGCATGGCGGAATTCGGCCTGACAAACAACGAGATCGATCCCGCTCTCGCGGGTCGAGTATAAGACGGGCGTCGGCCAGGTCTGGTGCTCAACCACGCGTGGATCTGATGATCATCACACGCACTGCTCAGGCGCACATCGCCCCGCATAAGCAATATCGTTGAGCAACGCGTCCCACTGGCGGATGTACTCGTCGTAGTACCGCCGCTCTCGCATCAAGAGCGGCGCTTCTCAATGGCGCGCTTAGCGCTACATTCCAATGCTCATCCCGCCGCCCGCGCTTGTGCCGGTGTTCGTACCCGTGTTCGTACCCGTGTTCGTGCCCGTGTTCGTGCCCGTGTTCGTGCCCGTGTTCGTGCCCGTGTTCGTGCCCGTGTTCGTGCCCGTGTTCGTGCCCGTGTTCGTACCTGAGCTCGACGTCGTATTCAGATCGATTCTTCCGTAGACGCCATCGGCTTCGTCATTCGGCCCCGCCGCGAAGAAGAGCGTGCTGGAAGGCTGATTGCTGAGATCGTTGCCGAATGCGATGCCCCACACGCCCTGCTCGACGATCGGACTGCCGTTCGGCCCACTGATCTGTCCCATCGACTGACCGCTCGACGCGTTGAACGCATTGATCATGCCATCGCCGAAATTGCCGATCAGTATTGCGCCGCTCATCGAGCCGAAGTTCCCGGGCGCTTGCGCAATGCCCCACGGCGCGTTCAACGGACCGCTTGTCGCGAAGCGTTGCTTCAGGTTGCCCGCGGTGTCGTACACATCGACCATGCCGAGCCCCGCGCCCGGGACATCGTCGTGTTTGGCTGCGTCTTGCATCGCGTAGGTGACGAACAGATTCGAGCCGATCGCCTGAATGCCGAACGGCGCGAAGCCGGCTGGAATCGCCGGGTCCGTGAAGGCGCCGGGCATCGCGACCTTCGTGAACGAGGTATCGAAGACGTCGATCTTGTTGTTATGGAAGTCCGTCGCGTAAAGGAAGTTGCCGTTGTTCATCGCGGCGAGCGCGAGACCCTTGTAGACGGCGCCGCCCGTACCGTCGTCGTACATGACGAACGCATTGGTCGGCCCTACGGCGGGCGCCCAGGCGGTGATGGTGCCGCCTTCGCCCGTGAAGATGAATGCAGCGGCTCCAGACTTGCCGTTTTCCGTGACGCGGAAGCTTTGTGTTCCATTGAAAACGATGCCCGTGGGCGATGCGGAGCCGTTCTTGCCGTCGGGTATCGTAACGACCAGCGATTGCGGCACGCCATTGCCGTCATAGAGCGTCGCGACGTTGGTGCCGTTGTCCGCGACCCAGACGAAACCTTTGGGATTGAAGGCCACGCCCCAAGGGTTTTTCAGATTAGCGTCGGTGTGTGCAGCGGGCACCGCGCCATCGGATACGAGGGCCGTCGCTGCGAATGACGACTGGACGGGTGGGCTCGCGCTGCTCGAACTCGAACCACTGCCGCCACCGCCGCCGCATGACATCAGAGTCGCGACGGCCGCGCCGCATGCAACGACGCCGAATAGAGCGAGTAGAGACTTCATGACCGCACTCCTTGTTCTGCGCAAAAGACCTAACGGTCAATGAACGAGAACGGCGCGGGGTTTATTCCGGCGGAGAGCGGCGTATTTCGCGGCAGATTTCGTGCGATCCAACGGCTGGATTCGCCCCACGACCGCCACTTCGTGCGCCGCCGATCGCTTCGCTACCTACAAAAGCACGCGGCACGCTGTTTGCGACATTGCTATAGCGCAGGCGGCAACTGTCTGCGTCTATCTTCCAGTCCAATTAAGGAGGGGCGGATCATGAGCAAGGCAACCATCACACTAGTCGCGGCCGTCGCCGCACTCTCGCTGTCGGGCGGCGCTTATGCGCAGGCGGCCGGAGGCCAGAGCGGCAGCGGTTCGACCGGCACAGCCGGCAGCACGGCTAGTCCGTCGAACCAGATGAACGGCGCAACCACGGGCGGCTACGGCATGCCAGGCACCACCAACTCGGACAGCGGCATGGGCGCCAAGGCGCCAAACTCGGGCCTGCCGAGCAGCAATAGCAGCTCGACGTCTGACACCACCGCCGCTCCCAAGAGCAACAACACGCTGGCGACCCCGAGCGTGGTGTCGCCAGCCGCTACCGGCCATTGACAGCTGGTAGAAATGACCGTCAGCCGCGAATCAGCGCAAGCACAAAGGGCTGCGATCGCAGCGACATAGGTGCAATTGCGACCGGCGCGCAGTTTCCCGGATAGTAGACGAGTAGACGAGCGGCAATATAGGTAACGCGATCAGGGTGACGCGCCACTCGGTCAATGGGTTGCATGTGACGCGTAGTGGCTGGAGAGAGGCGCCTGGCATGAGCACGCGGCCCACCGCCTCCCTATTGAAGCCTCATCATGGAGAGGGCTCAAAGCCACGTGCCGCCTTGTCGCGCGCTCGGCTCTTGCGCAAGCGCATCGAAATCGTGAATCCAGTCGAGGTGATGCAGCATGCTGTCGCGCGCCCCTAGCCGCGCGTTGCGTTCCTGCGCGGCGGGGCCGTCCGGCAGATGCAACACGTCCGCGGTGCTGATCGACGCGTACTGCACTTTGCGCGTGCGGCCCCGGCGCAGACGCTCGTAGGCTTCCTGCGCTTCTCGCCACTTGCCTGGGCCCGCCTTGGCGAGTTGCGCGGCCAGCACCACGGCATCCTCGATCGACTGGTTGGCGCCCTGGCCGTGATGCGGCACGAGCGCATGCGCGGCATCGCCGATCAGCGTCACGCGGCCCTTGCTCCAGCGGCCCAGCGGCGGACGGTGAAACAGGCCCCAGCGCTGACTGATCGGCACGGCCGTGATCATCTGCACGACGGCCGGATGCCAGTCCTTGAACAGGCGCAACTGCTCGCCTTCGGTCGACGGCATGACCCAGTCGCGCGACGGCCACGGCGACGGATGACGCTCGACCAGCAGGAAGTTCTGATCGCCCTTGTCGCCGATCGGATAATGCAGCAGATGGCCGCCGGGCCCGACCCAGAACTGGATCGTCTCCGGATCGGGCAACAGGTCCATGCGCTCGGCCGGCACGATGCCACGAAAGCCCGAGCAACCGGAATACAGCACGTCGTCGTAGCCGAGCATCCAGCGTCGCGTAATCGAGCGTGCGCCGTCGGCGCCGATCACGAGATCGGCATCGATGCGCCGACCGTTGTCGAACGCGAGACTCACGCGATCGGGATGCTGCACGAGATCGACCAGGCGATGGCTCAGCTCGATGTGCTCGAGACCAACTGCCTTCGACAGCACCGCCTGCAGATCGGCGCGATGAACGCCCCAGTACGAGCCACCGAACTGCTCGCGATAGCTGGGCATGCCGCGATGATGTCCAATGACGCTGCCGCTGCGGCCATCACGATAAATGAGCCCGGGTACTTCGGCGCACACGTTTTCGAACGCAGAGCGTAGCCCCATGCGCTCGTAAAAGCGCGTCGCGTTGGCCGACAGTGCGACGGCCGCGCCCACTTCGCGCAACTCATCGGTCTGCTCGTAGAGTTGCGCATCGATGCCATGTTCGCGTAGTGCGAGCGCCAGCGTAAGGCCGCCGATGCCGGCGCCGACGATCGCGATGCTCAGATCCATCCGGTTCATGATTGTGTCTCCGATATGCGGGTTTATCGATTCGGGCCACTCTGGAACGCGCGCCCGGCGCGTCGCATGCGGATACCGTGTTGGTATTTTCAGCACTAGACGATCATTGCTCAATAAGATGAAATGAATCTACTTCATCACTGAAATGAATGACCTTAGGTCATGCCGAGACCATGGAACTGAGCGATCTCGATCTCAACCTGCTGCTGCTGTTCCAGCGGCTGATGCAGGAGCGGCGCGTGGCGAGCGTCGCCGAGCAAATGAACATGAGCCAGCCGGGCGTCAGCAATGCGCTCGCGAAGCTGCGCCGCCTGCTCGGTGATCCGCTGTTCGTGCGGGCGCCGGGCGGCGTGGTGCCTACCCCGTTCGCGCTGCGTCTCGCGGAACCGGTCTCGCAGGCGCTCTCCACCTTGCACGCCGCGCTCAATCCGGTGACGGGCTTCGATCCGCTGCGCGAGATCCGTACGATGACGATCGGTATGACCGACATCGGCGAAGTCGTGTTTTTGCCCGCATTGCTGGAACGATTGTCGCGCGTCGCGCCAGGCATCGCGATGAATACGGTGCGCAATACGAGCGTCAATCTGAGCAACGAAATGGCCGACGGCCGGGTCGACCTGGCGATCGGTCTGTTGCCGCAGTTGAAGGGTGGTTTCTATCAGCGGCGTCTGTTCGATCAGCGCTACGTCTGTCTGTTCAGGCGCGCTCACCCACTCGAGGACGCGCCGCTCACGCTTTCCGCGTGGCGCGAAGCCGAGCATCTGGTGGTGGTGTCGGCCGGCACCGGCCACGGTCAAGTGGACGAGTGGCTGAAACGGCGCGGCGTGCGGCGTCAGGTGCGACTGACGGTGCCGCACTTCATGAGCGTCGGCTACATCCTGCAACGTACCGACCTGATCGCCACGGTGCCCGAGCGCCTCGCTCTGGAGTTGGCCACGCCGTTCTCGCTCAGCCTGCGCGCGCTGCCGATGACGCTGCCCGCCGCGCCGATCCATTTGTTGTGGCACGAGCGCGTCCATCAGGATGAAGGCAATCGCTGGCTGCGCGAGGTCGTGATCGACCTGTTCGCCGATACCGTGGCGGGTGGCAGGCGAGCGCGGGACGTGAGGAAGAAATAGACCTCCGTTTGTAAGCGTCGATCGGAAGCTTCGCGCTTACTCGAACGTTCCGGTTCGGACTTCGCCGTTGCGGGTGTAGCGCGTGATCAGCACGCCGCCGGGGGTGCTCGTCGCGTGTGCCAGCGTGAAGGCGGACGCTTGCGCATCGTTGCCGAACAGGCGTTTGCCGTGCCCGAGCATGACGGGATAAATCAGGAGTTGGAGTTCATCCACGAGGCCCGCCGCCAGCAGTTGGCGCACCATGTCGCCGCTGCCGAACGTCAATAGATCGGCACCGTCCTGAAGTTACAGCGCGCGTATCGCGTCGGCAAGGTCGCCCTTCAGTGCATGACTGTTGTGCCAACCGAGCGTATCGGATCGATGCGTGGCCACGTGCTTGCGGACCTGATTGAACTGGTCGGCCATGTCGCGGTTGCGTGGATCGGCCGGTACATATGGCCAATACGACGCGAATATGTCGTACGTGCAACGCCCTAGCAGCAACTCGAACGGCTGCGCGAGCAGATGATGCACACTTGCGCCGACCGCTTCGTCGGCGTAAGGGACGATCCACCCACCCAAACGAAAATCACCACTGGCATCCTCCTCGGGCGCACCGGGTGAAGCCGCGCGAGCGAGCATCGCGCGGTCGGCGCACAATGACTGGACCCACGGGTGCCTGCGCCGCAGGTGTGAAGGTGCGCACCACTCGCCAGCGCATGGTCGGAAGATCGCCCGACACAGTGATGCGGACATAGCAGCCGGCGTAACGTCCGGTCGCCCGTGGCATTTCGTTCGATGGCCGATGGGTCTCAGCGGCCGTATTTGGCGTGCCCGTGCGACGCGTGGCAAGACGCGAAGCAGCCGCTTCTGCCAGACAATACAAAAAAAGCACTGCTGTGGCCTGCCCACACAGTGCACAAAGACAACATCACCAGAAACATGTCCGTACCTTCAGCAACGACCGGATCGTGCGATTCCGCGCGGTCATTCACCCAACCGAAAGTGCTCGTCATTGTGGCGACCGTATGCTGCCTGCTGTGGGGCAGTTCGTACCCGGCAATTAAAATTGGCTATGCGTTGCTCGGAATCACGCAAAACGATATTCCTTCAAAGCTGATCTTCGCAGGCTACCGGTTCGTGCGGTCTCGCCTACACGACCGGCGTTCGCGGTTCGATCCTGAATTCGACAGCGACCTTCTTCAGTGCGCTGCTTGCACATTTCATCTACAAGAACGACAAGGTCTCCCCACGCAAGGCACTTGGATGCCTGCTGGGATTCGTCGGCGTGATGGTCGTCAATTTTGGCGGCGGTCTGTTTGAATTTGCGTTCACCTTTTGCTATCCGCGATATGTCTGAACGAGAACATCATGGAATTGAAGAATCTCGTCGCGCTGGCGCTCGTATGTGGGGGGATCTGGCTGATCACGCGGCCGGCGCAACGGAGCGCTTGCTATTCGAGGGCTGGCGCGGCTTTGGGGCAAGGTCGAGGCTGTCGCCAAGGCCAAGGCTGAGCTTGTGGGGGTTTCGAAGCGCCGACTCCCCCTCAAACACTATCCGACGCAACCGGCAACCCCTCCGTCCTCCACCGCAGCATCCCACCGGCAAGATTCGCCACCTTGCCGAACCCCGCCTTCGTCAGCAACACGCTTGCCTGCGCCGAGCGCACGCCGGACCGGCACACCGCGACCACCGGCCGCTCGCGCTCCAGTTCATCGAGCCGCCCCGTCAATTGCGACAGCGGCACCAGCTTCGCGCCCGGCAGATGACCCAAACGATCGATGAACTCGGGCGCCTCGCGCACATCGACGATCTGAAACGCGGCGCCATGCTCGAGCAGCGCCATCGGCTCGATTTCCCACACGCCGCTAAAGCGCAGCGTCAACGGTGCCCAATCCGGCGTTTCGGTCGCAACTTCGGCGCCGCCTTCCGGCTGCCCGCAACGCATGTTTGCGGGCACCGCGACCGCCATCTGCTTCGGATGCGGCAAATTCAGGTTGTTCATGTACCCGGCGAAATCACCGACGTCGACGTCGCCGCCCAGACGCGGATTGAAGCGCCGCTCCTCGGTCACGCTCGTCACCGTGATGCCGCGATAATCGTGCGCGGGATAGAGGAGGCAGTCGTCCGGCAGTGACAGGATCTGCTCGCGCACGGACGCGAACAACTGCTGCGGACTGCCCTGCTGGAAATCGGTGCGGCCACAGCCGCGAATCAGCAGGCTGTCGCCGGTAAAGGCCATGCTCAGATCGTCGAGCACGTAGGTCAGGCAGCCGTTCGTATGGCCAGGCGTCGCGCGCACGGTCAGATGACGCGTGCCGAAGTCGATCCGATCGCCATGCGCGAGCGCTCGCGTGACGCCTTTCGCCTCGACGACCCCGGCAAGCCCGATCTCGCTGCCGCAACGCAAACGCATGCGCCACGCGCCGGTTACGTGATCAGCGTGCACGTGGGTATCGAGCGTCGTGAGCAGCCATAGGCCCAGCTCGCGCAGCAGCGCCTGATCGCGCGGCACCTGCTCGTAGACGGGGTCGATGAGCACCGCCTCGCCGCTGTCGCCGAGCAAGTACGTGTAGGTCGACGAAGCAGGATCGAACAGCTGACGAAAAATCATCTGTATCCCTTAGGAAGGTCGGCGAGGCGGCCGCAAGCGGCCGCCGTGCCACATCTGTCAGCCCGGTTGTTTGGTGGTGCGCAGATACGGTTTGATAGTCTTGAAACCAGGGAAAATCTGCTGCGCCTCGTCGTTGCTGACCGCGGACGTGATGATCACGTCTTCGCCCTGCTTCCAGTTGACCGGCGTCGCGACCTTGTGTTTGGCGGTCAGTTGGATCGAATCGAGCACGCGCAGGATTTCGTCGAAGTTGCGGCCGGTGCTCATCGGGTAGGTCAGCGTCAGCTTGATCTTCTTGTCGGGACCGATGATGAAAACCGAGCGCACGGTCGCGTTGGTCGCGGCGGTGCGGCCCCCGCTGGTATCGCCCGCGTCGGCCGGCAGCATGTTGTACAGCTTGGCGATCGCGAGGTCGGTGTCGCCGATCATCGGGTATTTGACGGCGGCGCCCTGCGTTTCCTCGATGTCCGCGGCCCATTTTTCGTGGTCTTCGACCGGATCGACCGACAACCCGATCAGCTTCGCGTTGCGCCTGGTGAACTCCGGCTCGATCTTCGCCATGTAGCCCAGTTCAGTCGTGCAAACCGGCGTGAAGTCTTTCGGATGAGAGAACAGGACCGCCCATTGGTCGCCGATCCAGTCGTGGAAATCGATGGTGCCCTGCGTGGTCCGCGCGGTGAAGTTGGGCGCGGTGTCATTGATACGAAGTGACATATTGCCGTCCTGTGAAGTCGTGGTTAAGCGGAAGACCCGAGCCCGGTTAATCTCGGGGATTGAAAATCACCAACGCTCACAACGATAGATGAAGCTTTCGCGGCGCATACACGCGCGGCAAGTAGGGCGTCGCCGTGCAGAAGAAGCTCGAGATCGCCGCCTGTCGGGCGAATACGTGCATTGCCGCATCGCGCAGTGAGATTTCAAATATAGCGCGTTACGCACAAGCCATGCTGACACCCATCGAAGTCAGTCCGGCTGGCCACTTCGAAACGGCTTAGGGGAATGACGTTTACCGGTAAATCATGGACATTCGACTCACCGGCGTGTGTTCGATAGCGCACAGATTTACCGAGCCTGATTTGATCAGACCGTTCGGTCGTCCACGCCATGCGAGCAAGCGCGAGGCGCGTCGGAGCGTGCGGTACTGAAGCGCTTGCAATAAACGCAGCCTCCGTCCGCTCGAAAAACATCTGCTGAATGCTCGCCATGATGGCCCGGTTTGACGGCGCAGTGCGGATATTCGCGATTGCGGCGGGTCAGTCCACAGTGCCTGGCGAGTCAGGCGAACCCGGTTCGTCAAAGAACTGCCAGATCGCCTTTATCGATAAACGGTCGGAACATGGCTCGCGGACGCCGCGCATTTTTCGGAGACGGGATAAGCGGCTTTTAAGGTTGCAGGGCGTACCTTCATATCCACACACTGAATACCGGTCACCCCGTCGATCGCTATCTGTTCGCGGTCCACCTCAGCGTGAAGATCGACTCGCTTTCAATGCAGTTAGCGTGGTCCATTCGATCCATCGAAATTTGCCTATTCACCAAGGAGCCAACTTATGAAAGTACTTATCGCTCATGCGATCCTCGCAACCACAATCGCCATTCCAGCGCTCTCGTCGGCGCAGCCCCTCACTCGCTCCGAGGTGGAAGCGAACGTCATACAGGCCGAACAGAACGGCACGCTCCATCAGTCGAAAGTGCACTATCCGGACGAGAGCAGCCCGCGGCAGGCACACGCGAATAACGACTACGGTTCAGGGCCGGTAGTGAATTCGCAATCCGGACATCGCCTTTCCTTCGCAACGCCCTCAGATAACGCGCTTTTCTCGCATCACTGAAGTGCTGGTGAGCGTTCGACATTCCATACGAGCGCGTTTCGATACTTCTACACGCCTAACTTCCGGTTCTCATTCGGACGTCGCGCGTCCGATCCAACGTCGATATGAAAAAGCTAGTGCGCTCGATTGACTTCATTCTGTTGACCGCCGCGTCGGTGGGCCTCGTCATGTTTGTCGTCTGGCGAGTGGCGACGGTAAAGGGGTGGTTTTAGGCTCACGCGAAACGCTTGTCCGTTAAAGGATCGCCCTGTGGTTGGCGTTCCGAATCGACATTGCACCAAGACCTCGCGGAATGAAACCTTTCGCATGCTTCGCGAATGTGGATGAGCCGCAATCAAATACTAAGGAGTTCTGCGTTCCCACGTCTGCGAAGCATGTGCAGCTTCCACCACCAGGTCTTCCGGGATACCTGCGAATCGCGCCACGATATCCGATACCGCGTAATCAGTCGAAACAATGCCGTCATAATTCATCCGCACAATCCGACGCCACCAACAACCACAAGAAAGTCTCGTGATGCCTCATTTTCGCGTCCCTCTCCCGCTGCGCCTCACGGTGCTCGCAAGCGTGGCGGTACTCGCCGCGTGCGGTGGTAGCAATGATTCTTCTACGCCGAGCGCCTCGAACACTTCGACGACGACGGCGACGGCCACGATCCCGGCGCCCCCTGCCGACCCCGGTTTTGTCGACAACGCCGCAATCCCCGACGTGCCCGCGTTCGTCGACACGATTGCGACTAACCAGCGCGGCGATGCGCGATATGCGACGCTCGCCACGAATGCGGGCGTGCGTGTCGTCTCGCGATTCCTCGACATCTGGCAACCGTTGACCGAGATCGTCGATGCGGGCGTCTCCGCGCCCGCCAATGGTTCCTTTCCGGCTGTCGTGCAGTCCACGTGGACAGGACTACCCAATGACGGTACGCCGGGTGGGGCTGTCGTGAACAATGCCGTCCATGCCGCAAACATTCAATTCGTGGTCACCGAGACGACCAACCGGACTCAGGCACAGGCCGACGCAGCCTACTACGACGACCGGCGCGGCAAAGGTTATAGCGTGACCGATGGCATGGGACCGCTCACCAATGCGTGGCGCGCGGCGGCGCAGCAGGTAACGACCATCACGTCGATTCCGGCGGATGCGACGACCGTTCTGTACAACGACAACGGCAACAACATTGGCGTCGGCAGCAGTGGCGGCAACACCAGTTTCGGCCAGGTTGTCGACCTGCTCAACATCATGGGCAACAACGCGTCCACCGAGCCGGCCAAGCGCTTCTACAAATACGCCCGGCCATACCGCTGGAGCACGAGTGTCGTGGTAGATCCGACTCTGGTGCCTGCCGAGAGCACCACGCCTTCGACCGATGGCGGATTTATCAGCGGTCACGAGGCGGAGGCCATGCGCGACGCGATGACGATGGCCTACGTGCTGCCGGAGCGGTTCCAGGAGATGGCGAGCCGCGGCCTCGAACTTGGCGAAAACCGCATTTTCGCCGGTATGCACTCGCCGCTCGACGTCATTGCTGGTCGAATGTTTGCACTTGCGGCGACTGCTGCGAATCTTTCCGATCCGAGCAACGCCACCTTGAAGAGCGCCGCATTTAGCCAGGCGCACGCGGCCCTGATGCAGTCGACGAATACCAATTCGACGAGCTTCGCCGTTTTCGCCCACTCCGGCACGGCAGCGACGGACCGCTTCGCCGACTACGCGACGAACAAAGCGGACTTCACTCGCCGTATGACGTTCGGCTTTGCTCCGATCGAATCGACCAATGCGCCTCCCGTTGTGCCGAAGGGTGCGGAGGTGTTACTGGAGACGCGCTTTCCGTATCTGAGTGCTGAGCAGCGCCGCGTGGTGCTCAAAACGACCGAGCTTCCTTCCGGCTATCCGGTCATGGACGATGCGGAAGGGTGGGGCCGCCTCAACATGTTTGCAGCCGGGGACGGATATGGTGCGTTCCGTGGCAGCGTCATCGTTTCGATGGATGCGTCCCAGGGCGGATTCAACGCGTCGGATTTGTGGCGCAACGACATTGCCGGCGCAGGGAAGTTGACGCTGCAGGGTAGCGGAACCTTGAAGCTCGGCGGCAACAACACCTGGTCGGGCGGCTCCCAGGTAAGTGGCGGCGTGCTCGAGGCCGATTCTCCGAATGCGTTCGGCACGGGCGACGTGTATGTGGGTGCGGGTGGCATCACCATCGCGGCGGCGTCGCCCGTGTCCATCGTCGGCAAGTACACGCAGCTCGCCGGCACGACACTCGAACTCGACATTGACGGTAAAGGCGCCGGCCAACTGCACGTTGGCAATCAGCTGACCATCGCCGGCGGCACGCTACACGTGACGTTCGTGAGCGGCTATGCGCCCAAGGTCGGCGACACCATCGATCTGATCGATGGCAACGGGGCGACGAAGCAGTTCACGACGATCACGGTCGACGGCCACAAGGCGACGCCGGTCTACTCGTCGACCGGCGTGTCGGTGCACATCGATTCGTAATCGGGCCATATTGGCGTGGCTATGCGACGCCCGGATAACCCGCTGTCTGTAATGCGGAGCGTCCGGCTATGCCCGTCTGTCGTTGATCGTCTAAAGCGGCGATTCCTTCGTCAAAAACCGCCTGATGGCAATGGAGACGATTTCTGGAAACTCTTCGTGAATCGCGAGCTTGCCCTTCATGACCCATTCGACCTGAACATTTGGCAATTGTCCTAACGCCTCCATTTCGACACGCGATTTCGGCGGCGTCTGATCGCCGTAGATCACGAGGATCGGAATGTTGGCTCGGCGCGCAAGATCAAGGAATGCCGCACGGTTGGCGACCCGGTCTAGCGCACCGGTCACAAAGCGTACCGAACTGTGCCGGGCTCCGGGTGCACGGGTGACGGCGAGTTTGGCCGCGAGACGATTGCCGCCAAGCCAGTCAGGATCGCTGTAAACGTGTTCTCTCGCCATCATGGTGATGACATGGCGGCTGACGTTGAGCCGGTAGAGAAGCGGGCCAGCGAGGGGGTGATCAATGGCAGAGCGCACACGGGAGAACCAGGCCCGCTGGCCACCCATCATCGTCGGCAACGGGCCGCGCCACGTCGGTGCGATGAGGACCAGGCGATCAACCGTATCTGAGCGCAAGACGGCCTGGTAAAGCGCATAGGTGGCTGCATGTCCGGCCGCCACAATGGCGTGCGGTGGTGCCACGATGTCGCTTAAAAACCAGTTAAGAAACTCCGAGAGAAGCTCCGGCGACCATTCTTCCTTTGGCCGCGCCTGATCGCCGAACCCCGGCCAATCAACCGTCGTCACGTGAAACTGAGGCGCGAGCAAGTCGAGCAGCGGGCGCATCTCCAGGCGCGTGGAAATCGTACTCAGGGCCGGCAGGAGGACGACCGAAGCGCCGCTACCGGCCTCATCCACGTCCAGCGCGAACTCTCCACTGTCCCACTGGCAGCGTATCGTCTTCGTCATTGCCTTTCCAATTTGACCTTCATACGAATCACGCGGTAGAGATTGATGACCAGTTTAATTAGAGGACGGTCTCCGGCCATGTATGGATGCGTTTTTCGTGCTGTGGAGTTCTACGGCTGCCTTGTGCCTCCGGCGATCGCGCCTGAACACCAGGGAAAGGAAGTCGAAGCGTCGGGCTGCCAGCCGCGAGGGCGCTGCTCTGTAGCTCCAGACGCCCGACGTTTGCATCGCGGGACTGCCTGGAAATCAAATGCGCCACGCCTGTCTTTGACGTTTAGCCATCGGAGACGCGTCGTAGCAGATACACGACAATCACTGCGGAACCGCTGACAAAGATTGCCAGCCCGATCGCTTTACGCGCGAGCGTGCGAACGCGCGCGCGGAGCGTGTAACGCACAAACCAGGAACTGGTTCTGCGCAACATCATTCACTCCATGGACGCCTTGACGGGCGCGTCGCGTCGGGGAGAGACAGCCCCCTATGTTGCCGGAGCGCAGGCCGTATCGCGACGTTTACTTGCCCTGATCTTTGCTTGACAGTCTTTACCACTTCGAGCTCTTTGAACTGAGGATAGCTGGATAGAGCGGGTAGATGCCGGTATCCGGGCATTCTGAAACCGGCAACTGCAATTATCGCACCTCGGGTTCAAAGGCACAGAGCAGATGCCTTACGGCCTACTGACAGGTTCTTTGCACCAGCCGGTCCGGACCAAATCCAGGCGCACATGAACCGGCCCGTTTGGGCATTGGCGCAATGCAGGGATGTTCTCAGGAGGAACTGCGGCGAGCCTTTGCCGGTTGCCGCCACTGTTCAAGGAAAAACTGCAAGCCGCCTAGTTGCTGTGCGATGTAGCCGCCCGTGGCCATCGATTCCGGTGCGCGCCGGTCGCCTGTAGGCGGGTACTCGGCGGAGAAGTCCGCTGTACCAAACACGATGTCCCAGATCGGGAAGACGGCGCCGTAGTTACAGGAATTGCGGCCGGCCGCGCGCAGGCCATGATGCAACCGGTGAAAGCGTGGCGAGACGATCAACCGGTCCCCGAGCCAGCCGAACGAAAGCTTGATATTGGCGTGGCTCAGGCTTTCGATGAAGCGCATGAACAGGAACAGCAGTGGAAACTGCAGCGGCGGAATACCGATCGCGAGGCCGACGACGCCGAACCAGATTGCGGCGACCAGATCGTCAAGCAGATGGTTGCGGTCGTCCGACCAGAAACTCATCTGCCGCTGCGCATGATGCAACGCATGCAGTGCGTACCAGCTACGGTATGAGTGCGACAGGCGGTGACGCCAGTAATCGGCACAGTCCAGAATCAGCGCGTACGCGATGAAGGTAATGACCGGATGTCCGAGAAGCGGCGGCATCAACGTCTCAAGCGTTGGCGGTATGTAGCCGTGATCGACCACGAAGCCGTTCACCCACACCTGCACCTGGTAGAACAGCAGGAAACTGACGACAGGCAACACCCCGACGCGGTTGAGGATCGTATAGAACGCGTCGGTTACGACGGCTTTGCGGTCATCCCAGCGTTCGATCGGAAAGAGTGCTTCGAGCGGCCAGCAAACCGCATACGTAACGATAACCGCGAAGAGGCCATAGACGCAGATCAGCGCCCAGTCGAAGGAAAGCTCTTCCCATTGCATCCAGCCGAAGTGATACAGCAACGGCAGAACGAGATACTGGTCGATTTCACCGGCCAGCATATTGAAGAATCTGTCGAGAAATATCAGCATGATGGGCGTTAGAGCGTTTCGGCGGTAACGAGACCTGGGCGGCTCATTTCGGTGGTGAGGAAGATGCCGTGCGGCGAGCGTCCGACATCGATGGTCTCGTAGTTGCCGCTGGCTGGATCGAGTACGGCGACCTGCTCCCGGAAACGCAGCGTCACCCATAGCTTGCCGTCGGGGCCAACAGCAATATCATCTGGCCCCGCAGCGTGGAACGGATAGGTACGACGAAGCTCGAGGGTGGTTGGATCGAGCGCCACCAGCGAGCCGCCGATCCGGTTGCTCACGTAGAGCGTCGCGCCGTCGGGCGTAAGAAAGACATTGTGCGGGCCGACGCCGGTTTTCACCCGCCGCAGCACGTTACCCGTCACTGGATCGACTTCCGCCACATGGTCGCTGCCCATCACGCAGACCAGTACCTTGCCGTTGTGCCAGAGCACGCCGGCGGGGGTCGATCCGACGTTCGACTTCCAGCGGATCGTCAGGTTCGTCAGGTCGAATGAAACGAGCGTGCCGGACTCCTGCATCGAATTGAAGCTCCAGCGCGAGTCCGGCGAGAAGTCGAGGTGGCTCGGCATGCCGCCGGGCGAGAAGCGCTTGACGAGCGTCAGGTCGTCGGGGCGGTAGATGTCGACATAGTTGAGCCGCAGTGCATTGACGACGAGGTAGCGGAAATCCGGCGTGAAGCCAAGCTGGTACGGATCGGCGATCACCTTATGGCCAAGCGCCAAACCAGTGTGCGGGTCGACAATGAATAGTGCATTGCCGCTGGCGTCGGCAATATAGAGCTTGCTTCTGTCGCGCGAAAGCGCCCAGTGACTGGGTTCGCGCAACGTCGGCAATGTCCGGACGATCTTGTGCGACGCCATGTCGATGACCGAAACGCTGGCTTCGCCGGAATTCATTACGATAGCGAGATTGGGGGGCGCCGCGCTGGCGATACCTGAACGAAGGGCGAGGAAAGGCGACAGGCCGAGACTCAGGGGAATGGCCAGACTACGGCCAAGTACTTCGCGACGTGAAAGCTTCATGGAGGGCATGCATGAGAGAATTAACCACTCATTCTGCTGGATGGATTCACCGTCACGCAAGGACGAATTGCGAATGGCGCTGATATGGAGCGATGCTCAACCGCTTCCTGTCAGTAGCCTGACAAATTTCGGGCGAAGCTGACGATGCGCATGCGATTTCGCCGTATTTGACCGAGCTTCCCGCGGCCCCGGGCGCGCTTTGCGCAGCACCCGCCCCGATCATCCGCGGAGTTTGGCCGTTGTATATTGCCATCACGCGCTAAAGAACCTGGAGTAATAGCAGTGCCACGTTCGTCCAGAGAAGTCGGGAAGTGTCCATGAACAGCACTGCCGGCAAAAATACGCTCACAGATCGCACGACTGTTGCGATTCGCGATGTGCTGGCCGGCAAACGAACCGGCTTGCGCTCTGCGCTGCTGTTCGCCGGACCCGCAGTGATTGCCTCGATCGCCTACATGGACCCAGGCAATTTCGCGACCAACATCCAGGCCGGTTCCCAGTTTGGGTACACGCTGCTGTGGGTGGTACTGATGGCCAACGTGATCGCCATGCTGTTCCAGGCGCTCTCTGCCAAACTCGGCATCGTGACGGGCCGTAATCTGGCGGAAATGTGTCGCGAGCAACTGCCGCGCAAGGCCGTCTTCGTCATGTGGTGTGTCAGCGAAGTGGCTGCGATGGCAACCGACCTGGCCGAATTCCTCGGTGGCGCAATCGGCCTCGCGTTGCTGTTCAAAATGCCGTTGATGGCCGGCATGGCGGTGACCGCGGTGGTGACATACGGCATCCTCGTGTTTGAAAAAGGCGGCTACCGGCCAATGGAGATCATCATCGGCGCGCTCGTTGCTGTGATCGGTCTGTGTTACCTGATCGAATTGTTCATTGCGCCCGTCGCATGGGGACAGGCCGGATTGCACTCGATCTTGCCCTCAATGCCGAACCGGGAAGCGCTGACCGTTTCGGTCGGTATCGTGGGCGCCACCGTGATGCCACATGCGATCTATCTCCATTCCGGGCTGACTCAGGGCCGGACTCCGGCGAGCAACGCGAGCGAGCACCGCGCACTGCTGCGTTTTTCGAACCGGGAAGTCATCGTTGCGCTTTTCTTCGCAGGTCTCGTCAACATGGCCATGGTAATCATGGCCAGCGCGGCATTCCATGCCGGCCACCGCGACGTCGCGGAAATCGAAACTGCTTACCATACGCTCACGCCGTTGCTCGGTGCGGGCGCGGCGGCGGTTTTCCTGATTTCGCTCATCTGCTCGGGTATCTCCAGCTCCGTTGTCGGCACCATGGCTGGCCAGATGATCATGCAGGGCTTCGTCGGTTTCCGGATTCCCGTCTGGGTGCGACGTCTGGTGACCATGGTGCCGGCGTTCGTGGTGGTCGGCCTCGGCGTGAATGCCACCCAGGCGCTGGTGATCAGTCAGGTCGTTCTTTCGTTTGCGTTGCCGATCCCGATGGTGGCGCTGGTGCTCTTCACCCGCCGCAAAGACATCATGGGCGAGTTCGTCAATAGACGGCTAACGGACATTGCAGCGATTGCCGCGACGGTCGTCATCCTCGCGCTGAATGCGGTGCTATTGCTTCAGTCGTTCGGCGTCAGCATTCCGGGCATGCCTGCAAGCTGATGCAGCCCACCCGGACTCTTTGGGGATGGGCCGCGCTCCCGGTGCGATGGACGGCGAAGTTTGTTCGCTAGCCATCGACTGACCGCTGGGGGACCAGAGGTCCTGCTCCAAAAACGGCTTGTCGATTCGTTCGCTTTCGTCTGTGATGCCGGTGCATGCATAGGGACGATCGCTGCTTCCATGTTCGCCTTGAGTTGTGAAACATACGGTAAGAACGGCGTTGACCCATGGGCACCTGGCTGGCTATGCGGATGAGGTCCGAGGCGGCATCTCCTGGTGCAAGCGTACGTCGACCTGGCGGGCTTCTCCGTTGTCTGGGCTGATCGTCCCAAAGAAAGCCTCCCGGTGCGAGGCCCGGGGGTGGCTATTTGTACGGTCAGGCAAGCGCCGGGTAATCCGTGTACCCTTCTGCCCCTGGGTGATAGAACATCTCGGGCCGCGGCTCATTGAGCGATGCGTCCAATCTAAGTCGGCGCGGCAGGTCCGGGTTGGCGATGAACATCTGCCCGAAAGCAACCGCGTCGGCGTCGCCGACCGCAAGCAAACGTTCGGCGGTGTGCTTGGTCATCTTGTCGTTGGCGATATAGATGCCACCGAATGCTGCCTTCAGTGCGGGTCCGAGCCGGTCGTCTCCCAGCGCTTCACGCGCGCAGATGAAGGCAATGCGGCGTTTGCCGAGCTCGCCTGCGACATAGCCGAAGGTGGCCGCAGGGTCCGAATCGCCCATCGACTTCACGTCACCGCGCGCAGACAGATGCACGCCGACCCGGTTGGCGCCCCATATGGCGACGCACGCGTCCGTGACTTCGAGCAGCAGTCTCGCACGGTTCTCGATCGATCCACCATATGCGTCAGTGCGCTGATTGGTGGAGTCCTGCAGGAACTGGTCAAGCAGATAACCGTTGGCGCAGTGGACTTCCACGCCGTCGAACCCTGCCTTTCTGGCGTTTTCAGCGCCGTGCCGGTAGGCCGCAACCACGCCGGCGATCTCGTCGGTTTCCAGCGCGCGCGGGACCTCCCTATGTGTCCGGGCGATCTTTCACGATAAGCGGGACCGCGCATGACCAAACCCACCAGAAAGCAGCAATCTCCCTCCCGTCCCCCTGTAGACGCTCTCCAGTATGAACGGCTCGCGCTGGCCGCCTTTCATCTTTGCGACCGGCAGGGGCAGCAACTCCGACATCTGATTACACTTGCGACCTCGATGTTCAGGAGTCCTGCTGTGACTGCCGAGGAAAGGCACGAACACCGGAACCTGCTGGAGGTGATGATCCAGCTCGGCGAGGACTACCACGCCGCCAATCGCTGCGATCAGGAACTGTTCACGGTGCTTGCGCTCGACGCCAAGGGGCTTCCTAACCGCCAACTGACACCGGCGGACGCGGCAGCGATTCTAGCTGACGCTGCGCAGGGCGCGAACGGGAAACTGGCGGCTATGGACGCTTCGTGGACAAAGCACTAACCGGCGTCGATCACTTACGTGAAAAGCGGCTCAATGCCGCTTTTTTTGAATGGTGATATTGGAAAATTTATCTTAAATTGAGATAGGCAGAGCAATTGTGAATAGTTGTCAAAACGGTTTTATCTCGAATTAAAGTCATTGACCATATCGCGTTTTGGATGGTTAATTCGTCGGGTGTGTTCTGGAAAAACAGCAGAGGTCAGATGGAGCAACAGAAACAGGATGAAGCCATGGGCAAGGAAGAGTGCGACCTTTGCCGTATCACCTATTCAATCTACTCGAACTTCCCGCCAATGCCGTCGGCAATGGCGCTGAATGCCGAAACCGGCGAATGGTTTCCGTTCGACACGCTGAAGTCGTATGCAACTGGTTACGAGATGGCCGAAGCCCTGGGTTACGCGTGGGCGTGCGATTGTCGCGGACGCTCCCCTAATACCGTGCAGAAAAAAGGCCCGTTATCGCGCTACGGCGCAACGCCCTGGCCGGTGCTTCCGCAGTCGTCCATCTGTCTCGAATGCATGATTCACGCTGCCGGGCAAGGCGCGATGACCCTGGAGCGCTGATGATTCCCGCCTCTGTCAATGAACAGCTTCGACAGTATGGGGAACGGCACTACAGCGGCCACGTGCTGGCGCTAGTGGACGGTATCCAGTACCAGCAGCATACCGGCCAGCAACTCACGCCCGAAGACCACATGACGGTTTCGCTGTTCGCGGGCACGAACGACATGGCACTCGCACACGCGGGGCCGTGGCTGGTTGATCCGAAGACGGCGCGCGACCATCTTGCGGACCTGGGCGAACTCGAACAGGCCCGCCCTGGCGTGATCTGGCTGATTACCTCAGAAAGCCTGGAGAGGCAGGCCGCAAAGCTGCGCCCGCACCTGAATACCGGCATACCGAAAGGACGAGCCGCCCTGCTGCGCTTCTGGGACCCCAGGGTGCTGCATGCGCTCAATGCGGTATGCCACGGCAAGACCGAGCGCGAGCTTTTCAGGGCTGCCGACGCGTGGCACTACCTCAACGAACGACAACGGCTCACCATCAACGACAATGGAATTTACTGAAGGGCAATGGGCGCTTCTGAAAGCCTATGAAGACCGTAACTATGTGGACTTTATCCGTGGTCATATCGTGCGCGATTATCCCGCGCTGGCCAATGATCCGACTTTGCGCGACCGGCTTAATGCGGCCTTCGCGCGAACAAAGTTACTCCGCTTCACGCATGACGTGCCGATAGTCGATTTCCTGTATGTGGAAGCAACGACGCCGGAGTTTTACAGCGTTCCGGCGGTCATAGCATGGCTGTACAAATCAGGCGTTCCGGTGTGAACAGCGATTCGAAATGTTGATGCAGGCAACGGGTAAAAGGCAACAGGAAATGAAGGAGAAACGGTGATGGGTATTCCATTCCCGGCGACGCTCGCACGCGCAGCAAACGCAATGACGCAGGCAATGCCTATGCCTGTTCCGGTCCCCACCGCCGCACCGTCTGCTGGTCCCGCAGGCAGCAGCGGCACTGGCGCGGGTGCAGACGGCGGATGGGACGAACTGCCGCGTGACCGGAGCCGCGAACGCGAAAGGCCGTGCAAGTGCCCCCCGGAGAAAGGCGCACTGGTGCGAAAGAACCACAGCATGAACCCTGAGCCGCGACGCTACCAGGCGCGCATTACCGGCTTCGAGTATGCGATAACAACGGACGGAAAAGGCCGTGAGACTGCCGAAGGCTGGAATATGGAATGGGACTGGCTTGACATAGACTTTGATGGGTTTCAGCATTCCCAATGTCTCTTGCAGGAAGCCAAGGGAAATTACGATCAATTTTTCAAAGAAAATAAGGAATTGAAATTTCCATTTAAAGGATTCACAAAAATGCAGGAGCAAATAGCAACTCAAGGAGAAGCTGTTCGCGCCAATCGGCCGAGCAGATTAATGTGGTACTTTGAGACACCGCAAACGCGAGCTTACATGATGAACACACTTCGCCAGTTTGGCGTGCCTTCGGTCCATCAACCGTGAGTGATTATCGTGAATTTACTTGAACAACATCGGGATCAAGCTGCCGGACCAAAAGGCGCATTCGAATTTCATCTTCAACGCATTAAAGCCATTGTCGACTTTATTGCAACCAAGGACGAAACCTTGGGTGGGAACTGGTATCTCGCAGGAGACACGCAACAAGATGCACTTCAATATGAGGTCTTCGCCAATGGAGCAGCGTCGAAGGCTGCTATAGATGTTTTGAAGGCAGAGTATGGACATGGGAAAAAAATTGATCGACCGAAAGTCATAGGCATATGGAACGGAAGACAAGCTGACGGCGCGACCGCCATCATGTCCTTAATGATCGACACGGGAGTTATTTCCAATAACATCGAATTGTCTCTGGATGAGAAAGCGAATGGTCTTTCGCGGCTAGGCAATTACAAATCCGTGGCCGAAGTTGTAGCCAAAGTGGCTGAGCTTTATCGCTCGCTGTATGTGACGTTCGGGCCGCGCGCTTATCAGGATCAACAGGTCTTTGATGACCGCTTAGGCGTAAGCTGGATGCTCTACCTACCGCACGCTCTCGCGCCGGCCCAGGTGCCGGAAGCGCGCGACTTAATCCCTGTCATGCGCGATGGCAAGCAGCAAGGCACGATCATCGTCAGCGTGACGGATGAAGTCTTTGATGTGAACAACCGGGAGCACGTCAAGGCGGCTAACGATATCGAAATCCGCCTCGCCGATCAGGACCTGTTGCCGCGTTTCGTTGATCTCTGAGTTCGGCTCGCTATCCCCGCTTCGGCGGGGCCTTTTCCTGCGAAGAGACCCGCTACTGCGCGGGCCTTTTGCCGTTACGCCTGATTCCAGCGATTGGGCCTCAGGGGCGATCCACCACGATGCCACTTGCGCCGTTCTGTTGCGATTTTCTCCAGCAACTGCAACACCTCTTCGCGGTTGCCGGCTTTATCCGCCTGTTCCATAGCGGCCCGGTATTCATCAGGCGTCGGCTCGACACCATCACAGCACCGGTTCACCACCACCGTAAGCGCATCCATCGGCGGGCCGACATACCGGGCACGCAACGATGACATCGCATCATGCGTGAGTTGGGTCAGATCGTCGGTCTGCAACACGGCGGCGCTGATTCTCAGCACGGGTTCCATCCACGCAAGCAATTCTGACGAATGCTGCTTTCGCACTTCGAGCGAACGAAGATTGTCGTAGCAGCGCTTCCTGTTGTTATGGTCGAACGTGGCGGGCGCGAAACGATACGTGAACTCGGTTCGCGTCCATCCGAGGTACTCACGCACATAGGAGACATTTGCACCAAGCCTCATTTCCCTACCTCCAAAAGGCAAAAAAAACCCGCACACGAAGGTGCGGGCACTACCACACACGTCGCAGTCCGGGGATGGGACCTCGACGCTTTACAACGCGATGCTATCCATCCAGGGTGGCTGCGGACGTGCGCGGGCGCTGCGCACCAGTCAGCACATTTCTCCCTTCCGTTTTGCACCGGTTTGTGCAGGAACGAAGCGGTTTTATGCTTGTGCTGGCAACTCGAAAGCGACGCATTCCGTGTCGAGGGTCGTTTCGTGCGATGTCGTCGGGAAAGGGCATGTCGCGGCGTGTTCTACGGTTGCATCGCAACAGAAAGTACGTCGTAGTGAGACGACAGGTCCTGGCCGGACATTCCTGGTGGACAGACCGCGCCCTCGCGCTTGCCGGTCAGTAGGTCTGTTCGGTAATAACCCGGGCCACTGTTTCCAGCGACCGGCGCAGCGTGGCCAGATCGACGGACCCAATCGCGAGGCGGATGGCGTGAGGTACATGCGTCGATGTCGCGAACGGCAGGGCCGTCGACACTGCAATGCGCTCACGCATCAGCGCCATCGCAATCGCGTCGGCGCGGACTTCCTGCGTCAGGGGGATCCAGATGAAGTACGACGCTGGATGGCTCATCGTCTTAAGCTTGCCGAGCGCTTCGGCGGCAAGGATTTGGCGCGTCTTCGCATCCCGCCGCTTCTCGTCTTCGAGCCGGGCCACCGTGCCGTCGTTTATCCAGTTGCAGGCGATTGCCGTCATGGTTGCGGGAGTGTTCCACGTCGTGGCCCGGATTACCCGTTCAAGCCTGGGAATCCATTCGCGTGGTGCGCAGACGAAACCGACGCGCAGACCTGTCGCGACACTCTTCGACAAGCTCGAGACATAGATCGTCGTCTCCGGAGCAATCGATGCCAACGGCGGCGGAGCATCTTCTGCGAGGTATGCGTAGGCCCCGTCCTCGATGAGGATCAGTCCATGCTGTCGAGCGATACCGACAAGCTCGCGGCGGCGCCGCGCGCTCATTACCCAGCCAAGAGGGTTGTGCAGCGTCGGCATTGCGTAGACGGCGCGTACGCGTCGTCGCTTGCATAGGGCCGTCAACGCGTCCAGATCGGGGCCGCGCCCCGCGGCTGGGATCGGCACGAGTTCCAGTCGAACGGCCTCGGCGGCCAGCTTGAATCCCGGGTAAGTCAGCGCGTCCACGGCAACCACGTCGCCGGGTTCGAGCAGCGCCATAGCGGCCGTCGTCAGTCCGTGTTGCGCGCCGCTCACGAGCAACGTCGTTCCGGCTGTTGCTGCCAGACCTCGGTTCGCCAGGTGGCGTGCCGCAGTAGCGCGCTCGTGCTCGCGGCCACCGTGCGGCTGGTATCGAAGCAGCGACTCGAGGTCGCCGGCCGCCGCGAGCTGGCGCAGCGCTGCCCGAAGAAGGTCTGTCTGACCCGGTGCAGAGGGATAGTTGAAGCTCAGGTCGATCGTAATGGCGCTCCAGGCGTGCAAGTCAACGCCTTGCCCGCGAGGAAGTGGTTCCTTGACGAATGTGCCACGGCCAGCTTCGCCGCTCACCAGACCCATCGTATGAAGCTCGGCATAGACACGCGTCGCGGTGACCAGCGCCAGGCCCTCGCGAGCAGCCAGCTCGCGGTGCGTGGGCAGACGCGTCCCGGGGGGAAGGCGGCCGTCGCGGATGTCAGCCGCAAAGCGGTCAACCAATTGCTTGTAACGGGCCCCAGGCATGGCTCAATGTATCCATGACAATAATTTGATTGTATTGATTATCGGCCCTACCATGATCTTGCACAACCTCTCCATCTGCCCGAGGACGTCATGCACATCACCATTCTGACCTTTGAAGGCTTCAACGAACTGGACTCGCTAATCGCGCTGAATATCCTTAACCGGGTCAGAAAGCCGGGCTGGCAGGTATCGATTGCCAGCCCAGCGGCGAAGATCCGTTCGATGAACGGAGTGGTCCTGGAGGCGCAAGCGTCGCTGAAGGACGCTTGCGAGGCCGACGCGGTGCTGGTCGGCAGTGGAATACAGACACGTGGAGTGGCCGCCGATGCCGCGCTGATGTCGCAGTTGCGGCTCGATCCGACTCGCCAACCGCTGGGCGCGCAATGTTCGGGCACGCTGATACTCGCAAAACTGGGCCTGCTGGATGGCGTTCCGGCCTGCACGGATCTGACTACCAAACCGTGGGTCGAAGAGGCGGGCGTGCCGGTGCTCAATCAGCCGTTCGTGGCGAAGGGGAATGTCGCGACGGCAGGCGGGTGCCTGGCGTCGCAGTATCTGGCCGTGTGGGTGATCGCGCGTCTGGAGGGCGTCGAGGCTGCGCGCGCCGCGATGCAGCATGTCGCCCCAGTAGGCGAGAGGGAGATCTACGTGACGCGGGCGATGGCGAACATCGCGCCATTCATCTGACGCAAAACAGAGGCACTTCGCACGTCCTTCAAAGCCGACATTGCTGGAGTCCAGTCTGTGGTCATCGTTCTTGTTTTCAAGCTCCTCGTTACGCCGCTGTTGCTATTGACTGCAAGCCTTGCCGGTCGTCGCTGGGGTGATGCGATCGGCAGTTTGCTGGTGGGAATGCCGCTCACGTCGGGGCCGATCTCAGTGTTTCCCGCACTGGAGCATGGACCCGCCTTTGCTGCGCAGGCGGCCTTTTGCATTGCCTATTGCAGGCTGGCGATCTTGGGATGGCCGACGGCTCTCGCGGGGGGCTTCGCGATATTTTCTGTCGTAGCGACCGTTCCGCAATGGAGTGCGCTGCCGCATACCGGCCTGTTTCTTTGTTGCTCATCGCAGGGCTCGTGGTCGGTGTGACGCTTTTTGCGGCTTATGTCGGGGCCAAAACGAATGAAACCGCTCGCGCGGTAAGGGGCTCCGGCCAAGACCGGCCGTTCGACGCTGGTGTATAGATCGTTTTCAATTGCAGTGCACGGTCGTCAATTGTCACGTGGAACTGTGAGCATCTGCTCTAGCGACTATGCTAACGAGCGCGGACTTGCCGTCATTTCGCCTGAAAGAATACGGTCATGAAAACGCGGAAATTCTCCGACGCAAGGCCGCGGTCAAACAGGGGCTCGCTGGCGTTCTTATACGGTTCCCACGTAGCTATCAAATGCGGTCACGAGATGCTGGATCGCCTGTTCGAGGTCATCTGCCGGCGTTTCAAAAGACTGATTCAGTTGCATCGCTTCCCTCGACGTCAGGGCTTCCAGCAGTGTGGCGGTCATCTCATCGTAGCGATTGGCCCTTTCCCGGTCATGTGCTTCCGGTTCCCCGCTCCGAAGGACTTCGATCACCGCGGCGGCGCCGCAAACCACCCGCACCGCGACGGTCAGCTTCCGCAGTGGTTCGAGCCGCGCAGATCGCCGCTGGCCCTCCAGGAGCATACGTTCTCTCGCAACTTCAAGCCGTGAGCTGGCCAGACCGGCTTCGCGTTGGAGGCGATCGAGGGTGGCGGTCGATCCTCCAGCCATCCGAAGCGCGGCGGACGCGAACGCCATGTTGGCCGAAATCGCGGCTGAGATCACGGCATTCAGCGCGTTACTCTCCCTCGGCGGCCAGAGAAGAAAGCTCGCCGCCACGCCTACGCAGGCACCGACGAATTCATTGGTAAGACGAGCGACAATCAATCCCTCCGCCGGATGGACGAAATCCGACATCAGCATGAACATCGGCGTCAGGAAGACAACGAACAGACCGTAGTTAACCAACCTCAATGCGACGGTCACCGCGGCAAGCGGCAAGATTGCCAATGTCACCGCAACCGGACCGGACAGACTCGTCAGAAGAACAGCAGCGATCGTTGCGCCGATGAGGCTGCCGCATGCACGCTCCAGCACGCGCAACCATGTATTGGCGGAAACCGGTTGGGTCACGACGATTGCAGCGATCACGCTCCAGTATGCAAACGTGACACTCAGCGATGTGCCGATCATGAAAGCGAGCACCGATGCGACAGCCACCCTCAGCGCATGGTCCCAGACCAGCCTTTCAATCTTGACCGCGCGAGCGGCGGCAGGCGCGGGCGTCTCGGCGTCCATTGCGAGCGCATGTCGCCCGTCCGCGAGCCGAGCGATGGCCCTTGCCGCAAAGGCAACGGCGCTTGCCGTTTGGCCCCTCCGTTCAGCCGTCTGCCGCAACAATGCGTGTGCTTGCGCTATCAGCGTATCGGCAATGGGCAGTTCTTGCTGTGCCTGCGCGGCCACGCTTTGCAGCAACTGTCGCAGGCCCTGGAGCAATTGCCGCGATCCATCGTCGTCGGCAATCGCTGCGTTGCGTCGGGCATGACCGATTGCGATCAGCGTGGAAAACACCCTGCCCGCGGCATCGACGCCCGGCCCGAGATCAGGGCCGTTGTGAACATCATGCGCCGCCAATGCCCTGCCGCGCTCGATCGACATGCGCACCCCGCGGCGATAAACGGTATCGAACTCGGTCCAGCCCTGCACATCCATTCCAGGCCGCGAATCCAGCGACTCCAAAAAACCGGCCATGTCCTCGAGCCTGCCGAAGATCGTCGCGAGCGTGAAGCCCGCGGACTGTGGGAACGGGACGGGCCAGAGGAAGATGCAAAACAGCATGGTCCAGGCTGACCCGAGCAGAAAATAGCCACCGTGTGCGAGTGCAGCGGCAAGCGGCTCGGGCGACGCAATTCCGATCACGACCGCGAGCGAGGCAACCAACCCCGCCTGCGCCGGCATAGGCCCGAGCGAGGGCTTGTAGGAGCGTGTCAGTCCACAAAGGAAGACCAGGACAAACAGGGTGACAATGCTGACGGCATAGCCCCAATGCGCGGCATAGGACGCCAGCGGCATGACGACAACACCCATGGCCGTGAAGATGGCCATCGCCTTCAGGCGCTGTGACCTGGACCCTTGCGGATCGCAGAGACAGTTCCAGAACGCCGCGACGGCTCCGAAAGCGATATCCGAACGACCGAGAATCGCCGCGGCACAGAGCATCGGCGCCATCGCAAGCGCAGCGTGTATCCCTTCCGCAATCCCGATGCGCTCGGGCGTTATGGCGAAGACATGACCTTCAGCCCGCAAGGTCCGACGGCTTACCAGGGATACGAGCTTACCTATTATTGTCATCGCACCTTTGCTGCTCACGAACGTTGATTGCTGGAGGACAAGGCCCAGGAAATGGGCGCCCCCCCGGATTGACGCTGCCAGCGCGCTGAGATAGCCGCCCACTCCGCGCTGTGAACGTCTGCTTTTCGCGTATGCGACTGGTGCCTCTGTTTCATTTGCAACACTCCCGCCGCTCATGCGACGTTCATCGTGTTGCATCGACCGGTTGAATCCGCCAATGCGGAGGAGACGTACACGCAATCAGCTTTGGGCGGCCGGGCGGCTAGCCCATTTAGAATCCACGCAGTCTTCCACTGCGGCGGGCTACGAGGATCGCCGCGCGTATGTGCATCGAATATGCGATCGCGGACCTCTCTAAAGAAGCCGGAGAAGGAGACTCGATCTCAGCATTAACCGATGCGCGCAGCATCGAGTCCCACCTCCTCGCACAACCAGTCGCAGAAGCACTTCACCTTCTCCGTGTTGCGCTCGTTCACGCGATACGACAGAAAATGCGTCTCGCGGGAGACCGGCTCGAAGACATCCGCGCCCAGCTCAACCAGTTCGCCGCGCGACAACTCACGCTCAGCGAGACGCGTGGTTTCGAGCGCGACGCCCATGCCATCGACAGCGGCGGAGATCGCGAGCGCCCCGCGATCGAACGAGGGCCGCGCCCGCGACGGGAACGGGAGTCCGTTGAGCGCGAACCAGTCGGACCACGTCACGCGGCTGAGCTGGGAATCGATCAGCGTCATTTCCCCGATCTGCTTCTCGATGGCAACGCCGCTTCGCACGAGCGCAGGCGAACACATCGGCACGATGCGTTCTGCGCCGAGCGCGCGTGTCACGATGCCCGCGCGCTCGTGTGCGACCGCGTATGAGATGGCGACATCGACTTCATGCACCCGGGTGAGGTCGATCGGCTCGGGACCGGACGACAGACGGATCGTCACGCCCGGATGCGCCTGCGTGAATTCAGGCAGGCGCGGACCGAGCCACTTGGCCGCGAAGCTCGGCGCGCTGTGCACCGCGAGCACTTGCGCATCGGGCGCGAGCGCGACCTCGCTGCATGCCGCCTCGATCACATCGAAAACGCGTCCGAGGCTCTCATAAAGGCGCCGTCCTTCCGATGTCGCTTCCACCCGCCGATTGCGCCGATGAAACAGCGGCCGGCCGAAATATTCTTCGAGCTCCTTGACCTGATGACTGATCGCGGACTGCGTCAGATGCAGTTCCTCGGCCGCCAGCGTGAAGCTCTCCAGCCGCGCGGCCGCTTCGAAGGCGCGCAGCAGCACGAAATTGGGAATTCGTCTCATGTCTTTCACCGAAACATGAATGTGGTTCATCTTTGTATGAACAGCCATCGTTTGTCAATGACGGCAGCGACCGCGACCATAGGACCCATCGAAGCAATCCGCTTCGACCGGTTCAAACCTCACTTCAAAAAGGAGTCGACCCATGGCAGCAGTGATGGAAACGCGGCCGCAGGCGCTGATCAAGGACGGCAAGGTTTCGATCTATCAGCCGGAGCAGGAAGGACTCATCTTTCCGGAGCTTCCGTCATTTTCGAATCCCGCCGCGCAGCGGCAGCATGTGAAGGAACGGCTGGTCGGCGCCT
Organism: Paraburkholderia sp. RAU6.4a; assembly: GCF_050435625.1. Lineage (NCBI taxonomy): Bacteria > Pseudomonadati > Pseudomonadota > Betaproteobacteria > Burkholderiales > Burkholderiaceae > Paraburkholderia > Paraburkholderia sp. RAU6.4a. The sequence goes on from NZ_JBNDKQ010000003.1 coordinate 1,163,209, forward strand.
GTCGCGCGTTCGCCCAGCAAGGATTCGACTACGGCTTCGCCGGACATCTGACCGTGCGCGATCCCGAGAATCCCGGCCTTTACTGGACCAATCCGATGGCCATCCACTTCTCGCAAGTGAAGGTCTCGAACCTGATCTGCGCGGACCATCAAGGGCACGTCGTCGAGGGGCGCCATGCAATCAACCGCGCTGGCTTCGTGCTGCATGCGGCCGTGCATGAGATGCACCAGGACATCGTCGCGATGTGCCATGCGCATACGGTCTACGGCACCGCGTTCGCGTCGCTCGGCAGGCAACTCGAGCCGATCACGCAGGACGCCGCGGCGTTCTACGAGGATCACGTCGTGATCGGCGACGAGGCAGGACAAGTAGCCGTCGAGGTGAAGGCGGGTCACAAGGTCGCGAACGCGTTCAGGGACGTGAAGGCCGCGATCCACCAGAACCACGGGCTTCTGACGGCAAGCCGGCACAGCATCGAATCGGCGGCGTTCTGGTTCATCGCGCTCGAACGGTGCTGCCAGCAGCAACTGCTGGTCGAGTCGACCGGCATCGCACCCAAGCTCGTCACCCCCGAGCGCGCGCGCTACAGCCGCGAGCACGTCGGCAGCGACTACATCGGCTGGCTGCACTTTCAGGCGATCTGGGACGACCTCGTCGCCACGCAGCCGGACATGTTCGACTGATTCCGTAGAAGCAGTCCGAGCACGGCGACAACGCGAGACGAGCGCTAAAAAACGCAACGTTGCGCCGCAACCTGAACACCAGGAGACACCACAATGAGTTCCCCCAGTCCGGTTGCGTATTACCAGGGCAGAGAGTCGTCCACCTATGCGAAGGTGACATGGCGGCTCTTGCCGTTTCTGTTCCTGTGCTATCTATGCGCGTATCTCGACCGAATCAACGTGAGCTTCGCGAAGCTGCAGATGCTGCAAGCGCTCAAGTTCAGCGACGCGGTCTATGGCGCGGGCGCCGGCGTCTTCTTCGTGGGCTATCTTCTCTTCGAAGTGCCCAGTAACCTGATCCTGCTGCGCGTCGGCGCGCGCCGCTGGATCGCCCGCATCATGATCACCTGGGGCATCGTCTCGGCGAGCATGATGTTCGTCAGAACGCCGATGAGCTTCTACATCATGCGCTTCCTGCTGGGCGTCGCCGAAGCGGGCTTTATCCCCGCGATCCTGCTCTATCTCACGTACTGGTTCCCGGCCTCGCGCCGCAGCAAGGTCACCGCGCTCTTCTTGACGGGCATTCCGATGTCGGGAGTCGTCGGCGGGCCGCTGTCAGGCTGGATCATGAATCATATGAATGCATCGCACGGGCTGGCGGGCTGGCAATGGCTGTTCCTGATAGAAGGCATTCCGACCGCGATCCTCGGGCTGGTCGCGTTCTTCTATCTCGACGACAAGCTCGCCGATGCGAAGTGGCTCACAGACTCGCAGAAAGCCATGCTCGAAGCCGGTCTGAAGGACGAAGAGCCGGCTCACGCGCTGCATTCGGTGAAGGACGGCCTGATGCACCCGAAGGTGCTGCTCCTGAGTGCGATCTACTTCTTCTTCACGATGGGCCTGTACGGCGTGAGCTTCTGGCTGCCCACGCTCGTCAAGGCGAGCGGCGTGGCCGATCCGCTCAATATCGGCCTGCTTTCCGCGATCCCTTACGCGGCGGCGGCCGTCTCCATGCTGCTCGTCGGTCAGAGCTCGGACGCCCGCGGCGAGCGGCGCTGGCATCTTGCGTTGCCCGGGGTGGTCGGAGCGGCCGGACTGTGCACGAGCGTCGCGTTCGCCCATTCGACGCCAATCGCGATGATCGCCCTCACGATCGGCACGATGGGCGTGATGACGACAATTTCGCAGTTCTGGGTGTTGCCGCCCGCTATCCTGGGCGGCGGCGCCGCGGCGGCGGGGCTTGCGCTGGCGAATTCGGTCGGCAGCGTATCGGGTGTCGTGAGCCCTTACGTGATCGGGCTGATTCAGACAGGCACGGGATCGACCGGCAACGGCGTACTTGGGCTGGCGGCGAGCCTGATCATCGGCAGCGTGCTCGTCTTCACCGTGCCGGCCGCACTCGTGAACGGCCGGCGCAAGCGGGCTTGAGCGAAGTCCCGCTCCACGCAAAGATCCCGCGATCGCGGGATCATCGCATCAGCTCACTTTTTCTTCCTGCCGATCGCTCAGCACCTGCCCGAGCCGCTCGACGAGATTCTGCCGCGCCCGAGTCGTATGAAGATCGGTCAGTTCCGTCGCGCGCTGCGGGTCGCCATCGGCGATGGCCGCGGCGATGGCTGCGTGCTCGTCCCAGATCGCCTGGCGCTGCCCCGACGACTGCAGCACCGCGCCCATCACCCGTCGCAGATGGACCCAGTGCATCTGCGCGGTCTCCACGATGAGCGGATTGCCCGACGCGGCATAGATCGCGGCGTGGAACGCCATGTCGGCATCGATCATCGCCTTCACGTCGTCGGCCTTCGACGCGCGACGGCCGTTCGTGATCAATGCCTTGTCCAGCTTCGCGCCGCGACCGGCGGCAAGACGCGCGGCGAGCGAGTCGAGCGCGCCGCGGATTTCATAGAGATGGCTGATCCAGGCCGCGTCGAGCGGGGTCACGAGCAAACCCCGACCGGGCGCGTCCTGCACCAGTCCGTCCTTCTTGAGCAAGCGCAGCGCCTGCAACACCGGCGAGCGCGACACCGCAAGTTGCTCGGCGATTTCTTCCTGCGTGATGCGCGTCCCGGGCTCGAGCGTCCCAGAGCTAATGGCATCGAGCAGCACCTTGTAGACCTCGTCCACGTAGTCGGTGCGCGCCTGAAGCTTGAGCAGTTTCGTCGCCATGATCAAAGCTCGTTTATGGATACAGAATACGGCAAGGGTATAACCGCACCGCGGGAGCGTCAATGTCCGGCGCTGAAGCGAAAAGGTGAATCTCCGCGTTTACCCATAGAGACATCGCCGCATCGCGCGACTAATCTTTGGATACAGAGTACGGTGTTCTGAATATCGAGTTCGGCGTTCAAAGTGCCGGCGACTGACAACTCCACCACCTCAAAATAGGATTTGCGATGACGATCAAGGAAGACAAGCTGGAAGGACAGAAGACGAGCGGCGGCAATGTCGTGTCGAAGAAGCTGATTCCGTACGGCGGTTACTACACAAGCAAGGTGCCTGGCCACGATCCCGAGCTCACCGAGACCGGCCCCGGCACACCGATGGGCGAGTTCATGCGCGCGTTCTGGCATCCCGTGTGCATGTCGATCGAACTGACGGACACACCGCGTTATCTCAAGATCCTCGGCGAGGAACTGGTGGCGTTTCGCGATGGCAGCGGGCGCGTGGGCGTGCTGCATGCGCATTGCGTGCACCGCGGCGCGTCGCTCGAATACGGCGCGATCCAGGAGCGCGGCATCCGGTGCTGCTATCACGGCATGGTGTTCGACGTGGACGGCACATGCCTGCATGTGCCGTTTCCGAAGGGCGAAGAGAAGGAAGCCGAGAAATTCGCGTGCTCGATCCAGCAGGGTGCGTACAAGGCGGTCGAGCGCAACGGCCTCGTGTTCGCGTACATGGGACCGCCCGATGCCGAGCCGCCCTTTCCCGAATGGGAAGGCGACTTCACGGTGTTGCCAGGCGACGAGCTTGTGCCGTACAGCAACTTCCAGCATTGCAATTGGCTGCAGGTGCAGGACAACGCCGCCGACAACTATCACCCCACCGCGCTGCATGCCGGCAAGAATGTCGTGAATGGGCAGTACCAGGGCACGACATTCGACGAGGTCGGCGCGGCATCAATGGAAGTCGCGCCCGACATGCACTTCGTGCCGGTGCAGCAGGGCCGCAGCCTCGCCTGCGCGGGCGCGCGTCGAGTCGATAAGGACCGGCTCTTCGTGCGCGTGCAACATCAGGTGCTGCCGAATCTGAGCCTGCATGCGTACACGTCGGAAGACGGATCGAAGAAGAAGCTGTTCAGCCGCTTTCACATCATCCGCTGGACCGTTCCCGTCGACGACGAGAACAGCAAGATGATCGGCTGGCGCGTGATGGGCCCGGGCATCGATACGCGCGGCGTCGGCAAGAAGGAACTCGTCGGCTATGAGTCGATCGACTTTCTCGAAGGACAGGTCGCGATGCGGCGCCCCGAGCGCTTCGGCGAATACAAGCTCGAGGATCTGCCGCCCATTCCGCCGAATCATCGCGAGCGCGAGAACTACAAGGCCGCGCAATACGCGCCCGGCGACTACGAAGCGATCATCAGCCAGCGACCGATCGCCGTGCACGCGCTCGAGAACCCGACGAAGTTCGACGCCGGCCTCTTCCTCTTTCGCAAGTTGCTACGCGATGCGCTGCGCGGCACGAATCCCGCGGCATCGGCGCAGAGCTTCGCCGAGTGGTTCCGTGCGAACGCGGGCGCACCCAACAGCTATTGCTCGGGCAACGTGTTCGAGATTCCCGAAGGCGACACGGTCGAAGAAGAAGTCGCGCGGCGCCGCAAGGTCACGAAGACGATCGTCTCGATCCTCAACGAGAGCGAGCGGCTAAAGGCGGATGAACGCGCAGTATTCGTGCGCGAGAAGTTCGAGGAACTCGAACAATCGATGAAGAACTGAAGCGCCACGACAAGCAAGGGGCGCGTCGCGCGCCTCGTGCGGCGAATCGGGATTCGGCAGCACATATGAGGGATCAGGAAAATGGCAAGCGAACAGACATCGAACTCCGACGGCAGCACGCTCCAGTTGCTCGTGCGACAGGTTCGTTTCGAAGGCAAAGGCATCAACTCTTACGAACTGGTCGATCCGTCCGGCGCCGAGTTGCCGGCCTTCACTGCCGGCGCTCATATCGACATCCATCTCGGCGACGGCCTCGTGCGCCCGTATTCGCTGTGCAACGCACCCAACGAGCGCCATCGCTATGTGATCGCCGTGCTGCGCGACGAGCGCGGCCGTGGCGGATCGAGAGCGCTGCACGAGCGCGTGCATGTGCAGGACATCGTGCGCGTGAGCCGTCCGCGCAACCAATTTCAGCTCGTCGACGATGCGCGCAGGGTGATCCTCATCGCGGGCGGCATCGGTGTGACGCCGCTCAAGTCGATGGCGCATTGGCTGGAAGACGCCGGCATCGAATACGAAATGCACTACTGCGCGAAAGATGCGGACTGTGCCGCGCTTTCCGGGGAACTCGAGCCGATGCGCGTGAACGGCCGCGTGCACTTTCACTTCGACGGCGGTGATCCGAAGGCGGGGCTCGACATCCGCCGCTTGCTGAGCGAGCCGTCGCACGGCGTGCACGTGTATTACTGCGGTCCAGCTGGTTTCATGCAGGCATGCGCGGATGCAAGCGCGCACTGGCCCGCCGGCACCGTCCACTTCGAGCACTTCAAGGCGCCGGGGCGAAGCGAACCCGCGAGCGCGGCGAACGATGTGGCGGACACGTTCAGCGTGAAGATCGCGAGCACGGGACAGATGATCGAAGTCGCGAACGATCAGAGCATCGCGGACGCACTCGAACAAGCGGGCGTCACAATCGAAACATCGTGTCATGCGGGGCTGTGCGGGACATGCAAGGTGCGGTATCTGTCCGGGGAAGTTGAGCACAACGACTGCATTCTCAACGACGACGAGAAGGCCGAATTCCTGACGGCCTGCGTATCGCGCGCGAGAAGCAAGGTACTGGTGCTCGATCTTTAGCCGAGATGTTCGATTAGACTCGCGATGGAGCTGTGGCCTCTCGAGCGCAAGGGGCCGTTGTCGGATATGAAGCCGACCTTCGTATGTCTCTTCTCACGCACGGACGAAAGGCTGATGATGGCCGGACACCGCCGATGGAAGGGATCGAAGCTAATCTCGCCCACCACCTTTGACAAAGGCGAGCCGGCTCCAGGTCACACCCATCCGCTGATTTCCTCGTTGGGTGGATTCGGTCCGGACATTTAGCACAGTCCTGAAGCTATGGGCGCTTGCTAACCGAATGGTCTCTGCTGCCGAAACATCAAACATTCGGCGTCCTTCGGGGACTGGACCGTGACGTAAAGACATCACCACCATCGCACCTTCCCGCAGCAAGGAGCTGACGGTCGACATCGCCTGACAACGCTCGTCTTCGTCCAGATGCATCCAAACGGCGGAGAGCATCACCAAGTCGAATTCTCTTCGTCGCGAACGTACAGACATGAGATCCGGCAGACTGTCGTCCACCCATTCAATCCGGGAAGACGAATGCAGCCCGATTCCTGCGACGCGCAACGCGTCCACTGGTTCTACGGCCATCACTGTATGCCCCATAGCTCCTAACGCAGCTGCATCGGTTCCGATACCGGCGCCAACGTCAAGAATGTGGGCCGGGGGCATCGGCAAGAGATGCATGACGGGCCTGTGGCTGTTCTCAAATGAGATGTCCCGCCATTGCTCGATGAGAGATTGAGCGTTCTCAGCGTAGCCTTCCGTCCCGCTTACGTTGATGGACACCACCGACTCCACATGTCGCGTTCTCGCAAAGTTGCCCGATTGTCGCCAATCTAGCCCGCGACGTCCAACGTCCGTCCGTGGCCGACGACTGCCTGACGGCAATTGAATGCGGTCGCCGACTGGACGAAACGTTAGGCTGCTGGCGCTATCTATTCTGTTGACGGCGCCAGTTCATCGAAGCCTGGGCGCGACAAGTGCAGCACTTCGTAGCGTTCGCCTGGGACAACTGCTTCTGGTGTGTCGGCCCAAAGCGTGAAGGTGACACGCTCCCAGGAGCGCGGATCAATCGCACAGGCGCTGGCGATCACACTACTATGCCTGGCGACACGCTCGACTTCAGCGACCGCATCTCGCGCGGCCTGCGCGAGATCGGCTTCGCGAGGAACGACCACTCGCTCCCGCGTCGCCGCGCAAGGCAATACGCCGGACGCCGGTCCGCGCTGGCACAGGAGGCCCGACCATGTCAGCACGACGGGCCGTCCGAACGATTCGACGATGCCTTGGAAACCGCCTCCTTCCCACAGGAAACGGTTCATACCAACGGTGTCATTCCACAAGTAGAACGGCGAATACTGGTTGAGCGTCGCACCTGCCTTGTCGCGCTCGCGGATCAGGTAAGCCTTGAGACCAAGGCCAGCGAACGTGTCGGTCATGTGCCCGCGGTCCGCGACGCGATTTCGGATGATCTGCATATCGTAGTCGGCGGGCAAGGTGATTTCATAATGCATCGCATACATGGTGGGGCTCCAGATTTTGCTACAACCAGGCGAGCGACATCCATTGCGAGGGTGCCGCCGCCCGCGATTGTCGCTGACCCTGAGCTGCCGTTCGGCCCAGTCTAGCTGCAACGGCTTCTTTGAAGCCAGAACGGCCGAAAGATCGATGAAAGCAAGAGGGCGACTTTCCGGCGAAGACGCTTTGAAGGAGGCAAACCAGGATGTTTTCCGGCAACGCCTCGCTCGGCGACACCACGCCTCGCAGACGAGGCCACAACCGGTTCTGCCCCCCGCAACCGAGGAGTTCCACGATGCCAGCTCATTCGCTCAACTTAAACGATCGTGTCGCCTTGGTGACCGGCGGCTCGCGCGGAATCGGACGCGCCATTTCGATCGCGCTTGCCTCAGCCGGCGCAGCAGTCGCGGTCAACTATCGGCAACGCGAGAACGACGCGGCCGACGTCGTCGCGGAAATCGAACGCGCCGGAGGCCGCGCGATCGCGGTATGCGCCGACGTATCGGTCGGAGACGACGTCGAAGCGATGATCGCCGAGGTGGAAAACCGCCTCGGCCTGATCGACGTGCTCGTGAACAACGCGGGCACCGCGACGATCGTCGACATCGACGATCTCGCGGAAGCGGAGTTCGATCGAACGCTCGCCGTCAATCTGAAATCGGCGTTTCTCTGCACGCAGGCAGTGCTGCCCGGCATGCGCGCGAGGCGCTGGGGCCGCATCGTCAACGTCTCGTCGGCCGCCGCCCGCGGCCCCGGCTTGGTTGGCGTTCACTACAACGCATCGAAAGCCGGGCTCGAAGGCTTGACGCGCGGCTATGCGGCACGGCTCGCCCGCGAAGGGATCACCGTCAACGCCGTTGCACCGGGACCGATCGACACCGAAATGGCTGGACCGCTCAAGGCGTCCAACGTCGCAGAAAGGCTGCCCGTCGGGCGCTTGGGCGAAGCGAGCGAGGTCGCGGAGGTCGTGCTGATGGTCGTCGGCAACGCATTCATCACGGGCCAAACGATCCCCGTCAACGGAGGCGCAAGCTTCATATAGATCCTTGGCCGCATCGCGCGCGGGCAAGATCCGATGCGCGAGAGGCGTTCCGGTTAGGCGCGAGTAGGTCCGCTTGCACGCGCGGCACCGGAAAAACGGTAATGCATGATGGCGATTCGGCCGGTTCTGCACCCGCGTGTTGCCACTCTTGCAGGCCGGGCACGGTGGCACGGGCGTCGTCTCTCGCGAGTACAACTCGTCCCAGATTCCGGTTACGAACGTTGTCAACAACGGATCGTCGTCGCTGTATGCGCGGCCCGCAGCATGTGTGACCGGTAGCGTCGCGTCGAACTCGGGGATCAACGTTTGCATTGGACTGCACGCGGTCGAGCCGCGGTGGTCCTTGTGCTCCGTGTGCTTACGTTTATGCGTGCGCGTCATGTTCGCTGTTCAACGCAGCCGTTGGTGGCCGCGAAAGCTGAGGGTATCCGTATGTTGTTTCGTCTTCTCTGAGTCAGTCTAAAAGCGGGTGCCGGCGTGGCATCCGCCAAAGGCGCCGCCACTGGTTGCCGAGCCGCCGCAGCCGAACAGGGAACAGCCGCCGAGCAGCGACGACGCGGCGACAACCAGCGCGGCGACGATGAGTTTTCGTCGTTGCATGATTGCAATCAATGGTGAAGCGGGTTGGTCGCGAAAATCAGCTTGAGCGCAACATGCAGAAATCCCCACGCGAACAGGATCGCGGCCAGCGTATCATCCGCATGGCGCGTCATACCATGATCGGCACGGACCCCTTGCTCCGCCGGCGGTTACGCGCCAGACGGCGGCTTTCCCAGGCGCATTCCGGGCACCAGTTGCCTCGCCAGACACTGTTGACCGAGGCGCGCCACAGGTGACCCTTGGCGCACTCCCAGTCGATCTTGCCGTGTGGTCCCGGGTAGACCGTCGACAGGCAGCGTCCGCCACGCGAATTCGCCACTTCCTGCATCTGTTCGATCGTGCGCGTTCTGGCCTTCACCGCGCAGCGGTGGCACCACTGGCCTTTCTTCACCCTGAACCACTGTGCTTTCCAGATGTGACCTTCGGCGCACTGCCACTCCAGCGGCGTTTCCTTGTCGACATATGCTGACAGGCACCGTCCACCCCGCTCGGCCGCAGCCCGTTCAAGAGCTTCCTGCGGGGGTTTGATACTCTGGTGATGGCAGCTCTGGCACCAGTCACCCGCCAGCACGCCCTCCAGGCTGGCGAGCCATGTATGACCGGCCGCGCAGCGCCACCGTAGTTTTTCCCTCGTGCTCTCGTATTGGGTCGACAGGCACTGGCCGTCCTTCGCCGCCGCGAGTGCACGCGCCTCCTCGAGCGAGTGAATCGTCGCGCGCTCATAGGCGCAAGCCTGGCACCAGCTCCCCATGCGCAGCATGTGCATCAGCATCGGGAACCGGTGTCCCGCTGCGCACTCGAACTCGAGCGGCACCTTGTAGCCCTCATACGCGGCCGACATGCATTGCCCACCCCACGCACGCGCGAGTTTGCGGATCGCGGCGAAGGCCCGCTCACGATAGTCGGGCGCGCTGCTTCCGCCCGGTCCGGGCAGGCCGTCCCGTGCACGTTGTACGCGCTGTCTCGTGCCTGCGGGTACCCGCTCTGACCATACCGCCGTCGCGATCGGTCGGGTCCGCCGGGCTGTCGACTTCGCCGGACCTCCCGATCCGGTTTCGTGTTCACGGGCGAGCCGGATGTCAACATCCAGCTGCTCGAGTTCCTGCTGCAGTTCGCGAAGCGTCTTCATCGGGCCGCCCCGTCATGCAAACACGTTGGGCACAGACACTTCCGGACGTCGTGTCATTCCGGCTAGATCCTATGCACGAAGGAGCCACTAAACACGCCGATCATAAAATCAGCCCGTGTGGATCTTACTCAAAGGAGAGAATCATGCGCACAGATCATGCAGACACGACCCATCCCGAAGCGCTTGTGCTGGCAGTCTCGCTGGAACTGGCTGCGACAAAGTGGAAGGTCGCGCTGCACGACGGCCGCCGCGACAACCCGGCAGTGCACACAGTGGCGGAGCCACAAGCCGCATCCCGCCTGCAGGCTGTGCTGGCCCTGATTGCCCAACACAGGGAGAAGTGGGCACTGCCGGCGGATGTGCGGGTCGTCGTCAGCTACGAAGCCGGCCAGGACGCATTCTGGATCTATCGCGCGCTGCAGGCTCGCGGGATCGAATGTCATGTCGTCGATCCCGCGAGCATTCCCGTTGAGCGTCACAAGCGCCGCGCGAAGACCGACCGGCTCGATGCCATCAAACTGGTCATCAACCTGCGTGCGTGGCTGCGCGGCGAACGCGACCGCATGCGGGTAATCCGCGTGCCGTCACTGCAGGACGAAGCCTCCCGCCATCTGATGCGTGATCGCGGACAACTACAAAAGGAAGTGCTGCAGCATCGCGACCGTATGCGCAAGCTGCTAGCCACGTTCGGTTGCTGGGATGAGGTCGGCAGCAGGAAGTTCGCCGACCGCCTCATCCGCGGCGAGGTACGGTGTCACGATGGCGCGCCGCTGCCACCCGAGTTCCACGAACGGCTCGTACGCGAGTGTGAACGGCTCGCACTGGCTGAGGAGCAACTGGCGGCACTCGAGAAGACGCGCCAGACCAGTCTGCCCGAGCCTGCGCGCACCCGGATCAGTCATCTCACGCGCCTGAACGGCATCGGGCAGGTTGGGGCCTCAAGACTGGCGCTGGAACTGTTCTGGCGGGAGTTCAGCAACCGCCGTCAGGTCGGCGCGTGCGTGGGCCTCGTCCCGCAACCCTACGACAGCGGCGAGAGCCAGGTGGACCAGGGCATCAGCAGACAGGGCAACCGGCGGGTCCGGGCCCTGCTTGTCGAGATGGCCTGGTCCTGGATTCGCTACCAGCCCACGAGCGCGCTGACGCAGTGGTTCAACCACCGCACCGAGGGCACAGGCCCGAACCGCCGGGCCCGACGGATTACGATCGTCGCGGTGGCACGGCGCCTGGCGATTGCGCTGTGGCGCTATCTGAAGGATGGCGTGATTCCCGCCGGAGCACAGCTGAAATCCGCCTAACCCCTCAGACTCCCGGGAGGTTTGTTCAACGATGTGAGATGAAGCAAATATGGTTTGAAGCGAGCATGCCCGTGTGAAGGACTGGTTGCGCAGCCAGCAACCGATTTTCTAGATGGGGCATGCTCCCGGCGATCTTACCGGCGTAACGCGCATACAGGATGAGGCTGGTTTCATGCCAGCGGATAGAAGTTGGTGAGACGTCAGGTCTCACGGGCGCAAGGATCGACTTCAACCATCGGTGGGTTCAGCGCAACGGCGCCCACTCGCGGTACGAACTGTGAGGAGAGTTCGCTTATCGATGATCAGTCAGTCTGTAAAACGGCTTGACAAGGGACTACTCATAGAAGTCCTTCTGGCGATCACCGGATGCGACCAGTTCCTGATCCATCAGCGTGAGCTTCAGCGGGGCATCGGCAGACAGCTTCTTCTTTACGATCACGTATTTCCAGCCATCGCCATTGCCGGGATTGCGATAGAACGCGACGATCGCCACGTACTTCGTGTCTGCCTGCATGGGCTGAGACAGGCTGACCGACGCGCCAGGATTGACGACGGCTGCCATACTGGCCTGAAGGTCCTGCGCGAGTACGGTCCTGTCGTTCTTCAGCAGATCGTCGTAGGACACGCCGTCAAACAGCTTTCGATCCTTGAGCTGATAGACGCGGACCGCGAGTGACGTGGAACGGCCCGCGTCATCCGGATTCAACTCGGCACGCGCGGTCAGGTCGACGTCAAGCACCTTGACCTGCCTGAAAAACACCGAGTGATACGCGCTGGAAGTCGTATCAGATACGGACTGCCAGGCGCCGCATGCGGAAAGCAGCAGACCTGACGCGAGGGCGGCCACGGTTAAACGTAAAGGCATGATTTCTCCAGATTCAGGCGGCACGTGGAACCAGATGCGGGTTCGGTCCGGGCGTGGGAAAGACTTCGTAGACGCCGAGCGCAATGGTGATGATGCGTTCCTCATCAGACGGCAACACGACGGTCCATCCCAGCCGCGGTGCCGGGCCGGTCGCAGCCGTGCCGACCGACGGCGCGGGCGCGAGACGCGACGACACCTCCATCCGCAGGTGTACGTCGGCCTTCGTGCCCACATACAGGCGGATGAACGCTATCAGCTCGCGATGCAGCCATGCGCCGGGCAGCAGGTCGTGCGCCTGCTGTCCGTCCGAAGGGCGCAGCGTCACCCGCACGGCGCGGCTGCGATATTCGAGGCGGTTGCCGAGCACGTAGCCCCCGCCAAGTCCGCGGCGCTTGCTGTCTTCCTGAGCGCCGGCGAGCCTGCCTGACGACGTGAGGGGCTGCGGCTGTCCGGCACGCTTGACCGTCGGCCAGAACTCGTCGACACGCACCTCGACACCGGGCACCGCCAGCGCCACCACACCAGCGAGTCCCTCGGGCGTGCGCGTGCGCTGGACCAGCAGACCCAGCAGCGCGAGCACGCGTGAATCCGGCAGACCCGACCGGGCCGGCTTCTCGCCCCACCCGAAGCCGGCGAGGCACAGGAGGTTGCGCGACTGCGCATCGGTGCCGCCCGCCTGGAAACTCTCCGGGTAGCGGTACTTCTTCCAGGCGCGGTACAGCAGCGCCACGTAGCGGTGGTTGAACTGGTCGAGAAACGCTTCGACGGCTTCATGTCCTTCCTCGCGCAGGACGATCTCATCGATCATGTGCGATGGCACCGCGGCGTCGACGCCATACAGGCCCAGGAAGGTCGTGCGCACGGTCGGCGGCGCATCGGGACGCTCGTCACTAAGTTCCACCGCGGCGATCTCACCGGCCGGGAACCCCAGCCGCGGCCTCGGCCGGAACCTCACCGGCTCGTGCTCCGGCGTGTCTCGCGTGCCGAAGCCCGGTTGATCGGGTACACGCACTTCGAGCAGCCTGCATAGCTGCATGAAATTCATCTTCGGCGCGCGCGCAAGCAACGACGCCACGAGCGGTTCAAGATTCGGCAACTCGCGTGGTTTCATAGGGGAGCGCGCTGCGCCTTGCTGCGCGGCCATTCGGTACGGGTTTGCGAAGGCAGGCTCACGATGGCGAGCTTCGTGAACAGGTTGATCTCCGCATACAGCCCGAAGAAACGGTGCAGCAGTTCGCCGAACAGCATCACGTCGCCCTCGCCCGCGAACGCGTGCGAATCGAGCGTGACTTCGATCAGTACGCCCCGCTCGACCGAGCCGCCCGACACCTCCTCGAGCAGTTCCTCCGACACATGCAGGATGCCGGCGAGGCGTCGGCGGTTCAGCTCGTCGTTGGTCCAGTCGTAGAGCGCCAGTGCGCCCCGCAGCACTTCCGCGTCCATCATCGACAGGAAGTTCGGCGCGAGGTGCGACAGGACTCTCCACTGGAAGCGGTCGCCGGTCGGCGGATAGAGTGGCAACGTCGGCGCCACCAGGTTGCGTACACCCGCGACATTGGGCGTGCTTGCGGCCAGTTCGTCAATGCTGGCCTCGCGCAGACCCTTGCGCGGCAGCATGCCGTTCGTGCCGGTTACGCGCAGCGATACGCTCTCCTCGGGCAGATCCTCCATCGTCTCCCACGCGTGGCCGCCGAGGATCACCCATGTTTCGTGCAGACCGGTCACGCCTGGCCGCACGCGGGTGTGGAAATACCGTTCGGGCGCTTCATGGCGCAGCATGCCGCCGCGATGCCGGAAGGTGGCGAACGGCACATACTCGTAACGCTCAGCCGTCACATGGTCGAACGATTCGATCGCGTCGACCGAATAGGTTTCGACATGTTCGCCCTGGTGCCCGGCCGGGACGACCCGGTACTCCGTTTCGTGGTGATCGATCACGATCGGCGCGGCATCAAGCTCGAACAGGTTGATGACCGGCGTGCAGAAGAGCCGCACGTTCTCCGCGCTGAAACGCTGGTCGGACGGATACGCCCGCTTGAGCACGATCTCCAGTTCGAAGCGCGTTGTGCTCGCCGGCAATTTCGCAACGTCGAGACCGCACAGGTCCACAAAGAGGAATTTCTCGCGGAACGTGAAATATTCGAGGAGCAGCTGGTAGCCGGAAAACGACGCCTCGGCTTTTGGCCATAACCGCTCTTCGGTTGAGAAGCCCGCCGGCTCGATCGTGACGCCGGCCAGCGGCAGCGCCTCGCCATCACGCACTTCGGGGATCCGCCATGCAACCGAATCCACCTGGCGGGTCAGCGCCAGATGCATCGCGAATGCGGTCGGCAGATCGGCGTTCAGATGGAGGCGCACACGGGACAGGTCCGTCGCTTCGCGTCGCGTAGACTGGTCCAGATGGAATCCGAGGCGGATCACCGAGCGGCCGTCATGTCGCACGGTAGGGCCCGCATGCGTGAGGCGCAGCGGCTGCAGCGTAACGTCCTGCGTGGTCCGGTAGAGGCACTGCACAGTCCTGGGCGTGGTGCCCTCGGCGCCCGCTGCCGGCGGCACGGCGATGGATGCGGAACGCACCGGCACGCCGGCAGGCACGTTTTCCGTCTTCTGCAGTGTCTCGGCCAGCGGGATCAGCTCGACGACCGACAGCGACGGCATCATGCGCAGGTAGTGTGGCCACAGCAGGCTCACGAGACCTTCCGTCAGTTCGGGCAGTTCGTCGTCGAGCTTCTGCTGCAGGCGCCCCGTCAGGAACGCGAAGCCTTCGTGCAGGCGCTCGACATAAGGATCGCGCTCGCCGACGCGATCGAGGTTGAGCATGCGCGCCCGGTCGGGATGCGCTTTCGCGAACTCCTTGCCGGACTCGCGCAGATAGCGCATCTCGGCTTCGTAGTAGCGCAGGATCGGATCTTCGTTTTCCATGGTGTTCTCTTATTTTCGTTCTCTTATGACAGCGTCAGCGCACGGGACGGGTCGAGCACGGTCAGCTCGTCGCGCAACTGACCGATGCGGTGCGCGAGCGCCGGCTTGTCCGCGTCCTTGCGGCTGCTTGCCGCTTTCAGCGCACGCATCAGCTGGTGCTTGACCTCGAAGATGAGCGCCGGCTCCCAGCGCATCAGCGGCAACGAGCGGGCAGCAGCATCGAGTTCGGTCAGCAGCGCCATCGCCGTATCGGCACGGCCCGCGTGATCGGCGAGTCGCGCCATCACGAGCCGCTGCAGGTAGCGCTGGCGTTCGGTCCGGATGGCGGGCAGTGCGTCGAGCCATGCGAAGGCTGCCTCGATACCGTCGCCGGCCACCATGTCGCGCGCCTGCGCTTCGATCTCGGGCCAGTCGCCGGCGACGCCGTCGTCGCTGTCTGCCGAAACAGGCAGTGGCGCAACGCTCTCTCCCGCTTCGAGGTCGCGCACGACCGCGTGGCGGGCGATCCATTCGAGCGTCGCGTCGTCGGCGAACGGCGTGCCGTCGTTGAACGCGAGCCGCTCGATACCGGGCAACCTTTCGAGGAACAGCGCGAAGTCGGCGCGCAGCAGTTCCCGCCACGTGCTGTAGGGCACACCGACGTGGTCGAGCGCGACGTGCTGGAAATACTGCAGGTCGAACCAGAGGTGGTTCACGCCCTCCATGTACGCCCCTTCGACGCGTTCCAGCAGTTCGTGCCACTGCTTCTGCAGCACGAGCCGTTTCATCTGCTGGCGAAGCTCGCCGCGCGGCGGCACGAGGCGCGTACGTGCGCTCGCATCCGCTGGCGGCACCTCGTGCAGCGTGTCCCAGCGGATGCTGCGCACGAGCCGCACGGACGGCAGGTAGCCATTTTCCTGATCACGCAGCCACGTCGCCATCGTGCGCGCCTGGTCAAGCAGATCGCGTGTGGAGCCGATCGCGCTGGATGTTGAAGTGGAACCTGCCACAGCGGAGGGCGCGGTCGAGTCGGGTTCCGCGCTGCGTGCCGGATCGTCGCTGCGCTCGAAACGGGACACGAGGGGGCGCAGGTTCGGACGGGCCGCTTCCGGCCACACCCCGGTGCGGGTCACAAGCAGATCGAGCGCGGCGATCGCACGTTCGAGATCGGCCGGCGCGAACTCGCCGCGGCTCTCAAGCAGATCGATCATTCGGGTGGTGGCCAGCATATCGAGCGCGCCCTTCTTCGCCTCGGCGCGTGCGGGCAGCAGCGCCTCGCCGAACCGCTCCACCAGCGCGGCCGCAAGCTCCAGACCGTCCGCGAAGCCAGCCGTCCCATCCTGGCGCAGTCGCGCGAACGCGTAATACCCCACCACCCGCAGATCCTTGCCGGTTTCCTTCGTGAGCTGCTCGCAGGAGCGCACGATCAGGCCGTCATCAATGCCGGAGAGCCTGTTCGCCTCGTCCTTCAGTTCGAAGAACGCATCCTCGTAGCCCGGATCGCGGCCCACACCGTGGTCGCCTGGTAACGGGTGCAGCCACGCGTCCCACGCATCGAGACGCACGCGCACCAGTTGCTCCGCATCACGCGACGGAAACAGACTCTTGAACAGACCGGACAGCATTTACTCGACCTCCGGCATCGCGCCATGCGGCAGCGGCATCGAAGCGTGTTTCGCTGCTGCAATCGCTGACGGCGGCAGTGGCGGCGGATTGACGGCCGAGAGCTTCGGTCCGCCTTTCGCCGTGCTGGTCACGAAGATCCGCGGCGGCAGCGTGAAGTGGCGTAGTTCGAGCACGTCGAGCGGCCCCGCTCCAGCCTCGCTGCGAAGCTGTACACGCAGCGGAATGCCCTGGCTCTGGTCCGGCGTCCATGTCAACAGATAGCGCGCGCTGTCCTGCGGCGACACCTTCGCGTGCTCAAGCAGCCGGATCAGCCCGAACCGGCCCTGCGCGTCGAGCCCCGAGCGCAATCCGCCCTGCTCGGTCTGCCACTCGATATGCGAGAGATTCTCCAGCGAGTCGCCGGGCCAGATAAACGGCGTCCACTCTTCCTTCTGGTTGAAGTAGTGCAACTCGCGGCCAGACAGGACAAACCTCATGTCGGTTACGCCTGGCGTAGGTACCGCGCGTAGCTCATAGCGCACATGCGCGTCGCCGGATGGAAACAGCACGGTCGCCACGCGGGTGAGCCTGTTCAGGTCGGTGAGGAAGCCCGGATCGAGTGTGAGCGCGCCGTGGTTTGCTCCTTGGGCCGCCACCCATCGGTCGCCCTGACGCTCGACGATACCGGCCAGTTGCGTCGTGACGAACCCTGTGATGACGCCGCTGTCCGGGCGCATGAAGCGCGCCATCTCCGGCAGGGAAGCATCGTTATCCGAATCGTCGAACGGATAGCGGCCGCCGAACGTCCGGTTCCAGTCCGCGACAATCGCCGTGCGCCAGATGTCGTTCAGGCTCGCTGCGGCCGGCTGCACCACGACCTGCCAGGTCTGGTCGAGCGGTCCCTGAAAGAGATCGCCGAAGCCTGCCCATTGCTCGCCGAGGCTCGCAGCCAGACGGCCCGCGTAATCCCGGCTGTCGGCGATATCAGACGTCTTGCCCTGCAGCACGGATTGTGCGGCCGAGCGGGCCATCGCGTCCGTGTCGGCACTGTCGACCATCTGCTGCGCCTTCAGCCGCATCGCGCTCACCCGTTCGAGATAACGCGCGAGGCTCAGGTCGCCCGTGGCCGCCAGCTGCGTGGCGGCCTTCGTGTTTGCGGGCGCGCCCGAAGCCAGGGAAGCCAGGTCGCTGCCCGTCAGGCGCAGGACCGGTCCGAAAGCCACGGCCAGCGGTGCCAGTTGCGGCTGGGTCTGCTTCGATGGATCTTTCTCGTCGGCGCCGACAAGTTGCTGCGCCTTGCTGATCAGCGTATCGGACAGCGATTGCGTCGCGGTGCCCGCGCCTGCCTGATAAACCACTGCGTTCATCAGGGCAACAAGCGGCGAGCGCTGCGGATCGCTAAGCAGCGTCAGCTGGTCAACCGTGCCTGACAACGTCGGGGCGGGTTGCCAGCGCAGGCTGTTGAGAAACAGCTCCCAGGCCCGCGCGTAGTCGTCAAAATAGCGCTGACGCAGTTCGGCTTTCAGCGAGCCGGTCGACGGCGCGCTCGCGTGGACGTCTGAGAGCACCCAGTCGCCGGTCACGTTGCGCTGCTCGCTCGCGTCGTCGATGGCTTTCGAGATCCGCTCGTCCCACGCAGTGCGCGTGAACACGCCCGGTACGGTCACCGCGGTATTGAAAAGCCCCTTGCTGCTCGTATCGCCGAGCAGCGTCGCGAGCGACACAGGCGGATATTTCGGCTTCGCGTCGTCGAGGATCTGCTGGTAGATCGCGTCAGTCGAGTTCTGGATGCCGCGCACGCCGATGATGGTCTGACGCGCCGTGGCCACCAGTGCGCCATCCGGAACGATCGCGAGCGATGAGTCCCCGGCGGATCCATGGCGCCCCAGGTGACTCGCAAAGAACGCGATTGCATGCTGGCGCAGGTCTTCCCACGTGCCGGACGTGAGCTGGGAATTGGCCGGGCGCGCTGGCACGGCCGTGGCGATCAGTTGCGGCGTCAGGAATGCGGCAACCGCGCGGTCCGGCCTCGCGAGCATCAGGTAGGTCTTGAGTGTGTCGTAGGCGGCCTGGACCTGCGCGTTGCCGCCGCTGGCGATTTCCGCATCCGAGAGCGAGGCGAGCTGGTGCAGGCGCTCCTCCAGTTTCAGGCGGATCGGTGCGACGAGGGTGCGGCTGACGGCGTTTTCGTAGCCGGGCCAGGCGGCGGTCAACAGTTCACCGTCGCGGTTCAGGCCGAAGCGTGTAGTCCACGGTGCGCCATCGTGCTGACGGACTTCAAGCGTATCGAGCTGTTTGTCCAGGCTGTCGAGTGCGAGCGCCGCCTGCGCGTGGTCCTGTACGGTCGACAATTTTGTTATCGTGCCAGCCGCTGTCTGGATCGTCGACCGGTTGGTGAAGCCCGACAGCATCGTGCCAGCGATCCAGCATCCGATGAGCGCCGTCGTTACCCATGCCGCCATGGTCGACAGCGAGAAGCCGACGCGACGGCCGTGGATCTTGCGGCTATGGTCGGCGACCGTTTGCCAGATCGTGCGTTGCTGCGGAGGTAGTGGTTCGCCGTCTTCGGAGTCTGGAGCGGGGGCGGTCAGTTCCCGCTCCTTGAACAGTGGCGCAAACAGCAGGCCGTGGACGGCATTGCGCCACAGACGTGAGTGGCCGGTCTGCACGACCAGGTCCGACAATGCTGTGCGGAGTTCCGAAATGTGTCGCGACAGCTCGGCCGGGTACCGGTCGTTCGGATCCCGGCTCAGGCGCACGACGCCAGCATCGGCGAGATTGCCGGAGAGCCCCTCCAGTGAGGCGTCGATCTCGTCGGGACGGATGCGCCCGTTCGACCAGGTGAAGCCGATCGCTTCGTCGGGGCCAGACGGTTCGTTGCCAAAGTCGGTGACGTTCAGCACATACGCGGGCGCCGCCCAGCGTAGCGCGCGCGCGTGACGTGCGAGCCGCTGTGCGGTGCCCTCCGCGTCGAACGGCGTGTTGGCTGAGCTCCGGTTGCGCGTCACGGCTACGATCGCGTCGGCAGGGCGTCGCCGGCGCAGACGGCGGATCTGGTCGAGCCATTCGGCATCGAGCTTGTCGGTGGTCTGCTTCGCGTACAGCAGCACGGTATCGCCGGTGATCGCGTAGCCGGTGTCCGCGAGCCCGGGCACAAGACGCCTGACGAGCGGTTCGTCGCCTGCGACGAGCAACCAGCGGTCGCGATAACGCCAGCACCAACCGTGACGTTCCCGAAGAAAGTCGCGAAGTTGCGAAACGGAGAATGCAAAGGAGTGTTGCCCGTCTGCGGGTCTGGCGGTTTGCTGTTTTTTCTGGCGGCTCTGCTCGAACGCCCGTGCGACGCGCGAATCCGCTGCCCACTGGCGAATGCCGCGCTCGTAGAGTGCGGCCATGAGCATGCACGCGAACCATCCGGCGACGAGCGTAACGCCTACAACGCTCCGGTTGTCGGCAAGCCAGCCTCGCTGCGGGCCTTCATTCAATAACCACAACCAGACGCCAGCAAACAGCGCTGCCAGCGCACATCCCAGATAGATCAGCACCCTTGCGGAAGCCTTTTCGTTCAAGTCTTCTTTCGACATATCATTGCGACTAATTCGCCGCCCTGTTGATCCAGAATCAGTTGTGGGCTCACGCTTTCCTGCGCGTTTGCAGCGGCAAGTGCCAGTGCAAGCCACGGGGTGGCAACACCCGCATCGCCGATGGTTCGAACCAGCTCTACGGCCGGCGCTTCATTCACGGAACCATCGAGACTCCTCAATGCGGCCGCGAGCGGCTCAACCAATCCCGGATTCCAGACGGTATCGATACCGCCTTCAGCGCAATGTCCCCAGCGCAATGCATTCGCAACCACTTCATCGAGTGATCCGGCAGTGCCCCTGGAGGGCCGGTGTACGCGGACTGGTACCCCCGAATCCGGTGATTCGGCCGACGTGCCGGTCAGCAGAACTGCCGCGCCGGCTTCCGCCTGTCCAGCCTGAATGCCGCCACTAATGGCGCCTCTCAGTTGCACCGCGATCGCAAGATGACGCGCATTGCGCGCTCCCATGTCGAACCAGGCATCAAGCGAATAAAGCGACATCGGCTCCAGCAACTGGACTTTCTCTGCGTACCTCAGCCCGAGCGTTGCCCACGCTCGGGTAATCACCGTCTTTGCAACATCCGCGGTCAGATCCGAATCGAGACACAACCAGACGGTGAGGCCGTGAGCGGCCTTCAGCGGGGCCATCAGCGGCCTGATCAGTTCAACGAGCAGCCATTCAAGCACGACTGCGTGCCGACGCAATTCGTCGGCCTCGTTGCCCCGGAAAAACGCTCGACCGGGAATGACAAGCCCGCCCGAGCCAGCCGGATTTTCTGTGGACTCGCGGGTCTTCATCGCGTCTTCGAGTCTGTTTTGGCCAGCGTCGCCCGAAAAGCGCCAGGACTGCGCCATGACCGCGAACGGCACGCTCGCATCGCCGTGCAGGCGCGCTTCCTTGCGATCAATGGCTGCATTGTCAGCCAAAGCATTGCGCAAGCGGTGAGCCCCCAGAAATCCCCAGCCGAAATACAGCCCCAACCAAACAAGCAGTGGCAGTCCGAACATGCGAATCCAGAACCACGGAGTCTGCGTAGGTCGTCCCGCCGGCCATGTCGCAATACTGGTTGCAGCCCCGGCCGCGACAATGATGACCACCGCGATCAGCCAGGGTACGACTGCCTGTCTCCCATCTGGAATGGCCCCCCGTGCTGGAAGTGCATCGAAGTCAACAGGCATCAGCGAATCCTCGCCGCCCCAGACGACGCGATCAGGACGCATCCGCACCGCGCGAGATGCCCGTCCAGGGCAAGCGGAACATCTCCATCTTTGATTCGATCACTGCCTTCGATGATTTCGTTGTCGCCATGCAGGGGGCACGACACGAGGTCGCCTTTTCGGGCCGCACGGCGACCACGAATCCGGATGCGGTCCGAGCCAGAGATGACCTTACCGCCGTGGCTGGTCGAATCACCTTCGAGTATCAAATTTGACATGATTTATTCTATTTTCTTGGTATGAGGTACGGTTCGATCATTTCAGGCTGGCATTTTTGGCTAGATACAATCGTTCCTTTTCTTTCAACAATGACACCAGTCGAGCTCGTGTCCCCGCCATTTCCAAATTTGACGGTGTATTTGTATCCACCGTTCTCAAACGATTCGGCCTCTTTGTTGGCAACATAGTTGCTATCTATCTGCTTGGACAAAGACAGTTCAATTTTCCGATTGGAGCCGGCACGATACTCAAGAACTGCAGCGCCGTTCATATTTCCGGAACAGACAGAGATGACCCTTTTGTCAAGTTTGCAGACAAACACATCGAACTGATCGTCGCCGCACAGACTAACGCTTTTCCCCAAGAACTTTCGACGTATCAGGTTCGCGATCGACGAATTGACTTCATTGCTTAGTTGGCTTGTATAGCTATGAGAAAATAGAGAATCCTGTTTGCGAATCTCGTTCATCAGATCGGGAATGGCGAAAAATATCATCGCGTTGTCAAGAGCTTGATTTCCATCTGAGCCAATGAAACCTGATCTATTTTTTGAGACTGATTGGATTAAATCCGCCATTTCAGTTTCACTGGATTTATTAATCCATTTCGGTGAAAACCGGTTTATCTCAATATATTTTCCGTTATCCAAATCAGACTCGACCACGCCGATAGTTGTTAGGCCTTCGTCACCAGGATAAAGAAATGTCACATTATACGAGCCATTCATGCCGCCATTTTTCTCGGAAATTGCCAATAATCCGAATGCAATTTTTTTTATGACCGGTGGGGCCTGAACCGGAAATGTATATACTTCTGGAGTCGTCGTCTTTCCGGCCTTGTAGGTCACCGTTGCGAGTCCCCAAATCCCATCAGGACTAGAGGGCTTAGTAGCGCTACTTAATTCCAGAGTAAAATTGCCTCCGGACATGGTTTGCCCAATAAGCTCAGCGGATAGCGCGGGCAGGGACAGAAATGCAACCTGAGTAAAAATTAATATATAAAAGTAGCTGCGAAGATTGAATTTTAACATGCGACATCACTCATTAGTGGGTATCTATAGACCTGCTAAAGCACCTTCGACTTCTGTCGCCTTGGATATATGATTGTTGTACCAATTTGAGGTACCTACGGCGCTCTCAGCGAATACGAAGTGTTTAAGCTTGACATTCACCGCCTTACGGCACTCATCTAGCTTGAGGAGCGGAGCTAGCTTCAGAAGAAGCGAGTTTCTTTCAAACACGTGTCTATATCCTCCGTTAACTGCGATCGTTACATTTAGAAAATCGCTTCGTTCGGCCATTGGATTGATATCCCCCCAAGCGCTGCCCTTTCTCCAGTACCAGCATGCCGATTCCACGGTATGCGCTACTTGCTGGCTTACGATATCAGGATCTGTCGCAATCGAAGGATTGCCAACCGCGCTTCCGTATTTGGTGTAGTTATCGTCATGGGTTAGCTGAATCAACCCTCTGCCATGGAAGTTTGATCCGCCACGGTAATTACTCCATCCCGCAGGGGTGGATCCATCTCCATTTCGGTATTCTTCGTTTGTTCGTAGCTGATCGCATTCATGGGAAAATTGAGCAAGAAAATGGACCTTATGGATGCAATTCACGATCCCGTGCTTTTGAATATTTTCATTCAAAAGAGAGAGAAAGTTCTCAATGGAATAATTGCGAACGCCAGCAAAATTGGCTTTATAAAATAGCCCATGCTGAAGGACGTCGCTCGGCAATATGGCTCGGAGTTGTTCCATGGTTATGGCTTTTCCGCACGAGCACGCTCCGGATAAAAAATTCCCAACAAGTGAGATTGGGTGGACATGATAAACGTCCGAACTCGACGGAAACGGCCCCTTTACTGCATTCTTAACATCGTCCCACCAAACAAGTTTTTTAACGCGCTCGATCTCTGCGTCGTGATACGGTTCTTTCGCTACCCGTTTCAGTACCTTGTCGAAGAAGGTCTCGTATTCGCTTTGGCTGGCCCATTCGCTACGATGTTTCGGGATCAGACGCGACGCACGGAAGCGTAACCATTTGTCGTCCTTGTGCGCGCGCAACTCATCCGCTGCCTGCTGCTCGTTGCGCATCGGTGACAGTTCCCGATACACGCTGGACGCCACTGGCTTGAGCCTTGAGGCATCACCGGTCGCGGGCTTGTCCTCACGGAGCATATGATCCAGCCACGCATCGACCGTGCTGAACATCGTCGGATTGCCGGCGTCGGAACCTGTGACTGTCTCGAAGTCTTTCCATCCATGCGGTGATTCGCGCGTGACACCACCATTGGGTGGCATCTGACGATTGCGCACCCAGCCGCTGATATCAGCATGACGACTGTCGGCGCTTGTCACTTTCCACCACGGTTCGCCGTCTCCATACGCATCGTCCTTGGGTCCCTTGCTCTCGGCTGGCAGCGCATCGAGTGCGGCCTGACTGTAGATCTGGAGCACGGACGTTTCGGGGGCATCTGCACCTTCTTCATTGATCGAATGACCCGCAAAGAGCTTCACACCCTTGCCGATCCGCAGCAGGGGAAGCCTGTCGAAATCGGTGATCTTCTTTGCGGCCTTGCGACTTCCCGACAGGAAGCTGCTTAGTTCGTCGCCGCAGAACACCTCAATGTGGACCATCCTGTTGTCCCGTGCCGGATCGTCCGGCAGCCAGTACTGCCCGAGGTGGCCGATCAGATCGCCAGCGTTGACGGGGATCGGTTTCCCCGGTATCACCACCTGGTCGCACTGCGCGTCCGACACGACCTCGGCAAGCAGCACATGCCCACGCTCCTTGCTGAGGTAAAGCCAGCCCTTATCGGCACCTGGCTGCACAACACTGGCCACGCGCGGCGGTATCGGCGTGCCAGATTCGATCGCTTCGATTCTTCCCCATTTGCCGGTACGGTCGCGCTCACCGATACGAACCCGCGCCCCTCGGGGCAGGATCCCAAGGATTGTGCGGCTTCCCGCCTCGGCATGAATATTCAGCCCCACCTGCCCAGTCGGGGCTGGGCCCTGGTGCGGGTCAGTTTTGGGTCTGTCCGAGGCGTACTGCGTCACCTCGCAGGACCGTGCCCAGTAGGCCGGTGCCGGCATCGAGTTCTGCTGATAGTCGGCCAGGCTTTGCAGATGCATGTACAGGCTGAAGAAAGTCAGCCGGTTGTTCGCGGGATATTCGAGCGTATGCCGCACCAGCGTGAAAGCCGAGCTGTAGTGGCCGGTCTGGGCAGGCTTGCCGTTGCCGGCCGCAATCTGGCTGGCCAGCGCAATGCGATTCATCCGATAGGCCACCACTTCGCCGACCGCAATGCACCGCGCACCGTGCCTGAGGTCGATCTGTTTCCCGGCGCCGTCCGCCGATACATGAATTCCGCCGTGCCACATGCCAGAACCGGTGATCGCGAAACTGCCACTTCCCTCGCTGGCAAGCCAGTCGTAGAACACGTGTTCGTCAACGATCTCCTTTCCCTTCGCGTCGCGGAACGGAAAGGAGAAGCTGATTATCGGGGGTTCAGGATTTGATTGTGTCGTCATGTCAGTTTCCAGTTAGCCTGAAAATCCCGGTTTGATATGTTGCTGGACATCTTTGAGCGGCGCATCAGACCACTGAGGAAATGCAAAACTGCTACCGTCTGGACCATTGATAGTCAGATTGCCCCTCAACTCGATTTCACCCGCCGGACTGCCAAGGGTGATCTTGCCGCCTGCCAGCTTGATATAGGCCCCCGATCCATCGCCGAGCGTCACTCCCTTGCGCCCGGTGATCATGACTTCTCCGTCGGAGGAGCTCACCACCATGTCCTTGAGCGACATCAACTCCATTGCGTCCCCCTGGGCCTGCAACTGCACCTTGCCTTTTACCGAGAACAGCCGAATGCCGAGTTTTGCCGCAAAGAACGAAATCGCGTCGCCGGCCGCAACCGTGATGCGCTTGAGCACGCCAATGTCGAGTCCTGCCCCGGCCGTGACGAACATCTGCTTTGCGGCTGCCAGCTGCATGTGCTGACCGCTCGCCAGTCCAATACCCTCAGGAGCGCTCGCGACGATCACCGGCTTCTGGAGTTTCGCGAGCTTCTGTTCGACAAGCGTACGTTGCTGTTCGACCTCAGCCAGCCACGCATTCGCGGCGCTCGCTGATTCATTGAGCGAGCGCAGTATGTCCTCGCCCTGCTGGAAGGTGGTATCCGCGTTGGGCATTGCGAGCTGCTGGCCCGATGCACCAGGCTGCGCTTCGGCACTGAGCAGCATGCCTTTGGCCGTCCTGGCCGCCAGATGTCCGTCAGTGATGAGTTCTGCGCCCTGTCCCCGTTCCTTGTCGTCGGTATCAACCATGTGCCCGAGGTTCAGCTGGCTGGACTGGAACGGCGTCATCACGTGGATGTGCTCTATCCCTTCCTTGTCCTCCATCCGCTGCGTATTGCCCGCGGCGGTCACGATGAGGTTCCGGGTGTTGTTGAGGTTATTGACGAGGTCGGGATGCAGACTGTCGTGCATCGAACCAATGATGACGGGCCGATTTGGATCGCCCGCCGTATGGATGATGGCTACCTCCGTCCCATCGATCAGCGGAAAATGGTGGCCGTAATTGTCGCCGCTGTATGGCTTCGCGAGGCGCACCGGCCGGCTTGTGCCACCTGGGCTCCAATCGTCGAGATCAAACGGCAGCTTGATCACGTACCAGCCTTGCTCGGTCAGGTACGCGTATTTGTAGTTCCCCGGTGACGTAATACGCGCCGGCAGGATACCGTCGATCACCGGTCTTTTGATCGTATCGAGCGACGTGCGCCACACCCGGTCGGCCGGGATCGCCGTGAGCGTATTGGTGTAGGACTGGCTGCGGCCACCGCTGGATTCCACCGACGTGATAAACAGCCCATGCGGCGCATCGACCGGGTTCTGGTCGAGCCGTACGACCTCGCCAGCCTCGATGGCGAATGCGTTGCCCGTTGCCTTGTAGGTGATCTGTGTTGCGAGATAGGCTTCGTGCCGCCGCCGTGCAATGCGCCGCCCTTCTTCAGGCGTCTCGTAATGTTCGCCCCAGCGATAGTCAACCGCGTTGGTCGTCTTGTCGCCGCGTGCGGCGTTTTCCTCGACGAGCAACGACACGTCGGCCTGCCGGTGGTTATAGTCGTGCAGGCGGACAGCTTCCGGGACACGCTGCGTATATCGCTCAAGTGTCTTGATCGCATCTACGCCGACGCTTTCGAGTCCCGAGTGTAGCCGGAACGGCACAACGCGCTGATTGCGGGCATACGCGTCCAGATCGTCGCCGAACACAATCACGGCGTGATCGCGCTTCTGCTCGAAGCGGAACCAGATGCCTTCCTCCGCGCAGATCCGCTGGATGAAGGCAAACGTCGTTTCCTCGCACTGTGTGATGTACTCGTGCCGCTTGTATTTCGCACGCAGCTTGAACTCGAAATCGACGCCCGCGCGGAAACCATAGTGGCGCAGCGTATCGGTAATGATTTCTTCGACCGACTGCTTCTGGAACAGCCGGCTCGTGACACCGCGATCGAGGTCGGCGAGCTTCGGCTCCATCACGACCTTGTAGCGCGTCTCGTCAGCCGAAGTCCCGAGTTCATCGAACTTCGTGATAATGCCGTGGACTGTGTGTGCAGGCGGCATCTTGCTGAACTGCCCAGCGTTCTCGCCGAACATCTTGCGCAGATAGTCCATGTTTGGGTCGATCGGGTCGATGATGAACTTCGCGGGGCGCCCCAGCACCTGATCCATCGGAATTCCGGCCATCGGGCTCGTGAATTCGATCTCGTACCGGTAAAGCTCGCTGAGCGCGTCGCGCCCGCTGAACTTCAGGATCGAGAACGGCGCCGGGTGCGGCGCCAGTTTCAACTCATAGGCCTGGGAAGGCAAAACCATCGACATTTTCTAAAGACCCCTTGAACACACGTCATATCGCAAAGGACAACGCCGGGGCGCATGTTTCAGCGCCCCGGCG
Organism: Paraburkholderia sp. RAU6.4a; assembly: GCF_050435625.1. NCBI lineage: Bacteria > Pseudomonadati > Pseudomonadota > Betaproteobacteria > Burkholderiales > Burkholderiaceae > Paraburkholderia > Paraburkholderia sp. RAU6.4a. The sequence continues at coordinate 1,190,806 of NZ_JBNDKQ010000003.1, forward strand.
GGGTTACATCAGATAATGCGGATCAGCTCTTGGCTTTCGGCATCTGCGATACCAGCGACAGGCCGATGTCCATGCCTTCCACCTGGAAGTGCGGAATGATGAAGAGCTTGATGCGGAAGAAGCCCGGGTTGTCCTCGATGTCCTCGACCGTGACCTTCGCCTCACGCAGCGGGTGCGACGACTGCAACTCGTCACCCGGATCCTTCATCTCGGTCACGAGGCCCTTGATCCAGCTGTTCAGCTCAAGTTCGAGCAGACGCCGGTCCTTGGTCGTGCCGATGTTCTCGCGCTGGATCAGCTTCAGGTAGTGCGCGATGCGCGAGAGCAGGAAGATGTAAGGCAGGCGCGCATTGATGCGGCTGTTCGCGGTCGCCTCCTTGGTCTCATACAGCGCCGGTTTCTGCGCCGAGCTGGCCGAGAAGAAGCACGCGAAGTCGTGGTTCTTGTAGAACGAGAGCGGAATGAAGCCGAGGTTGGCGAACTCGAATTCGCGGGTTTCGGGAATCAGCACTTCGGTCGGAATTTTCGGCTGCGCACCGGTGCCCAGGTCGTACAGATGAACCGGCAGGTCCTCGACCTTGCCGCCCGCCTGCGGGCCGCGGATCTGCACGCACGAGCCGTTGCTGACAAAGCTGCGCGTCATGTTGGCCGCGAAGGCGAACGACGCGTTGACCCACAGATATTTGTCGTGGTCCGGACCCTTGACCGCTTCCTCATAGTTGAACGAACGCACCGGCGTCGTATCCTTGCCGTACGGCAGGCGACCGAGCACACGCGGCATTGTCAGGCCCACGTAGCGGGCGTCATCGGTGTCACGGAAGCTCTTCCACTTGATGTACTCGGCGCGATCAAAGTAGTTGCCGATATCCTGGATCGCGGCCACTTCTTCCATCGATTGCTTGCCGAAGAACGCGGCGCCGACTGAGCCGACGAACGGCATGTGCGCGGCTGCGGCCACCTTGGAGACGTTACGCAGCAGCGCCACGTCCTGCGGCGAGTTGGTGAACTCGTAGTCGCTGATCATCGCGCTGATCGGCTGACCACCCGGCGTATCGTATTCCTCGATATAGGTCAGACGGTACAGGCCGCTCTGGATGATCTCGGGCGTATCCTCGAAATCGCGCTGCAGCGCTTCCTTCGACACGTCGAGCACTTCGACGCGCGCGTTCCGACGGAAGTCCGTCCGGCTCACGAGCATCTTGAGGCCACGCCAGCGGCCTTCGAGCGCCTGGAATTCCGGTGTATGCATCACTGCGTCGAGCTGCCGGCTGATCTGGCGGTCGATCTGGCCGATATGGAAATCGAGCAGCGACTTGTCGAGCCGGTCGACCGGCTTGCTGCCCTTGCTGATCAGATCGAGAAACGCACCCATGCCGCGCGCGATACGCTCGTCGGCTGAGGCCTCGGACAGCATGTCGCTGTCGCGGAAGGCGACCAGCGGCCGTGCCTCGGCGACGGGCTTCAGGTTGATCTTGCTGCACAGCGACGCATAGACGCTGTCATTGCCCCCCTGGGGGGCGTCCAGCACGACGGTTTCGGTCGTGCCGCCTTGCTGCGATTCAGTGGGATTCATTTCGTGTCCTGTCTGCGATACTATCGCTACCTGCATATCTGTCCGGTTATGGAACGCGGTGAAGGCCGTCCTGGGCCGACGCCGTTCAGGCATGGCCTTCAGGCTGGGTGGCCGCCGTCGCGATCTGTGCGAGTTCGCCGCGCAGCTTGTCAGAGAGCGGCTTATCCTTCAGAATCTTCTCGAACTCACGGCGGAACGTGCCGTTATCGAGCAGATTCGATTTCAGGTCACGCAGCAGATTGCGCACCGCCAGCAGCGCCTGCATCTCCGGGATCTGACGTGCCACCTGTTCCGGCTCGAAGTCTTTCAGCGAGCGAAACGAGAGGTTCACCGGCAGTTCCGAGCCGTCGCCAGCCAGGGTGTTTTCCGCAGCGACCTTGAGGTCCGGCGCGTAGTCAGCGAGAACAGAATCAAAATTATTCTTGTTGATGTCCGTTTTCTTGCGCTCGGCGAGCGGCGCCTGTTCCTTGCCCGCGCTGAAGTCACCGGCGACGAGCAGCTTCAACGGCAGCTCGACCTTCTTCTGGGCACCGCCCGTATGCAAATCTAACGTGATCGAAACCCGACTTTTCGGAATTTCGCGCTGGAAGCTGTCCATTTGTATTCCTTATTGAACGACGTTCAGGATCCCCGCAGAACTCGCCCGGTGCGATGCGGTGACCTCTTTCAATCGGGCGCACACGCATATGCGTGTTTCGCTCGCGAAGGACTCCTTGTGGTACCCCATAGCGCGGCCTCCATTCATGCGATCATTATTGCCACGCGCTATTAAACAGGTTTACCCGCGCCGAGTCAAAGTACGTCGGCGTTGTGAAAACGATACGGATTATAAAGTCGTCGTAAATAATTGTTAATTATCGTCAATTCAATACGCATTCAGACTCGTCAATATGAATAATTTGATAAACGAGGTATGCGAATGCGTGACAATTTTCACGAAACCGTTGCTGGCATGGGCTCACAAGGGCGTGACATTCTCTGACAATCTTTCAATGATGAAGACGGTACGATGGCAACATCGCGCTAACCATGCATCGAGAATATTGCCTATTCTGGCACGGACAATATCTCAAAAATAACCATCCTCTATTTCATGTAGTTCGCATGCTTAACTATTCGCAACTGTATACGGATCACAAGTCACGCGTATAGAATCGCCACTCACCGTAATCCAAGATAACGGCACAACCACACCCATGCGGATCGATAAACCGCTCTTTCACGAAGGGCTGATCCTGACCCAACAGCACTTCCAGCAGCTGGGCCGAAACGTCGACTTCACGTTGAACCAGATCGCTGCCGCCTGCGTCGCCGAGCCGTGGGGCACGCAGGGCATCGATATCGACGAGGAAGTGCTTGCAGCTGGGCGTCTGAAGCTCACCCGACTGAAGCTGCGTTTTCCGGACGGCACACTGATCGACTCCACGGTGACCGATGCGTTACCGCCTGCACGTGATCTGACGCAGGGACTGCCAGCCGATGTGCAGAGCGTGGTCGTGCTGGCCGCCCTGCCGCTGTTCAATGCCACGGGCAGCAACTGCCGGTTCGACGAAGCGACGCTGGCGCGGCCGCGGCGCTCATACCGGGAGTTCGTCAAGGTCATCGACCTCAACGGTACCGGCGAGGCCGAGATTGCCGCCGAACGCCATGCGGTGCGACTGCTGTTCGACTTCGAGTCGCATGCCGACGACACGGTGTGTGCGATTGCCCGGTTGACGCGTACCACGAGCGGGCAATTTCAGGTCGACCACCGATACGTGCCACCGTGCCTGACGCTTGGCAGTCATGCGCTGCACGTCGAACGGATCAATCGTCTTGCCGACATCCTGCAGGCGAAGAGCACGGCGCTGGGTTCGCGCAGAAGCGAACGGATCGAGCAGGTTGCCGAATACGGCGTGGCCGACGTGCAGCTGTTCTGGTTGCTCCACTGCATCCATACGGTCTGGCCGCAACTGCGGTTCTTCTCGACGCATCCGGGCCAGCCTCCCGAGCGGCTGTACTCGACGCTTGCCCAGCTGGCGAGCGTCCTCATGACGTTCTCGAGCGGCTCGCAGCTCGGCGACATTCCGGCGTATGACCACGTACGTGCCGATGAAGTATTCGCCAGGCTCGAGACGCAGATCCGTGATCTGCTCGACGCGATCATTCCGTCGCGTGTGGTGTCGATTGGGCTCACGCACAGGAATCCGACGACATGGGCGGGCCAGTTCCTCGACGAGCGCATCGTGGCGAGTTCCGCCGACTGGTACCTGTCGGTCCACGCCGCGTCGCCTGCATTCGAACTCGTCGAGCAGTTCCCGAGGCTCTGCAAGATAGGTGCGCCGGACGATATCGAGCACATCGTCAATTCGGCGCTCCCAGGCATTCCACTCAAGGCCGTGCAGCGTGTGCCGGCCGCCATTCCGGTGCGGCTGGACAACCAGTACTTCGCGCTCGACGCGAGCGATCCCGCGCACGCGCGGATGCTGGCCGCCCGCGCCTGCCAGATCTACCTGCCGACGTCGGTTCCCGACGCGTCGCTTGAACTTTACGCGGTGTTGCGCTCATGAGCACGCTGACGAACACGCTCACCCCTGCCCGCGGCGAGACCGCCCTGATGGGTGGATCGGCCTCTGCGAACCGTACTTCCGCCGGTGGTATCCGGGACCTGTTGCGCGACACGGCCCTGCTCGTGACGCGATTGTCCGAGGGGGGCCACACGGACGACCCTGCTACCCTGCGTCAACGTTGCAAGCAGCTGATGGCGGCTTTCTCAACCGCGCTCGATCAGCGCGGTTTTGCCGCGGACGTCCGCGAAGACGCGGAGGTTGCCCAATGCGGCCTGCTCGACGAGGCCGTACTGCGCAACCTGAGTGCGGAGAACAAGCCGGTCTGGGATGCGCAACCGTTGCAGGTCGAGCGGTTTGGCAAGCATGACGCGGGCGAACGCGTGTTCGAACGGCTCGAGCAGCGGATGCGTGAAGCGTCGCCGCACATTGCCCTACTCGAATGCTACGCGGCGGTCCTCGGGATGGGGTTCATGGGCCGCTACGCCCGTGAAGGCGAAGCGAAGCGTTCCGTGCTGATCGCCTCACTCAGTACGCAACTCGAAAAACTACGCCCCGAAGGAAGTCCCCTTGGGGGGCGCCCGGTCGCTGCGCGCCCTTTCTTTGCCGATCGTACCGGCAGGCGGTTCTCGGACTGGTTCTACCGCCTCTCGCCCTGGGCGATTGCCGGCCTCGCGTGCGTGGCGGCCGCGGTGATCTGGCTGATATGGGCACAGGTGCTCGATGCGCAGATTGCGCACCTCGTACCAGCTGTACCGACGGCGCCGCGGCCGTGAAGTCCGATCTGCACGAACCGTCCGGACCGGCGCTCGGGGACACGAGCCGCACACTGGACCCCGGGTCGGGTCAGATGCGGGGCCAGGCGCAGAGCCGCGCGCTGGAGGGCCTGGGTTACCCGTTCCGTGCCATCGTGACACTGATGGCCGCGCTCGCGCTCGCCGTTATCTGGCTGGTGTTGCCTGTCCCCCAGGGCGGCTTCCTTCGACCAACGGAAGTCCCTGTGGGACGGGGCGCCGGACAGGGTCTCGCATGGACGCTCACTGTCCCCATCGTCCTGTCCTGGCTGGTACTGATCTGGCTGCGCACCCGTCAGCTCTCACGCGCGCGCGAACAGAACGTACACGTACTGACTGCACTCGGCGCCGCTACGTCGAATATCCCGGTCAACCTGCGCACCCGCATGCCGCTCGTGCTCGTGACCGGCGACGCCCTGGGGAACCTGTTCGACCGGATTGCCGGAGAGCGGCGTCTCGCACACGTTGGCGACGGCGCAATATGGCTACGGGCCGACCGGCTGCAGGATCTGCCCCGCCTTGCGGTGGCCGTGAAGCAGTGGCGCGATGGGCGCGCACCCGATGGTGTCGTGCTGTCGGTTGCGCCGGCATTGCACGCGGGTGAAGACGTCCTGACGCAGAATCTGCGCGTCGTGCGGCAGTCCGTCGCTGACGCCTCGCGCATGCTCGGCGTGCGCCTGCCAGGCTTTGTTGCCGTCTACCAGCGGCTCACCAATGCGCCGGCCACACTCGCGATGCCACAGTGGTATGGCGTGTCATCGGCTACGCGCCTGGCTGACGCAAGCCGTTTTGAAGCCGTGGTCCAGGTGGCCGAAACTGAAGTTGAGCGGGCCGGAGGCGACCGTGCCGTGGCGGCACGCGCGGCAAGCCTGGCTTCGATCGTCGGCTGGACCCAGCGCGTCGTGATCGGCGTGCTAAGCGACCGCCGGCAGCCGGCCACGCCGTGGGCACTGTTCGGCGCGGGCTGGATCGATTGCGGGCCGGCGAGCGGTCCGGGCAGGCCCTGGGAGCGCGACGTCGAAATGCAGACCCGGGTCGTGCCGCCCGCACTGCCGGCGTCCCCGCTGCCGTGGCCGCTGCCCCAGCCGTTGATCGAGGCCATGCCGCGGCGGTTGTGGATGTCGCCGCGCCTGGCGGCTCTCGCCCACGCCGTTGCTCTGGTTGCCTGCGCGATCGCGGTGGCGTCCTGGGGCGCCGCCAGGAACAATCAGGCGCTGCTCACCCGTATCGGCGCGGATCTCGGAAGATATTCGATGATTCCTGCTGCACACGACGCCGCGAAGCGCGATGCGCTGCAGGCTCTCGTGGCCGATCGCGACCAGCTCGACCGCTATTCACGCACAGGGGTGCCGCTCGGACTTTCCTTCGGCATGTACCGCGGTGCGCAGTTGATGCCGGCGCTCAACCAGGCGATCGCAACCTACCAGCCGCCGCCGCCTCCACCTGCGGTGGTCACGCTTGACAGCATGTCGCTGTTCGACAGCGGCCGAGCGCAACTGAAGCCCGGCTCGACGCGCGCGATGGTCGGTGCGCTTGAAATGATCAGGTCGCATCCGGACAAACGGATTCTCGTGGCCGGTTATACCGACAACGTTGGCAGTCCGGACAGCAACCTGACGCTGTCGGTCGCACGCGCGGGCGCGGTGCGCGACTGGCTCATCGAGGTGTCGGGCATTGCCGCCACGCAGTTCGCGATCCAGGGCTACGGCGATACGCGGCCGATCGCGAGCAACGATACGCAGGAGGGGCGAGCCAGGAACCGGCGCGTCGAAATCACGCTGGTGCCGGACGCCCCCAAAGAAATCCCGTTGGGGGATTCGACCAGATAGCAGGACCATTTTTAGCCCTCGAAGCGAACGCTTCGGGTTTCAGAGGCTCGGGGGCTGGCTCCGGGCGATTGTCGTAGTACCAGAAAAGGGAGTGAAAGATGGCAATTCCGGCTTACATGTGGGTCAAGGACGACGGCGGTGCGGACATCAAGGGTTCGGTGACGGTCCAGGGTCGCGAAGGCAGCGTCGAGCTCGTCGCGTTCGACCATGGCGTGAACATCCCGACCGACGGCAACACGGGCAAGCTGACCGGTACGCGCGTGCACAAGCCGATCAAGCTGACCAAGGAAACCGATGCGTCGACGCCGTACCTGTACAAGGCGGTGACGAGCGGTCAGACGCTGAAGTCGGTTGAGATCAAGTGGTACAAGATCGACGACGCGGGCAAGGAGAAAGAGTACTTCAACACCAGGCTCGACAATGTGAAGATCGTGGCCGTCAACCCGAAGATGCTCGATATCAAGAATCCGGACTACGAGAAGCACAACCACATCGAAGAGGTCGAGTTGCGCTACGAGACGATCACGTGGTCGTACAAGGACGGCAACATCATCCACAAGGATACCTGGAACGAGCGGTCCTGATCCTGGCCACAAGCCATGTTGTGCCGGAACCGGTACTGCACCCCGCAGCCGGTTCCTTTTTTGCCAGCCCCGTACGTGGGCTGGCACTTTTTTGATACGGGTAGAGCGGCGTTTCTGCCCCGTTCCGTGATACGGCATTGATATGACACTGCGCGACTCTACCCACCTGCTTCGCCGGCTCAACCCGCACTGCGCGAGAGCGCTCGAGGCGGCTGCGAGCCTCTGCCAGACGCGCCTCGCGGACGAGATCACCGTCGAGCACTGGCTGCTCAAGCTCATCGAGGCAGACGACGGCGACATTCCTGCGATCCTGTGCCACTACGGAATCGACATCAATGCCGTCTGGGACGCGCTGATCGCGGCGATCGATCATCTGCCCCGCAACCTGCGCGGCAAACCCGCCCTTTCCCTACAGCTGGCGACCGTGCTGCAGGATGCCTGGAACTGGGCATCATCGCAGGATGAGGACCAGCCGATCCGTTCTGGTCATCTGTTGCAGGCGATTGTTGACGCGCCGCACGTGCTGCGTGCGCAAAACGCGTGGCCGCTGCTGTCGGTCAGTAGCGCGCAGATCCAGCGCCTGATCCCGCGACTCGGCCACCAGTCCTGCGAAAACCAGCCCGACGAAGCAGAACCGGCGGCGCCAACGACAGCGTCAGCATCCGGAGTCGACGCAAGCCAACCGCCGTCGGCCACCAGTGCGCCTACGAAACATGCGCCGCAACGCCCGATCGAGGGCGAGGCACTTGCCCGGTTCGCCATCGACCTGACCGACAAGGCCCGTCGCGGCGAGATTGACCCCGTGTTCGGGCGCGAACGCGAAATCCAGCAGATGGTCGACGTGCTCGCGCGGCGACGCAAGAACAATCCGATCCTCGTCGGCGAGCCGGGTGTTGGCAAGACCGCGCTGGTCGAAGGCCTCGCGCTACGCGTCGCTGAAGGCAGCGTGCCCAATGTGATCCGCGACGTACGCATTCTGACGCTCGACCTGGGCCTGCTGCAGGCAGGCGCCGGTGTGAAGGGCGAATTCGAGCAGCGCCTGAAGAACGTGATCGATGAGGTGCAGGCTTCGCCCGTGCCAATCCTGCTCTTCATCGACGAAGCCCACACGCTGATCGGCGCGGGCAACGCCGCCGGCGGCGCCGACGCGGCGAACCTGCTGAAACCCGCGCTCGCGCGTGGTGAACTGCGCACGATCGCGGCCACCACCTGGTCGGAATACAAGGAATATTTTGAGCGCGACGCGGCACTCGAGCGGCGCTTCCAGATCATCAAGGTCGACGAGCCCGATGACGAAGCAGCGTGCCTGATGCTGCGGGGGCTCGCGAGCCGCTACGCGAAACACCATAACGTGCACATCCGCGACGAAGCGCTCGTCGCGGCCGTGAAACTCTCGCGCCGCTATATCCCGGCCCGGCAGTTGCCCGACAAGGCGGTCGACCTGATCGACACGGCCGCGGCGCGCGTGCGCATGGGGCTGGAATCGCCGCCGTCCGAGCTGCAGCGTGCCCGCGCAGCAGTCGCCGCGATCGAAATTGAACGCTCGACGCTCGACGCGGACGAACGGGCCGGCGCTAGCAATGTCACTGCGGACGTCACGCCGCGACGTGATGCGCTCATTGCTGCTCTTGCTGATGCGAACAGTGAACTGATGGCTTTGCAGGCGCGCTACGAGCATGAGTTGGGGCTTGTCCAGGCGTTGCATGCACAGCGGGATACGAAAGATTCAAAACCGGATGCCGGAGCGCTTGCGAGCGCGAAGCGGACACTGGCCGATGCACAGGGCAGGACAGCGCTGGTTTTTGCGGACGTTGATGCGCAGGCGATCGCACGCGTAGTCGCTGAGTGGACCGGCGTGCCGGTCGGCGAACTTGTCGAGGACGAACTCAGGAGCCTGCTGACGATCGAGGACAGTCTCGCGAAGCGGGTCGTCGCACAGGACGATGCGCTGGCCGCGCTCGCGGAGAGCCTGCGCACCGCCAAGGCGGGGCTGAAGAGCGAGCGCACGCCGCTCGGCGTGTTCCTGCTGGCTGGTCCCTCGGGTGTCGGCAAGACCGAGACAGCGCTTGCGCTTGCCGATGTGCTATTCGGCGGTGAGGCGGCGCTCACGACCATCAACATGTCGGAGTACCAGGAAGCACACACGGTGTCGCAACTGAAAGGCTCGCCGCCTGGCTACGTCGGCTATGGCCGCGGCGGCATCCTGACAGAAGCGGTGCGGCAACGCCCGTACAGCGTCGTGCTGCTCGATGAGATCGAGAAGGCTCATCGCGATGTGCTCGACATCTTTTATCAGGTGTTCGATCGCGGCATGATGCGCGACGGCGAAGGCCGCGAAATCGACTTCCGCAACTGCGTGATCCTGATGACCTCCAACCTCGGCAGCGCGCAGATCGACGAGGCGACAGCGGAGAACCCGGCCATCTCGCAGGCCGAACTGCTCGAGGCGATCCATCCGCAGCTCGTTGCGCACTTCCAGCCCGCGCTGCTCGCGCGCTTCCAGACGCTGGCGTATCGCCCTCTGGACGCAGGTGCGCTCGCTTCGATCGTGCGGCTCAAGCTCGCGAAAATCGCCGACCGTCTGCGCAGGCAGCACGACGTCGCATTGACCGCCGATGACGCCCTGACCGATTCACTCGCGCAGCGTTGCCTCGCGCGTGAATCGGGTGCGCGCAACGTCGATGCGTTCCTCAACCAGCGGATCCTGCCCGCCGTGTCGCGCGAACTGCTCACGCGGATGGCGAACGGCGAGGCGCCGGCGGAAATCCAGCTGTCCGGTTCGTCTGAAGGGAATCTCACGATCGACTTTGTTGAGCACGATGATGTGCCGGCAGCCGGGGCGAACGCACCAGCAGTGGAGCAAACGGGCGAACGTGTGCCGGTCGACGCCGGCATCTAGGAGAGCGCACGATGCCAGCAGGCCCGTCCCTTTACGACATGCTGCTCGGCCAGATCGGCGGGGAGCCGCTCGATGCCTACGACGACAGAACGCTCGAAATCATGAGCGTGCAGCAGAATGTGCGGCGCATCCTCAACACGCGCGCGGGCGCGCTCAAGCACCTGCCCGATTATGGCCTGCCGGACCTCACGAACATCTACAAGGCACTGCCCGCTTCGTCCCACCTGCTCAGGCAGCAGATGGAGGCAACGCTTTTGAAGTACGAACCCCGGATTCGCGCAATCGACGTCGAGATCATCGACAACCTGGACCCCGGCGTGCTCGTGAGCTTCGAGATGACGTGCCACATGAAGAAGGCCGGCCTGGTGCGGTTCGGCACGTACTTCGAGCCACCGGGACGGATGCGACTTGAGCGGAAGACTGAAGCCAAGTAGCCCTTCGATGAGTGAAGAACCCGATAGCCAGAAACCTTTGCGGTGCGCAAAAAAAGTCCGTCGCGGATTTTTGCTGCAAGTCGAATGCGCTTTTCTCCGGGCGTAGCCCAAGCCCTGCTAGTTCTCGCCTGCTTCGATGCAGGCTTTGTTGCGCGTCCCCGAAGGGGCTCCCGCCCTGCTTTCGCATACTGAAACGTCAGTCCGATATTCCGCATTGTGAGAGACGCGTGACACTCTTTATTTTTCACCGACGCTTTTTATTTCCAGGATCAAGAACACGACTCGATACCCGTCCCCGAAATTTACTTGACATCTAAATTATCAAAACCTAAATTAATCTCACCGCAGAGTTCATTTTGGGGAACCCAGCATGCGCATAGTCTGTATCGGCGGCGGTCCGGCCGGTTTGTACTTCGGTCTGTTGATGAAACAACGTAACCCCGGCCATGAAGTCATGGTAATCGAGCGCAACCGCCCCTACGACACCTTCGGCTGGGGCGTCGTGTTCTCCGACCAGACGCTCGGCAATCTGCGCGCCGCCGACGCCCCGAGCGCCGAGGCGATTCTCGACGCGTTCAATCACTGGGACGACATCGAGATTCATTTTCGCGGCCGCAGCGTGCGCTCATCGGGCCACGGTTTTTGCGGCATCGGTCGCAAACGTCTGCTGAATATCCTGCAAGCGCGCTGCGAAGAACTCGGCGTGAAGCTCGTGTTCGAAACCCAGGTCGTGGACGACAGCGCGTACGACGCGGACCTGATCATCGCGAGCGACGGCCTGAACAGCCTCGCGCGCCAGAAATACGCGGACACCTACCAGCCGGACATCGACGTGCGCGACTGCCGCTTCGTGTGGCTCGGTACGAAGAAGCTGTTCGACGCGTTCACGTTCGCGTTCGAGCAAACCGAATTCGGCTGGTTCCAGGCGCACGCCTACCGCTTCGACGATCAAACCTCGACGTTCATCGTCGAAACACCGGAACGCGTGTGGCGCGCCGCCGGTCTCGACGAAATGAGCAAGGAAGACAGCATCGCGTTCTGCGAGAAGCTGTTCGCGAAGTACCTCGACGGCAACGCGCTGATGTCGAACGCGGCGCATCTGCGCGGCTCGTCGCAATGGATCCGTTTTCCGCGCGTCGTCAACAAGGAATGGGTGCATTGGCGCAGCAACGCGAACGGCACACGAACGCCGATCGTGCTGATGGGCGACGCCGCGCACACCGCGCACTTCTCGATCGGCTCGGGCACCAAGCTCGCGCTCGAAGACGCGATCGAACTCGCGAACAGCATCAGCGCGCACCCGGGTTCGCACCTGGACGATCTGGCCGCCGCATTGAAGCACTACACCGAAGTACGCAGCGTCGACGTGCTGCGCATCCAGAACGCCGCGCGCAATTCGACCGAATGGTTCGAGCACGTCGATCGTTATACGTCGTTCGAGCCGGAACAGTTCGCGTATTCGTTGCTCACGCGCTCGCAGCGCATCTCGCACGAGAACCTGCGCGAGCGCGATGCGCAGTATCTGTCCGGTTTCGAGGACTGGCTCGCGAAGCGCGCGGGTGTCGAGCGCGCAGCTGACAGGCATTCGATTCCGCCGATGTTCACCCCCTTCACGGTGCGCGGCGTCAAGCTGAAAAATCGCGTGATGGTGTCGCCGATGGCGCAGTACTCGGCGGTAAACGGCGTGGCCGGCGACTATCACCTGATGCATCTCGGCGCGCGCGCGATGGGCGGCGCCGCGCTCGTGATGACCGAGATGACCTGCGTGTCGCCCGAAGCGCGCATCACGCCCGGATGCCCGGGCATGTACGCGCCCGAGCATCTGGTCGCGTGGAAACGCATCGTCGATCTGGTTCATCTGCAATCGGATGCGAAGATCGGCATCCAGCTCGGCCACTCGGGGGCGAAAGGTTCGACGCGCGTCGCGTGGGAAGGCATCGATCAGCCGCTCGACGAAGGCAACTGGCCACTCGTTTCGGCGTCGCCGCAGCAGTATCTGCGCGGTATCAGCCAGCATTCGCGCGAAGCCACGCATGAGGAGCTGCGCGCCATCGAGCAGCAGTTCGTCGAGGCGACGCGCATGTCGATCGAAGCGGGTTTCGACTGGCTCGAACTGCACTGCGCGCATGGCTATTTCCTGTCGAGCTTCCTGTCGCCGCTCACGAATCACCGTACCGACACATACGGCGGTCCGCTCGAAAACCGTCTGCGTTATCCGCTGCGGGTATTCAGCGCGATCCGCGCGGTGTGGCCGCAAGACAAGCCGATCTCGGTGCGGATTTCGGCGCACGACTGGGTCGATGGCGGCAACACGCCCGACGACGCCGTGAAGATCGCGCAAGCGTTCAAGGCGGCCGGCGCGGACATGATCGACGTGTCGTCGGGCCAGGTCAGCAAGGAAGAAAAGCCCGTGTTTGGCCGCATGTTCCAGACGCCGTTCGCCGATCGCGTGCGCAACGAAGCCGGCATCGCGACGATCGCGGTCGGTGCGATTTCGGAAGCGGACCACGTGAACAGCATCATCGCGGCGGGTCGCGCCGATCTGTGCGCGATCGCGCGTCCGCATCTCGCGAATCCGTCGTGGACGTTGAACGAAGCGGCAAAGATCGGCTATCTCGACGTCGCGTGGCCGAAACCCTATACCGCCGCGAAAATGCAGCTCGAACGCAACCTCGAACGCGAGCGTGCGCAGGCCATCGCCAATGCCGGCCTCACGGCGCAACAACGCGCGCAACGCGCCGAAGGAACCGTGTGAACACCTCAGACACTCCTCTCGCCGGACAACACGCGGTCGTCACCGGCGGCGGCAGCGGCATCGGCGCGGCCATCGCGCAGGCGCTGCTGCGCGCCGGCGCGCGCGTCACGCTGATGGGCCGCAACGCGCAACGCCTCGACACGCAGCGTGAGCAATGCGCGGCGCTCGGCGACGTCGCGTGTATCAGCGTGGACGTCACGCAAGAAGATTCGGTGGCGCGCGCATTCGAGCAGGCTGGCGCCGTCGATATCCTCGTGAACAACGCGGGCCAGGCGCAGGCCGCGCCGTTCACGCACACCGATATCGCGCTGTGGCAACGCATGCTCGACGTGAATCTGACTGGCGTGTTTCTCGGCACGCGCGCCGTCCTGCCCGGCATGCTCGAGCGTGGCTATGGCCGCATCGTCAATGTCGCGAGCACCGCGGGGCAGATCGGCTATGCGTACGTCGCCGCGTATTGCGCCGCGAAGCACGGCGTGATCGGTCTCACGCGCTCGCTCGCGCTCGAAACCGCGACGCGCGGCATCACGGTCAACGCAGTGTGCCCCGGCTACACCGAAACCGAGCTGCTGCATGCCTCGCTCGAACAGATCACGAGCAAGACCTCGCGCACCGAAGCACAGGCGCGCGAAACGCTGCTGCGCTCGAATCCGCAGCGCCGCTTCGTGAATCCGGAGCAGGTCGCGAACGCGGTGTTGTGGCTGTGCCGCCCCGGCTCGGATGCGATCACGGGGCAATCCATTTCCATTTCGGGTGGAGAAGTGATGTGAGCAAATCAACCCAAGCAAAAAAGTCGGCGGCGGCATCGGATGCGAAGCTGTCGCGCAAAGGCGTGGCTCAACCCGCGGAGAACGTCGTGGACCTCGAAATGAGCACCGGTGCGGACAGCCACATGGGCCTGCGTTTGTGGCTGCGCATGCTGACCACCACCAACCTCGTCCAGGCCGAATTGCGCAAACGTCTGCGCACCGAATTCGACACCACGCTGCCGCGATTCGATCTGATGGCGCAGCTCGAACGACATCCCGATGGCCTGAAGATGACCGAGCTATCGCGCCGTTTGATGGTGACGGGCGGCAACGTCACTGGCATCACCGATCAGCTCGAAAAGGAAGGGCTCGTCACGCGCGACACCGATCCGAACGACCGCCGCTCGATCAGCGTGTGCCTGACGCCCGCTGGCCGCAAGGCGTTCGACAAAATGGCCGTCGCGCACGAGCAATGGGTCGTCGAACTGTTCGGCGGCCTGAGCCTCGACGAAAAGATGAAGACGCATCAGGACCTCGGCAAGCTCAAGCAGCATCTGCTCGACAGCCTGAGAGGCTGACTTCGCACTGGAGGAATACATGACACGATCGAACGCCGATGCACTGTTGTCCGGCAACCGCCTGACCCTGGCAGGCCACGAGGCGAAGCATGTCGGCTGGTCGGTGACCGACAAGGTCGCGACGATCACGCTGAACCGTCCCGAGCGCAAGAACCCGCTGACCTTCGAATCGTATGCGGAGCTGCGCAACCTGTTCCGCGATCTCGCGTACGCGACCGACGTGAAAGCCGTCGTGCTGCACGGCGCGGGCGAAAACTTCTGCTCGGGCGGCGACGTGCACGACATCATCGCCCCGCTGATCGATCTGCCGATGCCCGAGTTGTTGCTGTTCACGCGCATGACCGGCGACCTCGTCAAGGCAATGCGCCATTGCCCGCAGCCGATCATCGCAGCCGTCGACGGCGTCTGCGCGGGCGCCGGCGCGATCCTCGCGATGGCTTCCGATCTGCGCCTCGGCACCGCGCGCAGCAAGCTCGCGTTCCTGTTTACGCGCGTCGGCCTCGCCGGCTGCGACATGGGCGCGTGCGCGATGCTGCCGCGCATCATCGGCCAGGGACGCGCCGCCGAACTGCTGTTCACCGGCCGCTCGGCAAGCGGCGACGAAGCTCACGCCTGGGGCTTCTACAGCCGCCTGTGCGACCCGGCCGCGCTCATCGAAGAAACACAGAAGCTCGCCGCCGATCTCGCGGCCGGCCCGAGCTTCGCGCACGGCATGACGAAGAAGATGCTGCACCAGGAATGGAGTATGAGCATCGACGAAGCGATCGAATCCGAAGCGCAGGCGCAGGCGCTCTGCATGGGCACGCGCGATTTCGAGCGCGCATACAACGCGTTCGCGGCGAAGACGCGTCCGGTGTTCGAAGGAGACTGAGTTGAGCGCCGACCATCAGAACATCCCGATCGATTTGCACAGCCCGCTCGCGTGGCCGTTTTTCGAGCCGCGTCATCGTGAACTCGCGGCAGCCATCGACGCATGGTGCCGCGCGCATCTCACGCATGACGAGCATGGCGACACCGATGCGACCTGCCGTCTGCTGGTGCGCGAACTCGGTCACGCCGGCTGGCTGAAATACGGCGTTGGCGGCGTCGCCTATGGCGGGCACGGCGACACGATCGATACGCGCGCCGTATGCCTGCTGCGCGAAACGCTCGCGCGCTATTCGGGCCTCGCCGATTTCGCACTGGCGATGCAAGGCCTCGGCTCGGGCGCGATCTCGCTCGCGGGCATGCATGAGCAGAAATCGCGTTATCTGCCGCGCGTCGCGAGCGGCACGGCGATCGCCGCGTTCGCGCTGTCGGAGCCGCAAGCGGGCTCGGACGTCGCCGCGATGGCGCTCGCGGCTCGCGAAGAGGGTGAGCACTACGTGCTCGACGGCGAAAAGACGTGGATTTCGAACGGCGGCATCGCGGACTTCTACGTGGTGTTCGCGCGCACTGGCGAAGCGCCGGGCGCGCGCGGCATCAGCGCGTTCATCGTGGATGCGCAGACGCCGGGCCTCGACATCGCCGAGCGCATCGACGTAATCGCGCCGCATCCGCTCGCGCGCCTGCGCTTCACGAACGCGCGCGTGCCGAAGAGCCAGATGCTAGGTGCGCCCGGCGAAGGTTTCAAGATCGCCATGCGCACGCTCGATATTTTCCGCACCTCGGTGGCGGCCGCATCGCTTGGCTTTGCCCGTCATGCGTTGGCCGAGGGCCTCGCGCGCGCGGCGTCGCGCAAGATGTTCGGCCAGACGCTCGGCGACTTCCAGTTGACCCAGGCGAAGCTCGCGCAGATGGCGTTGACGATCGACAGCAGCGCGCTGCTCGTCTATCGCGCCGCATGGCTGCGCGACCAGGGCGAAAGCGTCACGCGCGAAGCCGCGATGGCGAAGTGGCACGCGAGCGAAGGCGCGCAGCAGGTGATCGACGCGGCAGTGCAGCTTTACGGCGGCATGGGTGTGCAGAGCGGCAGCGCGGTCGAGATGCTGTACCGCGAGATCCGCGCGCTGCGCATCTACGAAGGCGCGACCGAGGTGCAGCAGCTGATCGTCGGCCGCGATCTGTTGAAGGCGCATGCCGCCGCGAACGGGAATGCGCAATGAGCACTTCGTTCGAGCGGCCCATACGCATCCGCTTTTCGCACTGCGATCCCGCGGGCATCGTGTTCTTTCCGCAGTACCTCTTGATGACCAACGTGCTCGTCGAAGACTGGTTCAACGAGGGCTTGCGCATCGACTACGCGCACATGATCGCGCGGCGCCGCATCGGCCTGCCGATCGTCAAGCTCGACTGCGAGTTCTTGCGGCCGAGCCAGATGGGCGAAACGATCCAGCTCACGCTCAAGGTCCGAACCATCGGCCGCAGTTCGATCGGCATCGAGATTCACGGTCATTGCAACGGCGAAACGCGTTTTCGATCTATACAGGTGCTCGTGTTCATATCGTTCGACAGCGGCCAATCCATCGATATTCCCGGCGACGTCGCGAGCGCGCTCGCGGCGTACGCTCCATCGGCCCCCTCCATCGAGGCGCATCGCTCATGAAACAGGCTCTCCTTCCCGCCGGCTGGGTCAAGCCGCGCGGCTATGCGAACGGCGTCGCTGCGAGCGGCACGCAGGTGTTCATCGCCGGCCAGATCGGCTGGGACGAACAGGCGCAGTTCCAGTCCGATGACTTCGCGCAGCAGTCCGAGCAGGCGCTGAAGAATCTGCTCGCCGTGTTGCGCGAAGCGGGCGGCAAGCCCGAACACCTCGTGCGCCTCACCTGGTACGTGACCGACAAGCGCGAGTATCTCGCATCGCTGAAAGACATCGGCCGCGCGTTTCGCGAGCTGATCGGCGGCTACGACATCGCGATGAGCGCGGTGCAGGTCGTCGCGCTGATGGAAGACCGCGCGAAGGTCGAGATCGAAGCCACTGCGGTGATTCCGCACTGAACGTCGTACAGGTACCGAACGCACAGGCAAGCCCTTCACACCGAACGATGCGCATTTTCCGGCTCAACGCCTCGGGAGACCATGATGGAACCGTCAACACACGTCGATACTTTCGCGCGCGACAATCTTCCGCCGCAGGATCAATGGCCCGTCTTACTGCTCGACAATCCGGACGTCGCCTATCCGCCGAGGCTGAACTGCGCAACCGAACTGCTGGAGCGGACCATCGAGGCGGGGCATCGCGACCGGCCGGCGATCTGGTCCGACGTGGACGGCAAGCCGCAAGCCACCACGTACGGCGAACTGCTCGCGCGGGTCAACCGCAGCGCGCATGTGCTCGTCGATGAAATGGGCTTGCGCCCCGGCAACCGCGTGCTGCTGCGCGGACCGAACACATTGCAGATGGCCGTCGCCACACTCGCGGCGCTGAAGGCCGGGCTCGTCGTCGTGCCGACCATGCCGCTGCTGCGCGCGAAGGAGCTCAAGCAGATCATCGAGAAGGCGCAGGTCAGCGCCGCGCTTTGCGACGCGCGCCTGAGCGCGGAACTCGAGCGCTGCACGAATCCGCGGGACGAGTTCTACTGCGCGGTGCTGAAACAGACCCGCCGCTTTCACGACGACTCCGCCGATTCGCTCGACACGCTCGCCGTCAACAAGCCCGAGCACTTCACCGCTAGCGACACCGCCGCGGACGACATCTGCCTGATCGCGTTCACGAGCGGCACGACCGGTGCGCCAAAAGGCTGCATGCATTTCCATCGCGACATGATCGCGATGTGCGACCTGTTCCCGCGTCATGTGCTGAAGCCTTGCGCGAGCGACATCTTCTGCGGCACACCGCCGCTCGCGTTCACGTTCGGGCTCGGCGGGCTGCTGTGCTTTCCGCTGCGCGTCGGTGCCTCGACGGTGTTGATCGAAAAGCTGACGCCGCAGACCTTGCTCGAGGTGGTCGAACGATTTCATGCGACCGTGATGTTCACCGCGCCGACGTTCTATCGGCAGATGGCGCCGCTCGTCGCGCAACATGACCTTTCGTCGCTGCAGAAGACCGTGTCGGCCGGCGAGGCGCTGCCCGATTCGACGCGGCGCCTGTGGCGCGAGGCGACCGGCATCGACATGATCGACGGTATCGGCGGCACCGAGCTGATTCACATCTTCGTTTCGTCGCAAGGCGCGGAGATCCGGCCGAACGCGATCGGCCGCGCGGTGCCGGGCTACGTCGTGCAGGCCGTCGACGACGACATGCAACCCGTGCCGCCCGGCACGATCGGCAAACTCGCGGTGCGCGGCCCCACCGGCTGCCGCTATCTGGCCGACGAACGGCAGTCGCGCTTCGTGCGCGACGGCTGGAACCTGCCGGGCGATTCGGTCTATCTCGACGCGGACGGCTACGTGTTCTACCAGGCGCGCGCCGACGACATGATCGTGTCGGCCGGCTACAACATCTCCGGTCCTGAGGTGGAAAGCGTGCTGATGCAGCACGAGGCGGTGGCCGAATGCGGCGTGATCGGCGTGCCCGACGAAACGCGTGGGCAAATCGTGCGAGCCTTCGTCGTGGTGAACCCGGGCTACACCGCCGACGATAAACTGGTCGCGCAGCTGCAGGATTTCGTTAAGAATAACGTCGCGCCGTATAAATATCCCCGCGTCATCACGTTCGTCGGCGCGCTGCCGCGCACCGAAACCGGCAAGCTCAAACGTTTCGAGTTGCGCATGATGACGTAACCCCTATCTTTCGTGAGACTGGAGGCAGACTGCATGGCCGGCTCTTTCATCGAAGTCGTCGCCCACGATGGCGGCCGTTTCAACGCATACGTCGCGCGGCCCGCGCAGGGCTCGGGCCCAGGGCTCGTGCTGCTGCAGGAAATCTTCGGCGTCAACGACACGATGAAAGCGACCGCCGATCGCTACGCCGAAGAAGGCTACGTCGTGCTCGTGCCCGATCTGTTCTGGCGCATCAAGCCGAGCATTGCGCTTGGCTACGGCGACGCCGACATGAAAGAGGCGCTCGGCTATCTGGGGCAGTTCGACGCCGACGTCGCGGTCAAGGACATCGCCGCCCACCGTCGCCGCGTCGCGCGAACTGCCCGAGCAGGCCGGCAAGGTTGGCGTGGTCGGCTACTGCCTCGGCGGCAAGCTCGCGTTTCTGAGCGCGGCGCGCACCGACGTCGATTGCGCGGTCAGCTATTACGGCGTGGGCCTCGAAGCGCATCTCGACGAAGTAACGGCAATCAACTGCCCGATGGTGTTCCACTTCCCTGAAAACGACGCGCACTGCCCACCCGAAACGCGCGAGCGCATCAGCGCCGCGCTGCGCACGCGACCGCAAATCGAGCAATACGTGTACCCCGGCCGCGATCACGCGTTCGCCGCGCCGCAGCGCAAACAGTACGACAAGCCCGCCGCGATGATGGCGTACTCGCGCACGCTCGCGCTGCTGCGCAAGGTGCTCGGTCCGGTCTACGATCTGAACGCGCTGTGGGAAGCGCACTGCTATCACGAGTTCGCGACACGCGACGTCGACGCGGTGATGCCGACGATGGTCGCCGAGCCCTACGTCAATCACGTGCCGACGATGACGGGCGGCGTCGGGCATGACAATCTGAAGCGCTTTTACACGCATCACTTCGTCAACTCGAATCCGCCCGATACGAAGCTGATTCCGATTTCGCGCACGATCGGCTCGGATCGCGTCGTCGATGAATTCATTTTCAGCTGCACGCATAGCTGCGAAATCGACTGGCTGCTGCCGGGCGTCGCGCCGACCGGCAAGTACTTCGAGGTGCCGATGCTCGCCGTGGTGTGCTTCCGCGGTGACAAGCTTTATAACGAGCATATCTATTGGGATCAGGCTTCGGTGCTCGTGCAGGTGGGGCTGCTCGATCCGGAGGGCTTGCCGGTGGCGGGGATTGAAAGTGCGAGGAAGTTGCTCGATGAGACGTTGCCGTCGAATGGGTTGATGGGGGGTAAGTCAAAGGTTTAAGGAAGTGGTGCTGCCGTCGCTGTACATCATCCGAATGACTCGCGCCGGCAGCGCGTATTAATGGCGGCATGCAAGACCGAAAAACTCATCATCCAATCGACGAAAATCTGGCGATCATGCGATCATAGAATGACGGCGGCAGCTTGATAAACGACGCGTCGTCGCCGCCGCGGGAAAATGAAACGCCTTCGTCGTCCACCCAAATCAATTCAGGAACCGGTGTGCTGAAGGTTCTGCGCACTAGCAGTTTGCCTGACGCGGCGTCGTAGACCTGACCGAGATACGCCGGGTCGTTGCCGCCTCTCCATTGGAGCAGGCACCGCTCTGCAGTGTAGCGGCCGTTTTTTGACGTGCTTTTGATGCATTCGCTCGCATTCCTGTGATCGGTGTGCGTCGCGACGAGAAGCACGGCAAACGCGACTGTGAGCACTACGGCGCCCCATCCGATCGATCGCCCGGGTTTCATAAATACACCTTGATCGGTGGGTCGATTCGAACAGGCTTTCGATCCGAATAGATCACGAAGTCACCTCCTCGCTGGTGTTTCATTGCCCACTCTCTAAAGTCCTTATTGTGAACCGGGTAGTACACGTTGCCCCTGACCTTCGGGTTCCCAAGTGCAACGGGATAGGAAAAATACAATCGCGGTTCGTTCAGATATGACATCGCGCCGTTGTACGCCAGAACGATCACCCCGTTTTTGCTCCAATGGCCAAGATATTGCGACACCTCGCCAGGCTTGTCGGTGAAGTCGTAACTATCCTTAATATAAACGTAGATACCTGAGATTTCTGCAACCCTGGTACGGCCTTCCTTCCCGTTCGAAGCCGCCACCGCGCGCGGCTTCGCGCAACGCCGCCGCCCAGGATTTCGTAGTTGGACGCTAAATGTGCGGGTGCTAGACTCGAAAACCCATCGTCGGTGATCGACCGAATCCGCGTAAAGGGGCGTCCGCATGACCCATTCCCTCCACGGCAAGCAACGCTGGCTCGCGCTAATCGTGCTCTGCCTCGGCGTACTGATGATCGTGCTCGACACGACCATCGTGAACGTCGCGCTGCCGTCCATCGCAGCCGATCTCGGCTTTAGCGAAACTTCGCTCGTGTGGGTCGTCAACGCCTACATGCTGACGTTCGGCGGCTGCCTGCTGCTCGGCGGCCGGCTTGGCGATCTGTACGGACACCGCAAGCTGTTTCTCAGCGGCATTACGCTCTTCACGCTCGCTTCGCTCGCCTGCGGCCTCGCGAATTCGCAGGTGCTGCTGGTCGCCGCGCGCGCCGTGCAGGGCCTGGGCGGTGCGATCGTCTCGGCGGTATCGTTGTCGCTGATCATGAATCTGTTCACCGAAGCCGGCGAACGCGCGAAGGCGATGGGCGTGTATGGCTTTGTCTGCGCGGGCGGCGGCAGCATCGGCGTGCTGCTCGGCGGACTGCTCACCAACCTGCTGAGTTGGCACTGGATCTTCCTGGTCAATCTGCCGATCGGCATTGCGGTGTACGCGCTGTGCCTCGCGCTACTGCCCGCCGCGCGCGGCCACGCGCACGGCGAACGGCTCGACGTGGCCGGGGCGCTCAGCGTGACTGCATCGCTGATGCTGGCGGTCTATGCAATCGTCAACGGCAACGAAGCGGGCTGGACTTCGGCACAAACACTCGGCCTGCTGTTCGTCGGGCTCGCGCTGCTTGCCGTGTTCCTCGCAATCGAGGCGAGAATCGAACACCCTTTGATGCCGCTCGCTCTGCTGCGTTTGCGCAATGTCGCGACCGCGAACCTGGTCGGCGTGTTGTGGGCGGCGGCGATGTTCGCGTGGTTCTTTATTTCGGCGCTGTATCTGCAGCGCGTGCTCGGCTATCGGCCATTGCAGGTGGGGCTCGCGTTTCTGCCCGCGAACCTGATCATGGGACTCTTTTCGCTGGGATTGTCGGCGCGCGTGGTGATGCGCTTCGGGCTGCGTCGTCCGCTCGCGGCCGGCCTGCTGATCGCGGCATGCGGGCTTGCGCTGTTCGCGCGTGCGCCCGTCGACGGCAGCTTCGTACCGGACGTGTTGCCCGGCATGTTGCTGCTCGGCTTTGGCGCGGGCATCGCGTTCAATCCGCTGCTGCTCGCCGCGATGAGCGACGTCGATCCCGCCGATTCGGGCCTCGCGTCGGGCATCGTCAATACATCGTTCATGATGGGCGGGGCGCTCGGGCTTGCGGTGCTCGCGAGTCTTGCCGCGGCGCGTAGCGAGGCGATGCAGGCGTCGTCGAGTGCGGCGGCTGCGCTGAACAGCGGGTATCACGTCGCGTTTCTGTTTGGGGCGGTTTTTGCGGCGGCGGCCGGCGTGCTGGGTGGGCTGTTGCTGAGGCCGGGGCAGGCGGGTGGCGCCGCGGGCGTGCATGGTGACGCGGCGGAATCGTCTCGGCCCTCCGCCGCGGCTGCAAAACCGCAAGCGCGATCAAATGCGTGAGTGCGCCGCTGACTATGCTGGCTTCATGCTGACATGAGAGCCGAGATGAACCCGGTTGGAAAAGCGCTCTGGTATATCGAAAGCCACTTCGCCGGCGAGTTGACGCTCGACGACATCGCCCGCTGTGGCTGCGTATCGCGCTTTCACCTCGCACGCGCGTTCGAAGCGGCCACCGGGATGCCGGTGATGCGCTACGTTCGCGCACGGCGTTTGAGCGAGGCCGCACGACGTCTGGCCGATGGTGCGCCCGACATCCTCGCGGTCGCTCTCGACGCCGGCTACGGCTCTCACGAAGCATTCACGCGCGCGTTTCGCGAACAGTTCGGGCTCACGCCCGACGCGCTGCGCGCGCGGGGTCATCTCGACAACCTGACCATCGTGGAGCCGATCAAAATGGACGAAACCCTTCTCACCCATCTGGACCCACCGCGCTTCGAAGACGCGCGGGCGTTTCTCGTCGCTGGACTGAGCGAGCGCTATACGTGCGACAGCAGCAAGGCGATCCCATCCCAATGGCAGCGCTTTGGCGCCTGGTACGGCAGGGTGCCGGGACAGGTCGGCAAGGTGGCTTATGGCGTTGGCTATAACGCCGATGAACTGGGTAACTTTGACTACATGTGCGGCGTCGAAGTCAGCGATTTTTCCGCATTGCCGCCAGAGTTGAGTCGTGTGCGCATCGCCGCGCAACGGTATGCGGTGTTCGCTCATCGCGAGCACATCTCAGGCATTCGTCGCACGATGAATACGATCTGGAATCAGTGGTTGCCCGCGTCAGGGCACGTGCCTGCCGATGCACCGCATTTCGAACGGTATGGCGAGCAGTTCGACCCGGTGACGGGGATGGGTGGAGTCGAAGTCTGGTTGCCGCTGAAAAGTTGATGGTCGATTCGGCGGATGGCCGTTGTGGATGGCCGTTGTGCCCGGCCATCCGCCTGATCATTCACGGAGTGGCATGTCTGCTGTCATGCAATGCATGCACGTCGTCGTATTCCCGCGAAATGTCCTTATTCGTGTAATCGCCCAATCGCATGGCGGCGGCCACGCTAATCACCGCGCACGCGAAGACATACCACGCCACCGCAAATCCCGAATGGAAGTAAGCATAAAGCGCCGTCGCAATCAACGGTGCCGGACCGCCAGCGATGACGGAAGCCAACTGATAGCCCATCGACGCACCGCTGTAGCGCAAGCGCCCCGTGAACGATTCGGCGATCAACGCGGCTTGGGGACCATACATCATCGCATGCGGCACCAGCGAAAGTACGATGGCCGCGAAGATCCATATCGGGTTATGGGTTCCAACCATGAAAAAGTACAGGAAGCCGAATAGCCCGACAGCAGCGGCACCGATCACATACATGCGTCGACGTCCGATCAGATCAGACACGTGACCAAACAGCGGAATCGTGAAGAATTCCAGCACCGAAGCGGCCAGCACTGCCGTGAGCAACAGATCGCGTGTGACGCCCAGACTCATCACACCATAGGTGAATATAAAGGCCGTGAAAATATAGAACGGCGCCTGTTCCGCCATACGCGCAAGAGCCGACAGAAGAATGTCTTTCGGCTGCCGGCGCAATACTTCACGCATCGGCGCCTTTTCGATCCTGCGCTCAGCGAGCAGCTTCGCGAAGATAGGCGTCTCGAGGATACTCAAGCGGATATAAAGGCCGATCGCGACCAGCACGATACTGAGGAAAAACGGCACCCGCCAGCCCCAGGTGAGAAATGCGCTGCCGGAGATCTGACTGATGGCAAGCACCACCAGATTCGCGACGAACAATCCCGCCGGTACGCCGAACTGCGGCCAGGACGCGATGAAACCGCGATGCTTGTTGGTACGTGCCCACTCCATCGACATCAACACCGAACCGCCCCACTCGCCTCCAACGCCCACACCTTGAATGAAGCGCAGCGCCGTGAGCAGGATTGCCCCCCAGATACCGATCGTCGCATAGGTTGGAACAAAGCCCACGGCAAACGTCGCGAGTCCCATCAGCAACAGCGTCACGATTAGCGTGGCTTTACGTCCGATGCGATCGCCATAGTGGCCGAAAATCGCCGCGCCCACCGGCCGCGCAATAAAGCCGACAGCGTAAATCAGAAAAGCTTGCAGTGTGCCGACGAGCGGGTCCGATTCAGGAAAGAACAGTTTCGCGAATACAAGACCCGTGACAATGCTGTACAGGAAGAAGTCATACCATTCGATTGTGGTACCAATCGTGCTGGCGATGACAGCACGGCGCAACTGGCGCCGAGCCTCCTCATCCGAGAGGGGCACCGCCCCTGATTGCGTGGCAGCCATTTGATATCTCCCCAAAATGGACGGGTGACGTCTTTTTTTGACATTTGAGGTATTGCGTGGTTCCAGTGAGAATCGAGGTACATGCAGCGAAAACAGAGACATTTCGAAATTGCATTTTTTGCCGAATTAGCAATCCGGCAACACTCGCTCAATGCAATTGATACCGATGCCGAAATCGAATTGAAATTCGAGCGAACCGCGGCTTCGGACATGAGCATTCGCGAAGAATTGGGAGCGACTTGCTTCGCACTAGCAGGCATCTCACATGCTCATCACACCCATCCCAATCACACCAACGGAATGTAGATATCCGTCTGCCACTGATCCAGCGGCGTCTCAGGATAGACGCTGAGGTAGTGGAAAAACAGCGGATGGTCCCGCAACTCTTCCCCACTCGAAGGCAACCAGTCGCGATAGACCGGGTAGATCGTCTCGCCGATGTGGTCGGTCGATCCCGTGTGCCGAACCACCGCGCACCGTCCACCCTGCATCACGAGCTCGCGCAAGCCATAGAGATTCGGCGCGACCGGCTCGTCGATCTCTCCGCAGATATCGAAACGGAATTCATCCGCTGGCACCGTGTCTGGATTGCCGTGCGGGACGCCGAAGGTTCGGCTCGACGCCACCGGTGATTGTCCGCTTTGAATACGCCAATCGATGAACTTGCGCGCACTTTCATTGACGAGTCCGGGCGAACCACAATGTTCGAGCGCGGCAACGCGGGTCTCCGCAAAATCGACGATTTTCACTTGCATGGTCAGTTTCCTCGAAACATAGGGAACAACAAAACTCGCACTCCAGAATTGCCATGTTGGATGTCGTCGAAACGCGCTCGGCGCCAAGCCGAACGCACGCTTGAACGCACGGCTGAAGGCTTCGGGACTGTCGAAGCCGGCGTCGAGCGCGGCATCGAGAACCGGGCACGACGCCTGCGACGCGAGGCGGCGGCCCGCGCGACGCAAGCGCATCAACTGCACGTAGCGTGCGACGGGCACGCCGACATACGCGACAAACTGTCGATGAAAATGGAACATCGAGAAGTTTGCGATGCGGCTTAGCGCGTCGACCGACAGATTGCCCTCGAGGTTTGCATCGATATAGGCGAGAACGGCTTCGAAGCGCTTCGTGTAGGCAGCGGTGGCGTCTGTGTGAGCTAACATGGTCTGGATCGTGCGAGTTTCGATATGGTCGCCGAGGTTGGACACATCTTACCTAGCCGGACTTGCTCGATCTTCAATTGGCTCGCTGCCGAGCCTGGAGAATTTACGTAGACTTATCTTTGTTCACCCGCGCTTCCTGAGATTGTCCGCCGATGCCCTCTTCGATCAGCAATTCGCTCCTGTGGATCTTCGAGGCGTTCGAACGCGATCCGACGTATATGCGTCGGCGGATGTTTGGTAGCGACGCTGCGTATATCGATGGGCTGTTGTGCCTGGTTGCCGCCGATCGCGATAAGCCGTGGAATGGGCTGCTCGTCTGTACGTCTCGGGAACGCCATGCTGCTCTGATTGCCGATATGCCTGCGTTGCAGCCTCACCCGGTGCTTGGGAAATGGCTTTACGTGCCGCAGGAGGATCCTGCGTTTGAAGACACTGTCGAGCAGTTGACGGCACTCGTGCTGGAGCGGGACCCGCGAGTGGGTGTCGAGCCTAAGCCGAAAAAGCGGCGCGGTAAGTCGGTGTTGCCGGAGGGTTGAAGCGCGGCAGTGCCGTTTCGGTCTCTCTTCCTGTCCGAACGCGCGCTCATGCCGGGCAGATCATCCAATCAGCCGCGAATCGCACCACCCCGTCATACTCTCGCCGACGAACCCGGCAGGGATGTAGAAGGGCATTCGATTGAAGTGGAGTTGCCGCGCTTTCATTGGTGACTACGCGAATTGCGGTCGGGCTTAAAGACCGGAAATAAGATTCGGCTTTGGCACACGCAAGTCGATTCAACCACCTATTCAATGGTCACGCAGTCTGCCGTCATCGCGAACGGTACGGCTTTCGTAGGAACCACATCGAACGAAGAATTGATGGCCGCCTATGTCCCTCCGCCTGCCTGGCAGTGGAGTTTCCGCGGCAGCGTCGTCGCACTCGATGTCGCGACCGGCGCAGTGACGTGGACCACGCCGGACCCGCTCGGAAGCCGCGCGGAGGCAGCCGTCAGTGTCGCCAATGGCGTGGTCTTCGGATGCAATCTCGACTACACGAATGGCACGATGTACGCGCTCGATTCTTCCAACGGAAAAGTCCTGTGGTCATTCAATAGCGGGGGTGCATGCAATGCCGGGCCGGCCATTGCGGACGGCGTGGTGTTCTGGGGCTCTGGCTCAACGAGTGGACCGGGCCCGCTGAAATTGTTCGCCTTCGGTCTGTAGGAAACGCCCGAGGCACCGTCCGTTCGCGGCGGGGGCTTTGGCTCTTTGCTACGATGTGAGTCTGTTCCGAAGCCGGCGCAATTGGCGCGTACCGCCCGCCGGCCGGCAGTCATCACCGAACTCACCGAGCACTAGACCTTGACGATCCACATCCGCCCCGCCACCGCTTCCGACGCCCCCCTGATCCTGCGCTTCATCACCGAACTCGCGATCTACGAAAAAGCCGAGCACGAAGTCGTCGCCGGCGTCGAAGACATCGAGAAGAGCCTGTTTTCCGAGGGCGCGCCCGCGAAAGCACTGATCTGCGAAATGAACGGCGAGCCAGTCGGTTTTTGCGTGTACTTCTTTTCGTATTCGACGTGGCTCGGCAAACAGGGGCTTTATCTGGAAGACCTGTACGTATCGCCCGGATCGCGTGGCAGCGGCGCGGGCAAACAGATGCTGCGCCATCTCGCGCAAATCGCCTGCGAAACGGGCTGCGGCCGATTCGAATGGAGCGTGCTCGACTGGAACGAGCCGGCCATCGGCTTCTACAAGTCGATCGGCGCGAATCCGCAAAGCGAATGGGTACGTTATCGTCTCGCCGGCGACGCGCTCAAAGCATTCGCCGAAGGCGAAACCGAACGGAGCACCTAAGCCCAGTCACTGCGCGGAGGCCGCGACGGGCGCCACCTCGAATGCATCGCCCGTCGCGAAGAAGGTACCGCCGGCCACGTAATGGCATGTGCGCAGGTCGGGATCGTCGTTGTCGAGTTCGACGCCCGCGTGCGTGCCGACCGCGAGCGTTTGCGCGGCGAAACCGCGGCTCGGCAACTGCAGCCCGAACACGCCGCTCGCTTCGATCAGGCGACGCGTCAGCGTGCGGCTATCCACGACCACCACCACCTTCGGCGGATTGAAGTCGAGCGGCATCGCCCATGACGCGGCCATCACGTTCGATCGACCATCGTGTGCGCTCGTGATCAGCGTGACGGGTCCGTGATTGAGCAGTTGAGTCGCGCGCGACAATTCCACGGTTTCTCGGGTGGCGTTCATAGCATCGTGATGGCGTCGAAAGGATGACGCTGATTGTACCGGGGCGGGACAAATGCGATGCGGCGCAGGGCCGAGCGATACGAGAGCGATTCGAACCACGCGCGGATGGCGGCCGAATCGAACTGCCGGGCGGCGGCCCACAAGCCGCCGCCCGACCGGACTTCAAACGAATTTCAAGGGACCCTCAATGCGGCGCCTTGCCGTTCGGCACCGCATTGAGCGGCTTGTGCTGCTCGTCGCCGAGTCCCGGGAAGAACGCGTTCCAGGCGGCGCGCACGCCCTGCGCCGCGGTGGCTTCGGCGCCGACCGACTCGGCCGCGCCGTCCGCGGCTTTCGAGGGATCGGCGGACAGGCCGCGCCAGTGCGTGAATACGAGCAACGGCTTTTCGGTCCACACGCCGTCGCCAAATTTCGCAAACGCCGTGTCCCCGCTCGCCAACTGCACTTCGTACCAGCCTTCGCGTACGGGCGTATGGATGGCAAGGTCAAACCACGGGGTCGGTTCGATTTCCTTCATGTCGTCTCCGGTCGGATAGATCGTCATCGATAACCACACTGAACGCATTGTTCGTGCCCATCACTGGCGCCACATCCGCCGCGCGACGGGACGGGCAACCGCGGCACATGCGGGCAAACCAGCACGTCGGAACTGCGAAGTCGCCGCGCATACGACACGATAGCGCGACATGGGCCAGGCGGACAGACGTAAAACTTACATGCCCGGAGTGGCGGGCGTACGGCGTGGCGGGGTGGGTTTTTTGCGGGACCGGACGACGGTTTTTCCGCCCCGTTTTGACGCGCGCTTCGCAGCCGGTCGCGCCTCATCCTCCATCTGCCGCACCACCTCCGCCAGCGCTTTCACCGCGGGCCCCAAGCGCTCCGCCTCCGTATTGCCATACCCGATCACGAGCCCGTTCGTCTGCTCCGACGCCCCGATCGAAAACCCCGACAGCGCGCGCGGACTCAACCCCAACGCCTGCGCCCGCGCCGTGAGCGCGCGATCGTCGAGCGACGCCGGCAGCCGCAGCGTCAGATGCATGCCGCAATCGCCGCCAAGAATCGTCGCCGCCGGAAAATGCTCGGCAAGCGCGTCGCGCAGCGCCTGCTGCCGCTCGCGGTACAGCCGCCGCATCCGCCCGAGATGCCGCCCGAATTCGCCGCTTTCGATGAAATGCGCGAGCGCCAGCTGCTCCAGCCGATGCCCGCCGCGCAGCATCTCTTGCAGCGCAACAGCGGCGTGCGCGGCTATCGCGCGAGGCAGCACGACGAAGCCGATGCGCAGCGCCGGAAACATCGTCTTGCTGAACGAGCCGACGTACAGCACGGGCGCCGCGTCGACGAGGCCCTGCATGCTCGCGATCGGCTCGCCGGTGTGACGCATCTCGCCGTCGTAATCGTCCTCGATCAGCCATGCGCCGCAGCGCCGCGCCTCGGCAATCAGCGCAAGCCGCCGCGCCACCGACAGCACCGCGCCGGTCGGATACTGATGCGCGGGAGACGTGTAGATCAGTTTCGGCGGATGCGTGTGCCACGCGTCGGCCGGCACGGCCATGCCTTCGGCGTCGACGGGAATCGGCAGCGTGCGCAAGTCGCCCGCGTTGAAAGCGGCCTTCGCGCCGCGATAGCCGGGGTCCTCGATCCATGCGATATCGCCGGGATTGGTCAGCAGTCGCACGCACAGGTTCAGCGCCTCCTGCGCGCCCTCGGTGATCACGACCTGCGAGCCATCGCAGCGCACGCCGCGCGCCATCCGCAGATGCGCGGCGATCGCGTCGCGCAGCGCGGGCTCGCCGGCCGGCGTGCCGTAGCCGAGCGCGCGTGGTAATGCGCGCTCCATCGCACGTTCGAGCGCGCGCCGCCACGCGGCAAGCGGGAAACGGTCGAGCGCGGGCGTGCCGGGGGTCAGCGCGTACCCGTTGTCGGCGTGATTGTGCGACGCCGCGAACTGCTCGACGCGCGCCGCGTATACGACCTCCGGCGCGGCCGACGCCGCCGCCCGCTCGCCGCGCGCGGCGGGGCTCGACAGCGGGCTCACGCGCGTGCCCTGGCGATCGGCGATGACGTAGCCGACCGCGGCGAGATGCTCGTAAGCGATCACGACCGTGTTACGCGACACGCCCATTTCGGCGGCGAGCAGCCGCGACGACGGTAGCAGCGACCCGGCCGGCAGACGACCGGCGAGAATCGCCTGCTGCAGACGTTCGATCAGTTGCTTTTGCAGCGGCGCGGGCCGCTTGGCCCCGCTGGCGCCGCGCGCGGCGAACGCGTCGTCCGCATGGACGAGCGGTCCGATGATTTCGATCATGGTGGCTGGATCTATCGAATAAGCATGTCGTGGATCTTTTGAACATACCACGTTTGCCGTATCGTTCCTGCATCGACACGCATCGGCATCCTCCGGCATCGCTCATTCATCGACGGGAGAACAGACATGGAACCCACACGTAACGCCTACGGCCAGCCAATCGGCGCACCCCTGCCCGGCTGGCACGGCGCGCAGCCGCCGGGCCGCGAGCCGCTCGGCGGCCGCTATTGCCGGCTCGAAGCGGTCGACGTCGAGCGCCACGCGGCCGACCTCTTCGACGCGTACGGCTCGGCCACCGACGGCCGCGACTGGACCTATCTGGCGGTCGGCCCGTTCGACAGCCTCGCGGCCTATCGTGAGCGTCTGACGCAGATGGCGGCATCGAAAGATCCGCTGCACTATGCGGTCATCGACCTGGCGACGGGCAAGCCGGTCGGCACGCTCTCGCTGATGCGGATCGATCCGGCCAACGGCGTGATCGAAGTCGGCCACGTCACGTATTCGCCGCGGCTCAAGCGCACGCGCATCGCGACCGATGCGATGTACCTGCTGCTAGGCGAAGTGTTCGACAAGCTCGGTTATCGGCGCTTCGAATGGAAATGCGATTCGCTGAACGAGCCGTCGCGCAAGGCCGCGTTGCGCTATGGATTTACGTTCGAGGGGATCTTCCGGCAGGCGATCGTCTATCGCGAGCGCAATCGCGACACGGCGTGGTTTTCGATCATCGACAGCGAGTGGCCGGCATTGCGCTCGTGCTATGAGCGCTGGCTCGACGCCGGCAATTTCGATGCGCAAGGGCAGCAGGTCGAGCGGCTCGCCGATCTGATCGCGCAGCGCCGAGCGGCGGACGAGGCCCGGTAAAACCAGACGATCGATAACCAGGCAACAGCTCGACCAGTTCGCCAAGCGCGATGCCGAGCCAACCGCGTGCCCGAATCCGTGAAATTGTCGTGAATGCCGCTCCGGGCGTGGCAGACAGCGGCAGCACCGCCTGCCATCACCGCCCTCCTACGTGATCTCGTATCCACCCTTCGTCCGCCAGCGAACGCGAGGCCAAGCGCGGTTCGCGCCGTGCATGGTAAATTCCAGCGTCGGCAAGACAACTCCAAGAACGTTCGGGTGCCCTGAACATCTTCGTCCGGTCCACCCGCCATTGGCGATACAAGGTAGATCGATGATCGACTTGAGTCAGCGTATTGTCTGGCGGCGCCTCTACGTTGCGCTGTGCAGCTGCGTCGCGCTGGCCGGCTGCATGGTCGGCCCCGACTACCACGCGCCGCCCGCGCCGGCCACCGACACCTTCACCACCACGCCGCTGCCCGACCAGACCGCCTCCGCGCCCGGCCCCGCAGGCCTGCCGCAGCGTTTCGCGCCGGCCCAGGACATTCCCGCCGCGTGGTGGACGCTGTTTCATTGCGAGCCGCTCGACGCGCTGATCCGCGAGGCGATCGCCAACAGTCCGAACATGGCCGCCGCGCAGGCGGCGTTGCGACAGGCTCGCGAGAATTACACGGCGCAAGCCGGCGGCACCTTGCTGCCGAGCGTCGACGCGCAACTGAGCGCCACGCGCGAAAAGATCAACGGCATCGCGTTCGGCGAGCCCGGCCTCGTCGAGGAATTCAATCTCTACAACGCGTCGGTCAACGTCTCGTACAAGCTGGACGTGTTCGGCGGCGCGCGGCGCGAACTCGAAGCGCTGCATGCGCAGATCGACTATCAGCGCTTCCAGCTGCAGGCCGCCTATCTCACGATATCGGCCAACATCGTGACCGCGGCGGTCAAGGAAGCGTCGGTGCGCGCGCAGATCGACGCGACCGAGCGGATCGCTACCGAGGAAGAGCAGCAGCTGAACGTGCTCGACCAGCAATTCTCACTCGGCGGCGTGAGCCGCACGGCCGTGCTCGCGCAGGAAACGCTGCTCGCGCAGACCCGCGCGACGCTGCCGCCGCTGCAACAGCAGCTCGATCAGGCGCGCCATCAGCTTGCGGTACTCGCCGGCAAGCTGCCGAGCGATACCTCGGTGCCCGACTTCACGCTCGACATGTTCTCGCTGCCCGACACGCTGCCCGTGAGCCTGCCGTCGTCGCTGGTGCACCAGCGCCCCGACATCCTTGCCGCCGACGCCACGCTGCATCAGGCGAGCGCGCAGGTCGGCGTCGCGACCGCGGCGATGTATCCGCAGATCACGCTGTCCGCGAGCTACGGCGCCGAAGCGTTGACGCCCGCGCAGGTGCTCAGGGCCGGCAGCACGATCTGGAGCATCGGCGCGGGCTTGCTGCAACCGGTCTTTCACGGCGGCCAGCTGAGCGCGCAGAAGCGCGCGGCCGAGGCCGCCTACGAGCAGGCCGGCGCGCAATACCGCGAGACGGTGCTGCTCGCGTTCCAGAACGTTGCGGACACGCTGCGCGCGCTCGAACACGACGCAACCGGCCTCAAGGCGCAGACCGACGCGTCGCGCGCCGCGAGCGATTCGCTCGAACTGACGCGCGGACAGTATCGCGTCGGCGGTGTCAGCTACCTCGCGCTGCTCGACGCGCAACGCCAGTATCAGCAAACGGTCGTGAGTCTCGCGCAGGCGCAGGCCGCGCGTTACGCCGACACGGCGGCGCTGTTCCAGGCGCTCGGCGGCGGCTGGTGGAATGCCGCCGCGCCCGAGTCCGCGGCCGCGCCAGCCGCCGCGTCGGCGAGCGCGTCGAACACGTCGTCGCCATCAGCAACGACGGCAACCGCCACAACGCCACATTGACCGTGCCCTGACGCAACCCCAGCCCTCGCCCCAAGCCGAGCAAGGACATCACGATGGCCGAAAGAAAACCGATGACAAAGCGGATGGTGATCATGTTGATCAGCGTCGGCCTGCTGCTCGCCGCGCTGGTCGGCTTCAACCTGTTCCGCGCGCACATGTTCGCGAAGTTCATGACGGCCAACACCGCGCCGCCCGCCACGGTCTCGGCGGTGGTGGTCCACTATCAGTCGTGGCAGCCGCAGCTCGCGGCGGTCGGCAGCCTGCGCGCGGTGCGCGGCGTAGACGTGACGACCGAAGTCGCCGGCCTCGTGCGCGAGGTCGCGTTCGTGTCGGGGCAGGAAGCGAAAGCCGGACAGATCCTCGTGCGACTCAACGCCGACAGCGACGTCGCGCTGCTGCAATCGCTGCAGGCCGCGGCCCAACTCGCGCAGACGGTCTACGAGCGCGACCGCGCGCAGTATGACATCAAGGCGATCGCGAAGGCGCAGCTCGACGCCGATGCGGCCGACCTCAAGGGCAAGAAGGCGCAGGTCGCGCAACAGCAGGCGCTCGTCGACAAGAAGACGATTCGCGCGCCGTTCGCGGGGCGCCTCGGCATCACGACGATCAATCCGGGGCAATACCTGAATCCCGGCGACGCGATCGTCACGCTGCAAGCCATCGATCCGATCTACGCCGACTTCTCGGTACCGCAACAACAGCTCGGCCAGCTCGCGATCGGCGCGACCGTCAGCGTCGATACCAACGCGTACAGCGGGCAAAGCTTCACCGGCAAGATCCAGTCGATGAGCCCGAAAGTCGATAGCGCGACGCGCAACGTACAGATCGAAGCGAGCGTCGACAATCGCGAGCGCAAGCTGCTGCCCGGCATGTACGCGAACGTGAAGATCGACTCGGGCGCCGAACAGCGCTACCTGACCCTGCCGCAAACGGCGATCACCTACAACCCGTACGGCGCGACCGTGTTCATCGTGAAGCCCGGCACGCAGCCCAACGCGCAGGGCAAGACGCTGCCCGTCGCGCAGCAGGTGTTCGTAACGCCGGGGCCGACGCGCGGCGACCAGGTGGCGATTCTGAAGGGCATCGACGACGGCACGCAGGTCGTGACGAGCGGCCAGATCAAGCTCAAGAACGGCACGCCGCTGATCATCGACAACCGCGTTCAGCCGTCGGACAGTCCGAATCCGACGCCGCAGGAACAATAAGCGAGGCCGCCCGACCATGTTCACGGACATCTTCATTCGCCGGCCGGTACTCGCTTCGGTCGTGAGCCTGCTGATCCTCGTGCTCGGGTTGCGCGCGCTCGCGGTGCTGAAGGTCAGCCAGTATCCGCAGACCGAGAACGCGGTCGTCACGATCACGACGGCCTACTATGGCGCGAACTCGGACACCATCGCCGGCTTCATCACGCAGCCGCTCGAAGCGGCGATCGCGCAGGCACAGGGCATCGACTACATGTCGTCGACGAGCATCACGGGCGTGTCGACGATCATCGCGACGCTACGTCTGAACTACGATGCGAACCGCGCGCTGACCGAGATCAACACGCAGATCGGCTCGGTGCGCAACCAGTTGCCGCCGCAGGCGCAGCAGCCGGTGCTGACGGTGCAGACCGGGCAGACCACCGACGCGATGTACATGGGCTTCTACAGCAGCGTGCTGCCGAGCAACAACGTCACCGACTACCTGCTGCGCGTGGTCAAGCCCAAGCTCGATTCGATCCAGGGCGTGCAGACCGCCGAAGTGCTGGGCGGGCGGCAGTTCGCGATGCGCGCGTGGCTCGACTCGGCGCGGCTCGCCGCGCACGGCGTGAGCGCGAGCGACGTGTACACCGCGCTCGGCAACAACAACTATCTCGCCACGCTCGGCACGACGAAGGGGCAAATGGTCAGCGTCGACCTGGAAGCGGGCACGGACCTGCATACCGTCGACGACTTCAAGCAGCTCGTCGTCAAGCAGAAGAACGGCTCGATCGTGCGTCTCGAGGATGTCGCGAACGTCGTGCTCGGCGCCGACAGCTACGACTTCAACGTCGCGTTCAGCGGCAAGCGGTCGGTGTTCATCGGCATCAAGGTCGCGCCGGACGCGAACATTCTCGACGTGGCCAAGCGCGTGAAAACCGTGTTTCCGGATCTGCAGAAGCAGTTTCCGACCGGCATGACGGGCGACATCGTTTATGACGCGACCGACTTCGTCAACACCGCGATCAGGGAAGTGATCAAAACGCTCGTCGAAGCGCTCGTGATCGTGACCGTCGTGATCTTCCTGTTTCTCGGCAGCTTCCGCGCGGTGATCGTGCCGTTGATCGCGATGCCGCTGTCGCTGATCGGCACGTTCTTCGTGATGCAGGTGCTCGGCTATTCGATCAATCTGCTCACGCTGCTGGCACTCGTGCTCGCGATCGGGCTCGTCGTGGACGACGCGATCATCGTCGTCGAGAACGTCGATCGGCACATGAAGCACGAAGGCAGAACACCGTTCGACGCCGCGCTGATCGCCGCTCGCGAGCTGGGCGGCCCGATCGTCGCGATGACCGTCGTGCTGATCGCCGTGTACGCGCCGATCGGCTTCCAGGGCGGGCTGACGGGCGCGCTCTTCACCGAGTTCGCGTTCACGCTCGCGGGCGCGGTGACGGTATCGGGCGTAATCGCACTCACGTTGTCGCCGATGATGTGCTCGCGCTTCTTCCGCGCCGCGCAGGAGTCGGGCCGCTTCGCGCGTTTCGTCGACCGCCAGTTCGAGCGCGTGCATCGCGGCTACGGCCGCCTGTTGCATGCGACGCTCGACACCTGGCCCGTGTTCGTGATCATGGGCGCGCTACTGCTGTGCGGCACGGTGTATCTGTTCATGACCTCGAAGTCGGAACTCGCGCCGCAGGAAGACCAGGGCATCGTGCTCTCGCAGATCATCGGGCCGCCCAACGCGACGATCCAGCAGATGCAGACCTACGCGGACCAGGTGTTCGATGCTTCGAAGACACTGCCCGAATATTCGCAGATGTTCCAGCTCACGGGCTCGCCGACTGTCAACCGGGGCATCGGCGGCGTGCTGTTCAAGACCTGGGACCAGCGCGGCAAGAACGCGACCGTGCTGCAGCAGGAGTTGCAGCAGAAGTGGAATCAGATCGCGGGCGCGCGCGTCGCGGCGTTCCAGTTTCCGCCGCTGCCGGGCGCGCAGGGCTTGCCGGTGCAGTTCGTGATCAGCACGACCGAGCCGTTCGAAAACCTCAACGAGGTGTCGCAAGCAGTGCTGGAAAAAGCGCGCGCGAGCGGCATGTTCTTCTTCGTCGATAGCGACCTGAAAATCGACAAGCCGGAAGTGACGCTCGTCGTCGACCGCGACAAGGTGGCCTCGCTCGGGCTGTCGCAAAGCGACGTCGGACAGGCGCTCGGGTCGGCGCTGGGCGGCGGCTACGTCAACTACTTCTCGATTGCGGGACGCTCGTACAAGGTGATTCCGCAGGTGTTGCAGATCGACCGGCTCAATCCGTCGCAAGTGCTCGACTACTATCTGCGTACGCCGGACGGCAACGTGATTCCGGCGTCGACGATCGCGCATCTGCGGCACAGCGTCGTGCCCGAATCGATCAACCACTTCCAGCAGTTGAACTCGGCGACGATCTCCGGCGTGATCGTGCCGGGCGTATCGCAAGGCCAGGTGCTCGATTTTCTGCGCAAGGCGACCGCGCAGGTCGCGCCGGCCGGCTATTCAGCCGATTACTCGGGAGAGTCGCGCCAGTTCGTGCAGGAGTCGGGCGGCTTCGTCATCACACTGCTGCTCGCGACGATCATCGTGTTCCTCGCGCTCGCGGCGCAATTCGAGAGTTTCCGTGATCCGATCGTGATCCTGATCTCGGTGCCGATGGCGCTGTTCGGCGCGCTGATCTTCATCAACATCGGCCTGACGACGCTGAACATCTACACGCAGGTCGGCCTCGTCACGCTGATGGGGCTCGTCAGCAAGCACGGCATTCTGATCGTGCAGTTCGCCAACGAACTGCAGCGCGCAGGTCGCGCGAAGCGCGAAGCGGTCGAGGAAGCGGCGGGCGTGCGGCTGCGCCCGATCCTGATGACAACCGCGGCGATGGTGCTCGGTGTGGTGCCGCTCGTGATCGCGTCGGGCGCGGGCGCGGCGGGCCGCAACGCAATGGGGCTCGTGATCTTCACCGGGATGTCGATCGGCACGCTGTTCACGTTGTTCGTCGTGCCGGCGATGTACATGTTTCTGGCCGCCGAACACCAGCGGCATGCTCAGGCGCCGAAGGCCGACGAGGCGGGTCAGGCGGGTTAGAGCCTGGGTGATCGCGTACCCGGCGCGCGGGTTGTCCGAAATCTGAAAGCCGCTGTCCTGATGCCTTTACTCGCATCACTTAGACTACGGTGCATTCGCTGCGCAACGCGGCGCAAGACCAACCGGAGCCACGCACGATGAAAGCGATCCAGTTCAAATCTTTTGGCAACCCCGAAGTGCTCGAATACGTCGATCTGCCGACGCCGCAGGCCGACGCGGAGCATGCGGTCGTGCGGGTCATGGCGGCCTCGGTCAATCCGAGCGACGTGAAGAACGTGTCCGGCCATTTCGAACATACGGTGCTGCCGCGCACGCCGGGGCGCGACTTCAGCGGCGTGGTGGTGGACGGCCCGGCCGCGTGGCTCGACGCCGAGGTGTGGGGGACCGGCGGCGACATCGGCTTCACGCGCGACGGCACGCACGCCGAGTACCTCGGCATTCCGGTCGCGGCGCTGTCGCGCAAGCCCGTGGCGTTGAGCCACGTCGAGGCAGCGGCGATCGGCGTGAACTTCGTGGTCGCGTGGCTCGGCAGCGTCGAATACGCGAAGTTGCAGGCCGGCGAGACCATTGCCGTGCTTGGCGCGGGCGGCGGTGTCGGGGGCGCGGTCGTGCAGATCGCGAAAGCACGCGGCGCGCGCGTGATCGCCGTCGACCGCCGGCCGCTCGATCCCGCCACGCCCGCGGGCCGCCTGATCGACGCCTACGTGGCGTTCGACGAACACGCGGCCGCACGCGTGCGCGAGCTGACCGGCGGCGCGGGCGCGGAAGTCGTATACGACACGGTAGGCGGTGTCGCGTTCGAGACCGCGCTGAGTCTCGCGAAGCGGCGCGGCCGCGTGCTCGAAATCAGCGGGACCGGCAAGCGCCGCGTCGAGTTCGATCTGATCGACTTCTATCACAACGAGACGCAATTGCTCGGCGTCGACAGCGCGAAGCTCGGCGTCGCGGAATCGGCGCCGCTGATGACGGCGCTCGTCGAGGGCTTCGACAACGGCAAGCTGAGCGGCCCGGCGATCGCGCAGGAATTCCCGCTCGCCCGCGCGCGCGAAGCCTACGAGGCGGTCGCCGCCGGCACGCGCGGGCGCGTCGTGATTCGCATGCAATAACCGTCCCTCTGACACAGTGCGTTGAAGCTGCGGCCTCCGGGCCTCCGCGACACGCTAAGATTGAGGCCGCCGGGCGCCCGCCCCGTCCGGCGAGAACGACAAAAGCATTGCCTCGGAGAATCTGATGTCTGAAGAATATGAAGTGCACGGTCCGCACGACCATGCCGTCGAACACGCCGGCCACGCCGCGCATCACGACGCCGATCCGTTCGCGAGCCGCATGGCCGTGATGACCGCGATCCTCGCGACGATCGGCGCGCTGTGCGCGTACCAGAGCGGCAACGCCGAAAACCTCGCGCTGTTCTACAAGAACGAAGCCGCGATCAAGAAGACCGAAGCGTCGAACCAGTGGAGCTACTACCAGGCGAAGGGCGAAAAGGAAAACCTCGCGGAACTCGGCGCGGCGCTGTCGGCGCCCAATAGCGACGCGCACGCGAAGTTCGTCGCCGACGTCGAGAAATACAAGCAGCAGAAGGAGCCGATCCGCGCGAACGCAGAAGCGATCGAAAAACAGGTCGTCGCCGCCGATACGCGCAGCGAAACGCTGTTGCACGGCCATCATCGCTGGGCTCAGGCGACGCTGCTGATTCAGGTCGCGATTGCGCTGTGCGCGATCACGCTGCTCACGCGCAAGAACTGGCTGCGCAATCTGTCGTACCTCGTCGCGGGAGTGGGCGTCTTGACCGCGGGCGCGGCGTTTTTCGGGCTATGAGCGGGATGCTCGCGTTGCTTTTCACCCAGAGCTTTGCAATCGGGAGCGTGTCGTGATCGATGGGTCCGCCGTGGTCGGCGTGTTTTCCGTGTATGTCGCGGGCGTGGTGAGTCCAGGCCCGAACTTCGTCGCGGTCGCGCACAAGGCGGCTTCGGCGACGCGCATCGAAGCGCTCGCGATGGTCGCCGGCATCGTGCTCGTCAATCTGTTCTGGGCCAGCTGCGCGATTCTTGGCGTCGGCATCGTGTTCGCCGCGTTCCCGTGGCTCGCGCTCGTGGTCAGGATCGTGGGCGCGTGTTACCTGCTGTGGTTCGGCGGGCGGCTGATCTTCAATGCCTTGGCGGCGCGGCAAGCGGTGCTCGTCAAGGCACCGGCGGGCGGCTTCAGGCAGGCGTTCGCGCAGGGCTTCGCGACCAACATCGCGAATCCGAAGTCGATGGCGTTTTTTGCCGCGGTGTTTTCGTCGGCGGCGCCAGCGCATGTGAGCACCGGCACGTTCGCCGCGATGCTCGGCATGGTGTTCGTCGTCGCGAGCTGCTGGTATGGGTTCGTCGCGCTGGCGCTCTCGCATCAGCGCATCGCGTCGGCTTATCGGCGCGGCAAGATGTGGGTGGATCGTGTGTGCGGCGGCTTGATCGTTGCGTTGGGGGTGCGGCAGCTGATTCGTTGAGGCGGCACTGACGTGTGCGTGAGCACCAATGTGCCAGCACCAATGTGCCAACCTCAATCCGCGAGCCCGCGCGCACGCTCCAGCAACAACTCGCGCTCGCGCGTATTGCGCGTCATCGCCGCGGCGCGCTCGAACTCCACGCGGGCTTCGTCGACGCGTCCAAGCTTGACCAGCAGATCGCCGCGCACGCTCGGCAGCCAGTGATAGTTCGCGAGCGCCGAACCGGCGGCGAGCGCATCGACGATCTCGAGTCCGGCCGCCGGCCCGAACGCCATCCCCACCGCGACCGCGCGATTCAACTCCACTACCGGCGACGGCGCGACCTGCGCCAACGCATCGTAGAGCGCGACGATCTGCGCCCAGTCGGTGTCCTCGGCGCGGCGCGCTCGCGCATGGCACGCGGCGAGCGCCGCCTGCAACGCATACGGCCCGCTCTCGCCGCCGAGCGCATGCGCGTTGTCCAGCGCCGCGAGGCCGCGGCGAATCAGCAGCGGGTCCCAGCGGCTGCGATCCTGATCGAGCAGCAGTACCGGACGCCCCTGGGCGTCGGTGCGCGCGTGCGTACGCGACGCCTGAATCTCCATCAGCGCGACGAGACCGTGGACCTCGCTCTCGCCGGCTACGAGTCCGCTCAACACGCGCCCAAGCCGCAACGCCTCCTCGCATAGCGTCGGGCGCATCCAGTCGTCGCCGGCCGTGGCCGAATAACCTTCGTTGAAAATCAGGTAGATCACCTGCAGCACCGACGCGAGCCGCGCCGCGCGCGCGTCCGCCTGCGGCACCTCGAACGGCACGCGCGCCGCCGACAGCGTGCGTTTCGCGCGCACGATCCGCTGCGCGATGGTCGGCTCCGGCACGAGAAACGCGCGCGCGATTTCGTCGGTGGTGAGACCGCCGAGCAGGCGCAGCGTCAGCGCGACGCGCGCATCGGTCGACAGCAGCGGATGGCACGCGGTGAAGATGAGCCGCAGCAGATCGTCGCCGATGTCGTCGGCGCGCGCGGCGTCGAGCGCATCGACGAAATCGGGCACCACGTGCGCTTCGATCGCGTCGAGATCGTGGCCGAGCTCCTCGCGCTTGCGCGCATGCAGCGCCTCCTGGCGCAGGCGATCGAGCGCGCAGTTCTTCGCGGCCGTCATTAGCCACGCTCCGGGGTTGTCGGGCACGCCCGCGTCCGGCCAATGTTCGAGCGCGGCCACCAGCGCGTCCTGCGCGAGTTCCTCGGCGAGTCCCACGTCGCGCACGATCCGCGCGACGTGAGCGATGACCTTCGCGGATTCGATCCGCCAGACAGCGTCGATCGCACGATGGGTGGCCTGTATCGTCACGGCGTCAGCCTTCACCTGCTGCCGGCGGTTGCGCGGTCAGGAACATGTACGCGGGCTCCCAGACGTAGTCCATCAAATCAGCGGCGATCTTCTTCGAGCTTGTGAAAGCGCTCGACTTCCGGCCCCGCCTCGAAGTCGTCGAGTTCGAACAGCTGCCGCACTTCGATTTCGCCATCGGCGTGCTCACCGAACGGCGCCGGAAAACGCCGCGCCCATTCCATCGCCTCGTCGCGCGAGCGCACCTGGATCAACGTGTAACCCGCGATCAGCTCCTTGGTCTCCACGAACGGCCCGTCCACGATGCTCCGTTTGCCGCCGCTATAGCGCACGCGCCAGCCTTTCGAGCTCGGCTGCAGGCCCGTCGCGTCGAGCAGCACGCCGGCCTTCGCGAGTTCTTCGTGGTAGGCGCCCATGGCGGCGATCAGGGACGGTTCGGGCATCTCGCCGGCTTCGCTCGCGGCCGTGGATTTGACGATGATCATGAATCGCATGTCGTTGCTCCTTGTTGTTAGTGGTTGGTCGTGAGTGGATTCTTGTGAATCGCCTGGCGGAGCCACGCCGTCTCGCCCCTTACTCACACGACGCGCGATGCACGGTCCGATCGACACGCGCGGCGGTCCCAACATCCCAGGGAAAACACCGAAGCTGGTGAAGTGGGAGTCACGCGTGCCTAGATGAAGCACGGTCCGAGCTTGCGCACCTCGACCGTGCACCACGACGCCGCCGGGCAGGTTTGCGCGATCGCCACGGCCTCTTCACGGCTGTCGCAGTTCAACAGAAAGAAGCCGCCGATCATCTCCTTCGCCTCGGCGAACGGCCCGTCGAAGAGCTTCGATTGGCCATGGCGGACCTGCACGCGCACGGCGTCCTTCTGCGAAGTCAGTGACTCGACCGCGAGCAGCTTGCCGCGCGCTTTCAGGTTCTCGGAGAAACGCACCATCTGGTCGTAGAGCTCGCGGCCCGCGGCTTCGGCGCGCTCCTCGCGTTGGTCCGTGGGTTCGACGATCAGCAGCATGTAGGACATGATGTC
This sequence comes from Paraburkholderia sp. RAU6.4a, assembly GCF_050435625.1. Classification (NCBI taxonomy): domain Bacteria; kingdom Pseudomonadati; phylum Pseudomonadota; class Betaproteobacteria; order Burkholderiales; family Burkholderiaceae; genus Paraburkholderia; species Paraburkholderia sp. RAU6.4a. The sequence continues at coordinate 1,233,784 of NZ_JBNDKQ010000003.1, forward strand.
TCCGATAGGGCTCGGTTGTATGCGCGGGTCGGCATCGCAACGACGCCAGCGACGCCTGGCCTCGGCGGTATGCAGGAGGTACGCAAGCAGTTGGCGGCAAGCAGGCGCAGCCAGTCTAGCAAGCGGGAATCGCAGCGGCAAACGCGCCCGACGGGACTTCTACGGACACTCGTAACAAGCCGCGCCACGCGCACCAGCCGGCCTCGCGCGACACGTCGATGCCGCTTTCATGTGTCCGGAATCCATTTACGTCCGCGCTGAAACGGTCGTATCAGCCGTTCGACGAAACGCAGCGCTGCGGGCAGCCACTCGCTCGGGCTCGCCGATAGCGCATTGAGCGCAGCGCCGGTGACCCGCGACGCTTTCGAAATGCGCGCCGCCAGATGCGTGCCGCTCAAACCGCCGCTTCCGCCAGCGCCCGCAGTCGCGCGGAACGCATCAAACCTTCGATCATTTTTGCTTCCGCGCTCGACAGCTCGCTCAGCGACGCCGCCGACAACTGTCCGTCGAAAATCGCTAGCGCCGCGCACAGACGTGCGTAGTCGTCGTCTTCGAGCGACCAGCGGCCAGTCTGGCGCTCGCGCACATCGAGCCGCACGATCGCCGCATGCGCGCTTTCGATGTCGGCGCGCGCGTCGGCGCCCCGTCCGGCATGCACAAGTTCCTGCGACACCAGCAAATGCCGGCTCAGCGTCGTGTGCAGAATGCGCGCGCCGTGGCCGCGGCGGAATGCATCGAGCGCGGCGTAGGCCTGCAACAGCATGGTCTGCGTGACCGGCGCGTGCGCGGTGCGGCTCTGGGTCAGAGAACGCAATAACGGGGACATGGCCGTGCGGCCGGGCTTGTGAACTCGCGACTTGCTGGGCATCGATCCAACCTCCTTCTTTCGGCAGCGCGCCCGGACTTCGGCACGCGACGGCGGCAAACGCCGCGCTCAAACGTCCGACGTATTTCGCGCCCGACAGTTCACCCCATGCGACGCGCCCGTTCTTCGAACGCATCGAAGAACGCAGTGTCCGCATATCGGTTCGACGCCGCCAGAAACAAGAAGCCCGTTTCGTTGCGACGAAAAAAAACCCTGTTCCGCGAGGAACAGGGCTGACAGGATGGACCGGCCGAGCAGGCGCGTGGATGCCTGCCAACCTATAACCACCTAACCTGCAAAGCTATTGCTTACGTGTGCTGCACCGGCAATTTCTACCGCTCGACAGCAAGCTTCAACTGCCGATTCAACCTACCACTTCAATTGCGACTGCATGTGGGCCGGTCCTCGCTATCTGCTACTTCTGGCCGCTACCCCTGTTGCTTCGCGCTCGTGCTCGATGCATTGCGCGCTTGTATTGCGTCAACTGCGGACTGCAAACTGCCAGATACGCACTGCGAACTGCAGACTACTCATCAACGGTACGGTTCAAATCCGACACGAGGGGAAGATCGCATCGATGGAGGGCGGTGATTCCTCGCTCCATGGAAAAGAGTGTATGCGCGCACGCGCGAAAGCAATTGAGCGAAGCGAAGCGCTTTGGTGGGTTAATTTGGCGAATCGATGTAACAGCGGGCCTATGTAGCGCTCGACGTGAAATCAGCGATTGCACCGAAACGGTGCTGCGAAAGCCTGAGAGAAAAACGCGAAGTGCGAAGCCGGCCGCATTCAGGCCGAGCGGAGCCGGTGCCGTCGCGCCGGCGTCGTCGCGTGTGCAGCTTCGAGCGATGACGCACGTCAACCGCGTGTGGAGAAATCGTCGATCGTCAGCAAGACCTTCTCACCGGGACGCGCGAGCATTTTTCGTTCAGCGATCGCCGTAATACGTTTGCGCCCATCCGCGAACGTCTTCAGAACGCGCGCCTCACCCGCGCCGCGTTGCAGCCAGAAGTGCTGCTCGAGCGCCTCGCGCGTGACCGCGCATTCAAGGTCTCGTCCCTGCGACGAAAGCTGGAAAATCACCGCGCGTCCATCTGCCGAGACGCTGGGTACCACCTCGATCATCGTCATAGCCCACCTCGCAACGTTGATTACGACGTTCGCCGCATCACGCGAACCTCCCCGGATAACCATCTGGACGCTCGCCGCATCGGATGACGCGGCAAGCGGACGTTCGCGCGCCAATCGTCGGAGGCCTCGTCTTGTCTGTTCGTACGGTGGTGCGGATAGCGCGGCCGCGATGGGTCGACGATCGTGCCCGCGAAAAGCGAATCAACCTTTAGCAATGCGCATGCCACACAACGCAGCAAGCGGCGCCTCGCCGCATCGAGCGTTCGCCCTGCATCGCAAAGTGAGAAGACTGCAACATAGCCGCGTGGTAAAAAAGCGCAGCCGGCGCGACAATCGACGACAATTCTTACTCGCGCTTCGCACGATCATCGCGCGCCACCACCTTGCCGACATGTCCGCCCAACTGCCCGACCAACGATCCGGGTTGACCTTGCGCCCCGCGCAACCCGACGACGAAGCCTTCCTGCTCGAACTGCGCAAGACGACGATGACCGAACACCTGGCGCGCGCCGGCGAGCCGACCGACGACGACGTCCATCGCGCGCGCCTGTTGCATCGCTACGACGCGGCGCAGGTGGTCTGCATCGACGGCGCGCCCGCGGGCTTGTTGAAGGCGCACCGCAACGACGTCGAATGGTTCGTCGTGCAGTTGCAGATCGCGCCGGCGCTGCAGGGTCGCGGCATCGGCGAGCAAGCGCTGCGCACGATCCTGCGCGCCGCCGCGGCCGAAGCGTTGCCGGTCAGCTTGCAGGTGCTCAAGGGCAATCCCGCCAAACGGCTGTACGATCGTCTTGGCTTCGAGATCGTCGGCGAGGATCAGACACAGTTTCACATGCGACTTGCAGCGCGCGCGCCGGCGGAAAGCGAAGCAGAACGAATGTCGGATAAAGACTGATACGGAACGAGCCTGGCAATGAACTCTGATATGGCTTTTCGCGCTGCTTCAGCGATACAAAGCTGGCACGCGCACATCTACTTCGACCCGGCGAGCCGCGATGCCGCCTGGGCGTTTCGCGAGCAGATCGACGCACATTGGGGCGACAAACTGCAGATCGGGCGCTTCCACGAACGGCCGGTCGGGCCGCATCCGATGTGGTCGTATCAGCTCGCCTTCGCGCACACGCAGTTCGCCGACGTGGTCGGCTGGCTCACGCTCAATCACGGCGCGCTCGATGTCTTTCTGCATCCGAACACCGGCGACGCGCTGCGCGATCATCGCGACGCCGCCGTGTGGATCGGGCACTCGCACGAACTCGTGCTGAAGGCGCTGCTATAGCACCGCTGCGAACGCTACGGCGGCGTGCTCACATGTTCGTGTACGCGCTGCACCAGCCGCGCGACGCGACCTGTTTAGTGTCGAACAGCGTGCAGCCGCCGTACGCGTCCGATGCCTTGCCCTGGAACAGCGAGCAGTTCGCGCACGATTGCCCGGCCGCGAAGTTCGGAAATCTGGCCTTGTCGACCTTCGACGCATCTTCGGTATAGCCGACCGCCTGCGCCTGCGGATCGCTCTCGCTGAGCGCATTGGGAACGGTCGCGGCGAACGCGAGCCGAGACAGCGCGAGCGACGAGCCGACGCCCGCGCTGACCAACAGGAAATGGCGCCGCGATGTTTTCATTGTCGTTTGCCTCTGGGTGGGGACTGAGGGATGTGTTCAATCGAGAAAGCGCGCGAAGCGCTCGACCGGTTCGCGCTCGGGGCGCAGCGTATTGACCGGCGCGTTGGGGTCGCCGAAACCGAGCGACATGCCGCACACAAATTGCTCGTTTTCGGGCAGGCCGAGATGTCCGGCAATCAGTCGATGAAACTGCATGAACGCGGCCTGCGGACAGGTGTCGAGACCGCGTCCGCGCGCGGCCGTCATGATCGCCTGCAGGAACATGCCGTAGTCGAGCCAGCTGCCGCGCTCGAGGCTGCGATCGATCGTGAACAGCAGGCCGACGGGTGCGTCGAAGAAACGGAAGTTGCGCGAGTGCTGTTCGTGCATGCGCGCCTTGTCGCCCTTCTCGATGCCGAGCAGGCTATACATGTCCCAGCCGATCTTGCGACGCCGGTCGATGAACGGCGACTGCCACTGGCGCGGATAGTACGCGTACTCCTCCTGGTACAGCTCGTCGCGCTGCGGATCGTCGTAGGCGGCGAGCAGATCGCGCGACAGACGCGCGAGCGATTCGCCCGTCAGCACGTATACCTTCCACGGCTGCGTGTTGGTGCCCGACGGTGCGTGGCTGGCGGCTTCGAGAATCGCTTCGATGTCGGCGCGCTGCACCGGTGTCGGCAGAAAGGCGCGCACCGAGCGCCGCGTGGTCAGCGCGGTGTCGACGGGGTTCGCGGGAGAGGTCATCGGCGGATGGCGGCAGAGCCTGCGGAGTAGGTCTGCGACGATTCTAGCGCGTACCGCTCAAAGCCTGCCCGCCAGCGCGCAGGCATCGCCCGAAGCGTTGCGCTGCGCCCTTACATCGTCCCCAACACCACCGCCGCCGCAATCGATCCGACCACGAGCGCGAGCCCCACCGTCTTGCGCTTGTTCAACTCGGTCCACAACACCACGCCCGTCAACGACAGCAGGATCAGGCTGCCCGCGAGCGTATCGATCAGCAGCACCCAACCGACGCTCAAGCCCACACCCTTGTGCAGGTTCGTCAGCATCGCGAGAAAGGTGTTCGCGCTGCGCTTGACCGTGACGGTGTGGTTGCCGACCCAGTATTCGGCCGACGTGTTTTCCTTCGGCGACCCGAAATTCAGTTGCCAGTGCTCGGGCTGCACGACGCTGCGATCGCCCCACGCCACCGGATGCTCGGTTTCCTTCTGCACGCGCCCCGGATTGCCGGCGATCTTCAGCTCCTGCTTGAGCCACTTCGCGAGCTCGCGCGGCGTTTGCGGCGCCGGTTGCGGCAGCGGCACCTGCATCACCGACACCTGCGGCTCGCCGGTCGAGACGCGCAGCGGGCCGCCGCGATGATTCAGAAAGAAGCCCGTCGTGCCGAACAGCAGACCGAGCGCCGCGCCCCACAATCCGACCCAGCCATGCACCTTGCGCAGCCACTTGATGAAGGTCGCGCGACGCGAGCGCTGCTGGCGCGATTTCAGTTCATGGTCATCGAGCCGACGCGGCTCCTGCGCGCCATGTTCGCGGGCCGCGGGCGGTTGAATGTCGAGGGTGTCCGAGACGCTCACGTTTCACTCCAGGTGCGCAGCAGATTGTGATAACAACCGACGAGGCTGCGTCGCGCAGCTTCGTCGGCATGGGTGGCATTGAGCCGTTGAATCGCGGTGTCCATGTCGAACAGCAGCGCGCGATGCGTGTCGCTGCGCACGAGGCTCTGCACCCAGAAGAAGCTCGCCACCCGCGCGCCGCGCGTGACTGGCGTCACCTGGTGCAGACTCGTCGCCGGATAGACGATCATGTCGCCGGCCGGCAGTTTCACCTGCTGCACGCCGTAGGTGTCCTCGATCACGAGTTCGCCGCCGTCGTATTCGTCGGGCGCGCTGAGAAACAGCGTCACCGACACGTCGGTGCGCAGCTTCACGCCGTTCGGCAGCACGCGCACCGCGCCGTCGACGTGGCTGCCGAACTGCATGCCGCCCTCGTAGCGGTTGAAGAGCGGCGGATAGACCTGGTTGGGCAGCACCGCGCTGATGAACAGCGGATTGCGCTCGATCGCCGCGAGAATCACATCGCCGAGTTCGCGCGCGAGCGTCGAGTGCTCGGCGATCTGCTGATTGCGCTTGACCGGCGCGCCCTGATAGCCCGCGGTCGCGCGGCCATCGACCCATGCGTCGCCGGCTCGATCGAGCCGCTCGCGCATGAAGCGCAATTGCCCGGCGTCCAGTACCTTCGGAATGTGCAGCAACATGATGTGTCCTTCGCGTCGGCTTGCCGTTTGCAGAAGCGGCAAGCCGTGCGCATGCGCTCAGTGCGTATCAAAAGCGCGTATCAAAAGCGGTAGTTGAACGTCGCGAGCAGCGTGCGGCCGATGCCCGGCACCGAACGTCCGCCGTCCGACGGAATCAACGCGTCGTAGTAGTACTTGTTGGTGAGGTTCAGCAGGTTCAGGCGCACGTCGTACTTCTTCGCGTGATAGGCCGCGGTCGCGTCCCAACGCGTGTAGCCCGGCACCTTCACGTAGTTCGTATTCGACGCATAACGTGGCGACATGTAGATCGGACCGCCGCCGATTTCCCAATGCGGCGTGATCGCGTACGTGGTCCAGAACGTCAGCGTGTTGCGCGGCGTGTTGGCCGGCGTGTGACCCTGCGTGCCGTCGGCCGCTTTCAGGATCGTCGCGTCCATGTACGTGTAGCCGCCGAAAATCTGCCACTTGTCGGTGATGTGCCCCGTCACGCCCGCCTGGAAGCCGTCGACGCGAATGTTGCCGGCCAGCTGGTACTCGGTCGGTGACACCTGCGTGCGCGCGTTGTCCTTTTCCTCGCGGAAGATCGCCGAGGTCACCGACATGTTGCCGCCGAACAGATCCCACTTGCCGCCGATTTCATACGACTTCGTCGATTCCGGCGCGAGGTTCTGAGTGCGGTTCGTGACCGTCAGGTTTTCGAGCGACGGGTTGAACGATGTGCCGTACGACACGTAGTACGACTGCCAGTCGGTCGGCTGATAGATGACGCCGGCGCGCACGCTCGTGAAGTAGTTGGTCTGGCTCGCGTAAGCCGGCGCGCTAATCGTATTGCGGATTCCCGCCGAGAAACGATCCCAGCGCACACCGCCGATCAGCTTCCAGTGCGGCGTTAGCGTGATCGTGTCGTTCAGGTAAGCGGCAATTTCGTTCGCGCTCGAATCGGCGTAGTTGCCGACCGTCGTCGTCACGTTCGACGGCGTGCCCATGATCGGCGGATTGAGCATCGGCACGATCGGCAGGTTGTTGCGCGTGTACGCCTGGTTCGTATAGCTGTCGTGGCCCACTTCGACACCGGCGATCAGGTCGTGCCTGATCGGTCCGGTGTCGAATTTGTATTCGAGCATCGTGTCGTTGTAGATCGCATGATTCTGGATCACGCGGTCATGACTCTGCAGCTTGATGAACAGCTGCGACGGCGACAGCGTCGTGAAGTTGCCGTTGGTCAACGCTGTGCTGGACGACAGCGGTCCGGTCAGCACCGCTTGCGGCGCGGTTTCGCGCGCGTCGGTGGTCGAGTGCGAGATCTGCGTCTGGTTCGTCAGCGTCAGGGCGTCGGAGAACTTGTGCTTGATCGCCGCGGTAAAGATCTGCACGTCCTGGATCGTGCGGTCGCTGGTCAAACCGTAGAACGTGTTCTTCGGTACCGGCGACGGGCGGCCGTTCAGCGCCTGGATGCCGTAGTCGGGCATGTCGTGGTTGTGCTGGATCAGCGCGGACAGCGTGATCTCGGTCGGCGTGCCGATGCCGAAGCGCAGTTCCGGCGCGACGCCGAAGTCCTCGTTCTTCATCACGTCGCGCGTCGAGCCGAGGCTCTGGCCGAATGCATTTAGGCGGATCGCCGAGGTGTCGGTGAGCTTGTGGTTCACGTCGACGGTGGAGCGGTAGCGGTCGTCGGTGCCGATCATGCCGGAGACTTCCGCCGAGTCCGTCAGGTTCGCCTTCTTGCTGACCTGGTTGATCACGCCGCCGGTCGAGCCGCGGCCGAACAGCATCGACGACGGACCGTACAGCACCTCGAGCGATTCAAGATTGAACGTGTCGCGGTAGTACTGGTTGCGGTCCCGAAAGCCGTCCAGATAGATGTCGTTCTGCGCGGTGAAACCGCGCAGGTTGATGTTGTTGCCGATCTGGCCGCCTTCGGCCGCGCCGATCGTCACGCCGGGCGCGTTGCGCAGCGCATCCGCAAACGACGTCGCGCCCTGCGAGGCGAGCAGGTCGCGATTGATCACGGTGACGGTCTGCGGAATGTCGCGCAGCGCGGTCGGCGTCTTGGCGCCGACGGTCGCACGGTCGGCCTGGAAGTCCTGCTGAACGGCCTGAGCCTGCACGCCGATGGTCGGCAGCGTCTGCGCGGCGGCGGGTGTGTCGTTCTGTGCATTGGTTTGTACGTTCTGCGGCGCGCTTTGCGCGAGCGCCGGGGTCGCCAAAGGAATGGCAAAAGCGAGCGCTAGCGCTGTCGCGAGCGGCGTGTGATTGAGCATGGAAATCCCGTCAGAAATGCGTTTGTCAAATTCGCATCACTGACGTCGAATTCATGACAAAGCCGCAAATGGCTGGCTGCCGCTCTCCGTAGTGTGAGATGGAGATGACGGGATGGCTGGCTAGGTTTAAATGAGAATCGATATCATTTCACATCTACTGGAAGTCAGCAATCCCGGCGTGCGTCAGGCACATCGAATCGCGACTCGGTTTATCCTTTTTACAACAATGTAGTTTCATCGCTTCGGCAGCGCTTTCCTTCCCTCTGGAGTCGACTTTATGCAATATCGCCAATTCGGCCGCACCGGCCTGACCGTTTCTCGCCTGTGTCTCGGCACCATGACCTTCGGGCTGCAAACCGAAGAAGCCGCATCGCACCGCATCCTCGACACGGCCGCGGACGCCGGTGTCAATTTCATCGATACCGCGAACGTCTATCCGCTCGGCGGCGACGAAAATCTGGCCGGACGCACCGAGGAAATCGTCGGACGCTGGCTGAAGGGCAAACGCGAGCGCTTCATCGTCGCGACCAAGGCGGTCGGCAAGATGGGGCCCGCCGCGTGGGACTAGGGCGCGTCGCGCAAGCACCTGCTCGATGCGATCGACGCGTCCTTGCAGCGCCTCGGCACCGACTACGTCGACCTGTACCAGCTCCATTCCGACGACGCGAAGACCCCGCTCGACGAGACGCTCGAAGCGCTCGATGCGATCGTGCGCTCGGGCAAAGCGCGCTATATCGGCGTGTCGAACTTTCTCGCCTACCGGCTCGCGCGCGCACTGGGGCGCGCGGACGTGCTCCGCGTCGCGCGCTTCGTGTCGGTCCAGCCGCGCTACAACCTGCTGTTTCGCCAGATCGAGCGCGAGCTGCTGCCGCTGGCCGCCGAGGAACAACTGGCCGTGATGCCGTATAACCCGCTCGCGGGCGGACTGCTGAGCGGCAAGCACCGGCTCGACGCGACGCCCGCCGAAGGGCGCTTCACCGAAAGCGTCGGCAAGGCTGGCGCGATGTATCAGGAGCGCTACTGGCATGAGCGCGAGTTCGACACGATCGAAAGGCTGAAGGCGATCGTCGCGCCGACCGGCGAATCGCTGGCGAAGGTCTCGCTTGCGTGGGTGCTCGCGAATCCGCTGATTACGTCGGCGATCATTGGTGCGAGCCGCGCGGAGCAGTTGAGCGATACGCTCGCGGCGGCCGGGCTCACGCTCGACGCCGCGATCAAGACCCAGCTCGATGAAGCGAGCGTGCAGTATCGCTGGGGGGACGCGGCGCGCTAGCCACCCGCCGGCAGATCAGGCGCGGCCCGGCGTTCGGCCGCGCGTCTTCATCGTCCGTAGCGCAGCACGGTGCTCGTCGCGGCGAGCACGTGATCCTTGATCGCGGCGTGGAACGCGTCGCGCGTCAAGCCGGCCGGCAATGCGTCGGGCGGCAGATCGAGCGCATAGACCTGCGCCACGTAGTGATGCGGTACCTCGCCGACGGGCGGACACGGGCCGTAATAGCCGGGGCCGCCGGTGCGATTCGTGCCGGCGACGCTGCCCGCCGGCGCGGCTTCGCCTTCGGCGAGTCCAGTCGTGGTAGGCGCGATGCCATAGACGATCCAGTGCACGAGGCCGAGGCCTTTCGCGCCGTCGGGATCGAAGATCGTCACCGCGAAACTTTTCGTGCCGGCCGGCGCGTTATGCCATTGCAGCGCCGGCGACACGTTGCCGCCGCCGCAATCGTTCGCGCTCGCCGCGTGGCTTGCGTTGAGCGTGCCGCCATCGGCCAGTCCCGGCGACGACACCGCGAAGGCCTGTGCCGCATACGCATGCGCGCTCGCGTAAGCGAGCAGCGCGCACGCGCCGACGGAGAGGAGGCGCCGCGCGAGGTTCAGGTGGATGCGAGTCATTGGGAGTCTCCAGGGTTGGACGTGCCGTTGAGAGCTTTGCAGTTCAGAGAGCAACTATAACGAGAATGTTGTTTTGAGATGGAAGAGGCGGCATATTGCGCATGGGGCTACGCGAATCAAACAGATAGCGATCCTACGTGATCGATTGATTAATTCGTTCTCGCCCCTTTGTCGTTCAAAGAAAGAAATGGAGTTGCCTGAATGTCTACAAAACACGCCCACTCGCATCGCCCGACGAAGACTGCGCCGCCGCAATGGAAAGAGAAGCCGGCAAGCATTGTGCCGCTCACGGTTCAGAATGCGCTGAAAGACGCCATGCGCACCGAGCGCATTCCAGACACGGATTTCAGCGATCTGCTATGGATCATGGCTCAGGAATCCGCCGGTGTCGTCGATGCGCGCAACGGGACTTCAACAGCACGTGGCCTGTTTCAACTGCTGCGCGCGCAATACAGCTTGAACCCGCGCGGAGAGGCATCATTCGGTAATGCGAAGGAGGAGTGCCAAGGCGGCATCCGTTACATTTATGGCCGCTACCATTCCGCAAATATGGCTAGGGGATTCTGGCAACAACACCACTGGTATTAAAACGATGCGTCTTTCGTCCTGGCTTATTGCCACATTGATGTTCGGCGCAGTATCCGGTTTGGCCCTTGCGGAATCGGTTCTCAGGTTTGAGGATTGTCCCGCCACTGTCGAGTCCAGGCACGCTGCGATGCCACGCATGATATTCACGGACGCGACGGCACGTCATTACCGCAGCATTCTTCGTGAAGCCGCAAAGGAGCCGATTAACTTCGCGGGCCACTACGTTCTCGCTACGTGGGGATGCGGTGCTGGCTGCGTGATGGCGGCGGCAATCGATACGAACTCGGGCCGCGTCACTTCGCTGCCGTTCACGGTTTCCGATTGGCCGCTGGACATCACGGATCCGCTTGCCTATCGCGCAGACAGTTGCCTGCTGATCGCTCACGGTAGCCGCAATGAAAACGCCGAGCACGGAACCTACTACTACGCGTTCGACGGCAAAACATTTACCTTGCGCGCGAGTACGACAAACGTCGGGCGTTAGACAAACCGCGGAAGCAGTGAACGAGACCGTCACCCCGTGATGGACAACTGGATTGCGCGAAAACTACTGTTACGACCACTGCTATTTCAACGAACCCGAGGCGAAGTATCGCACTGACCGCGCGAACTTCTGGAGTTTGCCGTGAAGAAGGTCGGGGTTGGCATCCTAACTGGTTTTGCCCTCATCTTCGGCATGTCTGCTTGCTATGCAAAAGGCGATCAACGTGCGACTCCACAAGCTGGAGCACGTACTTATGCACAGAATTACAAAGACATGGTTCTGGCTACTTGCATAGCGAACGCCTACAGGAACGACAAAGATGCTGCTATGGATGCGGGAAGCAGCGTCAGTGCATTGCGAGACTGGACTTACTACGACTTGGAGAAGGCTCCAGACGCGATCAAAACCTTGGTGGACAATTATTTGGCGCGAAATTATCAAAACCCGCTGGTTGAATCGGAAACTGAAGGTGTCCGTTTCGATTTCCTGAAGTGTCTGGACCTGTATCACAGTAAGGAATTGGACGCACAGGTCAAGCGTTTGGTCATTAACCCCAGGCGCACTTACCGGCAAGATAATCCGTTGCCAGCAAAGCCGAAGTAGTTATGAGCACGTCCAGCGTCGAAGCGCTGACCAGTGCTCGGGCACGGATCGCCTTGGCAATCGTTGAGGGGTTGATATGAACCGTTGGACGTGGAGCCGCGGCACCGGATACGTGATGGCGGCGGCAATCCACCGCCTCACTTCGGCTTGAACCGCCCCGTCTTCTGCGTCGCCTCCGGATACTGTCGCGTCTCGCGCACCGACAGCGGATGCCACAATTTCGCGCCGCCCTCGATCCCCGCGTCGTTCGATACGGTCGCCACGTTCGCCGCCAGCGAAAACTTGATACGCGCCGCGTTGCCGCCGCCGATCCACAGCTTGTCGTAATTGACCAGTGACTCGAGAATGCCGATCACCTTCTCGACACGCCGGCTCCAACGCTTGTTGCCGATCTGCTCGCGCGCGGCCTCGCCGATGTATTCGTCGTACGCCACGCCCTTCTTGCTGACCGGATGATGCGCGAGCTCCAGATGCGGCATCAGTTCGCCATCGCGAAACATCGCGGTGCCGGCGCCGGTGCCGAGCGTCAGCACGAACTCGAGGCCGTGGCCTTCGATCGCCGCGAAGCCTTGCATTTCGGCGTCGTTGATCATCCGCACCGGCAGTCCGCCCAGGCGCTGCGCGAGCGAATCCGCGAGCGCAATGTCGTGCCATCCTTCGATGCCGAAGTGCGGCGCGGTCAGAATGCGGTTGTTGCGCACGACACCCGGAAATCCGATCGAGATACGGACGGGCCGCACCTGCTCGATGAGCGGAGCCACGAGTTGCGCGAGCGCGTCCACCAGTTGATCCGGCGTGCACGGATGCGGCGTCGCAACGCGCACGCGCTCGGTTTTCATCTGCCCGTCGGCGTCGATGATCGCGGCCTTCAGGCCGGTGCCGCCGACGTCGATCGCGAGGATGTGCTCGCTGCCGCTCGTCGGCGCATTCCGTTTCACTGCGTTCTTGTTGCGTGTTGCCACGATGTCTCCCGATTGTGTTGAGGCGGTTGTGATGCGGGTCTGCGGGTTGGTTCACAGGTGCCGCTACGACTTGCCACCGGGCGCTTTCTGCTGCAACGGGCGCCACGCGTGGCCATCGCGCGCGAGCAGCGCGTCGGCTTCGGCCGGCCCGTCGCTGCCGGCCGCATAGCCGCGCACGGCAACCGCGCCGCCACTCCTCGGATGCAGCACGTCGTCGACCGCGCACCAACTCGTCTCGATGCTGTCGGCGCGCTGAAACAACGTCGCGTCGCCAAACATGCAGTCGTACAGCAGCGTCTCGTAGCCGACGTTCGCGCTTTCCGCAAAGAAGTCGCCATAGTTGAACGACGACTGTACCGGACCGACCTGCATCACCGGCCCCGGCACCTTCACGTTGAAATCGAAGCTCGAGCCGTGCTCGGGATCGATGCGAATGGTCAGCACGTTCGGCGTCAATGCGTTGACCGGCGTATCGCGGAACAGGCGGAACGGCACCGGCTTCAGCTGCACCGAAACCTCGGTGCGGCGCACCGCGAGCCGCTTGCCGGTACGCAGATAGAACGGCACGCCGGCCCAGCGCCAGTTCTCGACGAACACGCGCGCCGCCGCGTAGGTTTCCGTCGTGCTGCCGGGCGCGACGTCGGGCTCCTCGCGATAGCCCACGCCGGCTGGCCCTTTTTCGTACTGGCCGAAGACGACGTCGGCGGACGTCAGCGGCTGGATTGCGTCGAACAGCTCGGCCTTCTTGTTTCGCACGGCTTCGGCCTCGAACGAATTCGGCGGCTCCATCGCGACGATGCCGAGCAGCTGGAACAGGTGGTTCGGCACCATGTCGCGAAACGCGCCGGTCTGCTCGTAGAACCTGCCGCGCCCCTCGACGCCGATCGTTTCCGCCGCCGTGATCTGCACGCAATCGATGTACTCGCGCCGCCAGATCGGCTCGAACATCGCATTCGCGAAGCGCACCGCGAGGATGCTCTGCACGGTGTCCTTGCCGAGAAAATGATCGATGCGGTACACCTGCGACTCCCGCGCATACGACAGGATGTGCGCGTTCAGATCGCGCGCCGACGCGAGATCGGTGCCGAACGGCTTCTCGATCACGAGACGCCGAAAGCCGCCGTTCGCGCCGTCGCCTTCCTTCAGCAGGCCGGCTTTGCCGAGCCGGTCGGTGATCGGTTTGAAAAAACGCGCGCCGACAGCGAGGTAGAAGATCGCGTTACCGCCTTTCGACTGATCGAGCTTCTGCTTCAGCTTCGCGAACGTATCGTCGGATTCGAACTCGCCCGCCATGTATTCGAGGCGCTGCGCGACCCAGTTCCACGCGTTGTCGTCGAGCTTGCCGGCGTGAAAGGTGCTGGCCTTGTCGGCGGCGAACTTCTGCAGCGAGGTATGCAGTTCTTCGCACCATTCGCGCGTTTCGCGCTCGCCGTGATTGACGCCGATGATCTTCATGCTGTCGTCGAGCAGGCCATCGACCGCGAGGTTGTAGAGCGCCGGCATCAACAGACGTTTGGTCAGATCGCCGCCCGCGCCGAAGATCACGAGCGTGCATGGCGGCGCGGACTTCTTGCCGGCCGGCGACGACAGGGCGTCGTATCGGTTCGCGCTGAGCTTGCAGCTCAGCGCGGGCGTTGCGTTGGGTTGATCGGGAGAAGCGGAAGGGTTCGGTGTGCTCGACATGGGATTCACTTGGACCTCGGTAAGCCGATAGAACGAACGCGGCGATACATGAAAGACCACGGGCGCTGCTGCACAGTTCAATCGCGTTCGTGCGTGAGCGCGCGGCGTGCTTATTTCGTCGTCGTGGCCGCGAGCGACGGTACCGGTTCTTTCGCCACCGCCGGCGTTACCGCGGATGCAGAAGCCGCCGGCACCGGAATCGGCGCGGGCGCGGGCGCCAGCGCCGGTTCCCCCGCCAGCGGCACGTTGCCCGATGCCGCCATGGCGCGCGGCTGCAACAGCAACGCGACGAGCCCGGTCCAGCCGGTCTGATGCGAAGCCCCGACGCCACGACCGTTATCGCCATGAAAATACTCATGGAACAGGATCAGATCCTGCGAACGCGGGTCCGCCTGCAGCAGCGGATACGCACCCATCACCGGCCGCTCGCCGTTTTTGTCCTTCAGGAACAGCGTGGTCGCGCGGCGCGCGAGTTCGTCGGCGATTTCGCTCAACGAGAACTTCTGGCCCGACCCGGTCGGATACTCGACGCGGAAATCATCGCCGTAATAGCGATGAAACTCGTACAGCGATTCGATCAGCAGATAGTTGACCGGCATCCACACCGGCCCGCGCCAGTTCGAATTGCCGCCGAACACACGGGTATCGGATTCGGCCGGCAGATACTTGACGCAGAAGCTGTTGCCGTTGTGCTGGTACACGAACGGATGATCGCGATGGCAACGCGACAACGCCCGCACGCCGTGATCGGAAAGAAATTCACTTTCGTCGAGCGCGCGCCGTAACAACGCCTTCATCCGATGCCCGCGCAGCAGCGACAGCAAAAGCGCGTTGCCCTTGCCGGGCTCGTTCCAGCGCGACACCAGCTTCGCGAGATCGGGCCGATGCTCGAGAAACCACACGAGGCGCTCGCGCAAGCTCGGCAAGCCGCCATGCAAACGCTCCTCGAGCACGTGCACGGCGAACAGCGGTATCAGTCCGACGATCGAGCGAACGCGCATCGGCATGCTGCTGCCGTCGGGCAGGCGCAGCTTGTCGTAGAAGAATTCGTCCTCGCTATCCCACAGGCCCGTTTCGCAGCCGTCGTCGCAACTGACCGCTTCCGCGATGTACAGGAAGTGCTCGAAGAACTTCACACCAATATCGACGAACACATGGTTCGCGTAGGCGAGTTCGAGCGCGATACGCATCAGGTCGAGCGCATACGCGGCCATCCACGCGGTGCCGTCGGCCTGGTCGATGTGGCCGCCGGTGGGCAGCGGCGACGAGCGGTCGAAGATGCCGACGTTGTCGAGCCCGAGAAAACCGCCCTGAAAAATATTGTGGCCGTCGGCGTCCTTGCGATTCACCCACCACGAGAAATTCAGCAGCAGCTTGTGAAACACGAGCTCCAGAAAATCGCGGTCCGCCTTGCCGGTCAGCGCGCGGTCGATCTCGTACACGCGCCACGCGGCCCATGCATGGACCGGCGGGTTCGCGTCGCTCAATGCCCATTCGTAAGCGGGCAACTGGCCGTTCGGGTGCTGATAGCGGTCCTTCACGAGCAGCAGCAACTGCTTCTTGGCGAACGCCGGATCGATCAGCGCGAACGCGGCCGCATGAAACGCGAGGTCCCACGACGCGTACCACGGGTACTCCCACTTGTCCGGCATCGACACGATGTCCGCGTTGCACAGATGCCGCCAGTCGGTGTTGCGACCGTGCCTGCGCGCGGCGGGCGGGCTCGGTTGCAGCGGATCGCCGTCGAGCCAGCGCTGCACGTCGTACTGGTAGTACTGCTTCGACCACAGCATGCCAGCGAGCGCCTGACGTTGCACGAGACGCGCATCGGGGTCGGTGATCTCGTGTTGCAACGCGCCATAGAATTCGTCGGCTTCGGCGCGGCGGCGCGCGATCAACGCGTCGGCATCGAATGGCGCTTCATCGGTCGCAGATTGCGGGTGCCAGCGCAGATACACGACCGCGCGTCCGTGCGGCCCGAACTCGAGCGCCGCATGCGCGGCGGCCCGGGTGCCCGCGTCGTGACGGATCGCGTTCGCGTCGCCGTGCACGAGGTAGTCGTTGAAGCCGTCCTTGAACGGGCCCGCGCCGTCCATGCCGAACAGCCGCTTCACATTGGTGTCGTTCTCGCAGAACAGCCATGCGAGTTGCGGCGCGTCCTTCGACCACGCGGTCACGACGATCGGTTCGTGCACATGGTGATGGCCAAGCAGACGCACCGCGCCGTCATGACCGGTACCGGCGACGAGCTTCGGCTTGTCCTTGTTCTCTTTCCACGACCACGAGTTGCGCGCCCAGATCTGCGGCAGCACATCGAGCGAC
This sequence comes from Paraburkholderia sp. RAU6.4a, assembly GCF_050435625.1. Lineage (NCBI taxonomy): Bacteria > Pseudomonadati > Pseudomonadota > Betaproteobacteria > Burkholderiales > Burkholderiaceae > Paraburkholderia > Paraburkholderia sp. RAU6.4a. The sequence goes on from NZ_JBNDKQ010000003.1 coordinate 1,250,425, forward strand.
GCCGCTTCGTCCGCGCGATTTTCGATCGTCACACGCATCACGATGTCGTCGGGCGTGTGCTTCGCGTATTCGATCTGGACGTCGAAATAGCGCTGATCGTCGAACACGCCGGTATCGAGTACTTCGTACTCTGGCATATCGCCGCCGCGGCGCGCGTTTTCGTCGATCAGGTCCTGGTAGGGATAGGCCGCGTGCGGGTACTTGTACAGCATGCGCATGTAGGAATGCGTGGGCGTGCCGTCGAGATAGAAGTACAACTCCTTGACGTCCTCGCCGTGATTGCCCTGCGAGTTGGTCAGGCCGAACAGGCGCTCCTTGATGATCGGGTCCTTGCGGTTCCACAGCGCGAGCGACACGCACCAGCTGAGCCGGTCGTCGCCGAAACCGGCGATGCCGTCTTCGCCCCAGCGGTAGGCGCGGCTGCGCGCATGGTCGTGCGGAAATGAGTCCCAGGCGGTGCCGTTCGCGCTGTAGTCCTCCCGCACCGTGCCCCACTGGCGCTCGCTCAGATACGGCCCCCAGCGCTGCCAGTGGCCGCATTCGGGCGAATGCACGCGGGAACCTTCGATCGTGGCGAGCAGATTGGCAGCGCGCAGCGGTGGCATGAAAACGTCCTTGCAACAGGCCTGGCGGTGGGACCCACATCGTAGCGCGGTTTACGCGCCGTCGTGCTCGAGTCGGGCAAGCAGACTTTCGACGCGCAGCAATTCGCCGAGCGACCAGGCCTGGAACGGCGTGCCGGCGGGCGCGTGCGGCGCGTCGCCGGCGGCGATCTCGGACAGGTGATCGAGGCCCGCGTGATCGAGATGCGCGTACAGCGGGGCGAGAAAGCGCGCCCTCGCCTGCGCGAGATTATCGGCACTCGCGCCATTCACTCGCAGCCATGCTTCGACGAACGGGCCGATCAGCCACAACCACGCGGTGCCCTGATGATAGGCGCCGTCGCGTTCGCGCGGCGCGCCGCCGTAGCGGCCGCGATAGGCGGGATCGGACGGCGCGAGCGTGCGCAGGCCGAGCGGCGTCAGCAATTGCGCTTCGACCTGGCCCACCACCGCGCGCGCCGCCGCGCCTTCGAGCAGCGGAAACGGCAGGCCGCCGACCGCGAAGATCTGATTCGGCCGGATCGAGCGGTCGACCGTGCCCGGCACATGATCGACGTCGACGTTATCGAACAGCGCCTGGGTGGCCGGGTCGACGAAGCGCCGGCGAAACGCGAGCGTTGCACGCTCGGCAGCTTGCCGCCACTGCGGGTTCCATGCTGACGCGATTCGCAGCGCGTTGATCCACAGCGCCTGCACTTCGACCGGCTTGCCGATGCGCGGTGTGACGACCCAGTCGCCGACTTTCGCATCCATCCACGTCAGTTGCACGCCGGGGATGCCGGCGCGCAGCAGGCCGTCGTCCGCGCACACGCCGATGTTGAAGCGCGTGCCGTTCGTGTAGCCGGTCAGGATCGTTTCGGCGGCCTGCTGCAGATGCGCGCGCGTTTGCGCGCCCGCATGCGGCGTCGCCAGATAGTCGTGAACCGCGACGATGAACCATAGCGACGCGTCGACCGAGTTGTATTCGGGCGCGTCGCCGTAGTCTGGGAAGCGGTTCGGCAGCATGCCTTCGGACAGCGTGCCCGACCATTCGAGCAGGATCGCTTCGGCATCGTCGAGACGGTTCGACTCGATCAGCAGGCCGCGCATCGCGATGAACGTGTCGCGGCCCCAGTCGGTGAACCACGGAAAGCCCGCGAGGATCGTGCGGCCTTCGTTGCGCGTGACGACGTAGGCGTCGGCCGAACGTTGCAGGCGCGAGCCGAGTGCGGCGCGGCGTTGTTGTTCGGTGTGGGCGAGTTGGGCGGCGTGGGCGGTGGTTTGGGCTTTGTCGTTCGCGCATTCGGTGGCGGACGTGCTCGACGCGCTCAGAATCATCACCGCGTCGCCCTCCGCGAGATCGAAGCTGAACACGCCGGGCGTCGCGAGATCTTCGCTGCAATCGAGACCGCGCTCCTGCTCGCGCACGTAGCAGAAGTTGCGATACCAGTCGGGCGCATGCGTATAGGCACCGTTCGTCGCCGCTCGCACGACCGGCAGTCCGCCATACGGTTGCCAGCTCGCGCACGATTGATCGGCGCTGACTTGCGCGCCGAAGTTGAAGGCCGGATTCTCGTGATGCAGCGCATGATAGTCACGGCCTGACAGCAACGGTCTGATCTTCAGCACGGGCGCATCGAGTTCGCCGCCTTCGAGCCGCCAGCGCAATACCGTTTCGCACGTCGCTTTGCTGACGAACACGTCGGCGATCATCGCCGCGTGCGCACCGACTTGAATGCGCCATGTCGGCCACGGCGCGGTGTCGAAGCTGGCAAGGCGGCCGCGCAGATCCGGATAGATCACGTCAGGACCATAGCGCTGCATGGTCAACGCGAAGCGCTCGCCGCCCGCCTCGACCCACGCCTCGATGCCGTTGACGAGCACCATGCGCCCGCCCGGCGCGCGCGTCGCGGCTAGCAGCAGCGCATGGTAGCGGCGCGTGCGCAACATGCCGAGCGTGCCCGAAGCAAAGCCGCCGAAGCCGTCGGCTTCGAGCCATTCGTTTTCGAGTTGCGAGATGTCGATGGGTGAATCGATGCGAGTCATTGAATCGTGCCCATGCGCGAACGATAAAGCAGCAAACATAGCGCAGATGGCAGTGCCATGAACATTGACCTTCCCGATACTTTCCATTTTCTTTCGATCAACCGACGATTTATCGAAAGTTATGCCGGGCGCAAACGTTTCACAATTATTTCTTGAAAGGAATGGAGACTGCACCCGCTTTCATCGAACCGGATGCAGACATGAGAAAAATCAGTTGCATCGCGAGCGCCGCATTGCTGGCGCTTGCCACGATAGCGTTGAACGGTTGCGGCGCGGACGACTCCTCTTCCACGAGCAACGCGACGACCACGAGCCTTGCGCCGAACGACGCGGCGCAACGACCCGCAATGGCGGCAGCGGCAGTGGCGACTCCCAACGCCTCAGCGCCATTCGCGGACAACACGGCGAGCAACGCGGCAAGTGGCGCAGCCGCCACCGACGCGATCACGCAAAACATGCAGGCCAGTCTCGCGGCCGACAGCCAGCAGGTCGCGCCGGTCATGCGCTACGCGCCCGGCGACAGCGCGAACAACTAGTTCGCAACTGATCAGCAAGAGCAACGCGTAACCGACCACGAAACACCCCCAGGCACGCTCACGCGCGCTATTCTTCCCCTACGCAGAAGGTGATATTCGATGACATCAACTAGCCGTCGCCGTTTCCTGCAAACCGTGGCTTCATCCGCGGGCGCCGCCGCCGCGTTGACCGCATTGCCCGAGTCGATCCGCAACGCGCTCGCCGTGCCCGCGTTTTCGCGCACGGGCACGATTCGCGATGTCGAGCACATCGTCGTGTTCATGCAGGAGAACCGCTCGTTCGACCACTACTTCGGCCATCTGCGCGGCGTGCGCGGCTATAACGACCGCTTCCCGATTCCGCTGCCGAGCGGCCTGCCGGTGTGGAATCAGCCGTCGAAGGAAGACCCGACCAAGCCGGTGCTGCCGTTCCATCTGGACACCGCGACGACGAGCGCGCAATGCGTCGGCGATCTCGATCACTCGTGGTACAAGACCCAGTACGCGATCGACGGCGGCCGCTACGACCAGTGGCCCGCCAACAAGACCGACATGACGATGGGCTACCACCTGCGTAGCGACATCCCGTTCCACTACGCGCTCGCCGACGCCTTCACGATCTGCGATGCGTACTTCTGCTCGTTGCCGGGACCGACGCACCCGAACCGCGCGTATCTGATGACCGGCATGGTCGACCCGACCGGCACGATGGGCGGTCCGCTGCTCGACAACAACGACTGGGTCGACGGCGACGGTCCGCCGAACTATCAGCTGCTGTCGTGGACCACGTACCCGGAGCGTCTGCAGGCCGCGGGCATTTCGTGGCAGATCTATCAGCAGGGCACGTCGGGCGCCGATCCGCTGAACGGCAACTACGGCACCAACATCCTGCAGAACTTCACGAACTTCATCAACGCGCAACCGGGTTCGCCGCTCTACGAGCGCGCGCAAACCGTGCGCACGATCGACGACCTGAAAGCCGACGTGCTCGCGAACCAGCTGCCGCAGGTGTCTTGGCTGTGCCCGCCGGCCGCCTACTCGGAGCATCCGAGCTACACGCCCGCGTACGGCGCCGAGTACACGTCGCAGATTCTCGACGCGCTGACGTCGAACCCCGAGGTGTGGAGCAAGACCGTGCTCTTCATCATGTACGACGAGAACGACGGCTTCTTCGATCACCTCGTGCCGCCGCAGCCGCCGACGACCTCCACCCAGGGCAAGTCGACGGTGACGACCGACGGCGAGATCCACAATGTCGTCAATCCGCTGCGCGGCGGCAGCTACACCGCCGACGGCTATCCGTACGGCCTCGGCCCGCGCGTGCCGATGACGATCGTCTCGCCGTGGACCAAGGGCGGCTTCGTGTGCTCGCAGGTGTTCGATCACACGTCGGTGATCCGCTTCATCGAAACGCGCTTCGGCGTGCATGAGCCGAACATCACGGCATGGCGTCGCGCGGTATGCGGCGACCTGACCACCGCGTTCGACTTCCGCACGCCGGATGCGAAGATGCCGTCGCTGCCGGACACCAGCAACTACATCAGCATGGCCGACAACCAGTGCAAGACGCAACCGAAGCCGACCGTGCCGACGACGCCGACTCCGGTCGATGCGCAGGAAGCGGGCATCCGTTTCGCGCGCGCGTTGCCGTACGAACTGCATGTGAACGGCGCGGCGAACGCGGGCAACGACACGTTCGAAATCACGATCGGCAACACCGGCGACCAGGGCGCGCACTTCTACGTGTACGCGACGAATCGCACCGACGGTCCGTGGCGCTACACGGTCGAAGCGGGCAAGTCGCTCAGCGACACGTTCGACCTGAGCACGACGAACGGCGTGTATGCATTCGACGTGTTCGGCCCGAACGGCTTCGTGCGCAAGTTCGCGGGCAACACCCAGGCGAGCACGCAAAGCACGCAGAATGGCCATGGCAACGGTCATGCCGACAACCAGCCGGCGCGGCCTGAAGTGACCGTGCAATACGACGTCGCGAATGGCAACGCGTTCCTGAAGTTCACCAACAGCGGCGGCGGCATCGCGCATCTGACGGTGATCGACAACGCGTACGGCGCGCGCCCGCGCACCGTGGTCGTGCCGGCCAATGCGCGTATCGAAGAAGGCTGGGTGCTTGCGTCGAGCCATCACTGGTACGACCTGACGGTGACGAGCAGTGACGACGCGAGCTTCTCGCGCCGCTTTGCCGGTCACGTCGAGAACGGCCGGCCGAGTATCAGCGATCCGGCTGCGGTTGCGCCGGTGCTGAGCGCGAGTTGAGGCGACAACCGCCCCGCCCTGCTTACTCGCAGTAAGATTCGGCATCCTGTCCCGCCTAAGTGGCGGACAGGGTGCCGATGTTTTTTAAGGCTCGTATTGAAACGCGGTGCTTAGAGGCCGACGTCCGGCAGTGCCGGACGGGTGGCGAGCGCCTTGGCGACGATGTCTTTGACTTCGGCGAGCGCGCCGCCTTGCAGCGCGAGGCGCGGCGGACGCGTGACGGCGCTGCCGCGGCCGAGCAGTTCCTCGCACAGCTTGATGCATTGCACGAGGTCGGGGCGCGCGTCGAGGTGCAACAGCGGCATGAACCAGCGGTACAGCGACAGCGCTTCATCGAAACGCTTCTGCGTGGCGAGGCGGAACAGCGTCTCGCCCTCCTTCGGGAACGCGTTCGACATGCCCGACACCCACCCTTGCGCACCGACCGCGATGCTTTCGACGACGACGTCGTCGAGGCCGGCGAACAGCACGAAGCGGTCGCCCACCGCGTTGCGCAGATCGATGAAGCGTCGCGTATCGCCCGACGAATCCTTGAAGCAGACGATGTTCTCGCAGTCCTGCAGTGCGATCAGCACGTCCGGCGTGACGTCGTTCTTGTAGATGGGCGGGTTGTTGTAGATCATCACCGGCAGATCGGTGCTGGTCGCGACCGAGCGGAAATGCGCGGCAGTTTCGTGCGGCTTCGCGGAATAGACGAGCGCCGGCATGACCATCACGCCGTCGACGCCGACACGCGCGGCTTCACGCACCGTCTGCCGCGCGAACTCGGTCGTGAACTCGGCGACACCCGCGACGACCGGCACCTTGCCGCCAGCCGCGTCGCGCGCCGCCTCGATCACCTGCAGTTTTTCCGACGTGCTCAGCGAGGTGTTTTCGCCAACCGTGCCGCAGACCACCAGACCCGACACCCCGTCCTTGACGAGATTGCTGACCACTCGGTGCGTCGCGTCGATGTCGAGCGAAAAATCCGGCTTGAACTGGGTGCTGACGGCGGGAAACACCCCGCTCCATTGGATAGCCTTGCTCACTTTGTCCGTCTCCTTCAAAAAGCCGGCCGCGCCGACACACGTTGAGTATGACGACGAGTATCGGCCTTTATCCGGAGGCGGGCTTGGGCTTTTTCGTGGCTGAAAGAGATTAAATCCGCACAACAGGCGAGGCGCCGGATCGCCGGCCGGGCGGGCGCCGGCGACTTCGCAGCAAGGCGGCTGAGGCGCACGTCGGCACCGTCGCGTGAGGCGCCGAGACGGCCCCTGGATGCCGAGTCCGGCATAGCCGCTACGCGCTCAGGCGCCCAGCAACACGCCCGTTCGGATCGGCCGCGTGCCGGTCACGCGACCGAGCGGCGCACCGGCCGTCACGAAACGGATCGCGCGCCGCATGTACAGCACCCCTTCGGTCTGGCTCTCGATCGTGGTCGTCTCGTCGGTCAGCGGGTCGACGATATCGAACAGCGGCTGGCCGACGCGGATCTTGTCGCCGATCTTCGCGCGGTGCACGAGAATCCCGCTCACCGGCGCATAGAACTGCTCGCTGCCCGCGAGCGGCGTCGCCGGCGACAGCAGCGGCGGCAACGGTTTGGCCTCGCCCCGAATCGCGCCGCGCCACACCAGATAGTCGACGAGCGCGTCGGCATCCTGCTGCGCGACTTCATACGACACGTCGCGCTGGCCGCGGCATTCGACCGTCACCGCGATCGAGCCGGTCGGCACCGGCTTGCTCGCCGGCATCTGCTGCTGCAACGTCCACCACAGCAGGCTGTGGGTTTCGTCGAATGCGCCGCCGCCCGAATCGGTCGCGAGCAACGACGCCTCTGCACCGAGATAGCGCGACAGCGGCTCGAACTCGGCCCAAGCGGATTCGCTCGTGTACACATGCATCGCCGCTTCGAGCGAGCAATGCAGATCGATCACGACGTCCGCGTCGCACGACAACTTCAAGAGCGCCAGTTGCAGCGACTCGAATTCGGTCAGCGGCTTCTGTTGCGCGAGTTCGGCCGCGAGCAGCTCGCGCACGATGCGGCGGTTCTGGTTCGCGTCGGCGCCGAGCGCCTCTTTCGCATTCGCGACGAGCTTTGCGAACTGCACGAAATGCCGGTTGAAGTTCTTGCCACTGCCGAGATCGAAGCGGCCGATGAACTGCCCGAGCACGTATTGACTGAGCCCGACCGGATTCGACACCGGCACGAGCACGATTTGCGCGCTCAGCGCGCCGGCTTCCTCGAGCTCCCGCAGACGCCGCTTCAGCAGCACCGTGGTCAGCATCGCGGGCGTTTCGTCGGCATGCAGCGACGCCTGGATGTAGATCTTCTGCCCGCTATTGGCCGGGCCGAAATGAAACGACACCAGTTCGCGGTGCGTGCCGATGGCTGGCGACACAAGCGGAATCGATTGCCTGTTCATGAATGGAAAGCCGTGAAGATAATGTTGGAAATCTGCATCAATTGCCGTACGGATCGAAGTCGAAGTACTTCTTCGCGATCTGCGCATAGGTGCCGTCTTTGCGCATCGACGCGATCGCCGCGTTGATCGATGCCTGCACCGCGGTTTCGTCCTTGCGCAAGCCGATGCCGACGCCGCGATCTCCCATCGAAAGCGGCTCGCCGACAAACGCGAAGCCCTTGCCCGCGGGCGTGCGCAGGAAGCCGTAATCGGCCTCGACGGTGCCGAGCAACGCGCCGTCGAGCCGGCCGTTCTGCAGATCGGCGAACACCTCGTCCTGGCTCTTGTAGGCGACCACGTTCGCGCCGAGCGGCGTCCAGTTCTTCAGTGCGTAGCTCTCGAACTGCGTGCCCGACTGCACGCCGATCTGCTTGCCGGCAAGTCCGCTCGCCGTAGGCGCGAGCGACGAGCCTTGCCGCGCGATCAGCCGCGACTTGAACTGGAACAGCTTCGACGAAAACAGAATCTGCTGCTCGCGCTTCTCGGTGATCGCCATCGACGACAGCACCGCGTCGATCTTGCGCGCCTGCAGCGCCGGAATCATGCCCGAAAACTCGAGTTCGACCCACTGACAATGCGCGTGGATGCGCCGGCAAATCTCGTTGCCGAGATCGACGTCGAAGCCCTTCAGGCTGCCATCGGGCGCCTTCGAGTCCATCGGCGGATAGGTCGGATCGATGCCGAGGCGCAACGTGTTGGCGTCAGCGGCGAACGCGCCGCTGCTGAAAGCCAGCGCGGCGCAGAGAGTCATCAGTGGAGTTTTCATGGAAGGCGACGATGAGCGGATCAGGACAGCGTGATCGTAAGCCGCTGTGGCGCCTCAAAGAAGTCCCGTTCGGACTATCATGATCACTTTTACCGATCACCAAACCCTGTCGCCATGGCATTGACGATTTCCCAGCTGCGCGCGTTCACGGCGGTCGCCGAGCATGGCAGCATCCGCGCGGCCTCGCGCGCGCTCGGCATCGCGCAAAGCGGCATCACGCAGCAGTTGCAGCACCTCGAATCGATGCTCGGCGCGACGCTGTTCACGCGCACGAATCGCGGCATTGCGCTGACCGCGCTGGGCCAGCGGCTGCTGCAGCGGGCCGGCGCGATCCTCGGTGAATGCGAGCGTGCCGAGGAGGACGTGCGGCAACTGCGCGGCGACTATGTGGGCGAGGTCACGTTCGGCATGACGACAGAGCCGCTCGTCGACGCGTTCGCGCCCGTGCTGATGGAATTTCGTGCGCGCTTCGAGCGCGTCGCCGTGCATCTGCGCACGGGCACGTCGCGCATGATGATTTCGTGGATCCGCGAAGGCACGCTGGATTTCGCTGTCGCGCTCGTATCGAAGCAGACCGACACCGCCGATCTGTCGGTCACGCCGCTCTATCCGTCCGACCCGGTGATCGTGTGCCGGCGCGGTCATCCGAAGGCGCGCGCGAAGTCGCTCGCCGAACTCGTCGATTGCACGTGGGTGACGACGCGCTCGCCGAATCTGACCGAGGAGCCGCACGTCAACCGGTTGAGCCATCTGTTCGACAGCTACGGCTTGCCGCCGCCGAAGATCGTCGCGACCGTCGAGGGCTTGTACGAGACGCTGCACCTGGTAGCCGCGACTGATTGCCTGTCGCTCGAATCATCGGTCATCGCGAAGCGCGGGCCGTTCGCGGACGTGCTGACGACGATCCCCGTGCGCGAGCGCGCGTTGCAGCAGAACGTCTGTCTGCTGCAACGCGCCGCGATTCCGCTGACCCCAGCCGCGCAGGAGTTCGCGACGATGATCGCGTCGTACACGCGCGCGGTGCGGGCGCATTGAGCGTTGAGTGTTTAGCTCCAATGCGCCGCTCAAGCCGCCGTTGCTTCGAGCGCTATCAATTCTTCGACGCGCTGCCTGCGCCGGATCAGCCGCGCGTTGCCGCGCTCGATCAGCACCTCGGGCGCGAGCGGCCGGCTGTTGTAGTTCGATGACATCGACGCGCCGTACGCGCCTGTGTCATGGAACACGAGCAGGTCGCCCACTCGAGGCGCGGGCATCGACCGGCTCGTGACGACACCGCCTTGCGCCTGCGTGAACACGTCGCCGGCTTCGCACAGTGGCCCCGCCACGCTGAACGAGCCGGCCGGCGCATCGCTCGGCGTGCCGTTGCGCCGAAGCACGCTGATCTCGTGATAACTGCCGTAGTACGACGGCCGCACCAGGTCGTTGAAGCCTGCATCGAGCAACGCGAATTGCCGCGACGGCCGCCGGTTCAGCGCGTGCACTTCGGCGACGAGTACACCTGCCTGCGCGACCAGAAAGCGCCCCGGTTCGATTTCGAGTCGCACGCGATGCCCGACGCGTGCTTCGATGCGGCGCCGCGCGTCGTCCCACAGCCGGAAATATTGCGCGGTATCGACACTCAGCTCGCCATCGCGATACGGCACCGACAAACCACCACCCGCGGAAATCGCCTCGATATCCTGATCGAGTTGCGACACCGCATCGACCATCGCATCGCACACTTTCGCGAGATGCGCGTAATCGACACCCGAGCCGATATGCATATGCAGCCCGACGAGCTTCAGCCGATAGCGCCGCACCAGTTCGAGCGCGCGTGGCAGGTCATCGCGCCAGATGCCGTGCTTGCTGTGCTCGCCGCCTGTGTTGGTCTTGCTGCTGTGGCCGTGACCGAAGCCGGGATTGATCCGCAGCCACACGCGATGGCCTTCGCTCGCGTGTCTCCCGAGCCGTTCGAGCATGTCGGGCGAGCCGGCGTTGACCGTGATTCGCTCGTCGAGCACGGTGGCCAGCGTCGCGTGGTCGAGCACGTCGGCGGTGAAGACGACGCCTTCGGGCCCACCGTTCGATGCGGGTTGAGCCGCATAGCCCGCGGCAAAACTGCGCGCGAGTTCACCCAAAGAGACCGCATCGAGCATCACGCCTTCGTCGCGCATCAGCTTCAGGATGTGCACGTTCGAACAGGCCTTCTGCGCGTAGCGGATCGTGTCGAAACTGCGCAACTGCGCGATGCGCTGGCGGATCGTGTCGGCGTCATAGACCCATAGCGGCGTGCCGTGCTGGCGCGCGAGGTCGGCGAGTTGACGGGAGTCGAATGGCGTCATGGTCGGTTGCATGTCGAAGCTTTGCGAAAGCGATAGCCGACATGATGATCCGTGGCGATCATTCAGTAAAATACCAATCTATTGCTCGCCTATTCACTTTTGATATAGCACGGACCCACCATGGCGCTCACGCACCGGCACATCGAAATCTTCCGCGCGCTGATGACGGCCGGCAGCGTGACCAAGGCAGCCGAGATGCTGTTCACGTCGCAGCCCACCGTAAGCCGCGAACTTGCGCGCATGGAACAGAGCATCGGCTTCGCGTTGTTCGAGCGAGTGCAGGGCCGGCTGCGTCCCACGCAATCCGCGCTGACGCTGTTCGACGAGATCAAGCGCGCGTATGTCGGGCTCGAACGCGTCGCGTCGACGGCGGCCGCGCTGCGCGAATTCAAGGGTGGCCAGCTGTCCGTGATCGCGCTGCCGGTGTTTTCGCATTCGATCCTGCCGGGCGCCGTCAAACGCTTTCACGATGTGCAGCGGGGCGTCAGCGTATCGATCGCGACGCAGGAGTCGCCGTTTCTCGAAGAATGGCTGAGCGCGCAGCGCTACGACCTCGGCCTCACCGAGCACGACGCGCCGCCGCCCGGCACGCGGCTCACGCCGCTCATCGCCGTCGATGAAGTGTGTGTGCTGCCCGACGCTCACCCGCTGCTCGCGAAACGCGTGATCGCATTGAAAGATTTCGCCGATCAGGCGTTCATCAGCCTGTCCGCGAACGATCCATACCGGCTGCAAATCGACGAAGCGTTCGCGCGAGCCGGCATCGCGCGCCGCCTGCTGATCGAAACGCCGACCGCGGTGTCCGTGTGCAGCTTCGTGCGGCAAGGGCTCGGCATTGCGATCGTCAATCCGCTGACCGCGCTCGATTTCGCGGGCCACAATCTGCATATCCGGCCGCTCGCGTCGTCGCTGCCGTTTCGCGTCAGCGTGATCCGTCCCGAGCACCGGCCCGCGCATCCGCTCGCGGACGCGTTCGTCGGCGCGCTGCAAAGCGAAGCCGCCGCGCTGCGGCTACAATTGAAGCGCCGCACCAGCCCCAAGCGGTCATCGCATTCATAGCAGTCACGGCGGCGTCCCCGCTTCATCGCCGGGCGAATCCGCGCAGCGCGACGCGCGTTCGCGCGGGGCCACCGCGCGGACCGGGCACGCTTCGAGCTGACATCACCCGCATACCGATTACCGACGCGCCGCGCGTCTGCGCCGCATCGGGGCGCCGTTTTTAGCGCCGTTTCCCAGTCTTCACGTCATAGACCCTCAACAGGAGTGTTCCAAATGATGAATCGAGACAATCCCGTCTGGCTGATCACAGGCTGTTCCACCGGCTTCGGCCGCGAGCTCGCGAAGCTCGTGCTCGAACGCGGCTGGCGCGCGGTCGTCACCGCGCGCGATGCATCGAAAGTGAAGGACATCGCAGAGGGGCACGGCGAGCGCGCGCTGGTGCTGCCGCTCGACGTGACCAATCGCGCGCAGATAGAAACCGTGGTCGCGCAGGCGAAGCGCCATTTCGGCCGCGTCGACGTGCTCGTCAACAACGCGGGCTACGGTTATCTGGCCGCGATCGAGGAAGGCGAGGACAGCGAAGTCCGCGCGATGTTCGAGACCAACGTGTTCGGCCTCGTCGACATCACGAAGGCCGTGCTGCCGATCATGCGTGAGCAGCGCAGCGGTTTGATCGTCAACGTGTCGTCGATTGGCGGGATTGCGAGTTTCGCGGCGACCGGCTACTACCATGCGACGAAGTACGCAGTGGAAGGGCTGTCGGAATCGCTCGCGCTGGAAGTGAAACCACTCGGCATCGGCGTGCTGATCGTCGAGCCTGGGCCGTTTCGCACCAACTGGGCGGGTCCGTCGATCAAGCAGTCGGCAACGTTGATCGACGACTATGCGTCGACCGCCGGCGTGCGCCGCAAGCAGACCGAAGCGCGCAGCGGCAACCAGGCCGGCGACCCGGTGCGCGCCGCGCAGGCGATCATCGATGCGGCGTTGTCGGACGCGCCGCCGCTGCGTCTGCTGCTCGGCAAGACCGCGCTCGATCTCGCGTACAGGAAGCTCGACTTTCTGCGCGGCGATTTCGACACCTGGCGAGCGACGAGCGAGGGGGCGGATTATCCGGAAGGGACGGCGTAGAGCGGGTTTATCAGCCGAGCCTCGGCCCGCCGCTTAAAACTCCACCAGCGCAAAATCTTCCTTGCCCACATCGCACAGCGGGCAGCGCCAGTCGGCCGGCACATCGGCCCAGCGCGTGCCCGGCGCGATGCCCTCTTCCGGCACGCCGGCGGCTTCGTCGTAGACCCAGCCGCAGATCACGCAGACCCATTGCTTGAAGTCGTCGGCTATGGCGACGTTCGCGGCCAACGGCGCATCGGGCGTACCGGTCGCAGCGGCATCCGCCGCGCACGTGCGCGCCGTCGCATCGAGGCTCACGACGAGCGGCGCGACCGTGCCGCTACCGGTTCCCGCGAGCCGCGCCTTCAGGCTGTCGAGCAGGCGCTGCGCTTCGTCGCGGGTCAGATCGATCCAGTACGGATCGCCGGCGCCGTCGTTGAGCCGCTCGGGGGAAAACTGGATTTCTACGGCTACGCCCTTCTTGTACATGGCAATCAAAAATCTCGAGAAAGCCGGCGTCGCGCCGGCATATGGCCGCCCGCGCGACGCGGGCGCTGCTTCAGTGCGCGTGGACCAGCAGATTCAGCGCGATCGAGGCGATCAGGCCAGCGGCGCCGATCAGGCCAAGCAACTGCAGCAGAGTGAGGGATTTACGCGAGTTGGCGGGGGTTTGTTGCGTGGTCACGAGCGGGTCTTGAAGTTCGGAAAAAGCGCAATGGTACACGGGTGCGGACGCGACGAATGTCGATTGGCGCAAACTCGCGCGCAATCAAAGTACCGGGCGATATTATCGCCGCTCGCGCGCCGCGCATTGTCTACCGTGGGGAGATGGATTAATTCCAGGCGAGGGGGAAAGCCGTGGCGGGACGGGGTGCGCGGCGCCGGTGAACAGACCCGCACCGCGCCGCGCTCAGGTCTTGGCGAGCGGATCGCCGTGACGCGAATCCCAGAAACGGATCACCGCCGTATCGCCGGTGCCCGCGCCGACCACCTGGTCCGGCGCGCCGCACTCGCGCAGCAGCGCGCGCAAGTCGTTGATGACCGGGAACACCTCGTGATTCCAGTCCGCTCCCTGCGAATCGTGGGCGCGCTGCTCCGCCTCGACGATCTCGCGATCCTCCTTGAAAATGCGTTCGGTGAACCACACCAGCAGCGGCCATGCGAGATTCATCACACCGGGAATGCCGGGCTTGCGGATCGACAGCAGCCCGAACGTTCGGTTGGTGCGCTGCTCGCGGTCGAGCGGCACATAGACGATCCACAGGTCCATCACCAGCGTCTGCTCGTCGTTGCGGATTTGCAGCGTCTGGAACGGGTATTCGGTGCGGATCGTCATGACGTCTTTGTCGCCGGAGCCACCGGTCTTGCGCCTCTCGCCGAACACCATCGCCTCGCCTAGCGGCTGCTGCCCCTCCATGCGCGCAAACGTGTAGTCGACCTCGACCCAGCCCTCACCGCGCCGCCGCCCGAGCGAACGCGCGCGCATGCGCCCCATCTGGCGGCGATGCAGGAACTGATGATTCATGTCCATCAGGTTCTCGTGCATGAACGAATAATGACACTTGACCGGACGGCCGAAACGGCGCGTCTTGTACTTCGGGTCGGACACCGAGCGAAAGCCCGGCAACGGCCGCTCCTCCGCGAGCGCGGCGTCGCCGGGAAACACGAAGATCAGTCCCTCCACTTCCTGACACGGATACGAGCGCACACCGTTCGGTAGACGCTCGCGGCCCAGGTACGGCACGTCGATGCACTTGCCCGAGCAGTCGTAGGTCCAGCCGTGATAGCCGCAGCGAATCGATTCGCCGTCGACCACGCCCTGATGCAGCGGCACCTGCCGATGCGCGCAGCGATCTTCCAGCGCGAACACTTTGCCGCTCCCGGTGCGCGCGAGCACGATCGGATCGCCGGCGAAGGTCACGCCGAGCGTCTTGCCGCGCTTCACTTCATGCGACCACGCGAGTGGGTACCAGTAATCCGGATGAATGGCGACGCGGCGCAGATCGCGCACCGGCGCCTCGTGAGTGGCTTGAGCAGGCGCGGCAGCCAGCGTTGCGCCTGCGGATTCCTGGTCCTGTTCGAGCGGGGGAACTGCATGCATAGGTCAAGCCTCCGTGCACCAGCGGATGGAAGGTTGCCGCGCTGCATGGCAGTGCGGCATCTTCATCAGTCTACTTGATGCAGCCGTCGCATGGCACTTTCGCCGGCATGCGCGATGCATCGCAGCACACATTGCGCGGCAGCGCGCATCAGGGTGACGAGCTACCTTTACCACACCCGCCCTACAGAAACATTGACCTGCACTTCGAGCTGCTCAATCCTCGTCGACCGCGACGAGCCCGGAGCGCCGTTGCACGCCCCACGCGCGGCCGCCGCGCAGAAAATGCAGCCAGCCGAGCGCGGCGCCCAGGTGACGCGCGAGCTGGAACGTGAACGGCTCCGCAACGGCCGCGAGCATCGCCATGCCGAGACTGTTGCCACTGCGCTCGCCGGTCCAGCGCCGGTAGAGATGGATGCTCCACAGGTAAAACGCCAGATCGATCGCCGTTTTCAGGCCGATCACGCTGAAGATCGACACGACGATCGCCCCGTGTCCGCCGAACAGAAAACCGAGTAGCAATGCGAATGCCGTGAGGCCGTAGATCGGCTGCATCGTGTCGACCGCCTTGACCGGCAGCATCAGCATGCCGAGCGTACCGTAGCGCCGATTGCCGGTCATGTCGCGGTTCCAGTACTGGGTCTGCAGGAAACCCGCGAACCAGCGGCGGCGCTGGCGCAGAAAGCTCGCGAGGGTGTCGGGCGCATCGGTGCGCGCATGCGCTTCGCCGACCACGCGCACGTCCCAGCCGAGCTCGTGATCCACCGAATAGCGGCGCAGCCGGTGAATCAGTTCGTAATCCTCGACCAGACACTGCGGATCGAAGCCGCCGACCGCGACGAGCGCATCGCGCCGGAACGACGCGAATGCGCCCGAGATCAGCAGCAGGCTGTCCGCGCGCATCCACGCGAAACGCGCGATGAAGTTGCGCATGTACTCGTAGGTCTGGAACCACTGGAACACGCGGCCCGACAGCGACTTGCCGCAGACCGGCACGAGAATGCCCGCTGCCGCGACGAGCGACGGCTCGCTCGCGAACGCGGCGCGCATCGCGTAGGTGGCGTCGTCGTCGAGCAGCGTGTCGGCGTCGACGGTCATCACGGTGTCGGTCGTCATCACGGTGATCGCGGCGTTCAGCGCGCGGGCCTTGCCGCCGTGCGGCACGCGCAGCCAGAACAGGTTCGGATGCAGCGAGCTCGGCGCGCTCAGCACGCCATCGGCGGCGGGCGTGAGGCCGAAGCGTTGCGTGAGCAGCTCGGCGGTGGCGTCGGTGGAGCCGTCGTCGGCGATCACGATCTGCGCGGGGCCGTGCGTTTGCCGCAGCAGCGCGGCGAGCGTGACCGGCAACACGGCCGCCTCGTTACGCGACGCGACGATGACACCCATGCCCGGCAACTCGCGCCGTTCGTGGTCGGCTTCGAGCGGCGCCGCGCGGCGCGTGAGCGGCAACGACTTCCACGTGACGAACGCGAGCAGCAACGTGTCGTATGCGACATACGCAATACCGGTCGACCACGCGAGCGCGCCACGCAGAAAGAATGCTCGCGCGAACAGCAGTGCCCACAGCACGACGACGCTGGAATGGATCAGCGTGCTCGATAGCGTCGCGCGACGCGGCAGAATGCGCGGCGACGCGACAGCGAGTGCCTGTTCTAGGGTCTTCTTCAAGGTGAGTGTTTCAGGGTGAGTGTTTCAGGTTCAGCTGGGTTGCGGTTAGTGGGCGAAGCTGTGTTCGCGCGCCATCAAAAACACGCCGCGGCTTCACGGCGTCATGCGCTTCAACACCGATTTGCGATCGAGCCACTCATGCTTGAGCGCGCCGCCGACATGCATCGCCAGCAACGCATAGAGCGCATAACCGAGCCACGCATGCAGCGCGCCGAAGCGATCGTGCAACGTCTCTTTCAGTGTCGGGTCGAGATGCATCACATAGCCGATGCGCGGCCATTGGAACAGGCCGAACCAATGCATCGGATGCGTGGCCGCGTCTTTCCACGCGGAATCGTGCAGCCAGCCGGACAGCGGCAACGCAATCATCAGCAAATACAGCGCGAAGTGCGCGAGGTGCGCGGCAATCTTTTCCCACGACGGAAACTCGCGCGGCAACGGCGGCGGCTTGTGCGACACGCGCCACAGGATGCGCAGCAGCGCGAGCCCGAGCACCGTGATGCCGATCGATTTGTGCGTGTCGATCACCGGACGCACCCAGTCGTCGGGCAGCGAATCGGCGGACAGAGCGAGCACGACATTGGCGCACATCAGCAACGCGATCAGCCAGTGCAGCGTCATCGCGGTGCGCGTATAGCGCGGCGGGCGAGAGGCATCGGTCGAATCGGTCAGGGAATTCGCTTGGGTGTTCATGGGGGTTCCGTTCGCGAGGGCGATGAATGCCGCGAAAGCTGTTTGAAAATCGACGCTACCGGTATCAGGCAAACGCCCAAGTGTGCCGTTTTATTCCGCAAAGCGCTTAACCTGCGTGTTTCAGTTTGTTTCGGGCTTCGGATGCACGACCCGCGCGCAAATCGCACTCGCATGGCTGCTTTTTAGCTGGTGTTTTGGCCCATGTTCTGGCTGGCGTCCCGCAGATCAGCGCGGGACTCGCGGCAGCATCGAGTTCACCTTGCGCTTGCGCGCGTTCGAGCCGTCGCTCGAACGCGGTGTCGAACGTGACCAGGCCAGGCGCGATGTAGCGATCAAGCGTGTCCGATTTCTATCCGATCAATTCGCCAGCGCCCTTTTGAGCGCCTTCTGGTCACGTTCGAGCTGCATTCTCATGTGCCGCATGAACTGCCTCGCGGTTTCCGTGAGTGGGGTACCAGGGCGAAACACCAGCACTCCTGTGAACATTACCTCGATGTCGATCGGCTTCACGACGAGTCCCCGCTCTGCGAAGTCCAACGTCACGAGCGGATGAGCGATTCCTATACCGACTCCCGCGAGCGCCAGTTCGCAGATCGTGTGCGAATACGGCGTCTCGACGACCGGTTTGAGACGGATTTCGCGTGCCGTGAGTTGCGTTTCCAGGCGTAGCCTGGTGCTGTCTTCGGGATTCAGCGCGATGAAAGGAAATTCAGGCAGGTCCGCAACAGCGATGACAGGACGCGTGGCCAAAGGATGATGTGAGTTCATCACTGCGACAGCCCGCATACGCGCGAACACCGAGTGTTCGAGGCCGGCCATCGACATCTCGTCGGACATCAGGCCGAAATCCACCTGTCCAGCCGAGACCTTCTCATGCACTTCGCGCGAACTCATCACCTGTAGCGAAATTTGCACGTTTCTGGACGGGGCATCGAACGCCGCAATGACACGTGGCAGAAAGCCGGTGCCCAGTGCCGGCAGAGAGGCGATCGCCATGCGGCCCAATCCGTAGGACCGCAAACTACGGATTCGATGCTCGATGACCTCGAATCCGCGAAAGTACTGGTCAACCTCACGCATCAGGGCGACGGCTTCCTGGGTGGGAACGAGCCGGCTGCGTATCCGCTCGAACAGGCTGAAGTCCGCCATGGTTTCCAGACGCCTGATGGCCTGACTGACAGCCGGTTGCGAAATGCCGAGCAGGGCCGCCGCCTTGCTCGTGCTTCCTGCGTTCATGACCGCCCTGAACACTTCGATATCCCTGATCCGCATAACCTACACTTATTGAGCTAATTATTTCCGATGTTGATGCAATCCCGGGTAAAAGTAAACTTCGATCATCAATCCACCTTGAGGCATCGCCGGGAGCAAGATGACAAGCAATCCCCAGAAAGCGCCGCAGCCGTTCCGCAGCCTGTCCCCATCCGTCATGCGGGCATCGACAGTTGTATTCGATTCTCTGGCCGAGTTTTCGCGCCGCAAGGAGCGGCAACCGGACGGTTACAGCTATGGCATCACCGGAACGCCAACGGCTCGTGAACTGGAGCACCGCATCGCCGAGCTCGAAGGTGGCGCGCATTGCGTGGTGACGCCTTCCGGTCAATCCGCGCTGATGACGACCGCGATGGGCTTCGTGCGCGGCGGCGATCACCTGCTGGTGTCCGCTGCCTGCTACGGCGCGTTCAAGACATTCGCGCATAAGTGGCTGGCGCACTTCAACGTCGAGGTCGAACTGTATCCGCCGGCAATCGGGGCTGCGATTCAAAAGTACATCAAGCCCAACACCCGCATGATCTGCATGGAGTCGCCGGGGACGGTGACGATGGAGATGCCCGACATTCCGGCGATCGTCGAAGTCGCGAAACGTCACGGCGTATTGACGATGATGGACAACACCTGGGCAAGCCCGCTCGCTTTCAAACCGCTCGAACATGGTGTGGATTTCAGCGTCGAAGCCGCGACGAAATTTTTTGGTGGTCATTCGGATCTACTGGCGGGCTGCATCAGCATGAACGACGCGGATTACTACGCGACCTTGCGCGAGACGCAGAGCGTTCTCGGCCAGCAGACCAGCCCTGATGACTGCTTCCTCGTCATGCGCGGCCTGCAAACCCTGAAGGTCCGCTTCGCTGCCCAGAGCGCCTCAACGCTGCAGATTGCGAGGGAACTCGAACGTCACCCGGAAGTGAGCAAGGTGCTGTTCCCGGCACTGCCGTCCGATGCCGGTCATGCCATCTGGAAGCGGGATTTTGCGAGCAGCGGGTGTCTCTTCTCCCTGATCCTCCAGCCCGCGGCGGAGGACGCGTTCAACGCATTCTTCGATACGCTCCAGTATTTCCCCATCGGGGCGAGCTGGGGAGGCGTGCATAGCCTCGCTGCCTACTACCCGGCCCCGTTGCAGGCCGAGCGTGCGTTCCCGCTTACCGACCAGCCTATCGTGCGCCTTTCGATCGGGTTGGAGGACCCGGCGATGCTGCTTGCGGATCTGAATGCCGGTCTTGACGCATTCGGACGCGCCCGGGCAACCGCTGCGTAGATTTTTTAATTCAACTTACCTGGATGAGTGAGTACGAGATGAAATCAATCAAGAGATGGAGACGCTTTGTCACGGTAGCGAGTTTCATGACGCTTTCCGCGGCATTCAGTTCACCCGCTACTGTGCAGGCAGCGGATCTTCTCGCGCAGGTGAAGGCGAATGGCACATTGCGCGTGGCCAACACCCAGAGTAGTCCCCCATGGAGCATGCTTGACGAAAACAATCAACCTGTCGGCTACGACGTTGCAATTGCAAAGGAAGTCGGCAAGCGCATTGGCGTGCCGAACGTAGTATTCGTTGCCGATTCGTTCAAGAACTTCGTGGAAGGGTTGAAGACGGGCAAGTACGACCTTGTGATGAACGATCTCACACCTACACCTGAACGGCAACAACAGGTTGATTTCGGCGATCCATACGGCGTGGAGGATTTCCGCATTTTCGTACCCGCCGGCAACACAGACATTAAGGGCAAGGAAACCCTTAAAGGCAAGCGAGTGGGAGTGGTCACTGGCTCGAGCAATGAAACATGGGCACGAGCACACCTGCATGACTCCGACATCCGTTCGTACGATAACGGGGGACTCGTCTTCAGCGATCTGGGCAATGGACGTATCGACGCAGTCATCATCTCGCACTTCGGCGGCATGAAGTACGCCAACGTCAACCATTTACCGGTCAAGGAAGTGGGCGAACCCTTGATCTACCAGCTATCAGCGCCGGCTTTGCAGAAAGGCCAACCGGCCCTGCTCGCAGCGGTCGATAAGGCGATTGCAGACATGATGGCTGACGGGACGATCGAGGCCATTGCCAGGAAGTGGGTCGGGCAAGATTACGATATGGCCGGCACGATCACCAAAGCGAAGGCACACAAGGAGTAGTCATGATCGAGCTTTTCATGCGCTCGCTTCCGCTGTTAAAGAGTGCGGTGCTGATGACACTCTTTCTCGGTTTGTTGTCGTTTGTGCTCGGTTCGACGCTAGGGTTGCTGGTCGCCTTGGCTCGTATCTCCAGCATAGGTGCGCTACGCGCCTTCGCATTCGCATATGTATCCATCTATCTTCCGTGGCACGCCGCTGCTCGTGCAGATACTGCTGATCTATTTCGGTTTGCCCCGGTACGGTCTGACACTTGACCCGGTTCCCGCCGCGCTCCTCGCGCTCACGCTGTTTTCGGCCGCGTATCTGAGCGAGAACTTCCGTTCCGGCATCAACGCGGTGGACAAGGGCCAGTGGGAAGCTGCGATGTCGCTGGGCATGGGTTACTGGAAAGCCATGTCGCGGGTTATTCTTCCCCAAGGACTACGCATCGCCATTCCGCCTGTCGGCAGCCGCATGATTGCACTCATCAAAGATACATCCCTCGCTTCGACAATTACGGTGGTAGAACTGACCCGCGTCGCCGACCAGGTCGGCGCCTCCACCTTCCGCTACATGGAAATGTTCCTGATGGTCGGCCTGATCTACTGGGGCATCAACCAGATTCTCACGATAGTCCAGACCGTCCTCGAGAATCGCATTTCGAGGCGTTTTGTATGAATACTGATATCAGGACGATTGAAGTCCGTGGACTTTCGAAGGCATTTGGCGACAACCATGTCTTGCGCGGCGTCGATTTCAGCGTATCGAAAGGCGAGGTTGTCGTTGTAATGGGTCCCTCCGGGTCGGGCAAGACCACGCTGCTGCGCTCGCTGAACTTCCTCGAGGTACCGGATGCCGGCAGCGTGACAGTATGCGGCATTGATGTCGAATGCAACGGTTTGTCAAAACCGTCACGCCAGAATCAGAAGAAGATCCGCGCGATCCGCCAGCGCACCGCGATGGTGTTCCAGTCGTTTAACCTCTTTCCGCACAGGACAGCACTGGAAAATGTGATGGAAGGTCCGGTCAGCGTCAAGGGTGTCCCTCGTGCGCAAGCGTCGGAGCGCGCAATTCACCTGCTGACACAGGTTGGCCTGGCCGCAAAAGCCAACGAATATCCGGCACGGCTGTCCGGCGGTCAGAAGCAGCGCGTAGCGATCGCGCGGGCGCTCGCGATGGATCCAGAGGTCATCTTCTTCGACGAGCCCACGTCTGCTCTCGATCCAGCGCTGCGGGAGGATGTCCTGACCGTCATGCGCGACGTTGCCAAAGCGGGCATGACGATGCTGATCGTCACGCACGAAGTGCGGTTTGCGCGAGATGTAGCGGATCGGGTTGTTTTTATGGATGGCGGCGTGGTTGCCGAAGACACGACACCGCAAGCCTTCTTTGGTGAAGGCAGCAGTCCACGGGTAAGGCAGTTTCTGCATCTGATCGAGACCTGAGTATTGAGTACGCCGCGACACCGCCTTGAATCACGCGTAGGGCTTCCGTTGCAAAAGCGTTGGCGGAAGAGTTCGTGCTTTATCGCGAGGAGCAGGAGAGGCGGAAAGCGTCGGCGACGTAACACAGCCCGCTAGCTGAACCGCAAACTCCGCAATACGTCGAGCACATACTGAGTCGGACGCTCCACGGTACCCGCGCGAAAGGCCAGGCCCAGCTGTCGCCATAACGCAGGGCGCAGCGCACGTGTGACGATGCGCGCGTCGGCCGACGAGCGGCTCGGTTCCTGCGGCAGCAGCGCGGCGCCGTATCCCGCTGCGACGAGACTCTTGATCGCATCCGAGTAGTTGAGCTGGATGCGCGGCGTGGGGTGCTGCCCCGCCGCGCTGAACCATTCCGTCGTCAAACGCGAAAGCCGCGTGGTCGCGTCGTTCAGAATCAGCGGCTTCGCGGCGATCCATTGCGGCGTGATGCGAGCTGGACACGTCCACCCGGCCGGCATGAACGCGACCACCGGATCGCGGCGCCATGTTTCGATCGATAGCCCTCGTAGCGGCGCTTGCGGCAGCGCCACGATGCCCACGTCGAGCGACTCCTGGGCGAGTCGCGTCAGCGTTTCCTGCGAAGTCAGCACCGCGATTTGCACATCGATGCCGGGATGCCCGGCGGCCAGTCGTTCCAACGCCTGCGGCAGCAGATTCGCGATGGCCGCGGTGGAGGCGGCGAGCCGAACCCGTCCGCCGAGCCCTTCCACCTGTCGCCGCACGTCCTCCAGTGCCTGCTCGGCATTGGCCAGCATCTGACGCGCATAGGCCACCAGCGTCTCGCCGATCGCCGAGGCCCGCACCTGACCGCGTTTGCGCGACAACAGCGGCGCGCCGACGCGGCTCTCGAGATCCGCGATATGCAGACTGACCGTGGGCGGTGCGAGATGCAGAACGCGAGCGGCCTCGGCGAAAGAGCCGAGGTCGGCGACGACGACAAGGGTGCGCAGGCGGTCGAGACTGATTTCTCTCATCGGAATGGGAATCGGAATGGCATAGGTCAGAAAAGCTGAATCACGCGGTCAGTAAACTCAACTTTTCCAATCTTACGTGCAGATGGAAGATGGTGGCGCTGGTTTTTTCAACGCTCACCATCGGGGCCATTGGCATGAACTCACCTTCAACCAGAAGTTGCGAGCCGCGGGAGGCTTCGCATCGGCTAGACGCAATATCGGACGACGCCAGGTCCTTACTGCTCGGGCTCGTCTTTACAGGCATCGTGCTGGCTTTCGCCGTGATGGCGATGATCTGGACGGCGTCTCGCCCCCCGCTCACAGGCAAGGGCTGCTCCGGCCGCCTCGCAAACGACGAGCATGCGAGCTTCGTCGCGTTCTTCCAGGATCCGGCAGACCAGGGCGCGTTGCTGCGGTCGATCGAGGACTGCGCGAAATGAGCCTCGTTGCGGCGGGATAGCGCGCTCGTCGGCCGCGCCATTCCACACCCCCGCCAGGGACTATCCCACTTCCTGCCATACCACGGGCACAATTCCCGGCGATAATGCCGGGGGCATTCGCGCCTTTTCCGTTCGATATCCGAACGCATCGATGCCCGCGCCGCCAGTGTTCCCTTTCGATGCACCCATGAGCCACGCCACCGCCGACCACCCCGCTTCCGCCGACTCCGCCCCGAACTCGCCGCGCTTCCTGCTATTCCTGATCTGCCTGTTCGCGTCCGCCGGACAGCTCGCCATCGACATCTACGTGCCCGCGCTGCCCGCGATGGCGCGCTACTTCGGCACCTCGCCGCAAGCGATCCAGACCAGCGTCACCGGCTACATGGTCGCCTACGCGTTCGGTCAGCTGATCTTCGGTCCGATCGCCGACGCGTATGGCCGCAAGCGCGTGCTCGCGTTCGGTCTGACGGTCTACACGGTCGGCTGCCTGCTGTCGCTCGCGGCGCCCAATCTCGAGACGTTCATCCTCGCCCGCGCACTGCAGGGCTTCGGCATCGCGAGCACGAACCTGCTGGCAAAAGCGATCATCACCGATTCGTTCGCGGGTCAGGCCTTGCTGCATGCATTCACGTACATGTCGATCGCGTGGGGGCTCGCGCCGATCGTCGCGCCGGTGATCGGCGCGCATCTGCAGACCGCGTTCGGCTGGCGCGCGTGCCTCGTGTTTTTGCTGATCTATTCGCTGGTGATGTGGGCGCTGCTGTGGCGTTATCGCGAGACCTTGCCGAAGCCCGTCCATCTCGAACCGCGCACGCTGACCGCGAACGCGCGCAAAGTGCTCGCGAGCCCCGTGTTCCAGAGCTGCTTCCTCGCGCAGGGCCTGTGCTACAGCATCCTGCTGGTGTTCAACATCGTCGGGCCGTTCATGGTGCAGACCACGCTGCACAAGCCGCCGACCTTCTTCGGCTACCTCGCGCTCGGCATCGGCATGATGTACTTCCTTGGCGGTCTGTCGAATCGCCTGCACGGTCCGGGCCTGCCGAGCGCCGAGCAGCGGCTGCGCATCGGCGCACGGCTGATGGCGGCCGCGTCGCTTGCGATGCTGCTGCTCGCGCTGACGGTCGGTCTGCGCGTGTGGACGCTCGCGACGCCTGTGCTCGTGATGGGCTTCTGCGCCGGCGCGATGTATCCGACGCTGATGGCGAAGGGCAACTCGCTGTTCCCGCACATCGCGGGTCTGACGAGCGCGATTCTCGGCTGCGCGCTGCTGCTGGTTTCATCGGCGATGATGGGGTTGGCCGGCTTCGTGTCGGTACAAGTGCTCACACCGCTCGCGCTGTTCTTCGTGGTCCTCGCGTTCGTCGTCGTCGTGATGGTGACGAAGCTGCTGCGCCATCTCGAGCAGGTACAGCCTGCGGCCGCGGCGAGCGCGAGCGGCAAGGCAGCGTGAGCCGGCACATGAGCTCGACCGAACGCCAGACCTTCATCTGTAGACGCGCGGACCGATGAGCGGCATGCGCGAGCGCGCCTGCGCATCCGCTTCCACGCGGATCGATCCGACCGTGTGGAAAGTCGCGGCGGTCGTGTCGATCGGCTCGTTCATGTCGCAGATGGACTCGACGCTGGTCAACGTGTCGCTGTCGGCGATCGGCCATACGCTCGATGCGTCGATCGCTACCGCGCAGTGGATCGTCAGCGGCTACCTGCTCGCGATGGCGTTGATGTTGCCGCTCAACGGCTGGCTGGTCGACCGCATCGGCGCGAAGCGGCTGTACCTGTTCTGCTTTTCGACGTTCACGATAGCGTCGATACTGTGCGGCGCGGCGCAGACGATCGGCGAGCTGATCGGCGCGCGCATCTTCCAGGGCCTCGTTGCCGGTGCGCTCGGGCCGATGGCACAAATGATGATCGGAC
This sequence comes from Paraburkholderia sp. RAU6.4a, assembly GCF_050435625.1. Taxonomy (NCBI): domain Bacteria; kingdom Pseudomonadati; phylum Pseudomonadota; class Betaproteobacteria; order Burkholderiales; family Burkholderiaceae; genus Paraburkholderia; species Paraburkholderia sp. RAU6.4a. The sequence continues at coordinate 1,276,124 of NZ_JBNDKQ010000003.1, forward strand.
GCGTGGCCGGCAAGAACCTCGAACGGGTGATGGGCTACACCGCGCTACCCATTCTGCTCGGTCCGATTCTCGGCCCGGTGCTGGCCGGCCTCGTGCTCGCGCACGCGAGCTGGCCCTGGCTGTTCTTCATCAATGTTCCGGTGGGCGCTTTCGGCGTCGCGATGGCGGTGTTGCTGCTGCCGCGCGATGCCGCCGCGTCGCAGAAGCGACCGTTCGATTTCACCGGCTTTGCGTTGATCTCCCCTGGGCTCGTCGCGCTTGTCTATGGACTTCAGGACGCGTCGCGAGCGGTGGGCTTGGCGTGTCTGCTCGCGGGCGTCGCGTTTCTCGCCGGCTTCGCGCTGTACGCGGCGCGCAAAGGCCATACCGCGCTGATCGACGTGCGCATGTTTGCGACACGTACGTTCTCGGTCGCCGCACTCGCCCAGTTCTTCGCGAACGCGATCATGTATGGACGGCAGCTCGCCGTGCCGCTTTTTCTGATCGCGGGCTGCGGTTTGTCGGCCGCGCACGCGGGCGGCCTGCTCGCGGCAACCGGCGTCGGCATGATGTGCTCGTTTCCGCTGCTCGGATGGTTGACCGAGCGGCTCGGCTGCCGCGCGCTCGCGGCGGGCGGCGCACTGCTGGCGTTTCTGAGCACGCTCGTGTTTCTGTGGCTGAGCGTTGATTCGTTCTCCGCCGGATGGGCCGCGGTCGGTCTGTTCTTTGCGGGCGTCGGTCAGGGGACGATCAGCGTGCCGTCGATCTCGGCCGCGTATTCGTCGATCGGGAGAGAAAGGCTCGCGGTTGCGAATACTGCGTTGAACATCGCGCAGAGAGTGGGCGGTCCGTTCGCGACGACGCTGCTTTCGATGGCGATAGCGTCGACGTTGCACGGTGTTTCGGGTGCACAGCCCGGCCGCTTTCTGCCGACGTTCGTGCTGCTGGCCGGGCTGCATTTGTTGTGCTTCGCGGCGGCGATGTTTCTGCCGGTTCGCGTTCAGCGGGCGAAGAACGCCTGACCACGCATTCCCGCGCCCGTACTTCACAGTAGCCGCAAGCCGCCATCACACTCGATCACCGCCCCCGTCATAAACGTGTTCTCCAGCAGAAACTGCAGCGCGTGCGCGACATCGTCGGCCTGCCCGACGCGCCGCACCGGTAGCGTTTCGCTCTGCTGCCGAAACAGCTCACTCTTCACGCTCGCGGGAAATCTGTCCCACCACGGCGTATCGATCACACCCGGCGACACCGCGTTCACGCGCAGCGGCGCAAGCTCGCGCGCCAGCGTGCCGATCATGCTTTCGAGCGCGCCGTTGATCGCACCCAGACCCGCCGTGCCCGGATTCGCGATGCGCGCCGAAATCGCGGTCAGAAACGTCAGGCTGCCGTCGCGACGCAACGTGGGCAGCGCGGTCTGCGCGGCTTCGAGCTGCGGCCAGAACTTGGCCTCGAAGCCACGCCGCAGCGCGGCCAGATCCAGTTCGGCAAACGGCCCCGCGCCTTCGCCGCCCGACAGCGTCATCACCAGATGATCGATCCGGCCGAGGCCGCCGAAGAAGTGTCCGAGCGCCGCCCGATCGGCGCAATCGAGCGCCTCGCTCGTCACCTGTCCACCGATGCCAAGCAGCGCATCGTCCAGTTTGGCGCGGTCGCGCCCCACCGCGACGACGCTCGCGCCGGCCGTCACGAGCCGCTTCACCAGCGCGAGCCCAATGCCCGACGAGCCACCTAGCACCACGACCTTCTGATTTTGCCAGTCCATGTCATTGCTCCTGAGTGTGAACGGAAGACCCCGTGGCAGTAGAATGCGCGGTGCGATCCCATCACTCAAATCGTTTAATGTCATGGCCAACATCATTGAAAATGATTTTCGGCGCTTCGACCTGAACCTGCTGCTGACCTTCCGCGCGCTGCTGGAAGAGCGCAGCGTCACGCGTGCCGCGCAGCGGCTGTTTCTTGGGCAACCGGCCGTCAGCGGCGCGCTCAAGCGCTTGCGCGAGACGTTCGGCGACGAGTTGTTCGTGCGCACGCCGCAAGGCATGACGCCGACGCCGCGCGCGCTCGAACTCGCGCGGCAGATCGAGCCGTTCCTGCAATCGCTGCATCAGGCGCTCACGCAGCCGTCCGTCTTCGATCCGGCCCGCGCGCAGCGGGTGTTCCGCATCGGCCTCAGCGATTCGCTCGAACTGCTGCTGATGCCCGAGATCATTGCGCGCCTCGCCGACACCGCACCCGGCGTGAAGCTGATCGCGCGCTCCACAGATTCGACGCGCGCCGCCGCGATGCTCGACGATGGCGCGATCGAACTCGCGGTCGGCGTATTCCGCGAATGCGTGCCGTGGCAGCGACTCACGCCGCTGTTTTCATGGCGCTTCGTGAGCGTCTACAACCCCCAGCTCGTCAGGACGCGCCGCAAGCATTTGTCGATGGACGAGTTTCTGCGCCACCGCCATGTGCTGACTTCGTTCAGCGCCGAGCTGCGCGGCTTCATCGATGAACGACTCGAGATGCAGGGACTGGAGCGCGACGTCGTGTTTTCGAGCTCGAACTTCGCGACCAGTCCGTTCATCGTGCAACGCACGGCGGCGATCGCGACGGTGCCGGAGTTCATCGGCCGCGTCTGGCGCGATACGCTCGGTCTCGCGCTGAGTCCGCTGCCATTCGAAGTGCCGGGCTACGAGGTTTCGCTGATGTGGGCCGCGGCGCACGACCAGGACCCGGCGCTCGCGTGGTTGAAGCGCGAGTTCGCGGACGCGTTCGGCACGAGCGACGGCACTGCGCGTGCAGCGCCCTGACAGCGACGTGTGCTACGGTTCGGAAGCGTCACGGTTCGTTTCGCCGCTTCGCCGTCGCCCGTTCAAGCCAGGAGGAAATTCCGATGACTCACCACGTCGCAAAAGGCACCTTCATCGTCTCCCTTCAACCGATGCCGTTCGAAAACGCGGAGGCCGAATCGAAGCTCGGCCGCATGTCGATCGACAAGCAGATCTCCGGCGATCTCGCCGCGACCAGCCAAGGGCAAATGCTGAGCGCGATGACGAACGTCAAAGGCTCGGCCGGCTATGTCGCGCTCGAACAGGTCACTGGCACGCTGGCGGGCAAGCAGGGCACGTTCGTGCTGCAGCATATCGGCGTGATGAATCGCGGCGCAGCGGCGCTGGCGGTGACGGTCGTGCCGGATTCAGGCACGGGCGAGCTGAGCGGCATTGAAGGCGAGTTCCGGATCGACATCGTCGACGGCGCGCATTCGTACGAGTTCGCTTATCGTCTGCCCGACCACTGACATGCCGAACGCGTGCCGGCGGGATACGGCGCTCGACCCCGTACCCCGCTACCCGGCTTTCCAGTTCAAAACCTCAGCGCTCAATGCCCCGCGATCGTCACCGACGCCGTCAACGCATTCGGATCGCGCGACGAAGCCCCCGCGATCATCTGATAGACGCCGCCGTTGAGCTTCCACACGTGGTTGGTCGCGTCCCACGTCGACAGCAGCTTCGGCGCAATCGATACGCTGACCTGCTGCGACTCCCCCGCCTGCAGCGCGACCTTTTGCCAGCCGACCAGACGCTTCGGCGGTTCGCCCAGACCGCTCGGCAACGCGGCATAAACTTCGGCGATTTCCGCGCCCGCGCGCGAGCCCGTATTCTTGACGGTAAAGGTCACCTGCACGTTGCCGCTCGCATCCACTTGCGCGTTGAGGCCCGAGTAGCTGTAGCTCGTGTAGGACAGCCCATAACCGAACGGGAACAGCGGCGCGATCTGCTTGCCGTCATACCAGCGATAACCCATGAAGAGTCCTTCGCTGTAGGTAACGGTGGTATCGGTGGCCGAGATCGTCGGTTGCGGAAGATCCGCGTCCTGCATCGGGAACGTGATCGGCAATTTGCCGGACGGGTTCACGGCGCCGAACAACAGATCGGCAATCGCCTGGCCGCCCTGCACGCCCGGATACCACGCTTCGAGCACGCCGTGCACGTTGGATAGCCACGGCATCAGGACCGGGCTGCCGTTCTCGAGCACGACGATCACGCGCTTCGCTTGCGCCGCGACCGCGCTGATCAGCGCGTTCTGATCGTAGCTCTGGTTATAGCTGTCAGTCGTATTGCTCGGCAGGCTCAGGCTCGGCAGATCCGCGCCCTCGCTTTCCCATTGCGTCGCGAACACGACCGCCACATCCGCCTTCGCGGCGGCGGTCGCCGCTGCCGCCGCGTTCGTGCCGTCGACGAAGGTCACGCTCGCGTTCGGCGCCTTCGCCTGGATCGCGGCCAGCGGTGCCGACTTGTACCACGTCGCGCAGGTGCTCAACAGCGGCGACGGCGACACGCAACCGGACACCGCGTTGCCCGCGGCCGCCGGCACCGCGCCCGAGCCGCCGCCCGACAGCACGCCCGCATCCGCGTGAGCGCCGATCACCACGATCGACGACAGCCCCGCCGCGTTCAGCGGCAGCACCGGTTGCGAATCGCCGCTCGCCACCGCGTTCTTCAGCAAGACCGACGATTGCTGCGCGACCTGCAACGCGAGCGCATTGCCCGCGGTCTGATCGACGCTTCCTCCGGTGGTTGGCGGCGAATCGAAGACGCCATAGCGAATCATCGTGCGAAGCTTGCGCTGAACCATGTCGTTGAGTCGCGACATCGGCACGCTGCCGGCGTTGACCGCGCTCGTCAGCGCGGTGTTGAAATACGACGTCAGCGTAAAGCCCGGAATCGACGCTCCGCCGCCGAGATCGCCGGGCTCTTCTTCATCGAGGCCAGCCAATGCCGAGGCGACCGTACTGTGCGTGGCTGTCCAGTCCGACTGCACCACGCCCTTGAAGCCCCACTCGTTCTTCAGCACGGTGGTCAGCAGATACGGGTTTTCGCACGCATACACGCCGTTCACCAGGTTGTACGAACACATCACGTTGCCGGGCGTTCCCTGCGTGATGCCGAGCTCGAACGCGAGCAGTTCGGTTTCGCGCATCGTGCGTTCGTCGACGACCGAGTTGCTGGCCATGCGGTTCGTTTCCTGATCGTTCATCGCGTAGTGCTTGATCGTCGCGATGACGTTCTGCGCCTGCGTGCCGATCGTGCGCGCGGCGCTCAGCGTGCCGGTCAGTACCGGATCTTCGCCCATGTACTCGAAGGTGCGGCCATTGCGTGGTTCGCGCGCGAGATTGACGCCGCCGCCGAGACCTTCGCCATAACCGAGCACGCGCAGCTCGGTCGCGATACGCGCGCCGTATTGGTTCGCCAGCGTGGGGTCCCAGCTTGCCGCGAGCGCCACCGGCGCGGGCAGCGCCGTCGCGTTCGAGTTGACGACATTGACGCCGCCGGCCGAATCGGCCATTGCAAGGCCCGGAATGCCGAGCCGCGCGATGCCGGGAATGTAGCCGGCTCCGTTGACGCCGGGCGGATACGGACCGCCGAGTCCCGCGTTGGGGATACCCACGCCGTGCACGAGCTGAATCTTTTCGGCGGTCGTCATCTTCTGGACGAGCGCGGCGGCACGCGCATCGGCGCGCGCATCGGGATCGGACGGCAACGGTGGGGCACTGATGTTGCTGCCATTGCCGCAGGCGGCGAGTACCAGCGCGACACCGCAGGCGATGGCGCTTGCGGCAAAGGGTATCGTCAGCTTCCTTCTCATCATCTCGCTCCGTGTTGTCGTTGTCGGTCATGTGATTTGCATTGCGTAACGTTGTATCGACGCGCTACCGGCACGTGACACGTCCTGTTACGCTAAGCGCTCGTGGTAATGCGCCGAAAGAAATTCTAGGGATGCGCCCGAAACGCGCTTGACCGATAGGTGCAGCACTTGACCGATGAAGAGTCAGGAAAACCCGCAGACAGGTTTCGACCGGAGGAGGCAAAGTGGATTTGCGTCAGAAGTCCGTTTCAGCGCGCATCTATCGAGGATTGCTCGACGCGGCGGAGCGTGAGGGCCTCGATCGCAGCAAAGTGGCCCACGATATCGGCATCGACGAGGCCGACATCGCCGCGGCCGATGCGCGAGTGCCGGGCGACAAGCACGTCGCAATGCTCCAGCTTGCGGAAAGCTGCCTGATGCGCGGCGCGCCCGAGGGCGACGTGTTCGATGGTCTGCTGTATTTCCCCGAGCTTGCGGGCGTGCTCTGCAATAGCCCGACGCTGCGCGATGCATTGCGCAATTACGTCACGTATCGTGACCTGATCGGTAATGTCGACTGGCTCGTCATGCAGGAGCACGGCGACGAAGTCGCATTCGAATACGTGACGGAAGGCGAAGGGCGCAACGCATCGAGCGCGCTCGGCAACTTCGCGCTGATAGCGGGTGTGGCAAAGCTCTACGACGTGCGACTGCGCGTGCGCGACGCGGGTATCACCGATGCGCGGCTCGGTGCGATCGCGGCGCTGAGCGGGACGTTGGGCGTGCGCGTTCACCTCGATCAGGCTCGCAATCGGATGGTGTTGCAGTCGTCCGCGCTGGATCGCGCGTTCGAGGTCTACAACGCGCCGCTCGCGAAGATTCACATGCATGCCGCGCATGGAATCTTGCAGCGGATTCGCGAGCAGGGCCGCTTTTCTCCGACGGTCGAGCGATGTCTGCGTGACGTGCTGCGCGAGCACGCGGATGCGATCGAGCCGAAGAGCCTGCAGACGATCGTCTGCGAGCGGCTGTCGCTGACGCGCTGGACCTTGCAACGCAAGCTCGCGGCGGAGTGCAAAACCTTCAGCGAGGTGCTGATGCAAATGCGTATCGACGAAGCACGCACGCTGCTCGCGCATACGCCGATGTCGATCAGCGAGATTAGCGAACGGGTCGGCTTTGCCTCGACGACGGCGTTTACGCGGTTTTTTACGCGTGCATGTGGGGCGCCGCCGGCGCGGTATCGGGGGCGATGCCGGGTGTGATCGTCCTATGATGAGCATCGATCAGAACATGACTCGACTGTTCGGTGTCATGGGATCGATCGTATCCTTGGTCGCGTTTCTGCCTTATGGACTTGCGATCTGGCGCGGCACCGTACGCCCTCATCTTTTTACCTGGTTGATCTGGTCACTCGTCACGGCGATTGCGGCTGTCGGCCAGTTCGTCGCCGGTGCGGGTCCTTCGGCGTGGTGTACCGCGGCGATCGCGGCCACCTGCTTCTTTGTTCTCGTATCGAGCGTCTTTCGGGGTGAACGGCAGCGGACCGCTTTTGATTGGCTTTGCCTTGCCGCGGCGTTGTCCGCTATTCCGCTCTGGATATTCACTAATGATCCGACGTTGTCGATCTGTCTTGTGACGCTGATCGAACTCGTCGGCCTCGCGCCGACGGTGCGCAAGACTATTCGTGATCCGTGGAGTGAGAGTCTTTTGTACTTTGCGCTCTGTGTTTTTAAATACGCGCTCGCGATTCTTGCGCTGCCGAAATGGAGTGTGGCCGTGGCGTTTTATCCGGCGGTGAATATCGGGGCGGCAAGTGGGGTTTGTTTGTTGATGGTGGTGCGGCGTCGACGGGTGCGAGCGTATTCCGAGGACAAGGTTCGGTGAGGGGCTCCCGAAAGACAGCGCGACGACTCGCAGCGCGCGATCTGAATGTGCCTCTCTTTTGTCCGATATTCATCAGGTCGCCGCAAATTGCGTGGATTACACTGGTTTTCGCTATGCGACTTTAAAGCGTGGCCGACCCACGAAGTCACCATTGCGCGGACTTTCGTGCATCCCTTCCGCACGTATCCGCCGACACCGAGCGAAATACGACTGCTTGGTGAAAGCGTTTCGCCATTCACCACTTTGGCCCGCCCCTGGTCCCTCACACGACGGCGACCAGGTATCGCTGCGGCCATTTCACATCGACTATTTTCGCTTGATTGAATCAGGCGCCTGATCCGGCAGCCGATAGGCCCCTTGCACGGCGCGATTTCACGCGCCTGATTCGCTGACAAGGAGATGAAGATGAAGACCCGCCAATTGAGCATTTGGTCGGCTGTAGCCGTTGCACTTCTGTCGCTGAGTGGCACCGCGCAGGCCGGTGGTGATGACGGCGACCGTGGCCGCGGCGGCGGTCTTTGCTCGAACGCAACGCTAAAAGGACCCTATGGGTTCATCGGTCACGGCGTGATCCTTGGGTTGCTGGATTCGAGCAACGTGCTGCATCCGTTCGCCACCCAGTCGATCCTCGATGACGTCGCTCTCGTGACATTCGACGGCAACGGCAAATTTACCCGCACCGATTTCGGGAGCATCAACGGCGTGCCGAAAGGTGGGCAGATAACCTTCAATCCGGCGCAGAAAGGCACTTATTCGGTGAACTCCGATTGCACCGGCACCATGTCGGTTGTCTATACCGCGGGAGGACCCGTGCCAGCCGGCGTCGTGACCGATTTGAACATCGTGGTCACTTCGGACGGCACGCAGGTCGAATCCGTCGTCTATCGGGCGAGCATCCCGTCGGCCGCGTCGGCCCCCGACGGCTACAGCTGCCCGATGGATTGCGTGCAAGGTGTGCAGGAGGCGTTCGAAGGGAAGAAGGTTCTGGTCTACGGCTTCCGGTAGTCGGGTACTGACGTATCGGATGAATTCGCGGTTGCCGCCGGCTTTTCAACCGGCGGCGCGCTCGCTTCATCGGTGCTTCGCTCAATGCCCCGGCCGTTCGCCCACTGCGACCGGCGCATGCTTCGTCTGCCGGCTCAACATCAGCGTCACGACCGCCGACAGCGCCAACGTCGCCCCGACCACATAAAGCCCTGCCGTATAGCCGCCCGTCACGTGCTTGAGCCAGCCGATCGCAAACGGCCCGACGAAGCCGCCGAGATTGCCGATCGAGTTGATCATGGCAATGCCCGCCGCCGCTCCGGCGCCCGACAGGAACATGCTCGGCATCGCCCACAGCGGCGCCTTCGCGGCGCTGATTCCGACGTTCACGACGACGAGCGCAAGCACGATCATCAATGCGGTGGTCGCATTACCGGCGAACACGAAGCCGACGCACGCAAGCGCGCACGGAATCACGACGTGCCACGTCCGTTCGTCGGTGCGATCCGAGTGCTTCGCCCATAGCACCATCGCGATCACCGCGAGCACGCTCGGCACGCCGGCGAGCAGCCCGGTTTCGAACGTGCCGAAACCGTATTGGCGGATGATCAGCGGCGCCCACAAGCCGAGCGTATAAAGTCCCGCCGAGGTGCCGAAGTAGATCAGCGCGAGCGCGAGCACGCGCGGATCGCGCAACGCGCTGAGCGCGCCGGCCGTGTGGCCCGCATGCGCGTGCCGCGCGTCGGCTTCGAGCTTCAGCCTCGCGATCAGCCAGTCGCGCTCTTCGGGCTGCAGCCACTCGGCTTGCGCGGGCTTGTCGGTCAGATACCTGAGCACGCAGAAGCCGAGGATGATCGCGGGCAATGCTTCGAGTATGTAGAGCATTTGCCAGTCGACGAGTCCGGCAATCGGCGGCAGTTTCATGATCGCGCCGGAAATCGGCGAGCCGATCGCAGTCGAGATCGGCGCGGCGGCCATGAACCATGCCGCCGCGACCGCACGCTGCCGCGCCGGAAACCACAGGCTCAGATACAGGATGATGCCGGGAAAGAAGCCCGCTTCCGCGACGCCGAGAATGAAGCGCAGCGCGTAGAAACTGTTCGGCCCGACGACGAACGCCGACGCGAGCGACACGAGCCCCCACGACACCATCACGCGAGCAATCCAGCGCCGCGCGCCGACCTTGTGCAGGATCAGGTTCGACGGCACTTCGAACAGAAAATAGCCGATGAAAAAGAGCCCGCCGCCGAGGCCGAACGCGGTCGGCGAAAGACCGATCGCCTTGTTCATCGACAACGCGGCAAAACCCACATTCACGCGATCGAGAAAGCTCACGAAGTACAACATCATGACGAACGGGATGATCCGCAGCATCAGCTTGCGGGACACCCGGCTTTCGAGTTCCGAAGTCATTGTCTCCTCCTGCGGCGCGCGGCTATTGACCGCGCGCGAACCTCGCGCCGGCCGACGTTGGGCCGAGCTAATCGAGTCAAGGTTGTGTGCCGGCCACGTCGTGGCCAGGGCGCAGACCGCGCGCCTGATTTGCGCGCGGTTCCGCTCAGTCCGGTTCAGTTCGCGCGAAGCCGGCGCTCAAGCCGCGTTCGCCGCGGGCGTCGCCGCCTGCTCGATGAACGCGCACACGGCCGCCGTCACCTGCGCGGTCGTGGCCGTGCCGCCGAGGTCGCGCGTGTGCAGCGCTTTGTTCGCGGTCACCGCTTCGACGGCCTGCATCACGCGCCTGGCCGCGTCGAATTCGCCGAGGTGTTCGAGCAGCATCACGACCGACCAGAACGTGCCGACCGGATTCGCGAGCCCCTTGCCCATGATGTCGAACGCGGAGCCGTGGATCGGTTCGAACATCGACGGATAGCGGCGCTCCGGATCGATGTTGCCGGTCGGCGCGATGCCGAGGCTGCCGGCGAGCGCGGCCGCGAGGTCGCTGAGAATATCGGCGTGCAGATTGGTGGCGACGATCGTGTCGAGCGTCGCGGGACGGTTGACCATGCGCGCGGTCGCCGCGTCGACGAGTTCCTTGTCCCACGTGACGTCCGGAAACTCCTTCGAGATTTCGAGCGCGATCTCGTCCCACATCACCATCGCATGACGCTGCGCGTTGCTCTTCGTGATCACGGTCAACAGCTTGCGCGGACGCGACTGCGCGAGGCGGAACGCGAAGCGCATGATGCGCTCGACGCCGGCGCGCGTCATGATCGACACGTCGGTCGCGGCTTCGATCGGATGGCCCTGATGCACGCGGCCGCCGACGCCCGAATATTCACCCTCCGAATTTTCGCGGACGATCACCCAGTTCAGATCCTCGGGCTTGCAGTACTTCAGCGGTGCGTCGATGCCGGGCAGGATGCGCGTCGGGCGCACGTTCGCGTATTGGTCGAAGCCCTGGCAGATTTTCAGTCGCAGACCCCACAGCGTGATGTGATCGGGAATGTCCTTGTCGCCCGCCGAGCCGAACAGGATCGCATCTTTGTTGCGGATCGCGTCGAGCCCGTTGGCCGGCATCATCACGCCGTGTTGACGATAGTAGTCGCCGCCCCAGTCGAAGTTCTCGAACTCGAACGTGAAGGCGCGCGTGGTCTTCGCGAGCGCCTCGAGCACCTGCGCGCCGGCCGGCACGACCTCCTTGCCGATGCCGTCGCCGGGGATGGTTGCGATGCGATAGGTCTTCATGTCTGCGTCCTGTGCTTGGTGAATGGCGTGAGTGGACTCTAGCGCGATCCCACGGGTAAAAACCGGTGCTAAACTCAAAGCATCTTTAACTTGCATTCACAAATGCGAAGGCGCGGAAAAGACGATGCGCGACACCGTCCAGCCAGCCGATCTGGGCTTTTTCTCGACGCTCGCCGCGAGCGGCAGCCTCAGCGCGGCCGCACGCGAACTGGGGCTGACCGCGGCGGCCGTCAGCAAGCGCCTGACCCAGATGGAGCAGCGCGCGGGCGTCGCACTCGTAACCCGCACGACGCGCCGCATGATGCTGACGCCCGAAGGCGAGCTATACCTCGAGCGCGCGCGGCGGATTCTCGACGAGATCGACGAACTGGCCGAACTGCTCGGCTCGGCGAAGAAGACACCGAAGGGCTTGCTGCGCGTGAACGCGACGCTCGGCTTCGGGCGCAGCCATGTCGGGCCGGCGATCTCGCGCTTCGTCGCGCGGTATCCGCAGGTGTCCGTTCAACTGCAGTTGTCGGTCACGCCCCCGCCGCTTACCGACGACAGCTTCGACGTCTGCATCCGCTTCGGCGAGCCGCCCGATACGCGCGTGGTCGCGCGCCGGCTTGCGCCGAACCGGCGTCTGCTGTGCGCGGCGCCGTCGTATCTCGCGGCGCACGGCATGCCGCTCACGGCGCACGATCTGACGCGCCACAACTGCATCGGCATTCGTCAGGGCGACGAAGCGTACGGCGTGTGGCGGCTGACCTCGGGACGCGGCGCCGCGCGCAAGACCGAGGCGGTGCGGATCAAGGGCACGCTGACCACCAACGACGGCGAGATCGCCGTCAAATGGGCGCTCGAAGGACACGGCATCCTGATGCGCGCGGAATGGGACATCCGGCAGTATCTGACGGAAGGATCGCTCGTCCAGTTGCTACCCGATCACGACACACCGAATGCGGATATCTTCGCGGTGTATTCGCCGCGGCATCAGATGTCGAATCGTATTCGCGCGTTTGTCGAGTTTATTGCGCGGGAGTTGGGGGGGTGAGGTGGGGGCGGGGGCGTAGTGCAGCACAGCGATCGTGCGCATTCGTGATGTCATCAAAAGAGCGAGCAGCACATCGGCCCAATTTTGCCTCGCTTTCCGAGTCGTCTGATTGAGCATGGTTCCGTCTTCGCCGAAGCTGACGGTGTCACGAACGTTACCTTGAGCCACCCGTCTTCTCGCTTCCGTGGCCACCACGGAGTGAACGCCTTTTCGATATGTAAACCATGCCCGCAGAGTGCTATTTCACGCTTAACCGTCGACTCATCTCTGTATTGACCTGCAAAGGCTTTGGCAACGTGTCTGCTTTTTCGGGCAAACCAGCCCATGTCAACAACCCCGCAGATACAGCGGTCGCCGAAAGCGGTCCGCTTCCGCAAGGCCTGTACTACATCGTAGACCGACAGAGTGGCGGTCATCTGGGATGGCTGTATGACCTTGTCAAGGACGCATGGTCCGATGTCGATCATTCGACCTGGTTCGCGCTTTATCGAAACGACGGCGTGATTGACGATTGGACATTTATCAATGGCGTGAAGCGAGGCAACTTCCGCCTGCATCCGACTGGTCGCTGGGGAGAAAGTGAGGGATGCATCACGGTCACGGACCAGTCCCAGTTCGATCGCTTACGCTCGTTCTTGCTGTCGCACCCAACCCGGAAGATACCCGGCACCACACTGCAGTACTACGGTACGGTACTTGTGCAATGAAAACTGCCCTGCGGATTTTTACGGCCTTCGTGCTGACTGTCCCAGTCTGCATTGCGTTGTCGACGATCGACCCGCTTGCGCGCTGGGTGGGCAGCGAATCCACGTTAGAAATGCTTCGCCCCCTCTTCAAGCTCGTTGGCGCCGTCGGTGTGGAGGGCGAAGAGGACGTGGTGGTTACGCTGCTGCTCGCAGTCAGTTTCCTACTATGCTGGGGGCTCTCGTGGGGCGGGTCCGTGCTTTTTGTTAGAAAGAGGTGTCGCCTTGATGTCAAATGACGTTTTCATAAAAATCGACGGGATTACGGGCGAGTCGCAGGACGCGACACACCCGGACGAAATCGAGGTGATCAACTGGACATGGAAGATGGCACAGCGGCTCTCCATGATGTCCGGACCAGGAAGCGGCGTCAGCAAAGCCTCGGTCGACGACCTCGTGTTCTTCCACAACGTGGACCGGGCGAGTCCGAGCCTGATGTCCTATTGCCTGACCGGCACGCACGTTTCGAAAGCGGTTCTTACGATGCGCAGGGCGGGTGGCAGCCCCCTCGATTTCCTCAGGCTCACAATGAACGATGTATTCATCACGGGCGTAGAGATGACCGCACAACACGAACAGGTTCGCCTCTCTTTTGCCAGGGTCAAGCAGGAATACATCGTTCAAAATGCCCAAGGCGGCAGCAACGGCGTAGTTACCGGAATCTTCGACATCAGGGCCAACCGACCTGTGCCCCGATGACAGTGTCAGCCAGACCTTTTCAATGCACATCACTGACTATCCAATAAAACCCCCTGATATCGTAAAGTTGAGGAAATAGAGACCGCCTCCATCCCATTAGTCACCAAGGCCGGACCTGACCAAACCGGGTAACGATGCCGAGACCAGACCCCGCGCTGTACCGCAGCCCGAGAACCCCGATGACGCGGCGGCGCCGGCGTCTTCTGATCGTCGGCGCGATCGTGCTCATCGCCGCATTCGGCTGGATGCTCGCGCTCGTGCTCGAGCCCGCGTTCCAGCGCACGATCGTCATCACCACCGGTGCGGACGGCGGCATCTATCGCGGCTTCGCCGATCGCTACGCGCCACTGCTCAAGCGCGAAGGCATCAAGCTCGACATCCGTAGCTCGTCGGGCTCGGTCGAAAACTACCAGCGGCTCGCGGACCCGGACAGCGCCTATCAGGTCGGCTTCATCCAGTCGGGCACGACCAGTCCGAATGACACCGACAATCTGCAAACCATCGCCGCCGTGTCGTACGAACCGATCTGGGTGTTCTATCGCAGCGATGCGACGATCGACCGGCTGTCGCAACTGCGCGGCAAGCGCATTTCGATGGGCGTGCCAGGCAGCGGGTTGCTCAACGTCTCGCAGGTGCTGCTCGGCTATAGCGGCGTCACGAGTCAGAACTCGACGCTGCTGCAGATGGACGCGAACGCCGCATACCAGGGGCTCGAAAGCGGTCAGGTCGACGCGGCGTTCTTCATTGGCCGGCCCGACGCCGACATGCAGCGCACGCTGCTCACCAGCAACCTGAAGCTGATGAGCTTCGCGCAGGCCGATGCACTGGCGCAAAAATTCCCGTCGCTGTCGAAGATCATCTTGCCGCGTGCCTCGACGAGCGTCGCCGACGATCTGCCGCGCAGCGACGTCACGCTGCTCGCGGCGACGGCGCTGCTCGTGTCGAAGGACACGCTGCATCCGGCGCTCGTCTATCTGCTGCTCGACGCGGCGCGCACGGTGCACGGCGGCGAGGACTACTTCACGCCGCTCGGCACGTTCCCCAACCTGAACACCGAAGAATTCCCGATCTCCGACGAAAGCGTGCGGTACTTCAAATCGGGCCGGCCGTTTCTATATCGCTACCTGCCTTTCTGGCTCGCGAGTCTGATCGAACGGCGGCTGCTGATTCTGGTGCCGTTCCTCGCGCTGCTGATCGGCCTCGCGCAGGCGCTGCCGCGCATGCTCGAAGCGCGGATGAAGAAACGCCTGATCGTTTGGTACCGCGCGATCAAGGCGCTCGAGGACGAAGTATGGAAGAACGCCGAGCCGTCTCGCGCGCAGATCGCGCAATGGAGTGAGGAGATTGAAAGCATCGACGCGAACGCTAGCCAGATCCGAATTCCGTACCGCTACTTTCAGGATGTTTACGCGCTGAAGCAGGCGATCGGCGTCGTGCGCGACCGGATCGCGCATGTAGCGCAGAAAGTGCAGAAGTAGAGACGGCGGTCGCTTAGCCCTGTGCGTTTCCCGGGTATTCACCACCGCGCACCCAGTTGATTTTCCGCACGTCCTCACCGCGTGGGTGCTTGCCGCAGCGCAAGAAAAAAATCTCTGTGGAATCAGTCGAACGATAGGTCGATTCAATTGGCGCGCTCGCGATTCGCATCCTGTAATGGACTCCTGCCGTCCGCGTACCGTCCATCCAGCCTGCCGTCCTACCCGGAGAGAGACCATGTCCCAGCCTGAGCCGAATGTAGACGAAGTGGTCCGAAGCATCGCCGAGGAAACCGACACGCCGGCAGAAACGGTGTCGCGCATGTACGCCGATACGCTCGCCGAATTCCGGAACGAGGCGCGCGTGTTCGACTACGTGCCGCTGTTCGCCGCGAAGAAGGTCCGCAACGAGCTGCGTCACAAGCAACATCGCGAGCACTGACTCACGGCATGCGGTGATGCATCGGCTCACCGCACTGTCGCACGCGTCGTGGCTCCAGATTTTGCGAGCATGGTGGAGCTAACAATCGCGTCGCAAATTTTTTATGCTGGCGGTTCCACAGCTTTTCAAAGGAGCCGTCCACATGTCCGCCCCGCTGCAGATTCGCGCCGTCACCCGTGACGATTTCGATGCATGGCTCCCGCTATGGGACGCCTACAACGCGTTTTATGGCCGCTCGGGCGAGACCGCGTTGCCGCGCGAGATCACGCAAATCACGTGGAATCGCTTTTTCGATGGCTACGAGCCGATGCATGCATTAGTCGCGGAACGCGCCGGGCAATTGCAGGGCATCGTGCATTTTCTCTATCACCGTCATACGACGATGGCGGGGCCGATCTGCTATCTGCAGGACCTGTACACGCTCGATAGCGAGCGCGGCAAGGGTGTCGGCCGCTCGCTGATCGAGGCCGTCTATGCGCGCGCAAAAGCCGACGGTGCGCAACGCGTCTACTGGCAGACGCACGAGACGAATCACACCGCGATGCAGCTCTATGACAAGGTCGCGGATAAGTCCGGCTTCGTGGTTTATCGCAAAGCGCTTTAGCGCTCAGCGCTTCATCAAGGCTCATCAAAGAGGAAAGGCGCACCACCCGGTGCGCCTTTCGTTTTACTGCTCAAGCGGTCATCACGCAGTCCCGGTCAAGCCTCGAACTGCTCCAGCACCTTGCCCTTGGTTTCGATACCGAGGAAGTGCACCGCGGCCGCCGCGATGAACAGCACGGCGGCCGGGATATAGAACGCCACTTCCAGGTTGCCGCCGATCATCGTCTTCGACACGATCGCCGGCGCGAAGATCGTCGTTCTGGTGATTTTGACGACGTGACACGGCGAGTCCGGCTGTGCAATGCAGCAGGACTCGCCGACAGATATGAAATAAGTATTTGAAGTAGTTGCGCCGTGAAGTCAGCGCGCACTCAATGCGCGGCAACCGATCTGAGGCGCGCTTGCATCGCGGTCGGATCGTCCTGCCTCGGGCGATAGCTCAGGCGCTCGGACAGCTCCAGCGCCGCCTGGCATACGGCGATGATCAGCGGCTCGCGCTCGGCGGTCTCGCCGATATCCGAACGCGGGATCGTCACCGTCAACGCGGCGGCGATCTTACCGCTCAGGTCACGCACCGGCGCGCTCACCACCGAAATCCCCCGCTCGAACGACGCCTCGCTGACCGCATGGCCAAGCGCCGCGCTCTCGCGCACCCGTTCATACACTGCCGCACGCGGTTTGGCCTGCCTGCGTCCCACTCCTGTCTGCTCTTCTTTTGCCATCGTGGCTGCCGTCTCTATGCGGTTCATCGGGTTCAATTCAGGTTGATAGCGCGAAGCATGCGGCGAATCGGCCATGCGCGGTGCTATGCTTTGATCCGGTCCGGCGGCGCGGTGTATTCCAGCCGCTCGCTCGCGCCGCCCAAGCGTAGGAGGCCACGTCATGTCCAGCGCGGTCCAGATTCAGGTTGCCGACTCGCATCTTTATCCGGGCTGCGCGGTGCGCATCGCGAATCTTCCCGAGCCGGCCTGCGCGTCAAACGTCGCCGAGGCGCGCGTCGAATTCGCGGACGGTTCCGGTGCGCACGCCACCTGCCATCGGCGCGCACATGACGAACTCGAATTGACCGTCGACCGTTATGCGACGCAAAAACGTCATCCGATCGACGCACGGCACTGGCTACTATTGGCCGTCGATGCCACGCATCACAGTTGGCGCGTCAAGCGTCGGCTGCCGTAAAGCCGCGAGGCCTGCCGCCCTCGGCGGACCCGTAACCGGTGTCGCGCGCGCCGCTTCGAGCGGCGCCGATGCGACCGTCACGTCTCCTTCGGAACTCACCGATGACCGACCACGATCCTCACCTGCCGCCGAAACTGGACAACCCCGATTCAATCGATCACACCAACGACGCCCCCGACGATCCCGAACGCCGGCGTGTACTGACCGGTCTCGCGGCGGTCGGCCTCGGCCTTGCGCTGACCGGCTGCAAAACAGGCGAGGGACTCGCGGGCAACGGGCCGCCGCGCAGCGCCGCCGACTTGCGGCTCGACGCTGCGCTGCACGATCAGGTGAAGAACATCGTGGTGATCTACGCCGAGAATCGCAGCTTCGCGAACCTGTACGGCAACTACCCGGGCGTCCAGCATCCGCTCGACGCGGTCACCGCCGAGCAATACGTCCAGCTCGACCGCGATGGCAAGACGCCGCTGCCGCGGCTGCCGGCGATCTGGGGCGGGCTCGTGCCGCAGGCGCAGGAAGTGGACGGCAAGCGCTACATGATCGGCGAAAAGGATCTCGATCATCTGCGCAACCGGCCGTTCCGCATCGTCGATGCGCACGGCGCGCCGCTGCCGACCGGCGTGATCACGCGCGACCTCATCCATCGCTTCTATCAGAACCAGATGCAGATCAACGCGGGGCGCAACAACCAGTTCGCCGCGTGGGGCGATTCCGGCGGCCTTGTGATGGGGCACTACCGCAATTCCGCCGACACGCTGCGTCTGTGGAGTCTCGCGCAGCAGTACACGCTGTGCGACAACTTCTTCATGGCCGCCTTCGGCGGCTCCTGGCTGAACCATATCTTCCTGATCTCGGCGCAGGCGCCCTACTATCCGGACATCCACAACAGTCCGGCGAAGAAGATGGTGTCGGTCGTGGAAGGCGACGATCCGACCGGCACCCGTTTGAAGCTCGCGCCCAATTCGCCTGCGTCGGCGCTCGACGGTCCGCCGAAGTTCGTCAACGACGGCGCTTTCACCGCCGACGGCTACGCAGTCAACACGATGGCGCCGCCGTATCAGCCGAGCAGTGTGCGTCCGGCCGAAGGCGGCGACCCGGCTTTCGCGGATCCGTCGAACCCGCGGGTGATGCCGCCGCAGAATTACGCGACGATCGGCGACCGGCTGACCGGCAAGGGCATCGACTGGGCGTGGTACAGCGGCGCGTGGCAATTCGCGCTCGATCATCGCGATACGGGGTCGATGCCCGACTTCCAGTACCACCATCAGCCGTTTAACTACTTCGCCAATTACGCGCCGGGCACCGCCGCGCGCCGCCGCTATCTGCGCGACGGCGGCATGGGCAACGACGCGTCGACCAATCGCCTGATTGCCGACATCGACGCGGGACGTTTGCCGACCGTGACGTTCTATAAACCGCAGGGCGACCTGAACATGCACGCGGGCTATGCGGACGTCGCCTCGGGCGACCGTCACATCGCGACGCTGATCGAGCACATCCAGCGCGGCCCGCAATGGCAGAACACGGTCGTGATCGTCACCGTCGACGAGAACGGCGGTTGGTGGGACCACGTCGCGCCGCCGATCGGCGATCGCTGGGGTCCGGGTTCGCGCGTTCCCGCGCTCGTGATCTCGCCGCTGGCGAAGAAGGCTTATGTCGATCACACGGTGTACGACACGAACTCGATTCTGCGTTTCATTAACCGTGTGCATGGACTCGCGCCACTCGATGGCGTGGTCGCGCGCGACAAGGCATTCGCAAGCAACGGACTCGCGCCGCTCGGCGATCTGACCGCTTCGCTCGATCTCGCTTGAGCGCCTCTCGGCTGCGTTGATTTGTCGCGGCTCGCGGTCTGCATGGGGTCGTTACTGCATGCATATCGCGTGCGCCGCGGCGCAGTAAGGATTCACCGTACCTCGCCACACCTTTTGGCGACTTGATTTTCCATTCGCACATCATGCCTTTGTCTTGCATAAAGCGCCGCGCCGCCTAGACTGATAAGGCGCTTCGCAATTTATGAACGGAACTGATATGCGACTGACCATCCTGATTAACGGTTCCGATCCCACCGTAAGCCATGATTACGCTGTGCTCTGGCTCGATACCGATGAACATCGGTGGTCGAGAGAAGCGCATCAAGGGATCGACCTGCCCCCATGGGGTGAACTGCGCGACGAAAACGGCGTGACCACGTTGTGCGCACCGAGCGCCGACGCGCCGCTTTGTACGTTGCGCGGTCTGCACGTCGATCGCAAGGAGCGAGTGAGCGCCGCGCAAGGCGCCGCTGCATGGACCGCGCTGCAAACACGCAAGGCGACTAGCGGCTTCTGGCGTTTGCAGGCGGTGGATCGTCAAAAAGTGCACGCTGAAAACAGCGTGTTCGGTAATTAAGTTCTGGCGCGATTCGTCGCGCTTCTCTTTTCCGGTCGAAACTTCCGGGTCATTGCACGAGCACTGTTCGTACGCGTAAATCTGTTCGTGCGCAATCGAACATAACGTGCCGCGATATCGCAAAGCCTTAAGACATTCTTAAGATTGCGTGCGTAGATTCGGAAGTACACGCATTCGGGTCGCTGCAAAGCGGCCCACTTTTTTGTCCGGCGCACGCCGCCTCTGCCGTTTCCAATTCCCTTCCTTCGATTCGCATTGTGCAGTCGCTCGATGCGGGCCACGACGCTATACTTGCGTCCCCGTTCATCGAACCAGCGACACATGAAGAAGTGGCTTGCCTGTCTGTTACTCGCCGTCGCCGCTCATGCGAGCGCGGCGCCTTCCTGCACCGGATTCACGCCGAATGCGCAATGGCCCGTCCTCACCAATCAGAAGATGGCGCCGAAAACGCGCCTGCTTTGTTATAGCGATTTCGCGGTGCTGCATTCGGGTATCACGCACGGTCCGCTGTGGTCTGCCGAGCATCTGACGCATGAGCACATCGAAGAAGCGAAGGACATGGTGCGCACCAACAAGTTCTTCGAAGACGCGCGTCTGCCCGAAGGCGAAGGCGCGACACTCGCCGACTACAAACGCAGCGGCTTCGATCGCGGTCATATGAGTCCGGCGGGTAATCGGTGGAACGACGAGGCGATGGCGCAATCGTTCTCGCTCGCGAACATCGTGCCGCAAAATCGTCAGAACAACCAACGATTGTGGGCACGCATCGAAACTGCCGTGCGCAAGATCGCGCTCGCCTACGACGACACGTACGTCGTCACCGGACCGCTGTTCACCGGCCAGCAATTGCAGACGATCGGACCGACGCGCGTGTTCGTGCCCACCCAGTTGTACAAAGTCGTCTACGTGCCGTCGCGTCAACTGGCCTTCGCAGTCGTGGTTGATAATGTAGCGACCAACCGCTACGACATCCGCACGATTCACGAACTCGAAGCGATGTCGGGCATCCGCTTTCCGGGCATTCCGGACAACCTCAAGGACCAGCGGCCAGGAGGACTGAAAGGTGTTTAAGCCCTATTCGAACGATGACGACGTGCTCAACATTCAAGGCGATGCGCTCACGCTCAGCAATGGCACGACGCGTGTCGTGCTGAACGGCACGCTCGAATTGACGCGCGATCAACGCGGACTGAAGGCGGCGCTCGCGTTGAAGGAAGCGCTCGATGCGATCGTCGCGAGCCTGCAGGCGCAGAAGGATTTACCGGCAAAGGTGCAGGACGAGCCGGATGCTAAACCGGGTATCGTGCAGAACCCGTTTCAATAACGGATTCGGCGGCGTTGCATTTGCGCAACTTCGCAGATCGTAAGTTTTACTGATGTCGGTCACGCAAACCTTTGCGTGACCGCTAGTTTTCTAATCTCGCGCCAATAGAGCGGATCGCCTCCCCTCTGTCACATAATGTACATAGAGAAACCTTAGCGTGCGAGGTTTCTTCACACATCGACTGGCGTCGCCATGCATGCTGCGTTCTCGAGATTTCGCCGTTCTTCCGCACAGGGTAATCCGCGCACTGCCGGAGACTTGTGCCAGGAAGTTCCATCCGTAGACGTTGAAGATCCCAACTCCGTGGTCATGGAGATCTTCTCGGCGCGCCGCGACATGCAGAGTCTCGCTGTCATCGACGACCACCGTCCCATCGGCCTGATCAACCGCGATATCTTCATGTCGCAAATGAGCAAGCCGTTCCATCGAGAGCTTTACGACAAGAAGAGTTGCATCGCGTTCATGGACAAGGAACCGCTCATCGTCGACGCCGACGTGAGCATCGAAGCGCTGACGTTCAGGACCGTCGAGGCGGGAGAAAAAGCGCTGGTCGATGGTTTCATCGTGACACGTGACGGACTCTTCTCGGGTCTCGGCAGTGGTCTGCAGCTTATCAGTGCGGTCGCGGAAATGCAGGCGGAGAAGAACCGCCAGATCATGCAGAGTATCGAGTACGCCAGCGTGATACAGCGCGCCATGTTGCGTGCTTCCAGCGAGACCCTGTCGATAAAGCTGCGCGACGCGGCGATGGTCTGGGAACCTCGCGACGTCGTCGGCGGCGACTTCTATCATTTCGCGGCCTTTCCGAACGGCTGGTTTGGCGCTGTTGCCGATTGCACCGGACATGGCGTACCGGGCGCCTTCATGACCTTGCTTGCTTCGGCGTCACTGTCGAAGGCGCTCGAACAGATCGGTCCGCGCGACCCCGCCGCGCTACTGGCGGCCGTCAATCAAAACGTCAAGGGCTTGCTTGGGCAAGTGAACAGTGCCGACGAAGGAACCCAATCCAACGACGGTCTGGATACCGCACTCTTCTGGTTCGACGCCACGGAGAGCGTGCTGCATTTTGCCGGCGCGAGGATCGCTCTGCACATCCTGTCACCCGATGCCGCGGAGTTCGAAACGATCGGCGCCGACCGCATGGGTGTCGGTTATGTGGACAGTCGCGCCGACTATGCGTGGAGCTTGCGCTCGATTCCGGTCAGGGCGGGCAGCCTGCTGTTCATCTATACCGACGGCCTCGCCGATCAGATCGGCGGCCCGCGCAACATTTCTTTCGGCCGGCGCCGCGCGCTCGACCAGATTCTCGAAAACCGCGCCGAAACTCCGGCGACGATTTGCGAGCGCGTCCGGCTCGCGCTCGCGGAGTGGCAAGGCAAGCAACCGCGCCGTGACGACGTCACGCTTTTCTGTGCCCGTATTTAGCGAATTCCCAGAATGTCCCAACTACTAGAACAAGACAGCGCCTTTTTCGAACTCGCGCAGCGGCGCAACGTGCTCTTCTATCACAAGGGCTACTTCTCCCATAACATCGTCGCGTCGATGGGCGAAGTCGTGAAACTGCAGCTCGAAGTCGCCGGCGTCAGCGGTCCTACTCGCCGCAAACTCTTTTCGTCCTTTATCGAGCTGGCACAGAACATCGTTCATTACTCGTCGAACGCGCTGGAGCCCGGTGGCGCACGGGCAGGCGAGATACGCGAGGGCGCGGTGTGCATCTCCAGGCACGGCGAACATCACGTAATGTTGTGCGTCAATCCCATCGCGACCGCCGAAGTCGAGGACCTGCGAAGCAGGTTGGAGCCTTTGCGCAACATGTCACTCGAAGAAATCAAGCAAGCGTACAAGGTTTCATTGCGCACCGATGCTCCGAAAGACAGCAAGGGCGCCGGGCTCGGCTTCCTGACGATGGCGCGCGATGCGAGCGCGCCGCTTGAATTCGCTTTTCATCCGCGTGCCGACGAACCGGGCACCACGCTGTTTTGCCTCATGGCCATCATCTGAGCAGGAAGGCACACGAACAATGGAAAACCTACACATCCCGGCGACGACGACATCGCCCGAAGTCGATTTTCGCTTCGACCAACATGCGTTGTCGATCAGGGGAGAGTCTTACCCCGAAAACGCAGCCGCCTTTTACGCGCCGATCATCGAGCAGATGCGCAAATACCTCGCCGCGAACGCCGGGGCCGAGATCACCATCGACGTCGCGCTGACGTACTTCAATAGCTCGAGTACCAAAATGCTGTTCAGCATCTTCGACGCGCTCGATCAGGCGGCGGAATCGGGAAGCCGCGTGTCGATGAACTGGTATCGCGACGAGGAAGACGAGACCATTGCCGAATTCGGCGAAGAACTGAAAGCCGATTTCCGCGCGATCGAGTTCACCGATCGTCCCATTGCGCAGCAGGGAAAGTAAAGTGCGTTCGACCTCTTCCCTTGACGTGTCCTCGGGCGGCGCACCCGATCTGTTCCAGGACGAAAGCACCGCGCTGGCAAAGGCTCGGGCCATGCATTCGATCATCGATGCGGACGCCGCGGAGTATCGCCAGTCGTTGGGCGAACTGATCGAGCACTTCCAGCGCCTGATGCGCGAGACACGGCGCCTGATCGGCCGCAGCGACCGGGCCGAACGCGAGATGCAGGCGCTGGCCCAGCAGTTGGCGTATCGCGCATCGCACGACGCGTTGACGGGCGTACTGAACCGCAGTGCCGTGATCGAACGGACCACCAAGGTCTTGCGCATCAGCAGCGCGGTGATGATCATCCTCGACATCGACGAATTCAAGCGGATCAACGACGACTACGGCCACCCCACCGGAGACGCGGTCATTTCGGGGGTCGTCGATTGTCTGCGCAGAATCGTCGGGGAACAAGGCTTCATCGGGCGAGTGGGCGGTGAGGAGTTCACCGTGCTGCTGCCCGGTCATGAACCGGCCAGCGGTGCCATTCTTGCCGAGCGCATGCGAGAAGCCATCGGTGACTCGCTGGTCGTTCCACCCGTCGAGCGCCGCATCACGGCCAGCTTTGGCGTCAGCATCAACGAGGTCGGAACCTGTTTCGACACCGCATATGGCCTCGCCGATGCGGCTCTGTACCGCGCCAAGCGAAGCGGGCGCAACCGCGTGGAATTTGCCGATCGATAGGCGGATAAGCAGACCCATCGCGCGCCGTTACAGGCAGATCCGGAGCGCCCTAAGGCAAGTCATGCAGCCACCTAAACATTCACTATCCGGGCGGGTCGGTGTTCGCCCGCACCGGGTCGACGGAAAGGGAAGGGCCTTGGGACAGGAAGCAACGCGCAAAGCCGGTACTGTCATAGCCGTACTTGCCATTCTCGCTGTCATTGCGACGAGTACCTTCCTCGCAATCCGCCAGAGCAGCGAGCAGGACAGTTCGCTTCGGACGATCCAGGCTTCCGGGCGGCTGCGCCATGATCTCGACCAGGTTCAGCAAGTCATGCTCGATGAGCATGCGACGCTCTACACCTCGATCGCAACGGTGCCGCTTTACAACCGCGCCGCTTATAGCTTTCCGATGCTGGAACTGCTCGCGTTGACGCGCGACGCGCGCGAGAGCTGCAGCGAGAATCAGGAATGCATATCGAGGCTGTCGGATCTGGACGACATGGTCGGCAGACTTAGCGAGCTGAGCTTTGGTCTTGCGCGCAAGATCGCGGAACATCCCGGCAGTGTGGCAGTGGGCGACCCCAGACTCGAACAAATCGACGCCTATTTCTATAGCGTTCTCGAGCGGGTCGTCGACGTACGACTCGCGGCCGACGCCAAGGTCGCTTCAGTCGTCAGCAAATCCTCATTGGATGGGAAGTGGTTTACGCGCATGCTGTTGAGCTGCGGCGTCGCTTCGGCCTTGTTGCTGCTTTCGCTGATTCACTGGAACGGGCGCATTGGAGCGCATCTTCGTCGTTCGCTCACAAGACTCGAGCATCAAGCCAGATACGACGCACTGACCGATCTGCCGAACCGGGTGCTGCTCGGCGAACATCTTTCAGAGTCGCTCGTCCGCGCGGCAGCGACAGGTCAGAACGTTTCCGTCCTGTTCCTCGATCTCGATCGTTTCAAGGACGTCAACGATTCGCTCGGACACCGCATTGGCGATTTGCTGCTACAGGCCGTGGCGCGAAGGCTTCAGCGTCTGCTGCGCGCGACGGATTTCGTCGCGCGTTACGGGGGCGATGAATTCGTCATCGTCGCGGAACGGGCCGACGCGAAGCAACTCACCGAAATGCTGGACACGCTGATTCACGAGATGAGCGAGCCGTATCGCATCGGCGAGCACGAGCTTTATCTCGAAGCAAGCATCGGCGTCAGTACTTTTCCACAAGACGGCGCCCAGCCGGAACTGCTCACGCGAAATGCCGATGCCGCGTTGTACGTGGCGAAATCGCGTGGGAGAAACGGCTATCAATTCTACGAACCGGAGCTGAGCCGGGCGGCCGCCGAGAAGTTGCGGCTCACGACGCGACTGCGGCGCGCGGCGAAAGCCAATGAGTTGTATCTGGCGTATCAGCCGCAAATCGACATGAAAACCGGATGCATCGTCGGTGCCGAGGCACTTTTGCGGTGGCACGACGACGAACTCGGTGAAGTCTCGCCGGCCGTCTTCATCCCGCTTGCCGAAGAAACCGGTCTGATCCAGAACATCGGCACGTGGGTATTGCGGCAGGCGTGTCTGCAGGCGAGCGCATGGGTACGCTCGGGGCTTCCGCCCGTGCGCATATCGGTCAATGTTTCGCCACTTCAACTCGAACGGGCGGACCTTCCAGGCGTAGTGCACTCGGCACTCGACGATGCCCATTGGCCCGCCGAACTGCTGGAGCTCGAAGTCACCGAGGGCACGTTGATGCGCAACGCTGAAGAAGCGCAACGGGCTTTTCGCGAACTGCGCGAACTCGGTGTGTCCATCGCTATCGACGACTTCGGCACCGGTTATTCGAGCCTCAGCTATCTGAAACGCTTTAGCGTCGACCGCATCAAGATCGATCGCGCCTTCGTTTGCGAAATCGGCAGAGACAAGGAACTCGAAGCTCTGTCGCTTGCCATCATCGCGATTGCTGAAACGCTGAGCTTCGATGTCGTCGCTGAAGGGGTCGAGCTCGATGTCCAGCGCGAGTTTCTGGTCCGTCACGGATGCACGGTGGCCCAGGGTTTCCTGTTTAGCCCAGCGGTCTCGCCGGAGGCTTTAGCGCAATTGCTCGGCAAGACCGCGGTCGCGTCTTCATTGAGCGTGGCGCCTTTTCGGGGATTCGCTTTGTGAGTCGCAACATGTATCCGCGCTGACGCACTACTTACGTTTTGTCACCAGCGCGGCGTCAACTTCTGTATTCCGCCCTACGTTAAACCGGCAGCGCTGAAATGATTCAGCCGCGACAAACGAATCCACCGATTCAACCTGGAGTCACATCATGAAGACGCTTTTCGCCGCTGTTGCTTCCGCACTGCTCGTGTCGACCGCCTTTGCTCAAACGACCGCACCGTCTACCGCACAACCCGCGCAAACCACGCAGTTGCCAGCCACCGGCCAGGCGAATCTGAAGGCAAGCACCGCGGTACAAGCCGGCGCGACCGCAACGAAAGCGCCTGCCGAAGCCGCTACGCAAAAGCACGTGAAAAAGACTTCCGCCCATACGAAGAAGGCCCACAAGTCCACGGCCAAAAATGCCGCCGAAACGAGTGCCGCGAAGACTAAAACGGAGAGTGCGAAAGAGGCCAGCACTGCCCCGGCGAAAGCCGACGGCGCACAAGCCGACACGACCAAAACGCAATAACACGTGATCGGTTTCGGCGCTGACCGGCCATGCAGGTGCTGTTCAAATAGAAGTTGATCGAAGCCGGACTGTGCCGTTCGGGGAGGGCGAGTCTTATGACTCGCCTTTTTTATGCCGCGTGTCATTCGCCGTCGTATCTTTTTGCCGACAAACGCGCGAATTTTTGCACCGTCTTTACTCGCGGACGACTACTCTCGAATTGTTCCAATTCACCATCGCGTCGCACCAACGCCGCATCACATGGCTCTTACCCAATCGCTCGACAAGCTCTCGCCGCAACCTGCCAGCAAGCAGGTTCAACACAGCAACGTCATTGCGTTTCCGTCGGCGCGCGCGGCTCTACTCGTGACGCTGCCGCACGCTCACTTGCGCGCACTGCTTCATTCACCGCTCGGCGTCTATGTAATCAACACGGAAACCGTGCGCGAAGAAGACCGCGTGCAACTCGACATCGCGCGCGAAGATCTCCACTTCACGTTGCACATGCTGCTCACCACGTTGCCCGCCGCGACGATCGGTCCATTGAAACGTCGCGTCAGCCACCCGAGCGCGCGTTAAATGCGCTCGACGAAAGCCTGTTCACGCAGCTTGTCGGCATCGACGATTTCGATTTCCGCATAGCGCAGCTTCAACGCGCCCTGCGTCTCGAAGTGCTTGAGCACCTGATTGATCGTCTGCCGCGACAACGCGAGCATCATCGCCAGGTCTTCCTGCGGGACCTTCAGCACGTTGCGCAATGCGCCGGGTTCGCCATAGCCGCCCGCCATCAGCAACAGGCGCCGCGCGACACGCGGTGCGGCCGGCAATAGCGCGGCTTCCTCGATCGCCTCGAACGCCAGACGCAGCTTGTGCGCGAGCAGCAGACCGAACGCATGCCAGTAAGCCGGCGTGCGCTCGAGCAGCCCGGCAAGCTCCTTCGATGAAAAACGCGCTGTCATGGACGGTATCCGTGGACGGTCGTTGCTGATTGTCGGCTACCCGATGGTTTGAAAATCCGCTGCCCGCGATTATGCTGACTTTGACACAGGAGCGGCACTGATGAGAACGCTGACGCAGCAATTGACGCAATACGCGGCCTACCATCGCGACCGGCGCAATATCGCCACGCACTTCGTCGGCATTCCGATGATCGTGCTCGCGCTCGCGGTGTTGCTGAGCCGCCCGTCGTTTGGCGCCGGGATGTTCCCGGTCACGTTGTCGCCGGCGTGGCTGCTGTTCGTGGCGGCGACCGTCTACTACCTCGCGCTCGACGTGCCGCTCGGCGTGCTGATGGCCTGCGTCTCGGCGCTCTGCGTCGGGTTCGGCGAGTGGATCGCCGCGCAAACGACGCTCGTGTGGCTCGCGACCGGCATTGGGCTGTTCGTGGTCGGCTGGGTGTTCCAGTTCGTCGGCCACGTGGCCTACGAACATCGCAAGCCGGCATTCGTCGACGACGTGATCGGCCTGTTGATCGGCCCGCTATTCGTGCTCGCCGAAGCGCTGTTCGGTGTCGGCTGGCGCCCCGAACTGCGCGATGCGATCGAGGCTGAGGTAGGCCCGACGCGCATCGATCCGCAGCGGACCGACGCGCATCGCTGAGCGAGCGCCATAGTTCAGTTCGACGCGAACCGAACTAAGCGCACGCTGTGCAGCGCGGTCAGCGCGACGGCGATCCAGATCGGCACATAGGTCGCGAGTTGCGCGACGCTCAGCGTTTCGCGCAACAGCGTGATCGACACGAACACGAGCAGCACCGGCTCGACGTAGCCGAGGATGCCGAACAACGCGACCGGCAACAGTCGGCTCGCCTTCAGATACGAAGCGAGCGCGAGCGTGCTCAACGCACCGAGGCCCGGCAATAGCAGACACCACATTTCGGCGCGGCCGGCGATTGCTTGCAGCGAGCCGCCGCCGAGAATGCACACGGCGGCCACCGGCAGCAGCAACGCCATTTCGACGGTGAACATCGCAAGTGAATCCTGATTGATCTGACGACGCACCACGAAATAAGGCGGATAACCGAGCGCGACGACGAGCGTCGGCCACGAGAACGCACCCGTCACCCACAGTTCGTGAGCGACGCCAACCGCCGCGCACGCGACCGCGAGCCACTGCAACGCGTCGAGCCGCTCGCGATAGTGGAAGCGGCCGACCAGCACCATCACGAGCGGCAGCAGGAAATAGCCGAGCGACACTTCGAGCATGCGCCCATGCAGCGGCGCCCACAGAAACAGCCACAGCTGTACGCCGAGCAGGCCCGCAGCCACGGCCATCGCGGCACCGAGCTTCGGCTGCGTCATCATTTGGACAACGAGCGCGCGCAGAATCGGCAGGCGCTTGCGCACCGCGACGAGCAGCAGCGCGCCAGGCACGGTCCACACGATGCGCCACGCGAAGATGTCGAGGCCCGACAGCGGTTTGAGCAGCGTCGCGTAAGCGGACAATAATGCGAACATCGCCGACGCGCCGACCGACAATGCGATCCCGCGCCTGAAGTCGTTGTGATTCATTGCGCGGTCGGGGATCGGTGTGACGCGTGGGCTTGCGGCGCGCGACGCAGGCTCGCGGCGTTCGTTGTCGTCATGAGTATGATGTCTCGTGAGCAGGCGGCCACGCGGCAAAGCGGCAGACGCTGCGTTGTCGTTCTGAAGCGGCGGTGCAAAACCGTAGGAAAACGGGCATTCTAGACGGGTTATTCGCCAACGGGCTTGCGCTTTTTCGTCAGTCGGCTGCAATTAGTCGTGCGCGTCGCGCGTCGATGCACTAGAACATAACTTCGTGCGCCGCGGCCGGCGAAGCCATTTCCGGTTCGTCCTCGCCTCGCGCGAATCTTGCTACCCAAGTTTTGCACGCTGTGGCCGGACCACTCGCGACAACGACGTCCACAGCGGCACGCAACGAGCAGCACCCACGAGCCGGGTCGGCGAATGCAGCCTCGAGCGCAGTCTGTCAGGCCGCCACGAATCACCGCCCGCGCATCTCGCCCACGGCATGCCTCAACTGCGTTTCGTCGCGCATGCCACCGCCCGGCAGCAATCCCGCTCATCGAATGTGACTACTGGAGCCAGCATGACCCAGCCAGCCCTATCGCTCAGCAACTCGCCTTCCGAACTGCGTCGCGCCTTCGCCGCCGACGTGTACGCCGGCCTCACCCATACGCCGCAGAAAGAGCTGCCGTCGAAGTATCTGTACGACGAGGTCGGTTCCGCACTTTTTGAAGTGATTACCGTATTGCCCGAATATGGCGTCACGCGCGCCGAAGAACGTCTGCTCGCGAAGCACGCGGCCGACATCGTCGAGCATTTGCCGCATGACGTCACGGTCGCCGAACTCGGCAGCGGCAGCGGCCGTAAAACGCGGCGCATTCTCGAGGCGCTGTGTAAAAAACGCCCTACTTCCTACTGCCCGATTGAAATTTCGCGCAGTGCGTTGCAGTTGTGCCGGCGCGAACTCGGTGACATCGAGCGGATTTCGATCGTCGGTTATGAGCGCGACTATCTGGCCGGTCTCGCCGAAGTGAGCCGGCAGCGCGCGCCCGGCGACCGCTTGCTCGTGCTGTTTCTCGGCAGCACGATCGGCAACTTCGGCAGGCTCGCGGCGACGCGTTTTCTGCGCGAGATCCGCAACATGCTCGCGCCCGGCGACGCGCTGCTGCTCGGCACCGATCTGATCAAACCGACGCCGGTGCTGGTCGCAGCCTACGACGACGCGATCGGCGTGACCGCGTCGTTCAATCTGAACCTGCTCGCGCGCGTCAACCGCGAACTCGACGGCGACTTTCCGCTCGATGAGTTCGAGCACGTCGCTCGCTTCAATCCGGACGCGCGCAGCATCGAGATGCATCTGCGCGCGAAGCGCGATATCACCGCTCACGTGCGCGCCGCAAAGCTGACGGTGTCGCTGGAGGAAGGCGAGACGATCTGGACCGAAAGCAGCCACAAGTATCGCGCGGAAGAATTGCCCGCGATCGCCGATGACGCCGGCTTCGTGTGCAGCCATCAATGGATCGAGGATGAGTGGGGATTCGCGGAGAGTTTGTTGGTGGCCCGGTAAGCGCTGACCACGCGGCAAATAACGGCCGATAAAGGCATAAACGAAAAAGCGGCGCGCCCTCCTCTGGACGGCGCGCCGCTTTTTTAACTCGCGCAGCTCGAGCTCAATGCTGCTCGAAGCGCTCGTAACGCCTGTCCGTCACGCGCTCCTCGCCGCTCACTTCGGTCACGCGCGCCGCCGGCGGTCCGTGACGCAGCCACGACAACATCCGGTCGATCTGATTGGCCGGTCCCTGCAACATCGCCTCGACCGAACCGTCGTCGAGATTCGCGACCCATCCCTTGATGCCGAGCGCGTGCGCCTGGCGCACCGTCGCAAGGCGAAAGCCAACGCCCTGCACGGTGCCGCGCACCCGCGCGTAATACGTTTCGATCCGCTCATCCAGATCCGGGGCCATGCCGCTACCTCCTTTTAATGCCTGACAATCTTTCAAGCCGGCATTCTAGTCGCGTCGCGGCGAGCGCGCTCGGCAACGCCCATCCTTTGCGCGCGCCACGTACAATCCGTCGACCGTCACGCAGGAAATGGAAACAGAATGACCGAACAGAATCGCGATCTCGTGCTCGTGACCGGCGCGTCCGGCTTCGTCGGCTCGTCGGTGGCGCGCATCGCGCAGAGCAAGGGCTTTCGCGTACGCGTGCTGGTGCGCGCGACGAGTCCGCGCAAGAACGTCGAATCGCTCGACGCGGAAATCGTCGTCGGCGACATGCGCGACGAAGCATCGATGCGCAACGCGCTGCGCGGCGTGCGCTATCTGCTACATGTGGCCGCCGATTATCGGCTGTGGGCGCCGGACCCCGGCGAGATCGAGCGCGCGAATCTCGAAGGCACCGAGGCGACGATGCGCGCGGCGTTGAAGGAAGGCGTGGAACGCATCGTGTATACGAGCAGCGTCGCCACGCTGAAGGTGACGAGCTCCGGCCAGTCCGCCGACGAAACCTCGCCGCTTCGCGCCGACCAGGCGATCGGCGTCTACAAGCGCAGCAAGGTGCTCGCCGAGCGCGCGGTCGAGCGCATGATCGCCGAGGACAGTCTGCCCGCGGTGATCGTCAATCCATCGACGCCGATCGGCCCGCGCGACGTGAAACCGACGCCCACCGGGCGCATCATTCTGGAGGCGGCGCTCGGCAAGATTCCCGCATTCGTCGATACGGGGCTGAACCTCGTGCACGTCGACGACGTCGCCGCCGGTCATTTCCTTGCGCTCGAGCGCGGCAAGATCGGCGAGCGCTATATTCTGGGCGGCGAAAATCTGCCGTTGCAGCAGATGCTCGCCGATATCGCGGCATTGACCGGCCGCAAGGCACCGACACTGAGCCTGCCGCGCTGGCCGTTGTATCCGCTCGCGATGGGCGCGGAAGCGGTCGCCAAATTCACGAAGCGCGAACCTTTCGTCACCGTCGACGGACTGAAGATGTCGAAGAACAAGATGTATTTCACGTCGGCGAAGGCGGAACGCGAGCTGGGGTATCGGGCGCGGCCTTATCGCGAGGGGCTCGCCGATGCGCTCGAATGGTTCCGGCAGGCGGGGTATCTGAAGCGGTGATCAAGGGGTAAGTGAACGGTTAAGTGAAGGACTGAACAGCGGCCGTAAGCATTTTGTTACAAGTCCCGCGCCGGCGACGGGTCCAAGCCCGCGCGCAGCGGGTAAAATCGCGGGTCCTACCTGAGAAACCTCGCATGAATCTTCACGAACAGCTCGGCGCGCTGGAAATGGGCGTCGATCAGCTCATTCAGGCTGTCGTGGCCACGCAGGCCGAGAACACTCCCGAGACAAGCGCTGACGCTGCGGCATCGCCCGCGGCGGTGGAGCATGCCGCGCACGAAGCAGCGGCGCAAGCAGCAGCGGAACAGCCCGCGAGCACCGAAGCAAACGCAGAAACGCACGCCGAAGCGATCGATACGCCGGCCGCCCCGCAATTCCAGCCGACGCTCGAAATCAACCGCCCCGCGCGCGACGAAATCACGATGACGATCGGCGACCAGACCGTCGCGCTACGCCCGGATCAGATCGGCCGGCTGATCGAGGAACTGTCGAACGCACGGGCCTCGATGACGCCGGAGCAGCCGCAAGGCATCCCGCCGGGCTGGCAATTCGTCTCGACGAAGAATCCGATGATGGCCGTGCAGAAGCAGTCGAACGGCGACCGCTTGCTGGTGATGCGCCACACCGGCCACGGCTGGGTGCCGTTCACGTTCTCGCCGGACATCGTGATCCAGATGTACATGATGCTGACGAACGCGTGATGAAACGCACTACGTAGAAAAAGCGGCCTGGAGCCGCTTTTTTTACGTCTGCCTTCTGCATCCGACGAGCGCATCGGCCATCGACAGACTTCAGCGCTCCTGCGCTGGTGCCTGCACGCGCGCCTTCCACTGCCCACCCTTGCCACGCCAGTAGCGCACCGCCGATGCGAACGTTGCGCCGACATAGAACAGCGCCACGAGCGGCAGAAACGGCGCCCACAGCGGTGAGCGCCGGTAGTAGACGAGCATCGGCGCATAGGCGCAGCACATTGCCGCCCACGCGATCCAGGCCGGCCAGCCGAGCGGCCCGAGGATCAACGCCGCGACCGGCGGCAACAGATAGATGATCGCCATGCCGACGAGCGTGCCCGCGAGCAGCAGCGGCGAGTAGCGCAGCTGCGTGAACGCGGTGCGCGCGATCATGTTCCAGATGTCGCGCCAGCTATCGTAGGGACGCAGCGACACGCTCTTCGCCGCCACATCGAGCCGGATCGGATGACGGCCGGTGCCACGATGCTTGATGCGCGCGGCAAGACTGCAATCGTCGATCAGCTCGGCGCGGATCGACTCGATGCCGCCCGCTTCCTCGAGCGCCGCGCGGCGCACCAGCATGCAGCCGCCCGCCGCGGCCGCGGTGCGGTTGCGTGGATTGTTGACCCATGCGAACGGATACAGCTTCGCGAAGAAGAACACGAAGGCCGGAATCAGCGCCTTTTCCCAGAACGAATCGCAGCGCAGCCGAACCATCAGCGAGACGAGGTCGCGCTTTTCGGCATCCGCGCGCGCGACGAGCTGCGTCAACGCCTCGGCGGGATGGCCGATGTCGGCATCGGTCAGCAACAGGAATTCGGCCGGCAGATCGAGCGTGCGCACCGCCTCGATGCCCTGCGACTGCGCCCACACCTTGCCGGACCAGCCCGGGGGCAACGGCTTCGCGCTCAGCACGGTGAGGCGCTCCGGACATTGCAGCCGCAGCGCTGCGGCACGCGCGGCGTCGGCGGTGCCGTCGGTGCTGTGATCGTCGACGACGATCACGTGGAACGCGCCTGCGTAGTCCTGCTCGAGCAGCGACGTGACCGCCTCGGCGATCACGTCGACTTCATTGCGCGCCGGTACGACGGCCGCGACGGCCGGCCATGCGTCGCGCGCCGCGATGGCCAGCGGCGCGGCGGGACGCGCGCGCCAGAAGCCGCCACGCGCGAACAGCAGCACGCACCAGATCAGCAGGGAAACACACGAAAGAACGAACAGGACCGCCGCCATTAAGCATTACCCTCGATTGAGCGCGCCGCCATGCCGACGCGTCTGGATAGTCGCATTTTCAGGGTACGCGCCGCCACCACGCACCAGTCGAACAGATTGAGGACCGGGCGCGCGCGGAACACATCGTAATCCGCGCGCTCGATGCGCTCGAGAAACCGAAAGCCTGCATGCACCGCGCCGCACAGCTCGATGCCGAGCCGCCCCGGCATGCGCAGCGCGAGCGGTGCGCCGCGGACCAGCGTGGCGCGCACGAACGCGATTTCATACGCCATCAGCGCGCGCCACGCATCGTCGACGACACCATCGGCAATCTGCGCCTCGGTCACGCCGAAGCGGCGCAAATCGGCTTGCGGCAGGTACACGTGCTGTCGTTGCCAGTCGGCGGCGACGTCGAGCCAGAAGCTGATCAGTTGCGACGCCGTGCAGATCGCGTCGGCATCGGCAAGATTGTGCGGCGTCGCCGCGCCAACCAGATGCAGCAGCAGATGCCCGACCGGATGCGCCGAGCGGCGGCAATAGTCGACGAGCGCGGCGCGATCCGCATAGCGATTCGTATCGATGTCCTGCGCGCAGCCCTCGAGCAGATCGTAGAACGGTTCGAGCGGCAGCTCGTATTGCGCGATCACGCCAGCGAGCTTGCCGAACAACAGCGCATGCACGGGCGCGGCGCGCCGTTGCGCGATCGCGTCGAGCCCGGCGCGGAAATCGGCCAGCCGGGCATGCCGCTCGGCGGCGCTCCACTGGCCTTCGGCGGAGATATCGGCCGCAGTGCGCACGACCTGATAGATAATACCGACAGGCGCGCGTAGGGCCTTAGGCAGCAACACGCTCGCGATCGGAAAGTTTTCGTGCTGATCGACGTCCATCCAGCGAGCCTCGAAACCATTCTGTAATACGGCGCGATGTCCGCGCGGCAAGGATCGGTAGTTTAAGGGTTCCGCCGTGACAGTGCAGTGTGCGGTCATGGTCGGGCGCGTTAAGAGGCAATCCCGCGCTGACTCCTTACATCTTTGTAACGCTCGCCGCCCCGGTCCTCCGCACGGCCCAGCGGGTGCGGCAAGCGGCCAACACACGGGCCGCAGCAAAAAGCAAAGTGGCCCCGATAGCGTTAGAATGCGCGTTTGGTTTTGCTGTACCGGCCGGTCGCCGGGGCTCAAGACGTCAACTAATCAAGATGGGCGCGGCGATAAAGTCAGTTTCACGACTTCTTCGAAACCCGCGTTAGTCGGAGTTCGCCAACTTATGCGAGTCATCCTTGCTCAGCCCCGCGGCTTTTGTGCGGGCGTTGTCCGCGCAATCGAAATCGTCGATCGTGCGTTACAGCAACACGGCGCGCCCGTGTATGTCCGGCACGAGATTGTCCATAACCGTCACGTGGTCGACAATCTGCGCCAGAAAGGCGCGCGTTTCGTCGAGGAACTCGATGAAGTGCCGCAAGGTGCCGTCGCGATATTCAGCGCGCATGGTGTTGCGCAAACCGTCGAACGTGATGCCGAAGCGCGCGGCCTCGACGTGCTCGACGCAACCTGCCCGCTCGTGACCAAGGTGCACGTACAAGGTCGTCAGTACGTGGCCGCCGGCCGCACGCTGATCCTGATCGGCCACGCCGGCCATCCAGAAGTGGAAGGCACGATCGGCCAGATCCCCGGCACGGTGCTGCTCGTGCAGAGCGAGGCAGAAGTCGCGAAACTCGAGTTGCCGGTCGATGCGCCGCTCGCCTACGTGACGCAAACCACGCTGTCGGTCGACGACACGCGCGGCATCATCGACGCGCTGCTGCGCCGCTTTACCGACATGGTCGGTCCCGACACGCGCGACATCTGCTATGCAACGCAGAACCGCCAGGCGGCGGTGCGCGAATTGAGCAAAGAGGTCGATGTACTGCTGGTGGTCGGCGCGACCAACAGCTCGAACTCGAACCGGCTGCGCGAAATCGGCAGCGAGAGCGGCGTGGCGAGCTACCTCGTCGCCGACGGCTCTGAAGTGAAGCCGGAATGGTTCGCCAACGTGCACACGGTCGGCATCACGGCCGGCGCGTCGGCGCCCGAAGAAATGGTCGAAAACGTAATCGATGCGCTACGCGCATTGGGGCCCGTCGATGTCACGACGATGGCGGGCCGTGAAGAAAAAGTCGAATTCAAGTTGCCATCGAAACTGATGCAACCACTCGCTGCACGCGAAGTTTAAGGAGGACGCCTTGTCTATTCCGCTGCTACAGAAAGTCCGCGTCGGCGCATACATCATGCGCCAGCATCTCTCCGGCAACAAACGCTATCCGCTCGCCCTGATGCTGGAGCCGCTGTTTCGCTGCAATCTCGCCTGCAATGGCTGCGGCAAGATCGACTATCCGGATCCGATTCTGAACCAGCGTCTGTCGCTGGAAGAATGCCTGCAGGCCGTCGACGAATGCGGTGCGCCGGTCGTGTCGATCGCGGGTGGCGAGCCGCTGCTGCACAAGGAAATGCCGCAGATCGTCAAGGGCATCATGGCGCGCAAGAAGTTCGTGTACCTGTGCACGAACGCGCTGCTGATGGAAAAGAAGATGGACGACTACGAGCCGAATCCGTACTTCGTGTGGTCGGTTCATCTTGACGGCGACAAGGAAGCGCACGATCACTCGGTGTCGCAGGAAGGCGTGTACGAGAAGGCCGTGGCCGCGATCCGCGAAGCGAAGCGCCGCGGCTTCCGCGTCAACATCAACTGCACGCTGTTCAACGACGCGCAGCCGGAACGCGTGGCGAAGTTCTTCGACACGTTGGGCCCGATGGGCGTCGACGGCATCACGGTATCGCCGGGTTATGCGTATGAGCGCGCGCCGGATCAGCAGCACTTCCTGAACCGCGACAAGACCAAGCAGCTGTTCCGCGAAATCTTCAAGCGCGGCAACAACGGCAAGAACTGGTCGTTCAGCCAGTCGGCGATGTTCCTCGACTTCCTCGCGGGCAACCAGACCTACGAATGCACGCCGTGGGGCAACCCGGCGCGTACCGTGTTCGGCTGGCAAAAACCGTGCTATCTGGTCGGCGAAGGCTACGTGAAGACCTTCAAGGAACTGATGGAAACCACGGACTGGGACAAGTACGGCACCGGCAACTACGAGAAGTGCGCGGACTGCATGGTCCACTGCGGTTTCGAAGCGACGGCCGTGATGGACACGGTTGCGCATCCGCTGAAGGCGCTGAAGGTCAGCATGCGCGGCCCGAAAACCACGGGCGCGTTCGCGCAGGACATTCCGCTCGACAAGCAGCGTCCCGCCGAGTACGTGTTCTCGCGTCACGTCGAGATCAAGCTCGAAGAAATCACGCGCGCCGGCAAGGGCAAGAAGGTGGAGACCGCGACGGCCGCGCACTGAGGCGTTCGACAGGAGAGCGGCCGCGCGCCGCCCCTGTATTGCGCCTGATCGTTAGCGCAAGCAACTCGAAAAAAAGCGCGGTGGCCAATCAAGGCCTCCGCGCTTTGCTTTTACCGATTGAAACTTCTGTCGACCGACCCGCTTACGCGCCGCGCGCATTATGCGCGGTCAGGAATTTGATCAGCCCGTCGATGCCGCCTTTGGCGATCTGGTCGGCGAACTGCGTCTGATACACCTGGATCAGCCACGCGCCCATCATGTTGATGTCATAGATCTTCCAGCCCGACGGCCCCTTGGTGAGCCGGTAGTCGATCGCGTCATCGCCGCCGTTGCTGATCACGTGCGATTGCACGACGATGTCGGTCGCGCCGCCTTGCACGCTGACCGGCGCAAACTGGAACTTCACGTCCTGGTCGCGCAGTTGCGACAGCGATGCGGCATAGGTACGCGTGAGCAGCAGCGTAAACTGCTCGTACAGTTGCTTCTGCTGCTCCGGCGTCGCGGTCGCCCACGGCTTGCCTACCGCGATACGTGTGGTGCGCTGAAAGTCGGTGGCGGGCAGGAAGTGCGTCTGGACGACCTGGGTGATCTGCGCCATGTCGCCGCCGCGCGCCTGCGGGTCAGCCTTCATTGCAGCCACCGTGCCCTGGACTGCACTTTTTACCACCGCGTCGGGTGCGCTCTGCGCAAACGCCGCCGTGGATACCACGGCCGCAGCCACAAAAGCAGTCAGATATCGTTTCATACGCTTGTCACGACTCGAAAGAAGTAGCGCCGACGGGCCGCAGCCCCGCGGCTAAAGAGAGGTACACCAGTATAGCGGGGATTACGTTCCCATCCGGACGAAGCCGTCAGGAGCCGTACTTGCTACCGAAGTCGGGCTTGCTTGCCCGGGCTCTGTATACTTATGCACCTTCGTCAAAAACAACACCCGTGATAAGGCCACGTCCGCCTACATGCTGAAGTCATCTATCGTCCGTCTCGTCGCGTATTCGGTGCGTCATCCGCTGAGGATCATCGCGCTGTCGATCGTGCTCGCTGTCCTGAGCGGCATATACGTCGCGCATAACTTCAAGATCAACACGGACATCAGCCGTCTCATCGAGACCGACAAGCAATGGGCGGCAGTCCAGAACGCGCTCGACGCCGCCTTCCCCGACCGCGGCGACACCGTGCTGGTGGTGGTCGAGGCGCGCGCGCCCGAATTCGCCGACGCCGCCGCCAACGCGCTGACCGCCGCGCTCAGAGCCGATCCGAAGGAGTTCACGTCGGTCTCGCAGCCCGCCGGCGGCCCGTTCTTCGAACACAACGGCCTGCTGTTTCCGTCCACCGACGAGGTGATGTCCACCACCTCGCAACTCGTGCAGTCGCGCCCGCTCGTCAATCAACTTGCGCATGATCCGAGCCTGACCGGTCTCGCCGGCACGCTGACTACGACCCTGCTGCTGCCGCTGCAACTCGGCCAGGTCAAACTCCCTGACATGAGCCGGCTGCTTGCGCAAAGCGCGAACACGCTCGATCGCGTGCTGGCCGGCCAGCCCGCCGCGTTCTCGTGGCGCGCTCTCGTCGATAAAAGCGCCGCCACCAATCCGGCGCGTTCGTTTGTCGTCGTGCATCCGGTCGTCAACTACGACGCGCTGGAGCCGGGCGCGAGCGCGTCGAGGGCGATTCGCGCAACCGCGGTCTCGCTGCATCTCCAGCAGCGCTACGGTGCGACGATCCGCCTGACCGGCGAGCAGCCACTCGCCGACGAGGAGTTCGCGTCAGTGCAGGACGGTGCGGTGCTGAACGGCATCGGCACTTTCATCGTCGTCCTGATCATTCTGTGGCTCGCGCTGCGCTCGGGCCGCATGATCGCGGCCGTGTTCATCACGCTGTTCGTCGGCCTCGCGATCACGGCCGCGCTCGGCCTGTTGATGGTCGGCGCGCTCAACATGATTTCGGTCGCGTTCATGGTGCTGTTCGTCGGGCTCGGCGTCGATTTCGGCGTGCAGTTCGGCGTCAAGTATCGCGAGGAGCGCAACCGCGACGACCGGCTGTCGGCCGCGCTGATGCACACCGCGCACAGCATCGGCGTGCCGCTCACGCTCGCGGCCGTGGCAGTCGCGCTGAGCTTCTTCTCGTTCCTGCCGACCGCTTATCGCGGCGTGTCGGAGCTTGGCCAGATCGCGGGCGTCGGCATGTTCGTCGCGTACTTCACCAACATGACCTTGCTGCCAGCGCTGCTGAAGCTCTTCAATCCGCCGGGCGAAGTCGCCTCGCCCGGTTTCAAGCAGCTCGAGCCCGTCGACGACTTCCTCGACCGCCATCGCAAGCCGGTGTTGATCGGCACGCTGCTCGTCGTGATCGGCGCGACACCGCTGCTCACGCACCTGCGTTTCGACTTCAATCCGCTGCATCTGAAGGACCCGCATACCGAGTCGATGGCAACGTTGCTGTCGCTGAAGGATTCGCCCGAAGCCGCGGTGAACAACGTGCAGGCGCTGGCGCCGTCGCTTGCCGACGCCGACGCGATGGCCGAGCGACTGCGCAAGCTGCCGGAAGTGGGCCGCGTCAACACGCTGAGCACCTTCGTGCCGGCCGACCAGCAGCAGAAGATGATGCTGATCGCGAGCGCCGCGCAACAGCTGCTGCCGGCGCTGCAACAGCAGCCCGCGCCGCAAGCCACCGACGAGTTGCGCGTCGCCGCATTGAAGCGCGCGGCGAATCAGTTGTCGCTCGCGGCCGAGGACCATCCGGGCCCGGGCGCGGCGGATGCGCAGCACCTGTCCGCGACCTTGCAAAAGCTCGCCGCCGCCGACGCCGCCACGCGCGACCGCGCCGAAGTCGCGATGTCCGACACGCTGCGCATCGCCTTGAAGCAGCTTGAGAACCTTCTGCAGCCGACCGAAATAACCCAGCAGACCCTGCCGCCAGGCATCATCGCGATGTGGATCGGCAAGGGCGGTCATGCGCTCGTCGATATCGCGCCGAAGGTGCCGCCCGGCGTCGATCCAAACGACGACCAGATGCTCGCGCGCTTCGCGCATGCGGTGAAGAAGGCGGAGCCGGGCGCGATCGGCGGACCGATCTCGATCCTGCATTCGGCCAACACGATCATCAAGGCGTTCCTGGAGGCGGCCGTCTATGCGCTGCTGTCGATCGCCGTGCTGCTGTGGATCGCGCTGCGCCGTGTCGGCGACGTGCTGCGCACGCTGGTGCCGCTGCTGGTGTCCGCGATCGTCACGCTCGAACTGTGCGTGGTATTCGGCATGCCACTGAACTTCGCGAACATCATCGCGCTGCCGCTGATGCTCGGCGTCGGCGTCGCGTTCAAGATCTACTTCGTGATGGCGTGGCGCCACGGCCAGACCGGCCTGTTGCAGTCGAGCCTCACGCATGCGGTGCTGTTCAGCGCCGCCACAACGGCCACCGCGTTTGGTAGCCTGTGGCTGTCGCACCATCCGGGCACGTCCAGCATGGGGAGGCTGCTCGTGCTTTCGCTGTTCTGCACGCTGATCGGAGCGGTGGTTTTCCAGCCGGTGCTGATGGGCAAGCCGCGTCAACGTCGCGGGAAGCAAAAAGGAATATAAGCATGAAGCTGCGTAACACCGCGCTGGCGCTCACCGCCGCGGGTCTCATTTCCGGCTGCGCGACCGCTCCGGATCGCAAGCCGGGCGATCCGTTCGAGCCGGTGAACCGGGTGATCTTCAATTTCAATGACGGCGTCGATCGCTATATCGCGGTGCCGGTCGCGAAGGGCTACCAGAAAGTGACGCCGCAGCCGCTGCGCACCGCCGTCAGCAATTTCTTCTCGAACCTCGGCGACCTCACCAACGCCGCAAACGCGCTGCTGCAACTGAAGATCACCGATGCGACCGAAGACATCATGCGCTTCGCGTTCAACTCGGTGTTTGGCATTGGCGGCCTGCTCGACTGGGCGACGCCGGCCGGTCTGCCCAAGCATCATCAGGACTTCGGTCTGACGCTCGGGCATTGGGGCATTCCGTCGGGTCCGTATCTGGTGCTGCCGCTGTTCGGGCCGAGCACGGTGCGCGACAGCATGGGGCTCGTCGTCGACGTGAAGTTCAATCCGCTGAACTATATCGAACCCGCGACCCGCAATCCGCTGTACGTGCTGCAGTTCGTGAGCACACGTGCGGATCTGCTCGGCGCGACCAGCCTTCTGGAGCAGGCCGCGCTCGACAAGTACTCGTTCGTGCGTGATGCCTATGTGCAGCAGCGCCTCGCGCGGCTGCGCGGCACGAGCAATAACCCTCCGCCGCTGCCGAACTACGACGATAACGGCAATACGAGCCCGGCTGCTGCCCCAGCGGCAGGCGCGCCGGCGGGCGGCCTGCCGAATTACTCCGATCCGGGCGATGTGGGCGAGACGCCCAATGGCGCTTCGGGACCGGGCGGCGCGGCCAAGGGCGCGCCCGGCGCGCTGCCGAATTACAACGATCCGGGTGAGTCCTCGCCGGCGCCCAATGGGGCTTCCGGTGGAGCGACCAACGCGCCCAGCGGGGATCTGCCGAACTACACCGATCCGGGTGACAGTGGCGCTGGCGCTACGCCAGCCGTGCCTGCTGAGCCGGCGTCGGCCCCGCAATAGCGCTCCAGGGGATCTGGGAACCGGCCGCCGGGCCTGCCGCCGTGCCCTGGCGCTTCAGTCCAGCGCTACAAGGCACAGCGGGGCGCCCTGGATGGGCGCCCCACGCTGAAGTACAGCCAAACGTCACCCTTCCTCGACGGCCCTGACGGGTGCCGTTTGCGGTACCGGCTTGGAGTTCGCGCGATAGTGAGCGAACTGCTCGTCCGCGGAACGGATACTCGTGCGGCCATGCAGCGCTGACGGAAAAAAGCCCGCTCGACAGCGGGCGGGCTGGTTAGGAACGTATTCCCTAATCCATCGGGTCATACTGGTGGAATCCCTGATAGCCGGTTGTGTCCTCTACCTTGGTTATCCGCCAATGCCCGTTTTCCTTTGCGACGAACACGACGAGATTCTGTTTTTCCGTTAACCCGAACGTGACTGGAATTACCGCCGTCCCGCCAAGCGCGATTGCCGGATGCAAAGTCATCGTTGTGAGCCATATTTGCGGATCGAGGTCTTGCACCCGCGTGAAGTAGTCCGCTCCGCCCGGCAAGCGTTTGTGGCGATAGTCGTCCCGCAGATTATCGACCGTCGGTTTTGCCACATAGTTGTAAATGTGGCTATCCGTCAGTTGATAAACGCTGCCCTCCTGCTGCAAATACCAAGTGTAAAACGCCTTCACTGCGGCTTCTGGTGTATCCGGAGTCGCTGCGGTGGTTACACCCGGCTCGAGTACCAACGCAAGAGCCAGTGAGGCAAAAACGCGCAAAAGAAATTTACTCATTGTCAGTCGTGCCGGAATATTTTGTATGTAGGTTTCATGGTTCGATAGGTCTGACCCGGATAAAACCCATGCAATTGTCGAAAATCCGATATCCATATCTGGCCGTCAAACATCGCCATGTGGCCGTATGGATGACCCGTAATGGCCTGAATAACTACCACGTCGCCGCGCTGCGGAGTGCCATCCACCTCGTGAAACCCCGCTCCCACGAGCGACGAGCCGTAATCTTTCGCGTACGCCGTATGCGTAATCCGCAGTCCTCCCGCTTCAATCGCACGCCTGGTGTACTCCGCGCATCGGCTCTGGCTCGATAGCCTAGCGTTAGCTTGCAGGTATCGTACCGCGCCGGTTTTGTCCCATGCCATTTTTATCAGGCTCCTTAAGAAGAGGAGCCTGATAATTGCCGCCACTCGATGGGCGAGTCAATTATTAATATGGAATTTGACCAGAATTTACAATTAGATTCACCATTTTTATTACGGAGGATGCTATCCCAAAATAAAAACGGGCATTCATCGGCTAGAATTTTCTCTTTTTAACCGGTGAACATTGTGAGCAATAACCGGTATTCATTCGGCCGCCTGGTGCTACCCGAGGACAGGCTGCCGTGATTGACACCAATATCTGGGACCGCCGTGCAGGCGGACCTAGTGCCGCTGACCCTACGCATGCGGGCAGAAGACGTGCGACTCGGAACATGGGACACCAAAGCCATTGAATCAGCGAACGCGCCGCCTCACTGCAATTGATCGCCTCGGATTGGTCGTTCCACAGACCATGCTGGCATTCATCCATCGCCATCCGGAAGTGCTGACAAACAGGCCAGCGCGCCGGCACTACGCCTGTCTGGCGCTACATCGAGCTGAATTGGTATGAATTGGATCGTCGATAAAGTGGCGCTTCTGCTCGCCGCTATCGCCTGTGCAGCGATCGCATGGGCGCTGATTCGCTACAGCGGCCAGTGGTTTCCGCTGCTACTGTTCATACTGGCATTTGCGGGGCTTTACGCAGATAACCAGCGGCTGCGCAACCGCCTAAGGGACCTGGGCGAAGACTCGAGTCGCCGCTCCAGGGGTAGGTCACGCCCACGCTAGCGACTTGCTGCCGCCCCCAGACGCAGTCGGGATGGCTAACCGCCATCCCCGTCGCTCAACTGCTGACGCCCGCGATCCGCAGCGCGCCGCCCTTCCCCAAGGCCTCCCGCGCCTCGACCAGCGTAGTCCGCGCGGCGCGCGCATCGCCGGCGAGGCGCAGCAGCGCGCCGAGTTGCGACGGCTGCCGCAGCAATTCGCGCAGAATTGGCCCGAGGGCGGTGCTGCCGTCGTCGCGCAAACCAGCGGTCGCGGCCGGCGGCAGCGTGCGCCAGGCCGGATCGACGATCGCGCGACACACGGCGAACGGCAGACCGTGCGCGGCAGCGGTCGCGCCAGCGATGTGCGATTCCATATCCACCGCGAGCGCGCCGGTCGATTCGTGCAGCGCGCGTTTGTCTTCAGCAGTGATCAGCGGCGCGGCGACCGCCGCCATCGCGCCACGGCGCAGACGTCCCGCGAGCCCTTCGGCCGTCCTGACGTTGGTCACGGCGGCGGCAATCCGCTCCG
This sequence comes from Paraburkholderia sp. RAU6.4a, assembly GCF_050435625.1. Lineage (NCBI taxonomy): Bacteria > Pseudomonadati > Pseudomonadota > Betaproteobacteria > Burkholderiales > Burkholderiaceae > Paraburkholderia > Paraburkholderia sp. RAU6.4a. The sequence goes on from NZ_JBNDKQ010000003.1 coordinate 1,320,801, forward strand.
CCCATTGCCGATCCGTGTCGATCCGCCCGAACGGCCCATGCACGGCATCCGCGATGATCAGCGCGCCCGGCTGCAGATCCGGCGCGAGCCCACCCGCCGTGCCGAAACTGACGATCCCCGCCGCGCCGCGAGCGACCGCGGCGTTCAGCGCGCGCTCGAGCAGATCGGCGCGCGCCGCGTACACGACTTCGACGCGCTCGCTGCCGTCGCCGCGCGCGATGCGCGCCTCGAACGCCATGCCCGTCACGACGATCACCGGCAAGCCGCTATCGCCCATCCCCACGGACGGCGTCATCGACATGGACATCCGTCACATCCCGACCGTGACGCGCGTGAGCCCATTGCGCTTCAGATGACGGAAGCGCGCGAGCGCCCACAGCGGGAAGAACTTGCGATAGCCGTGGTAGCGCAGATAAAACACGCGCGGAAAGCCGGTCGCGGTAAACCGGGTTTCGTCCCACAGCCCATGCTCGCGCTGCTCACGCTGCAGATAGTCGATACCGCGCGCCACCGCCTCGTGATCGACCTCCCCCGCCGCCATCAGTCCGAGCAGCGCCCAGGCTGTCTGCGACGCGGTGCTCGGCGCACGCTCGTAGCCGCGATAGTCGAGCTTGTAGCTCTCGCCGCCCTCGCCCCAACCGCCGTCGTCGTTCTGGATCGACACGAGCCATTGCACCGCGCGCCGCATGCGCGGGTCGTCGTGCGGCATGCCGGCCGCGTTCAGCGAGCACAGCGCGGTCCATGTGCCGTAGATGTAGTTCAGGCCCCAGCGGCCGTACCAGCTGCCGTCCGACTCCTGCTCCTGCAGCATGTAGTCGAACGCGCGGCGCGCCGGCTCGCTGCTTTGCGGCAGCTCGCCGATCTGCGCGAACATCGACAGACAGCGGCCCGACACGTCCGCGGTCGGCGGATCGAGCAGCGCGCCGTGGTCCGAGAACGGAATGTTGTTCAGGTAGTACTGCGTGTTTTCCGGCTCGAACGCGCCCCAGCCGCCGTCGCTGCTCTGCATGCCGACCACCCATTCGCGCGCGCGGGCAATTGCTTCGCGATCGACATCGGATTGCGTGAGCGCCGCCGAGCGGTGCATCGCCATCGCGACCACTGCGGTATCGTCGACATCCGGGAAATGCGCGTTGTTGTACTGGAACGCCCAGCCGCCCGGCCGCACGTTGGGGCGGCGCGAAATCCAGTCGCCGCGCACGTCGAGAATCTGCAGCGGACGCAGCCACGCGAGCCCGCGTTCGGCCGCCTGTTCGGCGCGCGCTTCGCCGGTTTCGAGCAAAGCGTGCGCGGCGAGCGACGTATCCCACACCGGCGACAGACATGGCTGGCAATACGCTTCGTCGTCCTTGACGACGAGCAGCTTGTCGAGAGATTTGCGAGCGATCGCGCGATGCGGATGATCGGCCGGATAGCCGAGCACGTCGTACATCATCACCGAGTTGGCCATCGCCGGGAAAATCGCGCCGAGGCCGTCCTCGCCGTTCAGTCGTTCGTCGACGAACGCGACCGCCGCGCGGATCGCGCGCTCGCGGGTCGCCTTCGGCAACAGGCCATCGACCGCGCGCAGCACCGAATCGACACAACGGAACAGGCCGAACCAGCCCGCGTGCTGATGCGGTGCGCGCTCGTTCATGCCGGTGTTCACCGGCGCGCCGCGGAACAGCTCGTCGATGCGCACCTTGCGCGGATTACGCGCGAGCGGCCGCTTCGCGTTGAGCACCAGCAGCGGCACGATCACCGTGCGCGCCCAGTACGACACCTTCGACAGATGGAACGGGAACCACACCGGCAGCAGCATGATCTCGACCGGCATCATCGGCACCGCGCGCCACGACACCACGCCAAAGAGGGCGAGCAGGATTCGCGTGAACACGTTCGCGTGTTCCGCGCCGCCGTGCGCGAGGATCGCGTCGCGCGCGCGCACCATGTGCTCGGCATCGACCGGGTCGCCGATCATCTTCAGCGCGAAGTACGCCTTCACGCTCGCGCTAATGTCGAGCGCGCCGTCGGTGAAGAGCGGCCAGCCGCCGTTCGGCAACTGGATGCGGCGCAGATAACGCGCGATCTTCTGTTCGAGTTCGAGGTTCGGCGTTTCGCCGAGATAGTGGACCAGCAACACGTATTCGGCCGGAATCGTCGCGTCGGCTTCGAGTTCGTAGACCCAATGGCCGTCCGGCTGCTGCGCGGCCAGGATCGCATCGGTCGCGCGAGTGATCGATGCGTCGAGCGCGTTCGCGCCCTGCACGGGCGCCGGCGTTGCGGTTGCCAATGCGTCCGCCACGGCGGGCGCGTTGGCAACCACGGCAGCTTCGGCCAGGTCCGGCGCCGCATCGGCGGCTTCGGGCAGCGCCGCGTCGAGCGGCTGGGTGTGAGATAAGTCGTTCATCTGCGTTCCATCGGTTGATTCAGCAGCGTATCCGCGGCCTTCCGGCCGGAGCGGATCGCGCCTTCGAGCATCGCGGGCAGGCCGGTGGCCGTCCAGTCGCCCGCGAGCAGCAAATTGTTCCAGCGAGTGCGCGTGCCCGCCCGCAATGTCTCCTGCGCGGGCAGCGCGGCAAACGTCGCGCGCGATTCCATCACCACCTGCCAGCGCGGCAGCGGCGCGGCCGGCAGATTGACCGCCTGCGCGACCTCGGCCCAGACGGTCGCCGCCAGCACGTCATGCGGCGTGTCGACGAGCCGCTCGGCGCCGTTGAGCGTCACCGACAGGCGGTCGTCGAACGCAAACAGCCATTCGGCCGTTCCGTTCAGCAGCGCGGTGATTTGCGGCAGGCCGAACGGCGGCTCGACCGCGAAATGCACGTTGAGCACGGCCGCGAAACGCGTCGGCGCGCGCAGGCCCGGCACGAGAGCCACCGCGGCTTCGGGCGGCAGCGCGAGAATCACCGCCTCGTTCGCGCCGAGCGCGATGCTCTCAGCGTCGAAATGCAGCGCCTGCACACGGGCCGGGTCGGCCGCGAACGTGATGTCGCGCAGACGCGAACCGAGCCGGATCGTCGCGCCGCCATGTTGCAGCAGACGCAGCGCCGGATCGACGAACGCGCTGCCAAGACCATTACGCGCGACCAGCGGCCGGCACGCGAGCCCGCCCGCGAGCAGCGTTTCGCGCACGAGCGCGCCGGTCAGTTCGGCCGACGCGTCGCGCGGCTCCAGATTCAGCAGCACATGCAGCAGCGGCCGCAGCAGCCGTTCCCACAGCGGACCGTGACAGCGCATCGTCTGCGCCGACGCTGCGGCCCGGTTTCGCAAACAGCAGCGGCACGAGCGACAGGTAATCGGTCGGGCCCGTGTTCGGCACGCGCGCGTGCGCATCGAAAATCCACCACGGCAAACTCCCCGGCGACAGACGCACGCTCCAGCGCGAACGCGTGGCCAGATCGACGAACGGATACTCGGGCTGCGTGGGGCCGACCAGTTCGTCGGCGGCGCCGATCGCGCGCACGTAGTTGAGCGTCGCGGCATTGGCCGACAACACGATGTGATTGCCGCTGTCGAGCGTCGCACCAAGCTTCGCGTCGTAGTACGAACGGCAGCGGCCGCCCGCGTGATCCTGCGCTTCGTGCAGCACGACCCGCGCGCCGCGCCGCTGCAGTTGCACGGCGGCGGCGAGCCCGGCCACGCCCGCGCCGACCACGTGGACGAGCTTCGGCATCAGCTCAGAAAAGCGCGTAACGCGCGACGATCCACAGCAGGCGCAGCTTCGGCTTGCGGACCTTCGTGCGCGGAACGTCGAAGCCGCGCTCCAGCGCGCGCTCGAGCAGCACGCGATAGACGCCCGACATGATGCGCGGCGCGCGCACCTGAGCGCGCGGCTCGCGATCCATGATCGCGTCGGACTCGGCGAAGTGCTGCTTCGCGCGCTCGGCGAGCGTCACGCAGATGCGCGGCAGCGTCGGATCGTCAGCGATCTGCCGCGGGTCCGTGGCCGCGATGCCTTCGCGCGCGAGCAGCTCGCGCGGTAGATAGCAGCGGTTGATGACGGCGTCTTCGTCGATATCGCGCAGGATGTTGGTGAGCTGCAGCGCGCGGCCGAGGTGGTGCGCGAGCAGCCGGCCCGGCTCGTCACGCATCCCGAATATCCTCACCGACAGACGGCCGGCCGCGCTCGCGACGCGGTCGCAATAGAGGTCGAGCGTGGCGTCGTCGGGCGCGCAGATGTCGGCGGCGGCATCCATCGCCATGCCGTCGATCATTGCGTGAAAATCCTCGCGTTGCAGATGAAACGTGTGAATGTGCCGCGTCAGCGCGCGCAGCGACGCGCGCGGCTGGCCGGCGTAGCAAGCGTCGATCTCGGCGCGCCATTGCTCGAGCCCGGCCGCGCGCTCGGCGCGCGGCAGGTCGCTGTCGGCGATGTCGTCGACGGCGCGGCAGAAGGCGTAGACCTGGTACATCGCATCGCGCTGCGCCGCCGGCAAGATGCGCATCGCAAGATAAAACGAGCTGCCGGACGTGGCGGCAGCGGCGTCGGTTTCAGTATCGTCCACGACAAGATTGGAAACAGCCAAGACGATCTCCGCTGGAGGCGCCCGCTGAAAGGCGTTCAAAGAGGTTTTTATGCCGACCCGCAGGGCAGTGGGCCCGCGCGCGCGGACACGCGCGAAACATCCGGCTGGGCGGCCGGAAACGGCGAAAAGTATAGCAATCTTTGCCGGTGACCGCAGTTTCGCCGGTCAATAGGGGGACGGGAAGGAAGGCCGCCGGGGCGGCGCGGGGGCCTCGACCGCGCCGCCCCCGCTAGCGGATCAGGCTCCCGCGAGCCGGAACGCGACCGCGCAGTTGCGGCCCTGACGCTTTGCGCTATAGAGCGCCGCGTCGGCCTCGTTGATCAGCACGTCGTAGGCGGGCACCCCGGCGCGCGCCGTCGCGCCGCCGAGGCTCGCCGTGACCGGCACGCTGGTGCCGATCAGCTCCACCGGCGTTTCCTCGATCACGCGACGGATCTTCTCCGCCACCAGCATCGCGTCGTCGAGCGGCGTGCACGGCAGCAGCAGCGCGAACTCTTCGCCGCCGAAGCGCCCGAACGTGTCCTGTGCGCGCACCACGCCGGCGACGCGCTGCGCCATCACACGCAGCACCGTATCGCCGACGCCATGACCGAACTGGTCGTTGATCTTCTTGAAGTGATCGAGGTCGAACAGCAACATCGACATCTCGCCGCCGTAGCGCTGCCAGCGCGTGAACTCGTCGCGCAGCCGCGTTTCGAAAAAGCGCCGGTTCGCGATGCCGGTCAGTCCGTCGCGATTCGCGTACTCCTGCAGCTTCGCAACTGCCTCCTCGCGTTCGCGCTGCACGATGCTCACGTGCGTCACGTCGGAGATCGTCACGCACACGGCCACCACCTCACGACCGCGCATCAGCGGCATGAACGTGCAGTCCTGCTGCATGAAGTCGACCCCACCGGTGATCGGCCGGTCGTGATCGAACTTGAACAGATACGGGCGCTGCTCCCACGAGCTGAACGCAAAGCTGCCGAGCTGAAACACGCTCTCGATCTTGCGCGACAGCCACACGCGCGGCAGCTCCGGAAAGTTCTGGTAGATCGAGTGGCCGACCACCTGCTCCGCCGACAGGCCGCTATGGTCCTGCATGAAGCGATTCCACATCAGCACCTTCAGTTCACGGTCGAGCACGAAGATGCCAAAACCGACCCGCTCGACCACGAGGTCGCTCAACGATTCCACGGAGACGTTCATATACTGGACAGCAGCGCATCGAGCGCTTCGTTCATGTGACGGATTGATTCTTCGGCCATCAGCATCACCAGATGCGCGCGAAAACTCTGATGTTCGAGCGCGAAATTCACTTCGACGAGCAGCGCCACCTGCCATTGCAGCACGCCGGGCTGGAACACTTCGTCGAGCGTCAGCGTGTCGCCGAGCATGCCCGGCGCAGAAAACACCGGCGTGCGGCCGAGCTGGTCGAGTATCGACGACACGCACGCGCCGGACAGCAGGTTCGCGACGTCGAGCATCAGTTCGCGCTCGCCGACCTCCTCGTAGCTCGAACGCGCGTACGGGTCGCGGACGAGCGAACACAGCTGCGCGATGCTGTCGCTGCGACAGATCACCAGCACCTCGCCCTTGATGTCCGAGCGAAAGCCCTGACGCACCGCGCTGACTGTGTCGTCGATATGGGTCATCTCGCGCAGCGTGCGCGCCGCGTCGCTCACCGCGACCATCCGCACGCGCGGCACCGACAGTTCGATGAACGAATCGAGCAGGCCCGCGAGCCGCGTCGCGGCCCGGCCCATCGCGAGATTGGCGATTTCCTGTAGCGCGTCGCGCTGGTCTTCGGTGAAGGCGGGCTCAGACATACAAGCCGTACTCCTTGAGGATGGGCAGGACCGCCTCCGGCGTCACCGGCTTGGCGATGAACGCGATCGCGCCGAGCTCGCGCACGCGCTGCTGGGCGAGCGGCTGCACGTCGGCGGAAACGACGATCACGAAGGTGTTGAGGTCCTCGTGCTGCAACGCTTCGAGGACCTGGTAGCCGGTCATGTCCGGCATCGTCAGGTCGAGGAACATCACCGATGCCTTGCCCTCGCGATATAGCGTGAGCGCCTCGTGCCCGTTCGTCGCGTAGGACACGTCGACTGCCCAGTCGGGCGGCAGTGCCTTCGTGAGCAACTTGCGGGCGAGCAGCGAATCGTCGGCGATCACAATGGGGAGCATGGCAACGGCGGGTCGGGCGGTTTGGGCGGGTCGGATAAAGGAATCGGCTGGTTCGTCTGCGCGCTTTCCGCGCCTGGTTGTGTGCGTATTTCGTTCGTCGCGACAGCGGAGGGTGGCACACCTTCGCGTGATGCCGACCGATGCGCGACCAGGTACAGTGGCGCCTGTCGAATTGCAATTGCCTTTGGCGAGAGGGGGTGCGAATGCAGCAGGACGCGTTTGGCGAACCTTGACGATCCGGCGCACGGAGGTGGCAACGGCCCTTTTTATCGTGACGAGGATTGTCGAAGTAAAGTCGCGCAAAAGCAACTCGCCAGCATCGCTGACGGTAACGATCTGTTTCTCTGCTAGGCGAATTTCAGAAATAGATCTATCGTCGGGGCGGACATTCTTTTATCTTTATCCTTTTGTGTACGTTTGCGCTTCCCGATTCGTCGCTGTTTTAAAGCCGCTCTTAAAGAACGGCCGGCACGGCGGACGCCCATCTCCAACGCGTTGCGGCAAATTATTCCGTGCTGCGTCTATGCTTGTTCTGAAGGCGGCATGGTGCCGGCAACGGCCCGATACGGGGCTGCCACATCCGAACGACTTTTCGCGTCAACGACAATGACATCAGACCGGGTCGACTCCGCCCGCGCGGGCCGTCTTTCGCGTCGTCCTGCCCGCGAGCAGGACGACGCGTCGTTTCCCACCGTGCCGGAACAGAATTTCCAGGTGCGTCGCATCACGCTGATCGCGCTGCTGGTCGCGGCGATCGTGCTGCCGTTCGTCTACGTCGCGGCGATGGCATTCGCCGATCTGCGCTCGCGCGAGGCCGACGCCACCGATCTGGCGCTGCGCACGGTGCGGGTCGCCGAAGAACACGCGTTGAAGGTGTTCGACATGAACGAGACGCTGAACTCGCGCATCGTCGAACTGACCGACGGCCTCGACGACGACGGCATTCGCGCGCGCGAACACACGATTCACGACAAGTTGCGCACGATGGGCGGCGGCTATCCGCAGGTAGCCTCGGTGTCGATCTTCGGCCAGCAGGGCGCGCTGCTCGTGAGCAGCCGCCTGTATCCGTCGCCGGAAAATTCGGTCGGCCAGCGCGACGATTTCGTCGGCATCCGCGACGGCAACGTGCTGGAACGCGTGTCGAAAGTGATGACGGGACATGTGAGCGGCGAGCAGGTGTTCAACATGGGCGTCGAGCGCCAGGCGCCCAATGGCTCGTTCGCGGGCGTCGTGTCGATCGCGCTGCGGCCCAGCTATTTCGACGCGTTCTATCGCGAGTTGCTCGGCAGCAGCGACGCTACGCCGATCATCATGAGCCTCGTGCGCACCGACGGCGCGGTGCTCGCGCATTACCCGCGCGGCCCACGCGAGCCGACCGCGCTCGCGTCCGATTCGCCGTTCGCCGAAGCGGTCAGGCAGGGGCAGCGCTCCGGCGTCGTGCGGATGCGCTCGAGCTTCGCCGGCGGCAACCTGATCGTCGCCTTCCGGCACGTCGGCTCGTATCCGGTCTACGTGCTGTGCGGCTATCGCACGTCGGCGATCTGGGCCGCCTGGTACAAGCACCTGAGCGTGCTGGTCCTGTCGATGTTCACGCCGTCGATCGCGCTGTGGTGCGTGATCTGGCTGTCGCTGCGCCGCCTCGGCGCCGAAGAGGAAGCGTGGCAGCGTTGGCAGGCCGAGGCATCGATGCGCCGCTCGATCGAATCCGCGTACCGCCAGTCGCGCAAGATGGAAGCGCTCGGCAGGCTGGTCGGCAGCGTCGCGCACGACTTCAACAACCTGCTGATGATCCTGTCGGCCAACGTGCAGATCGTGCGACGGCGCGGCGTCGGCGGACTGGAGCGCGAACTGTCGGCGATGGAGCGCGCGCTGAAGAGCGGCCAGTCGCTGACGCGGCAGCTGCTCGGCGTCGCGCGCAAGCAGCCGCTGCGCACCGAGACGCTGTCGCTCGAACGCTGGCTGCCGTCGTGCCGCGAACTGCTGCGCGCGTCGCTCGGCGCGAAGGTGTCGCTCGTGATCAATAGTGGCGTCGATACCTGGCCGGTGCGCGTCGACGTCGCCGAGCTCGAGCTCGCGCTGATCAACGTCGCCGTCAATGCGCGCGATGCGATGGCCAACGGCGGACGCTTCACGGTGCGCGCGAGCAATGTCGTGTTCCGTCACGAGGACGGCTTTCCGCTGACCGGCGAGTTCGTGCAACTGTCGCTCGAAGACACCGGCGGCGGCATGGCGCCCGACGTGCTCGCGCGCGCGTTCGAGCCGCTTTTCACGACCAAGCCCAAAGGCATGGGCACGGGACTCGGGTTGCCGCAGGTCTTCGCGTTCTGCGAGGGCTCGGGCGGGCTCGCGGCAATCGACAGCGCGATCGGCGCGGGCACCTCGGTGCGGCTCTATCTGCCGCGCGCGTCGACCGAGCCGCACACGGCCGGGCCTGCAGAAGCGCTAGCGACCGAAAGCGGCGTGCCGCAGGGTCTGCGTGTGCTGCTCGTCGAGGACAACGAAGAAGTCGCCGCCGGCACCGAGGCGCTGCTGCAGATGATGGGTCATCAGGTCACCTGCGTGTTCAACGCCGACACGGGGCTGCGTGTACTCGACGACGCCCGCGCGAAGCGCGCGAGCACCGGCGAGCCGCTGCCGTTCGATCTGGTGCTGTCGGACATCCACATGCCCGGCAAGATGAACGGCATCGATCTGGCCGAAGCGGTGCTCAGCTTCGACCCGCAGCTGCCGGTCATCCTCGTCACCGGCTACGCGGAAGAGCTCGACCGCGCGCGGCACGCGAACGTGCGCGTGCTGTCCAAGCCGTTCGATATCGGACTGCTGGAGCAACTGCTCGAAACGATCCAGCACGACGCCGTGCAAACGAGCAACGATGCCGCCACGCATCCGGCCGATACCTGATGTCGACGTCATGCCGGCGTCATTTACCGGGCCTTGTAAAAAGCGCGGCGCTTACATGCCGCGCTTTTTTCATCGTGAGCCCGCGTCATGCGTAGCACGCCGGGCAGCGCGGCTGGGCATGGGACGCGGCGGCGCCGCGCGGCGGTGCGGGGCATGAAGGTTGCTTGCCTGCACACGGCAAGGGGACGACGCCGCGAGCGTCGCCCTTTCCAGCAGAACATGTCGGGAGACAACCATGCAACATACCGTGATTGGTTTATTCGACACTTACATGCAGGCCGAAACCGCCCGCGACACGCTCGTGCAAACCGGCTTTGCGCGCGAGAAGATCGAGTTGCAGGCGAACGCCGAACCTTCGGTTGGCTCGGCCACCAGCGACGTCGCCAACGCGGGCGTGCTCGCGAATATCGAGCGCTTTCTCGCCAGCCTGTTCTCGACCGGGCCGCGCCCATCGGACACCGCGCGTTATGCCGAGGCGATGCGGCGCGGCGCGGTGCTCGTGTGCGTCCACGCGGCAAGCGAGTCGCATGCGGAGTTGGCGCGCAATACGCTCGTGCGGCTCGGCGCGACGGATATCGGCGACCGCCCGCCCGAGGCGGACACGCCGGCCGCCACCGACCGCGACCACTCGATACTCGATGAGCTGGGCATCGGCGCGGTGATGCCGGGAACGCCGCGCACGTCGAGCGTAACGACCGAGGCAGGTGCGACGCCCGGGATGCGCGACACCACTGCGACACCGGGAGCGGCGGGCGTGAGTTCGAGCAGCGGCGCAGCGGGTGCGGCGGCCATGACCGAATCGACCGGAATCGCCGGCGCGACGGGCGCCACTTCGGCGACCGGTACGACCGCACCCGACACCATGCCCCCTCCCGCCACCCCGCGCCCTGATCCGCTGACCGCCATGCCGCCGGCGGACATCGGCGCCGCCGCCAAGCCGTTCGCGCCGCCGCCGATCAGCGAACGGCCGATGAGCGATCCGGTCAATGAACCCATCGTCGATCCGCTCGCCGGCGATGCGGGACGCCGCGCGATCGCCGCCGGCTCGGTACCGGGTTCGGGCGCGGTGATGCAGCCGTCCGACATCGTCCCCGAAGGCGGGCAGCCGGGCACCGGTCCCGGCGCGCAGATGCCGAACGAATATCTGGAGTACGAAGAAGATTTCCGCGCGCACTACGACGAGCAGTACGCCGCCGCGAACGCGCGCTATGAAGACTATGTGCCGGCCTATCGCTACGGCGCGGAGATCGCTCGCGACGCGCGATTCCGCAATCGTCCGTGGGATGAGATCGAGCCCGAAGCACGCCGCCATTGGGAAACCACGTCGCCGGACAACACGTGGGAGCGCTTCAAGCTCGCGGTGCGTCACGGCTGGGAGCGGGTGACCGGCCATCACCACGTGTAGGTGATGCGCCGAGCGACACGAGCGCGGCCGCCTTACGCGGCGCGCGCTGTGTTCGCGTTGCTTCGGCGGATGGTCGGGACGCGGTCAGCGGCGCTGAGGCTCGGCTACACCGCCCCGTGCCGCTTGATCCACGTAACGTAGCGGTCCATGAACGTCTGCAGGAACTTGCGCGTGCCGTCGTTGACGATCTCGCCCTTTTCGTTGATCACCGCTGGATCGTGCTTGATGAACACCTCGGGCTGCCCCATCGCCGCGACGTCGAGATAGGCGAGCACGTTGCGCAGATGCTGCTGAGCGAGCGCGCTACCGGTCGCACCGACCGAGGTGCCGATCACCGCGGCGGGCTTGTTGGCCCACGAGTTGGTGCCCCACGGCCGCGAGCCCCAGTCGAGCGCGTTTTTCAGCACGCCCGGTATCGAGCGGTTGTATTCGGGCGTCACGAACAGCAGACCGTCCGCGGCTTGCACGCGCTCCTTGAGCTTCTTGCCGGCTTCGGGATAGTCGGCGTCGTAGTCCTGGGAGTACAGCGGCAAGGAGCCGATATCGATGTATTCGAAGGTGAAATCGGCTGGAGCGAGGGAAATCACCGCCTGAGCCAGCTGACGATTGAACGAATCCCGCCGCAGGCTGCCGACGACCACTGCAATGTGATAGGCCATGTTCGCTTCCTCAGGTAAGGCGCTCGACGCGCAGAGAGTACGAACTGTCCATCATAGGCAAAAGCCGCGCGAAACGCCCAGGCCCTGGCGGATGTGGCCAGCTCATAGCGGATCGGGAAGGATTCTTGCGGCACCTGACGGTGGATAACCTCGCGGCTCGAAAAGTTATCCACAGATTCGCTGAATAACCTTGTGGATAAGTGGAACTTTTGCCTTGCCAATCAAGCATGCCTTCGGGCCAGGGCGATCTGAGGCAAATGGGACATCATCGACATTCTGGAGGACCGGATCATGAGTCTCGACTACGCAGGAAAATCCCACGACGAAGCGGTCGCCGCGCGCAAGAAAGCGCGGCAGCGCGCGCAGGAGCCGGCGGGCGGCGAGATGGCCGTCGACGGCGTCGAAGCCGATGCCACGCATAGCTGCGGCGAGTTGTCGGAACAAGGCAAACAGGTGTGGCGCACGGGCGCCGGACTCGATGGCGGAGGGAAGGCGCCGAGCCGCTAGGACTCGCGGGTTGTCCGTCGGCCGTGGCTAGAAGGGGCCGCTTGACGCCGCCGTCTCCCCATGCAGGCCGAACGCTGAATACTGGAATATGAAAGGGCGCCGTTGCCGGCGCCCTTTTCTCATGCTTCCTTGCTGCGTATTTCGACGTGCCGATCAGTTGCCAAAAAATACGTTGCAGTACGACGCCGGGCCGTTGCAGGTCGAAGCCGGGGCGTCGGCGTGAGCGACACCCGAAGCCGCTGCGAACAGCGCGGCCGAAGCGATCAGGGCGGAGAAAATGCGTTTCATGGTGTGCGTCCTCGTTTGTGTGTGGGTTGCGCGATCTGATGCGATCGATGGCGTGAAGAATAGCGAGCGGGCCCGCGTCCACAAACAGCGAAGATGAGAAGACATTATTTTATAAATTGAAATAATCGCTATTGTGCGATTGCGTTGAATTGGTGGTCGGCCGCGACGCGTCGATCGGCCAGTATGGCGATCCAACAGTCTTCGCGCGCAGACTCGAAATATCATTTCTTGCAACAATTAATTTCCGGTGTCATAAGCGGCCGCGCCGCGCGACGAATCTCCTCGGGCATCGATGGCCAAGGGGCATATGTTCAATACCGATTCGCTAGGGCAGGAACGTGAGGGAGAATGGCGCACGCATCCGCAAACCGTGCGAGGACGACCATCCACTCATGAATCACGACGTTTCAGGACGACACGCGCAGCGCAGCGCGCGGCCGACAGCGCAGCGACGGAGCATGCCGTGACGCAGCCAGGCGCTCCCTCGCTGGACGATCCCATCTATCTCGCGCAATTGCGGCGTGACCTCGTGCGCTTCGCCCGTCTGCAATTGCGCGACGCCGCGGCCGCCGAGGACGCCGTGCAGGAAGCGCTGACCGCCGCGTGGACTCAGGCCACGCGTTTTGCCGCGCAGTCGGAGCACAAGACCTGGGTGTTCGGCATCCTGCGCCATAAGCTCGTCGACACGCTGCGCGCGCGCCAGCGCACGGTCAATCTGTCGGCGCTCGAAGCCGAACTCGACGGCGAGGCGCTGCTTGATCGCGAGCTCTTCAAGGACAACGGCCACTGGTCCCGCGAGACCAAACCGCGTCCGTGGCCGACACCCGAAACTGCATTGCGCCAGCAGCAATTCTGGACGCTGTTCGAGATGTGCCTCGAGCATTTGCCCGAGCACATCGGACGCGTGTTCATGATGCGGGAGTTTCTCGACCTCGACATCGCGGCGATCTGCGCGGAACTGCAGATCACCGCGAATCATTGCAGCGTGCTGATCTATCGCGCGCGGCTGCGGCTGCGCACGTGCCTGAGCGAAAAAGGCCTATCCAGCGAGGATGCGAATGGGGAAATGTAAGGACATCACGCGGCTGCTATCCGATGCGCTCGACCGCTCCCTGTCGACTGGCGAATGGCTCGCGATCCGCCTGCATCTGCCGACCTGCAGCGGGTGCCGGAACTATCGCAAACAGATCCGCCTGCTGCGGGTCGCCGCGCATGTGGCGAGCGGAGCGGCGAACGTGGACGGAGCGGTGAGCGGCGACGAGTGATTTGCCGCTTTGCCACACCGCAGTTCAGCGCTCGCCGATCGGCACGTCGCGATAGCGTTCGAAAAAGCGGGCATGCGATGCTTCATCGATGCCGACAGGACGCGCATCGGCACTCGCCGGATGTTTGGCGAGTTGCGCGCGGGTGCGAATCGGCCGATGCGCGAAATTGCCGCCGCAATTCGGACGCACGTTGCGCAGCCTCGTCAGCGCGCAGACCTCGCAGAACGTGCATTCGTAGGTGCAGATCATTGCGTCGGGCGCGTTCGGCGGAAGTGACTTGCCGCAGTCTTCGCAGGTTGGTCGCAATTGGAGCGTGACGGCGGCCCTGTTGTTGATGACGCGAGGCGCGGCTCGCTGCCTGGCGTCGCGTGAGGTTCTGCGCGCGTGTTCCGCTGTGCGCGCGTCAATACGCTGCCCAAATGGGTGAGGCTGTCGCGCGCGCCGTGCTCACGTCAACGCGCTCCACAGCACGAGCGTCAACGCAAGACCGACGACCGATACGATCGTCTGCAAAACCGACCACACCAGTACAGTCTGTTTAAGCTGGAGTCCGAAATATTCGCGGACCATCCAGAAGCCGGCGTCGTTCACATGGCAGAAGAACACCGAGCCGGCGCCGATCGCGAGCGCCATCAGCGAATTGTGCGTCGCGCCGAGGCCCGCGACGACCGGCGCGACGATGCCGGCCGTCGTCGTCGTGGCGACCGTCGCCGAGCCGGTGGCCTGACGCAGCGCGACGGCGATCAACCAGGCGAGCAAGATCAGCGGCATATGCGCCCCGACCGCGATCTTGCCGATCGTCGCGCTGATGCCCGCTGCGACGAGCGCCTGCTTCAGGCCGCCGCCCGCGCCGATCGTCAGCAACAGCGCGGCGATCGGCGGCAGGCTTTTGCGCAGAATGCCCCCGACGCGCTCGCGCGCCATGCCGCGCGACCAGCCGAGCGCGACCACCGCGAACAGCACGGTGAGGCCCAGCGCGATCAGCGGCTCGCCAAGAAAATTCAGTGTCTCGAAGAGCAACGTTTCGGGCTCGAGCAGCAGCTTCGCGACCGTGCGGCCGAGCATCAGAATGACGGGCAGCAGGATCGTGATCAGAGAGATTGCGAAGCCCGGCGGCTCGAAGCCGTTCTGCTCGGCGGTGAACAGCTTGCCCATTTCTTCAGGCTCGACGACGTGCATGCGTTTCGACAGCCAGATGCCATACAGCGGACCGGCGAGGACCACCGCGGGAAGCGCCACGATCAGGCCGAGGCCCAACGTCAAACCGAGATCGGCGTGCAACGCGCTCACCGCGATCAGCGGACCCGGATGCGGCGGCAGCAGCGCATGCAGCGTCGTCATACCGGCGAGCGCGGGAATCGCGATGCGCAGAATCGGCTGCTGCGCGCGACGCGCCATGACGAAGATGATCGGCACCATCATCACGAGGCCGACTTCGAAGAACAGCGGCAGGCCGATGAGCAGCGCGACGACGGCCATCATCCACGGCAGCGTGCGCGGGGTCGAGTGCGCGAGGATCGTGGACACGAGCCGGTCGGCGGCGCCCGATTCGGCCATCAACGCACCGAGCATCGCGCCCAGCGCAATGATGATGCCGACGTCGCCGAGCAATGCGCCGGCGCCTTTACTGAACGCGCTCGCGACTGCTTCGAGTGGCAGGCCGGCCGTGAAGCCCGCCGCGAAGGTGCCGACCAGGATCGACAGGAACGGCGCGAGCTTGAGCACGCTGATGAAGATGATGATCAGTGCTAGTCCAAGCGCGCACGACAGGATCAGTTGGGTGTCGTGGGCGGCCCACGGTATCAGTGTTGTCGTTACAGGCACGGCGGCTTTTTTTCCTCTCTTCGTTTGCAGTCGATCGATGCAGCCGCGAGCTGATGGTCGCGGGCGCTTGTTTTGCCGGTCGATTGTAGCGGGAGGGGATAGGTTGGGCTTTGGGCAATGCTTCGCGACTGCCGCATGATTTGCTTATGCGAATTTATCGGTTCGTCCCGGCTCGCAGACGAATTATCGTCGGAGCCAATCGGACCATCTTTTGGCGTCCGTTAAATTCTTTTTCGACGAGTATTCTCATGTCCCGTGATCCGCTGCTGACGCGCCGTACGTTTCTGGCCGGCGTAGGCGCGACGCTGGCCGCCGCCGCGTTGCCGGTCTTCTCCACCTCCGCATTTGCCGCCGATGAACATGCAAAAGAACTTCGCATCGGATATCAGAAAGCCGCAAGCACCCTGGTATTGCTGAAGGGTAAGCGATCCATTTTCGGCGTCTAGCCGCTGGGGACAGGAGCGAGGAGCATAGGTGTCCACCTATTCGGAGGTGGACACCTATGGCTGACAAAGATCCAGAGTTAAGAGTAGTTCGACGCAGCAGCGACGGTCGCCGTCGTTACGACGATAAAGGCAAGCGTGCGCTCGTTGAGGAAGCGCTGCGTTCTGGCGTGTCGGTTGCCCGCCTGGCGCAGGAGCACGGGATCAACGCCAACCTGCTACGCAAGTGGATCACGAAGTACCTGCTGGAGCGCGAGAAAGGCATCTCGCCGGCATCGCAGGATGATGCTACCGGCGAACAGGAACGTCCACATGCCCCGGAGGAAATCGTACTGGAGGGCGCGCTCGCGGTGATTGATGGCGCGCCCATTGACATCCCGGGTTCGCGCAAACGCTCCCCACCTGTCGCCTCGCCCACGGCATTCGTGCCTGTCGTTGCAGCACCACCAGCACGGCCAACCGCACCGCCGTCACCGTCACCGTCACCATCGCCATCGCTGACGCTCGCACTGCATGTGCGACTGTCCAACGGCGTCGAGTTTGATCTCGGCGAGGCGAGCATCGACGAACTGACCACCGTGGTCCAGATGCTGGGGAGGATGCCGTGTTCCGGTTCGACGAAGGCCTGAAGGTCTACCTGCATCGGGAACCCGTCGACTTCCGGTATGGCATGAACAGCCTGTCGATTCTCGTGGAGCAGGCCATGCATTTGAACCCGATGGATTCCTCGCTCTATGTGTTTACCAACCGGAGATGCGATCGCATCAAGATCCTGGGCTGGCAAGGCAACGGTTTCTGGCTCATGCTCAAGAGACTCGAGGCAAACGATCGCTTCGTGTGGCCTGACAGCGCGAACCGGGTCGCGACACTGAGCGTCGAGCAGCTGCACTGGCTTATCGAGGGCATCGACATTGCCGCAGTCCAGCGACATCCCAGTCGAGATTACGCACGCGTGAGCTGAACACGTCACCGGCGTGCCGGTCTAAGCGGTATGCCGATCAACGTGATCATCGACGCCGACGAACTCAAGGCACTGCTCGCGATGCGAGAGGCCTATGGTTCGCTTCAGCGCGATCATGAGGAGGTTCGCAGCGCACTGCGCCTCGTGACAGCTGAGCGCGATCTCGCCGAGGAACGACTGCGCGCTTACCGTCGCGAACTGTTTGGCGCGAAAAGCGAAGCGCGCGCCTCGGACCAGTTCGGCCTGTTCAACGAAGCCGAAGCGCTCGGCGCGAACGCCACTCCCGCGCAGGAAGATACCCCCGGAACCGAGGTCGCGGCCCACAAGCGCAAGAAGCGCGGCCACCGCAAGCCTCTCGATCCCAATCTGCCGCGTGATGTCGTGCGACACGAACTCCCTGAGGCAGAGCGCTTCTGCGATCACGACGGACACGCGCTCGTCGAGATCGGCGTCGAGATCAGTGAGCAGCTCAATGTCATTCCCGAGCAGTTGCGAGTCACCCAGCATCAGCGTATCAAGTACGCCTGCCCATGTTGCGATCTCGGCATCAAGGTTACGCCGGCACCGCCCCGTATCATCCCGCGTGGGCTGCTGAGTGAATCGGCGCTCGCGTGGATCGCCACCGGCAAGTACCAGTTCGGCATGCCGCTCTATCGCCTGGCCGGTCTGCTGCGTCGCTTCGGCGGCGACATCTCGTCGAACACGATTGCCGCGAGCATGGTCCGCGTCGGTCTTGCGACGCAACCCGTCATCAACCTGATGCGCGATGCGCTGCTCGATGCCGAACTGATCTACGGCGACGAGACGACGTTCCAGGTCCTGAAGGAGCAAGGGCGAAAGCCGCAAACGAAAAGCTATCTGTGGGCGCAGATGACCGGTTCGGGCATCCCCATCCGTTGCTTCACCTATACGCCTGGTCGTGGCGCCAGGCTGGCTGACAGGCTGTTTGCCGGTGTCCGTAAAGGTGCCGCCCTGATGACCGATGGATACGAACCCTACAACGGCATCGCTGAACAGTACCAGCTCGTGCACCTCGGATGCTGGACGCACGCAAGACGGTACTTTGTGAAGGCGGAAGACAATGTCCCCAAAGCAGCGCGCCCGCCCGATCTGCTCGCGACACGCTTCATCAGCCTGATCGGAAAACTGTTCGCGGCCGAAGCGCGAAGCCAGACGTGGACGGCTGGGCGACGACAGCGATTGCGGCGACGATACAGCGCGTGCGTACTCGATGTTATCGAAAAGCTGATGCTTGAGCACTCGCCTGGCGTCGTCCCCAACAGTCTGCTCGGCAAGGCGCTGACCTATCTGCACGGGCAGTGGCCGAAGCTGATCCGTTACGTTGAAGACGGCAACTGGCCCATATCGAACAACCCTTGCGAAAATTCCATTCGCCCGTTCTGCCTGGGACGCCGCGGCTGGTTGTTTGCTGACACCGTCGATGGCGCAAACGCGAGCGCCAATCTCTACTCACTGGTCGAAACCTGCAAGGCGAACAGCATTGATCCGTATCGCTATCTCACCTGGCTGTTACAGCGTCTCCCGCTGGCACAGACCGTCGACGACTACGACGCGCTCTTGCCCTGGAAGATGCCCATCGATCTCCGCTGACTGAGCCCTGTACCACATCTCATGAGAACCGCGCCCTTACTCTGAGGGGTGTCGTCAATGGATCGCGTACGCTGAAGGCGCACGGCACGCTCGAAAAGCGGCTTGCGCCACTTGGCATCACGGTCAAATGGACCGAGTTTCCGGCTGGGCCGCAATTGCTGGAAGGGCTGAACGTCGGCGCGATCGATTTCGGCTATGTGGGCGAAGCGCCGCCCGTGTTCGCGCAGGCCGCGGGCGCCAATTTCGTCTACACGGCGTATGAAATTCCGACGCCGCACGCCGAAGGCATCCTCGTGCATCCGGACGCGCCAATCAAAACCTTGGCCGATTTGAAGGGAAAGAAGATTGCGCTGAACAAGGGCTCGGATGTGCACTGGTTTCTCGTCGCCGCGTTGCAGAAGAACGGCGTGAAGTTCAGCGAGATCCAACCCGTGTATCTGCCGCCCGCCGATGCACGCGCGGCCTTCGAGCGCGGTGCGGTCGATGCGTGGGCGATCTGGGATCCGTTCCTCGAAGCCGCCAGGCGGCAAACGAACGCGCGGCAGCTCGCCGATGCCGAGGGTATCGTGAGTCACCACCAGTTCTTTCTGAGCGCGCGGCCCTTCGCGCAACAGAACGGCGACGTCCTTGCGATCGTGATCGATGAAGGCGGCAAGGAAGGGGAGTGGGTGCGCGGCCATTACAGCGAGGCCGCCGCCCAACTCGCGCCGATTCAAGGGCTCGACGCGAGCGTGATCGAATCAGGCTTGCGGCATTACGCGCATATCTACAAGCCCGTCGACGCGAACGTGCTTGCGGAACAACAGCGCATCGCGGATACGTTCACCGAACTGCATCTGATTCCGACGAAGATCGTGACCAAGGATGCCGCGTTGTCCGCCAAAGCCTAGCGCAGCAGTTCGAGTCCGCATTGCCCACATCGTTCTACTTCGACGGTCGCGCGATCAGGCGAAAAGCGCGGCGACATTTTCCGGCGGGCGGCCGATGACAGCCCGTCCGTTTCTGACGACGATCGGTCGTTGCAACAGAATCGGATGCTTCGCCAATGCGTCATAGAGCTGGGCGTCCGTCAGCGACGTGTCGGCAAGATTGAGCTCTTTATATTCGGCCTCGGTGTCGCGGATCATTTCGCGGACGGGACAGCCGAGTTGAGCATTGAGCTTCTCAAGCTCTGCGACGGTGAGTGGCTTCTTCAGATATTCGACGATTTCCGTCGCTTCGTTTGCGGAGTTGTAGGTGTTCGCGACGAGTTCGCAGGTGGTGCGAGATTTGGAGCAGCGCGGGTTGTGGTAGATGGTGATCATGGCTGGATTCGGGGCTTACGCCGTTGAAGGCTGTGACGGTTAGAAGGGTTCGGGAATTTTGCGGGTGACTTGATGACGTGGCGCGGGATGACTGCGCGGCATCCGCGTTGTTTGAACCATCGGCGAGTGGGTCGGTTTATGCGCATAAACCGACGCTGCCTTCGAGGCGAGTGGGAACCGTTTAATGCTGGCACCCTGAGTTCTAGTCGCACCTGAGATTTGCTCGCGCGGGCGCGATTCAAACGACAACCTATATCCCCCGCTGATGAGGCGCCGGATGCACGTTACTTGCCGCCATGTCTGGGGAGAATCGGCATCGGACGAATTCATGACGAACGGTCCCTCCGGGCCAATTGGCACGCGAACTTTATGCGCATAAAGTCTGGCACCTCTCACCCCTTTGGTCGCTCAGATGCATGCGCTCCTTTTCTCTGCACATCAGCCCGAGAATCGCGAACAGTCACCGACGACTGTGCACGCAGTGCGCGAGCACTCGTTACTTTCCCTTTGCCGCCGCCGGACAGCGATCAGCAACGCTTAAGCCCCAGTCCACGCTTGCTCTGATATCCCGCAAGACCCCGGGCACACGTCCGATGCCTCTTTATGCGCATAAACCCTTTGCCGAATGGCCAATTTCCGAACTGCGCTTACGCAAATCATTTGAAATAGCACTTCAACCAGGTAAAATCCATTTGCGTCTAAAAAGAGGAGGTGAAATTTGGCGGCAGAAATCATCGCGGTAACACAGCAGAAAGGCGGGGTCGGGAAGAGCACCATCGCGATGCATCTCGGCGCTGCATTTCACGAGAAAGGCAAACGCGTTCTCGTCGTCGACGCGGATGGCCAAAACACTCTGATTCACTGGGCCAGTGCTGCCTCCGACGGCGACATCGGTATTCCATTCGCCGTCGTCAACCTGTCCGAAGCAGGCAGCCAGATCCATCGCGAGATCAAGAAGTTCGTGGCTGACTACGACATCATCGTCGTCGACTGCCCGCCCTCCATCACCGAAAAAGTCTCGGGCGTCGTTCTGCTCGCGGCGAGCGTCGCGGTAATCCCAACTTCCTCGTCCCCTGCCGATTACTGGTCGAGCATCGGTCTCGTCAAGCTGGTCCAGCAAGCGCAGGTCATGAACGAAGACCTGCGAGCCGTGTTCCTGCTCAACAAGACTGAAGAGAAACGGATGCTGACGCGCGAACTGAAGCGCGCGCTCGAAGAACTCGGCTTCCCTCTCCTCAAGACCCAGATTCCCACGCGCGAAGCCTACAAGCAGGCAATGGCGTTAGGGCAAACGGTGCTTCAGATGAACGACCGCGGCGCGAAGCTCGCCGCGCTCGAAGTACGGGCGTGCGCCAACGAGATCGCCGCCTTGCTCCCATGAATTTATGCGCATAAAGGACCCTGAATGAAACCGTCCCAGTTCGCCAAAGGCTTTCAAGCACGTCCTGACACGACCAGCAGCGAAAAGCGCACCGCGCTCGACCGTCTGAATGCGATCGACGGCCTGGTCAGCAACGAGGCGAAAACTCCCACGATCGCCGGGCGTCCGATTCCGGCCGTCTTGCCGTCGCGTCTGCAGGACGCGAAGATTCCTGATCCGGACAACGAATCGGCGGCCTACCGCGCCTGGAGGCTCGAGCACGGCTATCGTCCCGGCCAGATCATCGAACTGGCGCTCAAGACGATCAAGCCGAGCCCGTTCAATCCACGGTACTTCTATGTGAAGTCGTCGATTGCGGAGCTTGCCGTCAATCTGGCGAAGCAGGGGCAGCAGCAGGCGATTCACGTCATTCCCGACTATGACAACCCTGGCACCTACTTCGTCAGTGACGGCGGCAGACGGGTGCGTGCGCTGAAAGAAGCGAACAAGGAGTCGGTGAAAGCGATCGTCATCGATCTGCCGATCGGCATCCAGAGCTACAAGCTCGGTTACGACCTCAACGTGCAGCGCGACTCGCAGACGGTGTTCGACAACGCGGTCGTGTGGCGACGCTTTCTCGACGAGCGGCATTTCCAGAGCCAGAAGGAACTGGCCGAACATCTCGGCCTCGACGAATCGACGGTCGCAGTCGCGCTGTCCATCGCCAAACTCCCGGAAACCGTGATGCAGGAGATGGTCGCGCGCCCTGACCGCTTCGGCTCGAACATGGCGTATCAGGTGGGCCGCTACCACACGGCTCGCGGCGCGGAGGCGACACTGCGACTGATCAACCGGATCCTTTCCGACGATCTGAGCACACGCCAGGTCGCCGACATCGTCAAAGGCCGAGCGACCTCGCAGGAAAGCGCCAAACCGGCGGGCCGGCAGCGCTACGCGCAACGTCTGGAAATCAAGCTTGGTGGTGTGTCGGTCGGCGATCTGAAGTCGTATGGGGACGACCGGCTCGAGTTGCGCCTGAAAGGCCTCACGCGTGAAAAGCGCGACGACATCCTGCGGCAGATCGAGAAGATGCTGAAGTAAGACGTGAGGGCGGTGCGCATGCACCGCCGCCTGGATTTCAAAGCCAGTTATCGACCCATCACGCCGCGCGCGACTGGCTCAGCGTAAAGGCGAGCAGGTCGCCGTCGGTCGGTTCGCCCCAGGTCCTGCGCGCGAGCCAGTCGAAGAACGCCGTTTCGACGATCTTCGAATCGAGCCCGCGACGCCGCCAGTCGTCGCGCATGTGCGTGCCGAGCCCCGGCAATTCATCTTCCTCGAACGACTGTCGCGCGATATCGCGCTCCGACTCGCCCTGTTCGTTGTACAACTCGTAGGCCTGCTTGCGACGGTAAGCCGAGTATTCACCGAGCAGACGCGCCTTCAGATCGTCGGCCGGCGACGCCGCGGCCTTGCTGGTGCCGCCACCCGCGGGCAGCGCCTCGACCGGCGGCGCATAGCCTTTCTTCAACGCATCCTTGAACAGCGCCGGCGCACTGCGCACCGGCGGCAGTGACGTGCTGCGCATACGCTGCTCGGTCATCTGCAGCGCCGCGCGGATCCGGTTCTCCTCGCTGTCCGCATAAAGCGTCTGCGCCTCCTTGAGCGGAATGCCGATCTTCACCATCCGGTCGACCAGCGTGCTGTCGAACACGTTCGGATGTTCGTCGAGCGCGAGCATCGGCTGCTTGCGCTCGGTCACGCGGAACTGGATTTCAGCGACGCGTCGACCCTCGCGATGCTCGATCAGCTCGACAAAAATGTTCGTGACCGCGTTGACCTCGGCGATGGCCGGGCGCAGGTAGTCGCGCTTGAAATACTTGTACTCGCGCTTCGCCTCGTCGCCGGCTTCAGTGTCCGGCGTGCCCGACAGAATCGGCCGCCACCATTCCCAGGTCTCGCGCATCGTCAGGTGGCTGGGGTTGGTCAGGTAGCGCACGCAGATCTCGTAGAGTGCGAGGCCCGCGCTACTGCGCAGCTGGCTCTGGAACTGCAGACTCAGCCGCGCATACTGAACCGGATCGAGCAGTTTCTTCTTGATCTTCGGCGCAAACGAAAACTCGACCCAGACGCGACGCGTGGTCGGATCTTCGAGAATTTCCGCGTCCGCGATCAGCGTCGAAATACCCCATTTGCGGCCAGGCTTCTGACTCGACGTGCCGGTGCTCCACTCGACTTGCACCGACACCATGCGGCGCAGATGCTCCTTGACGAGCGCGGTGTCATTGGAATCGAACGCGGAATTGGCGACGATGTCGGACAGCAGCGCCCGATAGGTGTCGCCCGATTCATCCGCTTGCTGGGCCACCGCGAGTAACACGTTAAATAGCTTGCGCGTGAGCAGCGTGATCTTGCCGCTCTTGGGCTGGATCGCGATCGCCTCGACGGCTTTGCGCAGCTCAGCCGAGCTCGGGCTGACAACATCGGTCTTTTTCGCGCGCTTCGTGGCCATGCGTCGGGGTGAGGAGGGGATTTCGCGAGAGCATACCGGCTGTGGTGATACGCGTCTATAGCGCCCATCTCACCATTGCCGGTGAAGCGAGTTTACGAAGCGCAACTCACCTCGACCAACTCCCGAAAACCCTCACCTCGTGTGCGTGCCGCCAGGATCGGGCTCTCCTTGCCGGTCGCGGCGTTTGCGAATCGGGCCCGTTTCGCCGCGTGCGGCAACGGGGAGCACGTGATCCCGAATCCTCTCACCTCAAAAATTTTCGCGGATTTTTTCGAGAACCTCGTGTAAACGGATGGCGTCCGGGGCGGCTGATGACTTCGTCGTGCGGCCTCGCGATCGTTTCGTCGATCGTCGCGTGCTGCCGGCCGATGCACAGTCCCGGTTCGATAGATGGAATGCCCGCACGGTATTGGGCCCGCAACGCGGCGTGGGCCAGCGACGGGCGCCCCGTCAGCCCTGTTGTCGGTGCATCAAGCTTCCTATGGCCGGGCGCGCCATTCGACTGCTTGGTACCTTCCGCTGACGATTCAGCCCTCACTACCGAGAACCTGCCGGAGTTAACCACCTGTTTCGACTTCGAGCCTCGTCCGAAGCCGCCGAAAAAGGGGAGATCCAACCAAGGCAAATCCTCACCGCTCCGATGCTCCCGAAAAACCTCACCGTAGCACCGCAGAACGGCACAACACGACACGCGCTCATGCCGCGCCAGTACCGCATTTCCCCAATGCAACCTCCTGAAAAGCGTCACCTTTGACCTTTATGGAGGCCCCCGCGCCCCCTTCCAAAGAACTCCTGAAAACTCTCACCTTTGCTGGAGGACAGGAAAAACATCAATGATTTCCGTGACTTGCGATAATCCCATCTAGCGCTCGAACCATCGGTGTTCCCGTAAAATCTCACCATAAGCCAGTTTTTCGCACCGCAGCACTTTTCATTGCGTCCCCGCGGACCTCCCGAAAAGACTCACCTTTGCAATCAGAGACCAGGTATACCGACGCTCGCAAATTGCCATCCGCCGGGCATCTCCGGCCGATAGCCCGCGTTTCAGTCCCGAATCTCCTCACCTTAACGCGCAAAACCCTATCCAGACCTTCCCGAAAAGCCTCACCTTTGACGGAATCGCCGGCCAAATCGGCTCGCGGATCTAGCTGATCAGCCAGTTCCCCGAATCCCCTCACCTTTCCAATCGCCAGCGGTTCCCGCCGACCAGTCTTTCGGGCAATCGATGCGTCGAATTCCATGTTGGCTCCCGTAAAACCTCACCTCAGCAGTATGGATGCTCAAAAAGAAAGCAAAACTGGACCCCGCGCCCCGAAAAATCTCACCTTCGTTTTACGTTTTCTCCCGCCACGGCTCACCAAAGCGGTTAACCACCCCAAAAAACCGGCAAAAAACCACGCTCGCGAGCCTCCCGAAAGCCCTCACCTTGCTGCAGACCAAACCGAACAGACACTGTCGAGGGCTGTCGGGCGCTTCGCGGCTGCGAAGTCCCGCAAAACCTCACCTTTGCCCAAACCCCACGTATACGGCGTTTCCTGAACCCGCTCACGTTCCGTCCCGCAGCCGCTCACCGAGCTTCCCGAACCCCATCACTCGAGTTTCCCGCAGACCCTCACCAAGTCTCCCGCAAAGCTTCACCTTGCTGTCCTGAAAGCCGCGCCAGATAAGGGTTTGCCGAGTCGTTAACGTCTTTAACAAGGGTTCAAAGGTGTTTATTTTTATTACTCTCAAGCCTTACACCCGCGAGCCCCGTGAAACACAGGCCCACCACCCCGCAGCCATTGCCGATCAATCGTGAAACAGTGCGCGATCATGCGGAAATCAAACAAAATTCTTCTAATACAATGGCTTATTAGCTATTCTTCGTTTTGTTTCACGGAGAAAAACGGCAGGCGCGTGTTTACCATCGCAATCTGCACGCAAAAGCCCGTCGGTATTCGCCAATCCGTTCGCCACCGATAAATTGGTAGCAAACACTACGTAAATTGTTATGATCCATCCAATTCGAGCCACATCGAGGTAAACATGAATCTGGATCAGGAGCGGCAAGCCATTCGCGACGAGCTTGAATCGATGCGTGCGCAGGGCGTGCGCCGCCAGGATCTGTCGCTGCATGCATGTAAACGGCTTTTTTTCGATCTCGGCATCCGGCCATCGATGGCGGCCGTGCGCGATCTCACGCAAACCGGCAGCGCGAGCGACATCCCGAAGGACATCGATCATTTCTGGGAGCGCATCCGCAGCGTGTCGCGCGTCAAGGTCGGAGCGGGCGCGATACCAAAGGCACTGGAAGATCGCGCCGGCGAACTGCTGGGCGCGCTATTCGAAGAAGCGGTCGTGCAGGCCAAAGCGTCGCTCGATGGCGAACGTGAAGAGATCCGCGCGCAGATCAGCGCCGCCGATCTACGCGTACGCGAGGCGGAAATTCGTCGGGATGCGGCCGACGACGCCATCAGGCGCAGCGAAGCGCGCGCCGAAACCGCGTGGGAGCGGGTTCGCGCACTTGAAACCCAGTTATCGAGCGCGACTACGCACGGCAGCGTTCACCTCGAAGGCATGCAGGCAACCACGCGCCGGCTCGACCAGGAGAACGAGGCGCTGCGGCAACGGCTCGAAAACGAACAGACTGCCAATGCTGCCTTGCGGGACCGGATCGACGCGTTGCACGTCGAATTGCGGCAAAGCACGGAGCACTATGCACAGCAGATCAAGGATGCGGTGGCCGAGGCCGAGCGGCGCGTCAAGCCGATGCTAGTCGAACTCGACTCGCTGCGTAGCATGGCCGCGACGTATCAGTCCGGCGTGCGTGATGCGAGCCGCAAGGAATTCGAGTTCATTCAGCAGATTGCCGCCGCCAAGGCGCGCGCCGATCGGCTCGATGCGCAGCTGCGCGAGCAGTCGGACGAAGTCGACGCGCTGACGAAAGAAGTCGCCACCCTGCGTGGCCAGCAGGGCATCGATCCGGCCATCGCCGTACTGTTGTGCTCGCTGGTTACTGAGGGGCGGCTCACGAGCAAAGAGTTGAGCATGATCGGCACCGCGGCTGACGGCCACGTGACGCTGCCCGCGAGATGCCCGAAATGCGAGGAAGGTGAGCCGGAGCTGTCGCAGGTCGATCACCGTTTCGAACTGTTCTGCCCGGAATGCGAGCACTCTTCGGGCCTCGGCGAATCGAGGCTCGCGGCGGTGAAGCAGTTCCTGTCGAACGATGGCGCCACCGCGCCGTCGTCCCGCTCCGTCCACGCGATGCGTTAACCAGAGGCGGCCAATCCAACGGGAAAAACGTCAAAGGTGAGGAAATTCGGGACCGCAACGGTGAGGTTCTTCAGGGTTCGCCGGCTCCCGTTTTCCTCGTCAAACGCCCATCACGGCGGGGCTCGGCCAACGGTGCCGCCGCTGGATCCGGCTCCTCTGTCGCGGGCGAATCCTGCTGATCAATCCACGTTTGCCACGCGCGATATAGCCGGTTCGCGGACACCGCCTGCACGAAGCCGAGCCATTGACCGACCTGTTCGGCCTCTACCCCGCTTTCGAAAAGGTCCGCCGCAAACGTGTTGCGCAAGGTCTGCGGACTCGCGCGCGATTGGCGCGACGTGGCAATCCCCGCTGCATCGACGAGCGCATCCACCGCGCGCAGCATCGTGGCCTTATGCATCGGCCTGCCCGACGGCGATGCGGGAAACACAAGCTTGCCGGCCAGCTGCGTCAGCCGGCGTTCGGCTAGCCAGGCGTCGAGAATCGCCGTTGCGAACGGCGCGAGTCGCGTGCGCCGCGTCAGCACTGGATTCGCGGACTCGATCGTGACCCACGGCGAGCCCTCTCTCACGCAACTAACCGTAAGCGCTCCCGCTTCGCCCGTCTTCAGTCCTGCGCCCAGAAACACCGCGATCAACGCGCGATCGCGTCGCTCTCTCCAGCGCTGCGCGGTCGACAACGCCGGCAACGGCGCGAACAGCCGCGCGATCAACGCAGTGCGTTCCGCATGCGTGAGAAACCCGGTCGGCTCATTGTCGCGCGCATTGCGCCACGCGGCTTCCCCGTCCTGCGCGATGAAACGAGCCGGGTTGGTCGACGCCGATTCGATCTCGCGCACGTGATCGAGCACGCGCTCGATAAGCCGCAAATAGCGGATCCGCTGCGTTCTGCGAATCTCGAGGCTGGCGACGAATTCGGCGATCGCGGGCGTGTCGACCGTCGCGAGGCTTTGTTGCCGCGCGCCGAGCCAATCGAGAAACTGCCCCCACTGCGCCTGATAGACCAACGCCGAAGAGCGACGGAAGTGCTGCTTCGCGAGCCACGCATCGAACGCGACCTGCGGGTCGCGACGCCAGTCTTCGCGTTGCTGATCGAACAGATCGGTAGAGGGCGCGGGACGGGGAACGGGGTCGGACAGATGAGGAGGTGACATGGGCAATCCTTCCGTTAGTTGCACCGTTTGGTCCGCGTATTGTAGGCGCTGACCGCCGCAAGGCCGACCGCGGGGAATGGATGAGGATCCGAGCCATCCCGACGTGGTGCCGCCATTAGCCGCCCCACGCCCGGGCGCGCTTTAAGGGCGCATCGGCCGGCCGTGGCAGCGCCGCCCGGCGCGCCGCTTCCTCGTACGCATTGACGGCAAACGCAAAAACGGCGGGCAATGCGTTGGAGGTGCCGAAATCCACGCCGTCATCGGTTTCTGGATAAGGCAGATCGGACGGGCGCTGGAACAGCCCGAGCATCAGCGCGTCGTGCCGGCTGGCAAAACCGAGATCGGCCAGCGCCTCGGCTTCGATGGCGTGGAGCAGACGCCACGTGAGCGGCACCTGCCTGACGATGTAGCGCGCGGCGATGCTGCGCACGATATGTTCGAGATCGCGCGCGGCGGTCTGGAAGCGCAGCGCGGCGAGAGTTTGATCGGTAGGGTCGGTTTTCAGGTTGTTCATTCTCGGCTCCAATCGACACCCGATACTGTACAAACATACAGTACCGGGCGCAACCTGGCCGAACGGCCTAACCGTGAATCACGACCAGCAGCGCTTTCGCCTCGCTCTTGCCGACGTTGCGGATCGCGTGCGGAACATCCGCGACGTAGCGCGCGGTGTCCGCGACCTTGAGCCGCTTCGTCGCGCCGGCCGCCTCGATCTCGATCGAGCCGTGCAGCACGGTCAGATGCTCGCGCGTGCCTGGCTCGTGCGCGTTCGACACGAGAGCCCCGCCTGGCTGCAGCGTCAACTCGTACCACTCGAACTTGCCGGCCAGCTCGATCGGTCCCCACACACGCAACTGGTATTTCGCTTCGTGACCGCTTAGCGTAGGAATATCGCGCGGTCCGGAAACGGCGATTGCCTCAGGCGACTTCGGCGGCGCAAACAGCGAATCGAGACTTACGCCGAGCGCATTGGTCAGCCGCCATGCAACCGCGATCGTCGGATTGGCCTTGTCGCGCTCGATTTCCGAGAGCATCGATTTCGACACGCCGGCCGCGCGCGACAGATCATCGAGCGTCATGCGCCGCTCGGCGCGCAGCCGTTGAATCTGTTCGCCGACGCGCGGCGGCGCCGCAATCGCAGCACTCGGCGGTAATGCCGCGCTGGCGGAGGTGGGCGCCGCATTGGACGCGGTGCGGCGTGTACCCGAACTTGCCATTTCCAGACCCATCGTTTAGAGTTGTTCGATATACCGGATTTTAGTTCGGAAAAACGAAAATATCCGATAAAGCTGACAACCGACTATAACAGGCCGCCCTTCCCGCGCGCATGCGAATGCGGGCGCCATCACTCTCAGGAGTCCCGTTCATGCGTGACCAATATCTTGCCCATTTGCGCGGCACCCTCGACCAGATCCGCGCCGACGGCTTCTACAAGAGCGAGCGCGTGATCGCGAGTCCGCAGTCGGCCGGCGTGCGTCTTGCCGACGGCAGCGACGTGCTGAACTTCTGCGCAAACAACTATCTCGGTCTCGCCGACGACACGCGGCTGATCGAAGCCGCCAAGCAAGGCCTCGACAGCGACGGCTTCGGGATGGCGTCGGTGCGCTTCATCTGCGGCACGCAAACCGTGCACAAGCAACTCGAAGCGGCGCTCGCCGCGTTCCTGCAAACCGACGACTGCATTCTCTACTCGAGCTGCTTCGATGCGAACGGCGGCCTGTTCGAAACGCTGCTCGACGAAAACGACGCGATCATCAGCGACGAGCTGAATCACGCGAGCATCATCGACGGTGTGCGGCTGTCCAAGGCGAAGCGCTTTCGCTACAGGAACAACGACCTCGGCGAACTCGAAGCGCGCCTGCAGGAAGCCGATGCGGCGGGCGCGCGCTTCAAACTGATCGCGACCGACGGCGTGTTCTCGATGGACGGCATCATCGCGAACCTCGCCGGCATCTGCGATCTGGCCGACAGGTACGGCGCATTGGTGATGGTCGACGACTCGCACGCGGTCGGCTTCATCGGTGAACACGGTCGCGGCACGCCCGAGCATTGCGCAGTGATGGCGCGCGTCGACATCATTACCGGCACGCTCGGCAAGGCGCTCGGCGGCGCATCGGGCGGCTACGTCGCGGCGCGCAAGGAAGTCGTCGAGCTGTTGCGGCAGCGCTCCCGCCCGTATCTGTTCTCGAACACGCTCACGCCGAGCATCGCGGCGGCGTCGCTGAAGGTACTCGAATTGCTCGCCAGCGATGAAGGGGCGCTGCTGCGCGCACGCGTGCGCGAAAACGGCGCGCATTTCCGCCGCGCGATGAGCGCGCTCGGCTTCACGCTCGTGCCGGGCGAACATCCGATCATTCCGGTGATGCTCGGCGACGCGCAACTCGCGGGAAAGATGGCCGATGCGCTGCTGAAGCAAGGCGTCTACGTGATCGGTTTTTCGTTCCCGGTGGTGCCGCGTGGCCGCGCGCGCATCCGCACGCAGATGAGCGCCGCGCACACGCCGGAGCAGATCGACCGTGCCGTCGAGGCGTTCGCGCGCGTCGGTCGCGAGCTCGGCGTCATCACCACGTGATCGCCGCGTGATTCGAATGGAGAAGCAGATGAAAGCATTGGCAAAACTCGAACGCGGACCGGGCCTCACGCTGACCGACGTGAAGAAGCCCGAAGTCGGTCATAACGACGTGATGATCCGCATCAAGCGCACCGCGATTTGCGGCACCGACATTCATATCTGGAAGTGGGACGACTGGGCGCAGAAGACGATTCCGGTGCCGATGCACGTCGGCCATGAATACGTCGGCGAAATCGTCGAGATGGGGCAGGAAGTGCGCGGCTTTGCGATCGGCGATCGGGTGTCGGGCGAAGGACACATCACCTGCGGCTTCTGCCGCAACTGTCGCGCGGGCCGCCGGCATCTGTGCCGCAACACGATCGGCGTCGGCGTGAATCGCGAGGGCGCGTTCGCCGAATACCTGGTGATTCCGGCCTTCAACGCGTTCAAGATCCCGCCTGAAATCTCCGACGATCTCGCCGCGATCTTCGATCCGTTCGGCAACGCGACGCATACGGCGCTGTCGTTCAACCTCGTCGGCGAAGACGTGCTGATTACCGGCGCTGGGCCGATCGGCATCATGGCGGTCGCGATCGCCAGGCACGTCGGCGCGCGCAACGTCGTGATCACCGACGTCAACGACTATCGCCTCGAACTCGCGCGCAAGATGGGCGCGACGCGCGCGGTGAACGTGTCGCGCGAATCGTTGCGCGACGTGATGCACGATCTGCACATGACCGAGGGCTTCGACGTCGGACTCGAAATGTCGGGCGTGCCGAGTGCTTTTACGGGCATGCTCGAAGCGATGAACCACGGCGGCAAGATCGCGCTGCTCGGCATTCCACCCGCGCAAACCGCGATCGACTGGACCCAGGTGATCTTCAAAGGCCTTGAAATCAAGGGCATTTATGGGCGCGAGATGTTCGAGACCTGGTACAAGATGGTCGCGATGCTGCAAAGCGGCCTCGATCTGTCGCCGATCCTCACCCACCATTTCAAGGTCGACGACTATCAGGAAGCCTTCGCGACGATGCTCTCCGGCGAAAGCGGCAAGGTGATTCTCGACTGGACCTCTGCCTGAGTCGGTGCTTCACCGTCTGAACGCTGACGCCCGCAGCGCGCTTACGCGCCTGCGGGCGTTTTCACGAACTCGGCCTGGATGCGCACGTGAATATCGTCGCCGACGGCCGGATACCAGGTAGACAGACCGAACTTCGCGCGGCTGAAATGACCGTCCGCGGAAAAGCCGAGCGTGTCCTTTTTCGTCAGCGGATCGGGCGCGAAGCCGTTGAACGTGACGTCGAGCGTGACCGGCTGCGTGACGCCGCGGATCGTGAGATCGCCGCTCAGCGTGCCGCGCGCTTCGCCGGTGCGCTCGAAACGCGTGCTCGCGAAGCGGATCTGCGGATAGCGCGCGACGTCGAGCATGCTGTCGCTTTTCACCATCTTGTCGAGCAGCGGCACGTTCGTGTCGATGCTCGCGGCGTCGATCGCGACCGACGCCGTGCTGCGCTCGAGGCCGCCGTCGTTCCAGTCGAGCTCCCCCTGCTTGCGATCGAAACGCATCGTAAAGCGCGTGTATTTGAAGTGATCGATATCGAACGTGATGCTCGTATGGTCCTGATCAATGTCGTAGCGTCCGGGCGGCACGCGCGCCTCGTTCTGACTGACCGAATGCGTGAGCACCTGGATCGGCGTGCAGGCCACCGCGCCCAGCAGCGTTGCACCGAGCAGCGCGCGCACCCACGCGGTGCGAACGGAGGATGGTTTCATCGAAGCGATTCCGGTTGAGCGGTGATCAAGCGATCTCCATCACGATAGCAGCAAGCGCACCCACAGCGCCGAAGCTCGAAGAAAAACTTGACGATGGAGAATGATCGTTCTACCTTTTCGTCCATGACACACGAAACGATTCCGACCGATCCAAACGACGCGGCCCAGTCCGGCACGGCGCGCGAGCGGCTGCTCGATGCCGCCGAGGCGCTCATCTACGCCGGCGGCATCCATGCAACCGGCGTCGATGCGATCGTGCGGCAGTCCGGCACCGCGCGCAAAAGCTTTTACACGCATTTCGAGTCGAAAGATGCGCTAATCGCGGCCGCGCTCGAACGGCGCGACGAGCGCTGGATGAACTGGTTTATCGCCGGCACGCAACGGCGCGGCAAGGGCGCGCGCAGACGCCTGCTCGGCATGTTCGACGTGCTGCGCGAGTGGTTCGCATCGGCGGATTTTCATGGCTGCGCGTTTCTGAACGCGGCCGGCGAAATCGAATCCGCCGACGATCCGATCCGCGTCGTCGCGCGCAAACACAAGGCACGGCTGCTCGGTTTCGTGCGTGCCGAATGCGTCGCGTTCGTCGTGGAAGCCGAAATCGATGCGCGTCGCGCGGCGCCGCTCGCGCGGCAATGGCTCGTGCTGCTCGACGGCGCGATCGCGGTGGCGCTCGTGAGCGGCGAAGCCGATGCGGCGCTCGACGCGCAGGCGGTTGGCAAGACCTTGCTCGATGCGGCAGCGAAACCCGCCGCAACCAAACGGCCGCCATCGCGGCGCACCACCACCTGACTGAGGAACCATCATGACCGATACGATCGAAGCCCGCCCGCCGCTGCCGCCATTCACTCGCGATACCGCGATCCAGAAAGTGCGCGCCGCGGAAGATGCGTGGAACACCCGCGAACCCGAGCGCGTATCGCTCGCGTACACGACGGATAGCGTGTGGCGCAACCGCGCCGAATTCGTGCATGGCCGCGCGGAGATCGTCGGCTTTCTGCGCCGCAAGTGGGCGAAGGAGCTCGACTATCGGTTGATCAAGGAACTGTGGGCGTTCACCGACAACCGCATCGCGGTGCGCTTCGCGTACGAATGGCACGACGATTCGAACAACTGGTTCCGCTCGTATGGCAACGAGAACTGGGAGTTCAACGAGCATGGTCTGATGGCGCATCGTCACGCAAGCATCAATGACCTGCCGATCCGCGAAGCCGACCGCTTGTATCGCTGGCCGCTCGGCCGGCGGCCCGACGATCACCCCAGCCTGTCCGATCTCGGTCTGTAGACGTTCCCAACACATTCATCGCCGGCGGCGCACCCGATGCGCGCCGCGAACTTCTTCACCGCTTGTTCATCACGGCGCCATCGGTTCTCCGTTATGGTGGCGGTTCCGGCTGCGGGGGCACGTCGCGTGCCCGGCCGGCCGAGCGAGTCCCCAACATCGACCGCACGGCTTCAGGTACAGTGCGCGACGGGCGGCACGCGGATCGCCAGAACACCATGACACTGGCGCTCGACCGGTGACGGAGAAGAAATGCACTTCAGGCAGATGAACAAGAATATCCGGCGCGCCGCGGTGGCGCTTTTCGCCAGCTTCGCGGCGCTCTCCGCGGCGCATGCGGGCAACTGGTGTGACGGCGGTGTATGGGTCGACGCGATGCTCGGCTCGTATCACATCAACCCCGATCCCGATACGCACTTCGAGCAGTTCAATCCCGGGCTTGGCGTCGAATGCTGGCTGAACAACCAGTGGGCGCTGACGGCCGGCGGCTTTCGCAACTCGCTGCGTCGGCCGTCCTACTACGGCGGCGGCGTGTGGGCGCCGGAGTTCGCGCATTGGGGAATCGTGCGGATCGCGGCGATCGGCGGGATCATCTCCGGCTATAACTATGGCAACTGGGGGCTTGGCAGCAATCACACGATCGGCCCGGTGGTCGCTCCGATCGTGATGCTCGAATACAAGCGCGTCGGCGCGAACTTCATCGTCATTCCGCCGATCCCATCGGACAATCTGCCCTTTACGATTGGTTTTCAGCTGAAGGTAAAGTTCTGACGGAGCTATCACCGTACAAAAAAGTTGCGACTTTTAGAACATCGCCGGAAACGGACAATAAAATCGCGACCTCACATCTCACAATATGGAAAACGAGTCGCTCAGCCTTATCGGGCGTGGACGCCAGCAATTGGGTGCGTGCATTCCAAACGCACTTAACTCCGCGAAATTTTCCTTCTGTGGCAGTGTATTTAATTCGTTATTCTAAGTAGAACTTGCGACTTTCCTTATTGCGCGCAGCTCCCGAGGCGAGCCATGCGAGAAGTCTGCACAGGTCAACTGTACTTCGTAGGCTCTGCAGAACCGCAATCCAATGCGGTCTCAAATTCGAAGATTGGCTACGGTGAGCGATCGAATCGGAATTAATTCACCGATTCAAAACTTTTTGAGGATAGGTGAGCGGTTCCAGGATGGTGATGACTTCCAGGAGGCAAGCAAACCTTGCGGCTGCTTGTCGATGCAATAGGTGAGGCCTTTCGGGCGCCAGCGACGCGGGATGAAGCGGTGGCAGTCATATTCATATCTCACCGCTGGTGAGAATTTCCGGCACGCGCCATTTCACCGAAGCCTGCGAATAGGTGTCAACGAAGGTGAAGGAATTCGGGATGGTGAGGATTTCCAGGAGTAAGACGGTGAGCAGGTCAACATCTCCCGAATACACTCACCTCGCCTAGTGCAGGTGCTGTCGAATCAACAGCAAGCTCCAATTGTGGGCGGCGACAATTAGCATGGCCGGCCATGCTGCTTGACGCTCTCTAAATTGGGAGAAGAGGACGATGAGTGCGCCGCGACGTCGTCGCGTCGGTGTGGCCGATCGAACAAGCCGCCGACCCTACGGCTTCAATGTAAGACAGCGGACATTCTTTCCGCTCCTTGACCAACGCTTTCCAGGACTACGTTTTTCGACGTATGCCTGAAGATCGTTGCACCATGAGTGTCCACTGCTTTGTCCCAGATCTCGCACAAGTTTGAGAACCTTTACCCGGACGCAGTACCCGAGAATGGAGGTTAAAACATCAACGCGAAGATTTCGCATTAGGTCAGCGATATGCATTGCCTCTTCCAGCGTCTGTCCTTTCCATCCTTCCTTGCCTATGTCGCTCGCGGGTTCCAGAAGCGCGAGTTCCGGGATTGAAACGAGAATTTCCTTATTCTTGTTTGGCAATGGTCGCAGCCAATCCATTATTGGTGCATCGTCCCGAAACAGTTGAGTGGTTTGAAAGCTGAAGGGCATGTGTTCGCGTACCCAGTCCGGAAACCTATACGACCGGAAAGCCCATAGAGCGATTCTGGGGCGGAACGCTATGTTGTGTCTTATCCCCTGCCAATCAAGCGCGGCTTTTCCCCCGACATGTAGGCCGGGCACGCGTCGGCTCAGATAAGCAATAACGCCGTCCGTCGATAATTGGTCCCCGACGAGTAGATAGGCCCCCTTCGAGAGGCGTTTGAGCCAGCCGGCACGAACCAGGTAACTGGTTTGTGATGCCCCAATCCCGAGCGCCCGTAGCATTTCCGGGTCCAGAGGTTGACCACGGGGTGCCTTCTCCAGAAAACGTTGTATGGTTGTATTAGCCAAGCATCAGCCCTTAGCGTACTTTTTAAGACATATCTGTCGAGGATATCACCGTTCCTGCAAATAAAGTACGCAAAGTATCGGCGGCTTCGCTTGCACCTGCTGGCTGAAGAGAGTAAGGACCAAGTAAGGTGAGGGTGTAAAAAGTTTTGTGTAAACGGTCATTTGGCAGGAGACTGCCAGCAACAGGAGCATAGATGACCGTAGCGAAACGCAATAAAAGAGAGAAACCCGATGCTGAACTCGTCAAGCTGGCAGACAGCCTGCTGGCGAATTACCAGAAGCCGGAAGACCTGATAGGCGAGAACGGCCTGCTCAAGCAGCTTACCAAGATGCTGGTGGAGCGTGCGTTAGAGACGGAGATGTCCGAACACCTGGGCCATGGCAAAAGCGAAACGGTGACCAATGCCACGGGCAACACCCGTAATGGCCATAGCGCCAAGACGCTGCAGGGGGAGTTTGGCGAGTTGCCGCTCAATATCCCGCGCGACCGTCAGGGGGCGTTCGAGCCGAAGCTGGTGGAGCGCCATCAGACGCGCTGGACGGGCTTCGACGACAAGATCATTTCGCTGTATGCGCGTGGCCTGAGCGTGCGCGAGATCCAGGGGCACCTGGAAGAAATGTACGGCACGGAGGTCTCGCCGACGCTGATCTCGGCGGTCACCGACGCCGTCAGTGATGAGGTGAAGGTCTGGCAGGCCCGTGCGCTCGACGCGCTTTATCCGATTGTCTATCTCGACTGCATTCACGTCAAAGTGCGCGACAGCGGCGCGGTGCGGACCAAGGCGGTGTACCTGGCCATCGGCGTGAACATGGCCGGCCACAAGGAAGTCCTGGGACTGTGGATCGCCCAGACCGAGGGGGCCAAGTTCTGGCTGCAGGTGGTCACTGAGCTGAAGACGCGCGGCGTGCAGGACATCTTTATCGCCTGCGTCGACGGGCTTAAAGGCTTTCCTGAAGCCATTGAAGCGGTCTACCCAAAAGCGGCCGTGCAACTGTGCATCGTGCATATGGTGCGCAACAGCCTGAACTTCGTGCCGTGGAAAATGCAGCAGGAAGTCGCCGCCGACCTGAAGACGATTTACACTTCATCGACCGTCGAGATGGCCGAACAGATGCTGGGCACCTTCGAGGCCAGGTGGGACAAGGACTATCCGTCCATCGGACAGAGCTGGCGACGCAACTGGGCACGTGTGATTCCGTTCTTCGATTACCCACCGGAGATCAGGAAGGTGATCTACACCACGAATGCCATAGAATCGATCAACATGAGCCTGCGCAAGGTGATCAAGACCCGCAGCTCGTTCCCGACCGATGAGGCCGTCACCAAGCTGTTTTACCTGGCCCTGAACAACATCAGCAAGAAGTGGACGATGCCGATCCGCGACTGGAAGGCCGCACTGAACCGCTTCACGATCCAGTTCGAAGAGCGGCTGGTGCCGGGTTAAACCTCAACCCGTTTACACAAAATTCCGGACACCCCCAGTAAGGTAAGCGAAAACACGCTGCCGTGCCAGTGAGAACGAGTTAGACGGCAGGCCGAAATAGCGACGTGATTGCCCCATTTACTGGCGGGTGTGCATGCGGATCGATCCGCGATGTATGCTCGGCGCGCCAGTTGCGACACTGAGCTGTCACTACTCGGACTGCCAGCGCTCAAGTGGTGCTCCTTTTGCTTCCGGCTTCATTGTGCGTGTGTCGGACGTGACGGTCATCGGCACGCCGAAGACCGTACTCGGTTCGTGCCAGCAGTGGCAGGCTCGCGACTCGCAGCTTTTGTTCCAATTGCGGCTGTCCTCTGTTCACGCGCGGTGAGACCGCTCCAGAAGTTATGTCCATCCGTTTCCTTACTCTGGACAATCCGTCGGAGTTTCAGCCAATGCTGGATATCTGGATATGTAATGCACAACCATGGGTTTGCCTTAGCCACGCAATTCCTCAATATCCTCGCTCGCCCTAGTTCCCGTTCGCCGATCGTGCGACTGTCCGTTTCGGAGGAATTTATACTGTGCTCCAACGTCCGCAGTGGACCGAGGTGATGTGCGCTGATTTACCTTGGCTTGGAAGTAATCATCTGCATCAAGCTTGCTCTGGGCGTTGATGCTTATTTGTCAACGCCGACCCGAAGAGGACAGTCGTTTTGCAATCACGGCGATGGTTGGTCCGGCTTCGGAACTTCGTGGGGCAAAGCGTCGCGCTCTGCAAAGATGCTTGCCATTTCCGCCGCGTGTTCGGTTCCCCAGGTGCACAGCGGGACGATCGCGTCGGCCAGGCTGCGACCGAGTGAGGTCAGCGCGTAGTCCACACGCGGCGGCACCTCTTTGTAGTCGGTCCGCGTTAGCACGCGATCGGCTTCCAGATCCTTCAATTGCTGGATCAGCACCTTGTCGCTGACGTCCGGGATCAAGCGCTTAAGCTCGCCGTAGCGCTTCGGGCCGT
Organism: Paraburkholderia sp. RAU6.4a; assembly: GCF_050435625.1. Classification (NCBI taxonomy): domain Bacteria; kingdom Pseudomonadati; phylum Pseudomonadota; class Betaproteobacteria; order Burkholderiales; family Burkholderiaceae; genus Paraburkholderia; species Paraburkholderia sp. RAU6.4a. Next base: position 1,359,306 of record NZ_JBNDKQ010000003.1, read on the forward strand.
TGCGCAGGAAAAACAGGATCAGCGGTTTCCATTTGCCCGAGATGATGCGGAGCGTGGCGTTGAGCCCGCAGCCGGTATCGCAGATTTCAGAGGGTGTCGTCATATTTTGGTACTTACCAAAAAGTGCATACTTGTCTAAAGGTAAACAAGGTCGGATAGTTGTGCAACTCCCACAAAGGATGCACAACATGACCAGACTGAATGGAAAGACCGCCGTGATTACCGGCGGCGCTACCGGCATCGGCCGTGCCGCCGCAAAGCGCTTCATCGAGGAGGGCGCGTTTGTCTTCATCTTCGGCCGCCGGCAGGATGCGCTCGACGCCGCTGTGGCCGACCTCGGGCCGAATGCCCGCGTGGTGAAGGGTTCGGTTTCCGATCCGGCCGACCTCGACCGGCTTTACGCGGCGGTGAAGGCAGAGCGTGGAACCCTCGACATCGTTTTCGCCAATGCCGGGAGGGGAAGCGCGCTTCCGCTCGGCCAGATTACCTCCGAGCACATCGACGAAACCTTCGACACCAATGTGAAGGGGACGATCTTCACGGTCCAGAAGGCGCTACCGCTGATGGGCCAGGGTGGTTCGATCATTCTGACGGGATCGAGCGCCGGCACCACGGGCGCCCCGGCATTTAGCGCCTACAGCGCGAGCAAGGCGGCAGTGCGCAACCTCGCGCGGACCTGGGCGGAGGATCTGAAGGGCACCGGCATCCGGGTAAATGTGCTGTCGCCCGGGCCGACGGCGACCGAACTCGCGAAGGAAGCGCTGGGCGAGGAAGGCGTGAAGGCCTTCGGCTCGATGACTCCGCTCCAGCGCATGGCCGATCCGGCGGAGATCGGAGCGGTGGCCGCCTTTCTAGCGTCGCCGGACAGCAGCTTCATGACCGCCAGCGAGGTCGCCGTCGACGGCGGTCTTGCGCAACTCTGACGCGCTACGCCCTGCGGTACTCCATTCGATTATTCGGAGCGCCGTAGGGCGTGATAAACCGAAGGAAAATATATGAGCTACGCAATTGTCGGCTTCGGCAAGATCGGCCAGGCGCTTGCCAGAGCGTTTGCCCGCAAAGGCATCGAAGTATAATTGCGACCACGCGCGACCCGGCAAGCTTTGCAGCCGATGCCGCCGCAATCGGGCCCACGATCATGCCCACGACCCTCGTGGAAGCCGTCAAGGCAGACATCATCTTTCTGGCTGTCCGTATCGAGTCGCACCCGGATGTCGCGAAGGCGCTCCCCATCTGGCAGGGGAAGATCATCGTCGATGTGACCAATGCCTACGGCGTGCCCCCAGAGGAACTGGGAGGACAGCCTTCTTCCAGGGTTGTCGCGCAGGCCTTCGCTGGCGGACGACTGGTCAAGGGCTTCAACCATTTGGCCGCTGCGGTCCTGGCCCAAGACCCGGCCGAACATGGTGGCAGGAGAGTCGTATTCCTGGCGAGCGACGATGACGGCGCAGCAGTGGAGATTGGTGCGCTTGCGGAAAATCTCGGTTTCGCGCCGATCAAACTTGGCGGGCTTTCGGACGGCGGACTGCTTGTGCAGGCGCGTGGAAATAGCTGGGGTCGACTGATCTTCAAGGACTTGGTCAAGTTCGACTGATAGGCGGTCTTGCCTATTCCTTGCTCTCAGGAAAGACACACCCGCCGTTGCGGACCAACGCCTTCACCGCACCGCTCACCTCGACGGGGCTTCGATTCAAGTCGGCAACAAATTCCTTGCGTCGCTGTACGTACGACTTTGAATCGTGCTTCGCGCTCCAGACGACGATGTTAAGCAGGATGGGGATGAGGTCCAGCCCCTTCTCTGTCAGCGTGTAGAAGTCCTTGCGCCTGTCGGCAGGGCTAGGCGCCCTCGACAGAATCCCTTGCGCCTCAAGAAAGGCAAGGCGGGAAGCCAGAACATTGGTCGCGATTCCCTCTTCCGACTTCAGGAACTCGCCATACGTCTTTTTGCCGGCAAAAACGATGTCGCGAATGATCAAGAGCGACCACCTGTCGCCGAAGATCTCCACGCCGTAGTTCACTGCGCAATGGGACCGGATGTCTTCTTTGCACGTCGTTTTCATGGCCAGATCTTAGCATCACTTGCATGTTACAAGTGAAATTCAACGGTTAACTTGTCTTTTACAAGCGATGTGGCTAGGATGAGTTCACTTGCTTATTGCAAGCAATGTGTCGGCGTGGTTTGTACGTTGAGCGCGGTTGTGGGATCGCGCCAGCCACCCACGAACAATGAACTCCATGACAGCAAGGAAATGCGAAATGAAAATAGGCTTTATCGGTGCCGGTCCCGTCGCCCAGACGATCGCCAAGCACACCCTGTCAGTGGGTCACCATGTTGTACTGAGCAACTCGCGTGGGCCTGAGTCGCTCGCCGCCCTTGTGGCGGAGTTGGGTGCCGGCGCTGCTGCGGGAACGGCGAAAGAGGCTGCAGAGCAGGACCTAGTCGTGCTTGCGACCAAATGGTGGAACGTGCAGGCGGCGCTGTTTTCGGTCGGCAACTGGAAGGGGAAGATCCTGGTGGATACGACTAACCGCGTGGCCAGCATCGAGCCTCTGGCGCTCGGTGACATAACCGGTCGGACATCGAGCGAGATCGTCGCCGATCTTGCGCCGGGCGCGAGGGTCGTCAAGGTGTTCAACACCGTTCCGATGTCCTGGATCTCGGATTTTTCGCCGTCAAAGCCGAAGACCGCGTTCTTCCTGTCTGGGGATGACGCGGACGCTAAAAAGATCGTGAGCGACCTTATCGAGGAGATTGGTTTCTACAGTCTCGATCTTGGCTCCCTCGCGGTTGGCGGTCGGCTCCAGCAAACCGGCGGACCGCTCGTGGGTGTCGATCTTACGTTCAATAAACGGTTCGTCCTTCCTACGATTGACTGACCGAGTGGAAACGTGGCGCTTCGCGGAGACTACTGCGAGTGCCATGCGTGCATGCTTGAGCATCTGGCGTGGTAACGATCCATTCGGGTGTCTATGATTGTACTCCAGTGAATGTCGTTTATTAGCCGCACAGAGTCCCACGCCGGGTGCGGGCGATCGTCTCGCGCACGTACCGTCATGCAAAAGGCATAGGCCGACCCGAAAGCTACGTTAGGGCAATGCTGATCAAGCCGTGTAAACGCAACTGGTTGTGATGGCATATTCGTAAACTTTCCGAATCACCAATGAAGATGGTCATTCCGGTTCCTTTTGTCGCGCCGCAGGCGCTTTGCGCGGGCTTTTCGCCCGTGTTTCGCCCGTTACGGGCGCACCTGTGCCGTAAATCGGCCTCGCGAAAGGAAAAGGTTTGCCAGCGCGAGCGAAACGAAGGCCCGATTGGCGTTCTTCGCCAAACCTCGATAACGAACCTTCGTGAAACCCCACAGCCGCTTGACCACGGCGAACACATGTTCGACGCGGGCGCGAATCTTCGACTTGTTGCGGTTCTTGCGGCGCGCCACTTCATCGACGCTGTCCTTGCGCCGCGTGCGTTTGTTCGTGAAGTCACGAGCCTTCGGGGCCTTGCCCCGGATCAGCGCTTTCTGGCTCGCATACGCGCTGTCGCCATAGACCCGCTGTTCCTGCCCATGCAGAAGCTGTGGCATTGGATGCTTGTCGTGCACGTTGGCAGCCGTGACGACCGCGCTGTGCGCAAGCCCACTCTGGCTATCCACGCCGACATGAAGCTTCATGCCGAAATACCACTGCTGGCCGTTGCGCGTCTGATGCATTTCAGGGTCCCGTGCTTTCTCCCTGTTCTTCGTCGACGAGGGTGCGCCGATCAGCGTAGCGTCTACAATCGTGCCACTCTTGAGCTTCGCGCCGCGCGCCTGCAACACGCGGCCCACCTCGGCGAAGATTCGCTCACCCAGCTTGTGCTCTTCAAGCAGGTGCCGGAATTTGAGCAGCGTCGTGGCGTCTGGAACGGTTTCGCTGCCCAGGTCAATGCCCACAAAACGGCGCAGGCTGAGGCTGTCGTACAGCGCCTCTTCGCACGCAAGGTCGGCAAGGTTGAACCAGTGCTGCACAAAGTGAATCCGCAACATGCGTTCCAGCGCGATCGGCGGGCGACCGCTGCCGCGTTTCGGGTAATACGGCTCGACAACCGCGCACAGTTCAGCCCACGGCACGAGCCTGTTCATCTCATCGAGAAACGCTTCGCGTCGCGTAGGCTTGCGCTGCGCTCCGAATCCCGCGCATTGATCGACCGCCATCGCCAGTGTCAGTTGCTTCATCGTTTTTGCTTTTACCGTTGCATGTCCACGCTATAACGCATGACAGCCATGAGTGGTGGACTTGATCAGCATTGCCTTAAAGTCAAATCTGGTGTATGGGGTCTCGGCATAATCAGGCGGCCTGCGGTTGCTGAGCTGGTGTGCTGTCGGTCACCGGTTCTCCATCCTTGAACGTCATTCCATCAAGCAGCGAAGTGAGCTTTTCCGGGACGCGGATGCGCCGCCACGATTCTTCGGCCGACTCGATCAGCTTGAATGCAAGGCCGAGGAACGTTGCGCCCGTGCCCCTCGGCCAACCACAGGGTCAACGCTCGACAGCTCGACGAATACGTCGCCATTCTCGACCCTTACTGGATACGCCCGGATGTCAGTCGTCAGTGGCTCGCAGATCGCCTTTCCCGTGCGCACGTCGAACTTGCCCTGGTGCAACGGGCATTCAATTTCATGGCCGTCAAGAAAGCCATCGCACAGGCGCGCATGACCGTGGGTGCAGATGATGTCCGTCGCATAGACCTGTTTGCCGACGCGGTACAGGGCAATTTCACAGTCGCCCGCGTGCACGGCCATTACATCGTCCGTCGGAATTGCGGCAAGCGGGATTACTTTCATCCATCGTTCTGTCATGAGATGCCCCAGATCGGGAAAGGTTGAAGATACGAAATCAGACGGTGCTGGCGTGGAACGCGTCGGCGTAGATGTGGTCAGGCTGGATGCCTTTTTGCAGGAACAGGGCCGATGCGGCTTCAACCATCGGAGGTGCACCTGCAACATACGCGCGCCAGCCCGTCAGGTGCGACCAGTCGTTGGCAATGGCATCGGTCACCATGCCGCTGCGATGACCGTGCGCACCCCCCGCCGACGCCACGACCACGTGAACCTTCAGCGCGGCATGACGGGTCTGCAGATCATGCAGCCATTCGATGCCGTAAACGTCACGCGACGAGCGCACGCCGAAGTAAACGTGAACCAGATTTGACATCCCTTCTTTCATCATCCCGCGCAGGATCGAGAGAATCGGTGCGAGGCCCGTTCCGCCCGCGACGCACACCACCGGACCATCGAATGTGCGCCGGAGGTAGGCGGTCCCCAAAGGTCCGCTGATGCGCACAGCATCGCCGACCTTCAGATCCGACGCGACATAGGACGTAACCCGACCATCGGGAACCAGGCGAATATGGAACTCAGCTTCATTACCGTCCTGCGTGCCCGCCATCGAGTAGGGGCGAATATGGTGAGGCGTGAATTGCAGCGTCGCGTATTGACCGGGCGAGTATTCAAGCGGCTTCGACAACCCGAGCCGCAGGCGCTTGATATCGTGTGTCAGGTCGTCCAGGCCTGTGACCGTTGCCTTGATGATCTTCGCGGGATGGACCACGACTTCATCCATTTCGGGAAGTTCGATCACACAGCTTTCGACAAGGGTCGTCTGGCACGCGAGAATGGGCTGACCGGCGGCGATCTGCGAAACGGATTCGTCCTGCCCCGTCACACGTGCGCGGCCCGCCACAACCTTGCATCGACAGGTGCCGCAGCGGCCGGACATGCAGCTGTACGAGATGGGAATCTGATGTGACCGCAATACGTCCAGCAGGTTGTCGCCAGCACGGACGTCGAGTTTCCGCCCGAGCGGGAGGATGGATACTTCCACTGTCGTGTCTCCGGATTTTCCTTGACTGATGCAGACATCGTGAAGCAGATGGCGGTATTGGTAAATGGACGAATCCTGATACGTGTTATCACAGCCTGTGATGAACGCCCGGACGGATGTGGCGGTGAAGACAGTGGATCAGCTGATGCACATTGATATCAGCCTTCTAACGAGGCCGCCTGTAGCCTTAACAGGAAAACAGTTCAAAGAGCAGCGACCGTAGCCACTGGTTCGCGGCTTCCCGGTGGAACTTGGCGTGCCAGAACAGGTTGATCGCAATTTCGGGCAGCAGTGCCGGATGGGCCACATGCGACAGCCCGAAGGGGCCTGCGAACCGTTGCGCGAAGCGTTCCGGCACTGTAGCGATCATTTCTGTACTACTGAGGATTGGACCAACGGCAATGTAGTGCTGCACCGTCAGTCGGATTTTCCGCTGGATGCCGCTGCGCTCCAGTACCCTGTCCACTTCGCCGTGGCCCGTTCCGGCGGCCACCACAACCACGTGCTCCGCCCCGGTGAACTCCTCCAGGTTGATCCTGCGCTTGTCTAGCCGGTGGCCCTTGCGGAACATGCAGGCGTAGCGTTGACGGAACAACCGGCGCTGGAAAAAGCCTGCCTTCAGCTGCGGCAGCAGACCGATCGCCAGATCGACATGTCCCATCTCCATTTCGTCCTTGAGGTTCGCCGCCGTGTTGATCACTGTAGTGACGGTCACGCCCGGGGCTGCCTTCGCGAGTTCGTCCATCAAACGCGGGAGAAAGTACATTTCGCCGATGTCGGTCATCCCGATCGTGAAGGCTCGGGTGCTGGTCATCGGATCGAACGAGATCTGCTGGTTCAGCGCGCTGTGAATCATCCCCATCGCATATGGGAGTGACTCCCCCAGTTTTTCCGCGAACGGGGTCGGTTCCATGCCACGCGGGGTGCGCAGGAACAGATCGTCGTCAAACAGTCTGCGCAGCTTCGCCAGTGAATTGCTGATCGAGGGCTGGGTCAGGCCAAGACTTTCTGCAGTCCTTGAGACACTTCGTTCGGCCAGCAGGCGGTTGAACACCACCAGCAGATTCATATCCATCTCGTGTAATTCCACGTCTCCTCCATTCACGATGGTGATGCATCGTATTTTCGGCAATGCATTTACTGATACAGCCCAGTTAGTGATCATACCGACAACGACACGTAACCGGAGACAACCAGCATGCAGGACCACAACTTCGAGCCGCCGCAGGCGCGGGAACGGCGCGAATACTACGATCGCATCAGCCGGCAGAACATGACGCCGCTCTGGGAGGTGCTTGACCGGCTCGTCCCGCCGTTTCCCCAATCGCCGGTTGAACCGGCACTTTGGCGCTACGCGGAAGTTCGTGAGCGGGTGATGGAAGCCGGGCGACTGATCAGTGCCGCCGAGGCGGAGCGTCGCGTACTGGTCCTCGAAAACCCCGCGTCGCGAGGACGGTCGTGCATCACGCAGTCGCTCTATGCCGGACTTCAGCTGATCCTGCCAGGCGAGGTGGCGCCCGCCCATCGCCATACGCAGTCGGCCTTGAGACTGTTGCTGGAGGGCGATGGAGCGTATACGGCCGTCAATGGCGAGCGCGCCACGATGCGGCGTGGGGACTTCATCCTGACACCAGCCTGGACATGGCACGACCACGGCAATCCCGGCAATCAGCCGGTCATATGGCTTGACGGCCTGGATGTACCGCTGGTGCGCTTTCTGGATGCCGGGTTTTCGGAGAAGTCCGGGGTGACGACGCAATCGACGGTCTACCCCGAAGGCGACAGCCTGAAGCGCTACGGTGCGAACATGCTGCCGGTCGACTATCACTCCGCTGCTCCCGACCCAAGTCCCGTGTTCGTCTATCCCTACGAACGTGCAACGGAATCCTTGCTAGCGATCGCTAGCGGTGAGCCTGACAGCCATCTCGGCTACAAGCTCCGCTACGTGAATCCGGCCACGGGCGGCGCGCCGATGCCTACGATCGGGGCCTTTGCACAGCGGTTGCCCGAGGGCTTCGAGACCCGGCCCTATCGATGCACGGACGGCACGGTCTACGTCTGTCTGGAAGGCCATGGTCACGCCGAGATCAACGGCTCGGTCCATCCGTTTGAACCTAACGACGTGTTCGTCGTTCCGTCATGGGCCGCGTTGCGCCTTCATGCAATCGCGGACACAAACCTGTTCAGCTTCAGCGACCGCCCGGTCCATCAGGCACTTGGCCTCTGGCGAGAGGCGCGCGAGTAGCGCATAGCAACGGAGCAAGTTCAATGACATCTTCTGTATTTCCCGACACCGTCCAGTGGGAGGACAGCGGCACGAGCCGGATCCCCTTCATGGTGTACACCAATGAGGCCACGCATCGAAAGGAGCTGGAAAGATTTTTCTACCGCAAGCACTGGTGCTACGTGGGCCTCGAAGCCGAGATCCCGAATCCCGGTGACTTCATCCGCACCGCGATTGGCGAGCGGTCGGTCATCATGGTCCGTAGCCAGGACGGCAACATCCATGTGCTTGAGAATGTGTGCGCGCATCGGGGCATGGCGTTTTGCCGTGAGCGCCACGGCAACCGCAAGGACGGGTTCACGTGCCCCTACCACCAGTGGAATTATTCGCTCAAGGGCGACCTGCAGGGCGTGCCGTTCCGCCGGGGGGTCAAGCAGGATGGCAAGGTGCTCGGGGGCATGCCGCCTGAATTCAGGCTGGAAGACAACGGACTCACGAAGCTCAAGGTCACGACGCGCGGTGGGGTCGTGTTTGCCTCCTTCGACCACGATGTGGAGTCGTTGGAGGACTATCTGGGCCCGACGATCCTGCAATGTTTCGATCGCACCTTCAACGGCCGCAAGCTGCGGATTCTGGGCTACAACCGGCAGCGGATTCCTGGCAACTGGAAACTGATGCAGGAGAACATCAAGGATCCGTATCACCCCGGGCTGCTGCATACGTGGTTCGTGACGTTTGGACTCTGGCGGGCCGACAACCGGTCCGAGCTGAAGATGGACGATCGCCACCGGCATGCGGCAATGATTTCGACGAAGGGCAACGCGCTCAAGGCGTCCGAGGTGTCGCAGGTCGCGCGTTTCAAGGAGGACATGCACCTGCATGACCCGCGTTTCCTGGACATCGTGCCGGAGCCGTGGTGGGGCGGCCCGACGGCCGTGATGACGACTATTTTTCCGAGTGTCATTCTCCAGCAGTCGGTCAACAGTGTGTCGACCCGGCAGATCCAGCCCAACGGCGCCGGCTCTTTTGACTTTTACTGGACTCACTTCGCGTTCGAGGACGATTCCGACGAGATGGTGCAGCGCAGGCTTCGCCAGGCCAACCTGTTTGGTCCCGCCGGTTTCGTCTCCGCAGACGACGGTGAAGTGATTGAGTTTTCCCAGCAGGGGTTCGAAAGCAAGCCTTTCCACCGGGCGCTGGCCCAACTGGGGGGGAGCGAAATTGGGGATACTGATCACATGGTGAGCGAGACGCTGATCCGGGGCATGTACCAGTACTGGCGCGAAGTGATGGAGGCTCCGGAATGATGGATAGCTTCAAGGACTGGGTCGCGCTGACGAAACTGTATGCGGACTATGCCCGTGCCGTGGATTCCGGCGACTGGAGCCTGTGGCCGGAGTTTTTCACCGACGAGTGTATCTACCGCCTGCAGCCGCGGGAGAATTTTGAGCGTGGCCTGCCGCTCGCGACGCTGTCGTTCGAGAGCAAGGGGATGCTGAAGGACCGCATCTACGGCATCCAGGAAACACTTTTTCACGACCCGTACTACCAGCGGCATATCGTCGGCGTCCCGCTGGTGCATAAGGTCGAAGGCGATCGCACCTTCAGTGAAGCGAATTATGCAGTGATCCGCACGAAACTGAATCAACTGTCGTGGGTGTTTAACGTCGGGCGTTATATCGATGAAGTCGTCGAGACGGCCGCGGGTCTCAGGTTCGCCTCGCGCCAGGTTATCTACGACAGCGAAATGATCCCCAACTCCATCATCTATCCGATCTGATCACCTGTCGTGAACGGACTGCGCAGTGATGCGAGTTCCTATGAGAGCTTTTCATGAAACCTGCTTTTGATTTTTTCTGCCAGTCACCCCTGGTCATGTTTGGCCCCGGTCGCGCGAAGGAAGCCGGTGCGCGACTAGACGCACTGGACAGGTCACAGGTGCTCGTTGTCACGACGGTATCCGGACGGAGCCGCTACGCACCGGTGATCGAATCGATGGGCGACCGGGTGAAAGCCGTCTTTGCCGATGCGCGACCCCATTGTCCGATCGAGGTCGCCAACGTCGCGTTACGTCGCTACCGGGAGGCCGGGTGTGACTGCGTCGTCTCCATCGGCGGTGGCTCGACCATTGGACTGGGTAAGTTCATCTCGGTGGAAACTGGTGCGACGCATATCACCATACCGACGACCTTGTCGGGCTCTGAGATGACGCCGCTCTTTGGTGTTCTCGTGGAGGGAGAAAAGCGCAGCCGGCGGGAACCGAAGGCGCTCGCCAATACCGTCATCGTCGATCCCGCACTGGCGCAGTCGCTGCCTATGCGGGAAACGGCCTCAACGGGCATGAATGCAATGGCGCATTGCGTCGAGGCGCTGTATGTGCCGAAAAGCAATCCACTGACCAGCGAACTTGCGCTGACGGGGATTGATTCGCTGTATCGCGCCCTGCAACTGCTGGCGGACGAACCGGCCAACCTTGAGGCGCGGACTCTCGCTGCCTATGGCGCCGCGATTGGCGGTCTGATGGTCACTTCCGTGGGTATTGGCATCCATCATCGGATCTGCCATGTGCTGGGCGGGCGCTTCGGTGTCGCACATGGGGAAACCAACGGCATCATCCTGCCCCATGTCCTCGCTTTCAACAAGCCGGCGATTACAGCCCAGATGGACGCCATGCGCCCGATCATGCAGGCGTCCCCGGCGCAGGCATTGTACGACGTGGCACACAGGCTGGGCGCGCCGGTGTCGTTGAAGGAACTGGGCGTTGAACGTGACAGGCTCAGCGCGATCGCGAGCGAGTGCATGCATCACATCGACTCCAATCCACGAGCAATCGACGAAGCGGCCGTCTTGGGCATTCTCAACGCAGCCTGGGAAGGGAGGCGCCCCGGCTGTTGAATCATCTCTCATGGGGTGAGTGAGTCGTTGCTCGTGCGGCATCCGCGGTCGTTGCACGCGACGCATGCGGCTTCTTACCCCGTGTCCGACCGAACGGACCCGCATAACTATTAAGGCTACGCTGAAAAAGGTCAACGCCGTTGGGCGGTAAGACGTTAAATGCGGATGAAACAACAGACCCTTGCGATGGCGGCCGATCAAGGCGCCGGATTCGAACAGTACCGTCGGCCAACCAAACGTGATGTGTTCCTTGAGACGATGGAGCAGATCGTACCGTGGACGCAGTTGTGCGAGGTTGTCGAGCCGCACTATCCGAAGGGGCAAGGCGGGCGCCCGCCAGTTGGCCTGGAGCGCATGCTGCGCATGCACTTTGTGCAGCACTGGTTCAACCTGGCGGATGAAGCCTGCGAGGAAGCGCTGCTGGACAGCACCGCATTGCGGCGATTCGTTGGGATTGACCTGGGGCGCGAGCGCGTTCCTGATGGCACGACGCTGTTGAAGTTTCGCCGGCTGCTGGAGCGCAACAAGCTCGGCGAGCAGTTGTTCAAATGCATCAGACGAGGAAGGGCCAGCAGTGGTACTTCGGCATGAAGCTGCACATCGGCGTGGATAGTCAGACGGGGCTGGCACACAGCGCGGTAGTGACGGCTGCGAACGTGCATGACAAGCATCCGCTGCCGGCTCTGCTGCATGGCGCCGAGCGGCGTGTGTACGGTGACAGCGCGTATGCGAGCCAGAAGGAACTCATCGCCAGCAAGGCACCGCAAGCGAAGGACTTTACCAACCAGCGTGTGCGCAGGCGAAGTGGTGAGGTCGATGACACCAGACGCTCGAAGAACCGCAACAAGTCGAAGATACGTGCGCGGGTCGAGCACGTCTTTGCGGTGGTCAAGCGGCTGTGGGGCTTCGTCAAGGTGCGCTATCGCGGCCTGGCGAAGAACGCCACGCGCGCCTTCACCGCACTGGCGTTGAGCAACATCTACATGAGCCGCGAGCGGCTCATGGCACAGGTGCGTCCATGATGGGCCAAAGTGGGTCGAGAGACCCGCTTGCAAGGCCCTTCAGGACAAGAAAATCGAACCAATCGCGTCGCTGATCTCGCATTCCGACATTCAGCAGCAAACCGTCGCCGAAAACGGCGGCTTCTTCAGCGTAGCCTTAAGCGACGCATTTCAGGAGACAGACGTGACGACGAGAATCGATGTGACGGGCGTGATCGACAACGGCCGGCTTTGCCCATATCACTGGTTGATCATTGCACTGTGCGCCATGTGCCTCATCATGGACGGGTTTGACGTGCAGGCGATGGGGTACGTGGCGGCGGTGGTGATTCGTGAGTGGGGCATCGCGAAGGAACTGCTGGCGCCCGTCTTCGGGGCCGGCCTGTTCGGTATGCTGGTCGGGTCGCTGACCTTGAGCACGCTCGCGGACAGGATCGGCCGTCGGCCCGTCGTGATCGGCGCCACGCTGTTCTTCTCGGCCTGCATGCTGGGCACCGGGTTTGCCCATTCCATTCCCGAACTGATCGGCTGGCGCTTTGCGGCGGGTCTTGGACTGGCGTGCATCATGCCCAACGCGATGGCCTTGACGGGCGAATACAGTCCTCGCCGGATTCCAGTGATGCTGATGATGCTCGTGTCGTGTGGCTATGTCCTGGGCGCCGCCGTCGGTGGACTGATTACCGCCGCGATGATTCCGGCCTTGGGTTGGCGCTCGGTGTTCCTTGCCGGCGGGGCTATTCCCCTGGGGCTGGGCATGCTGATGTGGCTGGCGCTGCCTGAATCGATCCAGTTCCTGATCTTCAGGCAGCGCGGCGACAGCCGGGTTCGCCGCAGTCTTGCACGCGTGTCTCCGGCAACGCCGTTCCCGGAGGACGCGCAGTTTGTGATGGATGAGCAGGAACCGGTTGGTGTGCCGTTCATCGAGCTGTTCAAGGACGGCCGGGCTCGCGCCACGCTGCTGCTATGGCTGATCAACTTCGCCAACCTCCTCGCGATGTATTTCCTGTCGAACTGGCTGCCGACGGTGATGCGCGATGCGGGGCATTCCGCGTCCCTTGCCGTGCTGGCCGGCACCACCCTGTGGGGTGGCGGGCTGATCGGCACGCTGGCGTTGGGCCGCATTATCGACCGGATCGGTTTCACACGCGTGCTGGTCACTGCTTTTCTGGTCGCTGGCGTGACGACGGCCGCCATCGGCAATCCCATGGTGACAGCGTCCCCCGTCGCTGTTCTGGTCAGCATCGGCCTGACCGGCTTCGCCATCATCGGCGGGCAGCCGGCACTGAACGTCTTGGCTGCGATGTATTACCCCACGTCCCTGCGCGCCACCGGAATCGGATGGAGCCTCGGAATCGGACGCGTCGGTTCGGTGATTGGCCCGGTAGTGGGCGGGGCGCTCCTGCATCTGCAATGGTCGTCGTCGGTCCTGTTCCTCGCGGCGGCCGTGCCGGCACTGGTCTCGGTGGCCGGTGTGGTGGGCATCCACTTTTCGGGAGGGGTATACGCCGTCGAACGTCCGGCAGGAACGGCGTCCCTTGACTGTTGATATCAGTGATGAACCCCTCATGGCGAAGACGGCGGGTTGTCGGCCACCGGCAGGGCTGATGCTGGCTGCCGGCGATGTGTCGCAGTCTGCACCCGAAGAGTGTTTATCCAGAAGGCCAATAGCAAGCTGAGGCCGCTGGTCATCTCAACCCTGCGAGATCGGTTGTGTATGACAGCAGCGATGCCAGTGCTCGAACCAGTCTTCGGCAGGGCCGATGGCCTGTCCGGTCCGGACGGTCTGATGAGATGCGGTCGAGTCATGGAAGGTTTATTCGTGATTTGAATAGTAAAGACTAAAACATCACGCTTGAGTTCCAGGCCTGCCGGAAACATACTCGGTCGCGGCGGCCACCACTGCCTCTTGGACATGGTGGATACCGGAACCGGGATTTAACTGCCGTGAAGTCGTGACCTACCAAAATACACATGGAGGAGTCCTGATGAGTTCAATGGAGACCATGAAGCCGACAAGTCTCATCCGTCGCCGTCTGCTGCTCGCCAGCGCTGCCGTGGCGACGGCCCCCTTGTGGGGCTGCCGAGGGGGCGGAAGTGCCAAGGCCGCCACTGTCGTGAGTATGACGTCGGGCAAGTTCATCGGTCAGCCTGACGGCACGACGCTCAGATATCACAGTATTCCCTATGCGGAGCCGCCGGTTGGTCCGCTGCGCACCCGATCGCCGCAGCCTTACGTACCCGCAACGGCGGACGCGGTGAGGGCCAGTTCATTCGGCCCTGCAAGCATCCAGACGTTCAACAGTTCAGTGGTCTCGTGGATCTATCCCACGATTACGCAGCAAAAGCGAGGACAGTCTGACGCTCAACGTATGGACGCCGCAACTCGGCGGGAAGGCGCCTGTGCTCGTCTGGGTGCACGGCGGCGGCCTGCGAAATGGCGCCACCCGCATGCCGCTTTTCAACGGCGCGGCCCTAGCGGCGCAGGGCGTGGTTGTCGTCACCGTGAGTTACCGTCTGAATGCACTGGGCTGGCTCTCCCATCCAAACCTTGCCGATGCGGCCACGGGTACGTCCTGCAACCGGGGGCTGCAGGACATGCTCGCATCGGGCGTCGTGTGGCCCAGTATCAGCACGGCATGGCGACCTGCGTGCGCTGGGGCGAGGCTGGCGCGCCGGTCGAAGCAATCGGGCCCGTACCGAAATCCTCGCAACTGGTGGTATGGGACGACATCCTCGGGTACTGACGTTTGCCTGTCGCCCGCTGCGCACCAGCCGTGTTCAGCGGACTGGACAGGGTCGTGCTCAGGGAAGCGTCCGAAGGTCTGGACTCCGGGCAATAGGCGAGCGGCAGGCCCTAACTGGAATGCATGAATTCAGGTTTCTTGCCGAAACATGATTCATTTTTTATTTTCTCTGACCGTCCCGTGCTGCCAAGGTAACGGTCGGCCAGGAGGCAATGGTTTGAAGTGCTACCGGAGAAGTAAATGGAATATGCAGTGAGCCCCGCCACCGTCTACACGCTGGCTGTTGCTGGCCGACCCGAAACGTTCCCGGTCAACCGGGTCTTCTGCGTCGGCCGCAACTACGCCGCGCATGCGCGTGAGATGGGAAAGGATCCGGAACGCGATGCACCGTTCTTTTTCATGAAGCCTGCAAACGCAGTGGTCCAGGCTGGTGAGGCGGAGACCCGGATTCCTTACCCCCCAAAAACGAGCAACTTTCACCATGAAATCGAGCTGGTTGTCGCCATCGGCAAGGGTGGCTCCGATATCCCGGTCGGTCAGGCGCTTGAACACGTCTATGGGTATGCGGTCGGCCTGGACATGACTCGCCGCGATCTCCAACTCGAGGCGCGCGACAAGGGGCGTCCCTGGGAATTCGGCAAGTCGTTCGCCAGGTCGGCACCCATCGGCCCCATTCAGCCAGCCGCGGATCTGAGTGAATTGTCGTCAGCGGCCATCACGCTGACGGTCAACGGTCAGTCGCGACAGTCCTCAGACATCTCGAAACTCATCTGGTCAGTGGCGGAGTGCATCGCGTATCTCTCGCAGTATGACGCGCTCGAGCCGGGCGACATCATCATGACCGGCACGCCGGAGGGTGTGAATGCCGTGCAAGAGGGCGACGTGATGCATGGCTTCATCGACCGTCTGGGCGCGATTGTGGTGCGTGTTGGGCAGTAAGGGCGACGGCGCCGTACATGAGGGGCATGAGAAGGAGATGGGTGCCTTGCCCTGGCTGGCCTGAATCCATCTTCTGCCGGGGATTACTGGTGCTGGTGCGTGTCCCAGGATCACGGGAATCCCGACCTGGCGATTCAAGGCGCACCGTTATTGCCGCGATTCGTCATTGTCTCCGGCAGTTTGGCGATCTGAGGTGCTTATCGTGCAGAAGTGGATAAGGCTGGTCGCAGTAACAGACGTTCCGAAGCACGGCGCCATTGTGGCGGAAGTGGGCAACCGCGGATTCACGGTCTTCAACGTCGATAACGGCCTGTTCGTGACTGACAACATCTGTAGTCGTGGGCTTGTACAGATCTGCGACGGCTATCTGGATATCCACGAACTCGAACGTCCGTTTTATCAGGAAGAGGTCAAAGCGCGCCACATGAAGGCGCTGTGCGAGCCGCTTAAGGAAGATCTGCGAATCCGGCCGACTCGGGTGGATGGTGACGACCTCTTCGTCGCGCTCGGATGAGACTGCCTCGGCAACAGGCTCCCAAACTTCCGGCTATCCCACAATTCGAGTAACCAATCGTTATGAAACTGTATAGCTATTTCCGTAGTTCGTCTGCGTATCGCGTGCGCATAGCATGCAACCTCAAGAGCCAGCCGTATGAATATGTTGCGATTCATCTGAACCGTAACGGTGGTGAGCAGTATTCGGACAGCTTTGTCAAGGTCAATCCGCAGCAAACGGTGCCGGTGGTGCAGGACGGCACACTCGTGCTTTCACAATCGCTCGCCATTATCGAGTACCTGGACGAGCGCTATCCCAACCGGCCGCTACTACCGGAATCCATTGAAGGGCGCGCGCGGGTCAGGACGCTCTCGCAGTACATCGCCTGCGAGATTCATCCGCTCAACAACCTTCGTATCCTGAAGTTCCTCACGGGACAGATGGCACTATCGGAAGAACAGAAGCTGGGCTGGATCCGGCACTGGCTGGAGACCGGGCTCTCCGTGCTTGAACGGGAGCTCGCCGGCGAGGGCGATGGCTTCTGTTACGGCGATACACCAACGATGGCCGACTGCTGTCTGGTGCCCCAGCTCTACAATGCGCGGCGTTTTGGCGTGGATGTGGCCCGATTCCCGGCGATTCAGGCCATCGATGAGCGCTGCCAGTGGATCGAAGCATTCCAGGCAGCACATCCCGACAGGCAGCCTGATTCCGAATAGTGCCGTAAAGATATCCATGAGGAGAAGCGTGACATCGTGCCGGATGCTGGTTGTTCCGGTCGGAAACAATTCACGATTCTTTAAAGAAATATCTATAAGGGCTCCTGTTGATAAAGTCACGATTGCGATCATTCCCGTGACTGCTACAGCAGGAGGCCGCCCTGACAATGTTGGCTGTAGGGCATTACAAGAAACATATTCGACCCGAAACAAAGGTGGAGACGATGAGGAAGTACGCAATAGGGGCGACGGCCGTGCTGCTGTGCGGAGTAACGGGTACGGCACAGGCCCAGAGTGGTGTGACGCTGTATGGTCTGCTCGATACGGGCGTGGAGTACCTGACGCATGCGAACGTAAAGGGCGACCGGCTGGTACGCATGCCGGCAATTACGGGGGTCTATCCGTCGCGCTGGGGGTTCAAGGGTGCCGAGGACCTGGGCGGCGGCCTGAAGGCCACCTTCGTGCTGGAAAGTGGTTTTGGTGTAGGCAATGGCAATTCGCTGCAGGGCGGGCGTCTGTTCGGCCGTCAGGCCTGGGTCGGGCTCAGCGGTCGCTACGGGACCCTGTCGTTCGGACGTCAGTACACGATGACCACCTGGGCGCTGGCCGACAATGACATCATAGGTCCGGACATCTACGGGATGGGGTCGCTTGACTCGTACATCCCGAACGCGAGAGCCGACAACAGCGTTGTCTACAAGGTCACGATGGGTCAGTTCACGGCGGGGGCAGCCTGGTCGTTCGGCCGCGACGCGGCCGGGACCGGCAATTCCCCCGGGCAGGGGACCTGTGCCGGGTCTGTGGCGGGCGACTTCCGGCAGTGTACGGACTGGTCTGCACTCCTGAGGTATGACGGGGGTTCGTTCGGGGTCGCGGCGTCGTATGAAGAACAGCGCGGCGGGGCGAACGCCGCGTTCAACTTCTTCGATGGCGTTGCGCCGGCCCCATTCACGGGCAGTGGCGGCAAGGACGCGCGCGCGCAGGCCAACGTGTATGTGCAGTTGTTTGGCGTCAAGTTCGACGCGGGCTGGCTGGGCCGCCATGTATCGTCCGGGTCCGCGGCCGTCGCCAGTGTGCGCTCTGACATGTTCTTTGCCGGGGCACAATATTTCATCACGCCATTCGTCGAGCTGGACGGCGAGGCGTTTCGCATCATCAACACCCAGCACGACACCCGTGCGACGATGGCGACCGTGCGAGCGATCTATCTGCTGTCAAAGCGAAGCGGGGTGTATGCGCAGGGTACCTATCTTGCCAACAGCGCGCACGCCCGATATAGCGCCAGCTCGGGTGGTCCCGGCGCCACACCCGGACCCGGGATGAACCAGACGGGTGTCATGCTGGGCATGTTCCATCAGTTCTGACGATCCTCGCGGCAAGGCCCCCGGTATACGCGTTCGTTCTTTCATCCCGCCGGGAGCCGGCAAAGCGTCGTTCCCACCCGCGTCGACCGGGGCACGATTCGGCTCACGCCTGACTGGTTTCGTGTATGCGCAGCGGATCGTGACCATCCGTACGACCGAAAGGGTTGCGTCACAGCTATGGCTATGCAACTGTCGCATCAAGCGATACGAGGAGAAGTTGATGGGATGTGCGGAAAAGTCGCCGCGGTTGATGGTTGCGTACTGGCTCGCTTAGGACCCCGCCATGCGGGTCCGGGTCAGCGCGTTCAAAAACAGACGGTCACGCCGCGAGTGCTACGTCTGCGTCGAGACATTGAGGACCGCAGGTCCGGTTGCCATGTTTCTTTCGTCACCAGGACGGCATTTGGCGCATGTTCCCACCTGGCCCGGAACGGCCAGCGATGCGTGCCGCGTAGATTGCCATGTTTTGCGGTCGAATCTCGCAAGCCCGGCCCGCTGATAGGCCGGGACAGGATGATCGTTGGAGGATTGTCCGATGCGGCCTGCGCGCATTTTCTCGCGCGGGCCGAACCGGCTTGCGACGCGCAGGGAAACGCGAATGCAGAAATTTGCATCAGGGCCATAAATGAAGCGTCGGTGCGCGTTGGGGGACAGTCCTCTGGAGTCGGTCCCGACCTGTCGTGTCCCCGATACCAACCTAGCAGACTGGTTGCCTGCGACGCTCGCATCGGCACGCGCAATGGCACGTCAGCAAAAGATACAACCCTCTCATCGTCCTCGCATCATCTGTCACGAAGGAAGCGAAGTGCAGAAATCTGCTCTCACAATCAGGCTCAAGTTAATGATCGCGTTCGGCACCTGCGCAACACTGATGTGCGCCGTCGGGCTGGTGGGAATTCTCGGGTTATGGCATCTGGATGGGCACGCGCCTGCGTCATACCGCCTGCTGCTCACACCGCTCATCGCGGTGGCATTGACAGGGTGCGTCATCACAGTCAGTGGTGGCATTCACCTGCATCGAGTGGTATGCGGCGGGCTGAACCGCATGAGCACCAGATTTGAGGAGATTGCGACGACGCTCGACCTGTCCATGCGCGCCAGGAGTCCACGCATGGACGAGTTCGGCCGCGCGGCGGTTGCGTTCGACAGGCTGATGCGTCGGGTAGAAGAAGCCATGTCCGCCGTGCATCTGTCGACCGATTCAGTTGCGACGGCAACGCGCGAAATCGCGGCCGGCAATCTTGACCTGTCCGTCCGTACCGAGGAACAGGCTTCGTCCCTGGATGAGACCGCGTCCAACGTGACGCAACTGGCCGGGACGGTCAGGCAGAACGCCGAGAACGCGTATCAGGCGCAGGCACTGGCCTCGGACGCCACGGATATCGCCGCTACAGGCGATGACGTGGTCCAGGCCATGGTGGGTACCATAGAGAAAATCAGTGGCAGCTCGAACCGGATCTCCGAAATCACAGGCGTGATTGAAGGGATCGCATTCCAGACCAATATTCTCGCCCTCAATGCCGCGGTGGAGGCTGCGCGCGCCGGCGAACAGGGCCGGGGCTTTGCGGTGGTGGCGAGCGAGGTTCGAAGCCTCGCGCAGCGATCGGCCGGCGCCGCCAGAGAAATCAAGGACCTGATTGCTTCGTCTGTCGCCACGATCCGCGAGGGCTCGCATCAAGCCATTGAAGTCAGCACGGCCATGAGCGAGATCAAACGTGCCACGAAGCGGGTTTCCGACATTGTCAGTGAGATCGCTGGAGCGTCGGAGGAGCAGGGTCGCGGCATCGAACAGGTGAATCAGGCCGTCATCGAGATGGACCTGTTCACGCAGCAGAACGCGGCGCTCGTCGAGCAGGCGGCCGCAGCGGCCCAGTCGCTGGAGGATCAGGCAGCACAACTGAGGATCGCCGTCTCGTCATTCAGGCTCACCGACGCTTTCGGTAACGGTCTGCGTGCCACAGATGGTGTCGACACCATCGCGATGCGATGACGTCGCGCCCGGGTTCGCCCATGGCGTTCCCGCGGCCCGAGAATTATTCAGGACCGGGGCAAGGCAATGCGCAGTCCAGCCTTCCGGGCGGGCGGGGCGGGCGAATTTGAGCGCCCCGGGGGGCTGTATCGGCATGTTGCGGCTTGTCGGGCATGTCGGCGTATGAGCCAGTTCCCCTGTGCATGCGACTCCCTATGGCGACGCGCACGAATCGGACACCTCGTTTCCAGGGCCGCCTTCAGGCTGAGGAAACAGCGGAGTGTGGCTGGGATGAGCCTGCCGCTGGTGCACGCCTTTGCACCCGCCCGCACTGCAGTGCGCGGCCGCCGGCGTGCAAAGAACCAGCCCGCATACTTGCTGACCCTGATAGCCGGGTCCCCCGCTGTCCCGAAGCGTTCCAATCCCCGTGTGCGGGCTGCCGGTGTTGAAACACCGACGTCACTCCAGAGCATGACCGAATCCGCTGAACCCGGAGGCAAAGATGGGCTGCATCGCGCGGGGCAGCAGGTCGCGCAGCCAGCGTGTGGCCATGTCATCGTGCAGCCGCTCGTGCCACAGCAATTCGATGGTCGGCTTCGGCAGACGCACGGGTGACGCAAAGATCTTCACCGGCGCGACCCCGAGCATCACTTCGGCCAGCGGTCGTGGAATGGTGGCGATCATCTCGCTCGAGGCGATGATGAATGGCAGTGCCAGGAAATGCGGTATCCGCGCACCGATCTGATGGACTAGGCCGAGACGTTGCAGCGTCGACTCGACCACGTAGTGACCCGTCCCCTGTGCCTGCGCGACTGCGTGTCGCTCCCTCATGAAGTCAGTCCGCGAAAGCTTGCGTCCAATGCGCGGATGGTCCGCGCTGACGATGCAGACGTACTCGCTCCTGAATAGCGGCTTGTGAAGCAGGCTAGTGTGAAGCGCGGGATTGAATTCGACCGCAAGATCGGCCGTGCCGTCACGTAGCGCCGACAGCACCGTTTCGGTCGGTAGCTCGATCGTCCTGAAGCTGACGAAGGGCGCCTCCTTCCGGCAGATATCGATGATGCGGGGCAGGATAATGGCCGCGGCGATGTCGGTCATGACGATCGTGAATTCCTTGCGGCTCGTGTGCGCATCGAACCGGTCGCGCATCTCGAGTCCCTGTTCGAGCGCGGTCAGTGCCTGCGCGATCCGGTCGGCCAGGGTCTGCGCGAGGGGCGTCGGCATGACCCCGCCGGCACACCGGACGAACAGCCGGTCATTGAAGTGCTCGCGCAACGCCCGTAACGCGTGACTGACGGATGGCTGCGAGACACCGAGCTGCTCCGCGGCGCGGGAGACGTTCCGATGCTCCCAGATCGCACGGAAGACGAGGAGCAGGTTCAGGTCCAGGGAGGGGTGATTATTCATTCGGAGAATAGTGAAAACTAAATCATCCACATTGTGCCATGAAGCTTTTGCGATGACACTCCTATTCAACAAGGACAGGTACCCCCATGAACAGCACTGATATCCAGCAGGTTTCGTTTCCCGGTGGCGCCTCATGCCGCCTTCTGCCGCCGGCTCCAGGTACGCAGGCAGGACCGGCGCTCGTCGTGATGCTTGCGGCGATCGCGGGCGTCAACGACTACATCGTTGGCCGCGCGAAGGATCTGGCCGCGGACGGCTATACGGTCGCCGTGCTCGACTATTTTGGCCGGGAAGGCGCGGCTCCGGACATTTCCACGCCGCAGCTGATCGGTGAGGCCGTCGCGTCGCTGGACGATGCACGCGTGCTCGCGGATCTGGGCGAAATCCTGGCGTGGGCGCACACCGAGGGCTTCCCGCTGTCAAAAACTGGCCTGCTTGGTTTCTGTATCGGCGGCACCTATGCCGCGCTGGCGGCGGCACAGTACGCGGTGGGATGTGCGGTCGACTATTACGGTCAGCTTAGCTATGCATCGCGCACTGAGCGCAAGCCGGTTGCACCGGTCGATGTGGTGGATTCGTTGAAGGCGCCCCTGCTGTGTCATTACGGCGACTGGGATCGCCTTGTCAGCCGGGAGGAGATCAACGGATTTATCGGCCAGCTGCGCGCGGCCCAGAAGCCGTATGAGCTTTTCATCTATCGGGGCGCGCCGCATGCGTTCGACGAGTGGTTCCGGTCCGCCGTGTTCCGGCCGGCCGCCTCGAAGGCGGCCTGGGAGCGCACCCGGACCTTCCTGAACTGGTATCTGTGCGGACACGTTGATCCGCACTAGCCCGACCTTTCCCCTTTCTTTTACGGAGACAAACATGAGCCAGGACAACGCAGTCAAACACGAGACGTCACCCGTGACGGAAGTCGTCGACCGGACCGAGTGGGCGCAGATGATGACGGACGACGAATACTATCCGTTCCTCGTCAAGAAGAACCTGCGCCCGGCAATCTGGCGCTGGCAGGATGTGACGGAGCGGCTAGACGTCGTGATGAAAGATCCGCTGCGCAACGCCGATCGCCGCTTCATCTCGCTGGTTCACGGCGATACAGGCGAAGCGGGTGGCGTGTTCCCGTCGATCTTCCTCGGCATCCAGGGTATCAATCCGGGCGAGCACATCATCGCCCACCGTCATAACTCCTACGCGCTCTACCACATCGTGCAGGGCGAGGGCTATTCGATCCTGGACGGCAAGCGCTTCGACTGGAAGCGCGGCGACACATTCGCCTGCCCGCCGATGGCCAGCCATGAGCACATCAATACGGGCACCGAGCCCGCCATCCAGTACGTGATCCAGGACATGCCGGCGCGCGCGATGGAACGCAACCTGATCTGGGAAGAGCCCATGGGCCACGTCTTCCACATGGTGGAGGGAAATCGCCCGCATCAACCGTGACGTAGTGGCCGTAACGGCACCTCGCAGTAGGTGCCGTTTTCATATCAAGAGGAGGAGACCCGGCATGTCAGAACTGAAGGTGGGCATCGGCGCGAGGAACAGGAATTGTCGGCTATAACGTCCAGACGGCAGTTGATACGAAGCACCATCTGATCGCCGCGCATGTGGTCACCAACTGCAGTTGCGGATCGCGGCTATTACAAGAGCGAAGAGATACTTGCGTGTCACGAGGCAGGAATAACCGTGTTCGTCCCGAAGACCTTAACATCGAGCGCAACGGCTGATGGCCGCTTCGGCAAGGACGACTTCATCTACAACGCAAAGACGAACGAATATCGGTGCCCGGCAGGCGAGCGGCTCATCTGGCGATTCTCGACCATTGAGCGTGGCCTGAAGATCAGTAAGTACTGGAGTTCAAACTGCCAGCAATGCTCGCTAAAAGCACAATGCACGCCGGGCCCCTCAACGTCGCGTGACGCGCTGGGAGCACGAAGCTGTTCTTGATGAGATGCAGGTGCGACTTGATCATGCGCCCGAGATGATGCGCATCCGGCGACAGACTGTCGAGCATCCATTCGGCACGATCAAGGCATGGATGGGCGCTACTCATTTTCTGACACGGACCATCGAGCGGGTGAGCACGGAGATGAGCCTGCACGTGCTGGCGTACAATATGAAGCGGGTGATCAAACTACTCGGTTCAGAAGCGATTATGAAGGCGATGCGGGCGTGACGCCCGGACGGGCTTGTTGAGCTTCGTGATGCGTGCGGCTGTGATTTGACGTTCGGCTTGCCGCAATCGACAAGCGGCGATCCGCGCCGAGACAGGTTTCGTCAATTCCCAGGGGCCACGCGTTTTGACACGCTCTGGGCCGACCGGTGCCTCATGCGACTTGCATATCGAACTGGCTTCCGCCGCGAAGGCGGACGGCTGTACGCGACCCGCAAGGGACGGTCGCCCACACGCAAAGCGGCCGTTCAGATAGGCTCCGCCGGGCGCTTTTGTTAACGAAATGCCTGCCGGATTCCCAGTGCAATCATGAGCCCTCCACATGTGAGGTCGATCCATGCCTTCGCGCGACGATACGCCGTCGCAATCGCCACGTGCGATAGAACGAGCGCGACTGCTCCGTACCAGCACGTCGCTGATGCACCGACAGTAGCAAGCATTGCGAAGAACGTCGGCATGGAAACGTGGGCGGGCACCGCTGAGGAAAACACTGCCGCATAAAAGGCGATGGACTTCGGGTTCGCGATATTTGTCGCGATACCTTGCAGGAACGCGGCACGAAACAGAGGCGTCTTCGTTGGGTAATGTGCTCCTGACGGGGTTGCCCGTGCCGACACAACGAGCCGCAGCCCGAACCAGATCAGATAGGCCGCGCCAGCAAGCCTTACGCCGGCAGCGAGCCACGGGAAAATAGCGAACACCATTCCGATACCAAGGATGGCGCAAGTCGCCCAGAACAGATTCACCGTCACGATTCCGGCGACAAGCGCGAGCGCATCGGAGCGTCTACCGGCTACCGCCTTGTGAGTGACTGCGACGAAGTTCGGCCCGGGTATAACGGCAGCTGCCGCATAGACAGAAAAGACTGTCGCAATAGCAGACCAATCGACCATTTGTAGCCTCGGTGAATTGTGGTTGTACAAAACGTGGAGTTGCTCCATCGGCCACTATTCTGAAGCAATTCACGACTGACTGCTGTTGGCCGGACTCCGACCCCGGCCGGCCCGGACGGGGTGACCGCAGACCGCTCCGCTGCGGACGCCACCGCTAGGCCCGCGGCCGACCCCGTTGCTTGATTGACTCAGGTACCGCCCATGTCGTGTTTGCCGAAAGTGAACCGCACTCACGAAACCGGGTTCTGGCGATGAGCTTGAGGCCGGGGCCATGCCGACAACGCAACATCAGCCAGCCGCTTCAGTGTTGCCCTGCTTGCCCCGTCACAGGCTTGTGCGGACATGCCTTGCACCACTGCGCCATAAAAGCGTGCGAGCGCTTCGGTGTCGGTGTCAGTGGCAAGCTCACCTTCGGCTACGGCACGGTCGAAGCGTGCCTTGATGGCCTGTAGCCCAAGCTCCCGCCGTGCGGCCACGGTCTGGGCGACGGACTCGCTCTTTTCAGCATGTTGAAGAACAGCAGTCGAAATCATGCAGCCGCGCGGCCTTCCCGGGTCGGTAAAGCGTGCCGCGGCGTCGTGCAGGTAGAACGCTATCGCATCGTAGGCCGGCATGGTTCCGTGCAGCGCTTCCAGCCACTGCTTGTTCTCACGCTCGCTGATATGGTCGAGCGCCTGTCTGTAAAGATCCTCCTTCGAGCCGAACGTTGCGTAGAGGGACGGCGGCGGGACACCCATGGCCCCGGTCAGGTCGGCTATCGAGGTGCCTTCATATCCATGTTCCCAGAACAGCCGCGCGGCGATATCGAGCCCCACTTCGCGATCCAGCAACCTCGGTCTGCCACGTTTCCGGGCGGGTCCGTTCATTTTTGTATCGATTCCTATAAAATGCGTTGACAAGGCTCTTCCGGCGTTATTATTATAACGATCCCTATTCAAATAGTCGAAACGGAGTTGTCAATGTCTGCAAGACTTTCAAACAAGGCAGCCCTTATAACCGGAAGCTCGCGTGGTATCGGCCGTGCTGTAGCACTGGCCATTGCGAGAGAAGGGGCCGCGCTCATCGGCGTGCACTACGGCAGCAATGCCGATGCGGCTTACGACACCATCCGCGAGATCGAGGCTCTCGGATCAAAAGCCATCGCGATCAAGGCGGACTTGAATCGCGGTAAAGAAGCAACGGATAGTATCTGGGAGCAGTTCAAGGCAGCCGCGATCGCCGCCACGGGCGAGCCTTGGCTTGACATTCTCGTCAACAATGCTGGCGTGGCACCGGCAATTCCCCTTTCTCAGACCAGTGAGTCCGTCTTCGACGAGATCATGACGGTCAACTTCAAGGCACCATTCTTCCTGATTCAGGCTGTTGCCGATCACATTCGCGACAATGGACGAATCATTAACGTTTCGACGGGTTTCACGCGTGTCGCGGCTCCGACGCATCCTGCCTACGCCGCGTCGAAAGGTGCCATTGAAACGCTGACGTTGTCGCTTGCCCCTGAGTTCGGTCCGCGCGGCATCACGGTGAATGCGGTCATGCCGGGTGTGACGGAGACTGACATGAATGCGGCGTGGATAACGGTACCGGAGGCGCGCGCCGGCGCGGAGGCTATGTCGGTGTTCTCGCGAGTGGGGCAACCTGCCGATGTGGCTGACGTCATCGCCTTCCTCGCATCGAATGAGGCACGCTGGACTACGGGACAGGTGATCGACGCGACGGGCGGTGCCCGGCTCTAGGCGTTCCCTCCGCCAGATAGAAAGATCGCACCAGCACACCAAGAACGGTGGACGTATCTGTTAGGGATTCTTCTAAACGGGAGGAATCGTGCGACTCGCTCGCATCCCCAAGACACCACCATGGGTGAAGCATCCTGGTGGTGTCTTGGGGATGCGAGTCCTTTTTCTGCCATTTAGGCGTCCGCGCTGACAGCGCTCCTGGTCGCATCGGTGTCTTTGCCCGGCGGTAAACCGAACATTCGTCGGTATTCCCGCGTGAATTGCTGGACGCTTTCATAGCCTACTGAAAACGCCGCGCTGCTGGCTGACACGCCTTCCCACATCATCAGCCTGCGGGCCTGGATCAGGCGCAACTACTTCTGGAATTGCAGCGGCGACAACGAGGTCGCCGCCCGGAAGTGCTGGTAGAACGACGAAGAACTCATGCCGGCCGCTGACGCTAGGCGCTCGATCGGAAGCGATTGTGTGAACTCGGCGCGCAGCAAGGCGACGGCGCGCGCCACGCGCTGGGCGTGGCTTTCCGGCCAGCCGAGCTGGCGAATCACGGAGCCGTGCTTTCCGACCAGCAGCCAGTAGTGCATTTCACGCACGAGTTGCACTTGCAGAACCGGCAGTGCCGTGGGACGCTCGATCAAACGCATCAGGCGCAGCACCGCGTCGGCAACCTCGGAGTCGGACGGTTCGACCCGCACGGATGACCCTTGGGCCACTGGCCCTTACTTCATCTCCACGGCGAGTTCCGCGATGGCCGTCAGGTCCAGATCCAGCACCAGCGAGAAGTACGGTTCGGCGGAGCTGGCGCGCGTGATCTGGCTGACCGTCGGCACGTCGGACGTAATCAGCAGCGAATCGCCTGAGCTGAAGTCGAACGTCTGCGTCCCCATCGTCACTCTCTTGCTTCCTTGCAAGACAAGGCAGGCGAGCGGTCGGGAGATTGCGTAGTCGATCCCGCTCGGCTTCGTCGCCCGGATAGTAGTCAGGCCGGGAATGGGGGTTTGGGCCACGCCGGTCGGGCCAGCATACGCCTCGGCGTAGCGGCGCACCGCGTCAAGTAATATGTCACTCATACCTGCGTATCATGGTCTTTTTTCACATGGCCATCGTAGCGAGTTCAGGCGACTGGAGATACCACCTTCGGAGAAAAAGGCCAAGGACTCCGAGATTTAGGCAAAGGTGGTTGGCGCTCTCAGCAACAAAATGAACGCCTACTTCCACCACCTGCAAAGGAGTTAGCCATGAGCACGGTTTCCCTCGTCACGGGTTCCAGCCGCGGCCTCGGCCGCAATACCGCCCTGTCGATCGCCCGCAAAGGCGGCGACGTCATCATCACCTACCAGAGCCGCGAAGCAGAGGTCACGGCTGTCGTCGCCGAGATCGAGAAGCTGGGTCGCAAGGCGGTTGCCCTGCAACTCGATGCCAGCAACGCATCGACGTTCCCGGCCTTCGCTGAGCGGCTGAAGACCGTGCTGCGCCAGACCTGGCAGCGCGACAGCCTATGACCACCTGATCAACAATGCTGGCCATGGTGACGTTGCGCCGATCGCTGAGATGAGCGAGGTAGCGTTCGACAAACTGGTCAATGTGCACTTTAAGGGCGTGTTCTTCCTCACCCAGAAGCTGCTGTCGCTACTCGCCGATGGCGGCCGCATCGTGAACCTTTCCACTGGTCTGACCCGCGTGTCTGCCGAAGGGTGGTCGGCTTACGCCTCGGTCAAGGGGGCTATCGAAGTGCTCACCGTCTACATGGCGAAGGAATTGGGCCGCCGCAAGATCACGGTCAACGCCGTGGCACCGGGCGCGATCGAGACGGACTTCTTCGGTGGCCTGTGCGTGACACCCCGGAGTTCAACCAGTTCTTCGCGGACATGACCGCCTTGGGCCGCGTCGGCGCGGCTGACGACATCGGGCCGATGATCGCCAGCCTGCTGTCCGGGGACAACCGCTGGGTCAACGCGCAGCGCATCGAAGTGTCTGGCGGACAGGGCATCTGAGCACAAGAATGCCAGGCGCTTGCTGAGTTTCATCGAACGCCTGCTTCGTGAATCAGGTGAGCGGCACTCGCACCCCTTCTAATGCCGCCGCCGCACAGACCACTTCACCTTCGGCTTCGCTCGCGACATATTCGACCAACGACACGTCCACGCGACCGCTATTCACCGCTTCGCTCAGCTCTGGCGACGCCGCGCACACCAACGAAATTTCGACGTGCGGATGCGCGTCGGCGAACGCCTTCATCGCGGGCGCGAGCCGCATCACGAGATCGTAAGGCACGCCCACACGCAAGGCGCCGCGCAACGGCTGGCCGGTCATGTCGGCCCAGATTTCATCGTTCAGCCGCAGCAGCTTGCGCGCCTTCACGAGAAACTGCTCGCCCTGGTGCGACAGTTCCAGGCGGCGTGTCTTGCGAACGAACAGAAGGCAATCCAGCACATCTTCGAGGCGCTTCACCTGCTGGCTCACGGCGCCTTGCGTCATGTGCAGCAGATTCGCGGCGACCGTCATGCTGCCGCTATCGGCGACGGCAACGAAGGTGCGGACCAGATCGAGATCGAGGTTTCGGCTCATCTATGCATTATGGCGCGTAATGTACCGCATCAACATTATTAGCTTTCACGATGCTTCGACGATCCGTACAGTGCAAATTCGCTCATTCGATTTTGCACCGATGACCTCGATTCTGCCGCTTCTGCTCTTCGTCGCCGTCGCGACCGTGACGCCCGGCGGCGCGACCACGCTCGCCATCACCTCAGGCGCACGCTTTGGCTTCGTACGCTCGATACCGCTGATGCTGGGCATCGCGATGGGCCTCGCCTTGCTCGCTGCGCTCGGGCTTGGCGGCCTGCTTCTCACGCTGCCGTCGCTGCAAACGGCGGTGAGGGCGCTCGGCTCGGCGTATCTGCTGTGGCTCGCGTGGCGCATCGCGCGCAGCGGGCCGCCAAACGCGAACAACGGCCCCGCGCGGCCGGTTACGCTCGTCAACGGTTTCCTGCTGCTCTGGCTCAACCCGAAAGGCTGGGCGATGACGGTTGGCGCGGCGGCATCGTCTGACGCCGCGAACCTCGACGACCTCGACCGTGTCGCTGTGGCGGTCAGGAACGAAAAGCGCCTCGTCGACATCAGCGTGTCGCGCGCGGGTTTTACGAAGCACCTCGACGGCGCTAAAACGCGCCGGAAGGAGTTGTTATGAGTCACCCAACGCTGTTCTCGCCGATACAAGTCGGCAACTTGAAATTAGCCAACCGGATCGTGATCGCCCCGATGGCCCAGTACTCGGCCGAAGACGGGCAGATGAGCGATTGGCACCTGATTCACCTCGGCCAGCTGGCGGTTTCAGGTGCGGCGGCGCTAACCATTGAGGGGACGGCGGTCACCCCCGAGGGACGCACCAGCTATGGTGACGTGGGGCTCTTTTCGGACGAGTGCGAAGTCTCCATGGCACGAGTGCTGCAGGGCGTTCGGCGGTGGTCTGATACGCCGATTGGAATCCAGCTCAACCATGCTGGCCGAAAAGGGTCTCGACAAAAATTATGGGACGGCGGCGCACAGATTCCATATGTTCGCGCAAATGGTTGGAACACCTACGGCCCATCCCCGGTCGCTTTTGCGGCCGGCGAGACACCTCCCACCGCCTTGGACCGCGATGGTCTGGCCGCAATTCGCGACGCCTTCGCGGCCGCAGCGCAACGCGCCTCCCGGCTTGAGTTGAATTTCATTCAAATCCTTGGTGGGCACGGCTATCTGCTCCATCAATTCCTCTCGCCTCTCTCAAACCACAGGGACGATGAGTACGGCGGCTCATTGGAAAACCGAATGCGTTTTCCACTCGAGGTTTTCGAAGCCGTGCGAGACGCATTTTCGCATGATCGCCCCGTGACGATGCGGATATCGGCTACTGATTGGGTGGACGGCGGGTGGTCCGTGCAGGACGCGATCGCCTTTGTCCACGCACTGGAGGCTAGAGGCTGTGCCGCGATCAATGTCTCGAGTGGTGGTTCGAACCCAGCCGCGCAAATTCCGATCGGGCCTGGCTATCAGGTTCCCTTCGCGCGGGCAGTGAAGCAGGAGACGACGCTCCCTGTCATCGCCGTCGGCATGATCACTGAGTTCGAACAAGCCGAATCCATTCTCAGCACGGGAGATGCCGATCTGATCGCGCTTGCTCGGGCCGTGCTCTTTGACCCTCGCTGGCCTTGGCACGCTGCGGCTCACTTTGGGGCTCAAGTCAGGGCGCCGAACCAGTATCTTCGCGCTCAACCCAGTCGGCTGCGAAAGGTGTTCGTTTGAATCCGTCTCGTCGAGAAGGGGGCAGTGAATTCGAAGTTCAACAACGTCCCGTTCTTGCAGGTGCCATCTAACGCGAAGACTCCCTAAGTTGAGTCTGGTGGACATGGCTCTGCTTGCGCTCGTGCTGCTCGCCATTTTCGCCTTTCCGACCGGGATATAGTCATGGCAATCCATCCGTTTGCCGAATCGTTCGACCTCGAAGCCGCGTTCGGCGACGTGGTCGAAATACTGGTCACCGAAAGTCGTCACGGAAGTCAACGATCAATACCTGAAAATTGCGAAAGTGCGCGGACATCTGAAGATCGAATACGAAGGCGGACGCGTCGTCGATTTGCAAGCGGGTTCGATGCACGTAGTCCCAAGGGGCACGTTGCGCAATCCGGTGGCCGATAGCGGGTGCTGGATCGTCCTGATCGAGCCCGTGCGGATGAAGCACACGGGCGATGTCGAGTCTCCGTTGACGAGGATAATCGACGAACAGATGTGTTGATCAGGCTGATTGCTGTCTCTATAGGTATCGCGTAAAGGCGGGGCGCCGCCTCGTTCACCGTGGTGTAGGTGTCGCGACGCGTTATTCAATGCGCGTGATAGCGCGTCAGGAACGTGGAGACTGCGCTGCCGATGATCCTTTCAACGTCTTCGTCGGAGATCGCATGATCGATCCGCATTAGACGGGGAAAGTAAAGCGTTTCTCCCAACATGCCGATGAATTCGGCGCGTGCGAGCCGCACGTCGGCAATCTTCAGGCGGCCTTCTTCCACCCGCTTTGTCAACCAGGCGTCCGTTACGTCGCTGAAGAGATCTTTCGCGCGCTGGAAGCGAAGTGCCATGTCGGGAAAGCTTCGCACTTGAGCAATGACCAGCCGCATTGCGGCAATCATGCTGGGCTCGGAAACAAGCTCGTTGTATGCCCGGGCAATCTCGCGCAAGCCCGACTCGACCTCCGGGGGCACGGCGTGATCCTTCCAGCGTGCGAACAACTGATGGAAGAGATGGTCCATCGCATCGCTGAAGAGGATCTCCTTACCGGGAAAGTGCTTGTACAGGGTCGCATATGACACTGCCGCGCGATCGCCGATGGAATCCATCGTGGCCGCGTCATATCCGCTTTCCAGAAACGTTGCAATTGCGACGTCCAGTATCAGCGCGCGCTTTTCCCTGCTAACACGCTGCTGATACCCCTGTACGCCGTCCGGCGCGTGATTCTCTGCCCGCGAGAGGGCCGTCTTCTTTCCTGCCTTCGCTATTGCCACTTATAAGCTCCAAAACTATCGGTCTGCAAGGCATTCTGCCCGCCGTTGGAGAAACTCGCCAGCAAGCGAGGCCGCCGACGATTTTTCGGAATCAGATGGATGAGCAGACTTCGCGGCTCACGCTCTGCACTGACCGGTTGCCGATGCATCGGCAACAGCATATAGCGACGGCGCTCCCGACCAGCAGGCGGCATGTCGATTCTCTCTGAAGGCAACCGCGAGCACCGGGTTTGCCCTACCTTCCTGGCTACCGCTTGCTAGTATAGTGTATTACACACTACACCATTAAAACGTACAGGAGTGGAGTCAGCGTGAACGGTTTCAGACGATTAGGGACAGCCTCAGTTGTAAGAGGCGGGAAGGGCTGGTCATTACTAGGGGTGAAGTGCTCCGATTGCGAAACGCCGATCTATCCGGTACTCACCGTGTGCCCACAATGCGGCGGTCGTGACTTCGTCGCGTCGCCGTTGCCGGCGATCGGCACCCTCTACTGCCACAGCGTGGTGCATATGGGACCACGAGGCGTCGACACGCCCTACACCGTCGGGTATGTGGACCTGAGCGATGGTCTGCGGGTCTTCGGGCGCATCGAAATGCACGTTGGCGCCGTACAGACGGGGCAGCAGCTCGAATTGCGAGTGCAACCAGCAAACAAACAAGCGAGCCAATTCATCTATTTCTTTACCGCGCCCGGTGAAATTTCTCAGCAGGAAAATTCATGAGCGTGACGAACGGTTTGAGGAGTGTGAGCGTCGTTGGCACAGGCATGATTCGTTTTGGACGTTTCCCGGAAGTGAGTCTTTCCCAACTCGCCGCGCCAGCGGTCATCGAGGCACTTGATGAAGCCGGAATCGATCGCCGACGCATCGGCGCAGTCTATTGCGGTACGGTATCCGGTGGTCCGTTGGCTGCCCAACGCATCGCACGGGAGACGGGGCTGACCGGCATCGAAGCGGCGAATTTCGAAAACGCCTGCTCGTCCTCAGCGAGCGCATTTCGGCACGCCTACCTCGCGATTGCCGCAGGTGCGGTGGATTGTGCAGTCGTGGTTGGAGTAGAGCAATTGACTCGTCTCGGAGCCGGGCCACTTGACCTGGGCGATGAGGATGTCGAGGCGGCGAACGGATTGACGATGCCGGCGCTGTATGCAATGCGCGCACAGCGCTACATGCATGAATTCGATTTATCAGCCCGCGATCTCGCGCAGATCGCTGTCAAGGCCAGGGCGAACGGAGCGCTCAACCCCTACGCACAGATCCGCAGCACCATCTCAGTGGATGAAGTGCTCAGCAGCCGGCAGGTGGCCTCGCCGCTGACTTTGCATCAGTGCTGCCCGCTCGGCGACGGCGCAGCCGCAGTGGTGCTTGAAGCCTCCGACCTTCCCATTGCGAATCGGCAAGGCGCCGTGAAGATTCTTGCGTCCCATCTGACGTCGGGCCGTTATATGCAGGGAGGGAGGGATATGACGACTCCCGAAGTCACGATGCGTTGCGCGAGCGAAACCTACGAATCCTGCGGTATCGGCCCTTCCGACATCGATCTCGTCGAGTGTCACGACGCCTTCACCATCGCCGAATTGCTGTACTACGAAGCACTGGGTTTTGCCGCCCACGGAGACGGGGCGGGTTTGATCAGAGACGGTCAAACGGCGCTGAACGGACGGATCCCGTTCAACCCGTCCGGCGGTCTGCTCTGCAGGGGCCATCCGCTTGGAGCGTCAGGGATCGCGCAGATCGTCGAAATAACACGCCAGCTGCAGGGTCGCTGCGGCGCACGGCAGGTCGGGCAAGACGAGCCGCGCGGTCCACGAGTCGGGCTGGCGCACATCACCGGTGGAGGCACCTACGGCTTCGATCACGGTGCGTGCGCGATACACATTCTTGGAAGGTGAGAAATGAAGTCAGCACCCTTTACCTGGCACCGTCCGGAAAGCGTGGCGCGTGCCGTTGAGCTACTCTCCACGCTGGACAACGCACGCATCGTCGCTGGCGGACAGACGCTGATGCCGATGTTGGCCATGCGCTACGCGTATGTGGACCACCTGGTCGACGTGAACGCGATACCTGGCCTCGACGGGATAAAGTTGGAAGGCGACGAGGTCTGCGTCGGCGCATTGGTTCGCCAGCGGGATATCGAGCAATCTCCTTTGATTCAACAATACGCACCGCTGATGGTGGAGGCCTATCGATTGGTCGGCCATATTCAGACGCGCAATCGAGGCACTTTTGTCGGAAGCGTTTGCAATCTCGATCCGGCCTCGGAGCAGCCCGCTCTTGCCGAAATCTTCAATGCGACCATCGTCGCCGTGGGACCCGGTGGAGAGCGGCGCATCCCATTTCAAGAATTCGCGCGCGGCTTCATGACTACTTCGATCGAGCCGGACGAAATGGTGACGCAAATTCGCCTTCGTATCTGGAATCAGCCACACGGATATGCGTTCGAGGAATTCGCGCGCAGACATGGGGACTTCGCAATCGTCGGCGCCGCGGCCATGGTGTCGGTCGACGTAAATCACGCAATCACGCGCGCTGA
Organism: Paraburkholderia sp. RAU6.4a; assembly: GCF_050435625.1. Lineage (NCBI taxonomy): Bacteria > Pseudomonadati > Pseudomonadota > Betaproteobacteria > Burkholderiales > Burkholderiaceae > Paraburkholderia > Paraburkholderia sp. RAU6.4a. The sequence goes on from NZ_JBNDKQ010000003.1 coordinate 1,393,791, forward strand.
TGCGGTCCTGTGCGGGATGGGCAGCAAACCTTGTCGTCTGCAGCTTGACGACGTCCTCCAGGGACAGCAGCCCAGCGCCGGTCTGGCAAAGGCAGGAGCCAGCAGAGCAAGCTGGATTGACGCCCTTAGCGACACGAGCGCCAGTGCCGCATATCGGAAACGTCTCGCGTGGACCGTGACCGAGCGTGCGCTTGGGCGCGCGTTCGCTCGCGCATTGAACGCAAGCTGAGGGCATCATGGATCAGAAAATCGAAATCGTCGAACAGAGAAAGATTGCCTTCGAACTGAACGGACAGGCAATGACCTGCGACATCGACCCCAGAGTGACGCTCGGCGATTTTCTTCGTCACCAGCTTGGCAAGACGGGCACGCATTACGGCTGCGAGCATGGTGTTTGCGGGGCATGCACGGTACTGGTGGATGGACGTTCCATGCGCTCCTGCCTTCAGCTTTGTGGTCAGGTCGACGGGCGGACGGTCACAACTGTAGAGGGGCTGGCGAATACCGACGGCTCGCTCGGCATCCTGCAGCAGGCGTTTCAGGATCGCCATGCATTGCAGTGCGGATACTGCACGCCAGGCATGTTGACCACGCTAACGGAGTTTCTGCTAGCCAACCCCGACCCGTGCGAGGCCGAAGTTCGCGATGCGATCAGCGGGAACATCTGCCGCTGCACGGGCTACCAGGCCATAGTCGAAGCGGCGCTACTCGCGGCCGCCCGAATGCGCGGCGAGCCCGATCCCGTTTTCGGACTGGTTACCGCATACTCAAAAGACAGCGATCCCCCCTCGGATTCGAGCGTGGGTGCGCGATATGTCGGCAAACCCGTCAAGCGCACCGAAGACCCCGCGCTGCTCAAAGGCGAGGGGCAATTCGTCGACGATATCCACCTTCCCGGAACATTGCATTGCTGTTTCGTGCGATCGTCTCACGCGCACGCCCGCATCAAGCACATCGATACGGAAGCAGCAAAGGCCGTACCGGGCGTACACCATGTGTGGACATTCGCTGACCTGGATGAAGCACATCGGCGGCCAATTCCGGTCTTGGCACCAACGCACATGCTGAATGAGCCGCGCATGTGGTCGCCGTTGGCCGCGGACGAGGTGTGCTACGTCGGCGAGGCGATTGCCGTTGTCATTGCGGAAAGCCGGTACATCGCCGAAGACGCCGCTAACCTGGTGCAGATCGATTACGAGGTACTGCCGGTCGCCAGCGACATCAGGAAGATATTCGACCCGAATGCGCCACGGGCTCACAGCGACGTTCCCACAAACCTCCTCCTCGACATGCCGTTTGCTTTCGGCGAAGTCGACTCGGCCTTCGCGCGCGCCGCGCACGTGGTCAAGCGCGAGATATTCCATCATCGCGGTACTGCGCACCCGATGGAGTGCCGCGCGACCCTCGCGCGGCTAGATGCCGGTACCGGTGATTTGACCGTCTGGAATTCAGGCCAGGCGCCGCACCTCGAGAGACGTCTTCTCGCGCAAGCGCTCGGCTACGACGAAGCGAAGATCCGGGTCATCATGCCGGACGTCGGGGGGGCTTTCGGTCCCAAGGGCATCGCCTATCCGGAAGAGTTGGTCGTGGCCTCGGCGGCACTCAAGCTGGGTGTGCCGGTCAAGTGGACCGAAGATCGGCGCGAGCACTTCCTGTGCATTACCCAGGAGCGCGATCAATTGTGGAATCTCGAGATGGCGCTCGACAAGAACGGAAAGATCCTCGGCGTGCGCGGCTCCGTGGTCCACGATAACGGTGCGTACGTGCCTTGGGGCATTGTCGTGCCGATTATCGCGGTGACCTCGTCGCTGGGTCCGTACGTCGTCCGGGCATTCGACGTGAAGCTGAAAGTGGCGTGCACGAACATGGTGCCCACCACGCCGGTGCGTGGCGCGGGACGGCCCAAAGCGGTATTCGCGATGGAGCGGATGCTCGATGCGGCAGCCGACCAGCTCGGCCTCGCCCGTCTGGAAATTCGACGCCGCAATTTCGTGCAGCCAGACCAGATGCCGTACAAGACTGGCCTGATATTCCGCGACGGTGCGCCGATGGTATATGACTCCGGCGACTATCCGGAGACTCAGGAAAAGGCCGTCGAGCTTGCCGATCTGGATGCGTTTCGCGCCCGTCAGGAGGACGCGCACGCGCAGCATCGGTATCTCGGGATTGGCTTTGCCAACTATGTCGAGGGTTGCGGCCTCGGCCCTTATGAAGGGGCGGAAGTCACGTTGCAAAACGACGGGCGCATACACCTGGACGTCGGTGGTGCCGGTGCGCAAGGACAAGGAATGAAAACCATCTTTGCCCAGATCGCTGCCGATCAGCTCGGCGTCGAGATGGATGCCATTACGGTAGTCGTCGGCGATACGAGCAAGCTCGCAATGGGCATCGGGACATTCGCGAGCCGGATCACCGTCAACGCCGGAAATGCCATCCACATCGCATGCGGCAAGCTCGCTGGAAAAATCAGGGGGCTCGCCGCACACGCCCTTCGTGTTCCGCTGGATCAGATCGAGATCGCACGTGGCACCGCACGCGTGCGAGGTCAGCCGGAAAAGGCGTTGCCGCTTGGGCAAATCGCTCGAATGTCTTATGGGATACCTGGGTTCACGCTACCTGACGGGCTGGATGCGGGCATGACCGTCACGCATTATTTCTCCCCGAAAGCCAGCGTCTACGCCAACGGAACGGCGTTCGCGGAAGTCGAGGTGGATATCGGGACTGGCTACGTAAAGGTCTTGCGCTACGGCGTTGCACACGATTGCGGGACCGTGATCAATCCGATGCTCGTCGAGGGGCAAGTGATTGGCGCTATTTCCCATGGGATCGGAAATACGCTGCTCGAGCGCCACGGCTACGACGAGAATGCCCAGCCGCTTGCGACGAATTTTGCCGAGTTTCTGCTGCCTACCGCACTCGACATGCCATCCCACATAGAGATGGCGCATCTTGTTTCCCCCTCGCCGAACAACCCTCTCGGCGTCAAAGGGGCCGGGGAAGGCGGGACGATTCCTGCATCCGCGGCGATCGTCAGTGCCATTGAGGATGCGCTGAGCCGATGGTCAATTCGTTTTGACGAAACACCCGTGCTGCCTGAAATGATCTTTGATCGTCTGCATGCCGCTGGCGCGTACAGCGACGTCGCCCTCGACACACCTTGAACGAAGAACTTGCTGGATAACGATATGGACTCTGGAAAAACTGGTCCGCTGAGCGGTGTGAGGGTTCTAGACCTCACGCAGTTCCTGTCGGGCCCCTTCGGAACGCAAATCCTCGGTGACCTCGGCGCTGAGATCGTCAAAATTGAGCCGCCCGGCGGCGAGCTCGCGCGCGGCGTACCCCCCCATTTCGTCGAGGGGGACAGCGCTTACTATCTCGCAGTCAATCGCAACAAGAAGAGTGTTGTCATCGACCTCAAGACGGAGAGGGGTACCGAACTCGTTCGGGAGTTGGCCGCGCATTTCGATGTCCTTGTAGAAAACAATCGCCCGGGTGTAATGGAGCGGCTCGGACTTGGTGAGGCGGAGCTTCGCGCGCGCAATCCGCGGCTCGTCTATTGCAGTATCAGCGGGTTCGGACAGACGGGCCCGGACAGTGATCTACCCGCTTACGACATGATCGTGCAGGCGATGTCGGGGGGCATGAGTCTGACCGGGGAGCCCGGCAGGGCGTCCGTTCGCGCCGGCATTCCGATCGGCGACCTGGCGGCCGGCATGTATGGCGTGATGGGCATTCTCGCTGCGCTGGTCGAGCGCCAGACTTCTGGCGAAGGACGGTTCGTCGATGTGTCAATGCTCGACGCGCAAATCGCGATGCTGTGTTATCAAGGTGCTTATTACCTGCTGTCTGGAGACGTGCCGGAACCGCAGGGACGAGGCCACGATTCGATACCGACCTACCGCGCGTTCGAATGTGGCGACGGCGTTTCACTGGTCGTGACCGCCAACACGGAACGCATGTGGGCGGATCTGTGCAAGGCCGTCGGGTTGCCACACCTCGTACACGACCCGCGATTCAAGGATTCGGCCACACGGCTCGTGAACAAGGTGCCGCTATGGGAAATACTGGAGGCGCGCTTCCGTGACGAACCGGCGCAGAGTTGGCTCGAATCGCTGAATTCGGCTTCGATTCCGGCTGCTCTGGTGAAGACAGTTGATAAAGCACTGAATGCCTCCCAGGTCGCGCATCGAGATATGGTCGTCGAGCTTCGCAGTCGAGCGGGATCTCATGTGCGCGTGCCCGGCAATCCAATCAAGTTTGATGATCCGGGGCATGCTGATGCGAGTTACCCACCGCATCTGGGGGAGCACACGAACGTCGTACTCGGGGAGTACATCGGCCTTGATGCCGAGGCACTGAGGACACTTCAGAATCAGGGGGTTGTTCGGCAGTTTGTACCAGGCATGCCATCACCCGGCGTGAAATCGCGATGAACGAGGAGATCGGCATGCATGAAAATCTTCTGCTGAAGATGAAGGGTGATGTTCTGCATATCGCCCTGAACAGTGCTGACGGCAGGAACGAGTTGGATGACGCGATGATGCGAGCGCTCACGCAGGTGATCAGCGATCCTCCCGAGAGTACCGTGGCCATCGTTTTGTCCGGGGAGGGTGAGAACTTCTGCGCAGGGCGAGCCGCATCGCCACCGCCGGCGCTTTCCCCAACGGAAGATCCACGCCCCGCAATCAAGGCACGGGGTGCGGCGCCCATTCTCGCACTCTATGAGGCAATCCGTTCGAGTGAGGTACCTGTTGCCTGTTTCGTCAAAGGGCTCGCTTCGGGTATGGGTTGCGCAATCGTTGCAGCGAGCGACTATGCGGTCGCCGACGTGCGTAGCCAGTTCGAGGCTGATGAACTGGCGAAGCAGTTTGCTCCTGCACTGCTGATGTCCGTTCTCGTCGCGCGTGTCCATGTCAAAGCGATTTCGCGTCTGGTTCTAACGGGCCAGCCCATCGACGCGGCGACCGCTCTGGACTATGGGCTGATCGGCGAAATTGTCGCTCCTTGGGAACTGGACAAAGCGCTGGACGATTTCATCGCCTTCATGAACAGCCGGGCTCCACAGGCATTACGCGGAGTCAAGACCTTCCTGCGCGAGTCGCCCGGTCTGCATTCGCCAAAGCTTGCCACGCTTGCCGCCGACGTTCTGGCGGAATCGATTGCGGCGCGCCTCGACGTGACAGCGCCGTTCGTGCCGTCCCACGAGAAGCGGTTTCTGACCGTCGACGGCGAACGCATTGCCTATATTGACGTCGGCAATGGGCCCGCGGTCGTTTTGCTGCACAGTCTCGGCACATCGAGCGCGCTGTGGGACGACATTCTGCCCGCACTCACCGCGAAATATAGAGTCGTGGCGATAGATGCCCGAGGTCATGGCGACTCGACGAAGCGAAGCGCGTGGAATCCGGACGCTGTCGCCGACGACGTTGTCGCAGTGGCGGAGGCCATCGGCCTCGATTGTTTTGGCCTGGTGGGCATCTCGATGGGGGGACTGACTGCGGTACGCGTTGCCTCGAAGTTGGGTCGACGCGTTGCTGTCATGGTCTTGTCGAGCGCTTACGCAGGCGTTTCAGGACCCGCGGTGGAAAAGCGGCTCGCCGCAGCCGAGGGGATGTTGAATAAACTGCCTATGCATCTCTTTGCGCGCATGTACGTGGAGCAGACCCTCCACAGGAACACCGCGTATCCGAAGCGCGAACGACTTGCCCAGCAGATTGCAGCCATGGCTTCAACGGATTACCTGGAAATATTGCGCGCCATTTCCACGGATGACGTGTCTGGTCTTTTGCGCGACATCGAGGTGCCGACGCTCGTGCTGAACGCCGAACTGGACATGAGCATACCCAGAGCAGTATCGGCGAAGTTGGCACAAGGGATCCCTGGCGCGAAGGAACGAACGCTGGGCGCTGCCGCTCACCTCGCATGTGTCGATACGCCCGATGCGTACGCGGAAGTTTTATTAGGCTTGTTTGAGAAATACACGGATGAAGGTGGGGAAGCATGGAAATCGTAAATCGCTTTTCGGTCGACTCGACTATCGAGAATACCTGGAAGGCACTACTCGACGTGCCGCTGGTCGTGTCCTGCTTTCCCGGTGCGACGCTGACTGACACACTCGGCAAGGATTCGTATAAGGGGCTGATTCGCGTCAAGCTGGGTCCCATCGCGATGGAATTCGCCGGCACGGTCACATTGAGCGCACCGTTGGGAGACGCGTATACGGCGACTGTCACCGCCACATGGCAGGAGACCAAAAACCGGGGATCAGCCACTACGGTGACGACGTTTTCTCTATCGCGACTCAGTGACGTCGCCGGCACTCAGGTCGACGTCCACACCACTGTGAATATGGCGGGGCAGGTGGCGCAGTATGGCCGCGGGGTTGGAATCATCAACGCCGTATCGGAACAGATGGTCCGTCAATTCGCGGCAAATTTGCTGAAGGAACTCGCGGATCGTCCGGCTGCTACAGAGGCATCCTTAGCCAGCGCGGACGCGTTCGCCTCATCGTCCACTGGAGAAAAAAGACCCGTGGCGGCAAGACGCAGCGACAACACTGCGGGCTCAACGAACGAGATTTCGGTGCTCGGCTTGGTGTGGGCAACGGTGGTTGCAAAATGCAGGCAGTGGTTTGCCAGCGCGCATTCATCATAGTTCTCTTCGTTGATTTTTCTTTTCAATTTGGTCGGGTTGGCAAAAGGCAGCAGCTTCTACTGAGCCTTGCGATGCACGGCACACGATGGCATCGAAGTGTTGGCGAGTGCTTCCATAATTATAAGTAGTACGACGAAGGAGATGAGCAGATGGAGACGAACTCGACTCCGTTCGAGTCGACAGACCGCGGGAGCAATGTCGGTGCTTCTGTCGTGGGCAAGGCAGCCTGGATTGTGCTTGCGTCCGCGTTTATAGGGTGGATGTTCGATGCGATGGATCTCTACCTTTTCACCATGATCATGGTGCCGGCCCTTCACGACCTGCTCGGGCCTTCACAAGGCAGCGCCCTGCAGATCGGAGCGCTCATTGTCGGCGCGAAACTGGTTTGCTGGGGCATCGGCGGCATTCTGTTTGGCGTCCTGGCCGACCGATTTGGGCGAGCTCGAGTCATGCTCGGCACGATGCTGATCTACTCGGTATTCACGGCAGCCGGTGCCTTAGCGCAGGACTGGCATCAACTCCTCGCGTTTCAGATGCTTGCGGGTTTTGGAATAGGGGGGGAATGGGCCGCTGGCGCCGCGCTTGTCGTGGAGACCTGGCCGGAAAAACACAGGGCGAAGGCTGTCCAGGTCATGCAGGTTGCCAATGTGGTAGGGCTGATTGCCGCGTCCGCGATTGCGATCCTTCTGTCAGGTGCTGGATGGCGTTGGGTGCTTGGCGTGGGGGCGGTACCGGCAGTTGCGAGCCTTGGCCTGCGGTTCATCACACCGGAATCGGCTAGTTGGGAGCAGTCGCGTGCGACCGGAATTCGTCACGCAGGTCCGAGAATGGGCTCGATCTCCGAGATATTTGGCCGTCAGTTGCGTCGTCGAACCCTGGTGGGCACGCTCATTGCCTCGGCAATGATGATCGGTAGCTGGGGGGCATCCATCCTATTTCCCGCATTGCTGAGAGAGTTCTTCCCATCCGCCGGCAACGCGGAATTCACGAGGCAGACGGGCATCGCGTTCATGGCGACCAACGTCGGCGCGGTACTTGGATTCGCTTCGATTCTGCTCCTCGTCACTTTGATACCGCGTATCTCCAGACGGACCGTCTATGCGGTGTTTTGCGCAGGCGCCTGGATTGCAGGCGTTGCACTTTTTGGCGGTGCGAAAACACTGGGGACGTTTTATGTCGCGATGCTTGGATTCGGCTTTTTCGGATTGGGGGGATTTGGGATAGTCGCGCTGTACCTGACTGAGCTTTTTCCGCTCCATGTTCGCGCCACGGGTCAAGGCTTCGCCTGGAATATGGCACGTCTGTTCACCGCGCTTGGACCGTTGATCGTGTCGTCTGCGTCGGCAAATCTGGGATTTCGTGTGGTGGGAATCGCTCTCGCAACCGTATTCGGAATGGGACTGGCCGCTATATTTTTTGGCCCGGAAACTGGCTGAAAAGACGACGCGGAAATTCGAAGCGCGCCGCTCAACAAGCTTCGCGGATACCGATTAGTGAATGCGCATGATCGTGGATCGGCAATTCGCACGCACTGCGGCCCTTGCGGTGACCACGCTGGGCCCATCCGGCGAAAAAATACAACATTGGAGACAACATGAATTTGAAAGTGATCGTCGCCTCGACGCTCGTTGCTTGGGCGGTCGCGGCACACGCGCAATCATCGGTGACGCTGTATGGCGCCATCGACACCGGATTGCTGTATCAAAGTGCGAATGCGCCCAATTTCCAGTCGAAAGTGAATCTCGGGCACGTGTACGAACTCAAGGACGCGGGGATTTTCACCAGTTTCTGGGGGCTCAAGGGTGCCGAAGACATCGGAGGCGGTTACAAGGTCAACTTCAGGCTTCAGGGGGCATTCACCAGCACCAATGGGAAGTTCGGGCTGTCCGACACGCCCGGCTCCAGCGCAATCTTCAGCCAGCAAGCGACGTTGGGCATCTCAGGTCCTTTCGGCTCGATCGACGCGGGCCGTCAGTTCGTGCCGATGATATTTGCGATGGCCGACACCGACGTACGGGGTGCGCAATTCTTCGGCAGTATCCTCACCGCATGGCTTGGCATGAATCAGGCTGCAGGCTGGCAGGGCACCAGTACAAACGGAGCAATCGGTGCGTTGTACGACTCCAATGCGATTGTTTACCAGTCGCCGAAGTTTCACGGTTTATCGCTCGGTGTCGAGTACGCTCCTGGTGGCGTCGCAGGTCAATTCCAGGGCGGCACGCGCGAGTCTGCCGTGCTCCGGTATTCGAACTACGGCCTGAACCTCTCGGCTGTCTACTACAACGGTCACGACACCAATCCGTTCACGACGACGGCCACCGGCGCGATCATCACGGCGCCATCCACAGGGCTCAATAACAACCGCTTCTACTATTTCGGCGCGATGTACACGTTCCACGACCTGTCAGTGTCGACGTCGTACAGCATCGGCAGGAATCCGGCAAACAGCGGTCAAGTCGACTTCGAGATGATTTCCGGGGGGCTCGGCTACAAGTTCACTCCTTTTCTCAAGCTCACCTCGGGCTTTTATTACCTGAAGGATCGCAACGTTTCATCCAATCAATCGGATTTGTACGCGGTGGGTGCCGAATACAGCTTATCCAAGACCACCATCGCCTACGTGCAGGTTGGCCATGTCAATAACCGGGGCAAGATGAGTCAGACGGTCGCCTATGGCGCGCCGGTTCCTGAGGGTACCTCGAGCACCGCGGCGATGATCGGCATCCGCCACACCTTCTGATCCCGCCACGGCGGAGCTGGAGCATTCAATGAAGAAGAGCAGAGCACGAAAGATCGCTGTTGGGTTACTGGTCGGATCAACATCCATCCACGTCTGGGCGCAAGCCAGCGAGAGCGAAGCGCACAGCGTGTCGGTAGGGACAGTGACCGAAGCTTCTGACAGTTTGACCGCGAAGAGTAACCGGAAGGACAATTTTGCGCTGCGTCGCAAGGTCTACGCGGCGATCGCGCAACACAAGGAAATCAATGCCGGCAATATCAGCGTGATCGTGAGGCGTGGCGCGGTGACGCTCGACGGGACGGTGGCGGATGCCTCCCAGGTCGGCGAGGCGACGGAGATCACGAGGGGCGTTCCCGGCGTGACGTCCGTGACCAACAGGCTGACGGTCAAAAAGCCGTTCGGCAGCTAGTAGGTGCGCAGGCATGACGATGTTTGACCACGTGCCGAAGGAAAATGTGAGCATGAACAGTATCGATTTCGAGGTGCTGGAAGCTGCGATGCGCTGGCTCGATGCAGGCCACCGCATGCTGCTCGTGACGGTGGTGAAGACATGGGGTTCGTCGCCTCGCCCGGAGGGGGCGATGCTTGTCCTGCGCGACGACGGTGACGTGGTGGGCTCCATTTCGGGCGGCTGCATTGAAGATGACCTGATCGACCGGGTGCGTCGGTACGGCGTCGCGCAAAGGACACCGGAAGTGGTGGAATATGGCATTAGCGCCGAGGAGGCGCGTCGCTTCGGGTTGCCTTGCGGCGGCACGATGCAACTCGTGCTCGAACCGATTACGCGGCAAAGTGGTATTCAGGCCCTGCACGAAGCGCTCAGTCGCAGAGACCTGATGGCGCGCACGCTAGACATGACGACGGGTGTCGTCACACTTGGTCCAGCGAGCACGACTGATGGCGTGTACTTCAGCGAGACGCGTCTGACGACGATTCACGGGCCCCGCTACCGTATGCTCGTTATTGGTGCGGGACAGCTCTCGCGTTACTTATGCCAGGTCGCGACAGGACTCGATTATCAGGTGGTGGTGTGCGACCCGCGCGAGGAGTACGTGCACACATGGGATGTGCCCGGTACGAGGCTCGTGCGCACGATGCCCGACGATACGGTCCTGGATATGAAACTCGACGAACGCAGTGCGATGATTACACTTACGCACGATCCAAAGCTCGATGATCTCGCGCTGATGGAAGCGCTGAAGACACCCGCGTTTTACGTCGGCGCGCTTGGCTCGCGGCGCAACAATGCTGCGCGGCGAGAGCGGCTTAAAGAGTTCGATCTGAGCGACGCACAGCTTGCACGATTACGCGGCCCGGCCGGGATCTATATCGGCAGCCGCACGCCACCCGAAATCGCGATATCGATTCTCGCTGAAGTGACGGCGGCGAAGAACAGCGTGTTGCTACCGGCAATCCTCGGGGTCGAGCGTGGGAAGACGGAAAAAGAAGTCACGAATGACACACCGATAAATGCGGGGCATCTCGCTGACGCGCGTTTGGCGGTTTAGCAATCTGGAGTTTTTTCGCAATGCCTTACGAGAAAACAATTGTCCGTACCGACGACGGCGACTGCAACATCCATGTTTTCAGTCCGGTCGGCCCGGGTCCGTGCCCGGGCGTGATCTTTTACATGGACGCAGGCGGGGTCCGTCCGGCTGTTCTGGATATGGCAGGTCGGTTGGCGGATTCCGGCTTTGTGGTCCTGTTCCCCGATCTGTTCTATCGATTTGGATCGTATGGTCCTCTTGTGCCTGCAAATGTGTTCAAGGGCGACGTTATGGCCATCCTCGGCCCCTTGATGGCAACTACGGGGAACGACAAAGCCGCTAGGGACACAGAGGCATTCATCGCGTATCTCGATGGCAGACCGGACGTAAAGGGCAATCGTTACGGCGCTGTGGGATTTTGCATGGGCGGTGGCATGGCAATTACTTCCGCGGCCGCCTATCCCGACCGGTTTGCGGCGGTGGCCAGTTTTCATGGTGGCAATCTCGCGACCGATGCGCCGACCAGTCCTCATCGATTCGCACCGGAGCTCAAAGCCGAGTTGTACATTGCCGCAGCCGATAGCGACGAGCACTATCCTGCAGACATGGCGGAGCGCTTTGAAGCGTCTTTGCAAGAGGTGGGCGTGCGATATCGTGCTGAGACATACAAGTGTGCAGCACATGGCTGGATGATGCCTGACTTCCCGGTGTACAGCCACGAGGCGGCCGAGCGCGGGTGGACCGAATTGTTGACGTTTTTCAGGCGGACGCTATAAACCCCTTCTAGGGTATACCTAGATAACCTTGTAAACAAAACTCCGGTAAGCCTTGCGCTTGCCGGGGTTTTTCATTGTTTACGATTTTCCGATTTTGTACCTATAGTAGGTGTAATCGTGTACCTGAAAAAGTGTAAACAATGTCTTCCGGTTACCGCGTCAAGGCTATTGTTCTCACCTCGGGCGAACGACTTCCGATCTTGCTTGATATGGACGGACACCCGACGCCGCCGCTCGGGACGCCGCCACCGGGCTCCAGTCCTCCGTCACTGGCACTCCTGCCGTTTCGCTTGGCGCAGGCGGGCAATCAGCCAATCACCAGTCGCATGCCCGAGCGCACCGCAACGCTGAAGCCAGCGAAGCACGCGCTGCGCACTTCGATGCACCTCATCCCCATCGCCGTTCCGACGCACACCGCGTGAGCCGTCGCGCATCCCGCCCACCGCTCCCGTAAACCCTCACCGTAGCGCCACCTCCTGGAACTCCTCACCATTCGCGCGTCGCTCGATCCGGGCCTCGCCCATGCACGCCATTCATATCGATCATTTTTGGCCCGAATTTGACCGCGTTTATCGCCGCTCATATCGTGCAGCCATGTCGTCCGGATGTGATTCGCCCCGCTGCGTAGAGCCATCGTCATGCGGGAACCTCAATCTTCGTTCTCCCTGAGCCATGAACTCTGACGCCGTGAATTCCGATCTGAGCGCCCCGCTCGCATCACGCCGATCCGCCGCCGCGACGAGCGGCGTACGACGCGCGGTCACGACCGCTGTGCTGGGTCAAATCCTCGAATGGTATGACTTCTTCCTGTATGGAACGGCCGCCGCGCTGGTGTTCGGCAAGCTGTTCTTCCCCGTCGGCAGCGATCCGCTCACCGGCACCATCGCCGCGTTCGGCGGCTTCACGGTCGGCTTCATCGCGCGGCCGATCGGCGGTGTGCTGTGCGGACATCTCGGTGACCGCTACGGGCGCAAGCTCGTGACGATGCTGACGCTGTTCGCGATGGGCACGGCGACTATGTTGATGGGCGTGCTGCCCACCTACCAGCAGATCGGCCTCGCCGCGCCGGCGCTGCTCGTGTGTCTGCGCATCGTGCAGGGGCTCGCCGCGGGCGGCGAATGGAGCGGCAGCATCCTGCTGATCCATGAGAACGCGCCGCAATCGAAGCGCGGCGCACTCGCCGCATGGAGTCCGTGCGGCGCGGCGCTCGGCTTCGTGCTGTCGACCGGTGCGTTCCTGCTGGTGCAGAACCTGTCGTCTGCCGATTTCCTGAGCTGGGGCTGGCGCATTCCATTCCTCTGCAGCGCCGCGCTCGTCGCACTGGGCTTGTGGATGCGCCGCTCGGTCGGCGAAAGCGCCGCGTTCGCTCGAGCGAAGGCAACGCGTCGCGACACCCGCATGCCGGTGATCGAAGTGTTGCGGCAATGTCCTCGCGAAGTGCTGACGATCTTCGGTTTGCGCTTCGGTGAAGGCGGTGCGTCGTACATCTTCTTCGCGTTCTCGATCGCGTATGGCCAGTTCCTCGGCATCAAGTCGAGCTGGATGCTCGGCGGCCTGACTCTTTCGATGCTGCTGATGATTCCGTTCTCGCTGTTCTTCGGCTACCTGACCGACAAGGTCGGACGCAAGCCCGTGTATCTCGCCGGCGCGATTGCGTTGGTGCTCGTCGCATGGCCGTACTTTGCGCTGCTCGGCTCCGGCGAATACTGGAAAGTGATCACGGCCCTCGTGCTGGCGAACAGCCTCACCCTCGGCATCCTCGAAGGCGCGCAGCCCGCGTTCATCAGCGAACTGTTGCCGGTACATCTGCGCTTCTCGGGGCTTGGCATCGGGCGCGAAATCTCCTCGGTGCTCGGCGGCGGCCTGTCGCCGATGATCGCCACGGCGCTGCTCGCGCACTATCGCAGCGCGACGCCGGTCGCTCTGTATCTCGGCGTGCTCGGTCTGATCACCGTCATCGCGACGCTGCTCGCCCGGGAGACCTATCCGAAAGCGATGCGCATCGAAGCGCATCGGGAAACCGAATGACATCGTTCACATCACTGAATCAAGAGGTAACGCGCATGCACGCCGTTCATACCGCCAGCGCCCGCGCTTGCACCGCCGACGCACCCATCATCGACACGCAGGAGGACTACCCCGAATACACGGGCCCGCTGTCGCTCGATGACCTGATCACCGAAGTCGAGCGTCGCCGCGACGAGTTCGATGCGGTTTCACACGTCCCGCGCGACATGATCGTGAAGATGAAGCGCGCGGGCATCTTCCGCGCGAGCACGCCGAAACGCTTCGGCGGCGACGCGCTGCCGCCGCCACAGTTTCTGGCGATGCTCGAACGCATCGCGATCGCCGATGGTTCGACCGCATGGGTCGCGGCCTTTGGCTCCGCGAACACGTATCTTGCGTCGCTGCCGGTCGAGACTCAGGCCCGCATCTACGCGTCCGGTCCGGACCAGGTTTTCGCGGGCGGCCTGTATCCCCTGCAACCGGCCGAGCGTGCGCCCGGCGGCTACGTCGTGTCGGGTCAATGGCGTTTCGCGAGCGGCTGCAAGGGCGCGGACTGGCTCGGCGTCGGCATCGGTGGCGCGCCGGGCAAGGTCGGCGACGCGAACGCGGGCAAGCCGTTCACGGCCGTGTTTCCGGCGAGCGAAGTCGAGATCGTCGACAACTGGAACGTGGTCGGCATGCAAGGCACCGGGAGCCACGATCTGCGCCTGAAAAACAAGTTCGTCGACGAGCAATGGACCTTCGTGCGCGGCGGCGCGCCGCTGATCGACGAGCCGCTCTACCGCTACCCCGCCGTCGCATATCAGGCACAGGTGCATGCGGCGGTGAACCTCGGGCTCGCGCGCGCGGCGCTCGACCTGCTGGCCGGTATGTCCGGCGTAACCAGAACGACGACCGGCGCGCCGCGTCTTGCCGACCGCGCGTACTATCGCTCGGGTCTCGCGCAGGCAGAAGCGAATCTGCGCAGCGCGCGCGCGTTCTTCTTCGAGTCGGCGCAAACTTCGTGGCGCACGGTCATGGCGGGCGACCCCGTGTCGCCCAGCGAGGCCAATCTGCTGCGGCTCTCCGCGACGCATGCCGCGCATACGTGCGCCGAGGTGGTCATGCAGGCGTACAAGATGGCTGGCATCGGCGCGATCTATCGCGAGAGCCGCATGCAGCGGATGGTGCGCGATTCCATCGTCGTCACGCAGCACGCGTTTCTCGGCGAAGGCACCTACGACGCGTCGGGCGCGCTGTTCGTCGGCATACCGCCGGTCACGCCCTATCCCTGAGCGACGTAGGAGCGACTGTCATGACGCACGACGAAACGCGCACGCACTTCCGCAACGCGATGGCTTGCCTCGGCGCGGCCGTCAACATCATCACGACCGATGGTCCGCGCGGGCGCTGCGGCATCACCGCGAGCGCGGTCTGTTCGGTGACCGATACGCCACCGACCATGCTGGTATGCATCAATCAATCGAGCTATGTGCATGACGTGATGCACGAAAACGCGAACCTGTGCATCAACATCCTTGGCGCGCACTGCCAGGACCTGGCGCGCGTGTTCGCGGGCATGACGGGTTGCCCGATGGACGCGCGTTTCGATCAATGCGCGTGGCAGCCGGGAACGCTCGGCGCTCCGGTGCTTGGCGACGCGCTCGCGAGCCTCGAAGGACAGATCGTCGACAGCAAGACGGTGGGCTCGCACTCGGTGATGTTCGTGCGGATCGAGCGGATCGCCACGCGCGATGACGGCGATGGCCTCGTCTACTTCGGCAGGCAGTTCCACCGGCTTGCGCGTGCCGGTGTCGCGGCTTGCGAGGCGGCATGACGATGCAGGTCTGTCTCTTTCTGATCGGCACGAGCGACGCGCGGCAATCGCTCACGGACCCGCGCGCGCTGCTGCGGGCCGCCACGCAAGTCGCGGGGCTGCGCAAGCTGATCGTGCACGAGCCGATCGCGGGACAGGTCGATGCGCGTATCGCGCCGGCGGCCGATGCGCCGTCGTGCGTGCTGCAGTGGTACTTCGACGAACTCGAGCCGCTCGAAGCCGCGCTCGAACCTGACGGCGCAATCGCCCACGCGTTGCATTCGGCCGCGCGCGCCGAATTCAGCCCGCAAAGCTTCTCGCAGCAGGTGATGGCCGTGCGCATCTTCGCGCCACCGCAGGCTGCGTCGGTCGAAGACAACGCGCAACGCTGCACCTATCTGGTCGCATACGACGGCGTCGCGCAAGACTTCAACGCGTGGCTTACGCACTATCTGGCGCATCATCCGCCGTTGATGCTGCAATTGCCGGCGCTGCGCGAAATGGAGATCTACACGCGCATCGACAGCCGCAGCGGTTTGCCGTTTGCGCGCGCGAGCGCGATGCAACGCAACAAGGTCGTGTTCGACGATGCGAGCGCGCTCACCGATGCGCTCGCGTCGCCGGTGCGCGATGCGATGCGCCGCGACTTCCACGCGCTGCCGCCGTACAGCGGGGCGACGCCGCATTTTGCAATGCGCAGCATCTACGGTAACCTCGCCGCATATTGACCGGCGCGTCGCGCGGCCCAGCGACGTGCCTTAGTTTGCGAGAGCTGCGCATGAACAAGCTGAATCCCGGCATCGCCGATCTGAATCTTCTGCGCGTGTTCCTCGCGATCTGGGACCTGCGCAGTCTGACGGCGGCCGGCGATCGGCTCGGTCTCACGCAACCGGCGGTCAGTCATGCGCTGCGCCGTCTGCGCACTCTGTTCGAAGACCCGCTGTTTTCGCGCACGCCCAATGGCATGGTCCCCACCGATGCCGCGTACCGCCTCTATCCGCCGCTCGCGCAAGCGTTCGCGATCATCAACGAAGCCGTGCAGCAGCTGGCGAAGTTCGAGCCGTCGACCGCGCGACGGGTGTTTCGCGTGTCGATGTCGGACATGTCGGAGTTCTACTTCTTGCCCCCGCTCGCCGCGCTGCTCGATCGCGAAGCGCGCGGCATCCGCATCGAGGTTGCCAATGTGCCGGTCGAGTCGGTCAGCGCGGCGATGCGCGCCGGCGAAGTCGATCTCGCGCTCGGCTATGTGCCGGGTCTCGACGCGGGCTGCGTGAGCCGGACGCTGTTCGTCGACGAGCACGTGTGCGTGGTGCGCGCCGGTCATCCGCTGCGCAAGACGAGGCCGAGCCGCGAAGATCTGAGCGCGCTACGCTACGTGTACGCGAGCACCAATGCGACCGGGCATCGGATGGTCGAGCAATGGCTCGACGAGCTGAACCTGAAGCGCGAGGTCGTGCTGCGGCTGCCGCATTTCGTCGTCGCGCCCGAGATCGTGATGAATACCGATCTTGCCGTGATCTTTCCGAAAAGCATCGCGAAGCGCTTCAACCGCGGCAAGGCGTTCCGGATTCTGCCGCTGCCGTTTCCGCTGCCGCCGATCGAAATCCAGGTGCACTGCCACTCGCAGTTCGCGGCGGACCCCGGCATCGCGTGGCTGCGCGAGACCATCCATACGATGTTTCATCAGCCGGCACGCTGAGCGCCCGTGAGCTTGCCCGCGGGTGCCCGGGCACGCCGGGCATATTAGCTGCACTGATACCCGCCCTGCTTTTCGGCTAATTTGACGCCACTATCTGTCGCCTCGACACTGCGTATCGTGCGAAGCCTTTTCTGAAAGGCCGCCATCCCCCCACTTCAGATGCGAGCAGACATGTCCTCCGTTCAATCCCCGATCGCGGCCGGGCGCGCCACAGCAGAGTCGGATCGCGCACTCAGGAAAATCATCATTGCGTCGGTGGCCGGCAACGCGATGGAGTGGTACGACTTTTTCGTGTACGGCACCGCGGCTGCGCTCGTGCTCGGGCAACTGTTCTTTCCCGCGCACGCGGACCCGTTGATCGGCACGATCGGGGCGTTTGCCGCGTTTGCGATCGGCTTCGTCGCGCGTCCGCTGGGCGGCATCGTGTTCGGGCATATCGGCGACCGCTATGGACGCCGCGCGTCGCTCGTCTGGACGCTGCTGATCATGGGCTTTGCGACCTTCGGCATCGGGCTGTTGCCGACCTATGAGCACGTCGGTCTGGCCGCCCCCGCGGCGCTCGCGGGCTTGCGCTTGCTGCAAGGCATCGCATCAGGTGGCGAATGGGGCGGCGGCGTGCTGATGATCAGCGAGAACGCTCCGCCCGAAAAACGCGGCTATTTCGCGGCGTGGAGTCAGCTCGGCGTGGGCGGCGGCTTCGTGCTGTCGGCGGGCGCGTTCCTCGCGGTGCAAGCGCTGCCGCACGATCAGTTCATGTCATGGGGATGGCGTCTGCCGTTTCTCGCGAGCATCGTGATTTTCGCGCTCGGCGTGTACATCCGTCACAACCTGCCGGAGAGCCGCGACTTCGAGAACGCGGAGAAAGCCGGCAAGACCGCGCATATGCCGGTGCTCGAAGCGATCAAGCGTCACCCGAAAGAGATCCTGATGGCGATGGGTCTGCGGGTCGCGGAAAACGGCGGCGCCTATATCTTTCTCGCGTTCTCGCTCGTGTACGGCAAGTTCGTCGGCATTTCGAATTCGGTGATGCTGACCGGCGTGATGCTCGCGATGGTGGTCGAAATGGGCGCGATGCTCGCGTGGGGCAAGCTGTCGGACCGCATCGGGCGCAAGCCGGTGTATATGATCGGCGCGGTGTCGCTCGTGGTGATGGCGTTTCCGTTCTTCTGGCTGCTCAACACGCAGTCCACGCCGCTGATCTGGCTCGCGCTTTTGCTCGGCACGGCCGTCTGCCACGGCGCGATGATCGGCACGCTGCCAGCGCTCGTCGGCGAACTGTTCAGCACCGAAGTCCGCTATTCCGGCGTGGCGCTCGGTCACGAAGTCGCGTCGATCTTCGCGGGCGGCCTGTCGCCGCTGATCGCGACCGCGCTGCTCGCGCACTACCAGGCCTACTGGCCGGTTGCCGTGTTCCTCATCGTGCTCGGTCTCATCACAGTCGTGACGCTGAAGTTCACGCACGAAACGCGTCAGCCGTAATGCTTCGCCTGCCTGGCGTGCAAGCCTTCGCGCGGTGACGTGTATCGCGCGAAGGCTTCGCTTTGGCCCGCGCAGTCTGAGGTAAAGGAGTGCGGTAACATGGCACTCCCCCAAGACCCGGTCCTCATGTCAGCGCATGAAAGTCGACACCACCACCGTTCGTCTCGTCGTCGCGATGGTCGAAGAGGGCAGCATCTCGCGGGCGGCCAACCGGCTGGGGCTCGCGGTGGCGGCGGCGTCGCGGCGCGTGTCGGATCTCGAGGAGCAACTCGGCACGAAGCTCTTCAGGCGCGTACCGCACGGCGTGGAAATGACCGAGTCGGGTGGCAAGCTGCTCGGCTATCTGCAGCAGGTCGACACGCTGGTGGACCGGCTCGCGAGCGAGGCGCAGGCACTCGTGAGCGGGTTCGACGGACGCATCGTGATCGGCGCGCCGAAAGCCGTGATCATCGAGTTTCTCGCCGCGGATATCGCCGCGATCCGGAATGCGTATCCGGGCATCTCGCTGAAGATCGTCGAAGAGAACAGCCGCATCGTGCAGCAGATGTTGCGCGACAAGATGATCGACATCGGCATCTACGAAAAGAAGAGCGGCTTTCTCGATCTGCCGCAAATGCGCTATCGCGAGGACCGGCTGGTGCTCGTTTATAGCCGCGCACATTTCCATCTTGATCCGCAGCCGATCACGCTCGACGCCTTGCTCGAGCTTCCGCTCGTCAGCCTCGGCAAGGGCTCGGCAATCCTTGCCGCCGTGCAGCGCGCGTTCCACAGCCGCGGCCGCCGCTTCGATTGCGACTATCTGGTCAATGGTTTCGACACGATGCTCGCCGTCGTGCGGCACGGGCTCGGCGTGGGTCTGATGCCGCCCGACGTGCTGCGCAGCTTCCATCCCGAGGACGGCCTCGGCGTCGTCGAGCTCGCGGGTGACTGGCATCAACGTAGCTACGTACTGTCTTGTGTGGAAGGACATGCGCAGGCGCAGACGCTGCGCAACGTCGAAGCCGCGCTCACGGCCGGACGGCGCGTGGCCGGCCGCTGAAGCGCAGGCGCAGCAGTTCCTGCGCTCGACGCCCTCGACTGCAAAGCACCCCTTCGTCTTTTGCGAAACCAGGTATGACCGTCGCATTCTTGCGGCGGCACCCTCGCGTGCGCGACAGTTGACGCACGCCAACACGGTGCTGCAACGGCCGGCCGCGCGACAGCGGCCCGGCAGGAAAAACAGGAGATGACATGACGCAAAGCCACGCACAAACACCATCCAGCGACGACGCGGAAACGAACAACCGGCCTTTGCCGCTACAAGGCATCCGCGTGCTCGACGTCAGCCAGGTGATGGCCGGCCCGTTCGCCTGCATGATGCTCGCCGATCTCGGCGCGGACGTCATCAAGGTCGAACCCCTCGAAGGCGACCAGACGCGCGGCGCCATGGGCTTCAAGATGAAAGGCCCGGACAGCATGGGCTTTCTGAACATGAACCGCAACAAGCGCTCGGTCGCGCTGGACCTGAAGACCGACGAAGGGCGCGAGTTTTTCTACAAGCTGGCCAGGACCGCCGACGTGATCGTCGAGAATTATCGGCCCGGCGTGGTTCAGCGGCTGCGGATCGATTACGAGACGATCCGTGAAATCAACCCGAAGATCGTCTACGCGAGCATCTCGGGCTTCGGTCAGAGCGGCCCGTGGTCGCAGCGCCCCGGCTTCGACCTGATGGCGCAGGCCATGTCCGGCGTCATGAGCGTGACGGGCTACAAAGGCGGCAAGCCCGTGAAGGCCGGCGTGCCGGTGGCGGACATCGGCTGTGCGCTGTTCGCCGTGTACGGCGTGCTTTCCGCTTATATCGGCGCGCAGAAGACCGGGCAAGGGCAACACATCGACGCGTCTCTGTTCGATTCGGCGATGGCCTTCTCGATCTGGGATATGTCGGATTACTGGGGAACGGGTGTCGAGCCGACGCCGCTTGGCACCAGCAACAAGATGAGCGCGCCGTATCAGGCCGTGAAGGCGCGCGACGGTTACTTCGTGATGGGCGCAACCAACCAGAAGCTGTGGTCGCGTCTTTGCGAACTGCTGGAGCGGACCGATCTGCTGACGAATCCCGAGTTCGAGACCGTTTCGCTGCGCCTGAAGAACCGCGAGACGCTGATCGAATCGCTCGAGAAGTCGTTCGGCCAGCGCGACTGCGAGGCATGGATCGAGACGATGCTGGCCGCGGGCATTCCCGCCGGACCGATCCTGTCGTATCCGCAAGCCTTCAGCAGCGAACATGCGCAGTATCGCCGCATGTGCATGGAGATCGACCATCCGGTTGAAGGCAAGGTCAAGAACATCGGCTTTCCGGTCAAGATGCTCGGCACGCCGCAGCGCGTGCGACGCCATCCGCCGCGGCTGGGCGAGCACAACGACGAGCTTTACGCAGAGATCAACGGGGCCGCGAAATGAGCGAAGCGACGAGTGAGAAAGTCAGGCTCGAACGTCTGACGGAGTCGGTCGCGCAGATCGTGATCGACCGCCCCGAGCGGCACAACGCGATGTCGATTCCGATGTACGAGACCTTGCTGGCATTGATCGACCAATGCCGCGCGGACGAAACCGTAGGTTGCATTGTTCTACGCGGCGCGGGCGGCAAGTCCTTTATCTCGGGCACCGACATCGACTACTTCCGCGACTTTACGGCAGGCTCGCAGGGCGTCGAATACGAAGCGCTCGTCGAACAGGTGATCGACGCGGTCGAACGCATTGCGGTGCCCACCGTCGCCGCGATCGACGGTTGGGCCGTGGGTGGCGGACTCGCCATCGCTACCGCGTGTGACTTCCGCATCTGTGCGCAGGGCTCGCGCTTCGGCGCGCCGATCGCAAAGACGTTATCGAACACGCTGTCGTCACGCAATCTCGCGAGGCTCGTGGCGGCATTCGGCGTGCCGCGCGTGAAGAAGATGCTGCTGCTCTCCGATTTCCTCAGCGCCGCCGAAGCGCACGCGTGCGGCTATGTGTATGACGTCACGGCGAAGGAACAGGTCGGCAACGCGGCGTGCGCGCTCGCCGAGCGGCTCGTTGCGCTATCGCCCGTGACGCAGCATGCGGTCAAGGAGAGCTTGCGGCGCATCGTGATCGATCAAAGCCTCGCAGACGAGGATCTCGTCGAGCAGGTGTACGGCAGCCAGCGGTTCCGCGACGCCGTCGCGGCCTTCGGCTCGGGAACGCCGAAAGGCTGAGCGTCCCGGATCGCACGCGCTAGTCGCGTGGCTTCACCACAAAAAATAAACCGCATCTGGAGGACGACACATGAAACGCCCGTCGCTGAAGGCCACCACCACCGTGCTGGTGATGTTGTGCCTGATGTATTTCATCACCTATGTGGATCGCGTCAACATCAGTACGGCAGCGGGGCAGTTCAAGAGCGAGCTCGGCCTCAGCAATACGCTGATCTTCCTTGCCGCGGCGATGTTCTTCAACGAAATGAACGTCGGCCCGATGTGGGCGATTCCGATGGACGTCGCCTACGACCGCTCCGGCACGGCCAGCGGCATCATGAGCGGCACCGGCTTCACTGCGGCGATCGCGAGCCCAGTCATCGCCGGGTTGGTCACCGACCGGTTGCACAGCTGGGATCTGACGTTCGTACTGTCGATCGGCGTGATGCTCTTCGGCATCGGGCGCTTGACACTTCAGCATAAAATAAATCGCATTGATGCAAGCACGGTTTTTTAATCTATTTTGCTTATTCGATGCGGGGCGCTAATCTCGGCATATCGTCCCCCCAGGAATACATCGGAAGGCAATCATGCAAGCGCAAACCCTGAAGGTTCGGGTCGACGCCTTGTGCGAAGAAGCACACGGGGTCCGCTCGTTCAGCATTTCGCGGCTCGATGGGCTGCCGTTCGAGCGCTACGAACCCGGCGCACATATCGACGTCACGAGTCCTTCGGGCGTCACGCGGCAATACTCGTTGTGCGGCGACCCGGAGTGTATCGAGTCGCAGATTTTCGCGGTGAAGAAGGAGGAGCAATCGCGCGGCGGCTCGCGCTCGCTTCATGAAGAGGTGAGCGTCGGCACCGAACTGTCGGTCGGCGCGCCGCGCAACCTTTTTCGTCTCGAAGAAAGCGCGGACGAGCACATCCTGATCGGCGCGGGCATCGGCATTACGCCGTTGCTGTCGATGGCTTATCGGCTCGCCGCGCGGCACGCGCGCTTCACGCTGCACTATTTCGCCCGCAGCGAGGCGCACGCGGCCTTCATGACGCTGCTCACGCGCGAGCCGTTCGCACGGCACGTGAAGCTGCATTTCGGCGTGCAGCCCGAGGAGCTGAAACCCGCGCTCGATGCGTGCCTGCTCGATGCAGGCGCGAACAAGCATGTCTACACGTGCGGTCCCTCGCCGTTCATGGATTTTGTCGTAGCGAGCGCTCAGCAACGCTTGCCCCCGGAAGCGATTCATCTCGAACGCTTCAAGGCGGAGCCGGCTCCCGTGGCCGAAGCGTTGCTCGATAGCTTCGACGTGCAGCTCGCGAGTAGCGGTCAGACGGTGCGAGTCGATGCGAACACGTCGATTGTCGATGCGCTCGCGTCGATCGGTATCGAGGTGGACACATCGTGCGGCGAAGGCGTGTGCGGCACCTGCATGGTGGATGTGGTCAGCGGCGAGCCCGAGCATCGCGATCACTGCCTGAGCAAGGCCGAGCGCGCGAGCAATAGCGTGATCTGCTGCTGTGTGTCGCGCTCGCGCACTCCCGTGCTCGTGCTCGACCTCTGATTCACCTCCGCGCAATCACATCTTCTCGAAGCCCGCGAGGATCTCGGTGATGAGGCCGCGCATCCACGCGATGCCTTCGTCTTCGTGGAAGTGCTCGTGCCAGTGCATCGTCACGGCGGCCTTCGGCAGCGGCACGGGCAGTGCATAGATCCGGAACGCGTCGCCGCGATTGAGGATATGCGCGAGCCGTTCGGGCAGCGTCGCGAACAGATCCGTCGCGGCCAGCACGCCAGGCACCGCGACGAAGTGCGGCAACGCGAACGCGATATTGCGGCCGACGCGTTGCGCGCGCAGCGCGTCGTCGAGCGCATGGTGGCTATGTTCGAGCGAGCGCACCTGGATGTGCGACGCGGCCAGAAACCGGTCGAGCTTCAGCGTGTCACCGCTCGGCAGGTCGCGGCGCTTGCGCGTCATGCACACATACGATTCCTCGAACAGAAGGCTATGCCGCGTGCGCGGCAGCAGCGACGGCAGATTGCCGATCGCGAAGTCCAACCGGCTCGAGCGCAGCGCCTCCTCGATCTCCTCCACCGGCAACGGCTCGACGACCAGCTTCACGCGCGGCGCGGACTTCTGCAGCGCCGCGCACAGGGCGGGCAGATAGGCCATTTCGCCCGCATCCGATAGCGACAGACGAAACGTGCGCGTGCTCGTCGCCGGATCGAAACGTTCCGCGTAACGCAGCGCCTGACGCACGGTGTCGAGCGCGTGGCCGACGATTTCCGCGAGCTCGAGCGCGACGGGGGTCGGCTGCATACCCGCGCGCGTGCGGATAAAGAGCGGATCGTCGAACATCGTGCGCAGACGGCCGAGCGAGTAGCTGACCGCGGGCTGCGTCAGCGCGAGGCGTTCGCCCGCTTTCGTCAGGCTGCGCTCCTCGACGATCGCCTGAAACACTCTCAGCAGATTGAGATCGACGTGGTCGATGGAGGTCATGGCGTCTCTTGTGATATCAGCCGAACTTATTCGGCAACCTGTTTTTAATCGATTTGACGCATGATCGTCGCAAAGCGAGACTGATGTCAACGAGAGGATGCGCTGATGTGTTGCACGCGACTCGTCGCGTCGATGTGCGTCTTCATTCCAACCACGCAACTGTTCCCCGCATACGATGAGTACGCCGATCTATCAAACCATCGACACCAGCGCTTTAGCCAGGCGCGCCGAGGCCGATCGCATCGCGCCTTCCCTCTACTACGATCCCGAGCTGTTCGAAGTCGAACTGGAGCGCATTTTCTACAAGACGTGGATCTGGGTCGCGCATGACAGCGAGCTGCCGAAGCCCGGCGATTTCATCACGACGACGATCGGCCGGCAGCCGGTGATCGTCGTGCGCGACAAGAGCGGCGCGGTCAACGTACTGCAAAACCGCTGCCGGCATCGCGGCGCGACCGTGTGCGAAGAGCACAAGGGCAATGCGAAGGGCTTCACGTGCCCGTATCACAGCTGGTCTTATGCGCTCGACGGCACGCTGCGCGCTCTGCCGTACGGCGACGGTTACGAAGGCGTATGCGAAAAGGGCGATCTGCCGCTGAAGAAGCTGCGCGTGGGCGTCTATCAGGGCCTCATTTTCGCGAGCTTCAACGAAACGATCGAACCGCTCGAAGACTTCCTCGGCGGCGCGAAGCCGTGGATCGACCTGTTCATGAAGCAGGGCGCGGGCTATCCGATCAAGGCCAACGGCGAGCACAAGTTCAAGTTCAAGGGCAACTGGAAGATCCAGCTCGAAAACACGACGGATCTGTACCACTTCCCGGTCGTGCACAAGTCGTGGATGAAGTCGATCGACGACGAAACCGCCGCCGCGATCACCAGCTTCATGACGAGCGACCAGGCGTTCTGCCGCTCGCTCGGCAACGGTCACAGCCTCGCGGTGCTGATGCCCGAGATCGTCGATCTGGACCGCGACGACGGCGCGCCGCTGCCCGAGCGCTTCAGCGAACTCGCCGCGCAACTCGCGCAAAAGCACCCGCCGGAAGAAGTGCGCCGCATCGTGCGCTCGCTGATGGGCGTCGGCTTCAACCTGAACCTGTTCCCGAATCTCGCGCTGTCGATGGCGTTCTTCCGCGTGCTGCGGCCGATTTCCGCCGAGGAAACGGAGATTCGCCACGTCGCGCTCGCGATGGACGGCGGTCCTGAAGAAGCGAACCGCGTGCGCCTGCGCATTCACGAGCACTTCCAGGGCCCGTTCGGCTTCGGCAGTCCCGACGACGCCGAAGCGTGGGAGCGCGTGCAGCGCGGCTCGCATGCGGGACCGGACGTACCGATCCTCGTCAATCGCGGTCTGAATCGCGAAACGACCGCCGCGAACGGCGAGAAAACCGCCCACGCAACCGATGAAACCGGCATGCGCGAAGCCTACAAGCAATGGCGCGCAATGATGGAGCAGGCATGATGGACGACAGAAACGCACTCTTTTCCCACCAGACATTTGCGCGCGCGATCGAGTTCATCTGGCGCGAAGCCGAATTGCTCGATCGACGCGACTATCGCGAGTGGCTTGAGTTGTGGGACCCGGCGGGCCACTACGTGGTGCCGATCGATCCGAACACGACCGATTACGCGGCAACGCTGAACTACGCGTACGACGATCAGCACATGCGCGAGCTGCGCGTGCAGCGCATGACGTCGGGCTATTCGGCATCCGCGTCGGATGCCGCGCGCACGGTGCGCACGGTGTCGCGCTTCACGCTCGCGAGCGATAGCGCGGACATGGTCGAAGTGAAGTCGTCGCAGATCATCATCGCGTACAAGCGCGGCACGTCGACGATCTTCGCGGCCGATCTGACGCACAAGATCAGCATGGCGAGCGGCGAGCCGCGTCTCGTCGAGAAAGTAATCCGCCTGATCGATTCCACCGATGCGCTGAGCGCGATCGGCTTCCTGCTCTGACCGGTCATCATGCCGACACTCGAAGGCTATCAACCGAACCAAGGAACGTTCCCATGAGCGACAACCGAAACCTGCCTTTGCGTGTGCTGTTCTGCTGCGGCGTCTCGCAGAACTTCTTCGACTTGCCGCGCGAACAGATCGGCGAAGTGTGGCAAGCGTACGGCAAGATGCTGAACGCGATCGAAGCGATGGAAAACGTGCGCGTGCTGGGCGTGATGGACGACGATCGGCTCGTGGTCGGCAACGCCGATGGCGCGCCGTGGACGTTCTACATCATGGCCGACGTCGCCGACTTCGATACCGCGGTGGCCGTGTGCAATCTGTATCGGACGACGCCGGTCGGCGACTACAACCTGTGGCGCTACGGCAAGATCGAGGCGCGCGTGGGCCGTGCGCTGACGGTGCCGCCAGCGGTCGCCAACCATGCGTGACGCGATGACCGATCCGGCTATCGACGCGCTGCTCGCGCGCGTCAAAGCGCTAGAAGCACAGAACGCGGTGCGTAAGACGATCGCACGCTACATGGCGCTGTGCGATGTGCCCATGCGCGCGCTCGAAGGCGAGGCGCTCGCCGCGCTGTTCGCCGAAGACGCGATCTGGGAAGGCATCGGCCCGCAGTACGCGAACAAGTTCGGGCGTCTCGAAGGGCCGGCGCAGATCGTCGCGATGCTGCAGCGTTATCTGCCGCCCACGCCGCACTTCGCGACCAATGTCCACTTTCTGACTGCGGAGCACATCGAGGTGAACGGCGACACGGCGAAGGGTCGCTGGATCATGTTGCAGGCTTCGGGTTATGTCGATGCGAAAGCGGAACTGATCGCGGCGCGCCTCGAAGTCGACTTCGTGCCCGCCACTCACGATGCGAGCGCGACATGGCTGATCCGCCATTTCCGTACCGAGCGTCTTTTCGATGCACCGTGGCAAGTCAACCCGGCCCAGGGAGTTTCGGCATGAGCGCATTTCTGCAGACATTCGATCTGAGCGCGACGGACAGCGCCGACGCGCCGACGATCGCGATCAAGGACAGCATCGACGTCGCCGGCTACGCGACGACAGCGGCAAGCCGCGCGCTTGCCGACGCACCGCTTGCATCGGAGCACGCCGAAGTCGTGCGGCGTTTGCTCGACGCCGGCTGGCGCGTCACTGGCAAGACCAACATGCACGAACTCGCATTCGGCATGACCGGCATCAACGACTTTTCCGGCACGCCGGTCAATCCGCAGGACGCGGCACGCATTCCGGGCGGATCGTCGAGCGGGTCCGCGTCGGCGGTCGGGCAGAAGTTCGTGGACGCCGCGCTCGGTACCGACACCGGTGGCTCGGTCCGCGGCCCGGCCGCATGCTGCGGCGTTATCGGCCTGAAGCCGACGTTCGGCCGCGTGTCGCGGCACGGCGTGGCGCCGCGCGTCACGACACTCGACTGCGTCGGACCATTCACGCGCGAGACGGACACGCTGATTCGCGTGATGACGGCGATCGATCCTTCGTTTCGCGCTGACGATGCGCGTCGTGACGTTTCGCAGTTGCGCATTGGCATGGTCGCAGTCGACGCGGATGACGACATCGCCAAAGCAATCGCCGACGCGGTCGGAAAGTCCGAACTCGCCATGCAAGCGATCGAACTCGCGTCGCTGAAGGACGCATTCACGGCCGGCCTCGCGGTGATCAACGCGGAGACATCGCGCGCATTCGGCCATCTGGTGGCAAGCGGCAAGCTCGGCGCCGATATCGAAGCGCGCCTGCGCGCGGCCGCGGCCACGAGCGCCGCCGATCTCGACGCGGCGGAACGCGTGCGCCGCACCTTCACCGACGAAGTGGACCGCGCGCTCGACCGGCTCGACGTACTCGTGCTGCCGACGCTGCCCTCATTGCCGATCACGCTCGAAGCGGCACGCGCCGGCACGTCGGTGATCGGCATGTCGTCGTTGATCCGGCCGTTCAACCTGAGCGGGCATCCGGCGCTGAGCCTGCCCGTTCCGATCGAACGCTCGACGCTGAAGGCGGGCCTGCAAATCATCGGTCGCAAGAACGATGACGAAACGGTGTGCGCGGTCGCCGCGCACCTCGAAGCGCGCCTCGCGCAATCCGTCTGAACGCAATCCAGGAGTCAGCAAGATGTCGAACAGAGTCGCGCTCGTGACGGGCGCCGCGCGCGGACTTGGCGCCGTTGTCGCGCGTCGTTTTCACGACGCAGGCTACAGGGTCGCGCTGGCCGATATCGCGATCGAACCCGCGCAAGCGCTCGCGCATGAACTCAGCAGCGACGGCTCGAGCGCCTGCGCAATCCGGCTCGACGTCACGCGCAAGGCGGACTTCGAGGCGGCGCGCGACGCGTTGCTCGAACGTTGGGTTGGCGTGGACGCGCTCGTCAACAATGCGGGCGCCTCGAAGGTCGTGCCCGTGATGGACATTACCGCCGAGCAGTTCGATCAGGTCATCAACGTGAATCTGCGCAGCGTGCTGTTCGGCTGCCAGGTATTCGGGCAGTACTTCGCGCAGCGCGGCGTGGGCCGCATCGTCAATATCGCGTCGCTGGCGGGGCAGAATGGCGGCTCGGCAACGGGCGCGCACTATGCGGCCGCGAAGGGCGGCGTGCTGACGCTGACCAAGGTCTTCGCGCGCGATCTCGCCGCGTGCGGTGTGACAGTCAACGCGATCTCGCCGGGGCCGCTCGATTTGCCGATCGTTCACGAGAGCGTGGCGGCGGACAAGCTGGCAAAAGTGATCGAAGCGATACCGGTCGGCAAGCTCGGGGCCGCGTCGTATGTTGCCGATGTCGCGGTGATGCTCGCTTCCGGTGACGCTTATTTCGCCAATGGCGCGTGCTGGGACGTCAACGGAGGCCTGTACATGCGCTGATGCGTCTGCAAGGGCCGAGGCGGCCGGGTCATTCCGGCCGCTCGTCCGACGGGCCCCATACTTCGGGCACGCCGCGCACGAGGGTCGGAATCGACGAAGCGCCGAGCTTTTCCTTGATGCTCGCGCGATGCACGTCCACGGTTTTCACACTGATCGACAGGTCCGCCGCAATGACCTTGCTCGGCTTCCCCTCGATCAAACCGTGCAGCACTTCCTTCTCGCGCGACGTGAGCGAGTTGATCCGCTCACGCAGTTCGAGTTGGCGCATGTGTTTCGCGTGACGCTGGGACGCGAGTTTCATCGCGCGTTGAATGCGCTCGAGCATCTGCTGCGAGTTGTACGGCTTCTCGACGAAGTCGGCTCGCACTCGGTCATGTTCGTGAAGACCACGCAGATTCGCGTGCGCGCCGACGGCGACAGCCTGATTTACTTCGACCGGAATTTTCTCCGGGTGCCGCGCGCGTGGAAGGGGCAATGAGTCATTTGAAGCGCTGCCGGCCAGCTCGGGCTCCGGCAGCGCTTACGTTGTCGCTCCGGACATGGCTCCCGTAAAACCTCACCATTGCCCGGACCTCCTGGAACTCCTCACCATTCGCACTACTTCAGCAACGCCATCTGCACGACCTTGACGATCACGAGCGCGATCGCGAGCAGCAGATAGCCGCGCAGCACGCCCATCCATACGCGTTTGGCGAGCGTCAGACGCGGCGGCAGCAGTTCGTCGAGCGGCGGCATGCGCCACGTGTTGCGCGCGTCCTTCGCATAGACCGGAGCCGGCTCGGCCGCGGACTCGCCGCGCAGCTTGCGCATCCCGAAGCTCGCCACATACCCGACGACCGCGAGCAACGTGCCGCCCGCCAGGACTTCGATGATCGTTTCCGCCGCGATGTCCGGATAGATCACCGACGCGGTCAGGACGATCGACAGCATCACGAGCACCCAGATCACCGCGCCGGTAAATAGATTGAGCTTTTTCGAATTGGCCCACGGACCGAGCACCGCGCGATCGTTGCACAGCAGCAGCAGGAACACGGTCGCGCTCGGCAGCAGTACGCCGGCGAGCGTCTGCACCGCTTCTGTCAACAGACCGAGCGGGCTGCCTGGAATCAGCACCAATGCCGCGGCGGCCGCGACGATCGCGAAGTACACGACGTAGAAGCCCTTCGCATCCGACACGCTACGGTGCAGCGAATGGCGGATCTTGAACACGTCGCCGATCGCATAGGCGGTCGATAGCGACACAGCCGCCGCGCCGATCACGCACGCGTCGAACAGCGCGATCGCGAACAGCACGGCCGAGGTACGCCCCGCGTATCTCTCGAGACCAGCGATCACACCGCCCGCGTCCGTGAAGTTGCCGAACCCGGGCCGTCCGTCGAACAACGCCGCGCTGAACGAGATCATCGCGACCGCGCCGATCAGTACGAACACGATGCCGATCCACAGGTCGGCTTTTTCGTAGTTCATGAAGCGCGGCGTGATGCGCTTGTCGACCACATAGCTCTGCTGGAAGAACAGCTGCCACGGAGCAACCGTCGTGCCGACGATGCCGATTACGAGCAGCATCACGTCGGACAGCTTCGAGTGCGCGGGCCAGTTCGGAATGAAGAAGTCGCGCGCGATCTGGCCGACCGGCGGGTGAATCGACACGAGCACCGGCACGAGCAGCAGACTCAACACGCACAGCGCGACCGCGAAACGCTCGAAGCGGCGGAAGTCGCCGGTGCTGACGGCGGCCATCGTCAGCGCCGCGGCGATACACACGCCCGCGATCTTCGAGACGCCGAAGAAGTCGAGCACGAACGTGATGCCGATGAATTCCGTCACGATGGTTAGCGCGTTCAGCATGAACAGATCGACGACGCTGAACGCGCCCCAGAACTTGCCGAAGCGCTCGAAAATAAGCCGCGCGTGGCCCACGCCTGTGACCGCACCGAGCCGCAACACCATCTCCTGATTGACGAACAGCACCGGCACCAGCAACAGCATGGTCCACAGCAACGTAGTGCCGTAGTTCTGGCCGGCCTGCGTGTAGATGCCGAATGCGCCCGCGTCGTTGTCGCCGACCATCACGATCAGACCGGGGCCGAGGATCGCGAGCAGCGTGCGCAGGCGCGCCCACCAGCTCGTGCGTGGCGCGATGTCATGGTGAGCGATCGTGCCGAGCGCGCCCTTGATATCGCCGACGTGTGCCGAATCGAGCACGGCGCTGCGCGCGGAGGAAATGTTCGTCGGAGTAGACATGTCGTTCTCTCCTGGTTGTATTTGTTGAAGGTCGGATCGCGAAACGCTATGCCACGCGCGACATCACGCGACGGCAGAAGGCGATGAACGGATGCGGTGCGTGTAGCACGAGCATGCCGTCGTAATGGGCGCGCGATTCCTGCACACGCGGGAACTGCGAAAGAAGGAGGCCGAATTGCATGAGGGATCTCCGTGCGCCGGTTTCGACGCGCTGGTGGAAAGCCAGCAGACACGGAGGCCGCGTATGTCCGGGCGCGGCGGTGGAGGTCTACTCGCTTTCCTCAGTTGATAGAACGGGGAAGCGGCATAAGGGATAACTGTCACTGTCGGGCATGGCGGCTCCTTGTCGGTGTGTAGCGGGGACTGCGTTCGAGCGTCTGAAGCGTTCGCTACACACGTTCGCTACACACGTGTTTATCCACGCGTTCGCGCGCATTGCGTTGAACTGTTTGCGTTGACTGACAACGCGCGCGCAAACGCGACCGCAAGCGCAAGGCTCGCGATGCGACGCCGTATCGGCGCGGGAACGCGCGTGAACGCGGCGTTCCTGTCATGCGGATACGACGTTACTTTAGGTGCACGGGAAGAAACTGCGGCGCGCACCGTCTGCCAACTGGCAAGACGGCGGCTAATGAAGAGAGCGCGGACGTCCTGCCGGTCAGGCAGCGAATCTGTTCGAAAGTCGGCTACTGCAGGTGTCCAAGGCACGAGCCCCATCGGTGATGATTTTTGAATTCTAGGGTTCGCCTTCCGCCGAGGTCAACCTGTTTCTTAAGCAGAGCAGAAAAAATCTGCGGCGCGCGACGGTGGGCACTTTGAATGACGTGCGGGTCGAGGCCGATATAGGGGGGAAGGTCGAACAGGCGGCACCGATCCGTCCGGCCGATGCCACCACGCCGTGCTCACTGATTGGCGCGCCGTCGCTCGGTCAGCCGGTTATGCACGCTTCTGACGCCGCGAACCGATCGCGCGGCGTTGCCGGCTCGCGCGATTTGCGATTGCCGCGGCACGGTGCCGGTCAGCGTAACGATGCCGTGACGCGCTTCGACACGGATGTTCGCCGAATTGAGGTTCGTGGTGCGCGTGAAAGCGCGGCGGACGTCGCGGACGATTGCGCTGTCGGACCGGTTGTTGTTCCGGTTCGAAGCCGCTGGGACCGACTGGCTTTGCATCGACGCATCGTTCGGCATCTCGCGCGTCTGTGCGTTTGCACAGGTCGCGCAAGTCGCGATGGCCACCGCGAACATTGCACCGAGGATTCTGCTCGCGCCGTTTGTTTTCATTCTTCCTCCTTTGCCGGTTTGTCAGGAACTGCCGTTCGAGCCGCGTGCTGCCAGCGGGGAAGAGGCGGCGCAACGCACTACCGCCTCGCGACGAGTCATCGACCGTCGGCCCCGATTATATTCTGCGGCGCACGCGCCGATACTGATAGGTGAGACGATTCGGGAGCCGCCGAGGTGAGAATATGCGCACCTGTACGCGCACTTCAAAATTGAAGGTGAGGGAATTCGGGAGTCGCCCGGACGGCGCTACAAATTGCGAATGCTTTCCTGAGAAAACTAATATCGCATTCCCAACCTTGCTTCCTTTTCGTCAGGTTCGCCCATGTCGATGCAACGTTTCCGTCAGAGGCGTCATGCGGTCAGGCCGTCTGGCCGGAAGCCGGCGAAGGCGGCGCGCACAAGAGACAAAGGCGCTGCTCGAACCCGAGACGGTCGACGAAGACCGTCGCAATCATCTGATCGCGTTAAGCGATGCCGCACAGGCGCTCGTCCTCGAACTCGCGCAATTGGACGATCAGAACGACGACGAATTTTGCGGCCATCTGCCCGCGCAGGTTAGAACGGCGATCGTCGACGCGATGAAGAACGTCGTCGCGGTGCATGGGCTGAACAACGTGCCAATCGAATGAACGTGGCGCGTGCATCGCGTCAAAGGTGAGGACTTTCGGGAGTCGCGCGCGGGCGGTTCTTTTGCAACTAACCGGCCGGGCCAGGAACGGCACAAACCGCGCGGCAAGAGGCTCGCGGGAATGCGCGCATTTATGCCTGTCAGCCATAGGTGAGGATATTCGGGAGCCGTCGGTGCTGTATCGGGCGACGGCCCGTCGTGCGACGTACAAAACGCGCTTCATGCAGTCGCCAATCATGGCATCCGTCGCGGTGACCGTGCGCCGGCGGTGTAACGTAAGTCGTTGAATGTCCAGGCGATCTGCCGCGTACGCGGCCGGTATCGGCGAAGCGATCCGGCTGCGTTCGATCAAAGGTGAGGGATTTCGGGAGCGGTGTGTGAGCGCCGCAATGCGCTCGCTGAAATGCCTCCTCGAGTCCTCTTTTCACCTCAAAGGTGAGGCTTTTCGGGACAAACGACGACGGTAGCTGACGCCGATCCGCCACTGCTCCGTGCTTGAGGTGAGGATTTTCGGGAGCGCAAATACCCGGCAGCAATAGCCCGTTCAGGCCGATTTCGCGATCTCGCGAATGTCCGCGACCGGCGTCTGCCCGAACGCATCGCAGAGCGCATAGTCGATCAGCTGCGCCGCGCATTGCTCGGGCGTCGACAGTTGGCCGTTGCGCTTCAGCTCGTCGAAGCGCTGGCGCATCGGGAACTGCTCTTCGCCGCTACCGCGAATTTGCGCCTGCATGTCCGTATCGATCACACCCGGCGCGAGGCTGCAGATGCGCAGCGCGCGATTCGCGTCGAGCGCGACGGCGCGCGCGTGATGATCGAGCGCGGCCTTGGTCGCGCAGTAGATGCTCCAGCCCGGATACGCGTTGCGCGCCGCGCCGCTCGAAATGTGCACGATGCGGCGGTCGGTTGCGTCGACGGCCGCGGCGGCGAGCGCGCTCGCGAGCATCAGCGGCGTCGCGACGTTCAGGCTCACCGCGTCCGCGACGCTCGCGGCGTCCTGTCC
Source organism: Paraburkholderia sp. RAU6.4a (assembly GCF_050435625.1). Taxonomy (NCBI): domain Bacteria; kingdom Pseudomonadati; phylum Pseudomonadota; class Betaproteobacteria; order Burkholderiales; family Burkholderiaceae; genus Paraburkholderia; species Paraburkholderia sp. RAU6.4a. The sequence continues at coordinate 1,428,087 of NZ_JBNDKQ010000003.1, forward strand.
TTCGATGGGCCCGATCGGCTGCATCATGCCCGCGTTGTTGATCAGCAGCACCGTCTGCGCGCCGCGCACGAAGTTGCTCAGTGCGTCGGTGGCGATCCATTGCGCGACGCGTGCGGGCTCGGCCAGCGGCAGCTCGATCTCTTCGAGCCGCGCGGCAAAGCGCGCCTTCAGCGCGGCATGCCGCGAGCGCGACAGACCCAGCACCGTGACGTTGCGCGCGAGCAGTTGTTCGGCGAGTGCCGCGCCCAGGCCGCGCGTATGGCCGGTGACGATCGCGCGAATCGGAGAAGAGGAGGTCATGTCGTTCCTGGTGATCGTTGACGTGCAGAGTCGACGATTTTCTCACGCCGTATTCACACCGGGCGAAAGCGCTCGCGATACTGCATCGGCGTCACGCCAAGCCGCTTCGTAAACACGATGCGCATGCGGTCGGCGGTGCCGAAGCCGCAATCGTAGGCGATCGTCTTCAGCGCCGCGGCGCTGCTTTCGAGCAGCTTGCGTGCGGCATCCACGCGCGCGCGTTCGACGAATTCATGCGGCGTCACGCCGGTTTCCTGCACGAACACGCGCGCGAAGTTACGCGCGCTCATGCCCGCGACGTCGGCGAGCTGCTTGACGGTGAAGCTGTCATGGATACGCGCCATCACGTGCGCCTGCACTTTCGCGGCGGGCGAGGTGTCGTCGGCGGGCGCGGTCAGATAGGGGCTGAATTGCGACTGACCGCCTTGCCGCTGCGCGAACACGACGAGCCGCTTGGCGACCGCGAGCGCGGTATGCGGACCGTGATCCTCGGCCACCAGCGCGAGCGACAGATCGATGCCGGCCGTCACGCCCGCAGAGGTGACCAGCGGCCCGTCGCGCAGATAGATGCGATCGAAGTCGACCCGCGCGCGCGGAAACTGCGCGGCGAGTTGCGCGGCGTGCTGCCAGTGCGTCGTCACGTGGCGCCCATCGAGCAGGCCCGCGTGACCGAGCGCGAAAGCGCCGGTGCAGATCGAGCCGTAGCGGGCGCAACGTGTCGCGACGTTGGCGAGCCAGTCGAGCAGGCGCGCGTCCGGCACTTCGTTGCGCGGTAGCGCGGGGCCGCCGGCGACGAGCGCGAGATCGAACGGTTCGCGCGACTGCTCGAAGGTCGCGTCCGCCACCAACGTCATCCCGTTCGATGCGCGCAGCGGCGCCGGGTCCGCGGCCAGCAGCTTGACCTCGTAGTGCCGCGTGGGCGCGACGAAGCGGTTCGCTTCGGAGAACACGTCGACGGGACCGGCGACGTCGAGTGCCTGCACTCCTGGGAAGATCGCGATCGCGACGGTGGGCATCGGATGACGTCCTTTGACGGGGAACGTGAAGGGCACGCCGCGGCAGTCAACGCTGTGCGTTTGGCAGTGTTCAACGGCTCGCGGCAATTGTTCGCGGCGCCGCGCTGGCCAATACTGGATCGGTCGGACGCGCGGTCTCACAGGCAGGCGACAGGCATTGACATCACGGCGCGGACCAGCATACCAAAACGCGCTCTGAAGCCGCGGCGCGCGTCCGGTGGATTACTTTCACATTCACGTTCGCATATGAAGGAGTACGCCGCATGACTACGACGATCGCAGGTATCCAGATTCCCGACAGCATGATGGCGCGTGAAGCCACCGAGCTCGTGCGCGACACCGAAACGGAGTTGCTGTATCACCACTCGCGGCGCGTGTTTCTGTTCGGCGCGCTGGCCGGGCAACGCAAGCAGCTGAAGTTCGACCCCGAACTGCTGTACATCGGCGCGATGTTTCACGACATGGGCCTCGTCGCGCCATACAGCAGCGAGCAGGAGCGCTTCGAAGTCGACGGCGCGAATGCCGCGCGTGAATTTCTGCGGCGGCATCGGATCGGCGAGGACGACATCGAGCAGGTGTGGACCGCGATCGCGCTGCACACGACACCAGGCATTCCGCAGCATATGAAGCCGGTGATCGCGCTCGTCACTGCGGGTGTCGAAATGGACGTGCTCGGTCTCGCCTACGACGAATTCAGCGAGCAGCGGCGCGAGGAAGTCACGCATGCGCATCCGCGCGGCGCGCACTTCAAGGAAGGTATCATCGATGCGTTCGCGCACGGCACGATCCACAAGCCGCACACGACGTTCGGCAACGTGAAGGCCGACGTGCTCGCGCTGAAAGACCCGCATTATCATCGCGAGAATTTCTGCACGATGATTCTGGGTTCGGCGTGGAAGTCGTGAAGGGCTGCTTGCGGCAGACATGAGGTAGCGCGATAATGCATCGCTAATGCGATGCATGGAGAGAACGATGAAAAGCGCTACTTTCCCGTCGGTTCGGGTCAAGCCCGAGCTGCGGGCCGCGGCCGAGGACGTGCTGCAGGACGGCGAAAGCCTGTCCAGTTTCGTCGAGCAGGCGATCCGCGACAACATCGCGCGGCGCCTGAATGTGCGTGAATTCGTCGTGCGAGGGCTTGAGTCGCGTGCTGAAGCGAAGCAAAGCGGCGACTACGTATCGGCCGACGACGTGCTCGCCGGTCTCGAAACGCGGCTCCGCGAAGCAAAAACGAAGGCGCGCGCGAAGAAGCACCGATGACGTATCAGGTTCGTTTCACACGCGCAGCGGCGGCGGACCTGCAGAGACTGTACGATTTCATCCTCGAGCGGGACGACGGGGATTTCCCGCTCGCCAAACGCGCGTTGCAAGCCATCCGCGATGGTATCGCCACGCTGCGCACATCGCCGTTCACTTGCCGAAAGGTTCAGCGCGATACGCCGTTTTTGCGCGAGCTGCTGATCCCATTCGGTCGCGCGGGCTACGTCGCGCTGTTCGAGATCGACGACAACCAAACCGTGACCGTGCTGGCGGTGCGCCATCAGCTAGAGGATGATTATCACTGACCGAACTTTCGTCGCCGCGCCATGGTCATCAAAAACCTTCTCCGTAAGCTCGACCTCACCACGCTGCAGCTCTTTCTCGCCGTCTTCGAAGAAGGTACGCTCACGCGTGCCGCCGAGCGCGAGGCGATCGCCGTGTCGGCCGCCAGCAAGCGGCTGGTCGAACTCGAACAGGCGGTCGGCGCGTCGCTATTCCAGCGCAACGCGCGCGGCATGACACTGACGCCGGCCGGCGAAACGCTGTTGCATCACGCGCGCCGGGTGCTGCGCGACATCGAGAGCATCGGCATCGAACTGGCCGGTCATGCTAGCAGCGTGCTCGGCTATGTGCGGATGATGGCGAACCTGTCGGCGATCGTCGAATTTCTGCCTGAAGATCTGCGCGCGTTCCAGTCGTTGCACGAGCGCGTGAAGGTCGATCTCGAGGAGCGGCCGAGCGGCGGCGTCGTCAAAGCCATCGACGAAAGCCTCGCCGATCTCGGCATCTGTTCCGGCGACGCCGATACGCGCGAGCTGCACGTCGAGCACTACCTACGCGATTCGCTCGTGATCGTGATGCGCGACGATCATCCGCTCGCGGCACGCACGAGCATCGCGTTCGCCGAAACGCTCGATGGCGATCACGTCGGCCTGCATTCGGCGAGCTCGATCAACGCGCGCACCCACCTCGCGGCGCCCCAGGCCGGCAAGCCGCTGCGCCTGCGCATCCACGTGCCGGGCTTCGATGCGGTGTGCCGGATGGTTCAGGCTGGCATGGGCGTCGGCGTGCTGCCGCAAAAGGTGTATCAACTGATGGGCCGCCCGCTCGGCCTCGTCGGCATGCCGCTCGACGACGATTGGGCCGAGCGCAGCCTCGTGCTCGTCGCGCGCGACGTCGATGCGTTGTCGCCGGTGAGCCGGCTGCTGTTCGATCATCTGCGCACGGTGCATGGTGGTGGTCGGGCGCCTGTCGGACGCGAGCGGCGAGCGGCGCAAGTTCGTGTTCGGGCTGCTGTTGATGTCGGCGCTCGGCTTCTTCGCCGCGCGATTCTTCGACAAGCAGACCACCTTGCTGGTGGTCGCGCTTGCCATGATGGGCGCGGGCGTGGTCGCGGGCGGTACCGCGTCGATCAACACGCTCGGGCAACTCGGCGGGATCGTGAGCCCGGTGATGGTCGGACGTGTGAAGGATCTGACCGGCAGCACGACGCCGGCGCTTTATGTGACCGGCGCGATGAGCGTGGTGTGCGCGCTGATCGTGCTGTATGGGTTGCCGGAGTCGTTGCGCGGTCGTGAAACGACGCAGTGAAATCGAGGGTGGAGGGCGCGGCCGTTGGCTTGCATCGCGTGAGGTGCCGCGCCGCTGCCCGCTCCCGCATCCGCGCACGATAGGCCTGCCGTATCAAACACTTGGCTGGCCTGTGCGCAGGTTGTCCACAAGCTTGTTCCCAAATTATGTGGACAACTGGACTTCGAGGTCGGCGCGAGTGAAACGGCATCCTTGCGAAGCCCACTCGCCAGTATCACGGACTCCATAGCGACGCTCACTGCCTACGCGTGCACCGCGCGCGGATAGTTCTCATGCTTCAAGCACTTAAGCTCGCTGTGCGAAGGTTGTCCACAGGCTTGCCAACAATTTAGGTGGACAAGTTTTGTTGCCGACGGAGTGGCGAGGAGCGGGATTCGGCATCAGTTGTCCGCATCACGCCTTCAACCCGGAGGCCGAAGCAACCACCTCCTCCTGCACCTGCACCTGCAAAACCGCATCCCGCTTATCGAGCAGATGCTGCCGCAAAATCGCGCTGAGCTTCTTGCCGTCGCGAGCCTCGAGCGCCTTCAGCATTTCATCGTGATCGTGAATCGCGCGGTCCCACTTCGGCGTCTGATAGTTCGAGCGAAAGCGCAGCGCCTGCAGCCGCCGGTTGACCGACACATACGTCTGCCGCAGCGCCGAATTTCTCGCCGCTTCGTTGATCTTGTCGTGGATCGCCTGGTTGCGACTGTAGTAGCCCGGCAGATCGTTCTGCGCACGGCACGCCAGCATCGCGTAATGCAGCGCCTTGATCTCTGCGAGTTCGGCCGCGGTGATGCGCTCGGCCGCGAGTTCGCCGGAAAACGCTTCGAGGCCGCTCATTAGCTCGAAGGTCTCACGCACCTCCGCTTCCGACATCTTCGATACCGACGCGCCCCGGTTCGGCGAAATCTCGATCAGACCTTCGGCAGCCAGCACCTTCAGCGCCTCGCGCAGCGGCGTGCGCGAAATGCCGAGCGTTTCGCACAACTCCCGCTCGTTCAGTTTCTTGCCGGGCTCCAGCGCTCCCTCGACGATAAAGCGGCGAATGTGCTCCACCACCGTGTCGTGCAGGCGCTGACGCTCGACCTTCGGCATCAGCGGGGCAGCGGTCAGACCCGCGTCGAGATCCGAATTTTGCATACAAAAATCCTCAGCTTCACATGGATTGGATTTTATCGGAACCATATCGATTAGTTAATCCATGCGCACACGCGGGTAAACACGGGCCTTAGAGGCCAATTTTCGTCTTGGGAGCGTCACGGTTCATCTGATATAGTTTTTTGCATGCAAAATTCAATTGGAGGACTCTGATGCTGAAGCTAGATTTTCATCCCGCTGGCCGTCACTTCCTGCAGATTCCGGGGCCGAGTCCGGTGCCGGATCGCATCCTTCGCGCGATGAGCTATCCGACCATCGACCATCGCGGACCCGAATTCGGCGAGCTGGGTCTCAAGGTGCTCGACGGCATCAAGAAGATCTTCAAGACGCAGCAGCCGGTCGTCATCTATCCGGCGTCCGGCACGGGCGCATGGGAAGCCGCACTGTCGAATACGCTGAGCCCCGGCGATCACGTGCTGATGTTCGAGACCGGCCACTTCGCGACGTTGTGGAAAAAGATGGCCGAGAAGCTCGGCCTGAAGCCCGAATTCCTGGGGCTGCCAGGCATCGAAGGCTGGCGGCGCGGCGTGCAGCCGCAGATGATCGAAGAGCGTCTGCGCGCCGACACGCAGCATGCGATCAAGGCGGTCTGCGTGGTGCACAACGAAACCTCGACCGGCGTCACGTCCGACATCGCCGCCGTGCGTCGCGCGATCGACGCCGCGGGCCATCCGGCGCTGCTGCTCGTCGACACGATCTCCGGTCTCGCGTGCGCTGATTATCGTCATGACGAATGGGGTGTCGACGTGACCGTGTCGGGCTCGCAAAAGGGCTTGATGCTGCCGCCGGGCATCAGCTTCAACGCGATCTCGCCGAAGGCGATGGCCGCCAGCCAGCACGCGAAGCTGCCGCGCAGCTTCTGGGACTGGGCGGAAATCGTCGAGATGAACAAATCCGGCTACTGGCCGTACACGCCGAACACGAACCTGCTGTACGGGCTGCATGAAGCGATCGAAATGATTCTCGGCGAAGGGCTGGACAACGTGTTCGCGCGTCACGAGCGGCTTGCCGAAGCGACGCGCCGCGCGGTGCGCGCGTGGGGGCTCGAAATCCAGTGCGCCGATCCCGCCGTCTATAGCCCGGTGCTGACGGGCGTGATGACGCCCGACGGTGTCGATGCCGATGCGGTGCGCAAGCTGATCTACGAACGCTTCGACATGTCGCTCGGCACGGGCCTCGGCAAGATGAAAGGCCGCATGTTCCGCATCGGCCATCTTGGCGATTGCAACGATCTGATGCTGCTCGCGACACTGGCTGGCTGCGAAATGGGTCTGCGGCTTGCTGGCGTGCCGCTCAAGGAAAGCGGCATGCCGGCCGCGATGGAGTGGCTGAGCCAGGCACCGAAGACGTCGGGATTGAAGGCCGCGGCCTGATTGTCGGGCGCAGGGAGCGCTTCCCTCATCGAGCCGCGCGCAGAACGCGGCCAGAACAACATGCAATGCGTCCATAGCGGCTCTCGCGGCCGACGGGCGACGGACGCAGCGCGCCACTTCAGGCGCGCCGTCGACACATGCCATGGAGAGAGACGATGAAGCGGTTTCGTTTGACCAGTGCGACCAGTATCGTTCTAGTGATGCTCTGCATCATGTACTTCATCACGTACCTCGATCGCGTGAACGTCAGCACCGCGGCGGCGGGTTTCGGCAAGGAATTCAATCTCACGCATACGCAGGTCGGGCTCGTGTTCTCGGCCTTCGCGTATCCGTATCTGCTGTTTCAGGTGATCGGCGGCTGGGTCAGCGATCGCTTCGGCGCGCGACGCACGCTGCTGTTCTGCGGCGCCATCTGGGGTCTCGCGACGGTGCTCACGGGCTTCGCGGGCGGGCTCGCTTCGTTGCTCGCCGCGCGGCTCGTGCTCGGTTTCGGTGAAGGCGCGACGTTCCCGGCCGCAACGTCGGCGATGTCGCGCTGGGTCGCGAAAGAAAAGCGCGGCTTCGCGCAGGGCATCACGCACGCGGCGTCGCGAGTCGGCAACGCGGTCGCGCCGGCGCTCATCGTGATCGTGATGACCAACTGGGGCTGGCGCGAATCGTTCTTTATCTGCGGCGCGCTGAGTCTGGTGTGGGTGGTCACGTGGGCGGTCACGTTCACCGAGCATCCGAAAGATCATCCGCGCATCACGGCCGAGGAACTCGCGGTGCTGCCCACGCCGAAGCCGAAAGTCTCCGGCCTGCCGTGGGGCAAGCTGTTTCGCCGCATGACGCCGGTCACGATCGTCTACTTCTGCTACGGCTGGACGCTGTGGCTGTTCCTGAGCTGGATTCCGCTGTACTTCCTGCATAACCACAATCTGCAATTGAAGAAGTCGGCGATCTTCGCGTCGGTCGTGTTCTTCGCGGGCGTGATCGGCGACACGCTCGGCGGCATCGTCACCGATGCGATCTTCAAGCGCACCGGCAGCCTCAAACGCGCGCGCAGCTGGATGGTGTCGGTGTGCATGCTGTTCTGCCTGCTGTCGCTGATTCCTCTGATGTTCACGCATGACCTGACGTTGTCGATTGCCTGTCTCGCGTCGGGCTTCTTCTTCGCCGAGATGACGATCGGCCCGATGTGGGCGATCCCGATGGATATCGCGCCGGACTTCGCCGGCACCGCGAGCGGCATGATGAACACGGGCTCGGCGCTCGCCGCGATCATCTCGCCGGTGATGGGCGGCTTTCTGATCGACCGCTTTGGCAACTGGGATCTGCCGTTCGTCGGCAGCATGTTGCTGATGGGCATCGGCGTCGTGCTCGCGTTCCGCATGCAGCCCGAGAGCCGCTTCGAAGTTGGCGCGTCGGAGAAGGCGCACGTTTCCACCCGGATGGGCGTGTAAAACATGACTTCATCATTGAGTCAGCTGCTTGCCGATGCGCGTCGCAATCGCACGGTGCTCGATACGTTGCCGCCGGAGCTGCTTCCTTCCGATGCCGACGCGGCCTACGCAATCCAGCACGAAATCTTGAGCGCGTGCGGCGCGCGAATCGGCGGTTGGAAGATCGGCGCGAAATCGGCGAGCGGACCGATTCAAGGCGCGCCATTGCCCGACACCGATCTGCACGCCGACGGCGCGCGTCTGTCGCGCGAAGGCTTCGCGCCGCTCGGGCTCGAACTCGAAGTCGCGTTCCGTTTCGGCCGGCGTTTCGAGCCGTCCACGAAACCGTACCGCGAGGACGAAGTGCTCGCGGGCATCGGCTCGATCGGCGCGACCATCGAGATCGTCGCGAGCCGCCATGCCGCGTGGCCCGCCATCGACAAACTCGCGCAGCTTGCGGACCTGCAAAATCACGGCGCGCTGATCGTCGGTGAATTCACACGGTATCGCGAGGATTTTCCGTTCGTCGCGCCGTCGCTGCGTTTCGCGTTCAACGGAGGCAATGTCGTCGAAACGACGCCCGCGAATCCGGCCGGCGATCCGCGGCGGCTGTTGACGTGGCTCGTCAATCACGCGAGTTCGCGCGGCATTGCGGTGACGCCGGAGATGGTGATCACCGCCGGTTCGTACACCGGCATGTTCTTTCCGCGCGAGGCGGGCACCGTGAGCGGGCATATCGAAGGACTCGCGCCGGTGCATCTGACGCTGTACTAGGTAATTCGAGCTGCGCGGTTCAGGCGCGCTCCTCACAGGCCGACGAAATGACGAATCCCACTGCGGGCTTGCTCGTCAAGCCGATCCATCTGGTCCCCTCCGCCGCGCGCGCAACGAGTCCGCTCGCGCAGCATCTGCGCAAAGCGCTGCGCGGCGACGTGCTGTTCGATCTCGCCAGCCGCGGCCGCTACGCGACCGATGCGTCGATCTATCAGATCACGCCGGTCGGCGTCGTGGTGCCGCGCGATCAGGACGATCTGCGCATCGCGCTCGAGATCGCGCGCAGCGAGAAAGTACCGCTGCTCGCGCGCGGCGCGGGCACGAGCCAGTGTGGGCAGACGGTCGGCGAAGCGCTGGTGGTCGATACGAGCAAGTGGCTCAACAACATCGTCGCGTTCGATGCCGACGCGCGCACCGTGACGGTCGAGCCCGGCGTCGTGCTCGATCATCTGAACGCGTGGCTGAAGCCGCATGGACTGTGGTTCCCGGTCGATGTATCGACGGCTGCCCAGTGCACGATCGGCGGCATGGCCGGCAACAACTCGTGCGGCTCGCGCTCGATCGAGTACGGCAACATGGTGCACAACGTCGACGCGATCGACGCGATTCTCGCCGACGGCAGCGAAGCGCGCTTCGCGTCGCTGCGCGAGCCGCCGCAAGGTGAGCGCTTGCAGCAGATCGTTGCGGGCGTCACGCGGATCGCGCAGCGCGAGCGTGACGAAATCATCGCGCGCGTGCCGAAGGTGCTGCGCCGCGTCGCGGGCTACAACATCGATCTGTTCGATTGCCAGAATCCGCGCGCCTATACCGATGACGGCAGCGCGAACCTCGCGCATCTGCTGGTCGGCTCGGAAGGCACGCTCGCATTCAGCCGGCAGATCACGTTGAAGCTCGCGCCGCTGCCCGCGCACAAGGCGCTTGGCGTGGTCAACTTTCCGACCTTCCGGCAGTCGATGGCGCTCACGCAGCACATCGTCGAGCTGAAGCCGGTCGCTGTCGAACTCGTCGATCGCACGATGATCGATCTCGCGTTGAGCAATCCCGCGTTTCGGCCGGTGATCGGGAAGGCGCTGGTCGGCGAGCCGCAGGCGATTCTGCTCGTCGAATTCGCGGGCGAGGATCGCGACGCGCAGCTCGCGTCGCTGAAGCAGCTCACGGAGTTGATGGGCGAGTTGGGCCTGCCCGATGCGGTCGTCGAGATGCCGGACGCAAATGCGCAAAAAGCGCTGTGGGAAGTGCGCAAGGCTGGTCTCAACATCATGATGAGCATGAAGGGCGACGGCAAGCCGGTGTCCTTCATCGAAGATTGCGCGGTGCCGCTCGAACATCTGGCCGACTACACGAGCCGGCTGACCGACGTGTTTCATCGCCACGGCACCGAAGGCACGTGGTACGCGCATGCGAGCGTCGGTACGCTGCACGTGCGGCCGATTCTCGACATGCGCCGCGACGGCGCGACGAAGATGCGCGCGATCGCCGAGGAAGCGGCCGCGCTCGTGCGTGAGTACAAGGGCGCGTATTCCGGCGAGCATGGCGATGGGCTATGCCGTGGCGAATGGGTTGCGTGGCAATACGGGCCGCGGCTCAACCAGGCGTTCAGCGAGATCAAGGCGTTGTTCGATCCGGACAACCGCTTCAATCCCGACAGGATCGTGCGTCCGCCGAAGATGGACGACGCGCGCAATTTCCGCTTTGCGCCGGGCTATCGCGAACAGCGCATCGAAACGGCGCTCGACTGGTCGACGTGGAACGTGAAGCGCGACCCGCTGACGGGAGAAGAAAGCGCGCCCGGCAGCGGCGACGATCTGAGCGGCGGCCTCGCGAAAGCGGTCGAGATGTGCAACAACAACGGCCACTGTCGCAAGTTCGACGCGGGCACGATGTGCCCGAGCTATCGCGTGACGAAGGACGAGCAACATTTGACGCGCGGGCGGGCCAACACGTTGCGGCTCGCGATTTCGGGGCAACTCGGCGAAAGCGGGCTCGCGAGCGATGACGTGAAGGAAACGCTCGACCTGTGCGTATCGTGCAAGGGCTGCAAGCGCGATTGCCCGACCGGCGTCGATATGGCGAAGTTCAAGATCGAGGCGCGGGCGGCGCGTGTCAAGACGCATGGGGTGCGGCTGCGCGACAGGCTCGTCGCGTTCATGCCGCGCTATGCGGGCGCGGCGAGCCGCATGCCGAGGCTGCTGGCGCTCGCGGACAACGTGCCGGTGCTGTCGACGTGGTTCAAGCGCTCGCTCGGCTTCGCGACCGAGCGGAGTTTGCCGCGGTTCAAGAAGGCGTTTCTGGCCGATGCGGTGTCCGCGAAGCCTGCACGCAACGCTGCGCAGGCGTGCGCGCTGAAAGAAGTCCTGCTGTTCGTCGATACCTTCAACAACCACCTCGAGCCCGACAACGCGCGCGCCGCGCAACAGGTGCTCGAAGCGGCGGGCTACACGGTCCACTTCAATGCACGCCCGGGAGAGCGTCCCGTGTGTTGCGGCCGCACGTTTCTCGCGGCGGGTCTCGTCGACGAAGCGAAAGAGGAAGCGCGGCGCATGCTCGAGCTGTTCAGGCCGTTCGTCGAACGTGGCGTGCCGGTGGTGGGGTTGGAGCCATCGTGTCTGCTGTCGTTGCGCGATGAATTCCTGCAGTACGGCTTCGGCGAAGAGGCGCAGCGCCTCGCGCAGCACGCGTTTCTATTCGAGGAATTCCTCGTGCGCGAAGAAAAGGCCGGACGATTGCAGCTCGAATTGAAGCCGCTGCCGATGCAGCAGGCACTCGTGCACGGCCACTGCCATCAGAAGGCGTTCGACGCATTCACGCCGGTGCAGACCGTGCTGGAGTGGATTCCCGAATTGAAGGTATCGACGGTCGAATCGTCGTGCTGCGGCATGGCCGGCAGCTTCGGCTATGAAGCGGAGCACTACGCGAGCTCGCAGGCGATGGCCGAGCTGTCGCTGCTACCCGCGGTGCGCAAGCTGGACGCGGCCACGGTGATGGTCGCCGACGGCACTAGCTGCCGGCATCAGATTCACGACGGCGCGGGCGTCGACGCGATCCACGTCGCGCGCGTGCTGGCGATGGCGCTGCGATGACACGGAGCTAACCGCAAAAGCGAAACTCAAACGCGAATCTCAAACACCGATAGCCTGCCGGAACCCACTCGGCGTCACCCCGACAGCCTCGCGAAACCGGTGACTAAAGTGACTCGCGTTTGCATAGCCACACTGCCCGGCGATCTGCGTGAGCGGCAACGTCGTCGTGCGCAGCAGCGTGCGCGCGCGATCGAGCCGCTGCCGCGCGATCCAGGCGGCGGGCGGCAACCCGAACGACTCGCGAAACATCCGCGCAAGATGAAACTCCGACAGCGCCGCGACACCCGACAGCTCCCCAAGCGTCAACGGCTGCGCAAGATGAATGTCGATATAGTCGCGCAGGCGGCGCCGCGTCGCGGCCGACAGCCCGCCTTTCAGCGCCACGTTCGCGCGCCGTACGCCCTGGCCGCGCAATAGCAGGCTCAGCACTTCGTGCGCGGTCTCGTTGGTGCGCAGCAGACCGTCGGGACTTTTCCACTCCTCGTTGACGAGCGACTGACACAGACTCGCAATGCGCGGGTCCTCGAAATAGGTGCGATCGGCGAGCGTCAGTTCGCGCGGTTCGCGGTCGAGCTCCTGCACCGCGCGTCGCGTGAAGTGCTCGGGCAGGAAGTACAGATGCATGAAGTGCATGTGGCCGCGCACCCACCAGCGCGATTCGTGATCGCCGGGCAGTGCGCACAGCCGCGACGGCGCGCCGTAGTGGCCCGGCATTTTCTGGCGCTCGGTGCGATAGCCGCCGTCCAGATAGCACGACAGCGTGTGATGGCCGGGCCGTTCGTAGACGGTCTCGTCCTCCTTCGTGTCGCGAGTCCATAGCGCGATCGCGAGTCCGTCGCCGAGCCACGCGAAGCGGTCCAGATGCGCGTTCGCACTGGCGAGCGTGTGACAGACCGACTGCAGGCCAAAAGGCATGCCGGCGGTGGATATCACGGGGACGGACGGGGTGGGGTTCACGGCGGCGCGCGGAGGTTTTCCGGTGTACGGTGGTGGTTGAGCGGCCAGTATACGGCGCGTCCCGTCAGCCCGCGCATCGGCGCGAAAAAGTGCGCAATTTTGGACAATTGCGGGCGGCGGCGCGGTTCCATAGTCGGGCTTTCTTCCATGCTGCGCGTCATCGCAGTCCGTCATTGCAGTCTGAGGCCCGACCATGAATCTCCTCCTTTATGCCATCACCGTGCTGATCTGGGGCACCACGTGGATCGCAATCAAATGGCAACTCGGCGCGGTGCCGCCACCGGTATCGATTGCATGGCGTTTCTGGATCGCCGCGCTGCTGATGTTCGCACTGGCGCGCATCATGCGCCGCCCGATCTGGCCGCCGCGCGACGCCTGGCGCTACCTCGCCGCGCAGGGTCTCGCGCTGTTCTGCCTGAATTTCCTGTGCTTCTACTACGCCGAACAGCTCGTGCCGAGCGGGCTCGTCGCGGTGGTGTTCTCGACCGCGCCGCTGCTGAACTCGATCAACGGGCGGCTGTTCATGGGCCGGCCTCTGCAGCCGAGCGCGATTGCGGGTGCGTTGCTCGGGCTCGTCGGCATCGTCTGTCTGTTCGTGCAGCAGATGGCCGGGCATCTCGGCGATCACACCGCATGGCTCGGGCTCGGCGTCGCGTTTCTCGGCACGCTGTGCTTCTCGGCCGGCAACCTGCTGTCGAGCCGCATGCAGTCGATGGGCCTGCATCCGTTCGCGACCAACAGCTGGGCGATGCTGATCGGTGCTGCCGTCCTGACGCTCGGTAGTCTGTTCGCCGGCTATTCGTTCGCGGTGGAACCGTCGGCGCGCTATCTCGGTGCGCTCGCGTATCTCGTGGTGTTCGGCTCGGTGATCGGCTTTACGGCGTACCTGATGCTCGTCGGCCGTATGGGCCCGGAGCGGGCCGCCTATTGCACGGTGCTGTTTCCGATCGTCGCGCTCGCGGCATCGACGCTGTTCGAGGGCTATCGATGGTCAGCGCTCGCGGTGGTCGGTCTATTGCTCGTGGTGGCCGGCAATCTGGTGGCGTTCGATCTGACGCGGCGGATTTTCGAGCGTCGCCGGGCGGCGCGGACATGATGAGCGTCTCGCTCAAGGTGAGGATTTACAGGAGCAGAAAAAGCAACTGAATCTCTGATCGGTGAGTCTTTACGGGAACCGGTTTTTACTGGTTTCGTGAAGGAAAGATTGTGTCGGAAACATGATTCGATGCAAATCGAATGAATTGGATGAATCGGCATTCAACAATCATTTTTTCATCAATAAATTTACTATTTTGTATGAGAGGATAAAACGCCAAATCTGATGTGCGCGTCTCGCGCCTCGCAAGGACAGACTGCCGTGAAGCCTTTCTCCCGCGTTGGCTTGGCCGTGGTGTTAATCCACAGCCTGATCTCGCCGAATGTTTCCGCGCAATCCCAATTGAATTACACGACCTCATGGATCGGTAATAGTTTCGGATTTGGCGACGGCAAATGGATGCAGCAGGATATTCAGGCCATTAGCGTCGGCGCCAATGGCACCGTTTATACGAATGCGCCGTGGGACGAAAGCGGGAGTGAAATCGCCGCCTATCGCGCGGGCGACAAGCTCGCGGTGGCCGGTTCGACGCATGGCTGGGGCGCGGCCGGCGGCGACGCGGTGACGGTGAATCACACGTACCTGTACGCGGCGATGTCGATCGGCAACGAGAACAATGCGCTGGTCGGCGCCGACTATCCGCCGGCCAATCAGACCTGGTACGGCATCACGCGACGCACGCTTGCGAATCTCGCGACCGGCGCGCCGTTTTCCGGCGGCATCGGCAATAGCGCGAACGCGACGAAGAACAGTTTCGTCGCGGTCGATACGGTGAAGACTGGCACCGACGCGAGCATTCGCGGCCTCGCCGCAACCGACAGCGAGCTCTACGTGGCCGACACGTACGGCAACCGGATCGCCGTGTACGACGCGCAGTCCATGCAGCCGCTGCGTTCGTGGAGCGTCGCGTCGCCGGCCCGCATCGCGATCGACACCGACTCGACGCTGTGGATCATCAGCGCCTTCGGCACAGCCAATCTGAGCATCCTGCACTACCGCGCCGACGGCACCGCGCTCGCCGGTCCATTGACGCTGCCCGCCGGCACCGTGCCGAGCGACCTCACAGTGACGCCATCCGGCCAACTGCTGGTCGCCGACAACGGCGTTTCGCAGCAGATCCTCGTGTTCAACAAGGGCGCTGGCGGCCAGATGCAGGCGGGCACGTCGATCGGCACGCGCAACGGCATTTTCCACCCGGTGCGCGGCGTGCCCGGCGATACGCGTTTCAACGGCATCACCGGCATCGGCGTCGACGCGGCCGGCAATCTGTACGTCGCGCAAAACGGCGAGGGACCGCGCGCGCTCGGCTCTGCATCCGTAGGGCAGGGCGCAGTGCTGGAGAGCTACGTGTACGGCACGCGCGTGCTCAACTGGCGGCTCTACGGTCTGAGCTTCGTCGATAGCGGCGCGTTCGACCCGGCCACGCCCGCTTCCATCTACACGGGCTCGAAGCGCTTCACGCTCGATTACAGGCAGCCGGTCGGCCACGAATGGTCATATGCGGCGTTCACGCTCGATCGCTTCGATTACCCCGACGATCCCGCCTTTCACGAGCCGCGCGGCGTGCGTGGCGAACCGATGGTGCGCAGATTCGATGGCCAGCGCTTTCTCTATACGCTCGATCCGGGCGCGCACTATCTGAACGTCTATCGCTTCGATGCCGCGCATGGCGAGATCGCGATACCGTCGGGGATGCTCGCGCAGAATCCGCTGCCCGGCGCATGGCCCGCCGCGCAACCGACGTACGGCGAATGGCTATGGCGCGACAGCAATGGCAATGGCGCCGTCGACGCGAGCGAGATCAGCGGCAATCCGTCGACCGGCAGCACGGTCGGCGACGGCTTCTGGTGGGTCGACGAACCCGGCAACGTGTGGCTTGCCACGCCATTGAGCGGCGTGCGCGAGATGCCGCTGCAAGGTCTCGACTCCGCCGGCAATCCGATCTACACGTACGCGAGTGCGAAGATGTTCGCGATGCCCGCGCCATTCACGCGGCTCGCGCGGCTCGTCTACGTCGCAGCGACCGACACGATGTATCTGTCCGGTTTCACGAGTGCGATTCCGTGGGACCCGACGCACTGGAAGGAAGCGGGTCCGGTGCTGGCCCGCTACGACAACTGGAGCAGCGGCAACCCGACGCTGACATACACGGCCTCGTTGCCGTGGAACACGCAAAGCGATCCGCAGACCACCACGGTCGGCGTCGCGGTGGCGGGCAACTATATCTTCGTTGCCGAGCTGTACACCGATCGCATCGACGTCTACGACGCGCGCAACGGCACGGCGGTCGGTTACATGACGCCGGGCGCGAGCGTCGGCGGCACGAGCGGCTGGGTCGACGTGTATCTCGGCATCAGCGCGGTGCAGCGCGATAACGGCGAGTACGTGGTGCTGGTCGAAGACGACGCGCGCGCGAAGCTGCTGATGTATCGCTGGACGCCTTGACGTGGATCGCTGTCGCGCCGAACACGAATAGACGGCGGCGCACGATCGGTATATAACAACTTTACCGATGCACTCAATGGAGCGATGTTCGATCATGACGCAAGACGTTTCTCCCAAGCCGCCCTCCGACGATCGTCCCGAGATCGAGCAGCTCGACGCGGCGCTCAGTCACGTCGATCAACAGGTGTCGTCAGGCGGCATTGCATCGGGCGCCGCGAAAGGCATTGTGTACAGTCTGATCGAAACGCTCGGCGCGCTGGTCGGCGATCCCGATCTGCCGGAGCACGCGCGTTCGGGTTACGAGGGACTGCTGGAGGCCGCGCGCGAGTTGCGCGCGAAGTTGGAGCGCTGAGTGGACCGCTGAACGCGCGGGTCCGCACCGGCGCAGCCATCGTGCCGTCTGTTATACAAAAGCGCACTGTGTAACTCACCGTGCGCTTTTTTTCATGCTCTCTGAGGCTCACGCCCCGAGCGCCACCTCTTCACCGCTCGTCTGCGCCAGCAACTGGTGAATCTGCGCGACCACGGCCGCGCCTTCGCCGACCGCCGCGGCCACGCGTTTCGTCGACCCGGCACGCGCATCGCCTATCGCATAGACTCCTTCGACCGTGGTCCCGAGGTCGCACGCGGTGGCCGAGCCATCCGCGCTGATGCCGGTCAGCACGAAGCCTTTCGCGTCGAGCTGCACGCCGCAGGTACGCAGCCATTCAGTGTTCGGGTCCGCGCCGGTGAACAGAAACAGATGCCGGGTGTCGAAGTGATCGACGCCGCCGGGCAGCGGCCGCTTCAGCGCGACCGACACGAGCCCGTCCTCATCGCCTTCGAGCCGGCCGACTTCCGAATTCGGATGCACGAACACGTTCGGCAGCGAGCGGATGCGGTCGATCAGATAGCGCGACATGGTCGCCTCGAAACCGCTGCGGCGGATCAGTACGTGAACCTTGGCCGCGTGCGTCGCCAGATAGACGATCGCCTGGCCGGCCGAATTGCCGCCGCCAACCAGCACGACCTCCTGGCGCTTGCACAGCTTCGCCTCGACCGGCGACGCCCAGTAGTAGACGCCGCGTCCGTCGAAGCGCTCGAGCCCGTCGAGCGCCGGGCGCCGGTACACGGCGCCGCTCGCGATCACGATCGCCTGCGCGCTGATGTGGCCGCCGCATTTCAGCTCGAGCCGATACGGCGACTGCCCGCAATGCAGCGCTTTCACGTTGACTGGGATCGCCACGTGCGCGCCGAACTTCTGCGCCTGCACGAACGCGCGGCCGGCGAGCGCCTGGCCCGAGATGCCGGTCGGAAAGCCGAGGTAGTTTTCGATGCGCGAGCTCGCGCCCGCCTGGCCGCCCGGCGCGCGGCTGTCGAGCACGATCACCGAAAGCCCTTCGGAGGCCGCGTACACCGCGGCGGCAAGTCCCGCCGGCCCCGCGCCGACGATCGCGACGTCGTACACGTACGTGTCGTCGAGATCGGGCAGCATACCTAAGCGAGTGGCAAGCTCGGGCATGCTCGGATGACGCAGCACCGAGCCGTCCGGGCAGATCACGAGCGGCAGGTCCTCGCGCTGCGCGGCGAACTGCTCGATCAGACGCAGCGCGTCTTCGTCGCGTTCGTCGAGTACCGAATGAGGATGGCCGTTGCGCGACAGGAAGCCTTGCAGCATCACGAGCCGCGCGTCGCTGCTATCGCCGACGAGGATCGGCCCGCCCGCGCCCTTTTCGATCAGCGACACGCGCCGCAGAATCAGCGCGCGCATGATGCGCTCGCCGAGTTCCGCTTCGGCGACGAGCAGCGCGCGCAGGCGGTCGGGCGGAATCAGCAGCGCTTCGACGGCGCCGATCGCGAGGCCGTTCACGAGCGCGGGCTTGCCCGACAGTTGCCCGACCTCGGCCAGAAAATGTCCGGCGCCATGCTCGCCGATCAAGACTTCGCGGCCGATGCCGTCACGCTGATAGACCTTCACGCGTCCTTCGAGCAGAACGAACATGCCGGGCCCGGTGCGCCCGGTCTCGAACAGCAGTTCGCCGGACTTCCAGTGACCGACCTCGCCGAAGCGGCGCAGCCGGTCGATCTCCGCGCAGCTGAGCGCGGGAAACATCTGGTGCATGCGCGTCGACAGCGACGAAAACGGCGCGTCGGCGACGACCCCCTGCTGTCCTTCCACCTCTTGAGTCGAAACGTCCTGAGTCGAAAGCATTGAACCGCTCCTTCGATATTCATTGCACGATTGAACGCGAGGCAACGCGATGCGCGCTCGCACGCCGGGACGAGCCGTGCCGCGCGCGTCAGGCGGACGATGCCGCCGCTGATTACGGCTAAACGGCTTTGGGCGCGATGTCGTCGACCGCGACTTCCGGCGGCGGCATCGCGGGCAGCGCGTCGACCGGCTTGCCCGAATCGCGCCAGGCTTCCATGCCGCCGCGCAGCGGCAGCACGTCGGAGAAGCCGGCTTCGTTGAGCTGCTTGGCCATCCATGCCGCGGAAATCTCGTTCGGGCAGGAGCAGTAGATCACGAGCTTCTGATCGTGCGCGTAGGTGGCGACGATGTCGTCGAGTTGCCGTTCATCGGCGAATTGCGCGCCGGGGATCACGAACGGATCGAGCTTGCGCTTCTCCTCCGAACGGATGTCGAACACGACCGGCGCCCGGTCAGCCGCGAACAGCTTCTCGAGTTCGTCGACCTCGATGCGCGCGGACGCGAGCTTCGCGATCAACTGACGGCGCCGGATCCACCGGTACACCGCGTACAGCACCAGCAACGCGACGACGACGAGCGCCGCCGTGCGCCCGAGCCGCCCGGCAATCGCGAACAGCATGTCGATCTGCCGCGCGAACAGCGCGCCGATGATCAGCCCGGTGCCGGACCACAGCGCGGCGCCGACGCCGTCATAGGTGAGGAAGATGCGGTAGCGCGTGCCCATCGCGCCGGCCATCGGGATCGACACGATCGACAGCCCCGGCACGAACTTCGCGACCGCGAGCACGCGCACGCCCCAGCGGCCGAAGAAGCGCTCGGTCTTTTTCACGCAGGTGTCACGCGACAGCGACAGCCGGCAGATCGTCTTCAGCGTATTGCCGCCGTAGATGCGGCCCGCGACGTACCACGCGCTGTCGCCGATCAGCGTCGCGAAGATCGACAGCACGAGGACCGGCAGCAGTTGCGTGCCGACCGAGCCGGGGTGCATCGCGGCCATCGCTCCGAACAGCACGAGCGACGGCATGGCCGGCACCGGCAGCCCGAGCGCGGCAGCCAGCACATTGAGGAAGACGAGCGCCGGTCCATATTGCGCGACGAGGTCATGTAGCATCGGTTTAACATCCGCGGCCCTTGCGGGCGCAGCGCGGTAAGGAATGCAAAGGGGAATGCAAGGATTATGGACGTATTTTCGAGACGTGCAACCGGCCCGGAAATTGGCCCGTCTTCTGGCTGCGATCAGGTCGCCCTATGTGGCCGCATGCCTCGATACACAAGCGTGGCAACCGCTTGTGACAAGTTGCTGAAGGCCGGGTAAGCGCGCTCGACGAGACGCGAAGACGCTTGCAAAAACCCGTAGGAAAGCGGGGATTGGCGGCGTGAACGGAACAAACGGAAAGCACGGCGACGCGCGCCCAATGCGAATAATCCCGCGCTGACGCGTCGAAGCGCGACGCAACCGGCGCGAGAGGCTGACGAGTCGCGCGACGGTCACACCCGCCGCGCGCCTGTTTCACTGACGATGATTGTGCTGCTCGCCCGGCAACTCGGCGCCATGCGCGCGGATCGCGGCGATCAGCTCCGCGGGCGTGATTTCGTAGCGCACTTCGCGATGTATGCCCGGCTTGCGCTCATCGACCTCGATCAGCAGGATGCCTTTGCCGTCTTCGGTCGATTCGAGGCGCAGCGAGCGAAGTTCGCGCGCCGTTGCGTCGTCGTATTCGGTGAGCAGGGCCATTGACCCGGAGGACCCGGTGATGCGCATCGAAGTTGTCCTTGTTGCGTTGGTGATGGAACCATTGTACGGGGCGGACGGCGTGCCGTCTGCCGCGTCGTCGTGCCGTGTCGCGTCTGCCTCTGTCTCGCCGGGGTTTTAGTCGGGTGTGACGCTGCCGCTAGCGGATTCGCGGTTGCGGAGCGAGCAACCAGTTTAACGCGACTCCTCGTCGCGACGGACGCATTTTTCATGCCCCGCGGTGGCGCGACGTGCGTTCGGGTTTTGTCATGCGGGTGACGCGGGGGCGGGCTAGGAGGCGTTGGGCGCGCGCAAAAAAATAGCCCGTCCGGACAGGGACGGGCCGTTAAACGCCGTTGTTACTCGGGTCAGCCTGCCCTTCTTGCAACATTGGGCGCTGACGACTCCATCCTCGTGCTTCGTTGGCCGGCTGTCGAGGTGGGAGTAATGCGGATCTATCAGATCAAAGTACTGTTTTCCGGTTCGGCGTTCACACGAGGCCGGTCGCGTAATACACCGCGATCACGAAGAACACCGCGAGCGTCTTGATCACGGTGACCGCGAAGATGTCGCGATACGACTGCCGGTGCGTGAGACCCGTCACGGCGAGCAGCGTAATCACCGCGCCGTTGTGCGGTAGCGTATCCATGCCGCCGCTCGCCATCGCGACCACGCGATGCAGTACTTCGAGCGGAATATGCGCGGCTTCCGCACCCTTGATGAACGTATCCGACATCGCGGCGAGCGCAATGCTCATACCGCCCGATGCCGAACCCGTGATGCCCGCCAGCGTGCTGACCGACACCGCGGCGTTGACGAGCGGATTCGGAATGCTTTTCAGCGCGTTGCTGACGACGAGAAAGCCCGGCAGCGCCGCGATCACACCGCCGAAGCCATATTCCGACGCGGTGTTGAGCGACGCCAGCAGCGCGCCCGCCACTGCCGCCTTGGTGCCCACCGCGAAGCGCTGGCTGACGCGACTGAACGCCGTCACGACAACCATCACGATGCCAAGCAGCAGCGCGCCCAGCACGGCCCAAATCCCCACGAGAGCCTTGACGCTCGTTTCGACTGGTGCATGCAGCCCCGGCAGGATGTCCGGGGTGACCGTGAAGGACGGACCGTACCAGGTCGGAATCCAGCGCGTCAGCAGGAAGTTCGCGACGCCGACCATGACGAGCGGCGCGACCGCCAGCAGCGGATGCGGCAGCTGCTTCGACTCGACGCGCTCCGGCTCGTTGACGAGGTCGGTGCCGTAACCCTCGCCGGTCGCCATCGCGGCGCGGCGTCGCCATTCCAGATACGACAGACCGACCACGATGATGAACAGCGAGCCGAGCACGCCGAGCGTCGGCGCGGCCCACGAGGTGGTCTTGAAGAACGTCGTCGGGATGATGTTCTGGATCTGCGGCGTGCCGGGCAGCGAGTCCATCGTGAACGAGAACGCGCCGAGCGCGATCGCGCCGGGCATCAGCCGCTTCGGAATGTTGCTCTGGCGATACAGCTCGGCCGCGAACGGATAGACCGCGAACACGACGACGAACAGCGACACGCCGCCGTAGGTGAGCAGCGCGCACACCGCGACGATCACCGCGTTAGCGCGCGAGCGGCCGATATAGCGGATCGCGGCCGCGACGATGGACTCCGAGAAGCCCGACAGCTCGATCACCTTGCCGAATACGGCGCCGAGCAGAAACACCGGGAAGTACAGCTTCACGAAGCCGACCATCTTGTCCATGAAGATGCTCGTGAAGACCGGCGCGACGGCGGCGGGCTCGGTGAGCAGGACGGCGGCGAGCGCCGCGATCGGCGCGAACAGGATCACGCTGTAGCCGCGATACGCAGCGAACATCAGAAACGCCAGCGCGGCGATAACGATGAGAAAGGTCATTGAGTCTCCATAGCCCGGTTGTTCTACATGTTTGCCGTCCCGATCGAGCGACGGCGCGGCGCGCTCGGAACGCAGGTTCCATGCCATGCCTGCCGTTTTGCTGCTGGCCCGCCGTGGCGCATGGCGCGGCCGCGCAGCGGCGGGCCGAGGCATCGTTGGCGGATTGTACCCAAGCGTCTCCGAAACGGGACTTCCATCCGCTGAAGAACACCTGAAACCAGGGTAACTCATGATGCATAAGGCCTATCGGGTGTCTCAATTTGGAGATAAATTCATCCACCGATTGAGATTGATGCAATCAAAACGATAAGCGGAGACAGCGACAGCATGTTGACCGACTGGACGGGCTTGCCCGCCACCTATGACGACGTGCTTCGTCGGGCGATGGATTCGCTGTTTCGCACGTTCGAAAACTTCAGCGAAGGCACCTTCATCGTCGATGGGCAGGCGCGCGTCGTCTGGATCAACAAGCGGTATGCGGCGCGCTTCGGCTTTGCCGACCCGCAGCAGGCGATCGGCCGCGATTGCGAAGCGGTGATTCCAAACAGTCTGATGCGCGAGGTCGTCAACACCGGCAAGCCGATCCTGCTCGACATCATGGAGACCGATCGCGAGCCGCTCGTCGTCACGCGCCTGCCGCTCAAGGACGATGCCGGCGTGACGATCGGCGCGGTCGGCTTCGCGCTGTTCGACGAGCTGAAAGCGCTGTCGCCCCTCTTTTCGCAGTACTCGCGGTTGCAGCAGGAGCTGATCGCGACGCGTCAGTCGCTTGCGCAGGCGCGCCGCGCGCGCTATACGTTCGGCAGCTTCGTCGGCACGAGCGCGGCGTCGCTCGAAGTGAAGCGCCAGGCGCGGCGCGCGGCGCAGCTCGAAGCGCCGGTGCTGCTGCTGGGTGAAACCGGCACCGGCAAGGAGCTGCTCGCGCATGCGATTCACGGCGGCTCGGCGCGCGCGCACAAGCCGCTCGTCAGCGTCAACGTCGCGGCGATTCCCGACACGCTGCTCGAAGTCGAGTTCTTCGGCGCCGCACCCGGCGCGTACACCGGCGCGGATCGCAGGGGGCGGGTCGGCAAGTTCGAGCTCGCCAACGGCGGCACGCTGTTTCTCGACGAGATCGGCGATATGCCGCTGCCGTTGCAGGGCAAGCTGCTGCGCGTGCTGCAGGACAAGGAATTCGAGCCGCTCGGCTCGAATCGGATCGTGCGCGCGGATGTGCGGATCATCGCGGCGACATCGGCCGATCTGCCGGCGCTCGTCGCGGCCGGGCGTTTTCGCGCGGACCTGTTCTACCGGCTCAACGTGCTGACGATCCATGCGCCGGCGCTGCGCGAGCGTCCGTCCGACATCGAGGCGCTTGCCTACGCGATGCTCGAGGAGCTGGCCGCGCAGGCAGGCGGCGGCAGCCACTTCGAATTGCACGACGACGCGTTGCGCGTGCTGTGCGCGTACGACTGGCCCGGCAACGTGCGCGAACTGCGCAACACATTGGAGCGCGCCGTGATGCTGTCCGACAGCGAGCGCATCGATGCGCGTGTGCTCGCGCCGTTCATCGGCTCGGGGCACGGCGGTGCGATGGCACCGGCGCGGACCCCGACTGTCGCGGCCGCCAGCGTGGACGTGGCCGCCAGCGCCGAACCCACCTCGTGGAGCGACGCGATGGCCGCGTTCGAAAAGCGCTTTCTCTGCGACGCGTTGCGCGCGAACGGCGGCCGCGTCATTGACACTGCGAAACAGATCGGCATGGGCCGCGCGACGCTGTACAAGAAGATCGCCGCGCACGGCATCGACGTTTGACTCGCCGCGCCCGGCCAGCCGCACCACGCCAACTGACGCAGCACGAGAGCAGCGTGGCACAATCGCGAGATCGAAAAACAAGACGTGACCGGGGTCTCCATGAAATGCCATTCCTTCTTCGCGCGCCGCTCGCGCGGCATACTGGCCGTCGCCGCGATCGTCGCGCTTGGCGGTTGCAGCAGCAGCGCGCCGCTGTTCCTGCCGGACGGCCGTGCGACCACGCTCGTGCAATGCCCGGTCGGTTCCGACTCGTGCTCGCAACAGGCGGCCGCCAGTTGCAACGGCGCGTTCGACGTCGTGCGCCAGTCGAGCGAGGGCGGTACGTTGAGCCTGATCTACGCCTGCCGCGCGACCGCGAAGTAAGCACCTGATGCCGTGCCGGTGCAATGCCGGCGCGCGCGGCTGGCCGATCCGTTGGCGGCCTTCGTTTTTTTTCACCTGTTCGCAGTTATTCCCTGCCAGTTCCCGATACGCTCGCTGACCACGCTCGTGCCATTCCGGTTACCACATGGCCGTCATAAATTCATGCGCCTAATGCGTGTCCGATAAGCGGTTTGCATGCGAATTGGGATAAGTAGGCCGCATGCGGCATTTTTACAACGTTGAGTCACCGCGCACCGATTATCCTTTGCGCCCCGACCATGATTTATCTTTACCTTCGGGGCGTCGAACGCAGTCAGTGCGGCAGGCAACGGAACGTGAAATTTGACGGCAGTATTCTTTTTTAAACCGTTGGGATTTAACCCGGCGAGCAGAAATTGCCGGTTTTTTCCGACGCAGAAGAAGTTCAGGAAGGTTTTTCCGCTGCTGGCGGGCATTACTTTGGGCCGCGCGGGCCAACGCGGCTCCATGCTTTCGATTTTTTTGCTTCAACACTAATTCAATAAAATCCGGGGAAAGCAATGAATCATCAGCAACTCGAAAAAGACATCGAGCATCTCGAGCACATAATTTCCCATATTTCCGCAGAAGACCGTATTCCTTTGTCTTACTGGCGTAACCGCCTTCAGCACGTTTCCGGCGCGGTTCTCGTGCCGGCGCAGGCAACCCGCGTCAAACGCCTCGATGCCGCGCTTTGCGCATTGGAAAAACGGCAGAAAGCCTGAATGTCGTCATTGTGTCCGCCAATCGGGATCGGCAATTAGGAAAGCCGTCGTGTGCGCTTTCGCCGGAGAGGTTCTATCTTTCGGTTTGATCGCCCAAAGCGACCGGGCGCGCGCACGTTTTCTTTTACCGACACAGGGTGAACATGCAGATAGCAGGACTTGCCGCGACCCGCCTCGCGACGCTGACCAACGCGATGCAGGGCTATGTGGAGCGGGGCGAAGTGGCGGGGGTGGTGTCGCTCGTATGGCGGCGCGGCGAAATCGGCTACTTCGAACCGGCAGGCCTACGCGACGAAGCCGCGCAATTGCCGATGGAGCGCGACACGCTGTTTCGCATCGCGTCGATGACGAAGCCGGTGACGAGCGCCGCGATCATGATGCTGATCGAGGCAGACCGCCTCGCGCTCGATGCGCCCATCTCGCGGTGGCTACCCGAGCTTGCCGCGCCGCGCGTGCTGCGTGACCCGACCGGCCCGCTCGACCAGACCGACCCGGTACGCGCGCCGATTACGGTGCTCGACCTGCTCACGCATCGCGCGGGCTTCGCGTATCACTTCACGGCGACGGGGCCGCTTGGCGAAGCCTACGCCGCCGCGTTCAACGGCTTCGAGGCGAGCGGCGGCAACAGCGCGTGGCTCGCGCGCATCGCCGCGTTGCCGCTGATGTTCCAGCCCGGCTCGCGCTGGCACTACGGCGTGGCGACCGACGTGCTCGGCGTGCTGATAGAACGCGTGAGCGGCATGACTCTTGGGGAGTTTTTCCGCACGCGCATTTTCGCGCCTCTCGGCATGCGCGATACCGCGTTCTGGGTGCCCGACGCACAGCTTGCGCGCCTCGCCACCGCGTACAACATCGATCCCGGCACGCGGCGTCGTGTGGTCGAGGATCATGCGGCGGCGAGCCGCTGGGCCAATCCGCGACGCTTCCAGAGCGGCGGCGGCGGGTTGGTCTCGACCGCCGAGGATTATCTGCGATTCGCGCAACTGCTGCTCGGGCGCGGCCGCGTCGGCGACACGCGGCTGCTGTCGCATCGCTCGGTCGACCTGATGCGCAGCAATTTCCTGAGCCGCGAGCAGCGCCGCCTGCCTGCCTTCGGTCACGTGATCTGGGCGGGGCAAGGCTTCGGCCTCGGCCTGTCGATCGTCGATGATCCGGCGCAGCAATTGCCGCTCGGCTACCGCTCGCTCGGCTCGTTCGGTTGGCCCGGCGCGTACGGCACCACCTGGTTCGCCGATCCGGTCGAGAACATGATCGGCCTGATGCTGATCCAGCGCCGCTCGATCGACCCCTTCCCGATGGCCATCGACTTCGAACGCCGCGTCTACGATGCGATCGACGATTGAGCGGGGCCGCCGCGCATGCGCTCGGCCGCGCGATTCACTATCCTGTGATTTATTCGTCTGATAGTGTCCGCCAACCATTCATCGCGATTCATCGCAGTGCGTCCAACCGAGGGGGGAACACCGGCATGGCCTCTTACAAACAGCTGACTGCGCAACTCGAAAAACTCCACAAGGAAGTCGCAGCCGCGCGCGAAAAAGAAGTCTCGCAAGCTATCGCCGATATCAAGCAGAAGATTGCCGAATACGACCTGACCGCCGAAGAACTCGGCTTGACGAGCGCCTCGCCGAAGCCGCGCCGCAAGTCGTCGTCGACGACGTCCGTCGCCAAGTACCGCAATCCGAAGACCGGCGAAACCTGGAGCGGCCGTGGGCGCTCGCCGGCCTGGCTCGTCGGCAAAAATCGCGAGCGGTTTCTGATCGAAGGTTGAGCTTCATCGTGGGTGCCGATGCGTCCGTGTTCTCTGAAGTGATGCGTGGTTTGATCCGTTCCGCACCGTTGCAAAGGTCCCGAAAACGCTCACCTTTGCGTGACGCCTGAACGTATACGGCGATATTTACCGATGCATTCGAACCTCGCGGGATGCTTCGGTGAGCCAGGCTTTGTCGCGCGACGCACCTCCGCGGGTGCGAATCGCCATCGTGCCGCCCCGCCCGCGCCGCTCGCCGAAAACCCGCGACAGCCTTTGCTGGCGGGCGTTTCCAGGCGTCGAGCCGGAACCTGTTCATAGCGGCGCGAAGCTTTATCGCCGTTTTCCTGCGCATCGTGTTGGTGGCGCCCGCGACCTGGCAGGTGCGTGCACGCGCTTCGCGATCCTCACCTTTGACCGCAAATCGATATTCGCCGCCGTAAGTCCCGAAAACGCTCACCTTTGCCGGCAGCATGCGCGGCGCGCCGACGCTCGCGCCGTCGCCCCGTCCGGCGCCGGGGCCCTTTCCCCCGGCCGTCGCGCCAGACGTGTATCATTCGCCCCTTGCGCCGTTTTTGCGCCAGCGATTCCCGCATTGTCGAACGCTGGGTCGTGACCCGTTCGCCACCCGTTTTCGGACGCGGCGCGAGCGCCGGCCGATCCGGGCCCGCGCCCGATTCTCGCAGCTCGACGCCGCCGCGCCACGCGCGGCATACCGGCCGCCCACGGCCGCCGGGAACCGCCTGAACCCCTTTCCGTGACCGCCAGACCCGATGTCAGTCTCCGAACTCAAACGCCGCCGCACGTTCGCGGTCATTTCCCACCCGGACGCGGGTAAAACCACGCTCACCGAAAAACTGCTGCTGTTCTCGGGCGCGATCCAGATCGCCGGTACCGTGAAGGGCCGCAAGAGCAACCGCTACGCGACGTCCGATTGGATGGAAATCGAAAAGCAACGCGGCATTTCGGTCGCGAGCTCGGTGATGCAGTTCGAGTACGGCGATTGCGTGATCAACCTGCTCGACACGCCGGGCCACGAAGACTTCTCCGAGGACACCTACCGTGTGCTGACCGCGGTCGACGCCGCCGTGATGGTGATCGACGGCGCGAACGGCGTCGAAGCGCAGACGCTGAAGCTGCTGGAAGTCTGCCGCAGCCGTAAGACGCCGATCGTCACGTTCATCAACAAGCTCGACCGCGAAGTGCGCGAGCCGCTCGAACTGCTCGATGAGATCGAGCAGCACCTCGGCGTGGCGGCGGTGCCTTTCACATGGCCGATCGGCATGGGCAAGGATTTCCAGGGCGTCTACGACGTCCAGCGCGATCAGGTGCGCGTGTTCCGCGCCGGTCAGGACACGGCCGGCGGCGCGGTCGAAACGCTGCAGGCACTGAGCAACGAGGAAGGCGAGCGCCGTTTCGGCCACGCGTGGGGGCGTGCGAAGGAAGAAATCGATCTGATCAGCGGCGCGACGCCCGAGTTCGACCGTGAGCAGTTCCTCGCCGGCCAGCAGTCGCCGGTGCTGTTCGGTTCGGCGATCAACAACTTCGGCGTGAAGGAGATTCTCGACGCGCTGGTCGACCTCGCGCCGCCGCCGTCGATGCGCATGACCGTACAGCGTCCGGTGCAGCCGGAAGAGTCGAAGTTCACCGGCGTCGTGTTCAAGGTGCAGGCGAACATGGACCTCGCGCACCGCGACCGCGTCGCGTTCATCCGCGTGTGTTCGGGACGTTTCGAGCGCGGCATGGCGGTGAAGGTCACGCGCTCGAACAAGACGTTCCGCGCAAACAACGTGGTCACGTTCCTGTCGCAGCGTCGCGAGACGGTGAGCGAGGCGTATCCGGGCGACATCATCGGTATTCCGAACCATGGCACGCTGAGTCTCGGCGATACGCTGACCGAAGGCGAGCAGTTGCAGTTCGTCGGCCTGCCGTTCTTCGCGCCGGAAATTTTCCAGACCGTCGAAGTGGTCGATCCGATGCGCGCGAAGCAGCTCGGCGAAGCGCTGAAGCAGCTCGGCGAGGAAGGCGCGATCCAGGTGTTCCGTCCCGAAGCCGGCGGTCTGATGATTCTCGGCGCGGTCGGGCAACTGCAGTTCGAAGTGGTGTCGCACCGTCTGTCGACGGAATACAAGGTCGTCGTGCGCATGGCGCCGGCGCGTTACCGGCTCTCGCGCTGGGTGACCTGCGACGATGCGGCCGAACTGCGCCGCTTCACCGACTCGTACTCGGCGCGAATCGCGCTCGATGCGTCCGATGCGCCGACCTATCTGGCCTCGCACGTATCGGAGATCGAAGTCGCGCAGAAGGCGTGGCCGAAGATCGTGTTCAACGAGTTGCGCGAGCACTCGGGGGCGCCGTTCAGAAAGGCGATGTAAAACCGCGAGTCCGCTGGTTTCGAAGCAAAAAAGCCGCGTCGTTCGACGCGGCTTTTTACTTTTCCGCCGCAACAACGTCCCGCGCCAGCGCGCGACTTCGCCTATGCTGACGGAACCACCCGCCTCGCCGCGAAGCCGGCTCCAATTCCTGTCCAACCGCATGGAGCGCCCGTGACCGTTCGCAACCTCGACGCCTTGTTTCGCCCGAAATCCGTCGCCGTGATCGGCGCGTCCGAGCGGCTGGGCAGCACCGGCGCGATGGTCTGGGCGCGTGTGCTGGAAGGCGGCTTCGACGGCCCGCTGTGGCCGGTCAATCCGAAGCACGCGACGCTCGGCGTCCATCCGGTGATTGCCGACGTCGGCGATCTGCCGCAGGCGCCCACCGTCGCGGTGATCTGCACGCCACCCGCGACGTGGCCCTCGCTGATCCATAAGCTCGGTGGCATGGGCACGCGCGCCGTAATCATCGTCGGCGAGGTGCGCAGCGATGAAGACCGGCTCGAACTGCGGCACGCGCTGTCGGCGGCGCGGCCGCATCTGTTGCGCATCGTCGGACCCGGCAGTCTCGGCGTGGTGTCGCCGGCGCTCGGCGCGCATCTGGGCGCACCGTCGTGCACGGTCAAGGCGGGCGGCGTCGCGTGGGTGTCGCAGTCGAATGCGCTGACCAACGCAGTGCTCGGCTGGGCACGAGCGCGCGGGCTCGGTTTTTCGCACGCGGTGGCGCTCGGAGCGGAGGCCGACGTCGATGCCGGCGACGTGCTCGATTACCTCGCGAGCGACCCCGGCACCCGCGCGATCCTGCTCGAACTCGACAGCGTGCGGGCGGCGCGCAAGTTCATGTCGGCCGCGCGCGCGGCGGCACGCAACAAGCCGGTGCTCGCGCTGCGCTCCGGCCGCGACGATCCCGCCGACGGTCTCTACACAGCGGCGTTCCGGCGCGCGGGCCTCGTGCGCGTCGACGCGCTCGACGATCTGCTCGACGAAATCGAAACGCTCGGCGTCGGCCGCGTGGCGGCGGGCGCCACCGCCACGCTGATCACTAGCGACCGCGGTCTCGCGACGCTCGCGCGCGACGCGTTCACCGCCGCCGGCGGCCTGCTCGCGCCGTGGCCGGCCGCGGCGTCGGACGCGCTGCGCGAGGCGCTGCCGCTCGCGGTCGGCGGCAATCCGCTGCTGCTCGGCGACGGCGCGCGTCCTGAGCACTTCGGCACCGCGCTGAAGCTGCTCGGCGAGTATCGCGAGACCGGCACCGCCGTCGTGGTGCACGCATCGACGCATGGCGCGCCCGTGGACGACGTCGCGCAGGCGCTGATCGAGCATCAGCGCTTTGCGTATCGCGGGCTGCTCGCGTGCTTTTTCGGCGGTGTCGATGCGACGAGGCGCGACGCGCTGCATGCGCAGGGCATCCCGGTGCACACGACGCCGCAGCGGCTCGCGCGCGCCTTCGCCCGTCTGGTCGATTACCGGCTGGGCCGCGAACTGCTGATGCAAACGCCGGAAGGCCTGCCTGCGCAGATTCCCGAGTCGATCGACGCCGCCCAGGCGCAGGCTCGCGAAGCGTTGGCGGCGGGCGCGAGCGAGCTTGCCGGGGCGGCGGCGGCGCGGTTTCTGTCGCGGTTCGGGTTGCGGGTGGAGGGCGCGCAAGGAGGGGGCGCCCACGCGTCGGGCGCCGATGTGCCGGGCGCCGATGCCGACGGCGCCGCAAAACCCATCGTCGACGTCGCCGTCGAACTGCACGACGACGACAACTTCGGCCCCGTGTTCCGCTTCGCCGCACCGCCGATCGACGGCGTTTCCAGCGGGTTGCACGTGTACGGCCTGCCGCCGCTCAATCCGATGCTCGCGCGCGATATCGTCACGCGTTCGCACTACGCGAGGCTGGTCGCGCCGGAGCCGACGCTCGCGGCGTTGACGGCGGTGTCGCAGGCGGTTTGCGACGTGCGCGAGATCGTCGGCCTGTCGTTGAAGCTCAGGGTCTACCGGGACCGCGTGACGGTGGTCGAGCCCGTGTTGCGGCTCGGCGCGCAGCGCAGCCGTCTCGCGATCGTGCCGTATCCGCGCCGCTTCGAGGAAACGATCGACTGGCAGGGGATGCGTGTAACGGTGCGGCCGATTCGCCCCGAAGACGAAAACGCGCATCGCGAGTTCGTGCAGGCGATGACGCCTGAAGATTTGCGGCTGCGGTTTTTCGCTTCAGTCGGCGCGTTCGACCACTCGCAACTCGCGCGCATGACGCAGATCGACTACGACCGGGAAATGGCGCTGATCGCGACGGTCGACAACGAAGACGGCGTCGCGCAGACGCTCGGCGTGGTGCGTGCGGTGGCCGATCCCGACAACGAGACGGCCGAATTCGCGGTGACCGTGCGCTCGGATCAGAAAGGGCGGCGCCTCGGCCAGTTGCTGATGCAGCGGATCATCGCGTACGCGCGGGCGCGCGACACGCACTGGCTGATCGGTGAAGCGTTGCGCGAGAACACCGCGATGATCGCGCTCGCGAAGGCCAGCGGCTTCACGATCACGCGGACCGATGACCCCGGTGTGGTCGGCTTGCGGATGGCGCTCGACGAAACGGCGGGGGCGGACCCGAAGTCCGCCGCGCAGAACCAGCCGGCGCGTTGAGCGGCTGACGTCGCGAGCCGCTCAACGCATGGCTTCACCGCCTCACGCCGCCAGCTTCTGTGCCGCCTCATCGACCTGCGCGCGCGTGACCGACAGCTCGTCGAGCCATGCCTGCGCATACACGGCGCCGGTTTCGCGTTCGAGCCGCGCGATCGTCGCGGCGCAGCGGTTCGCGTCCTTCAGCGTCGAAATGAACGCTTTCACCGACTCACCGCCCGTGAACGCGTCGAACAGCGGCACGCGAATTTCGTCGGGCAGCGCACGGGTGGTCCATTGGTACGGCTTGCCGTTGAACGTCAGCGACGGCGGCAGCACGCGCTCCTTGCGCACGGCCGGAATCAGGCCGTAGGTGCGCGCCGCTTCGCCGATCTGCTCGGGCGAAAACAGCTCGTCGGGCGTGATGTGGAACTGCTGGATGAAGGTCTCGATGCTTTGCATCGCGGCGGCGCGGTCGTCGCGGCGCTTCTGCGCGTGGGCGACGATGTCGCGCAGTTCGTCGGCTTCTTCGGCGGTGATCGTGAAGCTCGACTGCTTCTGCTGGAGTTCGGAAAAACGCTGGAATTCGGAATCGGTCAGAAGTTTGGCCATTGCTCAATCGATGCGCGCGCATGAGCCCGTCATGCGGCGTTATTTTGGAAGGGCCGCCATTCTAAACCATGTGTGCGTGCGCGCCGCTGCGCAACTTACCGCGCAACTTACCGATCACGCGGCCTGCTCGCGGAACATCGACAGCGCCTGCACCGTGTCGCGCAGCAGCGTGGTGGCCGCTTCGAGCGTCGGCGCGACGTATTCGTCGATCCGCCGCAGATACGGGCAGGTCAGCACCGCGCTCGCCTGTCCCGACGGCGCGAGTATCGGGAACGTCACGTCGGTGACGCCGAAGGTCTGCTGGCTGTCCTTCTGCCAGAAGCCCGCCGCGCGGATGCGCTCGCAGGCCTCCTCCAGCGCGTCGAGATCGAGCGTCACTTCGCCCTTCACCTTCGTGTGCTCCGCCAGCATCTGCTGGCGCTGCTCGACGCTCTGGAACGCGAGCATCACGCGCCCCGAACCGGTGTCGATCAGGCCGACCCGCGAACCGAGCCGCACTGACATGCCCCATGTGCCCGGTCCGTCGACTTGCGCAATCACTAGCAGGTTGCCGCGGTCGTAGACGACGAGGTGGCAAGACTGCTCGGCCGCGTCGGCGAAACGCTGCATCAGCGGCAGCGCTTCTGCGATCAGCCGGTTCATTGGCGGATGACGGTGCGCGAGCGCGAACAGCTTCAGGCTCAGCGAGTAGCGGTCACCAGCCGCCGAGCGCACCACGTACTGGCGCGCGACGAGGCGTTCGAGCATCCGGTACATCTCGCTCGCGTTGCGGCCCAACTGCCGCGTGATTTCGGCGCGCGTGAGTCCTTCCTTCTGCTCGGACAGTAGCTCGAGAATGTCGAGGCCTTTATCCAGCGCGGGGGCGCGATAGCGGTCGTCGTCCTTGTCTTCGGCGTCCATCGTGAGGGTCCGGGAATTCCGTGTGGAGTTTTGATTATCTGGTGTGCGCGGGCGAGTGCGTAGCATTTCGCGAACTGGATGGCCTATGTCCAGGGAAAACCCAGGCATCCGCGCCGCGTAGTTTTCTTGACTTGGAAAAATTCGAATATGAATAATACGTTCATTGGTGAATGAATGCACTTCCCAAGCGGTGCGCGGAGTGTGACCGCCGCACTTCGCCGCCGCATGGTAAAAAGACCAAAAATCTGGAGACACGCTCATGTCGGCATCGATCGTATCGAAAATTGGGCAGCGGCGCCGTATCGGCCGCGGCTCGTTGCAGGTGAGCGGACTGGGGCTCGGCACGGCGCCGCTCGGTGGCCTGTACCGCGACCTGTCCGACGAGGAGGCCCAAGCGACGATCGCCGCCGCCTGGGACGCGGGTATGCGCTACTTCGACACCGCGCCGCATTACGGCAACACCAAGGCCGAGCATCGGCTCGGCGCCGCGCTGCGCCACTATCCGCGCGGCGAGTATGTGCTGTCGACCAAGGTCGGCCGCCGCTTCGTGCCGCGCACGTCGCCATTCGACGACCGCGAAGGCTGGCAGAATCCGCTGCCGTTCGAAGCGATCTACGACTACACGCACGACGGCATTCTGCGTTCGTTCGAGGACAGCCAGCAGCGCCTCGGCATCATCGATATCGACGTCCTGCTCGTGCATGACATCGGTCGCGTCACGCACGGCGACCAGCATCCGCACTACTGGCGGCAACTGACCGAAGGGGGCGGCTTCCGTGCGCTCGAGCGCCTGCGCTCGACGGGCGCAATCAAGGCGCTCGGCCTCGGCGTCAACGAGGGCGCGGTGATCCTCGACGCGATGGCCGAGTGCGATATCGATTGCGCGTTGCTCGCGGGCCGTTATACGCTGCTCGAGCAGACCACCCTCGACGACCTGCTGCCCGCCTGCGAGGCGCGCGGCGTCAGCATCCTGCTCGGCGGCGCGTTTAATTCGGGCATTCTGGCGCGGGGCGTCGAAGGCGATCTGAAGTTCAATTACGGCGCCGCGCCGCCCGAGGTGATCGAGCGCGTCGCGCGTCTGGAGGCGGTATGCCGCGCGCATGACGTGCCGCTCGCCGCCGCCGCGTTGCAGTTTCCGTATGCGCACCCGGCGGTCGCCACCGTGCTGACCGGCGCGCGTAGCGCCGACGAATTGCGCGAGAACGTCGCGTCGTTCGAGCTGCCGATCCCCGCGGCCTTGTGGTCCGCATTGCGCGACGCGGGCCTGCTCGACCCCCGTGCGCCCGCCCCCGAGGACTGATCCGACCATGCCGATCGACGCTCACCAGCACTACTGGGACCCCGCGCGGGGTGACTACGAGTGGCTGACGCCGGAGCTGAAAATCCTCTACCGGCCGTTCGGGCCTGATGATCTGAAGCCGTTGCGCGAACAGGCCGGCATCGAGCGGACCGTGGTCGTGCAGGCCGCGCCGACGCTCGACGAAACCCGCTACCTGCTCGACATCGCGCGTCACGAGCCGTCGATCGCGGGCGTGGTCGGCTGGGTGCCGCTGTTGTTGCCGAACGCGCCCGATCTGATCGAGGTGCTCGCGCGCGAGCCGAAGTTCAAGGGCGTGCGGCCGATGCTTCAGGATCTGCCCGACGACGGCTGGATCGCCAACCCCGATCTCGCGCCGGCGATCGAGGCGCTGATCGCGCACGATCTCGCGTTCGATGCGCTGATCTACGCGCGTCACGTGCAATACGTCGAGATCTTCGTGCAGCGTTTTCCGGCGCTGCGCATGGTGGTCGATCATGGCGCGAAGCCGCCGATCCGCTACGGCCAGGCGGGCTACCCGGTATGGCGCGACGCGATCACGCGGCTCGCCGCGCTGCCGCAGGTGCACTGCAAGCTGTCGGGTCTCGCGACCGAGGCCTCGCCCGGCTGGACCGAGGACACGCTGCGGCCCTACGTCGAGCATCTGCTGAACACGTTCGGTCCCGCGCGGCTGATGTGGGGCAGCGACTGGCCGGTGCTCGAACTGAACGGCGACTATTTGCTCTGGCATTCGGTGGCGACCACGCTCGTCGCGTCGTTGAGCGACGCCGAGCGCGACGCCGTGTTCGGCGAGAACGCCACCGCGTTTTATCGGCTTTGATTTCGTTAGCAGCCCATTCAACTGGAGTCGTAGATGACACAAAGACTGGCCGGCAAAACGGCCCTGATCACCGCAGCGGGACAAGGTATCGGTCTCGCCACCGCCGAACTGTTCGCGCGCGAAGGCGCGCGTGTGATCGCCACCGATATCCGCATCGACGGACTCGCCGGCAAGCCGGTCGAGGCGTGCAAGCTCGACGTGCTCGATGGCGCGGCGATCAAGGCGCTCGCCGCGGAAGTCGGCACGATCGACGTGCTGTTCAACTGCGCGGGCTTCGTACACTCGGGCAATATCCTCGAATGCAGCGAAGAGGACTGGGATTTCGCCTTCGACCTCAACGCGAAGGCCATGTACCGTATGATTCGCGCGTTCTTGCCGGCCATGCTGGAGAAGGGGCGGCGGCTCGATCATCAACATGTCGTCGGCGGCGTCGAGCGTGAAGGGTGTGCCGAATCGCTTCGCGTACGGCGCGTCGAAGGCCGCGGTGGTCGGGCTGACGAAGTCCGTCGCTGCGGATTTCGTCACGCGTGGTGTACGCTGTAACGCGATTTGCCCGGGCACGGTGTCCTCGCCGTCGCTCGAACAGCGAATCGCCGCGCAGGCTCAGGCGCAGGGCGCGTCGCTCGATGCGGTGCAGGCCGCCTTCGTCGCGCGTCAGCCGATGGGCCGCATCGGCAAGCCGGAGGAGATCGCCGCGCTCGCGCTGTATCTCGCGTCCGACGAGTCGTCATTCACGACGGGCCAACTCCATGTAATCGACGGCGGATGGTCGAACTGATTCTGATTGACTGACGAACCGGACACTACTGAACGTAAAGGGAAGTGCAACGATGAAACTGCTTCGTTATGGGCCGAAAGGCCAGGAAAAGCCGGGCCTGCTCGACGCGCAAGGCAAGATTCGCGATTTGTCGAAGGTAGTGGGCGATATCGACGGCGCTGGGCTCGGCGATGAAAGTCTCGCGAAACTGCGCGCGCTCGATCCGGCAACGCTCCCGGTCGTCGAAGGTAATCCGCGCGTTGGACCGTGCGTCGGCAAGATCGGCAAGTTCATCTGCATCGGCCTGAACTATGCGGATCACGCGGCGGAATCGAATCTGCCGGTACCGGCCGAACCGGTCATCTTCAACAAGTGGACGAGCGCGATCAGCGGCCCGAACGACGACATCGAAATCCCGCGCGGTTCGAAGAAGACCGACTGGGAAGTGGAACTCGGCGTCGTGATCGGCAAGGCGGCGAAGTATGTCGACGAAGCAAACGCGCTCGAGCATGTGGCCGGCTACTGCGTCGTCAACGACGTGTCGGAGCGCGAATGGCAGATCGAGCGCGGCGGCACGTGGGACAAGGGCAAGGGCTTCGACACGTTCGGCCCGATCGGCCCGTGGGTCGTCACGCGCGACGAAGTCGCCGATCCCCAGAACCTGAGCCTGTGGCTCGAAGTGGACGGCCATCGCTACCAGAACGGCAGCACGAAGACGATGATCTTCAGTGTCGCGAAGCTGGTGTCGTATGTGTCGCAGTGCATGAGCCTGCAGCCGGGCGACGTTATCTCGACCGGCACGCCGCCGGGCGTGGGCATGGGTGTGAAGCCGAACCCGGTGTTTCTGAAGCCGGGGCAGACGGTGCGTCTGGGTATCGAAGGGCTGGGCGAGCAGACGCAGAAGACTTACGCGGCGGAGTAACGCGCTTTCTCTTTCCGTCATATCGCTGTGAAATGAAAGGCCGTTCCTGTTTTGCGCAGGAGCGGCTTTTTTCATGGCGTCCCGGCTTTAAGCCCCCGCCTCCTGCTCCCCGTTCTCTCCAATCCGATTCACGGTCCCCTGCGCGACCGCCACCAGCTTCTCGCGATTCCCCTCCATCACGAACACGCTGCACTGGCAGGTCGCCTGATGCCTGCCCGCATAGACCACACTGGCGCGCGCGATCAGCGTGCCCTTCACTGCCGGGCGCAGATAATTGATCTTGTACTCACCGGTCACGACTCTCGGACCCAGCGACAGCGCGCCAGCGAACGTCAACGCATTGTCGGCGAGATAGCTGATGACGCCGCCATGTACGAAGCCATGCTGCTGCCGCAGTTCATCCCGAATCGGCAGACATAGGGTGAGCTCGTCGCTGCCGGCGTGCATCAGCTCCGCGCCTAGCAGCATGCTGAACGGCTGGGCGTGCAGTGCGCCGCGCGCCCGGTCGAGTAGGTCGGTCATCGTGGTTCCTTCGTGCAGGGGTCTGGGTAGTGCATCGGTGCAACAAAACATCCGCGCGGCGCGTGCCATGCGGTCCCTACCCACTCTAGGAAGTGCCGCTGCGCTGCGCAAGGTGATTCCTCGCGATGAGCGGCGCATTGTTGCGCAAAACAACCGCAATCGCGACGATCGACGATGAAACCTGCACGTAGAGCGCTTTTTGCCGGAATTGGCCTCAAGCCGCCAATCGGCCTGCCGTTAACCCTGGTGTACCTCCGTTATCCTTTGTTCCCAGGTGTCCACGATGTTCAGCAAGATCAAGGTCGCATCCGGCCTGCTATGTGTTCTGGCCGCGTTCTGCGTCTTCCAGCTCGTCACGGTAGGGTTGGGCTTCTGGTCGCTGACACGCACGCACGACGACGTCGGCGATCTGTCGAACATCGCGCTGAAGCAGGTCGACGCGGTCAATCAGACGACGCAGCGCCTGATGGACGCGCGCATCAACCTGTCGCGTGCCGGCACGCGCATGGTGCGCGGGGGCACCGAGCCCACGGACATCGTGCAGCACGCTCGCGAACAGCTCGCCGCCGCCGATCAGTCTTTCGCGGCCTTCATGAGCGCGCAGAAGACCAGCGACGAAAACAGCGCGCGCGCCGCCGCGCTCGCCGAACGCTACAAGACGCTGCATGGCGCGCTCGCGGAGCTCGCGCAGTATCTCGACTCGAACAACATCCAGGCCTTCCTCGATCAGCCGACGCAGTCGTTTCAGGACGCCTATCTGGCGGAAGTGCACAACTTTGGGCAATTCGGCGACGCCGCGAGCCGCGCGTCGCTCGATTCGATCGATGCGCGCGTGGCGGCGTTTCGCATCGTCAGCGTGGCGATTTTGCTCGTGCTCGTCGCCGGCACGCTCGCCGTCTATACGGCGCTGCGCCGCGGCGTCGTGGCACCGCTCGAGGAAGCGGGCCGCCACTTCGAGCGCATCGCCCAAGGCCGTCTCGATCAACCGATCGCCGCACGCGGCAGCAACGAAATCGGCCGTCTGTTCTCGGGCCTCGCGACGATGCAGGCAAGCGTCGCACGCACCGTCAAGAGCGTGCGCGAGTCGGCCGACTCGATCCATCTTGGCGCCAACGAAATCGCGACCGGCAACGCCGATCTGTCGGCGCGCACCGAAAACCAGGCGGCATCGCTCGAGGAAACGGCATCGAGCATGGAGGAACTCACAGCGACCGTGCGCCAGAACGCCGATCATGCGCGCGAAGCCAATGCGCTCGCCGAGACCGCGCTTGACGCGACGTCGCGCGGCAGTGAAGTCGTCAATCAGGTGGTCGACAAGATGCGCGGCATCGCGCAGAGCTCGGACAAGATCGCCGAGATCATCTCGGTGATCGACGGCATCGCATTCCAAACCAACATCCTCGCGCTGAATGCCGCTGTCGAGGCGGCGCGCGCGGGCGAGCAGGGCCGCGGCTTCGCGGTCGTAGCCGGCGAAGTGCGCGGCCTCGCGCAACGCAGCGCGCAGTCGGCGAAGGAAATCAAGACGCTGATCAGCGAATCGGTCGCGGAGATTCAGGGCGGCTCGACGCTCGTCGAGCGCGCCGGCGAAGCGATGAGTCATGTGTCGGCGTCGATCTCGCGCGTCACGCAGATGATGGCCGAAATCAGCGCGTCGTCGCTCGAGCAGAGCACCGGCATCGAGCAGGTGAATCAGGCGGTCGTGCAGATGGACGAGATGACGCAGCAGAACGCGGCGCTCGTCGAGCAGGCCGCGGCGGCGGCGGCTTCGCTACATCAGCAAACCGAGCAATTGAAACAGGCGGTTTCCGTGTTCGAAATTTCTGAAAGTGTGTTGCGTACGCAACAGCGCGGAGCAATGTCCGTCGCAAACGCAGAATTCGCATTAACCGGAATGCATGCGCTTTAAAGCGGCGACGCTTGAAAACGGACGCAGAAATAGAAAATGGCCCGCGTAAAGCGAGCCATTTTGCATTAGACGCAAGCGCCTGTAGAGGCGCCTATCGTGACGTCCAAGTCTGTCTCAAAGTACCCGAAGGAACTTAGACCGGCTGGATGTTTGCAGCCTGCTTGCCCTTCGGGCCTTGCTTGACTTCGAACGACACTTTCTGGTTTTCCTGCAAGGACTTGAAGCCCGAAGACTGGATTTCCGAGAAGTGTGCAAACAGGTCTTCGCCGCCGTCGTCCGGGGTGATGAAGCCAAAGCCCTTTGCATCGTTAAACCACTTAACAGTACCTGTTGCCATTTTTGATCCAAATAAATGTTGTGTATTGCATCGCGACCGCAATCGCTCCAATGCGAGAGCGAGCGCGAGGGGAGAGTTGTATCACGTCTTTATGACAGACGCCAATCAACCTGCGTCCGGGTATTCCCCGGTTTTGATGTTTTTTCGCACTTTGAGAACGTCTGACGAGAACTTTTTTGCGCCAGGGTTTACCAGCAACATCAAATTTCTCTCGCGACCCGGCGGCGGACATTCGTCCGTGCGTGCCGCACTTTATTGAGGCGATCAAGCGTGGAACTTCATCTATCACTGGCCAAATTCGGCTAAGTTCCCGCTCGAAATTCGGCGTCCACAGGCAGCGCCGCGTAGGCGGTGGCCAGATGATAAGGCGTCGTTGACGGCATGTCCGTACGTGCAATTTCGCCGCTCGATGTCTTGCATTCGAACCAGCCGTGTTCATGCAAAAAGCATCGCTGAAAACGTGCGATGTGTTGTGGCAGCGCCGCGCGCACGGCCGGATCGTCGTGACTGGCGAGCGCGCGCAGATATTCCGTCTGCGCCCAGATCCGCTGGGTCGCGTCGCTGACCTTGCCCGCCTCGTCGAGCGATGCGCACACGCCGCCGTTGTCCGGGTTCACGCCATGCTGCTGCGCGAAGGTGAAGGCGCGCGCCAGCGCGTCGGTTAGCCCTGTGCCGTCGAACAGCGCGCCCGCCTGCCTGACCAGCCAGTACCACTCGAACTGATGTCCCGGCTCCAGACGGTTGCCGCTCGCGCCGATCGGCAATTCGGCGATACAGCCGCTCGGCGCATGCACGAAGTGTCGCGCGACCGCGCCAGCGAGGCGGCGCAACGCGGCGCCGAAGACGTTGTCGCGCGTCGCCTCGCAGGCGGCGAGCCACGCTTCGGTCAGGTGCATCAGCGGATTCTGCAACGGCGTGGCGGTGACCTTCGAAAAGTCGAGGTTGAGCGCGGCGTTGAACAGATCGCCGTCGGCCGCGAAGTTCGACTGGATCAGCGCGGTCGTGCTGTGCACGAGCTTGAGCGCATCGAGGTTGTCGGAGCGCCGCGCGTATTCCGCGCACGCGAACACGACGAACGCGTGCGTGTAGAGGTCCTTGGTCGTGTCGAGCGGCAGGCCGAGCGCGTCGACGCTGTAGAACCATCCGCCGTGATCGGCGTCCCGAAAGGTGCGGGTCAGCGAATCGAACAGCACGCGCGCGTGTTCCATGTCGCCCGCTTGTGCAAACGTGAACAGCTGCCGCGCGCATGCCATCGCCCGATAGCGTTGCGCGGGCAGCGGCTCGCCTCCGGTGGCGTCGAGCGCTTCGTAGGGCAGCTGCAACGCGTGATTGAAGCCGGGCCCGCGCCACATCGGCAGCACCACGTTCGCGAAGTGCTCGCGCAGCGCGGTCGCGGCGGTGGTCGTCGAAGCAGGGGGAGGGGGCGTGCTTGGCATCGTCGGTTGGTTCGGGCGCGCAACGCGCGCAGTGTGTCGAGGCAGCGTTCAGGGCGGCGTTTCAGGATTCGGCTCGCCGAGACTGCTGCGGTGTGCGGCCTAGCATAAAGCAAACGCCTCGCGCTGACAGCTTGGGTCAAGCATCCGAAATTCTCGACGCCGACGCGGGGCGACAGACGCATCAGGCGCGACAGATGCACGAGCCGCATGGAATGGGCAACGCGAGGCGCACTGAGCTGCTGCTGCCGCTCATTTCGGATAAGGAGGAACAACGATGCCCGGTAATCTCGAACTCATCTCCCGTCTCGTGCTGGCCGCGATGCTCGGCAGCGTGATCGGCTACGAGCGGGAGCGGTTGTCGTGGGCGGCGGGCTTGCGCACGCACATGTTGGTCTGCGTGGGCTCGGCGCTCATCATGATCGTGTCCGCGTAATTCGTGATGCAGCAAAGCGACGATGTGAACGAGTGCGACGAAGTGATCATCACGCTGCATCGCGTGTCGAATGCGGAATGCGAGTCGACCTGCGCTCGGCTTCGGCAATGGCAGGGCGTGCGGGAATTCCAGGGCGACGACGCGAGGTCGTGAAAGGCGCGAGGCGCGCGAAAGGGCGCAAATCGACGGGGAATGGCTTCGGCACGGGCGGAGCGCCATGCGACAATGCTGGCTCTAAATATTCCAATGGCAATGACAAGCGGCATCCGGCGCCCCGTTCCTGGCGACGACCGCTTTTTCCTCTATGGCAGATTCCGCAGCATCCCCGCAGTCCATGCGCCCGCGCGTCGCTTCGAAGAAGCAGCGCCAGGGCGCCGTCTCCACCGAAACCGAAAACAAGCTGGCGCGCGCGGCGCGCTCGGCGCAACGCCTCGCGCAACTGAGCGGCGTCGCGCGCGACGACAGCACGCTCGACCTGTTCCCCGACGATCCGACCCGCGCGACGCTCGAGGCGATGAACATCGACGTCCGCCAAGGCACGCTGCACGGCTTCGAACTGCCGGACGTGGTGCTGCAGGCGGTCGGCGTATTCGATGAACCCGGGTCGCTCGACAAAACTGCGCGCCGCGCACCGCGTGCGGCGAAGCTGGATGCGCCGCCGGTGAACGGGCAGTTGAGCGGGTTTGACGTCGAGCCGGTGATGGCGGTTGCGGATGCGTCTGCAAACAAGCCCGCAAACGAGCCCGCGAACGGCGCCCCCGACGGCTCAGCGCCGAACGCCGCAGCAAACACCGACGACAAGCCCGCGGCAACGTCGCGTGAGCCATCCGCGCCGCCCAGCTCGGCGATGGCCGCCGCGACCGTCGCGCGCAGCGTGACCGCGTTGCGCCAGGCGGCCGAAGCGGAGTCGGCTGCGACGGCGGGCGCGGGCAAGCCACAGCAGCGTTTCGCCGCGACGTTCGCGAAAGCCGCGACGGCATCGCGCGATGCCGCAGTTGCTACCGCCCCGGCTTCGCTTGCAACGTCCGCTGCGACCGACGGCAGTAGCATGAGCCAGTCCGCCGACGAGCCCGCGACGCGTACGCAATCCGCCTCGCCAGAGGCCGTGACCACGAAACAGGACGACAGGCTCTCCGCCACCGCGCTGTTGACGACACCCCGGTCCTCGTCCGCAGACAACCACGCCGGATTCGCCACTTCCTCGCGTGACGCGCGCCGCACCGACGCGGCCGCCGC
The DNA here is from genome assembly GCF_050435625.1 of Paraburkholderia sp. RAU6.4a. NCBI lineage: Bacteria > Pseudomonadati > Pseudomonadota > Betaproteobacteria > Burkholderiales > Burkholderiaceae > Paraburkholderia > Paraburkholderia sp. RAU6.4a. Next base: position 1,471,175 of record NZ_JBNDKQ010000003.1, read on the forward strand.
CGCGCTACGCTCGGAGCCGGAACTCGACCGCGCGCGTGCCACCGCGTTCGCCGATACGGTCGATGCGCTCTATGGCGTGATCGCCGATCAACGCCGCGCCGCGACCGATCATTCGCGGCGCGTGAAATGGATGCTGTCGATCGTGGTCGGTGCGCTGCTGGTGACGGTGGCTATCGGCATCGCGCAGACGCTGCTGCTGATGCGCCTCACGCGCGAGACGACGGCGCAGCAACACCGCATCGAACAGATGATGCAGAACCAGCAAGCGGCGATGGTGAGCCTGCTCGACGCGCATGCGGCGACAGCGAACGCCGCATCGGCGCCCGCCGCCACGACCGCCACCGCAGCGCCCCCCGCCGCGCCCCTACAGCCCAGCGCGACGCCGACGCGCGCGAGGCACGCTCGCGCTTCGCACCGGCGGCCGCCGAGTCACTAAATCGGGGACGTTGTCGCGATGCAACGCTTCCCGGCCCAATGACATCGCGGCAACCCGCCGCAGCGAAAATTTGCTGCAGTGCACTAGCTTTTCCCTAGGGAAAACCCCTATAATCACAACTAAGGGAAAACCCTAGCAACGCAGTCACTAACCGGGAGTCGCCATGAGCTACATCTTTGCACTGTTCCAAAAGGTCAGCGACCTCTTTGCGTCGCCCCATCTGCCGCTGGATTCGGACTACTCGTATGCAGCGCGTGCCCGTGAAGCAGAGCGTCTGCGCCGCGCGCAGGCCACGCTGTTCGGCATCAAGCTGACCGACTAAAAACCAGCCGAACCTCCCGAGCGCGCGACAACGCGCCGGGGCGCGCACCTCGAGTGCGCTTCTCATTGAGCCACTATTCGCGAAATGCGGATCGTGGCTTTTTGTTTTTTGGGGCTCTCTTGTCGCGATGCACCATTGCGCGACGAGACAGACGTATCAGCGCCAGGCCTCCAGTGTCTGTCCGACTCCTTGCGAAATATTTCGGGGCCGAAATGAATGTAACCAGCTTTCACGCTGATTCAGCGAGTCGAATGAAAGCATTGCCCGTAAACCTTTGTTGAATGAAGCGCGAAAGCGGCACCGCGCTTCCATCAACAGACCCCATCTATGAAATGCTCGCTTACAAGTGCTAACGTCTTCACGCGATTCGGGCCGCTAAAGTGAGTCTCAAGCGTACGGCGTCTGGTTCGGCTCACAAGCGAAGCGAACGAAGCGAATCGCACGATCCGAGCAAACACGGACGCTGGCCTGGAATAAAACTTTGACGGGAGGTCATTATGAAAAACTTTGGCAAGGCATCGCGCTCGCTGATCGCAACGCTGCTCGCGGGCGGCGCACTCGTCGCGGCTGGTAGCGCATTCGCGCAAGACCGCGTGATCGTCGAACACGGTCCGGCACCAGTCGTGTACGGCCAACCGCATATGATGCCGGTGGGCGTGTCGATCAACATCGGCTGGCACGGCGATCGTTACTGGGACGGCCACCGCTACTGGGAGCACGACGAGTGGATGCGCCGTCATCCGCACGACTACGATCCGCACCACCGCGGCGACGATCACCGCACCCCGCCCCCGCGCTACTAAAGCGCGCCTGATCGCGTCGCAACAGGCGGCGTGAGTCCACGAAGCCGGTCTTCCCTCGAGGGAAAGGCCGGCTTCGTCGCATTTGGGCGTGCGAGTCCGACCGTGGTATTGCGCGTGCTGCGCTATGCTTCGGGGCTTTCATCGACGGCAGCGGGAGCGCGTGTGGACAAGACGACACAGGATGTAGCGATAGGGGTGGTGGGCACGGGACTGATGGGCGTCGGCATTGCGACGCAGGCCGCGTTGCATGGATACCGCACGATCGTTCACGACGTTGATCCGGCGCGACTCGCGAGCGTCGCGCCGAAAGCGCAAGCGGTGCTCGACGAACTGATCGACGCGGGCCGTATCGACGATGCTGCCAAACAGGCGGCGCTCGCGCGCATCGAAACCAATGCGCAACTCGATGCGATCGGGCAAGCGCGCTTCGTGATCGAGGCGATTCCCGAAGTGCTCGAACTCAAACACCGCCTCTACGCGACGCTGACCAGCCTGCTTGCCGATGATGCGATCCTCGCGAGCAACACCAGCGGCTTCCCGCCCGACCAGCTTGCCATCCCGCTGCGCGCGAAAGAACGCTTCGTGATCGCGCATTTCTGGAACCCGCCGCACATGATTCCGCTCGTCGAGGTCGTGCCGGGCACCGAGACCGCGCCCGAAGTCGTGCGGCAAACCGCCGGACTGATGAGCGCGATCGGCATGGAGCCGGTCGTGCTCACGAAGGCGATTCCGGGCTTCGTCGGTAATCGGCTGCAGTTCGCGGTACTGCGCGAGGCGTTGCATATCGTGCGTTCGGGGGCAGCGACGCCCGAGGTCGTCGATCGCGTGATGAAAGCTTCGCTGGGACGTCGCTGGGGCATCGTCGGACCATTCGAGGGCGCGGACATGGGCGGACTCGACACGTTCGTCGACATCGCGTCGCATCTGATGCCGCAACTCGCGAAAGACGAGGACGTGATCGATCTGCTGCGCGCGCAGGTCGACGCGGGGCGTGTCGGCGTGCGCAGCGGCGCGGGGTTTCATGACTGGGATGAAGCGCGCATCGCGCGGGTAAAGGAAGGGCGCAAGCGCGTGATCGGGCGCGGCTAGTGCGGTATAAATAGCCGTTCCGTGCCTGGTACTCCGCCGCTTTTCGCGCTAACTGCCACACGCGCCGCAAGCGAACCTAAATCAACTCCAAGCCAACCCCAAGCCACTTCATGTCTCACTACTTCTACGACCCCGCCGCCGGTCACGGCCTGCCGCACGATCCTTTCAAGGCGATCGTCGCGCCGCGGCTGATCGGCTGGATTTCGTCGCGCGATGCCGAAGGCACGCTCAATCTCGCGCCATACAGCTTTTTCGGCGCGTTCGCGACCTTTCCGCCGATCATCGGTTTTAGCAGCGAGGGCCGCAAGGACAGCCTCGCCAACATCGAGGCGACCGGCGAATTCGTTTGGAATCTCGCCACCCGGCCGCTCGCGGAGCAGATGAACCGCTCGTCGGCGCCGGTCGCGCCGCACGTCGACGAGTTCGCATTGGCCGGGCTCACGCCGGCGCCGGGCCGCAACGTGGCGGTGCCACACGTAGCCGAATCGCCGGCGGCGCTCGAATGCAAGCTGCTGCAGATCGTGCGTCTGCATGATGTCGACGGCAAGCCGATGGACAACTATCTGTCGCTCGGCCAGGTGGTCGGCGTGCATATCGACGACGCGTATCTGAAGGACGGCCTGTTCGACACGCACGCCGCGCAGCCGATCATGCGCGCGGGTTATCGCGCCGACTATGCGCAGATCGGCGAGATGTTCCAGATGATCCGGCCAACGGCCTGAACTCGCCCTCAGCAGCTTCCGCTGATTAGCGGATCGCTCAGGGTGTCACCGGCGGCGGCTTGCGTGGGGACTGCGCGGACGTTTTTGCCGCGGAGTCACTGTTGCCGCTCCCGCTCCCGCCCACGGGCGCATCCACTTCAACCTCGACGACCGCAGCCGCGACCGGCGCGGCCGCCGTGACTTCCGCCGCAATCGCCGCGGGCACCGGCTGGATCGGGCGCGCACGCGAGCTGACGAGCACCGCGCGCGGTTCATTGTCGTAAATCACGGCCCGCACGCGCGGATAAATCTCCCGCTCCCAGCGACGTCCGCTGAACACGCCGTAGTGGCCGACGCCCGTTTGCACGTGATGCGTCTTCAGATACGGCCGCAGACGATCGCACATGTCCTGCGCGGCGAGCGTCTGACCGACTGCGCAGATATCGTCCTTTTCACCTTCCACGGTCAGCAATGCGGTGCGGCGAATCTTCGACGGCTCCACCAGACGCCCCTCGACTTCGAGCGCGCGTAACGGCAGCGCATGCTGCTGGAACACGGTGTCGACGGTCTCCAGATAGAAGTCGGCGGTCAGATCCATCGTCGCGAAGTACTCTTCGTAGAACGTGCGAATCGTGTCGGCTTTCTGCGGATCGCCCTTGCCGCGCTCGTAGTACATCGTTTCGAACGAGTCGGCGTGGCGGCCCGGATTCATCGCCATGAACGCGGCCAGCTGCACGAAACCCGGATACACGCGACGCTGCGCGCCGGCAAACCCGAACGGCACCGCGCTGATCAGATTACGCTCGAACCACTCGATCGGCCGGCTCCTGGCCAGTTCGTTGACGCGCGTCGGATTGATGCGCGTGTCGATCGGGCCGGCCATCAGCGTCATGCTGGCCGGCTGCGCGGGATGGTCCTCGGCGGCCATCAGCGCGACGGCGGCGAGCGCCGCGACGGTCGGTTGACAGACCGCGAGCAGATGCGTGCCGGACCCGATCGCCGCGGTGAAGTCGATCACGTGGCGCACGAATTCATCGAAGCCGAAGCGGCCTTCGCCGAGCGGCACGTCGCGCGGGTTGTGCCAGTCGGTGATATAGACGTCGTGCTCGGTCAGCATCGTGCGCACGGTTGCGCGCAGCAGCGTCGCGAAGTGGCCCGACATTGGCGCGATCATCAGCACGCGCGGCTGCGGCGTTGAAAGCACGGCGTCCTTGCGAAAATGCAGCAGCGAGCAGAACGGCGTGCGCGCGACGACTTCCTCGACCACCGCGACCGGCTCGCCTTCGGTGACGACGCTATCGATGCCGAACGGCGGCCGCTTCGGCGTGAGTCCGCCGAGCATCAGAAGTTCGCACGTCGCGCGCAGCGAGCGTCCGTGCGGCGTAGCGGCGAATGCGGACCATGCATCGAGCGAACGGTTCGCCAGCGCCGCGCCGTGCCGCAGCGGTAGCAGCAGGTCGGCGCAGGCCTGATAGGCAGGATAGGCGAACAGATTCATACTTTCACTCGAATGCGCCAGAAAGACAGGAACTCGAATAAAAGCAAGTGGTGCGCCAGGCGCCGGCGCGCGTTGCCCCTGTGTCGCGTCATATCTGCGTGGGTCGGCATATCACTTGCGTGCGTAGGCGAAATGGGCCGGCCTTGCCGCGCTTTGGTGCGCGCGCGCACCGCGGCGTGCATGGGTGCAGGCACGCGCGGCGCGATGCCCGATCTGGAGGACACACGTATGGGAAATACTACGCTCACGATCAGCAGCAGGAATTATTCGTCGTGGTCGCTGCGCGGCTGGCTGCTGACGAAGTTCAGCGGCTTGCCGTTCGAAGAAATCGTGGTGCCGATCGACGACCCCGCGGCGCGCGCCGAACTACTGCTGCTGTCGCCGTCGATTCTGGTGCCATGCCTCGTGCACGACGGCGTCAAGGTCTGGGACACGCTGGCGATCGCCGAATACCTGCACGAGCTGAAGCCGCAAGCCGCGCTGTTGCCGCACGAGATCCGCGCCCGCGCGCATTGCCGCGCTATCTGCGGCGAGATGCATTCGGGGTTTGCGTCGTTGCGCTCGGCGCTGCCGATGAACCTGAAGGCGCATTTCCCGGGCTTCAAGGTATGGGCGCGCGCGCAATCGGATATCGAGCGGATCGTGACGATCTGGCGTGAATGTCTGAAGGAGTACGGCGGCCCGTTCCTGTTCGGCGAGCGGACCGCCGCGGACGCGATGTACGCACCGGTGGTTACGCGTTTCGTGACCTATGACGTGCAACTCGATCCGGATATGGTCGAATACGGGCAGCGCATCATGGCGCTGCCCGAAATGAGCGAGTGGATCGCGCTCGCGCGTCAGGAGGTCGAGGAGATCGATGAACTGGACGTCGAGTTCTGAGCGCGGTGGCCGCCGTCCACATTAAGCAGATCCGTCAGCCGCGCTCGCCTTCGAGCTTGAACACGCTGACCAGCTGCGCGAGCCGCGCAGCCTGCTCGCGCAACTCGGCCGCCGCGGCTTCCGCATCGACGACGATCGTCGCATTCTGCTGCGTCGCCTCGCCGATCTGCGTGACCGCCAGGTTGACCTGCTCGATGCCGCCCGACTGCTCGCGCGACGCGACATTGATCTCGCTCATGATCGCGCGGACCTGACCGACCTGAGTGACGATTCCCTGCATCGTCGCGCTCGCTTCTTCGGCAATGCGAAAACCGCTGTCGACGTTCGCGCTCGACGCCGCGATCACGCCCTCGATCTCCTTCACCGCCGCCGCGCTGCGCTGCGCGAGCGCGCGCACTTCCGACGCCACGACCGCGAAGCCCTTGCCGTGCTCGCCCGCGCGCGCCGCTTCGACGGCCGCGTTCAACGCGAGGATGTTGGTCTGGAAGGCGATGCCCTCGATCACCGTCGTGATCTCGGCGATCTTCTGCGACGAGCGGCCGATCTCGCCCATCGTCGACACCACGCGCTCGACCGCGCGGCCGCCTTCGAGCGCGGCGTCGGCGGCGTGGGTGACGAGGGTGTTCGCTTCGGTCGCGTGATCGGCATTCTGCTGCGCGGTCGACGTGATCTGCTCCATGCTCGCCGCGGTCTCTTCGAGGCTGCTCGCCTGGGTCGCGATGCGCATCGCGATGTTGCCGCTACCGGTGGCGATTTTCTCGGTGCCCGCCGACATGTCGGCCGACGCGTTGCGCACCTGCGCGACGATGCGCGCGAGGCCTTCGCCGATGCCGTCGATCGCCAGCATCAGGCGGCCGATCTCGTCGGCGCGCGCGCGGCCGTGCTGCGCGACGCGCACGCTCAGATCGCCCGCGGCGAGACGCTCCGACGCACGCGCGGCTTCGTCGAGCGGACGGCTGACGAGCCGCCGCACCGCGACAAGGAACACGATCGCGAACAGGCCGACCAGCGCGAGGCCGAGCAGCAGGAAGGCGTTGCGGGTGCGCACGACCTCGGCCATCACTTCGTCGCGCGGCGCGACGCCGCCCACGAGCCACTGCCACTCCGGCACCGTGACGAACGACACGAACTTGTCGCGCGCGTCGCTCTCGCCGAGCGTCGCGTCGGCCGAGCGGTAGTCGAGCTCGCCCTGCTTCATGTCGAGCATGCGCTGATACGGCGCGTTGGCGTCGTCGGCTTTCTGGCCCGCGGCGGACGGATGCACGAGCAGCTTGTCGCGCTCCGCGCCGCTCGACGCGTCGAGCACGAAGTAATAGCCGCTCGCGCCGATCTTCAGCGCGTGGATGCCGTCCTGGACCGACTGGATCTCCTTGTCCACGTCGACGCCGACGAACAGCGCGCCGATCACGCGGCCGCTCGCGTCGGCGATCGGCCGGTACTGCGTGATCATGCGCTTGCCGAACAGCATGGCGAGGCCGGTGTACGAGCGGTTCGCGAGCAGCGGCGCATACGCTGGCCCCTTGCGGTCGAGCAGCGTGCCGACCGCTCGGGTGCCGTCCTGCTTCTTCAGCGAGGTGGTCACGCGCACGAAGTCGTCGCCGCTGCGCGCAAACACGGTCGCGACCGCGCCGCTGCGTTCGAGGAACTGGTCGGGAATCGTGAAGTCGAGATTCAGCACCTTGCCGCCGGCCTTGAAAGTCGGCGTCGCGGTGCTCCCGATGTCGACTTTCTGCGTGTCGTCGAGCGAGAAGTCGGTGGGCAGGAAGCTCGCGAACAGCGCCATCGACCGATCGACTTCGGCCGACAGCGCCTTGTCGAACAGCTCGATCATCGCGGCGATCGAGCGGTCTTTTTCGGCGATGCGGGCGAGCACCTGGTCGCGCACCTGGTCGCCGGCGGCGCGTGCGAGCGCCCACGCGAACGTGCTGAGAATCAACGCGACCAGCACGCACGAGAGCACGGCAAGCCGCGCGCCGACGCTGGCGCGGCGCAAGAAGAGAGAGTTCATGGGCAGGCGCGAAAAGGGGGACGGGCGACGCGCGCGTCGGGCATGGCCGCGAACGGCATCGATTTACTGGTTTACGGCTCGGGAGACGGCGGCTTTAGGGCGACTGAAAGCCGCCCGTAATAGGCTGAAAGGGGCCACAACGGGCCCCCGAAAGAAGGACGAGGCGGAATGCGAAAGGTGTTGCTGCGTTGCTCAGCGCACCGGATCGACGGTTCGGCCGGGCGCGCTTCGCCACGTCCGCAACAACAACGCATTGGTGACGACGCTGACGCTCGAAAACGCCATCGCCGCGCCCGCGAGCATCGGATTCAGCAAGCCGAACGCGGCCAGCGGAATGCCGATCAGGTTGTAGACGAATGCCCAGAACAGGTTCTGCTGGATCTTGCGCCAGGTTCTGCGGGAGATGTCGATCGCGTCGGCGACGAGCGCCGGGTCGCCGCGCATCAGCGTGATGCCGGCGGCGTGCATGGCGACGTCGGTGCCGCTCGCCATCGCGATGCCGATGTCGGCGGCGGCGAGCGCGGGCGCGTCGTTGATGCCGTCGCCCGCCATCGCGACGATGCCGGCGTGGCGCATCTTCAGGTCGCGGATCACGCGGGCCTTGTCGTCGGGCAGCACCTCGGCGTGGAATTCGTCGATGCCGAGCGCCCGCGCGACGCTCGCCGCACTGCCGCGGTTGTCGCCAGTCACGAGCACGCTGCGGATGCCCATCTGCGCGAGCCGCGCGACGGCCGCGCGCGCGGTCGGCTTCACCGTGTCGCCGAACGCGATCAGTGCGAGCGCTTCGGGGGCGTGAGGCGCGCGCGTCATCAGCCACGACACCGTGTTGCCCGCCGCTTCGAGTTCCTGCGCGCGCGCGGCAAGCGCGCTCGGCAGCGCGATGTCGAGCTCGCGCAGCCAGCGCGTGCTGCCGAGAGCGAGCGTGCGGCCGTCGACGTCGGCTTCGACGCCCCGGCCGGCGACGGCGCGAGCGGCGGTGGCGCTTGGCCCGCCCTCGTGTTCGCCGGCCATTTGCCCGAGTTGAGCCTCGTGCGCGCGCATCACCGCCCGCGCGAGCGGATGATCGCTATGCCGCTGCACCGCCGCCGCGAGCGCGAGCGCTTGGTCGCGGCTCAAGCCGCCGATCGGCTCGAACGCCGTTACCGATGGTTGGCCGAGCGTCAGCGTGCCGGTTTTGTCGAACGCGACAATCGACACGCGATGCGCGATTTCCAGCGCTTGCGCGTCCTTGATCAGCACGCCGTGGCGCGCGGCGACGCCGGTGCCGGCCATGATCGCGGCGGGCGTCGCGAGGCCGAGCGCGCACGGGCAGGCGATCACCAACACCGCGACCGCGTTCAGGATCGCGGTTTCCGCGCCCGCGCCGGCGAGCAGCCAGCCGATCAGCGTCAGCGCGGCGAGCGCGAGAATCGTCGGCACGAAGACTTCGCTGACGCGGTCGACGAGCCGCTGGATCGGCGCCTTCTCGGCCTGCGCGCTTTCGACGAGCCGGATGATGCGCGCCAGTGTCGTCTCCGTGCCGATCGCGGTGGTCGTCACCACGAGCGCGCCTTCGCCGTTGATCGAGCCGGCCGTGACGGCGTCGCCGGTCTGCTTCGGCACCGGCAGGCTTTCGCCGGTGATCAGCGCTTCGTCGATATGCGTGCGGCCTTCGAGCACCGCGCCGTCGACCGGTACGCGCTCGCCCGGCCGCACGATCACGACGGTGCCGACCCGCACCTGCGCGAGCGGCACCTCGCGTTCGCCGGCGCCGTCGCGGAGGCGCGCGCGCTCGGGGCGCAGCGCGTTGAGCGCGCGGATCGCGTCGGTGGTCTGGCGCTTGGCGCGCGCCTCGAGCCACTTGCCGAAGCGCACCAGCGTGATCACGACCGCCGATGCCTCGAAGTACAGATGCATCGTGTCGGCCGGATGCATCGCGAGTTCGTAGACGCTGATTCCGTACGCCGCCGATGTGCCGAGCGCGACCAGCAGGTCCATGTTGCCCGCGCCGGCGCGCACCGCGCGCCAGGCTGCGCGATAGAAGCGCGCGCCGAAGACGAACTGCACGATCGACGCGAGCACGAATTGCAGCCAGGCTGGCAGCATCGCGTGGAGGCCGAACCATTCGCCGAACATCGGTGCGACGAGCGGCAGCGTCAGCAGCGCGGACGCAACGACGCTCGCGAGGTCGCGGCGGGTTTGAATCCGCTTGCGGTCGACGCCGGGGGCGTGGGTCGTGTCGAGGATGTCGCTTTCGTTGCCGGACGCGGCGATAGTGGCCGTTGTCTCGGCTGGAGCGGCAGCAGCGGGCAGCGCGCTCAACGTCGCTTCGTAGCCAGCTTTCCTGACGGCGGCGATCAGCGCGCCGGTATCGGCGGATGCGGTGCCTTGCGGATGAGCGGTGGCGGTTTCGGTCGCCAGATTGACCGACGCGCGCGCGACCCCAGGCACCTTCGCGAGCGCTTTTTCGACGCGCAACGCGCAGGCTGCGCAGGTCATGCCGCCAATCTCCAGTTCAATGGTTCCCGGCGTCGCGGCGGCTGTCGCGGTTTGCGTCGCGCTTGGCGCGGCAAGCTCGGCGTTCGCGACCGGCGTCGCTTCGTATCCGGCCTTGCGCACGGCATCGGCCAGTTGCTGAGGCCCGAGCGTCGCGTCGCTCTCCACGCGGGCGCGCTCGGTCGCGAGATTCACCGACGCGCGCGCCACTCCCGGCAGCCTGGTCAGTGCTTTCTCGACGCGGCTCGCGCACGACGCGCAAGTCATCCCGCCGATATCGAGTTCGACGACGCGCGTGGGCGAAGAAGAAGCGGCAGCGTCGGCGGGGCGCTGCGGGTTGGCAAGTGCGGTCATGGCAGGCGAGGCTCGTGGCGGCATTGGGCCGCATCGTGAATCCAGTATCGACCTTCCCATGACGGGAAGGTCAAGGCCGGATTATGCGGCCGCCGTCAGAACGCCGGCGGCGCATCGAGCATCGCCTGTCCCACCGCCTTCTGTTGATCGCCGTCGCGCGCGAGCAGCGTTTGCGCGGCGCCGCGCCGGTCTTCGGCCGCCTTGTTCTGCCCGAGCTTCCATTTGCCGACGAGCCGCGTTACCTCGATCTCCATACCGACGATCGCGCCGAGCATCTGCGCGATGTAGTCGGCGGGCGCGTCGCCCATCTTCCATGGCACCGGCTCGCCGGCTTCCATCTCGCGCGTGAGTCGCGCGACGAGACCGCGCACGAACGATTCATCGTCATGCACCACGATCCTGCCATGTGCATGCACGACCATATAGTTGTAGGTCGGCACCTGCTTGTGCGTTTCGTGTTTGCTCGGATACCAGCTCGGGGAAATATAGGCGGTCGGCCCCTGGAAGATCACGAGCGCTTCGGGATGGGTCGCGGCTTCCTGCCAGACGGGGTTCGCCCGCGCGACGTGCGCGCGCAGCACCAGACGTGACGAATCCGCCGCATCCGCCTGCGCCTCGAACGGCAGATGATTCGCATCGAGCCCGTTGGGGCCGTGCGTAATCAGCGCGCCGAACGGGTGCTCGGCGATCAGGCGATGAAGAACCCCTGGACGGTTCTCTTCGAAATGGGCGGGCATGTACATTGAAGTATTCCGAATGCAGGACGACGAAAGAGTGGAGGCGAACGGCCAAGCTGTCGGATCGACGAATGCGCGAATCCAAAAAGCATGGCGCGGGAACATAATGTGACAGCGACGCCGATTGTCACATCGGTGACGCGCCTGCGCGCTGTCAGCCAAAATTCCCTGCTTTGTGCTTGCCTGGCTAGCAAGGATACGATACAACGCGATGTTGTCGGAATCGCAATCCGCGGACTCGCTGCGCAGTGTTTCGGGAGAACCGCGCATGCACCAGGCGCTGCACACCGGCATCCCCCATAGGACTGCACGTTCCGCACTCTGAACGAATGATAAAAAATCTCCGAGAACTGTTTTTGCTTCAACGAACCTGCGCGTCGCTCGCGGGTCTGGCACTGCTGGCCAGCTGTGCGTCGACCCCCACCGCGACGCAACAACCCACCGGCTGGATCAAGGACGAAGTCGCCGACTCCTACGTATTCGGCTATCCGCTCGTGCTGATGAGCGCCGCGCGCGATGCGGCGGTCGGCACCGAGCCGGGTCAGGCGCCTTTCAACACGCTGCGTCACGCGCAGGCGCTGCCGCCGATCGGCGCGACCAATCCGCCGCAGCCGAGCCTCGACACGCTCGACTCGACCGGCTGGCTCGACCTTGCCGCCGAGCCGGTGATCCTGGCGCTACCTGATTCGCATGGCCGTTACGTCGATGCGCGCGTGCTCGACATGTGGACCAACGTCGCGTGGTCGACCGGGCCGCAGTTCGCCGCGGGCACGGGCACCGCGAAGGGCTTGCGCGCGCAGACGATCGCGTTCGTCGCACCGGGCTGGAAGGGCGAGCTGCCGAAGGGCGCAAAGCGCGTCGACGTGCCGACGCGCAACGCATGGATCAGCGTGCGCATCCAGTCGAACGGCGCGCGCGATCTGAACGCGGTGCGCAAGCTGCAGCACGCGATCCGTCTGGAGCCGCTGAGCGTGTTCGTCGGCGACGCGGAGCCGGCGGTGCCGCCGCGCGGTTACGCAAGCGGCGTCGCGGGCCCGAGCGGCACGCCGGCGCAGCAGGTCGCCGCGCTCGACGCGAGCGGCTTCTTCGGCCGTCTCGCCGACGCGTTGCCTGACAATCCGCCGACACCGGCCGATCCGCACGCGCTCAAATTTCTCGCCGATCTCGGCGTGACGCCGGGCGATCCTGTGAAGCTGCCGAAGTCATCCGATGCGCTCGCGGCCGGTCTCGCCGACGGTCGCGATCGCCTCGCGACGCCGCCGTCGAATCTGCTGAGCGCGAACGGCTGGAGCTGGTTCGGCGATGCCGTCGGCAACTACGGTCCCGACTATGGGTTGCGCGCGTATGCGGCGAGCACACAGTTGGGCCTCGGTACGAAGGACGACGAAGTACGCGCGTTCGTCACGCAGGACAGCGACGGCAACACGCTGAACGGCGCGAATCGCTATGTGATCCACTTCGCGGCGAACCAGCTGCCGCCGGTGCGCGGTTTCTGGACGATCACCGCGTATACGAAGGATGGCGCGCTGAGCGAGAACGCGCCGGCGCGGCTCGCGGTTGGCGATCGCAATGGCGCGCGCCGCAATCGCGATGGTTCGCTCGACGTGGTCGTGTCGTCGACGCGCAGCCGGACCGGTAACTGGCTGCCCGCACCGCGCGCGGACATGCAACTGGTGCTACGCCTGTATGCGCCGAAGCCGCAAGCCACCGACGGCAGCTGGCAGCCGCCGCCGGTCGTGCGGCAATGATGTGAACGGCGCGCGGGCAAACCGCGCGCCGTCCGGTTTGTGCGCCCAGCATGGGCGCACTCCTGCGGGTGCAAGTCCCGCCATAAGCTGGTCACAGCGAATGAAGTGAAGCGCAACTGCACGAGGGCGACCGGGTGTGGGGAGGAAGCGCGGAGCGTAAATCGTGAGCCGATGAACAAGAACTGCATAGAAGGCGCTGCTGAGCAGGGCGAGCGGGCAAACGGCCGCGAAGCTCTTGTGACCAAGGCGATGCGGCGTAGATGCGGCGGTTGTGCGATGAAGGAGTGCGTTCTTACCTGGGGAGATCTCGCCTCATGCCTGAAAGGGCGACGGTGCTGAACCGGAGCGAGAAGTCAGCAGAGGCCGTAATAGCTGGAAGGCGTGGCCGGGAAGGCTAAAGCCGCCAGCGAAGGGCCGAACGAGTAGGAGGGCCGAAGGCCGTGGTGCTCGGACGTGCAATGCATCCGAATTCCGCGAAGGCGGAGCGCGACGAAAGGAGGCGTGGTGAAGCCGCGCCGGAAGCGTCGCGTGATGAAGCACGGGCGGCGCACGATGAAGCCGGAAGCCTGGGGCGAGACGACCTGCTTGCGCAGGCGTTCGCGAGAGCGAATCTGGTGATGGCGTGGAAACGCGTCAAAGCCAATCGCGGCAGTGCAGGGGTGGATGGGAGGTCGATCGCTGAGACGGCGGCATATCTCAAGACGCACTGGCCCTGGATACGGGAAGCGTTACTGGATGGCAGCTACCGGCCCGAGCCGGTGAGGCGCGTGCAGATACCGAAGCCCGGGGGCGGGATGCGAGAACTGGGGATACCGACGGTGACGGACCGGCTGATCCAGCAAGCCCTGCTGCAAGTCCTGCAACCCATCATTGACCCTACGTTCTCCGAACACAGTTATGGCTTCCGGCCGGGGCGTCGGGCGCGTGACGCGGTGCTGATGGCACAGCGGCATGTGCAGGACGGCTATCGGGTGGTGGTCGATGTGGATCTGGAGAAGTTCTTCGACCGGGTCAATCACGACATCCTGATGGAACGCCTATCGAGGCGGATCGGCGACAAGGCGGTATTGCGTCTGATCCGGCATTACCTTGCGGCCGGAATCATGGATGGCGGCGTGCTCCGCGAGCGATACGAGGGTACGCCGCAAGGCGGGCCACTCTCGCCGCTGCTGGCCAATGTGTTGCTGGACGAGGTGGATCGGGCGTTAGAGAAGCGTGGCCACCGCTTCGTGCGCTACGCCGACGACTGCAACGTGTACGTGCGCAGCCGGAGGTCGGGCGAACGGGTGCTGGAGGGCCTGTGCAGGCTCTATGCACGACTCCATCTGAAGGTCAACGAGGCCAAGACAGCGGTCGCGCCAGCATCCCGGCGCAAGTTCCTGGGCTACACGCTGTGGCACGGGAAAGGCCGGCAGGTGAAATGCGCGGTAGCTGGCAAGGCCTTGGCGAACTTCAAACAACGCATCCGGGAACTGACACGCCGTTCGTGCGGGCGCAGCCTGCCGGAGGTGGCGGAGCGAATGCGGGCGTATATGCTGGGCTGGAAGGCGTACTTTAATCTGGCCCAGACGCCGCGGGTGTTCCGTGAACTCGACGAATGGATCAGGCACCGTCTGCGTGCGCTGCAGCTCAAGCACTGGCGCCGGGGCAAGACAATGTATCGGGAGTTGCGAGCGCTGGGTGCTTCGGAATCAGAGGCCAGGCTGGTGGCGGCGAACAGCCGTCGCTGGTGGCACAACAGCTACCTGTTGCTGAACCGGGCCATGCCAGTTGCTTACTTCGACCGTCTTGGCGTACCCCGCCTCTCATGACCTCAACTGCTCGAACCGCCCGGTGCGGACCCGCATGCCGGGTGGTGTGGGAGGGGATCGGTCAGGCTAACTGACCGCCCCTATCCCGATCGTTATCTGACGCTCGCGAAAATCTCGTTCGCGGGAAAGCCACTCAGTCAGCAGCACGAATCGTCAAGGCGGGCCTGACATTCCTGTCTAACCATTGATTCACGCCTTATACTGCCGCTTGCGGGATCTCTGTTTTTCGCGGCGGGCTTGCCGCCGCATTCCTCCACATCGAGCATGGCAAGCCTCAATAAAGCATCGTTAGCCTCCTCCATACAGACCGTGCGCGCAGTCGCGCAGTCGCGCCGTACGCGACGGATTCTCGTCGGTCTGCTGATCTTCGTCGTCCTGTTCGGCCTGCTCGGTTTTTTCGCGGCGCCGCCGCTGATTCGCCACATCGCCAGCCAGCAACTGAGCAAGCAGCTCGACCGGCCGGCGTCGATCGGCCGCATCGCGCTCAATCCGTACACACTGCGTTTCGAGGCCGACAACGTGCATATCGGCGAGCGCGGCGGCGCGGGCGACTTCGTCGATATTTCGCGGCTCATCGTGAAGCCGTCGTGGAGTTCGCTGTTTCGCGGCGCGCCCATCGTCGACGAAGTGCAGGTCGATTCGCCGCGCTTTCATATCGTTCGCCTCGATGCGCAGCACTTCAATTTCAGCGACCTGATCGAGAAATTCGCGAATCAGCCGGCAAAACCGAATAGCAAGCCGACGCAGTTCTCCGTTTCCAACATTCGTGTCGAAAACGGCCAGATCAGGTTCGACGACCGGCTGCTCGGCACGAGCCACGTGATCGATCAATGGAAGCTCGGCATTCCGTTCATCGCGACGCTGCCGTCGAAGACCGATATCTTCGTCGAGCCGCTGCTGCGCGCGCGCATCGACGGCGACAGTCAGCTCGCAATCGACGGCAGGACCAAGCCGTTCGCGGCGTCGCGCGAGTCGGAAGTGTCGCTGCGCTTCGACGAGCTCGACGTGCCGAAGCTGGTGTCTTACGCGCCGTCGAAGCTGCCGGTGATCGTGCAGTCGGGCAAGCTGTCCGCCGACCTGAAGCTGAACTTCGAGATGTCGAACGACACGCCGTCGCTGCGCGTCGCCGGCACCGTCGATCTGAACGACGTCAACGTGCAGGATCAGGGCAAGGCGCCGTTTTTCGCGGCGCGCGCCGTGCATGTGGCGGCGGCATCGCTCGAACCGTTGAAGAGCATCTATCACTTCGACGATATCCGCATCGACGCGCCGAGCGCGAGCCTCGCGCGCGACAAGGACGGCGTATTGAGCGTCGAACATATGTTCGCGCCCGCGCCGGAAAAAACCACGGCAAAGGAAACCGCGGACGCGAATGCCAACGCCAAAACCGCCGCCGCCGAAAAGGCGGCCCCGCCGTTCGACGTCGCGATCAAACGTTTCACACTCAACGACGGCACTGTGAACGTACACGACGAAGCCGTGTCGCATCCGGTAGAAACCGGGCTGCAAAACCTCGCGGTTACGCTGACCGATTTCTCGACGCTCGCGTCGGCGCCAGCGCACTACACGCTGAACACGAACCTGAAGAACAGCGGCGGTTCGCTCGCCGCCGACGGCACGGTCGGCCTCGCGGCGAAGACGGCGAGCGCGAAGCTCGTTCTGAAGTCGCTGAAGCTGCCGCCGTTGCAGCCGTATCTGGATACCGCGACGTCCGCGCAGGTGCTCGACGGCGCGTTGTCCGCGACGACGAATATCGACGCGAACTGGTCGAAGTCGCCGATGGCGCTGACGGTCGCGGACACGCAGCTGGACATGCAGGCGGTGAAGCTCGCGGCGCGCGGCGGCAAGACGCCGGTGATCTCGCTCGCGCAGGGCAACGTGGTAGTCAAACAGGTCGACGTCGCGGCGCGCACGGCCGACGTGACGAGCGTAGACGTAACCGGTCTCGCGGTCGACGCGCAGCGCCTGAAGGACGGCACCATCAATCTGGACGCGCTCGCGAGGGCGCATCAACAGGCGACGGAGCGCACGGCGATCCACGCGGCGAAACAAGCGCAGGCCGAAGGCCCCGCATGGCGCTACAAGATCGCCGAATTGACGCTCAAAGACGCGACCGCCGATTTCACCGACAACACGACGCCGCAGCCGGTGAAGCTGAGCTTTACGCCGGTGCAGCTGAAGGTGCGGCAGATCAGCGACGACTTGGGCCGTCCGCTGCCGGTCGACCTGCAGGCGACGTTGAACAAGAAGGGCACGCTCGCGGTGAAGGGCGACGTGACCGCGACGCCGCTAAAGCTGGCCGTCAAGATCAACGCGAACCAGCTCGACGCGGCCGCGTTCGAGCCGTACTTCGGCAGCAGCCTGAACGCGACGCTCGCAAGCGCGCTGCTGAACGCGAACGGCGATCTCGCGGTCACCCAGACTAAGTCGCTGAAAGCGAACTTTCGCGGCGACATGGCGCTCGTCGCCGTGCGCATGCTCGACAAGGTGACGTCGGACCCGTTCGCGGGCTGGGGCTCGCTCGCGCTGTCGAACCTGAAGGCCGATTACGACGAGCACGGCACCGTCGTCGACGCGGGCCGCGTGACGTTCTCGAAGTTCTATGGGCGTGTGCTGCTCGACGCGCAAGGCAAGCTGAATCTGAAGGATGTGGTCGCGCACGAGGGCGGTACGACGCAGTCGCTGACGCGCGACAAGAGCGGCTCGCACCCGATTCCGCTGACGCCCGAGGCGGTGTCTGAGGCAGTCGCGGCGTCGGCGCCGGTCGCGGCATCTGCTGCAACGCCCGGCAAGCCTGCCGCCACGGCCGTCGCCAGCGCCACGGCCGCGACGCCGCCAGCAAACCCGGTCAAGATGCACGTCGGGCAACTGGTGTTGCAGCAGGGCCGCGTGACCTATACCGACAACTTCGTCAAGCCGAACTACACGGCGAACCTTGTCGCCATTCAGGGCACGATCGGCGCGTTCGGTACGGAATCGACGACGCCCGCGCCGGTCGACGTGGCAGCGAAGCTCGCGGCCAACGGTCCGCTGACGATCCGCGGCACCATCAATCCGCTGATCGCGAAACCGGCGCTCGATCTGACCGCGAGCGCGCACGACATCGAGCTGACCAACCTGACGCCGTATTCGGCGAAATACGCGGGCTATCCGATCACGAAGGGCAAGCTCAACGTCGATTTGCATTACAAGCTCGAGAACGACCAGCTGAACGCGAACAACCACCTGTTCATCGATCAACTGACGTTCGGCGATCACATCGACAACGACACCGCGACCAAACTGCCGGTGCGTTTCGCGATCTCGCTGCTGAAGAACTCGCGCGGCGAGATCGACGTGAACCTGCCAGTGTCGGGCTCGTTGTCGAACCCCGAGTTCAGCATCGGCGGGCTGATCTGGCATGCGGTGCTCAATCTGCTCGAAAAGGCGGTGACCGCGCCGTTCTCGCTGATCGCGCACGCGTTCGGCGGCAATGGTGAGGACCTCGGTTACGTCGAATTCGAGGCCGGCTCGGCGACGCTCACCGATGCCGACAAGCAGAAACTCGACACGATCGTGAAGGCACTCACCGACAAACCGTCGATCCGCATGGACCTGATCGGACGCGTCGATCCGAAGGTCGACGAGCCGGCGCTGCGCACGCAGTACGTCGATCAGATGGTCAAGCGGCAGAAGATCAAGGACACGGTGGGTAATGGTGAGAGCGTCGATCCGTCGACGGTCACGGTCGATCAGAAAGAGTACGACAAATATCTGACCAAGGCCTACAAGTCCTCCGACTTCAAGAAGCCGCACAACTTCATCGGCATGACGAAGACGCTGCCCGACGACGACATGAAGAGCGCGCTCGCGGCCAACGCGCCGATCGACGACGCGAGCTTGCGGCAACTCGCGCAGCGGCGCGCGCAGAGTGTGCAGCAGTACCTGCAAGGCAAGATCGACAGCAGCCGCGTGTTTATCGTCGCGCCGAAGATGAATGCCGACGACATCAAGGACAAGGGTGCGACGACGCGGGTCGATTTCGGCTTGAAGTGATGGAGGAGTCGCGGCGCGGCGCGGCGCGGCGCGGCGCGCGAGCCGTGGCGTTCGGCGAGCCGATAAAAAAAGCCCGACCTGAGGTCGGGCTTCAAAGTCGGCTGCGCCCTCCACAGGACGCAGCCCCTGCAAAACAGCGAGGCTGTATGCGTTGCCGCGCGGCTTAAGCAGCCAGCAGCGAGCGCAGCACGAACGGCAGAATCCCGCCGTGCTTGTAGTAGTCGACTTCGATCGGCGTGTCGATACGCAGCAGCACCGGAACGTGCTTGTCGCCGTCCTTGCCGTGGATCACGAGCGTGACTTCCTGTTGCGGCTTGAAGTCGTCGCCGAGGCCTTCGATGTCGTACGTTTCTTCGCCGGTGATGCCGAGCGACTGCACGCTATCCGAGCCCTTGAACTGCAGTGGCAGAACGCCCATGCCGACCAGGTTCGAACGATGGATCCGCTCGAAGCTGCGTGCGACCACAGCCTTCACGCCCAGCAGTTGCGTGCCCTTGGCCGCCCAGTCGCGCGACGAGCCCGTGCCGTACTCTTCGCCCGCGAACACGACGGTCGGCGTATCGGCGGCGATGTACTTCATCGCTGCGTCATAGATGGACAGCTGTTCGCCGCTCGGCTGGTGAATCGTCAGGCCGCCTTCGACGCGCGAGCCATCCGCCTTCGCCGGGATCATCAGGTTCTTGATACGGACGTTCGCGAACGTGCCGCGCATCATCACGTCGTGGTTACCGCGCCGCGAGCCGTAGCTGTTGAAGTCGGCCTTTTGCACGCCGTTTTCCTTCAACCAGCGGCCTGCCGGCGAGTCTTCCTTGATCGAGCCTGCCGGGCTGATGTGGTCGGTCGTGACCGAGTCACCGAAGATGCCCAACGCGCGTGCGCCCTTGACCGGCGCGATGCTGGAAGCCGGCGTCATCGAGAAGTCCTTGCCGAAGAACGGCGGCTCGGCGATGTAGGTCGACTTCGGCCAGTCGTAGACCTGACCTTCTTCGCCCTCGATCTTGCTCCACAGATCGCCCTTCTTCGTGAGCTGCGAGTAGTTCTTGCGGAACGCGTCGGCATCCATCGCGTACTTCAGCAGCGCGTTGACTTCTTCGCTGGTCGGCCAGATGTCGCCGAGGTAGACGTCCTTGCCGCCCTTGCCCTTGCCGACCGGCTCGGTCATCAGGTCGCGCGTGATGTTGCCGGCGATCGCGTATGCGACTACGAGCGGCGGCGACGCGAGGAAGTTCGCGCGGATGTTCGGGTGGATACGCGCTTCGAAGTTACGGTTGCCCGACAGCACTGCTGCCGCGACGATGTCGTGCTTCGTGATCGCGTCGTTCAGTTCCGGCGTCAGGTCGCCCGCGTTACCGATACAGGTCGTGCAGCCGTAAGCGGCCAGCGTGAAGCCGAGCTTGTCGAGGTACTTCAGCAGGTCGGTCTTCGTCAGGTACTCGGTGACGATACGCGATCCCGGAGCCAGCGACGTCTTGATGTGCGGCGCGACCGTCAGGCCAGCTTCGACAGCCTTCTTCGCAAGCAGACCGGCGGCCAGCAGCACGCTCGGGTTCGACGTGTTCGTGCACGACGTGATCGCGGCGATCAGCACGTCGCCGTTCTTGACGTCGACGCCGTTGCTCGTCGTGTATTGCGCGTCGAGATCGGCGGCCTTCTTCGCAAAGCCGTTTTCGGCGACCGGCTTCGAGAACAGGTCGGTGAAGGTCGACTTCACGTGGCCGATCTCGATGCGGTCCTGCGGACGCTTCGGGCCTGCCAGCGACGGCGCGACCGTCGCGAGATCCAGCGTGACGACCTTCGTGTAATCGATATCGCCTTCGCCCGGAATGCCGAACAGCTCCTGCGCCTTGAAGTAGTTTTCGAACGCGGAGATCTCCGCGTCCGTGCGGCCCGTGCCGTGGAAGAAGTCGATGGTCTTCTCGTCGACCGGGAAGAAGCCCATCGTTGCGCCGTATTCCGGCGCCATGTTGCCGATCGTCGCACGGTCCGGCACCGACAGCGAGCGCGTGCCTTCGCCGAAGAACTCGACGAACTTGCCGACGACCTTCTCCTTACGCAGCAGTTCGGTGATCGTCAGCACGAGGTCGGTCGCAGTCACGCCTTCGATCAGCTTGCCCTTCAGGTGCACACCGACGACGTCCGGCGTCAGGAAGTACACCGGCTGGCCGAGCATGCCTGCTTCGGCTTCGATACCGCCCACGCCCCAGCCGACCACGCCGATGCCGTTGATCATCGTCGTGTGGCTGTCCGTGCCGACCAGTGAATCCGGGTAGTACACGGTGTCCGCGCCGTCGGCCTTCTTGTGCACGCCCCGCGCGAGGTACTCGAGGTTCACCTGGTGAACGATGCCGACGCCCGGCGGCACGACCTTGAACGTGTCGAACGCCTGCATGCCCCACTTCATGAACTGATAGCGCTCGTTGTTGCGCTGGAATTCCAGCTTCATGTTCAGGTCGAGCGCGTTCTTCTCGCGGAAGTGGTCGATCTGCACCGAGTGGTCGACGACCAGATCGACCGGCACCAGCGGCTCGATCGACTTCGGGTTCTTGCCGATGGCCTTCGCGACGCCGCGCATCGCGGCGATGTCGGCGAGCAGCGGCACGCCGGTGAAGTCCTGCAGCACGACGCGCGACACGACGAACGGAATTTCGTCGACGCGCGCCGCGGTCGGCTTCCAGTTCGCGAGTTGCGTGACATGTTCTTCGGCGACTTTCTTGCCGTCGTAGTTGCGCAGCACCGATTCCAGCACGATACGGATCGAGACCGGCAGGCGGTCGATCTTGAGGTTCAGAGCCTTGCCGAGTTGCGGCAGGGAGTAGAACTTGCCTTTGCCGGAACCGCTGTCGAATTCCTTGAGCGTTTTGTGGAGGTTGTGGGCCATGGTGTTTTCCTTGGTTTGGATCGCGAAACTACAGTACTCAACCTAGATGACGTACAGATCGACGTATTCATTGACCGGCGTCGCTTCGAGCTTGGCCTGGTCGAGCGATACGTCGAGAATCGCCAGTTGTTGCTTGACCGGAAAGCGCCGCGCGAGGTTGGTCTTGAACTTCTCGACCAGCAACGGAATACCGTCTTCACGACGGCGCTGATGACCGATCGGGTATTCGACTACGACTTCACCGAACTTCGACCCGTCGTTGAATTCGATCGTCAGTGCGTTAGCGATCGACCGCTTCTCCGGGTCGTGATAGTCCTTCGTGAACTGTGGGTCTTCGACGCATTCCATCTTCGCGCGCAATGCATCGATACGCGAGTCCTGCGCGACTGAATCTTCGTAATCGGCAGCCGTCAGACGGCCGAAAATCAGCGGCACCGCGATCATGTACTGGATGCAATGATCACGGTCAGCCGGATTGTTCAACGGACCCTTTTTATCGATGATGCGAATCGCCGCTTCGTGGGTGCGGATCGTGATGCGGCGAATGTCTTCGACGCGCCGGCCCTGCGCGGCGAGCTGCACATGCAGCGCGAGCGCGGCTTCCACGGCGGTTTGCGCGTGGAACTCGGCCGGAAACGAGATTTTGAACAGCACGTTTTCCATCACGTACGAGCCGTACGGACGCTGGAACTGGAACGCGTTGCCGTTGAACAGCACGTCGTAGAAGCCCCAAGTTTTCGCGCTGAGCACCGACGGATAGCCCATCTCGCCGGTCTTCGAGATCAGCGCGAGGCGCACGGCGCGCGAGGTCGCGTCGCCGGCGGCCCACGATTTGCGCGAACCGGTGTTCGGCGCATGACGGTAGGTGCGCAGCGCCTGCCCATCGACGAGCGCCTGCGATACCGCGTTGATCAGCTCGTCGCGCGTAAGGCCGATCAGCTGGCCGACCACGGCGGTCGACGCGAGCTTGACGAGCAGCACATGATCGAGCCCGACCTTGTTGAACGAGTTCTCGAGCGCGATGCAGCCTTGAATTTCGTGCGCCTTGATCATGGCGATCAGGACGTCTTTCATCGTCAGCGGCGCTTTGCCGGCTGCGATGGCGGTGCGCGAGAGCCAGTCGGCCGTCGCGAGAATGCCACCGAGGTTATCGGACGGATGGCCCCATTCGGCGGCGAGCCAGGTGTCGTTGAAATCGAGCCAGCGGATCATCGCGCCGATGTTGAAGGCGGCCTGAACCGGGTCCAGCTGGAACGACGTGCCCGGCACCTTCGCGCCGTTGGGGACGATCGTGCCTGCCACGATCGGTCCCATCAGCTTGGTGCAGGCTGGGTAGGTAAGCGCCTCGAGTCCGCAACCGAGCGTGTCGATCAGGCAATGACGCGCGGTTTCCAGCGCGAGCGCGCTGTCGATCCGGTAATCCAGCACGTAGTCGACGATCTCGGCCAGGACGGCGTCCGGGGCGGGTCGTACGTTGGAGATCGGGGCGGACATCGGGGGCTTCCCTGGCGGCGAAAATCAGTTGCCGGTCTTGTTGATCGCGTTCGATTGCGTTGCAGCCGGCGCGCCCTGTTCCATGGCGACCGTCTTGCACTCGTCGGCGAGACGCGAGCTGTCCTTGTCCTGGAACAGCATGGCCTTCGTCGGGATCACGACGAGGTCCATACCGGATGCTGCATCGTGGAAGCGGTCGGCGCCCGTCGTGGTCGCTTCGCGCGGCAGGTTGTAGTTCTTGTTCGCCCAGTGAACCGTGACAATCTGGTCACGCTTCATGTCGCCTTTCATTTCGAAAGCAAGGCCGTCCTTGCACGCCCACTTTTCAGCGCCTTCCGGGATCGGATCGACCTTCGCTTCCTTCGCCGGACTCGGCTTGCGCTTGATCAGGCGGCGCGGCTCCGGGCGCTTCGCGACGGCCTTGGTGGCCGGCTTCTTCGTGGTGGTGGCCGTGTCCGCAGCGGTGGCGTCAGTCGCGACGGTCAGCATCGTCGTGGACAGGGCGCCAATCATGGCGGCGATCATCAGCTTTTTCATGGAGAAAACCTTTCTATCAAAATCAGTTAAACAGTGCGCGGACGACCGGTCCGGCGGCCGCGCGGGTTGAACTGCACGCGCTGTGGAGCGCGCAGCGATCGCTATTTTCTCCTATTTAGCGGCACGTACTTTAAATTCTCGGGTCCGGTGTAATTCGCGCTTGGCCGGATGATCTTGTTGTCGACGCGCTGCTCGATGATGTGCGCGCTCCATCCTGCCGTACGCGAGATCACGAACAGCGGCGTGAACATCGCGGTCGGCACGCCCATCATGTGATACGACACCGCGCTGAACCAGTCGAGGTTCGGGAACATCTTCTTCGCGTCCCACATCACCGATTCGAGCCGTTCGGCAATCGAGAACAGTTTCGTGTTGCCCGCTTCCTTCGACAGCTTCTTCGCGACTTCCTTGATGATCTTGCTGCGCGGGTCCGAGATCGTGTAGACCGGATGGCCAAAGCCGATCACGACTTCCTTGTTCTCGACGCGGCGGCGGATGTCGGCTTCGGCCTCGTCAGGCGTCTGGTAGCGCGACTGGATTTCGAACGCGGCTTCATTGGCGCCGCCGTGTTTCGGGCCGCGCAGCGCGCCGATCGCGCCGGTGACCGCCGAGTACATGTCCGAGCCCGTGCCCGCGATCACGCGGCCGGTGAACGTCGACGCGTTGAACTCGTGCTCCGCGTACAGGTTCAGCGACACGTGCATCGCATCGACCCACGCCTTCGACGGCTCGACGCCATGCAGCAGATGCAGGAAATGCCCGCCGATCGAATCGTCGTCGGTTTCGACCTCGATGCGCTTGCCGTTGTGCGAGTAGTGATACCAGTACAGCAGCATCGAGCCGAGCGAGGCCATCAGTTTGTCGGCGATATCGCGCGCGCCGGGCAGGTTGTGATCGTCTTTCTCGGGCAGTACGGTGCCGAGCACCGACACGCCGGTGCGCATCACGTCCATCGGATGCGCGGCGGCCGGAATCCATTCGAGTGCGGCTTTTACGTTGGCCGGCAGGCCGCGCATCGACTTCAGCTTCGTCTTGTACGCGGTCAGTTCGGCCTGGGTCGGCAGCTTGCCGTGGACCAGCAGATAAGCGATCTCCTCGAATTCGCACGCCTCGGCGATGTCGAGAATGTCATAGCCGCGATAGTGCAGATCGTTGCCGGTCTTGCCGACCGTGCACAGCGCGGTGTTGCCCGCGGTCACGCCCGACAGCGCGACGGATTTTTTCGGTTTGAAGCCGCTTTGCGTTTCGTTGCCGCCTGTTGCGCCAGCGGCTTGCGTCGTCTCGCTCATGTTCCGCCTTCTCCTGTGTGCCGGCTCATCGCTGCCGTTTGAAAAACGCGTCGCTTATGTCACCGACTGTCCGTTGGCGCCCACTTGCGCGAAAAGCGGCGCCGCTTCTTGTGGAACAGCGCGGCCGGTGGTTTGCGCGCGGCGCAGCACCGACCAGTAATAGCGGTAGCTCGCACGGTCGTGCAGCGTATCGCCATGACGCGTCGGGCCCCAATGCGCGGACTGCGCGGCCAGCAGGATTTCGGCGGCCGTCGCGATTTCTTCGTCGCGCGGCGCGAACGCGGCGACGATCGCCTCGATCTGCGCGGGGTGGATGCTCCACATGCGCGTGTAGCCGAACTCGTTGCGGGCGCGCTGTGCGTCGTTCGCGACCACGCTCATGTCGCGCACTTCGGTGCTGACGTTGTGCGACGGCACCTTGCCGAACGCATGGCAGGCCGCCGAAATCTCGAGCTTCGCGCGCCGCACGAGCGGATGATCGAATTGGCCCGGCGAGCGCATCGCGGTATCGGGGATCGCGCCGTCGTGCGCGGAGACGAAGTCCATCAGGCCGAAGCTCAGCGCCTCGACGCCCGGCAGCGCGGCGAGTTCGAACACACGCGTAAGCGCGCCGTGGGTTTCGACCAGCAACTGCACCGGCACCGGCTGCGCGAGGCCGAGCTCGCGCCGCGTCGCCTCGATGAACGCGATCATTTCGGCGGCATCGTGAACATTGCGGATTTTCGGCAGCGTGATGTAAGCGGGTGCTCGCTTTGCGGCGCGCAGAATGAGGCGTACGTCGTCGCGCCAGTGCGCGTGAGCGAAGTCGTGGATGCGCACGCCGACGCGGCCGAAGCGGTCATGCCCGGTGCCCAGTAGCGATGCGACCAGTTCCGCGTGCTCGGCCTCGCGGCCGACCTGCGCGCCGTCTTCGCAATCGAGCGTGATATCGAACACCGGGCCGAGTTGCTGCTGTAACGCGAGCGACTTCAGCATCAGCTTTTCGCTGCCCGCGTAGTGATCGCAGGCAGGCAGCACAGCGGGCGGCGCTTCGCCCTCAAACAGCACTTCGGCGGGTGTGAGAACGCGCATCTTCGGCGTGTGGGGCGTGGTGAAAATTAAGGATGTCGGATTCGGGCGTGCTCTGCGCGAGTGCCGTCGGGCAACGGCAAAGCACGTTCGAATCAGAGGCGAATGGCGATGATCGCACGGCCATTCACACGAAAAAAACCGGAACCCGCCGCGCTGACGCTTCGGAGTTCCGGTTCATCGGCATCAGATGCTTAGCCGAGCAGGTGCTGAACGCCGTCGCGCTCTTCCAGCAGTTCCTGCAGCGTGCCGTCCATCTTTTCGCGCGAGAACGCGTCGATTGCCAGACCTTCGACGCGCTTGTACTCGCCGTTTTCGCAGGTCACGGGCACGCCGTAGATGATGTCTTCAGGGATGCCGTACGAGCCGTCCGACGGGATGCCCATCGTGACCCACTTGCCGTTCGTGCCGAGCACCCAGTCACGCACGTGGTCGATCGCAGCGTTAGCCGCCGATGCCGCCGACGACAGGCCGCGCGCTTCAATGATCGCCGCGCCGCGCTTGCCGACGGTCGGGATGAACGTGTTGCGGTTCCATTCTTCGTCGTTGATCAGCTTGGTCAGGTCCTGACCTTCAGCCGTTGCAACGCGGAAGTCGGGGTACATGGTCGGCGAATGGTTGCCCCACACTGCGAGCTTTTCGATCGACGCGACCGGCTTGCCCGACTTGGCGGCCAGTTGCGACAGCGCGCGGTTGTGGTCCAGACGGAGCATCGCGGTGAAGTTCTTCTTCGGCAGATCCGGCGCCGACTTCATGGCGATGTATGCGTTCGTGTTGGCCGGGTTGCCGACCACCAGAACCTTCACGTCGCGGCTGGCGACGTCGTTCAGCGCCTTGCCCTGAACCGTGAAGATTTCGGCGTTGGCCGACAGCAGATCCTTGCGCTCCATACCCTTCGAACGCGGACGCGCGCCGACCAGCAGTGCGATGTCGGCGTCCTTGAACGCGACCTTCGGGTCGTCCGTGATCACGACGCCCGACAGTAGCGGGAATGCGCAATCATCCAGTTCCATCACGACGCCTTTGACGGCGGCTTGCGCTTGCGGCAGATCGAGCAGTTGCAGGATCACCGACTGGTCCTTGCCGAGCAGGTCGCCATTGGCGATGCGGAATAGCAGGGAGTAAGCGATTTGACCTGCGGCGCCGGTGACGGCAACGCGCTTTGCGGGCTTAGCCATTGAGAAATCTCCAGGACGATGCGTTAGACGCTAGGGAAAACGCCATTCTATATGCGCGTTCAGCGAAGCGTGATGAAACACGGCGGAATTCACTGTTCGCGTGCGGGCTCGGAATTGGCGAGACCGGGCGGCGCGTTACGGTAAGACCGCCGTGCCGGAAAGCTGTACTGCGGAGCGGGACGGGATGGCCCAGGGCTTACGCCGGGCCGGGGCCGCAACTGCACGGTGCGGGCTCCTGCAAACAGCGCGTTTCGGCAAGCGTCGGGCCAGCGGGTGCAACACGGAGACAGCGCGCGAATGCAACGGATGGCGGCGAATCGAAACCTGGACTGCGTAGGGGACGGCATGGTGCAGAGTGGCTGCCGGAGCGTCGCGGCGGTGCATCAAACAGCCGCCGCAAAATCCCGCAAACCCTTGCTCGACAAGGAGTGTAGGAGTCGAAACAGACAAAGTCAACAGTATCTTATGTCTTATATAAGACACATCTATCGCGGGGAAAACCCTAGACGTGTCCCAGCCCTTTATGATGAAATGCGCGCATGAATTCGAACCCGGCGAATCCTGTGAACCCGAATGGCCAAGGGGCCGCCGGCGAAGGCGTATCCGCTGTTTCCGCTGCCGCGTCGCCTACCTTCAGCCCCTTATATCAGCAGATCAAGGGCTTGATTACGCAGAGCCTCGAAAGCGGCGAATGGAAGCCGGGCGAGATCATTCCTAGTGAAGTCGAACTGGCCGCGCGTTTCAAGGTGAGTCAGGGTACGGTGCGCAAGGCGATCGACGAACTCGCCGCCGACAACCTGCTGGTGCGCCGCCAGGGCAAGGGCACATTCGTTGCAACGCACAACGAAGAGCGCGCGCAGTTCCGTTTCCTGAGATTGCTCGCCGACGACGGCGCCGAGCATCCGCACGTGAGCCGTCTGCTCGAATGCCGGCGGCTGCGCGCATCGGCGGAAATCGCGCGGCAGCTCGATCTGAAGCCGGCCGATCCGGTCGTGCTGATCAAGCGTTTGCTGCAGTTCGACGGCGAAGTCACCGTGCTCGACGAAATCTGGCTGCCCGGCGTCGTGTTCCGCGGGCTCACGCTCGAGCGGCTGTCGGAGTACAAGGGTCCCCTCTACGCGATGTTCGAGACGGAATTCGGGACCCGCATGATTCGCGCGACGGAAAAAATCCGCGCGGTCGCGGCGGAGCCTTCCGTGGCGGACCTGCTGCATGTGCCGGCGGGTTTTCCGTTGCTGTCGGTCGAGCGCGTGTCCTATACCTATGGGGACCGGCCGGTCGAAGTCCGGCGAGGTTGGTATGTCACAACCGGGTATTACTATCAGAACGATCTGAGCTGAATCGGGCTGAAACGAGGCGCGGCGTCCCACACGCGTGCCAATCGGAAGGCGCTTTTAATGCGCGCGCCGCAAAGGACCCAGCGTGGTTTTCGCTGCAGCGCGATATAAAAAGGCGCTAAAATTGCGGATTAGTGTGACTACATAGTAGGGGTCTAGCATGGCAGAAGCCGTAAAAAAACCGAGGCCGGAATTCCGGAACATCGGTATTGGGCAAATACTGACGGCATACCGTCTCCCGCTGGCGGGGCGCGTGTCGATTCTGCATCGCGTGAGCGGTGCCTTGTTGTTTCTCTTCCTTCCGTTCCTGCTGTTCCTCTTCGATCAGAGCCTGACTTCCGAACTGAGCTTCGAAGTATTCAAAGGCTTCCTCTCCAACATCATCGTCAAGCTGATCACGCTGGTTCTCGCGTGGGCCTTCCTGTTCCACTTCTGCGCCGGCATCCGTCACCTCGTGATGGATACGAATCATGATGCCGTGTCGAAAGAGAAGGGCAAATCGACCTCCATCGTGGTGATCGTCGTGTCGTCGCTGCTTACCATCGCATTCGCGGCAAAACTGTTCGGAGCATTCTAAAAAATGTCAGCCAATAACCGAATCGGTTCGAAGCGTCTCGTCGTCGGCGCGCATTACGGTCTGCGCGACTGGCTCGCGCAACGCGTCACCGCCTGCGTGATGGCGGTGTACACGGTGATTCTGCTCGCGTGGTTCTTCCTCGCGCGCGACTTTTCGTACGACGGCTGGGCGTCGATCTTCGCGACGCAGTGGATGAAGCTCGCCACGTTCGTCACGCTTCTCTCGCTGTTCTACCACGCGTGGGTTGGTATCCGTGACATCTGGATGGATTACGTGAAGCCCGTTGGCACGCGTCTCGTCCTCCAGGTGCTGACGATCCTCTGGCTGCTCGCATGTGCGGGCTACGCTGCGCAGATTCTCTGGAGAGTATAAAAGCATGGTTGCAATCAAGAATTCTCTGCCGCGTCGCCGCTTCGACGTCGTCATCGTCGGCGCGGGCGGCTCGGGGATGCGCGCGTCGCTGCAACTCGCGCGTGCCGGTCTGTCGGTCTGCGTGCTGTCCAAGGTGTTCCCGACGCGTTCGCACACGGTCGCGGCGCAGGGCGGCATCGGCGCTTCGCTCGGCAACATGAGCGAAGACAACTGGCACTACCACTTCTACGACACGATCAAGGGCTCCGACTGGCTCGGCGACCAGGACGCGATCGAGTTCATGTGCCGTGAAGCACCGAACGCCGTCTACGAACTCGAACACTTCGGCATGCCGTTCGACCGTAACGCGGACGGCACGATCTATCAGCGCCCGTTCGGCGGCCACACCGCGAACTACGGCGAAAAGCCGGTGCAACGCGCCTGCGCGGCGGCTGACCGGACCGGTCACGCGCTGCTGCACACGCTGTACCAGCAGAACGTTGCTGCCAAAACGCAATTCTTCGTCGAATGGATGGCGCTGGACCTGATCCGCGACGCCGACGGCGACGTGCTCGGCGTGACCGCACTGGAAATGGAAACCGGCGACGTCTACATCCTCGAAGGCAAGACCACGCTGTTCGCCACGGGCGGCGCGGGCCGGATCTTCGCGGCATCGACCAACGCGTTCATCAACACCGGTGACGGCCTCGGCATGGCGGCCCGTTCGGGCATCGCGCTGCAGGACATGGAATTCTGGCAATTCCACCCGACCGGCGTGGCCGGCGCGGGCGTGCTGATCACCGAAGGCGTGCGCGGCGAAGGCGGTATTCTGCGTAACTCGAACGGCGAACGCTTCATGGAGCGCTACGCGCCGACGCTGAAGGATCTGGCGCCGCGCGACTTCGTCTCGCGTTCGATGGACCAGGAAATCAAGGAAGGCCGGGGCGTCGGTCCGAACAAGGATCACGTGCTGCTCGACCTGTCGCACATCGGCGCCGAGACGATCATGAAGCGTCTGCCGTCGATCCGGGAAATCGCGCTGAAGTTCGCGAACGTCGACTGCATTAAAGAGCCGATTCCGGTCGTGCCGACCATCCACTACCAGATGGGCGGTATTCCGACGAACATCAACGGCCAGGTCGTCGGTACGCCGCGCGGCCCCGAAGAAGTCGTCAACGGTTTCTACGCAGTGGGCGAATGCTCGTGCGTGTCGGTGCACGGCGCGAACCGTCTCGGCACGAACTCGCTGCTCGACCTCGTGGTGTTCGGCCGCGCTGCCGGCAACCACATCGTCAAGCACGTGCAGGAACTGAAGGAACACAAGCCGCTGCCGGCCGATGCAGCCGACTTCGCGCTGTCGCGTCTGGCGAAGCTGGACAACTCGTCGTCGGGCGAGTACGCACAGTCGGTCGCGAATGACATCCGCGGCACGATGCAGAAGCACGCTGGTGTGTTCCGTACCTCGGCTCTGCTGTCCGAAGGCGTCGAGGCCATCCGTGAAGTGGCGGCACGCGTCGACAACATCCATCTGAAGGACAAGTCGAAGGTGTTCAACACGGCTCGCATCGAAGCGCTCGAAGTGGCGAACCTGATCGAAGTGGCACGCGCCACGATGGTCTCCGCCGAAGCGCGCAAGGAAAGCCGTGGCGCGCACGCGCAGAACGACTTCGAACATCGCGACGACGAAAACTGGCTGCGCCATACGTTGTGGTTCAGCGAAGGCGATCGCCTCGACTACAAGCCGGTTCACATGAAGCCGCTGACCGTCGAATCGGTTCCGCCGAAAGCGCGTACCTTCTAAGGCACAAGTCAAAGGAATTCAGAGAAATGGCCAAGCGTACATTTGAAATTTACCGCTACGATCCGGACAAGGACGCCGCTCCGCGCATGCAGACGTACGAGATCGAAATCGACTCGCACGAACGCATGCTGCTCGACGCGCTCATCAAGCTGAAGGCGCTCGACGAAACCCTGTCGTTCCGTCGCTCGTGCCGCGAAGGCGTGTGCGGTTCGGACGCAATGAACATCAACGGCAAGAACGGCCTCGCGTGCCTGACGAACCTGAACGACCTGCCGCAGAAGATCGTGCTGCGTCCGCTGCCGGGCCTGCCCGTCGTGCGCGACCTGATCTGCGACTTCACGCAGTTCTTCAACCAGTATCACTCGATCAAGCCGTACCTGATCAACGATACGCCGCCGCCGGAAAAGGAACGTCTGCAGTCGCCGGAAGAACGCGACGAGCTCGACGGCCTGTACGAATGTATTCTGTGCGCGAGCTGCTCGACGTCGTGCCCGAGCTTCTGGTGGAATCCGGACAAGTTCGTCGGCCCGGCTGGTCTGCTGCAAGCCTACCGCTTCATCGCGGATAGCCGCGACGAGGCAACCGGCGAGCGCCTCGACAACCTGGAAGATCCGTACCGTCTGTTCCGTTGCCACACCATCATGAACTGCGTCGACGTTTGTCCGAAGGGCCTGAACCCGACCAAGGCAATCGGCAAGATCAAGGAATTGATGGTTCGCCGCGCTGTCTAGTATCAATGAGCTCCGCGCTCCCTGGCGCGCGCTGCCCCCGAGAGGGCGGTCAGTGCGCCCGGGCGCGGCGCGGGGTGTACCGACATGACCGAAACATCGCATCAGTCCGACCCTCTCCGCCGCGCGCGTCTTCGCTGGCGCGCACGGCGGGGCCTGCTGGAAAACGACCTGATTTTCGAGCGTTTTTTCAGCCGATATGAGCATGACCTCAGCGATGCCGACGTGGGCGCACTCACGCGCCTGCTCGAGCTGAGCGATAACGACCTGATGGACTTGCTGCTCGCGCGCAAGGAACCGGAAGGCGATCTGGCCGACCCGGACGTGGTCTGGGTTCTGGAGTTGCTGCGCAACGCTTGAGCGCCGCCAGTCCGTTGTTCCAGGCGTGCAATTATCGAAACCCTGTATCCATACTTCGATTGAGGATGTGCTATGACCCCGTCAGATGTTAAAGCCACGCTATCGTTCAGCGACAATTCGCCGAGCGTCGAAATGCCGATTTACAAGGGCACGATTGGCCCGGATGTGATCGACATTCGCAAACTGTACGGCCAGACCGGCAAGTTCACGTACGACCCGGGCTTCATGTCGACGGCGGCGTGCAATTCGGCGATTACCTACATCGACGGCGACAAGGGCGAACTGCTCTACCGCGGCTACCCGATCGACAACCTCGCGCAAAACGCCGACTTCCTCGAAACCTGCTACCTGCTGCTGAACGGCGAGCTGCCGAACCAGAAGCAGAAGGTCGAATTCGTCGGCACCGTCACGAAGCACACGATGGTGCACGAGCAGATGCAGTTCTTCTTCCGCGGCTTCCGCCGCGACGCGCACCCGATGGCAATTCTGGTCGCCGCGGTCGGCGCGCTGTCGGCGTTCTATCACGACTCGCTCGACATCAATAACCCGCGTCACCGCGAAGTGTCGGCGATCCGTATGATCGCGAAGCTGCCCACGCTGGTCGCGATGGCGTACAAGTACAGCATCGGCCAGCCGTTCGTGTATCCGAAGAACGACCTGTCGTACAGCGCGAACTTCATGCGCATGATGTTCTCGAACCCGTGCGAAGAGTACGAGGTCAACGACGTGCTGGTGCGCGCGCTCGACCGTATCCTGATCCTGCACGCTGACCACGAGCAGAACGCGTCGACGTCGACCGTGCGGCTCGCCGGTTCGTCGGGCGCGAATCCGTTCGCGTGTATCGCGGCGGGTATCGCGTGTCTGTGGGGCCCGGCGCACGGCGGCGCGAACGAAGCCGCGCTGACCATGCTGGAAGAAATCGGCTCGGTCGACAACATTCCTGAGTTCATCAAGCAGGTGAAGGACAAGAACTCGGGCGTGAAGCTGATGGGCTTCGGCCACCGCGTGTACAAGAACTACGACCCGCGCGCGAAGCTGATGCGCGAGACCTGCTACGAAGTGCTCGAAGAGCTGGGCCTGCACGACGATCCGCTGTTCAAGCTCGCGATGGAACTCGAAAAGATCGCGCTCGAAGACGAATACTTCGTGTCGCGCAAGCTGTACCCGAACGTCGACTTCTACTCGGGTATCGTGCAGCGCGCGCTGGGCATTCCGACGTCGATGTTCACGTGTATCTTCGCGATGGCGCGTACGGTCGGCTGGATCGCGCAGTGGAACGAAATGATCGCCGATCCCGAGCAGAAGATCGGCCGTCCGCGTCAGCTGTTCATCGGCGAGACGCTGCGTGAAGCGAAGCCGATCGCACAGCGCTGATCGCTGATCGACCTCGATACGCGCGCTTCGCAGCGGCATTCGTGCCGTGCAAAAGCGCGAAATCCGAGTGAATAAAACGCCTCGACGGGTTTACCGTTGGGGCGTTTTCCGTTTCGGCGGCAGCTAGGCGTCGCGCATGCGGCGCATTGGCGTCGCTGGGGCCAACACTTGCCGGGTAACGACGATACAGGTATTGCCACTACCAGCCAACTCCATGTTTTTTATCGGTTTTTTCGTCGGCTGAGCAGCCCACCGCGGTGCGCAGCGTGGCATAATCAATCGACACAGTCAGCCCGCAGTCACTACTACTCCGCATACCATGGCACAGACTCTCTACGACAAATTGTGGAACACGCACGTGGTCCACACGGAAGACGACGGCACCACGATTCTCTACATCGACCGTCACCTGCTGCATGAAGTGACCAGCCCGCAGGCGTTCGAAGGCCTGAAAATCGCCCAGCGTCCGGTGTGGCGCATCAGCGCGAACCTGGCCGTGTCCGACCACAACGTGCCGACCACGGACCGCAGCCACGGCATCGCCGATCCGGTGTCGAAGCTGCAGGTCGACACGCTCGACGCCAACTGCGACGCCTTCGGCATCACACAGTTCAAGATGAACGACCTGCGTCAGGGCATCGTTCACATCATCGGGCCGGAACAGGGCGCCACGCTGCCGGGTATGACGATCGTCTGCGGCGACTCGCACACGTCCACGCACGGCGCATTCGGCGCGCTTGCGCACGGCATCGGCACGTCGGAAGTCGAGCACGTGCTGGCCACGCAAACGCTGCTGCAGAAGAAGAGCAAGAACATGCTCGTGAAGGTCGAGGGCCAATTGCCGCGCGGCTGTACCGCGAAGGACATCGTGCTCGCGATCATCGGCAAGATCGGCACCGCGGGCGGCACCGGCTACGCGATCGAATTCGGCGGCTCGACGATCCGTTCGCTGACAATGGAAGGCCGCATGACGGTCTGCAACATGGCGATCGAAGCGGGCGCGCGCGCCGGCATGGTCGCCGTCGACGACACCACGGTCGAATACCTGAAAGGCCGTCCGTTCTCGCCGCAGGGCGTCGAGTGGGATCACGCGGTCGAGTACTGGAAGCAGTTCAAGTCGGACGACGGAGCGCATTTCGATCGCGTGGTCGAGTTGAACGCTGCCGAAATCGTGCCGCAGGTGACCTGGGGCACGTCGCCGGAAATGGTCACGCCGATCGACGGCCGCGTGCCGGATCCGGAGCGCGAAAAGGACCCGGTCAAGCGCGACGCGATGGAGCGCGCGCTCAAGTACATGGCGCTCGAGCCGAACGCGCCGATCGAGTCGATCAAGCCGGATAAAATCTTCATCGGGTCGTGCACCAACGCGCGCATCGAAGACATTCGCGCCGCGGCTTACGTCGTGAAGAAGCTCGGCCGTCGCGTCGCGCCGAACATCCGTCTGGCGATGGTCGTGCCGGGTTCGGGTCTCGTGAAGGCGCAGGCGGAGCGTGAAGGCCTCGACAAGGTCTTTACCGAGGCCGGTTTCGAATGGCGCGAGCCGGGCTGCTCGATGTGTCTGGCAATGAACGCCGACCGGCTCGAGCCGGGCGAGCGTTGCGCGTCCACGTCGAACCGCAATTTCGAAGGTCGTCAGGGCGCTGGTGGCCGCACGCACCTGGTGAGCCCCGCAATGGCCGCGGCTGCGGCCATCGAAGGGCATTTCGTCGACATTCGCAAGCTCGGATAAATCGCATGATGAAGAACATGGATCGCATCACTCTATTGCGCCGCTTCGCACTCGGCACGTTCGCCGGGCTCCTGCTCGGTCTTGCCGGCTGCAACACGGTGCACGGATTCGGCCAGGACATGTCGCACCTCGGCAATTCGATCAGCAATCACGCTGAGAAATAAGCGGTTTTTGATTTTTGCCGGCGATACGGCGCGGGGGTTCCAGCCGCCAGTCGCATCGCCCGGTCCTGAACAGGCGCAAGCGTCATGGATAAATTCATCGTACACACCGGCGTCGTGGCGCCGCTCGATCGCGAGAACGTCGACACGGACGCGATCATTCCGAAGCAGTTCCTGAAGTCGATCAAGCGCACGGGTTTCGGTCCGAATGCGTTCGACGAATGGCGCTACCTCGACCACGGCGAACCGGGTCAAGACAACTCGAAGCGTCCGCTGAACCCGGATTTCGTGCTGAATCAGCCGCGCTACCAGGGCGCCTCGGTGCTGCTCGCGCGCAAGAATTTTGGCTGCGGCAGCTCGCGCGAACACGCGCCCTGGGCGTTGCAGCAATACGGCTTTCGCGCGCTGATCGCGCCGAGCTTCGCGGACATCTTCTACAACAACTGCTTCAAGAACGGCGTGCTGCCGATCGTGCTGACCGAACAGCAGGTCGATCATCTGTTCAACGAGACGTATGCGTTCAACGGCTTCGAGCTGACGATCGACCTCGAAGCGCAAGTCGTGCGCACGGCCGACGGCGGCACCGAATATCCGTTCGAAGTCGCGGCGTTCCGCAAGTATTGTCTGCTGAACGGTTTCGACGACATCGGCCTCACGCTGCGTCACGCGGACAAGATCCGCCAATTCGAAGCGGAGCGTCTCGCGAAGCAACCGTGGCTGAACAATCGCCTCGTCCGCTAAGCGAAACCGTGAGGGCGTCAGGGGCGTGAAGTTCGCGCGCCAATGTCGGTTTGCGCCAGAAAGATCCGAAAAAATCATCAAGGAATTCGCATGAAGATCGCAGTGTTGCCGGGCGACGGCATCGGTCCCGAAATCGTCAAGGAGGCCGTCAAGGTCCTGAACGTGCTCGGCGAGAAGTTCGAACTCGAAGAAGCGCCGGTCGGCGGCGCGGGCTACGAAGCGAAGGGCCACCCGCTGCCGGACTCGACGCTCGCGCTCGCGAAGGAAGCCGACGCGATCCTGTTCGGCGCGGTCGGCGACTGGAAGTACGACAAGCTCGAACGCGCGCTGCGCCCTGAGCAGGCGATTCTCGGTCTGCGCAAGCACCTGGAACTTTTCGCGAACTTCCGTCCGGCGATCTGCTACCCGCAACTGACGGGCGCGTCGTCGCTGAAGGAAGAGATCGTTTCGGGTCTCGACATCCTGATCGTGCGCGAACTGAACGGCGACATCTACTTCGGCGCGCCGCGCGGCGTGCGTACGTCGCCGGACGGCCTGTTCGCCGGCGCGAAGGAAGGCTTTGACACGATGCGCTATTCGGAACCCGAAGTGCGCCGCATCGCGCACGTCGCGTTCCAGGCGGCGCAAAAACGCGGCAAGAAGCTCACCTCGGTCGATAAAGCCAACGTGCTCGAAACGTCGCAGTTCTGGAAGGACGTGATGATCGACGTGTCGAAGGAATACGCGGACGTCGAACTGTCGCACATGTACGTCGACAACGCCGCGATGCAGCTCGTGAAGGCGCCGAAGTCGTTCGACGTGATCGTGACCGGCAACATGTTCGGCGACATCCTGTCCGACGAGGCGGCCATGCTGACCGGCTCGATCGGCATGCTGCCGTCGGCATCGCTCGACAAGAACAACAAGGGCTTGTACGAGCCGTCGCACGGCTCCGCGCCGGATATCGCCGGCAAGGGCGTTGCCAATCCGCTCGCCACGATCCTGTCGGCCGCGATGATGCTGCGCTATTCGCTGAACAAGGCGGAGCAGGCCGATCGCATCGAAACTGCGGTGAAGAAGGTGCTCGAGCAGGGCTATCGCACCGGCGACATTCTCACGCCGGGTTGCAAGCAGGTCGGCACCGCCGCGATGGGCGATGCCGTCGTGGCCGCGCTGTAAAACGCGTGCACCGCATGCGCTCGCAGAGCGAAGGCATGCGGTGGTCAGGTCAACGATACTGGCCTTTTAAAAACGCGAATCGGGCCTTGAAACAGGCCGATTTGCGCGTCATACGGCGAAGAACGCAAGGCAATCGCATTAGGACATCGTTAACCGACGGGTCTTAGCAGGTTAGTGCTTGTAAACTTCGGGGTGAAGGGCGTTTACTCTTGATTTTTGGATGAATCGAGATGGAGACGCGCTTGGCTCTCGTGTCATGCCTGAAGGATGTACCCGATCCGCGTCGCGGCAATCGTACGCAATACGACCTCACGGAGATGCTGGTGGTGGCAATTTGCGCGCTGCTCTCGGGCGCTGAAGGGGTGACGGAGATCGCGCAGTGGGGGCGCGCGAAGCTGGCGTGGCTGCGCGAGTTCATGGTGTTGCCACATGGCGTACCGTCGCACGACACGTTTGGGCGGGTGTTGCGGCTGCTCGATCCGGACGTGTTCGAGCAGAGCTTTCGCGCCTGGGTGGGTCAGGTGGTGGGCAAGCTGGACCAGACAGTCGTGGCGCTGGACGGCAAGACGCTGCGCGGCAGTCGGGACGGGGAGAATCGCGCCGTGCACCTGGTCTCGGCCTATGCCAGCGCCTACGGGCTGACGCTGGGCGCGGTGGCGGTGGACGGCAAATCGAACGAGATCACCGCGCTGCCGGAACTGCTCAAGGTGCTGGACGTACAAGGCGCGATCGTCTCGATCGATGCGATGGGCTGCCAGCAAGCGATCGCTCGCCAGGTGCACGCCCAGGGCGGCGACTATCTGCTGGGGCTGAAGGCCAACCAGGGTGCGTTGCTTGAGGAGGTCGAGTACTTCTTCCGCATCGCGCGCGCCGAGTACTGGCACGCCGTACCGCATGGTTATCATGAGACGCTCGAGAAAGATCACGGGCGCATCGAGACCCGCCGGATATGGTGCGTGAGCGCGCTGGAGTGGCTACCGCAGCGGGCGGACTGGCAGGGCCTGCACCAGATCATCATGGTTGAATCGCAGCGCTGCATCGGCGCGAAGACCAGTACCGAGCTGCGCTACTACCTGAGCTCGTCAGCCGGCAGCCCCGAGCGGGTGGCACAGGCCATTCGCAGCCACTGGACCATCGAGTCCCAACTCCACTGGTCGCTGGACGTGACGCTGGCAGAGGACGCGTGCCGGGTACGCAAGGACAACGCCTCGATGAACCTGGCGATCCTGCGCCGCTTCGTGCTGAATCTGCTCAAGCTTGATCCGACGCCCAGGCTGTCGGTGCGCGCCAAGCTCAAGCAGGCCGCGTGGGACGACGACTTTCGCCGCGACGTGCTTGGCATGCGGCCGATGTCCTAATGCGATTGCCCTGGCGAAGAACGCCGCCAGTTTTCCGTTTTCGTGTATATTCTTGTAATGGCTCAGATCTCCCAAATCTCCTCGATTTCCAAAACGCACGGCACAACGTCCCGTGCGATCGAGTTCGCCATTACCATCAAAACCATTACCCCGAAAACGATCACGAAGCGCTGATCGTCCGTCGTGCCCGCCCATCTTCCCCGCGCGGTCACTGCGGGCAAAGACGCGGGGAAGTTTCCATTCGAAGGGTATGAAGTCATGAACGTAGGTCTCGTAGGTTGGCGCGGCATGGTCGGCAGCGTCCTGATGCAACGTATGCAGCAGGAAGGCGATTTCGACTTGATCGAACCGGTGTTTTTCAGCACCAGCAACGCGGGCGGCAACGCGCCTTCGTTCGCCAAAAACGAGACCAGGCTCAAAGATGCGACAAGCATCGACGACCTGAAGAAGTGCGACGCGATCATTTCCTGCCAGGGCGGTGACTACACGAACGAAGTGTTCCCGAAGCTGCGCGCGGCGGGCTGGAACGGCTACTGGATCGACGCGGCATCGTCGCTGCGCATGAAGGACGACGCGGTCATCATTCTCGATCCGGTCAACCTCGACGTGATCAAGAACGCGCTCGTCAAAGGCCAGAAGAATTTCATCGGCGGTAACTGCACGGTCAGCCTGATGTTG
The DNA here is from genome assembly GCF_050435625.1 of Paraburkholderia sp. RAU6.4a. Taxonomy (NCBI): domain Bacteria; kingdom Pseudomonadati; phylum Pseudomonadota; class Betaproteobacteria; order Burkholderiales; family Burkholderiaceae; genus Paraburkholderia; species Paraburkholderia sp. RAU6.4a. Next base: position 1,510,871 of record NZ_JBNDKQ010000003.1, read on the forward strand.
ATGGCATTGGGCGGCCTGTTCCGCGAAAATCTCGTCGACTGGATGACGGCCATGACTTATCAGGCCGCATCCGGCGCGGGCGCGCAGAACATGCGCGAATTGCTGTCGCAAATGGGCACGCTGCACGGCGCGGTGAAGAACGAACTGGCAGACCCGGCTTCGGCGATTCTCGACATCGACCGCCGCGTGCTCGAAGCGATGAACAGCGACAGCATGCCGACCGACCACTTCGGCGTACCGCTCGCGGGCTCGCTGATTCCGTGGATCGACAAGGATCTCGGCAACGGCATGTCGAAGGAAGAGTGGAAGGGCGGCGCGGAAACCAACAAGATCCTCGGCAAGCCGGCCATGGGCACGCCGGGTTCGATTCCCGTCGATGGTCTGTGCGTGCGGATCGGCGCAATGCGCTGCCATTCGCAAGCGCTCACGATCAAGCTGAACAAGGACGTGCCGCTCGACGAAGTGAACAGCATCCTCGCGTCGGGCAACGACTGGGTCAAGGTTGTGCCGAATGAACGCGAAGCGTCGATGCGCGATCTGTCCCCGGCGGTTGTCACCGGTACGCTGACGGTGCCGGTCGGCCGCGTGCGCAAGCTCGCGATGGGCGGCGAGTATCTGTCGGCCTTCACGGTCGGCGATCAGCTGCTGTGGGGCGCGGCTGAACCGCTGCGTCGTATGCTTCGCATTGTGCTCGACAAGTAAAGTAAACTACGCGCTCACGACGCGTAGACAACTCAAGAAGCGTCGCGCTTGCGCGGCGCTTTTTCATTGTGTGCTCCGATCATCTTGTCTCTTTCCACTCGCAAAAAAGGCTGCGCGCTGACGCGCCCAGGAGTCCCGATGAACTTTCGACGCTCCGCTCTTCGGGCTATGTCCATTCGTCACGAGAAGGTGCGATTCAGCAGCCGTCCGGCGGCGATGGCCGCTTGTGCCACTTTCGCTCTTGCGCTGCTCGGCGGTGGCGCGGGCAATGCGCTTGCCGCGCCGGCTAGTGCCACGAGCGCGCCGGATGCCGCTTCCGCTGTCAGTTCCACTACCGCTGTCGTTGCTGTCGCTGCGGGCTCTCAGTACACCGTACACGCAGGGCAGTCGCTGAACGATGTCGCGATCGCTATTACGCAGTCGCATGACCGGGCGGTACTCGCGCGCGCTACGCACGCATTGTTCGACACGAATCCGGCCGCGTTCATGAATCACGATCCGAGCCGGATGCGTGTAGGAGCGGTGTTGATCGTGCCGGCGCTCGATGCGTCGGGGGCCTTGGCGGTTTCGTCGACTGGGGCCGCGGCAGGGGCGTCGGAGTCCACGGCGGCTGCGCCCGCTTCCGCGCCGACTGCCGCGCCGGCTGCCGCGGCGGCCGCGGCGGCTGCCGCCAGCACGGCGAGTGCAGTCGCGCAGGTCAACGCCGCCGCCGCGAGTGCGGCCAGCGCGGCGGCTCAAGCGACGACGCCAGCCCCATCCACGGTTTCCGGCGCGGCCAGCGCGGCGGTATCGACCGGCGCGGCGGCGGGCGGTGCGGTTTCGTCCGCGCCAGTGGCCGGTTCGGCGCCGGTGGCGACGAGTGGCACGCGGGAATGGGCCGGATCGATTCAACCGGCGGCGAGCGCGCCCGCGGGACAAGCACCGGCGGCCGCGACCGCGGCCGCGCAGGCGGCTTCGCAGCCGCATCCGCAGGTGTCGAGTCTGCAGCAATTGCTGGCGCTGAAAAACCGCGTGCTGATGGAGTTGCAGAAGCACGGCATCGGCGGGGCGCCCGTCGCTTCAGGCCCAACGCCGACGAGCGCTGCGCAGCCGGCACCGGCAGGTTCCGCGGCGACCGTGGCTGTGGCGCCGGAGCATGCAAATGTGACGACGTCGCCGTCGAATGAAGGCGGCATCTCTCAGCGCGATTTGAGCATCGCGGCGGCCGTGGGCGCGGCACTGATCGTTCTGCTCGCTGCTCTGCGCATGGGTCGCCGCAAGCGCGATAAAGAGGCCGCGGCACGGGCTGCCCAGGCAACTGATGCAGAAATGGCGAGATCCGCGCGTGAGGCCGATTCGCGCAATGGCAGCGCGGCGGCGGGGCAGGCGGCGGTCACGGAAGGATCGGACGCGCAAGATCAAGAGGTTGCACGGCAGGCCGCAGCAGCAGAGCATGCGGCTGCGGAACGTGCGGCAGCCGAACAGGCAGCGGCAGAAAGCGCGGCTGCGGAGCGGGTAGCAGCGGAGCGCGCGGCTGCGGAACGTGCAGCAGCCGAGCAAGCCGCAGCAGAAAGCGCGGCAGTCGAACGTGCAGCAGCCGAGCAAGCCGCAGCGGAAAGTGCAGCAGCCGAACAGACGGCAGCGGAGCGAGCCGCAGCAGAGCGAGCAGCGGCCGGAGAACACGCCGCGGCGGAACGCGCAGCAGCGGAACAAGCAGCAGCCGAACAAGCAGCAGCCGAACAAGCAGCAGCACGCGTCGCCGCCGAACATGCGGAAGCGGAACGCATAGCAGCAGAACGCAGCGCATCCGAGCGCGCCGCAGAAGAACAGGCGGCACAGCAAGCAGACACGCCCGAACCTACTGCACTAACGGCGCCACTCGCCAGCATCCCGCTACCCAGCCAAAGCGAACTGTCCAGCGAACCACCGGCGGTCGCACCCGCCCATGACGAGACGCTGCGCTCCGCCGCGACGGCCGCCAATCTCGCCGCCGCGGCAGAACTCGGCGCCGACGCGTTGCCGCTGGGACCGCTCGAACCGGTTGGCGCCGCGACGCAGGACGAGAACGCGCATCGCCTGCAATGGGACGAGGAACCCACAGAAAGTCCGACCGCAGAGAAAACGACAGGCACGACGACAACCCCGAGCCCAAGCGCCGCGGAACCGCCCTCGGCAGCGTCGCACACCGCGACGGCCGAACCGCAGTCCCCCTTGAACGTTCCACCCCCAGTGATCGATTTCACGCAACATCAGATCGAACCGCGCGCCACTACGTCGTTCGGTCAGCCGTTCAGCGACATCCCCGTGCCGACGGAACCCGCGCTGTCCGCACCGACCGAGTTCCCGCGCGAGGCCGTCGACGCGTTCGGCAGCCTCAACATGCCGCTGCCGCCGCGCATCGAAGTGCCCACCGTCGGCGAAGCGGAGCCTTCCACGTCGCTTTCGACGCAACCGGTCGCATCGCCCGACACGACCGCGCAGCAGGCCTTCGGCGTCCATGGCGCGGACGACGACGCCCCGCACATCGCCGACCAGATCGCCGCCGGCACAGCCGGCCACGGCGCCGTCGCGGGCCTCGGCGCGGCCGGCTTCGGCGCGCTGAAGCTCGACTTCGACCTCGAGTTGCCGCCGAGCCCGGCTCAGCCATTGCCGGCCTTCACACCGGCCGATCTCGGCCGCATCGCGCGCAACAAGCTGGAGTTGGCCTCCGAGTACATCGAGCTCGGCGATCTGGCGGGCGCCCGCGCGCTCATCAACGAAGTGATCGAAGCAAACGATCCAGCCACGCGCACCGAAGCCCGCGCGTTGCTTTCGACTCTCGCACCGCTGTCGTGAAGCGCATCGCATTAGGCGTGCAATACGACGGCGCCGCGTTCACTGGATGGCAGTCGCAGCCGCATGGCAACACGGTACAGGACGAGCTCGAACGGGCGCTGCGCGAATTCATGCGCACGCCCGTGCAGACGGTGGTCGCCGGCCGCACCGACCGCGGCGTGCATGGCTTGGGTCAGGTCGTGCATTTCGACACCGACCTCGATCGCCTCGAGATCTCCTGGGTGCGCGGCCCGAACGCGTTTCTGCCGAAGACGATAGGCGTGCAATGGGCCAAGCCGATGCCCGACGATTTTCACGCGCGGTTTTCGGCATTCGAGCGGACCTATTACTACGTGCTGTACGTAAGTCCAGTTCGCTCGCCGATGCTCACGACGCGCGCCGGCTGGGTGCACACGCCACTCGACGTCGACGCGATGCGCTCGGCCGCCGAGCACCTGATCGGCGAGCATGACTTTTCGGCGTTTCGTTCGTCGCAATGCCAGTCGAAAACGCCGTTCAAGCACCTGTACCAGATCGACGTCAAACGACAGGGTAACTTCGTGCATTTCCGCCTCCGCGCGAACGCGTTCCTGCATCACATGGTGCGCAACGTGATGGGCTGTCTGATCGAAATCGGCAGCGGCCGCCGCCCGGCCGCGTGGATGGCCGACGTGCTCGCGAGCCGTAGCCGCGATTGCGCGGCGCCGACCTTCATGCCCGACGGCTTGTACCTCGCGCAAGTGGGCTATCCTGAGCAATTCGGCGTGCCCGATCCGGCGACGGGCAGCGTGCCGTGGAGCAGCGTATGGACCGAACAACCGGAAACATGAAAGCAGCAGAGAACCCCGCCATTCAGACCGACGCCACCGCCTTGCAAGGCGTGCCACATCGCACGCGCATCAAGCTGTGCGGACTGTCGAAACCCGTCGACATTGCACACGCGATCGACCTCGGCGCCGACGCGATCGGCCTCGTGTTCTATCCGCCGAGCCCGCGCTCGGTGAGCGTCGCGCAAGCGGTCGAACTCGTGCACGAGGTGCCGCCGTTCGTGTCGGTCGTCGGTCTGTTCGTCAACGCGACGCCGGAATGGGTTCACGAAGTCGCGAGCAACGTGAACCTGACGCTGTTGCAGTTCCACGGCGACGAGACGCCTGAGCAGTGCGAGGCGCTCGCCGGCGTTGCGGGTTTGCCTTGGTTGCGCGCGTTGCGAGTTGCGGCGGATACTCGAGCGGCCGATTTGGTAAAATCGGCATTCAACTATTCAGCAGCCAGTGGTCTTCTGTTCGACACCCATGTCGAAGGCTACGGCGGCGGTGGGAAGGTTTTCGATTGGTCACTTATTCCAGCAGAGCTCGCGCGTCGGGCCGTTTTGAGTGGTGGGTTGAACGCGCAAAACGTCAGTGATGCGATCCATCGCGTGCGCCCGTACGCGGTCGATGTCTCGAGCGGCATCGAAGTAGCGGGCGCCCGGGGCGTGAAGGATCACGCCCGGATGGCGGCGTTCGTACGCGCGGTGCGCGCTGCGGACGCTGAATGATTCAGGCTCGCGGGCGCTTTCCGATGAAAGCCGCGAGCCATCCTGAGAAAAGTGATCACCATGTACAACTTGCCTGACGAAAGAGGCCACTTCGGCCAATTTGGTGGTGTGTTCGTCGCCGAAACGCTGTTTTCCGCACTCAACGAGTTGCGTGAAGCGTACGAGAAATATCAGAAAGACCCGGAGTTCGTCGCCGAGTACGAGCGCGAATTGAAGTATTTCGTGGGTCGCCCGTCCCCGATTTATCACGCCCAGCGCTGGAGCGAATTGCTCGGCGGCGCGCAGATTTATCTGAAGCGTGAAGACCTGAATCACACCGGCGCGCACAAGATCAACAACGTGATCGGCCAGGCGCTGCTCGCCAAGCGCATGGGCAAGCCGCGCGTGATCGCGGAAACCGGCGCCGGTCAGCACGGCGTGGCCACGGCGACAATCTGCGCGCGCTTCGGTATGGAGTGCGTGGTGTACATGGGCGCCGAGGACGTGCGCCGCCAGGCCGCGAACGTTTATCGCATGAAACTGCTCGGTGCGACGGTCGTGCCGGTCGAATCGGGGTCGCGCACGCTGAAGGACGCGCTGAACGAAGCGATGCGCGACTGGGTCACCAACGTCGAAAACACGTTCTACATCATCGGCACGGTTGCGGGTCCGCATCCGTACCCGATGATGGTGCGCGACTTCCAGCGAGTGATCGGCGACGAGTGCCGCGTGCAGATGCCAGAACTCGCTGGCCGCCAGCCGGACGCCGTCATCGCGTGTGTTGGCGGCGGTTCGAATGCGATGGGGATCTTTTACCCGTATATCGACGATAGTTCCGTGCAGTTGATCGGCGTCGAAGCGGCCGGCGACGGCCTCGAAACGGGTCGTCACGCGGCATCGCTGATCGGCGGTAGTCCCGGCGTGTTGCACGGTAACCGCACGTATCTGCTGCAAGACGAAGACGGCCAGATCATCGAGACGCATTCGGTGTCGGCAGGCCTCGACTACCCGGGCGTCGGCCCCGAGCACGCGTGGCTAAAAGAGAGCAATCGCGCCCAATACGTAGGCATCACCGACGAAGAAGCCCTGAAGGCGTTCCACGATTGCTGCCGCATCGAGGGCATTATTCCTGCGCTGGAGTCGAGCCACGCGCTCGCTTACGCTACGAAACTCGCGCCGACCTTGTCGAAAGACAAGATTCTGCTGGTCAACCTGTCGGGCCGCGGCGACAAGGACATGCACACGGTCGCTGAGCGATCGGGTATCCAGTTCTGAGCCGCGACGATGCGCGACGAGTTCGACGAGCCGCAGCCGGCGATTGAATCCACGAATCCGGCCGCCGAAGTCCCGGCGGCCGCGGCATCCGCACCGCTGCTGGCGCAGGTGCCGGCCGGCGTTCAGCTGTTGAACCGCGATTTTCTAACCGATGTAGCGAACATTCCCGATGAGTCGATCGACCTGATCGTCTGTGATCCGCCTTATGGGTTGGGGAAGGACTATGGCAACGACTCGGACATGCGCACGGGCGAGGAATTTCTCGTCTGGACGCGCGGCTGGCTCGAGCTCGCTGTACCGAAGCTCAAGCCAACAGGGTCGCTCTATATCTTCTGCACCTGGCAATACGCGCCGGAAATCTTCAGTTTCCTGAAGACGAAACTCACGATGGTCAACGAAATCATCTGGGACCGGCGCGTGCCGAGTATGGGCGGCACCACGCGCCGCTTCACGTCAGTGCATGACAACATCGGTTTTTTCGCGGTGTCGAAGGACTACTTCTTCGATCTCGATCCCGTCCGCATCCCGTACGATCCAGTCACGAAGAAGGCGCGTTCGCGAAAGTTGTTCGAAGGAAGCAAGTGGTTGGAGCTTGGCTATAATCCGAAGGATGTCTGGTCGGTATCGCGTCTGCATCGGCAGCATGCCGAGCGCGTTGCGCATCCAACCCAGAAACCTCTGGAAATCGTCGAGCGGATGGTACTGTCCAGTTGCCCGAAGGGCGGCCGCGTGCTCGACCCATTCATGGGCAGCGGCACCACCGCCGTCGCTTGCGTCCGTCATCAGCGCGAATTCGTCGGCTATGAGATCAACGAGAGCTATTGTGCGATAGCGCGCGAGCGCGTCAGCGCCGCTGCTACGCCTGCTGCGCCCCGTCGGACCCGAGCCAGGCCAAAAGTGCAGCCGTCGACCGAAGTGCAGTGAAAAGCGCGAGATGCGCCACTAAGTTCGCTGAAAAGCGCGCGGCAATGGGCGCGCAATAGCCCTAATTCGAGAGTACTTCCATGTCCCGTATCAAGAACACGTTTGCCGCGCTGTCCGCCCAAGGTAAGAAAGGCTTGATCCCGTTCATGACCGCTGGCGACCCGGACCCGGCTCGCACGGTCGAGTTCATGCACGCCCTCGCCGCCGGCGGCGCCGATGTGATCGAACTAGGCGTGCCGTTTTCCGACCCAATGGCAGACGGTCCTGTCATTCAGCAGTCGTCTGAACGCGCCCTCGCGAAGGGCGTGTCGCTACGCCATGTGCTGGCCGACGTCAAACGCTTCCGCGAAGCCGACGACAAAACCCCGGTCGTGCTGATGGGCTATGCGAATCCGATCGAGCGAATGGGCGCCGAGGCCTTCGCGAAAGCCGCGAAGGAAGCCGGTGTCGATGGCGTGCTGGTGGTCGACTATCCGCCTGAAGAGTGCGCAAACTTCGCGGAACAGATGCAATCTGCCGGGATCGATCCGATCTTTTTGCTCGCGCCGACTTCAACCGACGAACGTATCGCCGAAGTCGGCCGCATCGCGAGCGGCTACGTCTACTATGTGTCGCTGAAAGGGGTCACCGGCGCCGCAAATCTGGACGTTTCCAGCATCGCGAGTAAAATCCCGGCCATCAAGTCGCGCGTCCCCCTGCCGGTGGGCGTCGGTTTCGGCATTCGCGACGCGCAAACGGCGCGTGCGGTGGGCGAGGTGGCCGATGCCGTCGTGATCGGCAGCCGTATCGTTCAATTGCTCGAACAGGCAGCGCCCGACGCCGCTGCCGAGACGCTCACGCGTTTCGTTGCCGAGGTGCGCGAGGCGCTCGATAGCGTCGCGACTGCCCGATAACAGTTATTTTTTGTCGCGGTAACGTGAGCGGCGGGCTCGTCCCGCCGTTCGCGCGACTGCTGACCCAGAAGGATTCCCTATGAGCTGGCTCGATAAGCTGCTGCCGCCGAAAATCAAACAAACCGACCCGAAAAACCGCAAGGGAATTCCGGAAGGCCTGTGGATCAAGTGCCCGTCGTGCGAAGCCGTGCTGTATCGCAACGACGTCGAGGCCAATCTGCATGTTTGCCCCAAGTGCGACCATCACATGCGCATCGGCGCACGTGAGCGGCTCGACAGCCTGCTCGATCCGGAAGGCCGCTACGAAATCGGCCAGGAAATCGTTCCGGTCGACGCGCTGAAGTTCAAAGATAGCCGTAAGTACCCTGAGCGCATTAAAGAGGCGATGGACGAAACCGACGAGACCGACGCAATGGTCGTGATGGGCGGCGCGATTCACACGCTGCCGGTCGTCGTGGCGAATTTCGAGTTCTCGTTTATGGGCGGCTCTATGGGTTCGGTGGTCGGCGAGCGTTTCGCGCGCGGCGCGCAGAACGCGCTCGAACAGAAAGTGCCGTTCATCTGCTTCACCGCTTCGGGCGGCGCGCGGATGCAGGAAAGCTTGCTGTCGTTGATGCAGATGGCAAAGACCACCGCGATGCTCACGAAGCTGGCGGAAGCCAGGCTGCCATTCATCTCGGTGCTGACCGACCCGACGATGGGCGGCGTGTCCGCGAGTTTCGCATTCCTCGGCGACGTCGTGATCGCCGAACCGAAGGCGCTGATCGGCTTTGCTGGTCCGCGCGTGATCGAACAGACCGTGCGCGAGAAACTGCCGGAAGGCTTCCAACGCGCCGAGTTTCTGCTGCAAAAGGGCGCGATCGACATGATCGTCGATCGTCGCAAGCTGCGCGAAGAGATCGCGCAATTGCTGGCGCTGTTGAGCCATCAGCCAGCGGACGCGGTCGCGTAAAAGCCGGGCAGCACCGCATTTGCCGCTCTTTCGCCGCGCTGTCGAAGACGCGGCGGAGCCAGAGAAGCAATCAAAAAAATAGCGCGCCGCGTGAGCAATCAAGCGGCGCGCTGTCATTTCCTGGATAATTACCGTCGCCTGCGATGCGGCAGCGGTCGAAGCCGAAGCTGGCGCGGCTCAAGGCGCGGGTTTGTGCGCATAAACCGCGCAACGGCCTACGCCCATGACCGGCGACCCGCGACCCTCGACCCTCGACCGCAACCGCCTGACCAGCACCCTTCGCAGCACTGCCGAACCGAACTACCGCGACTCACTCAAGATTCACCCGATGACGACATTCCCCACTCTCGACGCGTGGCTCACGCACCTTGAATCCGCGCATCCGGTCGGCATCGACATGGGTTTGGGCCGAATCTCCCAGGTGCGTGATGCAATGCAACTGTCGTTTGCGTGCCCGATCATCACGGTCGGCGGCACGAACGGCAAAGGCTCGACCTGCGCGATTCTCGAAGCGATCCTGCTGCGCGCGGGCTATACGGTCGGCTGCCACACGTCGCCGCATCTGCTGTCGTTCAACGAGCGCGCACGCATCAATGGGGCAATGGCAAGCGACGCAGATCTGCTGCCGCACTTCGAAGCCGTCGAGGCCGCGCGCCAGAGCCTCGCCCAACCGGTCACGCTGACCTACTTCGAATTCACGACGCTAGCGATCATGAGCCTGTTCGCGTCGCGCGGCCTCGACGCGGTGATTTTCGAAGTTGGCCTCGGTGGCCGTCTCGACGCGGTCAATATCCTCGATACCGACTGCGCGATCATCACGAGCATCGATATTGACCACACCGACTATCTCGGCGACACGCGCGAAAAAATCGCGTTCGAAAAAGCCGGTATCTTCCGTCCCGGCAAGCCCGCGATTTGCGCGGACCCGGTGCCGCCGCAATCGTTGATCGATCACGCGGAAAAGATCGGGGCGCAATTGTGGTTGTTCGGCCGCGATTTCCGTTACGAAGGCCAGGCCGGCAGCGAGCGACAGCAGTGGAGCTATGTCGGCCCGACGCTGCGGCGCTCGGCGCTCGCGTATCCATCGCTGCGCGGCGCGAATCAGCTGATCAACACGTCGGCGGCGCTGGCTGGGCTCGAAGCTTTGCGCGACCGACTGCCGGTGTCCGCGCAGGACATCCGGCTCGGCATCGCCAACGTGGATCTTCCGGGCCGTTTCCAGGTACTGCCGGGCAAGCCGTCCATCGTGCTCGACGTCGGCCACAATCCGCATGCCGCCGCGGTGCTCGGGCAGAACCTCGGCAACATGGGCTTTTTCCCGTACACGTACGCGGTGTTCGGCGCGATGCGCGACAAGGACATCGCCGGCGTGGTAAGTCATCTGAAAGGCGAGATCGATCACTGGTGCGTGACCGATCTGCCGACCCCGCGCGCCGCGTCCGCGCAAGAGCTGGAAACCGTGTTGCGCGAGCTGGGCGTGGAAGACGGCGCCGACAGCAGCGTCATGCGTTATGCGACGCCGGCGCAGGCTTTTCAGGACGCGCTAAAACGTGCGTCAGAGAATGATAGAATCGTCGTTTTCGGCAGTTTCTATACGGTAGCGGGTGTGATGGCCTACCGGAAATCGCAGCAACACTGAGCGGGCACCAGGCTCGAACCAAGCGATTCATGGGAATTTTCTCGTTCGGCAAGAAAGACGACGCGCCCAGCCGGCGCGGCGCAAACACCAGTTCCAATCGGGCCACCCGGGGTGAACGCGTCGAGCGGCGCACCCGCCGCACCGAGCGCACCGTCGATGCAGATGCAATGCTGCTCGACCCCACGCTGCCGGAAAAGCAGCGCGCGCGCCGCCGGCTCGTCGGCGCAATCGCACTGGTTGTCGCGGCGGTGATCATCCTGCCGATGGTGTTGGACTCGCACCCCAAGCCCGTCACCGACGACATCTCGATCGACATTCCGAACCGGCCCGCGCCGAAGCTCTCCAGATCCACCGCCAACGAAGACATGCAGGCCGGCGTCGCGCCGGACAGTCCGCCGGCCGCCGACACGGGCGTGGCTGCGTCCGGCCTCGCGCCGGCAACGAGCGCGGCGACCACGGCGGCCGCCTCGGCCTCCGCCGCCAAATCGACGCAATCGTCGCAATCGTCGCAATCGACCGCAGCGAAACAAGGCGCGACCCCCTCCGCCGCAACTGGCGCTGTTACCGCCGCGACGCCGAAGCCCGCCGCGAAGCCGCAAACGCAATCGCTCGCAGCCAACACCGCGCCTGCTGTCCCCGCCAAACAGACGAAGGCACCCGCCACCACACCGTCGGCGTCGACCGACGACGAAGCGAACACGGCCACCGCCAGCGCCAGCGCCGACGCGAACTCCGGCACGCCGGCTTCGCCGCCGGGCAACCGTTTCGCGGTGCAGCTCGGCGCCTTCTCGAACGAAGCGAACGCGCGCAATTGGGCCGCGAAGTTGAAAGCAGCAGGCGTGCCCACATATACGGAACATAGGAAGCAAGCCGACGGCTCGACGCTGACATTGCTGCGTGCAGGCCCGTTCGCCGACCGCGCCGCGGCCACCGCCGCTGTCGCGAAGGTCCGCGAGGCGGGCCTCGTGTCGGGCTCGACCGGCGGCAGAGCGCAGTAAGCGAGCGATGTTCACTGCCTTCGACTACGCTGTAATGGCGGTGATCGGTTTGTCGGCGCTGCGAGGCGCCTGGCGCGGTTTGCTGTCGGAAGTGTTTGGTTTGATCGGCTGGGTCGCGGCGTTTTTCATCGCTTGCGAGTTCGTGGGCTACGTGGTCCCGTATATCCCGTCTACCTGGCCGGGCGGCGCGTTGACGCAGTGGCTGCTGGCTTTTTCGCTCGTGGTGATCGGCGTAGTGCTGGTCACGAGCGTGGTGAGCGCGCTGCTCAGCCGCCTCGTGCAGGTCACGGGACTGGGTGGTGCGGACCGCTCGCTCGGTTTGATGTTCGGCCTCGTGCGTGGGGTCGTTCTGGTGCTGATTCTGGTCGCCCTCGCAGGCTTGACTAAACTGCCCAAAGAGGAATTCTGGCGCAACGCGCTGCTTCGTCCGTATGCGGTTGCGGGCGTACGCGCAATGAAACCGCTGCTCCCCGAGGCGCTCGCCGCTTACGTCCATGTGGACGATTCGGGCGCCCCGAGCAATGCGCAACAGGACTCCGGCGCATACCGGCTGCCTTGACGTCGTAGCGCGTGCCGTCGCATGAAAGCGCGGGCGCGGTCGCAGGCACCGGTCGCCATCACGAATTTCGTACCTTTGAAGGACATGCCATGTGCGGCATCGTAGGCGTAGTTTCCCATTCCCCGGTCAACCAGCTGATCTATGACAGCCTGCTGCTTCTGCAGCATCGCGGTCAGGACGCCGCCGGCATCGCAACGGCGAACGGCAGCAATTTCCACATGCACAAGGCCAACGGCATGGTGCGCGACGTGTTCCGCACGCGCAACATGCGCAGCCTGCCGGGCACGACGGGCATCGGCCAGGTCCGTTACCCGACCGCCGGTTCGGCGTCGAGCGAAGAAGAAGCGCAGCCGTTCTACGTGAACGCGCCGTTCGGCATCATCCTCGCGCATAACGGCAACCTCACCAACTGGCAGCAGCTGAAAGATGAGATGTTCCGCATCGATCGCCGCCACGTGAACACCAATTCCGATACCGAAGTGCTGCTCAACGTGCTTGCGCACGAGCTGCAACTGTCGAGCTCGGGTCTGCAGCTCGATCCTGCCGCGCTGTTCAAGGCGGTGTCGGGTGTGCATCGGCGGGTGCGCGGCTCGTATGCGATCGTCGCGTTGATCGCTGGCTACGGCCTGCTTGGTCTCCGCGACCCGTTCGGCATCCGTCCGCTGTGCCTCGGCAAACGGGAAACGGCTGACGGCGTCGAGTGGATGCTGGCGTCGGAATCGGTGGCGATCGAAGGTGTCGGTTTCGAATTCGTGCGCGACGTGCAGCCGGGCGAGGCGATTTTCATCGACGCCGAAGGCCAGCTGCATTCGCAGCAATGCGCGACGACCACGAGCCTGAACCCCTGCATCTTCGAACTCGTGTATCTGGCGCGTCCGGATTCGGTGCTCGACGGCGTGCCGGTCTACAACGTGCGTCTGCGCATGGGCGACTACCTCGCCGAGAAGATCAGGCGCGAGCTGCCCGACGTCGCAATCGACGTGGTGATGCCGATTCCCGATTCGTCGCGCCCGGCCGCGATGCAGGTCGCGAAGAAGCTCGGCGTCGAGTATCGCGAGGGCTTCTTCAAGAACCGCTATGTAGGCCGTACCTTCATCATGCCGGGGCAGGCGGTGCGCAAGAAGTCGGTGCGCCAGAAGCTGAACGCGATGAACATCGAGTTCAAGGGCAAGAACGTGCTGATCGTCGACGACTCGATCGTGCGCGGCACGACGTCGCATGAAATCGTGCAGATGGCGCGCGATGCGGGCGCGAACAAGGTGATTTTCGCGTCGGCGGCGCCGCCGGTGAAATTCCCGAACGTCTACGGCATCGATATGCCGACGCGCGGCGAACTGGTCGCGCACGGCCGCTCGGACGAGGAAGTTGCGCGCATGATCGGCGCGGACCACCTCGTGTATCAGGACGTCGATGCGCTGAAGCAGGCGGTGCGCGATATCAATCCGGCACTGAAGGAGTTCGAGGCTTCGTGCTTCGACGGCAACTACGTGACCGGCGACATCACGACCGAATACCTCGACCGCATCGAAAGCGCGCGTCTCGCGCCGTCGTCGCAATCGGATCGCGATGCCGCGAGCGAAGCGATCGACGGTGGCGGCCCGGCGCGTTCGCAGCTGCATCTGCAACTGTCGGTGGGTTGAGCGGACACGCGACAGTCGTCCGCCCTGGCTCCAGCCTCCCCGTACATGAAGCCCGCTTATGCCGACGCAAAAGTGGGCTTTTTCTTTTTTGTTGCTGCCTCATTTAGGCACGGAAGCAGCCACGGAAACCTGGAGACCAGAACCAACATGGACGACTTCCACGACTTTGACTTCGACACGCTGGCCGTTCGCTCGGGCACCGTGCGCAGCGATTTCAACGAGCACTCGGAAGCGATCTTCCTGACCTCGAGCTTCGTGTTCGCGAGCGCCGCGGACGCCGCCGAACGCTTCAGAAACTCCGAGGACTATTTCACGTACTCGCGCTTCTCGAACCCGACCGTGTCGATGTTCCAGGACCGTCTGGCCGCGCTCGAAGGCGGCGAGGCCTGCATCGCGACGGCTTCGGGCATGGCGGCGATCATGTCGGTCGTGATGTCGACGTTGCAGGCGGGCGATCACCTCGTCAGCTCGCGGGCGCTGTTCGGCTCGACGCTCGGCATGTTCTCGCAGATCTTCAGCAAGTTCGGCATTACGACTACATTCGTCGATCCGACTGATTTGAACGCGTGGAACGAAGCGGTGCGTCCCGAAACGAAGATGTTCTTCCTCGAAACGCCTTCCAACCCGCTGACGGAAGTGTCGGATATCGAAGCGATCGGCAAGATCGCGAAGGCCGCGAATGCGCTGTTCGTCGTCGATAACTGCTTCTGCAGCCCGGCGTTGCAGCAGCCGCTGAAGCTCGGCGCGGACGTCGTCATGCATTCGGCGACCAAGTTCCTCGACGGCCAGGGCCGTGTGCTCGGCGGCGCGCTGGTCGGTTCGAAGAAAATCATCATGGAAAAGGTGTTTCCGTTCGTACGCAGCGCCGGGCCGACGCTGTCCGCGTTCAACGCGTGGGTACTGTTGAAAGGCATGGAAACGTTGTCGCTACGCGTCGAGAAGCAGTCGGCGAATGCGCTCGAAATCGCGCGCTGGCTCGATTCGCATCCGGCCGTCAATCGCGTGTTCTATCCGGGGCTCGAATCGCATCCTCAGCACGCGCTCGCGATGCGTCAGCAGAAGTTGGGCGGCGCGATCGTGTCGTTCGAATTGAAGGGCGACACGCCCGAGCAGATGCGTACGAACGCATGGCGCGTGATCGACGGCACGAAAGTCTGCTCGATCACCGGCAACCTGGGCGACACGCGTACGACGATCACGCATCCGGCGACGACCACGCACGGCCGCATTACGCCCGAAGCGCGCGCGGCGGTGGGCATCAGCGAAGGTCTGATCCGGCTTGCGGTGGGGCTTGAAAACGCGGGCGATATCCGTGCGGATCTGCAATGTGGGCTCGAAAGCTGACAGGCAGGGCAAAACCTGTTCGCGGCATACAGGCTTCAAATGGCCTCAAAGGCCTCAAAGGCCTCAAAGGCCTCAAAGGCCTCAAAGCGCCTCCGCGCCACCTCCGTCACGCTCAGTGCCGCAACGCGCGCCACTGCCCGGGCGCCAGCCCGAAACGCCGCGTGAACGCGTGCGTGTAAGCGCTCTGATCGCCGAAGCCGATCTCGAGCGCGATATCGATCAACGAAAGACGCGGGTCCGCAAGCAGCGTGATCGACGTGTCGAGCCGCAGCCGCTGCAAATAGCGATGCGGCGTCTCGCCGAACACATCGATAAACAGTTGATGAAAACGCCGCATGCCGAAACCGCAGTGCGCGGCGAGGTCCGCGATCTTCAGCGGCTCGGACAGATGCGCGCGCAGCCAGCGGTCGATGCGCGCGAAATCGAGGCGAACGCCTTCGCTTTGCACACCGGCTAGTGCCCCGGAATCGGCGACAAGCGCGGCGCCCAGGCGTGCCGCAGCATCCCAATGAAAGCGACGGTGACCGAAGGCATTATCTTGCGCTTCGCCCACGCCGCCCGCAGCATGCGCGGCAATCGCGTGCACGAGCTGTGCGAGCGATGGATCGACGGCCACGGCGCGCGCGCGCTCGAACAACCGCTCGGGCACCGCCAGCGACGCCGCAGGCAAATCGAGCACGAGCTGCCGGTTCGTGCCGACACCCGCATAATCGTGCCGCGCGCCGGCCGGGATCAGCCATGCGGAGCCGGCGTCGATCTGCTCGGCGACGCCGTCTACCGCCATCACCATTGCGCCGTCGAGCCCCAGCACGACCTGGTGGAAGTCGTGCACGTCCGACGCTTCGATCGCGCCATAGCAGCGCAGCGAAACGTTGGGGGCGGTGACGGCGGCGTGGCTCACGACAATACTCAGACGTGACTCAGACTTCGAGCAGTTCGACTTCGAACACGAGCGTCGCGTTCGGCGGAATCACCCCGCCCGCGCCGCGCACGCCGTAGCCGAGTTGCGGCGGAATGGTCAGCTTGCGCTTGCCGCCGACCTTCATGCCTTGCACGCCTTCGTCCCAGCCCTTGATGACCATGCCGCCGTCCAGCACGAACGCGAACGGGTCATTGCGGTCCTTGCTCGAATCGAACTTCTGGCCGTCGGTCAGCCAGCCCGCGTAATGCACGGTCACGGTCTTGCCGGCCACGGCTTCGGCGCCGGTGCCTTCCACGAGATCTTCGTACTTCAGGCCGGATTCGGTCGTCACAGTCGACATGCGTTGCTCCTCAGATCAAAACGTAAAACCGACATTGTAGGCGCGTTGACGTCGATCGCCGAGTCTGGTCCGGTTCCGCGCATGGCATGCGGATTGCGTCCCGCGTCGCGATTCGGCCTCGACTGGTCGGTCCGAACGGGATGCCTATAATGAGGCTTCCCCCCATCATCCAGCATTGCCTGAGAGGACTCGATCGTGACTACGTCACCCAACGGGACTGCTGGCGCCCAGCCGGCGTCGGCCGGCTTTGTCATCACCGAACGCAGCGCGCTGCTGCGCGCGGAAACCGCGTTGTTCATGCGCGATCACGTGCTGTCGCTGGTGTCGCACGACCTGCGCGGTCCGTTGAATGCGATTCATAGCTGGGCGTACGTGCTCGAGCGCAAGCTCGACGCGAACGATCCCAATTCGCAGCGCGCGATCACCGGCATTCGCAGCGGCGTCGATCAGCAGGTGAAGCTGCTCGAGACGATCGTCGATGCGACGCGCGCCGAAACGAAATCGCTCGCGCTCACGTATGAACCCTTTCCGCTGCATCCGCTGCTCGACGAAACCGTCGAGGAAGTCCGCGCCGGCCTCGCCCGCGCGCGCGGCGTCGAAGTGCGGCTCGACTCGCAGATCGCCACCGAGCAACTGAACGGCGACCGCGCTCGGCTCGCCGCCGCGGCGTGGCTGATGCTGACGTTCGCCGTCGAAGCGAGCGCGCGGGGCACCGAGGTCGCACTGGCCGCGCGCGCGGACAACGGCACATGGCATGCGAGCGTCACGTACGAGCCGAACGAGGCCGCGTTGAACGACGCCGCGCTGCCGCATGTGCTCGAAGCGTTCGCGCGCAAGCAGGCGAGCGAACCGCGCGAGGCGAAGCGCATCGCGTGGGTGTTCGCGTTGTGCAAACGCGTCGCGGAGGCGCACGGCGGAAGCTTCGAGCAAAGCGATACGACGGAAGCGGACGGCGTCACCGCGACCCCCGCCACGCTCGTGCTGCGCGTGCCGTTCAGCGCGGCGGCGCCGAAATGAGCGTCGCGCGCGAATGCGTTGGCGCACAATCAAGAATTCATCGAGCTTTCAGCGCCTATACTGACAACTTTTGTTGCCGGAGCCCGTCGCTTTGATCCAGGTTGTCGCTCTTATCGGTGCAATGTTTCTGGTTGCACTCAACGGCTTTTTCGTCGCCGCCGAATTCGGTCTGGTCAAACTGCGACAGACCCGCGTGCAAAGCCTTGCCACCCAGCATGGCATGCGCGGACGTCTGCTCGCGAAGGTGCACGGACAGCTCGACGCGTATCTGTCGGCGTGTCAGCTCGGCATCACGCTCGCGTCGCTCGGCCTCGGCTGGATCGGCGAACCAGCGTTCGCGCAACTGCTGATGCCGCTTTTCACCGTGATCGGCGTCGAGTCCGAGAAGCTGATGCATGGCATTTCACTGTTCTTCGCGTTTTCGTGTATTTCGTTCCTGCATATCGTGGTCGGCGAACTCGCGCCGAAGTCGCTCGCGATTCGCGAGGCGGAGAAAATTTCGCTGTGGACCGCGACGCCGCTGTACGGTTTCTACTGGGCCATGTACCCGGCCATCTGGCTGCTCAACACGAGCGCGAACGCGGTGCTGAAGGCCGCGGGGCTCGATACCGACCAGGGTCACGACTCGCATTACTCGACCGAGGAACTCAAGCTGATCCTGCGCGGCCGCCGCGCGAACGTCGCGAGCGAACTCGGTGCGTCGACCGGCGCGTACAGCCAGGACGAATGGAACACGATCGCGCACTCGCTCGACTTCTCGCGAATGACCGTATCGGACCTGATGCGGCCATCGCATGAAATGGTGTGCCTGCGGCGCGATCTACCGTTGCGCGACAACATGCAGGTGGTCGCGCGGCACCGCTTCAGCCGCTATCCGCTGTTCGAGGATGCATCCGGCGAACGCGTGGCCGGCATGATCCATCTGAAGGACCTGCTGCTCGCGCGCCAGGCGGGCAGCACGCTCGACGACCTGTCGCGCTACGTCCGCCCCGTGCAGTACGTGAAGCCGGACATGCCGGCTCTCGATCTGTTCCGGCGCTTTCGCAAGGGCGCGCCGCACTTCGCGCTGGTCGGCCACAAGAACGCGAAACCGATCGGCTTCCTGACGCTCGACAACCTGCTCGGCGCGCTGGTCGGGCAGATCCACGATGAATTCCGCCAGGGCGACGCCGACTGGACCCGCATGGACGACGGCACGCTGATGGGCAAGGGCAGCTTGCCGGTGGTGTCGCTCGAACGCGCACTGGGTATCGACATCGATGAAGGCAAGGCCGAATCGGTGGGCGGGCTCGTGATCCAGGCGCTCAACGATCTGCCGAGCGAAGGGCAGCGCGTCGAGTTCGAAGACTTCGACGTCGTGGTCAAGAAGATGAAGGGACCGCGCATCGTGCTCGTGCGCGTGTATCCGAAGCTGTTCGACGACGAGGGCGGTTGAGGGCCGAGCCAACCCGAAGCCTCAACCCTTTTTAGCCGCCTCAGCTTCGAGGCACCCCATCCTCCACCAACACCGCGACCGGCATCGCGGCGAGCGCGTCGCGCAGATACAGCAGCCCGTGATCGTCGACTTTCGGCGCGGCGGGGCTCAGCCAATCGAACAGCGCACGCGCCGACAGATCGGGCGGCATTTCGATGGCCGTATCCGCCCATTGCGCCGGCTCGACGAGCGGCAGACCAGCATCATCGCCAAGCAGTCGCGCGGCCAACCGGCTGGCAATCACCACGGCCCACGCATTGCCATGCCGCCGCGCGAACGCGATCACACTCGACGCATGCGCGCCGCGCACCGTGAGCGGCAGATACGCGCCCTGACTCAGTAGCTCCGGCAGATGCGCGCGCAACGCCAGCACGCGCTGGATCACCGCGAGCTTTACGCGCCCGTCGCGCCAGTCCGCCAGAAATTCCGACGGCGGCGTTTGCGTCTGCGGCAGCCACGCCTCGCGTTTCGCGAAATCGACGGGCCGCCGATTGTCCGGATCGACGAGGCTGAAGTCCCACAGCTCGGTGCCTTGATAAAGATCAGGGATCCCAGGCGACGCCACGCGCAACACCGTCTGCTGCAGGCTGTTGAGCGCGCCCGCGCGACCAATGCGCTCGACGAACGCCGACAGCTCCTTCAGAAAGGCGTCGCGCCGCTGCGGCGCAAGGATGCCGAACAGGAATTCGCGGCAGCCGGCTTCGTAGGCTTCGTCGGGCGCAAGCCAGCTGGTTTGCAGCTTCGCCTCGCGCAGCGCCTTCAACTGCCATTGCGCGACGCGCTCGGCCAGCTCCTTGATGCCGGCTTCGTCGTCGGCGCGCAGCGGCGGCGGCCAGCAGCCCACCAGCGTTTGATACAGCATCGCCTCGGCGGCGGGGCCGGGAGCCCATGCGTCGCTCTTGTCCTGGCTCACGCTGTTGATCGGCGTGCCGTCGAGCGCTCGACGCTGCGGCGCGTTCAACGTCGACCATGCACGCAACGTCGCGCCCCATTCGTCGGCGATCTCGCTGAGCACCGCGAGCCGCGCGCGCACATCTTCACCGCGCTTGTGATCGTGCGTGGCGGTCGCAAGCATCGCATGAGGAAAACGTTGCGCGCGCTCGAGATTGCCCGCATGAAACTGCTCCACCGACAGCGCGAACTCGCCCGGGTCCGAGCCGACTTCGTTGCGCGACAGCAGACGGCCGTAGCGATAGCACGCGGTGTCCTCGATCGCCTTGGCGGCGAGCGGCGCGGTCAGCTGCGAAAACAGCGTTTGCGCGCTGCGCCGGGACGAGCCCGCATGCGGCGACGCTCCGCCGCCTTGCGCCTGCTGCTGCGACTGCGCGCCGGGCCGCGCGGGCGGGGCCTCTTCGGCGCTGCCGCCGAGCCACGCATTCACGCGCTCGAGCGCCGCATGGTCCGAGCGCGGCAGCGAAGCGCGCGCGCCCGCGAGCGCCTCCTCGAAATAGACGTTGTCGGCGGCGCTGCGCAGTCCGCCCAGCGGATACATGCGGTACACGGGGAAATGCACGACCAGTTCGGTCAGCACGCGGCGCAGCGCCGGGTACGTGAAGTCGCGCGTGCTCAGCGAATCGCGTGCGATCCGATGCAGCGCGCGCGCCGCGCGGTCCAGTTCCGCCGAGAAGTTTTCCGCGAGAATCTTGCGCCGCGCCGCGTGGCGCTTCATCGGCGAAGCGCGCGCTGCGGCCGGTGAGCTCGGCCCACGTACCGGCGAGCGGGTCCGCGCCGGCCGGATCGTGCAGCAGCGCGCCGACGTCGTTCATGAAGTCGTAGCCGGTCGTGCCGTCGACGGGCCAGTCGTCGCGCAACGGCTCGCCACGGCCGAGAATCTTCTCCACCACCACATACGGCGCGGTGTCGCGCAACTCGCTGAGCCGTTGGCGCAAACGCTGGCAGTATTCGCGCGGCTCGGCGAGCCCGTCGATGTGATCGATCCGCAAGCCGTCGACGAGCCCTTCGCGATAGAGGCGAAAGATCAGCGCGTGCACCGCCTCGAACACCTCGGGTCGCTCGACGCGCACGCCGGCGAGCGTCGAGATGTCGAAGAAGCGCCGCCAGTTCACTTCGTCGGAGGCGGTGCGCCACCACGCGAGCCGGAAATGCTGCCGCTCGATCAGCCGATGCAGCCGGTCGCGCGTGACCGGATCCTCAGGCGCGTAAGTCTCCAGCACGAACTCGATCGCCGACTCGCCTTCGCGCGCGACGAACTCGCGCAGCGCGTCACGCGCCTCGGCGGCGCGCGGCTGATCGGCGGGCTGCGTGGTGAGCCCCTGAAAGCGATTCGCGAGCGCGCTCAGATCGGCGCGGTCGGCGCCTTGCAGGATCGCCGCGTAATCGACCGGGCAGATCGGGAACACGTGCGGACCGTAGCCGATATGAAAGCGTCCGCTGTCGGCCTCGAAATGCAGCCCGATGCGGCCCGCCGCCAGTTCTTCGCCGTACGACGCGCCGAGCGTCGGCAGCAGCACCTTGCCGCGCAGCGCGGGATCGGGCGAATGCCAGTCGACGTCGAAATGACGCGCATACGCGCTGTGGCGGCCCCATTCGAGGATGTCGAGCCACCACGCGTTGCTCGACCCGCCGACGCCCATATGATTCGGCACCATGTCGACGATGAGCCCCATGTCGTGCGCGCGCAGCTTGTCGACGAGGTGCTTCAGGCCCGACTCGCCGCCGTATTCGGCACTGACCTCGGTGTAGTCGACGGTGTCGTAGCCGTGCATCGAGCCGGGCTCGGCCGTCGTGATCGGCGACGCGTACAGGTGGCTGATGCCGAGCGCGGCGAAGTAGTCGATGTGCCGCGCGGCGTCGTCGAACGTGAAGCCTCGATGGAACTGGAGGCGCAGTGTGGAGCGTGGAACGGTCATGGCGTGTCAGGCTCCGCGGAAGTGTTGGATGAACGCGCGGCGGCGCGGCGCGCGCCGTCGACGGCCAGCAGGCGGTCGGTGAACACGGGGTCGTCGAACATCGCGTCGACGGGCAGCGTCATGCGGCGGCGCCAGTTCGGATGTTCGTCGATCGAGCCCGGCAGGTTCGGCTGCTCGTCGAGCGCGAGCAGGTCTTCGAGCGGAAACGTGACGAGCGGCCCGGGTGTCGCGGCGACGAATGCGAGCGCTTCGTCGACCGGCGCGTTGTCGGCGTCCGGCGGCGCGACCTCGGGCGCGGCCACGCCCGCTTGCTGGAACGCGCGCCACAAGTCGGCGCGCTGCTGCGCGCGCTCTTCGAGCGCCGCTTCCTCGGGATCGCGCCCGTCGGCGCGCGCCATCGTCTGGCCGATGCGGTTGCGCCACATGATGTCGCTGCCGCGCCACCAGCCGGCGACGGTCGGCAGATCGTGCGTGGTCGTCGTGCCGACCGCGTAGCGGTCCCAATCGGCCGGCGCCTTGAAGCCGTTGCCGTCGGCGGCGCCTTCGAACCACAGCACGCGAATCCCCTCGATGCCGTGCTCGTCGAGCCGCTCCCGAAACCCGGACGGCACGGTGCCGAGGTCCTCGCCGATCACGATCGAGCGATGCCGCCACGATTCGAGCGCGATCAGCCGCAGCAGGTCTTCGAACGGATAGCGCAGATATGCGCCATTGCGCGCGCTTTCGCCTTCGGGCACGAGCCACAGACGCCGCAAGCCGAGGATGTGATCGATGCGGATGCCGCCGGCATGCGCGAACGCCGCGCGCAGCATGTCGATGAACGCGGCGAAGCCTTGTGTGCGCATCGCGCGCGGCGAAAAGGTCGTGAGTCCCCACGACTGGCCGGCCTGATTGAAGAGATCGGGCGGCGCGCCGACCGACACGCCCTGCAGCATGTCGTCGGGATAGGACCACGCATGACTGCCGGCGCTGTCGCAACCCACCGCGAGATCGGCGATCAGGCCGACCGCCATGCCGGCTTCGCGCGCGGTGTGCTGAGCGTGCAACAGCCCGCGCGATGCCAGCCACTGCAGGAACAGATGAAAGTCGACCTCGTCGCGATGCGCGGCGGCGAACGCCTCGACTTCGGGGCTGCGTGGGTCGCGCAACGCCTCGGGCCAGTTGCGCCAATGGCCGTCGCCGCCTTGCGCGAGCTGCGCGGCCTGCAGCGCTTCGAAGCGCGCATGATCTTCGAGCGCGCGCCCCGCGCGTTCGCAGAAGCCGTGAAATTCGAGCGCGCGCGGCGAGTGCTGCGGGCGCTCGTTGGCGCTGAACTGCTCGTACAGCGCGCGCAAAACCGTGAGCTTCAGCGGGGTCGCGTGCGGCCAATCGATCAGAGGCAGCTCTTCATATTTGGACCACGCGTTGCCGGCCTGCGCCGATGCGGACGCGGACGCATCCGCGCCGAACACCGCGGCCGGATCGATATGCGTGACGTTGAGCCATAAACGCGACGACGGCGCGTACGGGCTGAAGCGCTCGGGCTGCGCGCTGAACATCGCGTGGGTCGGACTGACGGCGAGCGCGTGCGCGCCGCGCTGCGCGCCGTGCCGCGCAAGCTGCGCGAGCGCCGTGTAGTCGCCGATGCCGCCGTCGCCGGTGCGGCGCAAGCCATACAGTTGCGCGGCGATGCCCCACAGTGGCGGCGCGGGCGGCGCGGCTTCGCGTTCGCCTTCTCCGTCGCCGCCGTGCAGCGTGCGCCACGCGTCGGCGACGGTGTAGCAGCGCGGCGGCGCGACCGCGAGCGTCATGCGCTGGTCGTTGATTACGAGCGTGTGATAGCCGGTTTCGTCGATCGGCGCGAGCAGCGCTTCCTCGCCTTTCGGCGCGGTGAAGCGGCCGTCGATGATCGAGCCGCTCTCCAGCTCGATCCGGTAATGGCTGCCCGACCTGACCGCGGCCGCGGGCAGCGCGATGCCACGACCGATCACCGCGGTCATCAGCGGCGGCAGCCGGCGGCCCGATAGTTCGGCCTCCAGAGCAGCGGCGCTGTGGCGGATATCCGTGGCGTTGCCGCACGGCAGACCCATGCGTTCGAGCAGCGTGCCAAGAGTCTTCTCCGGCACGTGCTGCGTATGATGGTGCGCGTCCTGCCACTCCACCTCGAAGCCTGCGCGGGTGGCGAGCGCGGCAAGCCTGTCGTTGGGGCGTCGGGTCGTCACGCGCGCTGCTCCTCGTGCGATGCGATGCGCGCATCGTGGCGGCTCGCGAATTCGTTGATGTCGCCGGTCAGCCACGCAATGCACGCATGCGCGGGCAACACCCGCGCGTCGGCCTGTTCGCGCGCGCGCGGCGGTGTTTCGAAAATGATCTTGCCGTCGGGGATGGCGTCGAACGCGACGTTCTGCTGCGACAGATTCACCGCGATCGACAGCGTCTCGCCATCGCCGAGATTCCAGCGCGCGATCAGCGCGTTCGCGTCGCCGCCACCGGTATCGCGCAGCACGGTCGCGCCGCACGCCTTCGTATGTTTCAGGCGCGGCGTGATCAGCTTCGCGCGCACCGCGAGCGCGGACTTGTAGTAATGCATCCAGTCGAGCCGATCCGGCGTCGGCTGTACATCGGGCGCGGGTGGCGACGAGGCGGCGAAGGTCTGGGCATCGTTCGGATCGGGAATCTGCGCGCGGCGTTTCTCATCGCTGAACGCGGCAAAGCGCGCGAATTCACGGCGTCGCCCTTCGCGCACGGCGTCGGCGAGATCGCCGGTGTAATCGGTGAAAAACAGGAACGGTTGCGTCGAACCATGCTCCTCGTCCATGAACAGCAGCGGAATTTGCGGCGACAGCAACAGCAACGCGGTCGCGGCGCGCAGCGCGTCATCCGAGGTCAGCTTGCGCAGACGTTCGCCGAATGCACGGTTGCCGATCTGATCGTGGTTCTGCAAAAACATCACGAACGACGTCGGCGGCAGATGCGCGCTCGCTTCGCCACGCGGCGCACCATCGTGCAGCGGCGATGGCTCGCCCTGATACGCGAAGCCTTCGGCCAGCACTCGCGCGAGCCGGCGAATCGGTTCGTTGGCATACGCGTGGTAATAGCCTTCGGTTTCGCCGGTCAGCAGCACGTGCAGCGTGTTGTGCGCGTCGTCGTTCCATTGCGCGTCGAAATGCGCGCCGAGCAGGCTCGCGCTGTTGTGCTCGTTTTCGACCACCAGATGCACGTGACGGCCCTGCTGCACGCGCGCGCGGATATGGTCCGACAGCTCGCGCAGCCACCCGGGATTGTCGATCGCATGCACCGCATCGAAGCGCAGTCCGTCGAAGCGGTACTCGTTGATCCAGTAGACGGCGTTGTCGGTGAAGAAGTCGCTGACTTCGCTGCGCTCGAAGTCGATCGCGGGGCCCCACGGCGTGTTCACGCCTGCGCGGAAAAACGGCTCCGCGTAACTATGCAGATAGTTGCCGTCCGGTCCGAAGTGGTTGTAGACGACGTCGAGAAACACCATCAGGCCCACACCATGCGCGGCGTCGATCAGCGCCTTCAGTTCTTCGGGGCGGCCGTATGCGGAGTCGGGCGCGTACGGCAACACGCCGTCGTAACCCCAGTTGCGACGACCGGGAAAGTCGTTCAACGGCATCAGTTCGATGGCGGTGACGCCGAGCGCGGCGAGCTCGGGCAGGCGCTTTTGCACGCCCGCATACCCGCCCATCGCACCGACGTGCAATTCGTACAGCACCGTTTCTTCCCAGGGCCGGCCGTGCCATTCGGTGTGTTCCCAATGGTAGGCGCGCGGATCGATGACCTCGCTCGGGCCGTGCACGTCCCGCGGCTGGAACCGCGAGGCCGGATCGGGCACCGCCTGCCCGTCGTCGAGCTGGAACCGATACAGCGTGCCCGCGCCGCTCTCCACGGTGGTCTCGAACCAGCCGTTGCCGGTCGGAGCCATGTCGTGCGTGCCTTGCGCGGGGCCGTTTTCGACGACCACCTGCACGCTGTCGCACGACGGTGCCCAAAAACGGAACCGCGTGCGCGGTCGCGTGCCGCTCGCGCCGATCAACTGCGCGCTGAACGGCAGGCAGTGCGCGTAATGATGCGTGTGAGGATCAATCGGACTTTCAGACATGTCTTCACCATTCGAATCTGCTAACGAGCCTGGACGGCAATGCGACGCAACGCAAGCAGGCATTGCGTCGCAACATTCTTGCCACCCCGGCTGCGGCGCGATCTGTCCACGCTCGAACCAGGTCGCCGCAGTGCATCGTTCATTGCGAACCAACATCGTTTGCGGTCTGCGCGCCCGGATCGGGCGGCAGCGCGGTCAACAGCCGCGGCCCGTGCTGCGCGCCAGCCACCCAGCCGGCTTGCCAATCCGCTTCACCGGTCGGTTGCGCGGCGAGTATCACGAGGCCGTGCGCGGCGACCTCGAGTTCGGCCGTCGCGAGCCGCTGCGGCGCGCGTTCCGGATCGGCCGTGTCTAACAGCACATGCCATTCCAGGTGCGGCGCGGGAGGCGCGAACTGCAGCGGTTCCTCGTGAGCGTTGAGCATCAGTAACAATACTTCGGTTTCGCCATTCAGGCCCGGACCCGCGCGACGCAACGTGAACGCGCGTCCCTCCGGGTCCTGCCACGCTTCGATCGTCAGCGGATCGCCGTGTTCGTCGAACCAGCCGACGTCGAACAGGCCGGGCAGCACTTCGCGGTCGCCGAACAGAAAGCGCGTTTCACGCAGCAGCGGATGGCGCTTGCGCAATCCGATCACGCGCGCGACGAACTCGGTCATGCGCTGACCTTCCGGCGAATCCGCGAGGTCCCAGTCGATCCAGGATAGGTCGTTATCCTGACAGTACGCATTGTTGTTGCCGCGCTGCGTGCGCAGCGCTTCGTCGCCGGCCAGCAGCATCGGCGTGCCGAGCGTGATCATCAGTGTCGCGATCAGCGAGCGCGACACGCGACGGCGGGTCGCGAAGATCGCGGGGTCGTCGGTCGCGCCTTCGAGACCCCAATTGCGGCTGCAATTCTCGTTGTGGCCGTCGTTGTTGTCTTCCAGGTTGGCTTCGTTGTGCTTCTGCTCGTACGCGGTGACATCGGCCAAGGTGAAGCCGTCATGCGACGTGACGAAGTTGATCGACGCCCACGGTTTGCGATGCCGCCGGTTGAACAGATCGGCCGAACCGGTCAGGCGCGCGGCGAGGTCGGGCCGCAGGCCGGCATCGCCACGCCAGAAACGTCGCACCGTGTCACGGAAACGGTCGTTCCATTCGCTGAATCCCGGCGGATGATTGCCGAGCTGATAGCCGCCAGGGCCGAGATCCCATGGCTCGGAAATCAGCTTGCGTTGCGATAGCACCGGGTCCTGGCGCAACGCGTCGAACAGGCCCGAGCCCGGATCGAAGCCGTGGCTTTCGCGCCCGAGCGTCACGCCGAGATCGAAACGAAAGCCGTCGATATTGAACGCGGTCGACCAGTAGCGCAGTGAATCCATCACCATCTGCAGCACGCGCGGATGCGGCAGATTGACCGTGTTGCCGCAGCCCGTGTCGTTGATATGGTGACGCTCGTCGCCGGGAATCAGCCGGTAATAGCTGGCATTGTCGAGGCCGCGCCATGAAATGGTCGGGCCCATCTCATTGCTTTCGCAAGTGTGGTTGTAGACCACGTCGAGAATCACCTCGATGCCGGCCGCGTGCAGCTGGCGCACGGCGATGCGCATTTCGTCGAGCCGGTGCGTGCTCAGATAGGTCGGCTCCGGCGCGAAGAACGCCGCCGTGTTGTAGCCCCAGTAATTGCGCAGGCCGCGCTCCACGAGGAAGCGGTCGTTCAGAAACGCGTGCACGGGCAGCAGCTCGACCGCGGTCACGCCGAGCTTCAGCAAATGCTCGATGAACTCCGGCGACGCGAGCGCCGCGAACGTGCCGCGTTCATGCTGGCGCAGATCGGAGCGCAGCATCGACGCGCCGCGCAAGTGCGTTTCGTAGATCACGGTTTCGCCCCACGGCACGTCGGGCCGCCTGTCGTGCGACGAGTCGAACGCCTCGTCGATCACGACGCACTTGGGCATCGCGGGCGCGGAATCGCGCCGGTCGATCGAAAGGTCCGCGCGATTCGAATGCACGCGATAGCCGAACAGCGCGTCGGACCAGCGAAACTGCCCGACGAGCTTGCGCGCATACGGGTCGAGCAGCAGCTTGTGCGGATTGAAACGATGCCCGAAATGCGGCTGATACGGCCCATGCGCGCGAAAGCCGTACGCGGTGCCCGGATGCGCGTTCGGCAGATAGCCGTGCCAGATCTCGTCGGTGCATTCGGGCATGGTGAAGCGGCGAATCTCCTTGCGGCCGGTTGAGTCGAACAGGCATAGCTCGATTTTCTGCGCATTGGCCGAGAACACCGCGAAGTTGACACCCAGCCCATCCCAGTTCGCGCCGAGCGGATACGGCGAGCCGGGCAGCAACCGCTCGGGCAACGCATGCGACATGATTTCCCTTTCCTGTTCTGATTGTCGAGCTGGAGCTCGGGTCTGCCTGGGTCTTCATGCAACGGGCGCGCGGCGGCTGCCTGTGCGCCGCGCGCCCGCGTTACGGCACGTTTTCTCAGTCCGCGCGCAATACGATCGTCGCGAGCGGGGGCAAGATCAGCGCGGCGGAATGTGGCCTGCCGTGGCTCGATACATGGTCGGAATGAATCAGCCCGCCGTTGCCCATGTTCGAGCCGCCATACACGCCTGCATCGGTATTCAGCACTTCCACCCAGCGTCCGCCGCGCGGCATGCCGAGCCGATAGCCGAGCCGCGGCACCGGCGTCATGTTGCACACCACGACGAACTCCTGGCCCGCGCCGTCGGTGCGCCGATAGGCGAACACGCTGTTGCCGCTGTCGTCGCCGATCAACCATTCGAAGCCGCCCGGTTCGCTGTCGAGCAGATGCAGCGCGGGCTCGTTGCGATACAGATGGTTCAGGTCGCGCACCAGTAATTGCACGCCGTGGTGGTTCGAATCGTCGAGAAGATGCCAATGCGGCGAGCCGTCATGGTCGAACTCCGCCATCTGGCCGAATTCGCCGCCCATGAACAGCAGCTTCTTGCCTGGGTGCGTCCACATGAAACCGAAGTACGCGCGCAGATTAGCG
Source organism: Paraburkholderia sp. RAU6.4a (assembly GCF_050435625.1). NCBI lineage: Bacteria > Pseudomonadati > Pseudomonadota > Betaproteobacteria > Burkholderiales > Burkholderiaceae > Paraburkholderia > Paraburkholderia sp. RAU6.4a. The sequence continues at coordinate 1,539,834 of NZ_JBNDKQ010000003.1, forward strand.
AAACGCTGCCAGCGGTCGCCGGGCATCTTGCCGAGCAGCGAGCCCTTGCCGTGCACCACCTCGTCGTGCGAAAGCGGCAGCACGAAGTGCTCGGAATATGCGTACACCATGCCGAACGTCATGTTGTGGTGGTGATACTGGCGATACATCGGGTCTTCGTGCATGTAGTGCAGGGTGTCGTGCATCCAGCCCATGTTCCACTTGAAGTCGAAGCCGAGGCCGCCGTCCGCGAGGCGCGCGGTCACGCCCGGCCATGCGGTCGATTCTTCGGCGACCGTGATCGCGCCGGGCGCGCCCGGCACATAGCGGACCTCGTGATTCAACCGCTTCAGGAACGCGATCGATTCGAGATTCTCGCGGCCGCCATAGATGTTCGGCACCCACTCGCCGGCCGCACGGGAGTAGTCGCGATACAGCATCGACGCGACCGCATCGACGCGCAGGCCGTCGACGTGATAGCGCTTCAACCACGCGAGCCCCGACGCGATCAGGAACGCGCTGACCTCGTTGCGGCCGAGGTTGTAGATCATCGTGTTCCAGTCCTGGTGATAGCCTTCGCGCGGATCGGCATGCTCGTAGAGCGGCGTGCCGTCGAAATCGATCAGGCCATGCGCGTCGTTCGGGAAATGCGCGGGCACCCAGTCGAGAATCACGCCGAGGCCTGCTTCGTGCGCGCGATCGACGAAACGCGCGAACTGCTCGGGCTTGCCGAAGCGCGCGGACGGCGCGAACTGCCCGAGCGGCTGATAGCCCCACGAACCGCCGAACGGATGCTCGGCGATCGGCAGAAATTCGATGTGCGTGAAGCCCATGCTCTTCGCATAGGGGATCAGCCGCTCGGCGAGCTCTTCCCAGACGAGACCACGCTGGCCTTCCTCGGCGACGCGCAGCCACGACTCCGCGTGCACTTCGTAGATCGTGATCGGCGTGCGCGCGGTCTGCTTGTCGGCGCGCGACTGGATCCACTCGTGATCGCTCCACGGAAACTGCTCGATCTCGTCGACGTGTGCGACGATCGATGCGGTGCCCGGCGGCTTTTCCGTCTGCATCGCGCACGGGTCGGCCTTCAGCGGCAGCGGATGGCCGTCGCGCGACAGCAGCTCGTACTTGTAGCGCGTGCCGGCGCCGACGCGCGGCACGAACAGCTCCCACACGCCCGCCTGGTGACGCAGCCGCATCGGATGGCGGCGGCCGTCCCACGCATTGAAGTCGCCGACCACCGACACGCGCCGCGCATTCGGCGCCCACACCGCAAAGCGCACGCCCGGCACACCGTCGACGTCGACCGGTCGCGCGCCCAGACATTCGAGCACCGCGTACGGATCGCCGCGCGCGAGACGTTCGAGCGGCTCGTCGCCGAGCACCGGAGCAAACGAATAGGTATCCTCCACTTCCTGCACCACACCATGCCAGTCGATGCGCAAGCGATACGGCATCGCCGACGTGATGCGGCCCGCGAACAGGCCAGGGCGCAGTTGTTCGAGTTCGCCGAGCGTCGCGCCATCAGCGCGCGAAATCACGGTGACGTGCGCGGCGTTCGGCAGCAGCGCGCGCACGATCGGCCCCGCGTCCGTCTGATGCAGCCCGAGCTGCGAAAACGGATCGGGGTGACGCGCTTCGACGAGCGCGTCGATATCGACGGGTTGAAGGCCTGCGGCCGGATCATGCTCACTCATAGTCGCCCTCGGCCGGGTTAGGCGGCGTGGCCGCGCCAGGCGCCTGGGTTGACGGATCGTGGTGCGGCGGCCTGCCGGTGTCGCCGAGCAGCCGGCTCACGAGCGCCGCGAGGCCGCGCACCGGCAAGCCGAGCCACGCCGGTCGGTTGGCCGCTTCGTAGCGGATTTCGTAGGCGGCCTTCTCGATCAGGAACAGATCGAGCAGCGCTTCCTCGGATTCGGGCGCGACGAGCGGTGTCGGCGACTGCGCGGCGGCCGCGCGATATTCCGCGAGGAACGCGCTGGTCGCGTGCGCGCGGAAGCGTTCGAACAGCGCGCGCTTGCGATCGGCGGTCTGTTGCGGCGCGCCTTCGGTGGTCGATTGCGCGGCTGCGCTCGCATACGAGAACGAGCGCATCAGACCGGCCACGTCACGCAACGGGCTCGATTTCTGGCGACGCTCGTCGAGCGAACGCGCGGGCTCGCCCTCGAAGTCGATCAGGTACGCGTCGCCGTGCGCGACCAGTACCTGGCCGAGATGGAAGTCGCCATGGATGCGGATGCGCAACGCGCCCGCGTCGCCCGGCACCAGCTTGTCGACGGCCTCGACGAGCGCGGCGCGGCGATCGATCAGACTTTGCGCAAGCCCCTTCGTGTCCGCGTCGCTCATGTCCGCGATGCGCGGCGCGAGCAGATCGAGCGCGGCCGCGAGCATCGTCTTCGCCGCCTCGACCCATGCCTTCACCTGTTTGGCGTTGGCCGGTTCCGGCGCGAACGCGGGGTCGTCGCTCGGCGTGGCGAGCGCGACGTGCAACTCGCCGAGCCGGCGGCCGATGATGCCCGCGAGTTCGCCGTAACCGTCCAGCAGAATCGACTCGTTCGTGCGATCGGGTACGGTCTGCGTTTCGGTGTCGATCGCGATCGCGAGTTCGTCGACCGAGCGGCGCAGATAGTCGAGCGACCAGTTCCACGCATCGCCCTGATTGTCGATAAAGCCCTGCAGGATCGCGAGCGTATGCGGCACGCCCTCGGGATCGACGCGCACCACTTCGCCATACAGCGGCGCGGTGTTCGCATAGCCGAGCTGCGTCAGATAGCGGCTGATTTCCGCTTCCGGATGGATGCCGCTGACGAGCCGCCGCACCAGCTTCAGCACCGCGGCATCGGCGACGATCAGCGAGCTGTTGCTTTGTTCGGCCGCGAGCCAGCGAATCTCGGGCCGCTCGCCGAGAGCGTCGAGTTCGGCGAAGCGCTCGGTCGGCAGGAACTTGATCTCGCTCTTCTGCACGGTCGGCACGACCGCGCGCTCGCGCAGCTTGCGCAGCACGTTGTGCGCGAAGATCGGCAGCGAGAACGCGTCGGTCAGATGGCCGACGGTGCGGCCGCGCCGCACGCGCGCAAGCGCCAATTGCAGGAACAGCGGCGTGGTGGTTTCGCCGCCCCATGTGAGCGCGATCGGTACCACGTAGCGTTCGGTGTGGTTGCCGACGTCCACTTCGATTTCGGTGAACGCGAAGCCGCCGTTCGGGATCGTGGTCAGCGCGGCGAGCCGCACCGCGTGCATCTTCTGATCTTTCGACGCGAACCAGCGGCGCCGGCTCAGCCACGACGGCAGCACCTCGGATTCCAGCAGCCGCACGTTTTCGGGAGTCGGCCCGGATTGCCCTTCGCGGATCACGATCGTGACGAACTCGGGCAGCGGCACGGAATGCGCCTGCGCCCATGTCGGCCGCCCGCCGCCTTCGCACAGCATGAACCACAGGAAGCCGTAGGGCGGGAACGTCAGCAGATAGGTCAGCTGACCGATCGCGGGGAACACCGAATCGGCGGTCATCTCGATCGGCACGAAGCCGTTGAATTCTGACAGTTCGAGCTCGACCGCCTGCGGCGCGCGCGACAGATTCGCGACGCACAGGATCGGCGCCGCGCCGGGCATCTCGCGCAGATACGCGAGAATCTTGCGGTTTTCAGGCTTCAAAAAGCGGATCGTGCCGCGTCCGAAGGTCTGCTTCGCGCGCCGCGTCGCAAGCATGCGGCGGGTCCAGTTCAGCAGCGAATGCGGGTCGCGGCTCTGCGCTTCGACGTTGACCGCGTCGAAGCCGTACAGCGTACCCATCACGGGCGGCAGCACCAGTTGCTCAGGGTCGGCGCGCGAGAAGCCGCCGTTGCGATCCGACGACCACTGCATCGGCGTGCGCACGCCGTCGCGGTCGCCGAGGTGGATGTTGTCGCCCATGCCGAGTTCGTCGCCGTAGTAGATGACCGGCGTGCCGGGCATCGACAGCAGCAGCGAGTTGATCAGCTCGATGCGGCGGCGGTCGCGCTCCATCAGCGGCGCGAGACGGCGGCGAATGCCGAGATTCAAACGTGCGCGGCGATCGCTCGCATAGGTGTTCCACAAATAGTCACGCTCGGAATCGGTGACCATTTCGAGCGTCAGCTCGTCGTGATTGCGCAGGAAGATCGCCCACTGGTTCGATTCGGGGAGTTCCGGTGTCTGCTTCATGATGTCGGTGATCGGGAAGCGGTCTTCGCTCGCGATCGACATGTAGATGCGCGGCATCAGCGGGAAGTGGAATGCCATATGGCATTCGTCTTCGTTGCCGAAATACTCCTTCACGTCCTCGGGCCACTGGTTCGCCTCGGCGAGCAGCATCCGGTTCGGGTACTCGGCGTCGATGGTCGCGCGAATCCGCTTCAGGACCTCGTGCGTCTCAGGCAGGTTCTCGTTGTTGGTGCCTTCACGTTCGACGAGGTATGGCACCGCATCGAGCCGCAGCCCGTCGATGCCCATGTCGAGCCAGAAACGCATCACCTGCAGCACCTCTTTCAACACCGCCGGATTGTCGAAGTTCAGATCGGGCTGGTGCGAGTAGAAGCGGTGCCAGTAGTACGCGCCCGCAACCGGATCGTGCGTCCAGTTCGACGGCTCCGAGTCGATGAAGATGATGCGAGTCTCCGGGTACTTCTGATCGGTATCGGACCACACGTAGTAGTTGCGATAGTTCGAGCCGGGCTTCGCGCGCCGCGCGCGCTGGAACCACGGGTGCTGATCCGACGTGTGGTTGATGACGAGCTCGGTGATCACGCGGATGCCGCGCGCGTGCGCTTCCTGGATGAAGCGCCGCACGTCCGCGAGCTGACCGTAGTCGGGATGCACGTTGCGGTAGTCGGCGATGTCGTAGCCGTCGTCGCGGCGTGGCGACGGATAGAACGGCAGCAGCCAGATCGCGTTGACGCCGAGCTCGGCGATGTAGTCGAGCTTGGCCATCAGACCGGGGAAATCGCCGACGCCGTCGTTGTTCCCATCGAAGAACGACTTGATGTGCACCTGATAGATGATCGCGTCCTTGTACCACAGCGGATCGTCGCTGAGGGCCGCGGGTTTGCCGCGGCGGCGCGTGCGTACCTTCGCCGCGGTGCCGACGGCCACGGCCGTTTGCGCCTCGTGCGCGGTTTGGGCTGGATCGTCGCGCTTCATGTTCCACCTTCCATCCAGGTTGGGTTGACAGCGTCTGCGTGAGGAGCGCTGTCGGGATCGTGGTCGCTGTCCTCGGGGCGATCGGCGGGCAGGCCGCCTAGCGGCGCGATGCGCCAGATCGAGAACGGTTGGCCCGAGCCGAGCCGCACGTGTTGCCAGCGTCCGTGCCATTCGAAGCGTGCGCCGGTCATCTGGTCGATCACTTCGAGCGTGGCGTGATCGTGTAGATGCCAGCGCTGGAACGTGTCCCACGACAACTCGATGTCCGCGCCCTGTTCGTTGAACGGATCGAGATTGATCGCGACGACGATCACGTTGTCGCGCGATTCGGTCGCTTTCTCGAAGCACAGGATGTGGTCGTTGTGCGCGGCGAGGAACGTGAGACCGAGATGCGTTTGCAGCGCCGGATTCGCGCGACGGATGCGGTTCAGTGCGGTGATCTCGCCGACGATATTGCCGGGCCGGTGCCAGTCCCACGCCCGCAACTGATACTTTTCGGAGTCCAGATACTCTTCGCTGTTCGGCAGCGCGGTGGCCTCGCACAGTTCGAAGCCGCTATACGCGCCCCACAGGCCGGCCAGTGTCGCGGCCAGCGCCGCGCGGATCAGAAAGCCCGTGCGTCCCTGCGATTGCAGATGGCGCGGGTTGATGTCCGGCGTATTGACGAAGAAGTTCGGCCGATAGAAATCGCGCGCGCCGGTCTGCGTGAGTTCGCCCATGTATTCGGTGAAATCGCGCTTCGACTCGCGCCACGTGAAGTACGTGTACGACTGCGAGAAGCCGATCTTGCCGAGCCGGTTCATCATGCGCGGCCGCGTGAAGGCTTCGGCGAGAAAGATCGTGTCGGGGTGGCGCGCGCGCACGTCGGCGATCATCCATTCCCAGAACGGCAGCGGCTTGGTGTGCGGATTGTCGACGCGGAAGATGCGCACGCCTGCGTCGACCCAGAACAGGATCACGTCGCGCAATGCGAGCCACAGGCCGGGCTTGGCGTCGTGCGCATAGAAGTCCGGGTTGACGATGTCCTGATACTTCTTCGGCGGATTTTCGGCGTAGCGCAGCGTGCCGTCGGGGCGCCACGCGAACCACGTCGGATGCTCCTTCAGCCATGGGTGATCGGGCGAGCACTGGATCGCGAAGTCGAGCGCGATCTCGAGGCCATGCGCATGCGCGGCGGCGAGCATCGCCTTGAAATCGTCGAGCGTGCCGAGTTGCGGATGCACGGCGGTGTGACCGCCCTCGGCGGCGCCGATCGCATAGGGACTGCCCACATCGCCCGGCTGCGTGGTCAGCGTGTTGTTGCGGCCCTTGCGGTTCGCGAGGCCGATCGGGTGGATCGGCGGGAAGTACAGCACGTCGAAGCCCATGTCGCGGATGCGCGGCAGCTTCGCGCTCACGTCCGCGAACGTGCCGTGGCGCGACTCGTCGTCGCTCATCGAGCGCGGGAAGATCTCGTACCAGCTCGCGAAATAGGCGGCCGTGCGTTCCGCGTCGATCTTGTAGATCACGGGGTCGCGGCTCAGAAACGGGCGATGGCGCGCGGCGGTCATTGCCTTCGCTGTGGCGGGCGCGAGAATCACTGCGAGCTTCTGTTCGGCGTCGGCCTTCTGGAAGTCGCGCACGATGTGTTCGAGCGGCTCCTTGTCGGCGCCTTCGGTCGTCTCGACTTCGGCGAGCACGAGCGCGAACAGATGCGCGGCTTCGTCGAGTTCTATCTCGACGGTCTGGTTCGCCTTCAGCTTCTTCTGGATGTGCTCGACGAGCGACGCGAAGTCGTCGCGCCACGCGATCACGGTGAACTCGTAGCGGCCGATCCGCTCGAGCGGAATGCGCGCGCTCCACAAGTCGAGCCCGGCCGGCGGCGCGGGCGACATCAGTTCTTCGTGCCACGCGGTTTCGTCGGCCGCGCGCCACAGCACGGCAGCCGCGATCTTGTCGTGACCTTCGGCGAAGATCGCCGCGCGAATTTCCGCGCGCTCGCCGACGCTGCGTTTCGCCGCGAAGCGGCCGTTTTCCACGGACGGCGACACGCTCTCGATCGCGACGCGCGGCGCTTCGATCGCGTCGAGCACTGTCTTGCGGCCGCTGCGCTTGCTGTTCGCCTTGTCGATCGGCGGCGCGAGGCAGATCGGCTGCTCCGCGAACGCGCGCAGCAGCCGCACCGCACCGGGCGCGAGCGCGAACGGCACGAGTGCCGCGGGTTCGGTTCGGCCGCGCGCGTCGAGCGGCGCGAAGCGCGTAAAGCTGCCCGGCACGCCCGCGAGGAAGCGCGCGGGATCGACACGCACTGGCGCACCGAGCTCGGGATTCACGACGATCAGAACGGCTTCGCCGGCGTCGCGCAGATCGGCTGCGTCGCCGCGTAGCAGAACCGCGGCCGATGCGCCGGGGCCGCTCAATGGGCGCAATTCACCGTTCGCGTGCAGTGTCGGCGTGTTGCGCGCGAAGTCGTTGGCCTGGGTGACGGCGGCGCTCAGATCGAAGCGGCGCGACTGCGCGGCGCGGGCGAACTGCGCGGCGTCGCCGCGCGTTTGCGACATCGGTTCGGCGATGCCGTATTCGAAGCCCATCGGCATCATCCAGCCGCTGCCCAATGCAACCGACGTGAACAGCGCGCGTCGATACGCCCGCTCGACGATCGCCGCATCATGCACGTCGCTCAGCTCGGCGGCGAGGCGCGCACCGTACGGCGCTTCGGGAAAGGCGATCGGCGCACCAACGCGCGCGAGCGCCGCATGCTCCTCGGCCATCCAGCTCGAACGGAAATCCCACCAGCGCACCGACGAAAACGCGCTGTCGAAGCCGGCTGCTTCGAGACCGGGCAGATCGCCGCGCGACAGGCCCGGCGTCGCCGCGAGAAAGCGCCCGCGCGGATGCTTCGCGCGCACTTCATCGCCGAGTTGCCGCCATACGGCAACCGGCACGCGATGCGGCGAATCGAAACGGAAGCCGCCGACACCCGCCTCGGCGAGCGCGAGCAGTTGCTGGGTCCACCAGACGCTCAGCGAGGCACTCGTCGCGGGGTCGTCGAAATTCGCGTAGGCAACGTTGTCTTCGCGATGCACGTGGCGCGGATCGAGCCGTGCAAGCTCGGACTCACGCGCGTGAAACCAGTCCGAATGCTCGCTGTACAGCACGCCGTCGGCGGCCATGCGGTCGATCACGAGATCGACCAGCAGCGTCAGGTTGTTGCGGCGCGCGGCATCGGCGAGCATGCGCACGGCGTCGTGCACCGAATGCTGCGCCTCGAACACCGGATGCAGCCGAGCGTGATTGCCGACCACCTGGCCATGGCCGGCCTGGCCGGGCTCGAACAGCCCGCCGATCAACGCATGATCGAAGCCGAGCCCGGCCGCATGAGCGAACTGCGCGGGCCAGGCATCGAGGGGCCCGACGAGAAGAGAATGAAAAAAGTAAATCCGCGGCGCGTACCCGTTTGGAGATTCCATCGGTCGTTTCCAGAGTTGTCCTGCTGCGGTGTGGATGCACTTGGCATGCGATCACAGCGCTCATTGGGCTTCCCGAGCCGGATACCGCGCGATGCGTCAGCGGGGGCACGTACTGGTCAATGTAATGCAAAGATCGTCGCGCCGCTGGCCAGTCGCGGGTGCTTTGACGCCAGACGCCGGTCTCGCGGGACTGGTCGTCACTCGTCGCGGAAAGGAGCAAACCGTGTGCCAACGCGGGCAGCCGGGCACCGCGCTAGCGCGGAAACGGGGAGGTTACGGTGAGATGGCGGGTGCCGAAGGTGCGCGCGCGCACGGAGCGCGCGCAATAATGCGGGCATTGTTACGCACGCCGCGGGTGGCCGGCATGTAAAACGGGGTGGTGTGGGGCCGGTTTTACACGGGCGGCCCCGCGTTGCACGGAATGCGGTTCAAGCGGACGCGTGAAGCCTGGGTGCCGCTCGCGTGGCAGCCATGTGGCACGCGCGTGGCATTCGCATGAAATTCATCCGAACGCCGCCCAGTGGCCGTGTCACGAACCCAGCAGCCCCGCCGCGATGTTCACGCACAGGCCGAGCACCGCGACGTTGAAGTAGAACGACAGGACCGATTGGGCGAGCGTCGCGCGGCGAATTTCGCGTGAGCGCAACACGACATCGGAAGTCTGCGACGCGACCGCGATCGTGAACGAGTAGTACAGGAAGTCCCAGTAGTTCGGCAGCAAATGGTGATCGGGAAACTTCAACGCGGTCTCTTGCGCGTCCGTGTCGAAGTAGAGGCGCGCGTAGTGCAGCGTGAAGATCGTCGGAATCAGAAACCATGCGCCGATCAGCGTCAGACCGGTCAGCAGGTAGTGCCAGACGGTCGTTGCGCCGCCCGCGCCCTTGGCCGACGCGAGTTCGAGCACGATCGCGGCGACGCTCGCGATCGTCGCGACGCAGATGACGACCAGCACGACGCCCGCGTTTTCGTCGTCGCGCATCGCGTATTCGCGCACGCGGTGCTCGTCGGCAAGAGCCATATGCGCCCAGATCATCAGCAGGTAGCTCCAGATGGCCGCGTCCCAGCCGATCAGTGTGCGGGCGATCGGACTCGTATGACCGGGCACGAGGAACGCGACGACGATCCCGATCACGAGGCCGATCACCGTGCGGGGCCGATTGCGAAGAAGCTGGGGATAGTAGTTGATGGACATGGACTCGATGAACGACGAAGTGTGGGGCAGCCGGTGTCGCGGATTCTACGCGTGCAACGCGGACCGATTGTCGAATGGTGGGTCACAGGCTATAGTCTTTCGCGGCGGCCTTGCGCGCCGCTTTCAGTTGAAAGGCGATTGGTAGATAACGGCAGCAATCGTTGCGATCATGCATGCAACTCCACACATGCGGCGCGCGTGAATCACGCGCACGGATACGAGACCGCTGAAGCGGCGTAAGACCAGGTTTGGGGAAGAGCAAACGAAGCGGCAGGCGAACGGCATCATGCCCTCGCCGCGCTGCTCGTCGAGAACGACTCATCATCTGGAGCCCCCATGACAGATGTTCCTGAGGATAACGATGCGCATCCCCACGTGACGCATCGGCAAGGAGCGAAGTCTCATCGCAATGCCACACGGTTCACCGGCTTGCCACCGTCGTTTTCCGCTTCGCGCAGGGCCTGGGTGCTCGGCTCGTGCGCAACGGCCGCGGCGCTCGCGTTCGCCGGCGCGAGCCGTTCGCTGTCGTGGATCGCGCCCGCCTTCGCCGATACGCGGCCAGCCGGGGGCGGACTCGATGCCTTCCTCGCGCTTTCGCAACACCTCACCGGTCGTAGCAGTTTCGATACCGTGCTTGGCCAACGTGTCTACGATGCGCTGTCGCGTGCCGATAACCAGTTCGCGCAGAACGTCGCGGCGCTGAACACGTGGCTGCAAGGCCACGGCGGCGTGCCGTCCGATACGGTCACACAGGCGCTGCAGACCGACCAGCCCGCGCTCGCGAAAACGGTCGGCGCAATCATGCGCGCGTGGTACCTGGGCCTCGTCGGCGACATGCCGCACGTCCAGGTGATCGCGTATGAAAAGGCGCTGATGTTCGAGCCCGTGCAAGACGTGCTCACGATTCCCTCCTATTGCCGCGACGTGCCGTTCTACTGGACGCAGAAGCCGACGCCCGCGTGAGCCGCGCGAGCCCGCGTGCGGGCCACGCCAGCAGCGCAACCAGCACGCCGGACCCGCAAGCGTCGCACGAACAAAGCCCGCAACAGGCAGGGCATCGAAGAGAGAAACGATGGCAAACACACAATCCGCCGATATCGTCGTGGTCGGCTCCGGCGTCGCCGGCAGTCTGGTTGCGCATCAGCTGGCGCTGGCGGGCGCGTCGGTGATCCTGCTCGAAGCGGGGCCGCGCATTCCGCGCTGGCAGATCGTCGAGAACTTCCGCAACTCGCCGGCGAAGTCCGACTTCGCGACGCCGTATCCGTCGACGCCTTACGCGCCGCATCCCGAGTACGCGCCCGCGAATAACTACCTGATCCAGAAGGGCGATTATCCGTACAACTCACAATACGTGCGGCTGGTCGGCGGCACGACCTGGCACTGGGCGGCCGCCGCGTGGCGGCTGCTGCCGTCGGACTTCCAGTTGCGCAAGCTGTATGGCGTCGGGCGCGACTGGCCGTATCCGTACGAAACGCTCGAGCCGTGGTACGTGGCCGCCGAAGTGCAGCTCGGCGTGTCCGGTCCCGATAGTTCGATCGATCTCGGTTCGCCGCGCTCGAAGCCCTATCCGATGCAGCAGCTGCCACTGTCGTACATGGATCAGCGGTTCAGCGACGTGCTCAACGCGCAGGGCTTCAAGGTCGTGCCCGAACCGGTCGCGCGCAACAGCCGGCCGTTCGATGCGCGGCCCACCTGCTGCGGCAACAACAACTGCATGCCGATCTGCCCGATCGCGGCGATGTACAACGGCGTGATTCACGCGGAGAAGGCCGAGCAGGCCGGCGCGAAACTGATTCCCGAAGCGGTCGTGTATCGCATCGAAGCGGACGACAAAGGGCTCATCACCGCGGTCCACTACAAGGACCCGAACGGCAATGGCACACGCGTCACCGGCAAGCTGTTCGTGCTCGCGGCGAACGGCATCGAAACGCCGAAGCTGATGTTGATGTCGACCTCCGACAAATTCCCGCACGGCGTCGGCAACAGCTCCGATCAGGTGGGCCGCAACCTGATGGACCATCCGGGCACCGGCGTCACGTTTCTCGCCAACGAACCGCTGTGGCCCGGCCGTGGCCCGATGGAGATGACCTCGATCGTCAACTTCCGCGACGGCGCATTCCGCTCCGATTACTCGTCGAAGAAGCTGCATTTGTCGAACGGCGTGCCGACGATGGGCGTCACCGCCGACCTGCTGAAAAAAGGCCTGACCGGCGCCGAGCTCGACCGGCAGATTCGCGACCGCGCGGCGCGCACGCTGAACATCAACAGCTTTCACGAACATCTGCCGGAGCCGCAAAACCGCATCGTGCCGTCGGCAGATCACAAGGACGCGCTCGGGAATCCTCAGCCCGAGATCTACTACTCGATCAACGACTACGTGAAGAAGAGCGCCGCCAATACGCACGAACTGTATGCGCAGATCGCGACGCTATTCGGCGGCACCGAGGTCTCGTTCGACGACAGCTTCGCGCCCAACAATCACATCATGGGCACGACGATCATGGGCAGCGATGCGGCGAGTTCGGTCGTCGACGCGGACTGCCGCACGCACGATCATTCGAACCTGTTCATCGCGAGTAGCGGCGTGATGCCCACCGCCGCGTCGGTGAACTGCACGCTGACGATCGCTGCACTGTCGCTGAAACTGGGCGACAAGCTGAAGCGCGAAATCTGAGCGCCGACCGGAGAGCCACAATGACGAAGAAAACCTGTCGCGCGCAGCCGAACCCTGTGCTGATGCACGTCAACCAGCGCCGCCGCTTCGGCGGCGCGGCGCTCGCGGCCGCGTTTTCGCTGCTTGCGCTGTCGATAGCGTGGCACGAATCGCACGGCCCGGACGCAGACTCGACCGACGAAATGCCGATCACCCAGGCGCGCGCCGACGACGCGGCGCAGGCTGCGGTCGGCGGCCCGGCCATGCTCGCCGGCAAGGCCGCCAATGGCGAACTCGTGAAGCGCGGCCAATACCTGACCCGTGCTGCCGATTGCGCGGCCTGCCATACGGCGGACAAGTCGCGCCCATTCGCGGGCGGCCTGCCGATCAGCACACCGTTCGGCACGATCGTGACGCCGAACATCACGCCCGATCCCGACACCGGCATCGGCCAATGGAGCGACGCCGATTTCATGCGCGCGATGCACGAAGGCATCGGCAAAGGCGGCGAGCGGCTCTATCCGGCGTTCCCGTACACCGCCTACACACGCGTGACCGAACAGGACGTGCTCGCGATTCGCGCGTATCTGAACACGCTCGCGCCGATTCACTACACGCCGCCCTCGAACAGCCTCAAGTTCCCGTTCAATCAGCGCTGGCTAATGGTGTTCTGGAACCTGTTCAACTTCACCGAGGGGCGCTTCGTGCCGGACCCGAAACAGAGCCCCGAATGGAACCGAGGCGCGTATCTGGTCGAAGGGCTCGCGCATTGCGAGGAATGCCATACACCGCGCAATTTCATGCAGGGGCTGAAGTCGAGCGCGCGTTTCTCCGGTGCGGTGCAGGCCGGCTGGCATGCGTTCAATATCACGCCGGACAAGCTGAGCGGCGTCGGCGACTGGCGCGACGACGAACTCACGTCGTATCTGTCGACCGGCGCGGCGCCGAGCCGCGCAAACGCGGCCGGCCCGATGGGCGAAGTGGTCGCGAACAGCACGCAGTTCCTGACGCCGGTGGATCTGCGCTCGATCGTCGTGTTCTTGCGCTCGGTGCCGGCCGTGAGCGGCGGCGACGCGCGTCCCCGTCATCAATGGGGCAAGCCGGCCAGCGACGTCACCGCCATGCGCGGCACCGCGATCACCGGCGTGAACGGCGCGCAGCTGTTCGTCGCCAATTGCGCGACCTGTCATGGCTGGACCGGGCAGGGCGTGGGCGCGAGCGCGCCGGGCGCGTATCCGTCGCTGATCCACAACTCGACGGTCGGCGCGAACGACGCGAACAATCTCGCGTTGGTCATTCTGCACGGCGTGAATCGCACGACCGCGCACGCGGACGTGCTGATGCCCGGGTTCGGCGGCCATCTCGACGACGAGCAGATCGCGGCGATCACCAACTACGTGACGAAACAGTTCGGCAATCCGCAGGCGACGATCGCGGCCGACCAGGTGGCGAAGCTGCGCACGCTGCAATAGCGCGCGGGACGACTCGGGCGCGCGCCAGGAGTGACTCGCGCAAACGTGCATTTCCGGTAACGCATACCGCAAATGTGCCGTTTCAGCGTCATTTTTGCGTCGTTCGATGTCTTTCTTGCTCGATGAAGCGTGCGGATACGATAGGCACCCCGCATACGCGTGCGCGTCGGCCGCATTATCATGGTGGAATGAATTCCACCCCCGCCAACTTCGTTCAGCATCACGACGCCAACGAGGCCGGCCGCGATTTCGTGGTCGGCGATCTGCACGGCTGCGTCGACGCTTTGCGCTACCTGCTGCGTCAGATCGCGTTCGATCCGACGTGCGACCGGCTGTTTTCGGTCGGCGATCTGGTCGATCGGGGCGAGCACTCGGAGCAGGCGCTCGCGCTGCTCGAGAAGCCGTGGTTCCATGCGGTGCTCGGCAATCACGAGGACGCGCTGTGCGCGGTCGCCGACGGCCGCTTGCGGCGGCAGTGGTGGTACGGCATCGGCGGCGCGTGGGCGGCCGACGTGCCCGACGAGCGTCTGCGCTATTACGCCGAGCATCTGCGCACGCTGCCGCTCGTGCGCGTGATCGGCAGCGGCAAGGCGCGCTTCAACGTTCTGCACGCCGAATTTTTCGGCTCCGACGCCGAGCTCGACGCGGGCAATTATTCGGCCGAAACGCGCCAGCAATTGCTGTGGGGTCGCGAGCTCGCGCTGGGCAACGGCGATCCGCTGCGGCAGCGCGGGCTGTCGCTGACTTATTGCGGCCATACGCCGGTGCGCGACATCACGCAGATCGGCTCGCAAGTGTTCATCGATACGGGCGCGTTCGGGCCGGACGGCACGTTGACGATCGTGCAGCCGCAGGCGTTGCGTCGTTGGTCGATCTCGGTCGAGGCCGCGCGCGCGGAAGGGGCGGCGGAATTGGCCTTGCCTTGAACGGCTGAAGTCCCCGCGCTGCTTCGCCGCTCTTCTGTCACCCGACCTGATTCAACTCGAACACCATATCGACGCTCCTGCCGTTCCAGTTGTATTCGAGGTATGCCGCGTGATGGCAGTCGCGCAGCAGCATCGTGCGGAAAGCGGCGAGGCATTCGCCAGCGCTGTCGCGCACCGACGGATACACGATGCCCGGCGCGCCCGCCGCGCGTACCGCGCGCCCGAGCGCCTGTCCGGGAAGGTAGTCGTCGGGCGACAGCACGGCGGGATCGAACTCGGGGTCGCGACGCAAGTCGACCACGCTGCCTTGTGCGACTACCGTGTAGAGACGCATCTGTTGACGCATCGGCGGCTCGGCGGTCGCCTGGAGAAACTGACCCGTGTGATAGCGTGTTTCGGCGATCGCCGTCGCGCGTGAACGCGCGCAATAGAACACGCCGTAGGTGCCGTCGGAAAAGCGGCTGCCGAGCGGATTCAGATGCGTGAGCGCGGCCATGATCGGCCCGTAGCCGGGCCCGAAACGGCGCTCCTCGCGCGGCACCAGATCGAGTTCGCCGATTTCGGTGCGCAGACGGTCGTTGGTCATCGCTTCGAGCGCGTACAGCGCGTCGAAATCCTCCGGCGATGCGACCCTATCGAACAGGTTGATGGCCGGAAAGCGCGTCGGAATCACGCGATACGCGGGCGACCAATCGAGCGCTGCGCTGGTCCAGCGGTCCTGCCATTGCGGTTGCGTCACGCCCAGCCGCCTCGCATTGCGTCGAGATACTGGCGCACGGCCACGAGATCGCTGATGTTGCCCGCCAGCATGCGGTCCAGCGCGCGTTTGCCGCCGAACGGCGGCGCGCTGTTGGGGCGTTTGACCCAGGTGTCGGCGGCGCTCGGCTGCGGCAGCAAAATCTGCAGCGCCTTGTAGATGCCGAGCAGCAGCGACAGTCGCTCCAGCGTGTCGTGGCTGAGGCGCGCGGTCTCGGGCGTCGCCCTCCACTTGAAGAACGTCGAGCGGCCCGGCTTGCCGAGCAGCACGATCTGCTCGTCGGCGCTCAGGTTCCAGTCGCGCGCGATGTTGAAGAACGCACGCAGACCGGCCGCGGACATCTGCGTCAGCGTGGGTTCCGAAAGCGATCGTCGCGGCGATGCCTCGGGCGAGGAAATTCGGGCAGCGTGAGTCATTGCGGGTAAGTCCCTATGTGTACTTTTTAATGATATTAGTCCAAAAGTGGATTTTTGCAAGAGAATATAATCCCGGCTCGTTTTGGCAGTCGTCGATCAGGAGAAGCAGCAGATGCGGGTTCGAGCAGTAGCAGCGGCGCTGGCCGTGTGGTGTGTGTCGGAGGTGGCGTTGGCTGCCGGTTATGCGGAAGTGTGGAATCCGCCGGAGGCGAGCGGGCATATCGCGAGCGGACACGTTACCCGGCAGGCGCATGCGCGGAAAAAACCCGAGGCGGTGAAAGTGAAGCCGGACGCCAAGGGCGGAATCAAGACCAAAGCTGGTGCGCATGCGCGGCAGACGGCGAGCGCCCGGCACGCGGCAACCCATGTCGCGTCGGCCGGCGCGGCCCACGGCGGCAAACTCGCGGCGCATGGGAACGGCGAGAAACATCTCGTGGCGGGCGGGAACGTGAAAGGCGGTACGAAGGCCGCGGCGTCGGGCCCGAACCGGTCGCACGCCACCGTGACCGCGCAGACCACGACGCACGCGCAGCCACATGTGCAACTGGCGCACGCGAAGCCGGCTCGGGGCAAGGTCGTGCACGCCGATTTCGCGGCGGCTCACACCGCGCGTCCGCATGTGGACAAGGTCGCGGCGAAGCCCGCGATTTCCCGTGCGAATCTGATCAAACCGCCCGTGCGGACTTCATCGGACGCGTCCGCAAACGTTAGCGACATCGCGCCGATGGGCTCCGTGCCCAATCCGGCGACCGCCAGCAGCGGTTCGCTGCCGCCGATCATCCACTAAGGCTGCTTCGAGCGGCGCGGTGTGGCATCGGTCGTGGCGTCACGCCGTGGCGAGGCCGTTTGCAAGCAGCCGCAGCGTTTCCGCCGAGCGGGCCTCGCGCACGCGCGAATGCAGCGTCACACGCGATTCCGGCAGCGTCGGCAAGCTGAGCCGCGCGCCGACGTCGATCAGACCGCGCGGCGCAACCCGACGCGCGAGCGGCGACACGGCGAGCCCAGCGGCCACAGCCGCGCCTACTGCAGCGACGCCACCACCCACAAACACCTCCTGCCAGGCGATCCCCGCCGCCGTCAGCGTGCGCAACGCGACCTCACGCACGTTGCACGGCGGGCTCAATAGCGCGAGCGCTAGCGGCTCACCGACTCGCGGCAGCCATGTCGGCGTCGCGAGCCAACCGAGCGGTTCGCTGAACAGCGTCTGCGCGTCATCGCGCGGCGGTTCGTCGGCGCCGTAGCGGACGATCGCCGCATCGAGCCGGCGTTCGTCGAACTGCGCGAGCAACGCCGCCGACGTGCCCATATGCAACTCGACCACGAGGCCCGGATCGTGTGCGTTGAGCCGGCCGAGCAGGTGCGGCAGATCGGAGCCCGCAACGTGCTCGCTGAGCCCGAGCACGAGCCGCCGCCGCTCCACCGACAGCGCGCCGAGCGCGCGCTCGTGCGCGTTCAGCAACTCGCGCGCGGCGCCGAGAAACGCGTGGCCGTCGGCGGACAGACGCACGATGCGCGGCGTGCGCTCCAGCAACTGCTTGCCCAGGTGCGCCTCCAGTCGCTTCAGCTTCAGGCTGACGGCCGATTGCGTGGTGTCGAGCGCGTCCGCGGCGCGCGTGAAGCTGCGCAGATCGGCGACCAGCACGAAGGCGCGCACCGCATCGAGATCGAGGACTTTCATTTCGGATGGAAATGGATGAAATAGACAAAGATATCTGTTTATTATGATTGAGCGCGCCTAAGCTGTGTTCAACCCAACACCGCAAACAAAGGAGCCCATCATGCCGCTCACCCGGATCTCACTGCGCGCCGGCAAGCCGGCCGATTACCGCCAGGCGCTGAGCGCCGGCATCCAGCGCTCGCTGGTGGACACGTTCAACGTGCCGAAAGATGACATGTTCATGTTGATCACCGAGCACACGCCCGACAACATGATCTATGACCGGCAGTACCAGAATATCGAGCGCGGCGACGATCTCGTCGTGATCCAGCTGACCGTTAGCAACACGCGCTCGGTCGAGCAGAAGAAGGCGCTGTATCGGCGCATCGTCGATGAACTCGGGAAGTCGCCGGGCGTGCGGCCCGAGGATGTGTTCATCAATCTCGTCGAGGTCGAGAAGGAGAACTGGTCGTTTGGGAATGGGATTGCGCAGTACTCAAGCCGTCCCGACTAGCGCCATGCGTCATCAAAGAGCGAACCACCGACTAAGTTGCGACATTTCAACAAATATTGAAATATAACGATGAAGTGGATATAGTGTCTTTATGGACACGATCAATGCCGTACGCGCGCTGGGCGCGCTCGCTCACGAATCCCGTCTCGCGATCTTTCGCCAGCTCGTCGTTGCCGGCCCCGAAGGCATGGCGGCTGGCGAAATAGCGCAGCAGTTAGGCATTTCGCCTTCCGGCCTTTCATTCCACCTGAAAGACCTGACACACGCCGGACTGGTGAGTCCGCGACAGGAAGGGCGCTTCGTCATCTACACCGCAAACTTCGACGCGATGACGTCGCTGATCGGCTTCCTCACCGAGAACTGCTGCTCCGGCGCATCGTGCGCCGCGAGCGACCTTTCCAACTGCTGCCGAGACGAAACATGAAACGCATGCACATTCACGTGGCTGTGGACAATCTTGCCGACAGCATCCGCTTCTACAGCGCGATGTTTGGCAACGTCGAGCCGACGGTCATCAAGAGCGATTACTGCAAGTGGGAGTTGAGCGACCCCGTCGTGAACTTCGCGATCTCGCAACGCGGGGCGAAACCTGGCGTCGATCACATTGGCATCCAGGTCGAAACCGATGAAGAACTGGCAGAGATGAACGCGCGCTTCGCCGCCGCTGAAGTTCCCGTGCAGCATCAGAGCGGCACGACATGCTGTTACGCGAAGTCGGACAAGGCGTGGACCGTCGATCCGCAAGGCGTGGCCTGGGAAACCTTTCTGACCCTCGAATCGGCTCCCATCTATGGGCAATCTCATACCCAGGAGGCATTGGCAGCAAACGAATCCGCGGCAGCCTGCTGCGCTCCGTCCCAGACAAGCATTTCATTTCGGAGCCGCACGTGAGCGGCAAACCGTATTCCGTACTGATTCTCTGCACCGGCAACAGCGCACGCAGCATCATGGCCGAAGCGCTGTTCAACGTGCTCGGCAAAGGACAGTTTCGCGCGTACAGCGCGGGCAGCCATCCATCCGGCGCAGTCAATGCGTTCGCGATCGAGAAATGCGCGGCACTGGGCTACGACACCGCCAGGATGCGCAGTAAGAGCTGGGACGAGTTCGCAACGCCCGACGCGCCGCAGATGGACTTCGTCATTACCGTATGCGATCAGGCCGCGGGCGAGGTCTGCCCGATCTGGCCCGGCAAGCCGATCAGCGCGCACTGGGGCTTTGAAGATCCCGCAGCCTGCCAGGGAACCGACGACGAGAAGCGCGAAGTTTTCGACAAGGTCTATCGACAGATCATGAATCGCGTGAGCCAGTTCGTGAACCTGCCGCTGCACGCGCTCAACCACGACGCAATCCGGCGCGAAATGCGTGCCATTGGCGAGCGTCCGGCAGAGGAAACCAATGAGTCGCGCTGAGGCTCGTGCAGCAGCGCGCCCGGCTATCGGCTTCTTCGAGCGCTATCTGACGGTGTGGGTCGCGCTGTGCATCGTGGCAGGCGTGATACTCGGCCAGTTGTTGCCGGGCGCATTTCAGGCGCTCGGGCGCATGGAACTCGCGCACGTCAATCTGCCCGTCGGCGTGCTGATCTGGGTGATGATCATCCCGATGCTCATCAAGATCGACTTCTCGGCGATGAAGCAGGTCGGCAGCCAATGGCGCGGCATCGGCGTGACGCTCGCGGTCAACTGGCTCGTCAAACCGTTCTCGATGGCCGTGTTGGGCTGGGTGTTCATTCGTCACGTGTTCAGGCCGTGGCTGCCCGTCGAGCAACTCGACAGCTACCTCGCAGGTCTCATCCTGCTCGCCGCCGCGCCGTGCACGGCAATGGTCTTCGTGTGGTCGCAGCTGTGCAAGGGCGACCCGTATTTCACTCTGTCGCAGGTCGCGCTGAACGACTCGATCATGGTCGTGGCGTTCGCGCCACTCGTCGCGTTGCTGCTCGGGCTGTCCGCGATTACAGTGCCTTGGGACACACTGATCGCTTCGGTTGGCCTTTACATAGTGATCCCGGTCATCCTCGCGCAACTGCTGCGCCAACGCTTTCTTCGAAAGGGCGAAGAGCATTTCCGTAGCGTCGTTGCCCGTCTCGGTCCCTGGTCCATCTGCGCCTTGCTCGTGACGCTGGTCCTGCTGTTTGCGTTTCAGGGTCAGCAGATCGTTGAGCAGCCGCTGGTGATCGCGATGCTCGCCGTGCCAATCCTCATTCAGGTGTTTCTGAACTCGGGACTGGCCTACCTGCTCAACCGCCAGCTGGGCGTCGCACATTGCGTCGCTGGCCCGTCGAGTCTGATTGGCGCAAGCAACTTCTTCGAACTCGCCGTGGCCACCGCAATCAGCCTGTTCGGCTTTCATTCGGGTGCCGCACTGGCGACGGTGGTTGGGGTTCTGATCGAGGTCCCCGTGATGCTGCTCGTCGTGGGGGTCGTGAACCGTTCGCAAGCATGGTACGAATCAGGGCAGCAGAAAGTCGCGCCCAACTTGGGGAGAAACGGATCGTGATGAGTGATCTGCCGAACGTCAGCCCTATTCACCTCGATATACCGGACGTGGACAAGCTGGCACCCGTGACCACTTCAACGCATCCGCCACGCATCCTGCTGCTTTACGGGTCGCTGCGAGCAACGTCGTATAGCCGGCTGCTGACGCTCGAAGCCGAGCGCATCCTCCGTCATTTCGGAGCGCAAACGCGGGTATTCGACCCGCACGGCCTGCCGCTCGCCGATAGCGTTCCGGCAGATCATCCGAAGGTCGTCGAACTGCGCAAGCTGTCCGAGTGGTCGGAGGGGCAGGTTTGGTGCAGCCCGGAACGCCACGGCAATCTCACGGCCGTATTCAAGAATCAGATCGACTGACTATGATCGCGTGGTCGACGTGATGGAAGAGTTGTTCAAGTTCACGCTGCTCGTGCGGGACCGTTCGGACTATCTGACCGATCGATACAGCGAGCGCAAGGAGGCCGCGCCCCCGCAAGCGAGCGTACTTGCAGGCTCGGCGATGCGACACGAAATCGACTCCAATGCCGACACCGACGACAGCGAAACCGAATGAACCCGACCACCTGCATGCCCGGCTAGAGACGTGGGTGCTGGCGTGGCTGAGCGGACTTGCTAGTCCTTACCCCACCGCCAGCGCGGCGGCTCGCCTTTCAGCCAGCACACGACCACGAGAGCCACGGTTAATAGGGCGACCAGCAAGGCGAACGTGAGCGGATGACCCGCGGGTTGAAACCGGAAAACGACCACCCCGAGCGACACGAAATACGCGAGCAGCGTCACCCATCCTTGCCAGCGCACGGGAAGGCCCCAACCCCAGCCATAGCGTTTGGCTGGGAACCAGTATTCACGAGAGGGTGACATCGCGCGGTCTCCTGATTCGTGCGCTTGCTCATTGTCGACGATTCACGGTCGGTAAGTGCAAGCATTGCATCTTCCGCGCTGTATCACGCGGGACTATATTTCCTGGACCGGCTTCAACCCGAGTCCATCGACAGGAAACGTTCCATGCAACCCGCAAACCAGCAAAAAACCGTGCTTCTGATCGGCGCCTCGCGCGGCCTCGGCTTCGCGATGGTCGAGGAGTATCTGAAGCGCGGCTGGCGAGTCATCGCGACCGGCAGGCAAAATTCCACGACCAGGCTCCTTCAGCTTGCGACGGCGTCACATGACGCACTCGAAGTCGAAACGGTCGACATCACGATGCCCGAACAGGTCGCCGCGTTGCGGGGCCGCCTCGAAGGACGTCCGATCGACCTGCTGTTCGTCAACGCCGGCGTCAAGAACGACGATAGTGAAACGATCGCGGATGTATCGACCGACGAATTCGTGCGCGTAATGGTGACGAACGCGTTGAGTCCGATGCGGGTCGTCGAGGCCTTGCAGGATCTCGTTCGGCCGACTGGCACGATCGGCGTGATGTCGTCGGGGCAGGGCAGCGTCGCCAACAACGAGAATGGTAACTACGAGGTCTATCGCGGCAGCAAGGCCGCGCTCAACATGTTCATGCGCAGCTTTGCCGCACGTCACCGAAGCGATACCAGAACCCTGCTGCTGATGGCGCCCGGCTGGGTGCGAACCGACATGGGCGGGCCGGACGCGCGTCTGAGCATCGACGAAAGCATCCCGAACCTGGTCAGCACGATCGACGCATACGACGGCCGTGCCGGTTTGCATTACCTCGACTACCTCGGCAGAGTCGTGCCATGGTGAGCGGCAAGCGTAGAGGCCAGCGGCGAAAGAGCGCGTCGCTATAATGATTCGCCGCCCTACCACGTACCCTCAACCACTCTCTGCCATGACCGTCGACCGCCCCGATCCTCGCCGCGATGCCCTCGAACTCGGCGGCTCCGTCTGGTTTCAGGCGGGCACGCAGACGCTCGGCGGCGCGGCCCGCATCGCGCTGCTTGCGGCGATTGGCGAGACCGGCTCGATCACCAGCGCGGCGAAGGCGGTCGGCATCAGCTACAAAGGCGCGTGGGATGCCATCGACACGATGAACAACCTCGCCGGCGAGCCGCTCGTCGTGCGTCTGACCGGCGGCAAGGGCGGCGGCGGCACGACGCTGACGCCGCGCGCGGTGAAGCTGATCGAGACGTTTCGCGCGGTCGAGCGCGAGCATCGGCGCTTTCTCGAACGCGCGGGCGCGGCGATTGGCGAGGGCTTCGCGACGGACTGGGACCTGATCGGCCGCATCGGCGTGAAGACGAGCGCGCGCAATCAGTTCTACGGCACGGTGTCGGCGATCGAGCGCGGCACCGTCAACGACGAAGTGTCGCTCGGGCTGCCCGGCGGCCACACGATCGTCGCCGTGCTCACGCACGAGAGCACCGAAGCCCTCGGGCTCGCGGTCGGCGTGGCGGCGTTTGCGCTGATCAAGGCGTCGTGGGTCGTTTTGCTCGTACCGGGTGATGGCGATCGCGATGCGCCGTTGAACCTGTCGGCGCGCAATCAGTTGCGTGGCACCGTGCACAGCGTGAAGCGCGGCGCGGTGAACGCGGAAGTGTCGCTCGGGCTCGAAGGCGGCGCGGTGGTCACGGCGGTCGTCACCAATGGCAGCGTCGAGATGCTCGGTTTGCAGGAAGGCGCGAGCGCGGTCGCGGTGTTCAAGGCGTCGAGCGTGATACTTGGAGTGAAGGATTGAGGTTGCCGGGGCGCAACGAAGGCGCAATGCCACCCGCTCAACGAGGTGACGCCTCGCTGCGCGCATATCCTGCGAACGGATGATCCTCGCGCACGCGGCCGTCGCTGACCTGCACGACCTGATCGCCGAATGCGGCGACGTCGTCCGGATCGTGCGTGATCAGCACCATCGGAATATCGAGCCGCGTTTGCAGGTCCGATAGCTCGCGTCGCATGCGCTGGCGCAACTCACTATCCAGTGCGGAAAACGGCTCGTCGAGCAACAGCAGGCGCGGCTGCGAAACCAGCGCGCGCGCGAGCGCCACACGCTGCTTCTGCCCGCCCGACAGCTGCGCCGGGTGATTGCCCGCCAAGCCCCTCAATTCGAGCGCATCGAGCCAGTAATCGACCTGCGCATGCGCGCCGCGCGCACGCGGATTGAGCCAGCCCCGGTGCAGCCCGAAGCCGATGTTCTGCCGCACGTTCAGATGCGGAAACAGCGCGTAGTCCTGAAACAGATACGCGATCTTGCGCGCCTGCGGCTTCTGATCGATGCCGACCGCGCTATCGAACAAGGTGGTGCCGTGCAGCGTGATGGTCCCTTCATCGGGACGCAGCAAGCCGGCGATCGCCTGCAAGGTCAGGCTCTTGCCCGCGCCCGACGGCCCGAACAGCACGAGCCGCTGCGTGCTCGCGCTGAACGCGACGTCGAGCGTGAAGCGCCGCTCGGCGGTCTCGAAGGTCTTGCGGATGGCGACGTTGAGCGGCATGTCAGCGGGCTCTCAGAAGCGTGTGCTGCGGCACGAGACGCCCCGCGAGCAGCAGGATCGTCACGCACGCGACCGATGTCACGAGCACGAGGAAGTTGGCGGTGCTGTCGTCGCCGGCCTGCACCGCCGAATAGACCGCGACCGACAGTGTCTGCGTGCGGCCTGGCAGATTGCCCGCGATCATCAGCGTCGCGCCGAATTCGCCGAGCGCGCGCGCGAACGCGAGCAGGCCGCCCGCGAGGATGCCGCGCGCGGCGAGCGGCAGCGTCACGCGGAAAAACACCGCAGCTTCGCTGACGCCGAGCGTGCGCGCCGCGCGCTCCAACTGCGGATCGACGCCCTCAAAGGCGGCGCGCGCGGACTTCAGCACGAGCGGAAACGCGACCACCGTCGACGCGATCACCGCGCCCTGCCACGTGAAGACGAGCTGGATGTCGAAGCGGTCGAGCCACGCGCCGATCACGCCGCGTCGGCCGAGCAGCACGAGCAGGTAATAGCCGAGCACGGTGGGCGGCAGCACGAGCGGCAGCATCAGCAGCGAATCGATCACGTCGCGCGCGCCGGAGCGCCAGCGCGACAGGCCGAACGCGGCCGCGACGCCGAGCACGAGAGTGAGCGCGGTGGCCCAGCCTGCGACCTTCAGCGATAGCAGCAGCGGAACCCAGGCCTGTTGCATGAGCGTGTGCTCTCCCCGTGAATCAATGCGCCGGCCTGAAGCCGTACTTCGCGAGCACCGCCTGGCCGGCCGGCGACAGCACGAAGTCGATGAAGGCTTGCGCGTCGGCCGCGTGATGGCTGCCTTCGACCTGCGCGATCGGATAGCTGATCGGCGTTTGCGTCGGCAGGTTCAGCGCGACCTTGACCTTGTCGGGCATGATCGCGGCATCGGTGCCGAACACGAACCCGGCGTCGACTTCGCCGCGCGCGACGTAATCAAGGCTCTGACGCACGTTCGACGCGAGCACCGCCTTCGCGCTGACCGCGTCCCACACGCCGGCGGCCTGAAGCGCGCCCTGCGTGTAGCGGCCAACCGGCACCGAAGCCGGATCGCCGAACGCGACTCGCTTGACGTTCGCGGTCGTCAGCGCGTTGAGGTTGGCGGGCGCGAAATGACTGTCGGCTGGCACGATCAGCACCAGCGAGTTGGCGGCGAAGTCGCGCCGCGTCGACGGCACGATCACCTTTTCGGCGGCGGCCTTGTCCATTGCCTTCTGATCCGCGGACGCGAATACGTCGGCGGGCGCGCCTTTGACGATTTGTTGCATCAGCACGTCGGACGCGCCGAAGTTCAACAGAACCTTGGTGCCCGGATGCTGTTGCTCGAACGCGTCGCCGACCGCCTTGAACGCATTGGTCAGGCTGGCGGCGGCCGAGACCACCAGTTCATCGGCGTGGGCATTGACGCTGACCACGACGGCGACGGCGGCTGCGACGCACAGCGCGTACTGCTTCAGATGGCAAGAGAGTGTCATGAAGGACCTGGAGTCTGACGTGAACGGGAAGCAGTAGCTTAAAAACGCTATCGTAATATATGCGCGGTTATAGCGGTGCGCGAAACGGTCGATTCGGCGCAGCGCTTCACGTATGGCGTGAAGCGAGGGAAGTGCTACGAAACTGTAAAAGGAAGCTTGAAAACGCGGCGGGAGGGCCGGCGCAGCGTGCTCAGATGTCCGACGCGCGCATCGGCTCGAGCGTATTGCGCGTTTGCGACAGCGGCGCGGCCGACGGTCGAATGTCGCGCGGGGACAGCCATTTCGCTCGAATGAACGGCCGGTCGTGGCCGGACACCTTCAATGCGATATGCGTGACCCAGCGCTGCGTGGGCACGTGCACGCCGTGCATCAGGATTGCCAGCACCATCAGGCTGACGGTGACCGGGAGCGCCGACAGCCGGCCCGGCTCCGCATTCCACGCGATGCGCACGAACACGAGCGCGGTGAGCGCGCCGACGAGGCAGCCAGTCACGGCTTCGGACGGCGAATGCGCGCTCAGCACCACGCGCGACAAGCCCACCGCCAGGCCGGCGGCAAGCCCCCCGAGCACGCCGAGCAGCCGGACGGCGCGGCGCGCGGGCAATAGCATCAAAAACAGCGCGACCGGATAGACGGCCGTGGACAGCATGGAGTGACCGCTGACGCCGGTGAAATCGAGCTCGCGCACGCCGACGCCCCAGCCGAGGAAGGCGAGCTTGGTCAAGGTCACGACGCCGATCGCCGTACCGAGTAGCGCGAGCCAGCAGGCCGCGAGCCGCCACGAGTAGCCGACCGCCAACCACAGCGCGATGGCGAGCGCGAGCGGCAGCGTCAAGCCGGCGCCGCCGAGGCTGGTGATCGAATACCACAGGTGGATCGGTAAATCGGGCATGGCGGGAGCGCGACGCGGGTCGCGTGAAATCGGGTTGGTGGAAATCGGCGCGCGGCCGGCACGAAACGCCGATGCGGCCCGGATCGACAGGTCGGGAGATCAACCGCCAGTATAGTCGGGTGTCGCGCGACGGTCTTGCGGCGCACAGCGCTTTTGCACGCCGAATGTGGGCTGCCGAACGGCTATCGACGTGGTTTGACGACAGGGCCCCGGCAAGGTTCGCGACGATCGAAATGGGGCACGAAGAGCGGCGCTGTGTTCAGCACCGCAGGAAAAATGATGTTATTGTGCATTGCACAACTTCATCTGATCCGCAGTTTTGGGGTCCGCATTTGTCTCTTTTGCGAGGTTATCGCCGATGGCAAAAAGCCTGTCGAAAATCTGGCTGCGTGGTTTCAAGCGCCTGCTCGCGATCCAAACCGAACACGCGCAAAAAACCGCCAAGCGAGCGCAGGCGCGACCGGTTCGCGCCGCCACCACCAAACCGTCGAGCAAGGCTCATCCACTGAAGCCGGCTGCCGCGCTACGCACGCCGATGAAACGCGAAGCGCCGCGCGAGTCGCGCGTGCGTCCACGCGCGGCAGCGTGGGCGAGCGGCGCGTGGACGCGCTCGTTCCATTCCGCGCCGGCCGCGCCGGGCCGGCTGGTCAATCACCTGCAGTACGGGCTCTATATCCCGTCCGGGCACGCGCACGAGGCGATGCCGCTGGTCGTGATGCTGCATGGCTGCACGCAGTCGATCGACGAATTCGCCGAGGGTACGCGCATGAACCTGCTCGCCGACCGCCACGGCTTCGCGGTCGTGTATCCGGAGCAGTCGAAGCACGCGCACTCGCACCGCTGCTGGCATTGGTACGATGCCGGCGATAACGCGGGCGGCGCGGAAGCGCGCGCGGTCGTGTCTCTGGTGGATTCGCTGGTCGAGCAACACGGCTTTGACCGCGCGCGTGTCTACGTGGCGGGGATTTCGGCGGGCGCGGGGCTGACCGCGCTATTGGCCGTCAAGTACCCCGGGCATTTCGCCGCGGTCGCGCTGCATTCCGGCCCCGCTTTCGGCGAGGCGCGCTCCGGCATTACCGCGATGGACGTGATGCGGCGCGGCGCGCGTCGCGAGCCGGCGGAACTCGTCGACGAAACCACGAACGTCGCCCAATACCCGGGCATGCCGGCATTGATCGTCCACGGCGATGCCGACCATGTGGTGGCGCCGGTCAACGCGGACCAGTTGGCGACACAGTTTCTGCGTCTGAACCGCCTCATTGACGCAAACGGCGCGCGCAAAGCCGGCGAGACGCGCGAGGACCGCAAAAATGGCGTCGTGATGCGCGACTATCTGCGCGGCGGGCGGCGCGTGGTGCGGGTTTGTCGTGTGCAGGGGCTGGGCCACGCGTGGGCCGGCGGCGACGATGCGCTGCCCTTCCACTCGTCCAAGGGCCCGGACGCGAGCGCCATGCTGTGGGAGTTTTTTCGGCATCAGCGTCGTGCGGACGCGGGCCGCATCGCGGAAGGATTGGCGGCATCGTCGGTCGGGCGCTGACGTCCGAGCAACACCTCGAAAATGAGCAGTGGCATGTAATCAGGGTTTTCCCTATAATACGGGTTATCCCTTAGGCGTAATCGCCTAGCTATCATTGCCGAGGTGAACCATGTATCTGATCAGCCGCCTGTTCCTGTTTCTGACCAAGTCGCCGGACCAGCTCGCGAAGGAGCGCGCTGACGCCTATCTCGCTGAAGCGACCGATCTCTACGATCTCGAATTCCGCATGCGCAAGCTCGATCAAGAGACGAACGCGCGTCCGTCGTGGATGAGCCAGCACTACGGCTAAGCCGACTGCCTGTAATCGGCATCAGGCCGTCAGCAATCGGCACATCGGCGCGTGGTGAGGCGCTGGTGTTTGGGGTTGGCCATCAAGGCTAGTACTCGTAACGCGCATTCCCCTTTACTCATCGCGCGGCCTTCGCGCCCGCTTGGCAGACCCCACTCAAGCAGCCGGATTCAACTGCCACAACGCGTAGTTCAAAAGCGCGGCGTACGCGACCCACACGACATACGGCACGAGCAGAATGCCCGCGAGGCGATCGCGCCGCCAGAACACATACGTCAGCATCACGATCAGTAGCAGCAGAATCAGGATGTCGATCAGCGCCGTCTCCGGCCGATGCAGGCCGAAAAACAGCCACATCCACGCGGCGTTGAACACCAGCTGCACGACCCACAGTACGATCGCCGCGGTCAGGCCGTCGCGCTTCCACACGCGCCACGCGGAAAACGCCATCAGCACGTAAAGTACGGTCCAGACCGGTGGGAAAACCCAGTTCGGCGGATTGAACACAGGCTTTTGCACGCCCGTGTACCACGCGTCCGGCAGAGACAGACTCGCGGCCCAGCCGGCCGCCAGCGTCAGGATCAAAAACACGAGCAGCGACGGTAGACGGCGCATCTTCGCCCCCTTCAGACCTTCTTATTCAGTAATGTGAGCAGGCACTCACTTTCCGTATCAGGCCAGTGTGCGCTCGCGGGCCTGTGCCTGGTCGACGATCCGTTCGGCATAATTCCCGCCCCGTACCATGCACCGAATTCCGCGAGCCGCTCCGCGCCGGCCAGCCACCGCGCGTGAATCCATTTTGCCGGCAAGTTCGCGAGCTGCGGTAGATATCGTTTGATAAAGCGCCCGTCGGGATCGAATTTTTCGGATCGCGTGAGCGGATTGAAAATACGGGAGTAAGGTTGCGCGCCGTAGCCGGTCGAGGCGGCCCACTGCCAGCCGCCGTTGTTCGCCGAGAAATCGAAGTCGTTCAGCAAATCGGCGAAGTATCGCTCGCCGAGCCGGCAGTCGATGCCGAGATCCTTCGCGAGGAAGCTTGCCGTGGCCATCCGCAGACGGTTGTGCATATAGCCGGTCTGGTTCAACTGCAGCATCGCGGCATCGACGACCGGATAGCCGGTGCGGCCGTCGCACCAGGCGGCGAACGCTGCAGGCGGCGGGCGCGTGTCATCGGGAGAGGCAGTCGGGCTGAAGGTGGTCGAGGACCGGCTACGCAGGATGCGTGCCGTGCGCGCGAAAACAATCAGCGCCCGGCCCTATTGTGCAGGGTGCGGGCGCTGCTCGCGACGGCGCAGGGTAATGCGCCGTGAGCGGTTCTTCTTGAGCATTGCTGATCGGCGCAACGGCCGACCTGACCTCAAGCGACGTGCAGACGAACCGCGACGTTGTTACGCGTAGCGTTCGAGTACGGGCAGACCTGGTGCGCTGCATCCACCAGTTCCCTGGCAGCGTCCGCAGCCAGACCCGGCAGAGTGATACGCAGGTCGATGTCGAGCGCGAAGCCGCCCTTGTCGTTCGGACCGATGCCGACGTCGGCGGAAACCTGCGCGTCGGCCGGCAGGGCCTGTTTGCGCTGGCCGGCGACAAACTTCATGGCGCTCAGGAAACAGGCCGAGTAGCCGGCTGCAAACAGCTGTTCGGGATTCGTGCCTGCTGCGCCATTTCCGCCGAGTTCACGCGGTGCCGCCAGCTTCACGTCCAATGCATCGTCCGACGATACGGCGCGGCCGTCGCGGCCGCCGGTGCTCGTTGCGCTTGCCTTGTAGAGGATGTTCATGGTGCGGTTCCTAGTCTGGGGTGTCAGGGTTGGCTTGTTTGCCGCTGGCTGCCGGTTCGCCGGTCTGGCGAAGCGCTAACGAAGCGGCAGGTGACCGAGATAGTACACAAATCATTTGCATGCAAATGAATTTTTCGATGGAACCGGAACTAGTCCTTTTCAGTTATCGCCCTACTGGTCCATGAAGTCGTTGAGCGTCGTGCGCAGGCGTGTGAGGTCGTCGCGCAGACGTAGCAGGAAGTCCGCCGTCTGCTGCGTCGCGCAGAAGATTTCGCCGGGCACGTCGCGCGCCTGACGCTTGAGCGCCTTGCCCGCGCCCGTCAGGCGAATGTAGACGAGGCGCTCATCGTCGGTGCCGCGCGCGCGCTCGACGAGTCCCTGCGCTTCGAGGCGCTTGAGCAGCGGCGTGACCGTCGCCGGATCGAGATTCAGGCGCGCGGCCATGTCCTTGACGGTGACGTCGTCGGTTTCCCACAGCACGAGCATCGCCAGATACTGTGGATACGTGAGTCCGAGCTTTTCGAGCAGCGGCTTGTACGCTTTCGTCATCGCGAGCGAGGTCGAGTAGAGCGCAAAGCACAGTTGCTCGTCGAGCGTGAAGGGGAAAGCGGGGCGCTGGGTCATGATTCATCTCGGCAAAAAGAGCGTGCAAATGGATTGCACGCAAACCATTGTGCCGCAAGTCGATTCAGGATGCCGAGCGTCGGGATCAGGTGTGTCGACAGAGACGTCGGGAAGGTGTGCGCGGAACACGCGGCGCGCGCGGGCGCCAGAACGGCTCCCGCGCGGGAACGACGGATCAGGCCGCCGGCGTGGTCGGCAGATCCGGCGTTTGCGGCGTCTGCACGCCGAAGCAGCCGCGATAGGTCGCGTAGAACGAGCAGTACAGCATGGTCGTGACGATCATCGTCGCGGGCATCAGGATCGCGAACGCGAAGTCGGCCGCGCCGAGCGCCTGCATCAGCACCGACAGCCCGATCGACACGACTGTTGCGACTGCGAACCACAGCGCCGCGAATACGACGAAAGCGCCGCGATTGCGCCAGCAACTGACCACGCTGAAGAACATGGCCTTGACGGGCGGCACGTCGTGCCAGGCGGCGAGGATGGGCGAGAACCAGAACAGCATCGCGACTGGTATGTAGAACGCGAGCGCGGTGATCACCGCGAGCGGGATATTGCTGTTGGCGATCGTGTTCTCGTCCATCGACGCGTTGCCGAGCATCACCTTCAGCAGCATGCCGCCGTCGGCGAGCGCCGAGCCGGCCAGCACGAGCGCCATGGCGATGACATACAGCACGCCGAGCACGAGCAGCCGCCGCGCGACCACCGGGCCGTACGAATGAAAGCCGTCGACAAGGATGGTCGGAAACACCGGTTTGCCCGCGATCGTGTTGCGGCATGCGGCCATGAAGCCGACCGCGACACCGGGAATGAACAATAGCGGCAACACGCCGCCGACCACCGGAATCTGCGACACGAGCGTCATCACCAGCAAATAGGTGAAGAACAGCGTCAGAAAGGCGAGCGGATTCTTGCGGAACAGCCAGATACCCTGGCGGAACCACACATAGCCGGTTTTCGCGGGGACTTCGATCAGTTGCATGAGGTATGGATGCCTGGATTCGCGACGCCGTGCAGGCGCTCGCGCAGAATGCGTTCGAAATGACCGGGGTCGTGCGGCTTCAGCAGTTCGGCCGCGCGCGGCAAATGAAAATCATACAGGCGCGAGACCCAGAAACGGTATGCGCCCGCACGCAGCATGTCGCCCCAGTGATGGTTTTCCTCGACGGTGAACGGCCGCACCGTCTGATACGCGCGCAACAGCGCCTCGGTGCGCTCGGCGTCGAGCTTGCCGGTCGCGAGGTCGACGCACCAGTCGTTGACCGTCACCGCGACGTCGAACAGCCACTTGTCGCAGCCGGCGAAATAGAAATCGAAGAAACCACCGAGCCGCACTTCGTGGCCGGTGTCGGGCGCCGCGTGAGCGAACATCGCGTTGTCGCGGAACAGGTCGGCGTGGCACGGGCCCGCGGGCATTGCCGCGTAATCGGCGGAGGCGAAGAACGCTTCCTGATGCGCAAGCTCGGACGCCAGCAGATCGCGCTGCTCGCCTTCCAGATACGGCAGGATCGTCGGCACGGTTTCGCGCCACCAAGGCAGGCTGCGCAGGTTCGGCTGATAGCGCGGATAGTCGCGGCCCGCGAGGTGCAGGCGCGCGAGCATCTGGCCGACCTCGACGCAATGCTCGACGCCCGGCGAGAGTTCGGGCGCGCCTTCGAGCTTCGTCACGATGGTCGCGGGTTTGCCGAGCAGCATGCCGAACAGCGCGCCGTCGAGACGCGGCATCGGATCCGGTACCGGCACGCGATGCGCGGCAAGATGCCGCATCAGGTTCAGATAGAACGGCAGTTGTTCAGCTGTCAGCTTTTCGAAAATCGTCAGCACGTATTCGTCGCGCGTCGTCGTCAGAAAGAAGTTGCTGTTTTCAATGCCGGACGAAATGCCGCGAAACTCGACGACATCGCCGAGATCGTAGTGACTCATCCATTCTGCGAGTTGGGATTCGTTGACAGCGGTGAAGACGGCCATGCGGAAACGTCGGATCAGGTTGTTCGGGCTGGCGCGGTGCGGCCAGTGCGAGGTGAGACAAACGAATGTGGGCGGAGCGGGCGACGAATGCGGAACGGCGAAGTGCAAGCGTCGCCGCATTCAGCGCGGGTTCATCGCGCAGCGGCCGCGATCGGGTTGAGCGGGGGCGCGGTCGCGCCGCGGCCCGCCGTTGCCGGCGTGCCGCTTTCGTAACGATCAATAGTGGAGATTCACCGATGGCAAGCGCGTACTGGGTTTGCCGCTGTCGTGGACGGTGGGCGACGTGTCGGGCGACGCGCTCATCTGGTAGCGGGTGCCGAAATTCGAATGCACGTCGATTTCGACCGGCTTGCCCTTGTCGCGGAATTCGGTGATTTCGGTGCCGTTCGGGCTGACTTCGTGAAAGCTCGGCGTGCGCGGAACGTTGATGTCGACCTTCGAGCTGACCTCTGCGGCCGGACGATTGATCTTGTCCAGGTCCGGCAGACCGGCCCGTTCATTGGCGGACTGGGGCGCGCCGGCGGCCGGCGGTTCGTCGACGGGCTGGGCAGCCATCGCGGCGTTGCCGAAGGCCAGAGCCAGCGCAACAGCGATGGGAAGGAGCAGCTTCATGGTGATTCTCCGATTGGGTGCCCGGATTCTAGCAAATCCGGTCTGACGCACGGGCGCGAAGCCTTATTTTGCGCCGCTTTCGCGCAACCTGCGCGCGTTCTCGCGGGCGCTGTTGCAAGCGTCGCCGCCGACATTTGGCAACAGCGGGTTCCGTGGTAATGTCGTCTCATCAAAAAGGGTGGACGATGATGATCAACAACGATATCAATCAGCGCACGGTGCAGACTCCCGCCAACAGCTTCCCAACCGAAGGCTTCGACGACGCGGCCGAGGCCGTCACCCGCCTCGCCGCGATCTACGAGGCGAACACGTCGTTCCTGCGCGATGCGTTCGCGCGCTATCGCCGCAACGAGCAGTTCGACCATCGCGTGCGCGCCTGCTATCCGTTCGTGCGCGTGCGTACCGAGGTCAACACGCACGTCGATTCACGTCGCTCGTACGGTTTCGTCGCGGGGCCGGGCGTGTTCGAGACGACCGTCACGCGGCCAGACCTGTTCGGCAACTACTATCGCGAGCAACTGCGGCTGCTGGCGAAGAATCATCACGTGCAGATCGAGGTCGGTGTGTCGGACCAGCCGATTCCGATTCATTTCGCGTTCGCCGAGGGCATCCACCTCGAAGGCGATCTGGACCGCGAGCGCCTGTTCCTGATGCGCGACATCTTCGATATACCGGACCTCGCGCTGCTCGACGACCGCATCGTCAACGGCACGTACGAGCCGCTGCCGGGCGAGCCGCATCCGCTCGCGTTGTTCACGGCGGCGCGCGTCGATTTTTCACTGCATCGGCTGAAGCACTACACGGCGACCTCGCCGACGCATGTGCAGAACTACGTGCTGTACACCAACTACCAGTTCTATATCGACGAATTCGTCAAGCTCGGCCGGGGCATGATGGCCCGTACCGACGACGAGGAATTGCGCACCTATCGCAGCGAATACACGTCGTTCGTCGAGCCCGGCGACGTCATCACCTACAACGAGAATCTCGGCGAGCAGGCGCAGGAGGGCACGCTGCCGCCACGTCTGCCGCAGATGCCGGCCTATCACCTGAAACGCGCGGACGGCAGCGGCATCACGATGATCAACATTGGGGTCGGGCCGTCGAATGCGAAGACCATCACCGATCACATCGCGGTGCTGCGTCCGCATGCGTGGATCATGCTCGGCCACTGCGCGGGACTGCGCAACACGCAGCGTCTCGGCGACTACGTGCTCGCGCACGGCTATGTGCGCGAAGATCATGTGCTCGATGCCGATCTGCCGCTGTGGGTGCCGATTCCGGCGCTCGCCGAAGTGCAGGTCGCGCTCGAGCGCGCGGTCGCGCAGGTCACGCAGCTCGACGGCGTCGAGCTGAAGCGCGTGATGCGCACGGGCACGGTGGCGAGCGTCGACAATCGCAACTGGGAGCTGCGCGATCATCGCGAGCCGGTGCAGCGGCTTTCGCAAAGCCGTGCAATCGCGCTCGATATGGAAAGCGCGACGATCGCCGCGAACGGCTTTCGCTTCCGCGTGCCTTACGGCACGTTGCTGTGCGTGTCGGACAAGCCGCTGCACGGCGAGCTGAAGCTGCCGGGCATGGCCGATCAGTTCTATCGCGCGCAGGTCGATCAGCATCTGCAGATCGGCGTGAAGGCGATGGAACTGCTGCGGATGAATGGGCTGCATCGATTGCATAGCCGCAAGCTGCGCAGTTTCGCGGAAGTCGCGTTTCAGTAACTCAGGCCGAGGCACTGATAAACAGCCCGCTTACGCTGGATGTGCCGCTTTGAAGATGGCTCGCGAGCGACGTCGGCCCGAACTTCGCAATCGACGTGACGAGCATGCCGGCCCAGCGGGCCACATGCCAGCCGATCAGCGTGACGATCATCTGGTTCGGGCCGGGCGCGGCTTGAGCGAGCGCGAACAGCGCGCTGAACTCGCTGGCCGGCATCCAATGATGCACGTCGACCACCTGCCGCTGCATCTCCGGAGGGATCGTATTGCCGCCGCCGAACGCGAGCAGCGACAGCTGACTAAAAATCGCCGCAAGGGAATCGAGCATGTCGTTCATCGCGCGCTCCTTGCAGCAAGATAAATGCTGAGCGGCGTGAGCACGAGCATCGTCGGCAGCAGCGGCAGTCGCAGCATCGACGAGTGCACGGCGCGCGAGCGGCAACGCGCCGCCGAATGAAATGAGACCGGGGCCGAGAAAACCGCTGAAGATCTCACGCAACGTCGGCGCGAGCGCGGCTTCGGGTGAGGTGAGTTCGTTCAGATTGCGAGCTTCGAGTACCAGCTGAGCACGTTAGCGCCGGACGGCAAGCGTGCAAACGATTTGTTCGCCAATCCGGTTGACAGTCAGCGCGCCGCAAACTGGCCTGCAAAACGAAAGCGGGCAGCCCGAAGGCTGCCCGCCATGTGCGCGACGATAGGCATCGTGCTACGCGCAATGCGAGGCGCGCAGCCTCTTGCCATCACAGGTAGAACATCCGGTCTTCTTCCGACTTGACCGGATGAACTTCGCCTTCCTCGCGGTCTTCGTAGAACTTGAGCACCGCTTCGAGCACCTGGTCCGGATTGTCGATCACCTGCATCAGATCGATGTCGGTCGGATTGATCAAACCCATCGGAATCAGAGCGCTCTTGAACCACGCGAGCAGACCTTCCCAGAACTCGGCGCCGACCAGAATGATCGGCACATGGCGCGACTTCTTGGTCTGGATCAGCGTGAGCACTTCGGCCAGTTCGTCGAGCGTGCCGAAGCCGCCGGGCATCACGATCACCGCGTCCGAGTTCTTCACGAACGTGACCTTGCGCGTGAAGAAATGGCGAAAGCGCAGCGAGATGTCCTGCCACTGGTTGCCCGACTGCTCGTGCGGCAACTCGATGTTCAGACCGACCGAAGGCGCCTTGCCCGCATGCGCGCCCTTGTTGGCCGCTTCCATGATGCCGGGGCCGCCGCCGGAGATCACCGCGAAGCCAGCATCCGACAATTTGCGCGCGATCTGCGTGGCGAGTTTGTAGTACGGCGAGTTCGGTTTCAGGCGCGCCGAACCGTAGATGCTGACCGCCGGGCGAATCTCCGACAGGTACTCGGTCGCCTCGATAAACTCTGCCATAATCGTGAACATCTGCCACGATGCGCGGGCTTTCTTGGCCGTTGCGCGCTCTTGATCTGCGAGCGATCGCAGACTCGGAATCACTTTTCTCTTAGTCATAATGCCTGAAGAACGAAGCCTTGAAGGTAAGACCCTGCTGTTGGTCGACGGTTCGAGTTATCTGTACCGGGCCTACCATGCGATGCCTGATCTGCGCGGTCCCGAGGGTGGCCCGACGGGTGCGCTCTACGGGATGATCAACATGCTGCGGCGCATGCGCAAGGAAGTCACAGCAGAGTATAGCGCGTGCGTGTTCGACGCCAAGGGCAAAACGTTTCGCGACGACTGGTATCCGGAATACAAGGCGAACCGTCCGTCGATGCCGGAAGATCTTGCCCGTCAGATCGAGCCGATTCACGTCGCGGTGCGTGCGCTCGGCTGGCCGCTGCTGATGATCGATCGCGTCGAAGCGGATGACGTGATCGGCACGCTGTGCACCGAAGCGGAAAAGCTCGGCATGAACGTGGTCGTGTCGACCGGCGACAAGGACCTCGCGCAGCTCGTGTCGAACCGCGTGACGCTCGTCAATACGATGACCAACGAAACGCTCGACCGCGACGGCGTGGTCGCGAAGTTCGGTGTGCCGCCGGAGCGCATCATCGATTATCTGTCGCTGATCGGCGATACCGTCGACAACGTGCCGGGCGTCGAGAAGTGCGGTCCGAAAACCGCGGTCAAATGGCTGACGCAATATGAGTCGCTAGATGGCATCGTCGGGCATGCGAGCGAGATCAAGGGCGCGGTCGGCGAGAATCTGCGCCGCGCGCTGGACTTTTTGCCGATGGCGCGCAAGCTCGTCACAGTCGAGCGTCATTGCGATCTGACCGGGCACATCGTGTCGATCGAGGAGAGTCTGCCGAGCCTTCCCGAATCGCGCGAAGAGTTGCGCGAGGTGTTCACGCGCCACGGCTTCAAGACGTGGTTGCGCGAAGTCGAAATCGCCGATGCGGTCGAAGGTCCGGAAACCGACGTGCCCCCCGCGTTGTCCGTCGATCACGAGCGCCACTACGAGACCGTGCAAACATGGGAGCAGCTCGACGCGTGGCTCGACAGGATCAATGCGGCCGAGCTGACCTCGTTCGATACCGAGACCACG
Organism: Paraburkholderia sp. RAU6.4a; assembly: GCF_050435625.1. Classification (NCBI taxonomy): domain Bacteria; kingdom Pseudomonadati; phylum Pseudomonadota; class Betaproteobacteria; order Burkholderiales; family Burkholderiaceae; genus Paraburkholderia; species Paraburkholderia sp. RAU6.4a. Next base: position 1,577,290 of record NZ_JBNDKQ010000003.1, read on the forward strand.
TCGCTCGATCCGATGATCGCGCAGATCGTCGGCTTGTCGCTGTCGGTCGAAGCGGGCCGCGCCGCGTATGTGCCGCTCGCGCATCGCGGCCCCGACGCGCCGGTGCAGCTGCCGCGCGACGAAGTGCTCGCGAAGCTCAAGCCGTGGCTCGAAAGCGCAGGCCACAAGAAGGTCGGCCAGCATCTGAAGTACGACGAACAGGTGCTCGCGAATTACGGCATCGAAATGCGCGGCGTCGAGCATGACACGCTGCTCGAGTCGTACGTGCTCGAATCGCATCGCACGCACGACATGGACAGCCTCGCGCTGCGTCATCTCGGCGTGAAGACGATCAAGTACGAAGAGGTCGCGGGCAAGGGCGCGCAGCAGATCGGCTTCGACGAAGTCGCGCTCGACAAAGCCGCCGAATATGCTGCCGAAGACGCAGACATCACGCTGCGTCTGCATCAGGCCTTGTATCCGCAGATCGCCGCGGAGAAGTCGCTCGACCATGTGTATCGCGAGATCGAAGTGCCGACTTCGCGCGTACTGCGCAAGATGGAGCGGACCGGCGTGCTGATCGACGCGGAGAAGCTGCGTCAGCAGAGCAGTGAGATCGCCACGCGTCTGATCGAACTCGAAGGCAAGGCGTACGAACTGGCCGGCGGCGAATTCAACCTCGGCTCGCCAAAGCAGATTGGTCAGATTTTCTTCGAGAAGCTCGAACTGCCGGTCATCAAGAAGACGCCGAGCGGTGCGCCTTCCACCGACGAAGAGGTGTTGCAGAAGCTCGCCGAAGACTATCCGCTGCCGAAGATTCTGCTCGAACATCGCGGCCTGTCGAAACTGAAGTCGACCTATACCGACAAGCTGCCGCGCATGGTCAATCCGCACACCGGCCGCGTGCATACGAACTACGCGCAGGCCGTCGCGGTGACGGGGCGGCTCGCATCGAACGATCCAAACCTGCAGAACATTCCGGTGCGTACCGGCGAAGGTCGGCGCATCCGCGAGGCGTTCATCGCGCCGCCCGGGCACAAGCTCGTCTCCGCCGATTATTCGCAGATCGAATTGCGCATCATGGCCCACATCTCGGGCGACGAATCGTTGTTGCGCGCGTTTTCGCAGGGCGAGGACATTCACCGCGCCACCGCGTCGGAAATCTTCAGCGTGACGCCGCTCGAAGTGTCGAGCGATCAGCGGCGCGTCGCGAAGGTCATCAACTTTGGGCTCATCTACGGCATGAGCGCGTTCGGACTCGCGTCGAACCTCGGCATCACGCGCGATGCGGCGAAGATTTATATCGACCGCTACTTCGCGCGCTATCCCGGCGTCGCGCGCTATATGGACGAGACGCGTTTGAGCGCGAAGGCGAAGGGCTACGTCGAAACGGTGTTCGGCCGTCGTCTGTGGCTGCCCGAGATCAACGGCGGCAACGGTCCGCGCCGCCAGGCCGCGGAGCGGGCCGCGATCAACGCGCCGATGCAGGGCACCGCCGCCGACCTGATCAAGCTTTCGATGATCGCCGTGCAGAACTGGATCGAAGACTCGAAGATCGGCACGCGGATGATCATGCAGGTGCATGACGAACTGATTCTCGAAGTGCCCGACGCTGAGTTGTCCGAAGTCCGCATGCGCCTGCCAGAACTGATGTGCGGCGTCGCCGCGCTGAAGGTGCCGCTCGTCGCCGAGGTCGGTGCGGGCCTGAACTGGGAGGAAGCGCATTGACATGCCCGTGACATGCGCACGATAACGTCGTGCGCATGTCACACATGGGTTTTGGCGACTTGTGACTTCCCAGGCGGGTCGAGGACAATCGGTTCAGGACGGCGCATTCATGCGCAGCGTCGCGACAGATAATTCATCGGCTACACGGAGAAGTGCAATGCATCGATTTATCGTCGTTGGCGGAGGTGCGGGAGGATTGGAACTGGCCACGCGTCTTGGCGATCGCTATCGGGCCGACAAGAAGGGGCGCAGCGCGCAGGCCCAGGTCACGCTGGTCGACCGCTATCCGACGCATATCTGGAAGCCGCTGCTGCACGAGGTGGCGGCGGGCAGCATGGACCCGTTCACGCAGGAGCTCCCGTACGCGGCGCAGGCGCGCTGGCATGGCTTCGCATTCCAGCAAGGCGACCTGACCGCACTCGACCGCACGAACCGACGCATTACGCTCGGCACCGTGCTGGACGACGACGGCGCTGAACTGCTGCCCGAACGCGAGCTCGAGTACGACACGCTGATCATCGCGATCGGCAGTACCACGGCCTTCTTCGGCGTCAAGGGAGCGGCCGAATTCTCCTTCGCACTGGATACGGTTAGCGAGGCAGAGCGTTTCCGCAAGCGCCTGATAGCGGCGTGCGTGCGCGCCGAGCATCAGGCGCACGAACCCGTCGAGTCGAGACCGGGACCCGGCACGTGGACGTCGAGCGAGCCGCGCATTCAGGTGGCGATCGTCGGCGGCGGCGCGACGGGGGTCGAGTTGTCGGCGGAGTTGCGCAATACCGCGCAGGTGTTGTCCGCGTATGGCTTGCACAAGCTCGATCCGCGGCATGACGTCGGCATCGTGCTGATCGAGGCGGGGCCGCGCATTCTGCCCGCGTTGCAGGAGCGCGTTTCCACGGCCACCGCCGAATTGCTGACCAAGCTCGGCGTGAAGCTGATGATCGGCGAGACGGTGGCCGAGGTCGCGCCGGGCTACATCCGCACCGCGAGCGGTCACACCGTGCGGGCCGATCTGACCGTGTGGGCGGCGGGCATCAAGGCGCCGGCGGTGCTCGGTCAGCTCGACGGCTTGCCGGTCAACCGGCTCGGCCAGCTGGTCGTGCGCCGTACGCTGCAAACCGGGATCGACGACAACATCTTCGCGCTCGGCGACTGCGCGGCGTGCGAGTGGCCGGGCAACGAGCGCAACGTGCCGCCGCGCGCGCAGGCCGCGCATCAGCAGGCGAGCTTTCTGATGAAAGGACTGGCGGCGCGCCTCGACAACAGGCCACAACCGGAATTCACTTATCGCGACTTCGGCTCGCTGGTCTCGCTCGGCCACTTCAGCGCGGTCGGCAATCTGATGGGCGGGGTGATTGGCGGCAATATGCTGATCGAAGGGCTGTTCGCGCGCTTCATGTACATGTCGCTGTACCGGCTGCATATCGCGGCGCTGCACGGCTATCCGCGCATGGTGCTCGACACCTTCGCGCATTGGTTGCGCCGTACCACGCTGCCGCGCGTCAAGCTGCACTGACGCGCGCGGACGATCTCCTCAGTTGAATGTGCAACGGGATGCGCAAGGCGTATCCTGTTGCCTCTAACAATTCTTCGAGGAGCGCCACATGCTGAAGCCTGAGGTCGACTGCCTGGTCCCGCACGTTCCCTTCGATCGGCGCACCTTCATCAAGGCGGCGCTGGGCACCGGTTTCGCGGCGGCGGTGCTGCCAGTCTCGGCGCAAACCATTCATACCGACAGCGACGGCCTCGAAGCAGGGGAGGTGGCGTTTCATTCGCTCGGTACGCTGATACCGGCCTACCGCGCGCAGCCGAAGGGCAAGACGCATCTGCCGGTGATCCTCGTCGTGCATGAGGCTTTCGGCGTGCACGAGCATATCGCGGACGTCTGCCGGCGCTTCGCGAAGCTGGGCTATCTGGCAATCGCGCCGAACCTGTTCGAGCGCGAGGGCGATCCGACCGTCTACACGAGCATCCAGCAACTGAGCGAGCAACTGCTCAGCAAGGTACCCGACGAGCAGGTGCTGGCCGACCTCGACGCAGCCGTCGCGTGGGCCGGCGAAAACGGCGGCGACCTGAACCGGCTCGGCGTGAACGGCTTCTGCTGGGGTGGGCGCATCTCGTGGCTCTATGCCGAACACAATCCGCGCGTGAAGGCGGGGGTCGCCTGGTACGGTCGCGTGACCGGCGCGAAGAATGCGATGACGCCGGCCAATCCGATCGATCTCGTCGCTGACCTTCATGCGCCGGTGCTCGGCCTGTACGGGCGCCAGGATCAAAGCAATCCGCAGGACACGCTCGAGCAGATGAAGCAGGCGATCGCGCAAGGGCCGCAAGCAGGACGCGGCTCGCAGTTCGTCGTTTATGACGACGCGGGTCACGCGTTTTTCGCCGATTACCGTCCGAGCTACAGGAAGGCCGATGCCGAGGATGGCTGGCGTCGTACGCTCGTGTGGTTCAAGCAGCACGGCGTGGCTTGAAGCGCTGCTCGAATTCCTCGCGTCTGGTTACGACTTGCGGCGGCTCGCGCTCAAGGTTTCGCCCCCGTCGCCACCGGCCGTTTCGGATCGGAACTCCATTCGCTCCAGGAGCCCGCGTACAACGCTGAACCATGCAGGCCGGCAACCTCCATCGCAAGCGAATTGATGCAGGCGGTCACGCCCGAGCCGCATTGCAGCACCACGTGTTCGGGCGGCGTGTCGCCGAGCAGCGCGTGGAATTCCTCACGCAGTGTGTGCGCCGGCTTGAAGCGGCCGTCGGGGGTCAGGTTGTCCTTGAAGAAGCGGTTCAGCGCGCCCGGGATATGGCCGCCGACGCGGTCGAGCGTCTCGTTTTCGCCGCGATAGCGATCGGCCGCGCGCGCATCGACGACGATTCGCTCCTTCGAACCGAGGTTGCGCTCGACCGCCTGGGTATCGATAGTCACGGCGAGCGGCGCGGCCGCCTTGAAGTCGCCGGTGTTCTGCGCGGGCACGTCCTGCGTCAGCGGTTGGCCAGCCGCTTCCCATGCCTGCAGCCCGCCGTCGAGCAGCGCGACCGCGTCGTGACCGAGCCAGCGCAACAGCCACCAGACGCGCGCCGCGTACATGCCGCCTTGTGCGTCATATGCGACGACCTGTTGACCTTGCTTCAGTCCCCGCGACTCCAGCGTTTCGACGAGCCGCGCGCGATCGGGCAGCGGATGCCGGCCGTTCGAGCCGTTCTTCGGCCCGGACAGATCGCGATCGAGATGCAGATAGTGCGCGCCCGGCAGATGGCCGGCCAGCCAGGCTTTCTCGCCCGCGTCGGTATCGGCGAGGTCGAACCGGCAGTCGATCACGAACACGCTGCCCGGCGCGGCCGTGAGCCGCTCGGCAAGATTGGTCGCGGAGATCAGGGTGGTGTAATGAGTGTGGGGCATGAGCGTCTCCTCGATACGGGCGATGGCGGCTGGCACATGGCCGGTCTATATCGGTAGTCTAAACAAAAAAAGACGGGTCGAAGCCCGTCTTTCCTTGAGTCGATCGATGCGCCACGCGGCGCGGATCAGATCGTGCCGAGTTCGCGCCGCAGAAACTCGTGGAAGTGCTGCATACCGTCTTCCATCGGGCTCTGATACGGTCCGACCTGTGATTCGCCGCGCTCCATCAACGCGAGGCGGCCGGCGTCCATGCGCTCGGCGATCTCGTCGTCTTCGCGGGCTGTCTCCATATAGGCGGCGCGCTCGGCTTCGACGAAGTCGCGCTCGAACAGCGCGATTTCCTCGGGGTAATAGAACTCCACCACGTTGGTGGTCTTCTGCGGACCGCGCGGAATCAGCCACGACACGACCAGCACGTGCGGATACCACTCGATCATGATGCCCGGGTAGTACACCATCCAGATCGCGCCGAACTCGGGCGGATTGCCGTCGCGAAAGCGCAGCACTTCGTCGTGCCACTTGCGATACGTCGGGCTGCCCGGTTGCTCGAGCGCCTTGTGCACGCCGACCGTCTGCACGCTGTACCAGTCGCCGAACTCCCACGTCAGATCGTCGCAATTGACGAAGCTGCCGAGGCCCGGATGGAACGGTGCGACGTGATAGTCCTCCAGATAGACCTCGATGAAGGTCTTCCAGTTGTAGTTGCACTCATGGACTTCGACGTGATCGAACATGAAGCCCGAGAAATCGAAATGGCGCTTGGTGCCGAGGCGTGCGAGATCTTTCGCGACGTCCCGACCTTGGGCCTCGAACAGCAGACCCTGCCAGTTCCGCAGTGGCGTGGCGCCGAGATTCAGGCACGGGTTGTCGGCGAAATGGGGCGCGCCGAGCAGCTCGCCCTTCAGGTCGTACGTCCAGCGATGCAGCGGACAGACGATGTTCTGCGTCTGGCCGCGGCCGTTGAGCATGATGGCTTGCCGGTGGCGGCACACGTTCGACAGCAACTCGACTTGCGACTGCTGGTTACGGACGAGTACCCGCCCCTCGCGTTCGCTGGGCAAGGCAAAATAATCCCCCGCTTCGGGCACCATGAGATCGTGGCCGATGTAGCGAGGACCTTTCTTGAAAAGGGTGTCGATTTCGCGCGTAAGAAGCGCTTCGTCAAAGTAAGCCGTGACTGGCAGCTGGCTATGAACAGACCGCAACTGCAATGCATTGCTCAGATTGGACATTCCCACTCCCGATGAAGACGTGAAAGCAGTGAACAACCCAACCATCGAAGATTCGATTTAGGGAGCCCGCAATTATACCCGTTTCCCTGTGACAGGGGCACTTAAGTCCCTGATTTGGGTTAAAAATGTCAAGAAAGTTCGGCATTTTCGCCGCAGACCTCAAGCTTTTTTTCTGCGAGACTTCAGGGTCGAAGCGGGGCAAGGGTGGGCATCGGACAGGCTCGAAGCGAGACAGCACGGCGGGGCGCAGGCCGGCGGGCGGATCGAAAATGTCGCTTTTGCCGTAGAATGTCCGACTTGTTTTAATTTTGCGACTATTCATGGCGAAGACCGCATCGAACGATTCCGCCGCCGCACCAGCCGAAAGCGGCGATAGCGCGCCGCTGCCGGAGAACTACGAGGCCGCGCAGACCGAACTGGAAGAGCTCGTCGCGCGCATGGAAGGCGGCAGTCTGAGCCTCGAGGAATCGCTGGCCGCTTACCGTCGCGGGGCGGCACTTGTCGCATTCTGTCAACAGCAGCTCGAAAAGGTCGAGCAGCAGGTGCGGGTCCTCGATGGCGAGACCCTCAAGCCGCTGCCCATGAATACCGCAGGAACAGCCGCGACTGAGAGCGGGGACGACCTATGACATTCGAACAATGGACGCGCTCGGTGCTCGAACGCGTCGAAACGGCTCTGGAACACTATCTGCCGGCCGAGACGACCGAACCCGCCAGGCTGCACGAGGCGATGCGCTATGCGGTGCTCGGCGGCGGCAAGCGGGTGCGGCCGCTCCTGTGCCACGCGGCCGGCGAGCTGACCGGCGCGCGTGCCGAATGCCTCGATGCGGCGGCGGCGGCGCTGGAAATGATTCACGTGTACTCGCTCGTGCACGACGACATGCCCTGCATGGACGACGACGAACTGCGCCGCGGCAAGCCGACGGTCCACGTCAAGTATGACGAAGCGACCGCGCTGCTGGTCGGCGACGCGCTGCAGTCGCAAGCATTCATCGTGCTCACGTCCGACGTACTCGGCCGGCCGCAGCAGGCCTCGCTCGTACGCGAACTCGCGCTCGCAAGCGGCTCGATCGGCATGTGCGGCGGCCAGGCCATCGATCTGGCGAGCGTCGGCCACACGCTGACCCGCCCGCAGCTCGAGACCATGCATCGCATGAAGACCGGCGCGCTGCTGCGCGCGGCCGTGCGCATGGGCGCATTGGCCGGCGAGACGCCGGACGCGCAGGGTCTGGCGTCGCTCGACGCCTACGCCGCCGCGGTCGGTCTTGCGTTTCAGGTCGTCGACGACATTCTCGACGTCACGACCGACTCCGCAACGCTCGGCAAGACCGCCGGCAAGGACGCGAAGGACGGCAAGCCGACCTACGTGTCGATTATTGGGCTCGACGCGTCGCGCGCGCTCGCGGCGCAACTGCGCAGCGACGCGCACGCCGCGCTCGCGCCGTTCGGCGCGCGCGCGCAGCGTCTTGCCGAACTGGCCGACCTGGTGGTGAACCGGGTCAGCTGAACGCGAAAGCCCGCCGCCGCGCACCCTCCATCCCCGGGGTGCATGTATGAAGTGCGGGCGCGTAAGTTTTCCTACAATGGAACGACGATGTACGACTTGCTGAAAACCATCGACGACCCGGCAGCCCTGCGCCGCCTCGATCGCCGCCAATTGCACCCGCTTGCCGACGAGTTGCGTGCCTTCGTGCTCGACAGCGTATCGCAGACGGGCGGCCATCTCTCGTCCAACCTCGGCACGGTCGAGTTGACCATCGCGCTGCACTATGTCTTCGATACGCCGCACGACCGGATCGTCTGGGACGTCGGCCATCAGACCTATCCGCACAAGATCCTGACCGGTCGTCGCGACCAGATGCACACGCTGCGTCAGTTGGGCGGCATCTCGGGCTTCCCGAAGCGCGACGAATCGGAATACGACACCTTCGGCACCGCGCACTCGAGCACGTCGATTTCGGCCGCGCTCGGCATGGCGATCGCGAGCAAGCTGCAAGGCGACAACCGCATGGGCATCGCCGTGATCGGCGACGGCGCGATGACGGCCGGCATGGCCTTCGAGGCAATGAACAACGCGGGCGTCGAAGACGACGTGCCGCTGCTCGTGATCCTCAACGACAACGACATGTCGATCTCGCCGCCGGTCGGCGCGCTGAATCGCCATCTCGCGCGTCTGATGTCCGGGCGCTTCTATGCGGCTGCGCGCGCGGGCGTCGAGCGCGTGCTGCGCGTCGCGCCGCCGGTGCTCGATCTCGCGCGCAAGCTCGAGGAGCACGCGAAGGGCATGATCGTGCCGGCGACGCTGTTCGAAGAGTTCGGCTTCAACTACATCGGACCGATCGACGGTCACGATCTCGATTCGCTGATTCCGACGCTGCAAAACATCAAGGAACTGCGCGGGCCGCAATTCCTGCACGTGGTCACGAAGAAAGGCCAGGGCTACAAGCTGGCCGAGGCTGATCCGGTGCTGTACCACGGCCCCGGCAAGTTCAATCCGGCCGAGGGTATCAAACCGGCCGCGACGCCCTCGAAAAAGACCTACACGCAGGTGTTCGGCGAGTGGCTGTGCGACGCGGCCGAGCTCGACTCGCGCGTGATCGGCATTACGCCGGCAATGCGTGAAGGCTCGGGCATGGTCGAGTTCGAAAAGCGCTTCCCGGATCGTTACTTCGACGTCGGCATCGCCGAGCAGCACGCGGTGACGTTCGCGGGCGGCCTTGCCGCGGACGGCATGAAGCCTGTCGTCGCGATCTATTCGACCTTTCTGCAACGCGCGTATGACCAGCTGATTCACGACGTCGCGCTGCAAAACCTGCCGGTGGTGTTCGCAATCGATCGTGCGGGTCTCGTTGGTGCGGACGGCGCGACGCATGCGGGCGCGTACGACCTCGCGTTCATGCGTTGTATTCCGAACATGACCGTGATGGCGCCGTCTGACGAAAACGAGTGCCGCCAGATGCTGTACACCGCGTTGCAGCAGTCGCATCCGACCGCTGTGCGCTACCCGCGCGGCGCGGGTACCGGGGTCGCAACGGTCAAGCAGATGGCCGCGTTGCCGCTCGGCAAGGGCGAAGTGCGTCGCGAGACGTCAGCGCCGGCCGGCAAGCGCATCGCGATTCTCGCGTTCGGCACGATGGTCGCGCCGTCGCTCGCGGCCGCCGAGCAACTCGACGCCACCGTCGCGAACATGCGCTTCGTGAAGCCGCTCGACACCGAACTCGTGCGCAAGCTGGCCGAGACGCACGACGCGATCGTCACCGTCGAGGAAGGCTCCATCATGGGTGGCGCGGGTTCGGCGTGCGTCGAAGCCCTGCTCGCAAGTGAGGTTATGCGTCCCGTACTACAATTGGGCCTCCCCGATCGGTTCATCGATCACGGGGACCCGGCCAAGCTGCTCGCCGCGTGCGGTCTCGACGCCGCGGGTATCGCCCGGTCGATCCGCGAACGCTTCCTTGCGAGCGGCGCGGTCGGCGGTCAGTCGTCCGTGAAGCGCGTCGCGTAAAGCGCTGTCGGCTGTCGTGCCGTCGTAGGTTCGACTCACGCCGCCGTCATGCGACGGCGGCTTCGGCAATCTCCAGTTTGAACCGACGGGTGTTGTGGGCCGTCACCCAACGCCGGCGCGAGCCGGCGTTCGCCGTTGCGCGCACTGATCCGCATGGCCGATGGGTGCCTCGCACTCGCTGCGCGATAGTCGCCGATGCAGCGAAACCTTGGCGCAGCCCGGCGCTTTCCAGAAAGGACAAAAGAATGAATCAGATGAATCCCGCTTTCGTGATGCCCGACGTGCAAAGCACCCCCGACACGCGCCAGATTCCGATCCAGCGGGTCGGCGTGAGGGGCGTGCGTCATCCGTTGACGATTCGCACGCAAGGTGGCGAAGTGCAGCCGTCGGTCGGCACGTGGAATCTCGACGTGCATCTGCCGGCCGAGCAGAAGGGCACCCACATGTCGCGCTTCGTCGCGTTGCTCGAAGAGAACAAGGAGCCGCTCGAACCGGCCACGTTCCGCACGATGCTCGCGGCTATGCTCGAAAAACTCGAGGCGGAGGCGGGCCGCATCGAAGTGTCGTTCCCGTACTTCGTGAACAAGACCGCGCCGGTGTCGGGCGTGCAGAGCTTGCTCGATTATGAAGTCACGCTGACCGGTGAGACCCGCCATGGCGCGACGCGGGTGTTCCTGAAGGTGCTGGTGCCGGTCACGAGCCTGTGCCCGTGCTCGAAGAAGATCTCGCAGTACGGCGCGCACAATCAGCGTTCGCACGTGACGATCGATGCCGAGCTGAACGGCGACGTCGCTGTCGAAGAGTTGATCCGTATCGCCGAGGAAGAAGCGTCGTGTGAACTGTGGGGCCTGCTCAAGCGCCCGGACGAGAAGTTCGTCACCGAGCGCGCGTATGAAAATCCGAAGTTCGTCGAAGACCTCGTGCGCGACGTTGCCCAGCGTCTGAATGCCGACGAGCGCATCGTCGCGTATGTGCTCGAAGCGGAGAACTTCGAGTCGATTCACAATCACAGCGCGTATGCGGTGATCGAGCGGGACAAGCGCTTCGCCTGATACGTTCCTGATCGCTCCACGCCGTTTCGTTTCGAAGGCATTGAAGCAAAAAAGCCGCTTGTAAAGCGGCTTTTTGTCCTCTTGGGGCGGCGGTTCAGTGCGCGAGCGACGTCAGATCCCAACGCGGCTTCACGGTGAACGCGTAGTCGTGGCCGGCCTGTTCGGGCCAGCGTTGCAAACGCAGCGCGCCGGCCAGCGCGATCATCGCCCCGTTGTCCGTGCACAGCGACAGGTCCGGGTAGTGGACGTAGAAATTGCGCTTCTGCGCGGCGGCCGACAGCGCTTCGCGCAATTGCCGGTTCGCGCCGACGCCGCCCGCCACCACCAGCCGGTTCAGCTTCGTGCGCTTGAGCGCCGCTAGAGATTTCGCGGCCAGCACGTCGACGGCGGCATCGACGAAACCGCGCGCGAGGTCGGCCTTGGCCTGCTCGCAGATGTTCGCGCCGCCCAGCCGGTTCGCGTGCGTGAGCACGGCGGTCTTCAGGCCGCTGAAGCTGAAATCGAGGTCGCCGGAATGCAGCATCGGGCGCGGCAGCACGACTGCGCCGGGTGTACCGAACTCGGCCATGCGCGAGACTTCGGGGCCGCCCGGATAGCCGAGGCCCAGCAGCTTGGCGGTTTTGTCGAAGGCTTCGCCGGCGGCGTCGTCGAGCGTCTCGCCGAGCGTCTCGTAGAAGCCGACGTCCGTCACACGCATCAACTGCGTGTGGCCGCCCGAGACCAGCAGCGCGACGAACGGGAACGGCGGCGGCTCGTCGACGAGCAGCGGCGACAGCAGATGCCCTTCGAGATGGTGAATGCCCACGGTCGGCTTGTTCCACGCCATCGCCAGCGAATTCGCGACGCTCGCGCCGACCAGCAGCGCGCCCGCGAGCCCAGGCCCTTGCGTGTAAGCGATCGCGTCGATGTCGCCGCGCGCGACGCCGGCGCGCTCCATCACCTCTTCGAGCAGCGGCAGCGCGCGGCGGATATGGTCGCGCGATGCAAGCTCCGGCACGACGCCGCCGTACTCCCGATGCATCGCAATCTGCGAATGCAGCGCGTGCGCGAGCAGGCCGCGCTCCGTGTCGTAGAGCGCGAGACCGGTTTCGTCGCAGGAGCTTTCGATGCCGAGAACGAGCATGATGAATCGCTTGAGACGGGCGCGCGCGACGCGCGTCCGGAAGTGAAAGGTAAGCCTGAAAGTATACCAGCGCGGACAGGCGGCCGCAGGCGGCCCGCTGAGCACGGGCATGGACGCGTGGGCCCGGCAGGTACAATGCGGCCCCATGGAATCCTTCGATATCGCAGTGATCGGCGCGGGCGCGGCCGGCATGATGTGCGCGGCCGTGGCCGGTCAACTCGGCCGGCGTGTGGCGCTGATCGACCACTCGCAGCGTCTCGCGGAAAAAATCCGCATTTCCGGCGGTGGCCGGTGCAACTTCACGAATCTGTATGCGGGGCCGGCCAATTATCTGTCGGCGAATCCGCATTTTTGCCGCTCGGCGCTCGCGCGCTATACGCCGCGCGATTTCATGGCGCTGCTGAAGCAGCATCGCGTGACATGGCACGAGAAGCACAAGGGCCAGCTGTTCTGCGATCAGTCGAGCGACGCGGTCATCGACATGCTGAAGAACGAATGCGACGCCGGTGGGGTTGCATGGCGCACGCCGCTGTCGGTCGAAGAGGTGCGCCAGGACGCCGAAGGACAGTTCCTGCTCTGCACGACGGCGGGCACGATCGCCGCCCGTGCGCTCGTGATCGCGACGGGCGGTCTGTCGATCCCGAAGATCGGCGCGACCGATTTCGCGTACCGGATCGCCAGGCAGTTCGGCCACAAGTTGATCGACACGCGTCCCGCGCTGGTTCCGCTGACCTTCGCTCCGGCCGACTGGGAGCCGTTCGCGGCGCTATCGGGCGTGTCGCTTGAAGTAGAGCTGTCGACTGGCAATACGAAGACCGGCGCCGAATTCACCGAAGATCTGCTGCTCACGCACCGCGGCCTGTCGGGCCCAGGCGTGCTGCAGATCTCGAGCTACTGGCAGCCCGGCGAGCCGATTCACATCAATCTGCTGCCGGAGCGCGACGCCGCGACTGCGCTCATCGACGCGAAAAGCGGCACGAAGCGGCAGATCGCCAATCTGCTATCGGAATGGGTGCCGCAGCGGCTCGCGCATGTGTGGCTCGACACTCACCGGATGGCCGCCGAGGCCCGCGTCGCCGATCTGCCGGACAAGGCGCTGCGCGGCATCGGTGAGGCGCTGTCGCGCTGGACCCTCACGCCGAACGGCACCGAGGGTTATCGCAAGGCCGAAGTGACGCGCGGCGGGGTCGATACGCGCGGTTTGTCATCGACCACGATGATGAGCGCGCGGGTGCCGGGCCTCTACTTCATCGGCGAGGCGGTCGACGTGACCGGTTGGCTCGGCGGCTACAACTTCCAGTGGGCGTGGGCGTCGGGTGTCGCGGCGGGCGAGGCGGCGGCCGAATATGCCCGGGGGCTTGACGGCGCAATGGCTTTGTGAGAAAGCTCTGCTATACTCCTGAACCTTTACAAAGTTCCGTTATTGAAAAATGACGACCGTCCGCGTAAAAGACAATGAGCCGTTCGAAGTCGCCATGCGCCGTTTCAAGCGCACCATGGAGAAAAACGGCTTACTGACGGAACTTCGCGCTCGCGAGTTTTACGAGAAACCCACAGCCGAACGCAAGCGCAAGAAAGCGGCGGCAGTGAAGCGTCATTTCAAGCGTCTGCGTGGCCAGATGCTGCCAAGGAAGCTCTACTGATTCTGGCGTTGCCCCGCTGTACACGGCGCGGCAGCATCCAAGCCGATGGCGGCACGACAGGTGTCATCATGGCAAACCCGGCCCATCGGGCCATCCGGCAGGGTCGCATCCACTACGCAAAATTGCGCCAACCCGCTTGAGGAAGACGTCCCAAGCGGGTTTTTGTGCTGATGCGGCAGTATCGCCGCCGTCGACCGGCCGGTTTTTCAACTTTTCAACGCAATTCAGGTGAGTGATGAGTCTCAAGGACCGGATCAACGACGATATGAAAGCTGCCATGCGGGCGCGCGAGACCGAACGTCTCGGGACGATCCGCCTGCTGCTCGCCGCGATCAAGCAGCGTGAAGTCGATGAGCGGGTCACGCTCGACGATGCCGCCATAACCTCCGTCATCGACAAGATGATCAAGCAGCGCAAGGATTCGATCAGCCAGTTCGAGGCCGCAGGACGTACGGATCTTGCGGACAAGGAAAAGGCCGAGTTGGCTATTCTTTCCGCGTACATGCCTGAGCAGATGTCCGAAGCGGAAATCGTTGCCGAGGTGCAGGCGGCGGTCGCGCAAACCGGCGCTGCCGGCCCGCAGGACATGGGCAAGGTGATGGGCGTGCTGAAGCCGAAGCTGGCCGGCCGCGCCGACATGACCGCCGTCTCCGCACAGGTCAAGGCCGCGCTCGCTAAGTAACTCTGTCGATTTGTCCGGGTCGCGCGCCTCCAGAAGGCGAGGCGCGGGACCCGGGCGCGGTGTCGAGCCCGGGCTCCGGGCTTGGATTTTGAAGCTTTCCAGGCAGCGTCATTTACTGTGATCCCACCGTCATTCCTGCAGGACCTGCTCAACCGCGTCGATATCGTCGACGTGGTCGGCCGGTATGTGCAGCTGAAAAAGGGCGGCGCGAACTTCATGGGGCTGTGTCCGTTTCACAACGAGAAGAGCCCCTCGTTTACGGTTAGTCCGACTAAACAGTTTTATCACTGCTTCGGCTGCGGTGCGCATGGTACGGCCATCGGTTTCCTGATGGAACACGTGGGCGCGTCGTTTCCCGAAGCGGTCAACGAGCTCGCGCAATCGGTGGGTCTCACCGTACCGCACGAGGCTTCTCCCGGATATGGCGGCGGCGGTGGAGGCGGAGCTGGCGGCGGCTACGCGCCGGCGGCATCGAAGGCCGTGACAACCGCGCTGTCCGATCTCATGCAGACCGCCTGCGACTACTACCGTAAGCAACTGCGCGGTGCGCCGGGCGCGATCCAATATTTGAAGAAGCGCGGCCTGACCGGCGAAGTCGCCGCGCGCTTCGGTCTCGGCTATGCGCCGGACGGGTGGCAAAACCTCGAGGCGGCGTTCCCGAACTATCGCGACGACGCCCTGGTCGAAGCGGGTCTCGTGATCGTCAGCGAAAAGTCGGACGCGCAGGGTCAGAACCGCCGCTACGACCGCTTTCGCGAGCGGATCATGTTCCCGATCCGCAATGTCAAAGGACAGGTGATCGGCTTCGGCGGCCGCGTGCTCGACGGCGGCGAGCCAAAGTATTTGAATTCACCGGAAACGCCGCTATTTAACAAGGGCAGCGAGCTGTACGGGCTGTTCGAGGCGCGTCTTGCGATTCGAGAGCAACATTACGTGCTGGTCGTCGAAGGTTATATGGACGTGGTCGCGCTGGCCCAATTGGGCTTCCAGAACGCCGTCGCGACCCTCGGCACCGCTTGCACGCCGATTCATGTGCAGAAACTGATGCGCCAGACCGATACGGTCATCTTCAGTTTCGACGGCGACGCGGCCGGCCGGCGCGCCGCGCGTCGCGCGCTCGATGCGTGCCTGCCGCACGCCGCCGACAACCGGACGATCCGTTTCCTGTTCCTGCCCAGCGAGCATGATCCCGACAGCTACGTGCGCGAGTTCGGCACCGAGGCTTTCGCCGAACAGGTCGAACGGGCGATGCCGTTGTCGCAGTTCATGCTCAACGAGGTGTTGACCGGCAAGGAGCTCGATCAGCCCGAAGGCAAGGCCCGCGCGCTGTTCGACGCGAAACCGCTGCTGCAGGCGTTGCCGGCCAATGCGCTGCGCGCGCAGATCATGCATATGTTCGCAGACCGGCTCGATGTGCCATTCAGCGAAGTCGCGGCGCTTTGCGAGGTCGACGCGCGGATCGCGGCCGCGTCGCGCAAGGCGCCGGCCCGCAAGGACCGGCGCAGCGTGACCGGCATCGAGGAAAAGACGCTGCGCAATCTGGTGATGTATCCGCGCACGGTCGCGATGCTCGACGAAGCGGCCGAAGAGGCGCTGCTCACCGTGACCCGGCACGGCGAACTGTTCGCGGAAGTGACGACGCACGCGCGAGCCCTCGGCGATTCGGCAGCGTTCCAGTTGTTGTCCGATCTCTTGCGAAATGGCGCGAACGCCCCAACTTTCGAGGAAATCTTTCGCAAAATTCTAGACTATGATGAAAACGTCCGGGATTTGCTGCTGAAAGACCCGCAGGACGCGGCCGTCATCGAGGAACGGCGCGAGCAGGAACGAATTGTCGGCGAGGAGCTGAAAGCCGCGATTTTGAAGATGCGATACGACGCTTATTGCGATCGTCTCGAACAGCTTTCGCGACAGTCGCGGCATACGCCGGAAGAGTTTGCCGAGTTTTCGGAGCTCAACCGGAAGCGGGCCGACATGAAGCGTCAACTCGGGCTGTAGCGGCGAGGCCGAAACATCGGATGGTATAATCAAAAGTTTCTAGCGGTTTGTTTTTTCAAGGGTTTTCCTAGCAAAGGCGAAAGGCGATGCGATGGCAAAGACGACAGGCGGAAATCATGCAACGGGCTCACGCGCTAAAGAGCGCACCGGAAAAGTTACCGAAGCCAAGCTGACTGCATCCGCCAGAAGAACGTCTGCTGTCAGCGTTGCACCGGCTGCCGGGAAGAAGTCGTCGACCACTGCGGCCGCGCAGGCCGCACCGGTTCGGGCGGCGAAAGCTGTAGCACCGCCGGCTGCCAAGCGGGCGGGTGTCAGAAGCGCAAGGGAAGCGGCTGCCGTTCAGGACGATGCGGTAGCGCGCGTGACTTCAGTATCCACGGTTCAACCGGCTGTTGTCCAACAGCCGGGGATCGAGACTACAGCCGGTACGGCGAACTCCATGACGAAAAAGCTGAATGAAGTACCCGTCGATGACGATGCAACCCAGACCGAAGAAACCGCTGCCGCCGCACCGGGCAAGCCGGAGAAGGTCAAGGCTCGCGACCGTCGTGCAAAGGAAAAAGCGCTGCTGAAGGATGCGTTCGCGTCGTCGCAGCCTGGCACGGTGGAGGAACTCGAGGAGCGTCGCTCCAAGCTGCGCGCCCTGATCAAGCTCGGCAAGGAGCGCGGCTTCCTCACATACGCTGAAATCAACGATCACCTGCCGGACAACTTCACCGAGACCGAGGCGATCGAAGGCATCATCAGCACGTTCAACGACATGGGCGTCGCGGTCTACGAACAGGCCCCGGACGCTGAAACGCTGCTGCTCAACGACAACGCGCCCGCGGCTTCGTCAGACGACGAAGTCGAAGAGGAAGCTGAAGTCGCGCTGTCCACCGTCGACTCCGAATTTGGCCGCACCACCGATCCCGTGCGTATGTACATGCGCGAAATGGGCACGGTCGAGCTGCTTACGCGTGAAGGCGAAATCGAAATCGCGAAGCGCATCGAAGACGGCCTGAAGCACATGGTGATGGCCATCTCCGCGTGCCCGACCACGATCGCCGACATTCTCGCGATGGCCGAGCGCGTCGCCAACGACGAAGCGCGCATCGACGAACTCGTCGACGGTCTGATCGACGCCGACGCGGCAGACGCCGACGGCTTCTCCGCGCAGGAGGCGGAAGCGATCGAGAATGAAGACGAGGAAGCCGAGGAAGAGGACGAAGAGGACGAGGAAGAAGACGATGGCGCGGCGCAAGCCACCGCCAACGCCGCGCAGCTCGAAGCGCTGCGGCGCGCGTCGCTCGAAAAATTCGCGTCGATCAGCGAATGGTTCGACAAGATGCGTCGCGCGTTCGAGAAGGAAGGCTACAAGTCCAAGTCGTATCTGAAGGCGCAGGAAACCATCCAGAACGAGCTAATGACGATTCGCTTCACCGCGCGTACCGTCGAGCGTCTGTGCGACACGCTGCGCGCGCAGGTGGATGAAGTGCGTCAGGTCGAGCGTCAGATCCTGCATACGGTCGTCGACAAGTGCGGCATGCCGCGTGCGGAATTCATCGCGCGTTTCCCGGGCAGCGAGACGGACCTCGAATGGGCCGACAAGATCGTCGCCGAAGGTCACGGGTATAGCGCGATCCTCACGCGCAACATTCCGGCGATCCGCGAACAGCAGCAACGTCTGCTCGATCTGCAGGCGCGCGTGGTGCTGCCGCTGAAGGACCTGAAGGAAACCAACCGTCAGATGGCGGCCGGCGAGCTTAAGGCGCGCCAGGCGAAGCGCGAGATGACCGAGGCCAACCTGCGTCTCGTGATCTCGATCGCGAAGAAGTACACGAACCGCGGTCTGCAGTTCCTCGACCTGATTCAGGAAGGCAACATCGGCCTGATGAAGGCGGTGGACAAGTTCGAATACCGTCGTGGCTACAAGTTCTCCACGTATGCGACGTGGTGGATCCGCCAGGCCATTACGCGTTCGATCGCCGACCAGGCGCGCACGATCCGGATTCCGGTTCACATGATCGAAACGATCAACAAGATGAACCGCATCTCGCGTCAGATCCTGCAGGAAACCGGTCTCGAGCCGGATCCGGCGACGCTGGCCGAGAAGATGGAAATGCCGGAAGACAAGATCCGAAAGATCATGAAGATCGCGAAGGAGCCGATCTCGATGGAAACGCCGATCGGTGACGACGACGATTCTCATCTGGGCGACTTCATCGAAGATACGAACACGGTCGCCCCGGCGGATGCGGCGTTGCACGCGAGTATGCGCGACGTCGTGAAGGACGTGCTCGATTCGCTGACGCCGCGCGAAGCGAAGGTGTTGCGCATGCGTTTCGGTATCGAGATGAGCACGGATCACACGCTCGAAGAAGTCGGTAAGCAGTTCGACGTGACGCGTGAGCGAATTCGTCAGATCGAGGCGAAGGCGCTGCGCAAGCTGCGTCATCCGAGCCGTTCGGACAAGCTGAAGTCATTCCTCGAAGGGAATTGACGGCGACGGCCGCGGTTGGCCGCAAATGATGCGATCAAAGGGGCCTCCCGGTCGTTTCGCCGAAGCGAAGCGGTTGCGGAGGCTCCTTTTTCGTGTAGTATGTCGGCCAATCGACGAAACGGGCCCGGCCTTCACGACCGGGTCTTTTTTCTTGGGGCTGGACGCCGTGTTGGTTGCAGGCAGTGGACTCATAATCCACCTCCGAAAGGACATCGTGGGTTCGAACCCCACCCGGCCCACCAAAGCATCGAAAAAAAGGGTTCCGAATTCCGGAACCCTTTTTTGTTTTTTGGGCGGCCTTCGGCTGCCTCAGCTGGGCGACCCAGTGCCAGCCGCAACCCCGGCGAGCGGCGTCCGTTGCCCCACACACCGCCCGACACCGACCCGCTCGCGCCAGGGCTCCTCGCCCGCGGACGAGGAGGCGCTTAAGCGCGCTCCGCGCCAGCCATAAGCGGTGATCACGCGTAATCAGGGAAACTCCGTGTAAAAGCGGGCGCAACCCCGCCGTTAGTTGAATGCGGAAGGCTTGTTGATGCATGCCGTCCGCTTTCAGCGCGGGTCTTGTCACGCGGTGGCCGGCGTCGCAATTCACCTCCGGGCAACGTCCGTGCTGAAGGCTTTTTCGAATCGCGCGCGCATCTTATAGAGACGTGACAGAGGGTGCTCACTAAAGCGAGAAATCAGAAGACCGCCGCAATGGCAGTGTCTCAATACTGAATGCTGATTCGACGCGGTGGGCTCGAACCGTTGCGCTGCCCGGGGGCGGCAGCGATTGCTTGCCTCGGTCAATAAAGATTAGGTGAATAAGCCGTCTTGGTGATTCGACGAGTTAATCGCCCCGCCGGAAACCATTAATTGGCGGTTACGCGAGGAAGACTGCATTTAACTCTATTAAGTTCCGGCGCTCCAAAAATAAATCTCAAACGACGCGGAAAACCGTCACTTCAACCATTTGATTACAAAAAATATCGGCCGGTCTTTTCGTCAATTTGCTCCGACCCGATTACGTCACGCGTATTAAAGCACTGTTGCAAACGCGCAACTTAGAATATTGACGCGTTGCAAATTCGTTTTGGGTGGAGCTGGCGATCCGGCACCTTGATCTTGCAATAAACGGTGGAAAAACAAGAAGTTATCCCCATCGGCTGCAACATTGTTGCGAATTTCGAAAAATCCTGTTGCGTGAATTGCCTGCGTCGGTACCAGGGTGTCCCCCTACACTCACGCTTCGCTTCAAGGGTGCCCGGTCGATCCCCACGGTTCGGCCAAGCGGGCGGCGGCAAATGCGATGCATCGGCTGCTGAAGCAGGTCCTGCTCCCCGTATAAATTTTTCGAATTGGAGTTCCCATGAAAAAGAGTCTCATCGTCGTTGCGGCTGCCGCATCGTTCGCTTCGGTCGCTCACGCACAAAGCAGCGTGACCCTGTACGGTCTGCTCGACGCAGGTCTGACGTACACCAGCAACGTTGCCCACAACTCCAAGTGGGCAGCAGGTAGCGGCGGCATCAACCAGAGCATGTTCGGCCTGCGTGGTTCGGAAGATCTGGGCGGCGGTCTGAAGGCAATCTTCACGTTGGAAAGCGGCTTCAACATCAACAACGGCAAGTACGCTAACAACAACGGCATGTTCAACCGTCAGGCCTTCGTCGGTCTGTCGAGCTCGCAATTCGGTACGGTCACGCTGGGTCGCCAGTACGACGCAGCGCAGGACTACCTCGCACCGCTGACCGCAACGGGCAGCTGGGGCGGCACGTACTTCGCGCACCCGTTCAACAACGACAACCTGAACACCAACGGTGGTCTGTCGGTCAACAACTCGGTCAAGTACTCGAGCGCTAACTACGCTGGCTTCACGTTCGGCGGCACGTACGGCTTCTCGAACCAGGCTGGTGGCTTCGCAAACAACCGTCAGTACAGCTTGGGCGCCGCATACCAGTGGCAAGGCCTGCACCTCGGTGCTGCCTACGCTCAGCAAAACAACCCGGCTGCTAACGCAAGCGGCGCATCGGACGGCGTTCTGGCGAACACCGCGGGCGTGCTGCAAGGCGACTTCCGTCAGCGTCAGTTCGGCGCAGGCGCTTCGTACGGCTTCGGCCCGGCGCTGGTTGGCGTGGCATGGACGCAATCGCGCGTCGACAACCTGGTTGGTGAAGCTCCTGGTCAGCGTCAAGGCCACACCAACAACTACGAAATCAACGGCAAGTACAACGTGACTCCGGCTATGGCTCTCGGCGTCGCGTACACGTTCACCGACGCGCGCGGCTACGGCATCAACGCCGACGGTAACGACATGAAGACCCGTTACCACCAGATCGGCCTGCAGGCTGACTACTCGCTGTCGCGTCGCACCGACGTCTACGCTCAGGCTGTGTACCAGCACGCAATGGGTGACGGCGGCGTGGCTTCGATCTACAGCGGCGACAACACGGTTCCGACCTCGTCGTCGAAGAACCAGACGGCTGCTACGGTCGGTCTGCGTCACCGCTTCTAAGCTTCAGCAGAAGCTGCCTGTAGTACAGAAAGGTGCCGTTCGCGGCACCTTTTTTTATGCGCGCGGCAGACCGGTGAGCCGGTTTCCGTATGCGAGGCGAAAAAAACGGGCGTCCCTGGGGACGCCCGTTTTGCCATGACGACGTGAAACGATTCAGAAAACTGTCCGCAAACCGAGCGCAACGCCGGTCTGGTTGTCGCGGCCCGGCAGTTCGACCGTCGCCGCGCCCGACACCTTGTCGAAATCGACGGTGCCGTACACCTCGGTGCGCTTCGACAGCGCGTACTCGGCCAGTGCGACGAACGTGTAGCGATAGCCACTGCCGAGCTGACCAGCGCCGATCGCCGCGTTCGACATGTCCGACAGCGGACCCGCCATGTACGACAGCGTGAGGCCGTACATGTTGCCCGCGCCGAGATGGCCTGGCACCTGGCCCGAGAAGCCGCCGCCGCCGGTCGATTCCGAGTTCGTGCCGAATGAGTACATCGCGGCCACCGTCAGGCCTTTGAACGTGCCCGTGTACCTGATCGCGTTATCGGCGTAAAGCCCCGCGCCGAGCGCGCCAAGCAGCCACGAGTTCTCGGTGTAGTTGCCGACCGTGAGCGGGTCGTAGGTGTCGCCGAGCAGGTCGAACAGCGGCGTCTTCTGGCGACCGAGCGTCAGCGTGCCGTACGGACTGCTGACGCCGACATACGCGTTGCGGTTGAAAATGCGCCGGCTATCCGAGGCCGAGCCGTCCTGCAGGTTGATGCCGCTTTCCAGATCGAAGATCGCCTTGAGACCGCCACCGAGGTCTTCCGAGCCGCGCAGACCCCAGCGGCTGTTGGTGATCGCGCTTTGTGCCGAAGCTTGTTCGGACGTCACGGCAACGGCGCCGCCGCCGGGCGCGCCGATGATAGATCACCGTCCGTGCCGCGCCGTCGCCGCTCTCGCGCGATGACCTATTGCCATGTTTGACAATTATGATGACGGCCCGCGCCGTGGTCGTCCGCCGATCGAAATTCGCCACGTGCTCAATAGCGTGATGTGGGTGCTGCACGCGCGCGCGCCGTGGAGCGCAATGCCCGAGCACTACGTCCCGTACCAGACCGCGCATCGCTACTATCTGCGCTGGAAAAAAACGGGCGTGTTGAGCGCGATCATGCTCGCGCTGTTCAAGACCGACGACGCTCTCGAAACGCGCGCGACGCGCAAGGGCGGCGTGCGCGCCCGGTAGCGAGCGCCAGTCGCGTCGCTAGATCTGTTCCCGCCCGTACGCAGCCAGCCGCTCGAGATCGAGCACCTCGATCCGGTTATACGACAGTCGCAAAATCCGCAGTTTCTCGAGGGCCTGCAGCGCCTGATTGATGCGCTGCCGCGACACTCCCGCGAGCAGACCGACTTCTTCCTGTGAAAATCGCCAGTGTGGGACCCGCGTCCGGATACAGATCCGGGGTGAACAGCTGCGCGAGCGATTGCGCGACGCGTGCGTCCACGTCGAGCAGCCGGGTGTTCTGGATCGACGCGATGAGTTCCCCCATCCGGTTGTTCAATTGCCGGATCACGAAGCCCGTGAACGGCAGACTCGATTCGAGCAACGCATGGAAGGTCGCGGACGGCACGAACATCACGAGCGACAGCTGGATCGCGGCCACGTCGTATTTGCGCAATTCGCGCTTGATCACGCTGCCTTCGCCGAACCAGCCGCCCGGCGGCACGCCCGACAGCGTGCAGCTGCGGCCCGAGGCGTTGTAGATAGCGAGCTTGACGAGCCCCGAGTGCACGCCGATCCAATAGTCGGACGGTTGCTGGCGGCGGGCGATCCACGCACCGCCTTCAAAGTGCTCGGCGTGTGCGCTGGCGAGCACCATCGCCTGATGATCGGCGGCGAGCGCGCGAAACCACGCGCACGCGACGAACAGTCGCGCCACCCTGTCATTTGAATGACAGACAGTTCATGACGACAATTGCTAGGCTTGACCCTGGTTCATTCATAGAACACGGTCAACAATCGGCGGCGCGGCTCGCGCCTCAGGAGACGAATCAATGACACAGCACATGTTCGACGAAGGCCTCGGGCGGCGCGAGGCCAATTATGTCCCGTTGACGCCGATCGATTTCCTCGTGCGCGCAGCGCAAGTGTATGGCGAGCGGCTCGCGATCGTCCATGGGGAGATCCGCCGCAACTGGCGCGAGACCTATGAGCGTGCGCGGCGGCTCGCGAGCGCGCTGCACGAGGCCGGCATCGGCCGCGGCGAGACGGTCGCCGCGCTGCTGCCGAACATCCCGCCGATGGTCGAGGCGCACTTCGGCGTGCCGATGGCCGGCGCCGTGCTGAATACACTGAACACGCGGCTCGACGTCGCGACGCTGCTGTTCATGCTGCGCCACGGTGAGGCGAAGGCGCTGATCGTCGACACCGAATACGGCGAGTTCGCGCATCGCGCGGCGCTAGAATTCCCGGAGCTCCGCGTGATCAGCGTGGCCGACGCGCAGCCCGCCGACGCCGCGCAGTTCATGCGCGCGACGGACTACGAGCAGTTCCTGCAAACCGGCGACCCTTCCTTCGAGTGGACTCCGCCCGCCGACGAATGGGACGCGATCGCGCTGAACTACACATCGGGCACGACCGGTGACCCGAAGGGCGTCGTCTACCATCACCGTGGCGCTTATCTGAACGCGCTGAGCAACATCCTCGAATGGGACATGCCGAAGCACGCGGTCTATCTGTGGACGCTGCCGCTGTTCCACTGCAACGGCTGGTGCTTTCCGTGGACGGTGGCCGCCCGCGCGGGCGTCAACGTCTGTCTGCGCAAGTTCGACGCGAAGATCGTGTTCGAGTTGATTCGCCGCGAACACATCACGCATTACTGCGGAGCGCCGATCGTACAGAGTTCGCTCGTGAATGCGCCGGCCGAATGGCGCGGGGGCATCACGCATCGCGTGTCGACGATGGTCGCGGGCGCCGCGCCACCGCCCGCGGTGATCGCGAAGATGAAGCAGATCGGCTTCGATCTGACACACGTGTACGGGCTCACCGAAACCTACGGGCCGGCGGCTGTCTGCGCAAAGCAGGACGAATGGGACGTGCTCGACGATCAAATTCGCGCCGACCTGACCGCGCGCCAAGGCGTGCGTTATCACCTGCAGGCGGCGGTCGCGGTGCTCGATGCGGACACGCTCGCGCCGGTGCCGGACGACGGCGAAACGATCGGCGAGATCATGTTTCGCGGCAACATCTGCATGAAGGGCTATCTGAAGAACGAGCGCGCGACCGAAGCGGCTTTCGAAGGCGGCTGGTTCCATACCGGCGATCTCGGCGTGCGCACGGCCGACGGCTATATCCGCATCCGAGACCGCAGCAAGGACATCATCATTTCGGGCGGTGAGAACATTTCGAGCATCGAGGTTGAGGACACGCTGTACCGGCATCCCGCGGTGTCGGTGGCGGCGGTGGTCGCGATGGCCGATCCGAAGTGGGGCGAGGTGCCGTGCGCGTTCATCGAGTTGAAGGAAGGCGCGCAGGTGACCGAGGAGGAAATCATCGCGCACTGCCGGCTGTTTCTGGCCGGCTACAAGTTGCCGAAGGCGGTGCGCTTTGGCGAGTTGCCCAAGACGTCGACGGGGAAGATCCAGAAGTTCGAGTTGCGCGCGCGGATCAAGGCGGAGGGGAAAGGGTAACGCGCCGCGATCACCGCTGATTCAGGGCGGCGCGAGTGGCGCGCATCGAGTCACGACGGTGCGCGCCGCTTCGGGTTGCCGTCAAATTCCCACCTTGTGCGCGTTAAAAATCAGCCGCAGGCCCAGCGCGGTCACCGCGCTCGCGGCGATGCGATCGATCCACCCCTTCCAGCGCAGATAGATTTCGCGCGGCCGTTGGCTCGAAAAGCACAGTGCGACGATCGTGTACCAGCCCGCCTCGATCGCGAAGATCGCCGGCGGCAGCGCGAAATAGCACCACACCGGCGGATGTTGCGGCAGCAGCGCAGCGAAGATACTGCCGTAATAGACAGCCGTTTTCGGATTGCTGAGCTGCGTGCTCAAGCCGATCCAGAACGACTTGCGCGGATTGCCGCCGCTGCCGGTTCGCGTTTCGCTGAACGCGAGCGGCTTCGCGGCGCCGCGCCAGATTTTCGACGCCAGATAGACCAGGTAGACGCCGCCGGCCACTTTCAGCCCGACGTAGAGCCATTCGACCGTCGCGAGCAGCGTATAGAGCCCGAGCAGCGCGATGCCGCTAAAAAACACACCGCCGATACCCATGCCGAGCGCTGTCGCGAGACCGTCGCCGCGCGACAGACCGATCGCATTGCGTGCGACGATGACGAAGCTGGGCCCCGGACTCATCGCGCCCAATAGCAGCGCGGCGAGGATCGTGAGGATGGCGGTCGAGGCGGGCATGGTCGTGTCTCCTGATGTCGGGCCGATGCCAGAAGTTCTGGCGAATACAGAGTCTCGCATTGTCCGCCAATCGCGCGGCGGAAGCCACGAATACCGAAAACTCGGAAGTCGCGCAAGCAGTGCAATTAGAAAAAGTTCTTTGCTGCGGCCAAAATACATCGAATGCTAGAATGACTCTCCATACGCGGAAGCTCCCTCGTCACGACGAGGCGACGCACGACGCGAAACACGGGCGCAATTCGAGCCACGCCGATTTTTCGAGTAGCCGATTCGCCTGATCCCAGCGCTTCAACTCAGGCGCTTTACTTCAGGCGCTTTAATTCAGGATCTGACAGGCATCTCTTGCAAATGCGGGTTTTCACGCATTTGCATGGATCGCGTGAATTCGTCGAATTGCTTCCATTCAAATTGAATTACGCACGACGAGCCTCGCGTTGCTATGCGAGTTGCCCGTTTGTCTAATGCCAGCAAGAGCTGCGACACCAATACGTTATGAAACAACGAGAAGGACAACAACGACTGTTCGAACGCCACGAGAACCTGCGCGAGCGCATGATCGCGTGGATCCGCCGACGCATGGACGACCACGGCATCACATTCGAAGCGCTGGCCGAATCGCTCGAAGCCGATGCGAACGCCGTGGCCGCGGTGCTGTATCGCGACGCGTTCGGTAACACGTGGGACGGTCGCGGCGATAAACCGGCGTGGCTCGCGCGCGCGATTCACGCCGGACAAAGCATCGATCATTTCCGCTGCTGAGCGCGCGCAGGCGCACCGCGAAACGCCCGCGCGAAAAAAAGCCCGCGCAAGGCGGGCTCGATCTTTACTGCTCGGAGTCTCGCGACGAATCGCGCATCACAGGTCGAAAAACACGGTTTCCTGATCGCCCTGCATGTGGATGTCGAAGCGATACACGTTGGCCGTACCGGCAACGCGGCGCGCGATCAGCGTATTACGGCGCTCGGCCGGCACCGACGCCAGCACGGTGTCCTGCTCGTTCGCCTGCGCTTCGTCCTCGAAATAGATGCGCGTGAACGTGTGCAGCAGCATGCCGCGCATCGTCAGGATTACGTCGATGTGCGGCGCTTCGTCGGGATTCGCGCGGCCCGGCTTCACCGTCTCGACGATGAAGCGCTTGTGCGGATCCGTGCCCGTACCGACGCGCGCAAAGCCGTGAAAGCCGGTCTTCAAAATTTCTTCGCGCGATTCCGGATAGTGGCTGTTCGAGTCGACTTGCGACATCTCGATCATCGCGTCGCCGATCACCTTGCCGTCGCCGTCGAACACCTGACCGACGATCGTGATGTGCTCGCCGGCCGCTTCCATGTCGGCCAGAACGTTCGTGAACAGGCTCTTGAAGTCGAAATCGTATTGCTGCGGGCAAAGACCGTAGGCGAAGTACGGACCAACGGTTTGCGAAGGCGTTTGCTTGAGAGTCGTCATGGCTTAGCGCTCCATCGGGGTTTCGTTCGGGCCGCGCAGCACGATGTCGAAATCGTAGCCGAGCGCGTAGGCCTCTTGCGTGGTGTCGAGCGAGAACTTCGAGACCATGCGCTCACGGGCGTGCCCGGGCGTGCCCTGGTAGATCGGGTCGAATGCGAGCAGCGGATCGCCGGGAAAGTACATCTGCGTGACGAGACGCGAGCCGAAGTGGTCGCCGAACAGCGAGAAATGGATGTGCTGCGGACGCCAGGCGTTCGGATGGTTGCCCCACGGATACGCGCCCGGCTTGATGGTCATGAAGCGGTAACGGCCTTCGTTGTCGGTGATGCAGCGGCCCGCGCCGAGGAAGTTCGGGTCGAGCGGCGCGTCGTGCTGGTCGGCCTTGTGCACATAGCGGCCGGCGGCGTTCGCTTGCCAGACTTCCACCAGCGTGTTGCGCACCGGGCGGCCGCCTTCGTCGAGCACACGGCCCGTCACGATGATGCGCTCGCCGAGCGGTTCGCCATTGCGCACCGCGTTGCGGGTCAGGTCGCTGTCGAGCGGGTCGAGGTCGTCGGTGCCGTAGACCGGTACGCGCTGGTCGCGCACCCGTTCCTTCAGCGGAATCAGCGGATGCGACGGACCGCGTTTGACCGACGAACCGTACGGCGGATAGATGTACTCGGGATGGGACGCGAAATCTCGCGGCGAAAGAATTGAATCTTCCATGAGGTGTCTCCGTTGGAGGAATCGGGGGGATGCGACGTTATGACTCGCACTTTATACAAAACGTGCGGTTATGAAAAATGACGTTTTTGCCCGTTTCGTATAACCTTCCGTTATGCAACGCAGTCTCGCGGATAGCCGCGTCAAATTCCGTCATCTCCAGTGCTTTCTGGCCGTCGCGCAGTTCGGCAGCGTCCAGCGGGCGGCGGACAGTTTGTCCATCACGCAGCCGGCGGTATCGAAGACGGTCGCCGAGCTGGAGACCATTCTCGGCGTGAAGCTGTTCGAGCGCGGCCGTCACGGCGCAGTGCCGACGCGCGAGGGGCAGCTTTTCATGCCGCACGCGAGCGCCTGCGTGAGCGCGCTGCGCCAAGGCGTCGATCTGCTTGCGCGGGCCGAGGGCGCGGCCGCCGCGACGCTCGAAGTCGGTGTGCTGCCCACTGTCGCCGCGGTGCTGGTACCGCCCGTGCTGAGACAGTTCGCGACGCAGTGGCCGCGCGTGATCGTGCGCCTCGCGACCGGCGCAAATCCGGAATTGCTCGAACGCCTGAAAGCGGGGTCGATCGAATTCGCGATCGGCCGCCTCGCGGACCCGGAGCGGATGGTCGGCCTGAGTTTCGAGCAACTGTTTACCGAGCCGCTGATCGCGGTCGTGCGCGCCGGGCATCCGCTGGCGCAAGGGAAGGCCTTGCCCGCCACGTCGCTGGAGGAATTTCCGATCGTGCTGCCGCCGTTCGGCACGCTGATCCGCCAATCGGCCGAGAGCCTGCTCGGCGCGTGGGGCGTGCCGCCGTTGTCGGCGTTCGTCGAGGTGTTGTCGGTATCCACGGGGCGCGCGCTGACGCTCGAAAACGGCGCGGTGTGGTTCGTGCCGCAAAGCGCGGTCGAATACGAACTCGCGCACGGCATGCTGGTGCGCTTGCCGCTGCCGTTTGCGGGCACCGGCGAGCCGGTGGGGCTGATTCGTCGCTCGGATACGCAGCCGTCGACGGTGGGACGCGCGTTCATCGAGGCGGTGCGCGAGGTCGCGCGGGGCAGACGGTTGCGAACGCCCCGCGACCCGGTGTAAAAACACGGTGCGAAAGCCGCCGCAGACCGTTGTTCCTGCGGCACGCCGCGTGCGCGCCACGAGCGAGCACGCACCACGCAGCCCCTCGCGAACGACCGGAACACTTCGCGCCGAACCCGGAAAGACCGGCCCCGCGTCGAAAGACCGTACAAGGAGATTGCCATGCCCAGCGACTTGCCCACTCCAGAGGCCGCGCAGCGCGCCGTATTGGCGCCGCAGCACAATCCGCTCGGCACGGCCGGCCTCGAGTTCGTCGAGTTCGCCGCGCGCGATCCGCAGGCGCTCGGCGAGACTTTCACGCGGCTCGGCTTCAAGGCGATCGCGCGTCATATCAGCAAGGATGTGACGCTGTATCGCCAGGGCGAGATGAATTTCCTGATCAACGCGGAGCCCGATTCGTTCGCAGCGCGCTACGCGGAAGAATACGGGGTCGGCATCTGCGCGATCGGGATTCGCGTCGCCGACGCACAGCGCGCGTTCGAACGCGCGGTGGAACTCGGCGCGTGGGCGTTCGAAGGCGAACGCCTCGGTGCCGGCGAACTGCTGATTCCGGCCATTCAAGGCATCGGCGATTCGCACATCTATTTCGTCGATCGTTGGCGCGGGCGAGGCGGTCAGCGCGGCGGCCTCGGCGATATCTCGATCTTCGACATCGACTTCCGGCCCATCGAAATCGACACGGCCGCAGCCGATCTGAATCACGCGGGCAGCGGCCTGATCGCGGTCGACCATCTGACGCAAACCGTTGGCGAAGGCCGCATGCAGGAGTGGATCGACTTCTATCGCGACCTGCTGAATTTCCGCGAGATCCACGAGCTGCACGCCAACTGGCATGTGTCGGCGGAATCGCGCGTGATGGTGTCGCCGTGCGGCGCGATCCGCGTGCCGCTGTACGAGGAAGGCACGGGCCGGACTAACCTGATGCACGAGTATCTGCCCGATCATCCGGGCGAAGGCGTGCAGCACATCGCGCTCGCCACCGACGACATCTTCACGTGCGTCGAGCGTCTGCTCGGGAACGGCGTCGAATTCGTCGAGCCGCCGCCGCGCTACTACGAGCAGCTCGATGCACGTTTGCCGGGCCACGGGCTCGATGTCGAGCGACTGCGGCGCACGCATGTGCTCGTAGATGGCGAGATTGGTACGGACGGCGTGCCGCTGCTGTTTTTCCAGACCTTCGTGCGCCGCCGCGCCGGCGAGATTTTCTTCGAGATCGTGCAACGCCAGGGACATCATGGCTTCGGCGAAGGCAATCTGGCCGCATTGGCGCAGGCACGCAGCGGCAGCTGAACACTGCGCGTAGTCGCATGTGTGATTGGATCGCTCACGCATGCGCCTTTCGTCGCGTCACGCCCCCTCGGGCCGCTCCACCAACTCCGGATAAATCGCGCCGTATGCGGCGGCCTCACGCAGCAGCCACTCGCGGAAACTCGCGAGCGGCTTGCCGTGACTCAACTCGGTCGGATAGACAAGGTAGTACGCGGCCTCGGCGAGCGCGGGTGTGTCGAACGGAATCACGAGACCGAACTGCTGCAACTGCGTGTCGACGAAAAAGCGCGGCACCAGCGCGATGCCGAGTCCGGCCGCGGCAGCGCTGATCAGCATCGTGTGCAGTTCGTAGCGCACGCCCTGCATCGTGCGGTTGTCGTCGACGCCGAGATTCGAGAACCAGCTCGCCCAGCCGTCGGGTCGCGTCGTCGAATGCAGCAGCGGATAGTTGAGTAGTTCGGCGACGTTGCGGACCGGCCGCTTCAGCAGACTCGCTGCGCAGACCGGCACCACTTCCTCGCGGAAGAGAAAATCGGCCGACGTACCCGGCCACGTCGGCTTGCCGTAATGAATTGCCGCTTCGAAATGCGTCTCGGCGAACGGGAACGTCGCGGTACGCACGCCCATGTTCACGCGCACGTCCGGGTATTGTTCATTGAATGTGGCCACGCGCGGAATCAGCCATTGCGATGCGAACGTCGGCAATACCGCGAGTTCCAGATAGCCGCCGCCGCTGCCGTGCGCGATGATCGATAGCGTGTCGCGATCGAGGTGTTCGAGCGAGCGTCGCACCTGCGCGCTGTAGACCTTGCCCGCGCGCGTCAGCACCACGCGTTGCTTGACGCGCACGAACAGCCGCACGCCGAGATTGCTTTCGAGTGTATTGATCTGTCGCGACACCGCGCTTTCGGTGAGGAACAGTTCGCGCGCCGCATGCGTGAAGCTCTGGTGCCGCGCGGCGGCTTCGAACGCGAGCAGCGCGCCCATGTTGGGAATCTTGAACTTTCGCACGTTAATTCCAAAAACGCATCAAGTGGCGAGTTTATCTCGCTTTACGGGGCGCAGCGCATTTTGAATAATCTCGCCCGTTATGAGGCGCGCGTGCAGCGCTCAACGTATAGCGTGGAGAAGCCGGATGCGAAACTTGAAGAATGCGAACGTCGAACAACTGCTGGTGAAGCTACTGGGCGCGCAGAAAGCCGCGCGCCTGTTTGCGACGCTGAATCATCCGCGTGTGTTGAACGAGTGGGAAAGCGGCAGCGTCACGCGCGCCGAACTCGCACAGGCGATGAACATGGCGCTGTTCGACGATCTGCTCGCGCGCTCGGAAAACGGCCGCCGCTATACGGAGGAAACCGTCGCCGGCGGCGGCAGTGTGTACTTCGATCATGGCGCGCTGCGCACCGTGCGCTGGCCGCACAGCGGCGCGCTGCCGCCCGGCGAGGCCGCGTTCGCGCGCATCCTGCGGCCGCTCGGCTTTCGGATCAACGGCCGTTACCCGCTCGATCGTCTCGGCATGACCGGCCGCGCGTGGGCGCATGAGGACGCCGCCGACGAGATCGCGCAGTTCTTCGTCAGCGAACTGCACCCGGAGCGTTTTTCCGCGGCGTTCCAGCAAGCGGTGACGAACCTGATCGGTGCCTCGCGCGATCCGTTGACGCCGCGCGCCCATGGCCTCTTGTGGGAACTCGAACGCGATGGCGTGCTGCCGCTCGATGCGGCGCAGGAGTTGCTACCGGTGATCGTCGGTGCGTTCGCGCGTCAGCACGAGATGCCACGCGAAGCCGATTACGAAGTATTGTTGAAGGAATCGGCGGAGATGGCGTGGATCGCGACCGAAGGTAACGCGTTCAATCACGCGACCGATCGCGTCGCGGACGTCTTCAAGCTGTCGGACGAACAGAAGGCGAAGGGTCGGCCGATGAAGCCCGAAGTCGAACATTCGCGTTCCGGGCGCGTGTTCCAGACCGCGTATCGCGCGGATGTCGTGCAGCGTGAATTTCGCGCGGCCGACGGCAGCGTCGTCACGCGCGACGTGCCGGGCTCGTTCTACGAATTCATTACGCGCAAGCGCAGTTTCGATCAGGACGCGCGCCGCTGGGAAACGGACCTGCGTTTCGACGCGGGCAACGCACAGGGCATCTTCCGGATGACCGCGAGCCAGGCGGCCTGAGCGCATACGGCGGCGCGAGCGCCGGCATCGCAGACGAGGTGCGCAGTGGGGACGTCATTGTCATTGGATGAAGAGCAGCGGCTTGGCGCGCAGCGGGGCGCTTTGCATGAACCGCGTGTCGCCACGCCTTTCTCGGCCAGCGCGGAGCTATTGCAGGCGCTCGAAAGCGACCTGCGCCAGCACGTGCGCGGCGAGGTGCGATTCGATCAGGGTTCCAAAGCATTGTACGCGTCGGATGCGTCGAACTATCGGCAAGTCCCGCTCGGTGTCGTGGTGCCGGCCGATATCGACGATCTGCTCGCCACGCTCGCCGCATGCCGTCGCAACGACGTGCCGTTTCTCGCGCGCGGTGGCGGCACGTCGCAGAACGGCCAATGCGTGAACGTCGCGGTCGTGGCCGACGCGAGCAAGTATCTGAACCGCGTCGTCTCGATCGATCCGCTCGCGGGGGTCGCGGTCGTCGAGCCGGGCGTGGTGTGTGACTCCTTGCGCGATGCCGCCGAACAGCACGGCCTCACGTTCGCACCCGATCCCGCCACGCATAGCCGCTGCACGCTCGGCGGCATGATCGCGAACAACTCGTGCGGCGCGCATTCGGTGATGGCCGGTAAGACCGTCGAGAACATCGAAGCGCTCGAAATCGCGACCTTCGACGGCGCGCGTTTCTGGGTCGGCCCGACCTCCGCGGAAGAACTCGAACGCATCATCGCGGCGGGTGGCCGTCAAGGCGAAATCTACGCGGCGCTCAAGCAACTGCGCGACACGTACGCCGAACGGATTCGCGCGAAATTCCCGCAGATCAAGCGGCGCGTGTCAGGCTTCAATCTCGATCAACTGCTGCCGGAAAACGGCTTCAACGTCGCGCGTGCGCTCGTCGGCAGCGAAGGCACGTGCGCGGTCACGTTGCAGGCGAAAGTGAGGCTCGTGAAGAGTCCGGCCAGGCGCGTGATCGTCGTGGTCGGCTTTACCGACATCTATACGGCGGCGGACGCGGTGCCGCATTTCATGCGCTGCGGGCCGATCGCAGTCGAGGGACTCGACCGCGCGATCATTCGCGGCTTGCAGGCGCGCGGCCTGAAGAAGGACGAGATCGCACTGCTGCCCGAAGGCGATGCGTGGGTCGTGCTCGAATTCGGCGCGGATACGCAGGACGAGGTGCTGCAACAGGCACGCGACGCCGCCGCGTATTTCCAATCGGGCGCGGCCGGGCCGCAAATCTCGACGATGCTCGTCGAAGATCGCGCCTTGCAGGCGAAGGTGTGGTCGATTCGCGAGACGGGGGCGTCGGCGGTCGCGTTGTCAGTGGATCGCGACAAGCCCGATCCGGTCGTCGGCTGGGAAGACGCGGCGGTCGATCCGCTGCGGCTCGGCGATTATCTGCGCGCGTTTCAGGCGCTCGTCGATCGCCATGGCTACGAGACGAGCCTGTACGGCCATTTCGGCGACGGCTGCGTGCACGCGCGCATCACGTTCGATCTGCGCAGCGCGGAAGGTATCGCGAGGTGGCGCGGGTTCTTGCGCGAAGCGGCGGAACTGGTGGTCCAATTTGGCGGCTCGCTGTCGGGCGAACACGGCGATGGCCAGGCGAAGGCCGAGTTTCTGCCGATCATGTACGGCCCCGAGCTGATGCAGGCGATGGAGCAGTTCAAGGCGATCTGGGACCCGGCGAATCGTCTGAATCCGGGCAAGGTCGTGCATGCATACCGCGCCGACGAAAACCTGCGCATGGGCCCTGCGTACAAGCCGGTGACGCTGCATACGAGGCTCGCGTTCGCGAGCCAGGAAGGCGACGGCTTTCAGCGTGCGATCGAACGCTGCATCGGCATGGGCAAATGCCGCTCGCTCGAAGGCGGCACGATGTGTCCGAGCTATCGCGGCACGCGCGAGGAACAGTACTCGACGCGCGGGCGCGCGCATCTGTTCTGGGAAATGCTGCAAGGCGACGTGATCGCCGATGGCTGGAACAGCCGCGAAGTGAAAGAAGCGCTCGATACCTGCCTCGCATGCAAGGGCTGCAAGTCCGATTGCCCGACGCATACGGACATGGCGTCGTACAAGGCGGAGTTCCTTTCCCACTACTATGAGAACAATCGTCGGCCGCGTCAGGCGCTGTTCATGGGACGAATCGGCGAATGGGCACCGTGGGCCGCGCGTTTTCCGCGCGCGACGAACTTTCTGACGACGGCGCCCGGTTTGTCCGTGCTCGGCAAATGGATCGCGGGTGTGGCGCAGACGCGTGCGTTGCCGCGGTTCGCCGCTGCAACTTATAGACGGAGTGCGTCGTCGCAAGCATCCGCGATTCATGCGCTCGGCGGCGACGCAAAGAAGGTGATCCTGTGGGTCGATACATTCAACGAGCACTTCACGCCCGAGATCGCGCAGGCCGCCGCTGAGGTGCTCACGCAACTCGGCTGGCACGTCGTATTGCCGAAGCAACGTTTGTGTTGCGGGCGTCCGCTGTACGACTTCGGCCTGCTCGAACGCGCGCGCGAGCTGCTCACGCATATCGTCGACGACCTCGCGGACGACATCGCCGCCGGCGTGCCGCTGGTCGGTCTGGAGCCTGGCTGTCTATCGGTGTTCAAGGACGAGTTGCTGAAGCAACTCCCCGATCATGCGTTGGCGAAGAAGCTGTCCGCGCAAACATATCTGTTTGCCGAATTCGTCGCGCGTCAGCCGTTCGCGTGGCCGACGCTCGCGGCCGATGTGATCGTGCATGGCCATTGTCATCAGAAGGCGCTATTCGGCATGCAGGGCGACACGGCGTTGCTGAACAAGCTCGGCGTCAGATGGAAGCTGCTCGATACCGGCTGCTGCGGGATGGCGGGATCGTTCGGCTTCAACACCGAGCATCACGCGTTGTCGGAAAAGATCGGCGAGGACATGTTTGAGGCCGTGCGCGACGCTATGGCGGCGAATGCGGAAACGATCGTGCTGACCAACGGCTTCAGTTGTCGCGAGCAGATCGAGCACGGCACAGGGCGACACGCACTGCATATCGCGCAACTCGCGCAACGGGCGCTGGCGGCGCGCTGAGTGCAGGGCGCGCTATTTTATTTCTTCGCTGACTCGTTCGCGGCAGGCGGTGTATGCGGAAGGTCCGCATTGGTCGCCATCCACAACACTTCGGCGTCTTCCTCGCTGGTCGACACCGCCGCGTGACCCGTGCGGCTGTCGAAGTAGAGGCTGTCGCCCGTGTTCAGATGTGTCGGCGCGTACAGCTCCGAATAGAGGCACACGCTGCCGCTGATCACGTAGAGAAACTCCTCGCCTTCGTGGCGGCCCCAGTCGTCGAATGCATCGAGCGTGTGCGCCGAGATGCGGATGCGAAACGGCAGCATCGCCTTGTGCGCCAGGTCGGTGGCGAGCAACTCCATCTGATAGCCGCGATAAGCGTGGCGCTGGCCTTCGTTCTTGCGCGTCAGCGCGCGCCGGCCGCTCGCGCTGACTTTCGGCGTCGAGCCGAACAGTTCGCCAATTTCGATCTTCAGGCCCAGCACGATTTTTTGCAGCACGTCGAACGTGGGGGACATCAGGCCGTTTTCGACTTTCGACAGCGTCGAGCGCGAGACACCGCACAGGCGGCTCGCGGTTTCGAGCGTCAGATCCTGCGCTTGACGGGCGGCGCGCACGCGCCGGCCGAGATCGGTGGAGGACGTGTCGGCGGATTTGGTGAGGTGGGTGTCCATGAGGCTTGCTGCTGGTCGGGTATGCGCTTGATCGGGCGAATAATGTTTCCGATCATAACATTTGGCGTGGCCGGGGCCTTTGTGCGCCGATTCAGGCGTTCGTGCGCTTTTCTCATCGGAAACGTCGCGGCTTTTCCAATGAGTTCGACGCAGCGTGGCGATCTCACGTTGATGAGGCGTCCTTTGCGCGGCGTTTTCACGCGCTGCGATTGAAAAGCTCATTGAGCTGGGTGCCCGCCGTCGCGCCGGTGAAGTCGAAGCGGCCATCGGCCAGCGCCTGAGCGGCGTGCATGAAGCCACCCCACGCCGCGCGCGCGAGCCCGCCGCCGACGCTGATCCGCCGCACGCCGAGCGCGGCCACGTCCTGCAACGTCAGGGTCGATGTCGAGCCGATCAGCAGATTGACGGGCTTCGGCGCGACGGCCGCGACCACCGCTTCGATCTGCTCGCGCGTCTGGATGCCGGGCGCATACAGGCAGTCGGCGCCCGCCGCCGCATAGGCCTTCAGACGGGCAATGGCATCGTCGAGATCGGGCTTGCCGGCGAAGAAATTCTCCGCGCGGCCGACGAGTAGCGTGTCGCCGCCGTGCTGATCGATCGCACGTCGCGCCGCGCTGAGCCGCTGCACGGCGACGTCGACCGGAAACAGCGGCGCGGCGGGGTTGCCGGTCGAGTCTTCGATCGACAAACCCGCGACGCCCGTTTCCACCGCGAGCGTCACGCTCTCGGCGACTTCTTCCGGGTCGCGGCCGAAGCCGTTTTCGAAGTCGGCGTTGACCGGCAGATCGGTCGCGTCGACGATTGCGCGCAGGTGCGCGAGGATCGTTTCGCGCGGCAATGTGTTGTCCGCATGTCCGGTCGACCACGCAAAACCGGAACTCGTCGTCGCGAGCGCCTTGAAGCCGAGTGTATGCAGATAACGGGCGCTGCCCGCGTCCCACGGATTGGGCAGCACGAAACAGCCAGACGAGTGCAGCGCGCGGAAAGCGGCGCGTTTTTCAGCGGCGGTGCGGGGCATCGCATGTCTCCTTGGTGTGAGGGAGCGGCTCCCTCGTTGAGGGGAAAACGCCGGGCCAACTGTTGCGCAGGCGAATCGGCATTCACCAGGGGAAAGTCTATGTCCGTATCGCAACCGTGGTTGATGAAATGGGTGGCGACTTTCACAGACGTTTCCAATAATTCAAAATGACGACAGGCGAAGAAGCCAGTTCAGAGATGCGAAGGGCCGCGTGGGAAGACGGCATTCGCGACGAGGTCATTTCCCCAAAGGAGGCACAACATGAACATCGCGACCCGGATGCGGTCGATCTCAGCCGTGTTGGTGCTCACGCTCGTTGGCTGCGCCGCGGGCGGCGGGAATGGCGGCGCGCAAACGCATCTGAGTGCAACGCAATGCCGCGATCTGACCGACCTCAGGAACAAGGCACCAGCCACGCACCAGCGGAGCATGAGCGAACTGACAGCGCTGCAGCAAGCGGGCTACCATCCTGAACGACGCTTTGATCCTGACTATCCGGCGAGTCTCGAGCGCGCGCAGAGGCAGGTGGACATCTGGTATCAGGCGGAATGCCCGCAGGCACGGGCTGGGTGAATCTGCCGCGGCGTCAGAATTGGCGGTACGTTGTTAGTGCCGCATAAACGTAAAGAGCGGGCGCATGCCTTGAAAACATGCGCCCGCTTCATATCGGTTCGAAACGGCGAAAACCGCAAAGAGGGGAAAGGGCCGTTAACTCGAGAATCTTTCCTCGCTACGGACATTCGCTATACGTTCGCGACTCGTCACTGACCGTCCGGATTGACCCACATCGGATGATGGCCCGCTTGCGATGATCCGCCCATCGACGACCCATAGCCAGACGTGTCGCCTTGGCCCTTCGCGTTCATCGCGGAGACGCGTGCCTCGGCCGCCTGGATGTCCGCGGGATACTGGGCATCGAGCACGATGGCCGGGTTATAGCCAATCTGTTCGAGTTGCTGCACCTGTGCCTTGACTTCGGCCCGCGTGATCGGCTGTTCCGATTGCGCGAACGACGCGACCGGCGCAGCGATCAGGGCCGTAAGCGCAACTGCCTGGATAAGCGATTTCATGATGTTTCCCTCCGTAGTTGTCTATCCGGCACCGCAGCGATACCGGTGCCATAAGCGCAGTCTAGAGGGGGGGGAACTTGGGGAAAACCACTAGCCGACTAATTCAGTATTGCAAAGAACGGGTAGTCGGCGAGCTGTAATCTCGCCGTCGCCGGTTCTCGTAAAACAGCGCAAAAGCGGCCGTAAATCTGGTCACACACCTTTGCGCACATCGACGCGATAACTCGTGATTTGCCGATAAGTATCTCCGGGTCGCACGATCACTTCGTTGTGCCCGGTCATATTGACCTCGTTCGGGAAACCGCCCGCCTCGAGGCACAAGCCGGCGTGCCGTTGATAGCGGACACCGCCGCGTCCCGGGTTGCCGTTCAACGCGTTGCCCGTGTAAAACTGCAAGCCCCGCTGATCGGTCGCGACGGTCAGTTCGCGTCCGCTGCCCGGATCGTATGCCCAGGCGACTTCGCGCAGCGGCGGCGCGTGGCCGTCGTTGCCCTGCATCGCGTTTGCCGGCGCCTCGCGCAGCACATAGCAATGATCGAAGCCGCCGGCGCGCGCGAGTTGCGCGTGCGGCCAGTCGAGCCGGCCGCCGATCGGCGCGCTCTGCCGGAAGTCGAATGCGTTGCCCGCGACGTCGGCGAGCTTGCACGGAATCATCGCCGCGTCGACTTCGAAAAAGCGCTCGGCGTCGATCGACAGCACGTGGCCGCGAATGTCGGTGCCCGCGCGCCCGGTCAGGTTGAAGTAGGGATGGCTCGTCAGATTGAGCGGCGTCGGCGCGTCGGTGATCGCTTCGTAGCCGATCGTCAGCGTGCCGTCGTCGTCGAGCGAATAGCGTACTTGCACCGTCACGTTGCCCGGAAAACCGGCATCGCCTTCGGGCGACTCGAGCCGCATCAGCAACGCGCCGTCGTCCTCGGCGACCTCCCACAACGCCCGATGAAAACCGACCGTGCCGCCGTGCAGCAGATTCGGACCTTCGTTGCGATCGAGCGTGTACTCGATGCCGTCGAGCGAAAAGCGCGCGCCCGCAATGCGATTCGCCCAGCGGCCGATCAGTCCGCCCATGTAGGTCGAGGCCGCCACGTATTCGGCGGGCGTGTCGTGACCGAGCAGAATATCGCCGAGACGTCCGGCGCGATCCGGTGCGTGCCACGAAACCAGCGTCGCGCCGAGGTCGCTGATGGCGACTTTCATGCCGTGCGCGTTGCGCAACGTGTAAAGCCGTACGCGATCGCCGCCCTGCAGCGTGCCCCACGGCTCGGACGAGAGTTGTGCGATGCTGATCATGTGGTCAGTGCGAAGAAAAAATGGAAAGCATGCTCAGCCAGCGGTTTTGGTCTTCGGGCCCACACGCTCCTGGTATTCGCGCGGCGTGCAGCCGAGTTCGCGGCGAAATACCGCGTACATGTATTGCAGCGACGTGAAGCCGCAACGGATCGCGACTTCCGCGCTCGACGCATCGCGTTTCGCGAGCAGCGACTTCGCGACGTCGAGCTTGTGGCGCAGGATCTCCTGATGCACGGTGCACTGACGCTCGCGCCGGAAATACTCTTCGAGCGACGAACGCGATACGCCCACATAGTCGGCCACCTGCTCGGTGCGGATGCCCTGGCACGCGTACTGGCGAATGAAATGGCGGGCGCGCATCACGTAAGGACTCGCGAGCGGCTGATGCCGCGTCGATTCGAGCACGTTGATGCCGACCGGCGGCACCAGAATGCGGCGCCCCGGAAAGCGCGCGCCGTGCAGCATCTGATGCAGGATGTGCGCGGCGGTACGGCCCATTTCCTCGGTGCCCTGGATCACCGACGACAGCGGAATGCGCGTCAGCGTACGCGTGAGCGGATCGTTGTCGATGCCGATGATCGCGACTTCCTCGGGCACCGGAATGCCCGCGATCAGACATGCCTGCAGCAAATGCCGCGCACGCGCGTCGGTCACCGCGATGATGCCGACCGGCTTCGGCAGTTGCCGCAGCCAGGTGGTCAGCTGTTCGATGGCCTGGTTCCAGGACGGCGCGCTCGTCGACAGACCGCGATAGATCTCGCTATCGATCTGCGCCGCGCTGCGTCCGTCCGCGCTGCGCAGATGCGCGAAGGCGAGTTCGCGCTGTTGCGCCCAACGGTTTTCCTGCGCCTGCGGCAGGCTGTACAGCGCGAAGTTTTCGAGGCCCGCGCCGATCAGGTGCGTGTACGCGAGCGACACGAGCTTGCTGTTGTCGGTCGCGATATAGGGTAAATCCGGGGGGTACTGCGTCGGATCCTCGTATGACGAACCGACCGCGACCACCGGCAGTGGACAGTCGCGCAGGGCTTCGTCGACGGCGGGATCGTCGAAGTCCGCGATGATGCCGTCGCCGTCGAAGCGCTGGATACCCGCGAGCCGGCAGCGGAAGTCTTCTTCGAGGAAGAGATCCCATGCGACGCGCGTCGACAGCAGGTAGTTGCCGATGCCGGTGATGATCTCGCGATCGTAGACCTTGTTCGCGTTGAACAGCAGCGCGATGCGATGGGTTGTCTGAGGTGCTTGTGGACGGGTCATGGCGGTGAGCGGCGGGTGGCTCGATAGACCACGCGCCTTTGTCTCCATTGTGTCGGGTGCCTGGGAGCAATCCCGTTTTTAAGCGTCTGGTTATTCTAGGCGCCGAATCGCGCGACGGCAGTAAACAAACGCGCGGGCGGTAAGAAACATCAAGCGCGCTGCGCAATTTCGCAATTGCCGGCACATCGTGCAAGCGGCAGCATGGCGTCACTTTGTCGGCCTGCGCGGCTTCTCGCGTGGGTTGCAATGCAGCATACATTGGAGACGCCGATGTCCTACTTCGAACACATTCCAGAGATCCGTTACGAAGGCCCGCAATCGGACAACCCGCTCGCGTACCGTCACTACGACAAAACGAGGAAGGTACTCGGCAAGACGCTCGAGGAACATCTGCGTATCGCCGTCTGCTACTGGCATACCTTCGTATGGCCCGGCGTCGATATCTTCGGTCAGGGCGCGTTCCGGAGACCGTGGCAGCAACCCGGCGACGCAATGGAGCGGGCGCAGCAAAAGGCCGACGCCGCGTTCGAATTCTTCTCGAAGCTCGGCACGCCGTACTACACGTTCCACGATACCGACGTCGCGCCCGAAGGCGCGAGCGTGAAGGAATACAGCGAGAACTTCCTGCGCGTGTCCGACTACCTCGCGCGCAAGCAGCAGGATACCGGTGTCAAATTGCTGTGGGGCACCGCGAATCTGTTTTCGCATCCGCGTTACGCGGCCGGCGCCGCGACCAATCCGAATCCGGAGGTTTTCGCCTTTGCGGCGACCCAGGTGCGTCATGCGCTCGACGCGACGCTGCGCCTCGGCGGTGAAAACTACGTGTTGTGGGGTGGCCGCGAAGGCTACGACACGCTGCTGAACACCGACCTCGTGCGCGAGCGCGAGCAGTTCGCGCGCTTCCTGCACATGGTCGTCGAACACAAGCACCGGATCGGTTTCAAGGGCGCGCTGCTGATCGAGCCGAAGCCGCAGGAGCCGACCAAGCATCAATACGACTACGACGTCGCGACCGTGCACGGCTTCCTGCTGCAGCACGGCCTCGACAAGGAGATTCGCGTCAACATCGAGGCGAATCACGCGACGCTCGCGGGGCATTCGTTCCATCACGAGATTGCGACCGCATTTGCGCTCGGCATCTTCGGTAGCGTCGATGCGAATCGCGGCGATCCGCAAAATGGCTGGGACACCGACCAATTTCCCAACAGCGTCGAGGAACTCACGCTGGCCTTATACGAAATCCTGCGCCACGGCGGTTTCACGAGCGGCGGCATGAACTTCGATGCGAAAGTGCGGCGCCAGAGTGTCGATGCGGAAGACCTGTTTTATGGCCACGTCGGCGCGATCGACAACCTCGCGCTCGGCCTCGAACGCGCCGCGGTGCTGGTCGAAAACGAGCGCCTCGAGCAGTTCAAGCGGCAACGCTACGCGGGCTGGGATGGCGAGTTCGGCCGCAAGATCCTGTCCGGCGACTACTCGCTGTCGACGCTTGCGGCGGACACGCTGGCGCGCGATCTGAATCCGCGGCATGTGAGCGGGCAACAGGAACACATGGAAAACATCGTAAATCAGGCGATTTATAGCGGACGTTGAATAAAGATCGCGCGGCCACGTCGACCGCGCGCACCAGCAAGCTGTGGGTTGTCGCTTGTCCGAGTCTGCGGCTCGCAGCGCAGACCGATATGTCCGGTATTCCGGCTATCACTACACAAAAAGGAGACATCAATGAAATTCGCAATGCGTCGTAACGTCCTGAGTTCGCTGTTGTGCGGCGCGGTACTCGCCAGCCTGTCGCTCGCCGCGCCGCTCGCGCACGCCAGCAAGGCTCATCCGGAAATCGGCTTCTGTATCGACGATCTGCGCGTCGAGCGCTGGTCGCGCGATCGCGACTATTTCGTCGCCGCGGCGGAAAAGCTCGGCGCGAAGGTGTCGGTGCAATCGGCCGATGCGAGCGAAGAGCGTCAGATCTCGCAGATCGAAAACCTGATCTCGCGCGGCGTCGACGTGATTGTGATCGTGCCGTTCAACTCGAAGACGCTCGGCAACGTCGTGGCCGAAGCACGCAAAGCGGGTATCAAGGTCGTGTCGTATGACCGCCTGATTCTCGACGCCGATATCGACGCCTATATCTCGTTCGACAACGAGAAGGTCGGCGAGATGCAGGCGCAGGGCGTCTATGACGTGCGTCCGAAGGGCAACTACTTCCTGCTCGGCGGCGCGCCGACCGACAACAACGCGAAGATGCTGCGCAAGGGCCAGTTGAAGGTGCTGCAACCGGCGATCGACAAGGGTGACATCAAGGTGGTCGGCCAGCAGTGGGTGCCGGAGTGGAGCGCATCGACCGCGCTGCGCATCATGGAAGACGCGCTGACCGCGAACAACAACAAGATCGACGCAGTCGTCGCGTCGAATGACGGCACCGCTGGCGGCGCGATCCAGGCGCTCGCCGCGCAGGGCCTCGCCGGCAAGGTACCGATCTCGGGTCAGGAT
The DNA here is from genome assembly GCF_050435625.1 of Paraburkholderia sp. RAU6.4a. Lineage (NCBI taxonomy): Bacteria > Pseudomonadati > Pseudomonadota > Betaproteobacteria > Burkholderiales > Burkholderiaceae > Paraburkholderia > Paraburkholderia sp. RAU6.4a. The sequence continues at coordinate 1,620,443 of NZ_JBNDKQ010000003.1, forward strand.
GCCGACCTCGCAGCCGTGAAGCGCGTGGCGGCCGGCACGCAGACGATGACGGTCTACAAGCCGCTGAAGCTGATCGCGAGCGAAGCGGCGAAGCTGTCGGTCGCGCTTGCCAAGGGTGACAAGCCGGCGTTCAACGCGCAATACGACAACGGCAAGAAGAAGGTCGATACGGTGCTGCTGCAGCCGACCAAGCTGACCAAGGCGAACCTCGACACCGTCGTGAAGGACGGCTTCTACACGCAAGAGCAACTCGCGAGCAAATAACACAGAGACGGGCTATGTGAACGCCACGCTCCCGGGTCATCGCGCCCGGGAGCGTGATCGAACATCGGCCCAACTTGCAGCGAGGCATAGCGAATGACGCAACCTGTTCTGACGATGCGCGGCATCGTCAAAGCTTTTTCCGGCGTGAAGGCGCTCGACGGCATCGATCTGACCGTATCGCCGGGCGAATGCGTGGGCCTGTGCGGCGAAAACGGCGCGGGCAAATCGACGCTGATGAAGGTGCTGTCCGGCGTGTATCCGCACGGTACGTGGGATGGCGAAATAACCTGGGAAGGCCAGCCGCTGAAGGCCGCGAGCGTACGCGACACCGAACGCGCGGGCATCATCATCATTCACCAGGAACTGATGCTCGTGCCGGAGTTGTCGGTCGCGGAAAACATCTTTCTCGGCAACGAAATCACACTGCCCGGCGGCCGCATGAACTACGCGGCGATGTATCAGCGCGCCGACGAACTGTTGCGCGAACTCGGCATCAGCGGCATCAACGCCGCGCAGCCCGTGATGAACTACGGGGGCGGCCATCAGCAGCTGATCGAAATCGCGAAGGCGCTGAACAAGCGCGCAAAGCTGCTGATCCTCGACGAACCGTCGTCGTCGCTGACCGCCTCCGAAATCGCGATTCTGCTCGATATCGTGCGCGATCTGAAACGGCGCGGCATTGCCTGCGTGTACATTTCGCACAAGCTCGACGAAGTCGCGGCCGTCTGCGACACGATCAGCGTGATTCGCGACGGCCGCCATGTCGCGACCGAGCCGATGCACGCCCTGACGACCGAGCGGATCATCTCGCTGATGGTCGGCCGAGAGATCAAGAACCTGTTTCCGCGCGAGCCGCATCCGATCGGCGACGTGATCTTCGAAGCGCGCAACGTGACCTGTTTCGACGTGACGAATCCGCGCCGCAAGCGCGTGGACGACGTGTCGTTCTCGTTGCGGCGCGGCGAAATTCTCGGTGTCGCCGGGCTCGTCGGCGCGGGCCGCACCGAACTGATGCAGGCGGTTTTCGGCGCGTATGCAGGCATCAGCGAGGCGCACGTCATGCTCGACGGCAAGCCGCTGAAAATTCGTGCGCCGATCGACGCGATTCGCGCCGGCATCGCGATGGTGCCCGAGGATCGCAAACGCCACGGCATCGTGCCCGGCATGAGCGTCGGCCATAACATCACGCTTGCGGTGTTGCAGCGTTTCGCGTCGGGCGGGCGTATCGATTCCGCGGCCGAACTCGACACGATTCAGACGGAAATGAAGCGGCTTTCCGTGCGCGCCGCGAATCCGATGTTATCGATTGCAAGTCTGTCGGGCGGCAATCAGCAGAAGGCCGTGCTCACGCGCATGCTGCTGACCAACCCGACCGTGCTGATTCTCGACGAACCGACACGCGGCGTCGACGTCGGCGCCAAATACGAGATCTACAAGCTGATCTTCCAGCTGGCGCAGCGCGGCATGTCGATCGTGATGGTGTCGTCCGAATTGCCGGAAGTGCTCGGCATCAGCGACCGAGTGCTCGTGATCGGCGAAGGCGAGTTGCGCGGCGACTTCATCAACGACGGTCTCACGCAGGAAGACATTCTCGGCGCCGCGATCCGCCCCGTGCATCTATCTTCGAACCCAACCGCAGCGAGTGCCGCATGACTCCCGAAGTAACTTCCCAACGCACCGACAACGCCGCGCCGCGAGGCGCATTCGGCGGCACGCAACGGATCCAGCAACTGTTCGCGCGCTACAAGATTCTCGCGCTGCTGATCGCCGTCGCCGTGATCTGGATTTTCTTTTCGGCGCTCACGCACGGCGCGTTCGTCACGCCGCGCAATCTGTCGAATCTGCTGCGGCAGATGTCGATTACCGGCATGCTCGCGTGCGGCATGGTGTTCGTGATCATCGCCGGTGAAATCGATCTGTCGGTCGGTTCGCTGCTCGGTTTGCTCGGCGGTGTTGCGGCGATTCTCGACGTGAACCGGCACTGGCCGATCGGCGTGACGATTCCGGTCGTGTTGCTGCTCGGCATCGCGGTCGGCGTGTTCAACGGCTGGTGGTCGACGTATCGGCGCGTGCCGTCGTTTATCGTCGGGCTCGGCGGCATGCTCGCGTATCGCGGCATTCTGCTCGGCATTACCGGAGGGTCGACGATCGCGCCGGTGTCGGACAGCTTCGTGTTCGTCGGCCAGGGCTACCTGCCGCGGCTCGCCGGCGACACGCTCGCCGTCGTGCTGTTCCTGCTGCTGGCATTCCTGACGATCCGCCAGCGCGCGAATCGGCAGCGTTATCAGTTGCGCGTCGTGCCGTTCTGGCAGGACGTCGCGAAGGTGATCGGCGCAGGGGCGATTCTCGCCGGCTTCATCGCGATGCTCGACAGTTACGGCGGCATTCCGGTGCCGGTGTTGCTGCTGCTCGCGCTGCTCGGCGTCTTCACATGGATCGCGACGCAGACCGTGTTCGGACGCCGCATCTACGCGGTCGGCTCGAACCTCGAAGCGACGCGGCTGTCGGGTGTCAACACCGACCGCGTGAAGCTCGCGATCTTCGCGCTGATGGGGCTGATGTGCGCGTTTGCCGGCATCGTCAACACGGCGCGGCTCGCGGCCGGTTCGCCGTCGGCGGGCTCGATGGGCGAACTCGACGCGATCGCCGCGTGCTTTATCGGCGGCACCTCGATGCGCGGCGGCTCCGGCACCGTGTATGGCGCGCTGATCGGCGCGCTCGTCATGGCGAGCCTCGACAACGGCATGTCCATGCTCGACGTCGACGCGTTCTGGCAGATGATCGTGAAGGGCGGCATCCTCGTGCTGGCCGTGTGGATCGACGTGGTGTCGGGTTCGAACCGCCGTTGATCCGGTCGCATGATCGCCTGATTGAATCAAGCGCAAGGTTCGCGGTGTGCCGGCGGTGACGTACGCCGGCACACCGCCGCCTCTGCGCGGACGCAGTTAATGAAACACCCCACGACTTTCCCCCGCCGCTTTCAGTCCCCGCCTTCCCACGCCGCACGGCCGCTCGAGGTCCACGCGCGCATTTAAGTCTCACGCTCGCCGATTCGTCTTATTACTATTCGCAGACAAAGACGGGTGCATCGGCGCTGTCGCCGCTTTCCTACCATCGAGCCAGCCGGGCGAGCCATGCCATGTTGACGCGCAGAACCTTTCTGCTTGGCGGCGCCAGTGCGTTGGGCGGGCTGCTGGTCGGCTGGGCCGTGGTGCCGCCGCGCCAGCGCCTGATGACGTCGACGCCGCTGCCGACGCAAGGCACTCAGGTTGGGCTAAACGGCTGGGTCAAGATCGACGCCGACAACCGCGTGACGATCATGGTGCCGAAGGCCGAAATGGGACAGGGCATCCATACGGGGCTTGCGATGCTGCTCGCCGAGGAGCTCGACGCCGACTGGCCGCAGGTGAAAGTCGAAGAGGCGCCGATCGACCGGATCTACAACGCGGTGCAGAGCATCGTCGACGATCTGCCGTTTCGCCCCGACGACGACAGCTACATCCGCCGCGGCACCGTGTGGATCACGAGCAAGGCAGTGCGTGAGATCGGCACGATGATGACGGGCGGCTCCTCGAGCATGAACGATCTCTGGACGCCGATGCGCGAGGCCGGCGCGTCGGCGCGTGTGATGCTGATCGAGGCGGCGGCCGAGCGCTGGGACGTGCCGGTCCGCGAATGCCGCGCGGAAAAGGGCTACGTGCTGCACCCGTGGGGGCACAAGGCGACGTTCGGCGAATTATCGTCTTTGGCCGCGCGCCAGCCGCTGCCGCGCAGCGTCGTCCTGAAGCAGCCGGCCGACTTCAGGCTGATCGGCCAGCCCGTGCGGCGCATCGAAGCCGCGTCGAAAATCGACGGTGCGGCGCGCTTCGGCATCGACGTGTTGCCCGACGGTTTGATCTATGCAAGCGTCGTGATGTGTCCGACGCTCGGCGGCACGGTCGCGCATTTCGACGCGACGCCCGCGCAAAAGATACGGGGCTTCATCAAGGCGTTCGCCGTGCCGCCGTACGCGGGCGGCACCGGCGGCGTGGCCGTGATCGCGGACAACGCGTTTCGCGCGATGAGCGCGGTCGAGGCGATCAACGTGGCCTGGCATGACGGCGCGGCCGCGAAGGTGTCGAGCGCGGCGGTGGACTGCCGCCTCGTCGAGGCGCTCGACCATACGGACGGCCACGTGTATTACCACGTCGGCAACGTCGACAACGCGATGAGTCGCGCGGCGCGCACGATCGAAGCGGTCTATCACGCACCGTATCTCGCGCATGGCGCGGTCGAGCCGCTGAACTGCACGGTGCAGGTCGCGGACGGCGCAGCGACCGTCTGGGTGTCGACGCAGATGCCGCGGCTCGCGCGGCATCATGCGGCGAAAGTGCTCGGCCTCGACGTCGATCTCGTCGATGTACAGACGCAGTTGTTGGGCGGCGCGTTCGGCCGGCGCCTCGAACTCGATTTCGTCGCACAGGCCGCGGCGATCGCGCGCGAGGCCGAGGGCCGTCCGGTGCAAACCATCTGGTCGCGCGCGCAGGACTTCACGCACGACTTCTACCGGCCCGCATGCGCGGCATGGCTTCAGGCCGGCTTCGACGAGCACGGCACGCTGGTCGCCTGGCACGCGAAGTCGGCGGGTCAGGCGATCGTGCCGGATGCGCTCGCGCGTTACTACGGCGTGCCGCACATCCCGATCGACAAGACCACCTGCGAAGGCGCGTTCGATCAGCCCTACGAGTGGCCGGCCGCGCGCGTGTCGCACGAGATAGTCGAATTGCCGGTGCCGATCGGCTTCTGGCGCTCGGTCGGCCACTCGCATCAGGCCTTCTTCACCGAGAGCTTCACCGACGAAGCCGCCGCCGCGGCAGGCCAGGACCCGATCGCGTTTCGCGCGATGCTGCTCGTGCAGCATCCGCGTCATCTGGCGGTCCTGAAGCGTGTCGAGAAGTTGTCCGACTGGGGGCGTCCGCTAAAACCCGCCGCCGATGGCGCGCGTTGCGCTCATGGCGTCGCGTTGCACGAGGCGTTCGGCAGCGTGGTCGCGCAGGTCGCGGAGGTGTCGATCGGCGCGAACCGGCAGATTCGCGTGCATCGGGTGGTGTGCGTGATCGATTGCGGCTTGCCGGTGAATCCGAACCTGATCCGTCAGCAGATGGAAGGCGGCATCGTGTTCGGGTTGTCGAGCGCGTTGCAGAACGAGATCACGATCGTCAACGGCCAGGTGCAGCAGAAGAACTTCGTGGACTTTCCGGTCGTGCGGATGAACGGGTGCCCTGCGATCGAAGTCGACATCATGCCGAGCCAGCTGCACCCGCAAGGTGTCGGCGAGCCGGGCGTGCCGCCGATCGCGCCGGCGGTGGGCAATGCGGTGTTCGCATTGACGGGGCAGCGTTTGCGGACGCTGCCGTTGCGCCTTGCATGACGGACGGTGGATGAGCAAAAGCTTGCGGTGTAGCGCGGCGACTCAGGAGGCAAGCATGGCGGTACTGAATATCAACGGACGCAAGGTGAAGGTCGATGCCGATCCGGACATGCCGCTGCTATGGGTGCTGCGCTGCGATCTCGGCATGACCGGCACCAAGTTCGGCTGCGGCGTGGGCATCTGCGGCGCGTGCACGATCAATCTCGACGATGCCGCGTGCTTCGCGTGCCAGACGTTGATGTCGAGCCTGCATACGCAGAAGATCACGACGATCGAGGGTTTGCAGGGACGCGAGGCGCAGGCGCTGAAGGCCGCGTGGATCGAACTCGATGTGGTGCAGTGCGGTTATTGCCAGAGCGCGCAATTGATGGCGGCTTGCGCGTTGCTGAAGCACAAGTCCGATCCGACCGATGCCGACATCGACGAGGCGATGACGCCGGTGGTGTGCCGTTGCGGCACGTACCCGCGGGTGCGGGCGGCGATACATCAGGCGGCGGCGAAAGTGCGGAACAGCTAGCCACTCTTTCGGTCCACCGCCCGCCCAACTCAATTCGCCAACATTTCGACCACCGCGACCACCGCGGTGAAGATACCAATGCATCCGCCCAACGTGACTGCACCCTGCATGAATGGCGACATACGAGACCTCGTAGCGTGAAGTGGTGTCACGTATTTAACCGAAAGTGAAAGCAAAAAGAAAGATTGTCAAAAATAAATCGTAAGACGGCCGATCAAGGCGCTTTCGCAGTTGCGGCCGCCGACGCTCCCGACTTCGCGGACGGCTTGGCCGCGACAGGTGTTGCCTTCAGCTGCGGCCGCGTTTCACCCGGCGTGCTTTGCCCGCCAACTTCCCACCCGCCGCCCAGCGACAGGAACAGATTGACCTGATCGATCGCCACCTGGCCCTCCGCCGCCGCGAGCTGCGATTTCGCGGCCGTCAGCGTGCGCGTCGCGTCGAGATCGGAGATGAACGACTCGCGCCCGGCGCGATACAGCCGATGCGTTTCATCCGCCGATTGCGCCGCCGACTTCAGCGCTGCGCGCAGCGATTCGGCGCGCGCGTAATCGGACGCGTAGGTCGCGAGGTTGGTCTCGGTTTCGCGCAGCGCGGTCAGCACCACGCCGTCGAACTTCGCGAGCGCGACCTGGCTCGACGCCTCGGCTTCGTGGACCCGTTGGCGCGCGCCATTGGCCGGGAAGGTCCAGCTGATCAGCGGACCGAAGGCCCAACGCGCCGTCGGCGAGGTGGGAATGTCTTCCAGAATGCCGGTGAAGCCCGCCGACGCGCCAATGCTGATGCTCGGATAAAGCGCCCCGGTCGCGACGCCGATGCGCGCCGTCGACGCCGCGAGCTGACGCTCGGCTTCGTGCACGTCCGGGCGTCGCCGCAGCAGCCCGGCGCCGTCGCCGATCGGAATCGGCTGGTGGATTTGCGGCAGCCGGTCGCAGGCGAGCACGGCCGGCGGCAATTGCGACGGCGCCTGGGCGAGCAGCATCGCGAGCCGGTATTGTGCGATCTTGCGGCGCGCGGTGTAGCGCGGAATGTCGGCCGTCAGAGTCTCGACCTGAGTCTGGCCGCTCGTGACCGCGGTCTGGTTTCCGCGTCCCGCGTCGCGCAGACGGCGCGACACGTCCACGCGCTCCTTCTGTAGCGCGAGCGATTGCTGCGCGATGCGCAGCTCCTCGGCCGCCGAGCATTGTTCGACGTACGAGCGCACCACGTCCGCGACGACAGTGATGCGCGCGAGGTCGCCCGCGGCTTCCACGGCCTCGGTGTCCGCGGCCGCCGCTTCGACGCCGCGGCGCAGCTTGCCGAACAGGTCGATTTCGTACGAGACGTTGATGCCCATGTCACCCAGGTTGGCGACCGGCAGTTTCTCGAAGAGCAGGTATTGCTCGGCCGATTCCTGCGCGCGCTGGATCGCCACCGACGCGTTGCCCGAAAAACCGCCCTGCGCTTGCGCTATGCCCAGCGCCTCGCGAGCGCGCGCGAGATTCGCGGTCGCGACGCGCAGGTCGGTATTCGATTTCAACGCCTGGTCGACCAGACCGTTCAGCACCGGATCGTCGTACAGCTTCCACCAGACGGTCGGCAGATTGAGGGTTGACGTCAGCATGGGATCGGCGCCCTCGATCGCTCCGTTCGCGAGCGGGGCATTGACGAGCGCCTGTTTCGGCAGCGTGTAGTTCGGCCCGACGTTGATGCAGCCGTTCAGCGCGACGGTGAGCGGCAATAACGGCAATAACGGCAGCAGCGGCAGCAGCGGCAAGCGCGGCGCCAGCGAGGACAAGGTACGCACGAACTTCATTGCGACGCGCCCGACGGTGCGGTGCCCGACCCAGCGGACCCGGACGCCACCGACGAACCCGGCGCCACCGGCGCAGCCGAAGCGGCGACCGTGCCAGATGCGCCACCCGTGCCCGACACGGCTCGTCTCCTGAGCGGCGACAGGTCACGCACCGACACTGTCGCGGTACGCCCCGCGATCAGGCGGAAATCAGCGGGCACTTCATCGAGCGCGACCCGCACCGGAATGCGCTGCGCGAGCCGCACCCAGCTGAACGCCGGGTTCACGTTCGGCAGCAGATTGGCGCTTTGCGTGCGGTCGCGGTCTTCGATACCGGCGACGATGCTCTGCACGTGCCCGCGCAGCGGCTTCGGCTCGCCCATCACGATGATGTCGACCGGCTGGCCGATGTCGATGCCGCGCAGCTTGGTTTCCTCGAAGTAGCCGTCGACGCGGAACGAATGCATGTCGACCACCGCGACCACCGCGCGGCCGGCCGCGACGAATTCGCCGGCGCGCGGCGCGCGGTCGTTCAGATAGCCGTCTACCGGGCTTTTGATCGTCGAGCGCTCGAGGTTCAGCTTCGCGGTGTCGATCGCGACGTTCGCGTCGGCGAGCGCGGCTTCGCCCGCCTCGACGCGCGAGCGGCTTTCTTCGAGTACTTCGGCGGCGACGAGGTTGCCGAGCTGACGATTGCGCGCGTATTCGCGGCGGGCCTGATCGAGCGTCGCGCGGCGCTGCTGCGCCGTTGCCTCGGCCTGACGCAATGCGAGCGTGTAGCGCGCCTGATCGATCCTGAACAGCACCTGGCCCTGCTTGACCTGCTGGTTGTCCATGACCTCGACCGACGAAATCAGTCCCGACACGTCGGGCGCGACCTGGATCACGTCGGCGCGTACGCGCCCGTCGCGGGTCCACGGCGCGAACATGTAGTAGTTGACGAGTTTCCACAGCACCAATGCTGCGACCACTACGACGATCAGGGTCAGCAGGATCTGACCGACGGAGAACCAGGTTTTTTTCACGTTATTAGTCTGTGCGAAACGACGACGACAAGGCCCAGCACCAGCACATAGACGCCGAGATCGAAGATGGAGCGATGCCAGACGAAGCGGTAAAAGCCGGTGTAATCGAGCGCGGTGCGAATGCCGAGGTTGATCAGATACGCGATCAACATCAGCACCAGCACGGACGGTACGAACACGCCGAAGATATCGATTTCACCGATCATCGCGGGAACTGGAAAAAGGGAGGGCGGGGTGCGCAAGCGGGCGCAAGCAGGGGCGCAAGAATGGGTGCATCACGCGGCGGCCTCCGGTTCGGTCGGCGTTGGTTTCGTGAGGGTCGCCGGAAACAGCGAAAGACGCAAGCCGACCAGCGCGTGCAGCGCATCGCGCAACTGACGCGCCGAGGTCTGCGAGGTCTCGGTCGGCGCCGCGGCATTGGCGAGCCCCTGCGCGGTGACGCGCGCGACGGCCACGTCGATCAACGACATCAGGCTGTCCGGCACCGGCTCGCGGTGGCGTCGATCGATGCAGCTCTCGTAGTATGTACGCACTCCATCGAGAACATGGTCGATCGCGCCGGCCGCTTCGCCGCCGAGCTTGCGTGTGAGGCGGCGCAGGTCCAGCGCATTGAACCCGATGCGCAGATCGCGGAAGCTCTCGATCGACGGATGGCGGAAGTCGTCGGTGGCCGCGAGGCGCGGGATCAATTGCATCAGCCGGTCGAGCATGCGCGCGGCGAGATTGCGCGGGTCTTCGATTGGCCGCGTCGACGCGCTCAGCGCGACGTCGGCCCAGCTCGAGCGCAACAGGCGCGCCGCGGCCAGCTCGGCGCCGAATGGGCGCGTTGCACGGGTCCACAGGTATGCATAGAGCAGGCCGGAGAGGCCCGCGAGGTTGGCGTTCAGGAACGTCAGGAAGTTCGCGTCGTACGCGTCCTGAATGCTGATGAAGGTGGCCGTGTTCACCGCGACTAGCACCGTCACCATGTTGAACTGCGGGCGCGGAATCAGCGTGCCGACCAGAATGAACGGCGCGGCGAACAGGATCACCAGCATCGGGAAGTCGTGCACCTGCGGCAGCACGACGAACAGATAGAGGCCCGCGGCCACCACGGCGACGCCAGTCGCGAGGAAGAAGCGGAACACGAACGGCGCGGGCTCGTCGAGCGCGGCGAAGAAGCAGCAGGCGACCGCCGCGAGCGTGACCGCGCTCGCGCCGTCGTTCCAGCCCGAGCCGATCCACAGCGCGCACGCGAGCACCACAGCCGCGGCCGCCGACACGGTCGCGAACAGCATCATGCCGCGATCGTAGAAGCGCTCGGTGCCGCCGAGTCGCCAGTGACGGAAATGCGGCCGCCACGAACCTTCCTCGCGCGTGATGATGATGCGCAGCGAGCGGCAGTCTTGCCACACGTCGATCACTTGCGCGAGGCGCCATAGTGCATTCGACAGCAGCGCGCCGTCCCAATGCGTGAGCGCGGCGGCGGGCGGGTGCATCGCGGCGATGCGCGCGCGCAGCGCGTTGGCGGTCTCGTCCGCGTGATAACCCTCGCTCGGCGCGGGCAGCGGTTGGTTGAACCACTTGATGACGTCGTCGATCAGCGTCTGAAGTCCTTCGGGCCAGTGTTGCGGGCCGTTGTTGTAGAGCGCGAGCAGCGGATCGGCGAGCGACGACATGATCGGCAGCAGCAGTTGCATGCGGCCACGTAGTTCATGCGCGCGCGCGAGGACGTCGGGCCGCGTGTGATCGTAGGCGAGCTGGCTCAGCAGCAGTTCGAGACCGTTGATCGTGCTCGCGAGGCGTTGCCGAGCACCGGAAATCGCCGAGCTTGCGATACGGCCCGACAGCGTTTCGGTCGCGTAGAACGCGGCGTCGCGAAACCATGCGTCGGTGCGCTCGATGATCGTCGGCGCGAGCCGGCTCGGAAACACCGCGCTGCCGACGATGCTCGCGCACACGATGCCGAGAATGATCTCCTCGGTCCGGCTCACGGCGAGATCGAAGACGCCGGTCGGATTCGTCACCGACGGCAGCGCGATGATCGGCATCGTGTAGGCCGCCAGCATGAACACGTAGCTGCGCGCGGTGCGGTCGGACACCGCGAGGTAGAGCATCGTGCCGGTCCACGCCGCGACGATCACGCTGAACAGGTACGGCGATTCGACGAACGGCGGCACCAGCAGCACCGCGCCCGACGCGCCGAGCGCAGTGCCCAGCGCACGATAGATCGCCTTCGAGCGGGTCGCGCCGACGAACGGGTTCGACACGATGTAGACGGTCGCCATCGCCCAGTACGGCCGCGGCAGTTCGAACGCGAGGCCGATGTAAAGCGCGAGCATGGCCGCGGCGAACGTTTTGACGGAAAACAGCCAGTCGCGGAGAGTGGGATAGACCATAAACCGTTACGCGGAATCGGCGTTGTGCGGCACGGTGGCTCGCGCGCGGCTCTTGGTGGACTTGCGCGCCTTGGCGGTGCCGCGCGATTTGCCGGCCGTTTTGGCAGCGCTTTTGCCGCTCGTCCGTTTGACCTTGCTGGCAAGCGCCTCGCCTTTGGCGGGCTCGCGCTTCGCCGACGAGGTGCGCTTCGTCGCCTCGTGCCTGACCGATTCCGGGCGCACCGGCTGAGCGCGTTCGTGACGCGTGTCGCGCTCGACGCTTCCCGGTTCGGCGCGTCCGGCGGCATCGGCCGTGAATGCGCCGAGCACGCGCAGGGCGGCTTCGAGATCGTCGCGCGATACGCCTTTGAGCGCCTGCGCGCGCAACGTGACCAGCTCCTCTTCCATCTTCGCGGTGACGGCGCGGCCTTCGTCGGTCAGTACGACGGTCTTCGCGCGGCGGTCTTCGGGATCTTCGTCGCGGCGCATCAGGCCGGCCGCGCACAACTGGTCGAGCAGCCGCACGAGGGACGGCCCCTCGATGCCGATGTGATCGGCGAGCGTGACCTGACGCACCGCCGAGCCGAGCCGGCTCGCGGTCAGCAGCGGCGTCGCGCACGCTTCGGATACGTTGAAGGCCGCGAGCACACCATGACTCGTGCGCCGCCACTTTCTGGCGGCGACGACCAGCGTGCTGCTGACGGTGCGGCGCAGGGCATCGAGATTCGACATGGCCGGTATTGTATTTCCAAAATATTCGTTAGCAAACTATTGAATTGGAAATCGTGGCCGAACCGGAGGAGTCTGCGGCGCGAATGCGACAGCGGCATTAAATCGGTGGCCAGGAGCTGGGCTTACAGAATCGTTGGGTGTGCGGTGCGCCGCGATTCAATGGGCGGACAGGCTGTCCAGGACGACGCGCGCCGGCTTCAGTTCGTCGACGTGCTCGATCACGTTGCGCACGCTTTCGCCGAGTTCGACTTCGGCCGGGTGCAGCACGGTCTGTTCGTATTGCGGTTCGAGCCCAACTTCGGGCAGTTGCTCCAGTATCGTGAAACGGCTCAGATCCCAGCCATGGCTCGCGCCGATCGCGAGCAGTTCAGCACGGGTTTCGGACAGCGCGATATAAAGGCCGGTCTGCCCTTCGTGCAGGCCCTTGAGTAAGAATTGCAACGCGAGGGTGGTCTTACCCGTGCCTGGCACGCCCTCCACGAGGTACATGCGATTCGGCGTAAGACCACCGCCGAGAATGTCGTCGATGCCTTCGATGCCCGACGATATGCGGGCGGGGGTAGGGGCGGCGGTAGTGGTCGACATGATGGTTGAAATGACGTCGGCAGTGGCTTTGATCGAAACGGGCGCGATGTCGCGGCCGGTATGGCGCTACGCAATTTGTGTGCCGTTGTGCATTGCCTGCGTGCTCGGGCCTCACGCGCATGGGCATGAAGCGTGCTGTTAAAGGTGGCTCGCTGCGAGTTTTTCTTCAGCAGCACTTTGGAAGCTTCACGCACACCATGAAAAGCTATCGACTTTCCGCTATCGCGCTTACCGCGGCATCGCTCGTTGCGCTGATGCCGGTCAGTGCATCCGCCGACGATAGCCCCAGACCTTGCGGTGCGCTCAAACGGATCGTGGCCGCGGCGCCGGACGGCTTCGCCTCGCTGACACCCGACGACGGCAAAGGCGTAGCGCAACCTTATGGCGATGACGCGCAATGTTCGGCCGCGCATCGAAGTTTCCAGTGCACGTGGACGCCGCATCAGGCGGCGGGCTCGAACGCGGATGCATTGGAAGCGGTCGCGGCCGACGTCGCGTCGTGCCTGCCCGATGCAACGCACGATCAGAATTCGCCGGGACGTCAGCACTTTTATCTCGGCGCGAAGGATCGACGCACCGAAATCACCCTGACGCCCGAGGGGTCCAACCGGTTGCGGCTCGTGGTGTCGGGCAGGTAAGCGGCGGTGCCGTTCAGGCGCTGGCGGCCGGCCACCACGACCAGCCGCGTCGCGAGTGGCGTAATTCGACGACCGACAGCGGCGCGATCTCGATGCGACAGAACACGGTTGGCGATGCGCCGAGGGCGTGCACGATTGCCGCTCGCAGCAGAGTCGCGTGGGTGATTGCGATGATGGTTCGACCTTGCGCAGAGGCCGCGAAGCTTGCTTCGTTGACGGCATTGCATGAACGCACGTCTGCCTGCTGCGCGTCGAGCCACTCTCCAACCCGCTGCACGAGTTGACCGAACGATTCGCCGCCGGGCGGCGCGGCGTCGGGCTCGCGTGTCCAGACGGCGAGTTCGCGGGGCGTTGCGTCGGCAATGTCCGCGAGGCGCTGGCCGCGCCATTCGCCATAGTCGATATCCGCCAATGCGTCGGCAGGCGTGGCGCTCAGACCGAGCGCGGCGGCCGTTTCGCGCGCGCTGGCGGCGGGGCTGGTGAACACCGCGCCGTCGGCGGGAAGCGCGAGACGCGGTCGCGCCGCTTCGGCTTCGACGCGACCGCGCGCGTCGAGCGGATCATCGGCAGGGAAGCGGCCCGCGCGCTGCGCGGCCGTTGCCGCGTGGCTCACCAGTAATAGTCGCGTATCCATTCTTTGCCTCGGCGCCTCATTCGTACTTGCCTGCGTGGTTTCATCGGCTCGCGGCGCGCGTTGCGAGGTAGCCCTCGCCGTCACGGAAGCCGCAGTTTAGCGGGTAGAATACCGACACTGCGAAGCACGGAAGCCGGTGAGAGCCCGGCGCGGTCGCGCCACTGTAATCGGCATTGCAATCCACAAGAGCCGAAAGCCAGACCCGAGCTTCGCACCATTCCTCTGCAATCGACTTTCGGGGCGCGTCACCCCAGGAGATGTCCATCATGACCGAAGCTGTTCTCGATCGCGCCGCGCAACCGGCGGCCCAGCCCACTCCCATTCCTTTGCGCGAACTGCTGCCATGGGTCGTGTTCGGCGGCTTGCTGCTGTTGCTCGCGCTTTACTTCGTTGGTGCGGAACAGGGCGCGACGTCGCTCGTGCCCGGCATGTACGTGCATGAGTTCGTGCACGACGGCCGCCATCTGCTTGGCTTTCCCTGCCACTAACGGAGTTCGACATGGTAGGTAAATTGTTGGTGCGCGGGATGCTCGCGGGCATCGTCGCGGGCTTGCTCACGTTCGCGTTCGCGCGAATCGTCGGCGAACCACAGGTCGATCAGGCCATTTCATTCGAAGAAAAAGCGGCCGCCGCGCGCGGCGAGGCGCCCGAGCCCGAAATCGTGAGCCGTCAGACGCAGGCTGGCCTCGGCCTGCTGACTGGCGTGGTCACGTATGGCGCGGCATTTGGCGGCCTGTTCTCGCTGGTGTTTGCGTATGCGTATGGACGCGCGGGTACGTTGAGCGTGCGCGCGCTGTCCGCGTGGCTCGCGCTTGGCGCGTTCATCACACTCGTGATCGTGCCGAATATCAAGTATCCGGCCAATCCGCCGTCGGTCGGTGATCCGGAGACGATCGGCACGCGCACGGGCCTGTTCTTTCTGATGATCGCGATTTCGCTCGCGACGATGGTGTTTTCGCTGAAGGTGCGGCGTCGCGCGGCGGCGAAGCTGGGTGCGTGGAACGGTTCGATCGTCGCGGGGCTCTTGTTCGTCGTGGTCATCGCGGCCGTGCAACTGTCGATGCCGGTCATCAATGAAGTGCCGGCCGCGTTCCCGGCTGTGCTGCTGTGGAAGTTCCGCGTCGCGGCGATCGGCATGCAGGTGGTCATGTGGACGACGATCGGGCTGCTGTTTGGCGCGATGGTCGAGCGCAGCGCTTTTATGCGTACGAATGCGCGGGTGACGATGAAGTCCGCCTGATTGTGACGGTGACACGCGGCCGCGCAAGCGGCCATTCTCGCGCGCAACGCGCGAGAATGGTTTTGGATCAAGCACTTGGCGCGGTTGTGGAGTGGTTATCCACAGCCTTGCGAACATTTTCTGTGGAAAAGCTGCTTAACGGCTTTTCGCAACTCCACTCATCTCTCCCTTTCGCCGCGGCGCTCCGGAGAATTCAATTGGAAGCCTAACTAATTCAGGTTGCACGCGGCGCTGCTCAATTTTTAAGCTCTTCAACTTTTTAAAATAAATTGTGAGAAGGGTATTGACGTGTTGTCGACCGCTCTCCATAATCTCGTTTCTCTGCTGCAGACGCAGCGACGCAAACGAAGCAGTGCCGGGTAGTGGTGGTTCAGGCGCGGCGGGTTTGGCGGACCGATCTTTAAAAACTAACAGTCGATAAGTGTGGGCGCTTGATGCGGAATGCGGCGGCGGATTCTCCGGAATCTGCTGTCAGGCAGAAGTATCAGAAGCCTCACACAGTATTGGAGGAAGGTTTGTCTGTCGAAAGACGGATCAATCATCGTCAGTACGTTGAGTGAGCGACCGGGTTCGAGAGAGCCCGAACACAGTAACAGGTTTGAACTGAAGAGTTTGATCCTGGCTCAGATTGAACGCTGGCGGCATGCCTTACACATGCAAGTCGAACGGCAGCACGGACTTCGGTCTGGTGGCGAGTGGCGAACGGGTGAGTAATACATCGGAACGTGTCCTGGAGTGGGGGATAGCCCGGCGAAAGCCGGATTAATACCGCATACGCTCGGGAGAGGAAAGCGGGGGATCTTTCGGGACCTCGCGCTCAAGGGGCGGCCGATGGCAGATTAGGTAGTTGGTGGGGTAAAGGCCTACCAAGCCGACGATCTGTAGCTGGTCTGAGAGGACGACCAGCCACACTGGGACTGAGACACGGCCCAGACTCCTACGGGAGGCAGCAGTGGGGAATTTTGGACAATGGGCGCAAGCCTGATCCAGCAATGCCGCGTGTGTGAAGAAGGCCTTCGGGTTGTAAAGCACTTTTGTCCGGAAAGAAAACCTCGTGGCTAATATCCGTGAGGGATGACGGTACCGGAAGAATAAGCACCGGCTAACTACGTGCCAGCAGCCGCGGTAATACGTAGGGTGCGAGCGTTAATCGGAATTACTGGGCGTAAAGCGTGCGCAGGCGGTGCTGTAAGACCGATGTGAAATCCCCGGGCTTAACCTGGGAACTGCATTGGTGACTGCAGCGCTGGAGTATGGCAGAGGGGGGTGGAATTCCACGTGTAGCAGTGAAATGCGTAGAGATGTGGAGGAACACCGATGGCGAAGGCAGCCCCCTGGGCCAATACTGACGCTCATGCACGAAAGCGTGGGGAGCAAACAGGATTAGATACCCTGGTAGTCCACGCCCTAAACGATGTCAACTGGTTGTCGGGCCTTCATTGGCTTGGTAACGTAGCTAACGCGTGAAGTTGACCGCCTGGGGAGTACGGTCGCAAGATTAAAACTCAAAGGAATTGACGGGGACCCGCACAAGCGGTGGATGATGTGGATTAATTCGATGCAACGCGAAAAACCTTACCTACCCTTGACATGTATGGAATCCTGCCGAGAGGCGGGAGTGCCCGAAAGGGAGCCATAACACAGGTGCTGCATGGCTGTCGTCAGCTCGTGTCGTGAGATGTTGGGTTAAGTCCCGCAACGAGCGCAACCCTTGTCCCTAGTTGCTACGCAAGAGCACTCCAGGGAGACTGCCGGTGACAAACCGGAGGAAGGTGGGGATGACGTCAAGTCCTCATGGCCCTTATGGGTAGGGCTTCACACGTCATACAATGGTCGGAACAGAGGGTTGCCAAGCCGCGAGGTGGAGCCAATCCCAGAAAACCGATCGTAGTCCGGATCGCACTCTGCAACTCGGGTGCGTGAAGCTGGAATCGCTAGTAATCGCGGATCAGCATGCCGCGGTGAATACGTTCCCGGGTCTTGTACACACCGCCCGTCACACCATGGGAGTGGGTTTTACCAGAAGTGGCTAGTCTAACCGCAAGGAGGACGGTCACCACGGTAGGATTCATGACTGGGGTGAAGTCGTAACAAGGTAGCCGTATCGGAAGGTGCGGCTGGATCACCTCCTTTCCAGAGCTGTGCATTCATTGCACTCAAGTGCTCACGCTTATCGGCTGTGGTTAGAAGCAACGCAGGCAGGCTCAGGGTCTGTAGCTCAGCCGGTTAGAGCACCGTCTTGATAAGGCGGGGGTCGATGGTTCGAATCCATCCAGACCCACCAGTGTCTTGTCTGGTGAGCTGAAGGGCTGGGGCCGCTGGACTATCTGTGGGACTGGGGGATTAGCTCAGCTGGGAGAGCACCTGCTTTGCAAGCAGGGGGTCGTCGGTTCGATCCCGTCATCCTCCACCAATCCTCAATGCGCAGGGTTCTGCATGAAGGCAGAGCGTTGCGCATTGGCGATTGAGCCAGTCAGAGCGGTATGAGGCACAGGCTTCATACCGGCTGCCGTTCTTTAACAATCAGGAAGAAGTAGTAAAGAGATTCACGAAAGCATACCTGGAGATGGGTGTGTGAGTAGGTGAATCAGGGTTGTGATTGTATCGATGTATTTTAAAGGTGATCGAGAGATCGCTTTGGAATACGGCGCAACACGAATACTCAACCTGTAGCGAGTGCGTCTATCCCCTCCGGGGATGGGACCCACGTTAAGCGCTAAAGCGCTAACGTGGGTCGACACAGAGACACACCCGTTATAGGGTCAAGCGAACAAGTGCATGTGGTGGATGCCTTGGCGATCACAGGCGATGAAGGACGCGGTAGCCTGCGAAAAGCTCCGGGGAGCTGGCAAACGAGCATTGATCCGGAGATGTCCGAATGGGGAAACCCACTCCTAATGGAGTATCCGTAGCTGAATCCATAGGCTGCGTGAGGCGAACGCGGTGAACTGAAACATCTAAGTAACCGCAGGAAAAGAAATCAACCGAGATTCCCAGAGTAGTGGCGAGCGAAATGGGATCAGCCGGTACACGTTATCTGTATTGTTAGTCGAACGCTCTGGAAAGTGCGGCCATAGCAGGTGATAGCCCTGTAGACGAAAACAGCATGGAAGAACTGGGTGTACGAGAAGTAGGGCGGGACACGTGAAATCCTGTCTGAAGATGGGGGGACCATCCTCCAAGGCTAAATACTCGTGATCGACCGATAGTGAACCAGTACCGTGAGGGAAAGGCGAAAAGAACCCCGGGAGGGGAGTGAAACAGATCCTGAAACCGCATGCATACAAACAGTCGGAGCCTCTGCGAAGGGGTGACGGCGTACCTTTTGTATAATGGGTCAGCGACTTACATTCAGTGGCGAGCTTAACCGATTAGGGCAGGCGTAGCGAAAGCGAGTCCGAACAGGGCGTCCAGTCGCTGGGTGTAGACCCGAAACCAGGTGATCTATCCATGGCCAGGTTGAAGGCACGGTAACACGTGCTGGAGGACCGAACCCACTAACGTTGAAAAGTTAGGGGATGAGCTGTGGATAGGGGTGAAAGGCTAAACAAACCTGGAAATAGCTGGTTCTCTCCGAAAACTATTTAGGTAGTGCCTCGTGTCTCACCTTCGGGGGTAGAGCACTGTCATGGTTGTGGGGTCCATTGCGGATTACTACGCCATAGCAAACTCCGAATACCGAAGAGTGCAATCACGGGAGACAGACATCGGGTGCTAACGTCCGGTGTCAAGAGGGAAACAACCCAGACCGCCAGCTAAGGTCCCCAAATATGGCTAAGTGGGAAACGAAGTGGGAAGGCTAAAACAGTCAGGAGGTTGGCTTAGAAGCAGCCACCCTTTAAAGAAAGCGTAATAGCTCACTGATCGAGTCGTCCTGCGCGGAAGATGTAACGGGGCTAAGCCATATACCGAAGCTGCGGATGCACAGTAATGTGCATGGTAGGAGAGCGTTCCGTAAGCCTGCGAAGGTGCACTGGAAAGTGTGCTGGAGGTATCGGAAGTGCGAATGCTGACATGAGTAGCGATAAAGGGGGTGAAAGGCCCCCTCGCCGTAAGCCCAAGGTTTCCTACGCAACGTTCATCGGCGTAGGGTGAGTCGGCCCCTAAGGCGAGGCAGAAATGCGTAGCTGATGGGAAGCAGATTAATATTTCTGCACCATTGTGAAATGCGATGGGGGGACGGATCGCGGAAGGTTGTCCGGGTGTTGGAAGTCCCGGTCCTTGCATTGGAGAAGGCGCTTTGGCAAATCCGGGCGCAGAATTCAAGGGTGCGAGGCGAGCCACTTCGGTGGCGAAGCAACTGGAAGGGGTTCCAGGAAAAGCCTCTAAGCTTCAGTTTCACAGTGACCGTACCGCAAACCGACACAGGTGGGCGAGATGAGTATTCTAAGGCGCTTGAGAGAACTCGGGAGAAGGAACTCGGCAAATTGGTACCGTAACTTCGGGATAAGGTACGCCCTCATAGCCTGACTGGCCTGCGCCAGAAGGGTGAAAGGGTTGCAATAAACTGGTGGCTGCGACTGTTTAATAAAAACACAGCACTCTGCAAACACGAAAGTGGACGTATAGGGTGTGACGCCTGCCCGGTGCCGGAAGATTAAATGATGGGGTGCAAGCTCCTGATTGAAGTCCCGGTAAACGGCGGCCGTAACTATAACGGTCCTAAGGTAGCGAAATTCCTTGTCGGGTAAGTTCCGACCTGCACGAATGGCGTAACGATGGCCACACTGTCTCCTCCCGAGACTCAGCGAAGTTGAAGTGTTTGTGATGATGCAATCTCCCCGCGGCTAGACGGAAAGACCCCATGAACCTTTACTGCAGCTTTGCATTGGACTTTGAACCGGTCTGTGTAGGATAGGTGGGAGGCTATGAAGTTGGGACGCCAGTCTCAATGGAGCCGTCCTTGAAATACCACCCTGATCTGTTTGAGGTTCTAACCTTGGCCCGTGATCCGGGTCGGGAACAGTGCATGGTAGGCAGTTTGACTGGGGCGGTCTCCTCCCAAAGTGTAACGGAGGAGTACGAAGGTACGCTAGGTACGGTCGGAAATCGTGCTGATAGTGCAATGGCATAAGCGTGCTTGACTGTGAGACTGACAAGTCGAACAGGTGCGAAAGCAGGTCATAGTGATCCGGTGGTTCTGTATGGAAGGGCCATCGCTCAACGGATAAAAGGTACTCTGGGGATAACAGGCTGATACCGCCCAAGAGTTCATATCGACGGCGGTGTTTGGCACCTCGATGTCGGCTCATCTCATCCTGGGGCTGTAGCCGGTCCCAAGGGTATGGCTGTTCGCCATTTAAAGAGGTACGTGAGCTGGGTTTAAAACGTCGTGAGACAGTTTGGTCCCTATCTGCCGTGGGCGCTGGATATTTGAAGGGGGCTGCTCCTAGTACGAGAGGACCGGAGTGGACGAACCTCTGGTGTACCGGTTGTCACGCCAGTGGCATCGCCGGGTAGCTATGTTCGGAAGAGATAACCGCTGAAAGCATCTAAGCGGGAAACTCGCCTTAAGATGAGATATCCCCGGGGCTTCGAGCCCCTTGAAGGGTCGTTCAAGACCAGGACGTTGATAGGTCAGGTGTGCACGTACAGTAATGTACTGAGCTAACTGATACTAATTGCCCGTAAGGCTTGATCCTATAACAGGTGTGTCTCGACCCGCGGTAGTGCTTCAGCACTTACGTGGGTCCGATCCCCGAAGGGGATTGGTGTGAACTCCCGCGGGAGCTCACAGAAACGCACGGTTGGGATTCAGTGTTGTGCCAGAAACAACACAACCCCCCCACACCCGAATCCTTTACGCTTCTTCCCGATTGGCTGTGGCGCAACCGGTTGACTCCAGCCCTGCGACGCAGCAACCCGTCATGCCTGATGACCATAGCGAGTCGGCCCCACCCCTTCCCATCCCGAACAGGACCGTGAAACGACTCCACGCCGATGATAGTGCGGATTGCCCGTGTGAAAGTAGGTAATCGTCAGGCTCCCCCCCAGTCAGAAACCCCACCCGCCGCGGTGGGGTTTCTGCGTTTACGCGGCCGTCATCGGCAGAGATGACGTTTCGGAGACAATCCAGCCGCCACAATTCGACAATACGACGCCGGAAAGTGCGCGCGTCAACTCTCTTTCAATTGTTCGCGCTATGCTCACGTATTCCTTTCGGAAGCGCTGGCATCGAACGACCTATGAAATCAGATCTGGCAATGCAAACCTACGGCGCGGATTCGTCGGGTATGGTCTGCGGTTTCCGGTTTTCGCCGACGCTCGCCGGGCGGCCGATCGACGCGGACGAAGTCAACGACTGGTACCGCGAGCGCGAGGACGATGCCGGCATTAGCGCGACGGACGCTGGCGAGTTTCTATGGCTTCACTTCAATCTCGCGCATAGCGCGAGCGAGCGCTGGATGCGCACGCAACTCGATCTGCCCGAAACCTTTTTCGACGCCTTGCGCGAAGGCTCGCATTCGACGCGGATCGAGCATGCGGACGGCGCACTGCGCGCGGTCGTCAACGACGTCATGTTCAACCTCGAATTCATCCCGTCAGAAATCGCGACGCTGTGGATCTACGCACATAAGCGGCTCATCGTGACGGCGCGGCTGAAGCCGCTGCGCTCGGTCGACCGTTTGCGCGCGTCGGTGCGCGAAGGTGAAATATTCAGGTCACCTGCCGAACTGCTAGTTCATCTGATGCGCGACCAGGCCGACCTGCTCGTGCAGATCGTCCGCCGAACCAGTGCCGACGTCGATCGAATCGAGGATCGCTTTCTGTCGCAACGGCCGACGCAAAACCGCCTGGACCTCGGCGCGATGCGTCGCACGCTGACACGCCTGCAACGCATGCTGGCACCCGAACCGGGCGCGATTTTCCGCTTGCTGGCGAGGCCGCCTCGCTGGCTTCATGCGGAAGACGTGCAAGATCTGCGTGAATCGACGGAGGAGTTCTCGGTCGTGATTTCGGACGTAGCGGGATTGATCGAGCGGGTCAGATTGTTGCAGGAAGAAATCACCTCGCGCCTCGAGGAGCAGAACAACCGGACGCTATTTACGCTGACGCTAGTCACGGTGCTGGTGATGCCGATCAATATCGTCGCCGGTTTCTTCGGCATGAACGTCGGCGGCATTCCGCTCGCCGAGAACAAGCATGGCTTCTGGCTGATGGTGGTGCTGGTCGCCGGCTTTACCGGGCTGACGGGCTGGTGGGCGTTTCGCCGCAGGAGGGAGCGCTAGAAGGCGCGGCAGATTTGGCCCGCTTTTTACGAGGCCAAACCCGCCGGCGTGATCGAAGCCCGAACATGCCCGTCTTCGAATACGCTTCGCAGCGGTTCAAAGAGGGCAAGTACTCGTCGATTACTCGAGTGCGTTATTCGAGCGCGGCAGCCGGCCCAAAGAACTCATAACGGCTCTGCGATTCCGGCACGCCGATCGCCTTCAGCCCTTTCTTGATCGCCTTCATGAACGCGACGGGCCCGAGGAAATACACCTCGACATCGCGCGTTTCCGGCAACCACTTCTTCAGATTCGCTTCGTCGACGTAACCGAGCGCGTGCGCTTCGGCATCGCCATCACGGCGCTCCTCGTAGCAATAGAAGCGCTTCAGTTGCGGATGGCGTGCGGCCAATGCATCGATTGCGCCGCGGAATGCATGCACGCCACCATGACGGGCCGCGTGAATGAAATGCACCGTACGATTGGTCTTCAGCGCGGCCTCCAGCATCGCCATCGTCGGCGTAATGCCAACACCGCCGCTGATCAGCACCAACGGCTTGTCGCCAGGTTGCAGCGTAAATTCGCCGGACGGCGCGAACAGATCGAGCGAGTCGTTTTCCTTGATCTGCTCGTGCAGATACTTCGACACGGTGCCATTCGGTTCACGCTTCACGCTGATGCGATATTCGCGGCCATCGCTCATTGCGGACAGCGAATAGTTGCGACGCACTTCTTCGCCGTCGATCACCAGACGCACGCCAATGTACTGACCCGGCTGAAACGCGAGCAATTCGCCGCCGTCATCGGGACGCAGATAGAACGACGTGATCTCGTCGCTTTCACGCACTTTGCGCGCGACGCGGAACCACCGCGTGCTGCGCCAGCCGCCGGGCGCTGCTGCGCTTTCGGCGTAGATCTTCTCTTCGAGGCCGATCAGCAGATCGGCGAGTTGTTGATACGCGGCGGCCCACGCTTCGATCACGGCGTCGGTTGCGACGTCCGCGCCGAGTACTTCGCGAATCGCGCGCAGCAGACACTTGCCGACGATCGGATAGTGCTCAGGCTGCACGTTCAGCGACACGTGCTTGTTGATGATCTGCGCGACGAGCGCGCCCAACTGCTCGAGCTGATCGATATGGCGCGCATACATCAGCACGCCGTTGGCCAACGCGCGCGGTTGCGCGCCGCTTGCCTGATTGGCTTGATTGAACATCGGGCGCACTTCCGGATGCTCGCTGAGCATCAGATTGTAGAAGTGCGTGGTGAGCGCCTCGCCGCCGCTTTCCAGGAGCGGCACGGTTGCTTTGATGATGGCGCGGTGTTCGGCGGATAGCATGTTTTTAAGTCCTGGTGAGAGTCTGGGTGAGCGTCTGTCTATCAGCGAATGTCACAGCCGGTTTCGGCAGACTGCCTCTGCTACCCACGATTCGTGCCAGGTATAAAATGCATTTAGATCAACGATCTGGCAATTAAGATGGTTCATTCGACCCTAGTCGAAAAGACTCAATCCGCAGTCGATCTGACTACAGGGGCGGTCCTCGATGTTCTTACCCCGCTGATTCTCGACCTGTCGCGAGAGCTGTCCGAGCGCGAGCGTTATCGGCGGCTGCTTAGCGCGCTGCGCTCGCTATTTCCGGGCGACGCGGCCGCTCTGCTACGCCTCGAAGGCGATACGCTGGTGCCGCTCGCCATCGACGGCTTGAGCAGCGATACGCTCGGGCGGCGTTTTCGCGTCGCCGAGCATCCGCGCTTTCAGGAGCTGCTGGCCCAGCCGGGGCCGACGCGCTTCGCCGCCGACTCCGATCTGCCCGATCCCTACGATGGCCTCGTGCAAGGCATGGCGCCCGGGCAGCTCGAAGTGCACGACTGTCTGGGGTGCCCGCTGTTCATCCGCGGCGAGCCTTGGGGCTTGCTCACGCTCGACGCACTCGACCCGGCGCGCTTCGACACACTCGACATGGCCTCGCTGCAGGCGTTTCTCGGCCTCGCGGCCGCGACCGTGAGCGTCGTCGAACGCATCGACGCGTTGGCGCGCAATGGCGAGGAGGCGCAGCGCCGCGCGGAAGCGTATCGGCTGGCGAGCAGCGAGAGCCGGCGCGAGCTGATCGGCAGCAGCGATGCGCATCGCCGCATGATCAAGGAGATCGAGGTGGTGGCCGCCAGCGATCTGACCGTGCTCGTCACCGGCGAGACCGGCGTCGGCAAGGAACTTGTCGCCAATGCGATCCACGCGCTGTCGCCGCGCGCGAACAAGCCGCTGATCAGCCTGAACTGCGCGGCGTTGCCCGATACGCTCGTCGAGAGCGAACTGTTCGGGCACGTGCGCGGCGCGTTTTCGGGAGCCTCGGCGGATCGACGCGGCAAGTTCGAACTCGCGGACGGCGGCACCATTTTCCTCGACGAAGTCGGTGAGTTGCCCCTCGCGGTGCAGGCAAAGCTGTTGCGCGTGCTGCAGAACGGCCAGTTGCAGCGCATCGGCTCGGACCACGAACACAGAGTCGACGTGCGGCTCATCGCCGCAACCAATCGCGACCTCGCAGAAGAAGTGCGCGCGGGCCGCTTTCGCGCCGACCTCTATCATCGCCTCAGCGTGTATCCGCTGCGCGTGCCGCCGTTGCGCGAGCGTGGCCGCGACGTGCTACTGCTGGCGGGCTTCTTCCTCGAAGACAATCGCTCCCGGCTCGGTTTGCTGAGCCTGCGTCTTGCGGCTGACGCACAGGCCGCATTGCTGCACTACTCATGGCCCGGCAATGTGCGCGAACTGGAGCATCTGATCGGACGTAGTGCGCTGAAAGCGTTGGCGGCCAATCGTGAGCGCCGTCGTATTCTGACGTTGACGGCCGCGGACTTCGCGTTGTCGGACGCACGAGATCATGAAGCCAATCAAATCGCCACGCAGAGCGAGGAAAGCGAGACGAAAGACTTTCGCAGCGCGGTCACCGAGTTCGAACGTAATCTCGTTCTCGAAGCGCTGATCCGCAACAGGCAGAACTGGGCGGCGGTCGCGCGCGAGCTGGGGCTGGACCGGGCGAATCTGAATCGGCTGGCTAAACGGCTCGGGCTCAAATGAGCGAACAGGCGCAGGGGTGCCGTCGCGGCCCGGCACTAAGGTCAAGCCACATCGAATCGCCGATCGCGCTGACAACAGATCGTCAGCGCCGCTCGCTGGGCTCAACGTCTTAACGAAAAACAAAGGCCCGCTTCGGAAAATCGAACTTCGCGGAACGCAGCGCGTCGGTCATAGTGGGCCCTAACGAGGACCATCACACTGAATCTGGAGACTCCGTCATGTCCGCTGCCCCAGAGAAACTCGACGATTGGCTCAACAAGCAGGCGGTGGCCGAAGACGACATCACCGCGTTTCCATTGAAGGCGCTTGCCGCCACGCTCGATCGCGAGGAAAGCGGTAACACCGTGCCGCCGTTGTGGCACTGGCTGTACTTTCTGCCGATCACGCCGCTCTCCGAAGTCGGACCCGACGGACATCCGAAGCGTGGCGGTTTTCTGCCGCCCGTGCCACTGCCGCGCCGCATGTGGGCTGGCGGCCGGCTCACGTTTCATGCGCCGCTGAAGATCGGCGAGCATGCGCGGCGCACGTCGACGATCGCCAATATCGAGGACAAGACCGGCCGCTCGGGCCGCCTCGTGTTCGTCACCGTGCAACATACGATCGAAGTCGATGGCGAGTTGAAGCTCGAAGAGGAGCACGACATCGTCTATCGCGACGCGCCGCAGGAGGGAGCGCGGCCGCAACAGCCGGCGCCCGCGCCCGAAGACGAAACATGGCGCCGCACGATCGACGCCGATGCCGTGATGCTGTTGCGCTACTCGGCGCTGACTTTCAACGGCCATCGCATTCACTACGACCATCCTTATGTCACGCAGGTCGAAGGCTATCCGGGCCTCGTCGTGCATGGCCCGCTGATCGCGACGCTGCTGGTCGATCTCGTGCGCCGAGAACTGCCGCAAGCGACGCTGCAAAGCTTCGCGTTTCGCGCGCTTCGCCCCACGTTCGCGGACCAGCCGTTCACGGTATGCGGCAAGCCCGCCGCCGACGGCAAGACCATCGACCTGTGGGCGAAGGACTACGAAGGTTATCTGACCATGCGCGCGACCGCCGCGCTCGCCTGAATTCCGCGAGACCCGACTATGCAAACCACGCAACACGATTCGTTCCAGGACATTCGCGAGGCCGTGCGCGATCTGTGTCAGCAGTTTTCCGGCGAGTACTTTCGCAAGATCGACGAGGCGCGCGGCTATCCGGAAGAGTTCGTCGACGCGCTGACGAAGGCCGGCTGGCTCGCCGCGCTGATTCCGCAGGACTTCGGCGGCTCGGGGCTCGGGCTCACGGAAGCGTCGGTGATCATGGAAGAGATCAATCGCGCGGGCGGCAACTCGGGCGCGTGCCACGGGCAGATGTACAACATGGGCACGCTGCTGCGGCACGGTTCGGAAGAACAGAAGCGCAAGTATCTGCCGAAGATCGCGAACAGCGACCTGCGTTTGCAATCGATGGGCGTGACCGAGCCGACCACCGGCACCGATACGACGAAGATCAAGACGACCGCAGAGCGGCGCGGTGACCGTTACGTGATCAACGGTCAGAAGGTGTGGATCTCGCGCGTGCAACACTCGGACCTGATGATTCTGCTCGCACGCACCACTTCGCTCGCGGACGTGAAGAGGAAATCAGAGGGCATGTCGATCTTCATCGTCGATCTGCGCGAGGCGATCGGTCATGGCCTGACCGTGCAGCCGATTCTGAACATGGTCAATCACGAGACCAACGAGCTCTTTTTCGACAACCTCGAAATTCCGGCCGAGAATCTGATCGGCGAGGAAGGGCAAGGCTTCAAATACATTCTCGATGGCCTGAACGCGGAGCGCACGCTGATCGCCGCGGAATGCATCGGCGACGGTTACTGGTTTGTCGATAAAGTCACCGAATACGCGAAGGAGCGCGTCGTGTTCGGCCGGCCGATCGGACAGAACCAGGGCGTGCAGTTTCCGATCGCGCGCTCGTTCATCAACGTCGAGGCAGCGAGCCTGATGCGCTTCGAAGCGGCACGTCGTTTCGACGCACGTCAACCGTGCGGTGCGCAGGCGAATATGGCGAAGCTGCTCGCGGCGGATGCGTCGTGGGAAGCGGCCAATGCGTGCCTGCAATTTCACGGCGGCTTCGGCTTCGCGTGCGAGTACGACGTCGAGCGCAAGTTTCGTGAAACGCGTCTGTATCAAGTCGCGCCGATATCGACCAATCTGATTCTCTCGTACGTGGCCGAGCATATCCTCGGGCTGCCGCGTTCGTTTTGACCCGCTGGCGGACATCATGAGACCACTCGACGGTATCAAGGTCATCACGCTCGAACACGCGATTGCCGCGCCGTTCTGCACGCGTCAACTGGCGGATCTCGGGGCGCGCGTGATCAAGATCGAACGGCCCGGCGTCGGCGATTTCGCGCGCGGCTATGACGAACGTGTGCATGGGCTGTCGTCGCACTTCGTGTGGACCAATCGCTCGAAGGAGAGTCTTTCGCTCGACCTGAAGCAGCCCGCGGCGGCCGGGATTCTCGATGCGTTGGTTGCCGATGCCGACGTGCTCGTTCAGAACCTCGCGCCAGGCGCGGCCGAACGGCTTGGCCTCGGCTATGACACATTGAGCCACAAGTATCCGAAGTTGATCGTCTGCGATATTTCCGGCTACGGCGCGGACGGTCCGTATCGCGACAAGAAGGCGTACGACCTGCTGATTCAAAGCGAGTCCGGCTTCCTGTCGATCACCGGTTCGCCCGGCGCGCCAGCGAAAGCGGGCTGTTCGATCGCCGATATCGCGGCGGGCATGTACGCGTATTCGAACATCCTGAGCGCGCTGTTGCAGCGTGGGCGCACAGGGCGCGGTTGCCGCATCGATGTATCGATGCTCGAGAGCATGGTCGAGTGGATGGGTTATCCGCTCTACTACGCGATCGACGGTCAGTCGCAGCCCGCGCTTGCGGGCGCCGCGCATGCAACGATCTATCCTTATGGCCCGTTTCCCGCTGGCGACGGCAAGACGGTCATGCTTGGCCTGCAGAACGAACGCGAATGGAAGCTGTTCTGCGAGCGCGTGCTCGAACAGCCTGAACTGGCAACCGACGAACGCTTTGCATCGAACTCGAAACGCACTGCGGCGCGCGACGCCCTGCGCGAGGTGATCGTCGCGGCGTTCGCGAAGCAGAGCGCGGCGCACGTGATCGATCGACTCGATGAGGCAGGCATCGCGAACGCGCAGATGAATACGCTCGCCGACGTGTGGGCGCATCCGCAACTGAAGGCGCGCGAGCGCTGGCAGGAAGTCGGCACGGCAACGGGGACGATACCCGCATTGCGGCCGCCCGGTCTGCCTTCCGACCTCGAGCCGCGAATGGACCCTGTGCCCACGCTTGGTCAACATACGGAAGCAATTCTGCGTGAGCTTGGCTACGACAATGGGCGTATCGACGCGCTGCGCGCGGCGGGCACGATCTGATTCGGTAACGACCCCATGAACGACCATCCCAGTCTCACGCTTGCCACTTTCTCCGCGCAACTCGACTTCGACCGCATCCCGCACGAGGTCGTCGAGCGTACCGTCAACCTGTACGTCGATTGGCTCGGCTCGGCGCTGGCCGGCAAGGGTGCGCGCCCGGTCGAGACGATCGCGCGGTTCGCACGCGCGGCAGCCGGGGCGACGAACGAGGGCCTCTGCGAGGTGCTGATCGACCGCGGTCGAACCACGCCGTATTTCGCCGCGATGATCAACGGCGCGGCATCGCATTTCGCCGAACAGGACGATGTGCACAATGGCTCGGTGTTTCATCCGGCGACCGTGGTGTTTCCGGTTGCGCTCGCGTTGGCACAGGCAAAGCGAGCGTCGGGGCGCGACTTCATCGCGGCGGCGGTGGCGGGATACGAGGTCGGCATTCGCATCGGCGAATTTCTCGGGCGCTCGCACTACAAGGTGTTTCACACCACGGGCACGGTCGGCACGGTCGCGGCCGCGGCAACGGCAGGACGCTTGCTGGGTTTGTTGCCGTCCCAAATGCTCGATGCGTTCGGCTCGGCGGGCACGCAGGCGAGCGGCCTATGGGAATTTCTGCGCGACGCCGCCGACTCGAAGCAACTGCACACCGCGATGGCCGCCGCGAACGGCCTGATGGCCGCGCAACTCGCCGCCGACGGCTTCAAGGGCGCGACGCACATTCTCGAAGGCACCCAGGGCATGGCCGCCGGCATGTCGAGCGACGCCGATCCGGCGCGCCTCGTCGATCGGCTTGGCAGCCGCTGGGCGACCGCGGAGACGTCGTTCAAGTATCACGCGGCGTGCCGCCATACGCATCCGGCCGCCGATGCGCTGCTCGCCGTCGTGCAGACGCATCGTTTCGCGCCGCGCGACATCGCGAAGGTCGTCGCGCACGTGCATCAAGGCGCGATCGATGTGCTCGGTCCCGTGGTCGCGCCGCGCAGCGTACATCAGGCGAAGTTCAACATGGGCACAGTGCTCGGGCTGGTCGCGCATCACGGCTATGCCGGCGTGACCGAATTCGAGCAGGGTTTCGACGCGAGCGAGATCGCCGCGTTTCGCGACAAGGTCACAATGGCGCTCGACGCTGAAGTCGACGCCGCCTATCCCGCACGCTGGATCGGCAAGGTCACGGTGACGACGGCCGACGGCGCGCGTGTTCGATGGGCGTGTCGATGAGCCGAAGGGCGATCCAGGCAATACCTTGTCGCGCGACGAGATTGCGACGAAGCTGCATCGGCTGGCGGCGTTTTCGGGTGCGGCTAGCGAAGAGGAGGCGGCGCAACTGCTTCGCCGCGCATGGCATATTGCCGAAGAGAAGCAGATTGGCTCGGTATTCGATGCAACTTCGCGCACGATGGTGGCGGCATGAGCGCGTTGCCCCGGTCGTATCTGTTCGTGCCTGGGAATCGGCCTGAGCGGTTTGACAAGGCCTATGCGGCCGGCGCGGATGCGGTGATTCTCGATCTGGAAGACGCGGTGCAGCCGGATCAGAAGGTGCCGGCGCGTGCGGCGGTTGTGGCCGCGGTGTCGGCTAACGCATCGCGGGCCGCCTGGGTGCGTATCAATGGCTCGGATACGCCATGGTTTCCAGATGACGTTGCGGCGCTCGTTGGGCAGACCGGCGTCGCCGGAATCGTGCTGCCGAAGGCTGAGACGCGCGAACAGATCGGCGCGGTGCTGGCCAACGCGCATCCGGCGTTGAGCGTGCTGCCGATTGTCGAGACCGCGCGCGGGTTCGCGAATCTTGCGGAGTTATGCAGCGCGCCGCGCGTGCTGCGTATCGTCTTCGGTACGCTGGATTTTCAGATCGATCTCGGCATCGATGGGGATGGCGAGGAGTTGCATCTGTTTCGCTCGCAGATCGTGCTTGCGTCGAGGCTGGCTGGCATTGGTGCGCCGGTGGATGGCGTGTCGACGACCATTACCGATGCTGACGCGGTGCAAGCTGATGCGCGGCGCGGCCGGCGGTTCGGTTTCGGCGGCAAGCTTTGCATTCATCCGAAGCAGATCGAGCCGGTGCATCGCGCGTATGCATGGAGTGACGCCGACGTGGAGTGGGCGCAACGGGTGCTTGCGGCTGTCGAGGCGAGCCATGGCGCCGCGGTTGCCGTGGATGGGAGGATGGTCGATATGCCGGTGATTCTGCGGGCGCGGAGGGTTGTGGGCGATTCCGAAAGCTTCTGACAATGCGGTTTTCCGTCGCCCCTACCCCCCATCGTCGCACTTGAATAGTTAGCAGGTCACATGCTAGATTAAATTGTTATCGGTAACACATTTCGACGGAAAGTTTCGCTGTCCCAACGTTGTCGATAAAGAAGATTTGTTCCTCTCAGCACGTCAAAAAATACCCTCCCGATGAGTACTATTCAAAATCCAGTTCTGCGCGGCTTCAATCCGGATCCTTGCGTGTGCCGTGGCAAAGATGCGTGGTATATCGCGGTTTCAACGTTTGAATGGTATCCGGGCGTTCTCATTTACGAATCAAAAGATTTCGTCAACTGGGAACTCAAGGCCACGCCTCTTGACAGACTATCGCAATTGAACCTGATCGGAGAGCAGCCGTCCGCAGGCATATGGGCGCCAGCCCTCTCCTATCACGACGGTCTTTATTGGCTCGTCTATACCGACACCAAGGCATGGAAAGGCGAGCAGAAGATCTCCCCGCTTCGTGACATGCACAACTACCTCGTCACCGCCCCGGACATCACCGGACCCTGGTCGGAGCCCGTGCATCTCGTGTCCGGTGGATACGATCCATCCCTGTTCCACGACGAATCTGGCAAAAAGTGGCTCGCCTATATCCGGCGCGATTTCAGAGGTATCTACGAAGACCTGTTCGTCGGAATCGTTCTGCGGGAATACTCGGTGCAGGAGGAAAAGCTGATCGGCGACGAGCACGTCATCTATAAAGGCGCCAACCTCAAGACCGATTACTTCATGAAATGTCAGATCTACGAGGCTCCGCATTTGCTGAAGAAGGGAGACTGGTACTACCTGATCACAGCGGAGGGGGGCACAGGCTATACACATGCAACGTGTGTATCCAGGTCCCGCGACATTTTCGGTCCATACGAGCTTCATCCTGATACGCCGATGCTCACGTCGCGCGACGCGAATGGACGGATTCAGCGGACCGGCCACGGCAACCTGGTCGAGGGTCCCAACGGCCAGTGGTACATGACGTATCTCGGATCGAGACCGATCGATGCGCACACGAAGCGCTCGCCGCTAGGCCGTGAAACCTGTGTCGCACCTATCGAATGGCATGCCGACTGGCCCCGCCTCGCCAGTGGCGGAGTGGTTCCCGCCGAATCTTTCGCGATCGGCTCGGATATCGAGCAAAGGCTCGACAGCAGTTGGACGATCGATTTCGGACAACATGCCGCGCTGCCCCTGGAACTGCAGAGTCTGCGCATCCCCATCGGCGACGACTGGTGCAATCTTCACGAACGTCCGGGCTATCTGCGGATAAGGGGGCAAGAGTCGCCGACTTCGCGGTTCCATCAAAGCTTGTTGGCCTGTCGCATCCGTGACTGGCAGTTCGAAGTCGAAAGCGCGCTGGAATTTTCACCCAAGTCATATCTGCACATGGCTGGGCTCATGGCGCGTTACGACGAGAACACCTTCTACTATCTGTTCGTCACGCGCGACGACGACGGCACAAAAATCCTGTCCTACATGGAAATGGATGCCGGCAGCTTCGCCTACAGCAATCGACTGGCGACGCTGCCCGAGGCCACCGGGATCGACCTGCGGATTCGCGTCGTGGACGCGAAACTGCGCTTCTTCTATCGCTTGACGCACGGTGACTGGAATGACCTTGAACTGGCAAAGGATTTCACGAAACTCAGCGATGAATATGCAACCCCCATCGGCTTCACGGGGGCATTCGCGGGTATCACCGTCAACGACATGCTTGGCTTTCGCGAGCCTGCCGATTTCAAGTGGTTCTCGTACCGCCAACTGATCGGCTAAAGCTCGGATTTCGTGTCATCGCTGTCATTTAATAATAAGGAAGATCTCATGCGCTTTCGTTGGAGACATCGCTACCTCGTGCTGCTTATTTTGTTCGCAATCTATCTGCTCTGTTACATGGACAGAATGATCATGGCAGCGGCTATTCCATTCATTGCGTCCGAGTTTCATCTGTCCACGATGGAAATGGGTGGAATCCTGAGCGCGTTCTTCTTTAGCTACGCGCTATGTCAGATCCCGGCTGGCCTGCTTGCAGACAGATTCGGTCCGCGGCTGATGACGACGATCGGCATCACCTGGTGGACGATTTTCACCGCGCTTACCGGACTGTGCAATTCGCTCGGCTTGATGCTGGTGGTGCGGGTCGCGTTCGGCATCGGCGAAGCGCTCTTTCCTCCCGCCGCGTTCAAGGCACTGTCGGCGTGGTTCCCAAAGCGCGAAGTGGGACGGGCAACCGGGCTGATGATGACCACTAATGCGCTGGGACCCGCATTGGCGCCGCTGTTCGTGGCGGCCGTGATGGCCGCGTGGGGATGGCGCGCGATTTTCACGAGTCTGTTCATACCCGGTGTCGCGATGGCCGTATTCGGCTGGATCTATATCAGAAACTGCCCGAAAGACAGCAAGCACGTTTCGAAGATCGAATTGGAGGAAATCGGTACCAGCGAAAAGTTTTTGTCTGCCTCTGCCGGCAAAGCGGATTTTGCTGGTTTGGTGAAAACGCCGCTGGTCTGGTGGTGCTTCGTCACCTTGTTCGTTTTCAGCATCGCCTCGTGGGGCATCATGAGCTGGTTCCCGACGTATCTGCTGAAAGCGCGCGGCCTTTCGACGGCCAGAATGGGCATTATGGCGTCGGTGCCATTTCTCGTCGGCACGATTGCCTATTGCATCACGGGCTTTCTTTCCGACAAGTTCTTCCGCAATCGTCGCGAATTGCTTGTCGTCCTCGGCTGCGTCGTGGCCGCCATCTTTGCCTATCTGACGGCCCATGCGGAGACCGTGGAAACGGCGGTGTTCTTTCAGACGATCGGCTACTTCTTCTCAACCATGGCCGGCTGTTCGCTGTACACCATCCCGAACGTCGCGCTGCCGAACAAGGTCGTCGGGTCGGCAATCGGTTTTGTCAATGCGGCGGGTCAGCTGGCAGGATTTCTTTCCCCGCTGATCGTCGGTTACATCCTGACCAGGACGAATGACGACTTCAATGTCGTATTCCACCTCTTCGTCGGCTGCTTCTTGTTGGCTTCGGTTTCCGCCTGGTTCATCAATACGAGGACGGACCTCAGCGACTCTGTCACGCGGAGCGCCGGCGCAGAAGTGCCCGTGCAGAACCGGACAGCGGGATAAACGGCGCGACGGGGCTTGAGCCGGCGATAATTCCGGCTCAGTCACCGGCTTTGGGCAACGACTCGATCAGTTCATGGATGCGCATCCTGAACTCGAAATCGAGTTCATCGCGCGCGACCATTTCGACGATCTCGTTCTCGAGGGCTTTGACCTCGCGCTGCGGTTCGGCGCTGCCGCCTTTCGGGTATGCAAATCGCTTTTTTGCCATTCCCTTAATCAAACCGGAACACTCACCTCCAAAAAGCCCAATTCCCAGCCCACGTCACCTGTCGCACTCTTGAAGCCAACGGCCCTGCACGATCCGACAACGGCCGTTCAGCGCTCTGCCCCGAGCCGCCGCATCGAACGAAGGCGGTCGCGCAGAACTGTTCCGCGCTCGCGCCTCTCGCCCGCGCGCAGCCTAAAAAGACAGGAGACACAATTTGCCAGCCCTCATCAACTCCGGCGCACGCCTCGACCGCCTGCCGATCACCCGCTTCCACTGGAACATCCTCGGCCTGATCGGCGCGGGTGCTTTCCTCGACGCCTTCGACATCTATCTCGCCAACGGCGTGCTCGCGGCGATGGTCAAAACCGGCTTCACCGATCTCCGCCTCGGCTCGTTCTTCATCTCCGCGACCTTCATGGGCATGATGATCGGCGCGGGGCTGGCAGGCTATCTCGGCGACCGCTTCGGTCGACGCTATTCGTATCAGGCCAATCTCGCGATCTTCGGCATCGCATCGCTCGCCGCCTGCTTCGCGCCGAACATCTACTGGCTGATCCTGCTGCGCTTCGTCATGGGCATTGGCCTTGGCGCCGAACTCGTGGTCGCGGCCGGCACGCTGTGTGAGTTCGTGCCACCCGCCACACGCGGCCGCTGGACCGCGCTGCTCGCGCTGATCGTCAACTCCGGTCTGCTCGGCGCGACCGCAGTCGGCTATTGGGTAATTCCACATCTCGGCTGGCGCTACATGTTCGCGATCGCGGGGGTTGGCGCGATGGTCGTGTGGTTCCTGCGGCATCGGATGCCGGAGTCGCCGCGCTGGCTCGAAACGGTCGGCCGGCTCGAAGAGGCGGAGGCCACCGTCTCGGCAATCGAGCGACAGGTCGAGGCGCGTGTCGGCAAGCTGCCGCCGGTTTCGCGCGTGGTCAGTCACGAGGTGCCGGCCGCGCCGTTCTCGGCGCTGTTCGCGCGCGGCATGATCGGCCGCACGCTGGTCGCCGCGCTGACCTGCATGGCGATCAACATGTCGCTGTACGGTTTCGTCGCGTGGCTGCCGACGTTCTTCGTCAAGGAAGGCCTGACCATCGTGCAGTCGCTCGGCTTCGTGCTGCTGATGTCGTTCGGTGCGCCGGCCGGCGCTGTCGTCGCTTATCTCGTGACGGACCGCCTGGGGCGACGCAACGGCATCGTGCTGTTCTCGCTTGCAACGATCGTGCTCGGCTTCGTCTACGTGCAGATGCGCGCGCCAGTGCCGATCGCGGTCGTCGGTTTCGCGCTCGTCACGACGATCTACACGGTCTGCACGCTCGGCCTGTTCGGCTATATCCCCGAGCTGTTTCCGACCGCGCATCGCTTGCGCGGCACCGGCGTGGCCGGCACGTGCGGCCGCGCGGCGTCGATGTCGACACCCTACGTCGCGCTGCTGCTCTACACGGAGTTCGGCGTGACGGGTGTGCTGACGATGGTCGGTGGCGTGCTGTTGTTGCTGAGTATCGCGATTCTCGCGCTGCGCATCGAAACGAGTCAGCAGACGCTCGAAGAGATTTCGCCCGATGCCGAGCTGATACCGCAAGCGGAGATGATGCGAGAGTCGGCTTAAGCCGTGCCCGCATCAAGGTGATCTGTCGATTCGGATCTTTCCCCGGCTAAATTTTCACTTCACCCGGTTAAGATGAAAGTTTGCTTTGCGCATGCTTCGCTAGCAGCTTTCATCATGCACTTCGATTTCGTCGATTTACGCCTGCTCCTGCATATCGCCGACACGCGCAACCTCGCGCGTGCGGCGGAGCGTTCGCACCTGTCGGCGCCGGCCGCCAGCAACCGGGTCAAGAATCTCGAGGAGCAGCTCGGCATCAAGCTGCTCTATCGAACCAGCCAGGGCGTGACGCCGACACCCGCGGGCGAAGCCTTCGTGCATCACGCGCGGCTCGTGCTCGAACGCGTCGAGCATCTGGCCGGCGACATGCAGGAGTATGGCGAGGGCATCAAGGGCCACGTGCGCATCTGGGCCAACACGACCGCGATCAGCGAGTTTCTGCCGGCCGTGCTGAGCCGTTTCCTGCGCGGTCACCCGGACGTGAACATCGATCTGCGCGAAGTGCTGAGCGGCGAGATCGTCAAGGGCGTCGCCGACAGCGCGACCGATATCGGGATCGTCGCGGGCAATGTGCATGCCGAGCATCTGCAGATGCTGCCATATCGCGACGATCGGCTCGTGCTGGTTACGTCGTGCGAGCATCCGTTTGCGAGACAGGCGTCGGTCGATTTTTCGCAGGTGCTGAACGCGAACTTCGTGAGCCTGCCGACGTCGAGCGCGATTCACGCGTTCATCACGAGTGCCGCCGATGCGCTCGGCGCGCGTCTCAAACTTCGCATCCAGGTCGGCAACTTCGAGGCCGCGTGCCGGATGATCGAGGCGGGTGTCGGAATCGGCATCGTGCCGGAGTCGGTCGCGCTGCGGCACAGAAAGACGATGCAGATCGCGATCGTCGGCCTGAACGATCCGTGGGCCGTGCGCAAGCTGAAGATCTGCGT
Source organism: Paraburkholderia sp. RAU6.4a (assembly GCF_050435625.1). NCBI lineage: Bacteria > Pseudomonadati > Pseudomonadota > Betaproteobacteria > Burkholderiales > Burkholderiaceae > Paraburkholderia > Paraburkholderia sp. RAU6.4a. The sequence continues at coordinate 1,657,430 of NZ_JBNDKQ010000003.1, forward strand.
GCGCAGTCTGAAGGACTTGCCGCCGTTCGCGCGTGTGTTGGTCGACCGGTTGATGGCGGTGCTGGAGGAGGATGGCGGGTCAGATGCTTGACGCGGCTTGACGCGCGGGCGTGACACCCGCCCGAAGTCTGACGAAGTTTCCTTCTGGAAACATCGCCCCCCTTTTGTCAACCGGTATTTCATTCCCGACCATCTTCTTGCCGTCACAAAAACCCGCGTGTATAGTTTCCGAACTTACTCTTGTTTCGTATCGGAAATTAAAGGGGTTCACATGGACGCGTCCACTATCCTCGCCGATCTCGGCATTGCCCAAGCCGCGCAAGCCGGCGATATCGCCGTTCATTCGCCGATCACCGGCGAGCTCATCGGCCGTGTGGCCAGCCAGACGGCGGTCGAGGTCGACGCGGCGCTCGCCCGGGCCAAAGACGCGTTTGCCGTGTGGCGTAACGTGCCGGCGCCGCGCCGCGGCGAGCTGGTGCGGCTGCTCGGCAATCGGCTGCGCGAACAGAAGCAGGCGCTCGGCAGCCTCGTCTCGCTGGAGACGGGCAAGATCCTGCAGGAAGGCATGGGCGAAGTGCAGGAAATGATCGACATCTGCGATTTCGCGGTCGGTCTGTCGCGTCAGCTGTACGGTTTGACGATCGCGTCCGAGCGCCCGGGTCATCGGATGGCGGAGTCGTGGCATCCGCTCGGCACCTGCGTCGTGATCTCGGCGTTCAATTTCCCGGTGGCGGTCTGGTCATGGAATGCGGCGCTCGCGCTGGTGTGTGGCAACGCGGTGATCTGGAAGCCGTCGGAAAAGACACCGCTCTCGGCGCTGGCCGTGAACAGGATTCTCGAAGACGCGCTGAAGGAATTCGGCGACGCGCCAGCCGGCCTGGCCGCGTTGATCAACGGCGGACGCGACGTGGGCGAAAAGCTCGTGGCCGATCCGCGCGCGTCGATCGTCAGCGCGACGGGCAGCACGGAAATGGGTCGCAAGGTTGGCGTCGAAGTGGCGAAGCGCTTCGGCCGCTCGCTGCTCGAACTCGGTGGCAACAACGCCGGCATCGTCACGCAGACGGCCGACCATGAACTCGCGATGCGCGGCATCCTGTTCTCGGCGGTCGGTACGGCCGGTCAGCGCTGCACGTCGCTGCGGCGTCTGTTCGTGCACGACAGCGTGTACGAGAAGACGGTCGAGCGTCTGAAGCAGCTGTATAGCCGCGTGCCGATCGGCAATCCGCTCGACAAGGGCACGCTGATGGGGCCGCTGATCGACCGTCAATCGTTCGACCGCATGCAGGAAGCGCTGCAGCAGGCGAAGGCCGAGGGCGGCAACGTGTTCGGCGGCGAGCGAGTCGAAGTGAAGGGTTATGAGGGCGGCTACTACGTGCGTCCGGCCATCGTCGAGATGCCGTCGCAAACGTCGGTCGTGCTGAAGGAAACGTTCGCGCCAATTCTGTACGTGCTGCGCTATGCCGATTTCACCGATGCGGTCGAGGCGAACAATGCAGCGCATCACGGCTTGTCGTCGTGCGTGTTCACGAGCGACCTGCGCGAAGCGGAGCGCTTCCTGTCCGCGTCGGGCAGCGACTGCGGCATCGCGAACGTCAACATCGGACCGAGCGGCGCGGAGATCGGCGGTGCGTTTGGCGGCGAAAAGGAAACGGGCGGCGGGCGCGAGTCGGGTTCGGATGCATGGAAGGCGTATATGCGTCGCGCGACCAATACCGTGAACTACTCGTCGGCGTTGCCGCTTGCGCAGGGTATCGACTTCAATCTCGACTGAGCGCGCAAGTGTGACGTCGTAAACGTTGGCGGCGCATCGCGTTGATGCCGGTGCGCCGCCGTCGCCGTCCGGCGCGCCACAGCCGCGCGTTCCAGATAGCAATCCGTTTGCGCCGCCCGGCGTTCCGGAGCGGCCACGTTACTCGTGGAGTAAGACGTGAGTTCGAAAGTCGTGATCGTCGGCGGTGGGGTGATCGGCAGTTCGATTGCGTATTTCTTGCGGCTGTCCGATCCGACAGTCGGCGTCACGGTAATCGAGCGCGACCCGACCTATGCGCGTTCGTCGTCGGCCTTGTCGGCGGCGTCGATCCGGCAGCAGTTTTCTACGCCGCTTTCCATTCAGATGTCGCTGTTCGGCATCGAATTTCTTCGCTCGATCGGCGAGCGGCTCGAAGTCGACGGCACCCGGCCCTCGATCGATCTGCACGAAGGCGGCTACCTGTTTCTCGCGACGCCTGCCGGTGAAGCGACGCTGCGCGAGAATCACGCGCTGCAAAAAAGCCTCGGCGCAGATATCAGCCTGCTCGACACGCATGGCTTGCAAACGCGCTTCCCTTGGCTCAATACCGACGACCTCGTTGCCGGCGCTTATGGCGAAAGCGGCGAGGGCTGGTTCGACGGCTACGGTTTAGTACAGGCGCTGCGCAAGAAAGCGCAGGCGCTCGGCGCGCGCTATGTCGCGGCAGACGTCACCGCGCTGCATCGCGAGGGCAATCGCGTCACGCAGGTACAAACCGCGGACGGTGAGACCTATGCTTGCGACGTCGTCGTCAACGCGGCCGGCGCATGGTCGCGCAAGGTCGCACAGATGGTCGGCATCGATCTGCCCGTCTATGCGCGGCGGCGCAGTATCTTCAACGTCACGTCGCCGGCAAAGCTTGAACGCTGTCCGCTGCTGATCGATCCGAGTGGCGTGTACTTCCGGCCTGAAGGCAATTCGTATATCTGCGGCACGTCGCCGTCGGCCGATAACGATCCCGACGATCTACCGCTCGATGAAGTCGATCACGTGCTATTCGACGACGTGATCTGGCCGACGCTCGCCAATCGCGTGCCGCAATTCGAGGCGCTGCGCGTGCAGAACTGCTGGTCCGGCTATTACGAATACAACGTGCTCGATCAGAACGCGATCATTGGCCATCACCCGGATATCGATAACTGCATTTTCGCGAACGGCTTCAGCGGCCACGGTTTGCAGCAAGGGCCGGCAACCGGACGCGGCATCAGCGAATTGATTCTGCATGGCCGCTATGCGACGCTCGATCTCAGTTCACTAAGCTTTACGCGCGTGCTCGAAAACCGGCCGATCATCGAAAAGAACGTGGTGTAGCGCCTTATATGGCTCGATGCGCGGTCGCCAAGCAGACCGTCGATCTATGCAGCGCGCCCTGGACCCAGTCGATTGCCGCCGAGTACCTCGCGAGCGGCGGGTTGGAGCGGCATCTGCCGCGCATTGTCGATGCGTATTCCGTCAAATGCCGCGCGCTATGCGATGCGCTCGACACGCATCTCGCGCGGCACATCGCATTTCATCGTCCGGCCGGCGGCATGTTCGTGTGGGCGCGTCTGAACGCGGCACGCGATGCGTCCGACTATCTGCGCGTGTGCATCGAACAGAACGTGATGTTCGTGCCGGGTGTCGCGTTTTACAAGGACGCGGCCGATAGAGCTGCGCTGCGCCTGTCGTTTGCCGCGCCGGGTGCGGAGGAGATTGAAACCGGCGTGCACCGAATGAACCGCGCGCTCGAGCAGTACTGCGACGAGCAATAAAATCCTGATTGCATCAACACAATCAGTGGAATGCGGCAGATTACCCGGCGAGCATCTAATGTGCAGTCGGGTTTGTTTATCGAAATGCCAACAATTGTGGCGATTTAACAGAATTCACCGCATTCCTTATTAATCGCGAATCGCGTTGAGTTCGAATACGCAATCGTTTTCGTCCGCGCGTGCCTTCTATGAGAGCGACCGTGGCAAGCCGCAGATGAGGCCGCCCGGGATTGCCACGTCGAACGGCGCATACGCGCGAGTGGACCCTCAAATGATTGCCCCCAATGAAATCGTTATTGCACGCCTTAATTTCAAGATTATGCAATTCGAATAAATTCGGGCGTTGCCAAATCTTGTAATGGAAGTTGTCGATTTATATGCGGAAATGCCATTTATAAAGATAAGAAACCGTGTAATTATCGTGCTTGCCGGCCCGCTTCCGTTTTGCGTGATTCCCGGAATGTCTGAAAGACAGGTTTTACACGGGTTCGCGCCACACGAGTCGGCTTTCGCACGGGAAAGCATCGTCGCCCGTCGCGTTCGCCCATGCATGCCGCATATGAGTGCCGCACGAGAATGCGTGAGTGGGCCACAAAAACGTTAAATGAGGAAAAGGGGGCAACGCAATGAATTCACTCGACGAGAAGCGGCCGCTGCTGATCTACGACGGCACGCTTGGCGACCTCTACGGCATCTTTTTCAGAAACCTTGTGCTGCAAATCGTGACGCTCGGTATTTACCGCTTCTGGGCGACCACGAACAACCGCCGATATGTCTGGTCGCGCATGCGGTTTCAGGACGAGCGCTTCGAGTACACCGGCACCGGGGGCGAGCTATTCAAGGGCTTTCTGTTCGCGATCGTGGTCGTGTTCAGCGCGGTGGTCGCGGCTGGCGCGCTAAGCGTGGTCTTGCGCATGCTGACGAAAAGCGCGGCACTCGGTTGGCTGCCTGTCATCGCGTTGTATCTGCTGATCGTCGTGCTCGCGGCGGGTGCCTTTTTCGGCGCGCAGCGCTATCGGCTGAGCCGGACGCAGTGGTGCGGTATTCGCGGCGGCATGACCGGCTCGGCGCTCGGCTTCGGCGTGCGCGCGTTGCTGTACGCGCTGTTGTGCGTTGTCACGCTTGGCCAGATGACGCCGTGGACATCAATGCGTCTAATGGAGTGCCGCATCAACGCGAGCAGCTTCGGTAGCCTGGCGTTTCGCTTCAAGGGGCGCGCGTGGGTCGTCTACGGTCTGTTCCTCGTTACGTTCGTCGGCGTGGTCGTGTTGTTCGCGGTGCTGTTCATGGTGTTTCTGAAGGGCGCTCTCGCATCGATGCATGTCGGCCAGGTGCCGGGGGCGAGTACGGCGCCGTCGCGGGCCGCGCTCGGATCGCTGTTTTTGTTTTATGCGCTGTTCTCCATCGGCACGATGCTGATCCGCGGCTTCTATGTCGCCGCGCTGACGCGCCACGTGATGGGCAATACGTCGCTCGGCTCGCAATTGCATTTCGGCAGTAACGTCAGCGTGGCGCGTCTGCTCAGTTTGCAGTGCGGCAACCTTGCGATCATCGTGTTTACGCTCGGCCTTGGGGCGCCAATCGTGCTGCATCGGCTGATGCGGTTTGCCGTCGACACGCTGCAGGTTTCCGGCTACCTCGATCCGCATATGCTGGGGCAAAGCACCGTGGCGGCGCCGCTGACTGGCGAGGGCATGCTGAATCTGCTCGATCATGGTGGCGCCTTCTGAGATTGGACTCGCGTTGAGAGCGCGGCAATGGGCGGGGGGCGCACGATGTGCGGCAAGTAATGGGACACGCGACTCATCTCAGGCGCGAGCGCGAAACGCAGTACGCTCAATGAGTTAGCGCAGTCATGCGCAGGTTGTCCACAAGCTTGTTCCCAAAATCTGTGGACAACAGGGCGGGAAGCGAAGCGGAGAATTCGCGCCTGAAGAATTGTGGAAAGGTACGGCACAAAAGCAAACAGCGGGACTCACCGTCGACCGGTTCATCCCGCTGCTTGTGTATGACGATGTGGGCGGCTTGCCGTGCAGCGCGCACGGCAAGCGTGGCAAACGCTTATCGGTCGAGGAACGACTTCAGACGGTCCGCGCGGCTCGGATGCATGAGCTTGCGCATCGCCTTGCTCTCGATCTGGCGGATCCGCTCGCGGGTCACGTCGAACTGCTTGCCCACTTCTTCAAGCGTGTGATCCGACTTCGTGTTGATGCCGTAGCGCATGCGCAGCACCTTCGCTTCGCGCGGGGACAGAGAGTCGAGCGCGTCGTCGATCGCGGCACGCAGGTCGGCCTGCATCGCGGCATCCGCCGGCGACGATACGCCAGCGTCTTCGATCATGTCGCCCAGCGTCGCATCGCCGTCGTCGCCGACCGGCGTTTCGAGCGATACGGGTTGCTTCGCGATCTTCAGAATGCCGCGCACCTTCTCTTCCGACAGTTCCATGCGTTCCGCGAGCACCGCAGGATGCGCTTCCTGGCCGGTCTGCTGCAGGATCTCGCGCGAAATGCGGTTCAGCTTGTTGATCGTTTCGATCATGTGCACCGGCACGCGGATCGTGCGCGCCTGATCCGCGAGCGAACGAGTGACGGCCTGACGGACCCACCACGTCGCGTACGTCGAAAACTTCCAGCCACGACGGTATTCGAACTTGTCCACGGCCTTCATCAGACCGATGTTGCCTTCCTGGATCAGGTCGAGGAACAGCATGCCGCGGTTCACGTACTTCTTCGCGATCGAGATCACGAGACGCAGGTTCGCCTCGATCATCTCGCTCTTGGCCTTGCGCATCTTCGATTCGGCCGCGACCATCTGGCGGTTGATTTCTTTCAGATGCTTGAGCGGCAGCGATACCGTCGCTTCGATGTCGATGAGCTTCTGCTGTTCGGACTGGATGGCCGGCAGGTGACGCTCGAGCGCCGCACCATAGGTCGACGCGCCGGTGCGCGCGGCACGCTCGGTCCAGCCGAGGTCGGCCTCGCTACCCGCGAACGTTTCGATGAACTTCTCGCGCGGCATGCCGGCCTTCGAGACGACGATCTGCAAAATGTTGCGCTCGATCGCGCGCACTTGCGCGACCTGGCGCTGCACGTCGCCGCACAGACGGTCGATCGTGCGTGCGGTGAAGCGGATCTTCGCGAGGTGCTGCTGAATGTCTTCGCGTGCGCGCAGATAGGCCTTCGACGTGACGTCGCCGCGCGCGTGCGACGCGTTCATCTGGTCGTACAGAATGCCGACCTGGGCGAAGATTTCGAGGCAGTCGCTCGTGAGCTGCTTCAGGCGAGCTTCGTCCGCCGCCGACGAATCTTCCGGACCGACGTCGTCGTCTTCTTCGTCTTCGCTGTCTTCGTCGGCGTCGCTGACTTCATCGGCATCCGTGTCGGCGCTCGCGACTTCTTCCGCGGCGGCCGTCTCTTCATTCAGGCCGTCGACGAGTTCGTCGATGCGCAGCTCGCCGTCGACAACCTGCTGCGCGCTCGCGAGGATCGCGGAGATCGCGAGCGGGCACGCGGCGATCGCCTGCACCATTTCGTGCAGGCCGTCTTCGATGCGCTTCGCAATCGCGATTTCGCCTGCGCGGGTGAGCAGCTCGGTCGCGCCCATTTCGCGCATGTACATACGCACGGGGTCGGTGGTGCGGCCGAACTCGGAGTCGACGGTCGACAGCGCGACTTCGGTTTCCTCGTCCGCCTGGTCGTCCGACACCACGGCGGGGGAATTCGAGTTGAGCAGCAGCGTTTCCGCGTCCGGGGCCTGCTCGTAGACCTGCACGCCCATGTCGCTGAACGCGCTGACGATGCTGTCGATCGCGGCGGTTGCGGTGAAGTTGTCGGGCAGGTGGTCGTTGATCTGCGCGTGGGTCAGGTAGCCTTGCTCTTTACCCAGCTGGATCAGTGCGCGCATCAGGCGCTGGCGTTCTTCGGCTTGTTGCGGCAGCAGCTCGGCTGCCACGGGAATCGCTTTGCCGGCGCCCTTGCCTTTGGCCGAACGGCCGGACGGAACTTTGGCAGTGAAGGCGGTGTCGTGTTGCGAATCTTCGCGATCGAAAGGGTTCACGTAATTTCCTCTAGAGGCTTCGCTATGAGACGCAAGACGCTACCGTCAGGCGTTTCGAGCAGGGCTCAGCATCACCTGATGTGACTCAACGCGGTTGTTGGGCTGTGCTCTGGGGAGCAAAAAAGATGAGCCCGCTCGAAGCGGGCCGATGGACATGCGAAATTTTGCGCGGCTCGCATTATATACGAGCTTGGGGGTTCGCGCTCATGGGTGCACATCAAATCATCGTCGCTGTTGTCGCAGGCATTGCGTGAGGCTACGCAGGTGCATAGTCCGTGGCCATGCGCGCGGCCTAACCTAGATAGGGGCGAGTTGCTCCTTGCGCAAGGGGGCTCGATGTCGTTTTCCTGTATATGGAGTCGTATCCTCGCATGCTGTCCCCAAAAGAAATTCGCAGAAGGGTATTGACGTGTTGTTGACCGCTCTCCATAATCTCGCTTCTCTGCTGCAGACGCAGCGACGCAAACGAAGCGGTGCCGGGTAGTGGTGGTTCAGGCGCGGCGGGTTTGGCGGACCGATCTTTAAAAACTAACAGTCGATAAGTGTGGGCGCTTGATGCGGAATGCGGCGGCGGATTCTCCGGAGTCTGCTGTCAGGCAGAAGTATCAGAAGCCTCACACAGTATTGGAGGAAGGTTTGTCTGTCGAAAGACGGATCAATCATCGTCAGTACGTTGAGTGAGCGACCGGGTTCGAGAGAGCCCGAACACAGTAACAGGTTTGAACTGAAGAGTTTGATCCTGGCTCAGATTGAACGCTGGCGGCATGCCTTACACATGCAAGTCGAACGGCAGCACGGACTCCGGTCTGGTGGCGAGTGGCGAACGGGTGAGTAATACATCGGAACGTGTCCTGGAGTGGGGGATAGCCCGGCGAAAGCCGGATTAATACCGCATACGCTCGGGAGAGGAAAGCGGGGGATCTTTCGGGACCTCGCGCTCAAGGGGCGGCCGATGGCAGATTAGGTAGTTGGTGGGGTAAAGGCCTACCAAGCCGACGATCTGTAGCTGGTCTGAGAGGACGACCAGCCACACTGGGACTGAGACACGGCCCAGACTCCTACGGGAGGCAGCAGTGGGGAATTTTGGACAATGGGCGCAAGCCTGATCCAGCAATGCCGCGTGTGTGAAGAAGGCCTTCGGGTTGTAAAGCACTTTTGTCCGGAAAGAAAACCTCGTGGCTAATATCCGTGAGGGATGACGGTACCGGAAGAATAAGCACCGGCTAACTACGTGCCAGCAGCCGCGGTAATACGTAGGGTGCGAGCGTTAATCGGAATTACTGGGCGTAAAGCGTGCGCAGGCGGTGCTGTAAGACCGATGTGAAATCCCCGGGCTTAACCTGGGAACTGCATTGGTGACTGCAGCGCTGGAGTATGGCAGAGGGGGGTGGAATTCCACGTGTAGCAGTGAAATGCGTAGAGATGTGGAGGAACACCGATGGCGAAGGCAGCCCCCTGGGCCAATACTGACGCTCATGCACGAAAGCGTGGGGAGCAAACAGGATTAGATACCCTGGTAGTCCACGCCCTAAACGATGTCAACTGGTTGTCGGGCCTTCATTGGCTTGGTAACGTAGCTAACGCGTGAAGTTGACCGCCTGGGGAGTACGGTCGCAAGATTAAAACTCAAAGGAATTGACGGGGACCCGCACAAGCGGTGGATGATGTGGATTAATTCGATGCAACGCGAAAAACCTTACCTACCCTTGACATGTATGGAATCCTGCCGAGAGGCGGGAGTGCCCGAAAGGGAGCCATAACACAGGTGCTGCATGGCTGTCGTCAGCTCGTGTCGTGAGATGTTGGGTTAAGTCCCGCAACGAGCGCAACCCTTGTCCCTAGTTGCTACGCAAGAGCACTCCAGGGAGACTGCCGGTGACAAACCGGAGGAAGGTGGGGATGACGTCAAGTCCTCATGGCCCTTATGGGTAGGGCTTCACACGTCATACAATGGTCGGAACAGAGGGTTGCCAAGCCGCGAGGTGGAGCCAATCCCAGAAAACCGATCGTAGTCCGGATCGCACTCTGCAACTCGGGTGCGTGAAGCTGGAATCGCTAGTAATCGCGGATCAGCATGCCGCGGTGAATACGTTCCCGGGTCTTGTACACACCGCCCGTCACACCATGGGAGTGGGTTTTACCAGAAGTGGCTAGTCTAACCGCAAGGAGGACGGTCACCACGGTAGGATTCATGACTGGGGTGAAGTCGTAACAAGGTAGCCGTATCGGAAGGTGCGGCTGGATCACCTCCTTTCCAGAGCTGTGCATTCATTGCACTCAAGTGCTCACGCTTATCGGCTGTGGTTAGAAGCAACGCAGGCAGGCTCAGGGTCTGTAGCTCAGCCGGTTAGAGCACCGTCTTGATAAGGCGGGGGTCGATGGTTCGAATCCATCCAGACCCACCAGTGTCTTGTCTGGTGAGCTGAAGGGCTGGGGCCGCTGGACTATCTGTGGGACTGGGGGATTAGCTCAGCTGGGAGAGCACCTGCTTTGCAAGCAGGGGGTCGTCGGTTCGATCCCGTCATCCTCCACCAATCCTCAATGCGCAGGGTTCTGCATGAAGGCAGAGCGTTGCGCATTGGCGATTGAGCCAGTCAGAGCGGTATGAGGCACAGGCTTCATACCGGCTGCCGTTCTTTAACAATCAGGAAGAAGTAGTAAAGAGATTCACGAAAGCATACCTGGAGATGGGTGTGTGAGTAGGTGAATCAGGGTTGTGATTGTATCGATGTATTTTAAAGGTGATCGAGAGATCGCTTTGGAATACGGCGCAACACGAATACTCAACCTGTAGCGAGTGCGTCTATCCCCTCCGGGGATGGGACCCACGTTAAGCGCTAAAGCGCTAACGTGGGTCGACACAGAGACACACCCGTTATAGGGTCAAGCGAACAAGTGCATGTGGTGGATGCCTTGGCGATCACAGGCGATGAAGGACGCGGTAGCCTGCGAAAAGCTCCGGGGAGCTGGCAAACGAGCATTGATCCGGAGATGTCCGAATGGGGAAACCCACTCCTAATGGAGTATCCGTAGCTGAATCCATAGGCTGCGTGAGGCGAACGCGGTGAACTGAAACATCTAAGTAACCGCAGGAAAAGAAATCAACCGAGATTCCCAGAGTAGTGGCGAGCGAAATGGGATCAGCCGGTACACGTTATCTGTATTGTTAGTCGAACGCTCTGGAAAGTGCGGCCATAGCAGGTGATAGCCCTGTAGACGAAAACAGCATGGAAGAACTGGGTGTACGAGAAGTAGGGCGGGACACGTGAAATCCTGTCTGAAGATGGGGGGACCATCCTCCAAGGCTAAATACTCGTGATCGACCGATAGTGAACCAGTACCGTGAGGGAAAGGCGAAAAGAACCCCGGGAGGGGAGTGAAACAGATCCTGAAACCGCATGCATACAAACAGTCGGAGCCTCTGCGAAGGGGTGACGGCGTACCTTTTGTATAATGGGTCAGCGACTTACATTCAGTGGCGAGCTTAACCGATTAGGGCAGGCGTAGCGAAAGCGAGTCCGAACAGGGCGTCCAGTCGCTGGGTGTAGACCCGAAACCAGGTGATCTATCCATGGCCAGGTTGAAGGCACGGTAACACGTGCTGGAGGACCGAACCCACTAACGTTGAAAAGTTAGGGGATGAGCTGTGGATAGGGGTGAAAGGCTAAACAAACCTGGAAATAGCTGGTTCTCTCCGAAAACTATTTAGGTAGTGCCTCGTGTCTCACCTTCGGGGGTAGAGCACTGTCATGGTTGTGGGGTCCATTGCGGATTACTACGCCATAGCAAACTCCGAATACCGAAGAGTGCAATCACGGGAGACAGACATCGGGTGCTAACGTCCGGTGTCAAGAGGGAAACAACCCAGACCGCCAGCTAAGGTCCCCAAATATGGCTAAGTGGGAAACGAAGTGGGAAGGCTAAAACAGTCAGGAGGTTGGCTTAGAAGCAGCCACCCTTTAAAGAAAGCGTAATAGCTCACTGATCGAGTCGTCCTGCGCGGAAGATGTAACGGGGCTAAGCCATATACCGAAGCTGCGGATGCACAGTAATGTGCATGGTAGGAGAGCGTTCCGTAAGCCTGCGAAGGTGCACTGGAAAGTGTGCTGGAGGTATCGGAAGTGCGAATGCTGACATGAGTAGCGATAAAGGGGGTGAAAGGCCCCCTCGCCGTAAGCCCAAGGTTTCCTACGCAACGTTCATCGGCGTAGGGTGAGTCGGCCCCTAAGGCGAGGCAGAAATGCGTAGCTGATGGGAAGCAGATTAATATTTCTGCACCATTGTGAAATGCGATGGGGGGACGGATCGCGGAAGGTTGTCCGGGTGTTGGAAGTCCCGGTCCTTGCATTGGAGAAGGCGCTTTGGCAAATCCGGGCGCAGAATTCAAGGGTGCGAGGCGAGCCACTTCGGTGGCGAAGCAACTGGAAGGGGTTCCAGGAAAAGCCTCTAAGCTTCAGTTTCACAGTGACCGTACCGCAAACCGACACAGGTGGGCGAGATGAGTATTCTAAGGCGCTTGAGAGAACTCGGGAGAAGGAACTCGGCAAATTGGTACCGTAACTTCGGGATAAGGTACGCCCTCATAGCCTGACTGGCCTGCGCCAGAAGGGTGAAAGGGTTGCAATAAACTGGTGGCTGCGACTGTTTAATAAAAACACAGCACTCTGCAAACACGAAAGTGGACGTATAGGGTGTGACGCCTGCCCGGTGCCGGAAGATTAAATGATGGGGTGCAAGCTCCTGATTGAAGTCCCGGTAAACGGCGGCCGTAACTATAACGGTCCTAAGGTAGCGAAATTCCTTGTCGGGTAAGTTCCGACCTGCACGAATGGCGTAACGATGGCCACACTGTCTCCTCCCGAGACTCAGCGAAGTTGAAGTGTTTGTGATGATGCAATCTCCCCGCGGCTAGACGGAAAGACCCCATGAACCTTTACTGCAGCTTTGCATTGGACTTTGAACCGGTCTGTGTAGGATAGGTGGGAGGCTATGAAGTTGGGACGCCAGTCTCAATGGAGCCGTCCTTGAAATACCACCCTGATCTGTTTGAGGTTCTAACCTTGGCCCGTGATCCGGGTCGGGAACAGTGCATGGTAGGCAGTTTGACTGGGGCGGTCTCCTCCCAAAGTGTAACGGAGGAGTACGAAGGTACGCTAGGTACGGTCGGAAATCGTGCTGATAGTGCAATGGCATAAGCGTGCTTGACTGTGAGACTGACAAGTCGAACAGGTGCGAAAGCAGGTCATAGTGATCCGGTGGTTCTGTATGGAAGGGCCATCGCTCAACGGATAAAAGGTACTCTGGGGATAACAGGCTGATACCGCCCAAGAGTTCATATCGACGGCGGTGTTTGGCACCTCGATGTCGGCTCATCTCATCCTGGGGCTGTAGCCGGTCCCAAGGGTATGGCTGTTCGCCATTTAAAGAGGTACGTGAGCTGGGTTTAAAACGTCGTGAGACAGTTTGGTCCCTATCTGCCGTGGGCGCTGGATATTTGAAGGGGGCTGCTCCTAGTACGAGAGGACCGGAGTGGACGAACCTCTGGTGTACCGGTTGTCACGCCAGTGGCATCGCCGGGTAGCTATGTTCGGAAGAGATAACCGCTGAAAGCATCTAAGCGGGAAACTCGCCTTAAGATGAGATATCCCCGGGGCTTCGAGCCCCTTGAAGGGTCGTTCAAGACCAGGACGTTGATAGGTCAGGTGTGCACGTACAGTAATGTACTGAGCTAACTGATACTAATTGCCCGTAAGGCTTGATCCTATAACAGGTGTGTCTCCCCGAAGGGGATTGGTGTGAACTCCCGCGGGAGCTCACAGAAACGCACGGTTGGGATTCAGTGTTGTGCCAGAAACAACACAACCCCCCACACTCGAATCCTTTACGCTTCTTCCCGATTGGCTGTGGCGCAACCGGTTGACTCCAGCCCTGCGACGCAGCAACCCGTCATGCCTGATGACCATAGCGAGTCGGCCCCACCCCTTCCCATCCCGAACAGGACCGTGAAACGACTCCACGCCGATGATAGTGCGGATTGCCCGTGTGAAAGTAGGTAATCGTCAGGCTCCCCCCCAGTCAGAAACCCCACCCGCCGCGGTGGGGTTTCTGCGTTTACGCGGCCGACTTTGCGCGCTGTATCCGTCAGCGCAAGGTTACGCGTTCTGACATCCAGCGAGCCGTCGCACTGCCGCAGCGGATCTCGCTCACCTCGTCCTGATCTCTCGCAGCGTTGTTGGTCTCGTACTAAATTCCAACTTCTGACGGGTTATGCTGACGGATACTGCGCGCTTCACTACTTTCCGATCCGCAACGCATCCGCGTAATCCGGCGACTTCCGACGCGGTCGTCCAAAATCCGTGTCCCTCTGGCTCAGCCGGTCAGCACCTCCTCCAAACACGCTAAGCCCGCTTACGCGCCGGCGCTCGATCGGATCCCCCTGCGATAAAGCGGTCGAGTCTTTCGCTGGCCTCCGTAATCGCCCAAAGCGGAGCGCGATGCAGCTGCCGATCGTAGCTCGTTGCGATCGATGCAAAGAGCGCGAATCCCGCTTCGTCAAGTTTCCATTCGTTGCGTTCCCGACCTGCGTCGAACATCATCGCCGAGGCGCGGTCCGCGGCGTGGAGCTCTTCGTGGCTCATCGAGCCAAAGCCGGCATCAGCGAGGTAGCTGGTCAACAGCATGATCTGCGTGACCGTCTGCGCATCGCTCTTCGTACCGAGGCCGCGGCGCAGTGCGTCGAGCGACAGATGAACTCGCAACGCGAGATCGTCGGCGATCTGGCGCGCGATGGGCAACAGCATGGCTTTGGCATGCCGCGCGCGGGCGGCGCCAGTGTTGCGGAAAGGAATTGGTTGTGCCATGGAGATCCGAGGGGTTTGCCTGAGCACATGCAATAACGGCGCGCTTCGCAAAAGGTTGAGCCTTCATTGCGTTTTAGCCGCTTCCTTCGACGAAAACGTTTGCTGGCGGCCACTTGCGCGCAGATTGCCGGCACGTCGCGGCGTCCGTCTTCGAGCGAATTGACACCTACATCGCCCGCGATGCGCCGTTCACTCCCCACGAATCCAGCGGCTTTGCTTCCTATGCTTGCCCACGGAAAGGCGTCGCGCCGCATTGCCACCTCGCGCGCGTCCGGCCATCTACCTCGGCGAAACCTCTCTATCATGACGATTGGAACAACCTCGGCCAGCAAGCCGGAACGGAGCAAGTCCCGCCGGCAAGCGCCATCCAGCTGTCTTCGACCCGAGATGCATCGATGCAGACTCATTCATCCAACGTTGTCTCGACGCCCGCCGATTTGCGGATCGACGGCGCGCGGCTGTGGGACTGTCTCATGCAGCTCGCGCGGATCGGCGCGACCGACAAACGCGGTGTCTGCCGTCCAGCACTGACCGGACTCGACCGTGAGGCACGCGATCAGTTCATCGCGTGGACGAAGGAGATCGGCCGCACGGTGCCGGTCGACGCGATCGGCAATATTTTCGCGCGGCGGACGGGGCTGCGTGACGATCTGCCGCCCATAATGACGGGCAGCCATCTCGACACGCAGCCGACCGGCGGCAAATTCGACGGCAATTATGGTGTGCTGGCAGGGCTGGAGGTGCTGCGCCCGCTGGCCGAGGCCAACGTGCAGACCATCGCGCCGCTCGAGGTTGCCATGTGGACCAACGAGGAGGGCTCGCGATTCTTGTCGGTGATGATGGGCTCCGGCGTGTTCGCCGGCGCATTCACGCTCGAGCACGCGCTAGCGCAACGCGATCGCGACGGCGTAGCGGTGCGCCACGCGCTAGCGGCGATCGGCTATGCCGGCGAGCATCGCAAGTCGCACGCTGTCGGCGCATATTTCGAGGTGCATATCGAACAGGGGTCCGTGCTCGAAGCGCACGACAAGGTCATCGGCGTCGTGCAGGGCGCGCTCGGGCAGCGCTGGTACGACCTGACCGTGCACGGCATGGAAGCGCACGCGGGGCCGATGGCGCTGCGCCGCGACGCGCTGCTCGTCGCCGCGGATCCGATCCATGCGGTGAACCGTATCGCACTCGATCACGCGCCGCATGGGCATAGCACGGTCGGCTGGCTCGACGTGCATTCAAACTCGCGCAACGTCATTGCGGGCCGCGTGAAATTCAGCGTCGACCTGCGCGCAGCCGATGACGCATCGCTCACTGCGATGGACCTAGCATGGCGTGCAGCGTGCGCGCAGGCGGGCAGCAATGGGGGCAACGCCGCCATCAACGCCGCCGCCACCCGCGCGAGCAGCAGCTTGGACGCCCCCATCACTATCGACATCGAGCAGGTCGTCTACTTCCCGCCGCAGCGATTCGCCGCGCAATGGATCGCCGAGGTCAGACAGAGCGCGGAGCGGCTCGGTGTGTCGTCGATGGACGTGATCAGCGGCGCGGGCCACGACGCCGCCTATCTCGCGCGCGGCGCACCCAGCGCGATGATCTTCGTTCCCTGCAAGGACGGCATTAGCCACAACGAAATCGAGGACGCGCGCGCCGATCATCTGGAAGCCGGCTGCAATATGCTGCTGCAGGTGATGCCGAGCGCGGCGTCGAGAACGGGAGCATGCGCGCATGAAGGTCCTGATCGCACGAATGAACCACGAGACCAACACGTTCTCGCCAGTAGAGACCCCGCTGGCCGCATTCGGCCGCAACGGTCCGAGCTACGGCCGCGCCGCGTTCGACGAAAACAAGGGCATGCAAACCGCGATGGCCGCGTTCATCGACGCCGCCGAGCGCGTGCATGCCGAAATCGTGACGCCGATCTCCGCCATGGCGAATCCGAGCGGGCCGGTCGACGCCGCCGCCTACGATACGATCTGCGACGCGATCGTGGCAGCCGCGACGGGCTGCGACGCGGTGATGCTCGATCTGCACGGCGCGATGGTCGCCGAGAACTCGACCGACGGTGAAGGCGATCTGCTCGGGCGCGTGCGTGCGTCGCTGCCGCACGCGCCGATCGCGGTCGCGCTCGATCTGCATGGCAACGTCACGCAAAAAATGATCGACAACGCCGACGTCATCGTCAGCTTCAAGACCTATCCGCACGTCGACATGTACGAGACTGGCGCACATGCAGCGCGCTTGCTGTTCGACATGATCGAGGGCCACGCGAAGCCGGTGATCGCGTGGCGTCAGCCGCCGCTGCTCACGCACACGCTGCGCAGCGCGAGCGTTGACGGCGCGATGAAACGCGCGCTCGATGCCGCGCGCGCCGCCGAGGCCGACGGCATGCTCGCGGTGTCGGTGCTGGCCGGCTTCTCGCTCGCCGATATCGAAGCGCCATGCATTAGCGTCGTCGTCGTGGGCAATGGCGAGCGCGCGGATGCGGAGGCGGTCGCCGAGCGCATCGCGCGGCAGATCTGGGACGAGCGCGACGATTTCGTCTATCGCAGCGCGCCGCTTGCCGAATCGGTCGCGCGGGCGGCGTCGCTGGCACGCGCCGCCGATAAACCGGTGCTAATGCTCGATCACGGCGACAACTGCATGTCGGGCGGCACGTGCGACACGATGGATTTGCTCGAGGAAGCGTTGAGGCAGGGCCTCGAAGGCATCGTCAGCGGGCCGTTGTGCGATCCGCAGGCGGTCGCGGCCCTGGCGGCCTCGGGTGTCGGTAGCACGGTCACGCTCGCGATCGGCAACAAGCTCACAAACGATGCATTGCCCTCGCGTTCGCCGCTTGCCCTGACCGGCGTCGTGCGCGCGCTGACCGACGGCGAATACTTGATCAGCGGCCCGACCTACACCGGCCAGCGCGCGTACATGGGGCGCGCGGCAGTGCTCGACACCGGCACGGTGAAACTCGTCGTGACCGAACGAACGCATGAGCCGTGGGATCTCGGCGTGTTCGAGAGCGTCGGCATCGATCCGCGCCGCGCGCGTTTTCTGCTGCTCAAATCACGCATGTATTGCCGGCCGGTTTTCGTGCCGATCGCGGAGGCACTCGTCGAATGCGATAGCCGCGGCGTCACGAGTTCGGACTATGGTCTGTTCAGCTTCGAGCACGTGAAGCGGCCGGTTTATCCATTGGACCCTCACACCGAATGGACCGCGACGAACTGATCAACATGCATGCGTTTCGATAAGTCGCGGCAAGGGGTGTTGGGAGCAAATAGAACTGTCCGGTTTTATAGCAAATGATTTGTCCGCTTTCCTGCGTGGGCGGCAAAGCGGCGCAGGGCATAGCCCGAAGCCGGTTTGCCGCCCACGCGGCCGTCTGGCGAACCCTCAGGCGGCCTGCTGAACCGGGTCAACCTGCAGTGTGCCCGCGGCATCATAACGTCCCAGACAGCGCGGACCGTAAAACACGGCAAGCGAGCCGTCCACGTAGCGATGCACACGCACCCGCCGCTTGACGTAATGGGGCCTCGAACCACCGGCCGGGATCTGCAGTGGCAGCCCCTCGAAGCTCACACAGTTGTCGTTGTTCACGGTGCGCTCGTGGTGCTCGCACAGGATGTCGGCCAGGCCATTGCCGATGTACGGCACGAAGGCGCTGCCTGACTCGGCTGCAGATACCGCGAACTCGGCGTTGTGGCGGGGAAGATAGACCTGTTCCAGATACACATTGGCCTGCTGCATGCTGGTGATGCCGGCTTTGGCGAGCTCGCGTGGCAGCCGCTCCTGGTGCGTGCCGAAGGCCCGCTCCGAACGCCCGCGCGCCTCGGGTGAGTACGCCGCGATGTGCTCGATGCCCAGCTGCGCCAGCGCCCGGCCGAACTGCGTCGGGTTGTTTCGGTCGACCTTGCCGCCAGCTTCAGGCGTATGGAAATAGTGGCTGCCGCGATCGGTGTACAGCGCACAGAACAGGCCGTGCTGCGCGATTGTCTGGCCCACGCCGTGGAAACTCGACGCCGTGCCTTCCTCGTCGCAGAAGAACATCGACAGGTGTTCGCCCGTCGCATCGTCCATTGTCACCACCAGATCCCAGTCGTGCCCGCTAACCCACTCGTGACGGCTCGCATCCTGATGTATCAGCATGCCCGCCAGCGGCGCTCGCTCGCGCTTCTTGCGGTGCTTGCCACGCGCCTTGGCCCGCTTGACTTCACCGGCCTGCTGCAACTGGTTCTTGACCCACGTGTAGCTGCGCTGGCCGCCATGCTCACGCCGGTACCAGCCATGGAAATGTCGAACGTTCCAGCCGGGGTAATCGCGCCGGTAGAGCTCCACGAGCTTGACTACCTCATCGACGGGCGCCCGACGATGCGATATCTGGTCAAGCCGTTTGTCGATCAGCCCCTGCAGTCCGTCCGCCTCGTAGCGATCAATCTGTCGCCGCAGCGTGCGCTCGCAAACCCCCAGCAGGCGCGCCGCTTCCGCCTGCGTAAGTCGCCGATCCTGCCAGTCCGTGTACACCTCTTCGAATCTCATCTTCCGGGTTTCCTGTAACCAGCGTGCCCGGCTTACGGGTGGTTCCATACCGCACCCAAAAACCGGACACATTACGTGCTACAGAACCGGACAATTGATTTGCTCCTAACATAAGTCGCGGCAAGGGGTTGTGCAGTCCGCATTGAGTCTCTATAATTCGCGCCTCTAAAGGCTCGTAGCTCAGTTGGTTAGAGCACCACCTTGACATGGTGGGGGTCGTTGGTTCGAATCCAATCGAGCCTACCAACGCATCTGTGACGTAGACGAAAGCGGTTCCGCTTTCGTCTACGGTCCTGTCAAATCGATCCAGTCGTTTCCTCAGTTTCGCCGTTCGGCATCACGTCCCCTTCGTTGTTGTTGTCCGCTCGTGGCCCGAAGCTCGTGCACGTTCACGCGCGCGCTCTCGCCGTTGCGTCGTCGTTCGACAATGCGCGGTACAGTTAGACCTTCCGCTTTCGCCGCCGACCCGACTGCCGTTCCCATCGCATCTTCGATCATGCGATGCCGGCAGCATCCAACGGAGCTGACGCAATGAAGAAGCTCATCAACGATGTGTCCACCGTGGTCCCCGAGATGCTCGACGGGCTCATCGCGCTCAATCCCCAACTCTCGCTATTGCAAGGCGGCACGATCGTCTTGCGCGCCGATGCCCAGGCCGTGGCCGCGCGCGGCGAGGTCGCGCTGATCTCGGGCGGCGGCTCGGGCCACGAGCCCGCGCACGGCGGCTATGTGGGCCACGGCATGCTGAGCGCGGCGGTGGCCGGCGAGGTCTTCACCTCGCCCTCCACCGACGCCGTGCTCGACGCGATACGCGCGGTGGCCGGCCCCGCTGGCGCGTTGCTGATCGTCAAGAACTACACGGGCGACCGCTTCAACTTCGGCCTCGCGGCCGAAATCGCGCGCGCCGAGGGCATCCTCGTTGAGATGATGATCGTCGCCGACGACGTCGCGCTGAGCGCGAGCGGCGATCACGCGGGCCGTCGCGGACTCGCGGGCACAGTGTTGGTTCACAAGATCGCGGGCGCGGCGGCCGCGCGCGGTTTGCCGTTGGCCGAGGTCGCGCGGCTCGCTCGGGAAGCGGCCGCGTCGCTCGGCACGATGGGCGTCGCGCTGACGCCGTGCACGGTGCCGGCCGCGGGCAAGCCGGGCTTCGCGCTGGGCGATGGCGAAATCGAATGGGGCCTCGGCATTCATGGCGAACCCGGTGTGGCGCGCGGCGCGCTGGAGCCGGCCGACGCGATCGTCGGCAAGCTGCTTGCAAAGATCGTCGACGATCTCGCGTTGCAGGCGGGCGAGCGCGTCGCGCTGCTCGTCAACAATCTGGGTGGCACGCCGCCGAGCGAACTCAACGTGGTGGCTGGTGCCGCGCTGCGCGAGCTTGCCGGGCGCGGCATCGAAGTCGCGCGCGCGTGGGCCGGCACGTTCCTGAGCGCGCTCGAAATGGCCGGCGTCTCGCTGACGCTGCTGCGTATCGATGACGAACGGCTGAGCCTGCTCGACGCCGCCTCACAGACGAGCGCATGGCCTGCGTTGAGCGGCCGCGTCGCGCAGGTCGCGGTGCGTGCGGCGCCACCCGCGCCGCAAAGCGCGAGCGGCCCGACGCTCGCGCGTGACGCGACGCTGCGGCGCGCGCTCGAAGCGGTCTGCGAGTGCCTGCTGGCAGCCGAGCCGACATTGACCGAAATGGACCAGCGCGTCGGCGACGGCGACCTCGGCATCAGCCTCGCGCGCGGCGCACGCGCGGTGCAGCTCGAGCTCGATTCCTACGCGTGCGCAACCACTCCGGGCGCGGTATTGCGCGGCATGTCGGCGACGCTGCGGCGCGTGGTGGGCGGCACGTCGGGTCCGCTGTACGCGGTGATGCTGCTGCGCGCGGCGGCCGCGCTCGAACAGTCGGGCGGGACCACCGCACGGCAATGGGCGACGGCGTTCAGCGCCGGTGTCGATGGGTTGATGGAACTGGGGGGCGCGCGGCCGGGCGATCGGACGATGGTCGATGCGCTGAGGCCCGCTGCCGACGCGCTGCACGACGCACTCGCTCAGGGAGCGTCGACGGATGCCGCATTGCAGGCCACCGTCGCTGCGGCATGCGACGGCACGTCTCGTACCGCATCGATGCATCCGCGGCGCGGGCGTTCGAGCTATGTCGGCGAGCGCGCGCTCGGTCATATGGACCCGGGCGCGCATGCGGTCGCGTTGTGGCTCACGGCGATTCGCGACGCGCTTCCCGGTTAGGCGCAGGCGCACGCGAACGATACGGCGAACGCAAGGGACGAGCGCACTTTCGCAGCAGGGAAAAACTACGCCGCCGTCACGGCCGCAGCAGATCGAATCCCGCGAACGCCACGACGCCGCTCAGTGCGATCAGCGCCACCGAGTGCTGTCCAAGGTACAGCAGCCCGGCAGCGGACCAACACGTGACAGCGAATGCGGCAATACGTTTCATGCTTCCTTCTTCTACGACTCGAACTCAAAAACCGACTCAGAAGCCCAGCGTAACGGCCAGCAGTCCACTGACGACACCGCCCACCACCACTGCAAAGGTCACCACCGTCAGCACGCGCCGCGGAAACGACCGCGCGAGCATCGCGAGCGACGGCACGCTGACGAGCGGCAGCGTCATCAGCAGCGCGCCGGCGGGGCCGGCGGCCATGCCGAACGACAGCATAGCCTGAATGATCGGCACTTCACCCGCGGTCGGAATCACGAACAGCGTGCCGGCGATCGACAGCGCGATGATCCACAGCAGGCTGTTGTCGACGTCCGGGCCGATGTGCGGAAACAGCCATGCGCGCGCCGCGCCGAGAATCAGCACGAGCGCGATGTATTCCGGCACGAGCCGCAGCGTCATGCGCCCCAGAATCGTGATCCAGCGCGAGAACGCGGTGCCTGGATCGTCGGCGCTGACCAGTTGCGCGACGGCCTCTCGCGACGCTTGCGCTTCCTGCGGCGTGACCATGCGGTTCACGACGTAGCCAAGGCCGAGCACCATCACGATGCCGAGCGCGAGGCGCAGGCCCATCCACTGCCAGCCGAGCACGAAGCCCATGAAGATCAGCGTAGCGGGATTCAGCGCGGTATTACCGAGCCAAAAAGCAATCGCCGCGCCCGGCGCCGCTGCACGCGCGCGCAGGCCCGCGACGACCGGCGCCGCGCAGCAGGTGCACATCATGCCCGGCAACGACATCAGGCCGCCTTTGACGACGCTGTTGAAGTCGGCACGGCCGAGCGCGCGCGCGACCCATTGTGGTGGAATCAGCGCCTGTACCGCGGAGCCGAGCAGCAGGCCGAGCACCATCGCCTGCCAGATTGCCTTGCCGTAAGCGAGCGCGAAGTCGATCGCGGCCTGCCATGAGGCCGCCGGCGCGCTCGCGGACGTGCCCATCAGGATCGACTTGCCGATCGAATGCTGGCTCGCGGCGACGAACGCGCGGTTGTAGTACGGAAACCACTTCACATAGAAGAGGCCGACGACGGCGATCAGCAGGAACACGATCCAGCCAAGCGTGACGCGGGGTTGCCGAAGGGTTGATTGCATGATGGTTGTTGAATGTCGTTGTGGATCAACCGACGACTAGCGTGCGGGTATCGAGCTGCGCGAGCAGCGTTTTCGCCTGCTCGACGATGTCGGCGTCGTTCGGGCGGAAATCGAGTTGCAGCGCGCCCGGCAACTGCTCGAAATGCTGGCCGCTGCTGCGCGCGTATGCGGGATCGTAGTGCCGTTCGATCAGTTCGCGCGCGAGCTCGGCGCGCCGGTTCTCGTCGACGAGCCGCAGCCAGCCCGTGACCCGCTCGCGGCTGTGCAGACCGATCAACCGTTCCAGCTGTCCCTTGAAGTAATCGGGATGCTCGAACAGATGCGCGTAATCCTGCAACAGAAACGCCGCGCGGTCCTCGCTGCTCGAGCGCACCTCGACGCACGCGCCGCGATGAAACGTTTCGAGCAGCGCGAGCGGCAGCGTGACGGAGCCGATGCGCCGGCTTTCCGCCTCGACGAACACAGGCCGGTTCACGTCGAAGTCGCGCAGCGCGGTGACGAGCAGCGTGTCGAAACGCTTTTGCGACGGCTGCGCCACGCCCGTATACGCGCCGAGCAGCGAGCCGCGATGCGCGGCGAGCGCCTCGAGGTCGAGCGTCTGCGCGCCGGCCTCATGCAGCGCCGACAGCAGCCGCGTCTTGCCGCTGCCGGTCGGGCCGACGAGCGCGATATAGCTGAAACGGCGCGGCAGGGTTTCGAGCCTCTCCAGCGTGGCGCGCCGGTAGCTCTTGTAGCCGCCGTCGAGTTGCCGCGCCGACCAGCCGATCATGTTGAACAGCGTCGTGACCGAGCCCGAACGCTTGCCGCCGCGCCAGCAGTAGATCAGCGGGCGCCAGTTGCGCGGCCGGTCGGCGAACGTGGTTTCCAGATGATGCGCGATGTTGCGCGCGACCAACGCCGCGCCGAGCCGCGTGCCCTCGAACGGCGACACCTGCGTGTAGGTCGTGCCGACCAGCACGCGTTCCTCGTTGCTCAGCACTGGCGCGTTGGTCGCGCCCGGAATATGGTCTTCCTCGAACTCGAGCGGAGTGCGAACGTCGACGATTTCATCGAAATCGCCGGCTTTGTCGAGGCTGACTAGAAGACTTTTCAAGGGAGTAGGGATAAAACGGACCGCGGGAAGACCGAAATTATCGCATGGGCGGCTCGTTCGGGCCGGTTATATGCGTCCTTCCCGGGGTTCTCCAGTGACGTCCTTCGGCCGCCTACCTCAGATGACTTCGACCCGCGCTTGCCCGCTCACCAGCTCGCCGATCACCCGTGCGTCGGCAAAGCCATCGGCGCGGAACAGCGCGAGCACTTCGTCTACCGCTTCGGGCGAGCACGACACCAGCAGCCCGCCCGACGTCTGCGGATCGGTCAACAACGCGCGGCCGGCGGACGGCAAGGTGGCGGGCAGCACCACGTCGTGGCCGTAGGCATCCCAGTTGCGGCCCGATGCGCCGGTGAAAATGCCTGCTTGCGCGAGGCTCGCGACGTTCGGCAGCCACGGCAGGTCCGCGTAGCGCACGCGCGCGGTCAGCTTCGAGCCGCGTGCGAGTTCCAGCGTGTGGCCGAGCAGGCCGAAGCCGGTGATGTCGGTCAGCGCATGCACGCCGTCGAGCCGCGCCAGCTCGGCGCCCGGCCGGTTCAGCTTGGTGGTCGCGCTGATCATTGCCGCGTAGCCGGCCTCGTCGAGCCGGTCTTTCTTCAGTGCCGCGGACAGAATCCCGACGCCGAGCGGCTTGCCGAGGATCAGCACGTCGCCGGCCTGGCCGCCCGCGTTGCGCTTGACGCGCTTCGGATCGACGATGCCCAGCGCGACGAGGCCGTAAATCGGCTCGACGGAATCGATCGAATGGCCGCCCGCGACCGGGATGCCTGCTTCCGCGCAGACCGATTCGCCGCCTTTCAGCACGGCCGCGATCACGTCGTGCGGCAGCACGTTGATCGGCATGCCGACGATCGCGAGTGCCATGATCGGCTTGCCGCCCATCGCGTAGACGTCGGAGATCGCGTTGGTCGCGGCGATGCGGCCGAAGTCGAATGGATCGTCGACGATCGGCATGAAGAAATCGGTGGTCGCGACGATCGCCTGGTCTTCGTTGAGCTTGTAGACGGCGGCGTCGTCGGCGGTATCGTTGCCGACCAGCAGGTCGGGGAAGAATGGCAGCGGCGCGCTGCGCTTGAGCAGATCGGCGAGCAGGCCGGGCGCGATCTTGCAGCCGCAGCCGCCGCCGTGCGACAGGCTCGTCAGGCGGGGCGACTGGCTTGCTTGGACTTGGGTCATGGAGGCGAGAGTTCGGGTTCGTCGAATGACCGCATTATGAGGGTTGTTTTCACACTGTGCAGCGTCGGCACGGGCGCAAACCGGCTCTATGCCGAACCCGTTTCGAACCCCGTTTTGCCGAGCAAGCGGCACGTACGCGCGATGAAACGAATTCTTTACGCTACAACGCAATTCCGCGACGCCCGGGTAGTTCATAGGAGCGCAATAGTCCGCCGATGAGGTCAGTGGGAGTCACTATTCGCGGATGCAGCATGAACGGTGCCCAACAGCGGGAATAAATCGTGCCAGCAGGGTGCCGTCCTTTCAAGTGACTTTCGCATGTCCCATCTACCGGGGTGGCGAATGCACTACGCTGCATGTCGCGAAACGGCATCTATAATCAATTTTGTCCCCAAAAGAGCCGAGGCCATGCAATGACGCAAATGACTCGGCGACAATTCCTGAAGGTCTCTGCCACGACACTTGCCGGATCGAGCCTGGCCCTGATGGGCTTCTCGCCGACAGCCGCGCTGGCCGAAGTCCGTCAGTACAAATTGTCGCGTGCGACTGAAACCCGCAACACCTGCCCGTACTGTTCGGTGGGCTGCGGCATCCTGATGTACGGTCTTGGCGACGAGGCCAAGAATGTGAAGACGAGCATCTTCCACATCGAGGGCGACCCCGACCATCCGGTCAATCGCGGCACGCTGTGCCCGAAGGGCGCGAGCCTGATCGACTTCATCCATAGCTCGAGCCGTCTGCGCTATCCCGAGTACCGCGCGGCCGGGGCGAGCGAGTGGAAGCGCATCTCGTGGGAAGACGCGCTAGACCGCATCGCGAAGCTGATGAAGGAAGACCGCGACGCGAACTTCGTCGAGACGAACGCGGACGGCAAGAAGGTCAACCGCTGGCTGACTACCGGCATGCTCGCGGCATCGGCCGGCAGCAACGAGGTGGGTTATCTGACGCACAAGACTGTTCGCAGTCTCGGCATGCTCGGATTCGACAATCAGGCGCGTGTCTGACATGGCCCGACGGTGGCAGGTCTTGCCCCGACGTTTGGCCGTGGAGCGATGACGAACCATTGGGTCGACATCAGAAACGCGGACGTGATTCTCGTGATGGGCGGCAATGCGGCCGAGGCACACCCATGCGGTTTCAAATGGGTCACCGAAGCCAAGGCGCACCGCAAGGCGCGTCTGATCGTGGTCGACCCGCGCTTTACGCGTACGGCGTCGGTCGCGGACTACTTCGTGCAGATCCGCACCGGTACGGACATTGCGTTCCTCGGCGGGGTGATCAACTACCTGCTGACGAACGACAAGATCCAGCACGAGTACGTGAAGAACTACACGGACGTGCCGTTCATCGTGCGCGAGGATTTCGCGTTCAAGGACGGCCTGTTTTCCGGCTACCACGCCGACACGCGCAGCTACGACAAGACCTCGTGGGACTACGAGCGCGGCGATGACGGCTTCGCCAAGGTCGACCCGACGCTGCAGGACCCGCGCTGCGTCTATCAGCTGATGAAGCAGCACTACTCGCGCTACACGCCCGAGCAGGTCGAGAAAATCTGCGGCGTGCCGAAGGAGAAGTTCCAGCACGTGTGCGAGTTGCTCGCGTCGACGTCGGTGCCTGGGCGCGCGGCCACGATCATGTACGCGCTCGGCTGGACGCATCACTCGGTCGGCTCGCAGATCATCCGCACCGGCGCGATGGTGCAGCTGCTGCTCGGCAACATCGGCATCGCGGGCGGCGGCATGAACGCGCTGCGCGGCCATTCGAACATCCAGGGCCTGACGGATCTCGGCCTGATGTCGAACCTGCTGCCGGGCTACATGACGCTGCCCATGGAAGCGGAGCAGGACTTCGACGCCTACATCGCGACGCGCGCCAAACAGCCGCTGCGGCCGAACCAGCTGAGCTACTGGCGCAACTATCGGGCGTTCCACGTGAGCTTCATGAAATCGTGGTGGGGCGACAAGGCGACCGCCGACAACAACTTCGCTTTCGACTATCTGCCGAAGCTCGACAAGTCCTACGACTTGCTGCAGGTCTTCGAGCTGATGAATCAGGGCAAAATGACCGGCTACCTCGCGCAGGGCTTCAACCCGCTTGCCGCCGCGCCGTTCAAGGCGAAGAACGGCGCGGCGCTGGCCAAGCTGAAGTGGCTCGTGATCATGGATCCGCTCGCGACCGAAACGTCGGAGTTCTGGAAGAACTACGGCCCGTTCAACGACGTCGACAGCGGCTCGATCCAGACAGAGGTGTTTCGTCTACCGACCACCTGCTTCGCCGAGGAACGCGGCTCGCTCGTTAGTTCGAGCCGGGTGCTGCAGTGGCATTGGCAGGGCGCGGACGGTCCCGGCGAAGCGAAGAGCGACCTCGATATCATGGCGGGGCTGTGGCTGCGTATTCGCGACGCTTATCGCAAGGACGGCGGCAAGTATCCCGATCCAATCCTGAACATGAGCTGGCCGTATGCGAACCCGGAAAGCCCGACGCCCGAAGAACTCGCGATGGAGTACAACGGCAAGGCGCTCGCGGACGTCACCGATCCGAAGGACACGACCAAGGTGCTCGCGAAGAAGGGCGAGCAGCTCGCGAGTTTCGCGCTGCTGCGCGACGACGGCTCGACCTCGAGCGGCTGCTGGATCTTCTGCGGCGCGTGGACCCAGGCGGGCAACCAGATGGGCCGCCGCGACAACTCGGACCCGACCGGCATCGGCAACACGCTGAACTGGGCCTGGGCATGGCCGGTGAACCGGCGGGTTCTGTACAACCGCGCGTCGTGCGATCTCAGCGGCAAGCCGTTCGATCCGACGCGCAAGCTGATCGCGTGGAACGGCAGCACGTGGTCGGGCGCCGACATTCCGGACTTCAAGGTCGACGAGCCGCCCGAAGACGGCATGAATCCGTTCATCATGAATCCGGAAGGCGTGGCTTGCTTCTTCGCGCGCGAAGCTATGGTGGAAGGGCCATTCCCCGAGCACTACGAGCCGTTCGAAACGCCGCTCGGCTACAACCCGCTGCATCCGGACAACAAGTTGGTCGTCAGCAATCCTGCGGCGCGCGTGTTCCCGGACGACATGGCCACGTTCGGCACGCACGAGAACTTCCCGCATACGGCGACCACCTATCGTCTGACCGAGCATTTCCACTACTGGACCAAACACGCGCGTCTGAACGCGATCATCCAGCCCGAGCAGTTCGTCGAGATTGGCGAAGACCTCGCGAAGGAGATCGGCGTGGTAGCCGGCGACCGGGTCAAGGTGAGCTCGAACCGCGGCCACCTGGTTGCCGTCGCGGTCGTGACGAAGCGGATCAAACCGCTGATGATCGAAGGCAAGAAGGTGCAGACCGTCGGGCTGCCGCTCCATTGGGGCTTCAAAGGGCTCGCGAGGCCGGGCTATCTCATCAATACGCTGACGCCCCCGGTGGGCGACGGGAATTCGCAGACACCGGAATTCAAGTCGTTCCTCGTCAAGGTCGAAAAGGCATAAGGAAAAGAGATGGCACTGCAATCACTGGACATCAGACGCGTTTCGGCCACCACCACGCAGCCGCCGGTGATTCGCGAGCCGGCCACGGGCACGGTCGCGAAGCTCATCGACGTGTCGAAGTGCATCGGCTGCAAGGCGTGTCAGACGGCTTGCATGGAGTGGAACGATCTGCGCGACGAGATCGGTGTGAACGTGGGCGTCTACGACAACCCGCCCGATCTCACCGAGCATTCGTGGACCGTCATGCGGTTTGCCGAGTACGAGAATTCCGCCGGCGATATCGAATGGCTGATCCGCAAGGACGGCTGCATGCACTGCGACGACCCGGGCTGTCTGAAGGCCTGTCCGGCGCCGGGCGCGATCGTGCAGTACACGAACGGCATCGTGGATTTCCACCAGGAGAACTGCATCGGCTGCGGCTTCTGCATCGCCGGCTGCCCGTTCGACATCCCGCGTATGTCGAAGAAGGATCACCGCGTATACAAGTGCACGCTGTGTTCGGATCGTGTGGCGGTCGGCCAGGAGCCGGCGTGCGTGAAGACCTGCCCGACCGGCGCGATCATGTTCGGCACCAAGGAGGACATGAAGCAGCAGGCCGAGGACCGCATCGTCGATCTGAAGGAGCGCGGTTTTCAGAACGCTGGCCTGTATAACCCGGACAAGGTCGGCGGCACGCATGTGATGTACGTGTTGCACCACGCCGACCGGCCGTCGCTGTATCACGGCCTGCCGGACGATCCGCGCATCAGTCCGCTGGTCTCGTTGTGGAAGGGCATCGCCAAGCCGATCGGGCTCGCCATTATGGGGATCGCCGCGCTCGCGGGCTTCTTCCACTACACGCGCGTCGGCCCGAACGAGGTGTCCGAGGCCGACGAAGCCGCAGCCGTCAAGGAAGCCGAAGAAGCACGCCGTTCGCGGGAGGGTACGCAATGAACCACTCTGAGCACACCGACTTCACGGACCTGAAGGGCAACCGACTGATCGTGCGCTATACGCCGAACGAGCGCACGAATCATTGGATCACCGCGATCTGTTTCATCCTGCTTGCGCTGTCCGGTCTCGCGCTGTTCCATCCGTCGATGGCGTTTCTGTACGTGGTACTCGGCGGCGGGCAGTGGACGCGGATTCTGCACCCGTTCATCGGCTGCGTGATGTTCATCTCGTTCCTGATTCTTGCGTTGCGCTTCTGGCATCACAACTATCTGGACCAGGCGGATATCCAGTGGATGAAGCAGATCGGCGACGTGCTGAACAATCGCGAGGAACGCCTGCCCGCAATCGGCAGGTACAACGCCGGGCAGAAGCTGCTGTTCTTCGTGATGGTGATCTGTATGCTGCTGCTGTTGCTGAGCGGCATCGTGATCTGGCGGCGCTACTTTTCGTTCTATTTCCCGATTGGTGTGATCCGGCTCTCGGCGCTCGTGCATGCCGTGACGGCATTCCTGCTGATCGTCGGCATCATCGTGCATATCTATGCGGCGCTGTGGGTCAAGGGCTCCATAGGTGCGATGACGCGCGGCACCGTTACCTATGGCTGGGCGCGCAAGCATCATCCAAACTGGTTCAGGGAAATCATCGGCAAGTAAATACGCTCCATAGACGCTGCTCCGATGCGGACTCTAATGCACTGGACGCAGCGCCCCTCGCACCGGGCCGCCGCGCCTCGTCGATGACGGGCGGCGGCCTTTCAGTTTTCAGAGGTCGATATCTTGACTCAACGCATTCTCGAAGCCGCCGACATCGAGTCGCTCGATCCCTCGGCAATACCCCGCATCCGCATGCCCGAGCGGCTCGCGGTGTTCGCGCCGCGCGCCGCGCGCCTGCGTCAGCTCGCCTCGCGCGGCAATCCGATCGCCGGCTACCTGCGGCTGATGGCGGCGCTTGCCGATGCGCAGCAGGCGGTGCTCGCGCACTTCAAGGCCCAGCCACCGAGCCCCGAGCTGATCGCGAGCGCGCAGCAGTATTCGATGCCGCTGATTCCAGCGCTGTCCGGCGCGCGCGATCCGGCGTGGCGCGACGTGCTGCTACAACTGCTCGACAGGATCGAAGCGGCGGGTCCCCCGTTGACGCCGCCGCTCGTGGCGTTGTTCGCGCGCCTGCGCTCGCTCGACGTCGCCGCGCTCGAAGCGCAGGCCGACGCGATCTTCGCGCAGCGCTTCGCCGACGTCGATCCGGCGAGCGCGCCGTTCATCATGGCCGCGCTGCAGGTCGTATGGACCGACCTCGCCGCCGACATCGACAAGCGCGCCGTACCGTACCTCGACACACCGGGCCTGTGCCCGGTGTGCGGCTCGCATCCGGTGGCGAGCACGCTGCGCATCGGCGGCGCGTACGACAACTATCGCTATCTGCAATGCGGATTGTGCGCGACCGAATGGCATATGGTCCGTAGCAAATGCTCGAACTGCGATTCGACGAAGGGCATCGCGTACCAGGTAGCCGGCTCGCCCGACGCCGACGCAGCCGCGCGCGAGGCCGAATCGAAAAACGCCGCGCTGAAGGCGGAGTCGTGCGACGAATGCCATACTTACCGCAAGATCGGCATTCAGGCGAAGGACTACGAGTTCGATCCATTCGCGGACGACCTCGCGAGCCTCACGCTCGATCTGCTGATGGGCGCGGAAGGTTACCGGCGCGCGTCGCCGCATCCATGGCTGTGGCCGGAGCAGACGGCCGGCGCGGCCGAAACGGAGGGCGACGAGTCGGCCTGACGGCGACCTGACCGGAGCCAAGTTCAAAACGACATAAGGATTGCTCGTGAGCGATGTGAGCAGCTCGGCATTGCGCGCGCTGATGGCGCGCGTGCCGTCGGTGGACAAGGTGTTGGCGTCGGAAGAGTTCGTGCCGCTCATCGGCGCATACGGCCGCACCCAGGTACTCAACGCGCTGCGCGACGCGCTCGATGCGTGGCGCATCAGCGCGCAATCGGGCGATGCGGCGGCCAACCCGGCGGTGAGCGCGCTCGATACCGCGCAGCTGCATGCGACGGTCGCCGCGGCGCTGCTCGCGCGTAACGCGTCGCGGCTGCGCAGCGTGTTCAATCTGACCGGCACCGTGTTGCACACGAACCTCGGCCGCGCGCTGCTGCCCGATGAGTCGGTACGCGCGGTGATGAGCGCGCTCACGCAACCGGCCAACCTCGAGTTCGATCTTGCCACCGGCACGCGCGGCGACCGCGACGATCTGATCGACGATCTGATCTGCGAGCTGACCGGCGCCGAAGCGGCGACCATCGTCAATAACAACGCCGCCGCGGTGCTGCTCACGCTGTCCGCGCTCGCGGCGAAGAAGGAAGTGGTGGTGTCGCGCGGCGAACTCGTCGAAATCGGCGGCGCGTTTCGCATTCCCGACATCATGAGCCGCGCGGGCGCGAAGCTGCGCGAAGTCGGCACGACGAACCGCACCCATCTGAAGGACTATGAACAGGCGATCAACGCGCGTACCGCGCTGCTGATGAAAGTCCACGCGAGCAACTATGCGATCAGTGGCTTCACGAAGGAAGTCGGCATCGAAGAGATCGCGCCGCTCGCGCACGCGCGCGGGCTTGCGGTCGCCGTCGATCTCGGCAGCGGCACGCTCGTCGATCTCGCCGAATGGGGCTTGCCGCGCGAGCCGACGGTGCGCGAGACCGTCGCGGCCGGCGCCGATCTGGTCACGTTCAGCGGCGACAAGCTGCTCGGCGGCCCACAGGCCGGGTTGATCGTCGGGCGGCGCGATCTGATCGCGAAGATCAAGAAGCATCCGCTGAAGCGCGCACTGCGGGTCGGCAAGCTGACACTCGCGGCGTTGGAGCCTGTGCTCCAGCTGTATCGCGCGCCGGAGAAGTTGACGGAGCGGCTGACCACGCTACGGCTCCTCACGCGGCCCGCCGAAGATATTCACGGCGCCGCGCAGCGCGTGTTACCGGCGCTACAGCAGGCGATCGACGCGCGCTACAGCGTGGCCGCGGAGCCGATGTTCAGCCAGATCGGCAGCGGCGCATTGCCCGTCGACGTGCTGCCGAGCTATGGCCTCGTCATCAGGATGAGCGACGGCAAGCGCGGCGGCCGTCATCTGCTCGCGCTCGAAAAGCAGTTGCGCGAGATGGCGCGGCCGGTGCTCGGCCGGATCGCGGACGACGCGTTGCGGCTCGATCTGCGCTGCCTCGAAGCCGCCGACGAAGCGCAATTGATCGCACAGCTGATCGCGCAACCGAAAAGCAGCTGAAGGACGGGCACGCATGATCGTCGGTACTGCTGGGCATATCGACCACGGCAAAACGAGCCTCGTGAAGGCACTCACCGGCGTCGACACGGACCGGCTCAAGGAAGAAAAAGCGCGCGGCATTTCGATCGAGCTCGGCTACGCGTACGTGCCGCTCGACAATGGCGACGTGCTCGGTCTGATCGACGTGCCGGGCCACGAAAAGCTCGTGCATACGATGACCGCGGGCGCGAGCGGCATCGACTTCGCGCTGCTCGTAATCGCCGCCGATGACGGCGTGATGCCGCAAACACGCGAACATCTGGCGATCGTCGAACTGCTCGGCATCCGGCGCGGCGCAATCGCGTTGACGAAAGTGGATCGCGTCGACGACGAGCGCCTGCGCGAAGTGCGCGATGAAGTGAGTGTGTTCGTCGCTGGCAGCGTGCTGCGCGACGCACCGATATTCGATACCTGCGCGACGCGCGCGAGCGATGCGGGCGTCGCCGCGCTGAACGCGCATCTGCGCGAGCAGGCCGCCGCATGGCGCATGAAGCGCGACGACGGCCTGTTCCGCCTCGCCGTCGATCGCGTGTTCACGCTCGCGGGGCAGGGCACGATCGTCACCGGGACCGTGGTGGCGGGCAGCGTGAGCGTCGGCGACACGATGCTGCTCGCGCCGAAAAACGAATCGGTGCGCGTGCGCAGCATCCACGCGCAGAATCGCCCCGCCGAGACCGGTCGCGCCGGCCAGCGTTGCGCGCTGAATCTGGCGGGCATCGAGAAGAGTGCGATCGAGCGCGGCGACTGGATCGTCGATCCGCGACTGTCGCAAGCGAGCGAGCGCATCGACGTCGCGTTGACGCTGCTCGCCGACGCGCCGCACGCGCTCGAACATTGGGAGCCGCTGCACGTGCATCTCGGCACGCAGCATCAGGTTGCGCATGTCGCGCTGCTCGAAGGCGACACGCTCGCGCCCGGTCAGCGCGCGCGCGTGCAACTCGTGTTCGAGCTGCCGCTGTGCACGGTGCCGGGCGATCGCTTCGTCGTGCGTAACGCTCAGGCCAATCGCACGGTGGGCGGCGGGCACGTGCTCGATGCGTTTGCTCCGGCGCGCAAGCGGCGCTCGCCGGAGCGCTTCGGCTGGCTCGACGCGATGCAGACGCTGCTCGACACCGGCTCACTCGACGCGCTGTTCGCTCGCGCGCCGCACGGTTTGTCGCGGGCGTTGCTGGAGCGCCTCACGGGGATGCCGGCGGCGGCGCTCGCGTTGCCCGCCGCGACACGCACGATCGAACTGCCGGGCCATGACGCGCTGCTGGTCGCGGACGCGACATGGCACACGCTCGAGGGGCGCCTGACGAGCGCGCTCGCGCAATACCACGAGCGCTCGCCCGACGAACTCGGCCCGGACGTTTCGCGCTTGCGGCGCATCGCGGCGCCACTGGTCGACGACGCCCTGTGGCGCGCGCTGGTCGACGATGCGGCGGCGCGTGGCCAGCTCGTCAGACGCGGACCGTGGCTGCATTTGCCCGGCCACGCCGTGACGCTCGACGCCGCCGATCAGGCGCTTGCCGCGACGCTACTGCCCGAGATCGAGGCGGGGCGTTTCGATCCGCCGTGGGTGCGCGAGCTCACGAACGCGCACGGTGTGCCGGAGGAGCGCGTGCGTCAGTTGCTGCGCAAGCTCGCGCGTCAGGGCGAACTGTTCCAGGTCGTGCATGACCTGTTCTACCACCAGCAGGTGATTCGCGAACTTGCGTCGATCGCGGCGGCGGAGGCGCACAAGAACGGCGGCACCGTGGCGGCCGCGCCGTTTCGCGACGCGACCGGGCTCGGCCGAAAACGCGCGATCCAGCTTTTGGAGTTCTTCGATCGGGTTGGGTATACTCGCTTCCACCGTGGCCTGCACCTCGTGCGCACGGATAGCCGCTGGCTCGATCTGCCTTGATCTGGCTGGCGGTCTGTTTCTATCGGGCTCGCGTCATTCAATCACCGTAGGAAGGCATTCGTATCCGGTGGTGCGGCTGGGCTTCAAACCCAGTTGAGGGCGTCAGACGCTCTCGGGTCGGTTCGACTCCGGCTGCCTTCCGCCAGTCATGGCTTCCCGGGTGTTCCGGTACCTTTTAGGTGCAGTCGCGCAATCGGGCAGACGAAGCAGATGTGTGTGAGTCTGCGCAAGGTGACAGGCGCAAACGTGCGCTCGTGGGCCGCGTTGCCATCGGGTCGCACGTTCAGGAACAGTTGTCTTCATGTCACGCCCCGGGGCGTGGGTGGCGCGCGAATCGGCGCGGTCCGCGCAAGGATATCGGTGATGCTCATCGCGAGCGAGCATGGTCGTGGAGTCCGCCTAGCTGACCGTGAAGCCGCCGTCCGCTGCGATGATCTGCCCGGTGACATAGCTTGCGGCAGGGCTTGCGAGAAAGAATACGCTCTGTGCAACCTCGATCGGGGCGGCCATTCGTCCCATCGGAATCCGTCCTGTGCCTACGATCGGCCCTCGAATCTTGAACGTCGCGCTGATGTTCTTGCCGCCCTCGCTGGCCATGCCGCCTGGAAGGATTGAATTGACGCGGATTCCGTCGGCCGCGAACTCGCTGGCCAGTGATCGCGTGATGCTGTCCACGCCGGCCTTCGCGGCGTCGTAATGGGCGTTGACGCCCCACAGCGTGGGTCGAAGCGCGCCAACGGAGGAGATGTTGACGATCGAGCCGCCGCCGTTCGCCTTCATGCGCGTGATAGCCTCGCGGCAACACAGGAACGTGCCCCGCAGCGTGACGTCTTGCATCTGGTCCCATTGTTCGACGGACATTTCAAAGAATTCGGCCTTCGAACGGTGCGCCGCGTTGTTGATCAGAATGTCGACACCGCCAAACTTCGTATCGACGGCTGCGAATAGTGCCTTGACGGATGCTTCGTCGGCCACGTCGACTTGGCATGGCATCGCAATGCCGCCGTCCGCATTGATATCCGACGCTGTTGCAGACGCCGCATCGGGGTTCAAGTCGGCAATCACGACCTTGGCGCCGGCCTCGGCGAGCAGTCGCGCAGTCTCGCGACCGAGACCTTGCGCAGAGCCGGTAACAACGGCGGTCTTGCCCGTGAGATTGAACCTCTGCGCGAGGTGCGCGCCGATCTGTGTTTCACTAAACATGGAATGCTCCGTTTTGAGTGTCGATGATGGTCGCGCTGTTCGGTTCGCTTCAGTCTTGCCGCTCTGGCCCAATCGTTTGTAGTTCATCGGAATTCACCAGACAGTGAAGATGATTGGGTGCGGACGTCTTCAGCTAATCAGAAATCCGCCGTCGAGCGTAATCGATTGGCCCGTCATGTAGCGGCCTGACGGCCCTGCGAGGTACAGCACCGCGGCGGCAATATCGGCGGGATCGCCCCATCCAAGCGGCAGACGTCGCTCCACATCCGTACCGGGTCCCGTGAGCTTTCCTGTTTTCAGGCGAGCCTGCATATCCGGATGAAACTGAACCTTGCCGGGCACTGCACCGGGAAGCACGCAGTTGACGAGAATCTGGTCGCGG
Source organism: Paraburkholderia sp. RAU6.4a (assembly GCF_050435625.1). Taxonomy (NCBI): domain Bacteria; kingdom Pseudomonadati; phylum Pseudomonadota; class Betaproteobacteria; order Burkholderiales; family Burkholderiaceae; genus Paraburkholderia; species Paraburkholderia sp. RAU6.4a. The sequence goes on from NZ_JBNDKQ010000003.1 coordinate 1,693,411, forward strand.
GCATAGTCCAGCGCTGCGGAGCGCACTAAACCCGCTACGCCCGCTCGCGTGGCACCGTAGGCGCCATTGCCATTCAGTACGGCATGCGTGGCTCCCATGGTAGTCACGTTCACGATGCGTCCACCCCGGCCTGCGGCGAGCATGTGCTTGATCGCTTCTCGCATGCAAAAGAACACAGACTTCAGGTCGAGCGCCATCACTTCGTCCCAGGCGGCTTCGGAGAACTCCGTAAGCGGCCCGTTATTGGTCATGGCCGCGCAATTGACCACGATGTCCGGGCTACCCCAGGCTGCGCTGACCTGATTGAACAACGCAATCACGGAGGCTTCACGTTCCACGTCTGCCTCGATAGCGATTGCTTCGCCGCCCGCCGAAACAATCTTGTCGACGACCGATTGCATGTGCGCTGCGCTGTGATCGGCGACTACGACCCGTGCGCCAGCCTCGGCCAGTACAGGGGCGATATCGATGCTGGAATTGCATCCCTTGTCAGTCACGACAGCGATTTTTCCGCTGATGCCGAATAGCCGCTCAAGCAAGGATGTGGTCATCGAGTTATCTCCAGGGGGCTGTGTGTCGTTTTTTACGAATTCTAGCGACGACGTCCGACGCGCAATGGTTACCGTGGGGAACAATTAGAGTGAGCTGGTTTCACTAATCCCGCGCTCTAACGAACGGCAGGAATGAAGCGACTCAGCGCGGTGCTAGCGGGCCTCGTCGAAACGATGAGCGAAAATACGCACATCGTTCTAAAAACGCAACGATAATACCAGCCGGGATTTCCCTCGTTGCGGGTCTTCCGACGTGCCGCGCAACATGCGCGTAGAGAACGTCGGTCCGGCAATGATGATGTCGGCACGAACGCACATACAACCTCACAGGAGGCGCCAAGATGAATGTTGCGAAAAGAAGCCCCGCCCAGATGGAATCGCACCGACCGCAGCCAGTTACCGGCACGCTTCCTTTGCAGGTTGAGGACATCACCTCTTCGTGGCTGACGTCGGCGCTCACGCGCAGCCATGAAGGGGTAGCCGTCGAATCACTGGCCATCGACGAGGTGATGTACGGCACGGCTACCAAAGTCAGGGTGCGTCTTGCTTACAACGCGACAGGGGGCGAGCTTCGCTTGCCGGAGTCTCTGATCGTCAAGGGCGGTTTCGTTCCTGAGTACCGGAACCTGAACGCCTACATATACGAATACGAGGCGAAGTTCTTCAAGGAAGTCCATCCCTGCTTGCGTGCAAATGTGCCTGCCTGCTTCTATGCAGAGACCGACAGTCGAAGCGGGCAGTCGATCGTGATCCTCGAGGATCTACGTTCACGGGAAGTGGAATTCTGTCGCGTGCAGCGGACGCTGACGTTTGCGCAGGCGGCGGCAAACCTGGACGCGCAAGCGCGGTGGCACGCGCAGTTCTGGCAATCGCCTGCGCTCGAAAGCGATGGCGAACTGGCGTGGCTCGCGTCGCAAGACCCGCTGCCCGATGGCGAGTCCGGCACCTATCACTGGGGCCAGTTGAAACCCGAGGTGTTCGCCAGCTATACACAGTTGCCGCGCGGGGCCGCCGTGCCAAAGCGGTTTCACGATCGTGACTGGATGGAGCGGGCGCTCCTCGATCTGCGCGCTTTCGACCGCATCGGGCCGATGACGTTTCTCCATGGCGATGTTCACCTCGGAAACCTGTATTTCGACCGCGACGGCACGCCCGGCTTTCTCGACTGGCAGTCATATCGACGCGGACCGTGGGCTCATGACGTCACGTACTTCCTGATATCGGCTCTGGATATCGCGGATCGGCCGAGATGGGAGCGCGCGTTGCTCGAATACTATCTTGAGCGGCTCGCCTTTCACGGCGTCAACAACCCGCCGTCATTTGAAAGCGCGCTAGATGCCTACCGGCGCCACATCGTCTATGGGCTGTTCTTCTGGCTCGTGAATCCGGTGGAGTGGCAGGTCGAAGTCAACAATTGTGCAGTCGCGCCTCGGTTCGCGATGGCGGCACTCGATCACGAGATTCATGACCTCATGGGCCGATAACCCACCAGGCGTTGAGCGACACGCACTTGACGTCGCCACTTCCGCGGGAGTACATTTTTACGATCGATATTCAAAAATGTGAATGGCGGGGAATAGTAAAGGAGGCAAAGCATGTCGGAAATGGTCGCTCGACGCAGCACAACCTGGCCCAGCGTGTATGCGTGGGCAGGGCTCGGTGCGCTTTTCGCTTTTGCACAAATCCGCACCTACGCTGTTTCCATCTGCTTTCGTGGCGTCGGCCTTCCTTCTGCTGAACGTCGACGAAGACGGATATACGGCCATCGAGCGAGGTGTCGATCGTGTCGGTTGCCATCCAGCGGTGCGCACGGCGCTTCGGGTGCTGGCTTTCATCGCGTTTTGCAACATACTGAATCTGGCCTACACGAGCGCGATGGGTGTGCACGCGCTGTATGCCGCTCCGTGGCCGGCGGATATGCCGAGCTGGCTTGCTAACAACCGTTAGGCGCACAGTGCCCGCCATCGTCAAACGCCACAGCGGATAACCGATGACGCATTGCAAGCCGCATCGCTTCGCCGACGTCGAGTATCGTGTAGAAGACGAAATCGCTATCGTCACGATGAGCCATCCGCCAGTCAACGGATTAGGTCTGGGAATCCGTCGCGGACTCGTTGCCGCGTTTGAAGCGGCCCGGTGCGACGTGCGGGTTCGCGCGATCGTACTCAATGGCAGTGGACGCGGCTTTTCCGCGGGAGGTGATATTCGCGAGTTCGGCACTTCCGCTGCCACAGCTTGGCCAGCATTGTCGCTGCACGTTCATGCGGTGATCGAGGCGAGCGACAAGCCGGTTGTAGCCGCTATCCACGGGTTTGCCATTGGCGGTGGTCTGGAAACCGCGTTGGTGTGCCACTACCGTGTGGTCGCGGACAATGCGCAGATCGGTCTGCCCGAATGCAAGCTCGGCGTGATCCCTTTGTCCGGCACGCAGCGCTTGCCGCGTGTGCTGGGCTTCGCGAAGTCGATCGAATTCATTCTTGGTGCTCAAATCGTGCGCGCGGGAACCTTCCGGGGCAGCGCGTTATTTGACCGGATCGTCGATGGCGATGAGCATGAAATGTCGCGCCTTGCGATCGAGCTTGCGCGTGAGAAGATAGGCGGTACATCGTTGCCATTGATTCGCCGGTTGCCATTGCCTGATAGCGATCCGGTTTCCATTGTCGCTAAAGCGCGCTCACGCCTCAGCTGTAGCGATGCAATAGAAAGCCAGTGTCTGGATGCCATCGCCGCCGCGGCCGAGTCGCCCGATTTCGATGCCGGCATGGCCGCAGCGCGTGCGATCTACGATCGGCTCGTTTCGTCCGATCAGGTGTCAATGCAACGAGATCGGTTTTTCAAGTCGCGCCGGGACGGCTCCGCTCGATAAGCACCAACTGATTTGCTACTACGCGGAAAGTTGCTTGCGCAGATCGCCTTTTCGCACCTTTCCCGAAGGCGTGCGCGGCAGCTCTGCAACGATGCAAAGTCGCTCGGGCGTCTTTTGCTTCGCCACGCCCGCGCCGGCAAAGTGGGTCTGGACTGCGATCAGGTCGAGCGACGTGCGTTCGTGCAAGACGACGACCGCACAGACTCTTTCTCCATATCGTGCGTCTGGCTGTGCCACGACGGCGACATCGCGCACGGCCGGGTGAGTGGCAAGTACTCGCTCTACTTCGAGCGACGATATATTTTCTCCTCCGCGAATCACGATGTCCTTCTTTCGGTCCGTGATGGTCAGGCAACCGTTTTCGTCGAGACGGCCGATATCGCCGGTCCGGAACCATCCGTCGTGAGTGAACGCGGCCGCATTGAGCGCCGGGTCGGTGTAGCCGACAAACAGCTCCGGACCCTTGATCAGAATCTCGCCGTCGCGTCCGGCAGGCAGGTCGCTGTCCAACTCGTCGACAACGCGCACCTGCGAGCCGGGTTGAATGCGACCGTCCGTGCAGGCCCGGATATCAAAAGGCGAATCGGCCCAGCCGACACTCACTGTCGAATGCTCGGTCAGCCCGTAGGCGCGGGTTCCCGCGAAGCCGGCCCGATCGGCCATGGCGACGTGCTCGGGCGTGACACCCGTGCCGCCCAGACCGTAAGAAGCGAGGGACGCCAGGCTGCGCCCGTCGCGGCGGGCGGCTTCGAGGAGCCCCTGGAGATGAAACGGTGTGCCGCCCGAGAGGCGCACGCGATACTCATCGACCAGTCGCGCGGCAAGCGAGGCGTCCCATCGGTCCATGAACACCATCTCGGTGCCTGTAATGAATGGACGCAACAGGAAATTGAAGCCTGCAATATGGCCAGCAGGGAAGGGCGTGAGATACGGCCCAGGCCCGTCGATGAACGGAATCTGCCACTCTGCGCCTACTGTGCGATGAGAGTGCTGCACGCCTTTGGGAGAAGCTGTCGTTCCTGACGTGTACAGCAGCAGGCAGATGTCTTCCGACGTTGGCGGGTCAGCAGGGCGTTGTTCATGCGTTGTCGCGGCGAGTCGTTGCAGCGCGCCAAACGTGATGCCGTTCGAGGGCGCCCGATCGCCAACGACGATCACGCGCTCGAGGTCGGGCGTGTCGCCGAGCGCGGCGATACGCTCCAGGTAGTCGGTTCGGGACCAGAAATCGGGCACGCACAGAACGCGGGCGCGGGATTGTCGAAGGATGAAGCCGACTTCGGCGGGACCGTAGATGTGAACGATCGGCACGAGTACCGCACCGATCTCCAGTGCAGCCAGATACAGAAGCGCAGTCTCGCGCTGTGTGGGAAGCTGTATCGCGATCACATCGCCTCGACGCAGACCGAGGGCTGTGAGTGCCTTGCCAATCTCTTTCGCGTCGCGCAGCAGGGACTCGGTGGTGCAAGTGTAGGCACCGGCCTGGGTATGAAAATGGAGTGGCGTCGCGCCGTGCTTTTCGACGGCGCGCGCAATCAGGGCCGCAAGAGGCAAACCGCTCGACCACGGCGCAGTTTTCGATTCGCGCAGATTGGAATTCATGTAGGGCCTGTTCACGCTAATAACGGGCTTGCGCTGGCCGCCAGAAGGGCCGAGCGCAAGGATTGCGACGCAACGAATACTCGACGTATTCGCAAGGAGCATGACGCGGCGATCGGCCCTTCTGGCGGCCAGCGCCTTGAAGGTTTTTTTAAAACAGGGGAACGTGCCTTTGCGCCCGTATTGCGGCGTCGGTCGTCGCTTGTTTGGCTCGGCCAAACGGCGCTCCTCTCTCCTTGCACTACGCGCGCAAAGGCACGTTCGCAAGCCCGTTATTAGCGTGAACAGGCCCTAGCAAGGCTCGCAAGAGACTGACCAGCGCGAGTGGCTGGTCAAGCATCATGTGATGGCCTGCGCGTGGCATCGTGATGGGACCCTTCGCGCCGGGAATCGCAGCTACGATGCGGCGCGCGCGATCGGCGCTGACCACGCTGCTGCACTCGGCGTGCACGTAGCTGACGGGAACCGCGATGCGGGTCAGCAGGTCTTCTTCGCCTTCGACCGGCTGGAGATTCCGCAACTTCGGGTCGAAGCGCCATACCCAGCCGTCGGCGGTTTGACGAAGTGATGTCCGCGCGAGATGCTCGAGCAGCCACGGCTCGCAATCTTGTTCCGGGATGAGTCGAAAGCGACTGAGTGCAGTATGCCAGTCCGGATAGGGGCGGGGCGGCGGGCGTCGTTCCACTGCAGGCAAGGTTTCGCCGCGTAGCATGAAATACGAATCGAGCACGACTGCATGCGAGAGACGATCGGGAAAGGTCGCGCACGCCTGGAGCAGACGCGATCCGCCGAAACTGTGGCCCACCGCGACGCACGGTCCAGAGCCGATTGCATCCACGACAGCGACGAGGTCGCGCACGAAAACGTCGGCGCTGTATTCCTGCCTGTAGGCGCTGTCGCCCATGCCGCGGAAATCCAGAGCAAAGACGCGAAAGCGATCGGTGAAGAAGGGCGCAATGAAGTCCCACCAGTGCGTGTGCCCGAGAAAACCGTGTGCGAAGACAAGTGGCGGCTTACCGGTGTCTGCGGCGTTCCACGAGACATAATGGACAGTCACCCCGCCGCCTTCGGTGAAGTGAGATCGACGCGGCTGGGCCATGGCGTGATCGAACCATGAGGGGACACGATCATTCATTGCGGATTTTCCATTACCTGAGGCTTGCACACGCGGTCCACCGACCAGCTATGCGAGTACGATGTGCTGTCGATTCGCATCGATCCAGTCCACCGTCGGGGTGAGCTGGACACCACGTTTGGAAAGCGAATCGATATCGACGCGGTACCCGACTGCGTTGATCCATTCCTGTGCATTCACCCATCCGGGTGCGAGACCCTTTGCTCGGGCTTCATCCGGTGACACGTGCAAAACGTTGATCTGTGCGCCCAGAACGTTGTTCAGGCGATGCGCAACTTCAGACATCGTGAGCTTTTCCGACGCCAGCGGCACGGTCTCACCGTGCCAGCGTTGCGGATCGTTTAGCGCGCTGGCCGCGAGCGCGCCCACGTCGTCGGCGGCAATCCAGTCGAGTCGGGCGTCGGGTAGCAACGCGCTGAGCAACAAGCCTTCGCGCAGGTGCGGAAACATCGCGCCCGCTTTCGGCTCAGCGAGATTGTCCATCATGAATGCAGGCTGCAAGACCGTCCACGATTCGAAACCCGCGGCGCGAACGGCCTCTTCCACTTCCCATTTGTCCGTCCAGTATTTTCGGTTCCAACGTTTCTCACTCCAGCCAGGAAACGTCTCATGATTGCCGGCCTGCGCCACGGAGGTGTGAACGAACTGCGGGACCTCCGCGTTGCGCGCTGCGTTGACGAGCGCAAAACCCTGGCGGCGCTCCCTGTCGCTGCGATCAAAATCAGTCAGGAGAACGGAGAAGACGGAACCGACGCCCTCCATCGCTTTTGCGAGCAAGTCGCGGTCGTCCAGATCTCCCCGTAGCGCCTGCGCATCCATGTCGACGAGTGCCCGCGCAGCCGGCGAGTCTGGATTTCGTGTCAGGAAGCGTACCTTGCGTCCAGCCGCAAGAAGATGGCGAGCCGCGGCGCCTCCTTGTGCGCCAGTGGCGCCGATGACGAGTACCGCGGCGGATGAATCGATCATGACTTGTCCCGAGGTCGAATGTAGACGTTGGCCAGGCGTGTCACGCCTTGGCGGCTTGCGCGCGATGCCGCTAACCCTGTGACAGCCATTGCAGGCTCGCGGCCTGGTTGTTCACAAGCAACCGTTCCGATATTAGCACGACATTCATAAATCCGCGAGCAAAGGATGCCAGTGATCGATGCTTCAGAATTGCCACGCCAGAGAGCAAGGCGAATGGCGCGAGGCGCAAAGACGAAGCTTCGTCTTTGCGCCTGACACGGCGATCAGTGCTGCGGGCGCAGCGTTTGAACGAGGTCGCCTTCATGTGCAACGATCACCTCGGATCCCGGCTGATAAACGCCGGCAATTTCGTCTCCGCGCAGGCGGTTGCCCTGGAGGCCGCGCAGATAACTCGTATCGTCGAGTCGCAACACATGTTCACCATGCGCGTCGCGCACGACGATCTGGTCCGATGCGATCGACGTCAGCGTGCCCACATAGGGCAGCCGGGGCTCAAACGGGAAACTTCCGCCGTGCGGCAGGATGCGTGTGTCGAGTGACAGACGAAAACGGTCCGAATGATTGCTGAGACCAGAGTGCGGCGTGCGTCGGCTCATCAACAGGACGTCGCCCAAGCGGTAGTTCGTGCGGCGCCATGCGTCTTCTGGCACGCTCGCGAGATCGATAGGAATGATCTTGTCGCCGTCCTTCCTGTGCAGGCACGCAAGCTTATGCAATCCTTCCGCGACGGCCAGTCCGCCGACTTGCGCATCGATATCGCTGAGCGGAATCCAGCAGATGATGAAATCGAGGCGATCGCTGTAGATCGCATCTTCATGAATGAAGTCGAACCGTGTGCGGCTTTTGTCGATAGCGGGCGGCGAGGTGCGGTATTCGGTGAAAGGTATCCAATAAAGCGGTACGCCGAATAGCCGCTGAAAGAATACACGAACCGCGGGGTCTTCCATCACGGTGCGTGCCGCGCGCTGCTCGTTCATCGCCTTCACGGGAAAAAAGCTGAAATTTTCGCGGTCTTTGCCAGTCCATCGCACGTCTCGGTCGTTGCGGTCCACGAAGCCGTTGCTGTCGAGGTGATCGACAAGCAGACCGCGCATGCGCTCCAGCGGCTCGTGGTAGAGAACGTCGCGAAAGAACAGGTAGCCGTCTTCGTTCCAGCGCTCTTGCAACTCGGCGTGATTGCCGAGCAGGTCATTGGAAACGTTGAATTCGCGCATCGTCGGCACGATATCCACGCCTGGTGTGCTCATAAATTGTCTCCTTTGGTCGCGGGGGCGCTCTGATGTCGGCTCACAGCAATCCGCGTTCTTCCGAAGTGCGGGTCGTGGTGTCGATGCCAAGTTCCCGCAGTGTCTCCAGAACGGCCGTGGTCGCGGAGGCGACGGCTGGGAACCCGGCATACGGAAGCGCCTGAATCAGCACCCCTTCGAGTTCGCGTGCGCTCAGACCGTTGCGCACGGCAATGCGGACGTGGTTCTTCAGTTCGAGCGTCTGCCGGCTCGCGATGAGAATGCCCAGCGTGACGAGGCTGCGCTGCTTGCGCTCGAGCTTGTCGTCGCCCCAGACATCCGCGAACGCGTAGTTGATGGCAAGGCGTGAAATGTCGGATCCGAAGCCGGTGGACTCGCTTGCGGCCCGTAAGCCGGCTGCCTTGTCTTCACCCATGATTTCGCCGAATACCTTTAAACCATAGGCAAGTTTTTCTTCGAGGCTCTTCATTTGCGTCTCCTGTTTAACCGCGGCGGCGCGGCTATTGATAGCGGATGCGACTCACCCGAGTCGCCTTGGTCATTGTTCGCATTGTAGAACGACATTCTAAAAATGTATGTTGAACGGTGCTGGACGTCAAGATAGTGCGCACCCGATATGACCAGGGTTCGTCCGTAGTGCACCGCAACGGGACAAAGGCGATATGCTGGGGACACCCGATATCAAAGCCATATCACGTCATGGAATTGCGGCATCTCAGACACTTCGTTGCGGTTGCGGAGACCCAGCACTTTGGCCGTGCGGCTGCGCGCCTGGGCATGGCGCAGCCGCCGCTCAGCCAGTCGATCATGCGGCTGGAGGAGCAGCTCGGTATCAAGCTGCTCGAACGTACACCGCGAGGCGTTTCGCTCACAGCCGCCGGAGCCGCGTTGCTCGCGGAAGCGAAGCCACTGATCGCGCAAGCGGAGCTGGCCGAGCGGCGCGTGCGGCAAGCCGCCGACGAACTGGCGAGCCTGAGCGTAGCGTTCGTGCCGATGTGTGCGCTGCGAATCATGCCGCTAGCCATTCAGGGACTTCGCAAGCAATGGCCGGGCGTTGACGTCCGGTTGATCGAGCGCGGCAGTGCTTTGACCGTCGCCAGCGTGAAAAACGGCAGCATCGACCTGGGCGTGGTAGTCACCAGTTCGGCGGACGTCTCCAGTTTGGAAAGCGTGGTCATCGAGCGTCTGCGTGTGGTGGCCGCGGTTCCGGCGAAGTGGCCCGTGGCGGCGCAGCCTTCAATTCGTATCGCGGATCTCGCGCGATACCCGCTCATCATGTTCCCTCAGCAGATGTCGCAGCCGCTGTTCGCTGCGTTCGAGACAGCGCGCCGCGAGGCGGGGCTGTCGCCGCGGGTGACCCAGCAAGCGCGCCATCCATATACGATGCTCAACCTCGTGTCTCATGAACTGGGCATCGGTCTGATGCTGGACTCGGCGCGATACCTGCCCGTGGAGGGCGTCGCCTTCGTCGACATCGAGGATGTTCCGGCTTCAGGCGAAACTGAGGTGTCGCTGGTGTGGGCCGATAGACCTCACAAGCCCTACCACCGTTCGATGCTCGACATCATGCGCGATATCGCGTCGCCGGCGGCGGGGTGATACGCGCAATCGCACTGCTCGACAGCTTCGTCCATGCTGCTCCTTTCGTCATCCGCTTCTCGTTCATCTTGACACGCCAAAGTGGTGTGTTTATCTTTGCGAATGACGTTCAGAAAATAACCCGCTCGCGCGGCGAGCCAAAGGAGGAGCAATGAGCACGAATGTGGCGAGTCTTTTCAATCTCGATCAGAAAGTGGCGGTGGTAACAGGGGCAGGCTCAGGCATCGGCCGCGAGACGGCTTTGCTGCTGGCGTCGGCCGGCGCGGCGGTGGTCGCGGCGGACCTGAATGAGGAAGCGGCGCAGCAGACGGCCAGCCAAATCGAAAGTGCGTCTGGCAAGGCTATCGCGATCAAAGTGGACATCAGCGATGAATCGTCGATTCTTGCGATGTACGAAACGGTGCAGGCCAAACTTGGGCGCCTCGACATTCTCGTGAACAACGCGGGCATCTATCCGAAGACGAAATTCGTCGAGACGTCGGTAGAAAAGTGGGACAAGGTGCTCGGCATCAACTTGCGCGGCACCTTCCTCTGCATGCGAGAAGCGATCAAGCGAATGCAAGGTGCCAAAAACGGCGGTTCCATTATCAATATTTCGTCGGTGGCTTCGCTGCAGCCGGTGATTTTCGACAACGGTGACTACGGCGCGTCGAAGGCGGGCGTGAACAACCTCACCAAGGTGGCAGCGCTCGAATTCGCAGCAGACGGAATTCGCGTGAACGCAGTGCTGCCCGGCGGCGTGGCAACCGAGGGCGCGGCCGCATCGACGAAGGTTCATCAGGCTCACGGGCCGATCACCCAACCTGGTCGCATGCCGCTGGGCCGCATCGGCGTCGCCTCCGATATCGCCAGGGCAGTGTTGTTTTTCGCGTCGCCGGCATCGGACTACGTCACCGGTCAGCTTCTCGCTGTCGACGGCGGCTTCCAGGTCTCCTGATCACTCGTCTGCGTGTCATTTTCGAATCGCCAAGCTGCGTCGAGAACGCGGCTTGGCGCTGCAATTGCCTTTCCCCGATTGATTGCCGACCCGTTCGCACACACGTCCATGTGTGTGCAGCGGGCGCTCGCGCATGCGCGTCGGTCTGAGCCTTGTCGGGTAGTGAAAACACCGACGCCATTAATTGAACGACGTGTTGCATAACCATATTCCATGGCATAGGATGTCCATCAAGAGGCGCCATGCAAGCGCCCGAGAGCATAAGCCTGATCGGAGACATGCGATGTACTTTCTCGACAGCGATTTACGTGGTCCTCTTGCAGACTATACGTACGACTATCGTCGCCAGCGCGCTGAAAAGGGCGCTCCGTCGTCGGACGAATCGGCTCGCGCAAAACAATCGAATTGGGCGGCGCGCGTGTTGGGCGCGGTGGCGCCTCGTGCTCTGGGCAAGCTGCGGACGGAGGGCCGTGCGCGATGAAAACGCTGACTCGCGAGAGCGCTCGGGAAGCGCGTAGAGTATGGCTCCCACTCATTCTCCTGTCGATTTCGGCGGCGGCGGTCTGGCTGCTGCAACGCGATGTGCGCATGGAAGAGCTAGGCCGGTCCGCACTCTTCGACGTCGTGATGATGTTTGCGGTGCTCGGGGCGACGGCATTGGCGGGCGTCATCGGATGTGCGATTGCGAGCCGTGCGCGAGCGCAGGAAGCCGATTTGTCGACAGGCGAGGGTTGTTGCTTCATTGGCGCCGTGATTGGTGCGGTCGTCTTTTTTGTCGCCATGACTATCTAACGGTAGAAGCCATGAATGAAGAACTGAGCGCGCGCGTCGAAGCACTGTTGGATAAGCAGGACATACTCGAATGCGTACACCGCTATTGCCGCGGGGTCGATCGCATGGACCGGAAGTTGACGCTGTCGGCGTACCATCCGGACGCAATCGACGACCACGGCGCATTCGTCGGGGATGCAGAGGAATTCGTTGACTGGGCCTTTGCGTATCATACCGAGCATCAGTTGTCGCACCACCATATGGTGTTCAATCACAGCGTCGAATTGCAGGGCGACGAGGCGCACGGGGAGACGTACTGGCTCTTCTTCGGAGAAAATCGCGTCAAGCCAGACACGCTAGCGGTGGGGCGCTATATCGACCGCTTCGAAAAGCGTGATGGCGTGTGGGCGATTGCCGCCCGTGTCTGCATCTCCGAAGCGATCAACGAACTGACCCCTGCGGAAGTGCCCACTGCGTGGCGTGAAATCCTGATGGGCAATGGCGTCAGTGCACGAAATCGTGAAGACGTCTCTTACGAACGGCCTTTAAAGACGCGCCAACCCAGCGAGGTTTAAGGCCAGACGCAAGCCGGCAACGACGCTTGCCACGGATACCAGCATCGATTTGCCATGAAAGCCAACGTCGGCAGCAAGCCGACGTTTGCTTTCAGCTATTGGGTAATGGCGCAATCGTGCTGTGACCGACAATCGACAGAAACTCGCGGCGGGTGGAAGGATCGTCACGGAATGCGCCCAGCATTCGGCTCGTCACCAGCGATGCGCCGGGCTTGTGCACGCCTCGCGTACTCATGCACTGATGCGCGGCTTCGAGAATGACAGCGACTCCCTTCGGTTGAAGCACGGTGTTCAGCGCATCGGCGATCTGAACGGTCATCTTCTCCTGAATCTGTAGGCGCTTGGCATAGACATCGACGAGGCGCGCGAGTTTGGAGATGCCGACCACGCGATGCTCGGGCAAGTAGGCAACGTGCGCACGTCCGATGATGGGCACCATATGGTGTTCGCAGTAGCTCTCGAAACGGATGTCCTTTAGCACCACCATCTCGTCGTAGCCATCCACTTCGGAAAACGTGGTGGCGAGAATCTGCATCGGATCGGAGTCATAGCCCGAGAAGAACTCGCGATATGCGCGCGCGACCCGTGCAGGTGTTTGAATGAGACCTTCCCTTTCGGGATCGTCACCGGCCCATCGGATCAGCGTGCGCACGGCTTGTTCCGCCTCGTCCGGCGTGGGGCGAATCGACACTTCCTCAGCGCCAAGCTGATTGTCTCGTTTATTCATCAACTCTCCTGATCATTCATGCCTCGTGCAATCGCATCGGCGTCCGCGAGTGCGGCACACGAGTGTCGGCGATGTGGAGGAAGTGTATATAATTGCACGGTGTTCGTAAATACAAACTACCGGCGCATCTTGCACGCGGCGTTCGACCATTGCGGGTCGAAAAATCAGGTTGCACTTACACAGGGATCAGCACATGAAAACGCGCATTACAGAGCTGCTTGGGATTCGATACCCCATTGTTCAAGGGGGCATGATGTGGGTGGGTCGAGCTGAACTTGCCGCCGCCGTCTCGAACGCCGGTGCGCTCGGCACCATCACTGCTCTGACGCAGCCCACGCCCGAGGCGCTGCGCAACGAGATCGCTCGGGTTCGCTCAATGACGGATCAGCCGTTCGCCGTCAACCTGACCATTCTGCCGACGATCAAGCCAGTGCCGTACGACGAGTACGTGCAAGCGGTCGTGGAGAACGGTGTGAAGATCGTCGAGACGGCGGGACGCAATCCCGAGCCATATATGCCCGCATTCAAGGCTGCGGGAATCAAGGTCATCCACAAGTGCACGTCGGTGCGTCACGCGCTGAAAGCGGAGGCGTTGGGCTGCGACGCCGTGAGCGTGGACGGATTCGAGTGCGCCGGACATCCGGGCGAGGACGACGTGCCCAATCTGATCCTGTTGCCGGCCGCGGCCGCGAAACTGCGTATTCCGATGCTTGCTTCAGGCGGCATTGCCGATGCGCGCGGCATGGTCGCCGCGCTCGCGCTCGGCGCGGATGGGATCAATATGGGTACGCGCTTCATGGCAACGCGGGAGGCGCCGATTCACGAGAACGTCAAGCGCAGGCTCGTAGAGCATGACGAGCGCAATACGGCGTTGATCTTCCGCACGCTGAAGAACACGTCGCGTATCTTCAGGAATTCGGTAGCAGAGCAAGTGTTGGAACTCGAGCAAAAAGAGGGTGTGACGTTTGCGGATCTCAAGCCGCTGGTGAGCGGTGAGCGCGGTAAGCGAGTGTACGAGACGGGTGACACCGAAGACGGAACGTTTCCGGCTGGCCTCGCAATCGGGCTTATCGAGGATATTCCCACCTGCGCGGAACTCGTGAGTCGGATGGTCGCCGAGGCGCGCGCACTCATTCATGGCCGGCTGGCCGCGCTTGTAGAAGCGAGCTGAGTCCGCAACAAGACGGCCGTCGAACAAGGCTGCCCGTGCCCCCGGTTTTAGCGGGCGTGGCAGCCGATGCATGTATTACGATCGCAATCAGGCCTGCGAAGTCGGACGACCTTGTTCGTCGAGTCGTTCGAGATGCGCCAGCAGCGACCGGGATGCCGCAGGCCAGAGCCTTTCGGGAACATCGGTATAGGCAAGACGCAGCCAGTCGTCGATCGAACCGGTCGGCAGTGCCTTTACCGCGCCGGCGATCTTTGCTTCCCGGGCGAGACGGTGTGCCTTGAGGCGGGCGATCTGGTCATGCGGTCGGTCCAGCACGTACCCATGGGCGGGCAGAATAAAGTCGATCTCACGTTCGGTGCAAATCGCGTTCAACCGGTCGAGTGACGTAAGGTACGCCGTCATGTTGCCGTCGGGAGGATCGATGATGGTCGTGCTGCCATTCAGAATGTGATCGCCGCTGAATAGCAGTCCGTCTTCCAGAAGGACCAGGCACACGTGGTTGCTTGCGTGCCCCGCTGTCGAGACGACCAGCAATCGATGCGTCTCGCCGTCATGCGCAAGTGTCAGCAAATCGCCATCGAGCAATCCCGGTGTCGTGTTTAACAATGAGAATGGCGTTCAGAAATTAGCGCAATTTTTGTTTTCTGTCCACGTTGTTGTGCGATGCGCAAAGCTGCGATCGTGCCGGACATTGCGCGCGTCATTCGCGCCAGATTGCGTGTGTGCTATCAGGCTTCCTCGTGGGTGACGACGGATAGACGTGGCTGGGATTTCGCGTTATTCTGGTTCAGCAAGATGATCGACGTTCAATTATTGGTTGAACTTGGCCCGCAACATTTCCAGGTATCGGAAGGCGATGCGAGCGCTCGCGGGACATGATTTGCCAGATAACAACAGGACGACTCAGATGGATGCAGGTACGGCTTCGCACGATGCGCTGATGGATGTGCCGTTTCGCCCGATTCGCGTCGGCAGCATGGATGCCATCGTCGAGCGAAGGCCAGACGGAAGCGTGGTGTATGAACTGAAGGAACCGCTCCAGGCGTATCCGATCCGCTTGACGGAGCGGCTCGAACACTGGGCGAGCGTCACGCCCGAGCGCGCGTTGCTTGCGCGGCGGACGCCGGACGGCAAGTCATGGGAGTCTCTGACCTACCGCCAGGCGTTCGACGGTGCGCGTGCGCTGGGGCAGGCGCTGCTCGATCGAGGATTGTCGCCGTCTCGTCCGTTGATGATTCTCTCCGATCGAAGCTTTGAACACGCGCTCTTCGCGCTCGCCGCATTGCACGTCGGGATTCCCTATATCCCGGTGACGCCCGCGTATTCGCTGTTATCACAGGACTTTTCGAAGCTCAGGCAACTCGCGGCCGTATGCACGCCCGGCCTCGTCTTCGCGGAGGACGGCGCGCAGTATGGCCGCGCATTGCGTGAGGTGTTCGGCGGCGTGGAATGTGTCGTCGTCGGTCCGTTGCCGGAGGGTCGTGGCGGTTCGCGCGTCGCGCAGTGGCTGAAGACGCCGGTTACAGCCGACGTCGACAAGGCGTTCAAGGCAGTCGGCCCGGATACGGTGGGCAAGATCATGTTTACTTCGGGAACGACAGGCGCACCGAAAGGCGTGATCTACCCGCAGCGCATGTTGTGCAGCAATCGACAGCAAGTCGCCCAGGTGTTCGCGTTTCTTCAGGACGGGCCATCGGATCTCGTCGACTGGCTGCCTTGGCATCACACTTTTGGCGGCACGCATAACTTCGGCATGGTGCTGTACGGCGGGGGGACTTACTACCTGGACCCAGGCAAGCCAACGCCGGAGGAAATTGGCCCGACGGTGCAGGCATTGCGTGAAATCGCGCCGGCGGTCTACCTCAATACGCCGCAAGGGTTGGCCTCGCTCATTCCGCATCTGCAGGCGGACAAGGCACTGCGCGAGAAATTCTTTAGCAAACTCGCGCTCATCTACTACGGCGGTGCAAGTCTGCCGAAATACATCTGGGCTCAACTCGACGAGCTCGCGGTGCGTACCATCGGCCAGCGTGTGCTCATCATGTCGGGCATCGGCAGCACGGAAGCAGGTCCAACGCCGCTATCGGCGGCCTGGGATCCGCGACGCGAAGCGATTGCGGGGTTGCCCGTGCCCGGCGTCAAAGTGAAGGTGGCGCCGGTCGGCGCGAAGCTGGAAATCCGTTTCCTCGGCGACTGTGTGACGCCCGGCTATTGGAAAGATCCCGAGCGCACCGCCGCCGCGTTCGACGAGGAAGGCTATTTCCGCTCCGGTGACGCAGCAACGTTCATCGACCCGCAGCGCCTCGAACTGGGACTGCGCTTCGACGGACGCATTGCGGAAAATTTCAAGCTGTCCTCGGGCACCTGGGTCAACGTCGCCGAGTTGCGACTGTACGCGCTGAACGTGTGGGGCCCGTATGCGCGGGATATCGTGATTGCCGGGCACGACCGCGACTACCTGAGCGCGCTCGTCTTCCCTGACATCGAAGCGTGCCGTGCGCTTTGCGACGACCTTCACGATCCGATGCCGGGCGCCGACCAGATCATCAACAGCCGCGGCGTGCGCGCGTTCTTCCAGACCGGACTCGACCAGCTCGCCGCGCGTCCTGGCGGCAGCTCTACGCGCATTGCGCGCATCGTGCTCGAAAGCGAGCAGCCGACGCTCGATAACGGCGAATTGAGTGCAAAGAGCGCAATCAGCCAACGCAATGTGCTCGAGCGACGGCGCGGTGTCGTGGACGAGCTTTATTGCGTGCCGCCCACGCCGCGCACATTGGTCGGCAACGCTGGCGCAGCAGCGGGCGCAGATCGAGGCGCGCGCCGCGGTTCAACGTACTGAAAACGCTGGAAGCTAAACCATGGATTTTCGCGTAGATCCCGCGGACATCGCGTTCCGCAAAGAAGTTCGTGCATTCCTCAACGAGCATTTGCCCGCCGACCTGGCCTTTCGCGGGCAGCAGGGCTTTCTGGCAGGTGACGACGATTCACAGCGCTGGACTCGCATCTTGCACGAAACGCACGGCTGGTCAGTGCCGCATTGGCCGGTTGCTGACGGCGGCACGGGGTGGACCGCGATGCAGCGTTACATCTTCGAAGAAGAATGCTATCTGGCAGGCGCACCGATACAGAATCAGGCGGGCGTGTCGCTCGTCGGACCCGTGATTTGCGAGTTTGGCAACGAAGAGCAGAAGCGCCGCTTTCTTCCTCCTATCCAGCGTGGTGAAGTGTTCTGGGTACAGGGTTTTTCAGAGCCGGGCTCGGGTTCCGATCTTGCATCGCTACGTACGACGGCGGTTCTCGATGGAGACCACTACATCGTCAATGGACAGAAGATCTGGACCAGCTTCGGCGCCTACGGTCAATGGAATTTCGTGCTGGTCCGCACGGATAGCGAAGCGAAGCCACAAAAGGGCATTTCCTTCCTGCTGCTCGACATGTCGTCGCCGGGCGTTACCGTGCGGCCGATCGCGTCGCTCGATGGCTGCCATCACCTGGCGGAAGTCTTCTACGACAACGTGCGTGTGCCCGCTGAAAACCTTATCGGCGAGGTCAACAAGGGGTGGGGATACACCAAGTTTCTGCTCTTTAACGAGCGGGCGTTTCTTGGCGCTGAAGCGCCTGCCCTCAAGCGCTATCTGCGCAAGATCCGGCACTACGCCTCGCGCGAACGGATGGCCGGCAAGCCATTGATCCAGGATCCGACGTTTGCGGCACGTTTCGCGCAGCACGAATTGCAGGTTCGCGCGATCGACATGGCGGTGCAGAAAATCCTGCATCAAGGGATAGACGAGCGCAGCGGCGGTATGGCGATCGGATCCATGCTCAAAGTGCGCGGATCCGAACTTCATCAGAAGCTCACGGAGATGCTGCTGGAGGTGATCGGCGATTATGGCGCCGTGTTCTATCCCGATCCGAATGAAGAGCGAGAACTGCGCGAGGCCCAGTTCATCGGACCTGAATACGCGCCAGGCCTGGCGGCAGAGGTCTTCTATCGGCGGGCTTGCTCGATCTATGGCGGGACGGCCGAAATTCAGCGAAACATCATCGCCAAAGCACTGTTCGATCTTTGACGCCATATCGAGTCACGAACGGTCTTCGATCCCCGAGACGTGGGATCGCATCAATTGCCGGCATAAAGAGGGTGCAGCATGGACTTCGAGTTGAGCGACGAACAGCGGATGTTGCAGGAAAGCGCGCAACGCTTCTTGCAAAAGAGTTATACGTTCGAACATCGTCGCAATCTTGCTTCGCAAGGAGGCGGATTTTCGCGCGAGACGTGGCGTAGGTTCGGCGAAATGGGTTGGCTCGGTGTCGCGGTGCCGGATGAATTGGGCGGGCTCGGTTTCTCGTCAGTCGAAAGCGCCATCGTGGCCGAGCAGATCGGGCGCGCGCTGGTGCTGGAGCCATACGTGATGTGTGGTGTGTTTCCTGCGTCGCTTGTCACGCGCTGCGGGCGAGACGGGCAGCGCGAGGCGATACTTGGCGAGATCGTTTCGGGCGAGACTGTCTATGCGGTCGCGCAGAGTGAGCGCGAGGCGCGGGGTCAGGTGCATTACGTGACGGCCACCGCGAAGAAGACAGAGGACGGGTCTTGGCGGCTGGACGGCTATAAGACGCTCGTGGTTGGAGCGCCCGTTGCAGACCGTCTGCTCGTCGTCGCTCGAGCGGCGGGTGCAGCCGATGCCACGGACGGCATCGGGGTTTTCGTCGTCGATCCGAAGCAGGCAGGCGTGACGCTGAAGACTTGCGCGCTGCTCGACGGCACGCCATCTGCCGACTTGCTGCTCGATGGTGTGATCGTCGCAGAATCGAATGTTCTGGGTGAGGCTGGGCGAGCGTTCGAAGGACTGCAGGCCGCCGTTGACGAAGCGGCCGTTGCGATCTGTGCCGAACTGGTGGGCGATATGGAAGACGCTATCGAGCTCGCGTCGGAGTACTTGAAAACGCGCAAGCAGTTCGGGGTGGCGATTGGCAGCTTCCAGGCGCTGCAACACCGGATGGCCGACATGGCGATCGAAGCGATGCAGGCGCGCGCAACACTGCACCGTGCGTTGCTCTCCATCAGCGAGGACAGGGAGAACCGGAGCGTCGAAATCTCGGGCTGCAAGGCACAGACCACTCGTAGCGCGAAGTTCGTCACGCAACAGGGTATCCAGTTGCACGGTGGCTACGGCATCACGGATGAATACAAGGTGGGCCATCACTATCGCCGTCATCTGGTGCTCGACGCATTGTTCGGCAACGCGGACTATCACCTGAATCGCTACGCACGCCAGATTCAGCACGAGGCAATGGTCGCGGCGGCGTGAACCCTTTCGAGGCATTGCCATGAACGCAAATGCAACCGATCTGCTCGGCATGCGGAGTGACGAAACGGTTCTCACGTTGACACTGAACCGGCCCGCGGCCCGCAACGCACTGAACCTCGCATTGACCGAAGCGCTGGTCGACGCATTGCATCGTTTCGAAGCGGACCAAAGTCTGCGCGTCCTCATCGTGACGGGCGCCGATCCGGCCTTTTGTGCTGGGCTCGACCTGAATGATTTTTCCGCGCCCGATGCGCCGCGCACGCGGGTCGCGGACATGATCGATATGTGGCCGCGCATCACCAAGCCGGTAATCGCGGCGGTCAACGGCGCTGCCGTTACAGGCGGGCTGGAACTTGCAATGGGGTGCGATTTCATCATCGCGTCCGAGCGTGCGCGCTTTGCCGACACGCACACGAAAATCGGCGCGCTCGCGGGGGGCGGCATGACCGCGAGGTTGCCGTATAGCGTGGGTCCGCGGTGGGCGAAGCAGTTCAGCTTGACGAGCGATCCGATTGACGCGGCCACCGCGTTGCGCATCGGCCTCGTGAACGAGGTGGTCAGCCACGAGCAACTGATGGAGCGGGCAGCGTCACTAGCGAAGACGATTGCGAGCCGCCGCCCCGAGCTCGTCGCGACGGTCAAGCGGGTGATCGATCAGGGTGCGCTAGCTTCGCTGGAAGAGGCGTTGCGGATCGAGAAGGCGGCATTGGCGCAAAGAAAGCAAAGCGGCGGCATGGCGTGGCAGGTGGGGAAATAATCGCTTGCCTGAGCGAAGCGCGCGACGCGAGGGCCGTGACGCTGGCTCAATCAACAATTTCGCCCTGAGGGGACTCGCATGGCAAATCTCTACGATCTTCCAGACGACATTCAGGTGACGGCCGACGGCGGCCTGCGGATCATTACGCTCAATCGACCAGACGATCTGAACGCGTCGACCACCGAGATGCTCTTCAGTTACCCCAAGCTGTTTGCTGCGCTAGCCTCGGATCCCGAGGCGCGCGTCGGGATTCTCACCGGTGCGGGAAGGGCGTTCAGCGCCGGCGGAGACATGAATCACTTCGTCAGGACGCTCGACGACCCCGATTTTGCGCGCAGCGTGCAAGAGAACGCGCGGCAAACGATCCACGGTTTCATCGACGTGCCGATTCCTCTGATTGCCGCCGTCAACGGGCCAGCCGTCGGTTGGGGCGCGACGATGGCTACGCTGTGCGATATCGTTCTGATGTCGGAGAAGTCTTTTCTCGCCGAGCCGCATATCAACATTGGTCTCGTCGTCGGAGATGGGATCTCCGTGTCGTGGCCGCTCTATACCAGTCTGCTGCGGGCGAAAGAACTGATCTTTACTGGAGATCGCATCACAGCGCAGCAAGCCGTTGATTTCGGTCTGGCCAATCGCGTTGTCGAACCCGACAAGCTGATGGAAGAGGCTATGACTCTTGCGCAAAAGCTGCTCAAGCAACCGCGCCACGCACTGCGCGAAACCAAGAAGCTGATGAACCTGCATCTCCATCGCAGTGCGGCCCAGATGCTCGACACGACCCTCGCACGCCAACTGGAGGCGACGCTCAGCGATGAGCATCACGAGATCGCGTCGGCGTTCATCGCCCAGCAGAAACGCAAGCAAGCCTGATCCTGCCCGGTGAATCTTGCTTTCATCGACAAGCCTCCATTTTTGTGGAGTACGTATGCCCTCATCGCTTTTTGACCTCACGGACAAGGTCGCAATCGTCACCGGATCGAGTCGCGGCATCGGCTATGCCAGTGCGCTCGGCATGGCGGAACACGGCGCCAAGGTCGTCGTTTCAGGCCGTAACGCCGACGCCTGCGAAACCGCCGCGCAAGCCATTAACGAAAAGATCGGAACTCGGGTGGCCTTGCCGTTTGCCTGCAACATCGGCCGAAAAGCGGAATTGCAAGGTCTCGTGGCTGCGGCGAACGGCGAGTGGGGCAGAGTCGACATCGTGATGGCCAATGCCGCGATTCACCCGTGGATAGGCTCGGCACTCGATCTGCAAGACGAAACGTTCAACAAGTTCATGCAGGTCAACGTCCAGAGCAATATCTGGCTCGCGCAGATGACCGTGCCCGGCATGATCGAGCGTGGCTATGGGCGCTTTATTTCGGTGGCATCCGTGGTTGGACTGTTCGGCGATGCCGTGACGGGAACCTACGGGCTCACCAAAGCCGCCGACATGCAGCTCGTGAGAAACCTCGCGATGGAATTCGCCGCAAAGGGTGTCACTGCCAATTGCATCGCGCCTGGCACCTTCAAGACCGAGATGGCGCGATCGCAATGGGAGGACGAGGCGATGGTCGAATGGTACCGGGGTCGCAATCCATCACAGCGCTTCGGCGAGGTCGACGAGATCGCCGGGCTAGCCGTGATGCTCGCATCGCGTTCGGGCGGCTATATCAACGGCCAGACGATCGCGGTGGATGGCGGCCACACGATCTCGTTTCGCTGACCTGCAGGAGGGAAGGACATCGTGCGCCCCCAGATGTTCAGGACGCGAATCACCGATCTGCTCGGCATTCGTCACCCGATACTTTGCGGCGGTCTTGGGCCGCGCGTGTCCGACGCACGGTATGTCGCGGCCGTCGTCAACGCAGGCGGCATGGGCTTTATCGTCGGCGCGGGCTTTCCTGATTCCGACGAATTCCGCAACGAGTTGCGCACCTGTCGTGAACTCACCGGTGCAAAGAATTTCGGCGTCAATCTCTACATATCGCGGCAAGCGGGCGGAGTGGAGCGCGTCAAGCAACAGATCCGCATTCTGATCGAAGAGAACGTTGCCTGCGTGGAGACCGCCGGTGCGAGCCCCGAAGCGGTCGTGCCGTTGCTCAAGGAGGCCGGCATCAAGGTTTTGCACAAGGTGCCCGCTGTGCGCTATGCACATACGGCGGTGCGGATGGGCGTCGACGGTGTGATCGTCGTCGGCAATGAGTGCGGCGGCCATCCAGGCATCTACCAGATCGGTAGCATCGTGCAGGCCGCGCAGGCGCCGCGGGAAATCGGCTTACCGGTTGTGATCGGCGGCGGCATCGGCACCGGGCGGCAGCTTGCGGGCGTGCTGGCGATGGGCGCCGACGCGGTCATCATGGGCACGCGCATGATGGTCGCCGAGGAGCTGTGGATTCATCCTGAAGTCAAGGCGAAGGTGGTGGCGGGCGACGGCAGCGAAAGCGTCGTGGTCAAGTCTGCGATTCGCGATCATCACCGTGTGCTGCGCAACGAGAGCGCCGAGGCGGTCATGGAACTGGATCGCGCGCAGGTGAGCGAGTTCGAGCGGTTCCGCCCTCACGTGATGGGCGCACTCGCGCACCAGGCTTACGTGACCGGCGACACGCGCAAGGGCATGATCGACTATGGGCATGCCGCGGTGTTTGCCGACGCGGTCAGGAAGGTCGAGGCAATTTTCGACGAGATGATCGACGACGCGGTGGCGGCGTCGAACCGGCTGAGCACGCTGACGCCGTAGATGGCTAGCACGGCGACGGATCGGGATCGGTGACCGTTGAGGCGGACAGGCAAGTGCAGCGCGGCCGCTACTCCAGCCACGTCCTGATCCCCGCGATGTAGTCGGCCATTTGCCGGCGAGCCTGCTCTTTATCGCGGGCAATGATCGCGCGCGCGATCTCGCGATGGTATTCCTTGATCCTCGCCACGACGCGGTCGCGGTCCGTTCGGCTGCGCCGATGAAACGTGGAATGCGCATCGGCCAGTTGCAGGACGATGCCGTCGAAGAGACGCAGTGCGGGATCGCCGCAAAGTTCAGCGAGCAGGAAATGAAATCGCAGCAACTCATCGGCGCCGGCACGGCCGTCGAGTGGCGCCTCGGCCTGAACCTGGTCGAGCACGCGTCGCTCACCTTCATGGTCGAGCCGTTCGATGACGAGATCCAGGACGGCCAGTTCGAGCGTGCGGCGCGTCGCGAGGATATCGCGCGGCGCGATGCCCGCATACTCCAGATAGACGCTGACTGCCTGCATCGTCGCGCTCAGGTCCGGCTGGGCGACGATCACGCCGCCTGCGGTGCCGCGCTGCACCCTCACGATGGAGTGGTGCTCGAGCAAGCGGATCGCTCCGCGCAACGCAGCGCGACTTACTCCATGGACCTTCATCAATTCCTGCTCGGAGCCGAGCGGTAGTCCTGCCGGCCATCCCAGATCGATGATGTGTTTCAGCAGCGCCATGAAGAGCGTCTGCGCGCGCGTGATCGGTGCGCCGATCGCATTGCGCTTGCGGCGCGACTCGGCAGTTTGGGGCAGCGCAGGCGTCATCGCGGCCAGCATCGAGAGCCACTGCTGGCGCGGGGCTTGGCCAGGATGCATGTTGTCGCGCAGCTTTTCGCGGCGTTGCGCGGCGAACTGGCTGAAGAGGGCGACGTCGGCTGCCGGGACGACCAGTGTCAGGCTCACCATGCCTTCGGCCTTCTTGCGGGTGCGATAAGCGGCGACGCGTTCGGCAGACGACTTTGGCATGTCCGAGTTCAGTATTAAATGCGAACGTCGTTCAATATATCGCACATGATCGTTACATGTAACGAAGCTTTCGTGCGCGCAGGCAGCGCGCGTTTCCGGACCGCAGAGAAAGCCGGTAAATCAATACGTTAGCTCCTGCGCCCCTGTGCTGATCGCGCGCCGGGCGGGCTCGTGGCCAGACGAGCGGATCGACCGGTTTTCAGCCACGCGCGAGGATACCTATAGTGAGCCGCTCCAACCACTTCACCATCGTGACGGGTGTAACGACCATGAGCGACACCAAACTATCCATGCCGCGCCGCGGCGACTTTGGCTGGCAGCCTCTTGTCAGCGCCTTCGAGCCCACCATCGAGGACATGCTGTCCAACCGCGCCTACTTCGGCATGCCGCCCGAAGCGCTCTACCTGTGGGGAACGCTGCGCGACGAGGATGGCGAGATCTATTGCCCGATGCGGCGCATTCCCGCTGGCCTGCGGACCGACGCGAAGGACACGCGGCGGCGTTTCTACCTGTGCACGACGCTCGGCCACGACGACGGCATGCATATGCATCCGGTAGGCAAGGAATCGGTGCCGAACGATGGATTCGCAAGAACGCTCGAAGAGGAGCGCATCCACTGGCGAAGCCACCCGCAGGCGCCCGGCAATCGCTTTCACGTCACCTGGACGCCCGAGGATTGCAGCTGGTACGAAGAGAACGGCATGGATATCGAGGGCAAGCTCGTCAAGCCCGGCATGCACTGGTATCTGCCGGGCCGCGACGCGGGCATGTACTACGTCGCGAACATCTTCGAGATGGAAGGGACGATACTCGGAAAGAAGGTCCGCGGCATGATCGGCTTCGATCCGATCCATATGTACGAGGGCGGCGAGATCTACAAGACGAAAGATGCGCTGGTGCAGGAGAAGCTGGAACTCGTCTGGTACACGTGGGCGACGCGTTATAAGGATGGCAGCATCGACTTCGGGCACTTCACGCTAGGTAACGACATGTTCGGCTTCGCGATTCTCGGCAACGAGAAAGGCGAGGTGCGCTTTACCTATGACGTGACGGGCACCATCGATTTCGGCGCGAATGGGTATTGGCAGGAAGGCATCCGTTACTCAGCGTTCGGCGAAGAGTGGGAATTCATGCCCGATCCGCGCGGGCGTCTGGTCGGTCTCGGGACGCTCAAGAATCCGCAGGTGGACGGCCGCTGGCGGCGCGTGGGCGATGCGCGCGAGCCTGACGTGTGGTTCGCATGGGGCGAAGCCGCCCCGGAGCATGGCAGCCGCCCCATCAACCGGCTCCCGGGGCTTGGCACGCGTGTCGGCGTGAACTTCCGCAAATACTGAACTTCGGCGCGCGTATGCGCAAAGGGCGACGCCGAAGCCGAGCGTCGCCCTGCCGGCATTTGCGCCGGTCACTTCACGTACTTGCGAAACTCCGGCTTGCGCTTTTCGCGGAACGCATTGCCGCCTTCCTTCGATTCGTCCGTGTCGTAGTACATCGCAAGCGCCTGCATCGCGAACGCGCCGATGCCGCGGATGTTCTCGGTATCGATATTGAACGAGCGCTTGGCGAGCGCAATAGCGGTAGGGCTCATCTGCAGAATCTCGTCGCACCACTTCTTCGTTTCGGCGTCGAGTTGTTCCGCGGGCACGACGGCGTTGATGAGACCCCAGTCGAGCGCCTGTTTCGCGCTGTATTTGCGGCACAGGTACCAGATTTCGCGCGCGCGCTTCTCGCCGACGATGCGCGCGAGGTAGGCGGTGCCGAAGCCCGGATCGACCGACCCGACCTTCGGGCCGACCTGACCGAAGACCGCGGTCTCGGCAGCGATGGCGAGATCGCAGAGCGTCACCAGCACGTTGCCGCCGCCGATTGCATAGCCGTTCACGCGTGCGATCACGGGCTTCGGAATGTCGCGGATGATGCTTTGCAGTTCCTCGATCGGCAGACCGACGGTGCCGCGCCCGTTGTAGCCGTCGCCGGACTGGTCGCCGCCGGTGCAGAACGCCTTGTCGCCGGCGCCAGTGAGCACCACGACGCCGATATCCTTGTTCCATCCCGCGGCGGCGAAGGCCTTGATGAGCTCCTCGACGGTGTTGGCGCTGAATGCGTTGTACACCTTCGGGCGATTGATGGTGATCGTCGCGACCCCGTCCGCCTCCTGATAGCCGATGTCCTTGAATTCCATGTCGTATTCCAATGTTGTTGATTGATTGCGTTCGCGCTGCCGTTTATCCAGCCATCGTCAGACCGCCCGACACGCTGATGACCTGACCGCTGATGAACGCGGCGTCGTCACTCGCGAGAAAGGCCACCACGCCCGGGATGTCGCCAGGTTCGCCCATGCGGCCGAACGGCACGGCCTTCACGAGGGCGGCCTTGATGCGCTCGCCTTTCTCGCCCTGCGCGAGGTTGTCGAGAAGCGGGGTCGCGGTCGGGCCGGGGCAAACGACGTTGACGGGAATCATCTGGCGGGCCATTTCGCGTGCCATCGTCTTCGTGAAGGCGATGAGGCCGCCTTTGCAGAACGAGTACACCGCTTCCATCGAGGAGCCCACGCGTCCCGCATCCGACGAGATGTTGACGACGCGGCCACGGCCACGTTCGGCCATCCGTCGCAGCACGGCATGGTGCATGTTCAGCGGTCCGTACAGATTGATCGCCACCACTTTGTCCCAGAACGGTTTCTCGGTTTGCAGGAAGAACGCACCCATGTCCCAGCCGGCGTTGTTCACGAGAACCTCGATCGGTCCCAGTTCTTCCTCGACTCTCGCCACCGCAGCATGCACACCTTCGTGATCCGTGATGTCGACGCGGTAGGCTCGCGCCTTGCCGCCCGCCGCCTCGATTTCCGCCGCGACACGCACGGCGCCTTCTTCGTTCAGGTCGAACAGCGCGACGGTCGAACCTTCGTCGCCGAATCGTCTGCTGATGGCGGAACCGATCCCACCTGCCGCGCCAGTGACGACGACGACCTTCTCCTTGAGCCCATTCATTGATTCCCTCCGTGATGTGCGAGGCGCTGTCGCGCCAGTTAATCCTTGCTCAGCGCTTCCGATACGGCTTCGCCCCTTCCTGTGGCCAGGGCGAGGAGAGCGCTCGCTTCGTCCGCGCTATATCCCGCTTCGACCAGAACCTGGACGCTGTGCTCGCCGAGATTCGGCGGCAGATAGCGAACGTTGCCGGGCGACTCGGAGAAGTGCACCGGTATCGAGGTCATGACCATGTCGCCCTCGGTCGGGTGCTCGAAGCGCTGGAAGAACCCGGTCTCCTTGATGTACGCGTCGTGCATCAGGTCTTTCAGGTCGCGCACGGGACCGTGCGGCACGTCCGCCAAGGCGAAGATCGCATTCCATTCCGCAGTCGTCTTGTTGCGGATGGCGTCGCCGACGATGCGATACAGCTCGCTGATGTTGCGCATACGCTCGGCCATGTGGTGGAAGCGCGGGTCGTCGAGCAGATGCGCTGCATCGATTGCGCACAGCACGCGGCGCCATTGCTCGTTATTCACGGCGAGCAGGCAGATATGCCCGTCTTTTGTCGCGTAGGGCCGGCGGTGCGGCGAGAACATGCGCGGATAGCCCAGGCCGGTTCCGTCATTGGAGCCCAGCGCACCTTCCCAAAGATGCTCGAAAAGATTGAATTGCAGCATCGTTTCGAACATCGGCACGTGGACGAGTTGGCCGACACCGGTCCGCTCGCGGTGATAGAGCGCCATGCCGATTGACGACGCCAGCACGTAGCCGCAGAACTTGTCGACGATCACGGTGGGGAAGTATCGCGGCGAGCCGTCCGCGTCGCGGTTCATCGCGGCAATGCCGGTTTCACCCTGAATCACGTCGTCGAAAGCGGGGCGGTCCTTGTAGGGTCCGTCGATTCGATAGCCGGCACCCGACGCGTACACGATGCGTGGGTTGCGCGCCCGCACGGTTTCATAGTCGATGCCGAGGCGCTCGGCGGCACTCGGGCGCATGCTGTGCACGATGACGTCGGCGGTCTCGACGAGCTTGAGCAGCGCTTCGCGGCATTCGGCCTGCTTCAGGTTCAGGATCACGCTGCGCTTGTTGCGGTTCATGATCGTATAGAACACTGCCATGTCGGGATTGCGGCCAGGGCCGTTCTTGCGGTTCTGGTCGCCTTCGGGCGGTTCGATCTTGATGACGTCCGCGCCCATGTCGCCGAGTAGCTGCGTGGCGACCGGACCGAGCACATTGATGGTCAGGTCGATCACGCGGACACCGGCTAACGGGCCGGTCGCCGGTTCGAGGGGTTGTTGGGGATTTTCCATGCTCAGGCCTTGTACTCCTTGCCTTTAACGAGTCTGAGCGGCGTGTACACCATCACTTCCGTGCCGTCCTGCCTGATCACGCGGTTGCGGGTGCGCACCAGCCCAAGTCCGGGGCGCCCCTTGCTAGGCCTGCATTCGATCACCTCGCATTCCACGTGAATCGTGTCGCCCACATAGGTCGGGCCTTTGATGTCGAGTTCCATGTTGAGGAACGCGAAGCCGACGCCCTGCATGGTGGCCTGCGTGAGCAGGCCTTCCATCAGCGTGAAGACCAGCGCGCCCGGCGCGACGCGCCCCTTGATGGCGGACTGCTCGCGAAGAAACTCGGTATTGGTGAACAGAACTTCCAGCATGCCTGTCACCGAAACAAAATTCACGACATCCGTTTCGGTCACCGTGCGGCCCACGGTCTTGAACTTGCGTCCAACGGGCAGGTCCTCCCAGTGAATTCCCAGACCAACCGTTTCGATTTCTTCCATTGCCTGTCCTCTGTCGTTGTCGGCTCGGCTGTTAGCTGAGCTGTCGTTGTCAGTTCTTCTTGATGCGGCCTAGCACGCTGTCCGCGACGATGTTGCGTTGGATCTGGTTGGTGCCTTCGATGATCTGCACCACCTTCGCGTCGCGGAAATAACGGTTGATCGGGTACTCGTTGGAGATGCCTGCGGCGCCGAATAGCTGCACGGCATCGGTCGCGACCTTCATGGCGACATCCGACGCGAACATCTTCGCCATCGCCGCCATTGGGGCGAGTTCACGGCCGCTAACGCCCGCATCGACGAGCGACGCCGTGCGATAGACGAGTTGGCGCGCGGCCTCGGTCTGGGTGACCATGTCAGCGATCATCCAGCGCACACCCTGAAAGTTGCTGATGCTCTGGCCGAATGCAACGCGGTCCTGAATGAATTTGACGGTGTGATCGATCGCGCCCTGCGCGATGCCAACCGCGCGCGCGGCCACGATGGGACGGCTCGTGTTGAGCGCCTCCATTGCCACCTTGAACCCCTGGCCGCCTTCCGGCCCGAGACGGTCTTCCGCGCGGATGAAGGCATCGTCGAAGTAAAGGGGGCACGACGCCACGCCGCGCGCGCCCATCTTGTCTTCTTCGTTGCCGATCGTCAGGCCCGGCGTGTTTCGATCGACGATGAAAAGATTGATCCCCAGCGCCTGTCCTTCCTCGTCGAGCGTCCTGGCGGCGACGAGAATGAAGTCGGCGATATGCGAATTCGTGCACCAGATCTTTGAGCCGTTGAGCACATAGCCGCCGTTCTTGCGGCGCGCTGTCGTGCGAATGCCCGAAACGTCGGAGCCGCTTTGAGCCTCGGTAATGGACAGCGCACCGCGCAACTCACCGGAGGCGAGACCCGGCAGCAGGCGAGCCTTCTGCTCTTCGGTGCCGCCTTCGAGAATCGCTCCGAACGGTGTCCATTGCACGACCAGCAGATAGCCCGTGTTGTAGCAAACCCGCCCGAACTCCTCGACCGCGATGCACGCCGACATCACGCTGCCGGCACCGCCATACGCTTCAGGAAACGGCAACGTGAAGAGGCCGAGTTCCTTGAGCAGTGCGTACATGTCGTGCGGATACCCGGCCGTACGGTCGATCTCGTCGGCCCGCGGCGCCACGCGCTCCCTTGCGACGCGACGGATGAGGTCGCGGATCTGAAGCTGGTCGTCTGTTAGTTCGTATGTCACTTCGAGCTCTCTTGCTAACGGTTTTTTCGGGCCGGCCCCGCGGATTCGTCTCCGGAGTGGAGATACGTCGCCCCCGCCGACCACTTCCTGATCACATTCGAAGTCTTCACTTTTATGAACGATGTTCGATAAATTAAACGAAGGGCCGGGTGATCGTCAAGCGCTGAAACCGGCTCCCGCGGGTTTGTCCGAGGTGCGTCGGGAATTTGGTCGGGATGTAGTTTCAGCCTTGCGCGGCGGGGCACGGCAGGGCTTTCCCGCCGTTGACAGCGCGCTCCCAGTGCGTTTAAGATTTGGAACAGTGTTCGGTTATTTGTTCCATTTTGGCCCGACAGAACGGCTCGATTCGGCGCGAGCCCATGGCAAAACAATTTGGAGGAGCGGGGAATGGATTCTCTTTGTCCTGAAGTCGATTATCAGAAATTCCTGGCCGAGGGCCGCTTGATGATCCAGCGCAGCCGCGGCAGCGGCCGCTATGTCTTCTACCCGCGGGTGGCTGAGCCGGTTACCGGGATGCGCGACCTGGAGTGGGTCGAAGCCTGCGGGAAGGGGACGGTTTATTCCACTACTGTGGTGCGCCAGAAATCGCCCACGCCCAGCTACAACGTCGCAGTGATCGATCTGGAAGAAGGTGTGCGCATGCTGAGTTGTGTGGAGGGCATCGAGCCGGAGGCCGTGCGCATTGGCATGCCGGTGCAGGCGAAGATCGTGTACCGAGGGGAAGCGGCATTGCTTGTGTTCGAACCAGCCTGACGCCCGCTAACCCGCAGCCGGCCGTGAACAGCCGGTCACACCGATGAAAGGTAGATCGAATGGAATTCAACTTGCGCGGGCGTACCGCACTGGTGGCGGGCGCCACCTATGGGATGGGGGAAGCACCTGGCTTGTCGTCGCTGGACCTTGCTGCGCGTGCGTCCGTTGACGCGCTCGCCCAGGTGGGACTTACGCCTGGCGATGTAGACGGCCTTTTCGTGTGCACGCCGGACGACATGCTGTCGGGTCTCACGTTTGCCGAATACCTCGGTATTAACCCGAAGTTCACCGACAACAACCGAAGCGGCGGATCGGCGTTCGAAATCTACGCGCACACGGCGGCCATGGCGTTGTATACGGGACAGATCGATGTTGCCTTGATTGCATATGGGAGCAATCAGCGCAGCGCGGCGGGCAAGCTCGTGCAGTCGTCGCGTCCTTCGCCGTGGGAGAGCCCGTATAAGCCGATGAATCCGGTGTCGTCGTATGCGCTTGCGGCGGCGCGTCATATGCATCAGTACGGCACGAAGCGTGAGCATCTGGCCGAGGTGGCCGTCGCCGCCCGCAAGTGGGCGCAACTGAATCCGGATGCGTATATGCGCACGCCCATGTCGATCGACGACGTGATGGGCGCGCGCCTCGTGTCGGATCCGCTTTCCGTGCGCGATTGCTGCCTCGTGACGGATGGCGCGGCAGCGATCGTCATGGTGCGCGCCGATCGAGCGCGTGATCTCACCGACAAGCCGGTGTATCTGCTCGGCGCGGCTTCGGCCACTTCGCACCGCGAAATCGCGAGCATGCCGGATCTCACGGTGACTGCCGCAGCGGAATCGGGCAGGCGTGCGTATCAAATGGCGGGCGTGAAGGCGAACGATATCGATGTCGCGATGCTGTACGACGCCTTCACGATCAACACCATTCTGTTTCTCGAAGACCTCGGCTTTTGCCCTAAAGGCGAAGGCGGCCGCTTTGTTTCAGACGGCGGCATCGCGCCGGGCGGCCGGCTCGCGGTCAATACGAACGGCGGGGGTTTGTCGTGCGTTCACCCCGGCATGTATGGGCTGTTCCTGATGGAAGAATCGATGCGGCAATTGACGGGCCGCGCTGGTGAGCGCCAGATACCCGGTGCGAAACTGGCGATCGCGCACGGTAACGGTGGTGTGCTTTCGAGCCAGGCCACGGTGATTCTCGGGACGCAGGAAACCCTGTAAAGACACGCTGTAAGACACGCCGCCCGCCAGGGTCACTGTCAACAGCTTTGCATGGGATCGGAGTAAGCGCTAAAGCGCTAACCCCGATCGACAGGAGACGGACAGATGAGCGAAGAGACCAGCAACGATGCAGCAGAGATCGTACAGGTCCGGCAAGACGGTGCAATCGCGATCGTCACATTGAACTATCCCCAACGGCGAAACGCGTTTTCGCTAAAGATGCGCGAGACGTTGTACGCGCGGCTTTATCGCCTGATGCATCATGAGGAAGCCTGCCGTGCGATCGTACTGACCGGCGCGGGCAATACGTTTTGCGCGGGTGGGGACATCTCGGAGATGCAGACGCGCAAGGTGCTCGAATATCGGCAGCGCAATGAACTGCCGCTCGATATCTTCAGACTGATGGTGGAAGGCCCGAAAGCGATCGTCGCCGCCGTCGAAGGGTTTGCGTTTGGCGCTGGTCTGTCGCTCGCCGCCGCTTGCGATCATGTCGTCACGTCATCGGCCGCGCGCTATGCGAGCGCGTTCGTCAAGGTCGGGCTGCTGCCCGATACGGGGCTCTATTGGTCGTTGTCGCAGCGCGTGGGCGGTGGCCTTGCACGCGAGCTCATGTTGAGTGCTCGTGAGTTCAACGGCGTCGAAGCGGGCGAGACCGGTTTTGCCAATCAGGTCGTCGAGCCTGGCGAGGCGCTGAACGCGGCCTCGAAGGTGGCGCAACAGTACGCGGAACTGCCCTCGGTGGCCACCGCGCACCTGAAGGCCGCGCTCGCGACGGGCATCCGTACGCTCGACGACGCCATCGAAGCGGAAGTCAACCTGCAGCCCATCCTGCGCCGCAGCCGCGAACACCAGGAGGCAGTGAGCGCCTTCATGGAAAAGCGCAAGCCGGTGTTCGTGGCCGACTGAAGGAAGCCAACATGAGCGAAAAAGAAACGGCAGAAAACGATACGACGTCGCTGATCGAGGTGACCCGCGAGGGACCGGTCGCGATCGTGACGCTAAACAATCCCCGACGCCGCAATGCGATGGGACGTCAGATGCGTCAGTTGTTGCGCGACACGATGCATCGGCTGATGGTGGACGATCCGGACTCGCGGGCAATCGTCCTGACGGGCGCGGGCGAGCACTTTTGCGCCGGCGCCGACATCTCCGAGATGACGCAGCGCACGATCCTGCAAAGCCGCGAGATTCTGGCGGAGTCGTGCGTGGTAGTGCGCGAAATGCAGGCGGGACCCAAGCCGGTCGTGGCGGCCGTGGAAGGCGTAGCCTTCGGCGCCGGGCTGTCGCTCGCGGTCGCGACCGACTATGTCGTGGCTGCATCGAGTGCACGCTTTTGCGCGGCGTTTCTGCGCGTCGGCCTGATTCCGGACACCGGTATTCTGTGGACGCTTCCGAAGCGCATCGGCATGGCTCGCGCGAGGGAGATGCTCTCGCTCGCCACTGAAATCGACGGCGACAAGGCCGGAACGATTCACCTTGCCAACGAAGTCGTCGGGCCGGGTACTGCGCGCGCAAAGGCAATTGAAGTTGCGCGCGGTCTTGCCGACTTGCCGCCGCTCGGCGTGGCGCTGCTGAAGGACGCGCTGACCAACGCGGCGACGACCATGGAAGGCGCGCTGCGAGCCGAGATCGACTATCAGCCCATCCTGCGTCGGTCGAAAGACCATCAGGCTGCCTGTAAGGCGTTTATGGAAAAGACCAAACCGGTCTTCACGGGTGAGTGAGCGCGGGGAGCAATGCGATGAGTATCGAGCAGAAGGAAAAGGCCGCGGGCGCCGACGAGATCGTGCAGGTGCGCCGTCAAGGCGACGTGAGCATTGTCACGATGAACTACCCCGAGCGCCGCAACGCGTTCTCCATGAGGATGCGCGTTGCGCTGACCGAGGTCTTGCACCGGCTGATGCACGACGATCCGCAAACGCGCGCCATTGTGCTGACAGGCGCGGGCGGCCATTTTTGCGCGGGCGGCGACCTGTCCGAAATGCACGCGACCACTCTACAGTTGCTGGCGCTTCGTGAGCGTATCGCGGTGGGCGTGCGTCTGTTCAAGCTGATTTATACGGGCACGAAGCCGGTCGTCGCGGCGGTGGAGGGCACGTGCTATGGAGCGGGGCTGTCGCTGGCGGCTGCATGCGATGTCGTGGTCGGTGCCGATACCGCGAAGTACTCATGTGCGTTCGGCAAGGTCGGACTGCTTCCCGACACGGGAATTCTATGGACGCTGCCGCAAAAGGTCGGCGGCAGCAAGGCGCGTGAGTTGATGCTGAAAGGCGATGTCATCGACGCGGCCACGGCGCGCCGCATCGGCCTGGTCAGCGAGGTGGTCGCGAGCGGCGGCGCGCTCGCTGCGGCGATCGAGGCCGCGGCGCGCTTCGCGAGCTATCCGCCAGTGACGCTGGCGCTCCTGAAGGCGAGCCTCGTCAATGCGGGCAATTCGATCGAAGACGCATGCCGCCTCGAAACTGACCTCAATCCGCTGACCCGTCAAACGAGCGACCACGCGGAGGCGGTGACGGCCTTCATGGAAAAACGCAAGCCGGTTTTCACGGGTGCCTGACGCCGCCATTCTCCGTTGCTGTCCCTACTGGAAGTTCAACGCATATGTTTACGCCTGACCTGCTGAAGAACAAACGAATCCTCATCACCGGGGGAGGCACCGGCCTTGGTAAGAGTATCGGCCTGCGCTACCTCGAACTGGGCGCCGATCTCGTCATCTGCGGTCGCCGCAAGGAAGTGCTGGACGCGACGGCCGACGAGTTTCGCGGCGTCGTGCCTGGCGCGCGTGTCACGACGGTGCAGGCGGACGTGCGCAGCGCCGAGTCCGTCGAGTCGATGATGGAGACGATCTGGCGGGATGGTCCGCTCGACGTATTGCTGAACAACGCGGCGGCCAACTTCATCGCGCGCACGGAAAGCCTGTCGGCGCGCGCGGTGGATGCGGTGCTCGACATCGTGCTGCACGGCAGCTTCTATTGCACGATCGCGGCGGGCAA
This sequence comes from Paraburkholderia sp. RAU6.4a, assembly GCF_050435625.1. Lineage (NCBI taxonomy): Bacteria > Pseudomonadati > Pseudomonadota > Betaproteobacteria > Burkholderiales > Burkholderiaceae > Paraburkholderia > Paraburkholderia sp. RAU6.4a. Next base: position 1,728,271 of record NZ_JBNDKQ010000003.1, read on the forward strand.
GCGCTGGATCGACGCGGCTCACCCGGGCAACGTGATCAGTACCGTATCGACGCCCACGATGACCGGCTCGGCCTTTACCGTGCCGTCCGCGGCCGCGAAGGCGGGTATTCTCGCCATGACCCGCAGCCTTGCGGTCGAGTGGGGCCCGAAGGGCATTCGCCTGAACGCGGTGGCGCCCGGACTGTTCCCGACACCGGGCGCATGGGAGCAGTTGTACCCGCCGGGCTCGCAGGTCGAGCCGCAGGAGCGCTCGGTGCCGCTGAGGCGCTTCGGCGATCACGCGGAACTTGCCAATCTCTACGCTTATCTGGCGTCCAATGGCTCCGGCTACATCACCGGCGACATGATCGTGATCGACGGCGGCCGCTGGATGCAGGGGGTGGGCGGCCCGACCTTCCGCGCGATGCAGGACTGGACCGACGAGCAATGGGACGCCATGCGCGCCCACGCTCGCAAGGGTTGAACCATGGGTCCGCTTGCAGGAGTTCGAATCATCGAGCTGGCCGGCATCGGCCCGGGGCCCATGGCGGCGATGCTGCTCGCCGATCTGGGTGCGACGGTGTTGCGCATCGAACGTCGCCAGCCGGTCAAGCTCGGTATCGAGCGTCCGCTGCGCTACAACCTGTTGCTGCGCAACCGGAAGACGATTGCGCTCGACCTGAAAGACCCGGAGGCCGTCGAACTCGTGCTCACGCTGGTGGAGCGCGCCGATGCCCTGATAGAAGGTTTCCGACCCGGCGTGACCGAGCGACTCGGGCTGGGCCCGCAGGCCTGCCTCGAACGCAATCCGAAGCTCGCTTACGGACGCATCACGGGATGGGGCCAGCAAGGTCCGCTCGCGCAGTACGCCGGGCATGACCTGAACTACATCGCGATCACCGGCGTCCTCAACGCAATTGGCCGCCGCGATCAGCCACCGTCGATACCGCTGAATCTGATCGGCGACTATGCGGGTGGTTCGCTGTACCTTGCAATGGGGCTCCTGTCGGCGATCCTGCATGCGCGCAACGGCGGCGCGGGACAGATCGTGGATGCCGCGATCGTCGACGGCACGGCCAACCTTGCTACCACGTTCTTCGGCATGCAGGCTGCCGGCATCTGGCGCGACGGGCGCGGGACGAATATCACGGATTCGGGATCGCACTTCTACGACGTTTATGAATGCGCGGACGGCAAGTGGATTACGGTCGGCCCCATCGAGGACAAGTTCTATCTCGAACTCCTCCGCCTGCTCGACATCGATCCGCAAACGCTGGGTACGCAGCTCGACGCAAGCAACTGGCCCGCCGCGCGCGCACTGTTCGCGCTGAAATTCAAGCGACGCACACGCGAGCAATGGACCACCTTGCTCGAACACACGGACGCGTGCTTCGCACCGGTTCTGTCGTGGACCGAGGCACCCGAGCATGCGCATCTGAAGGCGCGCGGCACGTTCATCGAAGTGGACGGCATCGTGCAGCCCGCGCCGGCGCCGCGCTTCTCCGCCACGGTGCCCGCGAAGCCGACGGCGCCCGAGGCGCCCGACGCGACCACGATCGACACCGCGCTGGCGGCATGGCTCGAACCGGGCCGCATTGGCGAGTTGAAAGAAGCGGGAACGCTGGCCTGAGCCGCACCCGACAGGCGACCCATAAAGACGAAACGAGACACTCATGGATCTGCGATATACCGACGAAGAGCTGGCGTTCCGCAATGAGGTCAGAGCCTTCTTCAAGGAAGCGCTGCCGGCCGACATCCGACGCAAAGCTACCTTGGGGCAGCGCTATTCGGCGGCCGACCTGCGCCGCTGGCAACGCATGCTCTACGAGCGCGGCTGGGCGACGCCGGCGTGGGACAAGGCGTGGGGCGGGACGGGCTGGAGCGCGGTGCAGCAATACATCTTCAAGGAAGAGCTGCACATGGCCCCGGCGCCCGAGACGCTGTCATTCAACGTGAACATGATCGGTCCGGTTTTGATCGCGTTCGGCAGCGAGGAGCAAAAGCGCCATTTCCTGCCTCGCATCGCGAGCCTCGAATACTGGTTCTGCCAGGGATTCTCCGAGCCCGGAGCCGGTTCGGACCTGGCCGCGCTGCGAACCCAGGCGGTGCGCGACGGGGACCACTATGTCATCAACGGCCAGAAGCTCTGGACTTCGACGGCGCATCACGCGGACTGGATGTTCTGTCTCGTACGCACGGATTCGAGCGGCAAGAAACAGCAGGGCATCACGTACCTGCTGATCGACATGAAGACACCGGGCCTGACCGTCCGCCCGATCGTCACGATCGACGGCCACCACGAAACCAACGAGGTGTTCTTCGACAACGTGCGCGTGCCGGTTGCGAACCGAATTGGCGAGGAGAACAAGGGTTGGGATTACGCGAAGTATCTCCTTGGCAACGAACGCAGCGGCATTGCGCGCGTGGGCGTTTCGAAGATGCGCGTGCGTCACGCGAAGGATCTTGCGAAGCGCGTGCCCTGCGGCGACGGTGTGCTGTGGGACGACTCGCGTTTTCGCGAACGTGTCGCGGCAGTCGAGGTGGAGCTGAAGGCCCTGGAGATGACGCAGATGCGCGTGATCGCCGAGAGCAGCGCGCAGCAGAGCCACGTGCCCGACCCGAAGACCTCGATCCTGAAGATCAAGGGTTCGGAGCTGCAGCAACTCGCAGCTGAATTGCTCCTCGAGGTGGCAGGGCCGGATGCTCTACCGCTCGACCTCGACTTCCTGCGTGGGCTTGCCGATCCGGTTCGCGAACCCGAATGGGCGCTCACCGTTGCGCCGAATCACTACTTCGCGCGCCACGTTTCGATCGTGGGCGGCTCCAACGAGATTCAGAAGAACATTCTCGCCAAGTCCGTACTCGGACTTTGAGCGACGGGCGAACTGCGGAGAAGCATGAGACATGGACTTTGATTTCACCGATGAGCAACGCATGCTCAAGGACAGCGTCGACCGGCTCGTCAAAGACGAGTACGGGTTCGAGCAGCGCGCGAAGTATCTCGCTGAGCCGGACGGTTTCAGCCGCGAGCTTTGGGCGCGTTACGCCGACATGGGTCTGTTGGGCCTTTCGTTTGACGAGGAATACGGCGGCAGCAACTGCGGCCCTGTCGAAACGATGATCGTGATGGAGGCGTTGGGCCGCGCTCTCGCGGTCGAACCGTATCTCGCGACGGTCGTGCTGGGCGGCGGCTTGGTGCGGCTTGGCGGCAACGCGGCGCAACGCGCGGCGATTCTGCCGCAGATTGCGCAGGGCGAGTTGCAGATGGCGTTCGCGCACAGCGAGGCGCAGGCGCGGTACGACCTCGCGGACGTTGCGACCACCGCACGACGCGAAGCCGCCGGCTGGGTGCTCGACGGCGCCAAGCGCGTTGTCCTCCACGGCGGTAGCGCCGACCTTCTCGTGGTGTCGGCCCGCGTGTCCGGTGGGAGGCGCGAGCGTGACGGCATCGGGCTGTTCGTGGTCAGGGCCGACGCGCAGGGCGTGACGCGCCACACGTATCCGACGCAAGACCGGCTGCGTGCGGCCGACGTCGAGTTGTCGCGGGTGCGCGTTCCAGATAGCGACGTTCTGGGCACCGCGGGCGCCGCGTTGCCGCTGATAGAAAGGGTCGTTGCGCACGCGATCGCGGCAGTGAGCGCGGAAGCCGTAGGTGCAATGGCAGCTGCGCACGAAGAAACCGTGGAGTACCTGAAGGTCCGCAAGCAGTTCGGGGTGCCTATCGGATCATTCCAGGCGCTCCAGCATCGCGCGGTCGACATGCTCGTCATGGTGGAGCAGGCGCGCAGCATGGCGCTCTTCGCGACCATGATGAGCGAGGAGCCGGACGCGGCGGAACGCGATCGCAGTATGTCGGCGGCGAAAGTGCAGATCGGGCGCTCGGGCCGCTTCGTCGGTCAACAAGGCGTGCAATTGCACGGCGGCATCGGGATGACCGAGGAGTGCAAGATCGGTCACTACCTGAGACGCCTGAGCGTGATCGATATCCAGTTCGGTTCGACCGAACATCATCTGACCCAGCTCGCCAATGCAGGCGGACTGATCGATGCAGCAGCGTGAGCCGCGCGTCCAGCCAAGCAAACGGAAACCATTCATGAGCCGAATTTCCCCACCCGATCAATATCAGGAACTGCGCGACGCCTTGCGCGACCTCTCGAAGGCGTACCCGGACGAGTACTGGCGCCGTATCGATCACGAGCGCGTCTATCCCGAGGCGTTTGTGGACGCGCTGACGAAGGCCGGCTGGATGGCCGCGCTGATCCCTCAGGAGTATGGCGGTTCAGGTCTCGGGTTGACCGAGGCGTCCGTGATCATGGAGGAAATCAACCGCAACGGCGGCAACTCTGGCTTTTGTCATGGCCAGATGTACAACATGAATACGCTGCTCAGAAACGGCTCGGAGCCGCAAAAGCGCAAATACCTGCCGAAGATCGCGAGCGGAGAATTGCGTCTGCAATCGATGGCTGTGACCGAACCGACCACCGGAACAGACACGACGAAGCTGAAGACCACTGCTGTAAAAAGAGACGACCGGTACGTGGTGAACGGCCAGAAGGTGTGGATATCACGCGTGCAGCATTCGGACATGATGATCCTGCTCGCACGCACCACGCCGTTGTCGGACGTGAAGAAGAAGTCGGATGGGCTGTCGTGCTTTCTCGTGGACCTGCACCAGGCTATCGGCAATGGCCTGACCGTGCGGCCGATTCCGAACATGGTCAATCACGAGACGAACGAACTGTTCTTCGACAATCTGGAGATTCCTGAAGAGAACCTGATTGGCGAAGAAGGCAAGGGCTTCAAGTACATCCTCGACGGACTCAACGCCGAGCGCGCACTGATCGCGGCCGAGTGCATCGGCGACGGCTACTGGTTCGTCGAGCGCGCGTCGAAATACGCCAGCGAGCGTATCGTGTTCGACCGGCCCATCGGTATGAACCAGGGCATCCAGTTCCCGATCGCCGAGGCCTACATCGACGTGCGCGCGGCGGATCTGATGCGCTACAAGGCCTGCGAACTGTTCGACAACCATCAACCGTGCGGCGCGGAAGCGAACATGGCGAAGCATCTCGCGGCCACGGCTTCGTGGAAAGCCGCCAATGCCTGTCTGCAGACCCATGGCGGCTTCGGTTTCGCTTGCGAATACGATGTCGAGCGCAAGTTCCGCGAAACCCGGCTCTATCAGGTGGCGCCGATTTCGACGAACCTGATCCTGTCCTACGTCGCCGAGCACGTGCTCGACCTGCCGCGTTCATTCTGAGCTTTGGAGGGATCTGATGCGCTTCGAGACCATTCTGTACGACGTCAAGGACCGGGTAGCGACGATCACGCTGAACCGTCCGGAACACATGAACACCTGGAACGACCAGGTGGCGACCGAAGTGTACGAGGCGATGCAGGCGGCGGGCGCGGACCATGGCGTGCGCGTCATCGTTTTCACCGGGGCGGGCAAGGCGTTTTGCGCGGGCGGCGATATTCACAGCTTCGGCGGTGATCCCGCCGCGCTCATGACGAAGCTCCCGCGTCCGTTCGACATGCGCAAGCGCGCGGACTGGCAAACGCGCTGCTCTTACTATCCGGCCATTCCGAAGCCGGTGATCGCGATGCTCAACGGCGCCACTGTCGGCATTGGCCTGATCCACGCCCTTTTCTGCGACATCCGCTTTGCGTCCGAAGACGCGACCATCACGACGGCATTCGCGCGCCGCGGCCTGAGCGCGGAATACGGCATGGCCTGGATACTCGCGCGTCACGTCGGCCAGGCACATGCGCTCGACCTGCTGCTGTCGGGACGCAAGATCAAGGGGCGCGAAGCCGAACGTATGGGACTCGTGAATCGGGCAATTCCGGCGGACAAGCTGGTCGAGGAGACCTATGCGTACGCGCGTGAAATGGCGGAGTACTGCTCGCCGCGCTCGATGCGCATCATGAAGGAGCAGGTCTGGGAGGTGCCGTTCCAGACGCCCCACGAGGCGGTGATACACGCCGGGTTGGACATGCCGATCGCCAACCAGTGCGATGACTACAAGGAAGGCATGGCGAGCTTTCTCGAGAAGCGCAAGCCCAACTTCACGGACTACTGAGCACCCATAGGACTACCATTTCATGCTGAACTACGAAGTCGTCAAGAACTGGCCGATCGAAGATGTCACGCAGACATATAGCGAGCGCGACGTGATGCTGTATTCGCTGGGTCTCGGGTTGGGCGCAGACCCGCTGGACGCAGAACAGCTGCGCTACGTATATGAAAAGGACCTGCAAGCGATGCCGACTTGCGCGGCCGCGTTCGCATGGCCGAAATCATGGATGCGCGATTCGCGTACGGGCATCGACTACCTGAAGCTCGTGCACGGTGAGCAGGACGTTCGCTTCATGCGCCCGATGCCGGTTGCAGCGACCATCGTCAGCAAGACGCGGGTGAGCCGCATCTCGGACAAGGGCGCGGGCAAGGGCGCGATCGTCGAGCTCAAGCGTGACATCATCGACGCCTCGACGGGCGAACAACTTGCCGAAGTCCGGCAGGTCTCCTTTCTGCGCGGCGACGGAGGGTTCAGCGCCGAGTCGGGCGCGAGCGACGCGCCGCCCGAAGCGCTTCCGGCTGTGCCGGAGCGCGCCCCGGACGCGGAATACGTCTTTTCGACCGGCGCGCATGCAGCGTTGATCTACCGCCTTTCGGGCGACGCCAACCCCCTGCACGCGGACCCGGAGGTGGCGTCGAAAGCCGGATTCAACCGGCCCATTCTTCACGGCCTCGCCACCTATGGCATGGCGGGTTACGCCGCGATTCGCACCTTCGCGGGCAACGACGCAAAGCGTCTGAAGCGACTCGCCTTGCGCCTGACCGCGCCGGTGTACCCCGGCGAAGAAGTGCGCTTCCAGTTCTGGCGGGACAGTGACACGCGTCTGCATCTGCGGGCGCGCGTCGACGCACGCGATATGGTGGTGCTGAACAACGGAATCGTGGAAATTGCCTGAAACCGCGCCCGGCAGCGCCGACGTGCTTTGCCGGGCCGCGACTGGAGCCTGAAATGAAACGACCCCCATGCTCACTGTTGTTCGCGGCCCCCCGGGGGGGCTTCAGCCTCCCTTGGGGGCGGCCCGGCGGGAGGCTGAAATGGACCTGAAAGAGAGTCCCGCCGACAAGGAATTTCGCGCCACGGTGCGCGAATTCGTAGCGACTCATTTGCCCGACGACATTCGTGAACGGGTGCTGAACTTCCGCCATGTGCCGCGCGAAGACTACGTGCGCTGGCAACGCATTCTGGCCGGGAAGGGATGGGGCGCACCTGCATGGCCCGCGCAATTCGGCGGCGCCGCCTGGAATGCCGCGCAGCGCAACTTTTTCGACGAGGAATGCTTTACCGCCGGCGCGCCGCGCCAGATGCCGTTTGGCCTTTCGATGGTTGGACCTGTAATCCAGAAGTTCGGCACCGACGCGCAGCGCGAACGGTTCCTGCCGCGCATCATCTCGATGGAGGACTGGTGGTGTCAGGGTTACTCCGAGCCGGGTGCGGGTTCCGATCTGGCGTCGCTCAAGACGCGTGCGGACCGCGTCGAGCGCGACGGTCAACCGTTCTACGTCGTCAACGGCCAGAAGATCTGGACCTCGTTTGCCCAATGGGCGAACTGGATTTTCTGCCTGGTCCGCACGGATGGCAGCGGCCGCCCACAGGAAGGCATCTCGTTCCTGCTGATCGATATGTCGACGCCCGGCATTACGGTCAGACCCATCCGCACGCTTGACGGCGGCCACGACGTCAACGAAGTGTTCTTCGACAATGTGGCAGTGCCAGTGAGCAATCTCGTCGGTGAGGAGCATCGCGGCTGGTCGATCGCCAAGTACCTGCTCGGCCACGAGCGGACCAATATCGCCGGCCTCGGCAACTGCAAGCGTTTCATGCGACGTCTGAAGGAGATTGCCAGCACCGAGCGTAAGCACGGCAAGCCTCTCATCGAGGACGTTCGCTTTCGCGATCGCATCGCCAGGGTGGAAATCGATTTGATCGCGCACGAATGGTCGCTGCTGCGCGTCGTCTCAGCCGAAACTGCAGGACGTCCCATCGGACCGGAGGCTTCGGTGCTGAAAATCCGCGGTTCGGAGATTCAGCAGGAGCTTACGGAGCTGATCATGGAATGCGCAGGCCCCTATGCGGTGCCTTTTGTAAGCGAAGCGCTGGAGGCGCACTGGCGCGGCGAAACCGCGAACGGCGAGCTGCTCAACGCGCTGGCCGCGCACTACCTGGACTGGCGCAAGATTTCGATCTACGGCGGTTCGACTGAAGTGCAGAAAAACATCATCGCCAAGCAGGCGCTCGGCATCTGAGGACACGCCATGGACTTCACGCTGGTTGAAGAGGAACAGATGCTGGCCGACGTGGTCGGCCGTTTCGTCGAAAAGGAATACGACTTCGAGGCGAGGCGCCGTCTCGCCGCTACTCCCGAGGGCTGGTCGGCTGCGCACTGGACGACGCTGGCCGAAATGGGCGTGCTGGCGCTGAACGTGCCGCAGGATCATGGTGGCCTTGGCACGGGCCCGGTCGAGACCATGCTCGTGATGGAGGCCTTCGGCCGTGGACTCGTACTGGAGCCGTTTGTTTCGACGGCCGTGATCGGCGCGAAGCTGATCGGGCGCGCGGGACACGAGGCGCGCAAGGCCGAGCTGCTGGCCGGTATCGCCGACGGCAGCCTGAAGACCGCGCTCGCGACGCTCGAACCTGGTGCGCGTTTCGATTTGTGGAACGTTGCGACGAGGGCCGAGCCAACGCGTGACGGGTTCATCCTGAATGGACGCAAAGGCGTTGTACTGCACGGCGACAGCGCGGACATTCTGCTGGTTTCGGCGCGTAGCGCAGGCGAGCAGACCGACAGGCACGGCATCACACTCTTCGCCGTCGATGCGCGAACGCAAGGCGTGAGCGTCAAAGGATTTCCGGCACTCGACGGGCAGCGTGTCGCCGAGGTGGTGCTGGACAGCGTGCGCGTCGATGCACAGGCTGTGATCGGCGCCATCGATCAGGGCTACCCGTTGCTCGAATGGACCGTCGATCAAGGCATTTTTGCGCTGTGCGCGGAAGCGGTGGGCGCGATGTCGCGGCTGAGCGATCTGACCTTTGAATATCTGCGCACGCGAAAGCAGTTCGGTTCGCCGATCGGCAAGTTCCAGGCGCTGCAGCATCGCGCCGCCGATATTTTGACCGCGGTGGAGCAGGCGAAATCGATGGTCTACTTTGCGGCGGCGAAACTTGGCGATGACGACGAGCTGGAAGCCCATCGTGCTGTGACTGCCGCAAAGGCGCTGATTGGCCGTAGTGCACGCTTCGTCGCTCAGCAAGCGGTACAACTGCACGGCGGGATGGGCATGACGGACGAACTGGCGGTGGGGTGGTACGTGAAGCGGCTCACCTGCATCGACATGACTTGGGGAAACACCGAACACCATCTCGAGCTGTACGGTGCGTTCCTGTAATTGCAGTTAATCAGACGACAAGAATGGTCCCGACCGCCCATACCGGTCGATTCGAAGAAAGGAGACAACTAATGTCAGTAGCTGCTCATGGCGGGACTCCGGATCTGGCGCCAATTCCCGCGCACGTATTGCCTGAACGAGTGTTCGACATCGATATCTACAATCCGCCGGGTGCCGAAGACGACTACCATCTCTCGCTCAAGCAGTTGCACGCCGAAGGCATTCCCGACATTCTCTGGACACCCCGCAACGGCGGACACTGGATCGCGACGCGCGGCGATGACATCTATCAGATCCTCAAGGACTACGAGAATTTCTCGTCGAAGCAGCTGACAGTGCCGCTCGTCGAGCATCAACCGTTGCCGCCGATCTTCTTCGATCCTCCGCAGCACACCGCCTATCGCGCGCTGATCGCGCCCGCGTTCATGCCGCAGGCAATCGGCAAGCTCGAGGAGAAGGCGCGCGAAATGGCGATCGAACTGATCGACGGCTTTTATCCTAAGGGCGAGGTGGAATTCGTATCGGGGTTTGCGCAGCATCTTCCGATCGGCATTTTCATGAACATGGTGGCGCTGCCCGCCGAGGATCGCGAGTACTTGCTCGGCCTCGCTGACAAGATGGTCCGCCCGGTCGATGCCAACGAGAAGCTCAAGGCGCTCGGTGCGATTTTTCAGTACCTGGGGGTGAAGATTGCGGAACGCCGCGCGAACCCGGGTGACGATCTCATCAGCAAGATCGTCCATTCGAAGATCGACGGGCGCGCGCTCACCGACGAAGAAGCGCAGGGGCTCTGTGGTCTCGTGCTGATTGGCGGCCTCGACACGGTTGCCTCGGCAATGGGCTTTATCGCGCGATTCCTCGCCGGGAGCCCGGCCCACCGCAAGCAGCTCATCGACAACCCCGAACTGACGCAGAAGGCCGTGGACGAGCTTCTGCGGCGCTTCCCGGTGGTCAATCAAGGGCGGCGGATCACACACGATTTCGAGTACAAGGGCGTGCAGATGAAGGCGGGTGACATGATCATCATGCCGACCACACTGCACGGTCTGGACGAGAGAAAGTTCGACGCTCCGCTGAGCGTCGATTTCACTCGGCCCACGCCGATTCATTCGACGTTCGGCAATGGCGCGCATCGTTGTCCCGGCTCGTTCCTTGCGCGCGTGGAGTTGAAGGTTTTCCTTCAGGAATGGCTTAAGCGGATTCCCGATTTCCAGATCAAGCCTGGCGAGAAAGCGGGTGTCCACGGAGGTGTGAACGGCACGCTATACCACTTGCCTCTTGTCTGGGACGTAGTCCGCTGAGGATCGGTCACAATGGCCTGAGCAGGCCATTGCGACCATGTGCGTCTGTAGAAGGGGATCCGCGGTTCGGTGCGCCCGTCACATGGCGCGCCGACCGCTCCATCCGGGCGCGATTCTGGCACAAGCAGCTGCCTTGCAGTTTTATGGAGATGCCTTGCTCAACGCTCGCCAGACGACCTTCATGGCGTGACGGAACGAGTCTGCATTAAATGTGTCCGCGCCTGACCGGCGAAGAAAGACGACCAGACCGTGCAGATGTGAAAGGAGTAGGGCGCCGCGCAACGTGCATTCTCCCGAGGGCAAGGTTGGGTTGATCTGCGCGATCAGTTCCGCCAGGAGACCCTGAAAATCCGCAGTAGATTTCGCCATCAGGGCATGCAGAAAGGGCTCATGCTCTGCGAGGCTCCAGCATTCCAGCACAAAGGCGCTAACGCGGTTTCCGCCGCTCGCCGTCAGTACGGAGAACGCCTCGTCGACGATGACATCCAGTCGCGCTTCCGGTGACCGGGATTTGTCCTGGGCGATCGTCCGATAGTGCTCGAAATAGCGATCCGTGTATGCCTCGATTGTGGCCCGCAATAGTTCTTCGCGAGTGCTGAAGTAGTGCTGCAAGGTCCTCAGTCGAATCCCTGCCTCGCTGGCAATGCGGCGTTGAGTGAAACCAGCGTTACCTTCGGATGCGAAGACCTCGATCGCCACTTCGATGATGACGGGCACGCGGGTCGTTCTGTTCCCGCGCCGTTTGGGCCCGTCTGCTGCCGTGTTGCCGAGGTCTGCCGATGAGATGGTCAGGTCTTTCATCTGTTGTGTTCTCCTTGGCGTCTGCTGTCCTCTCGCTTGTTGCCAGTCCGGGATGTGTATCTGCGGGCTATACCCCGCCTGATACGAGCGCCGTTCGATCCGGATCGGGCAGCGCCGGCATTAATCTGATGATAGTCAGATGACGAATTAATATGTGTCTGCCGACTAATTAGCTTTTAGATACAGTCTGATCCAGTCACTCGCGACATCACATATCCTACCCGAATAAAGGGTAGATTTGTCCATACCAGCATTTCCCCTGGTGTCATCTGGACTTGATAATGGGTCGACTGACTACTACTATTTAGTCAACCGACACATTACGCCGGAACCCCGACCATTCCCGCTGTGTCGCAAGCCGAAGCAGCGGATTCGCGGGGTTTGGGGTTGGCCGGTTAGAGTCGCCAATTTGCGTTCGTGGCTGTGATGTCAGCAGCGCGCACAGGCCGTAGAAGGAGCTGGACATGAAGGTTGGGGAAGGTTCTTTGCGTTGGCTGATCGACAAGTGGATTGCGCCCACTGCAACCACCTCGGTGCACATCACCCGATGTACTTTCGCAAATTCAGGCCAGACGAGGTGTGTACTTGCGCGGTCGTCCGCCGCTGAGAACTCCCTCGCGATATTCTTCTTTCGGCACGACGACGGGGCATGGCGCGTGTTCCCGCCTCCTCCCCGCAAACCAGAAAGGCACTTCTACGCAGGAACGGGATAAGGGATTCGTCTGATCGCGGTCCATGACCAGCCTATACAAAAGGACTGCAAAGGAAACTGATCCGATCGCACAAGCTATCGATTCATCATCGGCTCGGACGGTTTTCCGAAAGCCATCCATGGTTTGCATCGTCAATCTGCGTGCGCAGTCGAATCGGACACCTCGCAAATGCAAGCGTCGCCACTGTCTCGTCAGCGTCACGCGGCCATGCGCGGACCGCTTCGAGTTCATCACCAAACTCAAATCCACGTTTACCCCGCATTTTGAACGTCGTTCGGAAAATTGCATCACTTAGGGGTGAGCGAGCGTTGACAGTCGAGTTTCGAGCGTTTATCTTTCCGAACAGCATTCGCATTCTGGTGACGCTGTGGGAGGTATCCGAGGCGCGATGCTGACGAGGTAGGGAGGCCGGTTTCGCTTCATTGCAAAAGTCTGCGGCAGTCCAAAGGCCTGGGCCTTTTCTGCGGCAGCGCGACAAAGACAAGAGGAGACGCATGAAACAGAAGAGTCTAAAGCCAAGTGCGATCAGCCTTGGCGTGCACGCGACCTGCATCGCTGCAGCGTGCGGGTTGTGGAGCGCGAACGCCAACGCCTTCCACTTCGATGTGCCGAACCCGGACATCGACATGGAATGGGACAACACGGTGCGTGCGGACTACGGCATCCGGCTTCAGAACCCGAGCCACTTCTACACGAACAGCCCGACCTACGACGAAGGCGATCTATCGACGCCGAAGTTCAGCACGATCCAGTCGATGCTGAACCTCTACAGCGAATTCGATTTCAAGTACAAGGACACGTCCGGCTTCCGCATCAGTATGGACGCGTGGTACGACCCGACGTTCAAGAATCACAATACGAGCAATCCTGCATTTCCTCCGAACTATCCGAACAACGAATACACCAGCTACATCAAGAAGTACTACCAGGGGCCGAGCGCCGAGCTGCGTGATGCGTTCGTGTTCCACACTTTTGACCTCGGTGGTCACTCTGTCAACGTCAAGCTCGGCCGGACGGCAGTCACCTGGGGGCAGTCGGCGTTTGCTACGCTGGGTGGCGCGAACTCGGTGGCCATCGGTCAGCAGCCGCTCGACCTGATGAAACTGACGCAGAGCCCGAGCGCTTCGCTCAAGGAAATCGTGTTGCCGACGGCTCAGGCCAACGTGACGACGAGCATTACCGACACGATCTCTCTCGGCGCGCAGTACACGTTCGAATGGAATCACGATCGGCTGCCTGAAGGCGGCACATATTTCGGCGGTGCCGATCCTATTCTTTACGGCCCTCCGATCGCCAGCTACCAAAACATTCCGGGGCTGGGCACATTCGCGATTCCGCGCATCGCGCCGACGAAAGGCCAGATCGGCGATATCGGCATCGACGGCAAGTGGCGTGTCGATTCGATCGCAACGACCTATGAATTTACGTACCGCCACTTCGCCATGAAGATGCCGTGGGCGGCGGTGCTACTCCCGGGTGCCGGACCCGAACTCTTCCCGGGCACCAACCTTCCCGGTGTTACGGCGAAGTACGGCAACGACGTGAACCTGATCGGCGCTGGCTTCAACAGTGCGGTCGGCAGCGCGGCAGTGGCAGGCGAGCTGTCGTATCGCTGGAACATGCCACTCAATGCCGTCAACACGACGACGGTCAACGATGCGCCGACGGGTCGCACGCTGCACGGTCTGCTGAACGTCACGCAGTCGTTCGGCAAGACGCCCATGTGGGACAACATGTTCCTGCAGGCGGAATTCGCGTTCAACCAGCTGCTAAGCGTGCAATCGAATGCGCGGAACTTTGCCAATTCCAGCTATGACACCACGGGCCAATGTTCGGCATCGGGCAACTCCGCGTTTAACAACTGCTCGACACGCTTCTGGGCCGGGATCGGCATTGGTGCGAGCCCGCAGTGGTATCAGGTATTCCCTGGGGTTGATTTGACGATGCCGCTGTTCGTTAATCTGAATCTGAAGGGCTACTCATCTGTCATCGCGCCAGCGGCCGAAGCACAGGGGCAGAACACCTTCGTGGTCGGGCTTGATTTCACGATCTACAACAAGCATGAGGTGGACATTACCTACACCTACTACATGAACAAGAAGGGGTACTCGACGGCGGGAGCCGCGACGGCGCTCGGTGCACCGTACAGCGACAAGTCGTGGATCGGCATCACCTATCAGACAACGTTTTGATGATGGAGGCACGTGTGAAAAGTTTCCCAAAGCTTCTTAAGGCGCTGGCGATACTCGCCGCGGTTTGGGCCTCACCGTATACGCTGGCGATCGAGAGTGGGATCACGCCGTTCGGCGCGGAAATTGCCGGCAACAAGGACGGCACGATTCCAGCATACACGGGGGGCATCAAGGACTTTCCGACCGGGTTCAAGGCCGACTCCGGAAAATGGGCCGACCCGTTTCCCGGTGAAAAGCCGGTTCTGCAAATCACGGCTCAGAACTATCAGCAATACGCCGACAAACTGAGCGCCGCCTCGATCGAGCTGTTCAAGCGCTATCCGACTTACCGGATGGACGTTTACCCGACACACCGCTCGGTTTCGTATCCGGACTGGTATCTCCAGAACTCGGAAAAGGACGCGGAAAGTGCCAAGCTCGAAAAAAACGGCCTTTATATCGATGGGGCGTTCGGCGGCAAGCCGTTCCCGGTGCCGAAAAACGGTCAGGAGGCGCTGTGGGACTGGGAACTACGCTACGTCGGAACTGCCCAGAAAAACAACGTGAAGACGTGGCTCGTCGATTCGAGCGGCACGCCGATTCTTGCTGCGCAGTTCAAGAGTTCGCTGCTCTATCCGTATTTCGAGCCGAAGGACGAAGCGGAGTTTCGCAAGAAGGGCCCCCTCGCGATCTGGTATCAGGTATATAACGACTACGCGGCACCGGCCCGCCTGATTGGCGACACGTCGCTCTTCTGGTACTTCACGGATTCGGCCGATCACGATCAGCAATCGTGGGAATACAACCCGGGCCAACGCCGCGTGCGCGTGGCGCCCGATCTCGCCTACGACACGCCGAACCCCGGCTATTCGGGCGCGATCACGATGGACGACATCCAGTTGTTCTACGGCAAGATCGATCGCTGGAACGCGAAGCTGGTCGGCAAGAAGGAAATGTACATTCCGTACAACGACTACAAGCAGCAGTACGACACGCCGGCCAGCAAGATCACCACGCCGCATTTCGTGAATCCCGATTATGTCCGGTGGGAGCTGCACCGCGTATGGGTCGTGGAGCTGACGCTCAAGCCGGGCGCGCGTCACATCTACAGCAAGAAGACGCTGTACTTCGACGAGGATGGCGGCGGGGGAATGATGGATGCCTACGACCAGTCCGGCAAGCTCTATCGGGCCGGCTTTGAGACCACGGTTCCAGCGTACGACTACAAGGTGCCGTATTCGCTCGGTAACT
Source organism: Paraburkholderia sp. RAU6.4a (assembly GCF_050435625.1). NCBI lineage: Bacteria > Pseudomonadati > Pseudomonadota > Betaproteobacteria > Burkholderiales > Burkholderiaceae > Paraburkholderia > Paraburkholderia sp. RAU6.4a. Next base: position 1,743,953 of record NZ_JBNDKQ010000003.1, read on the forward strand.
GGTTCTACGACTTCAACAGCGGCATTTATATCTTCGGCAGCCATCCGGCGGACTCGCCCGGGATTTTCTTCAACGTGAATTTCCCAAATGACTACTTCACGCCGGAGCGTATGCAATCCGCGGGTGTGCGCTAATTGCGCGCCGAGTTGAGGATGAGGTATTGAGTGATGCGTCCTGCCCGGCTTGCCTGGCGGGCACAAGGAAGGGCGCAGCACGTGCGCCGTGCCGGCTATGGCATGGCGCACAAAGAAGTTTTCATAAAAAGCTCAGAACTGTTCGCGTGATCGATCGCCAGTTACTGTGAAGGAGACACAATGCGCAAGACCCTGTTTCGTTGGCTGGCAATCGTCGCCGCGGCATGCGCCGCGAGCGGGTCGGTCTACGCCGAATTCGCCGACCCGATGCGCTCGCCCGCCGTCATCAACCCGCAGGCCGCGCATGAACCGCTGATGGCGCTGGCGCAGGCCGGACAGCGCCTGGTCGCGGTAGGTCCGCGCGGAGCAATTCTCGTATCGGACGACGCCGCCGTGCACTGGCGCCAGGTACAGGTGCCGGTGAGTTCCGATCTGGTGGCCGTTACGTTCAAGTCGGCCGCGCTGGGCTGGGCGGTCGGACACGACGGCGAGGTGCTCCATACCACCGACGGTGGCAATAGCTGGACGCGACAGCTCGACGGCCAGCAGGCGGCCAGGCTGATGAGCGAGTACTACGCGAAGCAACCGGGCGATTCACCTGATCTCAAGGCATCGCGCGAAGAGGCCGAGCGCTTTGAAGCAGACCAGGGAGGCCGTCCGTTTCTCGACGTCTGGTTCGATGACGAGCGTTCCGGCTGGGTCATCGGTTCGTTCAACATCATTTTTCATACCGACGACAGCGGCAAGAGCTGGGTGCCCTGGTTCGATCGAGTTGACAATCCCAACGCACTGAATCTGCATGCGATGCGCCGCATCAACGGGACGCTTTATATCGCGGGCGAGCAGGGCTTGCTGCTCAGGCTCGATCCCAACAAGCAGCGTTTCGTCGCGGTGCCGACGCCTTCGAAGGGCAGCTTTTTCGGTCTCGCTTCGTCGGGCGACGCGCTGATCGTCTACGGTCTGCTCGGCAACGCGTATCGCTCCACCGACGGCGGCGCGACGTGGGACAAGATCACGCTGCCGACCGGCGCGAGCATTCTCGCTTCGGCTGAACTGCCGAACGGTCACCTTATTCTCGCGACCCAGGCGGGCGAGCTGCTCGAGAGCGTCGACCAGGGGGCAACGTTTCATACACTCGGCGCGAGCCAGCCGGGCGGCATCTTCGCCATGGCGCTGCGCGGCGACACCGCGGTGCTGGCCGGTGCGGCCGGCCTGTCGCGGATCGCATTGTCGAAGTTGCACTAAGGGGGAGCAGACATGGCTGGCGGCAACAATGCCCAATTCGACAAGATGCCCGTGGTGGCGGATCTTGCCAGCTTCGATACGCGCTCGGGTAACGCGCTCGAGCGGTTGATCTTCAACCGGCGTCCGTGGCTCATCATCATCTGCGCGATCATCACGGCGGTGCTGGGATTTCAGGCGCTGCGGCTCGATGTGAATGCGAGCTTCGAGAAGATGATTCCGCTGTCGCATCCGTACATCAAAAACTACCTCGCCAACAAGGCGGATCTGAAAGGACTCGGCAATTCGCTGCGGATCGTCGTCGAGAATCCGTCGGGTGACATCTACGATCCGAAATATCTCGCGGCGCTGCGGCGTATCAACGACGCGTTGTTCCTGATTCCGGGCGTCGACCGGCCTGGCGTGAAGTCGCTCTGGATGCCGATCGTGCGCTGGAACGTGGTCACGGAGCGCGGCTTCGCAGGGGGACCGGTGATGCCGGACGGCTTCGACGGGTCCGCGCAGGCAGTCGAACAGCTGCGCACCAACGTTGCCCGCGCCAACATCGCGGGCAGCCTCGTGTCGAACGATCTGCATTCGAGCATGATCCAGCTGCCGCTGCTCGATCATTACGCCGATACCGGCAAGCCGCTCGACTACGCGAAGCTCTCGCACCGGATCGACGAGGTCATCAAAGCGGAGGGCCGCGGCGAGGTCCGGGTTCACGTGGTGGGCTTCGCGAAACTGATCGGCGACCTGATCGACGGACTCAAGCTGGTAGCGATGTACTTCGGCGTGGCCGCGGGGATCGCCCTCGTCGTGATCTTTCTCTATACGCGCTGCTATCGCAGCACGCTGCTGGTGGTGGGGTGTTCGCTGATTGCGGTGGTCTGGCAGCTCGGCATCATTCGCACGCTCGGCTATGTGCTGGACCCGTACTCGGTGCTCGTACCGTTTCTCGTTTTCGCGATCGGCGTCTCGCACGGCGCGCAGAAGATGAACGGGATCACGCAGGACATCGGGCGTGGCACGCATCGCTACGTGGCGGCGCGCTACACGTTCCGGCGGCTTTTCCTCGCCGGTCTCACGGCGTTGCTCGCGGACGTGGTTGGCTTCGCCGTGCTGATGGTGATCGACATTCCGGTAATCAAGGATCTGGCATTTACCGCGAGCGTTGGCGTGGGCGTGCTGGTCTTCACCAACCTGCTGCTGCTGCCGGTACTACTGTCATACATTGGTGTGAGTCCGTCGGCTGCACGACGCAGCGTGCGTGGCGAGCAGAACGACGCGCGCGGCACCTCGTCGGCGGGCGCGTTGTGGAATCTGCTCGATCGCTTCACCGAGCGCCGCTGGGCTGTCGGTGCGATCGTTTGTGCGGCGGCGCTCACGGTGTTCGGCTGGTCGATCAGTCAGCACCTGCAGATCGGCGACCTCGATTCGGGCGCGCCGGAACTCAGGCCGGAGTCGCGTTATAATCTCGATAACGCGTACACCAACGCGCACTACGGTCTGTCGAGCGACCTGTTCGTCGTGATCGGCAAGTCGTCGCACGGCACCTGCGACGCCAACAACTTCCCGCTGGTGCTCGAGGCCGACCGGCTCGAAACCGCACTGCGGGGCGTGCCGGGGGTGCAGACCACCACCTCGGTCGGCGGTCTCGCGCGCTGGATGACGTCCGGGTTCTACGAGGGCTACCCGAAGTGGTACACGATCGACCGCGTGCCTTCGATCGTGAACAAGACGGTGTGGCAGATCCTGCTCGATCATCCTGATCTGCTGAGCCAGACCTGCGGCACCGCACCGGTCATCGCCTATCTGACCGATCACAAAGCGGCGACGCTGTCGCGCGTGATGGAGGCTGCAGAGGCATTCGCGAAAACCCATAGCGACGCCGATCATCAGTTCCTGATGGTGGCCGGGTCGGCGGGCATCGACGCGGTGACGAACGTCGTTGTTGCCAAGGCGAACCGCACGATGCTGTTGATGGTGTATGCAGCGGTGATCCTGCTGTGCTTCATCACGTTCCGCAGCTGGCGCGCGGTCGTGGTGGCGGTCGTGCCGCTCGGGATCACGTCGGTGCTGTGCGAGGCGCTGATGGTCAAGCTCGGCATCGGCGTGAAGGTGGCAACGCTGCCGGTGATCGCGCTGGGCGTGGGCATCGGCGTCGACTATGCGCTCTATCTGCTGAGTGTGCAGCTCGCGTATCAGCGCGCTGGGCAGCCGCTGCGTGTAGCCTATCGGCACGCGGTGCAGTTCACCGGGAAGGTCGTGGCGCTGGTCGGTGTGACGTTGGCTGCCGGCGTCATAACGTGGGCGTTCTCGCCGATCAAGTTCCAGGCCGATATGGGCATCCTGCTCACGTTCATGTTCCTGTGGAACATGATCGGCGCGCTGATCCTCATTCCGGCGCTGTCGCATTTCCTGCTGCAAGGCATTTCGCGTAAAGCAGTGGCGAAGGGCGGCGCCGCCGGTTCCACGAAGGTCGAGGCCTGTAGCGGTGAGGCAACGCTGCGGTCGTGACTGCGGAACGGGTGCCGCTCTTCGCGCGGCACCCTGGCAGGACAAAAGAATTGGCCCGCTATCTATGGAGATAGCGGGCCGGGTTGCCTGCAGGTCACGCGGCGCGTTGGGGCGAGCCACTCGTTGCGCTACACCACGGACATCGAGAAGCTCAGGATCTCCGAGACCCCGCCGTCGACCATCAGCATTTGCCCATTCATGTAGGAGCTCGCTTCGGAGGCGAGAAAAACCGCGACGCCGCCGAGTTCCTCGGGGTTCCCCCAGCGTCCCACCGAGATATGCGAACGCACGATTTCCTTCATCTGCGGGTTGGACGTGACGGGCTCGGCCATTTCGGTGAGAAAGTAGCCGGGGCAGATGCCGTTGCAACGAATGCCGTGTCGGCCCAGTTCCGCGCCGAGCGATTTCGTCAGTCCGGCAATCGCGTGCTTGCTGGCCACGTATGCCTGCAGCTTCTCGCGACCGAGCACCGACACATAAGACCCGACGTTGATGATGCGTCCGTGTCCGCGTTCGATCATCGGGCGCGCAACTTCCTGCGCGAGCACGTAGGCGGCCGTGACGTTGGTATCCATCGTTCTTTGCCACATGTCGAGGTTCGACTGCAGAAAATCACTCCACTCGCAAATGCCGGCATTGTTGAGCAGGACGTCGATGCGTTCGTGGCGTGCAAGGACGTTGCGAACGCCGTTTCTGATTGCGCCCTGATCGGTGAGGTCGAACGGTTCGATATCGACGTCGCCGCCCGCTTGACGAATCGATTCCGCAGCGGTTTCGAGGCTCGCGCGCGAACGCGCGCACAGTATCACCGTCGCACCCGCTGCCGCCAGCGCGTTAGCCATGGCGAAGCCGAGACCGCGCGACGCGCCGGTGACGAGCGCAATCTGTCCTTCCAGTGAAAAGAGTTTCATAGTCTGACTCCGTGGATCATGCGAAGGCTGGTTACCGGTGGCGAATGACGATCTTGCCGAAATGCTGCTGGCTTTCGAGGTGCCGCAGCGCATCCGGTACGCGCGCAAAGTCATAAACCGAGTCGATGACGGGCTTGAGCTTGTGCAGTCCGATCGCGCGGTTCATCGCTTCGAAATCCTGACGGGAGCCGACGCGGATCGGCGCGATCGACAGTCCGCGCGTGAAGAATCCTTCGCCGGGAGAAGGGGCGCCGGTCAGCAGTCCGACCACGCTGATGCGCCCGCTGTCGCGAGTGGCGGCAATGGACTTGCCGAAGGTTTGGGCGCCGCCCACCTCGACGACCAGATCGACCCCAAAGCCATCGGTCAGGCGCAGCACGGCGTCATCCCAATTCGGCGTGTCGCGGTAGTTGATCGTGGCGTCGGCGCCGAGTTCGGCAAGCCGTTTGAGCTTCGCTTCGCTCGACGAAGTCGCGATCACGCGCGCGCCGAACAGACGGGCGAGCTGCAGAGCGAACAGCGATACCCCGCCAGAGCCCTGTACGAGCACGGTTTGGCCCGGCAGCAGCGGCGCATGCTGGCACAGCGCGTTCCATGCGGTGAGCGCGGCGCAAGGCAGCGTTGCGGCCTCCTCGTCGGAAAGATGATCCGGAACGCTAACCAGTTCTTCCTCGCTCAGCACCGCCTTGTCGCGCAGCATGCCTTCGACGATAGCGCCGCGGCCCAGCGTATCCGCGTGTTGCGGGCGGCTGCCGCCGTGCCAGTTCTGCGCGAAATTGGCCATCACCCGGTCGCCGGGTCGGAAGCGCCGCACGCCTGGGCCGACGGCAAGCACGACGCCCGCGCCGTCCGAGGCCGGAATGAAGTTGGGCGCCATCCAGTCGCGATACGCACCGTTGATCAGCAGCAACTCGCGGAAATTCAACGAACTCGCATTGACCTGTACCTGTACCTGATGAGCGCCGGGCGGCGCCGGATCGGGTTCCTCGCGCAATGCCAGACCCGCAATACCTTCAAACCGTTCACATCGATAGAGCTTCATTGGTCGTCTCCATGGTGTCGAACGAGGGCGTCGAATTGAGCGACAAGCGACGTTCTCCTCATTCTTCTCGTTGACAGCTACAAAAAGATGAGTTCAGAATATAGAACATTGTTCAACAAAGCGTTCGGAGCGTCAAATTGAAAATACTGGTCGCGGTGAAGCGCGTGATCGACTACAACGTGAAACCTCGGGTGAAGTCCGATGGTTCGGGCGTCGATCTGGCCAACGTGAAAATGGCCATGAACCCGTTCGATGAGATCGCGGTGGAGGAGGCGGTGCGCCTCAAGGAAGCGGGCGTGGCGAGTGAAGTCGTCGTGGTGTCCGCGGGAACCACGCAATCGCAGGAGGTGCTGCGTACGGCGCTCGCGATGGGGGCTGATCGCGCGGTGCTGGTGGAAAGCGATGCGGATCTGCAGCCGCTCGCGGTCGCCAAGCTGCTGGCCGCCGTGGCCGCGCGGGAAACTCCGCAACTGGTGCTGCTCGGCAAGCAGGCCATCGACAACGACGCGGGACAAACCGGCCAGAAGCTCGCCGCGTTGCTCGGTTGGCCGCAAGCCACGTTCGCGTTCAAGACGGAAGTGGACGGTCAACAACTACTCGTCACGCGTGAGATCGATGGCGGACTCGAACGTGTCGCGCTCGATCTGCCGGCGGTGGTCACGACGGACTTGCGTCTGAATAGCCCGCGCTACGTGACGCTGCCCAACATCATGAAAGCGAAGAAGAAGCCGCTGGAGACGCTGAGCCCCGACGCGCTGGGGGTCGACGTTGCACCTCGTCTGAAGGTTCTCGAAGTGACCGAGCCGCCGGCGCGTAAGGGCGGCGTGATGGTTCCCGATGTTGCAGCGCTGATTGAAAAGCTTCGTAACGAAGCGAAGGTGATCTGATCATGACTATTCTCGTTATCGCGGAACACGACAACGCAAGCCTCAAGCGCGCCACGCTCAACGCCATCACGGCGGCGGGCGCTGCGGGCGGCGACATTCATGTACTGGTCGCAGGCCACGGCGCGTCGGCGGTGGTAGAGCAGGCCGCGAACGTTGCCGGCGTCGCCGAAGTGCTCGTCGCGGATGCACCCGAATACGCGCATGGGCTGCCGGAAAATCTGGCCGCACTCGTCGTTTCGCTGGCTAGCGGTTATACGCACGTGATCGCGGCCTCCACGGCCGTGGGCAAGAACTTCATGCCGCGGGTAGCCGCGCTGCTCGACAGCGCGCAGATTTCCGACGTGATCGCTTTCAAGGCCCCCGATGTGTTCGTGCGTCCGATCTACGCCGGCAATGCACTCGCCACGGTCCAATCGTGCGACGCAATCAAGGTCGTCACGATTCGTCCGACCGCCTTCGATGTGGCCGCTACCGGTTCGGCCGCCGCGCCGTCGCGCGGCGTCGCATCCGCAGCGGCTTTCGACAAGGCCCGTTTCGTCGGCCAGGAACTGACGAAATCGAGCCGGCCGGAGCTTGCGGCAGCCAACATCGTGGTGTCGGGCGGCCGAGGCATGCAGAACGGCGACAACTTCAAACTGCTCGACGCGCTCGCGGACAAGCTTGGCGCCGCAGTCGGCGCGTCGCGCGCCGCGGTCGACGCCGGCTTCGTGCCGAACGACTATCAGGTCGGCCAGACCGGCAAGATCGTCGCGCCTCAGTTGTATATCGCGGTGGGTATCTCGGGCGCGATTCAGCACCTCGCCGGTATGAAGGACTCGAAAGTCATCGTCGCGATCAACAAGGACAGCGAGGCGCCGATCTTTCAGGTGGCCGACTACGGTCTGAGCGCCGACCTTTTCGACGCTGTCCCGGCAATGACCGCGGCGCTCGATTGACGTTCGCCCGGATTGACACCGACCAGAACGCTGTTCAAGATAATTGAACAGCTAGTTGCAATATGGCAGTCGACTGCGCGGCCGCCACATAAAAAGCCGGAACCGGTGCCTACGCCGGCCATATGACGAAGGAGATAACAATGGGTAACACCAGTCCCGATTCGAGTGAGCACACTGTCCGCCTCGATTTTGTCCCGAAGGACAGTTACCTGTCGAAGCAGTTTCTCGAGCGCGAGAAAGAGCGCCTCTGGCCGCGAATCTGGCAGGCCGCCTGCCGTCTGGAAGAGATTCCCAACGTGGGCGACTTCGTGACCTTCGACGTGGCCGGCGAATCGATCATCGTGGTGCGAACCGCGGGAGATCAGATCAAGGCCTTCTTCAACGTCTGCCAGCACCGTGGCCGGCGCCTGACTAATGGCTGTGGCAAGGCCGCGAAATTTCACTGCGCCTATCACGGCTGGCAGTGGAATCTGGATGGCAGTCTTGCGCGTGTGCTCGACAGGCAAGATTGGGAAGGTTGCCCGGACATGGCTGACGGGGACCTTCGTCTCACGGACGTGCTGGTCGATACGTGGGGCGGGTTCGTGTTCATCAATATGGATCCGGACGCAGAGCCGCTCGCGAAATTTCTCGACCCGGTGCCGGAGATCACGAACTGCTTCGAGTTCGAAAAGATGCGCTACCGCTGGTACAAGTCGATTCGTCTGCCGTGCAACTGGAAGGTTGCACTCGAAGCGTTCAACGAGGGTTATCACGTAGCGGCAACCCATCCGCAACTGCTCGACGTCGCCGGCGATGACGTGACGCGCAGTTTCTCCTATGGCCGCCATGGGATGTTTGGTTATTCGACGGCGACGCGGATGATCGGCGCGCCCTCGCCACGAACCGGCAAGCCGATGCCCGAAGACGTACGCCAGGGGCTCGTGAACTTTTTCCGTGTAATGGAAGAGACTCTGAAGGCGATCAATACCGCGCGCGATTACGAAGCCGCGAAGCGCCTGATGACCGAAATGTCGCCGTCGGGTGACCAGTTCGAAGTCCTCGGGAAGGCGATGGAATTTCAGCGCGAGGCGGCCATCGCCGAGGGTGCGGGCTGGCCCGAGATCTCTTTCGAGCAACTGGGTCGCGCGGGAGCGGACTGGCACGTGTTTCCGAATCTGGTGTTCCTGCCGTACCCGGACGGCGCATTGTTCTATCGCGCGCGGCCGGATGGCGACAACCCGGATTCGTGCATCTACGACATCTGGTCGCTGCAGCGCTTCGCACCTGGGGCGGAGCCGCCGTTGAAGCGAGAGTTCTATTACGGCGTGGACGACTGGAAGGATAACGCGCAGGAGAACTTCGGCCTGATCCTGTGGCAGGACTTCCAGAACATGACCAACGTTCAGCAGGGCATGAAGTCGCGCGGCTTCAAGGGTTTGCGCACCAATCCGCTGCAGGAATCGTCGGTTTCGAACTTCCATCGCGCGCTGCGCGAATTCATCGCGCGGGAGGAGTGATGTCGTCGAACTGGGACGCAACCTACGACTTCGTGGTGGTCGGCAGCGGCGGGGGTTCGATGTGTGCGGCGCTTGCCTGCAAGTCGGTCGGCAAAGAAGCACTGATCATCGAGAAGCAGGCGAAGGTCGGCGGCTCGACCGGATATTCGGGCGGGGTCTGGTGGCTTCCGAACAATCATGTGATGAAGCGTCACGGCGTCAGCGATTCCTATGAACGCGCGCGCCAGTACTTCGATGCGGCGGTTACTTATCAAGGGCCGGGGACTTCTGACGCGCGACGCGAGGCTTACTTGCGCACCGGCCCGAAGATGGCCGAGTTTCTCGAGCAGCAGGGGATGCAGTTCGTGTACGCGGACGGCTGGTCCGATTACTACGACACGCTGCCCGGCGGCGAGCCGCGTGGCCGGTCGCTGCTGGCCAGGTTGTTCGACGTAAAGGAACTGGGCGAATGGGCGCCGCGTCTATCGCGCTACAAGGGCCCGTCGATGCCGGCCAACTCGGACGAGTATCCGCAACTGTTTCTGATGAAGCGGACGTGGGGCGGCAAGCGCAAGGCGATGCAACTGGGTGGCCGGATGCTTTATCAGAAGATCACCGGCAAGGAGCTCGTGGCCAACGGCGCGGCGATTCAGGGGCGCATGCTGCAGATGGCGCTGCGCGCGAACGTGCCGATCTGGACGGACACGCCGGTGCGCGAGTTCATCGTCGAGGACGGACGCGTGACCGGCATCGTCGCGGTACGCAGCGGCCGCGAGTTGCGCGTGCGCGCTCGCGAAGGCGTCCTGCTGAATACCGGCGGCTTTTCACACAACGCGGAAATGCGCCGCAGGTATCAGCCGCAGCCGTCGTCCGCGGACTGGACCAATGCGAATCCGGGCGATACCGGTGAAATCCTGCAAGCCGCGATTGCGCTCGGCGGCGCAGTGGACTGCATGGAGGAAGCGTGGTGGGTCGTGACGTCGCTCGGTCCCAACGAGGAATTGCCCGAAGGTGCACGCGCGCCGGATGGCTCGCCGCTGCCGTTCATGCATCACCTCGACCTGTCGCTGCCGTTTTCGATCATGGTCGATCAGGACGGCGAGCGCTTTTGCGACGAAGCGGGAGCGTACATGGAAATCGGTCAACGCATGTACCAGCGCCACAAGCAGACGGGTAAGGCCGTTCCCGCATGGGTCGTGATGGACAGCCGGCAGCGTAAGTACTACCCGTGGGGCACGGCGATGCCGGGCCAGATTCCGCAGAAGTGGCTCGACAGTGGGTACATGATCAAGGCTGACACGCTCGAAGAACTGGCCGCGAAATGCAGTATCGATCGTGCTGGGCTGCTCGAGACCGTCAAGCGCTTCAACGGCTTCTGCGAAACGGGCGTCGACGAAGATTACGGTCGCGGCTCGCGCGCATTCGATCGCTGTCATGGAGACCCGACCATCAAACCGAACCCCAATCTCGGGCCGATCGAGGAAGGGCCGTTCTACGCCGTGCGCATGTATCCAGGGGATGTGGGCACGGCAGGCGGTCTCGTGACCGACGAATACGGGCGCGTGCTGAAGGACGACGGTTCGCAAATCCCTGGGCTGTACGCCACCGGCAACTGCACGGCATCCGTGGTTGGCCGCTGTTATCCGGGCGCCGGCAGCAGCATCGGCGCATCGTTCGTGTTCGGTTACATCGCGGCGCTGCATGCGAGCGGCGCGCAAAAGATCTGGTGACACAGGAGAGTGACGAATGAATGCCTATCAGCCGCCCAGCAGCGAAGTCCTGGTCGACATCTACAGGCGCATGGCTCTCATCAAGCAGAACGATGAGCGCTTTCGTGCCGTTATCAAGGCCGGCAAGCTGGTGATGCCGTACTACTCGCCGCGCGGCCAGGAAGTGATTCCGTCGGCGATGTCGGTGTGTCTCACCGACGACGACTACATCTGCACGATCTACCGCGGCGTCCACGACATGATCGCCAAAGGTGTGCCGCTCAAGGAACTCTGGGCCGAGCTCGGAGGGCGAGTGACGGGGACGTGCAAAGGCAAGGGCGGCCCGATGCACGTCACGCATCCCGCGTCGGGCGTCATGGTGACGACCGGCATTGTCGGCAGTTCGATGCCGATCGCGAATGGGCTTGCGCTCGCCGCGCAGATTCGTGGTGAATCGCGCGTGGCCGTGGCCTACTTCGGTGACGGCGCATCAAACATTGGCGCCTTCCACGAGTCGCTGAACATGGCGTCCGTGTGGAAGTTGCCGGTGATTTTCGTCTGCCAGAACAACGGCTATGCCGAGCACACCAAATACGCGTATGGCACGTCCGCGCCGAACATCGCCCAGCGCGCCGTCGCGTACCAGATGCCGGGCATCACGGTGAACGGCAACGATCCGATTCAGATGCACAAGGCGGCGCACGAAGCGGTCGAACGCGCGCGCAACGGCGGCGGCCCGACGCTGATCGAAGCGAACACGTTCCGCTTTCAGGGGCACGTGTTCGGCGACCCGGACGCCTATATGGACAAGCACGAAAAGGCCGCCTGGCTCGCGAAGGATCCGGTGCCGCTGTTCCGTCAGTGGCTCATCGATGCGAAGCATGCGACCGAGGAGCAACTGGTTGCGATGGAAGCCGAACACGAGGCGCAGATCGACGCCGCGGTCGAATTCACGCTGTCGAGCGAATATCCCGATGTCGCGGAGCTTCGGCGCGACATCTTCAAGGACGAGGTGCTTGCATGAGCCAGCAGCCAACCAACATCAACACCATCCAGGCGGTCAACTTCGCGCTCGACGACGCGATGGCCGCCGACGCCAACGTAATCGTGCTGGGTGAAGACGTTGCCGACGGCCAGGAGGGCGGCATTGTCGGCGTAACGAAGGGACTGTCGTCGAAATACGGCACGTCGCGGGTGCGTTCGACGCCGATTTCGGAGCAGGCCATCATCGGTGCGGCAATCGGCGCTTCGATGGTCGGGATGCGTCCTGTGGCGGAAATCATGCTGATGAACTTCACGACCGTCGCGATGGACATGATCGTGAATCACGCCGCGAAGCTGCGGTTCATGTCGGGCGGACAGACCCATGTGCCGATCGTCATCCGCACCATGACGGGTGCGGGCTTCGGCACGGGTGGTCAGCACGCCGACTACCTCGAGGCCTGGTTTGCGCACGTTGCCGGCATCAAGGTCGTCACACCGTCGAATCCTGCCGATGCGTATGGCTTGATGCTGTCCTGCATCCGTGATGACGACCCTTGCCTATTCATCGAGAACATGCCGACCTACTGGAACCCGGGCAGTGCGCCGGAGCGCGGCGTGGCGATTCCGCTTGGCAAAGCCAACGTGATTCGCGCGGGTACCGACGTGACGGTGATCAGCTACAGCCGCCGCGTGCAGGAAGCCATGGCTGCTGCCGAAGTGCTGGCCAAAGATGGTGTCGCCTGCGAAGTGATCGATTTGCGCACCGTCTCTCCGTTGGATACCGAAACTATCCTGACTTCGGTTGCAAAAACCGGGCGCGCCGTTGTCGTGCACGAAGCCGTCAAACCGTTCGGCGTGGGTGCGGAAATCGCATCCCGTATCTACGAAGCCCTCTTTCGCGAGCTCAAGGCGCCCGTGCAGCGCGTAGGCGCGCAATTCTGCCCCGTGCCGTTCTCGAAGCCGCTCGAAGACGCGTTCGTACCGGGCGTGGCCGAAATCGAATCGGCGGTTCGCGCGACGCTGAAATGACCAGCACGAACACCCGGAATTCCATCATCAATAGAGCAAGGTCATGACCACACAAGTGCTGCTTCCCAAACTGGGCTTTTCCATGAACGAAGGCACGCTAGCCGAATGGCTGGCGGACGACGGCGCAACCGTGAGCGAAGGGCAGATTCTCTATGCGCTCGAAAGCGACAAATCGATTCAGGAGGTCGAGTCGCCCGCGTCGGGCACGCTGCGCATCGTTGCCCAGGTTGGCGAAGTGTATCCCGTCGGCACGGTGCTGGCGGAAATCGTCTGATTGGCCATAGGCCGTCACGCTGTCCAACAGTCGTTCGAAGAGGCATCCGCGATGAGTGTCGAATCCGTTGCTACGCGACCGCAGTCCGATGTGAATACCGGCCCCGGCGAGGCTGCAGTCCCCGCTTTCGGCGCGAATCTGCCGCCTTGGCCGCAGGTCGATTTCGCCGAATTCGGCGAGGTGGAAGTCAAGCCGGTGTCGCGCATCCAGAAGCTCACAGGAGCCTTCCTGTCGCGCAACTGGCTGACGATCCCGCATGTGACCCACCACGACGACGCTGATATTACGTCGCTCGAAAGTTATCGCAAGGCCCGTAACGAGGCGGGCACGACGGTTAAGCTGACGCCGCTCGTCTTCCTTATCAAAGCCGTGGTGCGGGCTTTGCAGGAGTTCCCGCAATTCAACGCGTCGCTCGACGGTGACGGCAAAAACATCGTTCTGAAGAAGTACTTCCACATCGGGGTCGCCGTGGACACGCGCTTCGGATTGCTGGTGCCGGTGCTGCGCGATTGCGACAGGAAGAGCGTCGAAGAACTCTCGGTGGAACTTGCGGCAATTTCGCAGAAGGCGCGCGAAAAGGGTTTATCGATGGCAGAGATGTCGGGCGGTTGCTTTTCGATCAGTTCGCTCGGCGGCTTTGGCGGTACTGGTTTTACGCCTATCGTCAATGCGCCGGAGGTGGCGATTCTCGGCGTGACTAAAACCCGGCTGGTAGCCGCGCCGGCGGACGACGGCGGCGTCAGCTGGCGCAAGATGCTGCCCCTGTCGCTCAGCTACGACCATCGCGTGATCAACGGAGCCGACGCGGCGCGGTTCGCCGCCTTCATTGGAACCGTGTTGGCCGATCCGCAGACGCTCGCTGGCTAACAGTCGATCTGACAAGACAACGACAGGATTGAGATGAGAACCCTTGGCGAGATGATCGAGCGAAACGCTCGCTTGCATGCCGACCACACGGCGCTCGTGTACGCCGACCGGCGTCTGACGCACAGTCAGTTGGCGGAGCGTGCACGCCGCTTGTCGGGAGCGCTATATGAGCGCGGCCTGCGGCGTCAGGACCGGGTTGCGATCCTCGCGATGAATTGCGCGGAGTACTACGAGAGCTACCGTGCATGCGAATGGGCCGGCTTCATTCTGGCAACCGTCAATTTCAGGCTGGCCCCCGCGGAGATTCTTTATATTCTTAAGGACGCGGCCCCTAAGGCGCTCGTATTCGAGGCTCAGTATGCCGATGTCGTGAACGGACTGCGTTCGCAACTGCCCGAAATCGAGCAGTACATCTGCATTGGCGACGCACCGGATTGGGCCGTTTCATTCGAGGCGGTGATGGAAGCCGGCCCAGTGGAAGGGCCGCCGATCCGTTCGAAACCGGAAGACTACGCGTACCTGATGTACACGAGCGGCACCACGGGGCGTCCCAAGGGCGTCGTGCGCACGCACCATGCCATGTGCGTCACCGCGGAAAGCTGCGCGCTGGTGACGGAGTTTTCGGGCAATACCCGCGTGCTACAGACGACCCCGGCGTTCCACGTCGGCGGGATTGGCTTCGTTAATTCGGTGGCCTGGATGGGCGGCACGACGGTCGTGCATCGCGTCTTCGAGCCGAAGCAAATGCTCGAGACGATCGCCGAAGAACGCATCACCTTCACGTTCATGGTTGCCGCGATGCTTCAGGCGGTCCTCGATGTGCCCGAACTGTCGAGCTATGACGTGTCCAGCATCGAAAACATCGTCACGGCGGCAGCCCCGGTGCCTGCACCGCTGCTGTCGCGCGGCATTCAGGTGCTCGGCCCGGTGTTTTCGGTCCAGTACGGCATGACCGAGAGCAACGCCTGCTGGTTGCCTGCGCATGAGGTCAAGCCCAAAGGGTCTCCGGAACAGGTACGGCGTCTCGCATCGGTGGGGCGCCCGTGCCCCGGCATCGACCTGCGCATCGTCGACGATCAAGGCAACGATCTGCCGCAAGGCCAGACCGGCGAGGTCTGGCTGCGCTCGCAGACGCAGTTGAGTGGCTACTGGAACAACAGCGTGGCGACGGTGGAAGCACTGCGCGATGGCTGGTATCGCTCGGGCGACATGGGCTACCAGGACGAGGAGGGCTACATTTTCCTCGTCGACCGCAAGAAGGACATGATCATTTCCGGCGGCGAGAACATCTACAGCCGTGAAGTCGAAGATGCGCTGCTCCAGCATCCGGCAGTCATCGACGTGGCGGTGATCGGCGTGCCGCACGAGAAGTGGGGAGAGTGCGTCAAGGCGATCGTCGTGTTGCGCCGTGGCGAGCAAGCGGGCGAAGTCGAATTGATCGAGTTCTGTCGCGGCTTGATCGCGAGCTACAAATGTCCGAAAGCCATTGCATTCATCGACGAATTGCCGAGGCTGCCGACGGGCAAGATCAGCAAGGTGAGTCTGCGCGCGCAGTTTGCCCGGTGAACGGCAATCGCCTCAATTGGAGGGAATCGACCATGGCCAAATGGCTGAAAACATCGGAGTGCGTGAAGTTTGAATTGGCGCAACGCGTTGCGCGCATCACGCTGAGTCGTCCGGACAAGCGCAACGCCATCAACAATCCGCTTCTGCAGGAACTCAAGGCGGCGTTGCTCGAAGCCGACGACCTCAAATCGGTGAACGTGATCGTACTGTCGGGAGCTGGCCGCGACTTCTGCGCAGGCTACGATCTGGTGACGACGTATTCGGATCGGGCCGCGGACGCCGCTGATCCGGGTGACTATCGTGGAACGATTCGCAGCTTCGACGACGACTGCTGGTCGATGGAGCGGCAGTCGGAGACGGTCAATCTGATGGCGGATATCCACAAGCCGATCATCGCGCAGGTGCATGGCAACTGTCTTGCGGGCGGCACGGATCTCGCGCTGGCGTGCGACATGGTGATCGCCGCCGACAACGCAAGGATCGGCTTTCCCGCCACGCGCGCGAACGGCTCGCCGCCTGCGCATATGTGGTTCTATCACGTCGGCCCGCAGTGGGCGAAGCGTCTGCTGCTGTCTGGCGACTCGCTGACGGGCCGCGACGCCGCGAAGATCGGGCTCGTCATGGATGCGGTGCCGGCAGAGCAGCTCGAAGCGGAGGTGGGCGAGTTGGCACGCCGTCTGTCGTTTGTCGATGCCGATCTGCTTGCGGCCAACAAGCGCATTGTCAACATCGGGCTGGAGCTGGCCGGTTCGCGCACGCTTCAGCGGCTCGCGGTGGAAAACGACTCACGGGCTCACCAGAGCCTGGGGCCGCGCCGCGCGCAGTTCAAGGCGGACATGGAAGCGGTTGGCCTGAAGGAAGCGCTCAAGCGCCGCGACGAGCCGTTCGGCGACGGGATGATCCGCCTGCATGCTCGCGGCAGTTGACCAGACCGTCGAACGGACGAACCAAACTCAGACGAAGAGCCGAACATCATGGATGTTGAACTCACTTTGAACGGCGCGGTTGCGACGCTGTGTCTGAACCGCCCCGAGAAGCTCAACGCGCTGACGCCGGAAATGCTTGATCTGATTCTCGGCCACCTCGATCGCATCGAAAAGGATCCGGAGATTCGCGCGGTGATTCTCACTGGCGCAGGCCGCGCATTTTGCGCCGGTGCCGACATCAAGGGCAGCGGCGCCGCGCCACCGCAGATGAGCGTGGCGCACGCGCGCGCATCGATGGCGGTGTATCAGAAGGTCGCGCTTCGGTTGTACAACCTGAACAAGCCAGTGGTCGCGGCGGTACGAGGCGTTGCCGTGGGAATTGCCTGGAGCTTTGCGCTGTGCGCGGACCAGCTCATCGTTTCCGATACGGCGCAGTTCATTCCCGCCTTCCTGATGCGCGCCACCTTACCTGAAGGCGGCATGGTGCATCTGCTTGCGCGTCATTGCGGCGAGTTTCGCGCCAAGGAAATCATGTATCTGAATCGCCGGCTGAGCGGCAAGGAAGCACTCGATATGGGTCTTGCCAGCCATCTCGTCGAGGACGGCGAGCTTGACGCGGCCGCCGAAAAGCTGGCTGGCGAGCTGGCGGCTGGCCCGACTTTCTCGCTCGGGCTGACCAAGCAGTTGTTCAGGTTGAACCCCGGTGGCATGGAAGAGTTTCTTGCGCAGGAACTGAACGCGGTGGCGCTCGCGGTGAACTCCGAGGACGCCGCGGAGGGCCGGCTCGCCGCGAGAGAAAAACGCGCCCCGGCTTTCAGAGGCCGCTAGGCGGAGCACCCGCACAAGCGCGGCGCAGTGGCGCGACAGAGCAGACAACGAGGGCGCAAGAGATTCAGGAGTCAGGCATGCATTTGGGCTATAGCGAGGAAGACGAAACATTTCGTCGGGAAGTCAGAACGTTTTTCAGTGAGCATGCGCCGGCCGACATTTCACGCCGCTGGCGTGTTGGCGTGCATCCGCCTGCGCGCGATGACATCCGCAGATGGCAGCGCATTCTGTACGAGCGCGGCTGGGGTGCGCCCCATTGGCCCGTCGAACATGGCGGCACCGGCTGGAGCGCGCTTCGCAAGCATATCTTCATGGAAGAGCTGTACAACGCCGATGCCATGGACTATGGGTGGCAGTCGACGCAGATGGTGGCGCCCGTCATCATCGCGTTCGGTTCGGACTGGCAGAGGCAGCGTTTTCTTGGGCCTATTCTGCGCGGGGACGAGTTCTGGTGCCAGGGCTTTTCGGAGCCGAACGCGGGCTCGGATCTGGCTGGACTGAAGACCACGGCCGTGCTCGACGGTGACGAGTACGTGATCAACGGCCAGAAGATCTGGACCAGCGACGCAACGATTGCCGATTGGGGCTTCTTCCTCGTCAAGACCGATACGAGCGTCAAGCCGCAACGAGGCATTTCCTTCCTGCTGGTCAACATGGACACACCGGGCATCACGGTGCGTCCGATCGTTTCGATCGAGGGCGGCAAGGGCCTGAATGAAGTGTTCCTCGAAAACGTGCGTGTGCCGAAGTCGCATCTCGTGGGCGAGGCCGGCATGGGATGGACCTATGCGAAGTACCTCCTCGAGAAGGAGCGCACGGCGAGCGCGTTCCTGTATTTCAACAAACGCGAGCTGCAACGCGCGAAAGATATCGCGGGGCAGGAGCGGGAGGACGGCGTGCGGCTCATCGATACACCCGGGTTCGCGCGCAAGGTCGCGGAGGTCGAAGCGGACCTGATGGCGCTCGAATGGTCGGTGCTCCGCATCCTTGCGGAAGAGAAGAGCGAGCGCAATCTCGATGCGGTCGTCTCTGCGCTGAAGATCAGCGGGTCGGAGATGCAACAGCGCGTGACGCAACTGCAAATGGACGCACTCGGTCCCCGCGCGATGCGTTTCGACGACCACGGCGAGCCGCAGGGTGATCTGGCGGTCGACGAAAATTGGCCGGATTACATGGGCGGCCGCACGTCGGGCTATCTGATCGCTCGCGCCTCCACGATCTATGGCGGCGCGCGCGAAGTGCAGAAGAACATCATTGCCAAGCTGGCTTTTGGACTGTAGCCATGGACTTCAACTTCTCCGAAGAACAATCGATGCTGAAGGACGGCGCAGAGCGCTACGTTCAGCAGGAGTATGGATTCGAGGCGCGCACGCGCATCGCATCGGGGCAAGAGGGTTTCAGCCGCGAACATTGGCGCGCCTATGCCGAACTTGGCTGGCTCGGGCTGACGATGCCGGAAGACGTCGGCGGTCTCGGGTGCTCGTTCGTCGAAACGGCGATCGTGATGGAGGCGCTCGGCCGCGGTATGGCGCTCGAGCCGGTCGTGCAGACAGCGCTGCTTTGCGCCACGATCGTCGAACGAGGCGATGCGCCGCGCCGGCGTGAGACGCTGCTGCCCGCCGTCATCGACGGCACGCTGCTGCTGTCGCTCGCGGACAGCGAAGCGGGAAGCCGGTACAAGCTGGGATGCCACGCGCAAACGCACGCGCTCAAGAGCGCCTCGGGTTACCTGATCAGCGGCGCGAAGACGCTGGTGATCGCCGGCGCGTCGGCGGACCAGCTGCTCGTGACCGCGCGAGTCGAAGGCGCGTCGCAAGGCGTGGGCGTTTTTCTTGTCGATCGCCGGGCCGCGGGCGTAACGTGCTGGTCGTACCGCTTGCTCGATGGATCGCGTGCCGCGGATATCGACCTGCACAACGTCGAGCTCAGTGAAGATGCATTGATCGTCGGACCTGAACGCTCGCTGCAGGTGCTCACGCAGGCAACGGAACTCGCCAGTCTCGCGAGCGTGGCCGAGAGCCTTGGCATGATGGAAGCCGTGATGGCGATCACCTCGGAGTACATCAAGGGACGCTCGCAGTTCGGCCAGCCGATCGGCAAGTTCCAGGCGTTGCAGCATCGCATGGCTGAGATGTTCGTCGCCACGCAGGAGGCGCGTTCGATGCTGTACTGCGGGATCGCGCACCTGAACGGCCCGGCGGCCGAACGCAGCCGCGTCATCTCGGCGGCCAAAGCCGTTGCCGCGCGCGCCAATCGCTTCGTTTGCGCGCAGGGCATTCAGTTGCACGGTGGCATGGGGCTCACCGAGGAATATCCGGTAGGGCACTACTTCCGCAAGATGACGATGATGGAGAAGATGTTCGGCGATATCGACTTTCATCTCGACCGCGTTGCAGCACGCGGCCGGACACCGATAACGGCCTGAGACAGGGAGCAGATCATGCAACGCGTGAAGCAAAAGATTGCCATCGTGACCGGGGCCGCATCCGGTATCGGCGCTGCCTGTGCCGCCATGCTCGCGCAGGAGGGCGCCTTGCTCGTCGTGGCGGACCTGAATCTCGAAGGCGCGCAGGAACAGGTTCGTCGTATTAACGAAGCGGGGGGCCACGCGGTCCCGGCGCAGGTCGATATCGGCGACGAAAGTTCGATCGATGCATTGTTCGATCTGACGCTCAAGACTTGGGGCGGGCTCGATATCCTGCATAACAACGCCGCGGCCACATCGCTTTCCAGTACGGTCGATGCGGCAGTCGAGGCACTCGACGTCGGAGTCTGGGACGACACGATGCGCATCAATCTTCGCGGCACCATGCTGGCCTCGCGGTGCGCGCTGCCGCTGATGCGCGCACGAGGCGGCGGTTCGATTATCAATACCTCTTCCGGTGCCGCTCAGGCGGGCGCGCTGGGGTACAGCGCGTACGGTGTCTGCAAGGCCGGTATCGAGGCGCTGACGCGCTACGTCGCCGCGCAGCACGGCAAGGAGGGGATACGCTGCAACGCGATCGCTCCGGGCCTGATCGTCACGCCGGTGACCCAGGCGTACTACGCGGGGGAGACCGGAGAGATGATGCTGAGCCACCATCTCACGCCTCGCCTCGGGCAGCCCGAAGACATTGCACACGCGGTGGTGTATCTCGCTTCGGATGAGGCGGCGTTCGTCACGGGCCAGGTGTTCAACGTCGATGGCGGACTTCTTTCACACCAGCCTTACTATGCCGACGAAATCCGCGCGCGCCCGGCCGCCATGGCCAACGCTACGAAGGGGAAGGCATGACGACGGATTCAGCGCTGCTCGCGCGTATCGACCGCATCGAGGCTCAGCTCGCCATCCAGCAGTTGCCCGTCCGATACGCGCTCGCGGTCGATTCGCGCGATCTGGACAGCCTGGTGCAACTGTTCGCCGAAGACGTCGATTGCGGCCGATGGGGCGTCGGGCGCGCGGCATTGAAGACGTTCTACGGGTCCGAGCATATTCTGCGTGGCTTTTATCGCAGCATTCACCAGATCTGCGGCCACGTCGTCGATTTCATCGATGCCGACCATGCGACGGGAAGCGTCTATTGTCGCGCGGAGCACGAGGACAACGGAGCGTGGGTGGTGATGGCGATCTGCTACTTCGATCACTATGTGCGGCGCGACGGGCAGTGGTGCTTCGAGCGTCGCGACGAACAGCATTGGTATTCGACGGACTGGCTCGCTCGCCCCGGTGCGCCGCGCTTGCAGAACTGGCCCGGCAAGTATGAAGGCGATCGGTATCAGCCGCGTCTTCCGCAAGGATTTCCGACGTGGGCGGCGTTCTGGAGCAACAGCGAACAACACGCGATCGACGCGTTGACGAAAGCGCCGTAAGCGCGGTCTCGTCTTCGGCTCCTGGCCCCGCCACGTAGCCATTCGTGGGACGGGCGAGGAATGCAAGGAGTGAGGTCCGCGCAAACTTTCGCATCGTGGTGATCAGCGTCGTGCGGCAGGCCTCTGTGCCCATTGCGCTTACGCCGTCAGATCGGGCAGACGCACCACCAGCCCGTCCAGTTCCGGCGTCATGAAGATCTGGCATGTCAGACGGCTGTTTTCGCGCACGTCCATCGCGCAGGTCAGCATGTCGACTTCATAGGATTCCGCCGCTGGCATATGGCTGCTCCAGGCGTCGTCGACATACGCGTGACAGGTTGCGCAGCTGCAGCTGCCGCCGCAATCGCCGAGAATGCCTGGGATCTGATTGTTCACCGCTGTTTGCATGACTGAATCGCCAACGTTGGCGCTTACGGCGGCCTCGCTACCGTCCGGCTGGATGAATCGAATGAGCGGCATGGCTTGTGAACCTCATGAAAAATGAATTGGACTAGGGAAGCAGGCTTTTCAACGGGATCGATTCGTTGGCGAGATCGGCGGCGCGGACCGGAATTTTCTCGGCAACGAAACGCTTGGCCAGCACGAATTCGGGTACACGGCTGACCGTATCGGCTGCGAGCATGACGCCGTCCTTGAGATAAAACGCCGAGAAAGAGCGGGCTTTGGGATCGCCGCGCAGGACGAACTCGTCGTAGCCGAGGGACAAGCCGACCATCTTGAGCTTCAGATCGTATTGGTCGGACCAGAACCACGGCACGCTGTTGTAGACACGCTCCTTGCCGCACAACGACGCAGCGGCGGTGCGGGCCTGCTCCAGCGCGTTAGGGACCGACTCGAGACGCAGGCGGCGTCCAAGGGAAGGGTTGGGGTGGTTGGTGCAATCCCCGACCGCAAAAATGTCCGGGTCGGACGTGCGCGTGTGTTCGTCGACCATGATGCCGTTGTCGACAGCAAGGCCGGCCGCTTGCGCGAGTTCGGTGGCGGGCTCCAGTCCCACGCCGACGATGACGAGATCCGCGGCGACGCGCGTGCCGTCCGCGCAGCACACGGCGGCAACGGCGTCGCCGGATGCGTCGAGTTCGAACCCACTCACGATCGCGTTGGTACGGATGTCGACTCCGGCTTCGCGGTGAACTTCCTCGTAGAACCTGGAAAGCTCGGGAGCCGTGACGCGCGCGAGGACGCGCGGCAACGCCTCGAGCACGGTGACGCGCAAGCCACGCTTCACGGCTACCGCGGCCACTTCCAGCCCGATATATCCACCGCCGATGATCACGAGGCGCGAGCCGGCATGAAACTGGTTTCGAATGCGCGCGACGTGATCGAGCGTGCGAAGGTAGTGAAAATTCTGCAGCTTCTCGGTCGCTTCGATACCCGGCAACGCGAGGCGCCGCGCGCGGCCGCCGGTGGCCAGAACCAGTTTCGTATAGCTGATTTCGCTGCCGTTGGACAGCGTGACCCGTTTCGCGTCACGGTCGATGTGCTGCGCGCGCGTGTTCGGGATGAACTCGACACGCGCTTTGTCGTATGTCGACAGCGGTTTCAGGTACAACTGCTCGGCGGTCGATTCGCCCGACAGGAATGCCTTGGAGAGCGGCGGCCGTTGGTAGGGCAAATGCGGTTCCTCTCCCACCATCACGATGCGTCCCGTCCATCCCTGTTCTCGGATCGCGGTCGCGCATTCTCCTGCTGCATGACCCGCCCCGACGATCAGCGCGATGTTCTCTGCGTCTCCAGCTGTCATGAGGCTAACTCCATCTCGCACGGCCGCAGGCTCGCTGCGGCCACAGTAAGTCTGAATAATGTTCTAAATTGTGAACGACGTTCGCTGCGACTGTCAATGCTCATGAACCCCGTTGGGCCGAGGCGGAGCTGACCATCGCCTCGATGCCGCCAACCGCGAAACGAATCAGATAGGTGCGCATGCGCTCGATATGTGCTGTCGTGAGTGCCTTGGCTCCGGAGCGCGCTTCCTGCGCGTAAAGCTCGTTGAGCACGAGATGAAACACGGACTCGACGAAATGCTGCACCAGTTCGACGGTCTCCCGCGTGACGCGGGGAAGTGCCTTGGCGAAGGCGTCACGGTAGCGCGCGGCCGCAGGCGCGTATTGGTCATAAAACGGCGCCGTGAGATCGGGGCGCTCCAGAAGACAGCCAATCTGGGTTAGCAGGCGCAAGTAATTTCGCCACCCCGGATCGCCGCTCTTCAGATGCGCGAAGGCCGGTGCGGAAAGTGCGGTCACGATTGCTTCGACGCCGGGGCGCTTGTCTTGCAGGGGTGCCAGTTCGGCCTCGAGCGATTCGATGACCTGCCGGCTGATCACCGCGGCGCGACGGCCGATAGCTTGCTGAAACAGCGCGTCTTTGCTGCCGAAGTGGTACCGCGCGAGGCTCAGCTCCATGCCACAGCTCTGCATGATGTCGCGAATCGACGTGCCGAAGTAGCCGTGCATCGCGAACAGCCGCTCGGCCGTATCGAGAATGCGCTCTGGCGTCGTGCTGCGCGCCGTGGCACGCGGCTCATTGTCGGCAGTTGCCCGTCTGCTGGCGGCGTGCGTGGTGCTGGACGGCATGGTTTCCCTTTGATGGCGGGCGCGAGCCAGAAAGCGCGCAACATCCCCTTCCGTGAATGATAAATCGATCTTGCACACTTGTGCAAAATAGAACATAGTTCAACTATTGGTACCTCGCGCAAAAGCAGAGGTGCCTGCAAACAAACGATTGATGGAGACGGGAACCATGGCCGGCGCGCTGCGACTTGAGGACTTCGACGATCCTGAGTTCAACCCCTTTTTCGAGGATTCACTCGCTTACGGTGCCGATGCGGACCCTTATCCACGCATTGCGGAACTGCGGGAAAAGGCTGCGGTTCAGCAGGGTGACTACCGTGTGCTGATGGGCGGCGCGGCGGATCTGACCATGTCCGATGTCGCGCACTATTCCGTATTCGGATACGACGAAGTCTCGAAGGTGCTTGGCGACCCGGCAACGTTTTCAAACAAGTCTTACGAGCGCAATCTCGGCATCAGCTTCGGGCGCAGTATCTCGACGATGGATGCGCCCGAGCACTCGCGCTACCGCCGCATCTTCCAGAAGGCCTTTTTGCCGCACACCGTCGCGGCATGGGGCGATACGCTGGTCGACCCAGTGGTGAGCGAGCTGATGTCGAAGTTCATGGATCGCGGACAGGCGGATCTCGTCAACGAGTTCACGCTTCACTACCCGTTCAACATCATCTATCGGCAACTGGCATTGCCGCCGGAAGACGTAAAGATCTTTCACAAGCTCGCCATCGCACAGACGCTGGTTTCGATCGATGTCGAGCATGGCGTGGAGGCATCGACGAAGCTGGGCACCTATTTCGCGCGGCTTGTCGACGAGCGCCGCAGTCATCCCGGCGACGATCTGGTGAGCTCGCTGGCCACCGCGGAGGTGGACGGCGAGCGGCTACCGGACGAGGTTGTCATTTCGTTTCTTCGCCAGTTGGTGAATGCGGGCGGCGACACGACCTATCGCGCGACCAGCGTACTGTTGCTTGCGTTGCTGCGCGATCCGGTACAGCTCGAAGCGGTGCGCCAGGATCGCACGCTGGTCGCGGCGGCGATCGAAGAGGCTCTGCGCTGGGACGGCCCCGTGCTGATGCAGTCGCGTATGGCGACGCGTGATGTCACGCTCGGCGGTGTCGAGATTCCTGCCGGCGCATTTCTCGACGTGGTGGCGGGCAGCGCCAATCGCGACCCCAGCCGTTTCGCCGATCCGGACAGGTTCGACATCTATCGCAAGGCGGCTCACCGGCACTTTGCATTCGCCTATGGCCCGCACGTGTGCATCGGCCAGCACCTGGCGCGCGTGGAAATGACGCGCGCGCTCAACGCGATTCTCGATCGCCTGCCCAATCTTCGGCTCGATCCGGCCGGGCCAGCTCCACCGATCAACGGGATCATGATGCGCGTTCCGCATTCGATTCCCGTCATCTTTGGCTAACAGGAACCACGCCGGCCTCGCGTGCTATGGGGCTGGCCGACAAGGCACGGACGGTGGAGAACGCATAGATGACCGAGTTTGACTTTATCGTGATTGGCGCGGGTGCGGCGGGTTGCGTGCTAGCCAATCGTCTTTCGGAGAGCGGGCACCATACCGTGCTACTCATCGAGGCAGGTCCGGAAGATCGCAATCCGTTGATCCGGATGCCAAAGGGCTTTGGCAAGCTGCTGGGCGACCCAGCTCATGCCTGGTTCATTCCGGTGCAGCCCGATCACGGCAACGGGCATCGCAACGAAATCTGGCTTCGCGGCAAGATGCTCGGCGGTTCCAGCAGCATCAACGGCATGGTGTATATGCGAGGTCATCCCGAGGACTACGACGGATGGGCCGAACTGGGTGTCGAGGGCTGGAACTGGCAGAACCTGGCGCCTTGCTTCCGGCGCATCGAAGATCACGCGCTCGGCGCCGATGAGCTGCGTGGAGAGGGCGGCCCGCTGAAACTGTCACCGTACGCGCAGCGCAATCGAATCGGCGAGGCCGTACTCGAAGCGTGCCGGTCGCTCGGCGTGCGGCGCGTGGAAGATATCAACAGGCTCGATCATGAGGGCGTGGCCTATCTGATCTATACGATACGCAACGGTCGTCGGCAAAGCTCGGCCGAAGCCTTTCTGAAGCCTGCGAGGGCGCGCAAGAACCTCGCAGTCGCTACCGGCACGCAAGCCGCGCGAATCGTGTTTGACGGCACGCGCGCCGTCGGCGTGCAGTGCGAAAGCGCGGGGCAGCAGATCGCTTACCGTGCGCGTCGCGAGGTGGTGGTCTCGGCGGGCGCGATCGAGTCGCCGCGGCTTTTGCAGTTGTCGGGCGTTGGCGATCCCGGCCATCTGCAGTCGCTTGGCATTCCTGTCGTGGCAGCGAGTCCGGGGGTCGGACGGAACCTGCGCGAGCACTATCTATATATGCTGCAGGCCCGCCTGCGGCACTGGCGTGATTCGCAGAACCGACAGTTCAGCGGCATGCGCTTATGGCGCAACGCGATGCAGTATCTGCTGTTCCGCCGTGGCGTGATGTCGCTCGGCTCGTACCAGGTGGGCGGCTTCGTCAAGACCGCGGCTGATGCGATGCGTCCCGACGTTCAACTGATGATGGCGCCGTACTCGATGGATTTCGGCGCGGCCGGTTACGCGTTCGAGTCGTTCCCAGGCATGCAGCTCTTCAGCTACCCGCTGCGCCCGCGCAGCGAAGGGCACGTCAGGATCCAGTCCGCGGACCCCCGCGTGCCGTCCGAAGTCGTCGCGAACTACCTTGCCGATCCGTACGACCGGCAGATGGCCGTCAACGCATTCCGCTTGATGCGCAGCGTGCTGGCCGCCGAGCCGCTTGCCAGCCTGCTGGCAGGGGAGACACGCCCAGGCCCCGCCGTCCAGACCGATGACGAGATTCTCGACCTCTACCGGCGTGAAGGCCAATCCGGCTATCACGCTTGCGGTACCTGCAAAATGGGATCGGACACGCTTGCCGTGCTCGATTCGCGGCTGCGCGTGCGCGGTGTCGAACGCCTGCGCGTGATGGATCTCTCCGTAACACCCACGATGATCTCCGGCAACACGAATGGCCCCATGATGGCGATGGCATGGCGCGCCGCCGGCCTGATCCTGGAGGACGCGCGATGAGCCGCCTTGAAGACTACATCGGGCGCTTTACGAACATCGATTTCGAGCGACGCGACGGTATTTTGCAAGTGCGCCTGCATACCGATGGCGGCCCGCTCGAGTGGGGCGCGCTCGATCGCAGCATTCACAGCCAGCTAGGCGAGGCGTTCTACCAGATCGCACGCGACCTCGACAATCGCGTAGTCATCCTGACCGGCACCGGCGATTCGTTCTGCGACGCGATGAATGACGCCGAGTTGCCGACGGAGCCGCTTGTGCAAGTCTGGCCGCGCCTGCAGCGCGAGGGGCAGGACCTGCTGATGCAACTGCTGGACATTCCGGTTCCGGTGATCGGCGCGATCAACGGGCCGGCACTCATTCATGCCGAGTTGCTCGTGCTGTCGGATATCGTGCTGGCCTCCAGTCGCGCCGAAATCTCGGACCAGGCGCACTTCGTTCACGGCGTCGTGCCGGCGGACGGCGTGCAGATCGTCTGGCCGATGCTGATTGGCCACAACCGCGCCCGCTACTTTCTTCTCAGCGGCGAGCGCATCACGGCGCAGCGCGCGTGGGAGCTTGGCGTCGTCGGCGAAGTCGTCGCGCACGACACCTTGCTCGAACGTGCGTGGCAAATGGCGCACGAACTCGCGGCGAAGCCGATCGAAACGCTGCGATACACGCGCGCGGTCTTCACGCAGCCGTTCAAGCGCCGCATGGTCGACGAACTGGGCTACGGGCTCGCGCTCGAAGGGCTCGCCGGTATTGCCGCGCAGTCCGGCAAGAGGTAGCCCGTCAACGCGAATGTTCACGAATGGGAGACACGATATGACCTTGGTAGTGCAAGCATCAATGGAGCGCAACGCGATCGTTCAGCAGGCGCTCGACCGCGCCACGCGGGAAGGCGGTGAGATCGGCGTGCAGGTGGCGGCCTATCTGAACGGCAAGCTCATGATCGACGCTTGGAGCGGCGTGGCCGATCCGTCCACCGGCCGTCTGGTCGACGGCGAAACGCTGTTCAATGTGTATTCGGTGACGAAGGCGGTTGCAGCAACTGCGTTGCATATCCTGGCCGACCGCGGGCTCATCGAATACGACGCGCCGGTGACGCGCTACTGGCCGGAGTACGGTGCCCACGGCAAGCAGAAAACGACGGTGCGCGATGTGCTGACTCATCGCGCGTGTGTGCCGCAAATGCCCGAAGGCGTCACACCGGAGCTGATGTGTGACTGGCAGTGGATGACCAGCGCCATTGCCAACCTTGAGCCGCTTGCGGAGCCGGGGACGAAGACGCTGTACCTCTCGATGACGTTCGGCTGGATCGTTGGCGAACTGGTGCGGCGCGCCGATCCGAAGAAGCGCTCGCTGGGCCGTTTTGTCCGGGAGGAGATTGCGATGCCACTCGGCATCGACGATCTGTGGATCGGCATTCCCGACGAAGTCGAACCGCGCATCGCACGTCTCACCGATGCGATGGTGCCGGTTCCCGCGGAATACCTGCCGCCGCTGTTCCTGCGCTCGATGCCGCAACAGGTCGCATTGGCGCCGCAAGTGTTCGAGCGCCCGGACGTGCGGCGCGCGGAAGTCGCGGGCGTTGGCGGGATCTTCAATGCACGCAGTGAGGCGCGCTTCTGGGCAATGCTGGCATGCGGCGGCGAGTTGGACGGCGTGAGGATACTCTCGAAGGAGCTCGTCGCCACGCTGAACACGCCACGCGCCAATAGCGAGGAACCCGACCCGGTGATGTTCGGCTTTCCGATTCCAATCACGATCGGTGGCTTCTGGTTCGGCGGCAACCATCCGCCGGTGACGGCGGCACGCTCGCCGCGCGCTTTGTGCCATCCGGGGCAGGGCAATTCGATCGGCTGGGCGGACCCGGATACCGGGCTCGCCGTCGCGATCTGCCATAACAAGCTGTTCAACCCGGCCACGCCGGAAGAAGATCCGCTGCTTCCGATCGCTGCGGCGATTCGCGACGCACTGGATCTGAAGTGATTGGCACGATGCGCATGGATATCGAGTATTTGCAGCAATGGACTGAGCGCACTGAGGAAGTGCGGGACCAGGTCACCTCCACGCCGATGGCGGCTCTCAGCGCCATGCTTGACCACGATGACGCGCCTTCAGCACGTGGCGATGACTTGCCGCCGTTGTGGCACTGGCTTTATTTTCTGCCGGTTCATCGGCAGTCGATGGTGGGGGCGGACGGTCATCCGAGACGCGGCGGCTTTCTGCCGCCGGTCGATTTGCCTCGCCGCATGTGGGCGGGCAGTCAACTCGAGTTTCTACGGCCGCTGAAAGCGGGTAGCGCGATCACGCGTCTTTCATGCATCGAGAGCGTTTCGCACAAGCATGGACGTACCGGCGATCTCGTGTTCGTGAAGGTCAAGCACGAGGTCAGCGACGCTGCTGGCCTTGCGATCGTCGAGCGCCAGGATATCGTGTATCGCGATCATCCGGCTGCCAGCGAAAAGCCCGCAGCATTACAGGCCGCGCCGATGGGCGCTCAATGGGCACGCGAGATCAATCCCGATCCTGTGCTGCTGTTTCGCTACTCAGCGCTTACGTTGAATGGTCATCGCATTCACTACGATCGGCCTTACGCGATCGGCGCAGAGGGATACGAGGGACTCGTCGTGCATGGCCCGCTGCTCGCCACGCTACTGATGGACTCGCTCGGACCGGAGTTGCCGGGCGCGCGCGTCGGAGCGTTTTCGTTCCGCGCGATCAAACCGGTGGTGGACACTTCGCCTTTCTATGTTTGCGGAAAGCAACACGAATCGGACCAAAGCAAGGTGAGCTTGTGGATCGCCGGCAGCGACGGATCGTTGCGCATGGAAGCCACGGCTATTCTGGTCTGATCGTCGAGCCGGTCTGCTGGCGGGGTCGCCATAGCCGGACCGGACGCTGAATGGGAGACTTTATGCGTTCGTTTCTTTTTGTGCCGGGCAGCAAGCCCGAACGATTCGCCAAGGCGCTCGCGGCAGGCGCGGATGCGGTGATCGTGGACCTCGAGGACGCTGTTGCAGATGCGGACAAAACGTCGGCGCGTGCACGTGTTGCCGGTGCGGTACGAACATTTTCGGCATCGGCGGTTCGCGTACTGTTGCGCATCAATGGAGCGGGTACGCAGTGGTTCCAGCAGGACCTTTCGCTCGCAGCGTTCGATGGTATCGATGGCGTGGTGTTGCCAAAGGCTGAGAATCCGGCTGCTTTGACCGCTGTCGCGGCGGCAACGGCGAAACCCATATTGCCGATCATCGAATCTGCCGAGGGCGTCTGGAACGCACTGGACGTGGCGCGCATGCCCGGCGTCGAGCGACTCATATTCGGCTCGGTTGACTTCGAACTCGATCTGGATTGTGACGGTTCATGGGACGCGTTGCTGCTCGCGCGTTCGCGTATTGTGCTGGCCTCCCGCGTAGCGGGCATTCAGTCTCCCGTGGATGGCGTTAGCGTGGCAATCGATGACGAACGACAACTCGCGCACGACTCGTCGAAGGCGCGATCGCTGGGCTTTGGCGGGAAGCTATGTATTCATCCGCGCCAGGTTGCAGCGGTCAATGCGGCGTTCAGCCCGAGCGCGGATGAAATTGCCAAGGCGCGGCGAATCGTCGACGCGTATGAGCGGGCAGAAGGCGGGGCGGTGTCCGTAGATGGACGGATGGTGGACTTGCCGGTATTGCTCAAGGCAAGACGCATCGTCGGCTTGTCTGAAAGCGTGCGAGGTTCAGAGGAAGGGTGAGTGGTGTGACGGGTGAGCGCCGCACCGCCCGCGCCACCACCGCATCATGTGGCGCAGGCGTGACACGGTATCGCTTACACCGGATCCCAGGGCGTGAGCGCCATGGACGGCACGTTCGGGAAGAAGCTCGATTCGAACGCCGGCATGACCTGCTCGGCAATCGCTTCGGGCGTCCAGCCGCCGTCGCGATGCAGCGAGCGGATCATGCGGATCTGGTTGAAGAAGTAGATCTCGTTGGCGCGCACGCCGAAGATCTGACCCGAAACCTTTGCGGCCTGGTCGGACGCAAGGTAGACCGCGAGCGGCGCGATCTTGCGCGATTCCATGCGCTTGAGAATTTCGACGCGTGCTTTTTGCTCAGGCGTCTCCGAGGGGATCGAGGCCGTCATCGCGGTCCATGCCCATGGTGCGATGCAGTTCGAGCGCACGTTGAATTTCGCCATGTCGAGGGCAATCGACTTCGACAGACCGACGACCCCCATTTTGGCGGCGGAGTAGTTGGCCTGTCCGATGTTGCCGATCAGACCAGAGGTGGAGGTCATGTGAACGAAGCTGCCGCCGTTTTGTGCCTTGAAATGCGGAGCCGCCGCGCGTGCCACGAAAAACGACCCGTTCAGATGCACGTCGACTACGGCCTTCCACTCGTCGAGGCTCATGTTGAAGAACATGCGGTCACGCACGATGCCGGCGTTGTTGACCACACAGTCGACGCGGCCGAACGTGTCCAGCGCGGCCTGCACGATCTTCTGCGCGGAATCCCATTCAGCGACGCTATCCGTCGAGGCAAGCGCTTGTCCGCCGGCCTCCTTGATTTCTTCGACGACGCGCTCTGCGGCGAACTGGCCGGATTCGGCGTTGCGACCCAGGTCGTTGACGATGACCTTTGCGCCGTTCGCCGCGAATTGCAACGCAAAATCGCGGCCGATGCCGGCACCCGCACCCGTTACCACTACCACCTTGTCCTTGACGAAATCGCTCACTCTTGTCTCCGTTCGATAGGCGTTGATGTAAAAAAGCTCGCTTCGGTATAATATCAAAACTGAACGGCGTTGCATAATATGAACGCTGGCACGTTGATGCAAAGTGTGACGACTCATCCATTCGAAGACGACCAAATGATAGGAGACGCGAGATGAACCCTACGAAAGACTGGACCGTGCCGGACCATGTTCCGCGAGAGCTCGTGGTCGATTTCGACTATATGAATCCGCCAGGCGTGCAAGACGATGTTCATATGGCGTGGAAGACGCTGCACACCGGGCCCGATATCGTCTGGTCCCCGTACCATGGCGGCCACTGGATCGCCACGCGCGGCGAAGACATCGAGGCGATGCAGAAGGACCACACCCATTTTTCGCATCGCAGTGTCAACATCCCGCCGCTCAACGAGACGCAGCTCGTGCCGCTCGAGCTTGATCCGCCCGAACATACCGCGTACCGCAACCTGATCACGCCCGCTTTCCTGCCGCAAGCTATCTCCTCGCTGGAAAGCGACGTGCGCAGCCTCGCAATCGAACTGATGGAAGAAATCGCTCCACGCGGCGAATGCGAGTTCGTCTCGGAGTTCGCGAAGATCCTGCCGATCGTGATTTTCCTGCGTCTTGCCGATCTTCCGCTGAGCGATCGAGGACAATTGCTCGAATGGGCGGAATGGGCCGTGCGCGGCAACTTCGAGCAGCGCAACGAATCCCAGCACCGGCTGATTGGCTATATCTCCACCTGGGTGGAGAAGCGCAAGGCAGAGGCGGGCGGCGATCTCGTCAGCCTCATCGCCAACGCGCAGATCGACGGCAAGCCGATCAGCCCCGAGCGCATGTTCGGGATGTTTATCGTCGTGCTGTTTGGCGGCCTCGATACCGTCGCGTCGATGATGGGTTTTATCGCGCGCTTTCTGGCGGAGAATCCTGCGCACCGGAGGCAGCTGATCGAGAATCCCGATCTGATGGTGTCGTCGGTCGACGAACTGATCCGGCGCTTTGGCGTGGCGAACACCGCGCGGCTCATCACGCAGGACATGGAATACAAGGGCATCCAGTTCAGGAAGGGTGACCAGATTCAATTGCCGAACTCCCTGTTTGGCCTCGACGAGCGCAAGTTCGGCGATCCGCTCGCTGTCGATCTGACGCGCAAGCCAGTGCTGCACGCCGCGTTCGGCAACGGCCCGCATCGCTGCCCGGGGTCGTTCCTTGCGCGTACGGAGATCAAGGTTTTCCTCCAGGAGTGGCTCAAACGCATTCCCGATTTTCGCATTCGCGAGGGCGACAAGCCCCGATGCGGCTCGGGCTCCGTCAACGGCATGCTCTATCTGCCGCTCGTCTGGGACGTAGCGCCCTGAAGTATCCCCACCCTCAACGACTCATCGACGATCATGAAAAAGTGGCAATGCATTTTTTGCGGTTTTTACTACGACGAAGCAGCGGGACTTCCCGCGGAGGGCATCGCGCCTGGCACTCGCTGGGAAGACATCCCGGATGACTGGGCATGCCCCGAGTGCGGTGCGACCAAGGCCGACTTCGTGATGTTCGAAGTGGAGGCCTGAGCGCGGGCGCGCGCACGGCGCAAGGCCGTGCGCTTCATCGCTCAGGATCAGGCACGCTCGAACACGGCGGCAATACCCTGGCCACCGCCGATGCACATGGTCTCGAGCGCATAACGTCCTTTCCGGCGCGTCAACTCGTGCAACAGCGTTGTCATGATGCGCACGCCCGTTGCGCCAATCGGATGGCCCAGCGATATGCCAGAGCCGTTCACGTTGAGCCGGTCGGTATCGTGCCAGTTCCAGCCTTTGAGGACTGCCAGCACCTGACACGCGAATGCTTCGTTTACTTCGACAAGATCCATCTGCTCGAGCGTAAGCCCGATGCGCGTCATCAGCTTCCGCACTGCGGGCACGGGCCCAATGCCCATGCGTGATGGCTCGCATCCGGCTGCGGCCCAGCCGGTCAGCCAGGCCATGGGTTCGAGTCCGAGCGCTTCGAGGCGGTCTTCCGCGACGACGAGGCAAGCGGCAGCGGCATCGTTTTGCTGGCTGGAGTTGCCTGCGGTGACTGTGCCGCCCGGCATCAACGCGCGAAGCTTGCCGAGGCTTTCCATGCTGGCGTCGGCGCGGAATCCTTCATCTTTGGAAAACAGAAGCGGCTGGCCTTTTTTCTGAGGAACGCTGACCGCCACGACCTCTTCGGCCATATGGCCGGACTCCCATGCGGCGGCCGCGCGCTGATGGCTGCGCAGCGCGAACTCGTCGGCGGCCTCGCGGCTGATGCCATGGTCGGTGGCCAGATTTTCCGCGGTCTCGATCATGCCGGAGATAAAGCCGAAGCGCGATTCCGGCTGTGAGCGCTCGCGGCCCCGCGCGAGCCGGTCGTGAAACTGGACGGAGCCCGACCGTGCGCCCCAGCGCATGTCCGTGCTGTAGTACTCGATATTGCTCATGCTTTCCACGCCGCCGGCCAACACCACGTCGGCGGCGCCGGTCTGCACCATCATCGCGGCGGTGACGAGCGCCTGCAGGCCGCCGCCGCAACGTCGGTCAAGCTGCATGCCCGGCACCTCCACGGGCAAGCCCGCCTGCAGCGCAATCCAGCGGCCCACGCAAGGTGTTTCGCTGTTCGCGTACGATTGCGCGAAGACGACGTCGTCGATGCGAGCGGGATCGAGTCCTGCGCGCCGGATCGTTTCATTCGCAACGAGCGCGCCGAGGTCTTCGACGCAAACGCCGCGCAGGCTACCGCCAAAGGTGCCGACGGGCGTTCGTACAGGGGAGACAATTGCCGCGCGTTTCATCGGACGTTTCCTTGCAAAGTTTGAAGTTCTGATTCGGGTGCGGTTGCAATCAGCCGACGAGCGTCGCGCTTCTTAAGCGATTGGAAGGCGGGACGCCCGCCATCTGATCGAGAGCGCTGCGATGATCTGGATGGGCGATTGCCAGCATGCGTTCGCGCCTTTGGCGCAGCGTCAGGCCGCGCAGATCGGCCACGCCGTATTCGGTCACCACGATGGCGGCGTCGCTGCGTGGCGTGCTGACCGGTCCGTTCAACGACGCGACGATGCGGGTCGCGCCCTTGCCCGCTGTGGACGGCAATGCGATGACAGGAACGCCGCCACGCGAGCGCCGCGCGCCGCGCAGGAAATCCAGTGCGCCGCCCACCGCGCCCACATACACGCCACCGGCAATTTCGGCGTTGATCTGGCCACTCAGATCGACCTCGACCGCCGAGTTGATGGCGACGAACCGGTCGATGCTTGCGAGCACGTTCGGATCGTGCGTGTAGCGGGTCGAACGAAACTGCACGGCGTCGTTTCGATGCGCGAACTCGTGTATGCGGCGACCCCCCATCATCACGCCAGCAATGGTCTTGCCCGTGTCGATGGTCTTGCGCACATTGTTGATCACGCCGCTTTCCATCAGATCGGCGACTTTGTCCCCGATCGTGCCGGAATGGATGCCAAGGTTTCGCCGATCGCCGAGGCAGGCGAGGATCGCTTCTGGAATCGCGCCGAGGCCGAGTTGAATGGTGGCGCCGTCTTCGATCAAAGCGGCCGTGTGCCGTGCAATCGCCAGCTCCGTCGGGCTGACGGCGCTGGGCGAACTCTCGGGCAAAGCGCGCGACGTCGGGACAATGAAGTCGATGTTGTCGTCGCGAAGATATCGCTCGCCGTAAGTCCAGGGTGCCTGTTCGTTGACTTCCGCAATGATGACGCGCGCGCGCTCGAGCGCCGGGATCAGATACTCATGCGCGACGGACAAGCTGTAGCGGCCGTGCGCGTCGGGTGGCGCCAACTGCAGCAGCAGGACGTCGATCGATAGCTGACCCGACTCCATCATCTCTGGCAACTGCGAATAATGGCAGGGCAGGATATCAAGCGCGCCAGCCTTGGCCAGTGCGCGGTTGGAGCCGCTCCCGCAGTACGAAACGAAATCGATGCAGTCCGCGTGCTCAGGCCGGCACGTGTCGTAGTTGCCGGCGCCGAGAAAGACCCGGAACGCGCCGATGCTGTGCCGCTGCTGAAGTAGAGTGCGCGTGAGCGCAAGGGGCTCTGCGTTCGATTGGCCCCATGCGACGGTATCGCCGGGGCGGATGATGGACGCGAAATCGACGGCGTCCGCCTTTAGCTGTAAGGGCATGGTGTTGTTTGCGTCAGGTGGCGGGTTGCGCAAGGGCCTGGGCTTCGTCGTGCTGCCCACGTACTGCGCCTGTCGCGACGAGTTCCGCAATCCGTTCGTCGCTGTAGCCAATGCTCCGCAGCACGAGTTCTGTGTGCTCGCCAAGGTATGGAACGGCGAGCGGTGGCGACCCAGGCTCCAAACGGAAGTGAATCGGGCTTGCAACGTGGTTGCGTCCGGACGGATCCCTCTGGACCATCCCGCGCTCGTGCGCTTGCGGATGGTCGAGCGCTTCGGCGAGCGAGAGCACCGGCGCTACACTGATGTTTCGGCCTTCGAACCAGCAGAGCCATTCATCGAGTGTGCGAGTCAGGAAGATTTGCATCAGGAACGCCCGGACGCGTATCTGGCCTTCACCGGCTGGGCCGATCGCGTCGGCGACGAGGTCCGGACGGCCGAGTGGTGTAAGCAGGTTGGTTGCGAAGCTGTGTTCCCGGCCGCCAAGGCAGAGCCACTTCGAATCGGCGGTCTCGTAGGTGTCGAGCAACGCGAGCCCGCTGTCGCCTTCAGTCGGCCCTCGCAATTGGCTGTCCGGCGCGTTGAGCAAGCGGCCGCTCAGATACGGCTGCGATGTGAGCGCCGCATCGAAAAGCGCCATGTCGATGTAGTCGCCGCGCCCCGTTTCCCGCGCGCGCAGCAGCGCCATCAACACGGCGGACAACGCCGTCAATGAACCGGCCAGCGCAGCGAGCGACGGTCCCGTGACAATTGGGATTCCCCGGCCATCGCGCGGCAGCGTGCCTGCAAGCGATTGAACTACCGGATCGTGTGCGGGCAATTGAGAGAGCGGGCCGGTTTGGCCGAATGCGGTAATCGCACAATAAACGACTCCCGGGTTCGTCCGGCTGATCGTGTCGTAGTCGATGCCAAGCCGAGCGGCCACGCCCGGCCTCGACGATTCGATCACGACATCGGCCTCGTTCATCAGCTTGAGGGCGACCTCGCGTGCGTCCGGATGTTTCAGATCGAGCGCGATGCTGCGCTTGCCGCGGTTGATCGCGGCGAAGAACGCGCCGTCGGTGCCGGGTGCGCCGCGGGTGGGGTCGCCGGTGACCGGTTCGATCTTGACGACGTGCGCGCCGTGATCGGCGAGGTTGGCGGCGAGGAATGGACCCGGCATGAATTGCGACAGGTCCACGACGCGAAGGCCGGTCAGTTTCATGCCAGAGCAGCGCTGAAGCCGAGCTGGCGTTGCGCAATCGCGGCGGCTTCCTTCACGATGCGACCGATCAATTCCGCACAGGTCGGCAAGTCGTGAATGAGGCCGGTCACGATACCGGCGGGGAAGGCGCCGCCTTCCACTTCTCCTGTCACGAATGCGTCCATCCAGCGCTGTGCTCCGGTCAGCGCGTAGAGGTCCGAGCGCGTCACGTTGCCGGCGCGCTCGAGTTCGAGCGCGGCGAGACTCACGCTGTTCCTGACCACCCGGCTTGAATCGCCGATCGAGCGGCCAACCAGCACCGTATCGCGCTCGCTCGCTTCCAGCAGCCGTTGCTTGATCGCAGGGTGGACGGGGGACTCCTGCGTGAGCATGAATCGGGTTCCCATGTTGATGCCGTCCGCGCCGAGCGCGAGAGCCGCCATCAGCCCGCGCCCATCGGCAAAGCCGCCGGACGCGAGAATCGGCACCTTCAGCTTGTCGGCGGCGGCGGGAATCAGGATCAGTCCAGGGATGTCGTCTTCGCCAGGGTGCCCCGCGCATTCGAACCCGTCGATGCTGACGGCGTCCGCGCCGAGCGATTCGGCCTTCACCGCGTGGCGAACCGTCACGCACTTGTGCACGACCTTGACGCCCTGCGCCTTGAACTCGGCGATGTATTTCGCCGGATTGCTGCCTGCTGTCTCGACGACCTGGACGCCTTGAGACACGATCGTGCGCACATACGCGTCATAGTCGAGACCGACATTGGCGCCGAGAACGGTCAGGTTGACTCCAAAGGGCTTGTCGGTGAGCGAACGCACCCTGTCGATTTCGCGCGCGAGTGCATCGGCGCTTGCATGGGTGTGCGCGGAGATGAAGCCTAGACCGCCCGCATTGGCCACGGCCGCCGCCAGTTCGGCCCGCGCCACCCAGCGCATGCCGCCTTGAATGATGGGATATTGAATGCCGAGTAATTCAGTAATGCGATTGACATACGGTTTCATCGCGCGCCTGTAGCCTGGATAGGAAGTATGGGTGCCAGAGAAATGCGCGTGACGCGCGTGAACTGGCGGGCTCTGTTCGCCACGACAGCGTGGCGCTTTTAGCAATTCAACAATCGCGAAACTGGGGTTTGCGCTTTTCGGCGAAGGCTGCCATGCCTTCCTTTCGATCTTCTGTGGCGAAGGTCGAATACGCCATACGCCGCTCGAACAGGATGCCTTCTGCCAGGCTCGATTCGTAGGCGCGGTTGACGCACTCCTTGGCCATCGCTACGACGGGTTGCGAGTATCGCGCGATCTCGTCGGCCGTTTTCAGCGCTTCCTCGACGAGCGTGTCGGCGGGCACGATGCGGCTCACGAGGCCGCATCGTTCGGCTTCAATGGCGTCCATCCTGCGGCCGGTGAGGATCATTTCCATCGCCTTCGATTTGCCGAGCGCGCGCGTAAGGCGCTGCGTGCCGCCGGCGCCGGGAATGGTCGCGAGCGTGATTTCGGGCAGGGCGAAACGGGCGTTGTCGGCGGCGAGAATGAAGTCGCACATCATGGCCAGTTCGCAGCCTCCGCCTAACGCAAGACCCGCGACCGCGGCGATGACCGGCTTGCGGCAACGCGACGTGCGTTCCCAGTTCGACGTGATGAACTGATTCTTGTACACGTCCATGTACGTCCATTCGTTCATCATCTTGATGTCGGCGCCGGCGGCGAACGCCTTTTCGCTACCGGTCATCACGATGGCGCCGATGGCGGGGTCGGTTTCGAGGTCGTCGAGTGCCGCCGTCAGCTCGTCCATCAGCTGGTTGTTCAGTGCGTTGTAGGCTTGCGGACGGTGCAGCTTGATCAAGCCGGATTTCCCGTGCGTTTCGACGATGATCGTCTCGTAGGCCATGGTTCTTCCTTGAACGAATGAGGGTGAACACCTGGGCCCGGATGGGGCCTGCTCGCCGATGATTTGCGTGTCTGCGGTGCGCCGCTCGGCAGCGTCAGAGCGTATCGTGCGTTGCCAATTTTGTGAACGACGTTTATGATTCTGAATGTGCGACCCAGCTTTGTCAATTGAGCGCGAGGTCAGAATTGCTAACGGAAAACACCGCGAGGAGACACTGCATGACCACTCGTCACGAGGACGGACAGATTCGCGTTGAGCAGCGTGGGAACCTGCTCTTGATGGGCATTGACCGGCCGGAAAAGCGCAATGGTTTCACGCCGAAAATGTTCAGAGAGCTTGCCATGGCTTACACGCAGCTCGAGAAGAGCGGCGATATTTTTTGCGGGCTGGTATACGCCGAAGGCGATCACTTTACGGCAGGGCTCGACATGCCAAAGGTCGCGCCGTTGCGCCGCGAAGGGAAACCGCTGCTTCCTGAAGGCGAGGTCGATCCGTTCAACTTGCGCGCGCCGCTGCGTACCAAGCCGGTCGTCATTGCGCTGAAGGGAATCTGCTTCACGGTCGCGGTCGAATTGATGCTTGCATCGGAAGTGGCTGTTGCGGCCGACAACTGCCGTTTCTCCCAGCTTGAAGTCAAGCGGGGGATCATGGCAGGTTGTGGTGCGACGTTTCGCATGGTGCAGCGAGCCGGCTGGGGCAACGCAATGAAGGTACTGCTTACTGGCGACGAATTCACCGCAGACGAGGCACGGCACATGAACTTCGTGCAGGATGTCGTGCCTGCGGGGCAGGAGTTCGACCGGGCGCTCGCGATCGCCGAGCGAATCGCGGCACAGGCACCGCTAGCCGTGCAGGCCACGATGCAGAACGCGCGCGTTTCGCTGGGACAAGGCTGGCAGGATGCTTACGCGACGATTCAGTCGACCCAGCAGTTTCTCTACAACACTGAAGACGCGAAGGAAGGCGTTCAGTCCTTCATCGAAAAACGTACGGCGAAGTTCGTCGGACGCTGATGCAAGGCTTCCGGCGCAGCCGGTGTGAATTCAAGGGGACCGTTTGCTATGACAAAAGGCGCATTGGCGGGTGTTCGCGTACTCGACCTGAGCCGCATTCTCGCGGGGCCTTGGGGGGCTCAGATGCTGGCGGATCTCGGCGCGGAGGTCATCAAGGTCGAGCGTCCCGGCAAGGGCGACGATTCGCGGCAATTCGGCCCCCCGTTCCTGATGGATCGGGAGGGAAAGGTCACGCGCGAGTCGACGTTTTTTATCAGCGCGAACCGAGGCAAGAAGTCGATCACGTGCGATATCTCCACGGCCGAAGGCCAGGCGCTGATCCGCTCGTTGGCGGCGCACTGCGACGTGTTGATCGAGAACTATAAGGTTGGCGACCTCAAGCGTTACGGGCTCGACTACGACAGCCTCAAGCTGGTCAATCCGCGCCTGATCTACTGTTCGATAACCGGATTCGGTCAGACCGGACCGTATAGCCCGCGCCCCGGCTACGACTCGATTTTCCAGGCGATGGGTGGCCTGATGAGCGTGACCGGAAACGGCGACGACGTGCCGGGCGGCGGGCCAATGAAAACCGGGCCCAGTCTTGCGGACATCCTGTGTGGTCAGTACGCCGCTTCGGCGATCATCGCAGCGCTTTATCATCGCGACGCGGCGCAAGGCGGTACCGGGCAGGGGCAGTACATCGACCTGGCGTTGCTGGACGCGATGATTGCTGCCACATCGCACTATGCAAGCCAGTATCTCGTTTCAGGCCAGATTCCCATTCGGCGCGGTACCGAGGGCAACGGTGGTATGCCGTCCCGCATGTTCCGCTGCGCCGATCGCGACATCATGATCGTGGCGGGCAACAACGAGCAATACGCGCGGATGTGTAACGTTCTGGGGCACCCCGAGCTAGTCAGCGATCCACGATTCAGCGAGATTGCGCTGCGCGTGAAGAATCGTCGCGCGCTGGGCGAAGTGTTCGAGCCGCTGATCCTTCAATGGCAGAGCGATGAACTGCTCGCAGCGCTCGACGCCGCCGGGGTGCCGGCCGGACCGATCAACAATCTGGAGCAGGTGTTCGCAGATCCGCATGTGCAGGCACGCGCGATGTGCGTCGAAGTTGCGCACCCGCTCACGGATAAGGCGGTTCGGATGGTCGCCAACCCGGTCAAGATGTCGGGCACGCCTATCGATTCGTACGGGGCGCCGCCGATGCTCGGACAACATACGGACGACGTGCTGCGTGATGTGCTGAGTATGTCGCAGTCGGATATCGATATCCTGCGCGAAAAGAAAATTCTATAGAAAGGGCATCAACGGCGAGTTCGGCAAGATCAACGTGGTGCTCGTGTTCGGCGACGCGAAGAAGGTGATCGAGGAGATGGTGAATAGTTGCAGCTAAGGGGGAGTCATGACGACTGAGAGAAGCAACAGCCGTATCGTATGTACAGACCACGTAGAAGTCGGGTGTATCCACTCCGGTAGGGACGCCCCGAATATCTCGCGTCCGCATCAACGTTCGGACACTCCCGTGCGTAGCGGAAAGTCACCTCATTGGGCTTGGGCGAACTGCCGCAGCGAGTTCGACTGGATGGACGTGCACTTGCCGTTCTTCACGTCGGAATGGTTTTAAGAAATTTCTCAACCGACGCGATCGAGTCCCAAAGGTAACGGCGAAAAAACGCCTTGGCTCCGTGTCCCGCAGCCAAGGCCAAACTCCACACGCTCTCGCGAAGTGTGTGAGAGGAGAAACAACTGATCGCTCTTCAAGCTTCGTGGTACGCGCCCGGCGGGAAGCTCACTGCTCGGATCGAGGCTCGCGATAATGCAACTGGACGTTTCATATATTGCACCGTGTTCAAAAAGACGCACTAGAGCATTGACTGTCCGCCGTCCACACTGATAGTCTGCCCGGTTATGAAATTAGCGTCGTCACTACATAGAAATGCAACTGTTCGTCCAATATCGCGCTGAGGATCGCCGAAGCGGCCAAGCGCAATTTCAGAGAGATAGCGAGTGCGTTCCTGAGGATTGGCTTCGAGGTAGGCTTCGGCGGCAGGCGTGAGCGCTGCCGGGCAAATGACGTTGACGGTAATGCCGTAGACGCCCCATTCGCGCGCGGCAACACGCGAGAGCCCACGAATGCCCTCCTTGGTTGCGGCGTACGCGCCGAATCCCTTGAGGCCTTCGATACCGGTGCGCGAGCCGAAGTTGATGATGGCGCCGCGGCCCTTCGACTTCATCCGCGGCAATGCGGCCTGCATGAAATACAGCGTGCCGTACAAGCCCGATTCGAGCGTGTTGCTCCAGTCATCGTCGGTAACGGACTCGAGCGGCACCCCCGGGCTGCTGCTTTGGGCATTGTTGATGAGTGCGTCCACACGTCCGAATCGCTCGACGGCAAGTTCGACCGTCCGCACGGCGTCGGCGCGATTGCGCGTATCGCCGGGCACGACCAGCACTTGCGAACCGAGGGCGCTCAATTCCTCAGCAGCCCGCGTGAGTTTGGCCTCCGTGCGACCAGTGAGGACCAGACTCGCCCCCTCGGTGGCAAGCGCAAGGGCGATGCCGAGTCCAACGCCTTGGCCGCCTCCGGTCACGATGGCGACCTTTTCTGCCAGTTTTTTCGTGTACATGAGTGAATCCAGAAGTGAAGGTTGATGTTGCTGTTCGACGCCCGAGCGTATTGCGTAAATGGTCTGGAAGATGATGCTTCCACATTTCAGTTTTTCGAACGATGTTCAAATATATCTCAAGCGGTGTGAGGGAGCGCCCTGGCGTATTCCCGCATTCGGGTGGTGTAAAAAGTGTGCCAGATTGTGATCGATGTAAAACTATGTGAATAGTTCCCGTATAATCTATACAGTCAATTCATGGGGAAAATCATGTTGAAAGAGACCTCAGCGCCGGCGGACCGGGACGTCAGCGGGCCGCGCTCGCTGACCCGACTCCTCGGAATTTTCGATGTGCTGGCGAAGTCTCCGGACGGGATGTCGCTAGCAGAACTGAATGTCGCTCTCGAGTCACCTAAGAGCAGCCTGCTCAATCTGCTGCGACCTCTGGTGGCGGAAGGGTACTTGATGCACGACGTAGGCCGCTATCGCCTGGGACCGTCGATCTTCCGGTTGTCGGCAGGCGTGATGGCCGCGTGGAATTTTTCGAAGATACTGCGCCCGTTCCTGGTGGATCTCTCGAAGAGCACCAATGAAACCGTGTATGTCGGTGTCCTTGACGTCGAACACAAAGAGATCACCTATGTCGACGTGATCGAGAGCGAGCAATCGGTGCGCTATTCAATGCACATCGGTTT
Organism: Paraburkholderia sp. RAU6.4a; assembly: GCF_050435625.1. Taxonomy (NCBI): domain Bacteria; kingdom Pseudomonadati; phylum Pseudomonadota; class Betaproteobacteria; order Burkholderiales; family Burkholderiaceae; genus Paraburkholderia; species Paraburkholderia sp. RAU6.4a. The sequence goes on from NZ_JBNDKQ010000003.1 coordinate 1,786,988, forward strand.
GCGTCGCCCGCTCTATTGCACGGCTGCGGGCCGCGTGCTGCTCGCCCATGCACCGGACGCTTTCCTTAACGACTACATGAAGACGGTCAAATTCGAGCGCCGCACCCCGCAAACGATCGCAACGAAGAAGGCGTTGCGTGACGAACTCGACCACATCCTCGAAAGCGGCCTGTCGGTGAGTCGCGGTGAACTACTGCCGGATTCGGCCGGCGTGTCGTCGCCGATCTTCGGACCGAATGGCAATGTCATCGCGGCGATGGCAATTGGTGCGCCGCTCGAACGCTTCGACCGCGAACGTCACCGGCTCGAAGAGAACATGATCAGAGTCGCCCAGCGGGCGTCTGCGTTGGGTCAGGCAGAAGAGGAGTGACTCGCCAGTCGGCCGGCGGCGCAGTGAAGCGGGTGCTTCAATGCGCCGCGGTCGCGGTGCGGTCGAAGAAGCGTCGTACCCGCGCGCGACGGATCGGTCGCAACGACCGTCAGTGTGTACGACGCTTCGGCAGCATGGAGGCGACCAGCAGTCCGGCGATCGAACTGCAGGCGATGTAGACGAATACCGAAACATAGCCACTATCGGCCGGAAACGATGCACCGTCGTGTCCCGCCGTCGCGCTGCGCAGCAGCGCAAATACCGCCTGGGCACCTACCGCGAAGAAACACGAGAAGAAAACGTAGAGCATGCCCGTTGCCTCGCCTGTCTGATGTGCAGGCGTCGCTTCCACGATCTGGTTGTACAGCGCCGTGCTTGCGAAGGCGAGGCCGAACGAGCACAGCACCGCACCCGGAACGAAGAGCAGCAGGCTGCGATGAAGCACGATCAGCGAGGCCCAGCCCAAGGCCAGTATGAGCATGCCAATCAAGGCAGCGGGCCGGGCCTTGTAGCGGGCCGCAACCCGGCCGCTCCATGGGCTCGCGACCAGCGCGACGATGTTGACGCTGAACATCAGTAATCCGGCCGCCGTCGCGCTCAACCCAAATCCGGAGTGCGTGCCGGCAGGTTGCTGGGCGAGCAGCGAGAAGACCTGTCCTAGTTGCATGGCGCCTGCCGCGAGGAATGCCATGCATGCATTGGCCAACATGACTTCGCGCCTCTTCAGCAGACGCACATTGATGAGCGGATGACGCGCCCCGTGTTGATGGCGTGCCCAGAGTCCGAGCACGATCATCCCGCCAGCGATCAAGCCCCACAGCCGCGGATCGCCGAGCCCCCACGTGCGGATTTGCTGCACGGCGAAGAGGATGGCGCAAAGCGCTGGAGCGAACGCGAGACCTCGAACGTAGTCGATCCGTACGCCGGGATTCGGTGGCGACGGCGGTGCCCACGCGCGTACCGCCGCGACGGCCACGACGCAAAGCGCGACTTTGAACCAGAAGCCGCCCTGCCACGAATAGTGATCCACGACAACGCCCGCGCAGATGTAGATCAGCCCCGCCGACACCATGCCTGCCGCACTGATCAACCCTACCGCGGCAGGCAGCCTGGCGGGTGGCAGATTCTCACGAACCAGCCCGATGGAGAGTGGCGTAATGCCTGCCGCGATTGATTGCATCGCACACCCCGCGACGAGCATGCCGACATCGGTCGCGCATGCGGCCACGACTGCGCCCGCCGCAGCGATCGATATCACCACGAGCAGGATGCGGCGGTAGCCCAACAGGTCGCCGAGTCGCCCGCTCACCGCGGCAAAGACGGCCGAGCCGAGCCAGTACGCGGTGACGGTCCAGCTCACGGAGTTCGACGCAGGAAAAGCCTTGTAGAGCGTGACCAGCACGGTGTAGATGACGGTGATGCCGGACGAGGCCGCTACCGCGGCAAGCAGGATCGCCATCGTGAACCCGCGCGGTGGACCCGCTACCGGTTGCGCTCGGTGTGCCGGCTGGGAGAGTACTTCGGCTTGCATAAACGTCTCCGGTTGTGTGTCTTCGTTTCGATTATACTTATATACGAACGGCGTTCGTATTGATGTTTTTGGAGAGTTCGATGCCGACCGCAAGGATCGCGAGGCCACCGCCCGATATCAAATCGATATCGACGTTTTCGAGTTCGATATGAGAGTTTTTAGGTCGATGGCTTGACCCGATACTTCTCTCAAGGGCGCACGTTCTGAAGCGCTCCCCACAATCAGGAGCGAGACCATGCAAACGTATCAAGGGAAGATCTACGACGCCGACACGCACTTCTACGAAGTCGAGGACGCGTTCAACCGTCATTTGCCCGAGAAGTTCAGGAAGGACTGGTCTTTTACCAGCCGTGTCACGGCAGACGGCAACCGCTGCATGTATGTGGGCGACCGGAAGGTGGAAATCAGCGAGGGCTACACATCGGCCGAGGGGCACGTTCCGCCGCCGGGCAAGCTGCATGAATGGCTGCGCGCGATGAAGGATGGCAAGGATAACGTCGATATGCGGGTTTCGCCGACGCCGGACATGTTCAACCGCGACGCGCGCCTGAAGAAGATGGACGATTTCGGTGTTGAAGCCTGCACGATGTACATCGGCGAAATGGTCGCGTGTATTTCCTACCTCAACGAGCCCGTTGCGGCAAATGCGGTGTTGCATGCGTATAACCAGTGGATGCTCGACGACTGGGGCTTCAACTACAAAGACCGCATCTACACGACGCCGGTCGTCACGCTCGACGATCTCGATGCGGCTGTCGCCGAGGCCAGGTGGCTGGTTGCGAACGGTGTGCGGGTGATCCTGATGCCGATGGGGCCGTTCAATGGCCGTGCACCTGCGGATCCATACTTCGATCCGTTCTGGTCGGTCCTCAACGAAGCGGGCGTGCGCGTCACCTTCCATGTGTCGGAAGCGATCTACATGAAGGATCATATGGCGGTGTGGGGCGAGCCCGTGCAGCAGTCGCGCCAGCGTCAGACCGCCTTTGTCTGGATGCACGGTTACGGCGAGCGGCCGGTCATGGAAACGCTGTCGTCGTTCATCTTCTACAACTTCTTCGAGCGTTTCCCGCGGGTCAAGCTGTGCAGCGCCGAAAACGGTGCCGAATGGGTGCCTTCGCTGCTCGTCAAAATGGACAAGTGCCGGGGGATGGCGAAGAATGGCTACTGGCCGTGCGGTCAGCTGAAGAAACGCCCGAGCCAGATCTTCAAGGAAAATGTCTTCGTGGTCGCGTATCCGGAGGACGACATCGCCCAGATCATCGCTCAAACGGGATCGTCGGACTTCCTGTTGATGGGCTCCGACTATCCGCACGCGGAAGGCGTGCCCGAACCGAAGGACTTCGCGTCGGAAGCATGCAATGAGCTCTCGGAAGAAGACACGCGCAAGATCATGTACGACAACGGCCGCCGGTTCATTCCGCTGCACGTGTGATCGGCCTTGCACCGGTCGACGGCGGCAGACGGTCTGTCCGTCCCGCGCGATCTCTTCATTACGAACAGGTTAGCCATGAATATATCGGACTATCAGGCGCTATTGCTCGAACGCGAAGGCGGCGTCTTGACCGTTACGCTCAACCGCCCGGAAACGTTGAACGCGTTCGACGAGCAAATGGACATTGAGATGTCGCGGCTTTTTCTCGATGTCGCCGAGGATGTTGAGACCCGTGTCGTGGTGTTGACGGGCGCAGGGCGGGCATTTAGCGCGGGCGGCGATATCGAGCATATGCAGCAGGTCATCGACAACCCCACGCTGTTCCTCGAAGGCATGCAGCGTGCAAAGAAAATTGTCTTCTCGATGCTGGATTGTCCGAAGCCGGTCATCGCCAAGATCAACGGTCATGCAATCGGTCTCGGCGCGACGATCGCGCTGTTCTCGGATCTGAGCTACGCGGCCAATCACGCAAAGATTGGCGATCCGCACGTGAAAGTCGGCTTCGTGGCCGGCGATGGCGGCGCGGTGATCTGGCCGCAGCTCGTGGGCTATGCGAAGGCCAAGGAATACCTGTTGACGGGGGATCTCGTCACCGCGGAAGAGGCGGCACGACTGGGTCTCATCAATCATGCCGTACCGGCCGACCAGCTGGATGCCGTGGTCGACGCGATGGCGAAGCGTCTCGCAAACGGCGCTTCGCGCGCCATCCAGTGGACCAAGGCGTCGATCAACATCGGCCTGAAGCAACTTGCGCATGCCATTCTCGACGCGTCGATTGCATACGAGGCGCTGTCGAACCTGACGGAAGACCATCAAGAGGCGGTCAACGCGTTTCGCGAGAAACGCGAGCCGGTGTTCAAGGGACGTTGAGCTTTTACAGTGTCCGACGCCAGCGGTACAGGCGGCGCCGGGCGCGGCGAGGGAGGGATGCACATGCAACGGGTAGTGGCGATAACGGGTGGATTCGGCACGCTTGGGCGCACGGTTGGCCGCGTGTTTGCTGAGAACGGCTGGAAGGTCGCGCTGATCGACAAGGCGCTCGAGCCGGAGAACGCGAGCGCGGAGCAGCTGCACGCTTCCTGGTGGCGAGGAGGCGTCGAGCTGACTGATCTCGATGCGGCGCGCTCAGCGCTCTCCGCGGTCGTCGAGCAGCTTGGCAGGCTCGATGCGATCGTCAATGTAGCGGGAGGCTTTCGCTGGGAAACGCTGGCGGACGGCAGTCTCGACACCTGGGATCTGATGTACCGGACGAACGTGCGCACGGCGGCGACTGCGTCGAAAGCGGCACTCGACCATATTGCCGACAGCGCGGAGGGCGGACGCATCATCAATATTGGAGCCGGCGCTGCGCTGAAGGCGGGCGCGGGCATGGGAGCGTATGCGGCCTCGAAGTCGGGGGTGATGCGTTTGACTGAGGCGCTGGCCGAAGAACTCAAAGGCCGTTCCATTACCGTCAACGCTATCTTGCCAGGCATCATCGATACGCCACAGAACCGCAAGGATATGCCCGACGCTGACTTTTCCCGCTGGGTACGGCCTGAAGAAATTGCCGAGGTGATTCTCTTTCTCGCGTCTGGCGCCGCGTCGGGGGTGACCGGTGCGTTGATTCCTGTCACCGGGCGTACGTAAAGATCCCGAACCGGAAATAGCAGTTGACGCCGGAGTCAACGGCGCCGACTGCAAATCGCGTTTCAGGTGAGGTGTGCGAGCGAGTCGTTGCTGAACCCGAGGAACGGCTCGCCAAGCCGTGCGCGCCGCGCCCAGTTCGGATCATGTAGAAGCGAGCGTCCCACGCCAACAAGATCGAACTCGCCGCGTGAGAAACGATCGAGCAGGGCAGTGAGGTCGGGCTGCGCCGATGTCGCGGCCCCGGCCATTGAATCGTAGTAGCCCTTGTTAATGCCGATCCCACCAACAGTCATCGAAAGCTTGCCGGTTACCTTCTTCACCCAACCGGCGAGATTCATCTCTGAGCCCGCGAATTCCGCCCGGTTGAAGTAGCGGGTGCTCGCCTCGAAGATGTCGACGCCAGCATCCGCGAGCGGCGCGAGAATGTGCTCGAGTTCGTGCGGGTCGTTGGCGAGACGCGCGCGGAAATCCTGCTGCTTCCACTGGGAGAAGCGGAACGTGATCGGCATCGTCGCGCCGATCGCTTCGCGGATTGCGCGGACAACTTCGGCGGCAAAGCGGCTGCGCGCCGTGAGATCCTTGCCCCATCGATCCGTGCGTTGATTGGTTTCTGCCCACAAAAAAGCGTCGATCAGATAGCCGTGAGCTCCGTGAATCGCGATGCCATCGAAGCCGGCGGCCGTCGCATAGCGCGCGCTTCGACCATAGGCTGCAATGACGTCCGCGATCTCGGCATCGGTCATCGGGCGAGTTGGCGGCATGACGCGCTCCATGTAACCTGCGTTGAGCGATGTCGTTCGTCCTTCCGGTCCCCACAGTCCCGATGGGCGCAGTGGCGAGGCGGCCGGGAAGGGGCCCGTATTCGCCTCTTTCATGGGTCCCATATGCCACAACTGCGGAAAGATGATTCCGCCGCTAGCGTGAACTTCGTCCGTCACGCGTCGCCACGCGGCAACTGATTCCTCTCCGGCGAGCATGGGAATCGAATTTTCTCCGAGTCCGGCTTCGCCGAGCGCCGCGGGGTGATCGACGCCGACGCCTTCCGTGATGATCAGGCCTGTCTCGCCCTGCGCACGCCGCTTGTAGTAGGCGGCGACGTCACTACCGGGCAATCCGTTCGGCGAAAAGCCGCGAGTCATGGGTGACATGACGATACGGTTGGCAAGCGTGACCCCGCGCACGGTGAGAGGCGAAAAGAGCGAAGTGGTATTCATTGGTCATTCACATAGTTGACTTACGTGCGGATAATGATACGCTATGTTCTATCGATGAAAAAGCAGATATTGGCGCCGTCTCGCAGGCGGCGTTGAACAGGAGGATTGCATTGGAGCAAGCAGACTCATTGGCGGTAGACGCGCTCGAAGAGAGCGGCGCAAAGCTCATCCCGGAGGGCTTTGCGTTGATGCCGGAGTTCGGTCCCTTCCATCGGATGTTCGGACCTACCTACTTTCGCAAGAGCGAACGCGGACACGTCGTCGGCATGTACGCTCGCGAAGCGCATCGCAACCTTGGCCAGATGATGCACGGGGGCGCTGTTTGCATGCTGGCAGACACCGCCATCACGTGGGCGAGCAAGTATTCGCGTCAACCGGCCGTCAGGGTGTTGACGACGGGCTTGACGGTCAATTTCATGGGGAACGCGGAGCCGGGCGACTGGGTGGAAGCACACGTCGACGTTCTACGTTCGGGAAAGCGGGTGATTTTCTCCGACTGCCGGATCTGGGCGAATGCGAAATGCATCGCCCAGGCGTCGGGGCAATTCCAGGTGATGGGTGAAATTGACAGCTAGTGCGTCGGCGAGACCTGGATGGCCGCGCGAACGTTACGGCATTGACCTGGCTCGAACCTTATCCAGTGCCGCACGGTACCTCCACGCGGTCAACAGAAGCCGATGAATCCGCTCAGCCCGGCGTTTCCGTTCGGAACGAGTGGTCTGAACCGCGAGGTGCACTTCGGGCGCGCCTGTGACCAGTGTGAGAAGATCGCGCGCCGCGTTCGAGGGATCGTCGATGGCGATTACGCCGCTGAGCGCGGCGGCTTCCAGAACGCCGGTTAGCGGCTCCAGCATCGTCACCACGAACTGCAGAAACTGCTTTGCGACATCGGGAAAGCGAATCGCCTCGCCAATGACCATGCGTGAAGTGTGCATGCTGTCCGGTATTGCCATGTGTTCGACGAGCGCATCGATAAGGGATGCCAGGTTCGTCGAAAAATCGCGGCCCGGTTCCAGGTGCTCCGAGATCTTGCCCCGCAGATCGGCCATCCCGCGCCAGACGATGGAGCGAAAAAGCTCTTCCTTCGTGCCGAACTGGCGATACACGGTCGTTTTGCTGACGCCAGCCAGCGATGCGATTTCCTCGACCCTGGCGGCGCCGAAACCTTCTCTGATGAACACGGATTTGGCGGCTTCGAGCAGCCGCTCGCGCAACTGAACCGCATCGTCGTGGGTGGGCCGGCCAGCCGTTCGAGGTTTGTCCGCCGCAGCGAGCCGCGAGGCTCCGTTGGGAGCCTGAACTGACATAGGTTTGTACATCGGGGAGTGTTTGATGTCGGAATCAGGACATCAGTATACTCATGAGCCCAAGGGGGCGCCAGTAATGGCGCCCCTGGGGCTCGGACCGCGCGCAGCAGGGCTCAAACGTTGATCATGCCACGTACATACGACTCCATCGTGCCTGCGCACGAGAGCTTGTCTTCGCCTTCCTCGAGATCGGCGTAGCGGCCGACTTGACGGACCAGCGGCCCTTGCAGGCCGTCGGTGTTCCCCGCCGGTGAAAAGTCGACCACGACCTTGTCGCCAGTGATGAAACCACCCCAGTATCCTTCGGCCAGCAGGTCGAAAAACGCGAAGCGCCCCTCAACGACGCCCAGTCCATCCGCAGGATTCAGCAGTTGCTCTCCCGCCTTGTCGAGAACGAACGGGACGATCCACGGGCAGATTGCATAACCCTGCGCAACTTCCGACCAGGGGCCGGTTCCGATCATCTCGGACATGCCATAACTGTTCTGGACGTTCTCGGCACGAATACCGTAGAAGCGGATGATTTGCTCCCGATAGTCGGCGGGGGCCGAGGTGCCCTTCAAGCCGCCGCCGGTGGTGATTACCGTATCCGGATGGCAGATGCCATCGGCGCTGCCGCGCTGACGGGCGCGCTCGACGAGCGTCCAGTGCAACGACCAGTTGCCCTGGACCAGCACCGGAACTTCGCGCTGCGCGGTGAGCTTGTCGAGAAACCGGTCGATCATCTTGCCGGTATGACGTTGGCGCGCCACCGCCTGCTCCTGAAACGCCGCGACCTCGCTCGGTTTCGCGGAGCCGTCGGCGATTGCGCGGCGCATGCGGCCCATCGAAATCGTTGCGGATGCGAGCACCGGTTCGTCGAACATCAGCGTGGTTTCCGCGCCGAGCCGTTGCGCTGCGTTCAGTACCGGTTCGATATGCCGATGCGCGCCGGCAGGCGGCATCATGAGGAAAGCCGGGCGCTTGCCGAAATCTCTTCGGATCATTGCGTTGCCGTAGACGCCCAGCTTCACGCACGACTCGGTGACATTGTCGAGATCGGCTTGCGTCTGACTGATGAAGCTACACTTGCCGGATGTGCCGCTCGAGCTGAAAACATGGTGTCCCGCTGTGCGCAGACGGTCCATCCATGCGTCGACGTTGTCCAAGCCGTCCAGATCGACTTCGGCCACCCGTTTGCTCGATAGAGTTTGCAGCCATGCCGAAAGATGCTTCCAGCGGCCGTTGTCGATGAATGACTCGGGGTAGCTCTTGTAGATCTGATGCGCGAACAGCAGGGGCACCATATCTTCATGGCGGGTCACCTCGTTGACGCCGACATCTTCCGCTCTGCGACGCAGTAGCCTGATCTGTTCGCGGCGCTCGGCGAAGCGCTCTTTCATGGCAGCGAGCTGCAGCTCGCGAAGGTTCTCGGGGTGCTTGCGAAACGGGTCGCTTTCACCGCGCAGCATTGCATAGAACGGGTCCAAAGCGGACATGTCGTCTCCAGGGCTATGAGTTGCCAGGCGTCAGTGGTCGAAGTCGGTGGAACTCGACACGTCGAGCCAAGCTTCGAGGTCGTGTTGCACGGACGAAAGTTTCTTCCGAACGAGGTCGACGGCGTCCGGACCTAGCGGTAGCCGCAGCGGTGGGACGTCTGCGGAAACCGCGCGCACGATGGCGTCGGCAGCCTTGGCCGGATCGCCCGTTTGCGTGCCGTGGTAACTGCTCATGTAACGACGCATCTTGCCCACGGTCTCCGTATAGACGGGTGATTCGACCTCGCTCCACTTCAGCGATCCGCCTGCGAAATTGGTGCGGAAGCCACCCGGCTCGACCACGGTCACACGAATCCCGAACGGGCTCAGTTCACGAGCGAGCGATTCCGAAAGCCCTTCGATCGCATGCTTCGAAGCGCAATAGAAACTGCAGCCCGCGATGCCGATCACGCCGGCGACCGACGAGAAGTTCACGATATGACCGCGGTTGCGCTCGCGAAAATGAGGCAGTACGGCGCGTATCACGTTGACCGTTCCAAACACGTTGGTATCGAACAGCTGACGTGCTTCCGCGTCGGAGACCTCTTCGAGTGCGCCGAAGAGACCGTAGCCCGCATTGTTGACGAGTACGTCGATCGGTCCCGCGCGCTCGATGGCCTGCGCGACGGCGCGAGGCACGGCTGCCGCGTCGGTCACGTCAAGCAGCACACCGTGCGCGCGTCCGGGTGCGAGATTTTCGAACGGAGTGATCTGTGCGTCATTCCGAACGGTCCCGACCACTTTGTCGCCACGGGCGAGGACCGCCTGCGCAAGGGAACGGCCGAAGCCGGACGAAACGCCGGTAATGAACCACACGGCTGGGCTTGTCTGTGTTTCAGTCATTGTCGATTGGCCTTCAGATGAGTAGCAAACATCGATTTAGTTGGCGGTGCGGGCCTCGGTCATGTCGGCGATCTCTCCGCGGACGTAGGCGTCGATCGTTCCCGCGCAGGACAGCTTGTCGTCGCCGCCGGGCAAATCCTTGTAGCGCACCACGTCGCGAATGATGGGCGTGCGCACGCCGTCGATGCCGTGACCGAACTCCACGGTGACCTTGTCGCCGCTGATCACGCCGCCCCAGCGCCCATCCGCGAGCAGGTCGATCATGGCGAGTCGTCCCTCGACGATGCCTTTCCCGTCCGCAGGATTAAGCAGTTGTTCGCCGGTCGAGTCGAGCACCAGCGGGACGAGCCAGGGCGGGACCGTCCACGCCTTCGCTTCGTGAAACCACGGGCAAAAGCCCGATACTTCGCCCATGCCGTAGCCGTCGTTGAAGTTGGTCGCGTTGAAGTTGAAGAAGCGCTCGCACTGTTGCTGGAAGTCTTCTGGCAGGTTCGCACCTTTCTTGCCGCCGCCGATACTAATGATCGTGTCGGGGTGAAAGTCGGCGTCGGGAATGCCACGCTGGCGCGCCGTGGCGACGATCTGATAAAGCATGCCCATCATGCCCATGATGAACATGGGCTCGTGACGCCGTTCGAGAAGTTGGTCGATGAACTGCCGGAAATCGGCTTGTACGCGTTCGCTGCGTTCTCGACTTTCGTTCTGGAAGGCTTCGATTTCACTCGGGAGCACGGTGCCGTCCGCGATGGCCCGCCGCATGCGCGCCATGCGCGTGGTGTGCGCGGCGCTTTGCGGCACATGCGACATGTAATGAAGGTCGCCCGGCATCGCAATCGATTCGGCGAATTTCGCCATGCGCTCCGTTCCGGTGTAAGAGCCGGAGGAGGGCGTCAGAAGGAACACGGGATAGCGACGCGACGGATCGCGCATGCCGCTCGCCGCCCAGCGAATGCCTTGGGAGAGAAGGCGCCAGCCGAGATCGCGGTCGGCTTCGCTCTGGTAAATGAAGGACTGCTTGCCCGAGGTCCCGCTCGAGCTCATTACATAGTGGCCGTTTCGACGCAGCGCATGGATCCAGTCGTCGAGATCGGCGATCGTGCCGTAGTCGAGTCCGTCGATCTTGCGGGTTGTGAGCGTTTGAAGCCACGCCGTGAGGTGGCGCCATTTCCCCTGCTCGATGAACGAATCGGGATAGCTCTTGTAGACGGAGTCGGCAAAAAGCAATGGCACGGCGTCGCTCATGCTCTTCACTTCCGTCACTCCGGCCTCGCTGGCTCGCTTGTCGAGAATGCGAATCTGCTGCCGGCGCTGCGCGAAGCGCTCGCGCACGGCTTGCAGTTGCGCGGCATGGAGGCTTTCCGGCGCGTTGCGGAAGGGGTCTTGAAGATCCGTGAGTTGAAGCAGCGTGGAAAGGGCTTGCATTATTGGGTCTCCCCCGGATTCGGGCCCGATTCCTCCGAGACCCATTTCATGAATCGATGGATCGGGAACATGCCGTCATGCGGATAGCCGCCAACCCCATCTGAAATAGACTCGCCCAGCGCCACGATGCGTTGCACGCCAGCGCACGCGAGCGCGTCGCGCACCTCTGTGACCCGGTGCGGCGGATAGATGCCGACCGTTTGCGTGGCGACGGTCGCATAGCGCGCGCCGTCGCGCAGGCTTGCCACGGGAACGACGTTGACGGTCTTGCAAATGGGATGAAAATCGACCATTTCTTCCGAGCGAATGACGAGCCCCTTGCCGTCGTATCCGCCGAACACCCGGTAGAGTGGCTCCATCTCACGCAGCACATCAACCGCTTCGCGAATGTCGCTGGGCACCAGCGGGCCCTGGCCGTCGCCATAGCGAAAGTCCTGGCCGAGTGCCAGCGCCAGTTGCTCGGCATAGCGGTCGGCGTCGTCTTCGTCGCCTTCGATGAATTGATACCGGCTCGCGTTGCACGCGTCCTGGTTGAACGACAGCACATCGGCTGCGCCGGCACGCGCGACGTCGCGCAGCACCTCGTCGGATGCAAAGGCTTCACGGCCGACCAGCGAGATAGATACCTTCGGATCGAACGCGACCAGCTCGAGCCCGGGGCCAGCGTAGCGCATCACGTGCCGAACCGCGCTGTCGCCGCCCCATACGACAATCTTGTCGAAGTACTGCGGACGATAAAGAATCGACTCGACATTTTCGTCTCCACCGCGCCAATACGCAGCCGAAAACGACTGGGTGACGGGATGATCCGGGTCGATGTCGGCCATCGTGCGCAGAATTGCAGTGGCCGTGAAAAGATCGTTCGAAGGCAGCTTGAGCAGGTGGACGCCTTTCGTCAGCGCCGCGCGCATGACCGTCATGGCTGCCACCATCGGCGAGTTGCCTGCGAGCACATGTACGAGGCGCGGAGGAAACGCGCGCAGACGACTCGGGCGCCCGCGCAGCGTGCGTGCCACCCAACCGTCGACGAGGCGCGCGTCGCCAAGACTAACGCGCAACTCGTCCTCGATCACCTCGCGTGCGAAAAGGTTGGGAATGTCGCGATAACAGTTTTCAAGAATCCGTCGCCCGAGCGGACTCACTTTGATCATTGACTCGAGCGCGGCCTGCATCAGCGGATTGACGTCCAGATGCAAACGCGGCCCCAGCTCGACAAGAAAGTCGATAACCTTCGCAATCGGCATATCGAAGGCGGGACCTGACTCAGCTCGCGGCCACACGAGGTCGTCAAGGTCGATCCTGGGCGTGCAGAAACCTTGGCCAAGATCACGCGACACGTGCTTGATGGCGCTTCCGGTGACAGTGCGACCGCGGTATACGTGAGGAACCGGCAGCGGCACGAGGCTGGGCTCCTGCGCCGGGTTCCCGCGTTGCCTTTCCGTTGTTTCGGGGTGCTCCATAAAAGCTCCTTTCAAATATCGATACGCGTTGACTTGGGGGCGCAGACGCTGGTCCATTCCGAGCTTGCTATCGCTGGTCAGCTCAGATTGACGATCATCCGATCGAGTAAATGTTTGACGGTTCGGACTTCTTCGACCGTGAAGCCGCGAAGCTGCCGATTGCTTGCATCGACGATGTGCGGCAGGGTTCCGCGCAACAACTGGCGGCCGTTCGCAGTCAGTGTGAGCTCGACACAGCGTCGGTCGGAAGTGCTGCGAATTCGTTCGATCAATCCTCTTTTTTCAAGCGAATCGAGCTTGGCGGGTCATGATGCTGCTGTCAGCGAGCAGCACCCGGCACAAGGCGGTAGGTGTGCGAGCACGTCCGTCGTACAGTGCTTTCAGGATTCCCCACTGTATTGCTGAAAGCTCGCTCGCAGCGAGCTTTGCGTCGATTTCCGCGCCAAGCAGAAGATGAACCAGGTTCATCTTGAACGCGACACTATCTTCAGTACGGTATTCCTCTGGCGCAATTCTCTGTGCGAGTTCGGCGCCAGCCGGTTCTCGCTCGAGCGTGACGGAGTCGGATAGATTCATCGATTTGCTGCCAAAAAAGTAGCTGCATTTGCAAGCAACTATATGCACGGCATTCAAAATATGCAACGATAGGCGAGGTGTGGTTTTCCCCATGTTGCGACGGGGAGCAGGTATGCGCGACGATGCGCACGCGTCTTTTTGTTTGCAATCTTCGGGAGGAACCTTGTCGGAATCTGGTGTGGTAAGTGACATGGCGTTGCCTGTCGCTGTTGAGGAAGTGACCGCAAAGTGGCTAAGCTCCGCGATCGCGTTCCGCTTTCCCGGCGCCGAAGTAACTTCGTGCCGGCACGTGGAGGTATTGCCGGGTACGTCGACCAAGGTACGCGTCGCACTCGAGTACAACGAGGCGGGACAGGCAATGGCGTTGCCGGCGCGCATGATCGTCAAGGGCGGTTTCGAGGATCACAGTCCTTCGATGAGAGACATGTATCGCAACGAAATGCGGTTTTATCGCGACGTTCTACCGTTCATCAACATGAACGCGCCTAGATGCTTTTTTGCAGGCACGGATCCTGACGCCTGGCAATCGGTCGTCGTGATGGAAGACCTGCGCGAGCGTAACGTTCAGTTTTGCCGTGCCCAGCAATCGCAGGGCTACGAACAAGTCGCCCTACGGTTGAGTGCGATGGCGCGCTATCACGCGCAAACATGGAACAGCCGGGAGTTCGACAAGGGCGGTCGGCTCGAATGGGTGGGAGAGCGCTTTTCGGACTGGTCGCTGGAATACCAGAACCGATACCTCGAACCGGACGTCTGGGCCCACTACATATCGCTGCCGAGAGGAGCGGCAGTAAGCCGGTATCTGCACGATCGGGACTGGATGATGGCATCTCTCTCGCGCATTGCGCGCGAACATAAGAGCAAACCGGTATGCCTTATTCACGGCGATACGCATCTGGGAAATCTGTACGTCGAAGCTGACGGGACGCCCGGTTTTTTCGATGCCCAGGTCAGTCGGGCGCCTTGGAGCCTCGAGGTTGCCTATCACATAGGGTGTGCACTCGATATCGAGGACCGTCGCTCATGGGAGCGGTCGCTGCTCGAACACTATCTTTCGCAGCTGGCGATTGGCGGGGTCGAGGCGCCCGATTTCGACGAAGCGTGGAACGACTATCGACGCGATCTCGCGTATGGATACTTCATCTTTGCGATTAACGAAACCCGCTTCCAGACCGAAGCAGTGAACACCGCGTATGCGGCACGCTTTGGCGCTGCATTGTTGGATCATGGCACGGTGCGCGAATCGACATGATCCAGACCAATAATGCAACCATATGTTGCATTATTGGCTTGGCGAGACTAAGCTCGACCATCGGCAGCCTCCTGGCGAGTTATGGCTTGAACGTGAACGTGAACGTGCAAGTGCTCGCTCGAACGTTCAAGATGACAATCCACTTTCATCGACCGATTACAGCATGCCTGTTCCGAAAATCTTTCATCAACGTTTAAGCGGCAAGATCGCGATCGTGACCGGCGCAGGATCGCTCGGTCGGGGTTTTGGCACGGGTAAGGCCATTGCCTGCCTTTTTGCGGCGGAGGGCGCGTCCGTCTGTCTCGTCGATCAGCAGTACGAGCGGGCGGCGGAAACGCTCGCGCTGATCACGGAAGCGGGCGGCCGAGCGTTCGTATCGACCGGCGATGTCACGGACGGCGCTGTCTGTGCGCGCATTGTCGAAGAGACCGTTCAGCGGTATGGAGGTCTGGACATTCTCATCAACAACGTCGGTATCTCAGGCGCGCCGGGGAGATTGCAGGACGTCGACGAAGCGTCCTGGGACCGTGTGATCGACGTCAATCTGAAAAGTGCATTCTTGATGAGCCGAAGTGCGGTGCCGAAGATCGTGGCGCGCGGGGGCGGGGCCATCGTCAACATCGGTTCGGTCGCAGGCATCCGCAGCCACGGGTCGGCCGCGTATGGCTCGTCAAAGGCGGGAATGGTCGGCTTTACGCGTGAACTCGCGGTGATGTACGGCCGCGATCAGGTTCGTGCCAACGCGATTGCTCCGGGGCATATTTTTACGCCAATGGTGGAAAGCATGCTTGACGATAAGGCTCGCGAACGGCGCCGCAAGATCGCGCCCCTCCCATTGGAGGGAGATGCATGGGACGTCGCGGCCGCCGCGCTGTTTCTCGCCAGCGACGAATCGCGATTCATTACCGGCACGTGCTTACCCGTGGACGGTGGCGTGACGCAGATTGCGGCGCTTGCGGCGTACGAACTGGTCCAGCAATAGCCACCGTATCGGGCGGGGTACGTCGGGCAGCAAAGCGTCACTTTCCGCTGTGCTTTCCTGGTCAAATTTTCTGGTAACTTAGCGGGGCCGAATTTGACCCGCGTTACAGGAAACGGCACCTGTCTGGCATTAGCATGGCCGTCGAATTGCGGTTCATGCCAATCGCCCCTTTGCTCGGCACGCGTTTTTGCGATCCGAGAGGCGAGGGTCTCCACCGATCGATGATGGCATGACTGCTCGCAAGGCCGCAGATTCGCTTTTTGCCGCATTAGCGGACGCTTCCAGACGACAACTGTTGGCGCTGCTGAGCAAGGGGGCGCAAAGCGCAGCCGCATTGGCGCGTGAACTGAACATGTCACGTGCGGGGGTGACGCGTCACCTGAATGCGCTTGACGAGGCCGGCTGGATCGATGTTGCTGTCGATGACAATGGCGAGGCGTTCTATTCGAGACGTTCTCAGGCTGAAGCACAATTCCTGACGGAATGCGTAGCGTTGCAGAAGTCAGCATGCCCCGAAGATGGCGATGCGTTGGACCAACAGGCCGCAGTGTGGGCGCGCGAGTGGCCAGCGGAGGACGCGAACATCTATCTGATCGGGCAACGACTTCTACGGCTATCTGCGCACATCGACCGGGCGCTCAAGGAAGCCGCTGCGAGTCAAGGCCTGCTGGCAGCCGAACTATTGCTATTGGACGCGCTGCTGGTTTCAGGGCCGCCTTATACCCAGTCTCCAACGCAACTGCAAAAACCACTGGCGATGACGCTCGGCGGCATCACCAAGTGCGTCAGCAGACTTGAGCAGATCGGCTTGGTGGAGCGCTTGCCGGATCCGGCGGATGGGCGTGGAATTCTCGTGCGAATGAAGTCACGGGCGCGCAAGGTTTTAACGAACATTCTCCATGAGGGGACGTATGGCACCGACTGGGTGGCATCCAGTCATATGACGCCCGAACGGCGAGCGGCACTGTCGATTTTGTTGCGGGAACTGCATCTGTTCGCGGACGCAGAGGCCGCACGTCGGAGTGCCGAGCGCGCCTGACATAGTTGCGGTGCTCACCGTCTCGATAGCAACGCCTAACTCATCGCCATCTCGGCTGGTAACAAGCGCGCAAAACGCAAGACCAGTCACAGGCCAGCGTTCTTAGCGGGCCTTCTTCTGCGTCTTTTGTTGCCTCCGACGCATCCGGTGGCAATCACCACTTCCCCACAACGATATCTTGCCGAGCGATAGCTCCGCGGCAACGCATTCGAGCGCTGTCTTCTCGTGCTCGCTCGGTATAAACACCTGGATTAACCGAGATACTTTCCCAGTAAAGTACATTTACAGATGTTGGTGACGAGCAGGACATTCACGCCAAACGGAGATCCGAGCGATGAGAGCCGCGTATTTCACGAGGGTAGGTTTGCCGCTGGAAGTTAGGAGTGTTGCCGATCCCAGTCCAGCAGCCGGAGAAGTCGTGCTAAAGATTCACCGCTGCGGTATTTGCGGATCGGATCTTCACATGACGGATGGGCACGCTCCGCATTTCACGCTTCCAGAAAATTCAACACTTGGACACGAATTCGCTGGCGAGGTGATTGCCCTGGGAAAGGGTGTAGAGAAGCTGAAGGTTGGCGACCCAGTTACCGCGCTGCCGTTCGTCGGATGCGGGCACTGCGCGACTTGTCTATCCGGCAAGCCCAACTTTTGCGCGCATTTCAAGGGCGCCGCCGCCGAGTTCGCTCAGTATGCAGTCGTGACCGAGCGCGTAACGACCAGGCTCCCGAAGACGTTGAGCATGGAGGACGGCGCACTGATCGAACCAATGGCGGTTGGCTTGCACGGCGTTGCGTTGGCAAAACTCACACCGGGTGCGAAAGCGCTCGTGATTGGTGCGGGTCCCGTCGGGCTCGCGGCGACGTTCTGGGCCCGCCGCCTCGGCGCCGGACGCATCGTCGTCACCGCTTCCTCGCTGCGCCGCGAAGCGCTTGCGCGGCACATGGGTGCGGACGAGTTCATAGTTCCGGAGGAGGGGCAGGATCTGGCGGCGCTGGCTGGCGAAGCTCTTAAGGGTTCACCGGACGTCGTTTTCGAATGCGCAGGGCAAAAGGATCTGATTGCGAAGGCGATTCATTGCGTCAAGCCGCGGAGTGACGTCGTAGTGCTCGGCTTCTGCACGGTGCCAGATCAATTTATCCCGGCAGTAGCGGTGTGGAAGGAAGTGCGAATTCAGTTCGCTGTCACCTACAGTATGCAAGAGTTCACTCATGTCGCTAACGTGTTCGACGCGGGCTGTGTCGAACCGCGCGCGATGATCACGGATCGCGTCTCTCTCGACGCGTTACCCGAGATGTTTGAGGCTCTGCGCAATCGCTCGACGCAATGCAAGGTAATGGTGAATCCATGGCTGAGCTGAAATCCTGGCGCGACTATCTCTCCCAGTTGGCAACCGCGGACAGTCTGCTCGAATTGACTGAAACACCCAGCGATCCTCAAACGCGCGCGGAGCTGTATCGGCAGTTTCAGATGAATCTTTCGCTGGCCTACTTCATCTACTTCCAATCCGATCCGTTTCATCCTGACTGGCTGCCCTTCCTTAACTCAGTCTTCATGCTGCAGCCGAATCCCGACGATACCTATTTCGTCGCACCGTTGAGAGGAGACCTGCGATACCGGATAGTCGGAGAACGCGGCAGCGTGCATTTGCTGACGCTCGACCTCGGCCGCGGGATCATGGGCACTACCGATGAAGCCCATCCGCCGCTCGGTCAGTTCGACCTCGACGACGTAGAAATTGGCGATGACGGCAGCTTCGAAATTTTGTTGAGCGCGCGGCGTCCTGCCGGGTACGACGGCAACTGGATCGAGCAGCATCGCGAGGCTGACTTCGCCATGCTGCGCCAGCGCTCGTATGCATGGGGAAGGGAACGCGACGCGCGAATCGCTATCGAGTGCCTCGATGCCCCGCTGTTGAAGCCGTCGATGGGCCACGAGGAGATCGCGAGGCGTACCGGCGAGTTGATGGGCTACGCGGAGCGTTTGTCACGTCGCTGGCTCACCCATATGCAGCAACTGCGCACGCGAATCAAGGTGAACGAGTTCGAGTTTTTCGCTTTCGGCGGTGGGCTCGCGAAGCAGGCGTACTGGCAGGCCATTTTCGATTTCGGTGATGACGAAGCCCTCATTCTCGAAACCGCGCTGCCGCAGACGCGCCGCTACTGGAACGTGCAATTGAACGACACACTGTTCAACGCGCTTGACTATATCGATCACCAAAGCAGCCTCAATGGGCATCAGGCAAACGTCGACGACGACGGCCATTTTCGCGCGGTGATTGCTCATCGCGATCCCGGTGTCCTGAACTGGCTGGATACATGCGGCGTCAATCGTGGGACTGCGATAGGCAGATGGTATGGGTGCAGCTCGGAACCAGTTCCGACACTCAAACGTGTGCGGCTTTGCGAGTTGCGCAATCACTTGCCGGCAGGAACTCGCTTCATAGACGCGAGCGAGCGCGGCAGACTTCTGCGCGAGAGACGCATAGGTGCGCAGTTGAGACGGCGGTGGTAGCGACAAGAATGGATTTCGGGAGACAACAGATGTCAGTATCGAAACGATTCACGGGTGCGGAGGACGAACTTCACGCGAGCGCGAGTGCTGCCGCTGGCCTGACGGATTTCGGCTCCAGCGCTGAGTACAGGCCGGGCCTGACACAGCTTTTGAACGCGCTCGACGAAGATGGTCCGCGCTTCGCGCCGGGTGGACGGGAATTTGCGTGGAACGCTGTTGTCGGTGCTTTGGTTTCGCGCCTGACGCTGGTAGAGGGGCTGCGCAAGCATGCCGATGTGTTGTCGCGGACGCCGCGGCGCCCACTCGTCATCACCGGCATACCGAGAACCGGTACGACCGCGCTGCACAAGCTGCTTTCGGTTGATCCACAATTTCAAGGTTTGGAAAAATGGCTGACGGTCTTTCCGCAGCCGCGGCCTCCGCGCGATACGTGGACCAGCTGTCTTCAGTTCCAGGCGACCGCGGCCGGGCTCGAGGCCTTTTTCAGGTCAGCGCCAGAGATGCGCGCGGCACACAATATCGTGGCTGACGAGGTTGATGAATGCCTCGAAATACTCAAGCAGGGCTTTTGCAGCAATCTGTGGGGCTCGTCGTTCCGTGTACCTCAATACGATCGCTGGTGGCGTGAACAGAGCGAATTGCCTGCATATCGTTACCTGGCAAAGACGATCAGTCTCATCGGTGCGCGCGACAGCGAAAAGACGTGGCTCCTGAAGAATCCCGGACACCTGATGCAGTTACCCGCGCTGTTCGAGGTCTTTCCCGATGCATGCGTGGTACAGACACATCGAGATCCGGTGGCGGCGCTGCCTTCGCTCGCGAGCGTGCTGGCGATGGCGCGTCGGATTTCTGAGGGCGAGCAGGTCGACAGGCACGAGATCGGCAGGCGCGAACTGGATAACTGGGCGCGCGCCAGCGAAGCGGCAATTGCGGCGCGCGCGTCCTTGCCGAACCGGCAGTTCCTCGATATCAGGCAGGCCGACTTCCACGCCGATCCGATTGGCACCATGACGCGTATCTACGGCCACTTCGGCTTCAGACTGACCGCCGAAACGATGGAAGCGATGCGCCGACGCGTCAAGCAGAGTCCCGAACGCGCTTATGGCGCGCATCGATATACGCAGGACGAATTCGGCCTTGCACCGGCAGCGATCAGGGAGCGCTTCTCCCGCTATATGACCACCTATGGACTGCACTGATGAAAACGCCGTCGCTTTCCCCGTTTTCCGGCTTTCTGCAGATCGCGTACGTCACCACCGATGTGGACGAGGCAATTGAGCGCTTTCGCAGAGAACAGAAGGTGCCGACGTGGGCGCGCTTGCCGGGTATTGAAATAGAGTCCATCGCGGGACGTCGCTGCAAGCTGAACATCGCGCTCGCGTTCGTCGGGTCGCTTCAGCTGGAACTGATCGAGCCGCTGTGCGGCGACGACCGCGTGTATCGCGATGCCCTGCCTCGAGACGGCTTCGCGATTCGCCATCATCACATAGCGCAGCTGATCGAGAGCGAAGCGGCGTTCGAAACACAGCGTGAGGAAATGGCTGCCGCGGGCGTGCCCATCGTCATCGACGGCCAGTCGCGTGGTTCCGCCCGGTACTTCTATACGGATCACCGGGGGACGCTCGGACACTATATCGAGCATATCTGGTACACCCCTGCCGGTCTCGCTGCGATGGAACAGGTGCCTCGCAATGGAGTGGTCCAATGAACGCTGTCAGCACGGCGCTTCCGGTTGACGATGATCACTGTCTCGCAGTGCACATCGCTACGGCGGCCGGCGGCGCCTTGAATGCGATGCGCGCGTCGGCCGTGCTTGCGGGCAAACCGTTGGGCGCAGTCGGCGATGCCACGGCGAACGAGCTGATTGCAGACATTCTCGCTCGCACCCGACCAGATGACGGCTTTCTGTCGGAAGAATCGGCGCCGGATCCAAAGCGGCTAGCTCTCGATCGTGTATGGATCATCGACCCGCTCGATGGCACGCGCGAGTATGGCGAACGACACGAGGGGCGCGAGGACTGGGCGGTCCATGTGGCACTGACGGTTTGCGGCGAACCCCGCGCTTGCGCTGTGGCACTTCCGGCCTGTGGGGTCACATTCGGAACGTTATCGCCGCCGGAGTTGCCGCCAGCGCCCGAAGGGCGCCTGAAAATTCTGGTGAGCCGTTCCCGCGCTCCGGAACTGGCGCTGAGGGTCGCCCAGCGACTGAATGCTGAACTTGTCCCCATGGGCTCGGCAGGCGCAAAGGCAATGGCGGTACTGCGTGGCGAGGCTCACGCGTATCTGCACGCAGGCGGTCAATACGAGTGGGATTCGTGCGCTCCAGTAGGCGTCGCGCTCGCGGCTGGCCTTCACGCCAGCCGCATAGACGGGAACCCGTGCATCTATAACGGAGTAGACGTCTGGATGCCCGATTTACTCATATGTCGACGAGAGATCGCCGAATCGATGCTGGCCGCCATCGCGGCCGCGCTGTGACTCTGCTTTGTAAAGGATGTGCCATGCCGACGTTGACTCATTTGCGGCGACTTGAAGCCGAGAGCATTCATATCATGCGGGAAATCGTCGCTGAGGCAAATCGCCCAGTGATGCTTTACTCGATCGGCAAGGACAGCGCCTGCATGCTCCACCTGGCAAAAAAGGCCTTTTACCCGGCGCCCCCTCCGTTTCCGCTTCTGCATGTGGATACCACCTGGAAGTTCCGCGACATGTACGCGATGCGGGACCGGATGGCTCGCGAGACCGAAATGGAGCTGATCGTTCACCAGAATCCGGAAGCGAAAGAACTGGGCATCAACCCGTTCGATCATGGTTCGCAGGTTCACACCGACATGTGGAAGACCCAGGGCTTGAAGCAGGCGCTCGACAAGTACGGCTTCGATGCCGCTTTCGGGGGCGCTCGCAGAGACGAAGAGAAATCGCGTGCGAAAGAGCGAATCTTTTCATTCCGTACGGCAACCCACCAGTGGGACCCCAAAAATCAGCGACCCGAACTATGGCGCCTATATAGCGCGCGAAAGAACAACGGCGAGTCGATCCGCGTGTTTCCCCTCTCTAACTGGACCGAGCTGGACATCTGGCAGTACATCTACCTCGAGAATATCTCCATCGTGCCACTCTATTTCGCGGCGAGGCGGCCCGTGGTGAATCGGGACGGCATCCTGGTGATGGTGGATGACGAGCGCATGCCACTCAAGCCGCACGAGAAAGTAGAGGAGAAAATGGTGCGCTTTCGCACGCTTGGTTGCTATCCGCTTACCGGTGCAGTCGAGTCGAACGCAACGACATTGCCGCAAATCATCCAGGAAATGCTCTTGACGACGACCTCCGAGCGGCAGGGGCGCGTGATCGATCATGACGGCGCCGCGTCCATGGAGAGGAAGAAACAGGAGGGGTACTTCTGATGGCACACGTCTCTGAGCTGATCGGGACCGATATTGAACGGTACCTGAAGCAGCACGAAAGAAAGAGTCTTCTGCGTTTCATTACATGCGGGAGCGTGGATGACGGCAAAAGCACGTTGATCGGCCGATTACTCTACGAATCCAGAATGCTGTTCGAGGACCAGCTTGCCGCGCTCGAAGCCGATTCGAAAAAGGTCGGTACGCGTGGCGGGGAAATAGACTACGCGCTGCTGCTGGACGGTCTCGCTGCGGAGCGCGAGCAGGGCATCACCATCGACGTCGCCTACCGGTTTTTCTCGACCGACCGGCGCAAGTTCATCGTTGCTGATACGCCCGGGCATGAGCAATACACCCGCAACATGATAACGGGTGCTTCTACGGCCGATCTTGCCATCATTCTGGTCGATGCTCGCAAGGGCATTTTGCAGCAAACGCGGCGGCACAGCTATCTGGTGTCGTTGATCGGCATTCGCAACGTTGTTCTCGCGGTCAATAAGATGGACCTGGTCGAGTACTCGCGTGAACGATTCGACGAAATTTCCCGTGAGTATTGCGAATTCGCCAGAAAGATTGGCATCCCTGGTGTGACTGCAATGCCGATTTCGGGCGTAAATGGCGACAACGTTGTTGAAAGGAGCACGAAGACGTCGTGGTACGAAGGGCCGTCCTTGATGCGTCACCTCGAGACTGTCGAGATCGACGAAACGCATTTGCAGACGCAGCCGTTCCGTTTCCCAGTGCAGTGGGTCAATCGCCCCAATCTTGATTTCCGCGGGTTTGCAGGCACTATTGCGTCCGGTGCGGTGCGTGTCGGGCAGCGTATACAGGTACAGCCATCAGGACGGGAAAGCACTGTCGCAAGAATCGTGACGGCGGACGGCGATCTTGACGAGGCCTTCGCGGAACAGTCCGTGACGCTGCTGCTCGCCGACGAAGTGGACGTCTGTCGTGGAGATCTGATTTCAACGGCCGATTCGCCCGCGCAGGTTGCCGACCAGTTCGAAGCAACGCTCGTGTGGATGAGCGACCAACCCATGCTCCGGGGGCGCAGTTACTTGCTGAAAATTGGCACCAGGACCGTCACGGCAACGATATTACCGCTCAAATACAAGCTGAATGTCGATACGCTCGACCGCGTGGCGAGCGAGACTCTCGCCTTGAACGAGATCGGTGTCGCGGAACTGGAGTTTGATCGCGCGATTGCTTTCGATCCGTACGAGCAAAACCACGAGACGGGCGGTTTCATAGTCATTGACCGCATGACCAACAGCACGGTCGGTGCCGGTATGCTGCGCTTCGCACTGCGCCGTGCGAACAATATTCGCTGGCAGACGCTGGAGGTCGACAAACGCGCGCGGCGGGTGCTGAACGGGCACCAGAGCGGCATTGTATGGCTGACAGGGCTTTCAGGTGCGGGAAAATCGACAATTGCAAATCTGCTCGAGAAGCGTTTGCACGCGATGGGCAAGCGAACCTATCTGCTCGACGGAGACAATGTTCGTCACGGGTTGAACAAGGATCTCGGATTCACGGCCGAAGACCGGGTGGAAAATATCCGACGCATTGCCGAGGTGGCGAAATTGATGGCAGATGCGGGCGTGATCGTCATTACCGCATTCATTTCGCCGTTTCGCGCGGAGCGCGCCCTGGCACGCGAACTGATGGAGGAGGGTGAATTTATCGAGGTCTTCATCGACACGCCACTCGAAGTGGCCGAGGAGCGCGATCCGAAAGGACTTTACAAGAAAGCGCGTAGCGGCGAGTTGAAGAACTTCACAGGCATCGATTCGCCCTACGAGATGCCGCAGAATCCTGAGATCCACATCAACACTCTGACCGTTTCTCCCGAAATGGCCGTAGAGGTGATCTTCGAGAAACTCCAGACCGCGGGATTTCTCGACGTGTCGAGGGGAGCGCCGCTCTGAGACGAGGCGGGGCGGGCGCTTCGCCCGTAGGCGCCGTGCCATTGTTGGTCCCTGCGCGTCCATATTGGTATACGACATTCATTTATGTATACTCCCCGCTGTCGGCTACGGGAGCGGGGCGCAAGCAGGTCAACTTGCGGTCTCCAGTCGCACAGGAGGTGGATGCGGGCAAGCTCGTTGTCGTCGCGGCTGCGCGCCTCGGAAACACGCGGCTGATCGATAACCTGGAAGTTTGAGCTTTCCTGGATAAATATCGCGCTCGATCCGAACGATCTGTCGATGTTCGTCCAGGTCGTCCGCGCCTGGTTCGTTTGTTTTCTTGCAAATGCGCGTCATTGCGGCCTGAGGTGCAGATCGTTGCTCACGGATTGCACCCCCGGCACGCCGCGCGTCACGGCAAGCGCTTTCTGAATCTGTGCCTCCGAATCCACGTATCCTGACAACTGCACGACGCCTCGATACGTCGCGACGCTCATCGGCAAGGATCTCAGTTCCGGGTTCGCGACGAGCGCCTGCTTCACCCGGGCGGCGAGCGCAGCGTCGTCAGCGGCGATCTTCCCCGGCGCTGTCAAGGGCGGCGTCACCGTGGACCTACAGCCGCTGGTGAACACGAACGCTGGCAATGCGAACGCCGCGACGATCAGCAATCGGCTTTTGATGTATGGCGCGTTTCGCATGTCGGCTATGAAATCCTGATTCGATAAGCGCTAAATGGTGGGCTGAAAAGCGGGCCGAGTGGCGAAGGGATACGGCGCATCTCGGCTTACAAGCTACCTGTATTGGCAGGGCAACCCTTCGCGTCGATTTGGCGAGGCGAATCAGGCGTAGCAATTGCGCAGGTACGAGAGAACGAGTATCTGACTATCGCCATTGCAGTTTCCCACGAACTGCATACGTTAGTTGAGGACGGTATCTGAAGAAGTTTTCCCATCTCTGAGCCTCTCAATCCTCCCAATACCCGGGCGAGCGGGTTTCAAGGTGTCACGCGGAGGGTCGCACTGTCATCGGTCCGCTGGTCAAAGCGCCGCACGGGGGCAACGAAGACCCTTGAAGCGCCCCACCAGAAGTCTGATGTCCCGGCATAAAGCCTATCTGCATGCCCATTTTCTAAAGAGATCGCGGAATCTGCCGATAAAGAGGTCATCGTACAACAGCGGGTTGAAAAGTAGCATGAGAAACGTATCGGTTCGAAATAGTCTCCTGACTGTCTTCCTGATCTTTGCGGCGATGATTTTGCTGGGCGGCGTGATCGGTGTCGCCACGCTCAGCCGCGCGAATGCCAATCTCAACCGCATCCATCAGATTGCGACGCAGGAAATTCTCGTCAACGACGCATACAAGGACTCCACACGCACTCGAGCCGCGTTGACACGAGCCTACTCAGCTCTAAAGGAGCGCAACGACGAGACGACGCGAGACTCGGCATTGAAGAGCGCCGAAACGACGATGAACCGGGCGGCTGCGGAAACCGAGTCGTTTCGAAGCGCCGCCGTTTTTCGTGGCCAGGACGACGGGTTGAAGCAGCAGTTGATCGAATCGTCAGTCAACCTCGCCGCGATTCTGAAGAAAGCCTCCGATGCTCTGCGTGCCGGCGATACGAACGCCTACGCCGCTATCAACGATCACGACATTACGTCAACCGGTGTGGCGTATTCGGTGAATGTCGAGAAATTCCAGAGCATCGCTAACACGTTGTCGAACGATGCCATCGCGCAGCTCGATCGCGAATATACGTGGGTCGTCAGCCTGGTCATTTTCGGAGTGAGCGCGGCGCTGGTCCTGATCGTCGCTGCGCATTTCGCGCTGCGGCGCATCGTGACGACTCCGCTGAACGACGCCGCCAATCTGCTCGATCGAATCGCGGCGAATGATCTGACAGCGCGCATCCCCGAGGCGAGCGGCAACGAGATCGGTCAGCTATTCGCGGCGATGCAGCGGATGCAGCGTGGTTTGGCTCAGACAGTGGCAAACGTGCGCAACAGTTGCGAGGCCATTTACGGCGGCGCGCGCGAGATTGCCGCGGGCAATGTGGATCTGTCGAGCCGCACAGAGCAGCAATCAGCGGCACTGGAAGAAACCGCGGCCAGCATGGAGCAATTGACGTCCACCGTCAAACAGAACGCGGATAACGCGCAGCAGGCAAGTGCACAGGCTTCGAGCGCAGCCGATGTCGCCGAGCAGGGCGGCGAAGTGGTCGAGCGCGCCATCGAGACAATGAATTCAATCAGCCAGAGTTCGCGTAGGATCGCCGAGATCACCGGGATGATCGACAGCATCGCGTTTCAGACCAATATCCTTGCGCTGAATGCGGCGGTCGAATCGGCACGGGCCGGTGAGCAGGGACGCGGCTTCGCCGTGGTCGCAAGCGAAGTTCGCAGTCTAGCTCTGCGCAGCGCGGACGCCGCCCGAGAGATCAAGGCCTTGATCGGCGCCTCGGTCGAGGACGTAGCTAACGGCAATAACCTGGTCGCGCAGGCGGGTCAGTCGATGAAGGAGATTGTTAGCGCCGTGCGCGGCGTGGCCACCATCATGAATGAAATCAAGGCAGCAACGATCGAGCAGAGCACGGGCATCGAGCAGGTCGGCCAGGCGGTTACGCAGATGGACCAGGTGACTCAACAGAATGCGGCACTCGTCGAAGAAGCCGCCGCTGCCGCGAGCGCGCTCGAACAGCAGGCGCAGTCAATGACGAATGCAGTCTCGGCATTCCGCCTCGCCGCGCAATAGAAGCTCCGATTGACCGACGCAAAGCGCTGGTCGATTCAGACAATCTAAATCATTTCTAACTGGGGTATGAATATGAACGTTAAAGGCGTGCTGGGCGCCACCGCAATTCTGATTGCCGGTGCTTCCCTCTCCTGCGTGTCACAGGCCGCGACGTATGCATATGTATCGAATGCAGATAGTCAGGATATCTCGGTTTTCAGTCTCGACAAGTCGAACGGCTCGCTTGCGCCCGTGGAGACTGTGTCTGTCGGTGCAACGGTGATGCCGATGGCGTTTTCGCCGGATCACCTTCGGCTCTACGCAGGACTGCGCTCGAAGCCTTATCGCGTGGTGAGCTTTGCGGTCAATCCGCTCGATGGCCGGCTGATCGAACTCGGCAGGGCGCCGCTTGCGGATAGCATGGCGTATATCTCGACGGACGCAAACGGCCGTTACCTCTTTTCCGCGTCATATGGCGGCAACCTTCTGGCGGTGAACCAGATCGGCGCGGATGGTGTGGTCGGCAACGTACAGCAGACCGTCAAGACCGGCCCGATGGCTCATGCGATCCGCAACGCTCCGGACAACCGTTTCGTATTCGCGTCGGTTCTCGGCGCGGATGCCTGGCTTCGTCTCAAGTTCGACGCCTCGAATGGGCAGTTGACCGAGGACACCGCGCCCGCCTATTCGTTGCCGCCGAAATCGGGACCACGTCACTTCGTATTCTCGCCGGATCATCGCTTCACGTACCTGATCGATGAACTCGACGGCAAGCTGCACGTACTCGCCTTCGATAGCACCCGCGACACCGTCAAGCCGGTCGAAACGGTCTCGATCCTGCCGCCCGATTTTTCCGGCGGCAAGCCATGGGGGGCCGATCTGCACCTGACCCCGGACGGGCGATTCCTGTTTGCATCGGAGCGCACATCGAGCACGCTCGCGGCGTACAAGGTGAACGCTGCCTCTGGCAAGCTGACGCGTATCGGTACATACCAGACGGAAAAGCAACCGCGTGGATTCAATATCGATCCGTCCGGCAAGTACTTGCTGGCTGTCGGGCAATTATCGACGAGCCTTAGCGTTTACAACATCGATCGTAAGACTGGCAAGCTGAGTGCGATCGGACAGTATCCGGTCGGCAAGGGCGCGAACTGGGTTGAACTCGTGGAGTTTGATGGCACAAACGCCGATTGAGGTTTGATTCCCGGATCGCCGTGCGGTGAGCATGGCGTTCCTGATTCGGCTTTCACTGGGCGCCACGATTTGCGTTTTGTCGGCGGTGATGCGTCCAGTC
Organism: Paraburkholderia sp. RAU6.4a; assembly: GCF_050435625.1. NCBI lineage: Bacteria > Pseudomonadati > Pseudomonadota > Betaproteobacteria > Burkholderiales > Burkholderiaceae > Paraburkholderia > Paraburkholderia sp. RAU6.4a. The sequence goes on from NZ_JBNDKQ010000003.1 coordinate 1,815,402, forward strand.
TTCCGAGAGGTGGGCGCTGCCTTGGAAAGCACCCGGCGCCCCGTTGCAGAACGTCAGGCTTGCGTGGCAGCGAACGGCCGCTATAGAGAAGGTCGACCCGCCACTTACGGCCACGCTGAACCACTCGAACCAGATTTGCCACGGTCTCATTGCGGGCCGACAGGATGTCAATCCGAGCGGTCCGGAATGGCTTGCCAGGACCATGACTGTGCCGCATGGTTCCGGGCGACGGAAGGGCATGCCCGCGATGAGGATCATTAGCCGCGCTCACGCACCACATCGCTGCGGTTCCACCATCCGCCGCCGACAGCCTGAAAGAGTGCGACGGTATCGGAATACCGGGTGGCCTGAGTCTGGACGAGGCTGATGCGGGCCTGCTGGTACGTCCGCTGCGCGTCGAGCAGCGCAAGATAGCTGATCGCGCCAACGTGGAACTCGCGCTGGGACACAGCGAGGCTGTCCGCCGCCGCCCGCTCGGCTGCTGCCTCGGCCACCACTGCGTCCGCATCTGATTGCAGCGCTCGCAACGCATCAGCCACGTTCTGAAACGCCGAGATGACGGTGTTGCGATACTGCGCCGCTGCTGCATCGAAAGCGTCAATTGCGGCGCGGCGCCGGTGCAGCAACGTTCCACCTTCGAAGAGGGGCTGCGTGAGTCCCGCTCCCAGGTTCCAGATCGCGCTTCCCGGTGAAAACAGCGCATCGTTGGTCTCGCTGCCATAGGCGGCGCTGAGCGTGAGTTGCGGCAACATATTGGCGGTGGCGACGCCGATCTCTGCGCTTGCGGCGTGCAGTTGCGCTTTCGACGCGCGAATGTCCGGACGCTGCTCGACGAGTGTCGACGGCAGGCTGACCGGCAACGTGTCGGGCAACTGCAGCGACGCGAGATCAAACGTCTCGACCAGCTCGTCACTCGGGAAGCGGCCAAGATAGGCCGTGAGCTGATTGCGGGTCAGCGCCAGTTGCTTTTGCAGCGGCGGCAACTGCGCGCGTGTTTGCGCCAGCGTGGCCGCCTGCGCGAGTACCGCCGCATTGGCGACGGCGCCGATCGCGAATTGCCGTTTCAATCCCGCGAGTTGCTGCGTCTCGATGGCGACGATCTCCTCTGTGGCTGCAATCTGCGCCCGCAACGAAGCCTCCTGTACGGCGGCCGTGGCGACGTTCGACGTCAAGCTCAGATAGCTCGCCTCGAGTTCGAAGCGTTCGTACTCGGCTTGCGCGGCGAGCGATTCGATTTGCCGGCGCGTACCGCCCCAGATGTCGAGCAGGTAGGTGACGCTCACCGAGGCGTTGTTGAGCCTGAAGACCGGCACCGCGGTCGAGATCCCGAACGGCGAGCCCGAAATCTTCTCGCGAGCAGTCGAGATGTCCGCACTCACCGTCGGGAACAGCGCTCCTTGTGCTGCGTAAAGCGCTTCGTTGGCCTCGCGAAGGGTGGCCTGCGCCGCCTGCAGGCTCGGGTTGGCCTCAAGCGCACGTTCTACGAGTGCGTTCAGCGCAGCCGAGTGGAATAGCGTCCACCATTGCCCCGGAATGTCGAGAGCTTGCACGAAGCGTTGCGCCTCGCCGCCGTGGACGTCCGACGCGACGGTTCGCTCCGGCAGCGGCTCCCGCGTATAGCCGCTGACCTGCGGCGGCCCGGGTGGCGCGAAGTCAGGTCCGACTTCGCAGCCGCCAAGCAGCGTCGCCGCCGAAAGCGCCGCGCAGGCGGCGCTGCGGCAACATGCTGCCCGGGGGTGACGCGCAAAGCCGGGGTTCGATGTCATTGCTGCGCGCTCCTCATGTTACGGGCCGTTTACGAAGGCTTCGCCGCAACCGGTTTCACGGCCATGCCGGGGCTGAGCTTGAGGAGATTGCCGACCACGACCGAATCGTCCCGAACGACGCCCTTCCTGACCGCAACAAGTGGCCCGTAGTCCGGGCCGAGGGTCACGTAGCGCTGCTCGACCCGCTTGTCTGCGCCGACGACGTAGACGTATTTGCCAAGCTGGTTGGAGCCGACGGCCACTTGTGGCACCAGCAGCGTGTTGGGTGCGTCCGCGACGTGCAGGCGCACGCGGATGAATTGCCCCGGCAGCAACGTGTGATCCGGGTTCTCGACGGTCGCGCGCGCGGTGATGGTGCCGCTGCTGCGCCCCACGTTGTTGTCGAGAAACGTGAGCCTGCCACGGTACTGCGGGCTCGCGCCCCGACCGACGATGACCTCGGCCGCGATGGTCCCCTTCGCCTGATCCTGCTGGATAGTGGCGAGATCGGTGTCCGGCGGATTGAAGGTGGCATAGATCGGGTCGAGCTGCACGAGGGTGTTGAGCTGGGTCCCCGTGCTGCTGATGAGCGCACCTTCATGCACCTGACTCAGGCTGAGACGCCCGGAGAACGGCGCGCGGATCTTCGTAAAGTCGAGATTGAGCAGCGCCGTCTCGATCAGCGCACGATCCGCCGCGAGCGCGGCCAGGTCCTGATGCTCGGTGCTCGCGGACTGCTGCAGCGTATCGATCGACACGTCGCCCGTCTCGCTCATCAGCGTATTGCGGCGATGGCTGGCGATGGCATATTCGAGCGCCGCCGCATCCTTTGCCGCCTGCGCCCTCGCCTGATCGAGCGCCGCCTGATAACTGCGCGGATCGATCTCATACAGGAGTGTGCCCTTGCTCACGTCCGAGCCATCGGACACCCCCTGCTTCGCCAGGTAGCCGGTCACCTGCGCCTGAAGCGTGACGGTGCGGATCGCGTCCGTGGTGCCGACATATTCGAGGTAAACCGGCACGGTCTGCTCGACCACCTGGGTTACGGGCACCTCGGTGGGGGCGGCTGGGTCCGGCGCGGGCGGGCTGCCGGTAGCCTGTCGCGCTCCCCCACCTGTGAACGACAGGACGCAGACGACTACGGCGATCGCCAGGCCTGTGGCTACAACGCGAAGTTTGCCGACTCTCATTGCGCGTTGCTCCCCGATCAATCCCCGGACGCCGCCTCGCCGCCATCGCGAGGCGCGCGACCGATACGTTTGAGCACGGCCTCACGCAAGTGCTCGATCACCGTGTAGAAGATCGGCACGAATCCCAGGCTGAGCAGGGTGGCGGCGAGCATGCCGCCTACCACCGTCGTCCCGATCGACCGGCGGCTCGCGGCGCCCGCGCCGGAGGCGATCATCAATGGGACGGCGCCAAAGATGAACGCGAACGCGGTCATGAGGATCGGGCGCAGACGCAGGCGGGCCGCCTCGGTCACCGCCGCGACGATATCGAGGCCGGCTTCGCGGCGCCGCTTGGCAAATTCGACGATCAGGATCGCGTTCTTCGCCGCCAGCCCGATCAGCAGGACGAAACCAATCTGCGCATAGATGTCGACCTGCATGTGGCGCAGCCACAGCAGCCCCAGCGCGCCGAACAGGGCTAGCGGCACCGTGAGGATGATGGTGAACGGCAACGTCCAGCTCTCGTATTGCGCGGCGAGGAACAGGAACACGAAGGACAGCGCGAGCGCGAAGACCAGGCCCGCGACCGAGCCGGCCTGCAGCTCCTGATAGGTAATGCCCGTCCAGTCATAGCCGAAATCCGCCGGCAAAACGCGCGCCGCGCGCTCCATCGCCGCGATCGCCTGGCCCGAACTGTAGCCCGGCGCGGCACTGCCGGTGATCTCCGCGGCACCGTAGAGGTTGTAATGAGGCACCGTGTCCGGCCCCACCGTCGGTTCGAGCCGGCCGAGCGTGCCCAGCGGCACCATGCTTCCCGCGGCGTTGCGCACGTAGAGCCGCGACAGGTCGCTGCGGTTCCCGCGGGCGTTGTCGTCGGCCTCGAGCAACACCTCGAAGGTGCGGCCGAACAGCGTCACATTGTTCACGTACAGCGAGCCGAGATAGATCTGCATCGTATTGAACACATCGCTCAGGTTGAGCCCGAGCAGCTTCGCCTTCACGCGGTCGAGATTGAAATCGTATTGCGGCGTCGACGTGTTGTAGCTGGTGAGCAGGGTGCGCCGCTCGAGTTCAGGCTGTTGCCGCGCCTGGGCGAGAAAGGCCTGGGTCGCCTCGCCGAGTGCGGCACTGCCCCGGCCGCTCAGGTCCTCGATTTCGAAATCGAAGCCGCCGAAGGTGCCGAGGCCGGCAATAGTCGGTGGAATCAGTGCAAGCGCCACCGCCTCCGGAATCTGATTGAGCTTCGGCTGTACCGTGGCGATGAGGTTGGCGACGCTCTGCTTCGCACCTCGCTCGTCCCACGGCTTCAGGATCACAAACTGGGCCGCACTGTTCGACGTCGTGCTGCGAGTGATGAAATTCAGACCGCTGATGGACAGCACGTTCGCCACGCCGGGCGTCGCCCTCAGGATCGCGCGGGTCTTCTCCATTACGGCCTCGGTGCGTTGCAGCGAAGCGCCATACGGGAGTCGCGTAATCACATAGAAATAGCCGGGATCTTCAACCGGCAAAAAGGCGGAAGGGATCGTCGAATGGAGCAGCCAGGTCACACCCAGGCCACACGCGAAGACCGCCAGCGCGAGCCAGCGCAGCCGGATCAAGCCGCGCAGCGAATTCGCGTAGTGGCTGCGCGCCCAGTTAAAGCCTTGATTGAACTTGCGAAACAGGATGAACCGTGGCGGCCTGTCCCGTCGCAACAGCAACGCGCAGAGCGCCGGACTGAGCGTCAGGGAATTGAACGCCGAGAGCGCCACCGAAATGGCGATGGTCAACGCAAACTGATTGTAGAGACGGCCCGTCACGCCCGGCAGGAAGGCGATCGGCACGAACACGGCGCCGAGCACTGCCGAGGTGGCAACGATCGGCCCCGTCACTTCCCGCATCGCCGCCTTGGCCGCAGCCATGGGCGTAAGCCCGCTCTCGAGTTGGCGTTCGACATTCTCGACCACGACGATCGCATCGTCGACGACGAGGCCGATAGCGAGGACCATGCCGAGCAGGCTGACCGTGTTCAGCGAAAAGCCGAGCACCAGCATGATCGCGAGGGTGCCGATGAGCGCCACTGGAATGGCGATCATCGGAATGAACGTGGTCCGCCAGCTCTGCAGGAACAGGAACACGACGCCCAGCACCAGCAGCAGCGCAAAGCTAAGCGTCTTCATCACCTCGACCATCGAGGCGGACACGAACATGGTGGTGTCGTAGGTGATGCCCCACGCCATCCCTTTCGGGAAGCGCTTTGCAAGCGTCTGCATCGTGGCCTTGACACGCTGGTCGAGGTCGAGCGCATTAGCGCTCGGCAACTGGAAGACGGCGAGCAGCGCCGCCGGGTGTTCGTTCACGGAGGCGCTAGAGGTGTACTGAAGTGCGCCCAGATCGATGCGCGCCACGTCGCGCAGATACACAGTTGCGTCGCTCGCCGTGCCGGCGCGCAGCACGATATTGCCGAATTGCTGCGCGTCCGCCAACTGGCCGTGGGTGTTGATCTGGTATTGAAACGTCGTGCCCGCCGGCGCCGGCGCCTCGCCGAACTTGCCTGCGGCGACCTGCACATTCTGCTCGGCGATCGCATGCTGGACATCGCTGGCTGTCATGCCGAGCGCGGCGAGCTTGTTGGGGTCGAGCCAGATGCGCATCGAGTAGCGGCGTTCGCCGAAGATCGTGACATCGCTCACGCCGGGCAGGCGCTTGAGCGAGTCGACGAGCTGGAGATAAGCGTAGTTGCTGAGGGTGACAGGATCGATCGAGCCGTCTGGCGAATAGAGATTCACCGCCAGAACAAAGTTCGGGTTCTGCTTCTGGATGGTGATGCCGGCCTGATTGACGATGCTGGGAAGCTGCGCCGTCGCCTGCGAGATGCGGTTCTGCACGTCGACCGCGCCGATGTCGATGTTGTAGCCGACGTTGAACGTGACGGTGATCGTGGACGTGCCATCGTTGGCACTCACCGACGACAGGTAGCTCATACCCGGCACGCCGTTGATCTGCTCTTCGAGCGGCGCGGTGACGGTGTCCGCCACGACCTGCGCGCTTGCACCCGTATAGGTCGACTTGACCAGAACCTGTGGCGGCGTGATCTGCGGAAACCGCTCCACCGGCAGGTTGAACCAGGCAATGAGCCCCGCGAGCACCATGATGATGGCGATCGACGATGCGAAGATCGGACGCTCGATAAAGAAATCGACCATTGACCTCGCCCCGAGTCCCAGGTAGCTTGACGGAAACGCGCCGGTATAGTTTCCGCCGTCGGTAGACATTGTCAATAGGCCTGGATCGTGACGCGCGAAACACAAACTCAACCTATCCGATCAGGCGGGCGTCCTACGCTGCGAGAGTCCGAAATTCGTCTGCAGCGCCTGCTCGATGTTGCGCAGCGCCATTTTCTTGCCGCTGGATATCGCGAGACCAGCCTTGAAGGCATCGCGCGAGAGGCGGGTATTGCAAAAAAAACGCTGTACGATCGATTCGGCAGCAAGGCGGGCCTGTTCAGCGCAATCGTCGAGACGCTGCGTCGTTCATGGATCACGCAGCTCGGCGATATCGTGCTCGATGCGCGCCGTCCGGAGCATGTCCTCGAGAAGGTCGCGCTCCATCTGCTGGATGTGTGCACGCGGCCTGACATGATCGCATTGCATCGCCTGCTTCTGACCGAGGCCTATCGTTTTCCCGAATTCATCAGCGGGTATTACAACAAGGCGGGTGAACTACGCGGCATGGAGCCGCTTTCGGACTATCTTCGTTCGGCAGTCGCCGATGGCGCATTGCAACTCGATGACGTTGCGCTGGCTACCGAGCAGTTTCTACACCTGGTACTCGGCGGGGTCCGCGCGCGGCTGCTGCTTGGCGCCACCAGGAGGCGCCCCGGCGCATCGGAGCGCAACAGAATCGCGCGTGAGGCGGTCCGCATCTTCCTCGCTGGATGCAAGGTGCTCTGAGCGAGCGCGTTCCGGTCTTCGTCCGATTCTGCCCGGCCGATATTCGCCTGGAGCGGCCGCGGCCGGCGGGATGCCGGCCCAATTCCCGTCTGCTTCCGGGGCCGCGCAACCGGCCACCCGCTGCTGCATTGCGACAATCGGGCGTCCGTATTCCTGGTTGCCGTGCCGCGTGTGGTTGAGGCGGCGAGGAATTGGCCCCCTGTACGTGTTTCCCTTGCCTAAACTCAAGTTGGTACGCGCCGAACTCTGACGGCACGAGCGCGGTAGCGCTCGCGCGCGAACTCCGGCACGTATTTGAAATCTGAAAGAACATGGGGGGCGGACATGACGACGGCTGTCAGCTTTCATATCGGCTATACGCAATACCTTGGCCCCGATGGCGAGGCTGTCCAGTCATTGCCAGCCTTCGCACGTGACCCGGCGGCGCTGATTCCGCTCTATCGCGCGATGGTGCTGACACGGGCGTTCGACACGAAGGCGGTCGCGCTGCAGCGTACCGGCAAGCTCGGCACCTTTGCGTCGTCGGTTGGCCAGGAGGCGATCGGTGTCGGTGTCGCCAGCGCGATGCAGCCCGACGACGTGCTGTTCCCTTCGTATCGCGATCACGCCGCGCAATTGCTGCGCGGCGTCACGATGACGGAAAGTCTCCTGTATTGGGGCGGCGACGAGCGCGGCAGCGATTTCAGCGTGCCCCGTAACGATTTTCCGAACTGTGTGCCGATCGGCACACAGGTGTGCCATGCGGCCGGCGCAGCCTACGCGTTCCTGCTGCGTCACGAGCCGCGCGTTGCGGTGGCGATCTTCGGCGACGGCGGCACATCCAAGGGCGATTTCTACGAGGCGATGAACATGGCCGGTGTCTGGCAGGCGCCGCTTGTGCTCGTCGTCAATAACAACCAGTGGGCGATTTCGGTACCACGCAGCCACCAGAGCGCTGCGCAAACGCTCGCGCAAAAAGCGATCGCTGCCGGAATAGAGGGGCTGCAGGTCGACGGCAACGACGTGATCGCCGTGCATCAGGTTGTCCACGCGGCGCTCGCCAAGGCTCGCCGCGGCGATGGCCCGACGCTGATCGAGGCGCTCAGCTATCGCCTTGGTGATCACACGACGGCCGATGACGCGACGCGCTATCGCGACGCCGAGGTCATCGGCAAGCAATGGGAATACGAACCGCTGCTTCGTTTGCGCACCTACCTGATGCACGTGAACGTCTGGACCAAGGCGCAGGACGAGGAACTCGGTAAGGCGTGCCGTGCGCAGGTCGAGCAGGCCGTCGACGCGTACCTGGCGATACCGCCTGCGGGCCCATCCGCGATGTTCGATCACCTGTATGAGGCGTTGCCCGCAGCGATGCGTGAGCAACTGGCGATGGCGCAACGTTTCGCGCCGGCTAAGGGGCACGGCGATGGCTGACCTCAACATGGTCGAGGCCCTCAATCAGGCGCTCGCATATGAACTGGCGCACGACCCTGCCGTTGTGCTGCTCGGAGAGGACATTGGCGTGAACGGCGGCGTATTTCGCGCGACCGTCGGGTTGCAGACGCGCTTTGGCGCTCAGCGGGTGATCGACACGCCGCTGGCCGAAACCGCCCTCGCCGGCTGCGCGATCGGCATGGCGGCGATGGGCGTTAAGCCCGTTGTGGAGATCCAGTTCGCCGGGTTTGTCTATCCGACCATCGATCACATCCTGAATCATGCGTCGCGTCTGCGGCATCGAACGCGCGGACGACTGACGTGTCCGCTTGTGATCCGTGCGCCATGCGGCGCAGGCATTCACGCACCAGAGCACCATTCCGAAAGCCCTGAAGCGCTGTTCACCCACATACCAGGGCTGCGCGTCGTGACGCCGTCGTCGCCAGCACGCGCGTACGGCTTGCTGCTGGCGGCGATCCGGGACCCGGACCCGGTGATCTTCTTCGAGCCGACGCGGCTGTACCGGCTCTTCAGGCAGCCAGTGGAGGACGACGGCGAAGCGCTGCCACTCGACAGTTGCTTTACGTTGCGCGATGGGGCAGACGTCACACTGGTGAGTTGGGGCGGGGTGTTACAAGACGTGCAGGCCGCGGCCGATCTGCTCGCGCAGGAAGGCGTAATGGCCGAGGTGATCGACGTGGCGACGCTCAAGCCGCTCGACATGAACACCATTCTCGCGTCGGTGGCGAAAACCGGACGCTGCGTGATCGTGCACGAGGGCTCGCATGCCGGAGGGGTCGGCGCGGAGATCGCCGCCAACATCGCCGAGCGCGGACTGTACTCGCTGCTCGCACCGGTGCAGCGCGTCACCGGTTATGACGTGGTGGTGCCGCTGTACAGACTCGAGAATCAATACATGCCAGGCACTGAGCGCATCGTTGGCGCGGTCAGGCAGGCGCTGGAAGCGTAGGGATGCCATGAAAATCTTCAAACTGCCTGATCTCGGCGAAGGTTTGCAGGAAGCGGAGATCGTCGAGTGGCACGTCAGGAGCGGCGAAGACATTCGCGCGGATCAACGGCTGCTGTCGGTGGAAACGGCGAAGGCGATCGTCGATATTCCGTCGCCTCAATCCGGCCGAGTCGCGAAGCTGTTCGGCCAGCCCGGCGATATCGTGCATCTGGGGGCGCCGCTCGTCGCATTCGAAGGAGCGGCCGACGAAGCCGATGCCGGTACCGTGGTCGGTCATATGGAGGTCGGCCAGCATGTGGTGCACGAAGCGCCGGCGGCGCTCGGCGGCAGCCCGGGCACGGGTGTCGGCACAATCAAGGCGATCCCGGCGGTGCGGGCGCTCGCGCGCAAGCTTGATGTCGATCTTGCGATGGTGACGCCGTCGGGGGCGGAGGGTGTCATCACGGCGGCTGACGTGCAGCGCGTCGCGAAGATACTCGCTCAGCTCGGTCCGCCCGAAGTGCTGCGCGGCGTGCGGCGCGCGATGGCGCAGAACATGGCGCGCGCGCAGAGCGAAGTGGCGGCCGCGACCGTCATCGACGACGCCGACATTCATGAGTGGCCGCCACATACCGATGTGACGATCCGCCTGATCCGTGCGCTGGTAGCAGGATGCAGCGCCGAACCCGGGCTCAACGCATGGTTCGACGGACATGCGGGACGGCGCCACGTACTGGAAAAGATCGACCTCGGCATCGCCGTCGATCTACCGGATGGCCTCTTTGTACCGGTATTGCGCGACGTTGCGCACCGCAACGCAGCGGATCTGCGCGGCGGCCTCGACCGGATGCGTGTCGACATCCGGGCACGCAAGATTCCACCGGAGGAACTGCGCGGCAATACGATCACGTTGTCGAACTTCGGCATGATCGCCGGCAAATACGCAGCTCCCGTGGTCGTGCCGCCCACTGTCGCGATCCTCGGAGCGGGGCGCATTCACGAGCAGGTCGTGGCGGTAAGTGGCGTTCCGGCCGTGCATCGGATCTTGCCGCTTAGTCTGACGTTCGACCATCGGGTCGTCACGGGCGGCGAAGCAGCTCGGTTTCTCGCCGCGGCGATCGTGGATCTGCAGATGGCGCAGTAGCAGCTGTGACTGCGCGAATTCAAAAATTCAGAAGGTGTATGCGTTGTGTCCAGCTTGAGACGTTCGCAGATTTAGGCACAGCGAAATCGTATGCCAATCCGTAAATCGATCGAGGCGTGCCGGTTCGCAGCTTCGTGCAGCGCACCCGGTCTTTGGATCGCTTCGTCTGCAAAACGGCCCCGCCCCGTGAAACAGTTACAAGATAAGTATTGACGCTGGTACCACTCGGCGGTTAAGGTGCCGCATGAAGTTCAAGAAGTTCGATTGCTGTTCATCAATTGCTCGCTCCTCAGCGGTATTCGTTGTCCTCTCCCTCCTTGACGCTTCATACGCTCTTCAACGGAGCACATTTTCCCGTTTTTTCTCAAGGATTCTTCATGGATACCGGTACCGTTAAGTGGTTCAACGATAGCAAAGGTTTTGGCTTCATCACCCCGGACAAGGGCGGTGACGACCTTTTCGCTCACTTCTCCGAAATCAGCGGCGACGGCTTCAAGACGCTGGCTGAAAATCAGAAGGTGAGCTTCGAAACGAAGCAAGGCCCGAAGGGTCTGCAGGCAGCTAACATCAAGCCGCTGTAAAGTTTGAAGAGCCCGGCGTTCCGCGACGGACGCCGGGTTGCAGGGACATCCTTACGGAGCGTTGTTTCCTGAAGTGGCGCGTTCGCTCCTGGCTGCATCGGTTTCGCCGGCAGCTGGCCAAGCGCCATACGTCTCATTGCACTCATTTTCCCCTCTGGCATTAGCGCCACGTCTTCGCTTTCCGACTGCTTCAGATTCGGCCTGAGATGCCTTTGAATCGGCGTACCTGTGCACATTTCGCAAGGCACGCGCGCACTCGACATTATTAAAACTAAAATGCAGAACAAACAAACTCAACAATACAACGGCTATGCCGTACAGCCCTCGGCGCATCGTTTGCCCGACGGCAGTTTTTCCTCCAACCTGCTGCTAGAACGCGCCGATAGCGGGCGCGCGGACGGCCGCTACCAGTTCTATTCGCTCGATTACTTCACGAGTGAGGAGCAGGCGTTGCAGCACTCGACACGCTGGGCACGCAACTGGGTCGACACGCGCGGTTAACGACGACGCGCCAGTTCTGCACGCTCAACGCATCTCAGGCGTCAGGACGCGTGCAATAAGGCGCGCGCCAACATCACGCGCGATCGATCGGTTACCTTTCGGTTTGAGCCGCGCTCAGTGCGAACTTCTGGATTTTCTCTATCGACGTCTTCGGCATTCTACACACGGCATGGAAGTCGACGACGCTCTTGAGCTTTCAGAATGGGTCGAAGTGTGAACGCAGGCGCGGGCGGACGGCAATCACCCGTCGGTCACTATGCGGCCGAGATGGAATGGACATGGCTTCCCTTCGGGCATGACGGTATCTACTTCGTGGTCGACGCCTGAGGAGGCGATGACCGGAACTGGCAGCAATGCGGTCGCACTGGCATAGCCTGCCGAGCATGTGGCGACTGACGATCAGAAGGTCAACTTCTTTATCACACACATTGTTGATGGCGTGCCGCTGGCGCGCGCGAACACGGGTACCTTCTGCATAGACTCGGGTTCTGGCTCTAGCGCTCAGGGGATTCCAGAATGGTGCGATCAAAGCCGTCAGTATCAATCAGCATTTCGGCGTAGGCCACCGACGCGCGCCTTGCGTCGCCGGCATTCACGAAGGGCCTCTTGCCGGGCACACGGAATAAGCGACTTCGCGGGTTGTCCGTCATGGAATCCGGGTCGCTGATGCGAATCGACGCATCGAATCCTTCCTCGTAATTGTGACCATATCCTGGTTGAGTCGTGCGATGCGGATACACGAGTAGGGAAATATCGAGACCGCGATAATGGCGAATGGTTGTCATCAGGTCACTCCTTTTGGCCGCAGCAAGCAGCACGTTTTTGATCGTTGTGCAGGTTTGGCCGAAGGAGATACGCCCCCCAAGCCACACCGACGAGGCGACCGGAACGAAGTTTCCTGGCTAGCTGTCCGGTACGCGGATACCCGAGCTTCGTGCTTAACATCCGCAAGCGTTCCCTCACCCGGCATTCCGCTCACGTTTGTCCGATCGGGCACCACACTGTCCCGAACTCACGAAGTGGGTCGCTCCCGTATCCTTGGCCAGCCTCATCGCGCGTGGCAAGCAGACGCTGTTGATCGTGGTGTTCTTGAAGAGTTTGCAACGTAAGCGCAGAGGTGGAACCGGGCAGGCAGCCGTCGCCGGCCATCTAAGCCAACGCTATGACAATCCGTGCAGTGCCCCGCTTTGCCGACCCCACGTTTCAAGGTACGCGCGACAGTACTATCGGTCAATACAATTCTGGTAACAGTCTCAGCGTCTGCGCCGCCCGATGTAACCCGTTCCAGCGTATAGTGAGCCATACCCTGTGGAGTGACCAACATGTCGACACACCCGATTCTTCTCTACAAGGGGTACGAACTTCATCCCCTTGTCTTTCCCCGCACATTCAGTCGCTTTGACGGACATTCCCGTTACGCGGAAGGTTACGAAATTGCAGTACGGATATGTCGTCCGGCGGCGACAGCAATTCCCTCCGCAAGCCGGGTCTTCAGGCTGAACCAAACGCATACATTCTCTGACTTCGGTACGGCAAGGCGAGCCGCCCGGCAGCAGGGAAAGGACATCGTCGACGGAAAGGTGAGCGGCGCTTCGGTCATCGACATATGAAAACGCCGCTGACGGACAGCATCCATCGATGTGCTCGATCGTGCGACGAATTGCTGTCTGCCTGATGGCCGATCTGATCGCCGCTCGCACATAAAAGGCGGCTGCCGCAATAGCGGGACAGGGCTGCGATCGACGTGCTGCTCGGGACGCTCGCCGGCGATCATCCTCCCGAACGATTCGCGATTTTGCCTTCCCCGAAGATTCGATGTGGCCGGCTGCAAAAACCTACCGCAGACCAGCAAGTCGAGCAGCAATTGGCGTCGCTGGCTCACGCCGTCTCGTCGCCCAATCGGGCCACGCGTTCCCAACTGTTCCGCGACGAACACGTACCCTCGAAATGAAGCCGGTCCGGATAGCCGTTGCATGTCACGCTCGGCAATCGCGTGGTCGCGGATGCGTCCGCGTCGTGCCAGAGGCGCAAACACCGCATTGGTCTCCTCGCAGGCGGTCGGGTAACGCTGGAACTCCTTATTACCTGACGAAAGGGTGAATCGATTTCCGCCAAAAAGGGCGAACGGGGCTGCAATGCAGTTTCGCGCGCTTCGTTTCGCCGTGGTTGAATTGTTGACGTCGAGACTGCTTGCCGCGCATGTCAGAGGCGCATTCTGCGTCGCCACATGATGAGCCTGAGAAGAGAGGCAGCCCGATGTGGATCTTCGGATCGCCGCCGCCTACCGGCGCTGCGGTACGTAAGTGCCGGGTTGACTTGCATGTTCCCTGTGCTTCTCTGACGGCGCCTGGAGCACGGGTTTTTCTGTACAAATCCATCAATGGGCGTAGCATGAAATGGTCACTCGACCTGCGACCGGGCCTCGCGTCGCCAAGCTGCTTACCCGACGGAACCGGAGATCCGCTTTCACCCAAAACCGAAACGTGGCCGACCTCCTGAACGGCAGCGGACGCAGTGGCCACGTCGCTACGCTCCGTCTTTTCCGCTACACAATGAGACGGCCTCAAAGCTACCGATCACAACCGGTTCCCCGTCTCTACCGCGGGCTCGAACTTCATCCGCTGGTGGTTGACTCAGAGCCGTTGCAATCATTGGAGTTTGGTATGGAAAGAAACGACCTGCTGAAATGGATTCGGTGCGATGGTGGTGACATCGTCGATCGGTTTCTGCCGCCCGGCGCGCAGGGCGAACTGGATAGCCTCATCCATGACCGCCGTCACGAGATCGATGCGGGCGCGTTTCTGATGTTCATGTCGATTCGTGCGCTTCTATGCGAACGCGGCATGGAAAGCTGCGATTCGGATCGCGAGGCCGGACAAATCATGGCCATGCTGAGCACCTAGATCGCGCTTTTCGACGCCCCTCTGCGACAGTCGCAATCGAGCGATAACCCCAAAGGAATACCATGCGCTTCAATTCCACCCTGATCGTTATCGACCCCACCCCCCGGCGGGCCGACGGCGAGTACATGGCCCACGCACGGATCAGCGGCAGCCGTGCCGACGGCACCGGGTACGAGATTCATTCGAGTGGCGATCTGGCAGGCTTCGACGCACGCGAAGACGCGATAGCCTATGCGAAGAACTGGGCGCAGGACTGGCTGCACGCGCGCTTCGGGTGACAGACGTCTCACCTACGGAAGCAACGAGAGAGGGATTGGCGTGCAGACCGGCCATTCGCCATCAGAGGAAGATGCAGCGGGATGCTGGTCACGCGTTTCGATCCAATCGCTTGCCCATCGGTTCTGGTAAACCGGTGCCTCCGCTTGACGGCCACAGTACCCTAGAGAGTAGAACTCGAAAAGCAGGGGCCGTACGGACATCGGATCACCTAAGCGGTCTCAAGAGAAAGAGCCGTCGGAGACTGCGTGGGCCGCATTGTCGGGCGAGCACCCTTTGCGCGACATCGACCGAATCAGTTTCGCGTCGCGCATACGTGAGAGCCACCCCGGCCAGCAACGTCTTCTCCCGGTCGGTCAGGAGCTGCAGGTTGACGCCCAGGTCTCATTTAGCAATTGATTGGTCTTCTCCAGGATGTCGTGTTCAAGCTGCAATCGGCGGATATCGCGTCGAAGCGGTTCGACCTGCCGCTCCAGTTCTCCCCGCTCAGGGGCGTGCGGCGAATCGTTGTGGCGTTTCATGAAAGGCCGGACACGAACGCTCACCACTGTCCAGAAAATCCAGGCGGTTCATTACGAGTACATGGACTACCTCCAGGTAGTCCAAGACGGTGTAAACCCGATGGATCGCGCGACGAACTGACGCGTAATATCGGTTCGGCTAAAAATCTCCTCAATTTCTTCGCCGGAGTAGGCATGCGACTGTCCGATTTTATCGTGCAGGAAATGGAGCCCATTCTGGCGCAGTGGGAGGCGTTTGCCGCCACGCTGCTGCCAGCCGCTGGCAACATGGGCACCCTCGCGTTGCGCGACCACGCGCAGCAGATTCTGGAAGCAGTAGCGAGGGATTTGCAGACTTCGCAGACCAGGGAAGCGCAGCACGAAAAATCCTTGGGGAGGGCACCCCGGCTGACGGATGCGCCGGAGACAGCTGCGCAATCCCATGCGGTCCTGCGCGCTCGAGGCGGTTTCAACATCAACCAGCTGGCCGCGGAATACCGCGCTTTGCGTGCAAGCGTGCTGCGTTTGTGGATGGATGAGTGTCAGCCCGATGCGCCTCATCTGGATGACATCATCCGCTTCAACGAGGCCATCGATCAGGCGCTGGCCGAATCACTCGGGTTTTTCAGCACACAAGTCGATCAGGCTCGCAATCTGTTGCTTGGGATGCTCGGACACGACATGCGGAGCCCGCTGCAGACGATCCAGGTGACAGCTTCCTATCTGTCCGCGCTCAACGCGGGGGAGCGCGTTTCAGAAGCTGCAGCCCGTCTGGTGCGCAGCGGCGCCCGGATGCAGGCACTTCTGGATGATCTGTGCGATTTCAACCGAACAAGGCTCGGGCTAGGTATTAACGTCATACCTGCTCCCCTTGATCTGACGAACGTGTTCACTGATGAGCTGGACCAGTTGCGCGCAGTCCATCCAGACCGGCAGATCGAGCTCGAGGTGCACGGTGACGTTCAGGGTGTCTGGGACGGTCCGCGTCTGCAGCAACTGCTCGGCAATCTCGTTCTGAATGCGCTCAGATATGGCGCGCGAGACGCGCCCGTGCGCGTCGTGGTGACTGGCGACGAGGCCGAGGTGCGCTTCGAAGTCTGCAATAGCGGACCAGCCATCGAGGGACTGTTGCTGGAGCGCATCTTTGATCCTCTTCAGCGAGGTCCCGAGCGAAAAATCAACGAGGACGCGCAAGGCAGCCTTGGGCTCGGGCTGTATATCGCGAGCGAAATCGCCAAGGCGCATCACGGCGCGATCGAGGCGCGCTCAGATAAAGAAGAGACCGCATTCGCCGTACGTCTGCCGCGCCGGGCGTAGGAGGCGAGCGAGGCTCGGTAACGCGCATGCCACGAATTATGTGGGCATCTGCTGGTGGTTTTACACCTGCCGAGACGCGCCTATTCCATCGCCGGTCCTCACATACCGACCACGACTGCATGAAGCAAATCCGCAGCATCGTCGCAACAGGAAGGGTGCGCGCCCCGATTACCTATTCGGTTGGTGCTGCTCCATGCGCGCGATCAGCCTCGGTCATTAGAACCCGGTCAGATCTCATCGAGAAAACGCGCGCGTGCACGCTTCGCCGTCATATCAGACCAGGATGGAGTTGCGCGGACGAACTCCGGCTCACGGCATTCGGCCTGGAAGTGCCCGACCGCGCAGCAAGGATCGCAACGGCTGAAGCGGGAAGAACCAAGGTGACAGTCGCCGCCATGGGGGTCTCGCGTCGCCATTATTGTTTCATCGCGCCAGTTGCGTTCGAGTTTGACGCGCCTTGAGGCGACATCGCCTGCTCACGCTTCTGCATCAATGTGCCACTGGCGGGCTTGCTGTTGCCGGCGTCCGCAGCACGGCCCATGCTCTGGCCAGCGGCACCCGGCTGCGCGTTTTGAGTATCACGGTGTGCTGGCGAAGCGTTGCCGGTGTTGGTCTGCGCAAATGCGCAAGCGCTAGCGATGATGGAAATTGCGCTGATTCCTGCCATTATCAACTTCATGATCGTCTCCCGTTCGGACCTGCTTTTCCATCTCTGACCTGCGTGCAGCATGACGCATGCCCGGAGGAAGTGGCGAACAATAAGCGTGCGCTGTTGCCGCGCGCGAGAAGGGGATCGAAATCTCTTGCCATCTTTTACCTTGTGTCAGCGTGTAGGCGCTGCTCTGTAGCGACGGTTCCCGTACGGGCTCATTGCTGACGATGTGATGGGTCACGACCGTTGCATCATTCCAGTCAAATCTGAAAACCCAGGTGGATGGCTCAACCCGGGTTTCAGCAATCTCGCCGCTTTGCATGCCATCCGCTAAGAACGGGACCGGCCGTCCAGCAAACACCGCCTGGCTGCGTGTGTAACGTGTGGCTTCGCATTCCGACAGCTTGGGCTTAGGGCCAGCATCGCGAATCGATGGCTCGCCAGCGCGCCGCGGCGGGGTACTCGGAGTCGCGTGGCGCCCGCGCATAGGTCAGGCGCGCTGCAATGAACCTGTCGACGGTGTCAAGCAACGCCGCTATCGAGGCCGGCTTTCGCAGGAACGCTGTCCAGCAGCGAGTCTCTTCCGTAGGTTCCGGCATAGCCGACAGCAGCACCACCGGTAAGCCGGAAAACACCGCCTGACACTTCAGACGCCGGCAAAGCTCCTTGCCGTCCATTTCCGGCATCTCCAAATCGGTGATAACGAGTTCCGGAAAATCCGTGTGGGCCTTCTGCAGTGCGTCCCATCCGTTCTCCGCGAGCACAACACGGTGTCCGCGACTCTCCAATGCCAGTTGCAGCGCGCATCGGTTTTCAAGGTCATCGTCGATGAGCAGTACGGTGGACATGACACGACATGGTGGAAGGATCCTACTGGGTCTCGCAAGCGGCATACCTAGCAGCGCTCGCTGCCTGTTCGACTACAGTCTCCGTCCAACACGTGGGCGGTCGGGCGACGTGGTTGCGGCATTGCGCTCGCCCGCTTTGCTCTTACCAAAGCAGTAGCGCAAGTCCGCCGCACCCCGTTGACTATATTGGATACTTCGACCGGTGAGAGTCATCGACTTGAACCGGATAATCATAAAACTTCCGTCTGAAAGTTAATCGATTTGGTGTTTTGGTGACGGCTTGGGTCATGTCAGCGATCACAGGAGTTCCTCGCTGCGAACGCGGATGCGCCGCCGACAAAATTCGCGGGACGGCCGATTAACCCGATCAGGCCGCTTTATGCCAAATGAATCGTGCCATTGAAACCGGCCAGTTGTTACTGGTCGGAACGATTGGCGAGTTCGAGTTTTTCTGCCGCCGCGGATCATTGAAAATGGGATTTCACTGACCTAGAATTTTGCGGTTACCCGATGGATATTCACTTCTGCCTGGTGAAAAAACGGTCGTTTTTTCTCGAATTAGTGTCGGATTCTTCCGTCGTTGTTCTGTCTACGCGGGGTAGACCCACATAATCAGCGCACAGTTAATTAACGAAAAACCATAATCCTTGCAAGGCATGAATAACCACGATCGGTTATGAAAAGTTGAAACCTCGGCTGGGTTGTGTAGCGGCGGCAAGCCTTGGACTTGCAGTCGGAAGGGAGTCCGCAATACCGTTTATGTCTGCGGCCGGTCACGACTCTGCGCCAAAAGAATTCGCTGCGGCCTTGCACGTAAATGCAGGGAACTACGTTTGTACAGTATCGCGTGATCGGTTCGATATTCGATCTGAATGAGATCGCAGTGCCGGATTGAAATTTTCGACCTGGAAACGAGGCTATTCACCCTTGGATGCGCAAACGAAATATGGGTGTCCCATGAGGTCTTGTCCATTCTGTCCGAAACACACTGCATTGACAGTTTCGTTGCTTGCCAGCGCCGCGACGCTGGCTCCCGGCACGGGCTTCGCTCAACTGGGATGTTCGGCACGAATCCTGCGATTCTTCACGCAGCAACGATTCTTTCCTATGCTTTAAGCAACGGCGAGCCCGCCGGAGCTGCCATTGCCGAGTCGCAGGACCGAGGGCCGCACGCCTGCGCCGTGACATCGAATCAAAGCAGCCGTTCGCGCATGTTTCGATGATTCACCGGCTACCGGGCGGTCTGGATGGCAACGTTTGGGCTACCCGGCAAACGAACGGAGCGTGGCGATGAAGCGGAGCGAGTCACCCCAGCCGGTCACGATGCTCGAAGCACTGATACCGATCGCTGGCCTCGTCTTTCTCGTCAGTCTGTCCTTCTACCTGTTCGGCGATGGTGGTGCGAACGGGCCGAACCAGGTGGCACTCGTCGTGGCGACCATGCTGGCCGTATTTGTCGGTTGGCGTCGCGGTCATTCGCTCGCTTCGCTGGGCGAGGCCGCGAATGCCAGTGTCAGTTCCGGTATTGGCGCGATTCTCATCCTGTTCGCAGTCGGCGCGCTGATCGGCACGTGGGCGCTCAGCGGCACGATCGTCGCCATGGTCTATTACGGGCTGAAATTGCTGAGCCCGGACTACTTTTACGTCACGGCGGCTGGAATCTGCGCGGTGATCTCGTTCGCCATTGGGACCTCGTGGACTGTCGCGGGTACGATCGGAATCGGCCTGATGGGCATTGCGCACAGCATGGGCCTGAGCCCCGCCATAACGGCCGGTGCAGTGATTTCCGGCGCTTATTTCGGCGACAAGTCTTCGCCGCTCTCGGACACCGCGAATCTTGCGGCCGCTGCCGCGGGTGTCGATCTGTATCAACACGTGCGCGAGACGCTGCTGACATCACTCGGCGCGATTGTCATCACGCTGGCCGTGTTTTATCTGCTTCGCCGCCCGGGCGCCTTCGATGCGAGCGCGGAGGTTGCTGCAATGCAGAGCGCATTCTACATATCGCCCGTGCTGTTCCTGCCGCTCATTCTTGTCGTCGTGCTGACGCTGTTCCGGCTTCCGCCATTTACCACCATCTTTCTTGGCGCATTGGCGGGTGGCGTGGTTGCCGTTTTCGTCGAGCCAGCGCGAGTCCTCGCATTTGCCGCCGCGCGAGAGGGCGTGCCGATCCCGATTGCGATGCTCAAAGGCGTATGGCTTGCGCTTGGGAGCGGCTACAGGTCCACGACTGGAAATCCAGTGCTTGATACGCTCCTCACTCGCGGCGGTATGGACAGCATGTTGAATACTATCTGGCTGATCATCACGGCACTGGCATTCGGAGGGGTGGTCGAGAAGTGCGGTGCGATAGAACGCCTCATTGCCCCGGTAGTCGATTGGGCCAGGAGCGGTGGGGCGCTGGTCGGCTCCCTGGTCCTGGCGACCATCGCGACGAACATCGTTACGGCGGACCAGTTCATCGCAGCCGTGCTGCCGGCCCGGATGTTCAGAAATGCATTCGCGGCACGCGGCTACGCGCCCATCGTGTTATCGCGTTCCGTTGGTGATTCGGCCACGACCACAGGCGCGCTGATCCCCTGGAACAGTTGCGGCGCGTTTATGGCAGTGACCCTTGGCGTGCCGACACTCAGCTATGCGCCCTATGCCGTATTTTGCATGGTAAGTCCGCTGCTGACGGTGGCGATCGCCTACGCGGGTATCCGCATGCCACGCGTCCCTCCAGCCCAAGCCGGGACCTCAACGGCAGGCGGCCCCCCAACTCCGGTCCATGAAGACGCCAAACAGAATTGACGGGTATTCTTACTCGAGTCGTCAGGCACCCTCGCTCGTGGCCGATACCCGGCGCGCGATGTGTTTCCAACCTATTGCAAGCGTTCTTCCGTCCGACGAACCGTCGGCAATACTGTAAGGAGCAGTCAAGATGAAAATGCAACGAAACGCTCCCCGGATCGCGTCCATGATGCTCGCCGCGGCGTTCACACTGGCTCAGGCAGGCGTCGCGGTGTCGCAGACGGCTGCTCCGCAGAGCGCCAGCGAGATGCAAAGGACCGGCATGCCCGAGACGCAGCAGCAGGGCGACATATCGTTCGTGACCGGCGGAGTCGGTCGCGACGAGTCGACTGCGCTGCGGCAGGCACGCAGGCAGTGGCCGTTGTCTCTGCAGTTCACCGGTCCCGGGGCGAGCTATGTGGCCGACGTCCAGGTGAAGATTGCCAAGGCTGGCGGCGCGGCCGTGTTCGAGGCCACGTCGAAGGGGCCGTACATGCTCGTGCGGCTGCCTCAAGGGCGCTATACGGTCAACGCCACTTACGGCAGCGTGACCAGAAGGGAGACCGTGAACGTCCGCGGCAATGGCAGCGCGCGTGCGACGTTCGCGTTTCCGTCCACCCACTGAGCGCGGTCCCGACGCCGCGCCGAAGGTCGCGCGCGTCGCGTTCGTTTGACCCAGCCATAGGCTTATTTGGCTTTTACACGCCAGTATCTGTACTTTTGCGGAACGAAAGCCTCATGCCTTGAGCACGTTCTTCCCCTTCGTCCCGAGCAACGGCAAGTCGCGGATCCGCACACCGGTCGCGTCGTCGATCGCATTCGCGAGCGCCGCGGCGGCCGGGCCTTGCGCCGCTTCTCCGACCCCGAGGAATGGCAGGCCCGGCCGGTCGATCAACAGCACGTCCACGCGTTTGGGTACGGACGAGAAACGCATGATCGGATAAGTGCTCCAGTCATAGCTCGTGATGCGTTGCGGGTCGAAATGCGTTTCTTCATAGAGCGTCCAACTCGTGGTTTGCAAAATGCCGCCTTCGATCTGATTGCGCACGCCGTCCGGATTGACGATCTGTCCGCAATCGACGGCTGCTACGACGCGCTCGATGCTGAGCTCGCCGGTATCGCGCATGACCGTCACGTCCATCGCGACGGCAAGGTAGGCCATCAGGTTCTTGTATTGGGCAAACGCAAAGCCGGTACCGTGCGAGCGCGGGCTCGAGTCGCCCGTTCGCGCGCTGCGGGCTCGCCAGCCGAATTGATCGACTACGGCGCTAATGACGCCATGCGCGCGCGGATCATCGAGATGTTTGAGGCGAAACGCCACGGGGTCGGCGTGCGCGGCTCTGGCGAGCTCGTCGATGAAGCTCTCGATCGCGAACACGTTCATGTGCGCGCCGAGCGAGCGCATGGCAGAGACACGTATCGGCATCGTCGGCACGAAATGATGCTGCACGTGCAGGCTGGGCACGCGGTATAGCGGAACGCTGTTGCGGTCGCCTCCGCCTTCCGGCATCGGAATCGGCTTCGGCGGCGCGGGGGTGAACGGTTGCGCAAGGAGCTGCGCGGGCAACAGGCGGCCCGCATTCTCGATGCGGTTGTTATGCGTGTTGCTCCATAGCTCGTAACGCCAGTCGGCAAGCGTGCCCGCCGAATCGAGCGTTGCATTCGCCTCGACTGTCATGGCAGGGCCGAACGGCTCCCACATGTGTTCCTGTTCGCGCATCAATTGCACGCGCACCGGGCGGCCGGGCAGCTCGCGTGCAACGAGGGCGGCGTCGGCCGCGACATCGTCCGCGCCGTTGTGTCCGTAGCAGCCCGAACCTTCCACATGGACGCAGCGCACCTTGTCGGGTGGCATCGCGAGCATTTCGGCGATGCCCGCACGCAGCGGATAGACGCCTTGCGTATGCGTCCACACGGTCATCACATCGTTGTCGAGCTGCGCGACAGCGCACGATGGCCCAATCGAGCCATGCGTCAGATACGGCCTCGAATAGCGCGCCCGCAGCGTTGCCACAGGCTCGGCCGCGCCCGTCGCTGCGCCCTGATCGGCCACCGCGATTTCCTGTGAAGGCAGACTCATCAGCAGCGCGTGAACGTTCGCCGGATCGGGCAGCGGCGGCCCGGCCTGCCATTGCGCGGCAAGCGCAAGCTCACGCATCGCGAGGATCGCGCGCCATTCGTCGTCGGCGACCACCGCGAGGTAGTTGCCGTTGCGCACGACCTTGATGACGCCGGGCAGCGCCTCGACGCGCCCGCTATCGACTGCGACGAGGCTCGCGCCATAAGACGGCGGCCGCACGACGCGGGCATGCAGCATGCCGTGCGGCCGCAGGTCGTGGACGTAGCTCGCGCCGCCCGTCACCTTGCCCGGTATATCCACGCGCGGCAGCATATGGCCAATCAGCGCGTAGGCCGATGGCGGCTTTTTCGGCGCGTCGGGCTGCGCGTTCTGATGGAGATCCGCGGATTGCACGGCTTCGCCGTAGCTCATGCGTCTTCCGTCGGCGGCAATGACGGCGCCGTCGCGCGTCGTCAGGACCGCTGCGTCGACGCCCAACTGCGACGCCGCGCTCGCGACCAGCAGCGCGCGTACCTGAGCGGCGGCGTTGAGGATCGCGGTGCCGCTGTCCGCCATCGTGTGACTGCCTGCGGTGTAGCCTTCGTTCGGCGTTGCGGCGGTGTCGGCGGTGATCAGCTCGATCGCATGAGGCGCGAGATCCAGCTCTTCCGCGGCGACCTGCAGCAGCGCGGTGCGAATGCCCGTGCCAAGCTCCGCCTTGCCCGTGAATACGCTCACGTGGCCGTCAGGGGCGACCTTGATCCACGCATCGAGCAACGGCGTGCTCTTGAGACTGCCCGGCAGTTTCGGGGCGCTCGCGTTGAAGGTGCCCGCTTCGGTGGTGGTTTGCGCAAGCGCGGCCATGCCGGGCACGATCGCGAAGCTCACCATCAGCGAGCCGCCAACGAGGAAGCGGCGCCGCGCGGGGTCATCGGGGCCGCTGCCGTGAGCGACGGAGGACGGGCGGCCGTCGCTCACGACTGCGCTCCCTCGTCCGTTCGCGGCGAACCCGTGGCGACTTGCCGGATCGCCGCGAGAATGCGCATGTGCGTGCCGCAGCGGCACAGGTTCGGCTGCATGTAGCGGCGGATCTGTTCATCGCCTGGGTGCGGGATTCGCTCCAGCAGCGTGTGCGCGCGCATGATCATACCGGCGATGCAATAGCCGCATTGCGCGGCTTGCTCGTCAATGAAGGCTTGCTGAAGTGGTCCCGGATGTTCCGCGCTGCCAAGTCCTTCGACGGTTCGCACTGGCCGGTCGCCAACGGCCACGACCGGCATGAGGCACGAGAACACCGGTTCGCCGCCGACGCTGACCGTGCAAGCGCCGCATTGACCGAGACCGCAGCCGAACTTCGCGCCATCGAGCTGCAACTGGTTGCGCAGCACGTAGAGCAGCGGCGTTGACGGGTCGACATCGACCGTATGACTGACTCCGTTGACGTTGAGCGTGATCATCGCGGCAGGCCGTCCTTGCGAAAATGCGCGATCGCGCCGGCGTCGAGCGAGGGCCACGCGTCGCGTGCGGTGAAGCGTTCGCGCGTGTAGTTGGCGAGCTCCGCTATCTGGGCATCCGTGAATGTGTTGGCGAATGATGGCATGAAGGGCACGCTATCGCTTTCGTGCCAGTCGATTCCATCGAGGATGATACGGACCATGTTGCGTGGGCTGTCGGCGTTGACGGCCGTGGAAAGGGACAGCGACGGTCGAGCGCCCCCGCTCGACATCGGCGCGCCTTCGGCATGGCACGATGCGCAGGCCGCGGAGAATAGATTCGCGCCGCCGCCGGGCGCGGTGGACACGGGCGCGGCGGAAGCGGAGGGCGAGGCGACCGGATGCTCCGGCATGCCTGGGCCCCCGGACGGCAACGCCAGCAGATACGCGGCAATCGCCTCTACGTCGGAGGCGGACGCGTCGGCGAGCATGCGCGTGACGGGGCGCATCGGACCCGCCGCCGCCCCATGGGCGCTCGCGAGGCCCGTGCGCAGATAGCTGACGAGCTGTGCCTGCGTCCAGGGCGTGGGGCGTGAAGCGAGGTCCGTCAGCGCGGGTGCATCCCATCCGTCGATCGTGCCGCCTTGCAGCGCGCGGTCGCGGCGCTCGGCACCGAGGCGGTCGAGCGGCGTGTGGCACGCACCGCAATGACCGAGGCTTTCGACCAGGTATCGTCCGCGTGCGACGTCAGGCGCTTCGGGCGGGGCCGGCGCTGCTTCGGTACCGGTATCCAGGTAAAAAAGATTCCACACGGCGATGAGGGGCCTGAAGCCGAGCGGGAAGATCAGGTCGTTGTGCGGCGCAGGCGCCTTGACGGGAGCGCGGCTCATCAGCCACGCATACAGCGAGCCCATATCGGCATCGCTGATGTGCGTGAAGTGCGGATAGGGGAACGCGGGGTAGAGCAGATGGCCGTCGCTGGACACGCCGCGCCGCATCGCGCGCGCGAACGCGTCGAGCGACCAGCCCCCGATACCCGTCTCGTTGTCCGGGGTGATGTTGGTCGAGTAAATGATGCCGAAGGGTGTTCGCAATGGCAGTCCCCCCGCGAGCGGCAGGCCGCCCGTCGCGGTGTGGCACGCGACGCAATTGCCAACGGCCGCGAGCTTCGCGCCGCGCGCCGCGGCCGCGGTATCGCTGCCGGCCGCGAAGGGTGCGGTCACGGCAACCGGCGCGGGCTCCCCAGCATGCGCGGTGGGTCCGCCGTATGCGGCCATGAGGGCAACCACGACAACGGCCACGCCTGCACTCGCCACCCGTCCTTTCATCTAGCCTCCATCGCCGAGCCGTCCGCGCATCATGGTTCCAGACTACGTCGCGCGGCTCCAGGTGGCGCAAGCGGCGTTCCTGATATTCGCGGAAGTCTGCGGCTGTCCGCCGCTCCGCGGTTGGCCGCTGTCTACGAGGACGGAAGCTTTAGGGTCGAACAGCGGCAGGTCGCGATAACGGTCTCGCCTAGCCGGCTGCGATCGCGATGGCGATCTGCACGAAAAGCACCTTGACGATGGTCATCGACGGAAAAATCATCGCGTACATGACGTCGGGCTGATCCGTCGGCGCGATGCGGTTGGCGAAGGCGAGAATCGCGGGATTGCCGGTGGCCCCGCAGATCACGCCGACCGATGTATCGAAGGACAGTCTGAAGACCCACAGGCAGCACACAGCCGTGACGCCGACGAGCACCAGCAGCGTGATCACGCCATAAAGCAGCAGCAGCGGTCCGGCAGTGCCGACGGTCGCGACGAACTTCGGTCCGCAAGACAGGCCCACCTGCGCGAGAAAAATCGTCAGCCCGAGATTGCGCAGCACGAGATTTGCAGAGAGCGGCATCACCCACACGAACGGTCCGCTGCGGCGCGCCTTGCCGAGGCACAGCGCGACCAGTAGCAACGCCGCGAGACCCAGGCTGAACGCGCCGAGACCGGGCGCGCGCAGCGGGATCGCGCCGACCAGCAGCCCCGCTGCCGCGCCGATGCCCAGACAGATGAAACTGAGGTCGGCCGTGCCCTTGATCGAATCGCCGAAAAACGCGCGGACCCTCGCGCGATGCGCGCTACTGACGAGCAGGCCGACGCGGTCGCCAGCTTCGAGAATGAGCTCTGGCGTCGACAGTAGATCGGCGTCGCCGCGCCGCACGTGCGCGACCGCGCAGTTCACGCCATCCGGAAAGCGCAGATTGCCGAGCGCCGTGCCGACGACCGACGGACTCGACGCGAACACGCGCATATAGTCCAGGTCTTCCCGATGACTCGAGATACGCCCGGGCTGTAGCTCGCCGCAAAGCGCCGTTGCTTCGTCGAGCGGGCGGCGCTCGGTGGCGGTGGCAAGGAGGACGTCGTCGGCGCGCAGCGTGAAGTCGTCGCTGGGCAGCTGATTGTGATGCGCGCGCCGCACGGCTGCGATCACTACGCCGGCAGGCAGGCGAGTCGAGAGTTCCGACAGCCTGAGACCGAACAGACTGGCATTGCGCAGCGCGATTTCCGCAGTCTCCAGCACCTTCGCGGGCGGTTTCGGTATTTTGGCTTTCAGGACCGAGTTCAGCACATAGAGGAATAGGATCGGCCCGGCCACGCCGAACGGATAGGTGACGCTATAAGCCACGGCGGCATCGCTGCTTTTCATCGATGCGATGGCAACCTGCAGGCTCGCCGTGCTGGTGCCGCTGCCGGCGAACATGCCGAGCGCATCGGCGAGCGTGATGCCGAAATGGATGAAGGCGCACGCCACCAGACCCGAAGCGATCACGCCCAGACATGCGGCCGCGTTGGCCTTCATGCCTTCCCGGCTCGTGAGTCCGCGGAAGAACTGCGCGCCGTACTGAATGCCGATGCCATACAGAAACAGCAGCAGACCGAGCGTGCCCAGCAACGCCGGCGGCGCGGATTTCGGCGCGAACGCGCCGAGCGCCAGTCCAACGAACAGCACGGCCCCCGAGCCTAGAGCCACGCCCTTGATAGTGATTTCGCCGACCAGGTAGCCGAGCGCGATGGTCAGAAAAAGCGCGAACAGCGGCTGAGTTTCGAGGAAAGTTCTGACTGCTTCCATGCCGCCCCCTGTAGGTGCACAAAGCAACGCGACTGAGCGCTTCCACCGGGCACGCCTCGCGTTCGCCGCGCGGCAGTTGCTGACGATATTCGTTGCTGCTATCGCATTGCGCCTGCGAGGTTGCCCGAGCCGAGACCCACGATCAGATCGAGTGCGCCGTTCTTCAACGCTTGCGTCGCGACCACGCCCGCCGCTTTCAATGCGGCCGCGTCGATGCGCGACGCGTCCGATAGCTCGACACGCAACCGCGTGGCCGCCAGCGCGTCGAGCTTCCTGATGTTGGCCGCGCCGCCCAGCGCCGCACGAATCTTTTCCGCGCGCTCCGTTTCCTGCGGCGAGTTTTGCGCCGAGGCGGCCACACCCGCTGGAGCCGCCGCCGCTGCGCCTTCCACACCAGGCACCCCCGCCGCCGGCAAATCCGCTTCGGCGCCCGCTGTCTTCAGATAGTCCTGCATGTCGGTTTTCATGTTCTCCGACAACGGCCCGAAGATCGCCTGCACACCGTTGCCCACGCGCACCACACCCGCGGCGCCGAGCGCCTTGAGCTTGGGTTCGTCGACGCCCGCCGGGTCCTTCACGGAGATGCGCAGCCGCGTGATGCAAGCGTCGAGACTCGTGATATTGGAGCGGCCGCCAAAGGCCAGCACGAGTTCGCGCGAACGTCCTCCCGCGCCGCTCGCGGCAACCACCGCTGTTTCCGCCGCGTCGTCTTCGCGGCCGGGTGTCTTGAGGTTGAAGCGCGTGATGACGAAGCGGAACACGCCGTAATAGATCACCGCGTAAATTGGACCAAGGATGAAAACGTACCACGCGTGCGTGGCCTTCCCACCGATCAGGTTGAACATCAGAAAATCGATGCCGCCTTGCGAAAACGTGAAGCCCATGCGCATGCCCAGTGTGTTCGCCACGAACTGCGCCGACGCCGCGAGGCATGCGTGAATCAGGTAAAGCACCGGCGCGACGAACAGGAACGCGAATTCGATCGGCTCGGTGATGCCGGTGAGGAAAGAAGTCAGCGCGGCCGAGACCATCATGCCGCCGACGGCCACCTTCTTCTCCGGCTTCGCGCAATGCCAGATCGCGATCGCCGCGGCCGGCAGGCCGAACATCTTGAACAGGAACGCGCCCGCCAGGATGCCCGCGGTCCGGTCGCCCGCGAAAAAACGGGTGATGTCGCCGTGAACCGTCCTGCCGGTCGTCGGGTCGAGGTAGCTGCCCATTTCGAAGAAGAACGGCACGTTCCAGATGTGATGCAGGCCGAACGGAATCAGCAGACGTTCGACGAAACCGTAGACCGTCGCGGCGGTGCGCGGGTCGGAAACCGCCGCCCAATGCGAAAAAGCCTTGATCGCGCTGCCGATCGGCGGCCACACGAAAGACAGGATCGCGCCGAGCACGATCGAGCCGATCGCGGTCACGATCGGCACGAAGCGCTTGCCGGCGAAGAAGCCGAGATAGGGCGGCAACGTGATACGGTAGTAGCGGTTGAACATCCATGCCGCAAGACCACCGGCGAGGATGCCGCCGAACACGCCGGTCTGGATCGACGGTATGCCCATGATCGTGTCGGTTTCGACGCCCTGGAGCTTGCCGATCACACCCAACGTGGCCGTCATCACCAGATATCCGATCGTTGCGGCGATGCCCGAGACGCCATCGTTCTCGGTGAAGCCGAGCGCGACGCCGATCGCGAAAATCAGCGGCAGGTTGCCGAAGATCACGTCGCCCGCGTTCTTCATCAGCGCGAGCACGACGGCCGGCACGTAACCGTGAAAGTCGGTGGCGCCGAGTCCGAGCAGCAGGCCGGCCACCGGGAGCACGGCGACGGGCAGCATCAGCGATTTGCCGATCTTCTGCAAGACTCCGAAGGCATGCGAGAACATGGCTGATCTCCTGTTGATCCGCTCACTCGGCAAAGCGCGACAGATGCGCGCGGACTTCCGCGGCGGTGCCCAGACACAGCACCTCGGCGGCGAGCTTCCTGGCTTCTTCGGTCGTCACGCGTGCAAGCTGAGCCTTGATCGAACCGACCGCCGGAATGCTCACCGACAGCTCGTCGATGCCAAGGCCGACGAGCACCGGCACCGCCATCGCATCCGACGCGATGCCGCCGCAAATGCCGACCCATTTGCCATGCTTGTGCGCACCGTCGACCGTCATGCCGATCAGACGCAACACCGCCGGGTGCAGCGCGTCGGCCTGCTTCGCGAGTTGCGGATGGCCACGGTCCATCGCGAGCGTGTATTGCGTGAGATCGTTCGTGCCGATCGAGAAGAAGTCGACTTCGCGTGCGAGCGGCTCGGCGATCAGCGCGGCCGCGGGGACTTCGATCATGACGCCGACTTTCACGCTCGCCGCGCGATCGCCGGCTTCTTCGAGCAGGATCTTGCGCGCTGCCCGCACCTCCTCGATCGCGGCGATCATCGGAAACATCACGTGCAGATGTCCAAGCGGCGCCGCGCGCAGGATCGCGCGCAGCTGCGTGCGGAAGATGTCGGGACGCTCCAGGCTCACGCGCACACCGCGCAGGCCGAGAAACGGGTTGTCTTCCTTCGGCAGCGGCAGATACGACAGCGGTTTGTCGCCGCCGACGTCGAGCGTGCGGACCACGAGCGGCCGCTCGCGGCCAAGCGCTTCGGCGACGGCGCAATATTCGGCGGCCTGTTCGTCTTCGGTTGGCGCGGTGTCTCGCGCGTCGAACAGGAACTCGGAGCGCAACAGGCCCACGCCTTCGGCGCCGGCCGCGACCGCATCGCGTGCTTCCTGCGCATTGCGGATGTTCGCGACGACCTCGACGCGGTGGCCGTCGGCCGTCATTGCGAGTTTGGTTGCCGCGAGCTTTTCGTCTTCGCGTTTGGCGGCCTGGCGGCTGATGCGTTCGCGCGCCTTCTCGAGTTCCTCGGCGCTCGGGTTGCGCCGCAAGCTGCCGCGCGAACCGTCGAGCACGACGGGCGTGCCGTCGGCGAGTTGCAGCGCGCGCGCGTCGATACCGCAGATCGCCGGAATGCCGAGCGAGCGCGCGAGGATCGCGACGTGGCTCGTCGCGCCGCCGCTCGTCGTGCAAAAGCCGAGCACCTTGCTGCGATCGAGCGACGTGGTGTCGGACGGCGACAGTTCCTCGGCAATCAGGATCGATTCGTCCGGCACGTCGATCTGCGCCTGCTTCACGCCGGCGAGCAGCGCGAGCACACGGCGGCCGACGTCGCGGATATCGCCGGCGCGTTCGCGCAGCAGCGGATTGTCGAGCTTTTCGAGCGTGCTTGCCTGGTGCTGGAACGCATCGCGCCACGCGAACCCCGCGCCCTTTCCCGCGCTGATGCTGCTGATCGCGGCATCGTTGAGGCCAGGATCGTCCAGCAGTTCGAGATGCGCGTCGAGAATCTGCGCTTTCGACGGATCGGTGAGCGTCGCCTTGAGCGCCTCGATCTGCTGACGCGCCTGATGCTGGGCCGCTTCGAGTTGCGCCCGTTCGCGTGGCGGCGACTCGCCCGCTTCGTTCACCTCGATGACCTGCTGGCGGAACTGCACGATCTTGCCGACCGAAAGCCCTGGCGAAGCGGATACGCCGATGAATTCGTTGGTGTCGGCGGGAGCCGCTTCGGTCGGTGCTGGCACCGGCGCAGCCGGTGCGGTTGGCGCCGCCGCCGCGGGTGCGGGCGCATCGCCGGGCTTTTCGCCCGATCCCGCGCCAAGCAGACGCGCGACGGTGCTGGCCGCCTCCGCCGCGTCGGGACCGCGGGCCTCGACGCGCAGCTTGTCGCCGAACTTCGTTGCGAGCCCCATGATCGCGACGACGGACTTGGCATTTGCGCTGGCATCGCCGCGCAGCAGCCGGATCTCGGACTTGAATTTCTTCGCCTCGACCGCGACGACCGCGGCGGGCCGTGCATGCAGGCCCGCTGGATTCGGCAGTGTGATCTCGTCGGAGAAGATCGCGCCGGTGGCGCTGGCCGTGTCCTTGTCCTCCATGCTGCCGACCAGCTCGACGTACAGCGCGACGTCGGTGCCGGCGACGACGAGCCCTTTCGCGGGAACGTAGCGTGTGACGAGATCGCCATTGGCGATCACCATTTGCGTGAGCAGGCTGGTTGCTTTTGCGCCGACCGCGATTGGGTCGAAGCGGATCAGCGGCGTGCCCGTCGCGACGGCGTCGCCTTCCTTGACCAACGGCATGAAGCCCTCGCCGCGCAGCAACACGGTGTCGAGCCCGATGTGCAGCAGCACTTGCAGACCGTTGTCGCCGGTGATCGTCGTGGCGTGGCCAGCGCTATGGAGTTGCGTGACCTTGCCGGCAAGCGGCGACAGCAGTTCATCCGAGGTCGGATCGATCGACACGCCATCGCCGACCATCTTCTGGGCGAAGACCGGATCGGGCACGCTCTCGAGAGGAACCAGTACGCCCGACAGAGGTGCCATCAACCCGATGCGCAGAGGACGCTGAGGAGCTTTCATCGCCAGGACTCCTTGTACATTGACGCTCGCCTCAGGTGGCTCGACTCGAGCCGCATGGGCGCGACATTCACACGTGCGGTCGGCACCATTGCCGCTCACGCCGCTCACCCACTTGTGAGCGGCGCACGTTACAAAAGCGTCGGTGACAAAAACTCGGGAAACCAAACAAGGTCGCGCACGTCGCCCGTGTGCGCCCGCGCAGCCTTGACCGGGATGAATGGAGAAACGTCAGGCGCGCTCCGATGGCGCTGTTTACATTTGCCGGGCCGCCCCGCACCCATGCACCACCCTTTGCACCGTGGTCCCGGAAAAAAGGACCCGGAAAGCGCTCTGAAAAAGAGCATATGTTACTGAGCGCAGATTGCAAGACAAGACGATTTCGGACGGGAACGCCTGAAATTTGCAATTTCCTGGCGGGAGATGGAGCGGTCTTTATTAATTGGCGTGTGACGCGTTCATTAATCTGTGTTTTATTCGCTTAGCGAAAGGCGGCGGCCCGACAACGCGTTCACCCTTGCTGTTCAGAGTAGATCCGTGACGACATCCACCGTATCGAACTCGATGAACAATTCCGCGCCCAACGAGGCGCCTACAGATGCAATCGGCATATTGGGGCGGTTCTCTTTCCCGAAATATGATTTTTCTAGCGCATGGAGGGCGCGCTGATAATCAGGGGACTGGAAATCCGTGAGTACCTTTACTTCATAAATGACGTTCTGGATGAGGAAATCGTTCGCAAGACAGCGCGTCGCGCCCTTGAATTGAACGCGAACCCGGTCTTTCCTGTTGTCGAACATCAAGGCAAGCTCAACGATGCTTGCCTCACGGTCCGCGGATACGCCCATCAAATACCAGTCATGGAACGCATTGAATTTCTTGATAAGGTCCATCGCGTAATTCCTTCAGGGACTCCAGGGGCTGAATGGAACAACATAATCGCCGCCATCTCGCACACCGTTGTCCCAATTGTGCGCGTGGGGCTTCAATCCGTTGTGTACATGGTCAAAGTCGAGATCAACGACCGGCTTTCTATCATCCCCGTACAGCCGCATTTGCCCGCTACCTGGGTTTGTGTACCAGGTTCCCGGGTCTCCGAGGTTCGGAGTCTTGGCTACATCGAATGAACCTTCGTCAACCTGGTTGGGCGAGTACTCGAACGGCTGCGCATCGCCCAGCGGCGTTGAGACCGGCGTGGCGATGGTCCCATCGGGTAGCACGTCGCCGGGGCGAGCGTACCAGATCGCGAGACCATCGTCGGCGGCCAGCCGCGGCAGTATGGGACGCTCGAATGACCGCGCGGCAGGCACGGCGGCCAGCGCGCGCCGGAAGAGCTGCGACGGCGTGACGGTCGCATAGTACGGCCTGACCGTCTGCTCAATGGGCGAACTGCGTGCGCCCGAGGCTCGCGGCTTAGGCACGACAGCAATTACATCGCCGCTCTCGACGGCGCACTGTAGCGCTCGAACGAGTTGCTCAGGCGCGGGGCCGCTTGCATATGCGCCGCCCTGGGCATGGCGCATGAACCTGGCGAGCCGGGCTAGCTGGCTCGCGTCGCGCGTGAGCTCCCATGAACTTGCCGAAGTAATGAACTGGCGGCCGGTGCGCACCTCGTCGCTGGACGTGTTGCCGCGATATTCGTGCCGCGTGTAGAGCGTGCAGCTCCGACGGGCCCCCACTTTCAAGTCAATCGCCATCCGCCTCCCTGGTGCGATCAGATCAGTTGGCATACCTATCACGGGGGCTCCATTGCACGCTGCAAAAAACGAAGCCCTCAAACCGCCGCGAACGCTGCAATACCTCTATGGCGGCCCTGAGAACGCACGGCGGCGCGACTTACGAGACCTCGTAACATTGTGGAAGACTGTCAAGAAAACAGTAGGAGCGTCGATGGTTTGGCCAATGCGCATCACATTGCTGATGGCGAACGCTTCCGTGCCGACACATATGGAAGAGCCGGCCGCGGTCGTTTCGCGAGACTAGCTGACTCATAGCGAGATATCGCCGCAGAGGCATTGTTCAGCCACACCTTCTAGTCTTTTCATCGGACGACTCTTTTTCCGACATGAGACCCAGCCTAAAGTACGAGACTTCAATCTGGCATCAAGGTCGTCATGCAAATCGATACACCTGCAATCCCGGCATCGTTGGAAGGACATTCAACCTCCGCGGGTCAATGGCTCTCCGTCATAGCGGTAGCGGTAAGCGCATTCGCCTTCGTCACGGCCGAGTTTTTGCCTGTCGGGCTGTTGCCGCAAATCGCACACGACCTCGGCGTGTCGACCGGTGTCGCTGGCCTCATGGTCACCACGCCCGGCGTGATGGCCGCGATATCGGCGCCTACGCTGATAGTCAGCGCGGGCCGCATGGACCGCCGGTACGTTTTCCTGCTCCTCACTGCGGTACTGTTGATCGCGAACGTCGTGTGTGCCATCGCACCGAACCTCGCGATCATGCTCGTAGGACGGGCTCTGCTTGGCGGCGCGCTGGGTGGCTTCTGGACTCTGGCGACGGCGGCGGCTCCTCGACTCGTGCAAGCAAAGGATGCCGCCAAAGCGACCGCGACCATTCTGACCGGCGTGACCTGCGCAACCGTGATCGGCGTGCCGCTCGGGACGTTCATCGCATCGTTTGCATCGTGGCGCATGGCGTTCGCCGCCACCGCGGGCCTCGTGTCGCTCGCCTTACTGGCGCAGGCGTTCCTCGTGCCTTCGTTGCCGTCGGCATCGGCGTTGCGGATCGCCGATTTCAAAACCCTGCTTGGCCGGCCTCATACGAGGTTGAGCATGGTGATGGTCGCGCTCGTCTTCGGCGCGCATTTCTCGACCTACACGTATATTGCGCCGCTGCTCGAACACGACTTCTCGTTGAGCGCCATCACGCTGTTGCTGTTCGGATTCGGTCTGATCGGCTTCTTCTCCAATGCGTTGACATCGATGGTGATTTCGGACCATCTAAAGAAATCCGTCGCCGCGATGGTTCTGCTGCTATTGGGCGCGTTGTCGTCGATGTTGCTGCTCGAACATTCGCCGATCGGCGAGACCGCGGGGATGCTGCTGTGGGGAATCGCGTTCGGAGCGCTTCCGCTTTGCTTCAGCGTGTGGATTCAGCGCGGCACGACAGACCTGCCCGAAGCGGGGTCGGCCATGTTCGTTAGCATCATCCAGGTGGCGATTGCGGTGGGCTCGGCAGTGGGGGGCACCATTGTCGACCGTGCGGGCGTTCACGCTGACTTCACGCTGGGACTTGGACTCGCGCTACTGGGCCTCGTGGCACTGCAACGGCTTGCTGTACTGGAACGACCGGCCACGGCGGCTTCCCTTGATTGCGCCTACGATGCGTCGGTTGACTGACGCGTCGAGACAGTACGTCGCGTGACTGGACCGCACCGCGCTAGCCAACTGTGGCGACCGCCAGGCGACCGAATCCGTCAAACAGCCGTCTTCACGACTCTGGGTTGAAACGGGGCGTTGAGCGGCACGTCGCCAGCGGCCTCGTTGCGGGCGGCGCTCGTCGATAGATAGCGCAAACAGCACACGCGCAAAAAAGACGCGAAATTCAACGGCTCTTCGCCGCGCAAGGCGACCAGTTCGTCGTGAAGCTTCACGACGAACTGGGTCGTCGTCACGTTCTCGCGGTTGGCGATTTCCCGAAGCACGTCCCAGAAGAGATTTTCGAGCCTCACCGTGGTCACGACGCCATGAATGCGCAGCGCGCGCGTACGCGACTCGTAGAGGATCGGATCAGCGTTGACATAGACGTTGCACATATGTTCAGCCTTTCTCGCGAATGATGACGTCGCAGGACGCGAAGCGCGCGGCGCGGGCGCTCATGCCGTCGTGATCGAGCGTAACACGGTTGGTCGCCCGCGATGCCGCGCCTCGGTCGAGGCGCGCTCCTTCAATGCGAGATGCGCGTGCCCAGCAGCGCAAGGAACTGCGCGAGCCAGTTCACGTGCGAGGTCCATGCGGGCGCGGTGACGAAGTTCTCGTCGGTGATCGCGTCAGGCCAGTCGAGCGCCACGTACTGCGCGCCCGCGAGCCTCACTTCGGGCGCGCAGGCCGGATACGCCGAGATGCGCCGGCCTTCGATCACACCTGCCGCAGCCAGCAGTTGCGCGCCGTGGCAGACCGCGGCAATCGGCTTCTTCGCTTCGGCGAATTGGCGCACCCAGCCGATCACCTCGTCGTTGAGCCGCAGATATTCGGGGGCGCGGCCGCCTGGCACGAGCAGCGCGTCATATTGTGCGGGGTTCACCGACGCGAAATCGGCGTTCAGCGTGAAGTTATGGCCACGCTTTTCGGTGTAGGTCTGATCGCCTTCGAAGTCGTGGATTGCGGTGCGAATCGCGTCGCCCGCGCGCTTGTCGGGCGCGACGACGTCCACCGAATGCCCGACTGCCGCCAGTGCCTGAAACGGCACCATCAGCTCATAATCTTCGACGAAATCGCCGGCGATGATAAGAATTCGCTTTGACATGCTTCGTCTCCTCTCGAATGGGGTGGGAAATGGCGAGGCGGACGCGCTATCGCGGTGTGAAGGCGGCGGCCGTTGAGAAGCAATATAGCGATCGACGCAGTGGGCCAGGTAATACGCGGCTAAATGCCGACCAGGGATTTCACTGAGCTGAACGGAATTCAGCCCGAATGCGGCAGACGATCGCGGTAGGTGGAGCAAAGAAAAAGAGTCGCGCTCCATTCGAGTGCGACTCTTTTATCATTGGGAACGTCCATTCAACCGCGCAGATTCGACACACATCGCTGCAGCACCTTGCGCAGCGTATCGACCGGGATTTCCGTTACTCCGTCCAGCATGGACGCTTCGAGCGCGTCGATCGCCGAATCGCATTCTCGTAGTACCCGACGCCCTTCGTCGGTCAGAAACAGATGAATCAGTCGACCGTGGGTAGGATGCCCCACGCGTCCGACCCAACCGTTGGCTTCCATCGTCTTGACAACTTCGTTGGCCGACTGCGGCGTGATGAACGAGCGTTCGGCGAGTTTCGCATTGGTCATCGCGCCGCTGGCGCTGATGACGGAGAGCGCGGTGAACTGAGGCAAGGTCAGCCCGAATTCACCCAGTACATCGATCAAACTGCGTTTGAGCAGGCGGTCGAGTTGGCCGACCACATAGGAAACGCGGGAAGGTGGCGCACCGGTTTTCGTTGAACCGGCCTGTTTGGCAAGGGGCGTTCGCCGCTTCTCCATTGTCTTGATCATTATCAGGTTGCCTTAGGTGTTTCTACCAGGCATATCATATTCTACTTTCAATATCAGGTCTCCTGAGACTAGACTCATCATCAATTCCGGGGACGCCGTGGGAAGGATTCTGATAAGTGGCGCGAGATCATTGTCAGAAATCTTCTCCTTCCCATGGCCGCTTCGTCGAAGAACGAAGCGTGGCTCGTCTCTGGCAATTCAATCAAAGGTGAAGGAGACGTCATGTCAAGTGTTGCTAATCGGTCGAGTGCGGTGGGCTCCAGTACTGCACTAACGTTGGCATTGTGCTTTCTCGTCGCGGTGCTGGAGGGTATCGACCTGCAGTCCACTGGCGTTGCGGCGCCTCGAATGGCGCACGAGTTCGGCTTGTCGGTCAGCCAGTTGGGGCTCGCTTTTAGCGCCGGCATGTTGGGGCTTTTGCCGGGAGCGATGATCGGCGGCAGACTCGCCGACCGGATCGGCCGCAAGCGCGTTCTGATGATCTCGATGGCGATTTTCGGCATCTTCTCGATTGCGACCGCGCAAGTCTGGAGTTTCGAAAGTCTGCTGATTGCTCGCGTGCTGACGGGAATCGGGCTCGGCGGCGCGATGCCGAACCTGATCGCGTTGTCGTCCGAGGCGGTCGATGCGCGTCACCGCAACACGGCGGTTAGCGTCATGTATTGCGGTATGCCGCTCGGCGGCGCGCTTGCTGCATTGATCGCCGTACTGAGTGCGGGTGCTACCGCGTGGCGTCATATCTTCTACGTGGGCGGAGTCGGACCGCTGATCATCATTCCGCTGCTGATGGCATTGCTGCCTGAGTCGCGCGAATTCGCCACCGAATCGCGGGAATTCACGACGGCGGACAAGCCGCTCCTTTCGACGCGTGAAGTCCTGTTCGGCGAGGGGCGCGCCGCCGCGACGATCGGTATCTGGATCAGCTTCTTCTGCACGCTGATCGTTCTTTACTTCCTGCTGAACTGGCTGCCTTCGTTGACCGTGGGGCGCGGCATGAGCCGTTCGCAGGCCGGGATTGCCCAGATCTTTTTCAACGTCGGCAGTGTGATCGGCGTACTCGGCATCGGTCTGCTGATGGACCGCTTCAGACAAGGCCTGTCAGTCACGGCAATCTATGCGTGCATCGTCGGCGCATTGGTCGCGCTTTCGCAAGTCGCCAGCATCGAGACGCTGTCCGTTGCCGTGCTGTTTGCCGGAATGGGCGTCGTCGGTGCGCAGTCGATGCTGTATTCGCTGTCCGCCGCCAGCTATCCGACCAGCGTGCGTGGTACGGGAGTCGGCGCCGCGGTGGCGGTGGGACGCGTCGGCTCGATTGTCGGCCCCGTAGCCGCCGGGCAATTGCTTGCGATGGGAAAGAGCTCGGCGCTCGTCATCGGCGCGAGCGTGCCGGTGACGATCGTCGCGGCGATTACAGCATTGCTCGTCATTCGCTCCAACGCCGCGAAACGCTAACTCTTCGTTGATGGACCCAGCTGGCCCGGCGTTTTCGCGCCGGGCCATTTTTCATGTGTCATTCGTGATTCGTCGTGCCTCGGGCCCGCAGATCAAGCAACCGGACGGCGTTCTCCTTCAGAACGAGCGGCTTTACTTCGGGCTTGATGTCGAGCGTATCGAAGTCTTCGAGCCAGCGGTCCGGGCGGATCAGTGGGAAGTCGGACGCGAACAGCACGTTGTTGCGCAACAGCGTGTTCGCATACTTGACCAGCTCGGGCGAAAAGTACTTCGGCGACCAGCCCGACAGATCGATATACACGTTCGGCTTGTGCAGCGCGATCGACAGCGCCTGCTCCTGCCATGGCCAGGAGGGATGCGCGATCACGATCTTCATGTCGGGGAAGTCGGCGGCGACATCGTCGAGGTAGATCGGCTCCGAATACTTGAGGCGCAAACCGCCGCCGCCGCGCATGCCCGAGCCCATGCCCGAGTGTCCACTGTGAAAAACCGCCGGCAGCCGGTACTCGGCAATCACTTCGTAGAGCGGGTATGCCATGCGGTCGTTGGCGAAAAAACCCTGCATCGTGGGGTGAAACTTGAAACCGCGCACGCCGTGCTCCTCGATGAGCCGCCGCGCTTCGCGTGCGCCGAACTTGCCTTTGTGCGGATCGATGCTGGCGAACGCGATCATGATGTCGGAGTTTTTCTGCGCGAACTCCGCGACCTCTTCGTTCGAAATGCGACGGCGCCCGATGTTCGCTTCGCAGTCGACGGTAAACATCACGAAGCCGATATTGCGCTCCCGATAGTGCTCGATCGTTTCGGGAATGGTCGGGCGGCGCCCTTGTTTGAGCACGGTGCCGAAGTATTTGTCGGCGGCTTCGTCGAATTCTTTGGCAAACAGGTCCGGCGGTTGGCAGCACGACACCTCGGCATGCACGTGGGTGTCGATGGCCTTCAGTTGATCGATGTTCAATGGGGTCTCCTATGTGTAATCAAAGCTGATGCGTCAGGCTGCGCGAAGATTGCGCACGCACGTCGACAGCAGGTTTTTCAGCATCTGTGAATCGTGTTCATCGATTTCGCCGAGCATCGATTGCTCGACCCTGTCAGCGGCACCGTCGCACTGAGCCAGCAATGTTTCGCCGGCCTTCGTCAGCGACAGCAGCCCGACGCGACGGTTGAGCGGACCGGCCACGCGCGTCACCCATCCATTCGCTTCCATCGATTTGACGACCGCGCTGGCCGCTTGCGGCGTGATCAACGAGCGCTGCGCGAGCTGTGCGTTCGACGAACGTGCGCGCGCCCGCAGCACCGACAGCGCGGTGTATTGCGGCAACGTCAGACCATGCGAGGCAAGCGCTTCGGAAAGCTGCCGCGTGAGAATCTTGTCGAGCTGCCCGGCCAGGTAGCTGAGACGCACCGGAGCGGCAGCGTGCCTTTGATCGCGCAGGTTGCGCAGGTTGCGCCGCGCCGTGGCGCGCGCTGTCGATTCAGACCCTGACGGCTTTCTCGTGATCGTCGGCATAGGCGGTTAGGGGTTTGTACCAAGACTTCGATATTGTACTTTACTTATCAGGTCACCTGATATTAAATTGAGTTCAGGCCGCGAGGGCGGCATTGATACGGAGAAGCAGATGAGTTACGAAGGACGCTGGAAAACGGTCAAGGTCGCGGTCGAAGGCGGAATCGCCTGGGTCACGTTCAATCGTCCGGATAAGCGCAACGCGATGAGCCCGACGCTGAACAAGGAAATGATCGACGTTCTCGAGACGCTCGAACTCGACGCCGAAGCCCAGGTTCTCGTGTTGACCGGCGAAGGCAGTGCATGGACGGCCGGCATGGACCTGAAGGAATATTTCCGCGAAGTGGACGCGGGCCCGGACGTGCTGCAGGAGCGGATTCGCCGCGACGCGAGCCGCTGGCAATGGCAATTGCTGCGCATGTACTCGAAGCCGACGATCGCCATGGTCAACGGCTGGTGCTTCGGCGGCGGCTTCTCTCCGCTCGTCGCCTGCGATCTCGCGATCGCCGCGGACGAAGCCGTGTTCGGCCTGTCCGAAATCAACTGGGGTATCCCGCCGGGCAACCTCGTGAGCAAGGCGATGGCCGATACCGTCGGTCATCGTGAAGCGCTGTACTACATCATGACGGGCGACACCTTCACGGGTCCGCAAGCCGCGAAGATGGGTCTGGTGAACAAAAGCGTGCCGCTCGCGCAACTGCGCGACGAAACGATCGCTCTCGCGGCGAAGCTGCTGAACAAGAACCCGGTCGTGCTGCGCAACGCGAAGCATGGCTTCAAGCGTTCGCGCGAACTCACGTGGGAGCAGAACGAAGACTACCTGTACGCGAAGCTCGACCAGGCGAACTATCGCGATCCGGAAGGCGGCCGCGAACAGGGCCTCAAGCAGTTCCTCGACGACAAGAGCATCAAGCCGGGCTTGCAGACCTACAAGCGCTAAGCGGCGCACTTCAGCAGGACGAGCGAGGAGACGAACACATGCATCAAACGAACCTGTTGATTGGCGGCGCGAAACGTGCCGCGTCGAACGGCAAGACCTTCGAGCGCATCAATCCCGCGACGGGGGCGGTTGCCACCCGCGCCGCGGCGGCCACCGTCGAGGATGCCGATGCGGCCGTCGCCGCGGCGGCGCGCGCGTTCCCGGCATGGGCAGCGCTCACGCCGACGGAACGACGCAGACGCCTGCTAGCCGCCGCCGAGCGCATGGACGCGCGCACGGCCGAGTTCATCGAGATCGGCGCGGCCGAAACGGGTGCGATGGCGAACTGGTACGGCTTTAACGTCATGCTCGCGGCCAACATGCTGCGCGAAGCCGCGGCGATGACGACGCAGATCGACGGCGCGGTGATTCCGTCCGACGTGCCGGGTAGCCTCGCAATGGCCGTGCGCCAGCCGTGCGGCGTCGTGCTTGGCATGGCGCCGTGGAACGCGCCCGTGATCCTCGCGACGCGCGCGCTCGCCATGCCGCTCGCGTGCGGCAACACGGTCGTGCTGAAGGCATCGGAAGGTTGTCCCGGCGTGCATGCGCTGATCGGCGAAGCGCTGAACGATGCGGGTCTCGGCGAAGGCGTCGTCAACGTGCTCACGCATGCGCCGGAAGACGCGCCCGCGATCGTCGAGCGTCTGGTCGCGAATCCTGCCGTGAAGCGTGTGAATTTCACCGGTTCGACGCGTGTCGGCCGCATCGTCGCCGAGCTGTCCGCGCGCCATCTGAAACCCGCGCTGCTCGAACTGGGCGGCAAGGCGCCGGTGCTCGTGCTCGACGACGCGGACCTCGACGCTGCCGTCGAGGGCATCGCGTTCGGCGCGTTCTTCAATCAAGGGCAGATCTGCATGTCGACAGAACGCGTGATCGTCGATCGCAAGGTTGCAGATGCGTTCGTCGAAAAGCTCGTCGCGAAAGCGCGCACGCTGAAGGCAGGCGATCCGACACAGCCGGGCTCGATCCTCGGCACGCTCGAGAGCGAAGCCGCCGCGCGGCGCATTCGCGCGCTGGTCGAAGACGCTCGCGAAAAGGGTGCGAAGTTGCCGCTCGGTTGCGAGGTGAAAGGCGCGATCATGCAGCCGGTGATCGTCGAGAACGTGACGCGCGCGATGAAGCTTTATGCCGATGAATCGTTCGGCCCCGTGGTGACGGTGCAGCGCGTGGACGGCGACGAAGAGGCGCTGACGGTCGCCAACGAT
The DNA here is from genome assembly GCF_050435625.1 of Paraburkholderia sp. RAU6.4a. Classification (NCBI taxonomy): domain Bacteria; kingdom Pseudomonadati; phylum Pseudomonadota; class Betaproteobacteria; order Burkholderiales; family Burkholderiaceae; genus Paraburkholderia; species Paraburkholderia sp. RAU6.4a. The sequence continues at coordinate 1,857,515 of NZ_JBNDKQ010000003.1, forward strand.
AGCGAGTACGGCTTATCGGCCGCCGTGTTCAGCCGCGATATCGCGCGCGCGATGAACGTCGCGAAACGCATCGAGTCGGGCATCTGCCACATCAACGGCCCGACCGTGCACGACGAGGCGCAGATGCCGTTCGGCGGCGTGAAGGCGAGTGGTTATGGGCGCTTCGGCAGCAAGGCGTCGATTCCCGAGTTCACCGAGTTGCGCTGGATCACGGTGCAGACGAGTCCGCGTCATTATCCGATCTAGACGTCGGCTCCCGGCCGCAACGATTGCGGCCACCCCATCCTTGCATGAAATGGCACAACTAGGAGACAGGTTTTGGAATCGGAGCACAGCCACGCAAGCTCTCTGGCGACCGGATACCGGAGCGTCGCCATCGGAGCGCCTTCAGCGCGGATCGAGAAACGCGGCGACTGCTGGTACCTCGAGACACTTGAACCTCTGGGTCCGTTTCCGGAGCGCTTTACGGACCGCCTGCTGAGCGGCGCACGCGTGCATCCCGACCGGCTGCTCGTCGCACGACGCGATGCCGGTGGCGCGTGGCAGGGCATCACGTATGCGCAGATGCTCGAGCGCGCGCGTGCGATCGGGCAGGCGCTGCTCGATCGCGATCTCAGCGCGGAACGCCCGTTGGTGATCCTGTCGGGCAACAGCGTCGAACATATGCAACTCGCGCTCGGCGCGATGTGGGCGGGTATCGCTTATGCACCCGTTTCGCCGGCCTATTCGTTGATGTCGGGCGATTACGGAAAGCTGCGCCATGTCCTCGAACTGCTCAAACCGGGTCTGGTCTACGCGGACGATATCGGCGCATACACAGCGGCGCTCGATGCCGCGCTGGGAAGCGACGTCGAACGTGTCAGCGCGGTGCCCGCGCCAAACGCGTCGAGAGTGACGCGCTTCGACGCATTGCTCGACACGGCCCCGCGCGACGTCGACGCTGCCAACGCGCGCGTGAACGGCGACACGATTGCGAAGTTCCTGTTCACGTCCGGCTCGACGAACCTGCCGAAAGCCGTGCCGACGACGCATCGCATGCTGGGCGCAAACCAGCAGATGCTGCTCGAAACCTTTCCGCAGTTCGGCATCGAGCCTCCGGTCCTCGTCGACTGGCTGCCGTGGAATCACACGTTCGGCGGCAGCCACAACGTCGGCATCGTGCTGTACAACGGCGGCACGCTCTATATCGACGACGGCAAACCCGTGGCCGGCAAATTCGACGAGACGCTGCGCAATCTGCGTGAAGTCGCGCCGACCATCTACTTCAACGTGCCGAAGGGTTGGGAAGAACTGACCATCGCGCTGGAAAAGGATGCGGCGCTGCGCGAGCGGTTTTTCTCGCGCGTGAAGATGTATTTCTTCGCGGGCGCCGGTCTGTCGCAGGCGGCGTGGGAGCGTCTCGAGCGCGTAACGCTCGAACATTGCGGAGAACGCATCCGCATCATGGCCGGGCTCGGCATGACCGAGACCGCACCGTCGTGCCTGTTCACGACGGGACCGGTATCGTGCGCCGGCTATATCGGCTTGCCGCCGCCCGGGTGCCAGGCCAAGCTCGCGCCCGTCGATGGCAAATTCGAAGCGCGCTTTCGCGGCCCTCACGTGATGGGCGGTTACTGGCGAGCATCGCCGGCGCTTCAGAGCAGCGTGTTCGACGATGAAGGCTACTACCGCACAGGAGACGCCGTGCGTTTCGTCGACCCGCAACGTCCCGAACTGGGCCTGATGTTCGATGGCCGCATTGCGGAGGACTTCAAGCTTGCGTCGGGAACGTTCGTCAGCGTCGGGCCGATGCGCGCGCGCATCATCAGCGAAGGGGCGCCCTACGTTCAGGATGCCGTCATCACGGGGATGAATCGCGACGAAGTGGGCGCGATGATTTTTCCGCGCCTCGACGCGTGTCGCTCGTTGGCGGGTTCGCCCGCGGATGCGAGCGCCGAGGACGTGCTCAACACGGCCGCCGTGCGCGACTTCTTCAGCGAGCTCGTCGCGCGGCTGAATCGGAGTGCGACAGGCAGTGCCTCGTTCATTGCCCGCATGCACCTGCTGAGCGTGCCGCCGTCGCTCGACCTCGGCGAGATCACCGACAAAGGCTCGATCAATCAGCGCGCCGTGCTCCAGCACCGGGCCGCGCTCGTGGAAGCAATGCACGAAGCGGATGCCGCCGACGCGACCGTGATCCATGCGCGCAGAGGCAGCTAGTCCAGGGACAGGAACAAATGACGTTGACTTATCAGGCGCCGCTACGCGACATGCGCTTCGTGATGGACGAGTGGCTCGACGCCGCTTCGTGGTGGCGCGACGTGCCCGACTGGCAAGACCTCGACTCGCAGACCGCGCAGCAGGTGCTCGAGGAAGCGGCGCGTTTCGTCGAGGAGCGCATCGCGCCGCTCAACGCGAGCGCCGATCTCGAAGGATGTCGTTTCGACGCGGGCAAGGTGACGACGCCCGCGGGCTTTCGCGAGTCCTACGCGGAATTCGTCGAAGCGGGTTGGCCGACATTATCGCTCGAAACCGGACACGGCGGACAGGGACTGCCGCAGCTTCTCGACGTCGCACTTCAGGAAATGCTCGCGGGCGCCAACCATGCATGGTTGATGTCGCCCGGGCTCACGCACGGCGCGACGGCATGCTTGCAGACGTATGGCAGCGAACGCGTGAAAAAGGCATTGCTGCCGAAAGTCGCGAGTGGCGAGTGGCTATCGACGATGTGTCTGACCGAGCCCCAGGCCGGCAGCGATGTCGGCCTGATCCGTTCGCGCGCGACTGAAGCACCGGGCACCGACGGGTATTTCATCGACGGCAGCAAGATCTTTATCAGCGGCGGCGCGCACGATCTGACGGAGAACATCGTTCATCTGGTGCTCGCTCGAGTGCCCGATGCGCCGCCCGGCACGAAAGGGTTGTCGCTGTTCGTCGTGCCGGAATGGCTGGAAGACGGCGACGGTGGGCGTTCGTGCAATGGTGTCTATTGCGAAGGCATCGAAAAGAAAATGGGCCTGAAAGGCAGCCCGACCTGCACGATGCGCTTCGAACGCGCATTCGGTTGGCTCGTCGGTGAAGCGCATCGCGGTCTCGCGTGCCTGTTCGTGATGATGAACGCGGCGCGGCTGCAGGTTGCGATGCAGGGCCTCGGGCATGCGCACACCGCGTGGCAACGCGCGCACGCTTACGCGCAGGAACGCGCGCAGATGCGTGCAGTGAGCGTGCCGCCCGGTGCGAACGTCGCACCGGGGAAGGCTGCGCCGATTGCCTTTCATCCGGCCATGCGGCGGATTCTGATGGAGCTGCGCGCGATCGTCGAAGGCGAGCGCGCGATCGGTTACTGGACCGCGCATTGGCTCGACATCGCCGCACGTCATGCCGACGCCGCCGAACGGGAACAGGCGGCGCAGCTCGCATCGCTGTTGACTCCGATTGCAAAGGCGTTTTTTACGGCCAACGGTTTTGGCGCTGCATCGAACGCGCTGCAGGTGTTCGGCGGCTACGGCTACATCCACGAGTACGGCATTGAACAGACGTTGCGCGATAGTCGCGTGTCGATGTTGTACGAAGGCACCAACGAAATTCAGGCGATCGATCTGCTGATTCGGAAGGTGCTGCCCGATGGGGCGGTGGCGTTCGATGTGCTGCTTCGCCAGGTGCGCGCGGAAGCGCGGCTGTGCCAGGAGTCCGATCCGCCGGTTCGTGCCGCCGGCGTGAAGCTCGCAGAGCTAGCACAGACAGTGGAGAGCACGACACGGTCGATCAAGGCACGCCACGCGCAAGACCCGGAGACGGCATACCGGGTCGCGGACGACTATCTCGCGATGCTTGGCTGGATGCTGCTGGCGTTCGCATGGGCGCGCGCGCTGCGAATTGCGACGCCGCAATGCGAGGCGGAAACGTTCTATGTGGAGAAGCGGGAGACGGGCCGCTTCTTCTTCGACTACCCGCTCGCGGCCTTCGCTTATCGCCGCAGCCTCGTTGAAGCCGGTTGCGAGGCAACGCTGCCGTACGTTTGAAAGTCAGCTTGAGCAACACCTGCCTGATCAATACCGCTCGGCCACGTATTTAAACGGATAGTCTGGTTCCTTGTATCCGTCGGGCTTTTGCCGTTTCGGCAGCGAGACCTTCTTGCGGGCAGGCTGCTTGTACGGAATCCTCTGAAGCATGTCGCTGATGATGTTCAGTCGCGCGCGCCGCTTGTCGTTTGAATTCGCTATGAACCACGAAGCATAGTCGGTGTCCGACGCCGCGAGCATCTCATCGCGGGCACGCGAGTAGTCATACCATCGGCTATAGGATTTCAGGTCCATCTCGGTCAGTTTCCAGGTCTTGCGGCCGTCGTGGATGCGTGCCTCGAGACGTCGGGTCTGTTCCTCGGGGCTGACCTCGAGCCAGTACTTGAGGAGGATGACCCCGGATTCGACGATCGCCCGCTCGACGAGCGGCACGGCCTTGAAGAACGTCTGCACGTCCGCCTCGGAGCAGAAACCCATCACGCGCTCGACGCCCGCGCGGTTGTACCAGCTGCGGTCGAAAATGACGACCTCGCCCGCGGCCGGCAAGTGCGGCACGTAGCGCTGCACATACATCTGGCTTTTTTCACGTTCGCTAGGCGCGGGCAATGCAACGACGCGGAAGACGCGCGGACTAACGCGCTCGGTCATCGCCTTGATCGTGCCGCCTTTGCCCGCGCCGTCACGTCCCTCGAAGACGATACAGACCTTGCTTCCCGTTTGCACGACCCATTCCTGCAGCTTGACGAGCTCCACATGCAGATCGAAAAGCGCCTTGCGATATTCCTTGTACGACAGCGCCCTGTCTTGCTCGGGCTGCTCGTTTTCCGACTTCGTTTTGGCCATTATCTTCTCCCCAGCGCGGACTGTTCCAGCGTACTACGCAATGATCCATTCCCACGGTAGAGCGCGACGCGAAGCAGGGCCATACGACCTTGGTCCAATATCGCCGGTACAGGGCGCGCAGTATGATGCGGGCGTCTGCTCGCGCCTGCCCGATCCGACTGTCCTCGTCGCGCCTCATCCGTATGCCGGCAAAGGGCGGGCTCGGTTCACGTCATCGCCACGGGAGGCCTCATGGATGCCACGGGTCACACGGAGCAGGAAAACTTCGGCGATAGGGAGCCGGTTCTCGATGTCGTCGATCGAGTGTGCGAGTCATGTTTCGGCCTCTTCATGGCGCTGACGTTCGTCGGCACCGTCTCGGCCGTCGGCGCGGGTGCCGACGCGGGGCACAAGATGTTCTACACCGCGCTCGGCTGCAATCTCGCATGGGGCCTCGCGGACGCGGTGATGTTCCTCGTGCGTACGCTGGTGGCTCGCGGCAGGCGTGTGACGCTTGCGCATTCCGTGCGAGGCCAGCCGAATGCGGCCGCGGGCGTTCGGACGCTTCGCGACGCAATGGCCGCGTGGCTCAGACCGTTGATCGGCGATACGGAGCTCGAGTCCATCCGCAGGCGTGTTGCGGCGCGGCCGGATCTGCCGCAGCGAGCAGTATTCGTGCGCGACGATTTCACCGCCGCCGCGGCTATCTTTGTGCTCGTCGTAGCCGCAACATTCCCGGTCGCGTTGCCCTTCGTGCTGTTCGCGAACGTTCCGACGGCGCTGATCGTCTCCCGTGTCTTGACTATCGCGATGTTATTCGGCAGCGGCATGGCGCTGGGGCATTACGCGGGATTTCGCGGCTGGCAGGCCGGCCTTGCGATGGCGGCGGTCGGCGTCCTGCTCACCGTGGCGATCATCGCGCTCGGCGGATGATCGAGGTCGGCCCCGCCAATCAGCTTCGCTGGCTTCGCGTTTCATTCATCATCGACACCGCGCTTCCTGTAAGACCAAGGTCCGATTCCGCAGCGGTTTCAGCGTGACATCATGTATCTGCAAGCGTTGTAGTCGTCGCATCCGAATACCGAAGAAAATCGACGCGCGGCGATGGCATTGATGGTTCCTTGGGCGGCTATGCCGCTTCACGGCGGAGAAAAAAGATCGAGGCTTCCAGCCATCAGGACTGGCGACTCGTATCGTAACCAGAACGGAGTCGATAGTGAACAGACGGAACTTTGTGCACACGCTCGCGCTTACATCCATGGCCGCGAGTCTGGCTTTGGCGGGTTGCACGACGACCGGAGGCAGTGGCCAGAGCGCCACTACCGACGCCGCCAAACGGCAGGAGATCGACGCGGCCGTGAACGGTGCGCTGTCGAAATTGTTCGATACGGTGCAAGGCTCGCACGAGCTCGTATCGAAGGCGCAGGGCGTGCTCGTGTTTCCTTCGGTGAGGAAGGCGGCGTTCATCGTCGGTGGCGAGTACGGTGAAGGGGCATTGCGCGTCGGGGGAGCGACGGTGGGCTATTACAGTACCACCGCGGCATCGTTCGGATTGCAGGCCGGCGCGCAGTCGACCGCCGTGTTCTTCCTGTTCATGACGAAAGATTCGCTCGAGAAGTTCCGCAACGCGAAGGGCTGGTCGGCGGGCGTCGATGCTTCGGTTTCACTGCTGAAAGTCGGCGCTACCGGCGCGATCGATACCACGTCGGCGACCGCCGAGGTCGTCGCGATGGTCTTGACCAATACGGGCTTGATGGCCGACCTGTCGCTGGCCGGCACCAAGGTTACGCGCATGAATCTGTAACAGGGCGCGGCAAGCTGCGGCATTCGATCGAATCGTCATGGCGCTGTCACACGGTGGCGCGTCTATCGCGTCTATCGCGTCTATCGCGTGTTGCGCGGTTTCGTTACAGCGAGGCCGCGCAACACGCTACGCGCGCCTTGGCACGGCGACGCGCAGCGGATAGTTTTTGGCGGACTCACCCCACTTAGCCTCCCTATCATCCCTCCCGTTGTTCCCACGAAATGCTGCGAGCCAGATGCGCTCGCGACTCGCAGCGACGCTGCCTGTAATCTGCACTGACCTTCCTGATTATTCAATACCGGTAGAAAAGACGAAGCCGAAACACGCGTTCTCGCCGCGGTGCTGCGTTTAGTCATCTGCCGGGCATAATTTTATTTTTTTGTGATCGATGAATGCAAATGATTCGCACTGGAATAGCGGGCGATAAAAGCGTTGACTTGCGTCAAGAAATATCGCCGGCAAATTAATTAAATTGGAGAATTAGCGTTGGCTATACCCGCTGACTCTGTGATTCGCGATGCATGAAAGCTTTACGGTTGGAAGTTTCCATCTGAAAGCGCTATCTCGCCGGGCTTCACGGGCTAGTGCAAATCCGTCACGGCGCAGGGGAACATTGCGGCTCTACGGCGACGTTGCCAGTTTGCTAACTTTCCTGTGCTTGCAAACGGACGGCACGGACACTGTCCCGCCCGGCAATAATTAACTGCCTAACAAACTCTGTCGCCATTTTCCCATTGATGGCGGACAACGCAGAACACTATTGAGTAGTTTCCCGAGTAAGCGGCATAAATTAAGGTAACTCTTCGGTAAGTGATTCTGGATAGCCTATACTGACTTCCAGCCACCAGGCGTGCGAAGTACCGATTGTGAAGTCAATTATGCGGTTCGAAGCCCAAAGATAAAGACGTCGCAGTTGTACGGAATCCGTTCGCACTGGACCCGGAGGTGCCAATGATTAATCTGATCGTGTACGGCAGACACCTGGCGATCGGGGTAGCGGGAATTCTCACGGCGCTGCACGCGCAACCGCGCCACATGGGTCAATGCGGCCCGTCACAGATCGACAATGCGCGCAACGACGGTCCTCCACTATCCGGGCACGACCGTTCCAGACAGTTTTCACCCAGGCATCACCGGTTTCAGCACGCTCGCAATATCCCCGGCGTGTCGAGCCGACAGAGTACCCGCGATACCCACGAGCCGCCGTACGCGTTGCCGGCATGGCGGCGCTATGTCGCCGCTTGCGCGTCGTGGCTGCGAGGCGAAGGCGATAGCAGCACGCGGCGCATCCTCGACGCGAGCATGCCGCTGTGCGAGACGCTCGAAATGTTGCCGGTTCCGATCGTCACGGTCGACCAGCGGGACCAGATCATCTTCGCGAACGCGCGGGCGGCGCAACTGTTCGGCTACACGAGGGAAGAGCTGATCGGCGCGCCGACCGCCAAGCTGTTTCCGATCGACGGCATCAATGCCGATCGGTCGGGCCTAGGCAATCGTGGCGCGAAGATACAAATCCCCGGCGTCACGACCACGCAGATTCTGATCGCGCGGCGGCGCGATGGCGGCGGCTTTCACGCGGAGGCGGAAACCACGCGATGCCGCGTGCACAATCAGGACTTGCGGATCACCGCGATATCGGATTGCAGTGCGTGCGGCGAAGTCGATGGAAATACGAGGGATCTCGCGCATCTCGCGCGCGTTTCTTCATTGGGCGAACTCGCCGGATCGCTCGCGCACGAGTTGAAGCAGCCGCTTACCGCGATCCTGTTCAACGCGCAAGCCGCACGCAAATTCATGGATGCGGAGACGACCAACGTAGTGGAGCTGCGCGAAGCGCTCGAAGACATCGTGGCCGACAATTGCCGCGCGAACGAGGTGCTGCAAAGGATTCGCGCATTGGTGCGCAAAGGCGATGTCGAGTTGCAGTTGCTGGACGTCGGCAACGTCGTGCGCGACATCGCGACGCTCGTGCACAGCGATGCGTTGACGCGCAGCGTGCGCACGAGCTTCGACATTCCGAACAATCTGGCGCTGATTTGCGGCGACAAGGTTCAGCTTCAGCAGGTGATCCTGAACCTGCTGCTCAACGCTTTCGACGCGGTCAAGGATTGCCCTGCCGCGGACCGCCTCGTCGAAACGACAGCGCGTGAGGAAGCGGACGGACTGATACGGATAACGGTAAAAGATCGCGGCCAGGGCCTCGACGTCGACAGCATGGAAAGGATTTTCCGGCCATTTTTCACCACCAAACCGCAGGGGCTCGGACTGGGTCTTTCGATCAGCCGCACGATCGTCACGGCGCACCGCGGCCGGCTGTGGGCGGAAAACAACGAGGGCAAAGGGGCATCGTTTCACGTCACGCTTCCGGTCGCGACCGATATCCGACAGAGACTCGTGCCCCGATCATCATGAACCAGACCAACACTCGCGTCTTCATCGTCGACGACGACGACAGCGTGCGCAGCGCGCTCGCCCGCTTGCTGCGCGCCTCCGGCTACCAGGTCGAATGCTTCGACAGTCCTGAGGCCTTTCTCGAACGAGCCGATCTGACGAGCATGCCAGCCTGCCTCGTTCTCGATCTGCAGATGCCGGGCATGACGGGACTCGAAGTGCAGCGCAAGCTCGATCAGCTGCTGCCGATCGTATTCCTGACCGGGCACGGCGACATCGGCTCGAGCGTCGACGCGATGAAAGGCGGAGCGGTCGACTTTCTGCCCAAGCCGGTGCGCGACTCGCTGTTGCTCGCCGCGGTGGATCGCGCGCTCGCGCGCGCGTGTGTGGAAAGCAGGCGGCGCCACGAACGCGAGGAAATAGAAGAGCGGATGCGGCATCTGACCCGCCGCGAACGCGAAGTCATGGAACTCGTCGTGACTGGCCGCCTGAACAAACAGGTTGCGAGCGATCTGGGCGCGGCCGAAAAAACGATCAAGATTCATCGGGCCCGCGTGATGGAGAAGATGAAGGCCCGATCGATCGTCGACCTCGTTCATCTGGTGCGAAAGGGCGGCGTTTGTACGGCCGACGAAGAATAATCGCCCGAACCAGGCGCCGACTCCCGCGTTGCGCCGCCACTTTCAGCGGCGCTGGCCGACACCGCTAGTGGACCAAAGTCTTATATCTCATCGGGGTTTCAACCAGTACGCTAAGGCATCAGTGGTCCACTTTCCGGAGCGACTGCGCGTTCGCGCTGTCATATGGTCAACCCTAACCAATTCGTTGCGGTGGTCGACGATGACGAGTCGGTCTGCCGAGCCATCAAGCGTTTGCTGCATTCCGAAGGTATCAGGGCGGAGACGTTTTGCAGCGGTGACGAGTTCTTGAATGCGCTTGTGGCAATTCCGTCGTATCGGCCTGCCTGCGTGATTCTGGATGTCCAGATGCCGGGAACCAACGGCCTGGAAGTCCAGCGTCAGCTCGCGCAAATGGGCGTGCCGGTCATCGTGATTACCGCCTATGACGATCTCTCCGTCCGCCAGAGCGCGCTCGCGGCCGGTGCGGCCGCGTATCTGCGCAAGCCTTTCACCAGCGCGATTCTGTTCAAGGCGGTCGAGGTGGCCATCGGCGGTCCGCCGACACCCTGAACGCGCGTCTTTGCGCCGGATGATATGAGACCAAGGTCCGATTGTCGCCGTTTCTTCGGACCACCAAACTGAACTCAGTCAACGCGTCGAACCGAACACCGGCTGCGCCGCACCGAATTCGAAACCGGACAGGTTGCGGCGCGTGCGTGCCTTTGCGCGTGCGATGCGCCGCGCGGAGTGCGGCAGCGTTCAAGGATAAAAGCGGGAGCGCACGTGATGAAATCAATTTCGGTTTGTCTCGCGATTCTTCTCGGTACCGCTGCGATGCAGGTGGGCGCGGCGGACTTCGACGGCAGCAAGCGGCTGATCTGCGCGACGATCGACGCGCACGCCTGCGATCCGGGCATCGCCTGCACGCGCGCGTTGCCCGCGGATCTCGGTCTGCCGAAATTCCTGACTCTCGATTTCGACAAACGCGCGGTCGTCGGTCCCGCGCGCACGACGCCGATGCTGTCGGTCACCAAGGAGGCGGATCAGCTCCTGATCCTCGGCAATGAGTTGGGCTTTGGCTGGACGCTGGTCGTCGATTCGACGGACGGCGAGATGACGCTGACGATTGCCAACAGAAACGATGCCTTCGTGCTGTTCGGCAACTGCACGCCTTTGTGATCAGGCGGAGTGCGCGATGAAAACCGTACCCGTGTCCCTGGTCTCGCCGCGGCCGGATTCTCGCGGCGCTCTGCCATTGCTCGCCGTCGTCGCGGCGCTGACGCTGCTCACGTTGCTCGCGTCGTGCAAGAAGGCGCCACCGCCGCCGGTCGCCGCCGCGCCGGAAGTGACCGTGATGACGGTGACGCAGCAGGACACGCCGGTCGACTTCGAATTTACCGCGCAAACGCAGAGTTCGCGTGAAGTCGAGATCCGCTCGCGGGTGGACGGCTTCCTCGACAAGCGCATGTACACCGAAGGCGCGTTGGTCAAGACGGGACAAACGATGTTCCAGATGGACCGCAAGCCGTTCGAGGCCGCGCTGCGGACCGCGAAAGGGCAACTGGCCCAGCAGCAGGCGCGTCTCGAAGTCGCCAAGGCCAATCTCGCGCGCGTGGTGCCGTTGGCGGCGCAGAACGCGTTGAGCAAGAAGGATCTCGACGACGCGGTCGGCAACGAGAAGCAGAGCGCCGCCGCGGTGATCGCCGCCCAGGGCGAAGTCGACACCGCACTGCTGAACCTCGGCTACACGACGATCAAGTCTCCGCTGAACGGCCTGTCGAGCTTCGCGCGTCTGCAGGATGGCAGCTACGTGACGGCGACCTCGAACGGTTTGCTGACCTACGTGTACCAGCTCGATCCGATGTGGGTGAACTTCAGCATCTCCGAGAACGAGATGCTGAAGTACCGGGATGACATCGCGGCAGGACGTCTGCGATTTCCCCCGCACGACGATTTCTCCGTGCATCTGATTCTCGCCGATGGCTCGCCCTATGCCGAGCAAGGCCAGATCAACTTCGCGAACCCGGCGTTCAATACCGAAACGGGAACCTTCCTCGTGCGCGCGACCTTCGAAAACCCGAAGGGCATCTTGCGCCCCGGCCAGTTCGTGCGGGCCCGCGTTTCCGGCGCGATCCGGCCCAATGCGACGCTCGTGCCGCAGCGCGCGGTGTTGCAGGGCGCGAAGAGCAACTTCGTGTGGGTCGTCGATAGCGACTCGAAGGCGCATCAGCGCGTCGTCGAAGTCGGCGACTGGCAGGGCGATAACTGGTTTGTTTCCGACGGACTCAAGGCGGGCGAGCGCATCGTCGTGGACGGCGCGCTGCGCGTCACCGCGGATTCGCAGCTGAAAATCATCAAAACCCTGGCGGCCGGCGGGAAAAACCAGGCGGCGGTGGCGACGGCTGCATCGCAAGGCGCCTCGGCAGCGCCCGCCGCCGAGTGACGGGGCAGTCGCCATGAACATTTCGCGCTACTGCATCGATCGGCCGATTTTCGCGTCAGTCATTTCGATCGTCATCACGCTCGGCGGCGCATTGGCGATGTTCTCGCTGCCGGTCGCGCAGTACCCCGATATCACGCCGCCGCAAATCACGGTGTCCGCCACCTATCCGGGCGCCAGCGCCGAGGTCGTCGCGAACAATGTCGCCGCACCGATCGAGCAGCAGGTCAATGGCGCGGACAACATGATCTACATGAACTCGTCGAGTTCGTCGACCGGCAGTATGACGCTCAACGTGTACTTCCAGATCGGCACGAACCCCGAACTGGCCCAGGTCGACGTGCAGAACCGCGTGAATCTCGCGCTGCCGCAACTGCCGCAATCGGTCCAGGCGCAGGGCATTCAGGTACAGAAAAAGTCACAGGCGTTCATGATGGTGATCGCGATCTATTCGCCCACCAACCGCTACGATTCGACGTATATCGCGAACTTTACGAACATCTACGTGCTTGACGCGATCAAGCGGATTCCGGGCGCGAACCAGTCGAGTATCTTCGGCACGCCAGACTACGCGATGCGGATCTGGCTGAAGCCCGACCGGATGGCGCAGCTGGGCGTGACGGCCGCCGACGTGCAACGGGTCGTCGCGAACCAGAACCAGCAGTTCGCGGTGGGCAGTATCGGACAGTCGCCGACCAGCGGAGCGGTCCAGCAATCGTTCGCGGTCACGACCACGGGGCGCCTCGCCGAGCCTTCGCAGTTCGACAACATCATCGTGCGCGCCGCGAACGGCGGCGCGGCGATCGTGCGGCTCAAGGACATCGGCCGCGCCGAGCTCGGCCAGAAAGACTACTCGATTCGCAGCCGCTTCCAGGGCAAGCCGGCCACCGTGCTCGCCGTGTATCAGCAGCCGGGCGCCAACGCGCTCGACGTGGCGAAGCAGGTGCGCACGACACTCGCGGAACTGAAGAAGTCGTTTCCGGAAGGCATGACCTACGAAATCGCGATGGACACGACCGAGTTCACGCGAGCGTCGATCTCGGACGTGATCCATACGTTCTTCGAAGCGCTGGTGCTCGTCGTGATCGTCGTGTTCGTATTCCTGCAAAGCCTTCGCGCGACGCTGATTCCGATCATCGCGGTGCCGGTGTCGATCGTCGGCACCTGCATGTTCATGCTGCTGCTGGGCTTTTCGATCAACATGCTGACCTTGTTCGGCATGGTGCTCGCGATCGGTATCGTCGTCGACGACGCGATCGTCGTGATCGAGAACGTCGAGCGCAACATCACGGTGTACAAGCTGTCACCGAAAGAGGCCTCGAAGAAGGCGATGGACGAAGTCGCCGGCCCGGTCGTGGCGATCGTGCTGGTGCTGTGCGCGGTGTTCGTGCCGGTCGCGTTTCTCGGCGGCATCACCGGCCAGATGTACAAGCAGTTCGCGATCACGATTGCGATTTCGGTGGTGCTGTCCGGCATCGTCGCACTGACCTTGTCACCGGCGCTCGCCGCGTTGCTGCTGAAAAGCACGCACCACGAGAAGAAGGGCTTTTTCCGCTGGTTCGACAATCAGTTCGCCCGCATGACGTCGGGCTATACACGCGCGGTCAAGCTCATCATCAAGCGCTTTGTCATGGGTCTCGTGTTCTTCGCGGCGATGATCGCGCTGGCGGTGCTGATGGTGCGCTCGATTCCGTCGGCGTTCCTGCCGCCTGAAGACCAGGGTTATCTGCTCGGCGCGGTCATCATGCCGGACGCGGCTAGCCTCGACCGCACCGGTCAGGTGTCGCAAGTCATCACTGACTATTTCATGAAACAGGAGGCGGTCGGCAGCATCACCACGGTCGATGGTTTCAGCCTGCTCGACAGCCAGAACAAGAACAATGCCGGCACCTTCTTCGTCGGTCTGAAGAGCTTCGACGAACGCTATACGCGCGCCAACCGCGCGACGCAGAACGCGCGCCAGGTGCTGCTCGACGCGTATCGCCACTTCGCGAACGTCCAGGAGGGCATAATTCTGCCGGTCAACCCGCCGTCGATTCCGGGGCTCGGCACGACAGGCGGCACGGAGGTGTGGATTCAGAGCAAGGGGGACGCTTCCATCGCACAGCTCGCGGGCGTGGCCGACCAGTTCGTGCAGAAAGCGCGGGCGCGCAAGGAGCTGACCGGCGTCACGATGACTTTCAATGCGGCGTCGCGGCAACTGCTGGTCGACGTGGATCGCGACAAGTCGGAGACGCTCGGCGTGCCGGTCGAAGACGTCTATAGCGCGATGCAGACGATGTTCGGCTCGCTGTACGTATCGCAGTTCAACCGCTCGAGCCGGCTGTGGCAGGTGATCCTGCAGGCGGACCCGCGGTATCGCCTGAAGCCTACTGATCTCGATCAGATCTTCGTGCGCAGCACGAACGGCACGATGGTGCCGATCAAGTCGGTGGCAAGCTACCGCTTTACGACGGGCCCGGACCTCGTCACGCGATTCAATAATTTCCCGGCCATCAAGGTCACGGCGAACGCCGCGCCGGGCTACAGCTCCGGACAGGTGATCTCGACGCTGGAACAGATCGCCGCGCAGATGCCGGAAGGCTACGACGTGGCATGGAGCGGCGAAGCATTCGAGGAACGGCAGTCGGGCGGCACGTCCGGGCTCGTCTTCGTGTTCGGTCTCGTGATGGTGTTCCTGATCCTCGCCGCGCAGTACGAGAAGTGGACGCTGCCGTTCGGCGTGCTGATGGCGGTGCCGTTCGCGTTGTTCGGCGCGCTGCTCGCGATCATGCTGCGCGGCCTGTCCAACGACGTCTACTTCCAGATCGGTTTGACGATGCTGGTCGCGCTCGCCGCGAAGAACGCGATCCTGATCTTCGAATTCGCGGTGCTCAATCGCGAGACCGGCGCCTCGGTGTTCGACGCGACGATGACCGCGGCGGAAGAACGGCTGCGCCCGATCGTGATGACCTCGCTCGCATTCATTCTCGGCTGCGTGCCGCTCGCGATCGCGACGGGCGCGTCGGCCAACAGCCGTCATTCGATCGGCACCGGTGTGATCGGCGGCATGTTGGGCGCGACGGCGATCGCCGTATTCTTCATCCCGATGTTCTATTACCTGCTCGAAACCATGTCGTCGCGCTCGAAGGGTGGCAAAAAGCCGACGCCGGGCGTGGAGCCCAGCGGCGGCGCAGGACGCGAACCCTCGGCGGTGCCGGGGCCCGGTGCGTCGAGCGAGGCGCCGTCCGCGCCGCAGGAAGGTGAATGAGATGCACGGCACGGCACCGGCGCGTTTGCTCGCATCCGTCATGCTGCTCGCGCTGAGCGGATGCCTGCTAGGCCCCAACTATCAGCGCCCGGCGGTCGACGTGCCGGCCACTTATCGTTTCGCCCAGGGCGAGGCCGCGGGCATCGCCAACGCCGTGTGGTGGGAGCAGTTTCAGGACCCGGTGCTCGATCAGCTGATCGCCGCCGCGCTGCAGGACAATCGCGACGTGAAGGTCGCGGCCGCGCGGGTCGACGAGTTTCGCGGGCAGTTCGTGACCACGCGCTCCGGGCTGTTCCCGCAGCTTTCGGCAGGCGCCGACGCGTCGCGTCAACGGGTCTCGCAGGACGAAGGCGTGCCGGTGCCGAAGGGCGTGAGCCCCGTCTACAACCAGTTCGACGCGACGCTGGCGGTGTCCTGGGAACTCGATCTGTTCGGCAAGGTGCGCCGGGAAACCGAGGCGGCACGCGCGAATCTGCTAGCAAGCGAAGAGGGCCGCCGCGCCACGATTCTGACGCTGGTGAGCTCGGTCGCGTCGGCCTACATCAATCTGCGCAGTCTGGACCAGCAGCTAGTGATCGCGAAGGAGACCGTGCAAAGCCGCGCTGAATCGGTGCGCGTGTTCGAGGCGCGCTTCCGCTACGGCGAGGTCTCGCAGATGGAACTCGCGCAAAGCCAGTCGGAGTATCAAGCCGCGCTAGTCACGATTCCGCAGCTCGAAGCGCAGATCGCCCAGCAGGAAGACGCGTTGTCGGTGTTGATCGGCAGGAATCCCGGCGCGATACTGCGCGGCCGTGAGCTGTCGCAGATGGGCACGCCGCCGATTCCCGAGGGGCTGCCGTCCGATCTGCTCGAACGCCGTCCCGACCTGCTGGAGGCCGAGCAGACGCTGGTCGCGCAAAACGCGCTGATCGGGGCGGCGCGCGCGCTGTACTTCCCGTCGATTTCGCTGACCGGGCTGTTCGGTTCGGTCAGCGCGCAGTTCTCGAATCTGTTCACCGGCCCGGCGCGCGTGTGGTCGTTTGCCGGCAGCGTCACGCAGCCGATCTTCACGGCGGGCAACATCACCGGCCAGGTGCACCAGGCCGAAGCGCGCCAGCAGGAATCGCTGTACTCGTACGAAAAGGCGATCCAGGTAGCGTTCCAGGAGGTCGAGGACGCGCTCATCTCCGTGCAGAAGACGCATCAGGCACTCGATGCGCAAAACCTCCAGGTCGAGGCGCTGCACACCTATGCGCACCTCGCGCGGCAGCGCTACGAAGGCGGCTATACGAGCTACATCGAAGTGCTCGATGCGGAGCGCAGCCTGTTCAACGCGCAACTGAACTATGCGCAAACTCAAGGCGCGGTGCTGGCCTCGTACGTCACGCTCTACAAGGCGACGGGCGGTGGCTGGGTGGCCGAGGCGGAAAAACTGACGGCGCCGCCGCCCGCGCCGCAAAACTCGCCGGCGATGGCGCCGGTCTCGCAGAACGCGCCCGCGCCGGCTGGAACGTCGGGTGCAGTGGAGGCGAGATGACGGGCAACGAGCTGATTGCGTGCGAAGAGTGCGACCTGCTTCAACTCGGCGCGCCGCCGGCCGCCGGCAATGCGTTGCGCTGCCAGCGTTGCCGCGCGGAGTTGAGGCGCGGACGCTCGAACGGGCCGGAGTATGCGCTCGCGTTCTCGTGCGCGTCCGCGGTGCTGCTCGTGATCTCGAACGTGTTTCCGATCGTCGGTCTGTCGCTGAACGGCCATGTCGTGCAGACGACGCTCGCGGGTTCGGTGCGCATGCTGTACAGCCACGGCTCGTGGCCGCTCGCCTTGCTGGTCGGCCTGACGACGATCGTCACGCCGGTGCTGCAAACCGCGGCGATGCTGTGGCTGCTGCTGCCGCTGCGCTTCGGGCGCGTGCCGTGGCGGCCGGCCGAGTGCTTTCGTCTGTTTCAGTTCGCGCGGCCGTGGGGCATGACCGAGGTGCTGATCCTCGGCTTGCTGGTCGCGCTGGTCAAGCTCGCGCATATCGCCAAGGTGGTGCCGGGCACCGCGCTGTGGTCGTTCATCGCGCTGATGCTGCTGCTCGCGGCCGCGGCGGCGACCTTCGATCCGCATGAGGTGTGGGCGCGCATCACGGCAGCGCGTGGCGCGCAGGCGTGGCAGTTGCCGCCGATCCGCGTGCGCCGCAACGCCATCACGGCGTCTGCCTACGGGCTCGTGCTGTGCGAAGAATGCGGCCTGCTGCTCAAGCAGCCCAGCGGCGCGGTCAAGCACGTCTGTCCGCGCTGCAAGGCGCCGTTGCACCAGCGCAAGCCCGCGAGCCTGTCGCGAACGTGGGCGTATCTGGTGGCCGCGATGGTGCTCTACATTCCGGCCAACGTGCTGCCCGTGATGGACACGAGTTCGCTGTTCGGCACGCAGAAGGACACGATCCTGAGCGGCGTGGTGTATCTGTGGGTATCGGGCTCGTGGCCGCTCGCCGTGCTCGTATTCATCGCGAGCATCGTCGTGCCGATGCTGAAGATTCTCGGCATCGGGTATCTCGCGCTGTCGACCCAGCTTCGTTGGCAATGGCTGCCCGGGCAGCGCACGCGGATCTATCGCCTGATCGAGCTGATCGGTCGCTGGTCGATGCTCGACATCTACGTGATCACGATGCTGGTCGCGCTGGTGCAATTCCAGGCGCTGGCGACGATCAAGGCCGGCCCGGCGGCGATCGCGTTCGGCGCGGTCGTCGTGCTGACCTTGCTCGCCGCGATGGCGTTCGATCCGCGCCTGATGTGGGACGCTTTGGAGACCGAACGTGTCCACTCCGACTGAAGAGCCCGAACTGCCCGCCGCGGAGCCGGTGCCGCGCTCGCGCTGGCGGATGCAACTGGTCTGGCTCGTGCCGATCGTGGCGATACTGATCGGCGGTTGGCTGGCGGTGAAGGCGGTGATGGAGCGCGGCGAGCAGATCAGCATCAGCTTCAAGACCGGCGACGGTCTCGAAGCAGGTAAGACGAAGCTCAAGTTCAAGGACGTCGATATCGGCGTGGTCGAAGCGGTCTCGCTGACGCCGGACCACAAGCGCGTGGTGGCCAAGGCCGAGGTGACGCGCGACGTGTCGGACCTGCTCGTCGACAACACGCGCTTCTGGGTCGTGCGTCCGCGCATTTCGGGCGGTACGGTGTCGGGGCTCGGCACGCTGCTGTCGGGCTCGTATATCGACGTCGACGTCGGCAATTCGCCAAAAGCGCGCCGCGGTTTCGTCGGCCTCGAGGAGCCCCCCGTGATCGCGAGCGACGTGCCGGGGCACGAGTACACGTTGCATGGCACGGGACTCGGCTCGCTCGACGTGGGTACGCCCGTGTTTTTCCGCAGAATTCAGGTGGGCCAGGTCGCGTCGTACCAGTTGGACCCCGACGGCCACGGCGTCACGGTGAAGGTGTTCGTCAACGCGCCGTATGACCGCTTCGTCAGAACCGACACGCGCTTCTGGCACGCCAGCGGTGTCGATATGGCGTTCGACAGCAGCGGCTTGCGCGTCGAAACGCAGTCGATCGTGTCGATCATCATCGGCGGGATCGCGTTCGAGTCGCCGCCTGGATCGCAGGTAGAGACGAGCGCCGATACCAGCACCCGGTTCGATTTGTACACCACGCGCGCCGACGCGATGAAGATGCACGATCGCATCGTCGTCAAATACGTGGTGAACTTCACGGATTCGGTGCGCGGTCTGACAGTTGGCGCGCCGGTCGATTTCCGCGGCGTCGAAATCGGCGAAGTGACGGCGCTCTACACGCGCTTCGATCCGGACACCCGCCGCTTCAGCAGTCCGGTCGAGATCAATATCTATCCGGAGCGGTTCACGTCGCGCTATCAGAACGACGGCGCCGGCGGACACCTCACCAACGACCCGCGCGGTCTCGCGAACTACCTGGTCGAGCACGGCTTCCGCTTCCAGTTGAGAACCGGCAATCTGCTGACCGGCCAGCAGTATCTCGCGCTCGACTATTTCCCCGACGCGCCGAAGGCGTCGATCGACTGGAGCAAGACGCCGCCCGAAATGCCCGCAATTCCGCGCACGCTGCAATCGCTGCAGGAATCGGTCACGCGACTGCTCGCCAAGATCAACAACATACCGTTCGACGATATCGGCAAAGACGCGCGCTCGACGCTGCGCACCACCAACGCGATGCTCGGGCAGCTCAACACACAGGTCGTGCCGAAAGCGCGCGACACGCTGCTGTCCGCGCAATCGACGCTCGATTCCGCGAATGCCGCGCTGCAGCCCGACTCGTCGCTGCAGCAATCGACGGAGGACGCAATGCGTGAATTGACTCGCACCGCTGCCTCGCTGCGCACGCTGGCCGACTATCTGGCGCAGCATCCGGAATCGCTCGTGCGCGGCAAGTCCGAGGACAGGAAGCCATGACAGATGCGATGCGCCGCTTCGCGGCCGGCCTGATGCTCGCGCTCGCCGGCGCTCTGCTCGGCGCCTGCAAGTCGCCGGCGACGAACTTCTACACGCTGAGCCCCGACGAGTCGTTGAGCAGCACCGGCGCGAGCCGGCCGATCGCGGCGGTGATCGGTCCGGTCACGATACCCGAGATCGTGGACCGGCCGCAGATCGTCACGCGGATCGCTAACAACGAGGTCGCGGTCAACGAATTCGACCGCTGGGCGCAGCCGCTCGGTGGCGACATCGGCCGAGTGATCGCGGCCGATCTCGGCGCGCTGCTGAACTCGCAGCAGATTTCGGTATTCGATGCGGTACGCGATCCGTCCGTCGTCTGGCGCGTGCGGATCGACGTGATGCGCTTCGAGTCCGTGCCGGGGCGCGACGTCACCGTCGATGTGCTGTGGGCCGTGCGGCCGCCCGGCAAGGTCCGCGCCGTCACCGGCCGCTCGGTTGCGCGCGAGAGCGTATCCGGTCCCGGATTCGAGCCGATCATCGCCGCCCACGATCGCGCGCTCGCCTCGGTGAGCCGCGATATCGCCGCAGCGGTGCAGGCGAAACCCGTTCAATGAGACGTCGCGCTGCGTCACGTCGACACGCGCCACGCCCGAACCCGTGCGCTGCACCGGGTCGCGCGCATAATAAGACCTTGGTCCGATTGCTAGAGCTCTGGCCCAACTCCACGATTCAATCAATGCACGGCGCGTGCCTCGGCACCGATCGTGACGCGCACCTTTCAGGAGTCTTCCGATGGACGCTGAAACGCTGTTGTCACAAAGCCAGGACATTGCCTCGAAAATCACCCACGTGCTGCAGAAGCGCACGCAAATCGCCCAGCGGCATCTGAATGAACGGGTCACCGAAACGCTGGGGCTCGATCACGATGGCGCCCCGACCGCAAGCGCGATGCCCGCGCCATTTGATCCGCTCAGTGCGTGGCAATACACGGTGGACGCCGCGCAGCGCTCGCTGCTGTTCTGGGACACGCTGTACCGGCGCGGCAACGAGTTCGTCGAACGCAGCGTCAGCGGTCCCGCGCCGGTGCTGCATTTCGAGTACGACATGGTGCTGGACGGCCGCAAGTTCGAACGGCCGGTCAACTATGCGCTGCTGCAACTTCGTCCGCTCGAAGGCGTGGGCGTGGACGTGCGCAAACGCCCGTATCTGATCATCGATCCGCGCGCGGGGCACGGCCCCGGCATTGGCGGCTTCAAGGACGATTCGCAGGCGGGCATCGCGCTGCGCGCGGGCTATCCCGTCTACTTCGTGGTGTTCTTTCGCGACCCCGAGCCCGGTCAGACCCTGCTCGACGTGTGCAACGCCGAGCAGCTATTCGTGCGCAAGGTGCGCGCGCTGCATCCCGACAGTCCGAAGCCCGCGATCATCGGCAATTGCCAGGGCGGCTGGGCGGCGATGATGCTCGCCAGCTCCGACCCCGAGGAGACCGGCCCGATCGTCATCAACGGTGCGCCGATGTCGTACTGGAGCGCGGCCTGGAGCGAAGGCGAGGGCGACAACCCGATGCGTTACGCGGGCGGCATGCTGGGCGGCGCGTGGCTCGCGTCGTACGCGGCGGATCTTGGCAACGGCAAGTTCGACGGCGCGTATCTGGTGGAGAACTTCGAGAACCTGAATCCCGCCAACACGTTCTGGGACAAGTACTACCACCTGTTCTCGAACGTCGATACCGAGCCGCCACGCTTTCTGGAATTCGAGCGTTGGTGGGGCAGCTACTACCTGATGAATCGCGAGGAGATCGAATGGATCACGCGCAACCTGTTCGTCGGCAACAAGCTGTGGTCCGGCGGAGTGACGAACAGCAGCGGCCAGGCTTTCGATCTGCGTGAAATCCGCTCGCCGATCATCCTGTTCGCGTCGATGGGCGACAACATCACGCCGCCTCAACAGGCGTTCAACTGGGTGGCGGACCTTTACGGCAGCACCGAGGAGATCAAGTCGCGCGGCCAGGTGATCGTCGGTCTGACGCACCAGAACATCGGGCATCTGGGCATTTTCGTGTCCGGGAAAGTCGCGAAGAAGGAGCACAAGCAGATCATGTCCGTGCTCGAGACCATCGAAACCTTCCCGCCGGGACTCTACGGCATGACCATCAACGAGGCCAGCAACGCGGCCGGGGAGATCGAATACGAAGTCGAATTTCATGAGCGGCGGCTCGAGGAGATTTCCGCGCATCTCAACCGCTTCGGCCGCATCGACGAAAAGCCGTTCGAAGCGGTCGCCGCGGTGTCCAATCTGAATCAGCGCATGTATGAACTGCTCGCGCAGCCGTTCGTGCGGGCGATGTCGAACGAAACGAGCGCCCGCCTGCTGCGCCAGTTTCATCCGCTGCGCTGGCAGCGCTGGGCCGTGTCCGCGATGAACCCGTGGCTTGGCTGGCTGCCGGCGGCCGCGCAGTCGGTTCGTGAGAATCGCCAGCGGGCCGCCGCCGATAACCCGTGGAGCAAGCTCGAACACAACGGCTCGCAAATGATCAGCGCATCGCTGGACTATTACCGCGCGATGCGCGACGCGGGGACCGAGGCCAGCTTCTTCAGCGTGTACGCGAATCTGTATGCGACGTATCTGAGCAAGCCGACCGCCGATGGCGTGGCCGCGCAAGCCGGCGCGATCGATCCGCGCGAGCTGCCGTTCGTGCGCACGGCGTTGCAGGCGATCGGCGACGGCGGCTACACGGAGGCACTCGCGCGCGCGGCCTATCTGTTGTCGCGCAAGGGCGGGTCATTGCCGCTCGCGCGCCTGGAGATGCGCAAGGAGATCGCCGAAAGTTACGCGGAGTACCTGCCCGACATCAGCCCCGATCACTGGCGGCGGATCCGGGGCGAGCAGGAAATCATCGTCAGCTTCGAACCGGACGAGTCGATAGCCACGCTGCCGAAGCTGCTTTCCCACAGCGAGGACCGCGAGCGCTTTCTACAACTGCTCGACAAGCTGGCGAGCGACGAGCGCGTGTTGAACACCGCGCCCGACGCCGCGCAAAAGGAGGCGTTCGAACGCATCCGCGCGGTGCTGGGCTCGCGCGAGAGCCGCAAGCGCAACGCACGTTTGCCTGACTCTACTCGCACGTGAGCAACTGCCGCGATGCGCGGCAGGACGCAAGCGTGACGGAACCGTGTGCACGGCGCCCGTATGCACGGCTCCCGTCAGCATGGCGTGCCACGCGTCACGAATCCAACGCACCGTACACACGAGGAATACGCAGATGGAAAAGCACGCGAAGTATCAGCGTCTGATCGATTTCTGCCGGACGCTGCCGGCGATGCCGACAGCGGTCGCGCATCCGTGCGACCAGAGTTCGCTCAATGGCGCGGTCGAAGCAGCCGGGATGGGACTGATCGCGCCGCTGCTGGTCGGGCCGCGCGCGCGCATCGAAGCGATTGCCGCCGAACACGGCATCGACATTTCGAACTTCACGATCGTCGATGCGCCGCATAGCCATGCCGCCGCGGCGGCAGCCGTGCAACTGGTGCGCGAAGGCAAGGCGGAGGCCCTGATGAAAGGCAGCCTGCATACGGACGAGCTGATGGCCGAGGTGATTCGCCGTGACACCGGCCTGCGCACCGAGCGGCGCATCAGCCATTGCTTCGTGATGGACGTGCCCGGGTACGAGAACGCGCTGATCATCACCGACGCCGCGATCAACATCTTGCCGACGCTCGAAGAGAAGGTCGACATCCTGCAGAACGCGATCGATCTCGGGCACGCGCTGAAACTTGACGAAGTCCGCGTGGCGATCCTGTCCGCGACCGAGAGCGTCAATCCGAAAATTCCATCGACGGTGGAAGCGGCGGCGCTGTGCAAGATGGTGGACCGCGGGCAGATCACCGGCGGGCTCGTCGACGGTCCGCTCGCACTCGACAACGCGATCAGCATTGAAGCCATGCGCATCAAGCAGATCGAGTCGCGGGTGGCCGGTCGCGCCAATGTATTGATGGTGCCGGACCTCGAAGCGGGCAACATGCTCGCGAAAAGCCTGTCGTTTCTCGCCGGCGCGGACGCGGCGGGCATCGTGCTCGGCGCGCGCGTGCCGATCATTCTGACGAGCCGCGCGGATTCCCTGTCGACGCGTCTCGCGTCGTGCGCGGTCGCCGCGTTGGTGGCCAAGGCACGGCGCGAGGCCGGCAAGGTGGTCGGGTGACGTCATGGCGGATGTGATCCTCGTATTGAACGCAGGTTCGTCGAGCCTCAAGTTCAGCGCCTTCGACGCGCAACAAGCGCAACTCGAGCTCATTTTGCGCGGTCAGATCGAAGCGCTCTACACGAGCCCGCGTTTTCGCGTGACGGATCGCGACGGTAATGCCAGCTCGCACGAATGGGGCGATGGCCATCGGCTCGGCCATCAGGGCGCGATCGAATATCTGGGCGGTTTTTTGCGCGACCACGGCGGCGGCAATCAACTGAAGGCGGTCGGGCATCGCGTCGTGCACGGCGGGCAGCGCTTTGCCGGCCCCGTCCTCGCGACTTCCGAGGTGATCGACCAGCTCGACAGCCTGAGCCCGCTCGCGCCGCTGCATCAGCCGCATAACCTGACCCCGATCCGCATCCTCGCGCAGCTGCGTCCCGACCTTCCACAGGTCGCGTGCTTCGACACCACGTTTCATCGCACGCAGACCGAGACCGCGCAGGCCTATGCGCTGCCCCCCTCGATTACCGACCGCGGCGTGCGGCGCTACGGTTTTCACGGGCTTTCGTACGAATACATCGCGAGCGTGCTGCCGGAGATCGCACCGGCCGCGGCGGCGGGGCGCACCGTCGTCGCGCATCTGGGCAACGGTGCGAGCATGTGCGCGATGGTCGCGGGCAAGAGCGTGGCGAGCACGATGGGCTTCACGGCGGTGGAAGGCCTGCCGATGGGCACGCGTTGCGGCAGCCTCGACCCCGGCGTGATGCTCTATCTGCTCGACGAGCTGAAGATGGATACGCAGTCGATCGCGGACCTCATTTACAAGGGCTCGGGGCTGCTCGGCATGTCGGGCATCTCGGGCGACATGCGCGTGCTGCTCGACAGCGACGACCCGCGTGCCCACTTTGCGATCGACGTCTACACCTACCGGATCGGGCGCGAACTCGGCAGTCTCGCCGCGGCGATGCAAGGTCTCGACGCACTGGTGCTGACGGCCGGCATCGGCGAGCACGCCGTCGCGATTCGCGAGCGCATCGTGCGCGATGCCGCGTGGCTCGGCGCCGAACTCGACGAAGCGGCCAATCGGGCGGGCGGCCCGCTGATCACCCGCGCCTCGAGCAGGCTGCCGGTCTGGGTCGTGCCCACCAACGAGGAACTGATGATCGCCCGCCATACGCGCGCTGTCGCCCCATAGAGGAGTTTCACCATGTCTGTCGAGCAACCGAGTTTGATTCTGCGAGGAGCGAAGGCCCTCGTGACCGGCGTCGCCAACGAGCATTCGATTGCATACGGATGCGCGAAGGCGTTTCACGACCTCGGCGCGAGCGTTGCGCTCACCTATGCGAACGACAAGGCGCTTCCTTATGTGGAACCGATAGCCAAAGCACTCGACGCCGAGATCTTCATGCCGCTCGACGTAACGGGCGAGGACGAAATGGAGGCCGTGTTCGACCGGATCGAGAAGACATGGGGAAGCCTCGATATTCTCGTTCACGCCGTTGCATGGGCGCCGAAAGCGGATCTGCAGGGCGGCTTGCTGCAATCGTCGCGCGAGGGCTTCCTGAGCGCGATGGACATCTCCTGCCATTCGTTCGTGCGGATGGCGCGCCTTGCCGCGCCGCTAATGAAAGACGGCGGCACCATGCTGACGATGAGCTACTACGGCGCGAACAAGGTCGTGCCGAACTACAACCTGATGGGCCCCGTCAAGGCGGCGCTCGAAGCCTGCGCGCGCTATCTGGCGTTCGAGCTGGGACCGAGGGGCATCCGCGTGCACGCGATTTCTCCCGGGCCGCTGCAGACCCGCGCCGCTTCGGGCCTGAAGGATTTCGAGCTGCTGCTCAACGAAGCGGTGCAGCGCGCGCCGCTCGGCGAACTCGTCGGCATCATGGATGTCGGCTATACCTGTGCGTTTCTGGCCACGCCGTATGCCCGGCGGGTGTCCGGTTCCACCTTGTATATCGACGGCGGATTGAACATCGTGGCATAGGATCTGGAGGAGTAAGCATCATGGCTGAACTGTTTCTTGGAAACGTCGAGGAAAGCGTCTCCGACGAAGAGATCGGCGAGTTCCTGATTCGCTACGGGTTCCCGCGCTTCAGCTCGATCCAGCGGGTGCACGGCACGGGCTCGCGGCCAGGCGCGGTGGTCGTCTTCGACGACGTGCCCGCGGACGGGCTGCGCATACTGCAAAACCGCGTCCATAACCTGTTCTGGAAGAACCACACGATCGTCGCGCAGCTGCTGCCGGAGCGCGACGAATCGTGACGGGCGACGGGAGCCGGGCATGGGTCTGCTGTCGCGGTGGCTGACCAGGCGCAACGCTTCCGAAGAGAGCGACGATCAGCAGACGAAGGAAATCGTCGAGCGGATCGTCGGGCTCTGTCCGTCGTTGCGGCTCGCGCGCAACTATGCGTCGCGCCTGCGGCCCGCCGTGCAACACACGACCGCCTATCTGCTCCGGCTCGCCGATGAAGTGCCGCCGACGCGCGAAGCGAACGCGGCGGCGTGGGCGACAGACCCGTATATCCACGCCTTTTTCGCCACACCCGACGACGTCTGCCCGGTCTTCAACCGCTCACACGAGCTGAACACGTTCTTCAGCGACCATCCCGCTGCCGATCAGGTATTCGCGGTGCTCGGCATGGCCATGGACGAGCGGCGTATTTTCGGCGTCGGGCAACACGGCGAAACGACGCAAACCGATCTCGCGCAGACGACCATCAACTTCAGCGATCACCAGGTGCGCGTGTGCGAAGAATCCGAAGCCGCGTTGCGGCGCCAGATCGTGTTGCGGATCGTCGATCAGCTCGTTCTCGAAGCCCTCGGCAAGATCGAGGCCGACACCTCGCGGCAGGACGAATTGCAACGCGAAAGGGCGCTGCTGAAAACGCGCCTGACGATTCTCGAACGGCAAGGGGCGGGCGTGCGCTCGCTGCTTGGTAGCGACGCGACGTCGAATTACGCGGAAGTGGCGAAGCTGCAGGCGCAGATCGAAGAGAACGATCAGGCTCTGGCGCAGTTGGGCCTGAAGACAGAGGCGCTGGAGCGGCATCTCGACGTGATGTGCGGTGTACTGGAGGCGCCGGATGCGCATTTCTACGTGCGCAAAAGCATCTACCGGCTCGACCGGATGAACGTCGTCCTGGGAGAGGGAGATACGCGGCCCGCGCACGAAATCGAGTTTCGCCTTGCGCGTCTGCCGGCGAGTCCCAATGCGATACGGGTGTTCTCGATGGTGCGTTTTCGACGCGCGGACTTTACGCCTCCCCTCAGCGGCCTCGCGCAAGCGCACCGCCTGATCTGACGCGAGCCATGCTCGCTATTTGCCGGCGACCGGCTCCACGGAGATGGCCACGGCCTCGGTATAGACCGCTTGGATCTGGTCGCCTTTTTTGATCCGCTTGAGCTGTTCGGGATCCTGCACGATCAGATCCACCGTATTGCCTTGCGGGCCTTTCAGCGTGACCGCGCCGCTCTGGTGATTGACCGCGATGACGTTAGCCATGATCGTGACTTCGCGCGAGGCCGAGCCGCCGGGTTTCGCGCCCGCCGGTGTGCGTTCGAGCGTCTGCGTTTCGTTGGCGGTCAGCGGCGCGTTGCCTTTTTTCAGCATGATGGTCAGAGCCTGCGAATACTCGGCCTTGACCACGTCGCCGACCTTGATCTGATCGAAGTTGCGCGCTTCCTCGCCGACCACGACCTGCACGACCTTGCCCTTCGGGTCCTTGAGCAAGACGGTGCGCGTTGCCGGCTCGATGCCGACGACCGTCGCGGTCGTTTTGACCGTGCCCGACACGGTGACTTTGCCGGGCTCGCTCTTGACCGTGACGGGTGCCTCCGTCTGAGCGAACCCCGTATTCGCGAGACACACGAGCGCCGCCGCGATGATCAGTTTGTGGTTAATCATTCTGCTCTCCTTGCGCGATCAATTGACCGTGTAACCCCGCCCCGACATGCAGGCGGCGAAAGCGCGATTGAACGTGTCCATCGAGCCCTGCGTTTGCGACTGCGATTGTGCCGCGGCCGCGCGCCGGTTCTGCCGCGCGCGCGACCCGCCGACCATCGTGCCGGTCGCCGCGCCGATCGCCGCGCCCTTGCCGGCGTCGCCCGCAATCGCGCCGATGATCGCGCCGCCGGCCGCGCCGCGCGCGGCGCCCTGCACGCGCTCGCCGCCTCCCACCGCGGGGCCGGAAGGCGGGGGCGGGGCATTGGAGACCATGGTCGGGTCGATGCCGGTATTGCTCTTCGCCCACGAATAGCAGGCGCCTTCGTCCTGCTGCTGTTGCTGCGGGCTTTGCCCTCTGGCCGGATAGGCAATCGGCCTCGATTGCGCCAGGCCTTCCAGCGATAGCGACGCGCTCAACGCGGCGATCACGGCATATTTCGTAGACTTGTTCACGACAGCTCCTTGCGTGGGCACACGCGGGTGCGAGTCGCCGGCTTCCTGTTTGCTCAGGCGTGAGGGCGCAACCGGCACCCGTGAATGGGAATTCTGGTGGGACCGGTTGCCGCGCGGTGGATGCGCAGCAATGGCAGGTTCGCGTTCATCATGGTGTCGCGGGCCTGTCGCGCGCAATCGGACCAAGGTCGTATTTGCAATTTCGTCCATGGTTTCCAAACTGTATTCATGCGACAGGTGCAGGTCGTTTTCATTGCTTCGGACAACTGTCTGTCAAAGATCATGGCCATGCCGCCCGGGGCCGCTGACGAAGCGCAAGGGGAAGCATCGATGGACCGCGATTCGCGTGCTCGTACACGCATCATCCCGATTGCAACGGCGCTCGACAGGCGCAGGCGCATGCCGGCGCTCGACGACGAGGCGAAGCGCGCGCGACGCATCAGCCATGTACTGGGCGCCGCGCTTCTGGCGTGCTGCGGCGCGTTCTCCACTGCGGTGTCGCTGGCGCAGGCGCCGGCCGCGAACGCTCCGGCGAACTCGGCCCCGAACGCACCCGTTTCCGCGGCGACGCTCGACAAGCTCGTCGGACCGATCGCGCTATATCCGGACGACCTGATCGCGATCATTCTTCCTGCCTCCACCTATCCCGTCGAAATCGTGCAGGCCGATCGCTTTCTCGACCAGTACAAAAACGATAAGTCGCTCAAGCTCAACGACGCGTGGCACGATCCGGTGAAGGCGCTGCTGAATTACCCCAGCATCGTCAAGAACATGAGCACCGATCTCGACTGGACGATCAATCTCGGCGAGGCCGTCGTTGCCGATCAGGGCTCGGTGCTCGAAGCGATTCAGCGCTTCCGGCGGCAAACGCAGTCGGCGGGGCATCTGAAATCCGATGACAAGCAGGTCGTGGTCGTCGAGAAGGAAGTGATCAAGATCCAGCCGGCCGATCCGCAGGTGATCTACGTGCCGCAGTACAACCCGCAGACCATCGTGGTGGCCAGTGCGCCCGTGACCTACGCCTACGCGCCCACGCCCTATCCGGCCTACTACTATCCGTACGCGCCCGGCGCCGCGCTCGCGACAGGGCTGATCTGGGGCGCGGCGATTACCGCCGCCTGGAACGGCGGGCACTATGAAACGCATTACGGAGGCGGCGGCAACAACAACATCAACATCAACCGCGAAAGAAACGTCGAGCGCGGCGATAGAAACGTCGAGCGGGGCGATAGGAACGTCGAGCGCGGCAATATCAACACGGGCGACATCAACC
Source organism: Paraburkholderia sp. RAU6.4a (assembly GCF_050435625.1). Taxonomy (NCBI): domain Bacteria; kingdom Pseudomonadati; phylum Pseudomonadota; class Betaproteobacteria; order Burkholderiales; family Burkholderiaceae; genus Paraburkholderia; species Paraburkholderia sp. RAU6.4a. The sequence goes on from NZ_JBNDKQ010000003.1 coordinate 1,887,073, forward strand.
GCGGCGGTGGTCGCGGGCAGGGAGGGGGCACCTCCGCGTGGACCTCGGACAAGAAGCCGGGCCAGGTCAGCGGTATCTCGGATCGCTCGGCGCGCACGCAACGGGTCGGCGATCCGCCGTCGCGCGGCGGCGGCGCGGGTGCAGGTGCGGGCGCGGGCGGTGGGTTGGCGGGCGGCAACCGCGGCGGCGCGGGCGGCGGCGCAAACTATGCAGGTGGCGGCGCGGGTGGCGGCGCCGGCGCAAACTTCGCGGGCGGCGGTGCTGGCGCGCAAGGGCGGCCGCAGCCGTCCCAGCGTCCGACGGCGTCGGCGGGCACACGCGAGGTGAGTCAGCGCGCGTCGCCTGGGGGCGGCGGCGATGCGTTCAGCGGCTACGGCTCGGCGCGCGACGCGCAAGCCAACAGCGCGCGCGGCGCGGCGAGCCGCCAATCGACGCGTGGCGGCGGAAATTCCGGTGGCGGTGGGTTCTCCGGCGGTGGCGGCCGTGGCGGTGGCGGTGGTGGATTCTCGGCGCGGCCCAGCGGTGGCGGTGGCGGCCGCGGCGGCGGACGGCGATAAGGAGCAGCCATGAGCGGACAAAGCATCACCGGAAAGCGCCCACGCGACGATTCGCGGCGACGTGTGGCCACATCGCGTCGGCTGTGCGCGATGGTGCTCGCGCTGTCGATTCCGTTGGCCGCGCTCGCCGCGGGGCAGCGCACTTTCGCCACCCCGGAAGACGCGGTCGCCGCGCTGTCCAGCGCACTGAAGACCGACGACGAAGCGTCGCTCGTCGCGATCTTCGGCGAAGCGCACAAGAGCCTCGTGGTATCGCCGGATCAGGCGGAGAACGAGGCGAACTGGGCCAAGGCGAGCAAGGAGCTCGAGGCCTATCACGTGCTCGACGACAGGGGACCGAACCGGCGGATTCTGCTGGTCGGCGACGAGGCGTGGCCGATGCCGATACCGATCGTCAAAGAGGACGGCACCTGGCGCTTCGCCACCGAGCAGGGCGAAGAAGAACTGATCAATCGACGGATCGGCGCCAACGAACTCGAAGCGATCAAGGTGCTGCACGCTTATATCGGCGCGCAGCGTCGATACGCGTCGCGCGACCGCAACCACGACGGCCTGCTCGAATACGCGCAGAAGCTGGCCAGCACACCCGGCAAGCAGGACGGTCTCTACTGGCCCACCGACGAAAACAGCGACGAAGAAGAGAGTCCGTTCGGCCCGCTCGTCGCCGCGAGTTCCGAATATCTGAAAGGCCACGCGGCGGGCGATCCTTACCGGGGCTACCATTTCCACATCCTGACGCGGCAGGGCAAGAACGCGCCGGGCGGCGCGTTCAGCTACGTGATCAACGGCCACATGATCGCGGGTTTCGCGATGGTCGCTTACCCGGCGCGGTACGGCACGAGCGGCGTGATGACCTTCGTGGTCAGCAACAACGGCGTCGTCTACCAGAAGGACCGTGGCGCGCACGCGCCGCCTGTGACCGAGTTCAATCCGGATCACACGTGGCAGCGCGTCAAGGATTCGCTCTGAGCCGCTCCGGGTTGGCTGAGGCGATGGCCGCACAGCGCGCCCGTGCTTCCGTCAGGTCCGCTTCCGTACTCGAGGCGCTACGTTGAACCATCCACAGAGCGTCACCGGCCGCGCGTCTTCCACGCCACCCGCGCGCGGGTGGCGCTGCGCGTTTCCTCCCGCGCAGTGGCTGCGAAGCTATCAGCCTCGATGGCTCGCGAAGGACGCGGTCGCCGGCGTGACGCTCGCGGCTTATGGCATTCCGGTATCGCTCGCCTATGCGTCGCTCGCCGGCTTGCCGCCGCAATACGGCATCTACGGCTATCTGGTCGGCGGCCTCTGTTATGCGCTGTTCGGCTCGTCGCGCCAGCTCGCGATCGGCCCGACCTCGGCGATCTCGATGCTCGTCGGCGTGACGCTCGTGCCGATGGCCGGGGGCGACCCGTCGCGCTGGGCTTCGATCGCGGCGCTCACGTCCGTGCTGATCGCGTGCATGTGCGTGATCGGCTGGCTGCTGCGCTTGAGTTCGCTCGTCAGCTTCATCAGCGAGACGATCCTGCTCGGCTTCAAGGCGGGCGCCGCGCTGACGATCGCGATGACCCAGCTGCCGAAGCTGTTCGGGGTGAAAGGCGGCGGCGAATTCTTCTTCGAACGGATCGCCGTGCTGTGGGGGCAGCTTCCGCTGACCAACCTCGGCGTGCTCGGTTTCGGCCTCGTTTGCATCGCGTTGCTGCTGCTCGGCGAAAAGTTTTTGCCGGGGCGTCCGGTGGCGCTCGCCGTCGTCGCTGCCTCGATCGTCGTGCTGTCGGTCACGCCGCTGGCCAGCCGCGGCTTCACGCTCGTGGGCGCGCTGCCTCAAGGCTTGCCTGAATTCCGTCTGCCCGGGCTGCGGCTGCGCGATATCGACGGCATCGTTCCGCTGGCGTTCGCGTGCCTGTTGCTGGCATACGTCGAGAGCGTTTCGGCCGCGCGCGCGCTCGCGCAGGCACATGGTTACGAGATCGACGCCCGCCAGGAATTGCTGGGTCTTGGCGCAGCCAATCTGGCCGCGGGATTGTTCCAGGCCTTCCCGGTTGCGGGAGGGCTTTCGCAATCGTCGGTGAACGACAAGGCCGGCGCGAAAAGCGCGCTTGCGCTGGTATTCGCGTCGCTGGCGATCGGCTTCTGTCTGATGTTCCTCACCGGACTGCTCGCGAATCTGCCCAACGTCGTGCTGGCGGCGATCGTGCTCGTGGCCGTGAAGGGCCTCGTCGACGTCGGCGAACTGCGTCATGTGTGGCGCGTGAGCCGCTTCGAATTCGCGATTTCGATGGTGGCGTTCGCGGCGGTGCTGTTGTTGGGCATCCTGAAGGGCGTCATCGTCGCCGTGCTCGTGTCGATGCTGCTGATCATCCACCGCGCCGCGCATCCGCATGTCGCGATGCTCGGGCGTATTCCCGGCACGCGCTATTTCTCGGATCTCGAACGTCATGCCGAGAACGAGACGATTGCGCATGTGCTGGCGGTGCGTGTCGAGGCGTCGTTGCTGTACTTCAACGTCGAGCACGTGCGCGAGACGATCTGGCGCATGATCCACGCCGCACCCGAACCGGTCCGGCTCGTGATTTGCGATCTGTCCGCATCGGCGGTCGTCGATCTGGCGGGCGCGCGCATGCTCGAAGCGATGCACGGCGCGCTGGAGGCCGCGGGCGCCGCGATGAAGGTCGTCGGCGCGCATGCGGACGTGCGCGACATGCTGCGCGCCGAGGGGCTCGAAGTTCGTGTCGGCCACATCGGCCGACGCGGCTCGGTGGCCGACGTCGTCGACGCATTCCAGCAAAACGGCGATCTCGCGGACGACGCGAATCGCGGATGAACTCGAGGAGAAACCCATGTCACGTCAATTTCGTCCTGGCGCGGGCGCGCCCGCACTGGACGCCGCGTACGCCCACACGATCACGCAGTGGCTTGCGGCAGCGGCGCTGCTCGCCAGCCCCATGTTGTGTTACGCAGCGAACCTGAACTTTCTGAAAGACACGCCCGTTACTTACATGCGCGAGGCCGACCGTAAAGCGCTCAACGACGCGGCGCAAAAGGCGCTCGATACAAAAAAGGATGGCGAATCGTACGAGTGGAGCAATGCGGGCACCGGCAATTCCGTGTCGATCAAGGGCACGGTGACTCCGCAGGACACGACGAAGGACGGCGATCGAACCTGCCGGACCGCGACGCTGACCGCGGTCGCGAAAGGACAGACCCAAACGTGGACGCCGATCGTCTGCAAAACCGGCAATGGGCCGTGGAAGATTCTGAAGCAATAAACGCATGCGTGTCGCTTCATACGCCTCCGAACATGGCGGCGTCGCCGCGCCGCCCGAGTTGCGCGAGCACGTACCATTTGCCCTGTTGATGCATAATTTGTCCAGCGTTTCGCGGCTCATGCACAAGGCAAACACATGGAACACTCTTACGCTAACGACGATACCGGCAATCTGATCCTGCTCGAACACGTCAACCTGAAAATCCCCAACCAGATTCTCGCGACCGCCTTCTACGTCACCGGCCTTGGGCTCACGCGCGATCCGTTCGTGATGACCGGGGTCGAGAATATGTGGATCAACGTCGGCCGGTCGCAGATTCACCTGCCGCACGGGGCGGCGCAACGTCTGCGCGGCAGTGTCGGTCTGGTGGTCGGCGAGCTCGAAGCGCTGGTGAGGCGGCTGCGCTCGGTCGAACCGCTGCTCGCCGGCACCGCGTTCGGCTGGACGGAGCGCGCAGGCAGTGTCGAAGTGACGTGTCCGTGGGGCAACCGCTACGAGTGCCTCGATCCTCTCAATCGATCCGCACCGGCTCCGTGGTCGGACATCGATCTGGGCATCGCGTTCGTGAAGATGGATGTGCCGGTCGGCAGCGCGTTGCCTATCGCGCGCTTCTACCGCGATATGTTCGATGCGACCGTCGACATCGAAGAGAAGCATGGATTGCACCGCGCGGTGATCGATATCGGCACGCATCAGCAACTGCTGTACGCGGAAACGACCCAGCCCATTCCTGAATACGACGGACACCACATCGCCATTTACACCGCTGCTTTTTCGGGGCCGTTCACGCGGCTCGCCGAAAAAGGTCTGGTATATGGAGAAGAGCCGCATCAATACCGGTTTGCCGACCTGCTCGATCTGTCATCCGGAGAGCGTTGCTTCCGGCTCGAACACGAAGTACGGAGCCTGCATCACCCACTTTGCGCGCGCCCGCTGGTGAACCGGAATCCGGAACAGACCAACCGGAACTATCAGCAGGGGGCCGATTCGCGCGGCGGCCGGTTCTGATCAGCTCAAGAAGCGGCGGCAACGCGAAGCGACCCAGGTGAAAACGCCACGACCAGGGCGGCGGTCAGCGACCACAACGGTGCACGCTGATCGCTCGCCACTCCTTAACGATTTAATCTAGAAAATCCACAACACATCGCCTACCCTTAAACGAGCCGGTTTTCCGCGGACCCGTGCATCACTTCTCCCCTCTCTGCGAAGCCGACCCGTCCTGACAAAGCTAACAACGATTCGAAGTCGTACGCTTTTGTTGTCTGCGAGGGTTGCGCCATCGTGCTCTTTCACGCTGTCGTCCGCGTGGATCCATGTCGCACTCCTGCGCTGCAATTCATAGGAACAATAAAAAGCTAGGAGACGCTCATGCCATTCAACCGTATTCAGGGAATTGTCGGCCTGCCACTGCTCGCCATCGCGTTCGGCTTGCCTGCGGCTCATGCCGCCGACGAAGTACAGAACAGCTCGACCACCACCGCCGCGCCGGTGCCATCGACGCTTCAGCCCGTGACCCAGGATCAGCTCGATCGCGCCGGCAGCATGACGGCGGTCTGGCTCCATCCGAACGGCTCGTACGCGCAGACGCGCTATTACCCCGGCGCGCAGATCAACCGGACGAACGTCGCGAAGCTCAGGCCGGCGTTCATCTTCCAGACGGCCGTCAACGAGTCGATGGAAACGGCGCCGATCGTGAAGGACGGCGTGATGTTCCTGACCACGTCGTTCAATCACGTATACGCGATCGATGCGACGACGGGCAAAGAGTTCTGGCATTACAAGCACAAGATGGGTCCGGTCACGACGTTCTGTTGCGGGCCGAACAATCGTGGCGTCGCGATTTCGGGTGACCGGCTCTATATGGGCACGCTCGACTCCAAGCTCGTCGCGCTCGACGCCAAAACCGGCAACGTGCTGTGGCAAAGCCAGATCGCCAATCCCGACGAGGGCTACTCGGAAACGATGGCGCCGACGGTCGTCGACGGCAAGGTGCTGATCGGCACGAACGGCGGCGAGTACGGCATTCGCGGCTTCGTGAAGGCGTACGACGCGAATTCCGGCCAGTTGCTGTGGACCTTCTACACGATTCCGGAAACCGGCCAGGAAGGCGTGTGGGCCACCAAAGACGCGACCGGCCGCGACGAGAAGCGCGACATCGACGCGGAGAAGAAGCAGTTGGCCGACAAGGGCGGCGACTTCTACAAGACGCTCGGCGGCGGTGTGTGGATGACGCCGGCGATCGACCGGAAAACGCACACGGTGTACTTCGTGGTCGGCAACCCGTCGCCGGACCTGTATGGCGCGATCCGGCCGGGAGACAACCTCTATACGGATTCGCTCGTCGCGATCGATCTCGACACCGGCAAGTACAAATGGCACTACCAGTACGTGCCGCACGACGTCTGGGACCTCGACGCAGTGAGCCCGCCGGTGCTGATCGACGTGCGCGACAACGACGGCAAGATGATCCCCGGCATCGTGCATGCGGGCAAGACCGGTCACGTGTACGTGCATGATCGTGCGACCGGCCGTCTGATCCGCTTCTCGCAGGCGATGATTCCGCAGGAAAACATGTGGACCCTGCCGACTGCAGCCGGCGCGCGCATGCTGCCGGGCGCGAACGGCGGCGTCGAGTGGTCGCCGATCGCGTTCGATCCGCAAACGCGCCTCGTCTACGCGGCCAACCTGAATCAGCCGATGACGTACCAGGTCGAGGACGCCGCCTATCCGGGCGGCAGCAAGCTGTGGCTCGGCGGCGCGTTCAAGCTGATTCCGTCCGAGGCGCAATGGGGCAAGCTGTCGGCCGTCAACGTCGACACCGGCAAGATCGCGTGGGACTACAAGACCGACCAGCCGCTGATCGGCGGCGTACTTGCAACGGCGGGCGGTCTCGTGTTCAACGGCGAGGGCAACGGCCTGTTCCGCGCGTTCGATGCCGCCAGCGGCAAGAAGCTGTGGGAGTTCCAGTGCGGCGCGGGCGTCAACGCGCCGGCCGTGTCGTACACGGTCAACGGCAAGCAGTACATCGCGGTCGCGGCGGGCGGCAATACGCAGATCGACTTCAAGCGCGGCAATAGCGTCGTCGTGTTCGCGGTGCCATGAGGCGGCCGGCGCCGCGGGGAACGCCGGGTGGGGCGCGCGCTGCATGGGTGGCGCTGCTGTGCGGCGGATTGATCGCCGCATGCCTGCCGTCGGGCGCGCGCGCCGACGCCGAGGCGGGCAAGGCGAAAGCGCAGGTGTGCGTGGCCTGTCATGGGCCGATGGGCAATTCGACCAATCCGGACTATCCGATTCTGGCCGGGCAAACCGCGCGCTACCTGTATCTGGAGCTGAAGGACTTCAAGCAGGGACGGCGCAGCGATCCGCGCATGTCGCCGATGGCGGCGAACCTGTCGAGCCAGGACATGCAGGACCTCGCCGACTACTTCGCCGCGCAGAAGCCCGTATCGGTGCCGTTCAACGCGGATGGCGCGAGCATCGAGGCGGGCAGCAAGAAGGCCGCCGAGGTGCTGTGCACGATGTGCCACCTGGGCGGCTTTTCCGGGCAGAACGAGATTCCGCGCGTCGCGGGCCAGCACTATCAGTACATCGTCAAGCAGTTGCAGGACTTTCGCTCGCACACGCGCACCAACGATGCGGGCAACATGACCAGCGTGACGCGTGATCTGTCCGACGACGACATCCATCATCTGGCCGCTTATATCAACAATCTGCAGTAGCACGGGGAAGACACCATGACAGACATGTTCACTCGGCAGCTTGCGGCCGCCGTTCTGCTCGCCAGCGCATTCGGCGCATGGGTGCCGGCGCTCGCGGAGGACCAGGGGGAAATCAACCGCCAACTGCTCGCGGCCGCGAAGGACGACGATCAGCAGTCGGTCGTCGCGGCGTTGCAGCGCGGCGCGTCGGTCGATGCGATGAACCGGATCGGCGACACCGCGCTTGTCACCGCGTGCAAGAAGGGCGATACGGCGATGGCGCGCACGCTGATCGAGCGCGGCGCGAACGTGCAGCATGCGAACGCGCCGGGCGATACACCGCTGATGGCCGCTGCCTACGGCGGCTTCGACGAGATCGTCGCGCTGCTGCTCGCGCATGGCGCCGAGCCGCTCGCGACCGATCGCGTCGGCAAGACCGCGATGGAATACGCAGCGGGCCAGGGGCAAACGAAGGTCGTCGGTCAGTTGCTCGATGCGGGCGTCGACGTGAACCGGACCTACAAGAACGATCTGACCGCGCTGATGTGGGCGGCGGGATACGATCGCGCGGAGACCGCCCAGTTGTTGCTCGCGCGCGGCGCGAACCGGTCGTTGAAGGACAATCGCGGGATGACGGCGAAAGATATCGCGGTGCAGACGAAGTCGGAGCGCGTCGCGGGGTTGTTGTCGGCGGGTTAGCGGCTCGAATCACGCACGCAATGCCGGCCGCGCTTGCGCCAGAATCGCCGGCAATGCCTCGAACGAATCGATCAGCGCGTCGCAGAGCGGCAGGTCGGCGCCGCTCGCGCTGCCATAGCCGTAGCTGACGATGAAGACCGGCAGACCGGCCGCGCGCGCCGCCGCGACATCGACCGATGAATCGCCGACCAGCACACAACGTTCGGGCTCGACATCGAGCAGCCGGCACGCGTGCCAAAGCGGCTCGGGCGACGGCTTCATGCTCGCCACGGTGTCGCCCGCGACCAGCCCGTCCAGATAAGCGGCAAGCCCCGTTTTGTCGAGCAGCGCCGCCGCCAGCGCCTGCGGTTTGTTGGTCACGCACGCGCAGCGGTGCCCGTGCTGCTGCAACGCGCGCAGCCCGGCCATCGCGCCAGGAAAAACCCGACCCAGCGCCGCGTTGGTCACTGCGTAGTGCCGCTCGAATACCGCTTGCGCGTGCTCCAGTTCGACGCGCTCACCGAGGCCCGCCGCATCCAGCGAGCGTTGCACGAGCTTGCGCAAGCCGTTGCCGATGAAGCCGGTCACCCTGTCGTACGGCAGCGGCGTGGCGCCGAAGTCCGTCAGCATCAGGCCGGCAGCCGCGACGATGTCCGGAGCGGTATCGACCATCGTACCGTCGAGATCGATCAGGACAGCGTGGTAGTCGCGGTTCATTGCCGTGACGCGCTCGCGTTCGCCTGGTCCGCGTTCAGTGCGCCGTGCGCGGCCGAATCGGGACGACGCGTGGCGTCTTGATGCCAGCGGCGCAGTGTCGCCAGATCCACCCAGCGATGCCATTCGCCGCGCACCATCGCAACGATCGGCGCGTGCGGATCGCCGAGATGAGGCAGCACGGCCAGCGCGCCGTCGAAGTCCTCGCGCGCGGTAAAAGCGCTCGGCGTGACCACGACGGGCACGCGCGCGGCGCGCGCCGCCAGCAGGCCGTTGCGCGAGTCCTCGAAGGCGAGACAGGCCGCGGGCTGCAAGCCGAGCTGTTCGAGCACGTGGCGATAGACGTCGGGAGAGGGCTTTTTTGCCGGCGTGGTGCCGGCGTCGCCGATCGCCGCGAAGCGATGGCGCCAACTGGCGCCGAAATGCGCTTGCAGCAGCGCGTCAAGGTTGGCGGGAGTCGTGGTCGTCGCGATCGCCACGCGTAGACCGGCCTCGTTCGCCTCGTCGATCAGACGCACGATGCCGGGTCGTAGCGGCACGCCGCGCTCGCGCATGCGCTCGGTGTAGTGGCGCGTCTTCAGCGCGTGCAGCGCGTCGACGGCCTCTCGCGCTCGCGGGCCCCCGGCTTCCTCGCACTCGACCGTGCGCCAGTAATGCAGCAGACGCTCCTTGCCGCCCGCCACTTTCAGCAAGCTGGAATAGAGCGCTTCGTCCCAGAACCAGTCGAGGCCCGCTTCGGCGAACGCGGCGTTGAATGCGTGCAGATGAGCAGTCTCGGTGTCGGCGAGCGTGCCGTCGACGTCGAAGATGAGGGCTTGCATCGTGCGGTCCTCGCAAGGGTGGGGTGCCGTTCAGACACGCACCACGATAGCCGAGCCGTCCGCCGATTCAAATTCAGAGATTCTTTCGCCGCCGATAAGCGGGACTTTGTGTGCCGGCACGCACCGAACACGCACGCCGCGCCGCGTCATTTGCCCAACTGCGGATCGGTCACGAAGCCCAGCTTCGTCAGTCCGCCACGCTGCGCCGCCGACATCACGATCGCCACCCGCTCGTACGCCACCTTGCGATCGGCGCGCAAATGCAGCTCCGGCTGCGGCGTCGCGAGGGCGGCTTGCGCGATGCGCGCGCGCAAGGCGTCGTCGGTCACGGGCTGACCGTCCCACAGCACCGTACCGTCCGCCTGCACCGCGACGTCCACGTGCGCGGGCTTGAGCGCTTCCGGCTGACTGCTCGCGTGCGGCAGATCGATCCTGACCGCGTGTTGCAGCGCCGGAATGGTGACGAGAAAAATGATCAGCAGTACCAGCATCACGTCGACGAGCGGCGTCATGTTGATCTCGTTCATCAAACCTTGATCGTCGTCGTCGGAGAAAGGGCTCATTGCCATTCGAGGTCTCCGTCGCGGTTTGCGTTCGTCGCGTTGGTGCCGCGCGGCACCACACGCATCTGCGGCCCGGCGCTCGACGGCAACTGTGAGCCGGTCACGAAGTACGCGTGCAAGCCGTGCGCGAAGCGCTTCAGGCGCGCGACGATCGAGCGGTTCGCGCGCGTCAGGCCGTTGTAGCCGAGCACGGCGGGAATTGCGACGAAGAGCCCGAACGCCGTCATGATCAGCGACTCGCCGACCGGGCCGGCGACATGATCGATCGAGGTCTGACCGGTCTCGCCGATCACGATCAGCGCATGGTAGATGCCCCACACGGTGCCGAACAGCCCGACGAAAGGCGCGGTGCTGCCGATCGACGCGAGAATCGCGAGGCCGCTTTGCAGGCGCGCGATCGTCTCGTCCATCGTGTCCTGCAGACGCCGGGTGATCCAGTCGGACACGTCGATGCGGTCGTGCAGATGCTGCTGCGTCTGCCGATGGTGCGTCGCGGCTTCATGGCCCGCCAGCGCGAGCGCGAGCAGCGGGTTGTCGTGCGCGCCCGATTCCGGATGGCCGAGGCTGCGCAGCCCGTCCTCGAACCGGTCCGCGCTCCAGAAGCGCGCGTCGCTCCGGGTTGCGCGCCTGAGGCGGATCAGTTGCCACAGCTTCACGATGATCACCGTCCACGACAGCACCGACATGATCACGAGCACGCTCAGAATGCCGCGCGTGACGATATCACCTGAATCCCAGACGTTTGCGAGTCCGTAGTGTTGCATGGCGAGTTCCTTCGTTTGGTGTCCCTGGTCTGTTTGGCGGTGCGCTCACCCTGTTGCGTCACTCGGTCAGTCCGAACACGAACGACTGCGAGTACGCGGCGCGCACCGGCGTGCCGTTTTCGGTGTACGGCTGGCAGGCGCCCGCATGGACGGCGGCGAGCGCCGCGTCGTCGAGCCGCGCGGAGCCGCTGCTGGTTTGCAGCTGCGCCGTTTCGATATGCCCGCTCAGCCCGACGACGAAACGCACGATCGCCGTGCCATGCTCGCCGCGCCGCTTCGCGATGTCGGGATAGTCGGGCTTCGGAATCGAGCAGTCGACGTGCGACACGTTGCGCGGCTCGGTCGACGCGGGCACCGCCGGACGGACGGCGGAAGCCGATGCCGCCGACGGCACGGCGGCTGTTGGCACGGCGGCCTGCGTGACGGGCTGCGCGGTGCTTTCGCGTGTCGGAGACGGTGTCGGCACAGGCTTTTCCACACTGCGCGGCACCTGCGCGCGAGGCTGCGGCGCCGGTTTGACGCGCACGGCGGGGTGCGTGACCGGCGGCGTTGGCGCCGTCGGAACGACAGCGGCGGGTGGGGGCGGCGCGGGAGGTGAAACAACCGGAGCGGGAGGCTCGGGGCTCAGCAGCGACGCGGTGATCGTGCGCGGCTCGACCGGACGCTCGACGATCCGGTTACGCGCGCTCAACGCGATGGCGAGCAGCACCAGATGCGCGGCGATCACGGCGCCCAGCACGATGGCCGCGCGACGGTAACCGGCCGCGGCATTCGTAGGACTTGCTGGGTTCACCATGGCAACTTGCAGCATCATCGCCACCTCCGCGCTCATTGTCCCCCGCCGACCCCGCTTTTCAAACCCGCGACGGCCGGCGCGAAGCAATTCGGGAAAATCTCCCGCCGATCCGCGTTGTCAAACAATCGCCCGGTGGGCTACCTTGAAATGATGACGCGAACCATCGCGGCGCCGCCATATCAACCCGGAGTACAACGATGCTGGAGACACGGATTTTCCCCCGACCACCACGCCGTTCCCTCGCGCTGGCCTGCGCGCTCGTGCTGGCCGCGAGCGCCGCGCATGCCGCGGCCGCGCCGCTCGCCTACGTGACGAGCGAGAAGGCCGGCGTCGGCGTGATAGATCTCGACCAGATGACGCTCACGCAGACCTTTCCGGTCGGCGCCGGTGGCCCGCGCGGCCTGAGCCTGAACGCAGACGGCACGCGTCTGCTGGTCGCCAACAAGAACACGAACGATCTCGCGGTGATCGACACCGCCACGGGCAAGGTCGTCCAGCGCGTGAAGATCGGCAAAAACCCTGAATATGTGCGGGTGCGCAACGGCTACGCGTACGTGACCTACGAGCCCGGCGAGGACGGCGGGCCGCCGGGAGCCAAACCCGACGCGAAGGGGGACAATAAGCCCGCAGCGAACGCGGGCAACAAGCCCGGCGCGGACGACGACGACGCGAACAAGCCGCCCGCCGAAATCGCGATCATCGATATGAAAAACTGGCACGTGATCCGTTCGGTCACGAGCGGCCACGAAACCGAAGGCATCGAATTCTCGCGCGACGGTCAGATGATGCTGGTCACCAACGAAGGCGACGATACGGTGTCGATCTATCACACACGAACCGGCGCGCCGATCCGAACCGTGAAGCTCGCGGCGGGCGGGCGGCCGCGCGGCATCCGGCTGTCGCCTGACGGCAAGCATTATGTTGTCACGCTGGAGTCGCTCAGCAAGTTCGTCGTGATCGACGCGCACACGTTCGACGTAGTCAAGACCGTCGACACCAAACTCGGGCCCTATGGCGTCGCGTTCGGTCCCAACGGTCAGCGGCTTTTCGTGGCCGCCGCGCGCGACAAGGTGGTGCAGGTGTTCGACGGCCACACGTACGAACATGTCGCCGATGTGCCGGTCGGCCAGCGCTGCTGGCATTTCAGCTTCACGCCGGACGGCTCGAAGCTGATGGTCGCGTGCGGTCGCTCCGACGCGGTCTACGTGCTCGACGCGAAGAGCTATCAGCCGCTCAAGCAGATCGGCGAGCTGCCGCTCGCGTGGGGCATCGTCACGTATCCGCACAGCGACGGCTCGATCGAATCGCATTGAGCGAAGCGGGCGAATGAGCTGTTATCGGGTCCTGCCATACCAGTACGTTCGCGCGCGGCACCGCCGCCGCGAGCTGTTCGCGGGTGAGGATCATTGCGCGTCTCCAAAAACGAAACAGCCCCGTCGAAGCGGGGCTGTGTTGATGAAACAGGCGGGGAAATCAGGAAGTGCGACGCGTCGCGAGTGCCCGGTCGATGAACCAGAAGGTCACCGTCCCGCTAAAAATTTCCATGTCACTTGACGTCCAGATAAGATCCGTCGCATCCGCAAGCGATGCAACGAGCTCGTTCAAGAAGAAGGACTCCCTAAGTCAGCAACCTATATAAGAGAGCAGGCGAGCCGCCGCGCAACCGACTACCTTTTGATGAGCCGCCTGACGGCGAGTCGGACAGACTGCGGGAGCCTGGAAAAAGCCCCGCGGGAGAGGCGATACAAAACATATCTCGTCATCACGCGGATAATCTTCTGGTCGAGGGGCAAGGAGTTCAGCGTGGTTTTTGGAAAGACCTCATAGTCGGACGGTTGCCCAAAGCCCAAAAACATCGAGATCTGGTCATTCAACCGGGTGATGAATTCGGTATTGACGATAATCGGCTCGGACCTTTGGATTTCGCTGTCTACCTGGAGGAAGACGCTTTTCCTGACGAAATTCTTGTTGTTGACGGGCCTCGCTCTGTGTATGCCGTATGTGTTGTAGATCAGCAAGGAGCCACTGGGCATCTTGAAGCTTCTGATCGCGGACTCGTAGTTCGCTTCGATAAACTCGTCGGTATAGTCGCTATATGCCTTTTCGCCCGACCAAAGGTGAGAGCCTTCGATATATTGAAACTCGCCATCCTCGACATCCGAGACATAAAAAATAAAAATGATTCCCGGAATATGAGCGAATGCTTTGTCAGTCTTGTTGTCGGTGTGCCACTGCATATGGTGTCCACCATATGTTTCATAATAACGCAGCGCTTTCAGCCGGAATTCGTTGCCCAGATATCGCTCGCAGATTTTGAGCACTAACGACGAGGTGGCAAAGTTGTAGAAGGTCTTCGAAACTGCGAGAAGATTGGTCAGGTAGTACTGTTTCTCGGAGTAGACGCCGCTGATGGAGTTTTCATTCAGCCCAATTCTCGTTTGTGTCGCGTCGCGCTCGATGGTTTTCAGCGTGTGTTGCGATATCGCCGAGGGGAAGGCGTAATATCCATTTACATTTAGATTGCTGACGATCTGATCGATGTCGACAGAGAGAAACTCACTGCAAAATAATGCTGCTTCATTTTGCTTGTCACCGGCCCGGACACGACGTGAGCTTGCCGGTGTCTCGTCGACGCTGATTTCAAGGCTGCAGCCCGAATCGTCAATATTGAGGGGCGCGCTTGCCATTGCTTTCTCCCATGGTTTTTTGGACCTCTCACTGCCCGTTTGTCGAATCGAAATGGATAAATGGATGCTAGTTGCAGGGACGTCGTCGAAATCGCGGAGTCGGAAGACGACAAGATTTTGGCCAGCCGAGACCCGAGGCTGCGCCAGTTAGCGAAAAGATCACGAGCCGTGATCTCTGATCGTCTCCCGATTGTGTGACGAGAACCGCGCCTGGCGCCGCGAAGCCGAAACCGGAGCTGCGGCAGCTGAAGAGGCACCGGCGCCTCTGTTTCATTTGCAACACTCCCGCCGCTCATGCGACGTTCATTGTGTTGCATCGACCGGTTGAATCCGCCCGGTCCCCGCTTCGCGAAAAAGCGCGACGTCTGCTTCCGGGCAAGCGGTTCCGAGCATGAAGTACGTCATATAGAGCATCCGCAGCAGACTCACCATCGTCTCTGCCGTCCCGTGCCCGGATCGAAAGACTGCCAGAGCAAGATGGCCTTCCAGAGAAAGATCGCTCAAGAAAGCCACACGCACCATAAAGCCCTCGATTGAAGAGATCCTGCATAGGGACCGGCAGCTTTTGCGTCAGGAATAAAAATGCGGTGCCGTCGACAACCCAGTACCGTACGAGCCATCTGCCGCCACAGCCGGTCCCTGCTGATCGAGGATTGTTCAATCAGTGCCGTATTGAGGTGACCGTGGCCCGTAAAGCAGCCCGTTCGGCGGCCCGGCATGCAGAAGCCGATAGCTCGTCACTCCGGCAATATCGTGCCCCCTGTCCGTCAGCGAATTCGCAACCTGCTTGATCGCTGCCATGACCAGCATGCCGATCAGGCTACCGCCAGCATTGTTGTTGCCCTCATTGCTGTTGGCGCTCGCACTACCCTGCCATAGCACGTCACCGGTCTTGAGATCGACCAGCCTGGCGGACGCCGTTACTACTGTTGCACTGTCGACGATGTGGTACACGGAGCCGTACTGTGTGATCTTCGAATACAGCGCGGCGTCAGCACCGAAGATCTCCCGAAGCTTCGCGGGGGAGGTTGCCTGAATATCGGCCGGGACGGTCAGGCCGTTCTGGCGGAATGTCTCATCCATCACCGCCACTGGCACCACGTAGTAACCCGATTCGGCGAGTGGCATCGTCATCTGCGAAAGCATGCTGTTCGTCGCCTGCACGTCGGTCGTGTCGTTTTCGGGCGGTAGAACGAGGATTGAGTGCGGCCGGCTGTTCCTGAAAGCGGTGTAATCGGCATGCTTGACGGGTTGCGCACACGCAGCTAACAACGCGAACGTCGAGAGGGCAAACCAAAGTCTGAAAGAAAGGAATCTGGACATGACGACTCGCTTAAGGCTGTTTCGTTTTATGTTTCATCAGGAAGTCCATGTAGGTCGAGGACTCCGGAAACAGTTGCTTCTCGGACTCGAACTCCTGCATGGCCTGGGTGTCGTTCCCGACACTCGCGTACAGCATGCCCAATTGTGCATGAAATCCCGGCGGCGGCATGTGCCCCTTGCCGCTGATGTCCTGGAGGGCCTTTTCCAGCGCATCGATCTGCTCCTGCGGAGCCTTTTCTCCCTTGAGATAGTCGTACACGGCGGGCTGGTAGCCGGTCCACTGGTAAAGCGGCTGGGGGCGGTTCGCCGCGCATCCCGTGAGGAGCATGGCTGTCGCCATTACTGGCAGACAGATTCCCCGCATCATGCGGCTATGTTTCATCGTGAATCGCGTCATTATGTTTATTGCAGCTACGGTTGAAAGTGGATGGCCGCAATGGCCCGGCGCACTTACTGTGCGGCCTTGAGCGTACCTGCATCGACCTGCTCGACCAGGTGATTGACGGCCTCCTGGATCGCCAGATCGAGCACCTTGCCGTTGAGCGTCGAGTCGTAGCCGGCGGTTCCGCCAAAGCCGATGACTTCACGGTTCGAAAGGCTGAATTCACCTGCCCCCTGGCTCGACGCCACGACTTCCGATGTCGTCGTGTCGACGACGTTCAGGCTGACCTTTGCGTAGGCCACCTGACTCTTGCCTCGGCCGAGGATGCCAAATAGCTGCCGGTCGCCAACCTCCTTGCGACCGAACTCCGTTACGTCCCCGGTGATGACGAAGCGTGCCCCCTTGATCGATTGTGCTTTTTTGAGGAAGCCTGCTTCCTGGCGGATTTCGTCGAGGTTGTCGCGATCGAGCACATTGAAGCGCCCAGTCTGCTGGAGCGCCGTCATCAGGATGGTTTTGGACTGACCACCGAGACGGTCAACGCCGTCCGAGAAGATGCCGCGCATATAGCTCGACCGGTTGTCGAACTTGCCGACTGAAATGCCGATGGGTTGGCCCACCGCTGGCTTCTGCGCACTGGCGACGGGGGGCACCGGCAGCGAGCGCGACGACTCGGTTGCACATCCGCCCAGCGCCACCACAACGGCAACAGCAACGGCTCCAAGCCCATTCGTTTTCGATAACTTCATTTTGTTTTCCTCTTTGTTGAAACGCCGAAAACCGGGATAGCGTCGGCGGGGTGAATATCAGAATTGAGCGGTCAACTGGAAACCGAGCGTCACGCGCGCAGTGGGAAAATCTGACGGCTTGTAGATCGGCGTCCCGGCGAACAGGTCATAGGCGAGCGCGCCAGTCTTTGCTGATGCACTACCGCGCACACCGATCACCGCACCTGCCAGCTGTGTACCGGCGAGATATGCGGCGTTCGGTCCGAATACGTGCCCGTAGTCGATGCCTGCGTAAAGTGACTGCCCCGTCGATCCAATCGGAACCTGCAACTCGTTGCGCCAGAAGAAGCCGCGTTCGGCCGCGAGCATCGTTTCGCCGTCGAAGCCGCGCACCGTGTAGCGGCTGCCGATGGTCAGGTCATCGATGTAGTTCAGCGTATTGTTCGTGAACTGGCCGTGCACGCTCGTCACGTAACGCAATGGCTGGCTTGCTATCCTGAACGGCATTGACAGGTTCGCGTCGAGCACCGCCATGCGGAAGCGGTAAGTCGGGCCATTCTCGTAGAAGTCTGGTGTCGCCCCGAGTCCGCCCACACCCTGACGGTACCCGAGGCTGCCGTCGAACTGCGAGCTGCCGAAGTAGTGGCGATCGGTAAGGCTGGCCTCGATGAACGTGTTGTTGCGCCGCTGCTGCGGGATGTCGGTGTCTTCAATGAAGCTTTCACCGAAGCGCTTCGTCAGGCGGAACTGCGCGCCAAGTACGTTGTTCTGGCTGCGCATGAGCACGCGCTGTAGCCTGAAGTCCACCGTCTGCGCATTGCCGCTCGAAACGAAAGTCGCGTTCGCGCCCGCGATCTGCTGGTAATACGTGTTCGTGTAGGCCGATAGCGTGCCGGTCCAGTAGCCCCACGGAACCGAATAGAAGCCGTTCCAGCCGTGCGAACCGAGACCTTTGTCACCGAATTCGAGGTCCTGACTCACACCGACGTTGAAAATGTCGTTCAGCCCGAGCGGATTGTCGATGCCAAGGCTCAGGTTGCCTTGCAGCTTGCCGGTGGCCCGCGTGCCTGAGTTGTCCACCGAGGCGACCACCGTCCAGGGCTTCGCGCGCTTTACCGTGACGACCACATCGCTTTCGCCCGGTACGTCAGTGGGTTCGACTTTCATGTCAACGTCCTGACTGCTGACGCGCTTCATCTGTTCGAGTCCCTGTTCGAGGTCACGCAGGTTCAGCATGTCACCCTCGCGGGCCGGGAAGGCGGTTTTCCATGTGCCGCGCGTGGCGGGATCGGCAAAGCGGATCGTGCGCACGACACCCGGCACCAGTGCGAACTTCAGCACGCCGCTTGACAGGTCCTGTTCGGGTAACAGTACGCGTGTGGTGATATAGCCGCGACCGAGAATAGCCTGCTGCAATCCCTTGGTGAGCGTGTCGAGTCCCGCCTTGCCGATGCATTGCCCCCGGTAATGGTCGAGCCATTCGCGTGCGAAGGCAAAGCGGTCGAGCGGTAACGCGGACGCACCCTGTTTGCGCACGGCATCAGGTAACGTGGCAGGTACGTCGAGCAAAAACCATTCGATGCGAAAGCATGGCGTTTCAGCAGGCAGTTCCGGCCAGATGCTGGCCTTCGGCGCGGTCGAGCGTACCGAAGGCGCGTTGACGGTCTTCTCACGCTGCTGCGCGTCGCGTTGCTGCTGGAGCTGCTGGTTCTGTTCGGCATTGGCGCGCGCCGCTGCGGCTGTATCTGCCGGAGTCGGCGCCTGCTGCGCTAGTGAAGTCGAAGTACCTAGCGCAAAGAGCGCTGCCGCCAACGGAAGGACAGACAGCGCCGCCCTGCTGACCTGTAGAGATTGTTGCTTTGTCATGCCGGCCTTGTAACTAACCACACACCACCAAGAATCACTACTGCGCCGACCAGCTGAGTCGGCTTTAACACCTGCTCATGCAGCGCCGTGAACGCCAGTACGACCAGGATCGAGACGGCGACCATCAACGGATAGGCGACGCCCAGACTGGCCTTGCGAAGCGCAACCGCATAGAGAACAAATCCGACTCCGTAAGAGCCTATTGCGGCCACGCGGAGCAGAAGCGGCACCCATTCACCTACTGACGGTGTCGCCGCCCGAAGTGCGGCGAGCCGCAGCAGAACACTTGCCAGTCCGCTCAACATACCGCTGGCAATCAACGCGATCAACGACATGACTAGCACGCCACGGTGGAACGCACGCGCGTCTCAACGTGCGCCCGATCGCTTTCTGCGTTCGAGAAGATCTGCCCGAAACGGCTCGCGCCATTCAATGCGACGAGCACGATCGCGGGGAAAGCAAGGGAAAGGTTGCGGATCTCGTCGGTATAGCCGAAGAGCACGAACAGAATGAGGAGCGGCAGGAACGCGGCAAGGAAGTATCGTCTGTGGCTCTCACTGGTCTCCTGCCACGCACGGCGAAAGAACACCATCGTGGGGACAAGGATCAGCGGATTCTGAAGGCTCGGCGTCAGGATGCCCTTGGCAACCAGGTTATAGAAACGAACGTATGAAGCCGGGTTAAGCCAGAACAGCAGGTTTTCCTTCGCGTGAAACTCGATGAAACCGCCGCTGTTCGCTTCGTAGCCGTTCATGATGAAATGCCGGCTGACGAAACAGCATACCAACTGGAGCGCCAGCCAGCCGAACCGGCTGCGCATCGGGACGTCCCGCTGGTGCAGGAAGAACAACGCAAGTGGCACGAGAAAGAACGTTTCCTTATTGATCGAGAAAAACGCAATCGCCAGCGTGCAGGGGATCATCCAGCGCTTTAGCATGAAATAACATGCGCTGAACGCGCCCAGTATTTCGATGAAGTCGTAGTAGTACGCGCCCGCCTGGAACGTAAGTGGGTAGATGAAGCTGAAGCCAGCCAGAAACCCGAGTGCCTGCCCGAACGACAGGCCACGCATCCGCGCCAGCTTGTAGATCAGTAATAGCGCAAGCGCCATCGACAGCACCACGAAGAAATAGACGATGTGGTACGTGATGGCGACCGTCGGCGTCCAGTACGTGTCCGGGACGCCGCTGAAGTAGCTATGGTGCAGCGAATCATAGCGACTGATGGACTTGAACAGTTTCTGCTGGAGCGCGGGGTTCAGTTGCCCGGCCATGTACTTCGCCGCTTTGGCAAACGTGGAGCGGTAGACGTACGGCCGCGGAGCCGTCCCCTCGATCATGCTGACCAGCGTGAGGCTTTGCGCATAGCCGTCCAGCTTGTGATCGTCGCGAAATCCGAACTTCAGCAACACGCTGTTCGTGATGTTTCCTGCGCACACGAGCAGCAGGACGAATACGATCGGGAACCGGCAGAACGCCAGCATCCTGTTTCTGTTTTTCAAATTCATTTTGCAGGGACCTGTCAAAGCTGCACAAAGTGGGCCGTCATCACGGTGGCGACCATGATCAGAATGGTAAGGAGGCTGCCGTGATCTTCGATCAGATGGGCTAACGGGTCGTCATCCATTACGCCCCGCACGGTCTTGATCCACAGGCGCGCGAACAGGGCGATCAGGCCGCCCTTGAGGTCGGTGTTACCCACGACACTGATGTTGAATCCGCCGTCACCGGCCGAGATTCCAGCCTGTTCATTGACACCCGCATAGCTGCCGCTCGCGCTCGCGTCGGTGTGACTGAAGCTCGCACTGCCGCCGCCCTGGCTGATGCTGAATCCGCCGCCCGTACTTTCCTGATAATCCATGAGATTGTTGTTGCGACGACTACTTAATCAATCCCGCCTTGCGGAGTTGTTTGGGTAGCAAGCAGATATGCACGATCAGAAACATCACAAACAATGGAATGCCGATCCAGAGCAACGTCAGATTCTCGTCTAGGTTGAACATGATTCGGCATAAGCCGGCCACTACAAACGCGTAAACTCCGCTAGAGCCCACTGCAATGCTGCCAACTATCGTGATAGTGCGCTCTGCAGCGAGAATCTTTTGCCAATTCAATTCTTGCCTCCTGCCTTGTACACATCGTTAATGACGTTCAATCCTTTAGTCCCAACTCCAAACAGCAGAATACCTTGCGTGGTTCCGTAAGGTGCTGCCTGGCCAGTGAATGGAATCAGCGTACTGTTGTTGATACGCGGCACTGTGACGTCAAACATTGAACCTGAACGATTCAGGCCGTCTGCCGTACCCATTTTCAACGGCACTTGGGTTCTTAGCGCGCCGATAGCGAAGGCAAGGTTTGCAGCATCATAGACCGTATCCCCCCACGTGGGAGAGAGCTGGTTAAAGCCCCATCGCAACGGATTCGTACCGGGGGAACTGATACCGTTGTAACGGTTGTAGAGACCATCCCCGCCCTCAGTCATGTCACTTACGCCGACGGCTATCATTCCGGCACCGCCCAGGGCACAGCCCGCGCCAGTGGTCGCACAAATCCCCACACCGGTCTTGACCGTCACCCCGCCAAGAACAACCTTGGCCGCATCCTTCGCCGTGCCCAACGGATCACTCTTCACCATATCTCCGATCTTCTGTGTCGGCGTATAGACAAACAATCCCGCCTCCTGCTGACGATTCACCCAATCAATCTCCGGCCCAAGCTGCGACGCCTCAAGCTGGCTCACGTAATTCGCGTTGTACTGGTCGCTTCCCTGGGGATACTCGGCCCAGCATTTCACTACGTAGCACGCCGCCTGCGTCAGCTTTTTCTCTTCCGCCGCGTCGCCGTTGGCCTTATCCGCAATCGCCTTCTTCTCATCCGGATGCAACTGCCTATTAAACCGGTCCACGTTGTACCCCGAGACTGCACCTGCGTTGCCGCCGACCGCCGCGCCTGCGCCGGTGGCAATCGCATTGGCCACGATGTTCCCGAGAGCTTCATTCATTGCCGCATTGCCAGTCGGATTCGAACCGGCAATTGCATCGCTCAGGTTGTTCAACTGTCCGGCCGCAATCGACGCAATCGACGCAATCGCAGCGCCGGCAGCGCCACCGATGGCATTGCCACCTGCCAGGCCGGTCACAAGGGCCGCGCCCGCAGCCTGCACCATGGCGCGATCTGTGCCGCCTTCCTTCCACGCGTTCATGCCTGCCTGATCGCCTGCAGCGGCTGCATCAACGATTCATTCGTCCTGTTTGTCGTCCTTCGTCTTGTAGCTATCGCGTGCTTTCTTGTAGCTGTTGTCAAAGGGCTTTAGACCTAACGCTTTCGCGCGTGAGGCGTATCCGCCTACCGCGGCAACTGGCAAGCCTAAGATCACCAATGCAAGGGCTATAACGCGTGGAAGAAAGTCAAGCGCAAGACCACAGGCAAACATTCCGATGCCCAAAACTATGAGGCTAATTCGTCCCCATTCCGCGATGTTTCCGTCGACGATCAATCTAATCTTGCTCACTGAAACTTCCCTTTTAGCTTAGACCACTGCGTATTCACCCAGTCCTGCGCGCTCTGTGCTTGTCCACTATTGCCGGTTATGTTGCCGAACTCGTTAATTACTGGCGCAGCTAACGGGTAACGTCCAGTCATTGCGCCGGTTACTTGGCCAATTGCCGTTGAAACCGCATAGTTCCCGAAGTTCGGGGAGGCCGCCTGCTGGATACCATTAAGCAACCATGAACCGACCGAGGCTCCGACTGCAATGCCTTCGGCCGGAATCGACAGGTAGGGAATCGGCGAGCCCGCAGCCGCCAAGGTAGTCGCAATTGCCGACGTGCGGTCAAGTTGAGTTGCACCGAAACCAGCCATGGCGCCGGTCGTATCCCGCATAAATTGCGCATCCGATTGGTCGAACTTTGTGAACGGTCCCGTTATATTGACAGAGCTGCTACCGCTCTGTTGATAGCTGAATTGACTCGGCACGCCACCCGGCGACGCAGAGTTGTAGTTCGCAAGAATGTACGACTGCAATTGCGAATCTGCTTGCACAGTCTTCTGCGCGAGAACCGTCTGTCCGTCACTCGTTGCGGGAGCCCCGATCCACTGAGCCCCCGAATCAGTGGGGACTTGTCCTATTAACGTGGTAGCTGTGCCCGTTTCGTAGGTACCATTTACCGTCACCCCCATGATACGCATCTGGTCTTCGATCTGCGCTTCGGTGTACTTGCCGCCGCTCTTGTCCGCAAGCTGTTTGGCGAGAGTCTTTTCTTCAGGGTGCAGTTGCCGGTTAAACCGGTCCACGTTGTACCCCGAGACTGCACCTGCGTTGCCGCCGATCGCCGCGCCTGCGCCCGTGGCAATCGCATTGGCCACGATGTTCCCGAGAGCTTCATTCATTGCCGCATTGCCAGTCGGATTCGAACCGGCAATTGCATCGCTCAGGTTGTTCAACTGTCCCGCCGCAATCGACGCAATCGCAGCGCCGGCAGCGCCACCGATGGCATTGCCACCTGCCAGGCCGGTCACAAGGGCCGCGCCCGCCGCCTGCATCATCGCGCGATCTGTGCCGCCTTCCTTCCACGCGTCCATGCCTGCCTGATCGCCTGCGGCGGCTGCCTCGTCATACTTCGTTTTCGCATAGTCGCCAATCCGCCGGGAAACGGCTTCGCCCGCTGCGCTCGCTGCCGCCATCATGTCGGACTGCCTGTCGAGAAGGTCGTTCACGTCCGGCAATTTCGCCACCGTGCCGTTCGTGTTCGACGTATCCCGGTTCAGGCTTGCAATGCCCTGGGTCTGCTTCGCCGCATCGGTCGTAATGATCGTTCCCGCGCTGATCGCGCTTTTCGTCGTCGCGCTGTCGCTTCCGCTGTCGTTCTGGCTTAGCATCGGCGCGATGCCGCCCCCGTTGATGCCTGACGTGCTGCCGTGCGTGCTGTAGTTCGCGCCACCATCGCCCGCCGTGATGCCCCCGCCGATTCCGCTGGAATGTGCGTCATAGCTGGATGAATTCTGAACGTCAGAGAACGTCAGCGTACCTGTCGAAAGCGTGTTTTTCGACGCATCGGCCTCGCTGGCGATCAGGCCGCCCTTGAGGTCGGTGTTACCCACGACACTGATGTTGAATCCGCCGTCACCGGCCGAGATTCCAGCCTGTTCATTGACACCCGCATAGCTGCCGCTCGCGTTCGCGTCGGTGTGACTGAAGCTCGCGCTCCCGCCGCCCTGGCTGATGCTGAATCCGCCGCCCGTACTTTCCTGATGCGCGGCGCTCGTCATCGTGTCCTGTACGCTTGCGATATTGAGGTTGCCGCCGACGCTGGCATTCACTTGCTGGCCGCTCACGTTGGACCCGATGATGTTCGTATCGCCGCCCGAAATGATTGTCGCCGTATTGGCCGCCGTCACATGCGTGTTGTTCTGCGTGGCCGCATCGGTATTGCCGTCGCCGTGCGCCTTCGACATGGCGGCATCGACGCCGAAACCGCTGCTGCCATAGGATATGCCGACGCTGCCGCTGCTCGACTGGTTCGTGCTGCGCGTCGAATCGGTGTCGGTCGTATTGACGAGATTCACCTGATTCTGCGCCGCGAGAATCACGTCGCTGGCATTCACGTTCGAACCGGCGATGGTCACGTTGCCGCTGCCGGCCGTGGCGTTACCCGTTGCGACAAACGCCGCTGTTCCGCCAGCCGTCACGTTCGACCCTACGTGCGTGGTGGAGTCCTCCGCGTACGTGCTTTTCGAGCTACTGGAGCCGAAACTGAGTTCGACCTTCATCTGAGGCGTGGCGCCCGTCGCAAGATCGTTGACCAGCCCGCCTGCGGCCATATTCGCGTCCCACGCCGCGCTCGCTGCCGCCATGCCGTGCAATGCCGCCGCCCGATCATCCTTGCTGTTGCTGGCGGCATGTGTCTGGTCAACCGCATTCGATATGGCATCGATGACCGGCGCTTTCACGGCAAGGGTGAACCCGCTCTGTTTGACCGCATGCGATTCGTCATATTGCGTGGTGTCGGTGGCGGCGTCGATGATGACGTTCGCGCCCGTACCGGTGACGTTCTTCGCAGCAATGAGATCACTGCCTGTCACATGCAGATCATTGCCCGCGACGATGCTCAGATTGCCCGCGAGCGAGCCAACGGTGCTGCCCGTGTTCGTCACCTGCGACGTATTGGTGGTATCGGTCTGCGTCTTGCTGCCGACCGAGATACCGACGCCGCCGCTCGTACCGAATCCCGACTCATGTTTCTGGTAGTACGTGGACGTAGTCTGCGTATCCTGCGAAGTCGTAATGTTGACGTTGCCAGCCGCCGCGAGATTCACGTCGTTCGTGCCTGCCACCGTCGAGCCTTTCACGGTCAGGTCCTTGCCCGCGCTGATGTTGACGGTATCGCCTGCCACTATACTTGCCACGCCGATATTTGCCTGCGTGCTCTGTGTCGTGTCCGTGGTCGAGCCGTGAAACGCGCTTCCGCGCTTCGATTCGGTCGCCACGTAGCTGTCGTGTTCCTCGCGGGCTTCGTTCAGCGTGACGTCGCCGCTTGCGGCAATCGTCGCTGCCCCCGTACCCGCCGCGAGTGTCGATCCGGTCAGCGTCACATTGCCCTTGCTGGTGTCCGTGCTGACCGCGCCAAGCGTTGCATTGCCGCCTGCGGTAAAGGTCGTGCCGACCGCCCGCTCGTCGTACGCATGGTCAACCTCCTTGCGGGAGGGGCCGTCGGTGGCAACGTTGTTGAAAGTGGCAGTGTCCGTCACCGTGGTAGCCGTCAGGTTGCCGCCCGCGACCACCGCCATGTCGCCGCCCGCCGCAACGGTTGCGCCCCTGAGCGTCGTGTCGTTGCCGCTCTGCATCGTAAGACTGCTGCCTGCCGTGATCGCACCCGTCTCATTGATCGTGCTGCTGGCATCCCAATGGTGCTGCGCGTTCTGCATCCCGGACTGCGACGTTGTGGACTGCACCGCATCAACCGTGATGTCATGTCCTGCCGTGATCTGCGCGTCACCGCCAGCGGTGATATTCGCGCCGTGCATGGTCAGGTCATTGCCCGCTGCAACCACGATGTCGCCGGTCGACGCAATCGTGCCCTGTGCGCCAAGCAGGGTGGTGTTCATCCTGCTGTCGCTCGCCGCGTTGCTGACGCCCACCGTGTCGACCAGCGTCGTATTGATGATGTTGTTGCCCGCCAGCACCGCAACGCGGTTGCCGCTGATCATCCCGGACGCATTGACCACATCGTTCGTCGCGGCCACGACCGTGGTGCCGTTCGTCCCACTGCTGCCGATGGTGCCGCCACGGTTCAGGATATCGGTGGCGCTCACGACCGTCTGCGTACCGCCTTTGATCACGCCGCTGTTCGTGGCGCTGCCGGTCGCATGAATCTCGACGTCATCGGCGGAAATCAGCGCGCCGGTCGGTTGCAGGTCGTTCGCATGGGTCTGCGCGAGATAGACAACGGGCGCGAGGACCTGCTGCGTGCTGCCATCGGGCAGTGTGACGGCCTGACTGACCAGCCAGACAATATCGCTCGTCAGCGCATCCATCTGCGCAGCCGTCAGCGCGATACCGGGCTCAAGCCCGAACTGTTGCGCAACGTTCACGCCGTTCGTCATCAGCGCCTGATAGTCGTCCAGGTTGTTCGTATAGCCTTGCAGATAGACGCGGCCTGTCAGTTGCGTGATCTGCTCGCGAATCAGCTGTTCCTCGTACATGCCGTCGCCCAGGCGCTTCTCGACAGTCTGCGGATTGAGCCCAAGCTGCTTCAGCATGTAGTCGCTGGAGATGAAACTCGTATAGCTGGTCAGGCGCGGATCGGTGACGACCAGGTACGATGCGCCGGGCGCAGTCTGATAGGTGTAAAGGCCGCTCGACGGCAGGGTGAGATTCAGCTTGCCGGTGCTGCTCGCGACCGTCTGCGGGGCGTCGACCTGCGGCCCCGTCAGGACCTGATTCGCGCCGAGCGTGCCACCGGTGGCCCCGGTCGCGGAGTTCGCCGCCGCCACGTTCGTGTTGTTGATGTCCGTGCCGCTGATCTGGACCGCGTTATTCGCGATGATCGTGCCGCCCATGCCACCGATCGCCACAGGCGTCAGGACGATTGACGGTTCCGTCACCGTCTGCCGGTCCTGGCTGGTGTCCACGTTCCACGCATAGGTGGAAACGATGTCCTGACGCTGGTACTGGTACAGCGTCTGTCCGGTATTGTTCACCAGCGTGCCGCCGTAATTGCCGCTGCCGTTGGCAATCTCGCCGTCCTGCTGGCTGGCGCCGATCTGGATCGAGCCGCCCGCTGCGATCGCACTATAGCTGTTGTTGAGCGTACCGACGTTCGCCAGCGTCAGGTTGCCGCCCGCTAACAGTTGCGCCTGCTGGGCCTGCGGACCGGTTACCTGGTCCTGCTGCGTGGTGGTCGTCGTGTCTCTCGCGACCTCGACGACCTGATAACCATTATGTCCACCGCTGAACGTCGGGTATTCGGTCGACGGCAGGTAGTTGATGTTCGGGTCGTAGTCGTCCCAGTAGTTGACGGTGACCGAACCGTCAGCGTTCTTCGTCAGTGTGTTGTACCAGATCGTCTGTTGCTGGCCGTTGACGTTGACGACCAGCACGTTGTCGGTCGCATTCGGCCCCGAGGTCTGCGACACGATCTGCGAGGCGCTGAACGTTGCGTCGAGCGGATTCTTGTAGCCATCGCTCCAGGTAGGATTGGAACAGGCCGGAATCGGACCACCGGTCGGACAGATGATGTACTTGCCGCGCTTGGTCTGGTGTTCAGTCTCAACATCGGTTGTCACTGTCTCAACCGTGGGCGCGGGCCGCGAGTTCGTCAGCGTCTGCGTCGCGACTTCGATATTGCCCTGCGCCTCGATGGTGGACTGGTCGTTGGTGAGCGAATTCGAGCGGTTCGCGAGCAGACTGTTACCGTCGCGCGTCGCGTCGGCGGCGATGTTGATATCGCCCAGGCTGAACAGGTTCGCGCCGCCCGTGTTCGAGATATCGCCGGGCGAGTACAGGTTCAGTTGCGAAGCGGCGGCCATGATGGCAGCGGGGCCGGTGTTCACAATGGACTGGCTGGCGTTCGCCGTGACGGTATTGCCGATGAGGGTGGCGGTGTTGGTCAGAGTGGCGCTATTCGTCGTAACGGTGTAGCCCTCGATGCGGCCTTCATTGGTGATCGCGTTCGCCGCGTTGACGGTGGTGCTGGCCGAATTGAGGTCCGCGCCCGCCCGGTTGTCCACGTTCGCCGCATTAACTGTCAGCGCGTTGACCGCGCCGAGGGTCCCCTGGTTCGTGAAGCTGCCTGCCGTCGTGAAGCTCAGATCGTGATTCGCCTGGATCAGGTTGGCGGTGTCGAGCGTGTAGTCGCCATTGATGGTTACTGCGCCGTCGCGGCCCGCCACGATGCGGCCGTCACCGGTCAGCTGATTCGTCGCGACGCTCAGGTCCTGGTCGCTGCCGATTGCGCCGCCCTGGTTGGCCAGCGTGCCAGCCGTGATGGCAACGCCGCCACCACTACCGTTGTCATTGCCGATCCGTCCCGACGTGTTGTCGAGCGTCGCCACGTTCAGACCGAGCGCACCGTTGGCGTGGATCGAACCATTCTGGTTCACGACCGTCGCGCCCGCCTGGTCGAGCGTGAGGTTATTCGCGCCGGAAAGCGTGCCGCCGCTGTTATCGACCGACTGCACGACATTCAGCGTCAGGTCCTGACCCGATACGACCTGTGCGCCCTGAGTGTTGGACAGCGTCTGTGCGGCCAGCGTCACGTCGCCGTTGCCGCCGATGGTGCCCGCGCCTGCAACGCCGCCCGCGTTCGAGTTCGTGATGGTTGCCGCGTTGACGGTCGTCGAGCCCGTGCCGATATTGGCAATCCGGCCATCCGTATTGTCGAGCGATGCGCCCGACACCTGCAATGTTGTATCCGCGCCGTCCGATTCGATCTGGCCACCGGTATTGACGAGCGCGCCCGATGCCGAGGCCGATACGCTGCCGTTGCCCTGGATCAGACCCGCTGAATTGTCGAGCGTGCTGCCGGACTGCACGGTTGTCGCCCCGGATGCGGTGACCGTACCGCCCGCATTGTTGACGCTGCCTCCCGTGACGGACACATCACCGTTGCCGCCGATCAGTCCGTTGCCGGTGTTCGTGAGTGCGCCGCTGGCGCTTACCGTCGTGGCTCCGGTGCCGCCGTTCGCAATAGTGCCGCCGTCGTTCGCGACGCTCTGCGCTGACACGTCGAGCACGCCGTTGGCCTGCACCGTGCCGCCCGCATTGTTCAGCGCGCCCGTGCCGGTTATCGATACGTCGCGTGCGCCGACATAGCCGCCTGCGCTGTTATCGAGCGAGGCCACCTGAAACGTCGCGGACGATTGCCCCGCCAGCGTCCCGCCCCGGTTCGATACCACGCCCCCATGGACATCCAGCGAGCCATTCGTGGCGATGGTGCCCGCGTTGTTCGACAGCGAACCGGTGGCAATGGACAGGGTGCCGGTCCCGGAATCCGTAATTCTGCCGCCGTCGTTGATGAGCGCAGCGGGCGCGAGCGTGAGGCTGGAACTGTTCGTTGCCAGCGATCCGTTCGTGTTGTCGAACGTACCGGACACATTGACGGTTGTCGGCCCGGTGCCGGTCTGCGTCAGCGTGCCGCCGTGGTTGGTGAGGTTCGCTGCCGCCAGCGATAGCTGCGTCGCGTTGAGCGTTGCGGCACTGGTGTCAAGCGTCTGCGCGGCGGAAACAGTGAGCGTGCCGTTAGCAGCGCTCTGGCTGCCCGTCAGCGTTACGTTGTTGCCCTGAAGCGTGGCATTGCCACCCGCGATGTTCTGGCCTGTGGCGGAAAGGGTATCTGCCGCGCTCAGGGTCAGGTCGCCGCTCTCAGCGACGCTGCCGTCCGCATTGATGCCTGCGCCGAGGGTGCCGGTTGACGTGACGTTCCCCGCACTGATGGTCAGGTTCTGCTGCGTGTAGGTCGAGCCGCTGTTGTCTACATCGCCCGCCGCTGACACCGCAAGATTGCCGCTCGCGGTTGTCTTGCCGGTGAGAACCAGCTTGCCCTGCGTCGTGAGCGTCAGGTCGCCCGCCTGGGCGGCGATCACGCCCGCATTGGACACCCCGACACCGTATTCATTGCTGACCAGAACGATACGATTGGCGTACATTCCGCCAAGCTGGCTCACGTCGATGGACACACCTGGCGCTGCGCCGCTGCCTGCGATGGGCGTCGCGGCCAGCGTGTCGTGATTGACCCGATTTGCGCCGGCGATAACATTCAGGCCGTTGGCACGGATGGCCGCGTTAGCCTCCACCGCGCGGGAGATCAGGTCCACCTGATCAATATTGGTCGCGTCCAGGCCCGCGCCCTGGACGGTAATCATGCCGCCAGTTACGTTGAAACCGCTCAGGTTGCCGCCCGCATCGAGCATCGGCGTGCCGGTGGTGAGAATGCCGCGCGTGGTATTGATGAAGCCGCCGCCATCGACCACGATCCCCGAACCGTTTGCCACGACGACTTCGGCCCTGTTGCCCGCCACTTCGAGATAGCCGCGCAACTGGCTGGGCGAATTGCTGTTGACCTGGTTGAGAATGATCCGCGCGGACTGGCCTGGCGAAAGATTCGGGTTACCACTCACCTGTCCTGCGAGTTGTGTGTTCGTGATAACGGGCGAGTTGTTCAGGATCGCGCCGTTTTTCTGCACATCGAACTGCGAATACGTATTGACCGAAACACCCGCATTCGACGCCTTGTTGATATCGACCTGCGGCAGGCCATTGCGCGTCTGGATGACATTCGGCGCGTGCGCGCCCGAGGGCACGATCTGCGCATCCGCGAGAACAGGTGCGAGTCCGCACAGCACCAGCGCGGCGAAAGCTGCGTGACGCATGGCGAACAGTGTGATCGGGCGCCGTGAGGCCGATGAATGGGTCTCGCCCTGACTTGCGTTGCCGTGGGCAATGGCGGTTTCCGCGACAGCGACGAGCATACTCCGGCACCGGCTGAAAACCAGCCTGAACATGTTCTTGTTCATTCTGCATAGCGTATTTTTTTAACCTGCCGAAAAATACCTCATACCACCGCTCGGGTAAGTTAAATATTGTCAATGCAGTGCGAAGCAACAACAGAAATCAAAAACAGGAATTGTCTGATCGACGCAAAGCGCCAATATTTGCAGAAGAGATATGCAAACGAATAAACGTCTGCTTCTCGCCATCTAATTGAAAAAGGCGCCATCAAGCCACTTTCATTGGAATGCCGACAGAACCGGTTAGTGTTTTGTCGTGGTAAAGCCAGGAGTCACAGGTCTGCCGTTTTTTTGACGTTTATTGTCAATGTTTGTCAAAACGGATCTATCCTAAATTAAAACTGTTGACTGCGATTCATTTAGATGGTTAATTCGTCGGGTGTTTTCTGGAAAATCAGAAGAGTTCAAATGGAACAACAGAAACAGGACGGCACTGGGGACGAGGAAGAATGCCTGCTTTGCCGTATCACCTATTCGATCTACTCAAACTTTCCGCCAATGCCATCCGCAATGGCGCTGAACACCGAAACCGGCGAATGGTTTCCGTTCGATAGGCTGAAGTCGTATTCAAACGGTTACGAGATGGCCGTAGCCCTGGGCACCGCATGGGCGTGCGATTGTCGCGGGCGCTCACGACAAGCGGACGACGCGAGCATGGCAAGCTCGCTCTATGGCAGCAGCCCGCGCGTGCCGGAGAATCTCGGCAATGCTCAGTCGTTCGTCTATCAGCCCGACATGCCGGACGGCGACGCTGTGCAGCTCGCCGGCGCCGATGGTCGGCCCGGTAACAATCAGGCGCAGAACAAGCAATTTAAGGCGGTGGTCAAAGCACTTGGACTAAGCAAGAATCAAGCACGCCGCCTTCACTACGATATTCAGATGGACGATCTTGAGTATCACGGCATGATGGAGCGCGCCCTGGACCTGTTTGGAGACAAATTGGAATGATCGATACGAAAGAGCAGGTAGGACTTCACCTTTCCGCCTTGATCGGGCTTAACGTTAGCGGAGTGGCGCACGCGGCCGACATGCTTACGTTACAGTTCGGTCCGCTTCGGGAGGTAAAGACCGGCAGAGGAACCATCAAGTATCTGGGCGATTGGGCGCTCCATATTCAGTGCGACTGGCGCATCGAGCAGGGACACGTGATCGTTGCGTCTTATTCGGACTTCGCAGCGTCTGAAGAGAGAACGAGAGTGACAACGGAACGAATCCGTGATCTCCTTGTGACACATGGCCCAACGGCTGTTTTGAATATCGAGGCGGGCGAGAACGGTGATGCCGTCATTTTGCTGGCGAGAGATATGCGACTAGTCATTCTTGCGGATGCGATACCTGATGATGAGGACTGGCGCCTATTCCCCTCGAATCCCGACGCGAAGCATTTCGTGATCGAGGGTGGCAAGGTCGATCCCTGGTCCTTGTCGTAAGGAGAGACTGGACATTGAGCGTCCCCTCATTACCGGTATTCCTGGTAATCGTCAGGTGATGCTCGACATGGCAGAGGTATCGACATTGAATAAATTTTTGAGGTGCTTCTTGCTAGTCATGGCGCTTTGCAGCTTTCGGCCGATATTTGCCGATGAGGTGTTCAACGATTCGAATTGCATGCAGTACCTGGGCGGTGGCGGATTTGGAGATTTTGATTGCTATGAGCATCATGCAAGATCCCTTGAAGTCGACAACAAGAAACTGGCGAATTCAATTAAATCCGCACGAGGCATCAAAGGCGCGAGCAAGGCTGAGCTCGATCGGTACATGCGCGCACAAGATGAATCGGCAAAGGCTTGCGATCTAGCCCCTAAACTAGCTTATGATTGGAATATTGAAGAACCGCCAAAAACACACGTGGATATGTACGATGTCACGGGAGCGCGTTGCCATTATTCAATTCGCAAGCAGCAAAACGAAATCCTGCGCGACCTCTATTCGATAAAAACGGGTTGAACGACCCGTTTCGGCGGGGCCATTTAAAGGCGGGTCACGCAGGCAAGCGGCACCACCACGACTGAGCATCGGCCACGTCGCTTATCAACTCGATCCCGCGAGCACGAAGTCGTTAGGCATCAGACGTCGGGCTTACGGGTGCCGCGACGAGGCGTACATATTCCTCAAAATCCGCGCCGCGTTCCCCGGCATTGCGCTCGTGACGAAGCCTCAGGCTGCGGAAGGAGCGAAGCCATGCGATCCGCCCCGCCAAGCACCACTACTTCCACGCATACCTCATCCCCACCCAGAACCCCCTCGGCGCACCCGGCCCGACGAACTGCTCGTTGACCGGCGCCGTGCCGTTGAACGTATTGCCCGGTCCGGTAAAGAAGTTCTCCCCGAGCGCGCCGAAGCTCGCATAGCGCTTGTCGAGCAGGTTCGACACCGACGCGAACACCTGCAACTGTTTCGTCACCTGGTAGCTGGTGTCCATATCGATCAACAGATAGCCGGAGATCTTGCCGTTCACGTCCTGGTTGTTCTCGTCGCCCTGCGCGTAGATGCTGCCGCGCCACGTCAGATTCGTGCCGATTCGCCATTTCGCGGTGGCCGCGTAATCGAGCCGCAGCTTGACGGTCGTCGCCGGAATGCTCGGGATGTGATCGCCGGGATGCACGGTGATGTTGCCGTTCGCGTCGGCGCTCGAGTTGCTGGGGCTGCTTTCGACCCATGTCGACTGGTAGGTCGCATTGACGTAGCTATAGCTGCCGGTCACCGTGAACGGACCGTACTTCGTCTGCCCAGCCAGTTCGACGCCTTGCCGGCGCGTGCGCCCGACATTCTGGAAAAACCCCTGCGAACTGCCCGCGCCGTTGCTGCTGATGAACTCGATGTCGTTGTCGAGCGTCGTGCTGTAGGCAGCCGCGCTCCATGTCGTGTTGCCGCCGATCCTGCCGCGCGCGCCGACTTCATAGGTCTTCGAAATGACCGGCTGCAACGACGGATCGGAGATGAAGTCGTTCGGCAGCGAACACGGCGCGTTCGGATCGGCGCAGGCCAGCTCGATCGCGGTCGGCGAGCGCATGCCCTCGTTGTAGGTCGCGTAGGCGGTGAGCGCCGGCGTCGGATTCCAGTTGATGCCGACCGCCGGATTGAAGCGCGAGAACGTATGGTGGCCGTCGAGCTGCGGCTGCGTGCCGGATTCGTCGCCGATCGTCGCATCGGCCCAGTTGTAGCGTCCCGACAGCGTCAGCGACCACTGCGGCGTCAGCGACAGCGTGTCGGTCAGGTAGATGCCGTAGTTCGTGTTGTGCGTGTTCGCGTTGGTCTGCTGTGCGAAATTCCCGATGCCGACCGTCGCGCGCGAATCGGTAAACGTCGCGTCCTGCGACGACTGCGTGAAGCGCGAGTCGGCGGCATCGACGGCCATGCCCGCGATGAACTGGTTCTGCATGCCGCCGAGCTTGCCGAGCAGCGTCAGTTGCAGGCTCGCGCCGTAGCTGTCGGTCGTCACGGTGGACTGTACGTTGGTCGCCTGCAACGTATCGACGCTGCCGTCGGGATTGATCGTGCCGTAGTCGTTGTTGACGTTGCTGCTGGTGTTGGCATTGCGAAAGTGCCGGTAGTACGCGTTGCCGCTCAGTTCGACGTTGTCGTTGAAGTAATGATCGCCCGACAGCGTCAGATAGCCGGCGCTGTTCTGATTCTGATCGGGATACGTGTACGGTTGCCTGGGGTTACCGAGGAACGAGCGCGGAATGGTTTGCGCGCCGTGCAGATCGTTGTCCGCGCCGCCGGCCGATAACGACAGCGTCGTGTCGGCGTCGGTATAGCGCAGCTTGCCGAACGCCTGGCGGATGCGGCTCTCGTTCTGCTCGGCCCAGCCGTTGTCGTTCGCGGCGTTGGCGGTGAAGTAGTAGTCGAGGTTCTGGCCGATCGTGCCGCCCTGTTCGATCTGCGCGGCCTTGCGTCCCCACGAGCCGCCCTGTATTTCGGCCTCGCCGACCGGGTTGTCCTTGCCGTTTTTCGTCGTGATCGACAGCGCGCCGCCGAGCGTATTGAAGCCGAAAGTCGGATTGGAGCCGGGGATCAGCTGCATCGTGTCGATCGCCTGTTGCGGCAGCAGGTCCCAGTTCACGACGTCGCCGAACGGTTCGTTCACGCGCACGCCGTCGACGAATACCGACAAACCTTGCGGCGTGCCCAGCAGCGGCGACGCGGTGAAGCCGCGATAGAACAGGTTCATCTGATACGGGTTGCCCTGCGCGTCGGAGATCGTGACGCTAGGCAGATTCGCCGCGAGGTAGTCGCTGAGTGTCTGGCGGCCCTGCCGTTGGATATCGGCCGCGTGGACCGTCTGCACGTTGGCCGGCACCAGCGTGAGCGGTGTGCCGATGCCGAGCAGCGGCGTGGTGCCTACGACGACGATCGGCGCGAGGGTCGTGGTGGGTGTCGTGTTGCTGTTGGCGTTGCCGTCGGCCGTGCCGGAAGAGGCAGCGGAAGAGGCAGCGGAAGACGCCGGGGACGGCGCCGACGCCGCGACTGGCGGCTCCGCCTGCGCCCATACGCTCGTGGACAGACCGGCGAGCGCGCCGCCGACGCAGAAGGCGATGCCGGCACGCCGCTGAAGCCGGCGTTTGCGGCGTGCTTGTGATCGCATGCTCATCGTTATTGTCTCCTGCCGGCTTGATTTGTACGCGTGTCGCGCGTTGTTTGACGTTGGTGTAAAGCTTCGCATACGCGTCTGTAAGACGCGCGGGAGCTTTTCCCGATCTGCCGGGGAAGCGTTCCCAAACTCGCGCAAAACCCGCTGCGCGTGCCGGCGCTGAGTAGAATGCAAGCGTCATGTCAAGCGAACCGATCCATTCCTCTTCCGCTGACCGAGCGCCGCCATCGTCGCCGATATGGCGCGACCTCGGCTGGGTCGTCGCCGTGACCGTGCTCGCGGCGGTGCTCGGCGCCGCCTTCGATGTCAGCGAGAAGGTCTACCGGTTCACGCGTGGCATGGAGCGCTTCCAGCTCGACGAGTTGCCGGGCGCGCTGTTCGTGCTGTCGATCGCGCTCGCGTGGTTCGCGTGGCGCCGCTATCGCGATGCGCGCCGCGAACTGCGCCATCGCCGCATGCTCGAGGAACAGGCCGAACGACTGCTCGCCGACAACCGGCGCCTTGCCAGTCAGGCGCTGCAGGCGCAGGAACTGGAGCGCCGCCATCTGGCGCGGGAGCTGCACGACGAGCTGGGTCAATACCTGAACGCGATCTCGCTCGACGCGGCGCGCATCCGCGATCTATCGGGCGAGCGCGAGCCGGAAATTCATCGCATCGCGCTTGGGCTGATGCAGAGCGCGACCCATGTGTACCGCGAGATCGGCGGCATGATCCGCCGCCTGCGGCCGATCGGTCTCGACGAATTCGGCTTGCCGACCGCGCTCGAACATTGCGTCGACGGCTGGCGCGAGCGCTTGCCCGAAGCGTCGTTCTCGATGACGATCGAAGGGGATTTCAGCGGCCTCAGCGATGCGTTGACGATCACGCTGTACCGGCTCGTGCAGGAAGGACTGACGAACGTGTCGAAGTTCGCGCGCCGCTCGCGCGTCGAACTGTTCATGGTGCGCGCGCCGCGCGAACACAACGGCGCGCAGATCGACGAGATCGTCGTCACGATGGCCGACGACGGCCCCGGCACCGATCTGACGAAGCCGCGCAGCGGGCTCGGGCTGATCGGCATGCGCGAACGCGTCGAGGCGCTCGGCGGCGAATTTCACATCGCGAGCGAGCCGCAGCGCGGGTTTCTGTTCTGCGCGCGCGTGCCCGCTCAGGCGGGGCTGGCCGAGCCCGTGAACTGAAGCCCGAGGCGGCTTGCCATCTGCGCGAGCTGTACGCCGTTGTCGGCGCCGAACTTCTGCCGGATCACCGATTGGTGGTTGGCCACCGTTTTCTGACTCAAGCCCAGCTTTTCGGCGATGCTCGGCAGCGTATAGCCCTGCACGAGCAGCCGCAGCACCTCGAACTCGCGCGCCGACAACTGACGCCCCGGCGGCCCTTCGTTGAACGCGGTGCGCAGCGCGAGCGCCTGCGAGATGTCCGGGCTCAGGTAGCGGGCACGCCGCGCGATCGAGCGCACCGCTTCGACCAGCACGTCGGGCGCGCTTGCCTTGGTCACGTAGCCGAGCGCGCCCGCGTCGAGCGCGCGCCGCACGAAGATCGATTCCTCGTGCACGCTGAAGATCAGCACGCGCGCGTCCGGTTCGCGCGCGAGCATGCGCCGCATCGCTTCGATGCCGCTTGCGCCCGGCAGCGCCACATCCATCACGACCACGTCGGGCCGCAGCGCGCAAAAACGCTGGTAGGCCTGCGCGGCGTCGCCCGCTTCGCCGCACACCTCGACGTCGGCATTCAGTTCGAGCAGACGCCGGTAGCCTTCGCGCACGACCGCATGGTCGTCGACGAGCAGAACGGAGATAGTGTCGGCACTCATGATTGGACTCCGGGTGACGCCCGGTTATCGCCGCCGGCGTCGGGCTCGCGGGCAGCGGCCGCGAACTTGCGTGAGTTGGCGTCGTTGCGGAACAGGATCGGCTGTTCGCGGGCCGCTGCTGTCGCCCCGGTTGCGGATGCAGATCCCGATGCTGCACGCCGCACGATCTTGACCACGGTGTCGTGAAACGGCGACTTGTCGCAGACCGGGTCGGCGTTGGCCGCGTCGCCGGTCAGCAGGAAGGCCTGGCAGCGGCAGCCGCCGAGGTCGAGGTCCTTTTCATCGCAGCTGCGGCACGGCTCCTTCATCCACCGCAAACCCCGAAAGCGGTTGAACGCGTCGCTGTCGTACCAGATCTCGCGCAACGGCATGTCCTTCACGTTCGGCAGCGTCAGGCCGGGCAGGCCGCGCGCCGCGTGACACGGCAGCGCGGCGCCGTCGGGCGCGACGCCGAGGAACACCGCGCCCCAGCCGTTCATGCAGCGCTTCGGGCGGCGCTCGAAGTAGTCGGGCACGACGAAGAAGATCTTGCAGCGCTCGCCATGCGTGCGGCGATAGCGCGCGACCACCGCTTCGGCTTCTTCGAGCTGCTGTTGCGTCGGCATCAGTTGCGCCTGGTTCTCGCGCGCCCAGCCGTAGAACTGCGTGTTCGCCAGCTCCAGATATTCGGCGCCGAGAGCCAATGCCATCTCGATGATCTTGTCGACATGCGGCAGGTTGTAGCGATGCAGCACGCAGTTCATCACCATCGGAAAGCCGTGCCGCTTGAGCGCGACGGCGACGCGCTGCTTCAGCTCGAAGGTGCGCGTGCTGCTCAGGAAGTCGTTCAACTGCTGCGTCGAATCCTGGAAGGACAGCTGGATGTGATCGAGCCCGGCGGCCTTCAGATCGCCGAGGCGCTGATCGGTGAGACCGACGCCCGACGTGATCAGGTTCGTGTAGAAGCCGAGCCTGTGCGCTTCTTCGACGAGTACTTCGACGTCGTCGCGCACCAGCGGCTCGCCGCCCGAAAAGCCGAGCTGCACCGCGCCGAGCGCGCGCGCCTCGCGCAGCACGTCGAGCCATTGCCCGGTGGTCAGTTCGCGGTTGTGATCGGTGTAGTCGAGCGGGTTGTAGCAGAACGCGCAATGCAGCGGACAGCGATAGGTCAGCTCCGCGAGCAGCCACAGCGGCGGCGGCACGACGGCGGCCGCGTCGCTTTGCACTTGCGCGCCGGGTTGAGAGCCAGCTTGAGAAAGATCGGTCATCGCGCTACTCCAGCCAGCCGCGCCCATGCGCGTCGGCGATGAAGGCCCGCACCTCGCTGCCGATGCCGGTCGTGTTGAACGCCTGTTCGAGGTCGGCGATCAGCGTATCGATGTCGCGTGTGCCGTCGCAGCGCTTGAGGATTTCTCCCGCGCTTTGATTGAGCTTCACCATGCCCTCGGGGTACAGCAGCACGTGCGCGTTCTGCGCGGGCTCCCATTGCAGGCGAAATGGCTTGGCGATCGCGAGCGGCGTGGCGGGGTCGGCGCGTGTCGAGTCGTTCATTGCGCAAACGCCTTCTCGATCGCGTCGAGCATGGTCCACAGAATGTCGAGCTTGAACTGCAGGATGTCGAGCGCCCGTTCCTGCTGATCGCGGCGCGTGAAATGGGCAAGCGTGACCTCGAGTCCGTGCTGGACATCGCGCTGCGCGAGCGAAATGCGTGAGCGGAAGTACGCGAGGCCCTCGGGTTCGATCCACGGATAGTGCTCGGGCCAGCTCGCGAGCCGGTCGCGATGCACCTGCGGCGCGAACATTTCGGTCAGCGACGAGCACACCGCTTCCTGCCACGGCGCGCGGCGCGCGAAATTCACATACGCGTCGACGGCGAAGCGCACGCCCGGCGTCACGTGTTCGAGCGACCACAGTTCGTCGCGTGTGAGGCCGACCGCATCCGCGAGACGCGCCCAGGTTTCGATGCCGCCTTCCGCGCCATCGTAGCCGTCGTGATCGAGAATGCGCAGCACCCAGCGGCGGCGCGTCTCGCGGTCCGGACAGTTCGACAGCACGGCCGCATCCTTCAGCGGAATGTTGATCTGGTAGTAGAAGCGGTTCGCGACCCAGCCGCGAATCTGCTCGCGCGAGCAGCCGCCGCTATTCATCTTCACGTTGAACGGATGGTGGATGTGATAGGCGGTGCCCTTCGCGCGCAACTGCGCCTCGAATTCTTCACGGCTCCAGGCGGGTCGGTCGATGCCTTGAGTTCCCGTGGTACTCACGTCGCGTGTTGGTGTTGTTGGTGTCGTGTCCTGAATGTCTTTCGCGTTCATGCCGTCTCCGTTTTATCGTCGTTCACAGCCGCGCCTCGTTACCGCATCGCTCCGTACTCTTCACTGCGCGCTTCAAAGCTCGAAGCTCATTGCGTCGTACGCGACCTCGATGCCATGCTCGCCCAGCATGCGCCGCTCGGGGCCGTCTTCGATCAGGATCGGATTCGTGTTGTTGATATGGATCAGCACTTTGCGTTTCGCGCCGAGCGAATCGAGCGTTTCGATCATGCCGCCCGCGCCGCTCTGCGGCAGATGGCCCATATCCGCCGAGGTCTTGTTCGACAGGCCGAGGCGGATCATTTCGTCGC
Source organism: Paraburkholderia sp. RAU6.4a (assembly GCF_050435625.1). Lineage (NCBI taxonomy): Bacteria > Pseudomonadati > Pseudomonadota > Betaproteobacteria > Burkholderiales > Burkholderiaceae > Paraburkholderia > Paraburkholderia sp. RAU6.4a. The sequence continues at coordinate 1,926,909 of NZ_JBNDKQ010000003.1, forward strand.
CGGTCCACAGCGTGCCGTCGACGAGTAGCAGATCGGCCTCGCGCATCGCCGCCAGCACGTGCGGCTCGATCGCGCCGAGCCCCGGCGCGTAGAACACGCGCCGGCCCGATTGCAGGTTCGTCAGCACGAGTCCGATGTTGTCGCCGCGCTCCGGCGCATCGCGATGCGGCGAGTACGGCGGCGCCTTGCTCGACAGCGGCAGCGCGTCGATGCGGATGCCGGGCAGCGCGTCGACGGCGAGCGGCGCGCCGTCGAGCGCGATACGGCGGTGCTCGACTCCGCAGTAGTGCGACAGGATCGGCGCGACTGGAAAGCCGGAGCGGAGGTCTTGCCAGACCGCATCGGTCGCGTATAGCGGCAGCGGGGTGTCGCGTTCGCGCAGCATCAAGAGGCCGGTCACGTGGTCGATCTGCGCGTCGATCACGAGCACCGCGGCGATGCCGCTGTCGCGCGCGCGCCGCGCGGGTTGAAGTTCGGGATGCGCGGCGATCTGCGCGAGCAGATCGGGCGATGCGTTGACGAGCAGCCAGTCCTCGCCGTTCGCGCTGACCGCGATCGACGACTGCGTGCGGCGCGTCGCCTTCACCGTGCCGCGACGCACTCCGTCGCAATTGCGGCAATTGCAGTTCCACTGCGGAAAGCCGCCGCCCGCCGACGAGCCGAGTACCTTGATCTTCATGCCGCGCGACGCATGCTGCTGCGCCCCTCTTCGACGGTGGGAGTGAACATCGCGGTGAGCGCCTGCGCGACGCATGCATGCAGCGCGGGGTCGCTCGCCAGATGACCCGCCGCGCTCACAGACTCGACGCGCGCCGACGGAACCACGCGCGACAGACGTCGCAGATTGCCGCGCGGACACACCGGATCGCGCCCACCATGCACGGCCGCAATCGATACCCCGGCCGCCGCCGCGCGGCGCGCGAGCGACAGCAAACGCGTCTCGCCGAGCCAGCAGCGATGCGCGAGGTAGTGCGCCTGAATCCGGTATTTGCCGATCAGCTTGCGCGCTTGGCGTTGGGATTCGCGTGGGTTTCGCAGGTTCGCACCTCGTTGTGCGGCGCCTCGTGGCGATGCGCTCGCGAGCACCGCGTTTTCATAGCCGCGCCAGGCCAGCGCGAGCGCGCGTTGCCGCGCTTCATTCGCGCCGTATTGCAAGGTGTCACCGCAACGCGCGGCCAGTGTCGCGGGCTGCTCGCAGCGAGCAGCGGCACGCAGTCTCGACCACGCACGCGGCGCGCGCTTGCGTGACGCGATGAACAAACCGCGCACTTCGCGCGCGGAGGTCAGGAACAGGCCGCGCAGCACGACGCCCGTCACCGACCGCGGACACCGCCCCGCATACGCGAGCGCGAGGGCCGCGCCCCACGATCCGCCGAGTACGCCCCAGCGCGCGAAGCCGAGCCGCGCGCGAATCGCTTCGAGATCGGCGATCAGATAGTCGGTGCGGTTGTGGCGCACGCTGCCGTGCGGCGTCGAGGCACCGGTGCCGCGCTGGTCGATCAGCACGACGCGAAAGCGCTGCAGATCGAACAGCCGCAGCACGCCGGGCTGACTGCCGCTGCCCGGGCCGCCGTGCAGCACCGCGACCGGCACGCCGTCGCGCGCGCCGGCCAGCGCATACCAAACGCGATGACCATCGCGCGTGCGCAGCGTATGGACTTCGAGCAGGGCGGCCGCCTGCGTGTGGCCCGATAAGCCTCGCATCGTCATGGCAGCATCCTCGCGAGCAGGTTGTCGCGATCGATCCACTGATGCTTGAACGCGCCCGCCACGTGCAGCACGATCAGTGCGATCAGCGCGAAGCCGATGGCGTGGTGAAGGCCGAAGAACAGCGCGCGCAGATGCGCGTCGTCCCAGCCCCACTTCGGCAGCAGGATGCCCCAGAAGCGCGTGCCGTAGGTGTTGAACGACGAGCCGAGATACCCGGCAAGCGGCATCGCCACCATGCCGACATATAAAAGACCCTGCGTAGTGCGCGCGGCGGCGCGTTGCCACGGTGGCATCGGCGGCAGCGGAGGCCGGTGAAGGACCAGCCGCGCGACGATGCGCAAAAGCACCAGCAGGAAAACCGTCAGTCCGAGCGACTTGTGCAGATTGATCAGCGTCGCCTTGACGGGCAAGCCCTTCGGCAAGCCGACCATATAAAGCCCGAGTGCGAGCAGCCCGACGATGCCGAGCGCGATCAGCCAGTGCAGCGCGATCAGCAGCCCGGCATAGCGCGGGCCGCCGGCGCTGGCATTTGCGTTGACGTCGATATCAGGCTTCGCGTTTGCAGAATCCGCTGTCCTCATGCCCTGTCTCCATGCAACATCGTTGCGGGACGTTTCTTTTTTGCCGAACACCGTTTCAGTCGCGGCTGACATAGCTGGTTCAGCCGGCGATCAGTATTTCACCGCGGCCGTCGACCGCGAGGTCGCCCGTGAAACGGACCGGCAGACGGTCCGCGCGCCACTGCGAAAACGGCGCGATTTCGGCCGCGAGACTGCGTATGAGCAATGACCAGAATACGTCGAAACCGTGTCCGCCGCCGGTGAAAGTAGGGGGCGGCAGTGGCTCTGGCCGTTGCGCGAGCAGCAGCGTGCCACGCCTCATTGCATAGGCATAATGCGCGCCCAGTTGCCCCGCCACGCCGACGGTTCCCGCCACCAGCCGCGACGCCGCGAAGTCGCCCGCGTTGCCGCCGACCAGCACGAGGCCGCGGCGCATCCGGTCGGCGAGCCGCGCGCCGGCGTTGCCGTGGATCGTCAGCGTGCCGCCGCTCATGCCTTCCATATCGCCCGTCAGTGCGCCGGCGGCGAAGTCGCCGCTGTCGCCGCGCACCGTCACGCGTCCGCCGCGCATTTCGCAGCCGGTGAAGTGCCCCGCGTCGCCGTCGATTTCAAGCAAGCCGCCGCTCATTCTGAAGCCGCTGTAGTCGCCGACCGAGCCGCGCGCGACGAGCCGTCCGCCGTCCATCTGCGCGCCGAGCCGGTCCAGCCACCGCGCGGCGTCGTCGATCAGCAGCGTGGCCATGTCGTCGCCAGACGCAGGCGCGTCGTCGCGCGAAACCTCGAAGACGTCGCCGACCACGCAGCGCTCGTTGCCGGCCGGCAGCACGATGCGCTCGATCTCGGCCACGCTCATGCTGGCCAGCGCCGAGGGTGACAGCGCTGCGGCATCGACGCGAAAGCCGGGTGGTGTCTTCACGCGCAACGTGGTCGTGCTCATGCGTGACTCCCGTTGAGTCCCGCCGCCAGTTCGTGCAGATGAAAGTGGTACGGCCCGAGCTTGCCGCCGTAGTTGCCCGCGGAAATGCGCAGCACGCCGGCCGCGCGGCCGAGTCCGGCGGCCGCGCCGATCCCGGCCGTCATCGCCGCGCCGACGTCGGCGTCGGTCAGACCGTCGATGACGATTTCCAGCACGCAGCCAACGTCCGCGCTCAACTCGCTGCGCCGCGCGAGGCCGATCAGGCTCGGGCAGAACGCGTCGTTGGTCGACGCGGTCGCGCCCGCGTACTTCGAGCCGATCTTCGAGCCCGAGCGCACGATGCCGCCGGGAAACGGCATGATCACGTTCGGCAGCCGGCGCATCGCGGCGACCGCGGCTTCGGCCGCCGCGAGCGCGGCGCCGAGGTCGCGCGCGAGCAGCAGCAGGTTGCCGCCGCCGACGGCCTTGACCGTCGTCGCCATGTCTTCGCAGACGAACTCGCCGTCCATCACCGGCACGCGCCAGTAACGCGTGGGTCCGTTCCCCGCGTCGATCATCTTCGCGATCTGCCAGCCGTCGCCGAAAAAGCGCAGCCCGCTGCCGAGCGGCGCCGGGTCCGACAGCGGCGCGCGGCTCGTGGCCGGATCGATGCCGCCGTAGACGGCCGTGCTCGGACAGGTGAGCACGCACTGGCCGACGCGCCGCCCGATCTGCTTCGCGAGCTCCTTCGACGACACCGCGAACAACAGCACCGCGACGCCGGGCCGGCCGTCGGGCGTGGCAGCGGGCGCGAGCGCACGCTCGATGCCCGCCTCGCAGCCGCAACCGATCACCGAGGTCGCGAAGCCCGCCAGCGAGTTCGCCGCGTGCATCGCCCACGTCGGCGTGTGCGCGGTGATCACGAGCCGGGTCGCCTTCATCGGAAAGGCTTCGGCGAAGGTCGCGTCGATCGCGGTGCCGTTGATGTCGAGCGGGGCGGGAGCGTTCATCGTGGACGCGTCAGGTTAGACATTCGATGGGCAGTAGTCGTCCGCCGCGGCAGCAGCGGCAGGCTTCGTCGTCGCTGATCGCGGCGTGGGCGAAGTTGCTCGCGAGGTTCGCGTCGCTATACGCGCGCAGCGTTGTCTCGATGCCGCGATCGAATTGCGGCGCGACGAAATGGATACCGCCCGTCGGCGTCGCGACCAGCGTGCCGTCGCGCGCGACCAGTTCGCCGTCCTTGAACACATAGGCCGGCGACGTGAACATCCGCTCGCGGTCCGGCTCGTCGCGATAGACGGCGATGTCCGCCGCCGCGCCCGCGCCGAGATGGCCGCGATCGCGCAGACCGAGCAGCCGCGCGGGACCGGCGCGCGTGATGATCGCGATCTCGTACAGCGAGAATTCGCGCTTGAGCTCCGGCAGCGCGCTGGCGACCTGCGCCTCGGGATGCAGCTTCGCCAGTTGCTCATCGCGAAACGGCTTGTCCATCAGCAGGCGAATCAAATGCGGATAGCTCGTGAACGGTCCGCCGTTCGGATGATCGGTGGTCATCGCGACGCGCCACGGGTCGTCGACGAGCAGGAAGATTTCGAGGCCGATGATCCATTGCAGCGCGTTCACGTAGCTCTGTTCGCGATAACGGAACGGCAGCACGCCGCAACCCGCGTCGCACTCGATATCGCCCACCACCCACTTGTGCGGCCGCGCGAGCGGCGCGTTGCGGAACTGCATCATCGTGTCGCCGGAGGCCGTGACGGTCTGTCCGAAGATGATCTGGCCGACGTCGATCGACACGTTCGGCCGCGCGTTCACGGCCTCGGCAATCTGCCGCGCGCCCGACGAAAACTTGCGCGAACCCTCGGTGCCATAGCTGTGAAACTGGATATGCGTCAGATGGATCGGCAGACCGTCGGCGGCGTCCATCGTCGCGATGGTCGAGGCGAGGTTACCGGGCACGCCGAGGTTGCTCGTGTGCACGTGCAGCGGATGCGGCACGCGCAGCTCGGTCAGCGCGCGCGTCAGCGTGCGCAGCACGTCGCGCGGCGTGATGCCGTAGTGCGCGTGCGGCTCGTCGACGTTTAGCGAGCGCTGGTTGAACTTGAACGCCGAGATGCCGCCGGGGTTGACCACCTTGACGCCGAGCGCCTTGCTCGCGGCGATCGTCCAGCCGACGTAATCGCGCAGACGTTCGAAGTCGTCGCGCGCGGCGAGCATCCGCAGGAACAGCTCGTCGTTGCCGAGCATCACGTACGCGCCGTGATCGATGATCGGCGTATCGCCCATTTCGAGGTGCGTGTGGCGCGCGTTGGACGGCATCATCGCCGGCTCGAACGCGGCCGTGTAGCCCATTTCGGCGTAGCGGTAGCCGGTCGCGAGCGTGCCCGGCGTGCAGACGCCGCACGACGGCAGGCGCAGGTAGCGGCCGTTGTCGTCGCGCGCGGCTTCGTAGGCGGCCTCGCGCGGCGCATGGGCGCCCCGCGCATCGGCGCGATGATCCTCGGGCAGCAGCAGGCGCGACAGATTGGTCTTGCCGCCGCCGATATGCGAATGCAGGTCGATGCCGCCCGCCATCACGATCATGCCGGTCGCGTCGTATTCACGATCGACGGGCGTGGTGGCGGGCACGTCGACGATGCGGCCGTCGCGGAACGTCAGGTCGCGGCGCTCGCCGTTGACGTTGTGGATCGGGTCGAACACCGTGCCGCCCTTGAGCCGGACGAGAGTCATGGCTGATCCTCGCGCGTACTCGAGCGTTCGCTCAATTGCCTGCTCAATCGCCCGCTCAACTTCGCGGCAATCGACGCCACCGACTCCAGCGCGGCACCACGCGCGGCGGTGAGCGGCATCACGACCGTGCCGTCGACGCGAAACAGATGCCCGCCGCTATCGACGCCCGGTGTCGCGACCGGCACGAACACGGTGTTCGCGCCGCGCGCCCTGGCGGCATCGGCGAGCGCCGGATGACCGAGCACGATCAGGGCAAGCGCGGGATCGAGCGACGCCGGCCACGCGTGCGGCGCGAAGCCCGAGATCCACAGCAGCGCATCGACTTCGCGTTCGGCGAGCAGCCGAGCCGTCCGATAGCGGTACGGATCGTGATCGAGCGCCGCGGTGCCCGCGGCGTGCGCCGGCATCGACACGCGCGTGCGCAGCGGCAAGCCGGACAGCCACGTGACGGTCTGATTGACCGTCAACGCGCCGTCGTCGCCGCCGAGCGCGAGACATGCCGCGCGCGTCGTGCGATTCACGGCCTTCACGATCCGGTTCAGCGCTTCGATCAGCAGCGCCGCGTGCGGCGCGGGCAGTGCGGCCGGTTCGTAGACGACCACCGTATAGCGCGCGCCGGCGATGCGTGCGTGCAACGACGCGAGCGCGGTTGCCACGTTGGCTGCGCTGCCATCGCCGTGGCTCAGCGCGGCGGCGTCGCGTCCTTCCGCGAGCGCTGACCACAGCGCGAGCGTGTCGTACGGATCGGTGTCCGGCAGCAGCGTGTCGATGCGCGTTTGCGCGAAGCCGGCCGCGGCGGGGTCCGCTTCGCAGCCGACGAAGACCAGCTCGCGCGCGAGTTCGGTGCCCGCCAGCGCGCGCGTGAAAAAGCGCGGATAGCGCCGCGACGGCTGACAGCCGAAGAACACCAGCAGGTCGGCGCGCGCGCGCACTTCGGAGAGCGTCGTAAAGAACGAGCCACGGTCTTGCAAAGCGAGCGTCGCGGGCGTCAGCGCATCGCCGTGCAGATGATCGAGGATCGCGCCGCAGGCGGCGGCAAGCGGATACAGCGCGCGGGTGCCGGCGACGTCGGTGGCGAGGCCGCCGAATAATGGGCGGCGCGCGTTCGCGAGCAACTGCGCGGCGCTCGCCAGCGCGGCATCCTTGTCCACTTCGTTGCCATCGACGGTGCAAGCGCATTGCGCGTCCGTCGCGCCGTACTGCGCGAGCGCGTGAGCGAGCCGCGGACATTCGGTGTCCGGCACATCGAGCGTGCCGTCGTCGTGGGCAGCGGCGGCCAGGTCGTCGCACAGCAAAGGGCAGAACGGACAGATCCAGTCGCGTGTGAGCGCCGCGGCGCGCGTTGCGCTCGGGCTGGGGGTCGATGGATCGATGGAGGGGCTATGCATGGGGCAGGTTTAGCAAGCTCCATGCCGACCTTTCGACCCTGCGGTAAGGGTGCCTGATCCTGCGTCGGCGCGCGCGTCAAAGGCCCACCGCGCCATACAAAATGTGTGCCGTTCTGGAGCAGAGTGTCAAGCAGAGTGTCACACGCGAACAGTCCGGCTTGTGTTGCGTTTACCGACAGCGCTGTCAGGACGCGTGGCATGGAAATTGTATGGAAGGCCTACGCGGAATCGGAATTCGCGCAGTCGATCTGTCGATCGTGCAGCGCGGACGCCACCAGCCAGGCGCTTGCGCCGGTGCCGGCCGCGGCGGCCAGATCGTCGCGATTGCGGATGCCGCCCGCGCCGATCAGCGTGGTGTGCGCGGCGGCTTGCGCGCGCACGCGCTCGAACGTCGCGAGATCGGGGCCGGCGTAGCTGCCGACCTGGTCGAGCGTCATCGCGATCACGCGCGGCGGCCACCACGCCGACGAGCGGTCGAGCGCGGCCGCGGCGAGCAGTTCGCCCGCCCGCTGATCGAGCGACAGGATCGGCGCAAGGCCGGCGCGCTGAGCCGCGTGCAGTGCGTGGATATCGCGCAGCGTCTCCGAGCCGAACACAGGCACGAGAGTCGCGAGGTGGGAAGCGGCAGCAGGGCTGTCGTGTTGATCGATGGCGTCGTCGATGCGCTCGAATAGCGCGCGCATCGACGCGTAGTCCGCGAAACCCGCGTCGAGCCACAGTTCGATGCCGGGCAGCGCGGCCCGCAATGCGGCGAGCGTCGAAGCATGCGCGCCGCGCTGCAGGATGGCGCCGAGATCGGCGATATAGAGCGTGCGCGCGCCGCTGGCTTCGAGCAGCGCGCGGGCGGTGGCAAGTGGGTCGCTCGTCGCGACGAGGCGGGACTGGATCGGCCGATAGGCGCTCCGCTCGCCGCGCACCGCGCGTACGACCTGGCCGTCGAGCAGATCGAGAACAGGTATCACCTGCATAGGGGGCTTTCCTTTGACCAGAATCTTTGTCTACGAGTATCTCACCGGCGGCGGCATCGACCCCCAGCTCGCCGGCCCGGGCAGTCTCGCCGATTTGAGCGCGCTGATCGTCGAAGGACGCGTGATGCGCGACGCGCTGGTCGACGCTCTGCGTGAACTCGACGGCGTGCAGGTCACGTTCGCGACCTCGCGCTTCGAAACGCCAGGGGCGGGCGAGGCCCATTGTATGGCCGCACCCGGCGAATCGATGACGGCGTTCGTCGCGCGCGCGGCGCGTGAGCACGATTACGCGTGGGTCGTCGCGCCGGAATGCGACGGGCTGCTGCTGCGCTTTCACGATGCGGTCGGCACTGCGCGCTGGCTCGGCTGCGCGAAGGAAGCGATCCGCGTCGCGTCGAGCAAGAGCGCGACGGCGGCGTGTCTTGCCGCGCATGGCATTGCCACGACGCCGGCGCTAGAACCCGGCGACTCAGCCGCGCAGCACGACGGCCGGTGGGTGGTCAAACCGGACGACGGCGCGGGCGGCCTCGACACGATCGTGTACGAGCGCTTCGCCGATGCCTGCGCCGAGTACGAGGCGCGCGCGGCGGCGGCGCGCAATCCGGTGCTGCAGGCGTGGGTCGATGGCGAGCCGTTGAGCCTGTCGCTGATCTGCCGCGGCGACGCCACCAAGCTCCTCAGCATCAACCGTCAGCAGATCGGGCTGAGCGGCGGCGACGCGTCGGGTGATGTTGCGCGGATCGTCGAGTTCGACGGCGTGCTGGTCGATCAGATCGACCAGCACAGCGACATGGGCCGCGCGCTCGACACGCTCGCGCATCGCGTCGCGCGGGCCATCCCAGGTTTGCGCGGCTTCGTCGGCATCGATGTCGTGTGGCATCCGCAACTCGGGCCGGTCGTGATCGAAGTGAATCCGCGTTTGACGGTCGCTTATGCGGGGTTGTCGGCGGCGCGCGGCAGCGGCCTGACGCGCGCGCTGCTGGCCGCGCATGGCGTGCGCATCGAGCGCTGCGGCGCGGCGCGCGTCAATTCGCCGACGTACGAGGTGCGCCCTTGAGCCCCGCCCGTTCGAACCCGGCGGCGCGGTTCGGCTGGGACATCGGCGGCGCGCACGTGAAAGTGTCGCTCGTCGACGGCGGCGACGCCGTGCTGGACGTCGTGCAATGGCCGTGTCCGCTTTGGCAGGGGCTCGACCATCTGCACCGCACGATCGAGCTCGTCTTCGAGCGCTGGCCCCAGGCCCGCACGGACGCCGCGCAGCATGCGGTGACGATGACCGGCGAGATGGTCGACCTGTTCGCGGATCGCGCCGAAGGCGTGCGCGCGATCGTGGCCGCGCTCGCGCAGCGGCTCGGTCCATCACTGCGTTTCTACGCCGGCGACGCCGGCTGGCTCGCCGCCGCCGACTGCGCGGCCGGCTGGCGTCACGTCGCGTCGGCGAACTGGCTCGCGACCGCGAGCTGGGTCGCTACCTGCATGGCGAACGCGCTGCTGATCGACATCGGCAGCACCACCACCGACATCATTCCGATCGTCGACGGCCGCGTCGTCGCGCGTGCCGCGACCGATGCGGGCCGGCTCGCGACCGGCGAACTCGTGTATCACGGCGTCGTGCGCACGCCGTTGTGCGGCGTCGCGCAGCGGATCGAATTCGGCGGCGCCATGCTGAACGTGATGAACGAATGGTTTGCGACGAGCGCCGACGTCTACCGGCTGACCGGCGAACTGGACCCGCTGCACGACGTGCAGCCGAGCGCCGACCAGGGGCCGAAGACGCAGGCGGCGAGCCGCGCGCGGCTCGCGCGCATGATCGGGCACGACGCGCACGACGCGTCGGACGTCGAATGGCTGCACTTTGCGCGGCGCTGGCGCGCGCTGCAGGTGCGCGAAATCGGCGCGAACCTGATGCGGGTGGTCGCCGCGCAGCCGGCGCTCGCGGCCGCGCCGCTGGTGGGCGCCGGCTGCGGCCGCTTCCTCGTCGCCGCATTGGCGCGCGACGAGGCGCGCGGCTATATCGATTTCGGCGCGTTGGCGGGCGTGCCCGATGCTTGCGCGGCATGGGCGGCGACCTGCGCGCCGAGCGTGGCGGTCGCGCTGCTCGCGGCGCGCGAGCCGGGCGCCCAACGGCGCGGCGCGCGTGGTATCGCGGCGCGCGCGGCATGAGTTGAGAGGCGCGGCGCGCAATCCGGGGACGCGGCGCGCCGGCGCACGAGTAGCGCAAAGAGGGGCAGGGGACACGATATGGCGAGCGGGACAAGTTCGGTGATGAACGAGGTTGCGAAACGACGCGACCCGGCCGGGCACTCAACTGGACACGAGGGCAACAGTCATGTGGGTGGTCAAGATCGGAGGCAGCCTGAGTCACGACCCGGCACTGCGCCACTGGCTCAGTGAGCTATGCGAAGTCGGCGGCGGACGGGTCGTGATCGTGCCCGGCGGCGGCGATTTCGCGGACAAGGTCCGCCAGTACCAGGGCGAGTGGAACTTCGACGATCTGGCCGCGCACAACATGTGTCTGCTCGCGATGACGCAATATGCGCTGCTGATGCAGGGCGTTTCGCCCGAACTGGTGATCGCGTCGAGCGAGGCGAAGATTCGCCGCACCCTGCGTGACGGTCACGTCGCCGTGTGGGCGCCGACCGCGCTGATGCGCGACACGCCCGACGCGATGAGCAACTGGGACACGACCTCGGACAGCCTCGCCGCCTGGCTATCGACGATGCTCAACGCGGAGCGGCTGATCGTCGTCAAATCCTGTCCGATCGCCGCCGACGATCCGCTCGAAACGCTGGCCGCGTCGGGGGTGATCGACCGCAAGTTCGTCGACTACGTGAACGATGCGAACTATGTGGTCGAATTGCTCGACAAGAGCAACGTCGCGCTGATGCGCGACCGTTTGCTGAATATTCCGGTGATGTGAGCGGCTGCTACAACCGCGTCGCGTTGGTCGAGCCCGGCAACGGCGCCGCGCCATCGACGCGAATCTCTCCAACTGGCCGATGCAACGCGCTCGCCCATTGCGCGACGCGCTCGGGGTCGAGCCGCGAGCGGCGCCCGTCGGCGCACAGCGCGGTGCGAAAACCGGCCACGTCAGGCGCCAGCGCGCGGATCTGCGGCAGTTGCGCCCAGCCGAGCGCACCGGCGATGCCCGCCATCGCGCCGCACTGACGCGCGAGCCGCAACCAGCGCGCGAGCGAGTCGACATCGACGTGATCGAACAGCGTGCCGCCGTCCTTGCTCGCGGTATCGAACATCAGGCCGGCGAACCCGAGCGCCGCGGTGTGGCTGACCAGTTCGTCGTCCATGCCGCCGTCGCATAGCAGCACCGGCACGACGCTAGCCGGCAGATTCGCGAGCTGCTCGATGCAGCGGCGCGCGGCCGGTCCGCGCGCGACGCCGACCTTCACATAGTCGACGCCGGCATCGCTGACGTCGATCACGCGCGCGGCGATCTCGTCGAACGCGTCGGCCGGCACGTCGCCGATCGCTGCGCTGATCGGCTTGACCGGGTAGCGCGCGCGAAGTTGTTGCGCGATAGTCGTGATGGCGCCGATCGACAGGCCGCCGAGCGCGCCGTCGTCCGGCTCTTTCAGGTCGATCAGCTCGGCGCCGGCGCGGGCGGCGTCGAATGCTTCGTCAGCCGAGCGGACGCTCGCGAGCAATGCGGTCATCGGGGTTCTCCGCGGAAGGAAGGGTTTTCAGTGATGGGCCGAAGCGGCGGCCTGATGCGCCGCATCTTCGAGGCTCGCGCGATATCGCGCGATCGCGGCGACGAGCCAGCTCCATGCGGTGCGCTCGTTGTCGCCGGCGGTTTTGTCGATCGCGATCTGCAGATACGCCATTTCTCGATCGACCTTGTCGGCCGGCAGCATGAAGAGCCGGCTCACCAGAATCGCGCCTTCCACGACCGCCGACTGCGCGCGATTGAAGCCCGCGAACGGCGCGTGGTTTTCACGGTGCACGCATTTCATCACCAGCACCGGGCGCTCGGCGTCGTCACGCAGCTCGTCGAGTTCGAGCTCGGCGTGGGCCAGCGACTCGGCCAGACGTACGCTCGGCACGCGGCTCGCGGCCACGGTCGGCCAATCGGTTGCGCAGTGCGTGACGCAGCCCGCGAAGATCCGCACGTCGGTGGTGAAGTTCAGCACGGCCGCGCGCGTCGCGATCACGTTGTCGAGCGTGACCGACGGACGGAAAGGCGCAAGGATGATGCGCTCACCCTCGTGGCGCGCGCCCATTGGCGCGATATGAGGACGGCCATCGCACGCTGCCGTGGTGACGATCGTTTCGTGGATCATGGCTGGGAACGCGTGTCCCGACAGCGCCGGAAGGCCGGCCGTCAGCAGAGGTCAAACACAAACGGGAACCGCAAAGGGGCCGCGGCGTGCGGCCCGGTTGCGGGCTTAACGCGTAGCGACATACATCACGATTTCAAAACCGAGGCGTACGTCCGTGTAGCTCGGAGTCGTCCATTGCATACGTGCTTTCTCCTTCGGTTGAAACAGCGGGTGGAACAGCGTTGCGCCGCCGGCCCGGCGTGATGCCCGGTGTCGACGGCAGCCGGCATCATGCAAGCTCCGTGCCCATGCGCGTTCCGGCCGGCCAGGCGTGCGTGCATTCGACGGCCAATACAGCACCCGGCGAATTGCGCCACGCCGTGGCGCTCGCGCGGGTTGCCAGACGCAAAGAGCCGCGCGGTGTGGCGAAAACGAAGCAAAGTGTGCCATCGCGATTCGCTAATCCGATTGCGCTGTCACGCCGCGCCCGCCTCGCTCACCAACACATTCTGCTCCGATTCGCGTCGCACGGCTCGAAAAAGAACCTCACGATGTGATAGCGATAACCGATCCGTTAAGTCTGCCAAATAAAATCGTGAATTCACCTTGGGCGTGTCCGTGCCTACAGTGCAACTCAAGCGCTTCGTTCTTCCGGCAGTGCGCTTGCCACCTTCGAGGACACGTCATGAACGATTTCAGTCAACCGCCGATCCAGCCCGAACCTCAAGCGCGCGATCCGCACAATCCGCGCGAACGGTACGCGGCGGGCGTGATGAAATACCGCGAGATGGGGTACTGGCAACCGGACTACGAACCGAAAGACACCGACGTGATCGCGCTGTTTCGCATCACGCCGCAACCCGGTGTCGAACCCGAGGAAGCGGCGGCCGCGGTGGCCGGCGAATCGTCGACCGCGACGTGGACGGTGGTGTGGACCGACCGCCTGACCGCCTGCGACATGTATCGCGCGAAGGCGTATCGCGTCGAGCCGGTGCCGGTGTCTCGCGCCGACGAGCCGCAGTACTTCGCGTATATCGCTTATGAACTCGATCTGTTCGAAGAGGGCTCGGTCGCGAACCTGACCGCGTCGATCATCGGCAACGTGTTCGGCTTCAAGCCGCTGAAGGCATTGCGGCTCGAAGACATGCGCATTCCCGTCGCGTATCTGAAGACGTTTCAGGGGCCGCCGACCGGCATCGTCGTCGAGCGCGAACGGCTCGACAAGTATGGTCGGCCGCTGCTCGGCGCCACGGTCAAGCCGAAGCTCGGTCTGTCGGGCAAAAACTATGGACGGGTGGTCTACGAAGGCCTGCGCGGCGGCCTCGATTTTCTGAAGGACGACGAGAACATCAACTCGCAGGCGTTCATGCACTGGCGCGACCGCTTCCTGTTCGCGATGGAGGCGGTGAACCGCGCCCAGGCGGAGACTGGCGAGCTCAAAGGGCACTACTTGAACGTGACGGCCGGCACGATGGAGGACATGTACGAGCGCGCCGAATTCGCGAAGGAGCTCGGCTCGTGCATCGTGATGATCGACCTCGTGATCGGCTGGACCGCGATCCAGTCGATGTCGCGCTGGGCCCGCAGGCACGACATGATCCTGCATCTGCATCGCGCGGGGCATGGCACCTACACGCGGCAACGCAACCACGGCATCTCGTTTCGCGTGATCGCCAAATGGCTGCGCATGGCGGGCGTCGATCACGCGCATGCGGGCACCGCGGTCGGCAAGCTCGAAGGCGATCCGCTGTCGGTGCAGGGCTACTACAACGTGTGCCGCGACGCGCACAACGCGGTCGATCTGTCGCGCGGCATTTTCTTCGACCAGCCGTGGGCCGGCTTGCGCAAGGTGATGCCGGTCGCCTCGGGCGGGATTCACGCGGGGCAGATGCATCAGCTGCTCGATCTGTTCGGCGACGACGCGATCCTGCAGTTCGGCGGCGGCACGATCGGCCATCCGGCCGGCATCCAGGCCGGCGCGACCGCGAACCGCGTCGCACTCGAAGCGATGGTGAAGGCGCGCAACGAGGGCCGCGACATTCTGCGCGAAGGGCCCGACGTGCTCGAAGCCGCCGCGCGCCGGTGCACGCCGCTCAAGCAGGCGCTCGATACGTGGCGCGACGTGAGCTTCAACTACGCATCGACCGATACGCCCGATTTCGCCGCCACGCCGACGGCGGCCTAGCCACGCCGAGCTTTTCCCGCGAGCGCCTCACGAGCGCATCCGCAACGCGGTGCAACGGCACCGCGCCGGGGCACCGTTGACGCCGTTCCGAACGCGACATCCATCCACGAGGTTCGTCATGCGTATTACTCAAGGAACGTTTTCTTTTCTGCCCGAGCTGACCGACGAGGAAATCGGCCTGCAGATTGACTACGCGCTGCGCCAGGGCTGGGCCTGTTCGGTCGAATTCACCGACGACCCGCATCCGCGCAACACCTACTGGGAAATGTGGGGTCTGCCGATGTTCGACCTGCACGACGCGGCCGGCGTGTTGCAGGAGGTCAGGGCTTGCCGCGAGGCGCGGCCGCAGCACTACATCAAGGTCAACGCGTTCGACTCGGTGCGCACCTTCGAGACGATGCGCCTGTCGTTCATCGTCAACCGGCCGGACGTGGAGCCGGGCTTCCGGCTGTTGCGGCAGGACGCGCAGGGGCGCACGCAGCGCTACAGCATGACGGGCTACGCGGGCGATCGGCCAGCGGGCGAGCGTTACGGCGCGGCGGGCTGACGCCGCTGATCGCGCAACAACGCACACGACGACCCGCAGCGAGGAGGAACCATGACAGACGCCGCCAGCGTGGACGCACTGCCCGCGTCCACCGCGCACAGCGACGCCGCCGCGCCCCACATCGACCTCGCGGCGCTGTACCGCGACTCCGGGATCGGCGACGTGCTCGGCGAACTCGATCGCGATCTGGTCGGGCTCGCGCCCGTGAAGACGCGCATTCGCGAGGTCGCCGCGCATCTGCTGGTCGAGCGCGCGCGGGCTTCGCTGGGTCTCGCGGGCGGCGCGCCGACCTTGCATATGTGCTTCTCCGGCAACCCCGGCACCGGCAAGACGACGGTTGCGCTGCGCATGGCGGAAGTGTTGCACCGGCTCGGCTACATTCGCCGCAATCATCTGGTGTCGGTCACACGCGACGATCTGGTCGGCCAGTACATCGGCCATACCGCGCCGAAAACGCGCGACGTGCTCAAGCGCGCGATGGGCGGCGTGCTGTTCATCGACGAAGCGTATTACCTGTATCGCCCGGAGAACGAGCGCGACTACGGGCAGGAAGCGATCGAAATCCTGTTGCAGACGATGGAGAACCAGCGTAGCGACCTGGTCGTGATTCTGGCCGGCTACGCGTCGCGAATGGAAGTGTTCTTCGAGAGCAATCCGGGTTTCCGCTCGCGCATCGCGCATCACATTACGTTTCCCGATTACGAGGAAACGGAATTGCTCGAAATCGCCGAACGGATGCTCGGCACCATGCATTACCGCTTCGATGCCGCGTCGCGCCGCGCGTTCGCCGACTATCTGGCGCGCCGCATCCGCCAGCCGAATTTCGCCAACGCGCGCTCGGTGCGCAACGCGCTCGACCGCGCGCGGCTGCGCCAGGCGAACCGCCTGTTCGCGAGCGCCTTGCAAGGCGGCGAGCCGGTCGACGCCGCCACGCTGACGCTGATCGATGCGGCCGACGTGCGCGCGAGCCGCGTGTTCGACGCGCCGCCGCAGTCCTCGCATTCGCCTTCCACCGCGCGCGCCGTCACGGCGCCGCCGGGCTGAATCACGACACCATCGACGGAGAACGCCATGCAGGACGGACGCACGACACTTTCGAAGTTCCTGATCGACACGCTCGATCGCCCGCCGTGTACGGACGACACGCGCGACACTGCAGGACTCTCCGCGCTGCTCATCGACGTAGCGGCGGCCATCAAGTCGATCTCGGCGATGCTGACCAAGGGCGCGCTAGGCGGCAACTACGGTTCCGCGCAAACGCTCAACACGCACGGCGAGCAACAGAAGAAGCTCGACGTCTCGAGCAACGAGATCTTCGTGCAGCAATGCGAGTGGGACGGCTTGCTGGCCGCGATGGTGTCCGAGGAAATGGAGCACGTCTACGCGATTCCGCCGGACTATCCGCGCGGCGAGTATCTGCTCGCGTTCGATCCGCTCGACGGCTCGTCGAATATCGACATCAACGGCGTGGTCGGCTCGATCTTTTCGGTGCTGCGCACGCGCGACCCGGCAGAGAATGCAACCAGCGAAGCCGCGTTCCTGCGGCCGGGCTGCGAACAGGTCGCGGCCGGCTATGCCGTGTATGGACCGTCGACCATGCTGGTGCTGTCGGTCGGCAATGGCACGCATGGCTTCACACTGGAGCGCGACATCGGCAACTTCGTGCTCACGCATTCGAACATCCGGATTCCGGAGGAAACCGGCGAGTTCGCGATCAACGCATCGAACGAGCGCTTCTGGGAGCCGCCCGTGCGCCGCTACGTGCAGGAGTGCAAGGACGGCCGCAGCGGTTGCCGCGCGCGCGACTTCAACATGCGCTGGATCGCGTCGATGGTCGCGGAAGTGCATCGCATCCTGATGCGCGGCGGCGTGTTCATGTATCCGCGCGACTCGAAAACGCCGGCAATGGAAGGACGCCTGCGCCTGCTCTACGAAGCGAACCCGATGAGCTTCCTCGTCGAGCAGGCGGGCGGTCTCTCGATCACCGGCCGGGAACGCATTCTCGACGTCGCGCCGCGCGCGCTGCATGGCCGCGTGCCGGTGATTCTCGGCTCGAAGAACGAGGTCGAGCGCATTGCGCGCTATCACGGCGAATACGATCGCGGCGAGGACAAGCCGTTCACGTCGCCGCTGTTCGGCACGCGCTCGTTGTTCCTGCCGGATTTCACGGCGTGATCAGCGACTGACGGCGCGCTCAGCGCACAGAACACAGTCATCCGGAGACAAACGCATGTCAGTCAAACATCCGATCATCGCGGTGACCGGCTCGAGCGGCGCCGGCACCACCACCGTCATGAAGAGTTTCACGCATATCTTCAGACGCGAGCACATCAATGCGCAGATCGTCGAAGGCGACGCGTTCCATCGCTTCGACCGCAACGGCATGCGCGCGGCGATGCAGGAGCGCGAACGCGACGGTGTGCCGAACTTCAGCCACTTCGGGCCGGAAGCGAATCTGCTCGAAGAACTCGAAACGCTGTTCACGCGCTACGGCGAAAACGGCAGCGGGCAGTTTCGCCACTACGTGCACGACGCGGGCGAAGCGCAACTGTACAAGCAGGACGGCGGCACCTTCACGCTGTGGGAGGAGGTCGCGCCCAATACCGACCTGATGTTCTACGAAGGGCTGCATGGCGCGGCGGTGACCGAGAAGGTCGATATCGCGCGGCATGCGGATCTGCTGATCGGCGTCGTGCCGATCATCAACCTCGAATGGATCCAGAAGCTGCACCGCGATCAGACGATGCGCGGCTACACGCACGAAGCGGTGGTCGACACGATCCTGCGGCGCATGCCCGACTACGTGAACTACATCTGCCCGCAGTTCTCGCGCACGCATGTGAACTTCCAGCGCGTGCCGACCGTGGACACGTCGAATCCGTTTACCGCCCGCGAGATTCCGCAACCGGACGAGAGCTTCGTCGTGATCCGCTTCGCGCGGCCGAAGGGTATCGATTTCCAGTATCTGCTGACGATGCTGCACGACTCGTTCATGTCGCGCCCGAACGTGATCGTCGTGCCGGGCGGCAAGATGGGACTCGCGATGCAGCTGATCTTCACGCCGATGATCCTGCAACTGATCGACCGACGCTCGCGCGCCTGAGCGGTACCGGACGGATACCGAGGTTCATTTCGCAAGGAGAGATTCGATGAGTGCAGTCGCGCAACCGCTTGACGCACCCGCCACGCGCTCGATGGCCGACGCGCTGCGCATGCTCGCGGTCGATGCGGTGGTACGTGTTGCGCGATTCGAAGCGCGGCGCGTCGCCGACCGCGCGCGTTGAGCCCGCCGTTCGCCAAGATTTCATTTCATATCGAGGAGCACGCAATGGCCTTCATCACCCTGCGGCAACTGCTGGATCACGCGGCCGAACACGACTACGGCGTGCCCGCGTTCAACGTCAACAACATGGAGCAGATTCACGCGATCATGCGCGCGGCCGAGGCCACCGCTAGCCCGGTGATCCTGCAGGCGTCGGCCGGTGCGCGCAAGTACGCCGGCGAGCCGTATCTGCGCCATCTGGTGCTCGCCGCGCTCGAAGCGCACCCGGACCTTCCGCTCGTGCTGCATCAGGATCACGGCGCGAGCCCCGCGGTGTGTCAGCAGGCGATCCGCTCGGGCTTCACGTCGGTGATGATGGACGGCTCGCTGCTGCCCGATCAGAAAACCCCCGCCGCGTACGACTACAACGTCGAGGTGAGCCGGCGCGTGGTGGACGCCGCGCATGCGGTCGGCGTGTCGGTGGAAGGCGAACTCGGCTGTCTCGGTTCGCTCGAAACCGGCACGGCAGGCGAAGAAGACGGCGTCGGCGCACAAGGCAAGCTCACACGCGAGCACCTGCTGACCGATCCGGACGAAGCGCGGCGCTTTGTCGACGCGACCGGCGTCGATGCGCTCGCGATCGCGATCGGCACGTCGCACGGCGCGTACAAGTTCAGCCGCGAGCCGACCGGCGACATCCTCGCGATCGACCGGATCGCCGATATCCATGCGCGCATTCCGAACACGCATCTGGTGATGCACGGTTCGTCGTCGGTGCCGCAGGAATGGCTCGCGGTGATCCGCGAATATGGCGGCGAGATTCCGACTACCTACGGCGTGCCCGTCGACGAAATCCGCCGAGGTATCGCGAACGGCGTACGCAAGGTCAACATCGACACCGATATCCGTCTCGCGATGAGCGGCGCGATGCGCAAGTCGCTCGCCAATGCGCGCGCGGAGTTCGATCCGCGCGCGGCATTGAAGGCCGCCACCGCCGCGGCGAGCGCGATCTGCGTCGAGCGATTCGAGGCGTTCGGTTGCGCGGGTCAGGCGGCGCGCATCAAGCCGCTGCCGCTCGACACGATGGCGAGCCGCTACCACTAACGCCACTGCCACGGAGAATGCAATGCGCGAATTCCTGATTGCGCCGTCGCTGCTGTCGGCGGATTTCGCCCGGCTCGCCGACGAGATTCGCGACGTGACGGCGGCCGGCGCGGACTGGATTCATCTGGACGTGATGGACAACCACTACGTGCCGAACCTGACGGTCGGCCCACTCGTGTGCTCGGCGATCCGGCCGTACACGACGCTGCCGTTCGACGTGCATCTGATGACCACGCCCGTCGATCCGCTGGTGTCGGCGTTTGCCGAGGCCGGCGCGAACCTGATCAGTTTTCATCCGGAGGCGACGCTGCACGTGCGTCGGACCATCGAACTGATCCGCTCGCACGGTGCGCGCGCGGGGCTGGCGCTGAATCCGGCGACGCCGCTCGCGGCGCTCGATCACGTGCTGGAGATGCTCGACGTCGTGCTGGTGATGTCGGTGAATCCGGGCTTCGGCGGCCAAGCATTCATCGCCGAAACGCTCGACAAGCTGCGGCTGCTGCGCGAGCGCGTCGACACGACGATGCAGCGCACCGGGCGGCCCTTGCTGATCGAAGTGGACGGCGGCGTGAAGGCGTCGAACATCGCGCGTGTCGCCACGGCGGGCGCGGACGTGTTCGTTGCCGGGTCGGCCGTGTTCGGTGCGGGCGATCGCGCGCAGGCGATCCGCGGCATGCGCGGCGAACTGGCTACTGTCGACGAACCCGCGGGGGTGGCCGCCATGCAGTGATGGCGCTGCTGTTTCAGCGCTTTTTCAGCGTCTCGCCCGGCGCGCACCATGCGCTGAGATCTTCTTCAGGCCGGTCGACCGCGCAGCCCCAGTCGAGCGGCTGGTCCTGATCGAAGCGCTTGCCGAGCCGCCATGCAATCTCGGCGCGCGCAAGCTGCACGCCCATATAGAACGCGTGGCCGCCGTCTGTTTCGAGGTTCAACTGCGGGTACAGCGCGAACGGATCGTCGCCGCGACGATGGCCGTCGCGGTTGTACACGTGAATGCCATCGGCGCTGATCTGCACGCGGAAATTCGGGTCACGCACGCCGCGCGCGAATTCGTCGATTTCTTCGGCGCTGTACGGAAACGGCCGTTTCGCGTGGACCGTCGCGAGTTCGGTGCTGATGCCCTTCGGCAGCACCTGCGCATCGCGCGCGGCATGCATCACGCGGCGCGCGACATCGGCTTCGCGCAACGCGCGCCGCGCATGCTGGCTCACCGACGTCGCCAGCACCGCGCCAACGCGCAATTCAGCCGCCATGCCGAGCAGCACCGCGTTGATGCCGCTCGTGTCGGCCTCGGTCAGTTCGGTCACGTTGCCGATGCCCATCATGATCGCGATGTCGGGATAGCGCTCGCGCAAACGCACATAGCGCGCAATCGACGCGGCCAGCCCGAATGGAATCGGATCCAGAATCGGATCGGCAAGAAACGCGCGGCCGCGCGCGGACAGCGTGTCGATCGCGGCGTCGAGCGAAGCGGGGTCGGCCGGTTCGCGCGCGACGAGGATCGGCGTCGACGGCACTTCGTCGGCGATCCATAGCGTGTCGAGGTTCAGGCTCATCAGATAGTCGGCGCCCGCGCGCCCGCCGCGCAGCAGTTCGTCGTTGCGCATCGAATCGACGCTGACGCGATAGCCTTCGGCCTTCAGCCGCCGCACCGCGTCTTCGAGATGCGCAAACGGCGTGTCCGGCAGGCAGCCGATGTCGATCACGTCCGCGCCTTGGGCCGCATACTCGCGCGCCCTTGCCGCGATGCCGTCGAGGTCGAGGCGCGGCGCATCGACGATCTCCGCGAAAATCTCCGTGTCGTAGCGGCTCAGATCGAACGGCTTCGCCTTGCGGCCGAAAAATTGCGGCAAGTCCTTGACCTCCTCGGGACCGCGTTCGAACGGTACGCCGTAGTGCGCGCCCAGCGCGTCGAGATCGCCACGGCAGCGGCCCGGCACGATCACGCGCTGCGCGGCGAGCGGCGCGCTCACGCGGCGCTGGATCAGGTCGGCGGTCATCAACCCGGCCACTTGCAGGCCGATTTCGCGCACCTCCCAACTGAACGGCGTCGGCGCCATGCCGTCGAGCACGCGCCGCAGGCTCGGTTCGGCAAGCCGGCCGGTCAGGAAGAGGAGGTGGTCCATGCGAGGTCGAGGGTCGCGAGGCGTTGGGTGAGCGCCGCTTCGAGTTCGTCGAGCGAGCGCGCGAGCGTCGTGTATTCGAAGCGCGCCAGACGCTCGACGTTGTCGAGTTCGATCGCCCGTGGCCGCAGTTCGACCCATTCGTCCGGGCTATGCGTGATCACGCTCGGTTCGGTGTCGCACGCAAAGACGATGCCGGGGATGCATTGCTTGCCGGCCTGCGCATACATATTGGTCGGCAGCGTATCCGAGATGCCGTACGCACATTTGGCGACCGTGTTGCTGGTGGCGGGTGCGATCACGACCGTGTGATAGACGCCGTGATACAGCATGCCGACCGGCACGCCGCTCGCGCTGTTGTCGCGCAGTACGCGAAAGTGTTCGCGCAGCTTGTCGAGCGACCAGCCATAGAGCGGCAGCACTTCCTCGGCCGCCGCGGACAGAAACAGATCGACGCGCGGCAAGCGCCGCGCGAGCGCGATCGATTCTTCGAGCATATGACCGGAGCCGGTCACGCACCACGCGAAGTGCGCATCCGGCCTGAAGTCGGCGAGATCGCGGGCGCCCTTGCGAGCAGACTCGCTGGGGGACCTGAGGGACGACCCGGTCATGCGTCGAGATCGAACGGCATGCCGTCGGCCGGCGAGCCTTCATGCGACAGCCGGATGTGCAGCCGGCGCATCTTGCGATACAGCGTATTGCGGCTGATGCCGAGCGCCTTCGCGACGTTGCTGACGTTCCAGCGGTGCTCGTCGAGCAGCGACAGCACCGTTTCGCGCTCGTTCAGCTGGATCGCGTTCAGCGAAGAAATGTCCGCCTCGTCGGCGAGATGCCCGTCCATGTCCGCGTTCGCGAGGCGCAGCGCGATCGGCAGGTCGACCGCCGACGTGCGTTGCGTGACCTCGGGCGGCAGATGCTCGCAGCGGATCGGCTCGCCGTCGGACAGCGCGATGGCCATCTGCAACACGTGACGCAACTGACGGATGTTGCCGGGCCAAGCGTAGGTGAGCAGCGCGTGTTCGGCTTCCGGCGTCAGATCGGGCGGATCGTCGGTTTCGTTCGCGAGCAGATGATGGATCAGCGGCAGCTTGTCGACGCGCTCGCGCAGCGCCGGCAGATTCAGCTCGACGCCCTTGAGCCGGTAGTACAGATCCTCGCGGAATTGCCCGCTTTGCACGAGTTCGAGCAGATTGCGGTGGCTCGCGCTGATCAGCTGGAAATTGACCTTGACGGTGGTCTCGGCGCCGAGCGGCGTGACCTCGTGTTCCTCGATCACGCGCAGCAGGCGTGCCTGCAACACGAGCGGCATGTCGCCGATCTCGTCGAGAAACAGCGTGCCGCCGTTGGCCTGCACGATCTTGCCGCGCCGTCCTTCGCGCTGCGCGCCGGTAAACGCGCCCGCGCGATAGCCGAACAGCTCGCTCTCGATCAGGTTCTCCGGCAGCGACGCGCAGTTGACCGGCACGAACAGACCGGCGGCGTGCGGGCTGATGCTATGCAAGGCCTGCGCGAAGACTTCCTTGCCGGTGCCGGTCTGGCCGCGCAGCACGATCGGAATCTTGCGCTGGATCACACGCGCGGCCAACTGGATCTGCGAGGCCATGCGCGGGTCGCCGAATTCGAGGTGCGCGATCTCGTCGAGCTTCGGCACCGGCGGATGTTTGTCGTGTTTTTCGGCGGCGTTGGCGCGCATGGCGGAGTCGGGGACGAGCACGCGCGTCACGCGCCCCGTGGCGTTTTGCGGCGTCTGCGCGACGAGGAAAAAGCGGTTCGTCGCGTTTGCGCTGTAGACGGTGACCGGATGGAACGAGCCGCGAATGCTGCGCGCGATCATGTCTTCGAGCGACGCGTTGAATGCTTCCTCGATGCGCCGGCCGCGCAGCTCGCTCAGCGAACGGAAGCCCAGCTGGAACAGCGCGCTGCGATTCGCGGCGAGCACGGTGCTGTCGTCGCCGACCGCGAGCTTGCCGCCGTGCAGCGTGCCGACGAATTCCGGGCGGCTGTGGAAATGGATCATGTTGGCGTGCCGGTAGCGCGCATCGAGCAGACGGTTTTCGATCATCTGCCGCGACATACCGACCAGCACCAGCGAGTGCTGCTGCAGCAGCTTCGAGCGGCTCGTGACGTCGAGCACGCCGGCGATTTCGCCGCCGTCGTCGAAGATCGGCGCGGCCGAGCACGTCAGCGACGTATAGCGCGGATAGAAATGCTCGTGCTGACAGACGGCGATGCAGTCGCGCTCCGCGAGGCAGGTGCCCATGCCGTTGGTGCCGGCTTCGCGTTCGCTCCACAGCGCGCCGACGCGAAAGCCGTCGACGGCGACCGCCTCGGCGAACGGCACGGACGACACCTGATGCACGATCACGCCGCCAGAATCGACGAGCACGACCGCGAGCTCGGGATCGGCGAGTTGCTGATAGAGCGTCGTCATCTCGAGCTTCGAACACGCGATCAGATCGCCGAGCGCCTCACGGCGCGCGCTGAGTTCGTACTCGGTGAGCACCGGCGGCGGCACGAAACGCGCGGGGTCCAGCTGGAATTCGTTGATGCAGCGCGTCCACGACTGAGCTACGGGTTCGCTTGTCGGGCGCGTGGTCAACTGATGGTTGACCACGTTCAGAACTTCCCGGACGTGAGTACTGCTGTCAGCGAGCAACGACATGGGATTTGCCTCCGTTGCGTCATTTCGCAAGCGTGACTGCTTCGCACGCCGCGAATGCCGCTTTATCAAGCCTGCCTGCCCCTGGCGCGGCGCAATCTCGGTTCGCCTGCGCCCTCCCGACCGGCCCTACTACGAGGCGGGTGTTGAAAACTGTACGCCCGATGCAGGATTGGTTCAACAGAAAGTCACACTGGGTTTACCTCACTGTGCCCGGAATTTGCTTTTCTCGATGCGTGACGCGTTAAACGGGTTGCAGGTTGCATGCCTGTCGCGGCTTCGGCACAGAGTGTGCCGCGCGTCGTTCAGTTCTACTGTTCTACTGTTGCATCGTTTCGCTCGTCATCACTGGCTGTTCAATCCTGGGCCGCGCCGCGGCGGAGATCAAATCATGGATCGTTTCGATACTATTCGCCTTGCCGCATTTTCCAGCCTCGGCGCCAATCCCGGCCCGCAAGTCGGCGCGTTGCCCGAGCGCCTGGACATCGTATTCATCGAGAATTTCATCGGCCAGACGGTCATCGGTATCGATAGCAGTGAGTTGCATGTTGCGCAACCGGTGCGTGTGAACCTGGCTATCGGCGTGCCAGCGATCCGCGCCTGCGCGACGGACCGGATCGAAGATACGGTCAACTACGCGGCCGTGCGCGGGGCGTTGCTCGAGCTGTTCGCGTCGCATCGCGTGCGGCTGCTGGAGGCGCTTGCCGAGACGATCGCGCAACTGCTGATCGCCGACTTCGGCGCGCACTGGGTGCGCGTGTCGCTCGCGAAGCCGGCCAAGTTCGCCGACCTCGCGGCCGTCGGCGTGCAGATCGAGCGGCGTCGCGGCGATGGCTCGGCGGCGGCCGTGGGTCTCGCGCGGTACGCGTCGCTGGGCGAGGGGCTGGTGCCGAATTGAGGGGGGCGCCTAGCCGGGGGCGCCCAGCCGGGGGCGCCGAGCCGGGCGCGCCGAGCGGGGCGCGCAGAACGCCCGGCGCGTTTCAGGCCGTGGTCATTTCGCCACGGTCGACGTCTTCTGCGGACCGAGTCCGCACGCCTGATATGCGCTGGTTTGCAGCGCGCGGAAGCGCCTGGTTTGCGCCTTGGCGTGGTCGACGCGGAATTCCGCGCCGCCTTCGCCGCCTAGCGTCGCGTACTTCGAGAAGGTCGACTGGTCGACGAATTCGTCGTACGGCAACGACGCGGCCATCTTGTCGATCACGCACGAGCACTTGTAGACGTTCGCGAACTCGTGGCCGTTATCGTCCATGCAACTGAGCACGTATTCGACGCGACCCTCGGTCGGATAGTTGTAGCCGCCCGCCCACGCGAGCGGCGCGGCGAGCAGGAGCGAGGTAAAGGCGAGAAGCGCGCGACATCTGTTGGTCATTGAATGCCTCTGCGAAAGCATTGAGCCTGCTTCGCGAACCGCTGCGCGAGATGCGTGCCTTGCGGCCGCGAGGCGACGGGATGCGCGAGGAGGCGGGGCCGGCAACGGCGCCGCGTCTCCTGCGCTTGCATGCGCCGTCAGTTCGGCGCGAACGGATGCGCGACGCTGCCCTTCTTCGCCAGCACTTCAGCCGCGCTCGGGTCGCCGCTGACCGCGCGCTTGATGGCCTCGCGCGTCGCCTGATAGTTGAACTGCTGGATCTTCTTGTCGTCCTCGGCCTGCCAGTGAATGAACACGCCGACGCAGAGGAACAGATCGTCGGCTTCTTCCTGCGGGATCGTGCCGTCCTCGACACTGTCGGCCACCGCGAGCGCGACCGCGTGCTGCGCCGGGCCGAACATCTGCACGGCCTGCTTGGCGCCTTTGATCGTCACCTTGTTGAACAGGATCGTATTGGGCTTCGTGATGAGATTGGGCGCGACGACGGCGAGTAGCGACGTGAAGCCGTCCTTGTTGTTGGTGAGGGCGTTGCAGAACGCGGTTTCCGCAGCCGAACCTCGCGGTCCGATCAGCAAGTCGATGTGCGCGACCTCGTTGCCGTCGCCGACGAGCGACTCACCGATCATGACGCGGTTGATCTTGGCCATTCTGTTCCTCCAAAAGAGTAGGTATGGACCTGCTGACGAGGCGCCGCCCGCGATCGTCCGGATCAGCATCGCGAGAGCGGTGCGGGAATGCACGGCGGTACTAACTAACAGGTTCCGTGCCAGTTGTCGCTAAGGGCCTGCTGACGCGGCTGTTCGGGTCTTCTTCAGTCCAGACGATTCAGGGTTAACCGCGCCCTTCGACACAGCGCGCAAGAAACAGCGTGGCCACCGCGAGGTCCGCGCTGGTGCCGGGATTGATCGCGCCGGCCTTCAATTCGGCATCCCAGGCGTCGAGTTGCGGATCGCTTGCCGAGCGGCGCGCGGCGGATCGCGCCTGGCGCCAGCGCGCGCGCTGTTCGCGTGCCACGAGCGTGACACTCTGCGCCAGCGCGCGGCCGTGCTTGCGCACAATGTGAGAGTCGGGCCAGCCGCCGAGGAACGCGAGAAACACGTTGAGCATCGCGATTTC
Organism: Paraburkholderia sp. RAU6.4a; assembly: GCF_050435625.1. Taxonomy (NCBI): domain Bacteria; kingdom Pseudomonadati; phylum Pseudomonadota; class Betaproteobacteria; order Burkholderiales; family Burkholderiaceae; genus Paraburkholderia; species Paraburkholderia sp. RAU6.4a. The sequence continues at coordinate 1,953,802 of NZ_JBNDKQ010000003.1, forward strand.
GCCTGGATCGGCGGGCGCGGGTTCGGGCGTTGGTCTCGAGGCTTCGAAGTAGGCGGCGAGGCCGGTGTCGAACAGGTCGGCGAAACCGTTCGCGTACTGCCGCGCGATGCTGTCGCGCTCGCTGGCAAGCCGCATCGCGTCGCGCAGGCCGATCGTCGGCGGTGCGTGGACCGATTGCTCGGGCGCGTCGCCGAGGCCGCCGGGATTGGCGAGCGCGATCGCGCGGTAAGCAAGCCGAGCGTCTTCGACGTCGAGCCGGCTCAGCACGTCGCCGACGGCCGCGCGCCACGCTTGCGCCGACACCGGCGGTTCGCCGGTTTCGTCGAGGGCCGCGGCGAGCGGCGCGACCAGCAGCACGATGCCGAGATTCGTATTGCAGCCGACGGCCGCGCGCGTGCGCGTGACCGCGTCGAGAATGCGCTGTCCGACGCGCTCGCCGCGCGCGAATAGCGCGTCGAGCGACGCGTCCGCGCTGGCGAGGAACTGGGCCGCGTGCATGCCGTGGCCGGGGCTTTGGGTGCTGACGTTGCCGGGTTTCGGCGTGGTGACGTCGAGCGCGCAGGCTTCGAGGAAGGCCGCGCGCGCGTGCTCGACGGGAATCGCATGAGTGTCGGGCATCGCGCTCAAGCCCGGCGCTGCGGAGGCTGCTCAGGCAACCCGGCGCTAGCGGCTTGCTCGGCCAGCCTGCGATCGAGCAGATCGTCGACGAGCGCCGCCGCGACATCGAGCGGCACGACCGACTGCAAACCGCGCCACGCGGCCACGCCGTTGACTTCGAGCACGAGGGGCAGCGCGGCGTCGTCGGCATTCGGGATCAGGTCCACGCCCGCGTAGTCGAGCCCGAGCGCGGCGGTTGCGCGCACTGCCGTCTGTGCGAGCGGGACCGTGAGCTCGGCGGGCTCGCAGCGCGCGCCTTGCGCGACGTTGTGAATCCAGCCCTTGCCGCCGCTGCGCCGCATTGCCGCGACCGCCTTGCCGCCGATCACGAGCACGCGCCAGTCGAAACCCGGCCGGTCGCTCGCGACGAAGCGCTGCAGATAAGCGACCTGCCGATAACGCGCGAGCGATGGCAATGGCGCGAGCAGCCCGCCGCGCGCGCCGAGCCGTTTGAGCCCGTGGCCTTGCGAGCCGAACAGCGGCTTGAGCACGACCTGACGGCCGGCGGCCGCTTCGCGCATCAGTACGCGTTGCGCGAACGCGGCGGATTCGCCGGCCCAGGTGGCCGGCGTCGGCACGCCCGCGCGATGCAGCAGGAAGCTCGTCATCGACTTGTCGACGCTGCGCTCGATCGCGCGCGCGTCGTTGTACACCGGCACGCCCGATTCACGCAGCGCGTGCAGGATGCCGAGCCGCAGCGTCACCTGCTCGAAGCTGCCGCCGGCGATGCCGCGTACGAACACCGCGTCCGGCAGCGTGCGGCCGAAGCCCGGAATCGCGAGGCCGTGCGGCAGCCACGTGGTGTCGATGCGGCAATCCGCGAGATCGACGCAACGCGCCTCGGCGCCGCGCGCGCGGAACGCCTTTTTCAGCCGGCCGGTGTGCCAGCCGGTTTCGTCGGTCATGATCGCGATGCGCACGCCTGATGTGATCATCATCGCGCGACGGACTCGCCGCCCCACTGTTTGCGCAGCAGGCCGCCGTCGAGCCGGCCGCCATGATAGGTCGCGCCGCTTTCGAGGCTGCTGACCCACACCTCGGCGGGCGCGAACAGCGCGGGATCGATCTGATAGAAGTCGAAGTTGACGGCCGTGAAGACGTCCGCGAACGGCCGGCCGTAGTCGCGCGAATTGGCGGAGGGGAGGGTGTCGGCGAGACGTTGCGCGATCTCGTCGTGCTGGACGGTCAGGTGCACGCGGCCGCCGTACAGGATCGCGTCGTTGGTGCGGCCCATCGCCTGAATGCCGTCGGGCGCGGGCGGCGGCAGCGGCGCCGAGCCCGTCCCCGCGACGATCTCATCGAGCGGTACGCCGAGCACATGCACCTTGTGCAGCGCAACTTCGACCACGCGGGCGACGACCTGTACTGTTCCCGCGACAGAGTGTGTCGGCGTGACGATCAGCGTCAGGTGTTCGGGCGCGAGGCCGCAATCGTGCAGCACCTTGTCGATCACGACCTGCGGCGGGAGGCGGTCCACTTCGAGCACCAGCGCGCCGCGCTCGTGGCGGTCGCGATAGCCGAGTTCGTCGAATAGCGGCTCCTTGACCGCGAGCGCGCGCGCGGGCCCCGAGCCGAGCGAAAAGAATTTCTTGCCGCCGGTCTGCTCCCTGGTCGCCGACAGGCTCCAGCCCGCGTACTGGCTGCCGAGACAGGCGAGCACCGGCGACGATGTGCTGACCTCGAGCATCGTCGGCCACAGCGGCGCGGCGTCGAAGTTCGCGCGTACCGCGACGCGGCCGAGACCGCCCATGCAGATGCGCGCGATCAGCACGCCGGCGTCGAGGCTGCCGCGCGCGTCGACGCCGGCGTCGGCGATCACGGTGCCATCGCGCGTGCGCGTCAGTGCGACGCCGAGCTGTGCCGCTTGATCGACGAGCCGTGCTACGAGGCGCTCTGAAAGCGCGTTCACGCTCGGCAACGCGGCGGGCGGGAAAGTCTCAGCTGTGGGCGTGGAGGCAGGCATGGTCGGGTTCATCGCAGGTTTCGATTCGTTGGACGACGCGTTCGTGCTGCGCGTCGAGCGCGGTGAACACCGCGTCCACCGATGCCGCTCGCACTTGCAGCGTGCAGACCGGCTGCCCTGCGTCGATGCGGGTGCCCGGCATCGGTACGTCGCGGCATTGCGGATCGCGCAGGCAGGCGTCCGAGAACGCGGCCGAGACGCTGAACGGCCGCTGCGCGAACAGCACGCGCTGACCGGCACGCCAGCGCGGCGCGCGGGCGAGCGCGAGGCTCGCGGCCGACGGCGCGCGGCCGTGGCGGCACGCGTCGAGGTGGCAGGCGAGCAGGCCGGCCGGCCATGCATCGGGCGACGCGGTTTCGTAGAGCGCCATCGTCGACGAAGGGCGCGGGTTGATTTCGAGCACGTCGAACGAGGTGCCGTCCGACAGGAAGTCGCAGCTGTTGATGCCGACGAGGCCGGTGTTTGCGCACAGCGCGTCGAGCGCTTGCTGCACGCGCGCGATGAACGCTGGCGGCAAGTCGATCGGCCCGATCGAGCCCGCATGCACGAAGCGCAGATCGCCGATCGCGCAGGTGAATTGCTCGGCGAAACCGATCAGATCCGCGCTGCCGTGCGCGCCGATGAAAAGCGCCGACAGCGAGCGGCCTTGGCCAATGCGCTGGAAGTAGCCGTGCGCGGAGTCGGTCGTTAAATGGAACGGGTCGGCCGCCTCGATGTGCGTACCGCCACAACCATCCGCCTGCTTGAACAGCCAGCCCTCGGCCGTCGCGGGCCGCTCGAACGACACAGCCGGATGCGCAATCCGCAACGCGTCGAGCAGCGCGAAAAAACGCCGCGGCTCGCGCACGGCCGCGATCGCCTCGGCAGCGTTGCCGAGAAAGCGCGGCAAGCCGGATTCGCGGCACAACTGAGGCATCAAAGGTTCGAGCCCGCTGCCGGCGATCCAGCCAAGCAAACCCGGCAAGCGCGCGACACGCGCAAGCGCATCGACGAGCCGCGCCCGGTCGATCCCGAGCGCGCCATCACCACGGCCGATGTCGAACCATAGCTCGGCGGCCTCGCGCGTGTCGCGGTCGCCGAAGATATCGAGCGCGGCGACATGCAGGCCGGCGCGCGCCGCGGACTGCGCGAGCAAGCGCGCGGACTGCCCGACGACCGCGACCAACGGCGCATGCATGAGCGGGCGGTGCGACTTCATGACGACCGCGCTCAGCCGAGACCGGCCGCGACCGCGCGGGCCTCGTCGTAGGCTTCCGGGAAGCCCAGGTAGACCGGCTTACCACCCGTGCGCATGCGCACGAAGAGGCGATGCTCGACCTGATATTTGACGTTGCCGATCGCCAGCGCGCCGATGCCGACCGCGCCCGCGTTCGGCACGCCGTCGATCGGCTTGCCGTCGTTCATCACGTTCACGCCGGCGATCCCTTCGGGCGGCACCGCGTTGACGTCGGCGGCGACGAGCAGGCGCTTCGCATGCACGAGGTCGTCCCTGCCGACCACCTGCGCCCCCGCGACGGCGGTGGCGAGCACGATTTCCGCGTCGGCGAGCGCGCCGCGCAGTTCGGCGGGCGTCGTGGCGCTGATGCCGTTCGTGAAGATGCCGAAGCGCTCGTTGACTTCGGCCGAGGCCCCGAGCGCGCGATTGCGGTCGTGGTGGCTCGCGATCGTCACGTCGGCGCCGCGCGACGCGGCGATCGCCGCCGCGATGCGCCCGACCGCGCCCGTTCCGCCGAGAATCAGCACGCGCTTGCCGCCCAGCTCCACGCCGTGCTGTTTGCCAAGATGCCGCTCGACCAGCGCGACGAGCGCGGCCGCGGTCGTGTACGAACCGCTCGGATCGGCGAACACCGAGACCTCGAACGGCGGGACCATCGCGCGGCGCGCGGTGTCGAGCATGTCGGCGGCCTGCATCACGTCCCGTCCGCCGATGAAGATGCCGGTGCGCGACACCCCTTTCGGGCCGCGCGAGAAGATCGCGTCCTGCGTCAGATTCGCGACCATGCCCGCTTCGACGTTGCAATACGGCACGATGACCTGATAGCCGGCGTCGGCGGCCATGTTGACGTCGAACGGACTCATCTGCGGCGTGGCCGTGAACATGTGCAGGATGTAGGGCCTTTCAAGGGTTTCTGACATGGCAGGGGCTCGTTTTAGTGGCAATCTCGGGGACGGGGCGCAAGGCAAGGCCGCGCCGCGCGTGGCAGCGCCTTATGTAAGCGGCGGCCTGAGCGGTGCAGCGCATCATGCGGCGTCGATGTGCGGCGCGCGCGCCTCGGCGCCGCTGATCGCCGCGCCGCTGTTGCGGCCCGCGACGACGCTGCATTCGATATGCGGCAGCGCGCTCGCGACGGCGCGCGCGGTCGCGAGCGCGCGGTCGGCCTCGCGCGCGCTCGCGAGCACCGCGAAGCCAGTCGGGCCCCACGAGGTCTGGCCGATGCCGGCGGTGCGTTCGGAGGCGACCGCGCGCAGTACGTGCTCGACGTCGGGACTCGCGAACACGCCGCCTTGCGCGCTCGCGAAATATTCGCCGATGGTCTGCTGCAGCTCGGTGAGACCGTGCGCGAACGGCGCGAAGTTATGTTCGGCGGCGCCGGGCAGAATCTGCATCAGCACCAGATGGCACAGATGCGCGGCGAGCCGCCGCGGAAACGGCGCGAGCGATGCGAGCGCGCTGCGTTCCTCGGTACCGTGCAAGCCCTCGCGGCTGTTGTCGCTGACGAGCAGCACGCGCCACGGCTGCGGAAACGGCTGGCGCGACAGCAGCGGCGGCATGCTCTGGCGCAGATCGCCGGGCGGGCCGCCATCGAGCAGCAGGCCGCCGCACTCGAAGCCGAGTATGCCGATGCCGGAGCGGGCGCCGCGCCCGAGCAGACTGGCGAGTTCGGCGCTCCTCGCCGGCTGGCCGACGAGGCGCGCGAACGCGGTGCCGACCGCCAGCGCCAGCTGCGTGCCGGAGCCGAGGCCGGTGTGCGCGCGCGGTGCCTCCAGCACGTCGATCGCGAGTGTCGCCGGTCCATAGGCAGCCTGCAGCCGCGCGAGACTCAGCGCGATGCGCTCGCGCTCGGCCTCGCTGACCACGCCGCCGATCTGCTCGCGTTCGGCGAGCCGCGCTTCGATCCGCGTGCCGTGCGTATCGATGACGAGCCCCAGGCTGCCGAACGCACGCCCGAGCGACGCGTTCGGATCGAGAAAGCCCAGATGCAGCCGCGCGGGCGCATCGATCGTGATGGGGGCGCGTGGCGGCAGGCGGCGGAGCTGAAGCGGCATCTCGAGTGTCCTCAGGTGTCCTTGCGGGTGCGCAAGACCGGGTTCGGCCGCGGGGCGTCCGCAACGCGTCGCGGGTTCCAGCGATAGTGCGCCCGGCGACGTCAAGCGAAAGCCGTACCAGGCACGCGCAACGGCCGCCGCCGCGGGTTCGGCCCACTGGAACCTCTCAACGGGCACGCCGCGCCCCACGCGGTTTTCGCCGCCGCATGGACGCTGTGTGACGCCGAAGGCGCACTGTGTCACGCGCTGTTTCATCCGGCGACAGGAGCGCGTGTCAACTGCCTTGCGCGGGTTTGGGCGCGTCGTACTTGATATAGCGGAAGCGCTGATCGTCGGCGGGCGTGCCTTCGAGCGGGCCGTCCTCGAGGCCGGGCTGCCAGTGGACCACCGATTCGATCTTCGTCGCGAGCGCGAAGTCCTTGTCGGTGATGCCCTTGGCGCTGTGCGTCTTCAGCTTCACGGTCACGAAGGCGTACGAGACCGTCAGATCGGGGTGGTGCCAGGCGGCTTCCGCGAGGTGGCCGACGGTGTTGACCACCATCAGCGTTCCCTTCCAGCCCTCGGTGCGGTATTTGCGCCGCAGCCAGCCATCTTCCAGATACCAGTGCTGCAGCGGACCGACGAGGCGCTGCTGGATCTCTTCGTCGGTATAGACGTGCTCGGTGTTTGCCATGGCTGTTGCTCCTCGAATGCGCGAATCGATCGCCGAACGAAGCATCGTTGCAAGTGACAGGCCCGTGCCGCGGCGTGTGATTCGCAAAGGACACGATTCGTATCACGCAAGTGACACAGTATGTGCCGCATCGCGTGATGCAGGCCCTTCAGCTTACCGCCATGCAAGCATCGGCGTGCAACGCCCGAGTGCCGCGACACCTCGCGCGTGCCGAGTCGCCGGGCCAGCGCAGCCAATGGCGGCAAACGTTGCCGCTATTCCGGCATGGAATATGCGTCGGCCGTTCATGCGTCGCGAAGCCCGACATCGAATCGGGATAGCGCGTTAATCGTTACCTGCACTCGAGAAGGCGCGCACGATGCGATGAGGTAGCGTGGGTCATTCGTGAGTTGAACAGCAGGACAATTCTGGAGGAGACATGAACTTACGCACTGTAGTTCTTGGGCTCGCGATCCTCGCATCCGCAGCCTTTGGCTCTCTGGCTGCGCAGGCCGATTCGCAGCTCGACGCGCTGATGAAAAATCCAGCCAACTGGGCGGCCCAGGCGGGCGATTATGCGAATCACCGCTACAGCCCGCTCAAGCAGATCAACGAGAACAACGTCGGCAAACTTCAGGTCGCATGGACCATGTCGACCGGCGTGCTACGTGGCCATGAAGGCGCGCCGCTCGTGATCGGCGACACGATGTATGTCCACTCCCCGTTTCCGAACAAGGTCATTGCGGTCAACCTGAAGGATCAGACGTTCCTCTGGCAGTATCAGCCGAAACAGGACGAGCAGGTCGTCTCCGTGATGTGCTGCGACACCGTCAATCGCGGTCTCGCGTACGGCGACGGCAAGATCTTCCTGCAGCAGGCCGACACCAAACTAGTCGCGCTGAACGCGAAGACGGGCGACGTGGTGTGGACCGCGCAGAACGGCAATCCGAAAGCCGGCGAAACCAACACCAACGCGCCGCACGTATTCGGCGACAAGGTGCTGACCGGGATCTCGGGCGGCGAGTTCGGCGTGCGCGGGCGTCTGATCGCGTACGACATCAAGACCGGCAAACCGGCCTGGACCGCGTACAGCACGGGCCCCGACAACGATATGCTGCTCGACCCGCAAAAGACGATGACGTACTCGAACGGCCAGATGGTGCCGGTGGGCGCGGATTCGTCGCTGAAGTCATGGAAGGGCGATCAGTGGAAGCTCGGCGGCGGCACCACGTGGGGCTGGTATGCGTGGGATCCGAAACTCAACCTTGTGTACTACGGTACCGGCAATCCGGGCACATGGAACCCGACGCAACGTCCGGGCGACAACAAATGGTCGATGTCGATCTTCGCGCGCGACCTGAATACCGGCATGGCCAAATGGGTCTACCAGATGACGCCGCACGACGAATGGGACTATGACGGCGTCAACGAAATGATCCTGTCCGATCTGACGATCAACGGCAAGCAGGTGCCCGCGATCGTGCACTTCGACCGGAACGGCTTCGGCTATACGCTCAATCGCGTAACCGGACAGCTGCTGGTCGCGCAGAAGTACGACCCGGCGGTGAACTGGGCCGACCGTGTCGACCTGCAAAGCGGCCTGCCGATTCGCAACGCGGCGTACTCGACGCAGGCGGCCGGCTCCGATCACAACGTGAAGGGCATCTGCCCGGCGGCACTCGGTTCGAAGGACCAGCAACCGGCGGCATACGATCCGAACTCGCACCTGTTCCTCGTGCCGACCAACCACGTCTGTATGGACTACGAGCCGTTCGATGTCGACTACGTGTCGGGACAGCCGTATGTCGGCGCCACGCTGTCGATGTATCCGGGCCCGAACGAGGGCAACGCGATGGGCAACTTCATCGCGTGGGATGCGAGCAAGGGCAAGATCGTCTACTCGAAGCCGGAGAGGTTCTCGGTGTGGTCGGGTGTGCTGGCGACCGCGGGCGGCATCGCGTTCTACGGCACGCTGGAAGGCTACCTGAAGGCGGTGCGCATCAAGGACGGCAAGGAACTGTGGCGCTTCAAGACGCCGTCGGGAATCATCGGCAACGTCTTCACGTATGAGTATCAGGGCAAGCAGTACGTCGGCGTGTATTCGGGCATCGGCGGCTGGGCCGGCATCGGCATGGCGGCAGGTCTGGAGAAGCCGACCGAAGGTCTGGGTGCGGTCGGCGGCTACAAAGATCTCGCGAAGTACACCGCGCTCGGCGGCACGCTGTTCGTGTTCGCGATTCCTGGCGAGAAGAGCTGAACGAACGGCTGAAATGAAAGGCTGAACCAGCGGGGCGGCTTGAACAGGCACGGCCGCCCCGTCAGCCTCGCGCAAGCATTGAATCACCCCCAGATCGCGCCCGTTGGTGGATGCGTCGATGAAACGCATCGGGGCGCGGCTTATTCCCAGATGGAGACATGTGCATGAAAGGCCGATCTATCCTGTTGCTCACGGTGTTGCCCGCAGCGCTCGTCGTGCTGCCCGTCGGATACGCGCAGAACAATCCTTCGATTGCGCAGGTCGCGTACAAGGTGGTCGACGGCACCAAGGTGGACAGTAATACGCTGCTTGGCTGGAAGACGTGGCGCGCGCTCGCTTGCGAACGCTGCCACGGCGCGCAGCAGCAGGGCATGGTCGGGCCGTCGCTGATCGACGCGTTCAAGACGCTGGACAAGACCGAGTTTCATCGCACGGTGTTCGGCGGCCGGGTGGACAAGGGCATGCCCGATTTCAGCACGAGCCAGATGATGCAGAAGAACTGGGAAAACCTCTACGCGTACCTGAAAGGGCGCTCCGATGGGCAGATCAAGCCGGGCGATCTGAAGGCCATCGACGCCAAATAACGCCGTGTCGTCATTCTTCCGGAGGCTCACGATGCGTGATAAGAGAAGCATGTCCGTGCATGTCAGCGTGATCGCGGCCGCGTTGTGTGGCGCGGCGCTCGCGAGCGCCGCGGTCCGGGCGGACGGCCCCGCGCTGCCGAACAACGACGGCGCGGACGGCGTGCTCAGGGTGTGCGCGGACCCGAACAACATGCCGTTGTCGAACGACAAGGGCGAGGGCTACGAGAACCGCATCGCGGCCCAGATGGCGAGCGACTTCGGCTACAAGCTCGAATACACGTACTTTCCGCAGCGCATGGGCTTCGTGCGCCACACGCTGCGCGAGAAGGAGGACGGCAGCGAGCGCTATCGGTGCGACCTGATCATCGGCGTGCCGAAGGGCTATGAAATGACGTCGACGACGCAGCCGTATCTGCGCTCGACCTACGCAATGGTGCTGCCGAACCGCCCCGAGTTCGCGAGCATCAAGACGCCCGACGACCTGCTGAAGCTGCCGCCCGATCAACTGCACAAGCTGCGCTTCGGCATCTTTTCGCAAACCCCCGCGGTGGACTGGCTGCTCGGCCACAACCTGATCGACCAGGCGGTGTCGTACCAGGTGCAAAGCGGCGATCCGGCCGTGTACCCGGGCCAGATGATCGAGCACGACCTGCGCGCGGGCAACGTCGACGTGGTGTTCCTATGGGGGCCGATTGCCGGCTACTTCGCGAAGCGCTCCGGTGATTCGGTCAGACTCGTGCCGTTCCCGCCGGGGCCGGGCATCCGCTTCGACTACACGATTTCGATGGGCGTGCGCTACGGCGAGAAGGACTGGAAGGACAAGGTGGATCAATGGATCGGCGCGAATCACGACAAGATCGACAGCATCCTCGCGACCTACCAGGTGCCGATGCTCAAACCGGTCGACGCGCCGGCGGGCAAGCCTGGCGACGCGTCGCAATGACGCGCGCGCGCGGCGCCTGGCTGCGCGCGGCACGCGCCGCGCTGATGGGGACGCTGTGTGTGCTGTGCCTCGCGCCAGCCGCCGCGCGTGCGGCGAGTCCGGCGTCGGCGCCGGGCGGCGACGAGATCACGCCGGCCGAGCGGCTGATTTTTCTGACCGATCATCTGCACGGCGTCGCCGCGCAGACCGAACTCGACTACGCGCTGATCGATTCCGGGCAACCGTCTCGCAGCGCCGATGTCGTCAAGGTGCTGGTGCTGAGCGAGAACAACGCGAAAGGCGACGCACAGGTGTCCGACCATAGCGGCAGCGTGAACCTGCCGATTGGCGGCCTGCAGTGCAATCCGGCAATCATTTATTTTCTCGAACACGACATCGCGGAGATGCAGGGTCTCACCGGCGGGCAGCGCCGCTATTTCCAGCAGCGTCTGCGTCTCGCGCTCGCCGCGGGGCCGCAGATCGAGAGCGTGCCGAGTGAGGTCGGCGGCAAGCCGGTCAGCGCGCGGCGCATCGTCGTGCAGCCTTATCTGAACGATCCGAACGCGGAGCGCTTCGCACAATACACGGGCAAGCGCTACACGTTCCTGCTCGCAGACGGCGTGCCGGGCCAGGTCGTGCAGATCCGCACCGACGTGCCGGGCCCCAACAACGACTTTGCGCATCCGGCGCATACGGAGTCGTTGAGCTTTCAATCCGCACTGAACAAGTTGCCCTCGGGCAAGGCGCCGGCGAAACCGTCATCGAATGCGCCGCGAGCGAGTCGCTGAATCAAATGCAGAACGCGAGTTTCGCGACGAACCGGGTCAAGCTGAATTTCGTTCGCACGCTGACCCTGCGGCAGTTGCAGATTTTCGTCGTCGCGAGCCGCTATACGAGTTTCGCGCGCGCGGCCGAGGAGCTGCATCTGACGCAGCCGGCGGTGTCGATGCAGATTCATCAGCTCGAAGAGGCGGTCGGCCTGCGGCTGTTCGAGCGCATCGCGCGCAAGCTCACGCTGACCGAAGCGGGCGAGGTGCTGACCCATCACGCGAGCCGCATTCTCGGCGAAATCAAGGACACCGAAGACGCGATGATGTCGCTGAAGCAGGCCGACAGCGGCTCGATCAACGTGGGCATCGTCAGTTCGGCGACCTACTTCGCGCCGAAACTGCTGGCGATGTACTCGCATCTATACCCGAAAGTCGACGTGCACTTCTCGGTCGGCAATCGCGACGCGTTGCTGCGTCTGTTGCAGGACAACGCGATCGATCTCGCGATCATGGGCCGCCCGCCGCCCGAACTCGATACGACGGCCGAGCCGCTCGCGAGTCATCCTCAGGTGGTGATCGCGCCGCTCGATCATCCGCTGTGCGGCGCGCGCCGCTTCGATCTGCAGGAGTTGCGCCGCGACACCTTCCTGCTGCGCGAGCCGGGCTCGGGTACGCGCATGGCCGCCGAGGCGATGTTCCGGCAGCATCTGTTCACACCCGCGAAAACCATCACGCTCGGCAGCAACGAAACGATCAAGCAGGCGGTGATGGCGGGCATGGGCGTGAGTCTGATCTCGCTGCATACGTTGCAGCTGGAGTTGCGCACCGGCGAGATCGCGCTGCTCGACGTGAACGGCACGCCGATCGAACGCGCGTGGCAGGTCGTGCATCTGCGCACGAAGCAGCTTTCGCCGACCAGCATGATGTTCCGGCAGTTTCTGCTCGAGCATGCGGCGGTGCATCTGGAGCAGGAATATGCGCAGTTTGCAGGGGTGTTTGCGAAACCGCCGGTCGGCGCGCAGCGGTAGCGTCATGCGTTCGTCCGCTTGCTGGTGAACGACGCGTCCCAGCCAGCGTCGATGGCACAGTCTGTACCCGACTGTCGTGACAGGCTGCCAACTTTTCGCATTCGATTTAACTCCTGGGTCCCGTGCGCACGATCGGCATAAACCATGCTTGAACGGAAGGCTGGCGAGCCTCGAAGCGCGTCGACGTTCGAGCGTCGTGCAAATAAACGCCAGCCACCACGGAAGGGGATCGCAGCGATGGTTTCTGGCGAGCAGCTTCAGGACTGGCGTTCTCACGCCCAGCGGATCGAAAACGAAGTCGCGAGAGTCGTCGTCGGTCAGCAGCAAACGCTGAGGCTCATCAACGTCGCGTTGTTCGCACGCGGCCACGTGCTGCTCGAAGGCGGCGTCGGGGTCGGCAAGACGACCGTGTTGCGGGCGTTCGCGCGCGTGGTCGGCGGCGACTTCGAGCGCGTCGAAGGGACGATCGATCTGATGCCGGGCGACCTCGTCTATCACACCTATGTCGATGCCGACGGCAAGCCGCGCATCGAACCGGGCCCGCTGCTGCGCCACGGCGAGCAGCTGACCACCTTCTTCTTCAACGAGATCAATCGCGCGCGTCCGCAGGTGCAATCGCTGCTGTTGCGCGCGATGGCCGAACGTTCCGTGTGGGCGTTCGACCGCGAGCACCGCTTTCCGCACATGACCGTATACGCCGACCGCAACAAGGTCGAGAAGGAAGAGACCTTCGAGCTCGCGTCGGCGGCGCGCGACCGCTTCCTGTTCGAGCTGAACATGCCGACGCCGACCGACGAGGACGCGCGGCGCAGCCTCGTCTTCGACACGAGGTTCCATGACGTCGACGGCCTGCTCGCGCAACTGACACCGTCGATCGTGCCGTGGGAGCAGTTGAACCGGATCGGCGCGGCGATCCAGCAGGGCGTGCAGGCGAGCGAGACGATCGAGCGCTACGTGCACGACATCTGGCAGGCGACGGAAACGCCGGCGCGCTTCGGCATCGCGCTCGACGGCGTCGACATGGAGCAGCTGATTCTCGCGGGCGCAAGTCCGCGCGGCATGAGCGCGCTGCTGCGGGCCGCGCGCGTGGTCGCGTGGCTCGCGGGACGCACGCATCTGCTTCCGGAGGACATTCACGAAGTGCTGCTGCCGGCGCTGGGGCATCGGGTGTTCTTCACACCGATCTACGAGCTGCGCCGCCAGGAGCTGGCCGAGGCGCTGATCGCGCGGATCGTCGCGAACGTCGCCGTGCCTCGCTGACCGGCGGCGCGCGCACCACGATGAACGACACCGCGGAATTCCACTACCGTCTGCCGATGCGCGCGGCCGGCGCGCGGCCCGGCTCGCATCCGGGCTCGAGCTTCGGCTCGGGTCAGCAGTTCGCGATGCACGGCCGGTTGTTCGACTACCCGGACCCGCGCCGGCTCGATCTGCGCGCGAGCTTGCGCGCGGCGCGCGACGAGTGGCTCGTGCGCGTGCATTTGCAGCGCGTCGCGGTGCCGGTGTTCGTGATCGTCGACGTATCGGCGTCGATGCGGTTCGGCAGCCGTAAAACGAAGCTGGAGGTCGCCGCCGATTTCGTCGAAGCGCTCGGCCATAGCGCGTTCCGGGTCGGCGACCGGCTCGGCATGCTGGCCTTCGATGGCGGCGAACGCGACGATCTGTTCATGCCGGCGCGCACGGGGCGGGGCACGGGCTCGCTGCTCGCGAGCATGCTGCGCGAACGCGCCGGTGAAACGGCTGATCGTCAGGCGAATGGTCAGGCAGAACGTCAGGCCGGAGGTCAGGCCGGACCCGCGGCCGTCGAAGGATTGCGGCGTTGCGCGATCCGTATCGCTGGACGCCAGGCGCTCGTGTTCGTCGTGTCCGATTTCCACTGGCCGCTCGCGCGACTGTCGTCGGTACTCGACATGCTGGTGCATGCGTGCGTGGTGCCGATGGTCGTGTGGGACGCGGCCGAGATCACGCCGCCGCAGCACGCCTCGCTGCTGGCCGTCAACGATGCGGAGTCCGGCGAGGAGCGTCGCGTGTGGCTTTCCCGCGATGTGCGCGAGCGCTGGCGCGAAGGCGTCGCGCGCCGTCGCGACGAACTCGCCGCGGGGTTCGGCGCGCGCGGCATCCGGCCGTTCTATGTCGAAGGCGCGTTCGATCCGGAAGCGATGTCGCGCTACTTTCTGGAGATGACGGTATGAGCGCGCGCGGTGTGCGCGGTGGCGTCGCTCGTCGGGCGGCGCTGCTTATGCTGATCGCGTCGCTCTGCGGCGCCGCGAGCGCGACGGCCAGCGCCGCTGTGGCGACCGCGCTCGTTCAGGAGCCGCGCGCGTTCGGCTATGTGCTCGGCGATGTGCTGACGCAGCGCGTGCTGCTGGAGGCCAACGATCGGGACATCGGCGCGGTCACGCCGCCTTCGGTCGGACGCACGGGCGTGTGGCTCGAACGCCGGCCCGTGACGCTCGAAACCGATGCCAACGGCCGCAAGTGGATGGTGATCGCGTATCAGGTCGTCAACGCGCCGCAGACGCTCACGCAGATCACGTTGCCCGCGTTGACGTTGACGTCGGCGGCGGGCATGCAATTGCAGGTCGCCGAATGGCCGGCGAGCATCGGACCGTTGACGCCGCAAACCGCGTTCGCCGCAGGGGATTTGCAGCCGCTGCGGCCCGATCGTCAGGCACCCATGCTGGGCACGGCCGGCTGGCGCCGGCAGATCGCGTGGGCGCTCGGCTTGCTGCTCGCGACCCTGCTCGCGTGGGCAAGCTGGTGGTGGGCGCGCAACCGACGCGAGGCGGCACGGCTGCCGTTCGCGCGTGCATGGCGGCAGATGCAGCGGCTGCCGGAGGCGCCCGCTGCTTCATCGAACGATGCGTGGGTCTGCCTGCATCGCGCACTGAACGAAACCGCCGGCCAGGTCGTGCATGCGGCTTCGCTATCCGCGTTGCTCGCGCGCGCGCCCTATCTGCAACCGCTGCGCGCGCAGCTCGAACGTTTTTATCTGGCGTCGTCCGAGCGCTTTTTCACACCGGCGCCGAAGGCCGTCGGCAATCCCGGCGAGCTGTCGTTGCACGCGCTGTGCCGTGCGTTGTATCGGGCGGAGAGGCGCCATCAGCGATGACCATGAGCCTCGATTTCGCCCTGCCGTGGATGCTGGCGCTGCTGCCGCTCGCCGCGCTGCCGCTGCTGCGGCGACGCAGCGACACGCTGGTGTTTTCGAGCGTCGCGTGGCTGCCCGCCGACGATCTCGGGCGCGCGGCCGGCTGGCTCGTACGCGGCGGCGCGGCACTGGCGATCGCCGCGATCGTCGTCGGGCTGGCGGGGCCGGGGCGCTCGCAGTTGCAGGTGCTGCGCACCGGCAGCGGCGCGCAGATCCTGATCCTGATGGACCGCAGCGCGAGCATGGACGAGCCGATGGGCAGCAAGGGCGTCGAGGCGCCGCGCGGCGACTCCAAGAACCACGTGGCGCGCGCCGCGTTGACGCGCTTCGTCGAGCAGCGGCCCAACGACCGGCTCGCGTTCATGATGTTCGGCACCAACCCCGTGCTGGCGATGCCGTTCACGTACAACCATCGCGTGATCGAGGCCGCTGTCGCGGCGACGGCGATTGGCCGTGGCATGCCGGACACCGAGCTCGATCGCGGCATGCTCGCGGCGATCGCGCAGTTCGACGGGCGCTTGTCGTCGGGCCGCCGCGCGATCGTGCTCGTCTCCGATGGCGGCGCGTTGCTCGACGAAACGATGCAACGGCGCATCGAGGCGGGACTGCGACGCAACCGGATCGCCCTCTACTTCATCTACTTGCGCAGCAGCGTCTTCAGTCCCGATCTGAACGCGACGCAGCCCGTCAGCGGAACCTCGGCCGAAGCGCAGCTGCATCGCTTCTTTCTGACGCTCAGGACACCGTATAGGCTGTTTCAGGCCGAAGACCCGAAGGCGATGATGGCGGCGATCGCGGAGATCAACCGGCAGCAGAACGCGACGACGACGTTCGTCGAGCATCTGCCTCGCCAGGACCTGAGTCTGTACTGTTTCGCGCTCGCGCTGTTCTGTTCGGCGCTGCTGGTGCTGCTGCACCAGTTGCAGGTCAGGAGCTGGGCATGAAGCGCACGCTGATCCACACGCTGTTCGGCACCGTGGCGATCTGTTGCGCCGCGTGGGCCGCGTCTGGCTTCGTCCGTCTGCAGCACGCGGAGCGCGTCGATCAGGCCATTCTCGCGACGAACGCCGCTGCGCGCGACCAGCCTGCCGGCGACGACGCGCGCGAGGTCCAACTGGCCCGCGCGATAGCGCTGTCGAAAGCGGGCGCGTATGACGCGGCGGCGCGGCTCTATAACGGTCTGATCCCCGAGGGCAGCCCGCCTGACGAAGTCGGCCGCGCGGCGCTGTTCGATCTCGGCAACCTGTACCTGCGCGAAGGCAGCGGCGACACGGCGCAGACGGTCAGGTCTCTCGCGATGATCGGTGAGGCCAAGGCGCGCTACCGGCTCGCGCTGCGCGCGGCGCCCGACGATTGGGACGCGCGCTACAACCTCGAGCGCGCGCTGTGGCTTGCGCCGGAAACGCCGTCCGCGCTCGCCGGGCCGGATGTGAAAGAGCAGCACAACGTCAAGCTGCGTGACCCGCAGAGCCAGGACTTGCCATGAGCGGCGTCTCGCGCGAGCGCGGCTTCGCCAGATGGCGTCACGCGTTGACGCCGCTCGCGCTCGTCGCATTGATCGCGGCGGTCGCGATGCCGGACGTCACTTTGCCGCGCAACACGTTTAACTACATCGTGACGTTCGATATCACGCAAAGCATGGACGTCGAGGACGTGGTGCTCGACGGCGCTCCGGTCAGCCGGCTCAAATTCGCGCAGGCCTCGATGCGCGACGCGCTCGGGCGCTTGCCGTGCGGCTCGAAGGTCGGCTGGAGCGTGTTCACGGGGCAGCGGGCGTTGCTGCTGATGGCGCCGGTCGAAGTCTGTGGCAACTACGACGCGCTGCTGGTGTCGCTCGAGGGCATCGACGGACGCATGCGCTGGACCGACTGGAGCCGCATTGCCGAGGGCGGTGTGTATTCGGCCGTGCGGGTCGCGCAGGAGGTCGGCGGCGGCGCGGCCATCGCGTTCGTCACCGATGGTCAGGAGGCGCCGCCGGTATCGGCGGCGCGCCCGCTGATGGAGGGCATCAATGCCGCGCGAATCAGGGGCTGGCTGATCGGCGTCGGCGGCGACCAGCCCGCGGCCATTCCGAAGACCGACGCCAACGGTAACCGGATCGGCTACTGGCAGGCCGACGACGTGATCCAGCTGCCGCCGACGCCAGGCTCCGGTGTCGAGGCGCAAACGCACGAGGAGTTGTCCGAATTGCACGGCGAGTACCTTGCGTCGGTGGCGGGGCAGACTGGCCTCGACTACCGGCGCCTGCTGAACGTGACGTCGTTCGGCGATGCGCTGCTCGATGCGCGCTTCGCTCGCCGCGAACCGGTGCCGACCGATCTGCGCTGGTGTCCAGCGCTGCTCGCGTTGCTGCTGCTCGTCGCGCGCTTCATGCCGGATGCCGTTCTCGCATGGCCGCGCGCCTGGCGAAAGCGCATTCGAACGATCGTTTTGCAGATCGCGCCGGCATTCAATGGCCGGCCGACACGAGTCGACTGACTCACGCGAGCGCGAACGTTGACGCTGCAACGGTTGAAGGTGCAGGTATCCAATCGAGCAGCGTAGTTGCTTGCGAAACCTCGCAAGAGTTGCCGGATTCGTTCGACTCGAGGCTTACGCCAGAAGCTCTTGCCGGTCTTCGAGGCCGGAGAGCGTTGCCAGGAATCATTCTCAATCGGTCCACTTCGACGTCGACTCCAGCGCTGAGTCGCGAAGGCGCATGCGCTCGCCACACACGCGAGATACCTAACACTTTGACCTACCAGTACGCCAATGACTGACTACAATGTCTGAGTGCAAGCGACGCTGCAAGGCGCTCGGTTCGACGGGAGCGCCGTGTCATGTGACATTTCAATTCCTTCACTGGAGGCATGCGATGACGTGCCAAAACGAGAGGATTGTCGGAGCGGTACTCGTCTTGATGAGCGGCTACGCGTTTGCGGGCGGCCCCTTCGGCGATGTGCCGCAAGCGATGATGGTCGCCAACATCGTCGCGTCGCCCGTCGAAGTCGTGCCGCCGATTCCCGAGCCTCGGCACTACTTCGAGCAGCAGCGCTATGCGATGGAGTATCACGGGGATCAGGGCAAGCCGTTCTTCGCGCAAATGGAGAATTACTATAGTGTGGACGTGACGCGCGATGTCCAGCTCGGCACTGCGAAGGCATTGGTGTCGTCCGGACCGGAGTTCGCGCCGGTGTCCGAACCGGGCGCAAAACCTGCCGCGCAAAATGCTTCGAATCCTTTGCATCTGGGTCCATCTACCGCGCCGCAATTGTCTATCGTTCAGATGAACAGTTCAGTGTTGTCGATAGGCGAGTCACCGCAGCGACGCTTGTCCTTGACGATCGACGACTGGGTGTTCTCCGGCACCGCGCGCGTCGCGGTTCTGCATTCTCACGATACGGGCGCGACGCTGATCGTCAAACGTCGCTACTGAGTGATGTCGGACGGCCGCGCATTTCACGTCGACGAGTCACGTCGACGAGTCACGTCGATGAAAAGCGCTCGCGATACACCTGCGGCGCCACGCGCAGCTGACGCACGAAGCTGCAGCGCATCGTTTCCTCGCTGCCGAATCCACACCGCGCCGCGATTCGTTTGATCGACCAGGATGTCTCGCTTAGCAAGCGCTGTGCCGCTTCGATGCGCAACTGCTCGACCGCGCGGGCCGGCGTGCGGCCCGTTTGCGCCTTGTAGTGGCGCATGAAGCTGCGCTCGCTCATATGAAGCCGTCGCGCGAGCGCGGGTACCGACAGGTCGGATGCGAGATGCGACGTCATCCATGTATGCAATTCGCCGAAACGGTCGTCGGCATGTTGCAGCGACAGCGTCGCGCTGAACTGCGACTGACCCCCCGGCCGCTTCAGAAACACGACGAGCTCGCGCGCGACATCGAGCGCCAACGCGCGCCCGTGATCCTCTTCGAGCATGGCCAGCGCGAGGTCGATGCCGGCGGTGACGCCCGCCGATGTCCAGATAGCCCCGTCGCGAATAAAGATTGGATCGGCTTCGACGCGCAGTTGCGGATACGCCTGCGCGAGTTCGTCGCAACGCCCCCAATGTGTGGCGACGCGGCGGCCGTCGAGCAGTCCCGCCTCGGCGAGCAGGAACGCGCCCGAGCAGACCGAGGCAACGCGTCTGCAATGCGGCGCATGGCGCTGGGTCCAGCGGATCAGACGCTGATCGGCCGATGCCTGACGAATCCCCCAGCCGCCCGGGACGATCAGCGTATCGACCGGCGCTTTCACCGAGCGTAGCGAACCGGCGAGTACCGCAAGTCCCGACGACGACGTGACGGGCCCGGCTTCGGCTGCCACGACGCGGGGCGAGTAGAGTTCGTCGAGCCCACGCTGCGCGACGAGCTCATTGGCGGACGCAAATACCTGCAGCGGACCGCTGACGTCGAGCAGTTGCATGTTGGGGAAGGCGAGCAGCACGATGGAGGGGGGAGCGCTGGACATATCGTGTGTAACAGGGGCTGTAAGAGAGAGCGCGCGTGGCAGAAAAACTGGGGTTAATGGCAGTCTTGCCAAAGACTACGCGCATAGAATCAATCCGTCCACCTGGAAGACGCGGCGGATCACGTGTTTCGATTTCTCCCTGAATAAGGTATCCCTATGAACCTGCAAATCGGTTTTCTGGTGTTTCCGAAAGTACAGCAACTCGATCTGACTGGCCCGCACGACGTCCTTGCATCGTTGCCGGGCGCCACGATGCATCTGATCTGGAAGACACGGGAGCCCGTGGTGTCGAGTAACGGGCTCGTGCTGACGCCGAGCACGACCTACGAAAACTGCCCGCCGCTCGACGTGATCTGTGTGCCAGGCGGAAGCGGCGTGACCGACCTGTTGCAAGACGAGCAAACGATCGACTTCGTTTGCCGACAGGCCGCCAGCGCGCGCTACGTGACGTCGGTCTGCACCGGCGCGTTGCTGCTTGGCGCGGCCGGCTTGCTGCGCGGGCGGCGCGCGACGACTCACTGGGCGTTTCACTCGCTGCTTGAACCGCTCGGCGCGATACCGACACATGCGCGTGTGGTCCGCGATGGAAATCTGATTACCGGCGGCGGCGTGACGGCGGGCATCGATTTCGGGTTGACCGTCGCGGCCGAACTGGCGGGCGCAGAAGAGGCGCAGGCGATCCAGCTCGAACTCGAATACGCGCCAGCCCCGCCGTTCGACGCGGGAGATCCGGCGTTGGCGCCGCAGGCGGTGGTGGAACTGGTCCGGCGACGGTCGGCGGAAGGCTTGGCCGCGCGGCGCCGGGTGGTGATGGAGATCGCGCAGAGAAGCTAAGTCTTGCATGCGGGTACGGGCATTCCATTAAACTGTGTGGCTCTACCCGTTTCCGCCAGTCGGATCGATGCGATGAAGTACGGCGAATTTTCCCCGGGGCACTCCCCATGCGCGTAGGCAAGCCCGTCAAGGCACTGCCGCAGCCGTCATGCGACTACTGCGGCAACCGTGCGTTGCTCGCGCGTTACGGCGACGAGTCCTACCCCTATCGCAGCGATCAAGGGCCGCTGTGGATCTGCACCGCATGTCAGGCGTGGATCGGCGTTTATTCGCGCAGCAAACACAACCTGCCGCTCGGCCGCCTCGCCGACGCGACGTTGCGCGAGTCGAAGAGCAAGCTGCACGATGCGCTCGAACCGCTCGTTGCCGGGAAGGTGCGTCGCGATGGTGTCAACGCGTTCGAAGCCCGCGCGAAAGCGATCCGGTGGGTCGCGACCGAGCTTGGCTTCGATCCGGTTCCGGCGAGCATTCACGCGTTCACGCCCGAGCAGTGCGAACAGGCGCTGCGTTATGTCGAGGCCTTTGTCGAGGCTCGGCGTGCGAGATAGCGTGATATCCCCAAGCGATTAGCATCCTTTCATTCCTCCAATACCACCCCGCCATACCGCCTTCCCCGCGCCGCTTCACCCCCACCAAATTGGCGGTTCTCGTGCGATGCGGCCCGGCAGTCGGATCGCACCTGCGTTCGGGTGCATATTTCCGGTTGCGTCCGTCGCTATCGTGAACTACAAATCTAAAGTTACGCGCTGGCTCGATTTTTGGCGGGCCGGGCTTCCGTTCAGAACCGTTCGAACGACAGGGAGAGTGCCGTCATGAGAATGCGCCCCGATCCTACCTTTCATGCATCGCCGAAGCTCGCGATGGATGCGCCGGCGGAAGAATACGCATACACGGTGCTGCTAAGTCCGGACTCCTCGCAGCCCGACGCGCTCGCCGTGATCGACGTGAAGCCCGGTTCGCCGACTTATAGCCAGGTGGTTCACACGGTGCCGGTGCCGAACAAGGGCGACGAATTCCATCACTTCGGCTGGAACGCGTGTTCGTCCGCGTTGTCGCCGTTGACGGGCCACGCGTTTCTGGAACGTCGCTATCTGATCATTCCGGGCATGCGCTCGTCGCGCATCTATATCGTCGATACGAAGCCGCATCCGACCCAGGCGAAGATTCACAAGATCATCGAGCCGGAGGAAATTTTCCGCAAGACCGGCTATTCGCGTCCGCACACCGTGCATTGCGGACCGGAGGGCATCTACGTGAGCACGCTCGGCGGTGGTGGCAAGGACGGCACCGACGGGCCGCCCGGAATCTTCATCATGGACTGCCAAACATTCGAGGTACTGGGCCGCTGGGAAATCGAGCGCGGCGCGCAGGAAAAGCATTACGACTTCTGGTGGAATCTGCCGCGCGACTACATGGTGTCGACCGAATGGGCGCTGCCGCCGCAATTCGAAAACGGCATCGTGCCCGAAGACCTGCTCGCGAACAAATACGGCCACCGCGTGCACTGCTGGGATCTGCGCGCGAGGCGCAACGTGCAGACGCTCGATCTCGGCGCGAATCATCAGATGGCGCTCGAAGTGCGGCCCGCGCACGACCCGAGCCGCGAGTACGGCTTTATCGGCGTCGTGGTCGATACGACGAATCTGGAAGGGTCGATCTGGACCTGGTGGCGCGAAGGCGGCCACTTCCACATCGAGAAGACCGCGACCATTCCACCGGAGCCCGCGCATGCCGATGAATTGCCGCCGCTGCTGCAAGGTTTCGGCGCGGTGCCGCCGCTCGTCACCGACATCGATCTTTCGATCGACGATAAATTCCTCTACGTCTCCTGCTGGGGCACCGGCGAGATGCGCCAGTACGACGTCAGCGAACCGCGCAAGCCGAAATTGACGGGCTCGGTGCGCATCGGTGGAATCGAACATTGCGCGCCGCATCTGAACGGCAAGGCTTTCGCCGGCGGTCCGCAGATGGTCGAGATCAGTCGCGACGGCAAGCGCATCTACTGGACCAACTCGCTCTATTCGACGTGGGACGACCAGTTCTACCCGGATGGTGTGCCCGGCGTGCAAGTCATGGCGCATGCCGACCCCAATGGCGGTCTCGAGCTCGCCGAAGATTACTTCGTCGAGTTTCCCGCCGGCTATCGCGCGCACCAGATTCGCCTCGAAGGCGGCGACTGCTCGACCGATTCGTTCTGCTATCCCTCGGTGGGCGTTTGAGCGGCGCGGTGTCGCCGCAAGCGGCACTGTGGCTGGCCGTCCTCGCGAGCGGTGTGTATCACGGACTCAATCCGGCGATGGGGTGGCCGCTCGCGGTGTCGAACGCGCTGATGCAGCGGCGCTCGCAAGCGCTGGTCGTAGCGCTTCTTTATCTCGCGGCGGGGCACGCGCTCGCCATATTGCTGATGATGCTGCCGTTCGCGATGCTGGCCAGCTTGCTCGCGTGGCAGCGTCAGATGCAGATCGGCGCGAGCGTGCTGGTGATCGGCTTCGGTCTGGTGTTGCTGATGCGCCGGCGCCATCCGCGCGTACTGGCGAGAATTCCGCCGTCGCGGCTCGCGCTCTGGTCGTTCGCGGTGGCGATCGCGCACGGCGCTGGCTTGATGCTGGTGCCGATCTACCTCGGTCTGTGCCGCGCAGAAGCAATCGACAGCGCGCACCAAGCCGCCCAAACGCTGATCGAAACGAGTCTGCGCATGGCGCTGTCGGTCTCCGCGGTGCATGCGGCCGCGATGACGATGGCCGGCGGCGTGCTCGCATGGCTCGTTTATCGCTACCTCGGGCTCAGGTTCGTGTCGCGCAGCTGGTTCAATCTCGATGCGGTGTGGGCGTCGAGTCTGATTCTGGTGGGGGGCGTGTCGCTGGCGTTGAACGCGGTGGCAGCGGGCGTTTCCGGTTGATTTCGACGCGGCCGATCCGGCCTATGAGGCTCCCGGGCACAGCATATGCTGCGTAGCTTCGGGCAGGGACGCCATTGCGTGCGGGTCCTGATTTTTCCTCTCGTCATCTACACCCGGAGAAGATCATGCCGCTGAAGAAAGGTACATCGAAAGAGACCGTGTCGCACAACATCAAGACCGAGTCGAAGCAGGGCAAGCCGCACAAGCAGGCTGTCGCGATCGCGTTGAATCAGGCGCGCAAGTCGGGCGCGAAGATTCCGAAGAAGAGTGAGAAATAAGCTCCTTCAGCACGCGCGGTCGTACCCATGACCGACAGGCCGCGGAAAAAGCGCGCGCATGGCGACCCGCAATCGGAGCCAGCGGATGTCGAACCCGATCAGCATCCGGCGAGGCTCGACGATTGCCGCCGTTGCGCGCTCTGGCGCAATGCGACTCAGGCCGTGCCCGGCGAAGGGCAGCGGCATGCGTCGATCGTGCTGGTCGGCGAGCAACCCGGCGACATGGAAGATCTGCAGGGCAAGCCCTTCGTCGGGCCGGCCGGCGCGTTGCTCGACAGCGCGCTCGAAGAAGCGGGCGTCAAGCGTAACGACGTCTACGTGACGAACGCCGTCAAGCATTTCAAGTGGATCGCGCGCGGCAAGCGTCGCTTGCACAAAACGCCCGCTCAGCGTGAAGTGGATGCTTGCGGCTACTGGCTCGAGCAGGAGCTCGACATGCCGCATGTGCGCGTGGTCGTGGCACTGGGCGCGACCGCGTTGAAAGCGGTTGTTCACGACTCGCACGCGCGCTTGCAAGACGCGTTCGACAAAACGCTCGAGCGCGGCGAGCAACGCGTGGTCGCGACGTACCATCCGTCGTTTGCGCTGCGCGCGCCGGACCCTGAAACGCGTCGCGAGGTGTACGAACGCATCGTCGCAGCGTTGCGCACCGCACAGAAGCTGGCCCACGGCGGCAAGCGCTCAGGATGACGCCGGCGCGTGCGTCGCTCGTAATCCGAGGCCTTTCATCAATCGTTGTGCGTCGAACGGCGCCCGAGCTTTTACATCGTTGTCGAAGTAGCAGTAGACGTCTCGCGCGGCTCGGCGAGGCGGCCTGAGTTGCGGCGCGATCAACCGCGCGTCGGCAGGCTGGGAGCCGCCGCGCCATGCATCGATTCGCTCGGCCCATCGTTGCAGAGCGTCGTCCCCATACGTACCCGAGTATTTGGCTTCGCTGCCGTGCAGGCGAATATAGACGAAGTCCGCCGTCAGATCTTCGGCGACGGGCCACGGTTCGGTGGAATCTGAAACGACGAGCGCGACCCCGTATTGCCGAAGCAAGGTCACGAACGCCGGATCGACAAAGCTCGGGTGGCGCACTTCGACCGCGTGACGCAACTTCCGCTTGCGATCGATGGCGACGTAAGGCGTCTTGACACGCGCATCATGTTGCTTCGCCAGCGCCGATGCGCTCGCGATGTCGGACGGCAACACGCTCAGAAAGCGCTCCATTGCCTCGGGCTCGAATCGGAACGACGGCGGAAATTGCCATAGGATCGGACCAAGCTTTTCGTTCAACGCGAGCAGCCCCTGCGCGAAGAAGTTCGCGATGCCGACACGTGCGCTCGCATCGCGAAACCGCAGCATATGAGTCAGATAGCGCGCGCCTTTGATGCCAAACACGAAGCCGTCAGGCGTTTGCGCGTACCAACGCTGCCAGCTATCGAGCGATTGAAGGCTGTAATGCGTGCCGTTGATTTCGATCGTGCCGAACAGCGCCGACGCGTACTGTAATTCCGCTGCATGTTTGAGATCCTCTGGGTAAAAGCTGCCGCGCCAACCTTGGTAGCGCCAGCCGGAAATGCCGATACGCACATCGCCGGTTTTCTTCATTCGCGCGTCGAGTCCGGCGGAATGGGGTTCGGAGTACGGCTCCGACTCGACGGATCGCAGCGTCATTGAATACGCGCGATTTGCTTCGCCACCGCGGCCGGGCTGTCGAAATTGTGATCGGGCAGACGGTCGACCAGATCGACGATGTCGGTATTCGCGTGATTTTTGCGCGCCTGCGCGGCCAGCTTTTCGCGTGTGGTCGGGTAATTCACGCCACTGAGTGCTTTTTCGACGTCAGCGGGATTCGGCTGACCGGGGTGGCGGTGATCCTGGGAATGGGCGGGGTGCTGTGACATGGTTCCTCCTTGAATGAGTACATCACGACTGCGCGCCTACCGGTACCTCTCGCATATCTCGTGCCTCGGCGCGCGGGCTCGTGTTGCGTTTTCCAGCGGCGCACGTCGTGCGAATGAAAAAGAACGCCGCGATGAGGAACGCGAATTGCGCGCAGCCGGCAAAGTAGCGCCGCTGACACAGGACCTTTCGAGGAGCAGGCCATCATGAGCACGATGCTCGCATATCGCATTCACCGCTTCGGCGGTCCCGAGGTGTTCAAGGCCGAGAAGATCGAGATCCCCGAGCCTGGCGCCGGCCAGGTGCTGGTGCGCGTGCGCGCGGCCAGCGCCAATCCGGTGGACCTGAAGACGCGCTCGGGCCAGTACCCGTTGATTCGTGAAGAGAAGCTGCCCTATACGCTGGGGCGCGATTTTTCCGGAGTGGTCGAACGGGTCGGCGAGGGCGTCGGGCAATGGCGCGCGGGCGAGCGGGTGTATGGCTTCGTTGGCCAGGGACAGGGTGCGTACGCGGAATTCGTCGTCGTGTCCGCGAGCGCGCTAGCGCATGCGCCGGAAAAACTGGATGTGGGGTCCGCGGGCGCCGTGCCGCTCGCCGCGTTGACCGCATGGCAGGGCCTGTTCGATCACGGCTGCCTCGAAGCCGGCGGCCGCGTGCTGATCCATGCGGGCGCGGGCGGCGTTGGACATTTCGCCGTGCAGTTCGCCAAGCAAAAGGGCGCGCAAGTGTACGCTACGGCGTCCGGCGACGGCATCGAGTTCGTGCGCTCGCTCGGTGCGGATCGCGTGATCGACTATCACGCGCAGCGCTTCGAAGACGTCGCGCGCGACATCGACCTCGTGTTCGATCTGATCGGCGGCGATACGCAGCGCCGCTCGTGGTCGGCCGTCGCGACCGGTGGCGCGCTGATCTCGACGCTCAACGAGCCGTCGCAGACCGAGGCGTCGAACCATGGCGCACGGGCCACGCGTTATACCGCGCGACCCGACGGCCGGCAATTGACGGAGATCGCGTCGTTGCTCGACAAGGGCAGCGTGCGTGTCGTGGTCGCCGAACGGTTTGCGTTCGAAGCGACGGCCAAGGCGCTGGAACGGCTCGCGAAAGGCCACGTGCGCGGCAAGATCGTGGTGGAGGTGGCGTCGTAGTACGGAGAGCGCGCTGTCTGCTAGTTCGGACTCGCGTCGCTCGCGCTGCGCAGCGGCGCGCGGCTCTGATCGTTATTCAGATGCACGAACTTTCTCAACAGTCTCAATAGCTCTCGCGCATCCTCGTCTCCCATCCCGTCGAGCAGGCCGTGATTGAGCGCGTTGACGCCGGGGATCAATTCATCGAGCAACTGCTCTCCAGCCGGCGTCAGCAATAGACGACGCTGGCGGCGCGGCAGAACTTCGCGCACGATCCAGCCTTTCGCTTCGAGCCGTACCGCGATATCGGCGGTGGTCGACGTGTCGAGGCCGACTCGCTGCGCGAGCGTGACCTGATCGAGTCCGGGCAATTCCTGCAGCATTCTGAGCACCGCATACTGAACGGGCGTCACCTCGCGTCCGATCAGATCATGAAACATGGACACCGAAATCTGATGCGCGCGTCGGATCAAATGGCCGGGCTGGTCGTACAGATCGATGCTGATCGCGGAAGTGCTGGTATCGGTTGAAGTGACCATATTAGTTCTGAAGACCTCGCGCCTTTTCGTTGCGAATGGAAATGGCGAACCGGCGTTCGTGTTACCTGATTGAAAGTTCGTCTAGGGGAAAACCTTCATTTAATCATTAAAGACGCATTGAGTACACTGAATCTCAATGAGTAGGCTGAATGCAATCCATGAATAATCCAGGGAGTGAGACTGACATGTTTCCCAAGAACGCGTGGTACGTCGCATGTATGCCCGATGAAGTCGCGGATAAGCCGCTCGGCCGGCAGATCTGCGGCGAGCCGATGGTTTTCTATCGCAACGCGGAAGGCGCCGTGGTGGCGCTCGAAGACTTCTGTCCGCATCGCGGCGCGCCGCTGTCGCTCGGTTTCGTGCGCGATGGCACGCTCGTGTGCGGCTATCACGGCCTCGAAATGGGCTGTCGGGGCAAGGCGACCGGCATGCCGGGGCAACGCGTCAACGGCTTTCCATCGATTCGCAGCTATCCAGTGATCGAGTGCTATGGCTTCGTCTGGGTGTGGCCCGGTGATGCGGCGCAGGCCGATGCCGCCAAGCTGCATCATCTGGAGTGGGCCGAGAGTGCCGAATGGGCGTACGGCGGCGGTCTTTATCACATCCGCTGCGATTACCGGCTGATGATCGACAACCTGATGGATCTGACGCACGAAACCTATGTGCACGCAAACAGCATCGGGCAAAAGGAAATCGACGAAGCCGCGCCGAAAACCGTGGCCGAAGGCGATACCGTGCGCACGAGCCGTTTCATGGAAAACGTCGCGGCGCCGCCGTTCTGGAAGATGGCGTTGCGCGGCAATGGTCTCGCCGACGACGTGCCCGTCGACCGTTGGCAGATCTGCCACTTCACGCCGCCGAGTCACGTGCTGATCGAGGTAGGCGTCGCGCATGCCGGGCATGGTGGCTATCACGCGCCGGCCGACCAGAAAGCGTCGTCGATCGTGGTGGATTTCATCACGCCGGAAACGGAAACGTCGATCTGGTATTTCTGGGGCATGGCGCGCAATTTCCGTCCCGACGATGCGGCGCTGACCGCGAGCATCCGCGAAGGGCAGGGCAAGATTTTCAGTGAAGATCTGGAGATGCTCGAACGTCAGCAGCAGAACCTGTTGCGCTGGCCCGAGCGCAATCTGCTGAAACTCAATATCGATGCGGGCGGCGTGATGTCGCGTCGCGTGATCGATCGGCTCGTCGCGCAGGAACGCGCGGAGACGGGCGCGCCGCAGGCTGAAGTGACTCGCGTCATTCCCGTGCGGACGGCGACATGAATCATCCCGTGCTGAATGTGGTGGTCGCGCGCCGGCGCGACGAAGCGCTCGGTATCGCGAGCTTCGAACTCGCGAGCGAAAACGCTCAGGCGTTGCCGGCCTTCGACGCCGGCTCGCACGTCGACGTGCATTTGCCAAACGGGCTCGTGCGTCAGTACTCGTTGTGCAACGATCCGCGCGAAACGCATCGCTATCTGATCGCGGTGCTGCGCGACGAAGGGGGACGCGGCGGATCGAAAGCGGTGCACGATCTGGTCCGCGAAGGCGATCGCCTGCAGATCAGCGCGCCGCGCAATCATTTCGCGCTCGCCGACGATGCTGCTCATCATCTGCTGCTCGCGGGCGGGATCGGCGTCACGCCGATTCTTTGCATGGCCGAGCGGCTTGCCGCCACGGGCGCTTCGTTCGACATGCACTACTGCACGCGCTCGAAGGAACGTACGGCGTTCGTCGAGCGTCTTGCACAAGCTGGCTTCGCGAAGTCGGTCCAGCTTCATCACGATGACCATCCGGGCGGCTCGACGTTCGATATCGAGCAGACGCTCAGCGATGCGCCGGCCGGCACCAACCTGTATGTCTGCGGTCCGCGCGGCTTCATGGACTTCGTGCTCGAGACCGCGCGTGCGAAGGGCTGGCCGGAAAACAGGCTGCACTACGAGTTCTTCGGCGCGGCCGCGAATCAGGCGGCGACGGGCGGCAGCTTCCAGGTGCGCATCGCGAGCAGCGGCGCGACGATCGACGTGCGGCCCGAATGCACGGTCGTGCAGGCGCTGGCCGCGCATGGCGTCGAAGTGATCACGTCGTGCGAGCAGGGCGTGTGCGGTACCTGTTTGACGCGGGTGCTGTCCGGCGAGCCGGATCATCTGGATTCGTATCTGACCGATGAGGAACGCGCGGCAAACGATCAGTTCCTGCCGTGCTGCTCGCGCGCGAAATCGCCGCTGCTGGTGCTCGATCTGTGAGTTTCTGCGGTACGACGGGGCCTGTTGCCCGTCGTACCGCTTATTTATTGCGCTTTTCCCTCGGAATCCGACGAACTTACCGTGCGCACACTCAACGCCGGATCGTGCGCAATCGCTTCTTCGGAGAACGGAATAAACGTCCAGCGTTGGGCCGCGTAATCGCGCGTCCCGTCGGCATAGTGCGGCGACGCCGGGTCATCCGATTCTGACGGTGCGAGCAGCGTGCGCGCGATCACCTGAGCGCCGGCGAACGACACTATCTGCAGATAGGTGTCGCCCATTGGCTTGACGTTCATCGAATAGCCGCTCGCATCGAAGGGATGCGCGGCACACGCCGAGGTGAAATAGCCGCCCGCGTCGCAACCCCCGAATAGCGCAATGCGCTCGTCGTTGCGTTGCACGTAGAGCGCCGCGCTGCGCGGTGCATCGATCGCGATGCCGGCGCGTTGCAGTGCCGCGAGCGCGTCATGCAGCGCGGCGGTGAGCTGCGCCGGATCGGCGGCGATGCCCGCGGGTGTGGTCAACGGCTTTGCGGGATCGAACGGTACCGCGTATAGCTGCGCGGGCGGTATCGTCAGCAGACGTCGCCACAGTTCGTCCCACAAGGTTGCCCCCACTGCGTCGGCCGCGGCCGTATCGTCCCATGCGGCGAGTACCTTGCACGCCGCGCGCTGCGGGTCGGCGTTCGGGTCGGCCGGCAGGGTCGCGAGCGTGTCGCTGCCGCACAGACGTTCGAGCACGGGTTGCTTGAACAGCAACGCCGACATCGAGCGGCTGTCGAGCGCAGCGTGACCGAGCGCATCGGCGGAAACGCCATGCGGATCGCTCTGCAATTGCGCCGCGATCGTATGGCCCAGTCGCGTGCGCAGCGTCTGCGGCGTCGCGGTCGCACCGATGATCTTCGCATAGCCGGTCATCGGTGCGGCCGGGTTGCTGAGCCAGTAACTGTCGTTGAAATTGCCGACATAGTCGCGCCGAAGCAGCGACGGCATCTGCGCCACCGGCAACGCATGATGCTGTACCGCGCCGGGCTCGTCGCGCCAGTCGCAGTCGCTGCGCGAACCGTCGAGGACCGGCACGCCGGGCATGATCCGCGCCAGTGCCCGGCCGACCGGCGGCGTGCAACGCTGCGCGAGTTCGTCGGGCACGCCCGGGGTCGCGCCGATATCCGCGTACCAGACGCGCGGATCGTCACGGCCGATCGCGAGGGTGTTGACCCACGGCATCGCCGCGTTCTTCTTCTGGATGGCGATGAAATCGTCGAGCGAGGCCGCCTGATTCCATGCGCGGAAGTTTTCGAACACGCGGAAGTTGTCGGTATTGATATCGCGCAGCGCGAACGCCTGCTGCGCATTCCACGCGAGCGCGGGCGACATCGTGCCGAGATTGACCAGCGCTCCGAAGCGCGAACGATACAGCGTGCGCGACACGGTATGCAGTGAACCGTCGGCGGCGCGTACCTCGATGTTCAGGCGCGTCGGCGTCATCGCTTCGCTGTTGCCGTCGACCTGATACCGGGTTGGCGCGCCAGGTTCGAGCGTCAGCTTGAAGAGGCCGAAGCGCTTCGCGGTGGAGACGGTATGGGTCCAGGCGACGTTGTCGTTGAAGCCGATCATGATCAGCGGTACGCCGAGAAACGACACGCCGCTGACGTTCAGCTTGCCAGGAATAGTGAGTTGAGCCTGGTAGAAGCGATCGGGGCCGGTCCAGAACCAGTGCGGATTGCCGAGCAGCAGCGCGCTGCCGGTGTGCGTCGCGTCCGCGCCGAACGCGAGAGCGTTGCTGCCGATGCCCGCATGGCCGCCGAATTCGGCGAGCGGTGGGTCGACGGGGGCGTCGTCGTGCAACGCGCTTTGCGGCGGCACCGGCATCGGCTGGGGCGGTTGCGCGGTCGCGATCGCGTTGATGAAGCGCGCCTCGCCACCGGCCAGATTCGCCGCGATCTGACGCCGGTACAAGTCCGCGTTGCTGATCTTGCCGAGCCACGGCGCGGCGCGGCAGGCCGCATGCGCGCCCGGGAAATCCCCGTGCGCGAGATCGGCGACGTAGCGGTTATAGCCGGCGACGAAGCCGTCGATCAACGCGCGCATGTCGTCGGTCTGGCTTTTGCGGTAACGCGCGACGGTCGCATCGTCGACGATGAAACGGAAGAAGAAATCCGAATTGAGATTGTCGGGCTGGCCGAACGTCGCGCCGAGCGTGGGCCGCGCGTCGGCGCCGAAGAAGCGCGAGCGTTCGCCGCGATAGGTGACGAAGCTTTCGGCCATCGTGCACAGATCGTCTTGCGCCTGTGCGTAGCCGTATCCGTAGCCGAGGCTGCCCCAGTTGTCGGCGTTGATGTGCGGAATGCCGAGCGCGGTGCGGCGGATGTCGGCGCGATACGGGCCGGTGTGCGCGACGTTGTCCGCATCGGGACTCGCGCAGCTTGGCAGAGCGGCGGCGACGGGCAGGGCGATCAGCAGGGCGGCGAGGCGGCGGAGCAGAGAGACGTTCGAACGCATGGCCTTTTGTGGTTGGGCGAACGTTGAGCGGTGACGGGCGTGTCGCTCGGCGTCAAGAAAGATTGTGAATGGACGCCCATTTTGGGCGTGCTCTGATTTCTTTCGAACTGTCAGTTAGCTATTAATGTCAGGTGGCTAGAAGGCAGTGGACTCGCATTCCGGTCATTAGTAGTTCACGAACGTTAAATCTAGAGCGAGAAGCTATAGCGTGCCTAACGAAATTTCTGTGTACAAGATCAACAAACTGTTGTGGCGCTGGACCAAGCAGGACGACGCGCGCGCCGTGCGCGGTGTCGGTATGTCGTTGGACAAGCCTCCGCCAGCGCAGCTAAATCCGCCGAAAGCACATGTAGAACAAGCCGAACCGAAGTCTAGGCCGCCGGCGCCTGCTCAGCGGGGAAATCTGCCGGATGACAACGGCAAAAACGCGCAGGCCTTGTCGCGTTCTAAGACCCAGTTGAGCAAGCCCGAAGTACCGCGGTCGCCTGAACCGCCTCGACTGACGAAGCGTGCAACGACCGTGCCTCCGTTTGACATCCAGGACATCCCGGCCGCGATGCGCAAAGAGATGATGCCGGTCGGTGCAAAACTGATGGACCGATGGTTCGCAGGAGAACTCAACTATTCGAGGTCTGAGGACGATCAGAAAAACGAGATCAACCAGGACGGCAAGCCGTATCCAGACAGCATGTATGACCACGGCATAATCAAAATGAAATGGGTCCTTGGATTCAGACGCGCCAGAGAGCAGTACGAAGATCTTGTCAACGAGAGGATTTACAGTTCAAAGGCGGCTAGCGCAGTTCGGCAAATAGTTGCGCGTTACACGGCATTCGGTCGTATGTATCTGAGCGCGTGGGGTATCTGTCGCCATGATATTCGGATACTGCACAAAGATTTCCAGTTTCAGTATGTGACCGTAGATGGCACTTTCGAGCAAAAAGCAAAAACGGCCTTGCGCCAATCGACTGCTCATGCGCCCGATGATCTGACTGCAGCGCTCGGTTCCTTCGTGATCAATGCAGCTATTTCGGAGATCGAATACGACTTTCAGAAAAGAATCGGCGTGATCGAGAAAATCGTCGTTTATGTGAAGGATAGCTACTCCTTTCAGGGCGAGTTGGACACCACGTCGCAATACCTGGGACATTGGAGCAGGCGAGGCGTGGCAATTTCGGCCGCCACCGAACTGGCGAACCTGGCGGGTTCACCCTGGATAGATTTTCCTGTCGTGATTGGCCCAACACAGGCGTTGTCGAATCCGGGTAAGGTCTATTATCCCATCAGAAACAGGGATTTCAGACAGTGGCAACGGAAGCACAATCGCGGAGGTGATTTCATCGTCTACTCTGATTTCAATACAATTCGTCTCCAGCGGCCGATCGTCGTGCATTTTTGATCAATGAATAGCTTCAGGAGCAAGGCGTTGCGATCGGTTCTCGCCAGGGTGTTCATCGTAACGATGAGTGTGATTATCGCGCTCGGGGCGGTCCAGTATCGTTCCGCTGTCACGCAAATGAAAGGAGCCAAATTTCACGATCAGAAATCAGATGACGGGAAATACATCGCGCGGTATGCATATCTGCCCCGAGACCGGATCGCCTTGAGGCTGTACCGCGCAACTGCGGCGGAATTGCTCGCCGAGCGAGTTTATCGATATCCGGAGCGAATCCGGCTGTTCTGGACAGAGGACTCTCTGATATACGACACATCGGCGGAAGGCGACGACGGAGAAATTGAGCTACCGCCGTCATGGTGGGACCGTGCTAAGGCAAAACTGCCTTGAAGAATGTTCTCAGTCTACGAGTGCAAGAAGCCTTGCCGAAGCGCGAGGCGTCGGCAATGGCAAGACACGGTTTTTAAGGCTGGGCGACCGGACGTGCAAGCGGAGCTAGCCGAGCGAAGCCCGCTGGGCGGCGGGCTTCGGGCGAATCTTTCGGTGCTGACGCAGCGACTATTTCCACCGGAGATGGCTAGTCGCCAACTTTTCGCTGACCGCGCTTCATGCTCCACCGGAAAACCAGCACGGCTGCGACGAACCCTAGCACGATAGCGGCCGATGACATGAAGAACGCCAAGTCGGATTCCTGATATGCCGTCGTGACCCCGTACATGCGACCCGCCCATTTCCATATTGGATTTGAAAAGTTCAACGGCGCTTCTGGATTCATCATCCACCACAGCGCATTGACTAAGATTGCGAACAGTAAGTTGAGGCCGACCGAGAGGCAGATTAGGAGTTTTTTCATCTCACAATCACCTCACCGTACGCTTTACTCACAGGTCAATAATATAGCGGACAGATTGATGCCTAAAAAATGAGCGAACAAGGCACGGATCGCGGCGAATTTGTGAAAGCTGCTCGTGAATTTTTGAGCCCAACTTTTCACCTTTTCGAAGTGGGCGCCGCGCGACGCCGGTGCGCTTGACGTGACTCCACACCAGTTCATCTGGATTCAGGTCCGGTGCGTAACCGGGCAGGAAATGCAAAGTCAACTTGCCCTGCGTACTGGCGACATAGTCCTTAACGATGGCTTTCTTATGTGCTGGCAATCCGTCAACGATCAGATGAACCGCTCTTTTCCGGTTGAACATCAACTTCCTGAGCAGTTCCACGAACAGCTCACCGCTAAGTGCCCCTTCATAGGTTGCAAACCAAAACGCACCCTTCGAATTAACAGCGGACGCGGCGCTCATGCTTTGCCGTTCGCCGGGCCGCTCGACCACCGGCGTCTCACCGCGCGGCGCCCACGTCCTGCCATGCACCGAGTCAGCACGGAAGCCCGATTCGTCCCAGAAGAAGATGTCTGCCTTCTGCTCACGAGCCTGCCTGGCAATGCTCGGATAGGTGTCTCGCTGCCAACGCTCGATAGCTTCCGGGTCACGCTGATAAGCACGCTGCAACGGCTTTTGCGGCGTCAGGTTCAGACGCGCGAGCATCGCGCCGATCGAAGCCAGACTGAGCGTGACGTCGAATCTCTGTCGTACCAGTTCACGAACCAGGTTGCGCGTCCACAGACCAAAATCAAACCCGTACTGCATTGGATTCTTGCCATTAACCCAGCGCATTACCCGTTGCTCCTGCGTCGCAGTGAGCGTACGTGGGCGACCCGTGCCTTTGGTCGATCGCAGCGCTCGCACACCATGACCACGCCCCCGCGCCTGCGCCCTGATCTTGTACGCCCACGAGCGATGCATCCCAAATGACGCAGCAACATCATTTGGATGCTCGCCTTCAGCCATACGCTGAACTGCAAGAATACGCATCTCTTCGAGCGTGTTGTGAGCCAGGATGCGGCCATCTCGTTTCATGGGCGAATGCTCTCATTAGCTATCGCTCAAGAATAGTCCATTTGTCCGCAAAATTCCTGACTTATGAGTAAATCCCGATCCAGGCACGGATATTTTCGGCGTGTTGGTAAATATTGAACGGATATGATGCCAGTCTGCGAGTTGATCGATGGTTATGCAGCCCTCGCTTTTCCCCAACCTTCCCTTAGGATGCAATCGGAATTGGCCACGAATGATGCCGTCGCATAAGAGTTTGTCGTCGTCAATATCGCTGTCGATAGCGTACAGCGCGAACCATTCGCTCTTGTTATTGCCATTCAGATTGAGCCGATCTTTCCATGGGCCGAGAGCGCCTCCGGACCTTCTATCAAAAATGTAATACCTGCCCACGGGAATAGCACCATACGTCGGCGTGCACATTCCAGCCGCTTTATTGATATAACTCCCCTGCCCAGAGTATGCGGGAAACGATAGAGCGCCAATCCGAAATTCGCTCATTGGCTTGCCATTCAATTCGAACGAGCATTGAAACATCAATCCTCCAGATCGACCGATAAGAGTGAATTAATAGATAATCAAGTTGTGGCGAGCGCGCATTTTAAAGGCGATTTATTTTGAGAAGGCCAATATCAAAATAAAATCTTGCGGCAACAATCCACGCCTATGCAACGACTCGTTTACGCATTCCCATAACCGAGCGAATGCACCCTTCTGTTGACATGCCGCAGTCAACGCGAACCTCCCCCGCACCCGCGCCATACGCGGCCTGATTTTTGCTGACCTGCTTGGGCGTCGCTTCGTTCGCAGGGGACGATGCGTGTTGAAAGCTCATCACTATCAGCGGGGTCCTCAGTGGCAGCAGCGGCAGCATCCAGAACGTCAGGCCGGCGCGTCACGCGCGGCAGCGTCACGTTGTTACCGGCGCTGACTATCGGTTTCGCCAACTCCGCACACGCGAACACGGTGGCGCCGCTGAACTACTTCCTGCATGCGGCTGGCCCGGCGGCTCGTCCGACGCTGTACCTCGGCTGGGTTTTCACCGCGATCGTGACGCTGGTCACGCTGATCGTCGCTGGCCTGTTGATCGGCGCGATGGTCCGCAAGCGTCCCGCGGCGCAACCGGATGCGCTGAGCGCCGAGCCCGGCGGCATCCGCTGGGTGTTCATCGGCACCGCGGTGTCGTCGGTCGTGCTGTTGGCGATGCTGGTCTATGCATTGATCACGCTCGAATCGGTGGCGTCGCCCGCGTCGGATCCGCAATTGACGATCACCGTGACCGCTTACGACTGGTGGTGGAAAGCCGATTACCGCGACGATCCGAACCCCGCCCGCAACTTCAGCACGGCGAACGAGATTCATATTCCGGTCGGTGAGCCGGTGAAGATCGAACTCAAAAGCGCGGACGTCGTGCACGCATTCTGGGTGCCGCAACTCGCAGGCAAGACGCAGACGATTCCAGGCCAAACCAACGAGCAGTGGCTGCAGGCGGACCGTCCCGGTATTTATCGTGGGCAGTGCTCGCAGTTCTGCGGCGCGCAGCACGCGCATATGGCGTTCGAAGTGATCGCGCAGGACGCCGCGGCGTTCAACGCGTGGCGCGACGCGCAGGGACGCGCGGCCACCGTGCCCACGGGCGACGCGGCCGTCGCGGCCGGCCAGCATCTGTTCGAGGAGCGCTGCGCGGGTTGCCACACGATTCGCGGCACCAAGGCGACTGGCGTGCAGGCGCCCGATCTGACCCATCTCGATTCGCGTCGCACGATCGCGGCAGGCGCGCTCAGCAACACGCCCGACCATCTGCTCGACTGGATCGAGCACGCCCAGCGGATCAAACCCGATGCATTGATGCCCAGTATCGCGCTGACCACCAGCGAGGCCGCCGCGTTGTCGGCGTATCTCGCGACGCTGCATTGAAGCGCATCGCACTCGAGGAGTCCGTTCAATGTCCGATCATCCCGCTTCCGCTTCGCTACCCGCGCTGACCCGCACGCCGCGGCGCGGCCGTGTCGAGCCCGGCAGCGAGCAGGAAAAGCGGCTGCGCGAAATCTGGGAGTCGCGGCCCGGCTGGCGCGGCTGGTTCTCGACGGTCGATCACAAGACCATCGGCTTGCGCTACCTGGTGAGCGCGTTCATCTTTCTGCTGATGGGCGGCGTCGAAGCGCTGATCATGCGCGTTCAACTGGCGCGCCCCAACGCAACGGTGCTGACGCCCGAACAGTACAACCAGCTGTTCACGATGCACGGACTGACGATGATCTTTCTGTACGCGCTGCCCGTTCTGTCCGGCTTTTCGAACTATCTATGGCCGCTCGTGCTCGGCGCGCGCGACATGGCCTTTCCGCGCCTGAACGCGCTGTCGTATTGGGTGTTCCTGTTCGCCGGCATCTTCCTGTATGCGAGTTTTCCGACGGGACAGGCCCCCGACGCCGGCTGGTTCAACTACGTGCCGCTGTCCGGCCTCGAGTACAGCAACGGCCCGAATATCGACGTGTACGCGCTGGGCATGGTGCTGCTCGGCATTTCGACGACGGTCGGCGCGATGAACTTCGTCGTCACGCTGCTGAGGATGCGCGCGCCGGGCATGTCGCTCGATCGCGTGCCGGTGCTCGTGTGGGGCACGCTGACCGCGTCGGCCGGCAATCTGTTGGCGGTGCCGTCGGTGAGCCTCGCGTTTCTGATGCTGTGGATGGACCGCCGCATCGGCACGCATTTCTTCGACGTGGTCAATAGCGGGCGGCCGCTGCTCTGGCAGCACCTGTTCTGGATTTTCGCGCACCCGTGGGTCTACGTGGTCGTGTTGCCGGCCATGGGCATCGTGTCGGATGCGTTGCCGGTCTTTTGCCGCCGGCCGCTGGTCGGTTATGGGCCGGTCGCGTTGGCGACGGTCGCGACGATGGTGGTCGGCTTTGCCGTGTGGATTCACCATATGTTCGCGACCGGTATCCCCGCGCTCGCGCTGTCGTTCTTCGGCTCGGCCAGCATGGTCATCGCGGTGCCGAGCGCGGTCGCGACGTTCGCCTGGGTCGCGACGATCTGGACCGGTCGCCCCGTGTATCGCGTGCCGTTCCTGTTTTTTGCGGGCTTCGTGCTGCTGTTCGTGATCGGCGGCGTCTCCGGCGTGATGACGGCCGCGGTGCCGTTCGACTGGCAACTCACCGACACGTACTTCGTCGTCGCGCATCTGCACTACGTGCTGCTTGGCATCAACGTATTTCCGGTGATCGGCGGCATCTACTTCTGGTTTCCAAAATTCACCGGCAGGATGACGAACGAGCGTCTCGGCAAGCTCGCGTTCTGGGTGCTCTTCATCGGCTTCAACGTCGCGTTCTTTCCGATGCATATCGCGGGACTGCTCGGCATGCCGCGCCGCATGTACACGTATCCCGCCGACATGGGCTGGAACACGGTGAACCTCGTCACGTCGCTCGGTTCGTTCCTGTTTGCGGCCGGCGTGCTGCTGTTTCTGATCGATATCGCGGTGAGCCTGAGGCGCGGAAAGGTCGCCGGCAACAATCCGTGGGACGCGCCGACGCTCGAATGGTCGATCAGCTCGCCGCCGCCGCCGTACAACTTCGCGGTGGTGCCGACGCTCGCGAGCCGGCATCCGTTGTGGGAAGGCCGGATCGAAGAGCCGGGCGACGCGGTTCAAACACGCTCGCAACTCGACGAAGGCTATCTGCTCGCGCAAGGTCGCGAAGCGTTGGGCACGACCGCGCTCGAGGCGAGTCCCGACGTGATCCTGAAGATGCCCGAAGATTCGTACGCGCCGTTCTGGCTCGCGGTCTTTGCCGCGCTATTGTTCGCGGGGCTCGCGTTGACCGCCTGGGTGTTCGTGGGGGCGATGCTGGCCGGCTGCGCGGTCTCGATCATCACGTGGCTGTGGCCCGAGCGCGCGCTGATCCAGCGCGAGCCGGTCGCGGTCGAGGATGCCGGAGGCTGACATGAGCGATGCACTGGATCTCAATCGCTCGTCGAGCGAACCGGACGAGACCGCGCGTGCGTTGCCGGTTGGCAGCGCGGGCGAGCGATCGAGCGGCTGGTGGGGCTGCTTCACGCTGATCACGACCGAAGGCGCGCTGTTCGGCTATCTGATCTTCTCGTATCTGTATCTGGCCTCGCAAAGCCAGCAGCATTGGCCGCCGGAAGGATTGCCGAAGCTCGGGCTCGGCAGCGCCAATACGGTCATTCTGCTATCGAGCAGCGTGTTCGTCTGGTTCTGCGAGCGCTGCGTGCGTCGGCGGCGATTGCGGCTCGGTGTCGCGTCGATGGCGGTGGGCATCGTGCTGGGCTGCATCTTCTTGGGCATTCAGTTGCGCGAATGGCACAACCACCCCTATGGGCTGACCTCGCATCTCTATGGTTCGCTGTACTTCACGATTACCGGCTTTCACATGGCGCACGTACTGGTCGGGATCGTCGTGCTGACGCTGCTGGCGATCTGGACCGCGCTCGGTTATTTCGACGACAAGCGCTGCGCGGCGCTGTCGGTCGGTGGGCTGTATTGGCACTTCGTCGATGTCGTCTGGCTGTTCATTTTCAGCACGCTGTATCTGACGCCGTATCTGTTCCGGGAGTGGTCATGACGACAGCGCCCAGAGACTCGCACATCTCGATGCCCTACGTGCTGATCGGTCTGCTCGCGGCGCCGTTCGCGTGGCTGTTGCAGATGATGCTCGCGGAAGCGCTCGCGGCGCAGGCCTGCTATCCGTACAACCATCCGCTCGGCGCGCCGCTCGTGTCGTGGATGCGTCCGGCGCTCGTCGCGCTCGGCACCGTGTGTCTGATCGCGGGCGCGTTCGGCACGTGGGTCGCGTGGCGCAATTTGCGCCGCGTCGCGCCACTGAAGTTCGGTGCGCTGAACGGCGAGCGCCGCACGCGTGCCGAACTCGACTGGTTTCTGACGCACGTCGCGGTGATGTGCAGCACGCTGTTTCTGTTCGCATTGATCGCAACGGATGCCGCGGTCGCGATCGTATCGCCGTGCAGGTGGTGGTGATGAAGCGCGACGTTCTCAACGCGCTCAGGTTCGCCATCGCGGCCGCATGCCCGCTGACGATAGCAGCGACCGCAAACGCCGCCAGCGCCTCCACCGACGCCGCGCAGGTCGCGCGCGGCGCATATCTCGCCAAAGCCGCCGATTGCGCCGGTTGCCACACCGCCGCGCCGCGCGTGCCGCATCCGGGCGCGGCGCCTGAGGCCACACCGCCGTTTGCCGGCGGCCTCGGCATGGGTTCGCCGTTCGGCACGATCTATACGTCGAACATCACGCCGGACCCGCAATACGGCATCGGCCGCTATAGCTATGACGACTTCGCACGCGCGTTGCGCGAGGGAATCGCGCCCGGGAACAAGCGGCTTTATCCGGCGATGCCGTACCCGTCGTTCGCGAAGATCACCGATGACGACATGCATGCTCTCTACGCATACTTCATGCACGGCGTGCAACCGGTCGCGGCGCCTGCCCCGCAAACGCGCTTGCCGTTTCCATTCAATCAGCGCTGGGTATTGATGTTCTGGGACTGGGCATTCGCGCCGAAAGGCCAGTTCAAAGCCGATGTGAAACGCGATGCGCAATGGAATCGCGGCGCGTATCTGGTGCAATCGCTCGGCCATTGCGGCGCCTGCCACACGCCGCGCGGACCGGCGTACGAAGAGCGCGGCTATGACGAGTCGGCATCGGCCTATCTGACGGGAGGCACCAACGATCACTGGTTCGCGCCGAACCTGAGCGCCGACCCGGGCTCGGGGCTCGGCCGCAGTTCCGCGACCGACATCGTCGAGTTCCTTCGAAACGGCCACGGCGGCGGACTCATGCCGTTCGGCAGCATGGTTCAGGTCGTCGAAGACAGCACGCAGTACCTGAACGACGACGATCTCGCGGCGATCGCCGCGTATTTGAAGAGCCTGCCGCCGCGCGCGCCAAGCGGCTATTTCAACGCCCGCTCCGCCGCCGCACAGCAAACCGTACGGGCGCTGAAAACCGGGGATGTGGAAAGACCCGGCGCGGGCATTTACGCATCGTATTGCGCGCGCTGTCATCAGATGGATGGGGCGGGGGTGCCGAACAAGTATCCGCGCCTCGCGGGCAACCCCGCGGTGTTGTCGGCGTCGAGCGCGTCATTGGTGCGCTTGCTGGTCGAAGGCGGGGGCAGTCCGCATACCGTGTCGGGACCGGAGCCGCGCAAGATGCCGTCTTTCGCCGGCAAGCTGACGGACACCGAAATGGCGCGCGTGCTCACGTTTGTTCGGACCACATGGGGAAATGCGGCCGGACCGGTCACGCGAAACGATGTGTCGAGCGTGCGCGGCGCATTGCGCAAGTAAATGCCAACGCGCCTCGTCATGCGGTGTTCTCGTTACCGTCGCAGTGGCCATTGGCGGCGCTGAACAGCGTCTTCAGCTTCGCATTGACCGCGATCAACTCCCGTACTGGCGCCGCCGCGAGTTGCTGATCGAAGAGCGTGAGAACCTGACCGAGTAGCGCGTAGGCGTCGTGATCGACCACGCAGAGGCCCGTTTCGAGTCCCGCCTGCCGGCAGCGCAGAATCGCGCCCTCCGCGTCGCGAAACAGCTCGGGTACGGCCGAACCATAGCCGCGCTGATTCAGCAGCATCGCCATGTAGATGGCCTGCGCCATGCTGCCGACGTGATATTGATTGGCGGCGCCGCTGCGTAATGCCTCGAGCGTCATGTGATAGTCGAGCGAAATTTCGCCTGCTTTGGCAGGTACGATCGGGCGCAGCATAGCCTTCGGGTGCGTGCGCGGCGACTTCGCGGGTGCAGCGCGAGTAGGGCTCGCTTTTCTGGTCATAAGCTCACTGAGGCGGCCGGCTCGCGCCGGCCGCTACACCATCACGGAACCTGACAACGTCCATAACGGAAAACGGCTGCGCCGCGCGCGACGCGGCGCCGTTCCCGTTAGCCCATATGCAGACCGCCGTTCAGCGAGAAATCCGCCCCGGTCGCAAAGCCCGCTTGATCCGACGCGATCCACGCGACGATCGACGCAATCTCTTCCGGCGTGCCGAGACGCCGTACCGGAATTGTCGCGACGATTTTTTCCAGTACTTCCGGACGGATGGCCTTGACCATGTCGGTGCCGATGTAGCCCGGCGACACGGTGTTGACCGTCACGCCCTTGGTCGCCACTTCCTGCGCGAGTGACATCGTAAAGCCATGAATGCCGGCCTTGGCCGTGGAGTAGTTGGTTTGCCCGAACT
This sequence comes from Paraburkholderia sp. RAU6.4a, assembly GCF_050435625.1. Classification (NCBI taxonomy): domain Bacteria; kingdom Pseudomonadati; phylum Pseudomonadota; class Betaproteobacteria; order Burkholderiales; family Burkholderiaceae; genus Paraburkholderia; species Paraburkholderia sp. RAU6.4a. Next base: position 1,996,298 of record NZ_JBNDKQ010000003.1, read on the forward strand.
GGCCTTTCTGGCCGTTGACCGACGAGATGTTGATGATGCGCCCAAAGCCTCGGCCGACCATGCCCTCGATGACCTGTTTGGTCACGTTGAACAGGCTCGTGAGATTGGTGTCGATCACCGCTTCCCAGTCTTCGAACGTCATCTTGCGGAACATGCCGTCGCGCGTGATGCCGGCGTTGTTGACGAGCACGTCGACTTCACCAACTTCTTTCCTGACCTTCTCGAACGCTTTCGCGGTGGACTCCCAATCCGCCACGTTGCCTTCCGATGCGACGAAGTTATAGCCGAGCGCTCTCTGATCTTCCAGCCATCGGGCTTTGCGCGCCGAGTTCGGGCCGCAGCCCGCGATGACGGTGTAGTTCTCTTTGTGCAAGCGCTGGCAAATGGCGGTTCCGATACCGCCCATGCCGCCGGTTACGTATGCAACACGGTTTGCCATAAGTCCTCCTTCTTGTTTGGGGTGAATTGAGCAAGTTTCATTGGAGGATGGACCTATTATTGGCAGCGGCCAACGGCTGGGACGATGGGCATTTTCACCTACGGGTTAACTGCCAAATCAGCGGTGGAATCGTTGCTTGACGGGGCAATGAATTACGTCGATTGCGGGTGGCATGCTTTGCGGACTCCGGGGTCGCTCCGAGACTGCCGGCCGCCCTCCCGTCCTTGCCTGCGCGCCGTCTTCCTCTTACCCTTAGCGTTAGCCTTAAGTACCTGCCCCGGACACCGTGCGGCAGACTGCCTGCACGGTCGTCGATGCGCGGCGCGAAGCCGTCCCTCGCTCCCGTTCTATTCGTGTGATCATCAGAGGCACATCAGGATGGCTGATTATCTTGCTGACATCGATCCCGACAGGTTGAACTTCCTTGGGATCTTCGGGCTGTTGATTGGCGGCCTCGCGCTGTTTCTCCTCGGTCTGGAGTTCTTGACCGGCGGCCTGAAGGCGATCGCGGGATCGAAACTGCAGTCGCTGATCGGCGTGCTGACCGCAAGCCGGTTTCGCGGCGTGGTGGCGGGCGCCGTCGTGACCGCGCTGCTGAATTCGTCGACCATCACGACGGTGCTGCTGGTCGGTTTCGTGTCCGCCGGCCTGATGACGTTGACCCAGGCGGTGCCGATGATCATGGGCGCGAACATCGGCTCGACCGTCACCGCGCAGATCATCGCCTTCGACGTTTCGCGTCTGACGCCGTACATGCTCTCGATCGGCTTCGTGCTGCACGCGTTTGCCCCGCGCGAGCTGCTGCGGCAGCTCGGACGCGTCGTAATGGGGCTAGGACTGCTGTTCATGGGCATCCAGCTGATGGGCGAGTCCACGCATCCGCTGCGCACCTATCAGCCGTTCATCGACGCGATGCAGGACATGCGCAATCCGCTCGTCGGCGTCATCGTGGGGGCGGTCTTCACCGCGGTTGTGCAAAGCTCGGCGGCGACGCTCGCGGTCGTGATTGCGTTGAGCGGCCAGGGCTTGATGCCGCTCGAAGCCGCCATCACGCTGATTCTCGGCGCGAATGTCGGCACCTGCGGCACGGCACTGCTCGCCTCGATCGGCAAGCCACCGGAAGCGTTGCAGGTCGGCGTCGTGCATCTGATCTTCAATGTGCTCGGCGTCGTGATTGCGCTCTTCCTGATTCCGCAGATGGCGGAGGTCGTGCGCTGGATATCGCCGTCGCATCCGGAACTGCAAGGGCTTGCACGCCTCGCGGCCGAGGCGCCGCGCCAGGTAGCCAATGTGCATACGCTGTTCAGCGTGGCGAACACGCTGCTGCTGATCTGGTTTGCCGGTCCGATCGCGCGGCTCGCGCAACTGGTCGTGCCGAAGCGCGCGAAGGCCGCCAAACCCGCGGGTGATCCGCAGTATCTCGACGAGACGTCGCTGGCGGTGCCGGCGCTTGCACTGCAACGCGTGCGTATCGAGCTGACCCGGCTCGGCGCGCAGGTGCTCGACGTTGTGCAACGCGGCTCGCAGATGGTGTCGACCGGCACGATGGAAGAGATCAATCAGATGCTCGATCAGGACAAGGAAAGCGACCGGCTGGCCTTCGAGATTCTTCAATATATCGGCCGCCTGTCGCAGCGGCAGCACTCGGAGGAAGAAGGTCAGCAGGTGGTCGGCTATACGCAGGTCACGAGTCATCTGGAGAGCATCAGCGGCATTGTCGGCCTGACGCTGATGACGGTCGGACAACAACGAATGACGCAGCAGATCGATCTGCTGCGTCTGCGCGATGCGGCGACCACGCAGTTTTCCGAGGCGGTGATCCGCAATCTCGAGCAGTCGATCCGCACGATCGAGACGCGCGATCCGGAAGAGGTCGCGAAGGTCATCGACGCGAAGGCCGGCATCGACAAGCTCGCCGCGACCGCGCGTCAGGTCGTGCTCGCGAAGCTTCAGCTGGCGGACAAGGCGGACGTGGTCACGTTCCGGACCGCCATGGATCTGATCGAGCAGGGCCGGCAGATCGCGCAGTTCGCGCGGGCCATTGCGAAAAATGTGGCAGCGCTTCAAGAGCTGCAATAGCGCGCGACGCATGATTGGAGATCGATATATTCGCGCAAAGTGATCGCCAGCACACGGACGTTGGGGTTGCACGAGCTCTAAACTTGTGGCGTGTCATCCTCGTGACACGCTTTCAAAGAGAGTGGGATTGCCCGCCTTTGCTGTGCGGGTTTTTTTCGCCTCGCGCGTGTTGTGGTATCAGTAGTCAAGGCGCGGCGGTGAAGTCGATCGTGCGACGACCCACGGTAGCTCGCACAATAAGCAACGCCTGAAGCGATTTAACACACGCCGCATCCATAATTTGATAGCCTTTGTCGCAGCAGAGCATTGAACTCAAGGAGGGCTTCACCATGATAAGGTGGCTTGCTAACTGGGCTTCACAACATGCTCCTACTCCCGAGAAACAGGCCGAACGCGCGCTGAACAACTTGCGCATGGAACTGTTTCAGGCCGAACAGCTCGTGCTCGACGCACAGCTGCGTGCCGATTACTATCGGGCTCGCCTGACCTTCCTCGAAGAAGTCACGCGAAAGGGAATCGAACAGGTATCGGACGAACGCAAGGCTCCTCTGGAGTCTCCCCAGCCGTTGCGGCCGGGACTCAAGCTCACCGCGGCGCAATAGCCGCGTCTATTCCATCGCAATGTGTTCCGTCACCCGCGTTTGGATACGTGGGCTGATGGCAATCGTGCTGTCGCGGGCGTGTGCAATGCACGCTCTCGATAGTCGATTGTGTGAGCATTGATTGCCGAGCGGAGAAGTGTCCGGTTGCCCGGTTTCGTGCTTCGACCGGGCAACCTGGACTGAGTGTTTGATTTTTACTGCGTGATTTTTACTGCGCGACTTCCACTGCGCTTCGCTTACTGCGAAACGCCTGCTTCGTCCTGCTTAACTTGCCAGATCGGGCGGCAGCTTGCCGCCGTTTGCCGCGAGCGCCTGCATCACCTGCTTGTGCAGCCAGATGTTCATGCTCGCGGAGTCGTTCATGTCCCCGCTGTACTTCAATTCCTGGGCAAGTTGCTTGCGGTGTTCGAGACTGCTGTCGACGCCGAGTGCCTTCATCGTGTCGACAATCGACGTACGCCAGTTCAACGTCTGTCCGCTTTCGCTGACGAGTTGATCCATCACGGCGGCCACGTCGACGTCGGTCAGCGGCGCGGGCGCGGCGGGAGCGCTGGGCGTCGCGGCTTGCGCGGCGGCCGGGTCGGGGGTGGGTTCTGTCGCGGGGGGAGGTTGGTCCGGCTTCGCTTTGCCGAACAGCTTGTGCACGATGTCACCAAAAATACTCATTTCCGAAATCTCCGCGGTTGAATAACGAATGCGAGTGGGGGCGCTCGCAGGACATACCCCCACTATGCTACGCGATCTACCACGGTGAAAAACGTAATATTTTGTCAACCCATCGACTGCTCGTATTGGTCCGCGCGCAATGATCCTGACACGACTTGGCCCGCGTCACGTCAACATGACGCTGTGCGTGGCGCTATCCGAGGCCCAGGCCTGCCTTCACATCGGCGGCGCCACGCCGTCCTTTTCGACCACGACGCGTTGCGCAACGTAAGTCCCCTGCGACGCGGGCGTAGCGACAATGAACACCTTCTTGCCCGGCGTAAGGTCGCTGCGCTCCGCGGGCGTGAACGTGACGATGGGCACGTTGGGCGGCACCGTCACCACATTGCTGCCGCCCTTGTACGACAGCTTCAGATCTCGGCCGCCTGTGCTCTGCACGACGGTGTCGACGTTCGCGTTCGTCATCGAGCTTTTCGGGCCCAGGTCCCACGCGTAATGTCCTTCACCCGTGCCGCGCGCGGACTCGGGGAACACGACCACTTCCGTTGCTGTCAGCTTGCCGTCGGCGCCCGTGGTTGCAGCCGTGCCGATAAATGTACCCGGCTTGATATCCGATAGCTGCATCGTCTTGACAGCCGAAACGCTCGCTGCCGGCTTCACATCGATCGAAACAGTATCGCCGCTGCGTCGATGGACCTTGAGCGTGTCACCGTCGTGCGACACGATTTCGCCCCGGATGCGCGCGGGGTTCGTGGCCGGCGCCTGCGCGAAAGCAGCGCTCACGAGCGCTGCGGTCATCAAGGCTGCGCCCGATTTGATGAGGAAGGACATAGGAACTCCCAACTGGATGCTTGATGGAAGGAGAACAACATGATTGCGTCACGAGCCGCTGAACCAGTTGTAGCCCTGGTTCTCCCAATAGCCGCCCGGGTACTGGTTCGTGATTTCGATAGCGACGACATGCTTGGGATTCTTGAAGCCGAGCTTGGTCGGCACACGCAGCCTCATCGGGAAACCATACTTCGGCGGCAGCACGTCACCGTCGTAAGTCAGCGTGAGCAGCGTCTGCGGGTGGAGCGCCGTCGGCATGTCGATGCTCGTCCAGTAGTTGTAGTCCGCGCAATGAAGCGACACGTACTGTGCACTCGTGTCCGCGCCCGCGCGGCGCAGGAATTCGGAAAAGCGCACGCCGCCCCAGCGACCGATCGCGCTCCATCCTTCGACACAGATAAGACGCGTGATCTGGCTTTCCTGCGGCAGCGCGCGCAGTTCGTCGAGCGCCCACGTACGCTTGCCGTGCGCGAGGCCGCTGACCTGCAGACGGTAGGTCGCGGCATCGATCTCGGGCACCTCGTCGACGCCATAGAACGCATTGAACGGAAACGGCCGTGTGATCATCGATGCCGGATACGTGGGCGCCAGCTTGTTCGGATCGAACAGCAGTGCCTGCACGTCGTCGTTGAAGAACGAGATGCGGCGCAGCGCGGTGTTCACCGCCTTGTCGTCGGTCAGATCGCAACCGGACAGCAGCGCGATGCCGCCTAACGTCAGCAGCCGCCGGCCGAACAGCCGGCGCGCAGGCGATTTGAGTTCGCGCTGAGCATCGCGAATGATCGATTCGCCATGCGTCGCGAGGAAGGTGCCTTGTTGCGCGGTTCGTTTTCGGATCGTCATGATTTACCGTCCGCGTAGCATCAACAGCAGCGAGCGGGGCACGAGCGCAACCATCGCGACGTGAATGACGAAAAACGCCACCAGGACGCTCATACACATGAAGTGCACCACGCGCGCGTTGTCATATCCGCCCATCAGCGTGCGCAGCAGCGGGAACTGCACCGACTTCCAAATGGCGAGCCCGGACAACACGATCAGCAGGATGTCGGCGATCACGACGAGATAGGCGAGCTTTTGCACCGAGTTGTAGTGCGCGAGGTCGTCGTGTTTCAGGCGCCCGCTCAGCGCGGCGAGCAGATCGGCGACCAACTGTTTCGGCCGGACAGGCAGCAGCTTGCGTCGAAAGCGTCCGGTCGCCAGATTCAGCGCCAGATAGACGATGAAATTGGCGACCAGCAGCCACATCACTGCGAAATGCCATTGCAGCGCTCCGGCGAGCCAGCCGCCAAGCGTGATCGAAGGTGGAAACTCAATTGCGGGAAAGATCGGCGACGCGTCGTAGATCTGCCAGCCGCTCATTACCATCAGCACGACCGCGACAGCATTGATCCAGTGCGTAATTCGCACCCATCCGGGTTGAACCATGTTGTGCCTCAAGGCCACTCCATGCTCGTTGACAATCATTCCGGTGCCGCGGGAGCCGTCAACGGGATGCCGTCGGCGCCGGTATGGGGCCGCAGGCAGGATCGGGCGACGAGGTACGCCGCGAGCGTCAGACTGGCATTGCGCCCGAAGCGGTAACGCGATCGATCGACGGTTATTCCGTCGTGTCTGAAATCTTTTCGTTCTTGCTATCGACTTTCAATGACGATGCACATCGCGCAGGAAGGCCGTCCCGCCGCATGGGAAACGCAGCATACGACATTCCTGACTACGGACGGACGCTGGCTCGAAGGTTGCAGCGCGGAAGGGGTGTCGCAGCACCCTGAGCCGGGTAGCGCACAACGGTAATTCAGTACCAACCGGTCTCGCGAGGCCGGCTCAGCCCGAAGCGGAATGGCCATAGCACGGTCATGCCGCTTTTTTCTTTTTGTGCCCTTTTTGCGCGGGGCAAATCCACTACCGGCGCGGCGCATCCACGTGGATCGGAAAGCGGGGCGTCTCACTGCCGTTCTATGCGAGTTCATTCCCGCTTCATCTGTTCTGTTTATCAGGGTGTGCGCCAGCAGGCGTTCGAAAAGCCCGCTTCGAAGGGCCGTGACTCTGGTTTGAACGCTTGTCCAGCGGGGCTTTGCGCGAATCGGACGGGCTTCGCCGATGCTATGCGGAACGCTGAGAATGCGGATACTCGCATCGACCCTATGGTTAACCCGCGCTTTGGCTCGCGAAGGACGAAACGTACCTTCACGCCAATTATTTGAGTAAGCCGTGTAGGGGCCCATCGGCACGATGGAGACGGAGTCGGCGTACTTTGCGAAGCTACCCGCTTCGAGCGCGCGATGAGACCAATGAAGGAGACAGGAGAGTTTTGATGACCAGTACTACCAGCGGTAACAGGATTGATATCAAGAAGTTCATCGACGAACGGTCGATTTCGCCCTACCAGTGGCTATTGGTCGTGCTGTGTTTTCTGATCGTGACCGCCGACGGCATGGACGTCGCGATCATGGGTTTCGTCGCGCCTTCCATCATTCATGACTGGGCGATTTCGCGCCCCGAATTCGGACTCGTGATGAGCGCGGCGCCGATCGGTCTCGTGATTGGCGCATTGTTCGCGGGTCCGGCATCGGACCGCATCGGCCGCAAGTGGGTGCTGATTACGTCGGTGTTTCTGTTCGGCGTGTTCACGATCGCGACTGCGTTCGCGCAGTCGCCGTTTTCGATGGCAGCATTGCGTCTGCTCAGCGGTGTGGGTCTCGGCGCCGCGATGCCGAACTCGACGACGCTGCTGTCCGAGTACGCACCGCAACGCAAGCGCGCGCTGCTGATCACCGTAATGTTCACGGGCTTCAATCTCGGCTCGGCATTGATCGGCTTCGCGGCCGGCTGGCTGATTCCGGTTCACGGCTGGCGCGCGGTGCTGATTTTCGGCGGCGCACTGCCGCTCGTGCTGATCCCGTTCCAGATCTGGCTGCTGCCTGAGTCGGCCCGTCTGCTCGCGGTGCGCGGCGCGCCCGCGCAGCGTATCGGCAAGGTGCTTGGCCGTGTGTGCGGCGTGCACTTCGGGGGCAATGAAGTGTTCGTGTCGAACGAACCGCCGCTGCCCACGCGCAAGCCGATCGGCGTGCTGTTCTCGCAAGGCTATGGCTCGATGACGATCGCGCTGTGGGTCACGTATTTCATGGGCCTGCTCGTGATCTATCTGCTGACCGGCTGGCTGCCGTCGCTGATGAAGGATGCGGGTCTGTCGGTCACGACCGCGGCCAACGTCACGGCGATGTTCCAGATCGGCGGCACGATCGGCGCGATCCTCGTCGGCTGGCTCATGGACAAGGCGCGTCCGGCGCCGGTCATCAGCGCCGCGTATATCGGCGGCGCACTGTGCGTGCTCGGGCTCGGCTACATCGGCGCGCTGTCTTCGTCGCTTGCATTGCTGGTGTTTGCCGCGGGCTTTTGCATGAGCGGCGCGCAAACCGGTCTGAACGCATTTGCACCCGGCCGCTACCCGACCGTTGCGCGTGCGACTGGTGTGAGCTGGATGCTCGGCATGGGCCGCTTCGGCAGTATCTTCGGCTCGGCGATCGGCGGCGCGCTGCTCGGCTTCGGCTGGCAGTTCGGCGCGATCCTGGCGATGCTCGCGATCCCCGCCACACTCGCCGCTATCGCCATCCTGGTGAGCCAGCGTGTGGGCGGCGCCGAAACGGTGGCGCAGCCGAATATCGCGCATTGAGGCGTGAGGCAACGCGGCGCGCGTGCGTTTCGCGGGCGCCGCTGGATACATTCATCTACTGAGGAATCACGGTGATCATCGACATTCACGGACACTACACCACCGCGCCGAAAGCGTTGGAGACGTGGCGTAACCGCCAGATCGCAGGCATCAAGAGTCCTTCCGGGATGCCGCAGGGGTCGGAATTGCAGATCAGCGACGACGAGCTGCGCGAGTCGATCGAAAACAACCAGTTGAAACTGATGCGCGAGCGCGGCCTCGATCTGACGATCTTCAGTCCGCGCGCGAGCTTCATGGCGCACCACATCGGCGACTTCGAAATCTCGAGCACGTGGGCCGCGATCTGCAACGAACTGTGCTATCGCGTGAGCCGGCTGTTTCCCGAGAACTTCGTGCCGGCCGCGATGCTGCCGCAAAGTCCGGGTGTCGATCCGGCCACCTGTATTCCTGAACTCGTCAAATGCGTCGAGCAGTACGGCAATGTCGCGATCAACCTGAATCCCGATCCGTCGGGCGGCCACTGGACCAGCCCGCCGTTGTCGGACCGTTCCTGGTATCCGATCTACGAGAAGATGGTCGAGTACGACATTCCCGCGATGATTCACGTGAGCACGAGCTGCAACGCGTGCTTCCACACCACCGGGTCGCACTACCTGAATGCGGATACCACCGCGTTCATGCAATGCCTGACCTCGGACCTGTTTCGCGATTTCCCGACGCTGCGTTTCGTGATTCCGCACGGCGGCGGTGCGGTGCCGTATCACTGGGGTCGTTTCCGCGGCCTCGCGCAGGAACTGAAAAAGCCCTTGCTGAAAGACCATCTGCTGAACAACGTGTTCTTCGACACCTGTGTCTATCATCAGCCGGGTATCGACCTGCTCACGCGCGTGATTCCCGTGGACAACATCCTGTTCGCGAGCGAAATGATCGGCGCGGTGCGCGGCGTCGATCCGGAAACCGGTCACTATTTCGACGACACGAAGCGCTACGTCGAAGCCGCGGATATGAATCCGGAGCAGCGCTACAAGATCTACGAAGGTAACGCGCGGCGCGTCTATCCGCGTCTCGACGCGTTGCTGAAAACGAAGGGGCTGTGATCATGTATGAAATCGGAGTCGTCTATCGCAACATCCAGCGCGCGGATGCGGAGGTGGCAGCGAAACTCGGCGCGCTCGGTTCGGCCACCGTGCATGAAGCGATGGGCCGCACGGGCCTGCTCCAACCGTATATGCGCCCGATCTATACCGGCGCGCGCGCGAGCGGCACGGCCGTCACGGTGCTGCTGCAACCGGGCGATAACTGGATGCTGCACGTCGCGGCCGAACAGATCCGGGCGGGCGACGTCGTCGTCGCCGGCGTCACCGCACAGAGCACCGACGGTTACTTCGGCGATCTGCTGGCCACGAGCTTCAAGGCGCGCGGCGCGCATGCGTTGATCATCGACGCCGGCGTGCGCGACGTCAGCGTGCTGAGCGAAATGAACTTCCCGGTCTGGAGCAAGGCCATTTCCGCGAAAGGCACGGTCAAGGCGACGCTCGGCTCGGTGAACATTCCGGTCGTGTGCGCGGGTGCGTTGGTCACACCGGGCGACGTCGTCGTTGCCGATGAGGACGGCGTGGTCGTGGTGCCGGCGGCCGCCGCGCAAGCCGTGCTCGACAAGGCTGCGGCGCGCGAGGCCAATGAAGCCGGGAAGCGCGCGAAACTCGCCTCCGGGGTGCTCGGTCTCGACATGTACAACATGCGCGGGCCGCTCGAGCAGGCCGGACTGCGTTACAAGGACTGACAGGCGTGGTCGCAATGATCAACGATCAAGCCGCGCGCGCGCCGCTCACCGGCATTTCGTCGATGGCCACGCGCCAGGTGCTGGCCGAACTCGCCGCGTTCTACGAGCGGCGCGCGGGGCAGGGCGTCGCGATCGAATCGGTCGGCGGCGTCGATGCGGCGCGCCGGGTCGAGGATGGCGAAGTCTTCGACATCGTCGTGCTTGCCGCCGACGCGATCGAGCGGCTCGAGGTGACGGGTTGTGTCGAGGCGGCGAGCCGCGTCGGACTCGCGCGCTCGGGCATCGCGGTCGCGGTCGCGGCCGGAGAAACGCACCCGGACATCGCGTCCGAAGCAGCGCTGCGCGACGCGATTCTCGGTGCGCGCAGTATCGGTTACTCGACGGGGCCGAGCGGCACGCATCTACTGAAGCTGTTCGAACGCTGGGGCATTGCCGGGCAGATCGCTTCGCGTATCGTGAAGGCGCCGCCGGGTGTGCCGGTCGGCACGCTCGTCGCGCGCGGAGAAGTCGCGCTCGGCTTTCAGCAGATGAGCGAATTGATTCACGTGGCGGGCATCGACGTGCTCGGCGAGCTTCCGGCCGCCACCCAGTCCACCACGACTTTCACCGCCGCGATCTGCACGGTGGCGCGCCAGCGTGAAGCAGCCCAGGCGTTGCTTGCGTTTCTGGCCTCGCGCGAGGCCGACGGCGCAAAGCTGCAAAACGGCATGTCGCCGGCTTGATGGCGGGCGGCGCTCGCCGCCCAGGCTTGTGTCCTTGCCTTTTCCGCCTCCATCTCTTTGCGCGAGCGCACGCTCGGCTTCGAAACGCTGAAAGCGCTGACCGGCACGCCCGATCGGATGGCGGACGCAAAACGCTACGAATGAAAGCGGATTCAAGCCAGCAGCTTGCCCCACTCGTAATCGATACTGTCCGGTGTGAAGGGCAGCACGCCCGCGCCGGGCGTAAATGTAAGTTCGCCGAAATAAACGAGGTCGTCCGGCGCATACAGGTCGACGCGCACATAGTCGAAGTCTTCGCACAGACGGGCCGCGACATCGAGCACGGCCTGTAGATGCGGCGGGCGCGGAGCGGGCAACGCGCTGCGCTTGTAGTCGCCGATTGCGATATCGAGGTGATTCCAGTCAGCGTCGTACACGTCGCCGTGCGTCGCGTTGCCGAATCGATCCGAGATCACGAGGATATAGATGATCGGCCCGCCAGGACGGCCGCCAAAGCAGTGCATTTTGAAATCCGCCGGAATCTGGCCGCGCCGATCGAGCAGCAACTGCTCGAAGAAAACGCGCGGCTCGATCGTCCGATAGTGCCGCTCGCGCCCAACGTAATAGAATTCGGTGCGCAACCATTGGTCGGCGAGCTTCTTCAGCTTCTCGAACGGTGTCTCTGATTTGTTTCTCACCACTTCGACGTAGCTGCTGCCGTGATTGGCTTTCATTACGAAAGCATCCGGCAGTGCGTCGAACACTTCGGGCGTGAATGCATCGGGCACTGCGATCAGCGGTATCAAATGCTTGTCGCCGATTTTCCGGGCAATATATTCCCGCACCAGAAGCTTGTCGGTCAGGTCGATATAGCGCGGATCAGGATGAAGATTGCGCTGCAGGATCTTCTCATTGAACGTCACCGGACGAATCAGGTTCGGATAGCGGCCAATGCATTTGTGATGTAACAGGCTTAGGAAAAGGGCGTCCGGCAATAGCGTTTTCGCCGCTTCCTTGATTTTTCTCGCGGCAGATGGCGATTGCCCGTGCGCCGCATGCGCACCGGTGTGCAAGCCCGGCTGCCGGCAGGGCGCGGCCAGAGCACTGTCACCGGACTGTAGGGAGGCCATGTTTTTCGGCGCGACGGCCGCATCCTGCGCGGCCAGTTCGGCGGATTTGATGATCGTCATGTTCTAATCCCTTTGCGGTCGAGTCGACGAGTCGTCCTCGGAGTAACGGGAATTGAAATCAAAGCGTCAGCGGCGCTTGCCGCAACATCTCGGTCGCGGCACTCCAGCTTTCCTCCGGCGTCAGCCAGCGTTCGTCCGCATCCACATGCTGTTGCGCGCGGAATTGCGTCGGCGACATGCCATAGCGCTCCTTGAATAGCCGCCCAAGCCGATTACCGTCGCCCATTCCGCAGCGGCGCGCAATCTTGTCGACCGGCAGATCGGTGTTCTTCAGCATCGAGCGAACGATCTCGAAGCGTGTGCGCAGCAGATACTCCAGCGGCGTCATGCCGAACTCGCATTTGAAGCGGCGCTGGAAATTGCGCTTGCTCATCGCCACCGATTCGGCCGCCTGCGCAACCGAAATTGCCTTGCTGTAGTTTTCCTTGATCCAGCGCGCCGATTCGCGAATCTTCTCCGTCGTCGTCGTGATGTTGACGTCGTCGAACTCGGAGCGGCTTTTCTCGGCGTAGCCGGTTTGCAGGATGCGGCCGATCTTGCGGGCAGTGTCGGTATTGATGTCGCGTTCGATCTGCGCGAGCGCGAGATCGGTCGGCGTCACATTGCTTTGCGTGCGCGCGGCGTCACCGCTGTCGTCGAACAGAAAAATCGGCACGATCGATTGCAGCGGATCGTTGCAGACGACCGCGAGATTCGCACCCTGTTGCATGCCGAAAGATGCAATCGATCCTTGCAGCGAGATCCACGACAGAAAGCGGTCGTTGGATTCCGCGACTTCGGTGACGTCGCGGCAGGCCACGAAGAGCGCGTGGAAATCAGCGAGGCAGTAGCGTTCGAGGCCTTGCGTCCAGATCGATATGCCGGACGAACTGGTCACCAGACCGCCGCCGTCGGATACCACGGTAAACCGGTATGGCGCCTCTTCGCCAGCCGTTCTCTTGAACTCATTGGCAAGCCGGAACGCGTCGCCGATCGCGCCGGTACTTGCCATCGAACAATCCTGAAAGACGAATAGACCAATGTGCTTCATCACGCGAGCTTCTCCAGTCAGGAAAATCTACGCATTGAGATTAGCGCATCGATTTGGGCGAGACGAGCTTGGCCGGCATGCGTGGGTGTTTTGGCGTAATCGTCAGGATTCAAGAAATTCTTACCTCGCTATTCGCAGAAATGCGTGCTACTAATTAACGTTGCACGGAATTTTTTTCCAGATCAATTAGCGCGATTCTTGCAAGCGCAGTGCTGGGGCATCGGCGGAATGCGCCGAGTGGCTTGGATTCGGCGCGATTCGCGGGATAACAAGGGCATTCCTGGCACTTGAGCCGTGCAATTGGCGTTCTGTCGCGATGTACGATGCCTGTCGTATTACTCTGTTACAGCAATTGCAGATCGCAACAAGCCTTTCCGGCTTCTGTTTCATTTGTAAAAGGCTCCGCATTATCGGCCAATAGCACCCTACTTTGGGCCGCCGGCGAATGCCTCGATCCTTTGCGGACTATGCTTCAGCGCAACATCGAGAGAGAAATTGTCAATCGCGGATTACGTGAATGGCGGGCTTCGCATTTGCTGATTCGTGAGAAGAACAATCGGCAATACCGCGGTGGATAAGCAATAGCTGTGTAGCCTTCCGTGGTTCGAGAGGTCCCGAACACGGCTCCCCGACCTAACCCGACACAGCACGTCGCTTCGCCGTGCTGCCAGCCAATCGAGGGTCTATCCGGCCGGCGGCATAAATAGCGACGTGGCGACGCAAAGCGATCGCCGATCGTTTTGTTTCATCAACCTGCAAGGATCAGACCGGTGGATTACTATCCGCAAAACTCGCTCTATCCCGCTGTTGATACCGAGCGTAGACAACTCAGTGCCCGCGCGATGCTCACGCTAATGCGCGACCACATCTGGGAGATCGTGGTGACGACGGTCGTCGTCCTCACGTTCGCGGTCGCGTATCTTCTGATCGCCACGCCTATCTATTCCGCTGACGTAATCATTCGCGTGGACCCACCCGAGCCAAATGCCCTCGGACTCGCGTTGCAGAACCAGGAACTGTTGCCGCCACCGACGCCGTCGTCGGTAACCGAAATGGCGGTCATGGAAAGCCGTGCAGTTTTGCAGCCGGTGATGGACCAGTTCCGTTTCGACATTTCGGTGAAGCCGCACAAGCTTCCGGTTCTCGGCGACATCGCCGAAAAATTCGCTACACCGGGACAGCCCGCGGCGCCGTGGCTCGGGCTGAAATCGTTTGCATGGGGCGGCGAGCGTGTGCAAATCGCCGCGCTCGACGTGCCGCGCGAACTCGAGGAAGAGAAGCTGACCTTGACCGCGCTCGACAATGGCGCCTTCGAATTGCACGGCCCGTCCGGCGAGTTGCTGGCGAGTGGCACGGTCGGCATGCCGCTCAAGCAGAACGGCGTGTCGATGCTCGTGAAGGAACTCGCTGCGCGGCCGGGCACGAAGTTCGAGGTGATCCGCTGGAATGAGCTCGATGCCATCAAGCGCTTCACCAGTCTCGTCAAGATTGGCGACAAGGTGAAAGACTCTGGGCTGATGCAAATCCAGTACCGCGACAAGAGTCCGGACAAAGCCGCGGCCGTCGCCAATGCATTGGGAGAGCAATACCTCGCATCCGCGGTGGCGAGCCGGCAAGCGAACGACACGCAGACGCTCGCGTTTATTGACGGCGAACTCCCGCGTCTACTCGGCGAATTGCGAAAAGCCGAGGAAGCGCTGAAGAACTTCCGGTCGCGCTCGCAATCGATGCAGCCGACCAACGAGGCGCAAGCCTATTTGCAGGGCGGCCTCGATCTCGACAAGCAGATCGCGGCGCTGCAATTGCAGCGCACGCAAATGCTCGAGCGCTATACGGGACAGAGCCGCTGGGTGCAGAACGTCGACGAGCAACTGGCGCAATTAAAAGAAGCGAAAGCGAAATTCTCCGACCATTTCAACGGCATGCCCGCGTCGGAACGCGCGAGCGTCGATCTGATCCGCGCTCAGAAGGTCGCGGAAACGGTGTATCTCGGCATGGTGCAGAAGGCCGAGCAATTGCAGGTGCGCCGCGCCAGCACGACGGGCGGCGCGCATATTCTCGATCGCGCGATCAGACCGCATATGCCGGTCATGCCACAGCCGATTCTCGTGCTCGGCGGCGGATTGGTGCTCGGTATCGTGTCCGGCGTCGCGTTGGTCTTCATGCGCCGCCACGTGATGATCGGCGTGACCGACCCGCGCTATGTCGAGCGCCAGATGAGCGTGCCAGTGTTTGGCGAGATTCTGTTCAGCCATCAGCAACTGCTGCTCGACCGCGATGCGACCGCAGGGCGCAAATCGCTGCCGGCCGCAGCCGGGCGCGGCCATCCGCCGATGCAGAAGAGTCTGCACGAGATTCAGTTCGATTCCGGCGTCCAGAACAGGATTCTCGCCGCGCGCTTTCCGCACGACACGTCGGTCGAAGCGCTGCGCAGCGTACGGACCGCCGTCACGCGCGATCTCGCGCATGCACGCAACAACATCGTGATGATCATCGGGCCCACCCCATCGGCCGGCAAGAGCTTCGTCGCGGCGAATCTGGCGATCCTGCACGCTGAAATCGGCTCACGGGTGGTGCTGATCGATGCCGACATGCGACGCGGTCATCTCGCCTCGCTATTCAACGAGAGCAATCGTGGAGGCCTTTCCGAAGTACTGTCCGAACGCCTGCCGCTCCGCAATGCGCTGCGCTCGACCCGCATCGAAGGATTGACGTTCCTGTCATGCGGCGTGCGCCCGGAGAACCCCGCCGCGCTGCTGATGCGGCCGCACCTGAAGGATGTGCTCGAGCGGCTGTCGAGCCAGTTCGATCTGGTGATCATCGATACGCCGCCTTTCCTCGCGGTCACCGACGCCTCGATCGTCGCGAACGAGGCGGGCGCGTCTCTGCTCGTGCTGCGCTCGGGCATGCAAAGCGAGGAGGAGATCGCCGACACGCTCAGAAAGGTGGAACGCGCGGAAGGGCGCATCGCGGGCGCGGTGTTCAACGGCATTCCGCTGCGTCGAAGCACGAAGAACTATGGCTACGAAACGAACTATGCCAGCGATTTCGGCGAAAACGACGTTGGACAGCAAGCGCCGCGGGGCGCCTGAGCGTGTGGAGACCCCAACCGCGGTAAAGCGCGTTCGCGATGGCGTAAAACGGAGAACCAGATGGCCTTTGCAATCAACGGAAAGTTTACTTCTCAGTCCATCACGGGGGTTCAACGCGTTGCGTATGAGCTGACGCGGGCCATGCAGATGCGCGCCGCGCCCGGTGACGAACCGGAAGTGTTCGTGCCGCAAAACGCCGTCGAGCCGGGGGCGCTGCTCAAACCGCAACGGCGCTTTCCGTGGCTGCGCGGCACGCTGTGGGAGCAGATCACGCTGCCAGTCGCCGCACGCGGCATCACGCTGCTGAGTCTGTGCAATACGAACCCGCTGTTCAAGCACAGTCAGGTCGTGATGGTTCACGACATGGCCGTCCTTGACATGCCGCAAGGCTTTTCGAGGAAATTCCGGCTCTGGTATCGCATTTGTTTCGCGCTCTTGCCGCGCACGCATCCGATCGTTCTGACGGTCTCGACGTTTTCGAAAATGCGGATCTGCCATCACCTGAAAATCGACGAATCGCGTGTGAAAGTGGTGGCGCCCGGCGCGGATCATTTCGACCGGATCGTTGCCGACCCATCGGTGCTGCAACGGCTCGAATTGAACAAGGACGCCTATTGCGTGATCGTCGGCAGTCTCGATCCGCGCAAGAATCTGCGCGGCGTGCTCGATGCGATCGTGCGGCTCGGGCATCTGCGCGACGTCAAATTCGTCATCGTGGGAAAACAGTATCCGCGCATCTTCAGCGGTGCAGGCGTCGAGCATCCTGTGCATTCGCGGCAGGTCGTGTGGGCAGGTTTCGTCTCGGACGCGGAACTGAAGGCACTGTACGAGAGCGCTGGCTGCCTCGTGTTTCCGTCGTTATACGAAGGTTTCGGCCTGCCGCCTCTGGAAGCGATGTATTGCGGCTGTCCGGTGATCGCGTCGGCGCGCACGTCGATACCGGAAGCATGCGGCGATGCCGCCATGTACTGCGACGCGACCTCCGCGGACGACATCGCCGCAAAGATCGCGCAGATGATGAGCGACGCCGATCTTCGCCAACGTTATCGCAGCGCGGGGCTGCTGCATGCGCGCGAGTTTCGCTGGGAGCGCGCGGCGCAAACGGTGCTCGAAATCCTCGATGTCAAGACTGGCGAGCGGCTGCCCGAACTGACGCCGCGCGCGTCCGCGAGCTAGCGATGGGTGGGCACGAACATGGATCGCATGAAGACCCGTGCTGGCAGAAGACGTGCATTGCGCACACTCGCCGCGTTGGCGGCGGGTGCGGCCGCGCCGTTGTCGACTGTCAGGCCCGCTCTCGCATTGGTACCGGACCCAGCGCCCGCGAACGCGCGCGCCCGCATGATGACCGATCTGATCGGCACGAACGGCTGGGCCGGATCGGAAGCCGACATCGAGATGTGGCGAGCGATGGGCATTAGCTGGGGCCGTGACACGGTCGGCCCTGGTCAACCTGATCGGCCCGGTGAGGCGATGCGCATCGACAAAACGAGCTCGGCGTTCGATGTCGATCTGCCGTCGGCACTGTTGCGAAACGAACGCAATGGAATCGGTTCGCTGTTGGTGCTCGGCTATACGCCGAGATGGAATGCGACTGTGCCGGGCGACAGCAATTCGGCACCCGTCGACGTGGATGTGTGGAAGCAGTATGTCGACGCGGTGGTGCGAAAGTATTCGGCGCCGCCTTATAACCTGCGCTATTTCCAGATCTGGAACGAGGCGGCCGGCAAATTGTCCGGCGGCTTGCCTCAGTCCGTGTTCTGGCACGGCCCGGAGTTCAGCAAGGACGAAAAACGCTCGAAACCGTACGAACGCGCGATGCAGGATTACGTCGAGCGGATTCATATTCCGGCGGCCCGCATCATTCGCAGTTATCGCGCGTATGTGGTGTATGGCGGCTGGCCGGACCAGGGCGGCCTCGATAACTTCCACCGCTGGCTCGAATATCGCAGTCCGGTCTTGAAAGAGCGCATGCTCGATTGGGTCGACTACATCGACACGCACTACTTGCCGGTTGCCGATATGGAATCGCTGTACCAGCAATATGTGAAGAACGGTCCCGCGCGCGGCATCTGGCAAACGGAGATCGGCAACGAGTACATGAAAGACCCGCACTATTTGCCGCGTTATTTCTTCGACTTCGCGGTGTGGGCGCTCGGCAGGAATTGGGACGACCCGAACAAGTACCTGTCGATGATCTATCACTGGGACGGCTATGAACCTTTTCGTCTCACGCATCCCGGTCCGCCTGAACGAACCTACAACGTTTCCGGTCGAAGCTTGGTCGTGTTGCATCAAACAGCGGGCGGGCATCTGGCGAGTTTTTCGAAGCCGCTGCAATGCGGTCCGGGTGTTGCTGCAAAAGCCTTGCTTTCCGGCAACGACCTCGTGATGCAGGTGAGCAGCAGCGCGGGCTGGCAGAACATTTCCATCGGCGGGCTGCAGCCGCTGCGCTCGCACGCGGTGCAGGTCGATTTCATCGATGCGCTGAGCGGCGAGGAGAGCGCAGCGGACAAGGTTGCATCGAGTTGGGACAACGATTTGATGAACGTGCGATTCAAGGTACCCGACCGGGTGAACGGCGCTGGTAATAATCCGCCCAAACATCTGGCTTATCTCGTGGTGCGTCGTGTGACGCAGGCAGTGGCATAGCGATATTTCGCGAGCATGACGACCGCCGGGAGCCGGCGGATCGAACCTGACAAATAGCGTTGACACATCATGAAGCAGGTCACCATTGCGATTTGCAATTACAACTACGAGCACTATCTGGCCGCGGCGATCGACTCGGCGCTCGCGCAGGATTATCCGGCGACCACCGTCATGGTCGTCGACGATGGCTCGACCGACGGTTCGCGCGCGATCATCGAAAGCTATGGCGATCGCGTACTGACGTTGTGCAAGAAAAACGGCGGGCAAGTATCCGCCTACAACCATGCAATCGCGTCGCTCACCACCGAGTATGTGATCCTTCTCGATTCCGATGACGTGCTGTACCCATCCGCGGTTACCGAAGTCATGCGCTTTTTCGAGGGCGGCGAGTGGGCCAAGGTGCAATTCCGGCTCGACGTGATGGACAACGAAGGCGCATTGACGGGCGCCTATGTGCCGAATAGCGAGCCGCCACACGACTGCGGCAGGCTGCTGCGCGGCGGGTGGCTCTATCCGTCCCCGCCCGCGTCTGGCAATGCTTACCGGGTGAGCGCGCTCAAGCAGATCTTCCCGGTTCCCGAAGAGGGCGTGAATCGCTATGGCGCGGACTTTTATGCGATCTATGGCGTCGCGCTGGCTGGACCGATCGCTACCGTGTCGAAGTCGCTAGGCGGCTACCGGGTGCATAACGCGGGCAGTGAAACGGTGTCGTTCGCGAACTCGGAACAACTGACGAAAGCACCGCGCGCGTTCAACATGCGCTGGGCCATTCTGCGCAATATCGCCAAAGATCGGCTCGACATAGAACTACCGGCAACATTTCTCGACTTCTCACACGAGAAAGCGACATTCTGCTCTTCCGTTTATCGCGCGACCCTGTTCCGGCGTTGGCATTGGATGATCCTCCATTCGCGCAACTATCTGCACACGATCATTGCAAATCCGTTCTGGAGCCTGAAGAAGAAGCTCGGCACGCTCGTACTGTCGAGCCTGTGTCTCGTGCCTTATTCGCCGCTGTCGGATTTCGCGGTGCGTTATATCGCGAACCCGCTCGCGCGCCGTCGCGTCGCAGGACGCTGAGGCGAAGGAGGACGGCATGGATAGACGAACGAGCGCCAACCTGATCGTATTTGTTTACGCCGGTTATTTCATGAGGTACGTGTACCTCCTGATCGTCGTGCCGTTCTATGGCCGGGTGCTCGGCGTGGCCGAATACGGCCGGGTACTCGCGTCGATGTCGCTGATGAACGTGATATGGATGCTCGTCGGCTTCGGCTTTACCTTCGTCGGCATGCGCGAGGTGGCGAAAGCGCAGTCGACCCAGGAATGCAATGCGATCTATTCGCTGCATGTCAGCGCGCGGCTGACACTCGCCGTGATCGGCGCGGGCATCGGCATCATTGCGACGTTCTGTTCACCGTTACTGTCGGAGCGGCCGCTGATCGGCCTGCTCGCGACCTTGCTAGGTATCGTGTCGGCATGCAATCTCGGCTGGCTGTTTCAGGGGCGGCAACACATTCGAACGCCGATCATGATCGAAGTGTTCGGCTTCGCGCTGAGTCTCGTGCTGGTGCTGACTCTCGTCAAAGGACCGAACGATGCCGTATGGGTGTTGGCGAGTTTGCTGATTGCGGGTATCGCGTCCTTGATCATTGCCTACGGTTTGACGACGTGGCAACTCGGCTGGCCGCGTCTGGCGTTTGCCGGCGTCCTGCCGCTCGTGCGCAGGTCGACGATGCTGTTCTGCTATTCGTCCGGCTCCGTCGTGCTGACGGCATCGTCGACGTATTTGCTGAGCTTGTTCTCGACGCCCGCGGAGGTCGGCTATTTCGGCGCCGCCGAGCGTTTCGCGACGATCGGACTCAGCCTGATGGCTCCGGCGGCGCAAGTCTTTATTCCGACGATAACCCGGCAACTCGCGCAGGGCGACAAGGCGGGCGCGCATGTCACGACGCGGCGCGGCGCCATCTTGCTGCTCGGCTATGGCGTGCTCGTGCTGTGCGGCGCGTTGACGCTGTCGCCTTTCGTGTTGCCGCTGATTCTCGGCGCCGCGTTCGAGCCGAGCGTGCACGTGCTGCAGGTGTTTGCATGGATGTTCCCGTTCGCGGCTTTCAACGAGTTCGTCGCGCTCTATGTATTCGTGCCGCGCAGGAAAGACCGGGTGCTCGCGATGGCCGGCGTCGCCTCGGCGCTGGTCAATCTCGCAGCGGCGCTCGTTCTCGCGCCGCGTTTTGGCGCGATTGGCATGGCCTCTGCTCGGGTGATCGGCGAAGCGGCGCTGTCGGTGACGCTGCTCAGCGTGTTGATTCGCCTCGAACTGGTCGGGCTGTTGCCCGGCGCCGAGCGCGCGCTCGAGCGGGTGCGGGTGGTGTGCGGGCTTAGTACGCAGGCGGGCGGCGCAAAGGACGATTGAAGTGGCGCGTGGGTGTGTGGGAGTTTGGATGGATTGTCACAGGAGGTCGAAGTGAAAGTCGCTATTGTCCACGATTGGCTGGTAGTGTCCGGCGGCGCCGAGAAAGTATTGAAGAACATCATCGAGTGCTTCCCGGATGCGGATGTCTTTTCGATTGTCGATTTTCTCGAAGACCGCGATTGCGTGAAGGGGAAGTCCGTCAACACGTCATTCATCCAGAAGATGCCGTTTGCGCGAAGACGATACCGCGCCTATCTACCGTTGATGCCGATTGCGATCGAGCAGGTGGATCTGTCAGGCTACGATCTCGTCATTTCGAGCTCGCACGCGGTCGCGAAAGGCGTGTTGACCGGGCCGAACCAGATGCATATCAGCTACATTCATTCGCCGATCCGCTATGCGTGGGATCTGCAACATCAGTACCTGCGTGAATCCCATCTCGACACAGGGCTGCGCTCCGCGTTGGCGCGCGTGCTGCTTCATTACATTCGAGGCTGGGATTCGCGCTCCGCGAACGGCGTCGATCATCTCGTCGCGAATTCTCAGTTCATTGCGCGGCGTATCAGAAAGGCCTATCAGCGCGAATCGACCGTGATCTATCCGCCGGTCGACCTGGTGAACATGCCTATTGGTACAGAGAAAGAGGATTTCTACGTGACGGCGTCGCGGATGGTGCCTTATAAGCGTATCGATCTGATCGTTCAGGCCTTTTCGCAAACGCCTGAACGCAAGCTGGTCGTGATCGGCGACGGTCCCGAGATGAAGAAGATCAAAGCGGTGGCCGGCGACAACGTCCAGATTCTCGGGCATCAGCCGTCCGATGTGCTGGTCGATCATTTGCGGCGCGCGCGCGCGTTCGTGTTCGCGGCGGAAGAAGACTTCGGCATTTCGGTGGTCGAAGCGCAGGCATGCGGCACGCCGGTGATCGCCTTCGGCCGCGGTGGCGCGCTTGAATCGGTGGTGGGATTGCCGCTCGAGCGACCCACCGGGGTTTTCTTCGGTGAGCAAAGCACCGCGTCGTTGCTCGAAGCCGTTACCCGGTTCGAGAGCAACGCAGCCCTATTCGACGCACGCGTGTGCCGCAAGAATGCCGAGCGGTTCTCGTCGGAGAACTTCAAGAAGGCCCTGATGGGCTTCGTCGACGCGCGGCTCCCGTATGCGTGCGTCGAACAGTTTCTTCCCTATGCGCCGAGTCAGTCGCTACCGGCCGAAGAACGTCATCTTGCCGACGTTACGCCCTGAGTCGGGCGCTGGGGCACGGGCTGCGCAGCTCGCGTGCCCACGATGCCCGCCTTGCGCGCTCCGCGCGGGCCGGGTCTGAATGCGGTGGCCGCCAGCGGACGCGCGGCTAGCAGCAGCGAGATCACCAGAGAAAGAATCAATACATTCGACGGCGAAACGAGCCGATGCTCGGTTGCCGACATCACCAGCAGGCAAACCGACGAAATCTCCACGAAGCGGAACGCCGCGAACTGGCGGCCGCCCTCGACCAACGCGGCATACGCCGCCCCCTGCCTGCTCCACTCGATCAGTCTCCAGAAGAACGCGAGGATCAGCGTCAAGCCCACTACGCCGAGCTCGGCGAGGATATTCAGATACGAGTTGTGAGCGTGCGAGTCGCTGTGCTCGATCACTATGTCGGACGGCACCGCGAACAGATGGAAGTACGAGGTGAGGCTGCCGATGTGGTCGTCGAAGGAGCCGAAGCCGAGACCGACGAGCGGGCTTTGCACGAAATACGCGAGCGCTCGCGGCCACAACCACTCGTAGCGAATGTCGAGGTTGTTGACCTTGGCGTCATTGGCGTGAATCGCGAACGTATAGCCCATGTAGTCGACGTTCGGCTGGGTATGGTAGATCGCGACGGCGACCGAGGCTAGCAGCAGCACGGCTATCAGCGTGCCGAGCATCCAGCGCTTGCGGCCAAAGTACAGATAGGGCAGAACGGCCGCCGCGCCAAGCAGCGAGCCACGGCTGTAGGTCGAAAACAGCATCAGCACATTGCAGGCGAGCAGCGCGATCAGCAGCTTGCTGCGTTTTTGCAGGTAGCACGCTATGCCGAGACAGAACAGCATCGCCAGGAAGCCGCCGGCTGCGTTGCGCGCAATGAAGTAGCTGCCGAAACTGTCGGCCGGATTAACGAAGATGCTGAACAGCCCGTTCGTGGCGATGTAGTAGACGTACATCGGCAGATTGATGACGACCGCGAAAATGAACAGCGCACGCAGTACCTTGTGCAGATCCCAGCGGTGCGCATACACGAAACCGGCAAAAATGGGCGCATAGGAAATGAAAAAATTGCCGTCGCGCCGATAAAAGTCGAAGTCGAGGAACGACTGCGGATCATAGAGCAGCGTCGAGACGGTCGCGAGCACCGTGAAAGCGGTAAGCGGCGCGATGAACGCGGGATAACTGCGGCCGTAAAAGCGCCATGCCAGCAATAGCAACGGGACAAAGCCGATCGCACTGATGGGCACGAAATTCGTGACCGTCAGGAAAAGTGCGACTAGCGAAATATAGGCCATTGCAACTCCAGAAAAACGAATGGCGCGCCGGTTGGGGTTGTGCCCATGCGCTGGATGATGGCGAGATTGGAACAGCGGAAAACTCACAGTGTGGGCCGCGCGGGGATCACACCGCTGTTTATCTTTGACATGAATGCCACGGGACGTTCATTAAACGGTAGCACGTGTCGCTGCTGATTTCCAATCGTGCGCCCTGCAATAGAAGTGCAAGCTCGTTCGCAAGCTTGTTAAATCCAGTCCGCGAGCACCGCCAAAACTTCCGCGCTTCGCGCCAGATGGGCTGCGTCGCAATCTGGTCTAACTATGATGAATTCATCGGGGCACGATGTCGACTAGATCCGATGCAGGTCGTTTGCCGCATTCGATCTTTCGTTTCAATCGTTTTCCGGTCGTCGTTGTCGAGCAGACCATTGCGATTCGGCCAGTCGTTTCCGTACTTCCCGATCGAGCCGGATTCGCCGTAGGCGCATGCATCTTTCACTGCGAACCGAACTACTGGTCTGGTCCGTTTGACGCGCACGCCCTGTCATGAATCACATCAGACGGTATTTGCGTGGATCGCGGCACACCGCGTTATGCGGTGTCCTCGAGGGAAACGCGTTCCCGAGCCGGTTTCAATGCGAAGGAGTGAGCGATGGGCAAGGTTACCGCGGCAGCAGCCGCAGCGGATGTCGAAACGATACGACAGGATTCTGCCGAGGCGGAGTTGCCGACGCTCGTGCAGGTGATTCTCGCCGGTGGTTCCGGCACCCGGTTGTGGCCGGTGTCGCGCGAACAGTTTCCAAAACAACTGATCGACGTGATCGGCAATCAGACTTTGCTGCAAGCAACCATGGGGCGCATGGCGGGTTTTGATGGCGCATGGAACGTCGCGGCCGATCCCGTGATCGTCTGCGGAACCGAGCATTATTTCGCCACTTACGAGCAGGCGCGCGAGATCGGCGTGACCGCGCGGATCGTGGTCGAACCCGCGCGTCGCGATACGGCGCCGGCATTGACGCTTGCCGCGTTGACGGCATGCGCGGAAGACGAAGACGCCATTCTGGTCGCAATGCCCGCCGACCATGCGATCGCGAATCTTGAAGCGCTTCACCACGCGCTGGACATCGCCGCGAGGCATGCACGCGACGGCGCGATCGTCACGCTAGGCGTACCGCCCGAACGGCCCGACACGGGCTTCGGTTATATCCGGCTCGGCGACGCGTTGCCAGACGGCGCGCGCCGCATCGAGCGCTTCGTCGAGAAGCCCGCGACGGAACTCGCGGCCCAGTACGTCGCGTCGGGCAATTACTGGTGGAATAGCGGCATCTTCGTCGTGCGAGCGTCGGTTTGGCTCTCCATCATCGAGCAGTTTCAGCCGGACATGCACGCGGCCTGCGTTCAGGCATACCGCGACGCGAAGAAGACTGAAGAATGCATCATGCCGGACGCCGAGGGGTTCCTGGGTTCGCCGTCCGACTCGATCGACTATGCGGTGATGGAACAGCTTGGCAAACCGGAGTCGGCGTTTTCCGGCGTGGTGGTGCCGCTCGAAGCAGGCTGGTCCGATCTCGGCTCGTGGGATGCCGTATGGCAAGCGATGGAGAAGGACGACTGCGGTAACGCAGCCAGCGGCCGCGTGCTGTTCGAAGGGGCCACCGCGACCTACGCACGCTCGCAAGGAGGCAGGCTTCTCGCCTGCGTCGGCACCAACAACATGATCGTGATCGAGACCGACGACGCGGTGCTCGTCGCGGATCGCTCGCATGTGCAGGATATCAAGGGACTCGTGTCGCGGATCAGGGCCGAGAAGTCGCCGGAGGCCGATGCGCACAGAAAAGTGCGTCGCCCCTGGGGCTTTTACGACTCGATCGATCATGGCGAGCGCTTTCAGGTGAAGCGCATCGTCGTGATGCCCGGCGGCCGTCTGTCGTTGCAGATGCATCATCATCGCGCCGAGCATTGGGTCGTGGTGTGTGGAACCGCACACGTCACGCGCGGGCAAGAGCAGTTTCTTCTTGGCGAAAACGAATCGACCTATATCCCGTTGGGTGTTCGCCATCGGCTCGAAAATCCGGGCCGCGTGCCGCTGCAGATCATCGAGGTGCAGTCGGGTACTTATCTCGGCGAAGACGACATCGTTCGTTTCGACGACAAGTACGGGCGTTGTGGCTGATGCGACGGAGTCGACCTGCTACGTCCTATGAGGGGGCTGTGATGCGATTGCTGACTGGTCTACTGGCGAGAGCGTTCGACGTCGCGATGATCGTGGCTGGGGCATTTGCGGCCTCCCAGATCCGCTTCGACGGCGGCTCGCAACGGAGCTTTTATTTCGCCTTCGTCGCTTTTGCCGCGGCGTTCGCTCTCGCGGTCTTTCCGGCGCTCGGCGTCTACCAATCGTGGCGTGGCCGCTCGAAGAGAGTGCTGGCGAGCCAGGTGGCGCTCGGCTGGCTCGTCGTGCAGGCGTGCGCGATGGTGCTGATGTTCTCGCTGCACCGGATCGATTTCGTGTCGCGACTCTGGTTCGTGTACTGGACCGGCATTTCGGGCGCGGCAATGATGGCCGGCCGGCTGGTCACGCATGCGTTGCTTGGGCGCATGCGTCATGCGGGGATGAACTTGCAGCAGGTCGCGGTGGCGGCGTGCGGCGAACATTGCGACGAGATCATCCATAAGATCGAGACGTCGCCCGCGGCCGGCTTTCGCGCGAATGCGCTGTATAACCTGCACCCCGGCTGCTGCATTCCGCCGCGCTCGTCGGTGCAGGTCTTCGAAGAACAGGGTGCGTTCGCTCGCTACGTGCGCGAACAGCAGATCGGCGAAGTGTGGCTGGCGCTGCCGCTCACCGAGGAGCGCGCGATTCTCAAGCTGGTGGCGGAGTTTCGCAACGACCTGATCAATGTGCGCTTCATGCCCGACGTGCGCTCGCTTGCGCTGTTCGAAGGCAGCATGACCGAGTTGCTCGGCTTGCCGACGATCAATCTTGCCGCGTCGCCGCTGCCGCCGAAGGCGTTGGTGCAAAAAGACCTGTTCGATCGTCTGTTCGCGCTCGTCGCGTTGATCGCGATCTCGCCGATACTGCTGGGCTGCGCGATCGCCGTCAAACTGAGTTCGCGCGGGCCGGTGTTCTTCACGCAGTGTCGCAAAGGCGCCGACGGCCGCGTATTTACGATCTACAAGTTCCGCACGATGCGCCTGCACGAGCAGAAGCCGGGCATTCTCGAACAGGCCACGCGCGACGATCCACGCATCACGACCGTCGGCGCGTTCCTGCGCCGCACGAGTCTCGACGAACTACCGCAGTTCTTCAACGTGTTGCGCGGCGATATGTCGGTGGTGGGGCCGCGCCCGCATGCGCTCGAACACGACGATCTCTATCAGAACATCGTATCGGGCTATATCCACCGTTATCGGATCAAACCCGGCATTACCGGGTGGGCGCAGATCAACGGCTATCGCGGCGAAACCGATCGCCTGGAAAAGATGGAGGGCCGCGTCGCTCACGATCTGTACTACCTGCGCAACTGGTCGTTCTGGCTCGACATGAAGATCATTCTGGCCACGATTTTCAAGGGGCTTCATCATCCAAACGCGTACTGAGCATGATGCTATCCGGAGTTGAAAATATAGTAAGACGATCTGCGAAGCGGGTCTCGCTTTACCGCTTTCACCACGATCACGAATTGCAGGCGAGAAAAATATTGGAGCGACTCGAAAGCAGGTATGGCAAGACCGATCCGAACAAGCTGCGGCTCGCGGACGCCTATGCGCGAGACGTGTTCGGCGACCCGGTCTACGCACCCTGGCTGCGCGTTTATACCGCGTTTTGCGGCACCTTCAAGGAAGGCTGGATTCCGGACAACTACTACGGCATCGTCGTCGTGCCGCATATGCAAGGCTGGTACGGCGAGATTTCGAGCCTCAAGCCGATTTCACGGCTGATCTTCGACGGCGACGAATTGCCGGACGTCGCGTACTTTGCCAATGGGCTGTTCTTTACCGACAAAGGCGTCGTGGTGCCCGAGCGCGATCTGACAGACGTCGTGTTCGAGCATACCGAACGCGTCGTATTCAAGCTCGACGGTTCCGGACAGGGCAACGGTGTCTACTTCTTCGACCGTGCCAACTTCGACCCCGCGGTCATCAGGTCGCTCGGCAATGGCGTGATTCAGACGTTCATCAACCAGCACAGTCTGTTCGCTACGTTTGCTGCGAAGCCGGTGGCGACATTGCGCTTCACGACCGTGGTGGACGAGGCCGGTCGCATTTCCATTCGGGCCTGCTACTTGCGACTCGGCAGAGCGGACGATACGCATGTGCTGAGCGATCGCGAGATATGCGTGCCGGTCGAACTCGAAACGGGCGAACTGTGCGACGAGGGGTATATGAGCGACTGGGCCGCGGTGGACGCGCATCCAGACTCGGGCGCGCGCTTTGCGGGCCTGAAGATCCCATGTTTCGAGAAATGCGTGGCCACCGTGCTACGCCTGCACAGGAAGATTCCGTTTGCGCGCTGCATCGGCTGGGATCTCGCGGTCGACGCGAACGGCCAGGTCAAGGTGATGGAGTGGAACGGCAAGCACAACGACGTCAAATTCAGCGAGGCGACGCAAGGCCCGTGCTTCGCTGATCTGAACTGGGAACGGCTGAGGGCCGAACCTGAGTTTGCACGGCTGTCACTGGGCTGATCGGGCAGGCCAAAAAAACGTAGTAGGAGACGCGACGTGAGCGAACAGTTATGGTGCGTCCATATCGAAGGACTGAACGACTTCATTGCCGTGGATTCGGAGGAATCGGCGCGGTACGAGGCGTCGCAGATCAATGCGTATATCGATCGCGCCGACAGAAGCTCGCGCGCCGCCCGCTTGCGCGCGGTGGTGGTCGAATGGCCGTATGGCGCCGACGCTCACGCAAGAGCGCTCGATGACGACTGGCACGATCTGCAACGTATGCCACACAGACAGCAGGCCGTCGCGCGGTCCGGCGGCGCGTTGTCGAATCTCGCGCGACGCGTTAGAGAACTGCTGAGCGTCGCGCGCACGGGGAAGGACGATGCGTGAAGCGCGGCTATGGCAAACCGCGTTATGCGGGCAGTGGCACGTCCTCGATCAGATCAGCCGAGAGGCTTCCCAACCGACGACTGACACCGGCGGGCGCGGCAGCGGTTCTCGCTGGCACTGACCGGCGTCGATCACTGACGGAGAAGGCGGCTCAAGGCCGTCTTATCTTGTTGAACGGCGATACCGGAAAGATGGACCCGAAAATCAGATACCCGCAACGATTGTGAGTATCTGTAAAAACGGTTTTATCTCAGATTAAAGTCATTGACTGTGATTCGTTTTAGATGGTTAATTCGTCGGGTGTGTTCTGGAAAACCAGCAGAGGTCAAATGGAGCAACAGAAACAGGAAGACGCCGGGGGCAAGGAAGAATGCCAGCTTTGCCGCGTGACATATTCAATATATTCAAACTTCCCGCCAATGCCGTCCGCCATGGCTCTGAACGTCGAAACCGGCGAATGGTTTCGGCTGGATAGGCTTCGGTCGTATTCAAACGGTTACGATATGGCCGAAGCCCTCGGTTACGCATGGGCGTGCGATTGCCGCGGACGCAAGGCAGCGCCAGAGCCAGCGTCGAAGCGTTTCACTCACGACGAGCAATACGCGCTCAAAGATCGCGACGGCAAACCGCTCGCTAATGTGCGTTACCGGATCATTCTTGACGGTGAGCGGGTGAAAACGGGAACTACGAATGCGCAAGGGGCAAACCGAGCGTATCGCGACCATTTTTGAATCGAGCTTGAGGTTTTATATTGCGGAGGCAATCAGGGATGAATGATTTTGATGATCGGAATAAATACGGGTTCAAGACCGACGAAAATGAAGAATGGTTCGAGGTACACACTGGTGCTCTTCATGAACGAGTGCCTTTCGTGGGGAGGAACGAATCCCGAACAGGCAATCGATAACGCTGACAGCATCGCCGGATACGTTATCTACAATGCGTAAACTTTACGTCATCATTTCGGCTCTGATATCGGGACATGTTTTTGCATGTATGCCTGGCGAGAATTTCGATATCTACTTTCCACCAAATAGTGCCGTTATCTCCGTTGATGAGGTTTTAAGGCTTGCTAACTGGGTAGTCGATCAAAAGATTACATATGCGAATCACAAAACCAAGGAAACAACGCTAGTAAGTGGGCATGCTGAGGAACGCGAACAGAACGCAACCCAATTGGCCCAAGCTCGCCTGATAGCGGGTAAAGCGGTGCTGGATCAATTTGGCTTCTTGCGTGGAACGGTAAAGACCAGTTCGCGCGTCTATTCGAAGAACGATGTCGAAAACGGCCGGCGTGTTGAAATATCGTTTGAGCCCGATTGTCCTAACAAGTGTTGTACGGGTCAATAGCGCTTACATCCAATGTGCGTTAAGTTGTGATTGAGTCGATCCGCCGCGTGCGGTCGACGCCGCCGCGTGCCGAGCAGTTCGTCGAGCGAGCGGATCTGCTGGCTCAGCGCGGGATTCGCGGTATGCAGCCGCTTCGGGGCGCGGCTGAAGTTGAGTACCTCCGCGAGAATGACGAAGCACTGTAGAGCCCCGAGGTTCATGCTGGGCAAGAGCGAGCACAACCAGTGCGGGGTGCGAGGCAACAGAGGCGGAACCCGCCGTGGTGGTGGCGGGTCCGGCATCATTGTTTCGGCGGGAGCGGCGCGAAATGATCCCCGTCACGATGATTGGTGACGACGTAGCCATCTCGCTTGCGTATCTTCAGGAAGAACAGCACCGGCGCGGTAGCCGGATCGCCACCGCATTCGGGGGTGTGTTTCTCATGAACCCCGACGATGAAATAGCGCTTCTGATCGGATACGTGGAACATCAGGCATTGGGTGCGGTTGGAGGATAGATGGTGGCTCTGGGTAACTTTCGCTGCCCGGTCCGCTGCCTGATCCGCTGTGGCGGTCGTCTGCCCCGATGCCATTGCGTGCACGCTGGCGAGAAGCGGAGCGAAGGTCACCAATCGTGTCCTCAAGGTTTTGTCTGTTCTACCGGACGTCATATTGATCGAGATGGCGTGAGCGAATGATGCTGATCAGTTTTGCGCCGTACTGCGGGTCGGTCGCATGGAGCCCCAATCTATACCTGACAGTCAACGCTCGGCTATGGGCGAAGGATGAAAGCGATAACCCCCAGTGATCGCTGTATCCAAACAATTCATTGGTCAACTATCACCCGGCTTCTGATAATGTGCGCACAAAACAGGCCATAGCGGACGCCAACGTCGGAGCATCGGCGCGGGCTCACGCGACAATCCGGAGGAGACGATGCTGCGACCCAAGGTCAGCCGGGCGGTTCTCGCACTCATGTGCGCGATGTCGTTCATCTTGTATCTCGATCGCGTCAACCTGTCGGCGGCGGCCGGGCTGATCCGCGACGATCTGCATCTGAGCAATACCAACGTCGGCCTCGTGTTCGCCGCGTTCGCATACACGTACGCGCTGTGCCAGGTGATCGGCGGCTGGGTCAGCGACCGCTTCGGCGCGAAGCTCACGCTCGTGACCTGCGCAAGCATCTGGATCGTCGCGACGGTCGCGACCGGTCTCGCGGGCGGGCTCGCGTCGCTGTTCGGCGCGCGGCTGCTGCTCGGCATCGGCGAAGGCGCGGCGCTGCCCGCGCAGGCGCGGGCGCTGACCAACTGGTTCCCCTCGAACCGGCGCGGCTTCGTGCAAGGCCTCACGCATTCGTTCTCGCGGCTCGGCAATGCGATCACGCCGCCGCTGATCGCGCTGCTGGTCGCGTATTCGTCGTGGCGGGTGTCGTTTCTCGCGGTCGGCGCGCTGACGTTCGTGTGGGTCGTGGTCTACGCATGGTATTTCACCGACGACCCGCGCAAGCATCGCCATATGACCGCGGAGCAGGAAACGCAATTGCCGCCGGTCCGTCAATTCGCGGTCGAAGCGACTCGCGAGCCCACGCCGTGGCGGCGTCTGCTCAAACGCATCGCACCAACGATGCTCGTCTACTTCTGTTACGGCTGGACCGGCTGGCTGTTCTTCACCTGGCTGCCCACGTTCTTCATGCACGGTCGCGGCCTCGATCTGAAAAGCTCGGCGATGTTCTCCGCAGGCGTGTTTCTGTCCGGCGTGGTCGGCAATACCGCGGGCGGCGTGCTCAGCGACCGCGTGTTGAAGCGTACGCGCAACGTCGTCGCGGCGCGCCGCAACGTGATCATCTGCGCGTTTCTCGGCGCTTTGGTGTTCCTCGCGCCGGTGATGGTCGTGAAGTCGCTGCCGGTCATGGCAGCGTGCATGAGCCTGTCGTTCTTCTTCCTCGAAATGACGATCGGGCCGATCTGGGCCGTGCCGATGGACATCTGCCCGCGGCACGTCGGTGTCGCGAGCGGGCTCGTGAATGCGGGCTCGGCGGTTGCGGGGATTTTCACGCCGATCGTGTTCGGCCTGATCGTGGACCGCACGGGTAGCTGGACGCTGCCGTTCGCGGGCTCGCTCGGACTGCTCGCGCTCGGCATCGTCGCGACCTTCTTCATGCGGCCGGATATTCCGCTCGACGCGGCTCGCGCTCACCCGGATCTCGCGGACATCAATGCGGGCGTCGAATTGCGCTTCGCAGAAAACCTCACGCCGCGCGAATCGAATCGATGACCAGTTGCATCGCCGGCGTGATGCGCCGGTTTCTGCGCAGAATCAGCCCATACGGTGCGAGCCGGCCGCGTAGCGGCGTCGCGATCGCGGCGATCGCATCGAGCGCGACGTAGTACTGCGCGACCGAACTCGGCAGCACGGCGAGCATGTCCGAGTCGCGCAGCAACGACAGCGTGGTCAGAATCGACGACGTCTCGACCGTGCTCACCGGCGGCGCAACGCGCGACTCGCGAAACGTTTGATCGATGACCTGGCGCATCGGGCTCGGATGCGGCTGGATGATCCACGGATAGCGCGCGAGGTCCGTGAGCTTCGGCCGCGTGCCCGTTTGCTTGCCTGTTTTCACGGCCGGATGATCGGGCCGCACGACGATCGACAGCGCTTCTTCCGCCAACGTCTCGAAGCTCAGATCGAGCGCCGGAAAACCATCGGGAATCCGGCCAATCATGATATCGAGCTGATCCTGTTGCAGCGACTGCACGAGCACGTCGCTGGTGTCGATCGTGACCGCCATCTGCAGGCGCGGGTGCGCTTCCTTCAGCTTGACGATCGTGTGCGTCAGCAATTCGGGCGACGGCGCCATCACCGCGCCGATGCGCACCTTGCCGATGTCGCCGGCCTCGATGCCGGCCAACTCCTCGCGCAGTTCGTCGAGATCCTGGAACACGACGCGCGCATAGCGCATCACGGCCTCGCCGAAGATCGTCGGCTCCATGCCGCGCGCATGGCGCACGAACAGCGATACGCCGAGCGTGTCCTCCAGTTCCTGCAAGGCCTTGGTCGCGGCGGGCTGGGTCATCGCGAGATCGTCGGCGGCACGCCGCAGCGATTCCGTTTCCGACAGCGCGACCATCAGTTGCAGATGACGCAGGCGCAAGCGTTTGCGAATGGTGGAGGCGGGCGGGATCATGAGCGATAACTTTAGCGAATCGGCCGATTCGAATTATTCAGTGGTCAGTTATCGGATAGTTTCGCACACTAGCGGTTATCGCAGGACGGCCAATCGCAACGCCGTTCGCGTTGACAAGACAAAACCGGAGACGACGCATGACGATGACCGCGAGCCCCGCGCTCGACAGCGCGATTACCAAAGCGCGCACGAGGCTGCTGCCTTTTCTGATCCTGATGTACGTACTCGCGTTCATCGACCGCGCGAACGTCGGCTTCGCGAAGAACGTGCTGCAGGCCGACACGGGCTTGAGCGACGCGGCGTTCGCGTTCGGCGCCGGCATTTTCTTCGTCGGCTATGCGGTGTTCGAAGTACCGAGCAACCTGCTGATGTACCGCTTCGGCGCGCGCATCTGGATGAGCCGCATCATGGTCACGTGGGGCATCGTGTCCGCGTGCACCGCCTTCGTCGACAGCGCCACGAGCTTCTATGTGCTGCGCACGCTGCTCGGCATCGCCGAAGCCGGTTTCTTTCCCGGCATCATCCTGTTCCTGTCGAACTGGTTTCCCGCCAAAACGCGCTCGCAGACGATGGGCATGTTCTATTTCGGCTTCCCGCTCGCGCTCCTGCTCGGCAGCCCGATCTCGGGTCTGCTGCTCGATGCGGGCAATCCGTTCGGCATGCATGCGTGGCAATGGCTGTTCGTCGTCGAGGGGCTGGCGGCGTCGGTGGTGGGTGTCGTCGCTTACTTCTATCTGACCGACCGGCCCGTGCAGGCGCACTGGCTCGATGCCGAAGAGCGTGACGCGCTCGATCACGCGTTGCGCCAGGAAGACCGCCAGAAGCTCGCGCATGGTCCGGCTTCGGTGCTCGCGGCGCTGCGCGATTCGCGCGTACTGTTCTGCGGCCTGATCTACTTCGCGGTGCAGATGAGCGTGTACGGCGTCGTGTTCTATCTGCCAACCCGCATCGCCGGGCTCGCAAGCGGCGGCCATGTCGGCGTCGAGGTCGGAATGCTGACAGCGATTCCGTGGATCGCCGCGATCATCGGCACGTTCTGGGTGACGCGCTACGCCGACCGCCACGGTCATCACCGTGTCTGGGCCGCGGCGATGCTCGCGCTCGCGGCGTTCGGCATTGCCGCGTCGGCGATGACGTCGTCGGTCACGCTTGCGATTGCCGCCTTCTGTTTCGCCGCCATCGGTTTCGTCTGCGTGCAGCCATTGTTCTGGACGCTGCCCACCGGTTACCTGGGCGGCGCCGCGGCCGCGGGCGGCATCGCGTTGATCAATTCGATCGGCAATCTGGGCGGCTTCGTCGCGCCGAATCTGAAAGGGCTGGCCGAGCGCGCGACCGGCTCTTCGCAGGCGGGTATGTTCTCGCTCGCGGTGGTCGGACTGATCGGCGCATTGCTGCTGCTGACATTCCGCTTCGCCCCTGCCGCCTCCCATTCCGTCTCTCATCGCAGCGGCCCGCTCGGCGAACGCCCGGGCCACTGACTCTCTGATTCTCTGAAGGAAATCGTCGAACATGAAAATCAAGCATATCCGAACGCGTGTTTTCGAGTGGAAAGGCAAAGTCGTGCCGCCGCAAGCGCATTTCTGCACGAACGCGGTCGATATTCTGTACGAGCGTGGCGATGCGATGGGGTCGTTCCGCTTTCACGGCTGGCTCGTCGTCGAAGTCGAATGCGACGACGGCACCGTGGGCATCGGCAATTGCGCGCTCGCGCCGCGCATCGCGAAGCAGATCATCGACGAATACCTCGCGCCGATCGCGATCGGCGAAGACCCGTTCGACAACGAATACATCTGGCAGAAGATGTATCGCCGCACGCTCGCGTGGGGCCGCAAAGGCATCGGCATGGCGGCGATCTCCGCGATCGATATCGCGCTGTGGGACATCATGGGCAAGGCCGTGAAAAAGCCGGTGTTCAAGCTGCTCGGCGGGCGCACGAAAGAAAAGATCTGGTGCTATGCATCGAAGCTTTACAACAACGATGATCGCGACGCTTTCCTCGGCGAAGCGGAAAGCTATCTGGACAGCGGCTTCACCGCGATGAAGATGCGCTTCGGCTACGGTCCGAAAGACGGCCCGAAAGGCATGGCGAAGAACATCGAACAGGTGCGTCTGTTGCGTGAACTGGTCGGCGACGAAGTCGACATCATGCTCGAATGCTATATGGGCTGGACGCTCGAATACGCGCGCAGAATGCTGCCGCGCCTCGCCGAATTCAATCCACGCTGGATCGAGGAGCCGGTGATCGGCGACGACGTCGAAGGCTATCAGGAGTTGAAGAAGATGAACCTGATGCCGGTGTCGGGTGGCGAGCATGAGTTCACGAGCTATGGCTTCAAGGATCTGCTCGAACGCCGCGCGATCGACGTGATCCAGTACGACACGAATCGCGTGGGCGGGATCACGGCGGCGCGCAAGATCAACGCGATGGCCGAAGCGTGGTCGGTGCCGGTGATTCCGCATGCGGGACAGATGCACAACTATCATCTGACGATGTCGAGCACCGCGAGCCCGATGTCGGAGTTCTTCCCGGTGTTCGATGTCGAAGTTGGCAACGAATTGTTCTACTACATCTTCGAAGGCGAGCCGCAGCCGGAAAATGGCTATCTGCAACTGTCGGACGACGTGCCGGGTCTTGGCATCAAGTTGAGCGACAAGTATCTTGCCGACTTCAACATCGTCGAATGAGTGGACCGATCCGAGGAAAGCACATGAAGCCACGCATCGCAGTCCTTCTTGGCGACCCGGCCGGTATCGGTCCCGAGCTGATCGCGCGTCTGTTCGCGCAGCGGGCGAACCGGGCGCGCGCGGAGGTGCTGATCATCGGCGAGCGGCGCGAGCTCGAAACCGGCATGAAGATCGCGCAGCAGCGCTTCGATTACGACGTGGTCGAAGATGCGCATGCCGCGTTTCAACGCGACGGTGTGCCGTCGCTGATCGATTTCCGTCTGACCGGCGATCAAGCTTTCGAGCGTGCGGTGGCGACCGAACACGGCGGCCGCTATAGTCTCGCCGCGTTCAGGCACGCGCTCGCGCTGACGCGAAGCAACGTCACCCAAGGCATGCTGTTCGCGCCGGTCAACAAGACCTCGCTGCATCTGGCCGGCATGGAAACCGGCGACGAGATGGAGTGGTTCGCGAAGCAGCTCGGCTACACGGGCAGCTTCTGCGAGTTCAACGTGCTCGACGAGCTATGGACTTCGCGCGTGACCTCGCATATGGCGTTGAAGGACGTCAGCGCGAAGTTGTCGGAGGAGCGCATCGTCGGCGCGGTGCGGCTGATTCACGAAGGCCTGAAGCGAGCCGGCCATCCGCAGCCGCGTATCGCGGTATGTGGTTTCAATCCGCACAACGGCGACAACGGCGCGTTCGGCCGCGAGGAGATCGACGTGATCGCGCCGGCCGTCGAGGCCGCGCGCAAGCTCGGCTACGACGCGCAGGGACCGTTTCCCGCCGACACGATCTTCGTGCGCGCGCGCGACCAGAAGGCCTTCGACGGCGTCGTCACGATGTACCACGATCAAGGCCAGATCGCGATGAAGCTGATGGGTTTCTGGCGCGGCGTAACCGTGCACGGCGGCTTGCCAATTCCGATCGCGACGCCCGCGCACGGCACCGCGTTCGACATCCACGGCCAGGGCAAGGCCGACGTCGGCGCGACGCAGAAGGCGTTCGACATCGTCACGCGGATGGCGACCGAGCGCGTGAACAGGCCCTAACGCGTCAGCGTTTCCTGCGCGGCCCGGTCGAGGCGCGCACCACGAGCTCGGGCGGTGGCCCGAGCACCATCGACGGCTGCCGCTCCGGCGTCTGGATCAAACGGATCAGGCTCTTGATCGACAACTCCGCGACAGCCGCGGTTTGAATCGCGACCGTGGTCAGCGCCGGATGCACCTGATGCGCGAGCTGAATGTCGGTGATGCCGATCACCGACACGTCGTCGGGAACCGAGCGGCCGAGCGTGATCAACGCCTGGATCGCGCCGATCGCGAGCAGGTCGTTGGTCGCGAAGATCGCGCTCAGTTGCGGGCGGTTCGCCATCAGTTCCATGCAGGCGGCGAAGCCGGCGTCGATCGAGTCGCGAATCTGCAGCACGGCGGCCGCATCGGCTTCGATGCCGGCCATGCGCATCGCGGCGCGAAAGCCGTTCGAGCGCGCGTCCTGCAAACCGCCGCAGCCGTCGCCGATCAGCAAGCCGATCTCGCGATGGCCGAGTCCGAGCAGATGCCCCGCGGCCAGCTCGCCGGCACGCGCGAAGTCGACTGCGATGCACGGTAGCTCGGGCGGCGACTCGGGGTGCTCCCACATGGCGAGCAGAATCGGCGCGCTATGCGTCGCAGACGCGCACAGGTCGTTGATCGTGATGTCCGTGTTCATCACGAGCACGCCGTCGGCGAGCGTGCCGGCAATCTGGTTCAGATATGCGCGGCCGATTTCGGCATCGTCGTCGGTATTGCAGACCATCAGGAAGTGGCCGGTCTTGCGCGCCGCGCGCTCGGCGGCGAGCACGAACTCCGGGTAAAACGGGTTCGAGATGTTCGACAGCATGAGCGCGAGCGTCGACGAACGGCCTTCGGCGAGCGCGCGCGCATTCAGGTTCGGCCGGTAGCCGAGTTCGGCGATCGCCTGCAGCACGCGCTCAGCCGTTTCAGGGCGGACTTTCTCGCGATTGCGCAGCACGTTGGAGACCGTGGCGGCGGTAACCTGCGCGCGTTTCGCGACTTCGGACAACGTGACCATATCGAGTTATCCCATATTTAGGGAGGTCAATTCAAATGTTGCAAACGGCCTGCGACATTGCTAACTTTCTCAAAAACGTAACGGAGACACCCACCATGACTTTATCCGTCGAACTCGAATTTAAGCGATTAAATGCCGCCGGCACAAGGCCGGGGCGTTTTATTTCGGCCAAAATTTAAGCGGTTAAATCAAGGCGGAGACAGCATGGCGACGATTCGTTTGAGCGATGTGCAAAAGGCCTACGGCGACCATCCGCCGGTGATCCGGCGCGTGAATCTCGAGATCGCGCAGCATGAATTCTGCGTGTTTCTCGGCCCCTCGGGCTGCGGCAAGTCGACCTTATTACGGATGATCGCCGGTCTCGAAGACCTCAGCGAAGGCGAGCTGCATATCGGCGGCCGCCTCGTCAACGACGTGCCGGCCGCCGAGCGCGGCGTCGCGATGGTGTTCCAAAGCTACGCGCTATTTCCGCATATGACCGTGTTCGACAACATGGCGTTCGGATTGAAGCTCGCGAAGCAGCCGAAGGACGTGATCGAGCGCAAGGTGCGCGAAGCCGCGCGGATTCTGCAACTGGAAAGCTTGCTCGAACGACATCCGAAAGCGCTGTCGGGCGGCCAGCGGCAGCGCGTCGCGATCGGCCGCGCGATCGTGCGCGAGCCGGGCGTGTTTCTGTTCGACGAGCCGCTATCGAATCTCGATGCCGCGCTGCGCGGCCAGACGCGCGTCGAGATCGCGCGTCTGCATCAGCGCTTCGCGAATGCGAGCGTCGTGTACGTCACGCACGATCAGGTCGAAGCGATGACGCTTGCCGATCGCATCGTGCTGCTGCATGCGGGCGCGGATGCCGAGCGCTTCGGCAGCATCGCGCAGAGCGGTGCGCCACTCGAGCTGTATCACCACCCGAAGTCGCGCTTCGTCGCGGGCTTTATCGGCTCGCCGCGTATGAACTTCGTCGATGCGACCGTCGAGTCGATCGAACCGGGGCGTGTGACGGTGGCGCTCGTGGCCGGCGCGGAAAAGCTGCTCGCGCACGTCGACGGTAAACGGCTGCAACGCGGCCAGCGCGTCACGCTCGGCGTGCGCCCCGAGCATCTGCGGCTCGATGGCGACGAACAGTTCATTCAGTGCGCGACCGTGCTATCGGAACGGCTCGGCGAGCACAGCTATATCCACGCGGACCACGCGGGAGGCACGCTGATCGCGAAAGCGCCCGGCGATACGCCGCTCGGCGCGGGCGAGCGCATCCGCGTCCATGTTCCGCCCGCTGCCTGTCATCTGTTCGACGAACAGGGACTCGCGCTGCGGCGTAGCACGTTCGAGCCGGAACGCGCGGCCGCCTGAACGATCGTCGACGGCGGACCTGCTTGAACGGTTCGTCAGACTGAATTCCGCCATAGAGCGGGTTACATCGCCGGCCACGCTGCGTAGCCGGTCAACAAGGTAGACAAGGAGACATAGATGATTGCTCTTCGCCTTCGCCGTTTCGCACAGGTGTCGATCGCCGCCGCCGTGATGGCCGGCGCGCTCGGCAGCGCCGCGGTCGACGCGGCCACGCTGAACGTCAACGTATCGGCGCGCGGTAATCAGCGCTCGACCTGGCAGGATGCGTTCGACCAGTTCAAGAAAGCCAATCCCGACATCGACCTGAAAATCACCTACGTGACCGAGGAAGCCTACAAGGTGCAGATGGGCGGCTGGCTCGCCACCGATCCACCCGACGTCGTCTCGTGGCACGACGGCGAGCGGATGGCCTATTACGCGCAACGTGGTCTGCTCGAAGATCTGAGCTCGGACTGGGCGAAAAACGGCTGGTCGCAGCAGTATGCGTCGGTCAAGGACGCGTCGACGTACAAGGGCAAGCAGTATGCGGCACCGCTCGGCTATGACGCGTACGGCTTCTTCTATCGCAAGGATCTGTTCGAGAAGGCCGGCATCAGGAGCGAGCCGAAAACGTGGGACGAACTGCTCGACGCCAACAAGAAGCTGAAGGCGATCGGCGTCGCGCCGATCGCGGTGGCTGCACGCGACAGCTGGACGCTGGCCGCCTGGTTCGACTATCTCGATCTGCGCATCAATGGCAACGAGTTCCATCAGAAGCTGATGGCCGGCGAAATTCCGTACACCGATCCGCGCGTGAAGAAGGTCTACACGACGTGGAAGACACTGCTCGACAATCACGACTTTATCGACAATGCGCTGTCGTACGACGTCGATTCGATCGGCCCGATCCTCAACAACGGCAAAGCCGCGATGATGCTGATGGGCACGTTCTTCTCGGCGAGCTTCCCGCCGTCGATCAAGGACCAGATCGGCTTCTTCCGCTTCCCGGTGCTCGACGCGAACGTGCCGATGGCCGAGGACGGCCCCGTCAACGTGCTGCTGATTCCGGCGAAGGCCAAGAACAAGGCCGACGCGCGCAAGCTGCTCGCGTTCATGGAGACGCCGAAGATCAACGCCGAACTCGCGAAGGGCTGGGGACAGTTGCCGTCGAACAGCCAGGCGGCGCCGCCTGAGGATGCGATCTCGAAGGTCGGCTTCCAGACGCTCGCGAACACGAAGGGCGGCATCGCGCAGTTCTACGATCGCGATATGCAGAAGGAAATGGCCGACGAAGGCATGAAGGCCATGCAGCAGTTCTACAGCGATCCGTCGCAACTCGACAGCGTGCTCGCTCATCTCGAAGCGACGCGCAAGCGCATCTACCAGAAGTAAGTCCCGCCGCGCCGGCCGCTCGATCGCGGCCGGCTTCCGGGCCCCCATTCCGCCTTCGATTTCCGACGAGGCCGTTCCATGTCACATACCGCAGCGCGCCGCCTGCCCGCGGCGCGGCACCGTCGCGTCTCGACGACGCGCCGTCATCAGCATCGCGCCGCGTTTTTCTTTCTGCTGCCGGGCTGCGCATTGTTCGCGCTGTGCGTGATCTATCCGATCATCAGCAGCATTTCGCTGAGCTTCTACCACTGGGACGGCATGACGCCGAAGACCTTCGCCGGTCTCGCCAACTACGTCGAGCTGTTTCAGTCCGATACGTTCTATACGGCGCTGAAGAACAACCTGATCTGGCTCGCGCTGTTTCTGCTCGC
Source organism: Paraburkholderia sp. RAU6.4a (assembly GCF_050435625.1). Taxonomy (NCBI): domain Bacteria; kingdom Pseudomonadati; phylum Pseudomonadota; class Betaproteobacteria; order Burkholderiales; family Burkholderiaceae; genus Paraburkholderia; species Paraburkholderia sp. RAU6.4a. The sequence goes on from NZ_JBNDKQ010000003.1 coordinate 2,037,348, forward strand.
GCCGCCTCTCGGTCTGCTGTTCGCGCTGTATCTGAACCAGCAGGTGCGCGGCATGCGCGTCGTGAAGTCGCTGTTTTTCGCGCCGTTCGTGCTGTCGGGCGTCGTGGTCGGCCTCGTATTCAGCTGGTTCTACGATCCGACGTTCGGGCTGCTGCGGCTGATCGTCGGCCGTGGCATTCCGGTGCTCGGCGATCCGCATACGGTCACGCTCGGCATCATCTTCGCCGCGCTGTGGCCGCAGGCGCCGTTCTGCATGATTCTGTATCTGACCGGGCTCACCGGTATCAATCCCGAAGTGGTCGAGGCCGCGCGCATGGAAGGCGCGCAGGGGCTGCGACTGCTGTGGCACGTGATCCTGCCGCAATTGCGGCCCGCCACCTTCATGGCGGTGGTGCTGACCGTGATCGGCGCATTGCGCAGCTTCGATCTGATCGCGGTGATGAGTGGCGGCGGTCCGTTCGACAGTTCCACCGTGCTCGCCTATTTCATGTACGACCAGGCGATCAAGTACTACCGCGAAGGCTATTCCGCCGCGATTGCGGTCGTGCTGTTCGCGATCATGCTCGTCTATATCGTGTTCCATCTGCGCCGCATGTTGCGCGAGGAACGCTGATTCTCTGAACCTCAGGAGTACCCGGTCATGTATCCGCTTCCCGTCGAACGCTGGAAACCGCTGAATCGCACGCTTTACAAGGCCTCGCTGCCGCTGGCGCTGTTTATCTGGCTGCTGCCGATGCTCGCCGTGCTGCTGACCTCGATCCGTTCGACGGATGAATTGTCGCAAGGCGACTACTGGACGTGGCCGAAACACTTCGCGTTGCTCGAGAACTACGGCACCGCGCTCACGCAAACGCCGATGCTGCATTACTTCGCCAATAGCGTGCTGATCACGGTGCCGTCGGTGATCGGCGCGATCGTGCTCGCGTCGATGGCGGGCTTCGCATTGGCGACGTATCGCTTTCCGGGCAACACGGCCGTGCTGTTCGCGTTCGTCGCCGGCAATTTCGTGCCGATCCAGATCCTGATGATTCCAGTGCGCGACATGGCGCTGAAGTTCGGCCTGTTCAACACCGTGTGGGCGCTGGTGATCTTTCATGTGTCGTTTCAGACCGGCTTCTGCACCTTGTTTCTGCGCAACTTCATCAAGCAACTGCCGTTTATTCGAGATGATCGAGGCCGCGCGCGTCGAAGGCGCGGGCGAGTGGACGATCTATCTGCGCATCGTGCTGCCGCTGATCCGCCCCGCGCTCGCCGCGCTCGCGATCCTCGTGTTCACGTTCGTGTGGAACGACTACTTCTGGGCGCTGTGCCTCACGCAAGGCGACGACGCCGCGCCGATCACGGTGGGCGTCGCCGCGCTGAAAGGGCAGTGGACGACCGCGTGGAACCTCGTCGCGGCGGGCTCGGTGCTGGCCGCGTTGCCTTCGGTGCTGATGTTCTTCGGCATGCAAAGGCACTTCGTCGCCGGACTGACCTTCGGGGCGAGCAAGGGATAAAGGGCGCTTGAAACACGATTGAAACGACGGCTCGACGTCAACTCACCACGAGACTTTCACATGCAACTTGGTGTCTGCTACTACCCGGAACAATGGCCGCGCGCGATGTGGGCCGACGACGCGCAACGTATGGTCGAACTCGGCATCACGCATGTGCGGATCGCTGAATTCGCGTGGAGCCGTATGGAGCCGCGCGCCGGCGAATTTGACTGGCAATGGCTCGACGAAGCCGTCGAAACGCTCGCGAAAGCGGGCTTGAAACTCGTGCTCGGCACGCCGAGCGCGTCGCCGCCGAAGTGGCTCGTCGACGCCCACCCGGACGTGTTGCCGGTGCGCGCGGACGGCGCGCTCTGGAATTTCGGCTCGCGGCGTCACTACGATATTTCGAGCGACACGTACCGGCGCGAATGCGTGCGCATCGTCACCGCGATGGCGATGCGCTATGGCCGGCATCCGTCGATCGTCGCATGGCAGACCGATAACGAACTCGGCTGCCACGACACGGTGCCGAGCTATTCGGCCGCGGCGTTGCAGCGCTTTCACGCGTGGCTGCAGCGGCGCTACGCAACGATCGGCGCGTTGAACGACGCGTGGGGCAATGTGTTCTGGAGCATGGAGTACCCGTCGTTCGACGCGATCGGGCTGCCGACGCTGACACCCACCGACGCTAATCCGATCCATCTGCTCGACTTCCGCCGCTTCATGTCCGACGAGGTGGCGAGCTTCCATCGCGAGCAGATCGAGGTGTTGCGCGAGCATGCGCCGAACGCGGATCTGCTGCACAACTTCATGGGCTTTTTCACGACCTTCGATCACTATCGCTTCGCCGCCGACAACGCGATCGACGTCGCCGCATGGGACAGCTATCCGATTGCGCGCACTGAGTCGATCGCGTTGCCGCAGGAGCAGAAGGCGCGCTTCGCGCGTACCGGACATCCCGACGTGTCCGCGTTCGATCACGACCGCTACCGGGGCATTGGCGGCGGGCGCTTCTGGGTGATGGAGCAGCAGGCCGGTCCGGTGAACTGGGCGTCGTGCAATCCGATTCCGGCGCCGGGCATGGTGCGGCTATGGGCGTACGAGGCGTTCGCGCATGGCGCGGAGCTGGTGTCGTATTTCCGTTGGCGTCAGTGCCCGTATGCGCAGGAGCAGATGCATTCCGGGCTCAATCTGCCGAACGACGAACTGTCGCCGGGCGGTCTCGAGGTGCAACGGGCCGCGCGTGAGATCGCGGGCAGTACGGCGCTGTCGACGCTCGCCGCGCCCGCGCGCGCGGCCACCGCGCTGGTATTCGACTACGAGACGCAGTGGATGTTCGAAATCCAGCGTCACGGCAAGGGCTTCGACTACCAGACGCTCGCGTTCGACTACTACGAGTCGCTGCGCGAACTCGGGCTCGATGTCGATATCGTGTCGAGCCGGGCAGATCTTTCGCGCTACCAGCTAGTCGTGTTGCCGAGTCTCGCGGTGATCGACGCCGCGCTCGTCGAGCAGATCGCGCGTTCGAACGCGCAATGGGTGTTCGGCCCGCGCAGCGGCTCGAAAACCGACGCGTTCGCGATTCCCGGCAATCTGCCGCCCGGCGCGTTGCAGCGCGCGCTGCCGATCCAGGTGCTCGAAGTCGAAACGCTGCGCTCGACGCTGGCGCCCGCGCTGTCGATCGACGGCACCGAGGGTTACGCGCTGCACTGGCGCGAGCATGTGCGCGCCAATGGCGAGACACGCATTGCCGCGCGCTTCGACGATGCCTGGCCCGCGCTGCTGACGCACGGCAACGTGCGCTATGTGGCCGGCTGGCTGTCGCATGAACTGCATCGCACGCTGTTGCGGCAGGCGGCGCGCGATGCGGGCCTCGATACGCAGATACTCGCCGATGGACTGAGGCTGCGCCGCCGCGGCGGCTTGACCTTCGCATTCAATTTCGGCGCGCAACCGGTGCAGGCGCCAGCACCGCGCAATGCGACGTTCGTGCTCGGCGAGCCGCGCCTGAATACCGGCGACGTCTGCGCGTGGAAAGACGCGTGACGTGGTGTGGTTGTCACGTCACGGCAGGAAGTCAACCGAGTGGATTCCGACGCCGAACGTCGGGTGGAAAGTCGGCGCCGGCGACCAGTGGGACAACAACACGCTGTTCGATTTCCACGGCAACGCACTGTCGTCGCTGGATGCGTTCCGGCGGCGCTAGCGCATCGCGGGTGACACGCCGGCATCACTGTGCCGGCGATGCCTGCCCCTTGTGCTGGTTCACGCACTCCGACGTGATCGCCATGCTCGCCTGATCGGGCGTCATGTGTGGCGCGTCGGGGCTGTAGATCTTTTCGATGATCGCGTCGACGGCCGCGCGGTCGGACGGGTCTTTGTAGTAGTGGGCGGCCTGCTCGAGCGCCTGAGCTTTGGTCTTTTTGTGTGCGCGCCACGACGCGACCTGGCCGGCGATATCGCCGAGCGCGAAACATTGATCGCTGACGGTCTGCGCGACGGCCTGAGCGGCCGGCTGCGCGATGCACAGCGCGACGAGCGCGGATACGACTACGCGTTTCATTACTGGAGTCCTGACATGAGACGGCGGCGGCGCGGCAGCGGCGGTGATCGCCGCGCCTGGCCGCGCGCGGAAAAATTGTTGCGTAGTGTATCGGGAAGTAGGCCGGGGCGCTTTTCGCCGCCGTGGATCGCAATGCCGCAGGCGAACGGGTGTGACGTCGATGCATCACAGCGGCAGCGGCCGATCCTTTAGCCAGGTTGGCGCGGCGATGGTTCTGATTGCCGTGCTGCTGTGTGTCGAGCAACTGCTCGCGTTCAGGTAAGCGAGAGATTCCAGCCGTTCAGCGAAACAAAAAGCCGCCCTGCGATTCGCAGGGCGGCTTCTGGGTCACCACTCGATCGAACCGTCACCGGTCCGCTGGCGCGCACATTTCATTGCAGGCTCAATGGCCGAACGACTCCGTCTTCGACGCACCCGCTTCCGCCGCATGCGGCCGTGCCGCCTGCTTGATCAGCAGCGCGACGCACGATAGCAGACCCGCCACCGCGATCGTCGCGAAGATGCCGCCGAACGAGAAGTGGCGGCGCGCCAGCTCGGCTACGAGGAACGAACCCGCAATGCCGCCGAAGCGGCCGACGCCAAGCATCCACGCGACGCCCGTGCCGCGGCCCACGGTCGGGTAGAACGCGGCGGCGAGCGCCGGCATCGACGATTGCGCGGTGTTCATCAGCACGCCGGCGATGAACACGATCAGCACGAGCGCGCCGACGTTGCCGGCCGCCTGACCGATGAAGTACACACTGACGGCGGTCAGTGCATAGCACACCGCAATGACGCGGTTCGCGTTGAAGCGGTCCATCAGCACGCCGGCCAGTACCGCGCCGACGCCGCCGAGCGGGAACAGCGCGGAGATCAGCGTCGCGCGTTGCGGCGTGAGGCCGGCGTCCTTCAGCAGGATCGGCATCCAGTTGATCGATGCGTAGAAGATCACGAGGCCCATGAAGTACGCGACCCACAGCATCACCGAACCGACGATGTACGAGCGCGACAGCACGACGCCGAGACCCTTGCCGCCGGTTTGCGGCGCGGTTTCGGTCATCGTGAAACCGGCGGCCTGCACCGCGTCGCCGGAAATGCGCGCGAGAGCGGCGCGAATCCGCTCGGCCGGCTTGTCATTCGCGACCATGTAGCGGACCGACTCCGGCATCTTCGCGAGCACCAGCAGCAACAGCAGCAGCGGCGTGACGCCGCCGAGGATCAGCACACTGCGCCAGCCCAGATGCGGAATCATCCACGCGGCGAGGAAACCGCCGAACGCGGCGCCGAGCGGGAAGCCGCAGAACATCAGGTTGATCATGGTGGCGCGGCGGTTGTCCGGGCAGTACTCGCCCATCATCGTGACCGCGTTTGGCATCGCGGCGCCGAGGCCGACGCCGGTGACGAAGCGCAGCACGGTCAGTTGGTCGATGCCGGTCGAAAACGCCGACGCGAGGCAGGCGACGCCGAACAGCAGCACCGAGCCGACCAGCATCGAGCGACGCCCGAGGCGGTCGGACAACGGACCCGAGCCGAGCGCGCCGCACGCGAGGCCGAACAGCGCGGCGCTCAGGACTGGCGCGAGCGCGGGCTTGTCGATACCCCATTCGGTGATCAGTGAAGGCGCGATGAAGCCGATCGCGGCAGTGTCAAAACCGTCCAGCAGGACGATGATGAAGCACATGAAAAAGATCAGCCACTGGAACGGCGAAAACGGATGCTCGTTGATGAAGGTTTGAACGTTCACAGCGGGGCTGCGGTTCATGATGGTCTCCTGGCAGCGAAAGGCCCGACACGACGAGCTATTCTTCTCTAAGACTGTACGCCGTCTGGCAACGGCGTACGATGCCTGCGGCGGGCCAACTGGCCGTTCATCGGCAATGAATCATCCCGGACGGATCGGTTTGACGGAATCGCGCCGGGCGAGGGAATTTGTTCGAATAAAGAACTGTGATTCTCTATGCGAACGCGCGCCACTGTAAGGAATGAATTCGATGCGGTCAACGGGGGAATACCCGAGCTTCGCGGTGGCGGACGTGCCCGCCGATGCGTGGCAGGCGGCGCGCTGCAATCGGGCCGCAGAAAGGACGAGGCGCGCCAAGCTCAACGCGCCAAAGCAACCGGCGAACGGCGTCGAGACATCTGCCCGTCAGGCCGTCACCCCGGGATTGGCCACCGTCCGCTCGATTCGCCCCAGCCGGACCACCGTCACACCGGGGCGTAACTGCCGCAGCGACGGCATCACGAGCATGCAGTTGTCGTAGGGGGTGCGCACCTCTTCGCCGTTCGACCAGCCGATCACGGCGCCCGCCTCGGCGAAAACTTCGAGGCCGGTGTACGCCGCGGCGAAGCTGAAGTCCATGCTGGTCGCGACGACCGGCTGTGTCACGCGCACGATGTTCTGCTCGGGCGGCAATGGCGCGAGCCATCCAGGCGGCAGATCCGCTTCGTCGATCACGCCGGCCAGCAGCAGGAAGCGCGCGGTCGTATCGCGCGCGGCCGCCACCGCACGGCGCTCCCAATGCTGGCCGCATTCGATCAGCAGCGCGTTCTTCGGGCTCGCGGCATCGCCGAACCCTTCGTAGTCGCGCATGCGGCGGCCTTCGGGATGCCCTTCGTCGCAGATCACCGCGGCGGGCGTACCGAGCCGCACCGCGAGGTCGATGCCTTTTTGCAGCGGTCCCGCGACGATCAGCGGCTTGCACCGCTCGTGCATCGAATGCAGGTCGAGCAGCACGTCGACCGTATCGATCACCGGGCGCATCGCACGCGCGCGCTGCAGTTCGCTCGACCTGCGCGACGTGTCGTCGAGCACCGCCGCCGTCCACACGCGGTTGAAGTCCTGATCGACGAAGCGCGCGGCGTCCGGATTCGCCGGATCGAAGCGCCGGTACGCGGCGACGTTCGCGAACGACAGCGTGAGCTGTCCGCGTCGCGGCCGCAACGCGCGACGCAGCAGTTCGTCGACGACGATCGCGCCGCACACTTCGTTGCCGTGCGTGAGCGCGTTGATCATCACGTGCGGGCCGGGCACGCCCGAATCGAACGTGTGGACGTATGCAATGCCCGACGACGATGGCTCGTGCGGCGCGATATCGGGGAATTCGACTTCGATCGGATAGGCTTCTCGGCTCATGGCGGCGTCCTCGGTGAATGGCATTGATAATCTTTTCGTAAGACGTTGTTATTCCTGGCGCCTTCCGCAAAAGATAGTAAATGTTCTTCAGACATGTGCTTACCGTATCCCGCCACGTCGACAAAATCGTGAACGGATATCAATGACGTGCGGATGCGAGGCGCATCTTCAGCGCGCGCGCCCGCGCATCGCCCAATACCGGTTGCCGAGAAAGCCCACGATCACGTAGACGGGAATGCCGCACAGTTGCGCGAGATAGGGCGCGTGCGTGAGATGCAACACCGAAACCATCGTCGCGAGATTGGCCAGGTACGAGATCAGCACGACGATCAGAAAGCGGATGGCGGTGTGCCGCGTGGCCTCCGTCCTGAACGTGAACCTGCTGTTGAGCGCGAAGCTCAGTCCCACACCCATCGCGTAGCCGACTATGTTCGCAACTACAGGAATGGCGCCCGCCGCCTGCACGATAAAGATGATGGCGGCCGAGATCACCGTATTGAGGCCGCCAACCAGAAGATACTTGATGAACTGGCGAAGAGGTTCGGTACGCGATGCTGTCGTGCGTAGACTGTTCATCGAATGGCCGCCTTCATGCGGCGCTCGCGTAGACGGCATATTGGGCGCCGAGCGGAACATGGGTCAGATATTTTTCGAGTGGACGCAGTTTGGCCAGCATGTGAGGAAAGAAAATCCGGAAGCGCACGACAACGTCGGAAAAGCCCGCATCGACGCACGCCCGCTTCATGTTGCGCGCGGTGATCAGTTTGGCGTTCACATCGAACTCGCAGGTGTTGACCGCCCTGACGGTCAGCGGGTTCAGCGGATTATGCTCGAAGATGACGACCGTGCCCCGCGGACCCACGACGCGTTTCAGTTCGCCCAACAAATGAACATGCTCGGCGTGATCGATATGATGGAACACGCACATCGCATAGGCGAGATTGAATTCGCCCTGCTCGAAAGGCAGCGTGTGACCGTCGAAGTGGACGAAGCGCGACGAATCGGGAAAGCGGCTGTGCGCGACTTCCAGTGAACGCTCCGATACATCCGCGCACGTGAGCTGTGCGTCCGGCAAATAGCGCTTCACCCATGGAATCGACGTGCCCACGCCCGATCCGAAATCGAGCATGCGCGCGGGCAGCGCATCGCGTCGCGTCATCTCCTCGGCGATGTCGCGGATCTTGTACTCGGCGAAAAACTCCGGACCTTCTCCCGATGCCGCGATGTTACGGGCGTGCAGCGAAAGATACTCGTCAGCAAAGCTGTCGAACTCGGCCTTGTCCATGCTATTCATCCTTTCCGTGAACATCCGTTCCAAAGGCAATTGGAAAGCGATCTGGCGTGACGGTTCATGCATTCTCCATTGTCTCCACGACCCAATCATACGGGACCACGCGAACAATCGCATGGCCTTGCGCGTATCGGCATGCTGATGCAGACCAGTGCCAGTAAAAAGTGGTTGTTCGTATTCCGATGTGGTAATTCCGTTGCGGCTCTAATTCGACGTTTTTTCCGATGCCTTAGTACATTTCGGACAAAGAGGTCCGTATGCTTGCCTGTGGTCGGCGATGCGTACTAATGTCCAACTAGGTTAAACGCCGGACTCTGTGCCTGACTCTGGGTCGAGCCAGCTTCAGAATGGGGAGTTGCCTATGACGACGATGAATCTCGTCGTACCGTGCTACAACGAAGAAGAGGTTATCACCGAGACAAGTAAGCGGCTGCTCGCACTTCTGGAGCGATTGATCGAGGCCGGCGAGGTGAGCAACGAAAGCCGCATCACTTTCATTGACGATGGTTCCCGCGACCGTACCTGGTCGATCATCGAAGTGCTGCACGCGCAGAATGCCCGCTGCGGCGGCATCAAACTCTCGCGCAATCGCGGTCATCAGAATGCGCTGCTCGCCGGTCTGATGACGGCTCAAGGCGATGTACTCGTGAGCCTCGACGCGGATCTTCAGGACGATATCGAAGCCATTCCACGCATGCTCGCGGAATATCAGTCGGGTGCGGAAATCGTCTTCGGCGTGCGTCACAAACGTACGACGGACACATTCTTCAAGCGCTTCACCGCTCGCAACTACTACAAGTTGCTCCGGACGTTCGGCGTCGATATCCTGCCGGGCCACGCGGATTTTCGCCTGATGAGCCGCAAGACAGTGGAAGCGTTGCGTCAGTTTCAGGAGGTCAATCTTTTCCTGCGCGGCATCATTCCGCTGCTCGGGTTCAAGACTGCGATCGTCGAATACGAGCGCGCCGCGCGCTTTGCGGGCGAGAGCAAATACCCGCTCAGCAAAATGATCGTCCTCGCGCTGGACGGCATCACGTCGTTCTCCGCCGTTCCCTTGCAATGGAGTACGCGCATCGGCGCATTGCTGGCGATCGGCTCGCTGTGCTTCGGCGCATGGGCCGCCTATGCGCGCATCTTCACCAACCTCACGGTGCCCGGCTGGGCTTCGACGGTAATCCCAATGTACTTTCTCGGCGGTATCCAGTTGCTCTTCCTCGGTGTGATCGGCGGCTACATCTCGAAGACGTACGCCGAAACCAAGCAGCGTCCTCGTTTCATCATTGAGCAAACGTTATGAATTTTCCCGTCGATCGTTCGGCGCCGGCGACCCCGGGCGCCGACGCGGTGTCCGCAGACGCGCTGTTTTCGCGCTCCGGCCGGCTCGCCACCATTCTTCCGCGCGTGCTTTTCATCGTCACCGTGCTGTATGGCGGAGCGTTGTTCTGGATCGCGCCGCGTCCGCCCTTGGTGGACTTGCCGCAACACGCGGGACAGGTGATGTTGCTGCGCGATCTGCTCGAGCATACGTCGCCGTGGCAAAACCTCGTGCAGCTCAATCTGCTGACGCCGTATCTCGTCGGCTACGGCCTCGCGCTGCCGCTCACGTATCTGATGCCGATCGGCGCCGCGCTCAATTGCGTGCTGATGCTCGCGTATTTCGCGTTCGTGGCGTCATGCGTGGGCTTTCGCAGGTATCTGGGCGGCGATCCACGGCTCGACTGGCTGTTCGTGCCGGGATTTTTCGGCTTCGCCTTCATGTGGGGCTTCTATACGTTTCTGGTCGCGACCCCGTTGGGCATTCTGTTCATGTGGCTCTCGCACGACTATGCGAAGGCGACTTCCGTCAGGAAGGGGGTATGGATGTTCGTTGCGGGCACGGCGCTGTTCTTCTGTCACGGGCTCGTGTTTCTGCTTGCGATGGCGGTAGGCGTCGGCTTCGTGCTGTTCAAACAGAAGACGTTCGTCCGCAAGATCCTCGCGCTCGCGCCGTTCGTGCCGCTCGGTGTGCTGTGCATCGCGTATATGGTGTGGAGCCGCGCGACCGATCCGCTGCTCGGGCAGACGGTGCCCGGCGTAGACGTATTCAAATGGGGCTTCGACTTGCAGCGGGTGCTCTCGCTGCCCGTCTACGTGTGGGGCATGAACAAAAGCGCGGCCGTGTATTTGCCGCTCGTCGCGCTGATGTTCGCCGCGCCGTGGCTATGGCGCAACAGGATCAATCCCGATCGCTCGGTCCTCGTGCCGATGCTCGCCGTGGCGTTCGTGTGGTTCGTCGTGCCGGGCACGGCGCTGAAGACTGCGTACCTGTATCACCGTTTCGCGCTGTTTCTGTTGCCCGCGTATGCGTTGATGTTCTGCGCGCCGCAAACGTCGGCGAACGGCGCTCGCCGTGCGTCGTCCGGTTCGAACCGGGGTGCGCTGCCCGGCGTCGCCGTACAAGCGTTGATCATCGCCGGATGCTGGATCTTCTTTGCGGACCAGACGGTTCGTCTGCATCGTTTCGCCGTCGAGAACGCGCCGCTGGACGCGCTGCTGTCGCGGACCGAACCGGATCAACGCGCGCTAAGTCTGATATTCGATCGCGCGAGTCCCGCGTACAGGAGCCCGGCCGCGTACGAGCACCAGTCGCTGTGGTATCAGGCGGAGAAACACGGTTTCGTCGATCCGAACTTCGCGACTTACGTGCCGCAGATCGCGCGCTTCAGGCCGGGCATGATGCCTATGGCCCCGCTGACGCTCGAACACGATCCGGCGGGTTTCGAATGGAATAAGGACAATGGCCGTCTGTACCGCTATTTCTTCGTTCGCAAGGAGGGGCCGTTGCCGAAAGATTTCTTCGCCAATAGCGAATGCGATGTCGCCCTGGTGACGCACGCGGGCGAATGGTCGCTCTACGAGCGGCGCAACTGTCGATAACGGCGCATCCGGCGTTGCGCCGTCATCCCTTCATGTGGAACGATCGGCGGCCAGGCATTCGCAGCGCGCTTTGATGGGCCTGGCGCGTCGTTCATATCAGGCGAGTTTTGCCGCGATCGCCTCGCCGACTTCGCTCGTGCTTGCTTTACCGCCGAGGTCGCCGGTGTGCGGACCCTCGATCAGCGTCGCCTCGATCGCCTTGAGGATCGCGTCGTGCGCTTCGCGCTCCTTGCCGCTCGAATGACCGAGGAAGTCGAGCATCATCGCGGCCGACCAGATCATCGCGATCGGATTCGCGATGTGCTTGCCGGCGATATCGGGTGCCGAGCCGTGCACCGGCTCGAACAGCGACGGAAACTTGCGGTCCGGATTCAGGTTGCCCGACGGCGCGAGGCCGATCGTGCCCGTGCACGCGGGGCCGAGATCGGACAGGATGTCGCCGAACAGATTGGTCGCCACGACGACGTCGAAACGGTCCGGGTTCAGCACGAAACGCGCGCACAGGATGTCGATGTGCTGCTTGTCCCACGTCACGTCCGGATACTGCGCGGCGATGCCGGCCGCGCATTTGTCCCACCACGGCATGCTGATCGCGATGCCGTTGCTCTTCGTTGCGACGGTGATTTTCTTGCGCGCGCGGCGCTGCGCGAGATCGAACGCGAACTTCAGCACGTGCTCGCTGCCATGCCGCGTAAACACCGACTCCTGCAGCACGAACTCGCGCTCGGTGCCTTCGAACATCACGCCGCCCACTGACGAATACTCGCCCTCGGTGTTCTCGCGCACGATCCAGAAGTCGATGTCGCCGGCCTTGCGTCCCGCGAGCGGCGAGGGAACGCCCGCAAAGAGCCGTGCGGGCCGCAGATGGTGGTGGTTATTTTATTCGTGGTGCATTCGTTCATGCCGTGCCAGGCGCGGCGTGCCCCTCCTGCAAGGCTTAACCAGGGGTTTTTTGGGATGGTACCTTGATGCACAATCGGGCCTCCTTTATTGACTGTGAGGCACGATGACTTCACTTTCCCTGGGTTCTTATCATGAGGTCCGTGAAAGGCGCCACGGACATCTGTTCTCGGTCAGCCTTTACAGATCGTTCAACCTTCACATCAGGTCTCGCTGGCTGTTTGACGTGGATCGGTGGTTCCATTTTGCATGGCCGGCGAGCGTGCCGCGCGAGTCACACGACGACATTGTGCAGGGCATGGAGGAAGCGCGCGCAGCGTGGCTGCGATATAGCCCATCCATGCTGCTGTCGCACCAGCCATACGAGTTACGCGATATGCTCGGCCGGAGTGACAACCGCTTTCATATGTACAGAATGAAAGACGAAGAGGTTGCCAAAGCCCTGTACAACGAAGTGAAGGACGGTAGCCTGATCTTCGTCCCTGAGCGGGACGAGATGCTCAAGTGCGTGCAGGCGATACGGGAGCAGCGGGAAAAGGCTTCCCGGACAGCGCCCGCACGCGCGCAACAACCGGCCGACGCGGACATGCTAAGTTCGCTCTATGGCAACAGCCCGCGCGCGCCGCAGAACCCCGGCAATGCTCAGGCGTTCAACTATCAGCCAGATGCCGTGAGTGACGATGTGCAGGACATTGCGGCGCGCGGAGTGAGCGATTTTCACGAGGCCGAATGCTTCGCGCAGTACGAACGGGACATAGACCTGTGCAACGCACTGGCTGGCCCAATGGGCGGTACACGCGGCATCGCGCTATGCAAAACGCAGGCATTCCAGAACTATCAACAGTGCAGAGGATATTGATGGCTACTCATCCGCCGTATTCCGTGGTTCTAACCTATACAGAGGACCGTCAACGGCTCACGGTGCAAACCGTTGACCCCACCAGGCTTGCTCCGTTGCTGGCCGGGAAAATCGAAATGCCGATCCTTCTCGATGAGTACGATTTCAAACTCGACGACGAATTTGCGCGGAGGCTCGGCGTCGCAATACTCAACGTGATTGCGCTCGGTCAGCCTGACATCAAGCAGTACATGTCGGTTACGCAAGAGCCGATCGACAAGCCTTCACAGACGTAGCTCGCCGCCCGCGCACTTATGCGCTGTGCGTGCAACGGGCATTCGGGAATTATCAAACCTACTGTTGCGCGTCCGGCCCGCGCAGGGCCGCGAGCGCTTCAGGAAGTCGCGCGAGCGCGTCCGCTAGCGAACGTGCGCCGCCGAGTGGGAGAATGCCGGCAAAGCTGTCGTCGTCGTCCACCAGCAGCCCGTCGAACTGCCCAGTGCTGTCGCGATAGACGATCACGTCTGCCCGCTGCCAGCCCGTCCTTGCGAGTACCGCCGCCACGTCTGCTCCGGCTGCATTGGTCTCGCTGTGGCAACCGGGCGTGTCCAGGTCGTGAATGACCGGCACGCCCGAGACGAAGCCGACCAGCGCGGAGCGGGCGCAACAACCGGCCGACGTGGACATGCTAAGGTCGCTCTATGACAACAGCCTGCGCGCGCCGGGAAACCGTAACCCTCTCTACCGCCCCGCATTCAGCTTGCGCCACAGCGTCGTCTTGCTGATGCCCAACGCGGCGCAAGCCGCATCGCGATCACCGTCGTGAACCGCGAGCACCGCGCGGATTTCATCGGCCTCGACATGACGGCTGCGCTCGCGCAGCGTCAGCGCCGCCGGCTTCGCGCGCGCGATGGGCTCGACGACTTCCGGCGCGATCGCGCGCAGCATGTCGCGCGTGACGAGCGCCGCACTCGCATCCGTGTCCGCATCGCCATCGGCGAGTTCGACCGCGATCCGCTCGATCACGTTCTGCAACTCGCGCACATTGCCCGGCCACGCATAGCGCCGCAACGCCGCGCCCAAACCCTCCAGCATGCGAGCGGCGGTCGGCGCGTCGGGCACGCGCGCCGCCAGTCTCGGCTCGCGCGCGGCCGCCTGGCGCAACAGTTCGGCGGCGAGCGGCAGCAGGTCGTTCGGCCGCTCGCGCAGCGGCGGTAGCGCGATGCTGAGGATGTTGAGCCGGTAGTACAGATCGGCACGGAAACTGCCCTCTGTGACGGCGTCGGTCAGCGCGCGATGCGTCGCCGCGACGATGCGGATATCGACGCGCATCGGCTCCGTCGATCCGAGCCGCACCACCTCGCGCTCCTGCAACACGCGCAACAGGCGGCTCTGCAACGGCAACGGCATCTCGCCGATCTCGTCGAGAAACAGCGTGCCGCGATGCGCGACCTCGATCAGCCCCGCCTTGCCGCCCTTGCGCGCGCCGGTGAACGCGCCTTCCTCGTAGCCGAACAGTTCGCTTTCGAGCAGCGCCTCCGGAAACGCGCCGCAATTGATCGCGACGAAAGCGAAGTCGCGTCGCGCGCTCAGTTGATGCATGCTCTGCGCGACCATTTCCTTGCCGGTGCCGCTTTCGCCGAGAATCAGCACGGTCGCGTCCGACCTCGCATAACGCACGACGAGCGCGCGCACCCGTTCGATCGATTCCGACGCGCCGACGATATCGTCGAGCCGATAGCGCGCGGTGAACTGCTGCACGCGTTGACGCGCGCGCAGCGTCCGATCGAGCCGTTCGACCGCGCGCGATTCCTGAAACGTCAGCACGGTGCCCGGCGCCGCGCCGCTGCTTGCGAGCGGCCCGCGATGCACGACATAGCTGGCGCCGCGCACCGTGCAGAAGCTGTCGCCCTCCGCGTCCGGCAGACTGCCCGCGAGGTCGGGCGCGAGTTCGAGCAGCGCGCGGCCGACGGCCTTTGCCGCATCGATACCGAGCACACTCGCGAGCCGCTGGTTCATCAGTTCGACGCGGCCTTGCGCATCGAGCGCGACCACGCCGTCGCGCAGGTGCTGCAGCAGCGTGTCGAGCCGCTGACGTCGCACGGTTTCGCGGCGCGTCGCCTGCGCGACTTCGAGCGCGGTGTCGAAGCCGGCCCGCACCGACGCGCGCGAGTACAGAAACACCGCGCCCATGCCGGCGTTCGCAGCGAGATCGGTGACCATGCCTGGGCCGACCACGACGTCGATGCCACGATCGCTGAGATCGAGCACGACGCACTCCGCGTCCTGCGCCGACTGATACGACGCGAACGTGACATCGAGCGCGTACGCGGCGGCGAACCGCCGCACTTCGTCGGGCGTGTCGCCGTGCGTGACGAGCGCGACGCGCGCGCCTTCCCGACGCGCGCGGGCGAGCGCATGCATGACGTCGTAGCCGGTCGGACTGATCCGCACGACCGGCACCGACACGCGCGTCTTCAGATACGCGCCGTTCGAGCCGCCCGCGAGCACGACGTCGGGCCGCGCGGCGCCCGCGGCCTCGATTTCGCGCACCGCGTCTTCGAAGGCGTGCGACACGATGCGAACATCCGCGCGTTCCACGTATTCGCCGGCGATGTCGAAGAACAGATCGCGCAGGCGGCTAATGCTGAGCGCCCAGACGCGCGGACGCTGCGGCGGTTCATAAAGAGGCGTGCTCAAGGCGGACGGCTCGCAACGGGACGGTTCGGGACCTCCATTATGCGAGCATTCATTGCCGATTTGAAATCCGGAGTTTCATTAATGAAATCGAGCGTCGGACGGGGTCGCGTCATCGCTTCGCCGGACTGCCGCCAAATCAGGTACTTAGCTGGCGGTGAGGGGGCTGGCCCGTTCCTTGCGTACAAGGCAGCCCAGTCGAAGCAATGGCCAAATTCCAACCCTTTCTGGAGACAATCGATGAGCGAAGCAGACAACAGTACGCCGAACGCAGGCGCTTTCAAACCGAAAAAATCCGTCGCGCTGTCGGGCGTCACCGCGGGTAATACCGCGCTGTGCACGGTCGGCAAGACCGGCAACGATTTGCACTATCGCGGCTATGACATTCTCGACATCGCCGAGGCGTGCGAATTCGAGGAGATCGCTTATCTGCTGGTCCACGGCAAGCTACCGACCCAGGCCGAACTGACCGCGTACAAGACGAAGCTGAAGTCGATGCGCGGCCTGCCGGCCAACGTAAAAGCCGCGCTCGAATGGATTCCGGCCGCCGCGCATCCGATGGACGTGATGCGCACCGGCGTGTCGGTGCTCGGCACCGTGCTGCCCGAGAAAGACGATCACAACCTGCCCGGCGCGCGCGATATCGCCGACAAACTGATGGCCTCGCTCGGCTCGATGCTGCTGTACTGGTATCACTACTCGCACAACGGCAAGCGCATCGAGGTCGAAACCGACGACGATTCGATCGGCGGCCATTTCCTGCATCTGCTGCATGGCGTCGAGCCGTCGAAGGCGTGGGTCGATGCGATGCACGTCTCGCTGAACCTGTACGCGGAGCACGAGTTCAACGCGTCGACGTTCACCGGCCGCGTGATCGCGGGCACGGGCTCGGACATGTACTCGGCGGTCACCGGCGCGATCGGCGCGCTGCGCGGCCCGAAACACGGCGGCGCCAATGAAGCCGCGTTCGAAATCCAGTCGCGCTACCAGACGCCTGACGAAGCCGAAGCCGACATCCGCCGCCGCGTCGAGAACAAGGAAGTCGTGATCGGCTTTGGCCATCCGGTCTACACGATCTCGGACCCGCGCAACAAGATCATCAAGGAAGTCGCGAAGAAGCTGTCGAAGGAAGCGGGCAACACGAAGCTGTTCTCGATCGCCGAACGGCTCGAATCGGTGATGTGGGACGCGAAGAAGATGTTCCCGAACCTCGACTGGTTCAGCGCGGTGTCGTATCACATGATGGGCGTGCCGACCGCGATGTTCACGCCGCTGTTCGTGATCTCGCGTACGGCAGGATGGAGCGCGCACATCATCGAGCAGCGCGTCGACAACAAGATCATCCGTCCGAGCGCGAATTACACCGGTCCGGACGATCTGCCGTTCGTGCCGCTGGCGAAGCGCGTTTGACGCGCGCAGCGAGCTAAACTGCCTGCACTGTCCAACCGGCCGCGCGCGAGAAGCGCCGCCGGACGCCGCCGGCATCCTGTCCGGCGGCCGATAACCGTCCTGTCCCTACGCCATGAATACTGCCAACCGCAAACGCCTTCCGGGCACCAAGCTCGACTTCTTCGATACGCGTGCCGCGGTCGACGCAATCAAATCCGGCGCCTACGACAAGCTGCCGTACACGTCGCGCGTGCTCGCCGAAAACCTGGTGCGCCGCTGCGATCCGGTGACGCTGACCGCTTCGCTGAAACAGATCATCGAACGCAAGCGCGAGCTCGATTTTCCGTGGTTCCCGGCGCGCGTCGTGTGCCACGACATTCTCGGCCAGACCGCGCTCGTCGATCTGGCGGGTCTGCGCGATGCGATCGCCGCGCAAGGCGGCGATCCGGCGCTCGTGAATCCGGTGGTGCCGACGCAACTGGTCGTCGATCACTCGCTGGCCGTTGAGTGCGGCGGTTCCGATCCGGATGCGTTCGCGAAGAATCGCGCGATCGAAGATCGCCGCAACGAAGACCGCTTCGATTTCATCAACTGGACCAAGCGCGCGTTCCGCAACGTCGACGTGATTCCGCCGGGCAACGGCATCCTGCATCAGATCAACCTCGAACGCATGAGCCCGGTCGTGCAGGTGAAGGACGGTGTCGCGTTTCCCGACACGCTGGTCGGCACCGACTCGCATACGCCGATGGTCGATGCGCTCGGCGTGATCGCGATCGGCGTCGGCGGCCTCGAAGCGGAGAGCGTGATGCTCGGCCGCGCGTCGTACATGCGGCTGCCCGATATCGTCGGCGTGGAGCTGAGCGGCAAGCCGGGCGAGGGCATTACCGCGACCGACGTGGTTCTGTCGTTGACCGAGTTCTTGCGCAAAGAGAAGGTGGTCGGCGCGTACCTCGAGTTTTACGGCGAGGGCGCGGCGAATTTGACCTTGGGCGATCGCGCGACGATCGCGAACATGGCGCCCGAGTTCGGCGCGACCGCCGCGATGTTCTACATCGACGAGCAGACGATCCGCTATCTGAAGCTGACCGGCCGCGACGACGAACTCGTCAAACTCGTGGAAACGTATGCGGAGCAAACCGGCTTGTGGGCCGATACGCTGAAGCACGCCGAATACGAGCGCGTGCTCGAGTTCGATCTGTCGAGCGTGGTGCGCACGCTCGCGGGGCCGTCGAATCCGCATCGCCGCTTGCCGGTGTCGGAGCTGGCCGCGCGCGGCGTCAGCGGCAAGGTCGAGAACGAGCCCGGTCTGATGCCGGACGGCGCGGTGATCATCGCCGCGATCACGAGCTGCACCAACACGAACAATCCGCGCAACATGATCGCGGCGGGCCTGGTCGCACGCAACGCGAACCGGCGTGGACTCGTGCGCAAGCCGTGGGTCAAGAGCTCGCTCGCGCCGGGCTCGAAGGCGGTCACGCTGTATCTGGAAGAGGCAGGGCTCTTGCCTGAACTCGAACAGCTCGGCTTCGGCGTGGTCGCGTATGCGTGCACGTCGTGCAACGGCATGTCCGGCGCGTTGGACCCGGTGATCCAGAAGGAAGTGATCGAGCGCGATCTGTATGCGACCGCCGTGCTGTCGGGCAACCGCAACTTCGACGGCCGGATCCACCCCTACGCGAAGCAAGCTTTTCTCGCGTCGCCGCCGCTGGTCGTCGCCTATGCGATCGCGGGCACGATCCGCTTCGACATCGAGAAGGACGTGCTCGGCGTCGATGCGGACGGTCGTGCGGTCACGCTGAAAGATCTGTGGCCGTCGGATGCGGAGATCGATGCGATCGTCGCCGCGAGCGTGAAGCCCGAGCAATTCCGCAAAGTGTATGAACCGATGTTCGCGGTCTCCCCCGACACCGGCGCGAAGGCCGACCCGCTGTACGACTGGCGCGAAGAAAGCACCTATATTCGCCGTCCGCCGTACTGGGAAGGCGCGCTCGCCGGCGAGCGCACGCTGAAGGGCATGCGAGCGTTGGCCGTGCTCGGCGACAACATCACGACGGACCACCTGTCGCCGTCGAACGCGATTCTGCCCGACAGCGCGGCCGGCGAATACCTGACGAAAATGGGCCTGCCCGAAGAGGACTTCAATTCGTACGCGACGCACCGCGGCGATCACTTGACCGCGCAGCGCGCGACCTTCGCGAACCCGACGCTGAAGAACGAGATGGTGCTGGAGAATGGCCAGGTGAAGGCCGGTTCGCTCGCGCGTATCGAGCCCGAAGGCAAGGTCACGCGCATGTGGGAAGCGATCGAAACGTATATGGAGCGCAAGCAGCCGCTGATCGTGATCGCGGGCGCCGACTATGGCCAGGGGTCGTCGCGCGACTGGGCCGCGAAGGGCGTGCGGCTGGCCGGCACCGAAGCGATCGTCGCGGAAGGCTTCGAGCGGATTCACCGCACGAACCTCGTCGGCATGGGCGTGTTGCCGCTCGAATTCAAGCCCGGCGTCAATCGCCTGACGCTCGGCATCGACGGCACCGAGACGTTCGATGTGATCGGCGAGCGCAAGCCGCGCGCCGATCTGACGCTGGTGATTCATCGCCGCAACGGCGAGCGCGTCGAAGTGCCGGTGACGTGCCGGCTCGATACGGCCGAAGAGGGGTCGATCTACGAAGCCGGTGGCGTGCTGCAGCGTTTCGCGCAGGACTTTCTCGAGTCGACCAGAGCGGCGGCTTGACGGGTAGACGCGCGTTTTGCAGTGAACGTCGCAACAGACCAGGGCGATGCGGCTTGACGAGCCGCATCGCCCTTCATCAAAGAACATGTCACCTCAGGACACCTTCATGGCCCACCTTCCCCAGATCAAGATTCCGGCCACCTATATGCGCGGCGGCACCAGCAAGGGCGTGTTTTTCCGTCTGCAGGATCTGCCCGAGGCCGCGCAGCGACCGGGCGCCGCGCGCGACGCGCTGCTGATGCGCGTGATCGGCAGTCCCGATCCGTACAGCAAGCAGATCGACGGCATGGGCGGCGCGACGTCGAGCACCAGCAAGACCGTGATCATTTCGCGCAGCAGCCGGCCCGGTCACGACGTCGACTATCTGTTCGGGCAGGTGTCGATCGACAAGGCGTTCGTCGACTGGAGCGGCAATTGCGGCAACCTGTCGGCCGCGGTGGGACCGTTCGCGATCAGCGCGGGCCTCGTCGAAGCGAGCCGCGTGCCGCGTGACGGCGTCGCGATCGTGCGCATCTGGCAGGCCAATATCGGCAAGACGATCATCGCGCACGTGCCGATGAGCGATGGCGCGGTGCAGGAAACCGGCGACTTCGAGCTCGACGGCGTGACCTTTCCGGCCGCCGAGGTGCCGCTCGAATTCATGGACCCCGCCGCCGACGAAGAAGGCGCGGGCGGCGCGATGTTCCCGACCGGCAACCTCGTCGACGACCTGGAAGTGCCGGGCGTCGGCACCTTGAAGGCGACGATGATCAACGCGGGCATCCCGACGATCTTCGTCGACGCCGAGACAATCGGCTACAAGGGCACCGAGTTGCAGGACGCGATCAACAGCGACGCGAAGGCGCTCGCGATGTTCGAAACGATTCGCGCCCACGGTGCGCTGCGCATGGGGCTCATCAAGCATCTCGACGAGATCGCAACGCGGCAGCACACGCCGAAGGTCGCATTCGTCGCGAAGCCGGTCGATTACGTGGCGTCGAGCGGCAAGCCGGTGCGCGCGGGCGACGTCGACCTGTTGGTGCGCGCGATGTCGATGGGCAAGCTGCATCACGCGATGATGGGCACGGCGGCGGTCGCGATCGGCACCGCGGCGGCGATCGCGGGCACGCTCGTCAATCAGGCGGCGGGCGGCGGCGAGCGTGAGTCGGTGCGCTTCGGGCATCCGTCGGGCACGTTGCGCGTCGGCGCGCAGGCGAGTCTGCAGGACGGCGAGTGGGTCGTCACGAAGGCGATCATGAGCCGCAGCGCGCGCGCGTGTTGATGGAGGGGTGGGTCAGGGTGCCGCAGCAGGGCTGAGACGGCGCCGATGTCGGCCAACGTCAGCGGCACGGAAGGCTACGTAGAGCAGGCCGCCGCGCTCGCGGCGATGGGGGCATACGGTGCTCGCGGTCGAACCGGACGCATTGCGCAACGCGGCCGATGCAAACCTTCGCGTCGTCTACAATGGCCGCTCCGGCCGCGCTCCCATAACCACTCCCCAGCGGCCGACTCAGTCCCGACGCAGAGGAGCCACGATGCAGAAAAGGCTGGACGCCGACGCAACGAATTCCGGCGACGCGGCGCACGACATCGCGCGCGCGAGACGCGCGGTGCTCGTGATCGCGATTGCGCAATTGCTCGGTACATCGTTGTGGTTCAGCGCGAACGGCGCGATGCGCGATCTGCAGATCGCCTGGCATCTGAGCGCGTCCGGTATCGGCTGGCTGACGAATGCGGTGCAGGCTGGCTTTATCGTCGGGACCTTGCTGTCGGCGACCACCGGACTCGCGGATCGCGTGTCGGCGAGCAAGGTGTTCGCCGTCTGCGGCGTGCTCGGCGCGACCTTGAATGCGCTGTTCGCGCTGTGCAGCAGCGGGCTCGCGTCGGCGCTCGTGTTTCGCTTCGGCGTGGGCGTCGCGCTTGCCGGCATCTATCCGCTCGGCATGAAGCTGCTCGTTACGTGGGACCCGCGCCGCGCCGCGCAGACGCTCGCGTTGCTCGTTGCGATGCTGACGCTCGGCACGGCGTCGGTGCATGCGATTCGTGCGTTGCTGTCGAGCGTGCCGTGGCAAACCGTGGTGCTCACTTCGTCGGGACTCGCGGTGATCGGCGCGCTGCTGGTGTTCGTGCTCGGCGAAGGGCCGCACGCGCGGCGCTCGGGCAGCCGACGCTTCGGTTTGTCGGCGGGCGTCGGGCAGGTCGTGCGCATCAGCGAGTTTCGCTCGGCCGCGCTCGGCTATTTCGGTCACATGTGGGAGTTGTACGCGTTCTGGACGCTGACGCCGCTGCTCGTGCAGCGTGCGTTCGCGAGCGGGGCGCCGGCGAAGCCGGGCACCGTCGCGTTGTGGTCGTTCCTGATCATCGCGATCGGTGCGCTCGGCTGCCTGTTCGGCGGCAGGCTCAGCCAGGTGGTCGGCAGCGCGCGTACCGCCGCTCTCGCGCTGACGATATCGGGCACGCTGTGCGCGATTTATCCGCTGACCACGGGGCTCGGCACCGCCGCGCAGCTCGGGTTACTACTCGTGTGGGGCATCAGCGTGATCGCCGATTCGCCGCAGTTTTCGGCGCTGTCCGTGAAGGCCTGTCCCGCCGACAAGATCGGCGGCGCGCTGACGCTGCAGAACAGCTTCGGCTTTTTCCTGTCCGCCTGTTCGATCCTGTGGTCGACCAGCGTATTTCACGCGCTCGACGTGCGCGTCGCATGGCTGCTGCTGCCTGGGCCGATCATCGGTCTGATCGCGATGACGCCGCTGTTGCGCAAGCAGCCACGCTGGTGATGTTCGCGCTGCGTTACTTGCCGCCGCGCTTTTCCTGCCAGCGCCGCATGAACGCGATCTCGTCATGCTGCGCCTTGATGATGTTGCGCGCGAGCCGCTTGATCTCCGGGTCCTTGCCGTATTTCAACTCCGCCTGCGCCATCTCGATCGCGCCCTGGTGATGCGGGATCATGTGCGCGACGAAATCCCGGTCGGCGTCGCCGGTGTACTCGGGGGCGCTCATCTCATGCATCATGCGCTCGTCGGCGGCCTTGAAGGCTTGCGTCGATGCGCCCGCGTCGGTATGCGCCGAATCCGGCATGTCCATGCCGGGCATGCCCTGATGTTGCGCGTGAGCGGGCAGAGCCGCCGCCGCGAATGCCAAACCGCCGAACACACAGAGAGCGCGCAACGCGCGAAGGTTTTTCATATTGGTTTTCCGTTGTTGAAGAGTGTGGCGACGTGATCCGCGCGATTCTAACGGTCACGTCGGACATCGTGGATCTTCCTACCGTGGTAAGGTCAAGCGGAGGCAAAGCAACGCACGCCTATAATGAAACGCGACTGGATGACCAAGCCAGCATCATTGGCAGCATCACTCACTCAACGAGGCTGACAGCATGTACATCGCGATGAACCGCTTCAAGGTGGCGCCCGGCTCCGAGGACGCCTTCGAACATCTGTGGACCACGCGCGACACCCATCTGAAAGAGGTGCCGGGCTTCGTCGAATTTCATTTGCTGAAGGGACCGCGCAAGGACGATCACGTCCTCTATTCGAGCCATACGATCTGGCGCGACTATGGATCGTTCGAGACATGGACGAAGTCCGACGCGTTTCGTGCCGCGCATCGCAGTGCCGGTAACGAAAGCCGCGTGCTGTATCTCGGCCACCCGGAATTCGAAGGCTTCGAAGTCATCCAGACCGTCAAATAACGCGGTCTCGCGCGGCGCCTGCATGCCGGTTCGCATTCGCGTGGGCATGGCGCATGCACATCCGACGCGCATCGCGCGTGGACATCGAACTGCTCACGGCAGCGCACCACTCACCAAGGATCGAAAACATGAAAGCCGTCAGAATCGGTTCTCCCGCCACAGTCGATAGCCTGCAAGTCGTCGATCTCGCCGATCCCGGTCAGCCCGAGGCCGGGCAGATTCGCGTGCGCATTCGCGCTAGTTCGTTGAACTACCACGACTACGGCGTCGTCAGCGGCAATCTGCCGGCCGAAGCGGGCCGCATCCCGATGGCCGATGGCGCGGGCGTCGTCGAAGCGGTCGGCGCAGGCGTGCGCGAATTCAAGGCCGGCGATCACGTCGTGTCCTGCTTCTTCCCACACTGGGAAAACGGTTCGCCCGCGATCGGCGATTTTGCGACCACCCCCGGCGACGGCGTCGACGGCTACGCGCGCGAAGTCGTCGTGCTGCCGAGCCACTACTTCACGCACGCGCCGGCCGGCTACAGCCACGCCGAAGCGGCGACGCTGACCACGGCGGGGCTGACCGCGTGGCGCGCGCTGGTCGTCGATGGTCAGTTGAAGGCAGGCAGCAGCGTGCTCGTGCTCGGCACCGGCGGCGTGTCGATCTTCGGCTTGCAGATGGCGAGGGCGATGGGGGCGTCGGTGATCGCGACGTCGTCGTCGAATGCGAAGCTCGCGAAGCTGCGCGAACTGGGTGCCGACCATACGATCAACTATCGCGACAATCCCGAATGGGGCAAAGAAGTGCGTCACATCACCAACGGGCGCGGCGTCGATCACGTGATCGAGGTGGGTGGTCCCGGCACGCTGCCGCAGTCGATCACCGCATGCCGCATCGGCGGGCACATCGCGCTGATCGGCGTGCTGACCGGCCGCGCGGGTCCGGTGCCGACCGCGCATCTGATGGCGCGGCAACAGCGTCTGCAAGGGCTGATCGTCGGCAGCCGGCAGGATCAGATCGACATGGTGCGCGCGCTCGAGACCACGGGCATCAAGCCGGTGATCGACAGCACGTTCGCGCTGGACAAGCTCGCCGACGCGTTCCGGCACGAGGCATCGGGTG
Source organism: Paraburkholderia sp. RAU6.4a (assembly GCF_050435625.1). NCBI lineage: Bacteria > Pseudomonadati > Pseudomonadota > Betaproteobacteria > Burkholderiales > Burkholderiaceae > Paraburkholderia > Paraburkholderia sp. RAU6.4a. The sequence continues at coordinate 2,062,034 of NZ_JBNDKQ010000003.1, forward strand.
CACACTTCGGCAAGATTTGTGTGGCGATCTGAGATTCAACGCTCGCGCCCGGCCCTAGCTCAAATGCCCCTCGCGAGGTCCGCGAAACAGACACCCGTCGCCTCGCAGGCCTGCGTGAACCCTTCGTCGTAACTCGTGAAAAACAGCGTGCGCGTCGTGCCGAGCGTTCTGAACAGCTCGGCGAGCACCGCGCGCGCTGACGCGTCGAGTCCGCCGGCCGGTTCGTCGGCGATCAGCACGCGGGTTTCGCCGAGCGCGGCCGCCGTCAGAAACACCTTTTTGCGGCTGCCATACGACATCTGCTCGAAACGTTTGTCCAGATGCGGCGCGAGGCCGAAGCGTTCGGCGAGCGCGAGCACGTCGTCGGTCAGAGCGGTGTGCCGCGCCGCCGCAACCTGCCGCAGATAATCGCGGCCGGTCTGATCGGGCCAGCTCATGCTGTCTTCCGGCACATACGTGAGCAGCGCTTGCGCGGCATGCGGCGCGGCGCGCAGCGAATGACCGCCGAGCCATACGTCGCCGGTGTCGGGTTCGAGCGCGCCGGCGAGGATGGCGAGCAACGTCGATTTGCCGCTGCCGGATTCATCGTTCAACGCGACGCAGCCGGACGTCGCGTCGAAGTGCAGTCCTTCGAACAGGACGCGGTCGCTATAGCGCTTGCTGAGGTTGTCGAATCGAAGCATGGGTTGGCGCGCAGAGGGCGATGTGAACGCGGCGCAGGATTGCGCCACGCCTCGTGCATGCCGTGCGGGACCTGCGCCACGGCAATTTCGCGCCAGTGTAGCAGCGCGCGCCTGGTTCCTTCGCGCCGTTACGTAGACGTCGGCGTGTCCAGAAAGAACTCCACCATCCGATCACACACGCGTTCGAACATCTGCGTGCCCGTCACGGTCGGGCAACCGCGCGCGCGTGCCGCTTCGATCAGCGGCGTAAGTGGCGGTTTCGTCACGACATCGCCGACAAAAGTCGTGGCCGGCAAGCGCGCGACGTCGATCGGCAACGAATCGCCCGCGCGCATGCCGAGCGGCGACGCGTTGACGACCACGTCATACGGACTCGGGTCGAGGTCGGCCGCCGCACCGCGCGCCGTGCCTCGGCCGAGCGCATTGAGCCGTGCGGTCAGCGAGCCGGTGCGTTCGACGTCGTTGTCGCGCACGTCGAGCGAGCCGACGCCGCGCTGAATCAGCGCATGGCCGATCGCCGAGCCCGCGCCGCCCGCGCCGACCAGCAGCGCGCGCTTGCCCTGTAGTTCGCAGCCCGCCGCGACGAGCGCCGCAACGAAGCCGGTGCCGTCGAACATACCGCCATGCCAGCCGCCATCGGCGTTGCGGCGCAGCGTGTTGACCGCGCCAAGGAACGCGGCTTCTTCGGCGAGCGTCGCGCAATAGCTCGCCGCGGTGAATTTGTGCGGCACCGTGATGATCACGCCGTCGACGTTGCGCATCGGCGCGATGCCCGCGAAAAAAGCCGGCAGATCGGCTGGCGCGACGTGCGCGGGCACCACCAGCGCATCGCGGCCGGCCGAACGCAACGCGGCGGTCACGCCGGACGGCGAGCGCACCTGCGCAATCGGATCGCCGACGATGAAATACACGCGCGTCGCGCCGCTCAGACCCGCGTCGAGCGACGCCGCGAAGGAAGGGGTTTCAGCCCGCTGCATGGTCGCATCTCCTGAGTGCAGCATAGGAAAGAACCGTCGATGCCGCTCGGCGCCGGCGCCCAAAAAGCAGAACCTGAGAGAAAGTGTCGATGACGCGAACGGGTCCGTAGAGAGCCGTCGCTCATCCTGCCAGCTGATTCCAAAATCCTGACTTAATCGTGGCCTATTTTCATTTAGGTCCGTTAATTACGCTTTGTCAGTAATTGTGACTGATTTTAATTGGGGTGCGGTTAGATATAGACATTAAAAACACGCGCTGCTTTTTACGCTGATAAACTGTGCGCGGAGCCAAGGCGGCGACGCCCTACGCACGCTTGCCGCGTCCCCTTCCGGCGTGTCGATGGCCGGATAGATGGTACAAATAGGCCCTTTCCGCGGCTTTGACAGACGCGTACCGCCGGCATACTACCTTCGGCTAACGCGGCTCACCGGGACGCACAGATCGTCGTCCTTCTGAATTGTCCTTTGAGCCTCGCCGTGTGGCGCTTCGCCCCCAGCCGATTTTCCGCAGACTCCGCCTTCCGATTTTGACAGGTAAGTTTGACAGAAAGCTTGATTAAGTAAGGGCTTGTTCAAGTCCGCATTTTGGAAATGACTCATGAAGCCGGGAAATAATTCGCTTGGGAAAAAGCGCGCACGCAAAATTGCGGTGGCGGCTGTGGCGGTGCTGATCGCGGTGTTGGTCGGTTGGGGCGTCTGGTATATCCAGCATCGCGCCGAGCCGCAGGCGCCGGCGCTGAGCGGCATTGCGAGCCAGATGCGTCACGATGCATCCGCGTGGACGCATGCGGAGAAGGATGCGTCGACGATGCTGCGCGACATTCACGACACCAACGTCGCGGCGATCGGCGTGAGTCCCAACGCGATTCTGGTGTCGCTGCGTGACGGCTCGAAGTACTTCGTCACCGATCACAACGCAACCTTCTCGCACGCGCTGCTGCTGGGCGAGCGCTCCGACGCCGCCGCGTATCAGCTCGTGTGGCTGCCCGACGTCGACATCCACAGCGACGGCGCACGCTGGACCCAGCTGTTCGACCAGTTCCGCGACGCGCTGAGCGTGCTGCTGCCGCTCGTGCTGATCGGCGGCATGGCGTGGTTCATGCGACGCGAGATGAAGGGCGGCGCGAAGCTGCTCAGCGAAACGCCGACGCTGCGTTTCGACGACGTGATCGGCGCGAACGAAGCGAAGGCCGCGCTCGCCGACATTCGCGGTTACCTGTCCGATCCGAAGCAGTTCTCGTCGCTGGGCGTGCGCGCGCCGTGCGGCATCCTGATGGTCGGCGCGCCCGGCGTCGGCAAGACGCGGCTCGCTCAGGCGCTGGCCGGCGAATGCGGTGCGAACTTCATTTCGATCACGGGCAGCTATTTCAGCGCGAAGTACTACGGTGTCGGTATCCAGAAGGTGCGGCACCTGTTCGAACTCGCGCGCAAGAACGCGCCGACGGTCATCTTCATCGACGAAGCGGACGGTCTCGCGAAACGAACCGACACCGGCGGTGGTCCGGTCGAGGCCGAAAGCAACCGGATCATCAACCAGCTGCTCGCGGAGATGGACGGCTTCGAGTCGAACGAGGGCGTGATCGTCGTGGCCGCGACCAACCATCCCGACAATCTGGACGAAGCATTGCGCCGTCCCGGCCGTTTCGATCGCACGGTGCAGGTGCGTCTGCCGGATCGCGAAGACCGCGCCAAGATTTTCCGTTTCTACGCGCAGCGGCTGAAATCGAAGGCGGCGGATATCGACTACGACCAGCTCGCGCGTTTGACGACTGGACTGTCGCCGGCCACCGTCGCGATGGTCGTGAATCAGGCGGGGCTGATCGCGCGCAAGGCGGGCGATAACGAAATCGCCGCGAAGCACTTCATGGAAGCGATCAAGATCGCGCGCATCGGCGACGTGAGCGGCGCCGAGCGCGCACTCACCGAGGACGAGCGCAGGCGCATCGCGGTGCATGAGGCGGGTCATGGTCTGGTCGCGGCGCTGCTTGGCACCGGCGTGCTCGAGGAAGTGACGATTCTGCCGCGTGGCGGCGCGCTTGGCGTCGCGCTGATCACGAAGGCGCAGGACAAGCACCTGTACCGCGAAACGGAAATCCGCAACGAGATCCAGGTGCTGCTCGGCGGACGCAACGCGGAGATTCTGATGTTTTCCGAAGCATCGAGCGGCGCCGCGTCGGACTTGCAGGAGGCCTCGCGTATCAGCCTCGACATGGTGTCGAAGTTCGGCTTCAACAGCGACGGCGATCTGTTCAGTCTCGCGGCGCTGCCGTCGCAGTATGCGGGCCTGCAAATGAAGAGCGCAATCGAGCATGCGAACGTGCTGCTCAAGGAGCTCAACGAACTTTGCTACGGGCTACTGCACGCGTACGAGCCGGTACTGCGCGACATTTCGGACCAGTTGCTCGAGCACGAGACCGTACCCGGGGACACCGTTTATCGGTTCATCGCCGAGCACAAGAGCACGCTGAAGATCGTGCACGAGCCTGCGGCGGCTTGACGGGCCTGATGATGCGCTACGCGAAGTCCGACGATCCCGGGGCGGCCGGGTGGTGAGGCCGAATGATAGCGTGAGGCGCGTAGCCGGATAGATCGGCGACCTGGTTCGATCTGTCAGGCTACGTCGGAAGCGACGTTCTCCGCCGCTTTCAATACCGATTCGCCGCGCGTCTTCACTCGCAAAATCGGCGCCTCGATCAACCGCCACGACAGCACCGCAATGCCAAGCGAAATCGCAAACGACGCGACGATGCCAAGCATGTGTGCCCACATCGGCACGCTGCCGCCAAACAACGCCTCGGCGTGACGGTTACGCGTCAGATCGGGGATCAGGTTGTGATACAGATAGAAGCCGTAACTGATACGCCCAAGACCGGCGAGCCAACGCGTCTGTAGCAGACCCATCACGGCAGCATTGCGGCAACACGCGATCGAAGCCACCAGCGCCGCGATACCGATCCCGTACGTTGCGCTGATCGCGGTAAACAGCAAGGGATCGTCGAGCATGTTCCACCTCGGCTCGGCCGCGCACAAACCGATCACGACCAGACTCAGCGCGAACAGCGTCAGGCCATGACCGAGCCAGGCACGCACGCGGCCGCGATCGTCCTCGATCACCAGACCACCGATGCCGCCCAACGCGAGCAACCAGACATTGCTCAACGGGTGCGTATAGATCGTGATCTCATCCCAATGCGCGGCGCGCATCGCGAACAGCGCGGCAAGGCCGAGCGCCACGATCGCCCAACATGCCACTCGATGTCGCCGCGTCGCGAGCAGCAGCAAAAACGGCGCAACGACGAGATAGAACTGCTCCTCGATCGCGAGGCTCCACAAGTGCGAATAGCGGCCCGGCCAGTAACGCAGCACCGAGCCGATCCAGAAGTTGGACAGATACGCGAAGTGAAACGGCATGCCGCTCGCCAGTTCCGGATTCGCGAGGCCGAATGCCATCAGCACGCACATCACGACGAGCATCAGGTAATAGATCGGAAAGATGCGCACCGTGCGACGAAACAGAAAGCGCCCGAGCTCGGTGCGGAAACAGCTGTCGCCCTCTTCGATGCGCGCGCGCCGCGACGACAGGATGCCGATGATCAGAAAGCCGCTCAGTGCAAAGAAGATCCACACGCCGAGATGCCCGATTTCGCCGATGTCGCCGAAGAGTCGATGCTGCAGAAACACCATCAGCACAGCGATCGCGCGCAATCCATCGAATCCGGCAATTCTGTTTTTCATAAACCTCTATTCGCAAAGCGGCGGAAAAGCACGAAAACATCGTACGGGGAAAAAATGCGAAAAAAATCGCAGCGCGCGTTCGACGATTTATTTTCGAGGCTCGCGTCCATCCATGAAGACGGGTGTCCCTGTTTCGTGCATGAAAAGCCGCAAAACTTTCCGCGTGTTCGCTAAAGACGCGCCGAGTATTACCAGTCGCCAACGACTCCATTTCAGAAAGCCGTTGTGAAAGCGAACATTAGAGGCGGATCGTCAGCGCCTTCGCCTGCGTCATAGGTGATGCATTGAACGATCGAGTCTTTTGTCGTTCGCCCAGGTTGGCACGCTGATGGGCACTGTCACGTTGCTGAGATGTTCGAGTAAGATCGCGTGATGAAGAATGAAAAATCGCTTTACCACGGTCATCGCTTTCCAGCGGCGGTCATCAGTTCCGCGGTCCGCTGGTATTTCAAGTTTCAGCTCAGCCTGCGTGATATCGAAGAGCTGCTATTCGAGCGGGGGTTATCGTCAGCTACGAAACAGTCCGACGCTGGTGCGATAAATTCGGTGCCCGTTTCGCCCACCGTGTCAAAGCGGCGCGTCGCAAGCCCGGCACGACATGGCACCTTGACGAAGTATTTGTGACGTTGCGCGGCGAGCCTTACCTGCTGTGGCGCGCTGTTGATCAATCGTGAAAAAGCGGGAGAGGGCACACGCACCCTTTCCCGCCGACCGCTTACCACTGATACGAGGCACCAATCCCGGCAGTCGTGCCACCCGCCGACATCCCAACACCCGCTTTCACCTTGATGTTGTCCTTGATACGAGCCGTACCGCCCAGTGCGATCGCCTGATAACCGTTGTAAGTCGCTGCCGCGATACCGAACGACAGTTTCTTGCCTTGATCGACTTCTGGAATCATCGTCAGCGCGGTGGCGGCGGCGATTCCCGAGTAGGCGTTCCTGGCGAGATTGTTGACCGCCTGGTTGGTCGCGTTGATACGCTGATCGGTGTAGTTGTTGGCCTGCTGAACGCCTTGTGCGACCGAGCTGTTCATCTGACCGACATTGACTGCATCCGTGTCCGCCGTACCCGCTGCGACGTTGGTGATCTGGCGTTCGTGACCCGCTGAACCCACCGATACCGAGTTATCGCGATCCGTCACCGAGCCCTGACCCAACGCCACTGAGTTCGCATTGCCAGCCTGCGAGCCCGTGCCGATCGCCGTCGAGTTGACGCCGGTCGCCGCCGCATTGGCGCCCACTGCCACCGCGTTCTCCGCTGCGGCGCTGGCGTTTGCCCCAACCACCGTGCTGCCCGCACCGGTACCCGGCATCGCCGCGTTAGCCACTGCTTCACTGTTGCGGTCCGACGACGAAACATCCGGAGTGACCGGCTGGATGTTCGACACCTGGGAACCGAGATCCTTCACCTGGCCATTGAGATCCGTCACCTGGTCCTGCAACGCCGACAGCTGGCCGTAGTTCACCGCGTCATACTGGCTCGTGCCGTTCCCCACATTGGTCAGGGTCACCGGACCTGCGCTCTGGCCTCCACCCAGCGTCACGGAACCGAAGTTCACCGAACCGTCAACGTTACGGTCGTACTGCACCGCGCCCGACAGTTGTGTTCCGACGTCGCCCACCTGGGTCTGCAGCTTCGTGATGTCCGTGGTGTTCTGCGTGACCCGGTCATCCAGGTTGGTGACGGCATCGCCTACGCTATGCACGGTCGTACCACCCACGCTGTAGCTCGGCGCGCTGACCGTACCGTCCGGGTTCACAGTCGAACCGCCACCCAGTGCCTGGGCCATGCTCGACGCCGTGCCATACAGCTGGCTGCCGTTCACCGCATCCACGCTCGACGCGTTCACCGCGCCTGCGGCCACGCCTGTCACTGTGCGGTCGCCCGCCGTGCCCGCCATGTTCACCACCGTACCGTCGGTGTCCTTGGCAACCGTAATGTCACGGGTGGTCGCGTCCTGCTGGACCAGACCCACCGAGCCATCAGCCAGTTGGTTCTGCACGTTCGTGATATTCGCGGTGTTCTGCGCGATGTCACTCGCGTTCTGCGTCGTACGGCCGTCGATGTTGGTAACAGCATCGCTGATGCTATGCACCGTCGTGCCGCCCACGGCGTAGCTCGGTGCGCTGATCGTGCCGTCCGCGTTCACGGTCGAACCGCCACCCAGTGCCTGGGCCACGCTCGATGCCGTGCCGTACAGCTGGCTGCCGTTCACCGCGTCCGTGCTGCTAGCCGACAGCGTACCGGCCGCCACATTCGTGATCTGGCGTTTGAGCGTCGCGTTGCCAACCGACACCGCATCGTCGCGGTCTGCGATCGAATCTGCACCCAGCGCCACCGAATTCGCCGCCTGTGCATTCGCCTTCGCGCCAAGGGCCGCGGATTTGTCGCCCGAGGCAGTCGAAAAGTTACCCATTGCCGCTGCACTTCCTCCGGTGGCAAGGGCGTTGTACCCCAGCGCAGAACTATCCGTACCCTGGGCCATCGCGCCTGCGCCGACCGCGGTTCCATGCGAGCCAGCTACGGTGTATGCGCCCAGCGCTACACCAGAATAACTATCGCTTACGGCCGTGTCGCCAAGTGCAATACCGCCCAGCGAAGCACGAGCGTTAGCTCCGATAGCAACACCATTGATATCCGTGTTGGAGCCGTTGCCCGAGACAAGAGGATTATTCCAGCTAGCGGTTGCTGCGCTGCCCACATTGGCGGATGCGCCCGCACCAACCGCAACCGACTTGGCTGCCGCGATCGCATCGTCCGTGCCATCCTCCAGGCCGCCCGCCTTGAAGTAGCGACTCGCGTTCGCGATTGCCTGGTTGGTCGCGTAGAGCTGCGAACCGTTCACCGCTTCGGTGCTGGTGTCGCTCAGCGCGCCGGCCTTCACGCCGCTCAGCGAGCGCACGCCATCGGTGCCACTGAAGTCCACCGTCGTGCCGTCCAGGTCCCTGGCCACCGTGATGGCCTTGCTGGTCGCGTCCTGCTGCACCAGGCCGACGCTGCCGCCGTCCAGCTGCTGCGTCAGGTTCGTGACCGAGCCTTCCACGTTGGTCACGCGGCCGTCGATGCTGGTGATTGCCGTCGTGTTGGCCGCAATGCTGGCCGTGTTGGTCGTCACGTTCTGGTTGGTCGCGTGCAGCTGCGAACCGTTCACGGCTTCGGTGCTGGTGTCGCTCAGCGCACCGGCCTTCACGCCGCTCAGCGTGCGCGCGCCATCGGTGCCACTGAAGTCCGCCGTCGTGCCGTCCAGGTCCCTGGCCACCGTGATGGTCTTGCTGGTCGCGTCCTGCTGCACCAGGCCGACGCTGCCGCCGTCCAGCTGCTGCGTCAGGTTCGTGACCGAGCCTTCCACGTTGGTCACGCGGCCGTCGATGCTGGTGATCGCCGTCGTGTTGGCCGCAACGTTCGTCGCGTTGTCGGCGATGTTCGTCGTGTTGGCCGTCACGTTCTGGTTGGTCGCGTACAGCTGCGAACCGTTCACCGCTTCGGTGCTGGTGTCGCTCAGCGCACCGGCCTTCACGCCGCTCAGCGTGCGCACGCCATCGGTGCCACCGAAGTCCACCGTCGTGCCGTCCAGGTCCCTGGCCACCGTGATGGTCTTGCTGGTCGCGTCCTGCTTCACCAGGCCGACGCTGCCGCCGTCCAGCTGCTGCGTCAGGTTCGTGACCGAGCCTTCCACGTTGGTCACGCGGCCGTCGATGCCGGTGATCGCCGTCGTGTTGGCCGCAATGCTGGCCGTGTTGGTCGTCACGTTCTGGTTGGTCGCGTGCAGCTGCGAACCGTTCACGGCTTCGGTGCTGGTGTCGCTCAGCGCACCGGCCTTCACGCCGCTCAGCGTGCGCGCGCCATCGGTGCCACTGAAGTCCGCCGTCGTGCCGTCCAGGTCCCTGGCCACCGTGATGGTCTTGCTGGTCGCGTCCTGCTGCACCAGGCCGACGCTGCCGCCGTCCAGCTGCTGCGTCAGGTTCGTGACCGAGCCTTCCACGTTGGTCACGCGGCCGTCGATGCTGGTGATCGCCGTCGTGTTGGCCGCAACGTTCGTCGCGTTGTCGGCGATGTTCGTCGTGTTGGCCGTCACGTTCTGGTTGGTCGCGTGCAGCTGCGAACCGTTCACCGCTTCGGTGCTGGTGTCGCTCAGCGCACCGGCCTTCACGCCGCTCAGCGTGCGCACGCCATCGGTGCCACCGAAGTCCACCGTCGTGCCGTCCAGATCCCTGGCCACCGTGATGTTCCGGGTCGCTGCGTCGTGCTGCACCAGACCGATCGTGCCGTCGTTCAGGTTGTTGGTGACGTTCGTGATGTCGCCACTCATCTTCGTGATGTCGGCTTTGTTGATCGCGATGTCCTTGCTGTTGTCGAGCGCGATGTTGTGGATCATCGCTAGGCCATCGTTGAGGTTATCGATGAACTCGGCGTTGTGGCGCACGTTTTCGTCGATGTTGGCAAACGCGTCACCCACGTTGTTGACCGTCGTACCGCCCACGCTGTAGCTCGGCGCGCTGATCGTGCCATCCGACTTGATCGCCGCCCCACCGCCTAGCGCATTCACCACTCCTCCGAGCTGGCTCAGATTGACGGCATCCGTACTTTGGGTACCTGCAGCCAGGTTCACGATCTGGCGTTGGCCGGTGGACGTGCCTACCGACACCGTATTCGCCCGGTCGGCCACCGAATTCACGCCCAAAGCTACGCTATTGGTGGCGGTGACCGTGCTCCCGAAACCGAGCGCCACAGAATCTGAGGCACTCACGGTTGAAGCTGGGCCGAAAGCTGCCGAGCGATCACCGTTGACAACGGCCATTTCGCCGAGTGCAATCGCGCCACCCCCGTTCGCCTTCGCCGAATCGCCGATGGCAATGGCCGAGCTACCGTCATAATTGACGTCGCCTCTAGCGTTTGCACCAGCACCAATCGCTATCGATCCAGCAGTGCTGGCAGAAGCAGCGGTGGTGGTGATGGTCGAATTGTTAATGGCAATGTTGCCGTAGGTGCCAATAGGGTTCGTAACACTAGCAGCAGCGTTCCCACTGTAGCTCGCAATTACACCCAAGGCTACGCCGATGCTACCCATCACGCAGCGTGACTTGCTGCGCTTGCCGCGACGTGCAGTGTGCTCGGATGCAGCCACCCACGACCCAAGGGCTTCACTCCAGATGCTGACATAGGACTTGTTCATGACATGATTCCTTTTAAATTTTGAAAAAGAATTGAGTTATGCGAACTAATGCCAAATCGCCGTTGCCATTTCTTGCTGTTCGATATCAGCTGCAAAAACGGGGGCGATGACGATCCAGAAAGCTCATGGCCGCAGTAAGAATCGGCCAGATTTCTGCCGAGTCAATCTAGGGCAGGCCTTTGCTAAATCTCTGTAACTGGGTTCAGTCTATATTTTTGAGATTGGATAAAAATAGGACCGGTCCGAATCGGCGCGGGCCGGTATTTGAGCGCTGCAGCGCTTGAGATGGCGGCACTGCCTGCTAACGCGGAGAGCGTGGCAAGGTCAGAAATCTTGACGGGACGGCAGATAGTGGATTTTTGGGATTGGATAAAAATAGGACAGGTCCGAATCGGCGCGGGCCGGTATTTGAGCGCTGCAGCGCTTGAGATGGCGGCACTGCCTGCTAACGCGGAGAGCGTGGCAAGGTCAGAAATCTTGACGGGACGGCAGATAGTGGAAAGGGTGCCCTATGTGTTTCATCAACTATCAACAGTTCAGCGATGCCCGTCGCCAATGCTTGCGCTGACGAGTGCAACCGCGCGCCGAACGGGTTTCAGTCGAGCTTCACGTAACAGGCGACGACCAGAAGTGAAGGCGGGGACAGGCGCAAACCGCAACGCCGCCCGCCACAGGCGGCTCAATCGACATCAAACACGCAACGAGTCGGAATCGCCGTATGATGCGGAAATCATTCCTTGCGTCCCTGATTCAGGTCCGCCATGCCATCACAGAGCACAGATTCCAGCAGGCATGGACGCGTGGTTCACACGCTCAACGGCGACTCACGCGTTGATGAGCCGAGCAGGCTGAACCGCTATCAGCGGACGCTCGTCATGGGCGCGGGCGTCGCGGTCTCGTTTGTCCTGGTGCTGTTGACCGGCGTTGTGCTGAAATCGACCGTCACGGACTACGTCGAGGATCGCTATACCGATTTCGCTCTCCGGCAGACTCGCCTGCAGCTGGAGTTTCTCGAGCGGGAAAGAACGCTGAGAGCCGCCATCCTCCATGAAGATATCGAGTTCAGTCCCGTGTTGATCAACAGCGCGCCACAGCAGGTACGGCTCGCCGCGCAACGTCACAAATACTTCTGCCGTGCACGCCGCAGAGACCCAACTGTGGTCAAGCGGTTAGTTGAGGACAGGAGTGCGACATGGTTTCCGCCAGCCACCGATCCCTTTAGCAAACAGCCCGCCATCCGGCGGTCATGCCGGCCTTCGCTTGAGCGCGAAGTGCTGACGGATCGGACCGATGCTCGATAAGAAAGCCTGCGTGCGTTCAGGATCGCACCCGCTGATGCGTGGCCATTCACGTTCTTGCGTGCCGCCAGCGCGCATTCTTCGAGAAGACGAATGGAAACCCCAGGCCGTGGCCGTGGACGATCGGTCGAAGTCGATTTTTTTCGCGGTATCGTGCTGATCGTCATCGTGCTCGATCACATTCCCGGCAGCACGCTATCGCATCTGATGCTGCACGCGTACGCGTTGTGCGATTCGGCCGAGGTGTTCGTGTTTCTCGGCGGCTATGCATCGGCGGCGGCGTATACGGCGGTGCTTGCGCATCGCGGCGAACACGCGGCGCAGCTGCGCTTCCTCAAACGCTGCGGGGAGATCTATCGCGCGTATCTGTTGACGGCGGTGCTGACGCTCGTGTCCGGAGCGATTCTCGCGCTGCTCGATCTGAATCGGCCGATGGTAGAAATGACCGGCTGGCCGCCGTTCGCGTTGCAGCCATGGCGTCAAGCATTCGATATCGCGCTGTTGCGCCGGCAACCGTATCTGTCCAGCGTGCTGCCGATGTACGTGCTGTTCGCGCTATGCGTGCCCGTGATGGTGCCGCTCGCGCGCCGCTCTGCATCGCTCGCGCTCGCGGTGAGCGTCGCGGTGTGGGCCGTCGCGCGGCCGCTCGCCGCGTTATTCAGCATTGACGCTATCGCCGACTGGGCTTTTAATCCGTTTGCGTGGCAACTGATGTTCGTGCTCGGTATGCTGTGCCGCGTCCAGCCCATCAGCGAACGTTTTCATGCGAGCTATGCCGCGCAGTGGCTCACGCGCGTCGCGGTGGTCGGGGTGCTTGGCTTCGCGATGGTCAAACTTTTCGTGCTGACGCAGCCTTTGTCCGGCACGCACAAGCAGAATCTTTCAGTGGAACGTGTGATCAATTTCATCGTCATCGCGTGGCTCGCCGCCCAGTTCGTGCGGATGGGCAGTATCGCGTGGCTAGCGAGGCGGCTGCCCGCCGTCGTGACGGTGGGGCGCACCGGACTCGTGTGCTTCGTGACCGGCACGCTGGTGTCGTTGATCATCGACACGGCGACACCGCACACGTTTCACGGCTTTCGCGCGGTGCTGGTCGGGCTCGGCGGCGACCTCGCGGCGATCGGCGCGCTGCTGATGATCGCCCGCGGCTGGAGCGGCTGGAAAGGGCAGCAGTCGGGCGCACAGGCGAATGGCGCGGGTTGCGGATGACACGACGCGAGCGCCGCGGGCGCATCACGACCACGATGCGCACGACGCGCAAGCTCGTTGGACTCGCGACCGTGACGAGCGTCGTCGTGCTCGCGTGGCTCGCGATGCATCGCACGGCCGCGCAGGCCAAAGAGACACCGTTCGCGATGCACTGCGCGGAGTTCGCGGGCGCGGTGCTGTCGCCCGAATTGATCGAGATGCCGACGGCCGGCGCGCTGATCGAAAGCGCGGCGATGATCGGCGCGACCGCGCCGGGCAATCAGCAAGGCGGCGAGTATTGCCGCATCACGGGGCGCATCAAGGCGCTGAATCGGACAACGCCCGACATCCGCTTCGATCTGAATCTGCCGAGTCGCTGGAATGGCCGTGCGTTGCAGATCGGCGGCGGCGGGTACAACGGCGTGGTTGTCAGCGGCACCGGCGTGATGCCGTTCTCGCCGGATCGCGCGCCGCTCGCGCAAGGCTACGCGACGTTCGGTGACGACTCGGGGCATGTCGGCGATTCGTCGCTCGCGGCGTTTGGTCTCGTCGATGAAGCGGTGACGAACTTCGGCTACGCGCATCTGAAGAAAACCCATGACGTCGCGCTCGCGTTGATCGCGCACGCGTACGGCAGGCCGCCGCAGCGCATGTATTTTGCCGGCGGCTCGACGGGGGGCCGCGAAGGCTACACGGTGATGCAGCGCTTCCCCGACGACTACGACGGCGTGATCGCCAATGCGCCCGCGCTGAATTTTTCCGGCGTGCGGCTGATCGGCGTGAAGCTCGGCCAGGCCGAGTACGGTACGCCGGGCGGCTTCGTGCCGCCGACGCTGCTCGAACGCGTCTATCAACGCACGCTCGAGGTATGCGACCGGCTCGACGGCATGGCCGACGGCATCGTCAGCGACGTCGAAGCATGTCGCGCGCACGAAGCGCAAATTGTCGATTCGCTGCGTTGCGCGCCGCGCCTTTCATCTGACGATGCGTGTCTGACCGATGCGCAACTGGCCACCTTGCTGGCGATGCGCGACGGGCTGTCGCTGCCGTATCGGCTCGCGTGGGAGGTGAGCGGCTATCGCGGCTACAACGTGTTCCAGGGCACGCAACTGACCGGCTCGCTCGGGCTCGCGCATCAGCCGCGGCGTCAACCGGTGCCGACGTTCTATCCGAACGGCTATCTGTTCGCGCAAGGCGACGGCTATCTGCGCTACTTCGTCGCGCGCGACGCGGACTTCGATTCGTTGACGTTCGATCCGCAACGCCCCGGCAAATATCGCGCGCAACTGATCGCGCTGTCGGGCACGATCGGCGCGATGAACCCCGACCTGTCGCGTTACATCGCGCACGGCGGCAAGCTGATCACGCTGCAGGGTCTCGCCGACGAAGTGATCAGCCCGAACCAGACGATCGCATATCACGACGCGCTAGTCGCGCGTTTCGGCAAGGACGAGGTGGATCGCTTCATGCGGCTGTACATGGTGCCGGGGTTTCAGCATGGCAACGGCGTGTTCATTCCATCGGTCGATCTGCTCGGCGCGCTCGACGCGTGGGTCACGCGCGGCGTCGCGCCCGAAACGCTGATGGCCACAGATCTCGCCGCGGCGACGAATGGACGCTCGCGGCCGCTGTGCCGCTATCCCGAGTTTCCGCGCTATCTCGGCCGGGGCAATGTAAATCTGGCGAGTAGTTTTGTCTGTGCGCAGCCTTGAGGTCTGAGTCGTCGCAGCGCCTGTTTGGCCGGCGAGCCGCGCAACAAAGCGTGCGGATCGAGCCGGGGCCCACGCCCGACGAGCCGACACCCCGAGCGCCAGCGCCTTTTCGCGCACGTAGCGCCGCAACCGCACGATCTGTTCGTCCGCTCGCGTGCGCTGCACGCTTTCGCACTTTCCATTACATTGCGGATGCGGCGCGTTCCTTCGCGCCGTTTCCTGTCATTCAACAGCGGTGTCGGCCATCATCGAGTCCATGCAGCCAATCGTTTCGGTCACGAATCTGTCGAAAACCTATGCCAGCGGTTTTCAGGCACTGAAGAACATCAATCTGGCGATCCACCGTGGAGAAATCTTCGCGCTGCTCGGGCCGAACGGCGCGGGCAAGACCACGCTGATCAGCATCGTCTGCGGCATCGTCAACGCGAGCGAAGGCGGCGTGACGGTGGACGGCCATGACATCGGCTCCAACTATCGCGCGGCCCGCTCGCTGATCGGCCTCGTGCCGCAGGAGTTGACCACGGACGCGTTCGAAACCGTCTGGGCCACCGTGTCGTTCAGCCGCGGCCTGTTCGGCAAGCCGAAGAACCCCGCTTACATCGAGAAAGTGCTGCGCGACCTGTCGCTCTGGGAGAAGCGCGACAACAAGATCATCACGCTGTCGGGCGGCATGAAGCGGCGCGTGTTGATCGCGAAGGCGCTGTCGCACGAGCCGCGCGTGCTGTTTCTCGACGAGCCGACCGCCGGCGTCGACGTCGAGCTGCGGCGCGACATGTGGAAGCTCGTGCGCTCGCTCGCGGCGAGCGGCGTGACGATCATCCTGACCACGCATTACATCGACGAAGCCGAGGAGATGGCCGACCGCATCGGCGTGATCAACGCGGGCGAAATCATGCTGGTCGAAGAGAAGACCGAGCTGATGCGCAAGCTCGGCACGAAGCAGTTGACGCTGCAACTGGAGAGCCCCCTCGACACGGTGCCGGCTTCGCTCGCCGGCTACGGGCTCGCGGTCGCGAACGGCGGCAACGAACTGACCTACACCTATGAAGGCGAGGGCGGGCGCACCGACATCATCGCGCTGCTGAAATCGCTCGACGACGCCGGTATCCGCTTCAAGGACCTGCACACCACGCAGAGTTCGCTCGAAGACATTTTCGTCAGCCTGCTGCGGGGGAACCCATGAACATCTACGCAATGCGCGCGATCTACAAGTTCGAAATGGCGCGCACGTGGCGCACGCTGATGCAAAGCATCATCGCGCCGGTGATTTCCACGTCGCTGTACTTCGTCGTGTTCGGCTCGGCGATCGGCTCGCGTATCAAGGAAGTGGAGGGCATCAGCTACGGCGCGTTCATCGTGCCGGGTCTGATCATGTTGTCGCTGCTGTCGCAAAGCATCGCGAACGCGTCGTTCGGGATTTACTTCCCGCGTTTCACGGGCACGATCTACGAGCTGCTGTCGGCGCCCGTATCGTATCTGGAGATCGTCGTCAGCTATGTGGGCGCGGCGGCCACCAAGTCGATCCTGCTCGGGCTCATCATTCTCGCGACCGCCGCGCTGTTCGTGCCGTTGCAGATCATGCATCCATTATGGATGGTGCTGTTTCTCGTGCTGACGGCCGTCACGTTCAGTCTGCTCGGCTTCATCATCGGCATCTGGGCGGACAGCTTCGAGAAGCTGCAACTGGTGCCGCTCCTGATCGTCACGCCGCTCACGTTTCTCGGCGGCGCCTTCTATTCGGTGGACATGCTGCCGCCGTTCTGGCACGCCGTCACGCTGTTCAATCCGATCGTTTATCTGGTCAGCGGATTTCGCTGGAGCTTCTACGAGTTGGGCGACGTCGGCGTCGGCCTGAGTCTCGGCATGACACTGCTGTTCCTCGCGGTGTTCCTCGTGATCGTCGGCTGGATCTTCAGGACCGGCTATCGCTTGAAAAGCTGATAAGACCGCGCGATTAGCAGAGGGCGCGACAGCGAAAAGCCGTCGCGCCCTCTTCATCGATACGCGCAGACGCCGACTACAACAGATACGCCTGCGCGACATTGATCAACTGCACGCGGTTGCGCACGTTGAACAGCTGCCGCAAGCGCCGCAGATGATAGTCGACGTTATGCGGCGAGAGCCCGAGGAAATACGCGATTTCCTTGTCGCGCTGCCCCTGCACGACCGCCTTCAGCACCGCGTGCTGCAGCGTGCTCAGCGCGACGCGCTGCTGCTGCGCGGGCGCGATGCCGATCACGCTTTTCGCGTGCATCCAGATGAACTCATGAATCGAGTGCGCGAACATCAGCGTTTCCGCGACGATCGATTCGGTCATCCAGCGCGGGTTGCCGATCTCCGAATTGAAGCACAGGCTCGCGCTCAGCTCCGGCTCCGGCAGCGGCATCTGCGTGAGAATGCCGCTCTTGCGGCCGGTCGCCTCCAGCATGTCGATCAGCGCGCCGAGCCGCTCGCTGCGCAGCTGCGCGCGCGGCAGGTCGGCGCGCAGGTCGGCGGTATTCCACAGAAACGGCATGCCGGTCGGCGACGCGAGCGCGACGCGCGGATCGAGCTCGAAATAGCGCTCGCGGAAATAGCGCGTGAGCCATGCCTGCGACTCGTAGCTCGTCAACACGAACATCGTCTTGTGATGCGAAGACGTGCGTGTCGCGGTATAGCTGAACGAGTCGAAGCCCAATTGCCTGATGCGCTGTCGCACGAACTCCATGCGGTCCTGCGCGCTGCCGAACCGTCCGAGCGGACCGATCAGCGGCGCGGCCCGCCGCGCTGCGGGCGACGGCGTGCCGATTTCTTCCTCGGTGAACAGAGTCAGAAAGCCACTGCGACCCGCACCATTCGCGGCGCGGGGAGACATCTTCACTGCTTCAGCCGCGTGGGCTGATTGCGCGGCGTGCCGCGCGCCGGCCGGGTAAGCCGGTTGGGCGGATGCCGCTCTCGGGTGTGCTGCCGACGCGTGCCCGGCTTCGCCTTGCGGCGAGCCGGTCAGCCATTGCGGCAGCGTATCGCATTCATGTTCCATGAAACGGTAGCTCCGGCGTTCTAAACGCGTGAAAGACGACAACCTCAATGATTAGCGATTTCGTGAAATGTCGGTAGCCGGTTCCTTGCTATCATTTTTGTGATCTTGCGCTGACAGTGGACCGGCAATACGGGTACGGCGGCGTTTCTCCTTCCATACGGCACCTCCTTCGAGGGGATCTGATGGCACGAATTCCCAAGCTCACGACGACGCTCGCCTACGACCGCTACATGGCCGGCCAGCGACTCGTGTCGAGCGTGGATCGCGAGTGGCGGCATCTGGTGCTGCGCTCGTATCTCGAGCCGGTGCGGCAAGACCTGCTCGAAGCGCCCGGTTTGCGCGACTTCACGCTGATGACGCTCGCGAGCGGCGCCGAGCATCTCGAACGCAACCTCGGCGGAGCTTGGGAAAGCGCCGATATGCGCGTGAACGACCTGTGGTTCGTGCCGCCCACGCCGATCTCGTGGCGCTGGCATTCGATCAGCGACGAGCCGTTGTCTACGTTGCACGTGCACATCGAGCGCGATTTGATCGACAGCGTCGCGCAACAGATGGGGCTCGACGCGTCGCGTGAACTGTCGCTCGGCGACGCGATGCGCTTCAACGATCCGCTGATCGCCGCGATGCTTGCCGCGCTGCATCGCGCCGCCCGCGATCCGGCCGATTCGCGTCTGTATGTCGATACGCTGGCTCACGCGCTCGCCGCGCACCTGTTGCAGCACTATTCCAGCGGCAACGACGCGCGGCGCGGCGGCGCGACGCGGCCCGAACGGCTGGTGCCGCGCCGGATTCGCCGAGTGACCGAGTACATCCGCACCAATCTCGCCGAAGATCTGGCGATCGCCGAACTGGCCGAGCAGGCCGGCCTAAGCAGTTTTCATTTTGCTCGGGTGTTTCGCCGCGAGACCGGGGAGACGCCGCATCAGTTCGTGACGCGCTTGCGGCTCGAGGAAGCGGCGAGGCTGCTGCGCGCCACGGATCGAACCGTGCTGCAAATCGCGCTCGAAGTTGGCTTCGAGAATGCCAGTCATTTCTCCGTGCAGTTCAAGCGTGGCTATGGTGCGACGCCGCTCGCCTACCGGCTGCGCGCTTGAGATGCACGCCGGCTGATGCTTGCCTGCGCACGCCGTAACGGCTCGCCTTTCTACAGTCGGAATCACGCACTTGCGCAGTGTGCTTTGCATTGCGCGGCTTGCAAACTACGAACTTTCGTGGCGGCGCGCGGTGCAAAACTGGCATGGCACGTGGAGCAAGGCTTCGCGGTTCGGCCGGCCGCCCGCGATCGGACGTGGTCTAACTGGACTGACCGCAGCGCCGACAACTGTATCTGTCGAAACCTTGCATCGGACGACAGAATCGAACCGCTTTTGAACCCCACATACCGGATAACGCGCCATGACCCGACTCAAGATGACCGCCTGCGGCCACGCCTTCATCGCCGAAACCCATCCCGATGCGCCGCAGACCGTGGCCGCCTTCCTGAAGCTGCTGCCGTACCGGCAGAAGCTGATCCATGTGCGCTGGAGCGGTGAGGGCTGCTGGGTGCCGCTCGGCGAATTCAAGCTCGAGAACGACGGCGTCGCGGTCGGCTTCGAGAATCACACGAGCCATCCATCGGTCGGCGACATCCTGTTCTATCCGGGCGGCTATAGCGAGACCGAGATCATCCTCGCATATGGCTCATGCTGCTTCGCGAGCAAGATGGGGCAACTCGCGGGCAATCATTTTCTGACGATCGTCGAAGGCAAGGAAAAACTGCGCGAGCTCGGCACGAAGGTGCTGTGGGAAGGCGCGCAGGAGGTGGTGTTCGAGAGGCTTTGAGCGAGCCGCATTTCCTTGCTGGGCATACGCGATGCTTGTTTGAAGAGCCGCGTGCGGTCAGGTATCGATCCGGCACCGACCACGCACGTGAGGCACTCGACACCGCTGGCCCGCCCGGCGAGGAGGAGCAAATGCGAGGCATAAATGACAAGGTCCGCGCTGTAGTTTTTGCCATGTCGATCGTGGTGCTTTCGGCTTGCGGCGGGGGCGGTGACGGCAGCGGCGGGTCGAGTAGCGGCGGCAGCACGGCGGCCGAGCCGGCTGGCGGCGTCAAGCTGCAGGTCGTGTCGTTCGGCGACAGCCTCTCGGACGTCGGGACTTATGCGCCGCTGGCGAGCGCGGTGGGAGGCGGGCGTTTCACGACCAACCCCGGCGAGGTGTGGTCCCAGCAGGTCGCGCAATACTACGGCGATACGCTCAGCGCCGCGTTCACGATCGATTTCACGCATAAGCTGAGTGCGCAGAGCGGCCTCGGTTACGCGGAAGGGGGCTCGACGGTGGCGACGCCGGCGAACCAGTACGACTATCTGAGCGACGTCATCGGCAACGTCGAAATGCCTGTCAATCAGCAACTGTCGAGCTATCTGAGCGCTCACGGCAGCTTCAACGCCAATCAGCTCGTGCTCGTGTGGGTGGGCGCGAACGATGTGCTCCGCGCCGGCAACCTGCCCGCCGCGGCGCCGATCGTGCAGGCGGCGGCCACGACACTCGCCCAGCTCGTCGGGCAGATCGTGCAGAACGGCGGCGCGCATGTGGTGGTGATCAATCTGCCGAATATCGGGCTGTCGCCGAAGGGGCTCGCTTCGGCCGATGGTGGCGCGAACCTCACGCAGTTGTCGCAGCTTTTCAACGCTACGTTGAACACCGCGTTGCAAACCGATGGGCTGCAGTCGAAGGTGATCGAGGTCGATTCGTACACGTGGACGAATCAGGTCATCGGAAGCTTTCAGGCGAACGGTTTTACCGTGTCGAATACGGGGCAGGCCTGCGATCCGAAGAAAACGCCCGATGACACCGCGCTGCTATGTTCGCCGGCGACCTATGTGAGCGCCAATGCGGATCAGACTTACATGTTCGCGGATGATTTGCATCCGACGACGCATATGCATGCGTTGTTTGCGCAGTTCGTCGAGCAGCAGATCGCGCATAGTGGGTTGGGGCGGTGAGGGGAGACTACGGCGGGGCGCGCTATCGGCACCCCGCCCCTGAACCAGGCCGGGGTGCGCACCCCATCAGGTCATCACTTGAACAACTTCATCGCCTGCGTCAGCGTATTGATCACCCCCCAGGCAAGCGGAATCATCACATACACCCAGAACACCGCGAGCATCACCTTGTTGGTCGGATGTACGGTTTGAACGGTCGACATACGGATCTCCTCACGCGCCCTTGGCGACTTGTGCATCGGTCATGTGGTGCTTCTCATCCACACGCTTGACCAGCAGGTTGCAGATAAAGCCGATTACGAGCAGCACGGCCATGATGTGCACGGTCATCGTGTACGCGTCCGCTTTGGCGACACCGTTCGCGACTTCATATGCGCGGATGTAATTGACGAGCACCGGACCCGCTACGCCCGCCGCCGCCCACGCGGTCAGGAGCCGTCCATGAATGCCGCCGACGAACGCCGTACCGAACATGTCGGCGAGATAGGCCGGCACCGTCGCGAAGCCGCCGCCGTACATGGACAGGATGATGCAGTACGTCAGCACGAACAGCGCGATCTGTCCGTTCGCGGCAAAGCTGGGCACGAAGTAGTAGAGCACCGCGCCGAGCACGAAGAAGATGGCGTAGGTGTTCTTGCGACCGATCCAGTCCGATGCCGACGACCACACGAAACGTCCACCCATGTTGAACAGCGACAGCAATCCGACGAAGCCGGCCGCAGCCGACGCCGTCACGGTGTTCTTGAAGCTCTCCTGGATCATCACCGAGGCCTGGCCGAGAACGCCGATCCCGGCCGTCACGTTCAGGAACAGCACGAACCAGATCAGATAGAACTGCGGTGTTTTCAACGCCTGATCGATATGCACGTGGTTGCGCGAGATCAGCCGGTGCTGCGTGACTTCGGGCGGCGTCCAGCCGGCCGGCTTCCAGTCGGCGGGCGGCACGCGGATCGCGAGCGCGCCGACCGTCATCGAGATGAAGTAGACGATGCCGAGCACGACGAAGGTCTCAGCGACGCCCACGCTCGTTGCGCTATGAAAGTGGTTCATCAGCGCGACCGACAACGGCGCCGCGATCATCGCGCCGCCACCGAAGCCCATGATCGCCATGCCGGTCGCCATGCCGCGGCGGTCCGGGAACCAGCGGATCAGCGTCGACACCGGCGACACATAACCGAGCCCCAGCCCGATCCCGCCGATCACGCCGTAGCCGAGATATAGCAGCACGATCTGATGCAGATAGACGCCGAGCGCGGACACCAGGAACCCGCCGCCGAAACAGCATGCTGCCGTGAACATGGTGCGGCGCGGACCGACGTGTTCGAGCCATTTGCCCGCGAATGCCGCCGACAAACCGAGGAACACGATCGCGAGCGAAAAGATCCAGCCGAGCGCGGTCAGCGACCAGTCATCTGGCGCGGACTGGGTGATGCCGATCACTTTGGTCAGCGGTCCGTTGAATACCGAGAACGCATAGGCCTGACCGATGCACAGATGCACGGCGAGCGCCGCGGGGGGCACCATCCAGCGCGAAAAGCCGGGCTGTGCGACGGTGGCCTGTTTGGAAAAAAATGGGGCTGAGCCTCGTTGGCCGCCCGGCTCGCTGATGCTACTCATAAGTGGGTCTCCTTACAGTTGTTCTGTTTATCGGCGCTTCGTGCATATACCTTGAGGCGGCGCAGTGTAACTTGCGCACGCCGTCGCGTCATCGCTATATGTACTTTCATTTCATATGACCTGGATCCACGTACCCAAAATCGCGCCTGGCTCGACAATAGGACCTGGACGATGGCTTCGCAATATGAAGCACGCGGACATAAGGTGTGAACCTGGTGAAACGCGGGTATTCTTCACGCGATCGTGCAAATCGTGGGACGCTCCGAGCGGGTTGCGTCGTACTTCTGACTAGAGCCACTATGCAAAGTCAGCAATAAACGAGACGCGCACGACGCGCGGCACAAAACGAAACGGGCCGGCGCGGCTTCTTCGCCGCGCCGGCCCGTCGTGTATCGACGGCGAGTTCCGCCGGTGTCAATCGATCTTGCGCCCGGTCTTCATGCGTGCTGCAACGAGTACCGAGACCAGACAGCCGATCGCCAGATACGCGGCCACCGGATGCCACGAGCCGCCCGCGAAGCTGACCAGCGCGACCGCGATGAACGGCGTGAATCCGCCGCCGACCACGCTCGCCACCTGATAGCCGACACCCGCGCCGCTATAGCGGTACTCGGTGCCGAACAGCTCGGTGAACATCGGCTGCTGGACGCTGACGACCATGTCGTGCGCGATGTTGGCAAGCATCACCGCGAACACGACGATCCATACTGTCGAACGCGCTTCGAGCGCGAGGAAGAACGGCACCGCGCTGAACACGCCGACCAGCGCGCCGATCATATAGATGCGACGGCGGCCGAAGCGATCCGCGAGCCAGGCGAAGCACGGAATCGTCACGCAGCTGAGCGCGCCGACGACGAAGCCGATCGTCAGGAAAAACTCGCGCGGCATGTGCAGGTTCGTGGTCGAGTAGCTCAGTGCGAACGCGGTCACGATGTACATCGTGAACAGCTCGGCGAGCCGCAGCGCGATGATCAGCAGGAAGGCTTTCGGATGGCGCAGCAGCGCTTCGACGATCGGCAGGCGCACACGGCGCTCGCCATGCTGGCCGACTTTCTCGACGAACTCCTGAGATTCCTCCATGCTCGAGCGGATCCAGAGCGCGATCAGCACCAGTACGACGCTGAACAGAAACGGCAGACGCCAGCCCCAGCTGAGGAACGCGGCGTTGTCCATCGAGCGGCTGATCAGCGCGACGAGTCCCGTCGACAGCACGAGCCCGACGCCGTAGCCGACCTGCACGCCGCTGCTGTAGAAGGCCTTCTTTTTCTCGGGCGCGCTTTCGACGGCCATCAACGCCGCGCCGCCCCATTCGCCGCCGACCGCAAAGCCCTGGATTGCGCGCAGCGTGACGAGCAGCACCGGCGCCAACCAGCCGATCGTCGAGAACGCCGGCAGCAGACCGATCGCGGCCGTCGACAGACCCATCATCATCACGGTGAGCACGAGCATGCGCTTGCGTCCGAGCCGGTCGCCGTAATGGCCGAACACGAAGCCGCCGAGCGGCCGGAACAGAAAGCCGACGCCGAAGGTCGCGAACGCGGCAAGCGTGCCCATCGCCGGGCCGACGTTCGGGAAGAACTCGGCGTTGAACACGAGCGCGGCGACGATGCCGTACAACAGGAAGTCGTACCAGTCGACCACGGCGCCGATAAAGCTGCCGAGCGCGGCCTTGCGAGCCCGACTGCGCGCGTTGCGGTGAGTGGCCACTGTGGCCTGCGGGTGGGTGGTGCTCATCGAGTCTCCTTCAATGTGATATGTGCTTTAATCGATCGCGCCGCCCGGGCAAGGCTTTCGACGCGATCGATCCGCGCAGGGAATGTCCGGAAGGTTAATGACGCGACCCGGAATTCACAATCCGCGTGATGGAGAAAATGCGCGATCATCGCTCGCGGCTGCGCGAATAGCGCGCGTTTTGCGTGTTTACACCGAGCGCCGCGGAGAACCGTCGCGGGGAACGATGTGGGCGAACCCACGCAGCGCGCGGCGTGCTAACGTGAAAGTAATCTTAAAAACGACAGTGGTTGATATACTACATACCGAATATTGAAAAATGCGGCGTTGCAGCATATGATTGAGGGATCAATCTTCTCAATCATCCGGAGTTACACGTGGAATTCGTGCCTCTTGCGCTGTTCGCCATGGCCGTCGTTGGATTGGGCTGTGCCGCCACCGTTCTGCTGACCGACTGGATTCCCGAATCGGTCGCTGCACCTGCATCGCAACATGGCCGCTTCGTGGGTCTGGGCGAGCAGCGCGGCAAAACGGCGGCGCCGAATCGCGCGCGTGTTCAAGCAGAGGCGATGAATGTCGTCAGAACTTCCAACTGAAACAGTGGCCACCCCGTTGACCCTGTCGTTGCAGCCAATCGGCGCGAGTGCGAGCTTGCGCGATCAGGCCTATGCGATGCTGCGTCAGGCAATCGCCGACGCGGATATCTACCAGAATCGCGAAGAAATCCGTCTCGACGAGCGCGTGCTCAGCGAATCGCTCGGCGTGAGCCGCACGCCGGTGCGCGAAGCGATGACGCTGCTCGAGCAGGAAGGCTTCCTGCGCATGGTGCCGCGGCGTGGCATCTACATCGTGCGCAAGAGCAAACGCGAAATCGTCGAGATGATCCAGATGTGGGCCGCGCTCGAAAGCATGGCCGCGCGGCTCGCCACGCTGCATGCGACCGACGAGGAAATCGGCCGCTTGCGCCATATGTTCGACAATTTCCGCGACACGACGCCGGCCGAGCATATCGCCGAGTATTCGGACGCGAACATCGCGTTTCATCAGGCGATCGTCGAGTTGTCGAAGTCGCAGATCATTCTCGACACGATCAAGAACATCTTCATCCACGTGCGCGCGATCCGGCGCATGACCATCTCGCAGAGCGACCGGGCCGCGCGCTCTATCGTCGATCATCTGCGCATCATCGAGGCGCTCGAAAAGCGCGATACCGAACTCGCCGAGCGGCTCACGCGCCAGCATTCGCTCGATCTCGCGGCGTTCGTCGAAGCCAATTGCGATTTCCTCGATTAATGGCGGCGTAGACGCTGCCTGGCTGCTGATTGCGAAAAGCCCGCGTGTGCAAACACCGCGGGCTTTTTTGCGTGCGCGCACTTCGAGCGATCCGCAGGTCGCGCGGCGGCAAACAAAACGAGGTCGCCGCCGCGCTGCGGGATAAACCTTGCTTGACGGTCTTGAAAATATGGTATGTGATATATCAACAATGACCGGTTAACGCACGACCTGGTGTTTTCCCTTGAAATGACTGCCGCAGAGCCCTGTAGATTCGGCGCAAAGCTGCGGCAGACAAGCTCGAGCAGCACAAACTTCGCGCCGTCTATGTCTCGAAATTGGCCTTGAAGGAATGTGATATATCACATACGGTATCTTCGAAGCCGTGAGACGTCGGTGCAACCGGACGTATATCGAAGCGGACGCGTCCGTCGATAACCGTTGCACATCCGATTGATGAGGAGATGACCATGTCTGCAGTTGTTTCATCCCTGAGTCCGGCCACGGCCACCACGACCGCCGACGACACGCTCAAGCAGAAGACCCGCGACGCGGGCGTCGTGTCGGGCGGCCATCTGGTCGCAAAGGCGCTGAAAAACGAGGGGGTCGACACGATCTTCACGCTGTGCGGCGGCCACATCATCGATATCTACGACGGCTGCGTCGACGAAGGCATCCGCATCATCGACGTGCGCCACGAGCAGGTCGCCGCACACGCGGCCGACGGCTACGCGCGCCAGACCGGCAAGCTCGGCTGCGTGGTGACGACCGCCGGCCCCGGCTGCACGAACGCCGTAACCGGCATCGCGACCGCGTTCCGCTCGGAAAGCCCGATCCTGCACATCGGCGGGCAGGGCGCGCTGACGCAGCACAAGATGGGCTCGCTGCAGGACCTGCCGCACGTCGACATCATGGCGCCGATCACGAAGTTCGCCGCGAGCGTGTCGAGCACCGAGCGCGTCGCGGACATGATCTCGATGGCCGCGCGCGAATGCTTCAACGGCGCGCCCGGTCCCGCCTACCTGGAAATTCCACGCGACGTGCTCGACCGCGAAGTCGACGTGTCGCGCGCGATCGTGCCGCGGCCGGGCCGCTATCGCGCGTCGACGAAATCGATCGGTGACCCGCGCGACATCGAGAAACTGGCGGACATTCTCGTCGATGCGGAACGCCCCGCGATCCTGTACGGCCAGCAGGTGTGGACCGCGCGCGGTCACGAGGAAGCGATCGCGCTGCTGCGCGGCATCGAGATTCCCGGCTATTTCAATGGCGCGAGCCGCGGGCTGCTGCCGCCGGGCGATCCGCATCATTTCGATCGCACGCGTTCGCAGGCGTTTGCGAATGCCGACGTGCTGATCGTGGTCGGCACGCCGTTCGATTTCCGCATGGGTTACGGCCGACGCATCAGCAAGGAATTGACGCTGGTGCAGATCGATATGGACTATCGAACCGTCGGCAAGAATCGCGATATCGATCTGGGTCTGGTCGGCGATCCGGGCGCGATTCTCGCCGCGGTGCTGCAGGCCGCGAGCGGTCGTATCAAGGACGACAAGCGTCAGGCGCGCCGCAAATGGATGGCGCAGTTGCGCGACGCCGAAGCGAGCGCAACCGAAAAACTGATGCCGCTGTTCCGCTCGAACAGCACGCCGATTCATCCGTATCGCGTCGCGTACGAACTCAACGAGTTCCTGTCCGACGACACCGTCTATATCGGCGACGGCGGCGACGTCGTGACGATCTCCGCGCAAGCGGTGCGCCCGCGCCGCCCCGGTCAGTGGATGGACCCCGGCGCGCTCGGCTCGCTCGGCGTCGGCACCGGCTTCGCGCTGGCGGCGAAGCTCGCGCATCCGCACAAGGAAGTGCTCTGCTATTACGGCGACGGCTCGTTCGGCATGACCGCGTTCGACATGGAAACCGCGAACCGCTTCGGCGCACCGTATCTCGCGGTGATCGGCAACAACTCGGCGATGAACCAGATCCGCTACGGCCAGCTTGCCAAATACGGCGAAGAACGCGGCAACGTCGGCAATCTGCTCGGCGACGTGCCGTTCAGCAAATTCGCCGAAATGCTCGGCGGCTATGGCGAGGAAGTGCGCGATCCCGCGCAGATCGCGAGCGCGCTACAGCGTGCGCGCGAAGCGATTCATCGCACCGGCCGCTCGGCGGTGGTCAACATCTGGGTCGACCCGCGCGAGTACGCACCGGGCACGAAGAACCAGACCATGTACAAATAACCCTCATCGTTCAGGAGATACGACATGGCCAAGGCACTCGACGGTGTGCGCATCCTCGATTTCACGCATGTGCAATCGGGGCCGACCTGCACGCAATTGCTCGCATGGTTCGGCGCGGACGTGATCAAGGTGGAACGGGCAGGCGCGGGCGACATCACGCGCGAGCAGCTGCGCGATATTCCCGACGTGGATAGCCTGTACTTCACGATGCTCAATCACAACAAGCGCTCGGTCACGATTGACACCAAGCATCCGGAAGGCAAGCAGGTGCTCGAAGCGCTGATCCAGAAATGCGACGTACTGGTCGAAAACTTCGCACCGGGCGCGCTCGACCGGATGGGCTTTACGTGGGAGCGGATTCAGGAATTGAATCCGCGCATGATCGTCGCCTCGGTGAAGGGCTTCGGTCCCGGTCCTTACGAGGACTGCAAAGTCTATGAAAACGTCGCGCAATGCGCGGGCGGCGCTGCGTCGACCACCGGCTTCGACGACGGCCCGCCGGTCGTGACCGGCGCGCAGATCGGCGACAGCGGCACGGGGCTGCATCTCGCGCTCGGCATTGTCACTGCGCTCTATCAACGCACGCATACCGGACGCGGCCAGCGCGTGCTCGCGGCCATGCAGGACGGCGTGCTCAATCTGTGCCGCGTCAAACTGCGAGACCAGCAGCGGCTCGACCGTACCGGCGTGATGAAGGAGTATCCGCAATATCCGAACGGCACGTTCGGCGAAGCGGTGCCGCGCGCGGGCAATGCGTCGGGCGGCGGCCAGCCGGGTTGGATTCTGAAATGCAAAGGGTGGGAGACCGACCCCAACGCCTATATCTACTTCATCACGCAGGCGCCCGTGTGGGCGAAGATCTGCAACGTGATCGGCAAGGAGGAGTGGGCCACGGACCCCGACTACGCGACGGCGCCCGCGCGCCTGCCGAGATTGAAGGAGATCTTCGCCGAAATCGAACGCTGGACGATGACGAAGTCCAAGTTCGAGGCGATGCAGATCCTGAACGAATACGACATTCCGTGCGGCCCGATCCTGTCGATGAAGGAAATTGCCGCGGAGCCGTCGCTGCGCAAAACCGGCACGATCGTCGAAGTCGATCATCCGAAGCGCGGCAAGTATCTGACAGTGGGCAATCCCATCAAGCTGTCCGACAGCCCGACCGACGTCAAACGCTCGCCGCTGCTTGGCGAACATACCGATGAAGTGATGGCCGAGCTCGGTTATTCGGCCGAGCAGATCACGGCGCTGCGCACGGCGGGCGCAATCTAGGAGCGAGGCATGCAGACGTGGATGCGGTTCATGTCGGGCGACGGCGGCATCGTGTTCGGCCGTGTCGAAGGCGCCTATCTGCACGAGTACGAAAGTCTCGCGCAGCCGGTGCCGACCGGCGCGGTACTGTCGCTGCGCGCATTGACGCCGTTGGCGCCGTGCTCGCCCGGCAAGATCGTCGCGCTGTGGAATAACTATCACGCGCTCGCGGCGAAGCTCGACAAACCCGTGCCCACGCATCCGCTGTTTCTGCTGAAGCCGGCGGCGTCGGTGATCGGCGCGGGCGAGCCGATCCGCCGGCCGCGTCACTACGCGGGCAAGATCGTCTACGAAGGCGAACTCGGCATCGTGATCGGCCAGCGTTGCCGCGACGTGGATGCGCAACAGGCGGAGGCGGCGATCTTCGGCTACACGCTCGTCAACGACGTCACCGCCGCCGATCTGCTTAACGAGAATCCGCATTTTCCGCAGTGGTGTCGCGCGAAGAGCTTCGATACCTTCTGTTGCCTGGGGCCGGCCATCGTCTCCGGTTTCGACTGGCGGGCGGCGCGCCTCCTGACCACGCTCGACGGCGCCGAGCGTCAGAACTATCCGCTCGCCGATATGGTCTTTTCGCCGGCCGAGCAGGTGAGTCTGATATCGCAGGATCTGACGCTCGAACCCGGCGACGTGATTGCGTGCGGCACCTCGGCGGGCGTGGGGTCGATCAAGGACGGTGCAACGGTCTCGATCACGATCGATGGGATAGGCACGCTGACCAATACCTTGAGCGCGGCGCAGCGCGACGAGCCACCGCGATCGGGCGATACCGCGAACGTCGGTTGACGAGGGCCGGACCTCGCGGCTCTTGCCTTTTCATCGCATCACGGAGGATCACGCATGCCGCAAGCCTGTGGGAGTGCCGTGTGGATGGACCTGTTGTTGCTGCTCGCCGTGACTGTCGCCGCGGCGTTGATTGCGGTGCTGATGGTGGCGTTGGCCGCGCTCTCGCGACGACAGTTCGGCCGACGTTCGGCGCAGCGGCATTCATGCGTGCGCGAACGCGATCTGACACGCAGGCCCCGGATGCTTGCATTGCTTGGCAGCGGGATCGGTTTGGCGGTCGCGTCGACAGGCTTTACGCGCTACCTGTTGGCAGCGGCGCGCGAGAACAGCGAACGCATCGAACTGTTTGCAGCCGTGTTGATCGGCGCGCTGCTCTTTGCGATCTCGGCGATTGCGTTCTGCAAGCTGCGCGGCGCATTGCAACTCGAGGCCGTCGCGCGGCCGGGACATCACGTCGTCAATCTGTTTGCGCTATTTTTGTGCGGATGGCTCGGTTACGGCTTCGTCACTGAACAGGCACAGCCATTCGGACTCGCGGCATTGCTCGCGACGGGGGGGCTGGCGTTGGCAATGGGCGTGCATCTGATGCTGAGCCGCGAGTACTCGGCCGATCCCGCTCACGCGGCGAATCGCGTCAGTTGCGCAGCGCGCATGTATGCCTTCGCCGCGCGTAGCGATGGCCTGGCGATCGGCAAGCCGGGCCTGCTCGCGAACATCGAGTGGCATGGCGGGGAAGAGCAGACGTGGGCGCTTCGCGATGTCACGCCGGCGATGATGCGCGTGAGCGCCTCTGCAGATAGTCGGGATGGGCGTGATGGTAGACGCGGCAACGGCCGCCAGCGCGACTGTGCACGCCAATGCGCGCACGAGCGGCCGGTTCATTTCACTACACGTCGCTGATCAATGATGCATGCGCCGCCAGGAGAGCTGATTGCCAATAGCGAAGACGGCGGGACGATGATCCCGCCGCCCGAGTCTTTTTCAATGCTTCTAGTCGCCCACGGTCGCGGCGAATTCGCTGTAGTACTGCGTCTTCCTATGCAGAATCAGTTGCGCGAGAAAGTCGGCATCGTACGCCCGATGCAGGTGGCTGTGATAGCGCTCGATATAAGCGGTGATTCGCGCCAACTCGCCATTGAACTCTTTCAGCATGTCGAGCGTCGCACGGTCCCAGCGAAACCGCAGCCCAAGCTCGCTGAACGCGGCATTGTAGGCGCTCAGATGCGCATCGTCGGGTTGGTCTTCGTGATCCGCCGCCGCTGTGCGAGCGTTGCGTGTACTGATACGGGATTCAACCGGAGCGTGGTTCATGATCGGCCTCCTCGGCTCGCAAGTGAAAGAACTCGCTTGCAGCATAGAAGTCGCGATCGATTTGCAATAGTTAAAGTTTTATTGGCTTTCCATAGCCTACGGCTTATGCACGCTCAGTTCCTTCACGCGGGTGATCTTTTCGATCAGATTGGCGCCTTCCTCCATCAGGAAGCGTTTGAAGGCGACGGCAACCGGTGGCAGACGCTTGTTCTTCCGATGCACGACATACCAATTGAGCATGACCGGAAAGGTTTCGACGTCGAGCACGACCAGATGACCCAGTTGCAATTCGAGGCTGATCGTATGGGCGGACAGAAACGCGATGCCCATGCCGGCGATGACCGCCTGCTTGATCGTCTCGGTGCTCTTGATCTCCATCGCAATCTTCAGATTGGACAGCCGGCCGGCAAAACCTTCTTCCATCGAATTCCACGTGTCCGAGCCGCGTTCGCGCACGATGAACGCTTCGTTCGCGAGTTGACTGAAGCGGATATTGCGCTTGTGCGCAAGCGGATGAGTGGGCGCCGCGACGATCACGTACGGGTGCGGCGCGAACGGTTCATTGGTCGCGTCGGTTTCGTGCGGCGGACGCACCATGACCGCGAGGTCGGTCTGATTGGTCGCCAGTTGATGAAGCAGTTCTTCGCGGTTGTGTACCGCGAGATTGAGATCCACACCCGAATAGCGACGCGTGAATTCGGCGAGAAGGCGCGGAAAGAAATAGTCGCCCGCGCTAATCACCGCAACATTCAGTTTGCCGCCGGAGACGCCCTTCAACTGGCTCATCGCTTCGTCGACTTCATGGAACTGCTGCATGATCGCGCGGCTGTAGTGGAGCATTTCCGTGCCGGCCGGCGTCAGATAGATCTTTTTGCCGAGTTGCTCGAACAGAGGCAGCCCCGCATGTTCCTCGAGTTGCCGGACCTGGGTGGAAACGGCCTGGCTGAGTCAGATGCAATTCCTCCGCGGCGCGCGAAAAACTCAGGTGGCGCGCTACCGTTTCAAAGACCTTCAGTTGCCGCAGAGTTGCATTGCGCATCGTCATGGTCGATGTATAAGGAAACGTGAATCAACATAATAACAAACTTTAATTATGAGTAATTCAGCAATGACCCTAGCATGAAACTTATAACAAGCGGAATAGCTGCTGTAATACGCGGGTTAACGCATAGATATGTGGTGTGGCGGACTCAATAGCGGGGAATAACCTGTAATGCTTACCGGCTGAAGCGTGGTTCTGGTCGGAATAAAGCAAGAATTTTATAGAAGACGAGTTCGGGGATCTGCGGAAACAAAAAAGCGTCAATTGAGATTTCTCCCGAATAGCGAAGTTCTCGGGCCATAACGATAAGGCGGGACACATCCAGCGCGGCGCGTAAGCCGGCTGCACTAAATAAATAGTGGAGACAAGGCTCATGAACGATATCACCCAGCAATCGACGACCCGTATGTCCTGGCGTAACCGATGGTGGCAACTCGTCATCGGCATGGTATGCATGGCGCTGGTGGCGAATCTGCAATATGCGTGGACGTTATTCGTGGCCCCTATGCATGCGCGGCATCACTGGAGCGAGGCGTCGATCCAGCTCGCGTTCTCGATCTTCATTCTGACCGAGACGTGGCTCGTGCCGTTCGAGGGCTGGCTCGTCGATCGATTCGGGCCGCGCCCGGTGGTGGCAGCCGGCGCGGTATGCGCGGGTTTGTCGTGGATTCTCAATTCGCATGCGACTACGCTCGGCATGTTGTATTTCGCGGCGGTGATTGGCGGGATAGGCGCGGGCGGTGTGTATGGAACATGCGTCGGCAACGCGCTCAAATGGTTTCCCGACCGGCGCGGTCTCGCCGCGGGTTTGACGGCTGCGGGCTTTGGCGCAGGCGCGGCGCTGACGGTGATTCCGATTGCGAACATGATTACGCGCCGCGGCTATGAAGAGACGTTCCTGTTCTTCGGCATCGTGCAAGGCGTCAGCATTCTGCTGCTCGCGATGCTCCTGACGCGGCCGATCTTGCGTCAGCCAGGGGTACGCAAGAGCCGCTTCGCAGTGTCGAAGGTCGATTTCACCTCGCGCCAGATGATCAGAACGCCAGTGTTCTGGGTGATCTACGCGTCGTTCGTCGCGGTCGCGGCGGGCGGCTTGATGGCGACCGCGCAGATCGGCCCGATCGCGAAAGACTGGGGCATCGCGCGCATTCCGATGACGGTCTTCGGCGCGACGTTGCCGCTGCTGACCCTCACGCTGTCGATCGACAATATCTTCAACGGGTTGACGCGTCCGCTGTGCGGCTTCATCTCCGACAAGATCGGCCGTGAAAACACGATGTTCGTGATCTTCATCGGCGAGGGGCTCGCGTTGCTCGGCATGATGCAGTTCGGCAGCAATCCGTATGCGTTCATGGTCTTTGCCGCGCTGATCTTCCTGTTCTGGGGCGAGATCTTCTCGATCTTCCCGGCGACTTGCGCCGATACGTTCGGCAGCAAGTACGCGGCCGCCAATGCCGGCACGTTGTACACCGCGAAGGGCACGGCCTCGTTGCTGGTTCCGATCGCGTCCATACTCGCGGCCACGGGCGGCTGGAGCCTTGTCTTCGTCTTTGCCGCCGTCATCACGATCGCAGCCGGCATTTCCGCGAAGTTCATCCTCAAGCCGATGCGCGCGCGTTGGATCGAATCGCACAACGAACCTCAGGGCGCGCTGGCCGTCGCGGGGCATGGCAATGGCAATGCGTCGCGAATGAGTCACTGGCCCGAACAGTCCGGCGAATAACGTGAGCGTCGCGCGCCCGGAACCGATGCCATGAATGTTTCGCTGCAGCAACTCAAGGTATTCGTCGCGGTCGCGCGCGAGCGCAGTTTCACGCGCGCGGCGCGCGAGTTCGATCTGACGCAGTCGGCCGTGAGCCGTTGCGTGCGTGAACTGGAAGACGCGGTCGAATTGAAGCTGTTCGATCGCACGACACGCCAGGTCGAACTGACGAATGCGGGTGCGAGTCTCGAGAGAAGAATTGGCCGGCTGCTCGACGAAATCGAGTTGACGCTGCTCGAAGAGCGCGCTGCTTATGACGGACACACCGGCGTCGTCTTATTCGCGAGTAATCCGGTGTTGTCATCGGGCTGGGTGCCGCAGGCTTTGGCGCAGTGCGCGTCGGTTTTTCCCGAACTGGTCGTATCGGTCAAGGATCAGCCTCAAAGCAGCGTACTGGCCAGTATCGAGCAGGGCGAGGTGGATTTCGGCGCGGTCTGTGTGACTGTACCTGTCGATAGTCCTCTACTGCACGCGCAGGTACTTTTCACTACGCCACTGCATGCGGTGCTTCCATCCGCGCATCCGCTAGCGCGGCAAGACAGCATCGGATGGCACGCGTTGCGCGAATGTCCGCTGATAACTCTGAATGCCGATACTGGCGTGCGCGCCGCGCTCGCACCGGTACTCGCCACGAACGGATCGAAGCGCCGGCCGTTGCAGGAACTCGGACACGTCGCGGCCGTAGCGCGCATGGTCGAATTGGGACTGGGTGTCGGCGTATTGCCTGTCGATGCGCATTGGCCTTCGCCGGGCGCTTCGTTGGTGAGTCGTCCGCTGGTCCCCGAAACGGCATTGACGACGGTACTCGTGCACCGCAGAAATCGCTCGCTTCGTCCCAATGCGGCTGCTGCGTGGGCGCAGTTCATTGCGTCGACGACTGATCATTCGCCGATCGCGAACGAAGCACCTGCCGCAGCCGCGACGCCAAGCTTCAACTGGCGGTCCGTGCGGCAAAGCCTGTTGCCGGAACCTTAGACAGGGGCCGACCAAAAAGCTTGCGCGACGCGCGGCATTCGATCGATGCGCCGTCAGTCAACCACATAACGTCCTACTCAAGGAGCTTCATGATGGAAATCCAGACCGATCTCAGGCACCATGATCTGCTGATCGACGGCAAGCGCATGCCGCCAGGCAGCGGGGAATATTCCGTCGACATCAACCCCGCGACCGAAGAGCCGATCGCACGGGTGGCGCAAGGCAGCGCCGCCGACGTCGATGCCGCGGTGCGCGCCGCGCGCGGCGCATTGAAAGTATGGAATTCGATTCGGGCCGCCGAACGCGGGCGCATCCTGCAACGTCTCGCGGGCCTGATGCGCGAGAACATGGAAGAACTCGCCGCGCTCGAAAGTCTCGACGGCGGCAAGCCGATTGCCGCGGTGATGCGTCAGGACGTGCCCGCCGCGATCGATACCGTCGAATACTACGCAGGCTGGTGCGACAAGATCAACGGCCAGGTGGTGCCGACGCGTCCCGATGCATTGACCTATACGTTGCGCGAACCTGTCGGCGTGGTCGCCGCAATCGTGCCGTGGAATTTTCCGCTGATGATCGGCATGTGGAAGATCGCGCCCGCGCTCGCATGCGGTTGCACGCTGATCGTCAAGCCCGCCGAGATCACGCCGCTCACCGCGTTGCGCATCGGCGAGTTGGCGCTCGAAGCGGGCGTGCCGCCGGGCGTGCTCAACATCGTCACCGGCAAAGGCAGCGTGGTGGGCGACGCGATGGTCTCGCATCCCGGTATCGACAAGGTCACGTTCACCGGTTCGCCTTCGGTCGGACGAGGCATCCTGCAGGGCGCGGCGGGCAACTTCAAACGCGTGACGCTGGAACTCGGCGGCAAGTCGGCCAACGTGATTTTTGCCGACGCGAATCTCGACAATGCGGTGCGAGCCGCGGCGTCGGGCGTGTTCTTCAATACGGGGCAAGTGTGCTCCGCCGGGTCGCGGATACTCGCGCATCGCGACGTGTATGACGAAGTGGTCGAGCGTCTGGCCACGCGCGCGAAGTCGATCAAGGTCGGCGACCCGTCGCTGCGCGAAACGTCGATGGGACCGCTGATTTCGGCCGCGCAGATGAAGACCGTATTGAGCTATGTCGACACGGGACGCTCGGAAGGCGCATCGCTCGTGACGGGTGGCGCGCGCGTCGGCGATCGCGGCTTTTTCGTCGAGCCAACCGTGTTCGCGAATGTCGAGCACGAAATGCGTATTTCGCAGGAAGAAATCTTCGGGCCGGTGGCGAGCGTGATCCGTTTCAACGACGAAGCGGACGCGATCCGAATCGCCAATGGCACGTCGTACAGTCTCGCGGCAGGCGTGTGGAGCGCTGACTTGAGCCGCGTGCATCGCGTGGCGCGCGACCTGAAGGCGGGCACGGTGTGGATCAACACCTACGGCTATACGGACGTGCGTTTGCCGTGGGGCGGTGCTGGCGATTCGGGCTTCGGTCGCGAGCATGGCGATGTCGCGATCGAGAACTTCACGGAACCGAAGGCGGTGTGGGTGGCGATCGATCAATAACGTCCAATGCGAAAAAAGGATCGGATGCATGGCATCCGATCCTTCAGGTCGTGTTGCAAGACGAAAAGGAATTGACGAGTACTCGGTCAATTGCCCTGTAAAGCCATCTTCTCGCGCAATTTGATCAGTGCGAGCACGACGTCGATAGTGGGTGTCGGTTCGGCAACGAGTCGCCCCATTTCCTGCACGACGGTCAATAAAGGATCGATTTCCATCGGCCTGCGGTGCTCGAGATCGACGAGCGTTGATGTCTTGTGCGCACCGACCGCACCCGCGCCATCAATACGCCTTTCCACATCGACGCGAAAGTGCACACCGAACTGATCCGCGATTCGCTTCGCTTCGAGCATCATCGTGCGTGAGACCGCGCGCGTGCCTGGGTCACTCGTGAGCACATCGAGCGTTGCATGCGTCAATGCGCTAATCGGGTTGAAGCACAGATTACCCCATAGCTTGAGCCAGATTTCGTCGCGAATGTTGTCGCGAATCGGCGCTTCGAAGCCGGCCGCCTGCATGATCTCGTGCAATTGCTCAATGCGCGGGGTGCGCTCGCCACTGGGTTCGCCGATGGGAAACTTCTTGCCGTACACGTGTTTGATCACCCCCGGTTCGACGATCTCCGCCGCCGGATAGAGTACGCAGCCAATCGCGCGCTCGGGTCCGAGCTTGGTCCATTGCGAACCGTCGGGGTCGACGCTCGTCAGCCGAGTGCCGGCAAAGCGCCCGCCGTGCTGATAGAAGTACCAATATGGAATGCCGTTGACGCCGGTAACGATCGCCGTGTGCTTGCCCAGTAGCGGTTGCATGGAATCGACCACGCCAGGCAGCGAATGCGCCTTCAGCGTCACGATGACGAAGTCCTGAACGCCGAGTTCGCGTGGATCGGACGTGCAGCGCACCGGCGCGCTGAACGTTTCGCCATCCATGATGAGGCGCGCGCCGTGTTCACGCATCGCGGCCAGATGAGGGCCGCGCGCAATGAAGCTGACGTCCGCGCCGGCGCGTGCCAATTGCACGCCCATTAAACCGCCAATCGCTCCCGCTCCGAAGATGCAGATCTTCATGATGTCGCTCCGTGACGATGAAAAAGCCGTTCGCCCAATGCCGCATTGCAGTCATTCGCGGCCGGTCACGGTTCGAGCATAAGGTGGCGCGACGAATGCTGATAGTTAAAGTTTCTCCGTCGATGTATTAGTTATTCGTTATGACAAGACCGCGACGTGAATGCTGCTTCGACTGTCGGCCTCGATACCTCAGCCGCGCCGAACCAGCAGAAAACTCACGCCGATTGCCGCGAGAAATCCGCCGCAGCAGCGATTGAACCAGCGGCGGATCTGCGCGCGCATCAGCCATTTGCCGAGATACATGCCGGCCCACGAATACAATGCAATCGCCACCCATTCGAGTACCAGAAAGCTCGCGCCGAGCGCGGCGAATTGCGGGAGTATCGGCTGCGCAACGTCGACGAATTGCGGCAGGAACGCGGTAAAAACCAGAATCGCCTTCGGATTGCCCGCCGCCACGAAAAACTCGTGCCGTGCGATGCGCGTGAGCGCGGCCTCCTGGGGTTGCGACGTATCGATGGCGGGTGCGTCGCTGCGCCACAACTGGATCGCGAGCCAGATCAGATAAGCGGCGCCCGCGAGTTTGATCGCCAGAAAGATCCACTCGGACGCATGCAGCACGACCGCGAGACCGGTCGCGGCGAGTGCGAGCATCATCGCGAAGGCGAGCAGCCGGCCGCTGCCGCCAACGAACGCTTTCATGAAGCCATGACGCGCGGCCACGTTGATCGAAAGCAGGTTATTGGGCCCGGGTGCGAGGTTGATGGCGAAGCAGGCGGGTAAAAAGAATAGCCAGGCGGTAAGGGACATGACGGCTTGCATTCCGAACGGGAGATCACGATGCATCGCGCGCGATGCGTTACCGGGATTGTAGCGAAACCGCGCCGCGCCTCGGCTGGCCGCGTGCTCAGTTCACCGCCTCGATAAAGCCTGGATCGCCAATCAATGTATCGACGCTGAGCTTGACCGTGTCTTCGATCGCGATCGTGTTGCTGGTGAATTTCGGCGACTTCTGCTTCACGGTGCGCGTGGTCGTGTACATGACTTTTTGGGTCGCCGCATCGATGACCACGTAGTGCATCTTCAGCGTCCACAGCGCCGGCGAGCGCCTATCGTCCACCGTGAAGGTTTCGATGCTGCCGCTGAGCACGCGTTTGTTGTCGTCGATACGAAAACCGGCCACTCGCAGACTATTCGCGACGCCATTGCGCACCACGAGGCTGACGTCGTCCTTCAGCACGAGCCCGGTCATCCCGGTATTTTCGATGCGGTTCGGCGAGATATGACCGTCGCGCGCGGACAGATACGCGAAGTCGCGTGCAGGGGCGACGCTGAGCGAGCCGGTGCCGTGGGTTTTCGTGTGCGTTGCGCTGGCGCTGCTGTTCAGGCCGAACCATGACCACGAGCACGCGGACAGCAGCGTGGGCAGCAGTATGGCGCCGCAGCCCTTGAGCACGACGGATCTCAACGGCGAACGCGCAGCAGCCATGCGGGAGAAAGCGGCGGTCGAAGTCAGAGGAGTTGCCCTTTTCAGTGGAGTCATCCCGGTGAAGAACAGCATGGTATCAGCGAACCGGACCGTCGAACTTTCAAACGGATGTTTTCGGAATTGCCCGCGTCAGGCCCGGACCTGAGCCGTTCAAAAAAAGCCAGCCTTTCCTTGCGTGATATCGATCAGCGTTGCCTTGGCGTCATCGAGTGCGCTGGCGGGCACGCGCATCGTCATCTTCACCAGCATGCCGTAGGCGCTGTCCACGAGCGCATAGCCTTCGGCGTCCATCCATCGACGGACTTTGGCTTCGTCGGCATAACTCACTTCGACGCCCAGCAACACCTGGGCAATCCTCTCGACGCGCGGCGCGTCGAGCAGCGCGGACGCGATCGCATCGGTGTACGCGCGCACCAGACCGCCCGTGCCGAGCTTCACACCGCCGTAATAGCGCACGACCGCCGCAAGCACGCCATCCAGATCGTGATGCCGCAGCACTTCGAGAATCGGCCGACCGGCGGTGCCGGACGGTTCGCCGTCGTCGGACATGCCGGACTGGCCGCCCGCCAGCAGCGCCCAGCACACATGTGTCGCGGCAGGATGTTCGTCGCGCAGACGCTGCAATTCGGCCATCGCGGCATCGCGATCGGCGACCGGGATCGCATGCGCGATGAAGCGGCTCTTGCGAATCTCGAGTTCCGCGCTCAGTGGCGCGGGCAGGGTATAGGTGGGCAAGGCGGAAACGTCGGTGGATGAAAAGAAGCACGCGGTAGGCGGCGCGATGTCCGTCATGGTAACGGATCGTCGGTGCCAGCGAGGCGCAAGGGCCGCTTCGCGGGTTCGTCTACAATGGTCCGCTGAACGCGCGCCCATCATTTCGACCCCGCGCGTCGCAAGGAGACGACATGCCTGACCTATCCACGTTGGGGACGTTCGTTGCCGTCGTGCTCGGGCTCTTTCTGACTCCAGGCCCGGCCGTGCTGCTAGTTTTGACGCGCACCATGCACGGCGGACGTAAAGCCGGCATTCTGACCGGTCTCGGTATCGCAGCTGGCGATTTCGTGCATACGCTGGGCGCCGCGGTTGGCCTCTCCGCGCTGCTGATGACGTCCGCGCTGGCCTTCAATGCGGTGAAATTCGTCGGTGCCGCGTATCTCGGCTATCTGGGCATTCGCGCGTTGCGCGAAAGGCAGGCGAGTGCGCACCTGCCGGTCGTCGCGCCGGTGTCGGGTTCGAAGGCGTTCTTGCAGGCGATTCCCGCCGAAGTGCTGAACCCGAAGACCGCGCTGTTTTTCCTTGCGTTTCTGCCGCAATTCGTGCGCCCCGAACATGGCTCGACGTTTCTGCAGTTCGCGACACTCGGGCTGATTTTCGTTGCCATGAGCGCGCTTTATACGACGCTGATCGTCCTGACGATGCGGCCGCTGGGCAAACTCGTGAAGCGTTTGACGTGGTTGACGCGCTGGCAGAACAAGCTCATCGGTGTGCTGTTCATTTCGCTCGGCCTGCGCGTGGCAGTGCAAACACGCTGAGTCCGGAAGCGCGAGTTCAGGACGACGCCAGCAGGATCAGCGACCCAACGACGCGACTGTTAAGCATTGCAAGGCCGCGATGCCATGGCACGCGCGATTCAGGAGACAGCGATGAATGAAGACGCAACTTCGACGGCGCGCCCAATCGAGTTCTGGTTCGACTTCGGCAGCAACTACAGCTATCTGAGCATGATGCGGATCGAAGCGTTGGCGGCCGCGCGCAACGTGACGATCGTCTGGCGGCCGTTTCTGCTCGGTCCGGTATTTCGCCAGCTCGGTTTCGACAACTCGCCCTTCGTACTGCAGAAAGAAAAAGGCGCGTACGTGTGGAAAGACATGGAGCGTCAATGCCGCAAATACGGCATTGCGCTCACGCGCCCCAGCACGTTTCCGCGCGCGGCGCTTCTCGCGATGCGTGTCGCGCTGCTGGGTGCGAACGAGCCGTGGATCGGTGCCTGGTGCCGCAAGATCATGCAGTTGAATTTCGTCGACGACCGCGACATCGGTTCAATCGATGTCGTCAGTCACGCGCTCGACTCGCTTGGCTTACCGGCGCAGAGCGTGATCGACGCCGCGCAAAGCGACGCGAACAAGCTCCGCTTGCGCGAGCAGACCGAACGGGCCATCAACAAGGGGATTTTCGGTGCGCCGACGTTTTTTGTCGGCGGGGAGATGTTCTGGGGCAATGACAGGCTGGAGGACGCGTTGGACCATTGCGACGCGATCGCGGCGCGTCATTGAACGTCAGCGGGAGCGCTTAATCAGCCTGCTGGCAGAAGCGCCGACCCGGCACGTGAGAGACCACGGCCTGGGCGATTTCGAGCGGAGTACTTTCGGCGGGAACGACGCGACGGCTCGGTTCGGGCGCGTGCTTCATCGTCCATTCGACGAGCCGGTATGAACGGCCCCAGGGCGGCTGCAGCGGATCGGAGACCTTGCAGGAGTGAATCTGGCGAGTCCATTCATGGCCGGGCATCGCACGCAGGTGTTCGACTACCATCTCTTCAACCATGATTTACCTCCTTCTTGTGCGCGTAACCGTTTTCGGTCGCGCTTCTGGCACCCCTCAAGAAAAAGCGCCGCCGATGTTCTGGCGGCTCAACAGGGGATGTGCCACATACTTGCAGGGAACAATTAAGCGAAACTTAAGAACCGCAATCATTACGCAAACGGATCTCATTGCGTGTAAGCGAGTGCAAGTGAATGCAAGCGAGAGCTGACAACAGTGGGCATGAACGCTGGCAGGCCGGCCGACACGTCGCGAGCCTGCCCTCAAGACCCCGGCGGATCGGCCGTTATCAGTAGAGTTGGGGCGTCGACCCCGCTTCGCCTTCAGGGCCGCCTTACTGATACCGTGACGAATCTCGCCCAAACCCCGCTTTCCGAGCGCCTTCGCTCGCTCGTCGACACCGTGCAGCACAACGAGCGCACGTTGCGCCGCTTCCAGAACGTCGAGTTGCGGTTGATCGGCGCGCAGGATTTCGCATCGTTTCTCGATACGTTGTTCAGCCATCTGCCGCGGGAGTTCTCGCTCGCGAACGTGGTGCTGTGGCTCGATGAGCGCGCGCCAATGCTGCTCGAACTGCTCGAGCCGGGCAATCTGCGCGCGCTCGATCATGCGCAGCTGAAGACGTCGCGCGAGGGCGGTCTCGTCGCGCAATCCTTGTGCGAAGACGATCGGCCGTGGCTCGGCCGCCCTGGCGAACTCGACGACGACACGCGCCGCGCGTTCTTCGGTGCCGCGCCAGCTCACGTGCCGGCCAGCGCGATCCTGCTGCCGCTCGCCGCGGGCACGAGCGTCAGCGGCTATCTATGCCTCGGCAGCGACGACCCCGCGCGCTTCGGCGCGGGCATGGCCACCGACATTCTCGAGCGCTTCGCGAGCATCGTCACCGCGAGTCTCGACAACGTCGCGCATCGCGAGCGGCTCAGGCAGCTCGGCATGACCGATTCGCTGACCGGCCTCGCGAATCGCCGCTATTTCGACGAACGGCTGCGCGAGGAGTTGATGCGCGCGGCCCGTTATCGCGTGCGCGGTCGCGTGTCTTTTCATCGATATCGACGGTTTCAAGCGCATCAACGATAGCCACGGCCATCAGAGCGGCGACCGCGCGCTCGCGGCGGTGGCCGCCTGCGTGCGACAGCAGGTGCGGCTTGGCGACACCGTCGCGCGCTATGGCGGCGAGGAGTTCGCCGCGCTGCTGCAAGGCGATCGCAGCGACGCGTTGACCGTCGCGGAACGCGTGCGGCGTGCGGTCGAGAATCTCGACGTGCGCGACGAGCACGGCGAGCTCATTGCATTGACCGTGTCGATCGGCGTGGCCGGGCGCGTGGTCGCCGGCAGCCCGGCCGAGGCGATGTCGCTCGGTCAGGCGATGATGGACGAGGCCGATCGCGCGATGTATCAGGCCAAGCGCAACGGCCGCAATCGTATCGAGGCGCAGGTCGATGCGGTCGATGAGCAGGGCTGATCGACCGCAACTAACACTAACTACGCGTCACACTCCTGCCGCATCCGGCGGCACCCCGAGCAGCTGCAACGCGCCGCCCATCACGCCGCTGAACACCGGTCCAGCGACCGTGCCGCCATAGAACGCCTTGCCAGCCGGATCGTCGATCATCACGGCGACGATCAGGCGCGGATCGCTCATCGGCGCCATGCCGACGAACAGCGCGCGGTAGCGGTTCTTCGCGTAGCCCGCGCCGATCTGCTTGCGCGCGGTGCCGGTCTTGCCGCCGATGCGATAACCCGCCACGGTCGCGGCGCGTCCGGTGCCGCCGGCGCCCGTGGCCATTTCGAGCATGTTGCGGATCGCGCGCGCGGTGCCGGGCGTCGTGACCGATTCGCCGCGGTCGGCGAACGACGCGGGGCCGTCCGCGTCGAGCGGCTCGCGCAGCAGGCTCACGCGCCTCAGCGCGCCGTCGCCGGCATAGGCGGTGTAGACCTGCGCGATTTGCAGCAGCGATACCGACAGCCCGTAGCCATACGCCATCGTGGCCTGTTCGATCGGGCGCCAGCGCTTATATGGTCGCAGCTTGCCGGCGGCCACGCCAGGGAAGGGCAGCTCGGGCTTCAGACCGAGCCCGTATTGCCGATACTTGGTCCAGATCGTCTCGGCCGGCAGATTCAGCGCGAGCTTTGCCAGCGCGATATTGCTCGACTTCTGCACCGCCTCGGCGACCGTCATCGCGCCATGATTCGACGTGTCGTGAATCACGGCCGGGCCGATCCGATACCAGCCGGGCGCGGTATCGATGATGCTCTGCGGCCGCACCTTGCCTTCGTCGATCGACAGTGCGACGACCAGCGGCTTGATCGTCGAACCCGGTTCGAACGTGTCGATCACCGCGCGGTTGCGCAGCTGCCGGCCGGACAGGTGCGTGCGGTCGTTCGGATCGAAGCTCGGGTAGTTGGCGAGCGCGAGGATCTCGCCGTTGCGCGCATCGAGCACGACCACGCTGCCCGCTTCGGCGCGGTGCTGCGCGATCGCCGCTTTGAGTTGTGTGTATGCGAGTTGCTGGATGCGCCGGTCGATCGTCAGCTGGATCGTGGCGCCGTTGCGCGCGGGCACGAGCGGCCGCGTCTCCGAGATCACGCGACCGAGCCGGTCGCGGATCACCTCGCGGTGGCCGGGCACGCCTTGCAACTGCGCATTGGCGGCGAGTTCGACGCCTTCCTGGCCGTTGTCCTCGATGTCGGTGAAGCCGACCACGTGCGCGGCCGACTCGCCCTCGGGATAAAAGCGTTTGGT
The DNA here is from genome assembly GCF_050435625.1 of Paraburkholderia sp. RAU6.4a. NCBI lineage: Bacteria > Pseudomonadati > Pseudomonadota > Betaproteobacteria > Burkholderiales > Burkholderiaceae > Paraburkholderia > Paraburkholderia sp. RAU6.4a. Next base: position 2,106,231 of record NZ_JBNDKQ010000003.1, read on the forward strand.
GTCTGCGATCTGCGTGATCCCGGCGAGCCCGAGGCGCGACAGATGCCCGGCCGTGTCGGCATCGACCTGGCGCTTGAGCAGCACGAAGCTGCGCTCGCCGTTCAGACGCCGACGCAGTTCCGCGAGCGGCAGATCGAGCAGCTTTGCCAGCGGCGCGAACGCGCTTTCGTCGACGAGCTTCGGCGTGGCCCAGATTTCGTAGGTCGCGAGACTGACCGCGAGCATCGAACCATTGCGATCGACGATCCGGCCGCGCGTCGCGTCGAGTTCGAGCAGGCGCTGATAGCGCTTCTGCCCTTGGTCGACGTAGAAGTCCTGATTCACGACCTGCACCCAGAACGCGCGGAGCGCGAGCGTCGCGAACGCGCCGAACACGAGCAGCACGACGAACTTCGAGCGCCACGCGGGTAGTCGCGCATCGAGCAGCGGGTTCTTCGCGGCTAAGGCATAGGGATCGGACGACGGCGGTTTTTTCTGGCGGATCATGGCGGCGGGCAGCGGACCTCACGTACTTTCGATTGAACGAGGCCGCCAAAGCCACGAGGCCTGGCGGCAAGGACTGTCGCCGGGCCGATTGTAAATAAAACGTAATTTAAATGCGAGGAATGTGAAAGGAGGTGCGTTCGAGCTGGAGCAAAGGCGAGCCGAGCCGAAGCTTGATCACGAAAAGCCGCGCGGACTTGCAAAATCCGCGCGGCTGATTCGTTCGATTGATGCGTCGACTCCGACGCGGCGTGTTGAATAGGCGCTCCCTGCCTGTGGGGCGCCTTCTTTTTTCGCGCCCGTTGCGGGCGCGGCGGGGCAAGCTCAAGCCGGCAACGCGAAACTCGCAATCGCGTCGCGCAACACGGCGACCTGGTCCTTCAGCGAATGCGCGGCGGCCGCGGCCTGTTCGACCAGTGCCGCATTCTGCTGCGTGACCTGATCCATCTCGCCGACCGCGCGATTGACCTGTTCGATGCCCGCGCTCTGCTCGCGCGACGCGTGGCTGATTTCTTCGAGGATCTCGTTGACCCGCCGCACCGACTGCACGATCTCGCCCATCGTCGCGCCCGCGTTGGCGACCAGTGACGAGCCGGTCTCGACGGTATCGGTCGAGGTTTCGATCAGCGCCTTGATTTCCTTGGCGGCCGTCGCCGAGCGTTGCGCGAGGCTGCGCACTTCGGCCGCGACCACCGCGAAGCCACGGCCCTGTTCGCCGGCGCGAGCCGCCTCGACGGCGGCATTCAGCGCGAGGATATTGGTTTGGAACGCGATGCCGTCGATCACGCCGATGATGTCGCCGATCTGCCGCGAGCTCGCGGTGATCTCGCCCATCGTGCGCACCACGTCGTCGACCACGCGGCTGCCGCGCGTCGCGACGTTCGCTGCGTCGCTCGCGAGTTGCGCGGCCTGGGTCGCGCTGTCCGCGTTCTGCTTCACGTTCACCGTCATCTGATCCATGCTCGACGCGGTTTGCACGAGCGCCGCCGCCTGCTCCTCGGTGCGCTGCGACAGGTCAGTGTTGCCCGCTGCGATTTCGGTCGCGCCGACGTTGATGTTCTCGGTGCCCTGGCGCACTCGCGAGACCGTGTCGACGAGTCCCGCCTGCATCGTGCGCAGCGCATGCAGTAGGCTGCTGTTGTCGTGCGGCTCGATCGGCACCGGCGTCGCGAGGTTGCCTTGCGCCATCAACCGGGCGTGCTCGACGGCCACTTCGAGTTCGCCGCCGAGCGAGCGGCGGATGCTGCGCAGCACGACCAGCATCACGGCCGTAGAGAGCGCACCGAGCGTGACGGTGATCGCGAGCCAGCGCAGCAGGTTGCGGTAGAACGCGCTTTGCACGTCGTCCATGTACATGCCGGTCACGAGGTACCAGTCCCACGGCGCGAAGTGCATCGAGTAGCTGGTCTTCGCGACGGGCTGCTCGCTGCCGGGCTTGGCCCACAAATAATCGACGAAGCCGCCGCCGTCGTGATTGCCCGAGTTGACGATATCGACGAACAGATGATTGCCGGCCGGATCGGTGAACTGCGCGAGGTTCTTGCCGATCAGTTCGGGCTTGATCGGATGCATCAGCATGACCGGCTGCGAGTCGTTGATCGATAAATAGCCGTCCTTGCCGTAGCGCATCGCGCCGAGCGTCGCGAGCGCCTGCTTTTTCGCGTCGTCCTCGGACAGCGCATGCTGCTGGGAGAGCGAGTAGTAGTGGCCGACGACGTGGTTTGCCTCTTCGATCAACGAGCGCAATTGCTCGCGTCGGTCCGAGATCATCGATGCGCGGTTCTGCCACGCGCCGAACGCGCCGATCAGGATCAGGCCGACCCACAGAACGGCGATCATGGACGCCAGTTTTCGGTTCAGAGTCATAGCGATGGGAATAGGCGTTTTGGCCAGTAAGGTCCATTGAATTGCGGTCGGATGCCGCTCGCTGTGTTTACGGCGCGAAATGGCATTGATCGAGACAGGGAAAACCCGCTGTTCGACATCGCTATTCGTCCGATTAATGGGTGGATTTATTGATCGTTTTAAGCGGCGTTCATACGCGCAATTCGAAAAAGACTTTTGTGCATCATTCGCGAATCTGAATTAACCGACGATTATCGTAAATCGCAGCGATTGAAAAATGCGCGAGAAAATCGACATGAAAAATGCCGGCGCTGGTCTGCGTAAAACCTGCTGAGCCCAATCCAGGAAGGCTCACACCAACCTCCCACAAAACGCCAATCAAATCCAAAAAATCCCGTTAAATGGTCACGAATGCAAAAAACAACACATTTTTCCACTTAAGCGCAACCACGAAAGACCGCTGAGACCTTCAAAGACTCGTCATAAAAAATTCCGCTATAGTCGCCCTTTTCCGATTGCCAGCCTGGCATCGAAGAACGCCAATAAGCCCGCCACCAGGAGTCCCGAAGAATGAATGCACGCGATCCCGCTTTCGTTTCCCAGTCCCGCAGCGCGCGCCTGCGCCAGATGCTCGTCAGCAGCGAACTCGAATTCATGATGGAGGCGCATAACGGCCTGTCCGCGCGCATCGTTCGCGAAGCTGGGTTCAAGGCGATCTGGGGCTCGGGCCTCGCGATCTCCGCGCAGTTCGGCGTGCGCGACAACAACGAGGCGAGCTGGACGCAGGTGGTCGATACGCTCGAATTCATGGCCGACGCGAGCGATCTGCCGATCCTGCTCGACGGCGACACCGGCTACGGCAACTTCAACAACGTGCGCCGCCTCGTGCGCAAGCTCGAACAGCGCGGCATCGCCGGTGTGTGCATCGAGGACAAGCAGTTTCCGAAGACCAACAGCTTCATCAACGGCGAGGCGCAGCCGCTTGCCGATATCGACGAATTCTGCGGCAAGATCAAGGCGGGCAAGGACTCGCAGAACGACGAGCATTTCTCGATCGTCGCGCGCGTCGAGGCGCTGATCGCGGGCTGGGGCATGGACGAAGCGCTGCGCCGCGCGCAAGCGTACGCCCAGGCTGGTGCCGATGCGATCCTGATTCACAGCAAGCTGTCGCGCCCCGACGAGATTCTCGAATTCGCGCGCGAATGGGCCGGGCGCGCGCCGCTCGTGATCGTGCCGACCAAGTACTACAGCACGCCGACCGAGGTGTTCCGCGAAGCGGGCATCAGCACCGTGATCTGGGCGAACCATCTGATCCGCGCGTCGACCTCGGCGATGCAAGCCGTCGCGAAGGAAATCCATTCGAGCGAGACGCTCGTCAACGTCGAGGACAGCATCGCGGCCGTCAACGAAATCTTCCGTTTGCAGGACGCCGACGAATATTCGGAAGCCGAAGACCGCTATCTGTCGAGCGGCCGCGCGGCCGGCTCGGCCGTCGTGCTCGCCGCGAGCCGCGGCAAAGGCCTTGAAGCGGTGACCGGGGACCGTCCGAAGGTGATGCTGCCGATCGCCGGCAAACCGCTGCTGCGCTGGCTCGTCGACGCGTTCAAGAAGCAGGGCGTCAACGACATCACCGTGGTCGGCGGCTATCGCGCCGACGCGATCGATACCGCGGGCATCCGCCTCGTGGTCAACGAGCAGCACGCGCAGACCGGCGAGCTTGCCTCGCTCGCATGCGCACTCGACCACCTGACCGGCGACACGGTCATTTCGTACGGCGACCTGCTGTTTCGCAGCTACATCCTGCGCGATCTGGTGGAAAGCGAGGCCGCGTTCAGCGTGGTCGTCGATTCGTCGCTGACCGATGCGGAGAACGCGAGCGTGCGCGATTTCGCGTGGTGTTCGGCCGCCGACGACCGCGGTCTGTTCGGCAACAAGATCGTGCTGCGGCACGTCGCGAGCGGGCGGGAGCAGTCGTCGGCGGCGGGCGTCGCCCCAGTGCCGCATGGCCGCTGGGTGGGTCTGCTGAACGTGCGCGGCGCGGGTCGCGAGCGCCTGCGGGCGGTCATGCGCGAGTTGCGGACGCGCGACGATTTCGCGTCGCTCGACATGCCCGCGCTGCTGAACGCGTTGATCGAAGCGGGCGAGTCGATCGAGGTGCAATACGTGCACGGCCACTGGCGCGGCGTCAACGATCTCGACGATTTCCGCCGCGCGGGCGACTTCGCACGCGCGCAGGCGCCGTTCGCAACCGCCGTCGGCGGCGGGGCGACGACGAACGATGCACACGGAGGCGCGCAATGATCGAAGCAGCACAGTTCGTCGAGGCGGCGCGCGAGCGCGGTTTCGACTGGTACGCGGGCGTGCCGTGCTCGTATCTGACGCCGTTCATCAACTACGTGCTGCAGGACGAATCGCTGCACTACGTGTCGGCGGCCAACGAGGGCGACGCGGTCGCGCTGATCGCCGGCGTTACGCTCGGCGCGAAAAACGGCCGGCGCGGCATCACGATGATGCAGAACTCCGGGCTCGGCAACGCGGTCAGCCCGCTGACGTCGCTGACGTGGACCTTCCGCCTGCCGCAACTGCTGATCGTCACGTGGCGCGGCCAGCCCGGCGTTGCCGACGAGCCGCAGCACGCGCTGATGGGCCCGATCACGCCGGCGATGCTCGACACGATGGAAATTCCGTGGGAGACGTTCCCGACCGAGGCCGACGCGATCGGTCCGGCGCTCGATCGCGCGATCGCGCACATGGACGCAACCGGCCGTCCGTACGCGCTCGTGATGCAGAAGGGCAGCGTTGCGTCGTATGAACTGAGGGACGGCGGCGCGCCCAGGCGGCGCACGCCGGTCGAGCCTCGCGCGCGGTTTCGCGACAGCGCCGCGAACGAACTCGCGACGCGCCACGACGCGCTGCAAAAGGTGATCGCGCATACGCCGCTCGACTCCACGGTGGTGCTCGCGTCGACCGGCTTTTGCGGCCGCGAACTCTATGCGATCGACGATCGCGCGAACCAGCTATACATGGTCGGCTCGATGGGCTGCGTGACGCCGTTCGCGCTCGGCCTCGCGCTCGCGCGCCCCGATCTGCGCGTGGTCGCGCTCGACGGCGACGGCGCCGCGCTGATGCGCATGGGCGTGTTCGCGACGCTCGGCGCGTACGGCCCGTCGAATCTCACGCACGTGCTGCTCGATAACGGCGCGCACGACTCGACCGGCGGCCAGGCGACGGTATCGTCGCAGGTGTCGTTCGCGGGCGTGGCGGCCGCGTGCGGTTACGCGTCGGCGGTGGAGAGCGACGATCGTGCGATCATCGACGAGCTGTTCGCGGCGCCGCCGCTCGACGGGCCGCGCTTCGCGCGCCTGACGATCCGCCGCGGCACGCCCGACAGCCTGCCGCGCCCGACCATTACGCCGCCCGATGTGAAGACGCGCCTGATGCGCCACATCGGCGCGATCTGAACCCAACGCCAACAGGAGCGCCCATGCTGCTGCTCAACCCCGGCCCGGTGACGCTCACCGAACGTGTCCGCAACAGCCTGTTGCAGACGGATCTGTGCCATCGCGAGAGCGAGTTTTTCGATCTCCAGGAAGAGGCGCGCACGCGTCTCGTCGACGTGTACGGGCTCGACCCGAACGAATGGCAGGCAGTACTGATGACCGGCTCCGGCACGGCCGCCGTCGAAAGCATGACGGCCGCGCTGGTGCCGCACAACGGCAAACTGCTGGTCGTCGAAAACGGTGTGTACGGCGAGCGTATCGCGCAGATCGCCGCGCAATACGGCATCGCGCACGAAGCGCTGAAGCACGACTGGATGGACGCGCCCGATCTGGCGAAGATCGCCGAACGGCTCGACGCCGACAAGTCGTTCACGCACGTCGCGGTGATTCATCATGAAACGACCACGGGCCGTCTGAACGACATCGCGGCGCTCGGCGCCTTGTGTCGCGAGCGCGGCCTGCGTCTGCTGGTGGACGGTGTCAGCAGCTTCGGCGCCGAAACGATCGATTTCGCGGACGCGAGCCTCGACGCGCTCGCGGCGACCGCCAACAAGTGCCTGCATGGCGTGCCGGGCGCGTCGTTCGTGCTGGTGCGGCGCGCGGCGCTCGCGCGCGCGGCGAGTCGCACTTACTACCTCGATCTCGCGCGGCTCGCGCGTTTGCAGGATCAGCGCAACACGCCGTTTACACCGTCGGTGCACGCGTATTACGCGCTGGTCGAGGCGCTGCGTGAGCTCGCCGACGAAGGCGGCTGGCGCGCGCGTCACGCGCGCTATGCGGCGCTTGCCGAGCAGGTGCGCGCGGGGCTGGCGGCGCGCGGCATCGACAGTGTGTTGCCGGCCGGGCAGTCGTCGATGGTGTTGCGCGCGTACCGCTTGCCCAACGGTATCGCGTATCCGCAACTGCACGACGCGCTGAAGGCGCGCGGCTTCGTGATCTATGCGGGGCAGGGCGGGCTGTCGGCGGAGCTGTTCCGCATCTCGACGATGGGCAACATTCACGCGGCCGATATCGACCGCCTGCTGCAGGGCTTCAGCGACTTGATGCGCTGACGCTGCGCCGAGCGGCGCGCCGCGACCGCGCCGCTCGCGGCTCCCTTACACCGGATCCTTGTCCGGCGGCCCGTCAGGCCGCTGCGGCTCCTCGGCATGATGCCCCGGCGACGGCGGCACGAGCGGGTCGGCTTCCGGGTCGCGGTTCGGATCGGCGTTCGGGTCGGGAATCGGGCTGGTGTGCATGTCGTAGCTCATTGCGTCACCCTTGCGGTTGAAATGCGCGGGTCCGGCCGAAGCGGCTTGATACCGCCGATGTGTGCCGCCGCGTCGGCTATCTGTCTTCAAGCGTAGGCGCTCGCCGCGCTTCCTGCTCGCTCCTTTTTGCTATTTCTTCGCGCGTTTGCGGCCGGCGCTGAGCTGCCAGTAGCGCTCGGTCGCGAACACGTCGTCGTAGTTGCCGGCGCCGAACGCCCGCAACTGGCTCGCGTACGCGTTGACCGCTTCGCGTTTCAGATGCGCGCGGCGCTGCACGTCGATCGTGTGGCCCGCGCTCGGCGTTGCCGGCGTCGCGACGATGCCGCGCTGCGCGAGATCGGCGAGCCGCGCCTGCACCGCGCCCGGCGTGAGCCGGTGAATCGCTTCCTCGTAACCGAACCAGTCCAGATGCGTGAGCCGCGGCAGGATCTCGCAGCACGCTTCGAATACCCGGGCGTGATCGTCGTGATGCAGGCCAAGCGGCATCAGCAGCGTGTTCGCGGTCGTGCGGTAAATCGTTTCCTCCAGCGCCGCGGCCATCTGGCTGATCGACGGCGAGTCAGCGTACTGGCTGTCGCGAAACGGCATGCGCAGCGGGATCGCGTCGAGCACTTCGAGCGCGCGGTTGTCTTCGATCGTGCGTTCGCGGACCGCTTCATGGGCGTTCGCGAAGCCCGCTTTTTCGTCCCACTCCGTGTGCATGTCGTGTTCGGGCGGCGCGGCGAACACGGTGCAGACAGCGGCGTCGGGATGGGCGGCGAGCAAGGCGCCGCAACTGAAGACGGCGTCGTCGAAATGGGGCGAGACGATGAAAAGGCGTGGAGTGGTTTCGCTCATGGGCTTGCGTGTGGCGATTCGAGGCGGGACGGATGAGGCATCGAGGCTGCCGGTCGTCAAGGCGCCGCGTGCGAAAAAAATGGCGTCACCTCAGCTTAGGCGCAATTGGCGCGGCTTGCGCGCGAAACTTGCGGGCAAGATTCTCGATTTCGACCGGCTGCGGTCAGCCAGTCTGGGCGAGGCTGATGTTGGCGGCTAGAGCGTGCGCAAATCGTCCGGCGTGTCCACGTCGCGCAGAATGCCGGGATCGTCGACGTCGATGCGCGTCAGCGCGTGTGACCTGAGCAGCGCTTTCGCGCCAGTGTCGCCATCCAGCGCGAGTAGCGCGTCGCGATGCTCGCTGCCGAAGCCGACCGGATGGCCGCGCTGGCCGTCGTAGAACGGCGCGACGAGCGGCGCGCCGTTGTCGAGCGCGCGGGCTACCGCTTCGATCGTCGGAACCGCAATGCGCGGCATATCGGCAAGCGCGACGATCCAGCCCTCGGCGTCGTCGCTCGCTTCGATACCGGCGGCGAGGCTCGCGCCCATGCCGCGCTCGGCGCTCGCCGCAAACACGACATCACAGCCGGCATCGTTCAGCGCGCGGGCGAGCGCGTCGGAGCCCGGCCGCACGACAGCGAGCACCCGCGTCACGACCCGCAGCAGCCGATGCGCGGCTTCATGCGCAACCGGCTTGCCGTCGGGCATACGTGCGAGCAGTTTGTTGTGCAGCCCGTGCGGATCGAAGCGCGAGCCGAGACCGGCGGCGAGCAACACACCAGTGGCGAGCGAAGCGTAGGCCATCGGCGGATACCGGTAGACAGGAATGTCCCCGATTGTGCGATGCAACGGTGCGCGAAGCAAGCGGCAAGGCACGCCCGATGCAAGCCGCCCGCCGCTTTCGCTTTCACTCCAATTCCGACACTGCCGCCGGTTCAGGTCCGCACCGCCTTGTCCAGCGTGATCGGCAGATCGCGCACCCGCACGCCGGTCGCGTTGTACACCGCGTTCGCGATCGCGGCCACCACGGCCGTGATGCCGATCTCGCCGATACCGCGCACCCCGAGCGAGTTGATATAAGGATCGGGCCGGTCGATGAAGGTGATGTCGAGCGTGCCGATATCGGCATTCACCGGCACGTGATACTCGGCGAGGTTCGCGTTCGTGAAGCGTCCGAAGCGCGCATCGAGCGTGCTTTCCTCCTGCAGCGTCGCGCCGATGCCCCATACGATGCCGCCCATCATCTGGCTGCGCGCGGTCTTCTGGTTCAGCACGCGGCCGACGTCGTACACCGCGACCACGCGCGGCACGCGGATCGTGCCGAGCTCGGCATCGACGTGGACCTCGACGAACACCGCGCCGAACGAGTGAAACGAGTACTTCTGCTTCTCGTCGCCGGGCTTCACGGTCGCGCTCGCCTCGATCGGCTTGCCGCCCGCGCGCGCGATGATCGCCGCGGCCGGATCGCGCCTGCCCGGTTGCGAGCGGCTCACGACCCAGCCGCTCGCGACGGTGACGTCATCGAGCGGCAGGCCATGCACGGGCGACGCCGCATCGGCAAGCGCCAGCGCGATCAACTGGCTGCGCGCCTGGCTCGCCGCGTCGCGCACCGCGGGCGACACGCTGGCCGCCGACTGCGAGCCGCCCGAGACCGGCGCGCGCGGCAGCGACGAATCGCCGAGCGCGAAGTGGATCTGCTCGGGCGTGAAGCCGAGCGCATCGGCGGCGACCTGGGTCATCACCGTGTAGGTGCCGGTGCCGATGTCCTGCGTGCCCGATGCGACCACCGCGGTGCCGTCCGGCAGAATCTGCGCAAGCGCCGACGCCTCGCTGCGGTTGGCCGGATAGGTCGCGGTCGCCATGCCCATGCCGATCAGCGTGTTGCCGTCGCGCCTCGAACGTGGCGCGTGCGGGCGGCGCGACCAGCCGAACTTCTCGGCGCCGATCTGATAGCACTCGCGCAGCGACTTGCCCGACCACGGCTTGTGCTCCTGCGGATCGCTGTCTGCGTAGTTCTTCAGGCGCAGCGCGAGCGGGTCCATCTTCAGCGCGACGGCGAGTTCATCCATCGCCGATTCGAGCGCGAACGAGCCGGTGGTTTCTCCGGGTGCGCGCATGAAGGTCGGCGTGCCGACATTGAGTTGCACGAGCCGGTGCGTCGTTATCTGGTTGGGCACCGCGTACAGCATGCGCGTGACCATGCAGCAGGTCTCGGTCCAGTCTTCGATCATCGACGTGTTCGAAATGCTGTCGTGACGCATCGCGCTCAGCGTGCCGTCATGCCGCGCGGCGATCACGAAGTGCTGCTCGGTGCGCGGCCGCGCGCCGACCGGGCCGAACATCTGCGGGCGTTCGAGCGCGAGCCGCACGGGCCGCCCGGTTTGCCGCGCGGCCATCGCGCACAGCGACACGTGCGACCACGACGAGCCCTTGCAGCCGAAGCCGCCGCCGATCAGCGGCGAGATCACGCGCACGTCGGACACAGGGATCGCGAACGTCTTCGCGAGCACCTGCGCGGCGCCGCTCACGCCCTGCGTCGAGTCGTAGACCGTCAACTGCGGGCCGTCCCATTGCGCCATCGTTGCGTGGGGCTCCATCGGGTTGTGGTGCTCGATCGGCGTCGTATAGGTCGCTTCGATATGCACGTCGCCGCTTTGCATGCCGTCTTCGAAGCTGCCGCGCTGCGTGTCGGTCTGGCGGCCCTGCGGCTTGTCCGGCGCATGCGCGTGCGCCTTCGCCTGCTCGAAGTCGAGCGCCGCGGCGCTCGGCTGATAGGCGATGCGCAGCTGGCGAGCGGCATCGGCCGCATGTTCGAGCGTATCGGCGACGACCACCGCGACCGGCTCGTTGCTGTAGTGCACTTCGTTATCCTGCAGAAGCGACAGATGTCGGCCGGCCGGCGGCGCGAGCGCGGGCCGGCCGCCATTCGGCAGGCGCGGCGCGTTCTGGTAGGTCATCACGAGCAGCACGCCGGGCACGGCCTCGGCGCGGCTCGCATCGATCGACGCGATCGTGCCGGCCGCGATCGTGCTCGTCACGAGCACCGCATGCGCGAGGCGCGCCCCGGGGAATTCGGCTGCATAACGCGCGTCGCCGGTCACCTTCAGCAGTCCGTCGACGCGATCGAGGGGTTGTCCGATCAGATTCATGCGATACCTCCCGCGTTGCCCGCTGCCTGATTGACCGCACGCACGATCGCGCGCTGCGCGAGCTGCACCTTGAAGGCGTTGTCGTGGCGCGGCTGCGCGCCGCTCAATGCGGCCGCGGCGGCGTTCTTCAGCGTGGCCTGGCTGAGCGGCTGGCCGCTCAGCATCTGCTCGGCCACGTTCGCGCGCCATGGTTTGTGCGCGACGCCGCCGAGCGCGATGCGCGCGCTCTGAACACGCTCGCCATCCATCTGCAACGCCGCCGCGACCGATACGAGCGCGAACGCGTAGCTGGCGCGGTCACGCACCTTCAGATAGTGCGAATGCGCGCTGAACAGCGGCGGCGGCAGATCGACCGCGGTGATCAGCTCGCCGGGCTGCAAGGTGGTATCGACATCGGGCCGGTCGCCCGGCAGCCGATGGAAATCGGCGAACGCGATCGTGCGCTCGCCGCTGGGGCCGCTCACGCGCACCAGCGCATCGAGCGCGGCCAGCGCGACGCTCATATCCGACGGGTTGACCGCAATGCATTGCGGGCTCGCGCCGAGGATCGCATGCGCACGGTTATGGCCGTCGAGCGCCGCGCAGCCGCTGCCGGGCAGGCGCTTGTTGCACTGCGTGAACGCGGTGTCGTAGAAGTAGCCGCAGCGGGTGCGTTGCAGCAGATTGCCGCCGACCGTCGCCATGTTGCGCAACTGCGCCGACGCGCCCGCGAGCAGCGCTTGCGACAGGAGCGGGTACTGCTCGCGCACCAGCGCGTGATTGGCCGCGTCGCTGTTGCGCACCAGCGCGCCGATGCGGATGCCGCCGCCGGGCAGCGTCGTCACCGAGTCGAGGCCGCCGATGTGCGTGATATCGATGAGCCGCACCGGCCGCGCGACGCCGCCCTTCATCAGATCGAGCAGATTCGTGCCGCCGCCGATGAATACCGCGCCCGGCTGTTGCGCGGCGCGCACCGCGCTGGCGACGTCGCCGGCGCGTTCGTAGGAGATCGCATCCATGTCGGTCTCCGTCAGGCGTTGTCGTGCGCGGCGCGGACCGCGGCGACGATGTTCACGTACGCCCCGCAGCGGCAGAGGTTGCCGCTCATGCGTTCGCGGATTTCGTCGTCGGTGAGCGCGGCGGGACGCGCGCGCACGTCGGCGGTCACGGTGCTCGCCGTGCCGTTGCGGAATTCGCTGAGCAGGGCGGTCGCCGAGCACAACTGCCCGGGCGTACAGTAGCCGCACTGGAACGCATCGTGTTCGATGAACGCGGCCTGCACCGGACTCAACGCGCCGTTGCTCGCGAGTCCTTCGACGGTCGTGATGTTCTCGCCTTCGTGCATGACCGCGAGCGTCAGGCACGAGGTGATGCGGCGGCCGTCGACGAGCACCGTGCAGGCGCCGCATTGACCGCGGTCGCAGCCTTTCTTCGTGCCCATCAGTCCCGCGTATTCGCGCAACGCGTCGAGCAGCGTCACGCGCGGTTCGAGTTGCAGCGTGTACGCGCGGCCGTTGACGGTCAACGTGACGGGGCGCGGCGGCACCACGGGGATGCCTGGCGGCGCGGGTGAGGCGGGCGTCGGCGCTTGCGTTTGCGCGCGCAGATGCGGCGCCGCACCGATCGTCGCGGCGGCCGCCGCAGATTGCAGGAAGCGGCGTCGTGACGGTTGGGAAGGCGTGGTGGTGGGCTCGGCGGTGGACTCTGATGCGGGGGCGTCCCCGCAATGCTGACATTCTGTAGGCGTAGTCATGACGATCTGTTGACTCCACTGAAAGGTCAATGCAGGCTGACGACGCGTCGATGTCCAACGCATCGCGTTGAAACAAAACTATTGCGCAGCAATTTGAATGCCGTTGCAGCTAACACGGTATTAAAAACTCGCTGCAAGCGCAAAGCCGATCTGCGCAATAAAGGCAGGCCAATATGCGCAATGACCGCGATGGAGCTCCGGCTGGAGCCGCGCAAACACGGGCAAAAGTTGCACGTTGCAACGGGGAAAATGCGAAATCGACCTCCGGGCTCAACGCGCCCGGCAGGCTGCGAGGATGCCTCGCAGCAAATCGATCGGCGGCGGACATCCGGGGATCGTCAAACTCACGGGTAGCTTCGCCGCGGATGTCGACAGGTTTGAACTGGATGGAAAATGTCCGCTTTGCGGGTGATAAATTTGGAACGGGCCAACCGGGCGCGGAGCAATAGGCGAGGGAGGGATGATCATGGCGAAGCTGCGCATTGCGACGTTCAACATCAACGGTATCCGCTCGCGGCAGGCGGCGCTATTGCAATGGCTCGAGCGCGAGGCGCCTGACGTCGTGTGCCTGCAGGAACTGAAGGCAGTGGATAGCGCATTTCCAGTCGACGCATTGCGCGACGCCGGTTATGGCGCCGTGTGGCAAGGCCAGAGCGCATGGAACGGTGTGGCGATTCTGGCCAAAGGCGATGCACCGCTCGAACGTCGGCGCGGTCTGCCCGGTTTCGAAGACGACACGCATAGCCGTTACATCGAGGCCGCGGTCGGCGGCGTGCTGATCGTGTGTCTGTACCTGCCGAACGGCAATCCGCAGCCCGGCCCCAAGTTCGACTACAAGCTCGCGTGGTTCGATCATCTGATCGCGCATGCGGCGCAGCTCTACCAGAGCGGCCACCCGGTCGTGATCGCTGGGGACTTCAACGTCGTGCCGACCGACGAAGACATTTACAACCCGCGCTCGTGGCTAAAGGACGCGCTGCTGCAGCCGGAGAGCCGCGAGCGTTATCGCAGGCTGCTCGCGCAAGGCTGGACCGATGCGCTGCGCACGCATTTCGGCGACGAACGCGTGTACACGTTCTGGGATTATTTCCGCCGTCATTGGGATACGAATTCGGGGCTGCGCATCGATCATCTGCTGCTGAGCGCCGACCTCGCGCCGCGCCTGCGCGATGCGGGCGTCGACCGTTGGGTGCGCGGCGAACCGCATGCCAGCGACCACGCGCCGACGTGGATCGAACTGGAAATGGGCGCCGGCCGCAAGAAGAAGAGCGGCTAGTGAAGCGGCGGGCGATCCGCTTGCGGCGGATCGCCCGCTTTGGCGCGACTGCTGCGCCCTGTTGATCGGCGCCTATGATCCGGCGCCGTGCCTGCTTCAGTCGTAGTCGCGACCGCCGCGCGACCACAGCGCGCCCATCACGAACCCGGCGAGAGCAACCACGGCCAACGTCGTGAACGGGTTTTCGGCCGTCGTATCGCGCACGAGGCTCGTCGTATTCGCGCATAACTGCTGCGCCTTGCCGCTCAATTCGCGCGCCTTGCCCGCCACCTGCGCGCTGGTGTCGCCGACGGCATCGCCGACCGCGCTTTGCACCTTGCCCGCGACTTCCTTTACCGCGCCTGCCGCTGAATTCGTATCCATATGCATCGCTCCTGTTGTCATATTTACGTGCGGGCCCGCTGCAATTGCAACGCGCTCGCACAAGGGCGCCGCGCAAGCCGTGCCAGTGCGGCGTGAGCCTGCGTCAGTGACGAAAGGGGTGCAAGAAGTGCGCCCGGCGACGGGACGCCATGCATCCGGCCAAACGGGACGTGCTGGAACATCATCGTCGGCGCCCGAAATTGATGCCGACGAACACGGCCAGCAGCATCAGAAAACCGCCGAACAGCAGCGCGGCATTGACGAGCACCTGGCGCAGCCCGAGCGTTTCGACGTCGATGAACGGATACGGATAAAAATCCGACAGGCTGCCGCGCCAGAACGTGATGCCGAGATAGGCGAGCGGATAGACGAGCCACAGCGGAGCGTGGCGCAACCGCAGATGAAAACGCGGCACGAACAGCACCCAGTAGAGCGCGGCGAGCATCGGCAGCACGCTGTGCAGCGACTCGTTGAGCAGGCGCCGGTAGGGCGACAGCGGCCACAGTCCGCGCAACAGCAGATTGTACGCGAGGCCGACGAACACGATGTACGCGACCACCGCGGTCACGACCGTGGGCTGCCGGAAAAAGCGCACGAGCGGCGAGCGGTGCTTCCACAGCACGATGCAGGTGAAGCAGAGCGCACTGGCGAGCACCGTCAGATTGGTCAGGTAGCTGCTCATGCGCGCGAGCGCGTCGAACACGGTGAGCCCGCGCGCGAGCGATCGATCGATCGTGAGGTCGGCTTGCGCGAGGATCGCCATCCACGCGATCAGCGCAATGACCGCCGCCAACGTCAGCGACGACACACTGGGCGTATGCAGCGGCAGCTCGGGCTCGCGCTGCGGAGCGAGGGTAGGGCGCATGCGCTCGATTCTACGCGCGGTGCGCGCGCGGCTGCATGGGCTTTCGCGCCCACGCGCGCCGGCGTTGGCAAAATACTACGGCGTACTACGCGAGCTACTGGCTGGCTGTAAAGCGGGTTGCAACGCGGGTTGCAAGCTCGCCGCCACGGCTGCAAGCGCCGCGCTCACAGGCGGCGATTCATTGTGTGTTTCGACCCGTTATGATCGCGGCTGCAGCCCTCGATGTTAACGACGCCGCGCGCGGCAAGCAGTCTCTGTCAGCGCCGGTTCAAGACTCGCAAAACGGAGAGAAAGCATGAAAGCCAGCACCATTGCCGAACGGGAAGCGCGCGGCCGCGCCGCGCGCGAGCATTCGAAACGCTCGAGTCACCGGGCGGTCGGCGAGTTGCACCGCGATTCGATCGAGTTGCTGAAACAGAGCAGCGCGGAGCGCGTCGAGAATCTGGTGCCGCTGCGCTATGGGCGCATGGCTGCCTCGCCGTTCTCGTTCTTTCGAGGCAGCGCGATTCTGCAGGCGCACGATCTGAGCAAGGTGCACGACACCGGCCTCACCATGCCGATCTGCGGCGACGGCCATCTGATGAATTTCGGCGGCTTCGCCACGCCCGAGCGGCAACTGGTCTTCGACCTGAGCGACTTCGATGAAGTCTCGATCGGCCCGTTCGAATGGGACCTGAAACGCCTGTGCGCGAGCCTCGTCATGGCCGCGCGCCAGATGCGCCTAAGCCGCGGCACCGCCGAGAGTCTGGTGATGAGCGCGGTCGGCTCGTATCGCGATCGCGTCGCGCAATACGCGCAGTTCGGTGCGCTCGAGCTGTGGTACGACCGCATCACGTTCGACCGCATGGCCGAGATCGCACTGACGCCCGAGCGCCGGCGCGCGGTGCGGCGCGGCATGGAGAAGGCCGCGAGCCGCACGCATGAAAGCCTGCTCGAAAAAATGGCCTCGTTCGACGGCAATCGGTGGACCATCCACGATGCGCCGCCCGCGCTGTTTCACGTGCACGGTGCGAACACGTTGTTGACGGCCGAGGAAACCGAAACCTACCGGACCGGCAACGTCGACAAGATGGTCGAGCAAGTGTGGGACGAGTACCGCAAGACGATGTCGCACGATCGGCGCGAACTGCTGGATCAGTTCACGAGGCACGACGTCGTGTTCAAGGCGGTCGGCGTCGGCAGCGTCGGCACGCGTTGTCTGGTCGTGCTGCTCGTCGATCACATGGGCAAGCCGTTGTTCCTGCAATTGAAGGAGGCGCGGCCGTCGGTCATCGCGCAGTTCTACAAGTCGCCGGCGGTCACGCATCAGGGCGAGCGCGTCGTGCAAGGACAGCGGCTGCTGCAGGCCGCGAGCGACGTCTTCCTCGGCTGGGGGACCGGGCCGCTCGGGCGGCATTTCTATTTCCGCCAGCTGCGCGACATGAAGCTGTCCGCGAATATCGAGCTGTTCGACAGCGATCTGCTCGACGGCTATGCGCGGCTATGTGGCTGGATCATGGCGCGCGCGCATGCGAAGGCGAGCGGCCAGGCGATCGAGATCAGCGCGTACATCGGCCGCGGCGATCAGTTCGGCGAAGCGCTGAGCGGCTACGCGAGCGCCTACGCGGATCAGGTCGAGCGCGACTACGACGTGTTCATCAAAGCGTGCCGCGACGGCAAGCTCGAAGCGCGCACCGACGAGGACATGGCGGCGGATTTCCGTGTGTAGCGCTGCGTGCGCGTGGTGTCACTTCACGCGCACCGTCACGCATCGGCGCGCGCTTCGTGCAGCGTGACGAAACGCAGATGGCGCTCGCGTGCCGCTTCGATCACGCTCGGCAGCACCGCGAGAATCAGCGGCTGGCCTTCGATCGTCAGCGCGGCGTTGCCATCGTGCAGCAACAGGATGTCGCGCGCGGCGAGACCATCGAGCAGCCGCCGCGCAACCACGTGAGGGTCACGCTCGCGCGTATCGTAGCCGCGCCGTGTCCAGGCCGCGAGACGCAGATCGAGCTTGCGCAGCACCGGCTCCAGGAAGAGGTTGCGCAGGCCGGCGGGCGCGCGGAAAAACATCGGCCGCGCGCCGCTGACGGTTTCGAGCGTGCGTTGCGCGGCGGCGATCTCGCGCGTCAACGCGCGCGGAAACGTGACCGAAAACGTATGCACGTGCACCTGCGAGTGATTTTCGAGCCCATGCCCACGCGCGACGATCTCGCGCGCGAGTTGCGGATAACGCTCCACCTTCGCGCCGATGCAGAAGAACGTCGCGCGCACGTCGAACGCGTCGAGCAGATCGAGCACTTGCGGCGTGACGACGGGATCGGGACCGTCGTCGATGGTCAGCGCGATTGCATCCGCGTTGCGCGGGTTCGCGGGCAGGCGGGTCCAGTTGGGCCCGAGCAGGGTGGTGCGCGGCAATAGTCCGGCGATCGTGAACAGCGCGTGGTTCGCGACGATCGCGGCGAGCCACCATGGCCATGCGGCCGGTGCGACAGCCACGCCGATCAGCACGATCACGTGCCAGCCGATCGTGCCGTTCAGCAGTGCGGAGTTGCGGCTACGCGGCCAACGGCGCGGCGGGTTCGGGCATTCATTCATCGAACGTGCTTCCAGTACGCCTTCCTCCGTCCCGGGAAGGCCGTGAATCTTGCGCGATGCGCAGCCGCGAACGATACCACTGTTGCGCTCGTCGACGTGCCGTTCGGCGGCCACGTATCCGGTGAAAGCGCGCTGAAAGACGTCGCGCGGTTTGCGATCGCCGATTCGCTGTTGTATGGTGCGGGGCGAAAAGAGTCGCGCGTGTCGATGGCGATTGGACCGATTGCCGCAACAAGCTCGCGTCGCTACCCAACACAACAGGAGATGCGTGATGTCGGAAACAGGAAACGGAAAAGTGGCGCTGGTGACGGGCGCGGGCAGCGGCATCGGCCGCGCGTGCGCACTGACGCTCGCGCAGCACGGCTATAGCGTGGTGCTCGCCGGCCGCCGCCAGGCCGCGCTCGATGCGGTCGCGCAGGAAGCGCGGGCGCTGCGCGGCGACGCGCTCGCGGTTGCCTGCGACGTGACCGACGCCGACAGCGTCGCCGCGCTTTTCGACACGATCCGCGCGCGCTTCGGCCGGCTTGACCTGCTGTTCAACAACGCGGGACGCAACGGCTCGCCCGTCGATCTCGACGAAGTGAGCATCGACGAATGGCGTTCCATCGTCGATACCAATCTGAACGGCGTGTTCCTGTGCACGCGCGCGGCGTTCGGCCTGATGAAGACGCAGAACCCGCGCGGTGGCCGCATCATCAACAACGGCTCGATCTCCGCGCATGCGCCGCGTCCGAACAGCGCCGCGTACACGGCGACCAAACACGCGATTACCGGACTCACGAAGGCGGTGTCGCTCGACGGCCGCAAATACGACATCGTGTGCGGTCAGATCGACATCGGCAACGCGGGGACCGAGATGGCCGCGCGAATGGCGCGCGGCGTGCCGCAAGCGAACGGCGAGATCGCGGTCGAGCCGCTGATGGACGTGCAGCACGTCGCCGACGCGGTGCTGCACATGGCGAGCCTGCCGCTGTCGGCGAACGTGCAGTTCATGACGATCATGGCGAGCAAGATGCCGTTCGTCGGGCGCGGCTGAGCGGCGCGCAGCACCGGCTCACAACGCCGGGGCGCGGAGCGGGGCGCGCGCGTTCAACTTATACTGGGCGCTCCGCCGTCTTTCCACGCAAAGCAAGCCGCCGTGCCCCGCGCCACACCCAGCGACGACCCGCCGCCGCAGCCGCCCGTGCGGCCCGATCTCGACGACTGCTGTCATAGCGGCTGCACGCAGTGTGTATTCGATCTCTACGATGAAGCGCTGGAGCGCTACGAGCTCGCGCTGGCTGCGTGGCACAAGCGGCAGGCGCAGAAAGCGCGGCCAGCGCGGCGACCGGACACGCAGGGCGCGAAGTCGAAACCGCAAGCCGACGCGCGTCGCTCGACACCCACGCGCGGCAAACCGAGCCCTCGCCGCTGATTCGCGCACGATCGTCCACCGTCCCCGTTATGACCGACCTTCAGCTCACGCCGACCGAATCTCTCACCGATCCGCACACGCTCGACGATCTGCATCGCTTCGTGCAGCGTCATCCGCGCCTGTTCGTGCTGACCGGCGCGGGCATCAGCACTGACTCCGGCATCCCCGGCTACCGGGACGACAACGGCGCATGGAAGCGCTCGCCGCCGATCACGCTGCAGGAGTTCCTTGGCACGCCGGCGATGCGTCAGCGCTACTGGGCGCGCAGCATGGTCGGCTGGCCGCTCGTCGCGCGCGCGCAGCCGAATGCCGCGCATGTCGCGCTCGCGCGGCTCGAAGCGGCCGGTCACGTGCCGACGCTGGTCACGCAGAACGTCGACGGCTTGCATCAGCGCGCGGGCAGCCGCGACGTGATCGAGCTGCATGGCGGCATCGACGGCGTCAGTTGTCTCGACTGCGGCATGCAGCACTCGCGCGCGGCGATCCAGCAGACGCTCGAAGCCGACAACCCCGCTCTGCTCGACGTCACGGCCGAAGCCGCCGCCGATGGCGACGCGCACCTCGAGTGGCACGATCTCGGCGGTTTTCGCGTGCCGGCATGCACGAACTGCGGCGGGTTGCTGAAGCCGTCGGTGGTGTTCTTCGGCGAGAACGTGCCGAAGGCGCGCGTCGAAGCGGCGTCGCATGCGCTCGATGCGGCCGACGCCGTGCTCGTGGCCGGCTCGTCGCTGATGGTGTATTCCGGCTACCGCTTCTGCGTGTGGGCGCAGCGCCAGGACAAGCCGATCGCGGCGATCAACCTCGGCCGCACGCGCGCCGATCCGCTGCTGTCGCTGAAGGTGGCCGCGCCGTGCGGCGATACCTTGAGCGCGCTCGCCGGTCTGCTGGCTGGCGATTGAGAATGAATGGATCCCGTGGATCACCGTCAAGACCTGAGGAACACCAGAGCCGACCATGACCGACTCCCGGCAACATTCGCCATCCGCCGAACGCAATCGCGAACCGATCCTCGCCGTGCTGCGCGAGGCGCTGCCGGCGAGCGGCCGCGTGCTCGAAATCGCGAGCGGCACCGGTGAGCACGCGATCTGCTTCGCCGGCGCGCTGCCCGGTCTCGACTGGCAGCCGAGCGATGCCGATGCGCAGGCGCGCGAGTCGATTGCCGCGTGGACCGCGCAGGCGGGGCTCGCGAACCTGCGCGCGCCGCTCGCGCTCGACGTGCATCAGCCGGACTGGGGCGTCGATGCGCTCGACGCCGTCGTCTGCATCAACATGATCCACATCTCGCCGTGGAACGCGGCGCAGGCACTTTTCGACGGCGCCGGGCGGCGCCTCGTCGACGGCGGCGTGCTCTATCTATACGGCCCTTACCGGCGCGGCGGCGCGCACACGGCGCCGAGCAACGAAGCGTTCGATCAATGGTTGAAGAGCCGCGATCCCGAATGGGGCGTGCGCGATATGGAAGCGGTCGTCGCGCTCGGCGACACGGCGGGGCTCACCTGCGAACGGGTGGTCGCGATGCCCGCGAACAACTTCAGCCTGGTGTTCACGAAGCGGGCAGGGTAGCGGGTGCACCGACGGGCCTCGCATTCGTCCACGCCTTGCGCCAAACCTCGGTCCGATCCCAAACCGAACCCGCCGCGCAAACGCCGACGCGCGCACAATACCTGTCGTCACGCGCAAACATGAGCACGACAGGAGCACGAGCAACTGGCGTGCTTGCCCGCTCCCAAGCGGCAAGCGCGCATTTCTTTTATCCTTTCACCCTCGACGCCGCGCCCGCCGTTCTCATGGCGCGGCGCCACGACATTTTTTTGGACTCTGGAGAATTCAAATGGGCAAACAGGCAATCGGCGTGGTGGGGCTGGCGGTCATGGGCCGCAATCTGGCGCTCAACATCGAGAGCCGCGGCCACGCGGTGTCGGTCTACAACCGTAGCCGCGCGAAAACCGACGAACTCATCGCCGAATTTCCGGACCGCAAACTGGTGCCGGCTTTCACGCTGGAAGAGTTCGTCGACTCGCTCGAAAAGCCGCGCCGCATTCTGATGATGGTCAAGGCCGGCGAGCCGACCGACGCGACCATTGCCTCGCTCAAGCCGCTGCTCGAAAAAGGCGACATCCTGATCGACGGCGGCAACACGCCTTTCACCGACACGATCCGCCGCAACCAGGAACTCGCGAAGGCGGGTCTGCATTTCATCGGCACCGGCGTGTCGGGCGGCGAGGAGGGCGCGCTGAAAGGCCCGTCGATCATGCCGGGCGGCCCGCGCGACGCGTACGACCTCGTTGCGCCGATCCTCACCGAGATCGCCGCGAAGGCGCCGGACGGCGAGCCCTGCGTCGCGTACATGGGACCGGACGGCGCGGGCCACTTCGTGAAGATGGTGCACAACGGCATCGAGTACGGCGACATGCAGCTGATCGCCGAAAGCTACGCGGTGTTGAAGCAGGTCGTCGGATTGTCGAACGAGGAACTCGGCAAGGTCTATACCGAGTGGAACCAGGGCGAGCTCGACAGCTATCTGATCGAAATCACGTCGAAGATCTTCGGCAAGAAGGACGACGAAACCGGCAAGGACCTCGTCGACGTGATTCTCGACCGTGCCGCGCAGAAGGGCACCGGCAAGTGGACCAGCCAGAACGCGCTCGACCTCGGCGCGCCGTTGCCGCTGATCACCGAGGCGGTGTTCGCGCGCGTGCTGTCGTCGCTGAAGACGCAGCGCGTGGCCGCGAGCAAGCTGCTGGAAGGTCCGCAGGCGAGGCCGCTCGAAGGCGCGAAGGACGCGTTCATCGAATCGGTGCGCCGCGCGTTGTACTTCAGCAAGGTGATCTCGTACGCGCAGGGCTTCGCGCAGTTGCGCGCCGCGTCGGAAGAGTACAACTGGGATCTCGACTACGGAACGATCGCGAAGATTTTCCGCGCGGGCTGCATCATCCGCGCGCGCTTCCTGCAGAAGATCACCGACGCCTATTCGAAGGACAAGGCGCTCGCGAACCTGCTGCTCGACCCGTACTTCCGCGACATCGCGAAGAACTACCAGGCGGCGCTGCGCGAAGTCGTGGTGGCCGCGGTCAACGCGGGTGTGCCGGTGCCGGCATTCGCGTCGGCGATCGCGTATTTCGACGCCTACCGCTCGGAGCGTCTGCCCGCGAACCTCGTGCAAGCGCAGCGCGACTTCTTCGGCGCGCATACGTTCGAACGCATCGACAAGCCGGGCAGCTTCCACGCGCAGTGGAGCTGAGCGGTTGAAAAAACGGCCCGGCGCGCCATGGTGACAGGGCGCGCCGGGCCGTTGCTCCGTTTGGATCAACA
The DNA here is from genome assembly GCF_050435625.1 of Paraburkholderia sp. RAU6.4a. Lineage (NCBI taxonomy): Bacteria > Pseudomonadati > Pseudomonadota > Betaproteobacteria > Burkholderiales > Burkholderiaceae > Paraburkholderia > Paraburkholderia sp. RAU6.4a. The sequence goes on from NZ_JBNDKQ010000003.1 coordinate 2,128,813, forward strand.
AGGAAACGCCGCATTATTACCAAATGTCTCGCGGGTTAAACGCGGACTTTAAAGAATGCCAAATGATTATTGCGACGGCAGCAATAGAGTTTCACTGGTTTAAGGGTTTACCCTAGATCGAGACACCTCTAAACTTGTTTTCAATCGCTGAGGGATAAGCAGAAACCCGAAGCGCACCACACAACAAGTCCTTTGGAGGTTAATCATGAAGACCCTGATTTCCGCTGTTGCTATCGCCGCCGCCCTCGTTGTTCCGGTCGCGTCGTTCGCTCAAGCGAGTCAGCCGGTGACCCGTGCTCAGGTTCGCGCTGAACTGATTCAACTCGAAAAGGCCGGCTACAAGCCGAGCGCCAGCGACGTGAACTACCCGGCCGACATCCAGGCAGCGCAAGCACGCGTCGATGCGCAACGCGGCACGGCCATCGCGGCCAACCCCGCAGACACCAGTGGCTACGGCGCTCCGGCCGCCGGCACGTCGCAAGCTGGCCACGCTGTCATCCCGGCGAAGGCCAACCGTGACTCGGTGTACTTCGGCAACTAATCGCAGTAGCAGTCCGCAGATGTAGTGGGTAGTTGTAGTGCGCTGTAGACGCCGCTTCGTGGAACAGCGCGAACGCGGCGGGCAAGAAAAAACGCCATCCAGTTCGATCGGATGGCGTTTTGTCGTTTACGGCGCCGTGCTGCGACGTTCCCGTCAATGCAGCGTTCGCTGCCGCCGGCCGATGTCATCGAACAGCGCGCGGCTCGGCTCCAGCGCGAGCAGCCACGATTCGTCGTAGTCGCTCAGGTTGTCGAGCGCCTCGCGCAGCCGTTCGAGCGCCACCGCCGGCAGCTCGACGCTCGCCTCGACCCCGCTCGACAGTCCCGCGATGCTCGCCAGTTGCACGAGCGCATCGGCGGCCTCGGCAACTTCGGCGGCGAAGATCAGATGCGTGTTCAGCAGTTCGACGAGGCCGGCAGACGCCGCCACATCGTCGACGTTGAGTTGCACGGCCAGAAAGGTGGCTTTGTTCATCCTCGATTCCTCCCAGAATCCCAACATTGTCGTGAGCTGCTCCGCGCGGCTTGACTGAGTATAGGCGATGGTCGATCGCCTGCAATGATCGGACGGAACGACCGTGGCGGCTTGCTCGCCCAGACGCGCGGGCCACGCGACCTATAATAGGGCCAGCCGCGCGAGCGCCGACGCCGTGGGCGCACGGCGCCGCCCGCCGGGCTTGCGCGCTTGCCAATTGCTCATCGACCATGAAGATCATCCGCAGCAGAAGCTTCACCGCGTCGCGTGCCTGGGGCGCGCTCGACATCGCGAACATGAACGGCGTCACCACGCGTCTGCATTGGACCGACCAGCCGTACAAGTGGCACGTGAACGACGGCGAGGAGGTATTCGCCGTGCTCGACGGCCGCGTCGAAATGCGCTATCGCGAAGACGGCGTCGAACGCAGGACAGTGCTCGAAACCGGCGACGTGTTCCATGCGTCGGTTGGCACCGAGCATGTCGCGCATCCGCTGGGCGCGGCACGCGTGCTCGTCGTCGAAAAGCAGGGCAGCGTCTGAAGAACACGGCAGTTTGACGGCGCGTGTGTGGCGGTCGCGCACGATATCCAGGCGGCAGCGGACAACCGCGACCGTGTGCAAGCGTGACGGCACGGCAATTGCTGCGGCGTCGATTGAATCGGATTGAGACACAGGTCGAGGAAAAGCAGATGACACAACAATGGCAACCGACGGCGATCCGCCTGCTGATGGCGGCGGCGCTCGGCGTGGCGATCGCCGGCTGCACGACGATGCCGTGGGAAAGCACGCCGTTTTACAGCAACGCGCCGTCGAGCACGACCAGCCTCGCGACCGTCCCGGTGCCCGCCGGCTACTATCGCGTCAATCCGGGCGATACGCTGTCCGGCATCGCTTCGGCCTATGGACGAAGGCCGCAGGAAATCGCGGCCTGGAACGGCTTGCCGGTCAACGCGGCGGTCGCGCCCGGCCAGGTGCTGCGCGTTTCACCGCCGATGGCCTCGGGCAGCGTGGTCACGCCGCCGGTCGCGGTGGCGCCGGGTGCGCCAGCCGCGCCGGGCGCGACGGCGAACGTGCCGCCGGGCGCCGTACCCGGTGCGCCGGCCCCTGCCGCCGTGCCACAGCAGGGCGTGCTGCAATGGCCATTGCGCGGACCGATCCTGCGCGCGTTCGCGCCGGGCAAATCCAACGGCATCGTGATCGGCGGCCAACCCGGTGATCCGGTCAAGGCCGCGGCGACCGGCCGCGTGGTGTACGCGGGCACCGGCATCGAAGCCTACGGCCCGCTCATCATCATCAAGCACAACGATTCGCTGATCACCGCGTACGGCCAGAACAGCCAGCTACTCGTCAAGGAAGGCGATGCGGTGGCGCAAGGGCAGACGATCGGCGAGGTCGGTGTCGATAGCCGCGGCGTCGCGTCGATCCAGTTCGAAGTGCGCGAGAACGGCCAGCCGGTCGATCCGCTCCAGTGGTTGCCGAAGCCTGGCGGCTGAGCGTCCCCGTCGCGACTGTTGGCTCATCGCAGCCGGATCGGCGCGCTTCTCGGGGATGCGCCGATTTTCAGCGTCGTCTGAATTGAATACACTGTATGGCTCGTTTGCCGGCGCGCGCGTTCCTTCCGGAATGCACGGGCGGCCGGTTGCCGTAGGCTGTCATTCATGGACGCACAGGGACACACAATGATCGATTTGCGCAGCGATACCGTTACCCGTCCGACTCCGCCGATGCTCGCGGCGATGTCGGCGGCCGAAGTCGGCGACGACGTCTGGGGCGACGACCCCACCGTCCTGCGTCTGCAGGCCACGCTGGCCGAGCGCACCGGCAAGGAAGCGGGGCTGTTCTTCCCGAGCGGCACGCAAAGCAACCTCGCCGCGTTGATGGCGCACTGCGCGCGCGGCGACGAATACATCGTCGGCCAGCTCGCGCACACCTACAAATACGAGGGCGGCGGCGCGGCCGTGCTCGGCAGCATCCAGCCCCAACCGCTCGAAAACGCCGCCGACGGCTCGATCCCGCTCGACAAGATCGCCGCCGCGATCAAGCCGATCGACGATCACTTCGCGCGCACGCGGTTGCTCGCGCTGGAAAACACGATCGGCGGCAAGGTGCTGCCGGCGCAGTACGTCGCCGATGCGACGCGGCTCGCGCGCGAGCGCGGCCTCGCGACCCACCTCGACGGCGCGCGCGTGTTCAACGCGGCGGTCGCGGCGGGCAAGCCGGTCGCGGCGCTGGCCGAGCCGTTCGATTCGGTGTCGATCTGTTTTTCGAAGGGACTGGGCGCGCCGGTCGGCTCGGTGCTGGTCGGCAGCCGCGCGCTGATCGACGTCGCGCATCGCTGGCGCAAGGTGCTCGGCGGCGGCATGCGCCAGGCTGGCGTGCTCGCGGCGGCGTGCCTGTACGCGCTCGATCACAACGTCGAGCGGCTCGCCGACGACCACGCAAATGCCGCGCATCTGGCGGCGGGGCTGGAGACGATGGAGCAGGTGAAGGTGCAGTCGGTCGCGACGAACATGGTGTTCGCGCAGTTTCCGCAGCAGCATTGCGCGCCGCTCGAGGCGTGGCTCAAGGAGCGCGGCATCCTCACGCAGATGCTGTATGCGTCGCGCTTCGTCACGCACATGGATGTGTCGCGCGACGATATCGACACGTTCATCGCCGCGGTGAAGGGGTATTTCGCGGCACGTTGATCGCGCCGCATGGGTCGGAAGCGAGGCGGCTCGCGTGGTTGCCGCCTCGTCTTCCCGCACTGGCTCCAACTCGTGCGCGCTCGTTCGAGGCACGCTTCATTCAGGCTTCATCCCCGCCTCACGCGCCGTCCGGCGCATCTCTCACTTGACCGCCGCCTTCGCCTGCACGCCCGCGCGATGCGACGGCGCGAGCAGCCGCAAGCCGCTCGCCAGGCTCGCCGCGCCGGCGAAGAACGCGCCGAGGCCGAGCGCGAGCGTCGGCCCATGCTGGCGGCCGGCAATGCCGAAGCACAGCGCGACCAGCGCCGCGCCGGTCGCCTGTCCGAGCAGCCGCGCGGTCGCCACGATGCCGCTCGCGCCGCCGCTGCGCTCCGGCGGCGCGCTCGCCATCAGCGCCTTCAGGTTCGGTGACTGGAAAAAGCCGAAACCCGCGCCGCAGATCGCCATACGGATGCCGATGTCGAGCACGTGCGGATGGGCGGGCAGCAGCGCCAGCGAGGCCATTCCCGCCGACAGCACCGCGAGCCCGATCGCGCCGAGCAGCCCCGGCGGGTAGCGGTCCGACAGGCCGCCCGCGAGCGGCGCGGCGAGCGCGACCACGACGGGCCACGGCGTCATCAGGAAGCCGGTTTCGACCTGGCTGCGCAGCAGCACGTCCTCGAAATAGAACGGCAGCGACACGAACGCGAGGCCCTGCGCGGCGAACGAGCACACGGCCGTCACCGCCGACAGCGCGAACACCGGCCGCTTGAACAGATCGACAGGCAGCATAGGCGCGGGGTGGCCGGCCTCGCGGCGGATCAGCAGCAGCCCGAACACGCCGGCGAGCGCCGCGGCGCTGAGCACGATCTGCAGCGACGCGCGTTGCGCCGCCTCGCCGAGCGCGAAGATCAGCGCGGCGAACGTGACCACGTTGAGCAGCGCCGCCACCGGATCGAGCGGGTGTCGGCTCTGCGCGGTATGCGGCAGCGCCGGCATCGCGAAGCTCAGCGCGAGTACACCGAGCGGCACGTTGACCGCGAACAGCCACGGCCAGGTCGCGACCGACAGAATCAACGACGCCACCGTCGGCCCGACCGCGAACGACACACCGACGATCAGCGCATTGGTGCCAAGCCCGCGACCGAGCCGATGCGGCGGGTACAGATAGCGGATCAGCGCGGTGTTGACGCTCATGATCGCGCTGGCGCCCAAGCCCTGCACGATGCGCGCGGCGGCGAGCAGCGGCAGCGTCGGCGCCATCGCACAGCCGAGCGAGCTGAGCGTGAACAGCGCGATGCCGCCGATATAGATGCGCCGATGTCCGACGATGTCGCCGAGCGCGGCGAGCGGCAGCAGCGTCGCGACCATCGCGAGCTGATATGCGTTGATGATCCAGACCGAGGCGGCCGGCGCCGCGTGCAGGTCGCCGGCGATCGCGGGCAGCGCGGTGTTGGCGATCGCGGTATCGAGCGTGGCGAGCGCGACGGCGAGCATGATCGCGGCCATCGCGCGGCGGTTGGCGGCCGACATCGGGCCGTCGGCGGGGAGAGTCGGCGTGGGGACGCCGACGGCGGGGCTGAGCTTATCGGACAAGGCGTGGCTCGCGGGGTTGGGCATGCCGGTGTCGGTCGCTTCCGGAGAGGCGACGCGCTCGGGCGGCGGTTTCGTCGTGGGTGAGGCGCGCGCTGTCGGTCCACGGGGGATCGGCGTGGCGGCTTGTGCGGCGCAACGTCGCGATTGTTGCAGAGACGGCACGATCGTGCAGGGAGGCGGGCAGGGACCGGAAGGCGGCTTGAAGACGAGGCGCTTTGATCTCAATGAAACGCAACTAACCGCCAATCCCGCCCGCCATCTCCAAATCGGTACACGCCCCGTGTCAAATCCAACACGCATACGACAGAACCGCCCGGCAGAACGGGCCGCCCGATTCGATCGCAAAATCAGGCTATTCGGGGCTTCATCCGCTCGTCACGCATCGGAAAAATAATCGATGTGCGGCTCGCAGATGCTTCGGGCGTTTGCCTTCCCCAACCCGCTTTCGTCACCCGACTCACGCGCGCCGATGCCCACCCCGAGTGCCGCTGCCACGCGGTTTTGCACCGCGTCCGGGCGCCCGCCGCGGCTCGGTCGCGCGGCAGCGGGCGAGCTCGCCGGGCACGCCGTATGCGTTACCGTCCGCTCGCGCGCCAGTGTGCGCGATCCCTAAAATGTCCTACTCTATTTTTTTAAACCGCTCCGACAGGCACGCGCCTCCCGTCCGTCTCTCGTGCGGTTCGCGTTTGCCACGTCGACCTTCCCGGAGGCTTCGATGACAGCCGTCGATCTGGAATTCGACCAGCTCAACAGTACCGTCGACGCGCTACGGCGCTCAATTTCGAATCGCATGATGTACGGCGTCGGCAAGGACGCCGTCACCGCTCACCCGCACGACTGGCTGCACGCGGCCGCGCTGGCCGTGCGCGACCGGCTCGTCGCGCGCTGGATGAAGACCACGCGCCTGCAATACGAGCAGGACGTGAAGCGGGTCTACTACCTGTCGATGGAGTTTCTGATCGGCAGGACCTTTACCAACGCGCTACTCGCGCTCGGCATTCACGATCAGATGAAGGAGGCGCTCGCGAGCCTCGGCGTCGACATGGACGCGCTGATCGATCTCGAACCCGACGCAGCGCTCGGCAACGGCGGCCTCGGCCGGCTCGCGGCGTGCTTTCTCGACTCGATGGCGACGCTCGGCATTCCGGGCTTCGGCTACGGCATCCGTTACCAGTACGGCATGTTCCGTCAGGAAATCGTCAACGGCGAGCAGGTCGAGGCGCCCGACTATTGGCTGCGCGCCGGCAATCCATGGGAATTTCCGCGACCCGAAATCAAGTACATGGTGCACTTCGGCGGCCGCACCGTGCAGCGCGGCGACAAGACCGAATGGATCGACACCGAGCATGTGAACGCGACCGCCTACGACACCGTGATCCCCGGCTACGCGACCGACGCGACCAACACGCTGCGCCTATGGTCCGCGCGCGCGACCGAGGAACTCGACCTCGGCGCATTCAATCGTGGCGACTACCGCAACGCGGTCGACACCAAGAACATGTCGGAGAACGTGTCGCGGCTGCTCTATCCGGACGATTCGACGCCGGCGGGCCGCGAGTTGCGGCTGCGCCAGGAGTACTTCTTCGTGTCGGCGACGATGCAGGATCTGATCCGCCGCTATCAGCGCACGCACAGCACGTTCGGACGCTTCTCGGAGAAGGTCGCGGTGCATCTGAACGACACGCACCCGGTGCTCGCGATTCCCGAGCTGATGCGCCTGCTCGTCGACGAGCATCATGTGCCGTGGGACAAGGCGTGGAAACACTTGACGCAGATCTTCTCGTACACGAATCACACGCTGATGCCCGAGGCGCTCGAAACATGGGATGTCGAAATGTTGTCACGCCTGCTGCCGCGGCATCTCGAGATCATCTTCGAAATCAACGCACAGTTTCTGAAGCACGTCAGCGAGCACTCGGGCCACGACGCCGAGATGATCCGCCGCATTTCGCTCGTCGATGAATATGGGCAGCGGCGCGTGCGCATGGCGTATCTGGCGATCGTCGCGAGTCACAAGGTGAACGGCGTGTCGAAGCTGCATTCGCAGCTGATGACGCGCGACATCTTCGCCGACTTCGCGCGCATCTATCCGGACCGCTTCACCAACGTGACCAACGGCATCACGCCGCGCCGCTGGCTCGCGCAGGCGAGTCCGTCGCTGTCGTCGCTGATCGACGCGCGCATCGGCACACACTGGCGCAGCAATCTGTTCGAGCTCGAGCAGCTGCGTAATCTGCGCAAGGACGACGAGTTCGTCGAAGCGTTCCGCGAGGCCAAACGACAGAGCAAGCTGCGGCTCGTGCACCGGCTCGCGCATCACACGAAGCTGCACTTCGATCCGGACGCGCTGTTCGATCTGCAGGTCAAGCGCATTCACGAATACAAGCGCCAGTTGCTGAACTTGCTGCACGTGATCGTACGCTACAACGAGATTCGCGCGAATCCGGAGCGCGACTGGGTGCCGCGCGTCGTGCTGTTCGCGGGCAAAGCCGCGTCCGCGTACCGGATGGCCAAGACGATCATCAAGCTGATCGGCGACGTCAGCGAGAAGGTCAATCATGATCCGCTGATCGGCGACAGGCTGAAGGTCGTGTTCGTGCCGAACTACGGCGTCAGCGTGGCCGAGCTGATCATTCCGGCGGCCGATCTGTCGGAGCAGATCTCGATGGCCGGCACCGAGGCGTCGGGCACCGGCAACATGAAGCTCGCGCTCAATGGCGCATTGACGATCGGCACGATGGACGGCGCGAACATCGAGATCTGCGACGCGGTGGGGCGCGAGAACATCTTCATCTTCGGTCACTCCGCCGACGAGGTGGACGACCTGCGCGCAAGCGGCTATCGGCCGCGGCGGATTTACGAGGAAAACGAAGCACTGCGCACCGCGCTCGATCAGATTCGCACGGGCTTCTTTTCTCCGGACGATCCGCTGCGCTTCTCGGATATCTTTCACACGCTGGTCGACTGGGGCGATCACTATATGGTGCTCGCCGATTTCGACGCGTTCGCGAAGGCGCAGAACGAAGTGGATGCGCGTTTCGTCGACAAGCACGCGTGGGCCGAAAGCGCGATCGAGAACGTCGCGGGGATGGGGCAGTTCTCGTCGGATCGAACGATCGGCGAGTATGCGCGCAATATCTGGCGCGTGAGTCCGCTCAGTCTCGACTGAGCGCGAGATGACGGCAACGTAGTCGTTGCTTGCGGGCAAGCAGATCGAAAGCCGTGCGAGGCTGGTGCTGATCCGTCGCGCACGGCTTCGTCATGTTCGATCGTCGCCCCGCGTCAAGCCTTCGGCGCGGCAGCCGCGGCCTTCGCCCGATGCACTGCCTCGCCGACGCGTTCGACGAACTCGCGATCCGTACTCATCAGCGCTTCGCGCTCGCCGTCGGCCGTCTTGACCATCAGCCGATGCGTGATGTCCTGGGTCACCCAGGTAAGCCAACCGACCACGATCAGCATCACCCCGCATACGAGTCCCGACGCCGAGTGCAGCAAGCCCCCGACGATTGCGCCGAGCAGCCCGGCCACCGAGATCACGAGCGGCACGACCTTGTTCTTCTGCACGGTCACGACCTGCACGTCGACGATATCGCGCAGCGGGAAGACCTGACCTGCGGATGAGAGGGCGTTGCGCGTGACCGACACGCCGCGATCGTTGAAAGGGCTTTCCATCGTTTCAATGCGAGGGTGGTGAAGCGCGCAGCGTAGCAGACTTCCTTTAAATTTCTAAAGTTACGGACTTTTGTTACGGACTTTTCTATCCCCTCTCAGGCCCGTGTTGCAAGGGAGAGCGATTCCAATGACTAAAAAAACAGTTGGGGGATTTTGACTAAAATATGGCGGCGCGAGTCAAAGAGTGGTTGCGGCAGCCTCGTGGGTCCGGCCGATGCCGCCTACTTCGAATCGCTGCGCGCCCGAGTGCGTACTTCGCGCAAATGACGGCCAAGCCCGTCATCCCAACGCGACTGGCCAAGCAAGACGTAGAAGACGAGCTGACCCACCACCTCGTAGACGAAGGCTCGGAACAGGCAGCGCTCGCGTTCATTGCGGAGATCGAGCAAGCATACGCGCATCTCGCTAACCGCTCCAACATCGGGTCTCCCCGTTACGGGTATGAGCTGGACATACCGGGCCTGCGGGCGTGGCCGCTTGCTCGCTACCCGCATCTGATCTTCTACATTGAGCGCAAGGATCACGTCGAGATATGGCGCGTGCTCAACGGAAAGCGGGATATCCCGGCGTGGCTCGCTGAGCGATGACAGCGAGTTCCATTGACGCCATTTGCACGGCACAGATCCCGCGAGCAGCCACTCGGCATTGACCTGGACACAATCGTCGCCTTCACGATCCCTTCATTTCAAGGTGCCTTGGGCGGGCCGCTTACACAGGCTGTTGAAAAGCGCCCTTCATAAATACCGAAGAGGTGTTCGGGACGTTTGCGCAGGCGAAGGGTATTCCGGACCGTCGTCTTACTCCCCGCGATGCGGCGGACCTGCTGGCCGATGCGGCGCAAAGCGTTCAGGACAGACTTGCGACTCCTGGCACGACCACGACGAAGCACTAACTGGCTCTGTCAGCAATCCAATGAAGGCGGCTTGATGCCGTCTTTTTCAATTGCACGGCGAGAAGCAGACGTTTATTCGTTTTGCATATTGTGTCTGCATATGTTGTCACGCGCGTCCATCAGATAAATCATGTGCCTCCCGACCCGACCCGAACGAAACGCGCGGGGAGATGCTGGCCATGATTGAGCGCATCGCCGAACTTCTGGAGGCGCGCGCTCGCGGCGACGCCACGCTTCTCTCTACCACACTGCGCTATCACGAGCAGCAGGGCTGACCGTTTCCCGCGCGCGATCGACTCGCATGCGTCGTTCGCCATTAGGTGTTGCTGCACCCGTTTATCACGCATTTCCATCTCGAAAAAGCAAAGGATTCCGATTTAACGATCATTCACAAAATCGTTGGCAATTTCGCACAGGGTGAGTGGAGTGATTGACGGGCAGCGGGTACCGCCCTAGATTTTTTCGGTTGACGGTTGCTGACGCAACAGCTGTGCCTCGTTTCTTTAACCATACAGGGATGTGTGGATGAATGCTGTCACGAAAAACTTTACCGCCGCGCTCAGCCATCCGAGCGCGCGCCTGACCCAGCACCTCAGGATCTGGATCGGCTCCCAGCCCCATGACCTCGACGTGCTCGATTTCAAGGCCAGCGGTGGCTTCTGCAAGGACTACCGCGTCGACGTCACGGTTACGTCGCCACGGCTGGAGATCGACGGCAAGCAGTATGTGGGCCGTCGCGCGGGCCTGCAGATCGACGAGCAGGCGGCGGTGCCCTCGGTGAGCTACGTGCAGCCCGTCAGTCACGACGCCGCCACCTTCAACGGCGTGGTGACGAGCTGGAAGCGCATCCGCACGAGCCGCGACGAGTCGGCTTACCAGATACGCATCGAGCCGCGCTTTGTGGCCCTCTGCAAACGCATCATCAAAAGCGACACATTTAAAGATGTGACTTTGCAGGAGCTGATCACCCAGGCGCTGGTGGACCGCAAGAATTTTGATGCCTTCGATGTCGAATTCCAGATCGAAGGGCTGCAGGAGAAGATGGAGCAGGTGGTGATGCTGGAGGAGTCGCTCTGGAATTTCATCGCCCGCCATTGCCGCCGCCTCGGCGTTTTCTGGTTCTACAAGCAGGGACGCGGCAAGGATGGCAAGCTCGACACCATCGTGTTCGCCAACAATCCGCGCGCCTATATCCGCTCGGTCGACGTGCCGCTGCTGGATGCCTCGGGCCTGCACGCGAGCTGGCACGAAGCGGCCCAGGCCGTGCATGAGCAGCGCGCGCTGGTGCCGGCCACCATCGAACTGTGGGAGCGCAACTACTGCACGCCGGACGATTCCCTTCGCGCCACGGCGAATGTCTCCAGCGAGACGGATGACCGCTCGTCGTTCGGGCAGATCAGTCGCAGCGTCGAAGGCCATCTGACGCCAGCGCAGGCCGAAACGTTCGCACAGACCCGGCGCGACGGGCAGATCGCGCGTCAGGCGACGCTGGCGGGCAGGACCGACGCCAAGGGCATCGCGGCGGGCGTGGTAATGAAGCTCACCAATGCGAAGATGCCGAGCGCCGAATACGGCTTCGTGATCACTTCGTTCAAGATGAAGGGCAGCCGCACCAAGCCGGCCTATACGCGCTTCAAGGCGATGCCGGCGAACCTGACCTACCGGCCGAGGTTTGACTTTGAGCGGGACTGGCGTTTTCTGCCTGGTCCCGCTGTGGGCGTGGTCACGACGAGCGACTCCGCCCCCTACGGCGACATGGACGACCACGGGCGTTATAGCGTGCTGCCGAAGTTCCTGCAGGGCACGGGCAACACCGACAACAAGCTGCTGAAGCTGCGCCTGCTGCGTCCGTCATCGTCCTACCAGGGCGGCTTCCACTCGCCCCTGCTGCCGGGGACCGAGGTCCTGCTCGACGCCCAAAATCGCGACGTGGACCGCATCTACATAGCGGGGGCCATGCACGACTACGCCCACCCGGACGTGGTGCGCGGAGACCAGTCGCTGTTTAGCTATGCCATCTGGCGCTCGCCGCTGCTGGGGGCCGAGGTCATTTTTAACGATCTGCAGGGCAAGGAAAGCGCGCGGATCGCGACGGTGTACAGCCAGTCGGCCGTCAATCTCGGTTACCTGCTCAACAGTAAAAAGCTCCTGCGGGGTGAAGGGTCCGAAATGACGACCCAGGGCTGGGGCACGACGCGCGCGGCGAAGGGACTGTTCCTCTCGGCGGATGCGGCGGCCGGGGCCGATACGCCGCACCTTGAGATGCCCGCAGCCGTCGCGCAACTCAAGGCGGCATTGCAGCGTGTAACGGACCTTGCGGCGGCGACGGCGCAGGCTGGGGCCGACCCTGCCGACCGGGCCACGCAGGCGGCGCTCCTCGATGGGCTGAACCAGTTGCGCGACGCGGGGCTGCTCGCGAGCGCCCCCGGCGGCATGGCGTTCGTGACGCCGAAATCGGCGCAGCACTCGGCGGGCCAGAACGTGATCGTTACGGCAGGCCAGGACATGGACGTCAGCGTCGTGAAGCGACTGCGCATGGTGGCGGGTGAGCTGATTTCCTTGTGCGCGCACAAGCTTGGTCTCAGCCTCACGGCGGCGAAGGGGAGGTTTACGGCGGCGGCGCTCACTGACGGCATGGATCTGTTCGCGCAGAAGCAGTTGCGTGTCGCCAGCGAAAGTGCGGATGTGCAGGTGTCGGCGAAGTCGAAGATCACGCTCAACTGCGGCGGGGCCTCGGTTGTCATGGAGGCGGGCAACATCACGTTCCACTGCCCCGGCGCATACACCATCAAGGCCGCCTCGTTCACGTTTGTCGGCCCCGACAACGTGCCGGCCAAGCTGCCCCTCCTGCCGAATAGCGACCTGCAGCTTAACGACCGGTATACCCACACGGACTAATACGCGATGATCATCAGCCCTCCCTTTCTGCCCGAAGCGGGCATCACCTCCACCGATGGCTCGAAGCCGGATCCCATGATGGACGCCGTCGACCAGTTCGAACTGGCGCGCGGCATCTACCCGGTCGCGTCTGACCGGCGCTGGCATTGCGGCAGTCATCTGGCACCGGACACGCACGGCGAGGTTTACGCCATTACCGATGGCGAGGTGGTGGCGTACCGGGTCTGCCAGCACGCGGTGGATCCCTATAGCTGCAATGCAGGCTTCGTCCTGCTCAGGCATTCGACCGAAACGGGTGACGGTCGCAAGCTGACGTTCTATTCGCTCTACATGCATCTGCTGCCGCTCGCGGAGTACCAGTCATTCGGGCACGACGGGACGCGGTTGCCGGAGTTCCTGCAAAAATCCTCCGGCGTGGACAGGAAAGGACAGGTCACGCCTGCGGCGAAGGGCAGTGGCCAGAAGGTCAGGCGCAAGGATGTCCTTGGGTTTGTCGGACGCTACCAGGGCGTGACGCACCTGCACCTCGAAATCTTCATGGTGCCAGACGATTTCACGGCGTATTTCGGGCATACACAGCTCGGCGTGGCATCGCCGGCCACGGCGACAACGCCGGACTGCTGGGGCCACACCTATTACACGATTCCGGCCGGGCAGCAGTTCTTCGCGCAGCCGCCTGGAACCGGGGCGGGCAACAAGCTGCACGGGATCAGGTTCACGCCGGGGCAGACGGACAAAAACGCGCTGCAACTCGTCGTCGAGATGTACTTCAGCAAGGGGGCGAAGTACACCAACGTCTGGAGCATCGCGACGGACGGTTCGCGCACGCTTCTGACGCCGGAGCCCGTCGAGGAAAAGGACTACGAATACGATCTCTACCATCGCGCGACGGCGCTCTACGATGCCTGCCCGAGCGACGGGTACGAGATGCAGCGCTTCGGGCGTGTCCTGTCCTCGGCCGTGACCCCGCCTCCAAACCCGCAGACCTGGGTGCAGGTGACCTACGCTGCGGGGAAGCAGGGGTATATCGATATCAGCAAGGCGGAGATCAGGAAGTTATCCGATGCGGATTTCCCGTCGTTCATGGGCTGGCAGAAGATCAGCGACGCCAACACGCCATTCGATAGTAACGGGATGTGCGATATCAACGCACTGAAGAAACTTGTCAAGGATGCGGGGGATACCGGCGAGCTACCGGTGATAGAGGACATGACGGAGGCACAGAGGGCGCAAGCGCTGTCAACCTACGTGAGGATGAACGATCCGGTGCGTCAGGCACTACGCGGATTTATCTGCAACGCGCCGAGCGAATGGGATAGCAAGAACAACGAGACGCGCTACACGAAGCTGCTCGATGAGGGCGGGTTCTACCACGGCAACCAAACGGGTTACGACGATTTTCTCAAGTACCTCAAGGAAGTCCAGTTCTGGGATGTGACCGGGTTGCCCGCCGGGGAGAAGCTCTGGTTCTTCCATCCGCTCGCGTTTATCCGGCATTTCAGGAAGTGCGGGTGGCTGAGCAAGGAAGAAACGGCTCACTGCATCCGCAAAACGATCAGAGACCATAACCACGAGGTGGTCGCCGTCTCAAAATCAGAAGTAATCGCACGGCTTACGAACGCGACGGATAGGCGACCGGCAAATTTACATCCAAATTTTTCTATCGTTGCGAGGAAGTACGGAATATCGTCCAGTCGTTTGCGCCTCGCTCATTTGTTCGGTCAGTTAACGGCGGAAACAGGTCGCCTGGAGTTTATGCTTGAAGGTGGGCCGCCTTCATATTTTAATAAGTATGAGCCCGGTCACCCGGAAGGGGATAAGCTGGGCAACACACTAGTTGGCGATGGCATTCGATTCAAAGGCCGGGGATTAATTCAAATTACCGGAAGGACGAACTACGAGAACTACGGAAACTATCGAGGCAGCGTGTTTAATACGGATGCAACCAGCTCGTTGCTAATAACTGATTCCTATAATACGTGTGATGCGTCAGGCTGGTATTGGGCATCAAAGCAACGAATGCAACTCATTCACGACCCGGTGACGCATCAAGCGAAATTGGTTCCCCTCGGCAAACTCAGTATTAACTATTGGGCCGATCAAGGATCGGGCGATGATGCGACGCTTCAGGTTACAAAATGCATAAACCCAGCGGGCATGGCTGTGGATTGGAGAAGACAAGGGTTCAAAAATGCACTATACGAACTAAATGATGAAACAGTAGCGAATTCTGATTACAAGCCCGTAGTGTGAGGAATTATGAAACGGATCGTTTTGCTGGTCTTGAGTATTTTGAGCTGCATGGCATGGGCGGGCTCGGCGAATGCCAAAGAATCTGAGGGAGTGACGAGAAATGATTGCCATTTGTCATTTCTTGTTCCAACCAATCTTGAATATGTAGAGGTAGAAGACGCCACAACCATCGGGAAGGATGAATGTTATTTGGCATTTAAATATTCGGCGGATATGCGGATTAAACCGGAGGGACACGTTTCTGCCGTGCCAGAGGATTGGCGCGCAATGACTGATTTTGCTCTAACTGTAAAGAGCATTCCGTTATTGGAAAATATCGCGCAAATCGAGTCAGACGATGGAGCGAAACAACATGGTCTATTCAAGTTGGAAACTAAAGAGCATATCCCATTGCCAGGCGGAGATTTATATATATCCAAATATTCAGCAGTAAAGCCGACACAAAAAATGGTCAATTTGCATCAATTGGAGGAAACGGTTTTTGTTGCGGGTAACAGCGTTCATTCAGTTGCTTTTTTCTTGTATTCCGGAAGCCGGCTAACAAAAAAGGATCAAGAGAAAGTGATGATTTTTAGAGATCTTTTTTCCTCATTTCGTTTTTTTTGATCGATTTTCGACTGGATTGTGCCCTTCTATATAAGTAGGAACCGGAATAGTTTTAAATGAAATCTCCCATCCGCAAAGGCGACAAACTCGAACACGGAGGCGAAGTCACAGGCGGCTCACCGTGGTTCGAGGTCATGGGCCGCCCGCTTGCCCGGAAGGGCGACGAGGCGATCTGCGAGCAGCACGGGCCAACCACGGTTGACGAGGGCTACGCCAAGTTTCCCGACCGAGATGGCAAGGCCGTCGCTTTCCACCACTATCGCTGTGCGTGCGGCTGCAGGCTGGTCTCGTCGCTGATGAACTTCAACATCGCGTAATGCCGGTCGATCTTTCTCCAGCCGGACGCCGGAGCGCCTATCCGCGCCGCCCCAGGTTCTGGCCGTGGTGGTTCTGCATCTGGCTCGCCTGCAATGTATTCGGCGTTGCCATTGCGATGCTGCTTTGGCCGAAGGGAGAAGCGGCGCGCGGCGCATGGTTCTGGCTCTGTTTCGTTGGCTTTCCTAACGGTGCGTTCGTGTTCCTGTTTGCCATTGAGCGCGCTGGCTTCGAGGCGCTCTGGTACCGCGCGCGCTGGCGCAACCATCATCGTAGCCGGTGGCTGGCTGATCGGCTGCGCATCGCGCAGAAGCCACTCCAAGTGCTCGGCGTTGGCTATTGCCTGCCGCTTGGAGGAGAACCCGAACGGACGCTGGCCGGCGTGATAGCCGCCAAACAACGTCTGCCCGCCTCGCAGGTGCCGCGCGCCGGCTCGAAGCCCATCGAACATGCCCGCTTCGAGGAGGCCGACTGGCTGGTCGACGAACCGGTTGTCGCCGATCGCCTTACTGACGACCAAGCGATCGCTGCTCTCGGTCCAGCGAAACAGGTTTCGCTGCTCGCGCTCAAGATGGCCAAGTCGCTTGAGTCTCTGGCGACGAGCCTGCGAGCGCTCACGTGCTATGAGCGGGTCTGGTGGCCGCAGGTCCGCGTGCTGGCCGCGCCGGGCAAGGAGAAGGCGGATGTCGCGCGGGTCATCGATGCCCTGCGCATCGCGGGCCTGCCGCCGCTGGTGGTCCAGGCGGCACCGGCGACGGACGGGTTGATGGTCGCCGACGCATGGCTCGATGCCAAGGAGCGCCGCCCGCTACTCGTCGTGGCAACGGCGTGGCATGAGGACGGGCCACCCGAAGGCAGCACGGAGGGATGTGTCGCCGTGCTGCTCGCACCGGGCTACTTCCATCTGCCCGAGGAGGTCAGGGTGGCCGCATTGCTGCACCGGCCCGTTCAGGGTCTTCCGGGCGAAGCCAAATACGGCTTCGCCAATGCGGCCGTATGGGGCAACGCTGCTTACACCTCGCTCGTGCGTGCCTGGATCACCCGGCCCGCCGACGGCGGCGACAAGGCGCTCAGTGCTGCCCATATGGATGCGATTGCGAAGGACGACGCGCAGCATCGGCCCGACCGCATGGTGGGCGACATGGGCGACGCGAACGGCTGGCTGTCCGTTGCCGCAGCCGTCGAGGCCTGGACTGCCGATGGCCCGCAACTCATCATTGACGGCCTGCAGTCCGCAGTCCTGCGCGTCACGCCCGCAACAACCGATAACAACCGGATTACCGATGACAGACCCCAGGCTTTCCCTGCAACCGCTTGAGTCAGCAACCACAACGGAGGAACCGGCACCCCCGGGCCGTCTGGCGATCTGGGGGCTACCCGTCGCGGCCCTGGTCGTCGCCCTGCTTGCGATCGGCATCGTCTCGGTGCGCGGCGACATGGTGGGCGTCGCGTCCGGCGAGCCGAAGCTGAAGGCGATCATTGCCATCCTCGTCACCTTCGCCATCGTCGTCGTGACCCATCTCGTCCTGTTCGCAACCGGCGCTTACGCCTTCGCGGGACGCCTCTTTCACCGGGAAACCGGCGATCACACGAAGGCAGCCAAGCCGCTCAGGCGCGATGCGCGGCTGCAGCGCGTGTACGAGGAACTGCGCGTCTCGCAGGGCTGGTTCTGGCGGCACCGCCAGCGCTGGCTACTGGTGAACGGTACGGACGAACGCATTGATCAGGTCGCGCCCGGTCTCAGGCAGGCGGGCGTCATGCACGTGGCCGAAACCATTCTCGTGCATGCGTCGCCGGACGGCATCGAGGCGGCGAAGTGGCTCGGCCAGATCCGGCAGTTGCGCCGCCGCTACCCGGTCGATGGCGTCGTGCATGTCGCCCGCGCGGACGTTCGGGATACCGAACTGCCCCGCAAACTCTCGGGCATCGCTACCGCGCTTGGCTGGGCCGCGCCTGTTACGTTCCTGCACCCGGTCGAGGCTCAGGGTAGCCCGTCCGAACGCTTCGACGCGGTCGGCACCTTCATGCCGAACGATTCGCGCAGACAGGCACAGGAAGGCGCCGCCAGGTTGCCGGATCTGCTGAACGAGCTCGAGCAGCGGTCTGCGGACGCGGGCGTACACCTTTGCACCCGCAACAACCTTCGGATGACCTGGTTGATGGAGATCGCGAAGTACGTCGGCGACCATGGCGAGCGCATCGTCGATGGCCTTCGGGGACTGGCTGCATCGAACTGGCTGCGCGCGCCGCTTGCGGGCGTCATGTTCGCGCCGGTTTTTCCGGGGCCCACCGTCGTACCGGTACCGGTTACCAACGGCGACGGGACGCCCGGCGAGCCCGCCGACGCGCCACCGGCAGTAACCGTCCTGCGCGTGCAGCCCGCCGCGTTGCTGCCGGTGTGGCGCGAGATCGCGGCGGGGGTGCCCAACTACCGGGGCCGGCGCGTCGGCTTCTACTGGCCCAACGCGCTCGCCACGCTCGTCACGGCTGCGGCGATCCTGTGGTGCGTATGGATGACGGTGTCCTTCGTCGGCAACCGGCAGTTGATGCGTGAGGCCAGTCAGACAGCGCAGGCCGCTGTCGATGCAAAACCGCAAACCGCCGAGGCCTGGCGCGCCCAGCTCGCGCTCCAGCAGCTGATGGAAAAGCTTGAGTACCGTCGGCAGCATGGCGCGCCCTGGTATCTACGCGCGGGCGTTTCTTCGAACGACGCCCTTCTCGCTGCGATGTGGCCGCCATACCGTATCGCGGCGACCCGCAATCTGCAGGCGCCGGTCGTGCAAACCATCACCGACCTGCTGAAGGCTGCGGGCGAAGCGCGGGCCGACGCGCTGCAGTCGCAGGATGCGCGCGGCAGCACCTACAACGCGCTGAAGACCTACCTGATGCTCGCCGACCCCGCCCGCGCCGACGCCGCATTTCTGCGCCGCTCGCTTGTCGCGTTGTGGCGCCGCCCGGTCGATATGCCGGAAGGCGAGCGCGACGATACCGGCCGCCGGCTCGCCGCGTTTTACGCCGACCACCTGAAGGCCCACCCCGAATGGCGCATCACACCCGACCAGAGCCTCGTGAGCACGACCCGCAACATGCTGGTGACTCAGATGGGTCTCGCATCGGCCGACGACACGGTGTACCAGAGCATCCTCGACGAGGTCAGCGGCAAATACGCGGATGCGTCGCTCCAGACGCTGCTTAACGGTGCGGACGCGCAGGGGCTATTCAATACGTCCCAGACGGTGCCAGGCATCTACACGCGCGCGGCGTGGGACGGCATGATCGCGGAGGCGATCGACCGGACCGCGCGCGAGCGGCGCGTCAGCGGCGACTGGGTACTAACGGGCGCGCAACCGTCACAGACCATCGGTAACACCCTCGCACAGGGGGCGGTCCGCACCGGCGCCGCGATCGACGAAAAGCGCGCGGCGGAGCAACTGAAGCAGCGCCTCACCGCGCGCTACTTCGCGGAATACACCGCGGCCTGGCAGACCATGCTCAACAGCCTCCAGTGGCAGCCGGCATCCAATCTGAACGGCGCGATCGACCAGCTCACCCGCCTCGCCGACGCGCAAACGTCGCCGCTGATCGCGCTGATGAAGTCGGTGCAGTATCAGGCGCAGGCGGGACGACCCTCACAGGCGCTGACCGACACGCTGGTGCGCAAGGCGCAAAGTCTGATTGGCAGCGACGACGCGAACGCACCGGCCGTCAGTCCGCTGGACAAATCATTCGGCCCGCTGCTTGCATTGATGGGAGAGAGCGGCGTTGCAGCGACGAACAGCGGAAACGGCAAGGCCGGTGCATCGACGAACGTCGCGCTGAGTGGCGTCAGCCTGTCGCGCTATCTGACGGCGGTCACCACGATGCGACTGAAGCTTCAGCAGATCGCAGGCAGTCCCGACGCGCAGGCGATGGCGCGCTCGCTCGCGCAGGCGGTCTTCCAGGGCAAGCTCTCGGAGCTGTCTCAGGCGCGTGACGATGCGGCGCTGACCGCAGCAAGTCTCGGCTCCGCATGGGCAGGCTTCGGCAATGCGGTGTTCGCACAGCCGCTCGAAGCCGCGTGGCAGACGATCCTGCAACCGGCGGCGGCCAGCCTGAACGAGGCGTGGCGCGCGAGCGTCGCCGCACCGTTCAATGCCACGATGAGCGGACGCTATCCGTTTTTCGACACGCAGGCTGATGCGTCTTTCGCCGAACTCGGCCGCTTCGTCCGTCCCGACACCGGCCTGGTCGCCCGTTTCATCTCGACGCAACTCGCGGGCGTACTCAAGCTCGAAGGCGATCACTGGACACCGAACGAACTGGCACCACAGGCACTCCAGTTCGATCCGAAGTTCCTTGCCGGCCTGCGCCAGCTCTCGACGGTCGGCGCGCAACTCTACATAAAGGGCGATGCCAACGAGCGCTTCGAGATGATGGCCTTGCCGACGCCGGACGTGACGCGCTCGGAACTGTCGGTGGACGGCAAGCAGATCGCCTACTTTAACCAGCAGGAAAGCTGGACGCCGCTCGCCTGGCCCGGCGACGGCCTGAACGGGCACGCGGGTCTGACGTGGCAGACACTCAACGCGGGCCTGAGGCAGGCGTTCGATTCGACGGGCGACTGGGCATTCCTGCGCCTGCTCGCAAAAGCCGATGTGAAGCAGCTCGACAGTACCCGCTACCAGCTCACGTGGAACGACGCAAATGGCGACCCGTTGCGCTACGTGCTGCGCACCCAGGTTGGAGCCGGTCCGCTCGAACTGCTGAAGCTGCGCGGCTTCCAGATGCCCGAAAGGATTTTTGTTGTCGGCAAGGCTGGTGCCGCAGCGATGCTTCCTCCCCTGCCACCGGAATTGCAACCATGACCGCACCCTGGAAGAAAAACCCGACTGAGCACGAGAATCCGTTCCTCAGGTACTACGACGAAGAGATGCGCTACCTGCGCGAGGCAGGCCGCGAGTTTGCGCAGGCGCAGCCTGACGCCGCGCGTCGCATGGGGATGCTCTACGGCGAACCTGAGGGGGCTGTGCGCGCGGTGAACGAAGCCTTTGCATTTCTCTCGGCGCGGCTACGCATGAAGCTCGACGACGGCATGCCGGAAGTGACCGAAGGGATGCTCGACAACCTTTACGAGCATATGGCGCGGGCGATCCCGTCGCTGTCGATCATCGAATGCTCGCCGCTGAACCGAACGGGCGCAACTGCGGTGCCGATTCCCGCCGGAGCCGTCGTACGCTCAACGCCCGTCGGTCCCGATAAGGTTCAGTGCGTATACCGGACGACGCAGCCCGTCGAGCTGTTACCGCTCTCGGTAGAGGATGCGGTCGTCGCCGTACGTGCCGACGGGCGTACGGTGATCCGCCTGACGTTTGGTCTCTGGCTCGGGGAGCAGCGCGAGCGCATGGACCTGTCGCGTATCCGCCTGTACCTGCATGGCGACCGGCCCGCTGCGGCTACGCTATACGCGGCGCTGACGCGGCAGGTTGCGTCAATCGGGCTGCGTCTGCCGTCAGTACGGGACGGCGCCTTGCAGCCGCTGGACGGGGTGCATGTCGAGGCGGCAGGCTTCGGCCCGTCGACGCGGCTATGGCCAGTCACAGACGCGAAGCGCGACGGGCAACTGGACCGCGAGCAGACGATGCTGGAGTATTTTGTGTTCCCGCAAAAGTTTCACTTCGTCGACCTGTGCGGGTTCGATGCTGCGGCGCTGCCGGCGGGTGAAGCGCAGATGACCTTCGAGATTGAACTCGATGCCCGGATGCCTGGCGACTATCCCGTCAGCCGCGAGAATTTCCGCCTGTTCTGCACGCCTGTCATCAACCTGTTTGAGGTCGATGCGTTGCCGTTGGAACCTGTCGGCTGGCACGACAGGGAGCACTGCATCCGCGTACAGCCTGGCATCGCCTCTCATGTCGAGCCGTACGATGTACTCGCGGTGATCGCCGCCGAGCCGGAGGACAGCGCACGGCACGACTACCGGGCGTTTACGAGTTTCCGGCATCGTGGCTGGGCGTTGCGTCACGAAAAGCCTGAGCGCTACTTCCATACGTCGACGCGTTTCGGTCCGCTTGGGCGGGAACTCTGGGTCACGCTGGCGGGGCAGCTATGGGCCGGAACGTACCGGCACGCAGAGAACGACGAGGACCGTCCCGATCCGGACCGCTACCTGACGGTACGCGCGCTCGCCAATAACGGGCGTCTCCCGCGCATGGCGCTGGCCGAGGCGACGATCACTGAAACCGTATCGGACTTCACCGGGATTGCATCGGTGCGCAACCTCACGGCACCGTCCATGCCGCTCTATCCGCCGCGCTATTACCCGGGCTACGACTGGCGCGTATTGGGGCACTTTACGGCGGGTGGCGCGAACGAACTGAACCGGGTCCATATGGAGGGCGCACCGGCGCTGCGTGAGACGCTGGAACTCTACGACTGGACGCCAGACGACGGGGTCTCGCGTCGTATCGACGCGATCAGGGACGTACGTTTCTCCGAGAAGCAGAAGGTGGAGCGGGCATACGTACAACGTATTGCGTGCGCATATGTCGAACTCGATCCGACCGCGTTCGACGGGCCGGGCGATGCTGCGCTATTCGGCGAAGTGCTCAATCACTTTCTGGGACGCTACGCGAGCCTTCATGTTTCCATGCAACTGGTACTGAGCATCGGTGGCAAGGAGACCGTCTATCCTCGCATCGACTTCGAGGGAGCACCTTTGTGATGAGTGTCCGGATTTTGCGGGGTGCGCTCGGCGTGGGCCTCGCGCTGGCCGTCTCGGCATGCGGGACCTGGCAGTCGGTGAAGGACGGCACCGTGGATGTCACACGCGCGGTGTTCGAGACGAAAGTCAAACAGATGAACCTCGTGGTGACGGCACGCGGCGCACTGAACGAGGATGTGCGTGGCGCGTCGCTTCCGGTTGTGCTGCGCATCTACCAGTTGAAGGACGACAAGCCTTTCGTAACAGCGACCTACGCGCAACTGCTCGCGGGCAACGAGGCGCTGAAGGCCGCGACGCTCTGGAGCCGGGACGTGACGCTGGGGCCGGGGCAGACGCTGAAGATCTCGGAGCCGATCGGCGACGCAGCGAACTACGTAGGCGTGGCGGCGTTCTTCCTCGATACGGCCAACACCGAATGGTCCGTGCTCGTGCCGAAATCACAGTGGAAGAAGACCGATCCAGTGAGGCTGCTGGCAGTGGACCGCACACTGCAAATTGACGCGGAGCATCGATGAGGCTTCTGTACAGCTGGATGGTGGCCGTTACCGCTATCTCGCGCCGGGTGGTAATAGCGTGACCTACGTCGAATACAACGGCAAGGTCTATGTTGGTGACTTGCTTCAGTCCGGCGATATCCATGACGTGCGGCCCGCCGCGTACAACCGCATTGCCGCCGATTTCATCTCCCAGGAGCAGCAGCGGATCGGACTATCGCAGTAGCCCGCCTGAGGGTATTGCTGGAAGCTGAAACGCAACGGGTCGCAACGCGCAATCGCCTGCGGTTCGTCGCCCTGTCATGCCCGGAACGGCAGCGCCTCTCCCCCGGCGCTGCGTTCTTTTACGCCCGCGTCTGAGCAATCCCCAGCGGGCGCGGCACAGATGAGGCCGGCCTTGAAGGCCTCGGACAGGGGCAGGCGATGCCGTCCGTGGCTCAGGAACCGTATCATCGCGTCGCGGCTGGCGGCTAAACCGTTCATGGAGGTCTCCTGCCCTAGCGCGCGGTACCCGGCCTCGCGACCGGTATGACCGTCAGCGACCGGATACCCTGCGCACCGCGAACCAGTACGCCCTCGATGTCCCGCGGTCGCCGACGGGCCGCTCATCAGCACCGCGTAGTTGGCCTCGAAGAATTCCTTGCGGTGATACGCCTGATGCAGATTGCCCACGATATCCGCGGGATCCAGCAACGCGATCAGATGCTGCGACAGGTAGCCGAGTGCATTGACGTTGTATTGCGCTTCGCTCAGCCAGATGGACCCTGTCTCGGCGACCGCAAACGCCGGGCGCACGATCCCGACATCCACGTCATCGAGCGCACGGGGATCGTCAACCAACGCGATGTCACGCGTGCCCGTGAACTCGGGCGTCGCTGAACAGAACACCGTGGCATCGCGGAAACGCGAGCGGACAAATTGCTCGAGGCTGGTGTCCTCCGGCAGTAGGCACCAGACGCCGCCAAGCCGGTCGAGCGATTTGCGGAAGCTCTTTACCTCCGGTGGCAATGCGCTATCGAACATCGGCACCTCCGGCAAGCGGCGCGGCACGGGTGAGACCTCGCGCAAACGGGACAAAATCATATTGCGGCTGCTCATTTGCTGTTCCTCTTGAGATACCAATCGCGAAACGTTTCCTTGGGCGCATCAGGCACCTCACGGTGCCTGCCCCACGCATTAAGCGGGTTGTAGAGCACGGCGCGCGGCAGCACGGAAACGGCCGTCCCGGCTGTCTTGACGGCCGCCCGGTAGAGCGCCGGGTGCGACAGCACCTGGCCGGCCACCTTCATGGCCTCCTGCTTGACGAACGGAAGCTCGTGCTGCTCGGCGACGATCTGCCGCCACTTGTAGATCTGCTCGTGTATGTTGATCCTGACGGGGCACACGCTCGTGCAGCTGCCGTTCATCGTCGAGGCAAAGGGCAACGAGCTGTACTTCTTCAGGTTGAAAGTCGGATTGATGATCGCGCCGATCGGACCCGAATAGACACCGCCATAGCTCAGGCCGCCGCTGCGCCGGTAGACAGGGCAGGTGTTCATGCACGCTCCGCAGCGGATGCACTTGAGCGAATACCAGAAGTCGTCCATTGCCGAGCCGTTCTGAACGGCCGTTGTCGACCAGCACGAAATGCATTTCGCTATCCTTGCGTGGACCGCGAAAGTGCGACGTGTACTGGGTGATCGGCGAGCCGATGGCGTTGCGCGAGAGCATGCGAATAAAGACGCCGAGATGTTCGAGCTTCGGAATCAGCTTCTCGATGCCGATCGACGCTATATGCAGCGGCGGCACGTTCGCGCTCAGGTCCGCGGTGCCCTCGTTGGTACAGACGGTAATGCCGCCCGTTTCCGCAACCGCGAAGTTGCAGCCGGTCATGCCCGCATCGGCGTTGAGGATAAGCGGACGCGTGGCTTTTCGCTGCGCTTCGGCAAGCTTAGGAATGTTGCTCTCGTTCGGGTCGGTGCCAATCTTATCCGAGAAGATCTTCGCTACGTCTGTGGCGAGCTTGTGCACGGCCGGGACCACGATATGCGAGGGAAGCTCGTCATCGAACTGCTGGATTTGTTCACCCAGATCCGTTTCCACGACGGTGATGCCGCGCTCCTCAAGGTACGGGCGCATCTCGCACTCTTCGGTCAGCATCGACTTGCTCTTGACGAGCAGCCTCGCGTGACGCTGACTCAGGATCTCGTAGACGATGCGGTTGTGCTCTTCGGCATCTTTGGCCCAGTGCACAGTCACGCCGTTGGCCGTCGCATTACGCTCGAACTGCTCCAGATAGTCCGCGAGGTGCGTGAGCGTATGCTCCTTGATCCCCGAGGCGAGCGAGCGCAACTCCTCCCACTCGGCGATGCCATGCACCTCTGCGTCGCGTCCGGTGCGCAGCTCCCACAGGCGTTTGTCGTGGAACTGGATGTGCTTTTCGTCAGCGATGAATTTCTCCGAAAAGCCGACATGGTCAACACCTTTCATGCTTGTGCTCCATTGAGAATCTGCGCGATATGGATGAACTTCAGGCCCAGCTCGAGACGGTCCGAGCAACCTTTCTGGTGCATGAGGCACGACGAATCGGCCGACACGATGTACTCGGCGCCATTGCGCTTGTGATCGCGGACCTTGTCGGCGCCCATGCGCGCCGACACCGGCTCCTCCGACACGCAGAACGTGCCGCCGAACCCGCAGCACTCGTCGGGACGGTCAGGCTGGATGAACTCGATGCCCCTGACACCCCTGAGCAGGGTCAATGGCTTCGAGAAAAACGGCTCATCGATCTCTGACATCTTCGCGGTGCGCAGCGAGCGCAGCGTGCCGCAACTGTTGTGCAGGCCGACCTTGTGCGGAAATTCGGCCCACGGGAACTCTCGTACCTGCAGCACGTCGTGCAGGAACTCCACCAGTTCGTAGGTGTTGGACCGCACTGCCAGCGCATCGGGCGTCTGGTCTGCCGCGCTCAAATGGTCACGCACGTGGTGCACGCAACTGCCGCTGGGCGCGACGATGTAGTCGTAGCCGGTGAAGTTGCGCACGAAGAGGTTTTCGGTGGCGACGGCTTCCTTCTCGCAGCCGCTGTTGCCGATCGGCTGCCCGCAGCACGTCTGATCCAGCGGATAGTCGACGTCGCAGCCGAGGCGTTCCAGCAATTGCAGTGTCGCAATGCCCACATCAGGAAAGAACGCGTCAATGAAACAGGGAATGAAAAGTGCGACTTTCATGGTCAACCCTTGAACAAGTTGAGTGGGGAGCGGGCACGTCAGTGATAGGTCTGGTCTTTCGAGACCTCGCCCCGGAACACCGAATACGCGACACACGTGTACAGCACGATGAGCGGTAGCACGAAGAGCCCTGCGCCCCAGAACATGAATGCCTGCGACGCCGGCGGCGCAGCGGCATCAGACAACGTGACTTGAAAAGGAATGATGTAGGGGAGGTAGGACCCCACCAAAGCGAGAAGCAGCAGTACGAA
This sequence comes from Paraburkholderia sp. RAU6.4a, assembly GCF_050435625.1. Lineage (NCBI taxonomy): Bacteria > Pseudomonadati > Pseudomonadota > Betaproteobacteria > Burkholderiales > Burkholderiaceae > Paraburkholderia > Paraburkholderia sp. RAU6.4a. Next base: position 2,155,382 of record NZ_JBNDKQ010000003.1, read on the forward strand.
GCTTGCTGCTGTGTAGAGATAAGGAAGCTTCGGTGAGCCGTGCCGCGCAGCCCGACCCGCCGCACAGAAAGCCAGCAATGCGAGTACTGGCAAGAAGAAAAGCACCGGGTGTGCAAACCACCGTGCGCGCACACCGCCTTGCATTACAAGCGTCAGCACGACCACCGAAGCGGCCGCGACGATAACAAGCGGCATGAGCCGACGCGCCGCAGCGCGGCCGAACTCCTGCAACGTGCGGTCACCCTTGAGCACGAGCCAACCCGCGCCGAGCGTGGCATATCCAAGGCTGAGCGCCACACCGCACCACAACGGGAACGCATCGCACCACTCCAAACGACTGCCTGTGTATCGCAGGTTCATAACAGGAATACCCTGAGCGTACGTTCCGACAGAAACGCCCTGCATGAACGCCGCAAGTAGCGAACCCGCAAACAGCATTACATCCCAGACCCATCGCGATCGTTCTGCTTTGTGACTGAACTCGATCGCCACGCCGCGCATGATCAGGCCAGTGAGCATGCCGACCAGAGGACCATGCAGCGCCGGTAGCATGATGGAATACACGGCTGGAAACGCGCCGAACAGGGTCGTGCCGGCAATAACGAGCCACGTCCAATTGCCGTCCCATACCGGCGCGATGGACGCGAGCATCTGGTCTCTCAACGCCCATTTTTTTGCGAACCCGCTCAATACGCCGACCCCGAGATCGAAGCCGTCAAGTGAGACATAGGCGACAAGCGCGAAGATGAATGCTAGTAACCAGAGCCATTCAAGCATGGTTGTTCCCCTAGTTACCAATGCGAATCGGCACGGTCGCCAAGCGTTGCGGTAGGCGACTGTCGCTGCCTGGGAAACGGCTTCGCAGAACTGATAATCTGAAAAATCGCGTTTCCATTCCAGAAGCCAATCACCTCACCTGTCGTCACACCGCTCATCACGATCCGAAGGATGTAGTAGATGCCGAAGCAGAAGATAAACCCGTAGACCGCAACATAAAGCGCCAGCGTCGCAACTGCGAAGTGCGCGGAGAGGCCGGGCGTCAATGCGTTCGCGGTACGCAGAACGCCCCATACGGCCCACGGTTGCCGGCCAACCTCAGCAGTAAACCAGCCTGCCAGGATCGCAATGAAGCCAAGCGGGAAACTCCAGGCTACCGGCCAAAGAAGCCATCGCTGCTTCTGCAGCCTGCGACCTGGCGCCGCGGCGGTACCGATCCATGGTGAGTGGAGGACTGCTTGAACAGATGAACAGCAGTTTCCGTCGCAACATGGCAAAGACAGGCGGCCTGACATGCGGGACGACGATCTCCAAACCATGTGCAGCTAGTGAGATCAGACAGCCGGAGAGAAACAGATAAGCGGTTACTGGATGCAGACTCGACACAGGTCGACCGTTCTCCGGTAAACGTTGCGGTTAAGCCAAGGGACAAACGTATATTCGTCATATGCGTTTGAGCCGATGTAGATCCAGTGGTGTAAGGAGTTGGCCATGTCAGTCACCTTGGCATGAAGTCTGGCGAAAAGTGTTGTCTACGCTTGGGATGCGCGGCGACAGCACGGATAGTGGGCACGCGTGATTACCGGTGCGGTGGCCGCGACCATGGCTTCTCTCTGCGGACACAAAGGCGCAGATGAGAAAGAGCGCTTTTGTTGCGCAGCCGATGAAAGACACGGCCGGTTGGAGCAGCGAGTCGTTGAACTGGAGGGCAATCGTCGGTGCGACCGCCAGTATGCTCATCGCGCAGAGAAGGCAGAAAAAGGGACGTGCGATTCGTGCTTCGAGTACGACCGCGAGCCCGGACCCGGTCACGATCAACCGTGTGCCTATCGTCGTGGCGAGCGCGGTGTCGCCGTCTGTCATTGCGAAGTCCTGAGCTGTCTCGATCAGTGCCCACCAGCAGACGACGAGCGCTGCAATGATGACCGCGCGCCCGGTCGGCTGGCTGCAGCCGCTCGCGTGCGGTTCCGCCTGCGGAAAAAAGCGAGGACCTGTATGTTTGCTGAGCATGGTTCAACCTTCGCGCGGGCATGCTGAGACGAGAATGTGCGTTCGAAAGCAATTTGCGAATTGCTGTCGACGCGTGAACAGCTTGCGACGCATTGCTTCCGACAGACGGGACGGGGGACCTGTCATAACTTCGAAGTAGTCACTGTTCGAGCCGCACCGCCTATGGTTGCCAAGATAGGACGAAGATTGGTATCGAATCCATTCTCCGAATGTTTCGACCTCTGCCAACCGTTGTTTGCCGCAGCTATACGCCGGTATCGCTCGAGCTACCGGCGGACTCGAGGAGAGGTGCCGCAGGTGCAGGGTTCTTTCCCAGTCGCTACAGACGTGGGGTGGCGTCATACGGCCCGATGGCATGTCCACGACATGACTGCTTGTTGGTCAGCAACGGTGGCGTTTCGGGATTGAGGACGACGCGGCCCGCCCGGCATAGGGCGGCTACAACCTCGAACGGACATGGGCAGCGTTTCGAGCGATGGCGCGCACCATAAGCCGCAATGTCGTGCCGAGCTTCGGGCTATCCATTCCGGAAGGGATAGCGGAACATACGCCGGTATGATGGCCAGGTCGATGCTTGCCCTCACGAAGTCCATCCAGACAGCAGCTGCCGACTCCCGTCTTTGGGACGGTCTGGATCATTGACGACGATGAATCGTTGCGCCTCGCAATCGAAAGCCTTGTGCAGTCGATTGGCTATTCGACGCAGGTTTTTCCGCTGGCGACCGACTACCTGGCGGCGCGCACCTCTCACCTGCGCACCCAGAACGGAGTTCTGATTTCCGACATCCGCATGCCCGGGATGTCGGGCGTGGAGTTGCTCGATCGTCTTGTCGCGCTGGGCGCGGCGCCGCCGACAATCTTTGTGAGCGCGTTCCCCAGCGACGGTTGCATTTGCGGGGGGGCAGGCGAGCCCGGTTGTCGCGCTCCTCGACAAACCGGTGCACGCGGTAGCCTTGAAGCGCGAGCTCGCCAAAATCCGGATCTGAATGGTGACGCGCAAGGCCGGAGCTGTGTCGAACTCTTCTGTCACGGTCTCCAGATAGCGCTCAGGGGCGCGGACGTGCCTGCTGGGGGCCGATGTCGAGTGCGGCGGCCTTGAACACGAGGTCCGCGAGTGAGTGCGCGCCCATCTTCTTCATCAACTGACCGCGATGGATCTTGACGGTGATTTCGCTTACGTTGAGCTGGACGGCAATCTGCTTGTTCAGCATTCCGCTGACGACTAGCGCCAGGATGTCGCGCTCGCGCGGCGTGAGCGACTTATAGGCCTCGCGTAGAACATTCAGGCGGAGTTCCTTTTCGAGGCGCTGCGCGTCTTTCGATATTGCCTCGGAGATCGCGTCGAGCATGTCCTGGTCGCGGAAAGGCTTCGGGAAAAAATGGAACGCGCCGGCTTTCATTGCACGCACCGACATTTCCATGTCCCCGTGACCGGTCATAAAAAGCACCGGCATATGTAATGCCTCGCGCGCCATCGCCTGCTGGAAGGCCAGCCCGCTCTCGCCTTTTAGCCTGACATCGAGGATGAGACAGCTAGGACCGCCGGGTTTGCGAAAATCCAGGAATTCGCGGACGGAACCGAACGGCTCGACGCAATACCCCACTGATTCCAGCAAGTCACGCAACGCCAGACGCATGGACTCTTCGTCGTCCACAACGAAAACTGTGGAGCGGGGGATTCCGCTCGTGGACGGCGGCGCATGCCTATCGGTAGCCATAACAAATTCCTTGAAGAGCGCGCCCGAAGGTTCAGACTCTTCGCTTGCCCGATCGGGACGCGTCGCGGCCGATCCAGGCAACGAGACGCCAGGAAGTATGACACGGCATAGCCCCAGGTATGAGGTGAATGTCCAAACGCAGCTTTGCAGCCGCCTGCGGGCATCCGTATGCTGGAATCGACGTCGGAAGAGTCGCACGAGCGGTTGAGCATAAAAACCGGACTGGCTTGCAACATATGGAGAGAAATATGTCGTTCGCATTGCAAGAGTGCTTCAGACCATATCTCTATGCCCGCGGCCAGGCGCGGCCCGCACGGCCCGACCTGGCGCGCGCAATGGCGCGCAGCAGACGATGCAGAACAACCTTCGCGCCTGGCCGATGCATGCTTGGCATCACGAAGGCCGCGGCCAGCCGCTGTTACCGACTGACGAGACGCGGACTGTGAATGGTGGATAAGTCGCCAGCATGCCCGTCGCGGGAGGAGAACGGCGCGTTGCCCTTCGCCGCGTCCCAAAGTCCAGAAGCAATGCTAACCCGATCGCTTTCGCAAGGAGTTTCGACATGCTGGCAAACGCAAACGTGATGGATCCGTGGGCGCAGACCATCTCTCTGCTGGGGACGCCTTCGCGCCTGTTGGCCGCTGTGGAAGGGGCCGAGCAGCGCCGTCAGAAGGCGCACTGTGCCGATGGATGCTTTACCGCCGCAGTGACGCTGATCGACCGTCCGACGTCGTCGACGGCCACGATTGCCTGGCGCGATGCGACGCGCGGCTGTTTCGGCGACCAGGCCTGGCGCATGGCGCGCGCCCGCATGCCGGGCTTCTGCGCGATGAGCGGGCAAGCGATCAATCCCGGTGACGCCGTCTACAAGCCGACCTCACGCCCAACGCCCATCAATGCGGAAGCGATGATCCTGGCCTGCGTGGTGCACGACGCGGCGACTCTCTGAACCGCGCACATCGTTTTTTGCCGCAGCGAACGTTGCCTGCTGCAATTTTGGCCGAGCGGCGTGGATAGCGTGTCCGCGGCTTGCGTACGATGGATTCGGCAGTAGAAGTGTTTGGGGGAAACCCTTGACCGCGTGGGGGTCAAGCCATATGCGCGGGAGCAGCCCCAGAAGATTCATGTCGTTCGACTGGCAGGGTCAACCGGAATACCGCTCCGCAAGGCTGGTTTTGCTCAGCGTCGATGCGTCCGCCGTGGGCCTCCGCAATCGACCTGCAGATTGCAAGGCCCATGCCCATGCCCTCCGCTTTCGTCGTATAAAGCGACTCGAACAGGTGTGGGAGGTCTGCTTCGTTTATTCCGACGCCCGTGTCGCGAACCTGTATGAAGGCATAGCCGTGCCCGTCGACTCCGGTGTAACCGTCAGTACGCGGTGGTTGTCGACGACGCCATGCATTGCCTCGATGGCATTCACGACCAAGTTGATCAGCACCTGCTGCACCTGAACGCGGTCGCCGCTGATCGAGAGCGAGCTTTGCTTGAGTTCGCGCCGTAACTGAATGCCGTTGCGATCGACGCCGTCAACTCGCCCAGGACGAGCACCCGATTCATTCGAACCAGGTCGGACCGCGCCTGCTCCAGCGCGTCCTCGAGCCGTACGCGCTCGGTGATGTCATTGTTGGTCTCGAGGACCATGGAAGCGCGCCCGGCCGCATCCCGCTGCAAAGTGAGACGGCAACTCACGATGCGCGGGGCGCCGTCGGCGCGACGCCTGGCGAACCTGGCCTTCCCAGCTATCGTGCTGATGAAGCCGGTCAACGGTCTGCTGGAGCGGTACGACGAATTGCGTGTTGAGCAATGTGTGCACGACCTTGCCTATGGCCGCTGCCCGGTCGAAGCCGTACAGTGCTTCGGCGCCACGGTTCCAGTAGAGGACCTTCCCGCTCATGTCCCACGTAAAGAAAGCATCGCGCGTCAGTTCGAGCAGGCTGGCCTGATATCGGTGCCGCTGTTCTGTGCGAAGGCTGCGGATAGTGAGAACGGTCGCCAGTGCGATCGTGAGATTGCTGATCACCTCATTTACGATGCCCTCCAGGATGGGGCCGGCAGGGCGCGTGAGCCCCCAACTGATCACCGCGAGCGCGATGCACCCTGCGCCCACCAGCGTGACCGTGCGCGTCGATCCGAATCTCGCCGACAGCAGCACAACAAGCACATACAACGTGGCGACGGCGATGTCGAGAACCGTGACGGTATCGGCGAAGAAGATCAGCAACGCCAGTATCGACATCGCGATCATCGCCCGTCCGTTAGGGAAACGAAGGACATTCATTTTCGTCTGGTCTCTGATGGACGCGCGAAGCACCGACGGACGTAAAGCCGCGTTGGTTCAGTGCTCAATCGACGGTTCAGGAGGGCGCACGAATGAATCTGTCTTGTCGCGACAGTACAGATCGCGCGGCATGTGACCGGATAGGTCACGGTCGCTCGCTCCGTGTTTCCGCGGATCGCTTTGCGCCGCAAAGACAACGGTCGCCGACAGCGCGGAGAACATCGCATATGCCGGTAATGGCAGCTTGTAACGAGGCGCATGATTAATCCGTCGGCAGTAGTCTGGTCATCCACAGTGGCCAAAAGACCGCGATATGGTGCACGTCGCGATGGCTGCACCTGTTGGTGACCTGTGCACCGCGGTAGGTCGTTAGCTACCAGGCTAAGGCACCGATACAGCGGGTTCAGGCCGCGTGCCGGCTGGGTTCAACGAACTCGGCGGACTCTAGCCTTTGTTGGGCTCGCAGCAAGCGCGGCGTGGTGCCTGCATGCCCGAGTCTGGATTGCATGTCGATCTTCGCACACGACGTGGTCGACGCCTGGCGGGTGCTCAAGCCGATGGCCGCGTTCGACGCGCTCGACGGATACGCCGCGTACGTTGCGCCGCGAGGGTGGTCACGTGAACCGTTGCGCGTCGCGCTTCCGGACGCGCTCGAATTCTTCGGCGACGACCAAGTGGCAACGGCGTTCGCGGCATCGCTCGATACGGTCACATCGCGTCTCAGCTTCGAGCCCGCGACGTTCTAGTTCGCGCCGATGCAGCAGGTCGCGTCGCGGCAGTACGACGGCCCCTGCGTCGCAGAACGCCGCGCCGCGCTCAGCGCATTCTTCGATACGCACCGTGAGTCGATCAGCCTGTAGCCTGCAACGGTGGATCAGGCAGCTCCATGAACGCAACGGCTATCACAAACGCTCATCGCCATTGCCAACAAGATGCCCGCATGCTGTGGGTGATGGTCGCGAAGGACTTCGTTGCCCCCATAGCTGCGCCGTTTGCTTCCGGCGGGAGCGGTTGTCGGGCGGCGCTTGCACCCGCTAGAAAGCGCCGCCTTTTCACGGCGCACACCCATTTCAGTCGATTGCACCGCTTGAACGAACGTCTGCACCCGTCGTGACATCGGACGGGCATGGCGCCACGGCCAGGGTGAACTGAAACACGGCGCCGCGGGGCTCGTTCGAGCTCGCCGACAGACGTCCTCCGTGCGCTTCTATAATCGAACGACAAATCGAGAGCCCCATCCCCATGCCGCCAGCCTTCGTCGTGTAAAACGGCTCAAAGAGACGCTCCACGTTGTCGACCGCCAACCCCGGTCCCGAATCGCGCACGGAAACGAGGACGCGGCCCGATTCGTCGTTGGCGGTGCTGATGATCATTTCCCGCCGCCCGTGTTCAACGACGCTCATCGCCTCCACGGCGTTGATGATCAGGTTCAGCATGACCTGTTGGAGTTCGACGCGATCGCCTTCAACGGGCGGCAAGTCCTCCGCAAGCTGCATCCGCGTGGATACGCCGCTTTTCGCAACCTCACTGGACGTGAGGGCAATGACCTCATGGATCGCCTCGTTCATCTGCAGGCTTTGCCTGGACGGCGGGACGTTCCGGACGAGACCGTGAACCCGGTTCGTGACCTCGCTGGCGCGCTTCGCGTCCTTGATGATTCGATCGAACGCTTGCCGGGCTTGCTCGAGGACGGGCGGATTGGCACCTAACCAAAGCAGCCCGGCCTGAGCATTGGCGACGGTCGCCGCGACCGGCTGCTTGATTTCATGGCTGAGCGAGGCCGCGAGGTGCTCCATCGTCGTCACGCGATTCGCCTGCGCCAGCACCGTCTGAACTTCGCGGTAGCGCCGCTCGCTCTCCCGTAGCTCGGCTTCCGCGCGCTTTTGCTCCGTGATGTCGCGTGAGATGCCGAGCAGGAACTGCGGCTCGCCGCGCGCATCGAGGATCGGGATCTTCATCGTGTGTACGAGGCGCGGCCCATTACGCGTTAGAACCCGTTCCTCCGGCACCTCGACCATCCGCCGCGACTCCAGCACGGCACGATCCTTCAGCGCGAAGAAATCGGCCTCCTGGACGGGAAACAGGGCATGGACGGATTTGCCGATGAGTTCCTCGCGGCGGTAGCCGAGCAGTTGCTCTCCTGCCTTGTTAAAGCGCACGAACTGCAGGGTCACTGCATCCTTGACGAAGACTACATCCGGGATGTTTTCGATGATGCTGTCCAGGAAATGTTCGCTCGCTTGCGCTGCCTCTTCGGCGCGCTGTCGTTCGGCGATCTCGGCCGTCCGGCCCGCAAGCGCCGTGGTGAGTTCGGCCGTGCGCTGCGTGACGCGTGCCTCGAGTTCGGCGTTGAGCTCCTTCAGCGCATCCTCGGCCTGCCTGCGCTGGCGCCGGTCTTCGAGGAACTGCTCGACTGCGCGCGCCATATCGGCAATCTCGTCGCCGCCGTGAACGGGGACGCCGGCTTGCACGCTGTCGACGTCACCGTGCCGCAGGAAGTGACTGACTCGGCGCAGCCGTGCCACGACGTGGCGTCCGAGGAATGCGCGGGCGATCAGCCAGGCAAGCAGCAGGCTTACCGCAACTTCGCCGATGACCCATCTGCGCGTGCGGTCCGAGTCTTCGGCCAGAGACTGGACCGCTTTGCGGTAGGCGCGCGTGAAATAATCCGACTGCTGGCGCGCCGCGGCCGCCAAGGCGTCGGCCTGGCGGCGCAGATCGTCGTCCAGGCTGGCCAATGACGCGCCGGGCCGCGACGAGGACGCCGGCGCGGGTGCCGCGCGCAGCGCGGTTTCGCGCACCTGCGCCTCGATGTTGACTGTGTTGCGGAAGCGCTGGCTGGACCGATGCAGCGCCAGCGCATCGACAGTGACGGCCTCGCTCGCCGCGGATGCCAGACGGTCTACCAGGCGGTCAAAGGATGCCAACTGTTCGATGACATGCCGATGCGTCTCGCGCACAGCGTCCACCGTATCGTCACTGGACAACTGTAATGCCAGGCGTTCGATCATCAGCGTGCGCTGCGCCAGGTCCTGTGCATCTTCCTGGCGCGCCAGCCGCTCTTCGGCCAACTGGCGGATCGCGTGGGCCGAACCGGCCAACGAGTAAATGGTCGTGACACCGACCGCGACCACCAGCGCGGCCAGGCACGAAGCGACGAGCGCAAACTGAGCGGTGAGCGACTGGGGGCGCGGTAGTTTCATGGGCGTTGCCAGATGCGGCGATAGATATCGCGGTAGCCATTGGCGGGGTCGTAGAGCAGACGATCGCCGCCGTCCGCGGCGATGTTGTCCGCCGTCACGAGATGCACCGGAAACACGTAACCCGTGACGTCTCCGCCGGCAAAGAGCCGGTTCATCTCGTCGACCAACTGCCAGCCGTGCAGATTCAGGGGTTCGGCCACCGTGCCCGTCTGGAAGGTGCCCGTCCGGATACGCAGGAAGGCGGACTCGCTGCCGTCGCCAGCCGACAGCATGGCCATGGCGGCGTTCGGCATTCCGGCCTGGGTCAGCACCGGGGCGGCGTAGTCGAAGTAGATGTCGTTGACGGCCAGCGCATATGTCCAGCGCTTGCCATACCGCGCGAGCAAGGCGCGTGTCGCGCCCGGCATCAGTTCCTGGCTGCGCGAGATCGCCACGTCGCGCACATCGAGCAAGGTGCAGCCGCTGCACGCGCGAACGACGGCAGCCATTTCATCCGCCTTGCCTTGCGCAATCCGGAAATTGGAGTCGGTGAAGATGACGACTCCCGCATGCCCGCCGGACTGCACGATGGCCGCCAGCGCGGTCACGCGCGCGACCTCGAGCGGATCCGTCGCCACGTTCATCGCCACGGGCGTGCCGGGCACCGGTCCGGCCCGGGCCGCGACATGCCAGCCGACGATCGGAATGCTCCGCTCGGCAAACGGCCGCAGCCCGGGCAGCAGGGCGCGTGCGTCGCCACCGATGATGATCAGGCCGTCTGGACGACTTGCCAGCGCATTCGAAAGCATCTTCAGCCGCAGGTCCGGCGTGCCGCCGGAGTCGAATATCTTTACGCTCCAGCCGATGACCTTGGCCGCCTCCAGCACACCGTCGACCACGCCGACGATGCCGCCGTTGCGCAAATCCTCGGCGACGATGGCGACGCGTTTCCCGGGTTGCGCGCGCGGCCCGTTGCGCGGCCCGTTCCAGGGTGCAGCGGGTTGCGCCGCCGCATCGACCACACGCTTCGCTTCAGCCAGGTAGTTACTCGCGGCGGCGACAATCGCGGCGACCGTGGCGGAAGAGGCGGTGGACACGGGGGGAGTCAACAAACTCTGCGCCGCGATAACCGACGGCATGCATACGCATGCCAGAATCAACGCCCTCATGCTGCTCCCTAACGGTCCGCTCCGGGTCGATCGACCCAATTGAAGACGTACCCAAATGCCGCTCGGAGTGCCATCCAAACAAGATACAGCTCAGGCCGCCGCGAGTCATCGTCGCGCTGGGGCAGCAGCGGACTTGCGGGTCGCCGCAAGGAGCCCGCGCGGTGGCGTATCACCACTTGTGCAGTGCATTGGCGACCGCGGACCATCTGCCGATGCCGGGATAGCCGAGTCGCTGGCGCTGTCCGGCGCAAAGGCCGCCAGCCATGAAGACAAGTCTGCCACACGTGACGCATCGATGATGCTTATCGCAGGCCGGCAATGAAGGGGGATAACCCTGGCAAAACGGGGTCCGCAGCATACCGGCCTGCGCTATTGCAACAGAACCGCAACTCCTCGATGTCGCGCAGGCTTAACTGGAGTCGATAGTACCAACGCGCCGCGCAACTGACGAGGACGGCGAGGAATCGCTGACCGTCGAAGGCGATGAGCTCGATCAGCTAGTGGATGCCCTCAACGCAATGAGGGAGAGGCTGCGGCAGCACGCGATCGAGCTGGGAAACGCGAATGCACGCATGGCGGCAATCCTGGACAACATACCGGACCTTGCGTGGGTTAAGGACGCAAACGGCCGTTTCATCGCAGTCAATCGCGCCGTTGCCGCTGCGAATGGGTTTGCGGAGCCTCACGACATGATAGGCAAGACCGATTTCGATGTTCATCCGCCAGAACTCGCCCGGACTTATCTTCGTGACGACGTCGAAGTGATGGAATCGCACGGGCGCAAGCGGATCGAGGAGCCTCATGTCGATGCGGATGGCAGCATGAGGTGGATCGAGACGATAAAGACAGCGTTGCATGACGGGCAAGGGCGCGTGGCCGGTACTGTCGGGATTGCGCGCGTTGTCACCGAACGCAGGCGTGCCGCGGAAACCTTGCGTGAGACGCAGATGGAATTGGCACACGCAAACCGCGTTGCGACAATGGGACAACTCGCGGCCTCGATCGCCCATGAGGTCAACCAGCCGATCGCCGCGACTGTCACTCACGCCCAGGCTGGGCTTCGGTGGTTGCGCGCCCAGCCGCCTGAAATGGAGAAGGTTGCACAGGGGCTGCGCCGGATCATCAAGGATGGCAATCGGGCGGCGGACGTGATCGGCCGGATCCGGGAACTACTCAGGAAGACGGCGCCACATAACGAAACGTTGGACATTAACGAGGCAATCCGCGAGGTGATGGAGATCACCCGAGGGAAGCAATGAAGCGGGGTGCTCTGGTAAAGACGCAACTGGCCGACGGCTTGCCCTTCATCGAGGGAAACCGTATCGAATTGCAACAGGTCCTCCTTAACCCGGTCATCGACGCGATCGAGGCCATCAGCGGCGCCAGCGACGGCGCGCGGGAAGTGCTGGTCAGCACGGGGAAGGCCGACGCTGGCTGCGTGCTTGTGGCAGTGTGCGATTCGGGGCCAGGCTTTTCCCCGGAAAGCGCCGAGCGCCTTTTCGCCCCCTTCTACACGACGAAGTCCACCGGCTTGGGGATGGGGCTGTCGATCTCCCGTTCGATCATCGAAGCACATGGCTCCGCGGGGCGGGTTCGCGCTTGCCGACAATCGTCCGCCATACCGATGGCCTCGTTTGCCTGCGTCTTTCATCTGCCCCTTGGCGATGCTGTGTCTCAATAAGGCGCTCCGGTAAATTCTGCGGCCCGACGCCGATGCCGGACACGATGGCCAAGACGCAGAAACCGCCCCGCAAAACACTTCCCGCGGACATTGACCGGGCGCTCAGACGTCTACACCTCGGCCACAATGCTCAACGGCAGTAGTACCGGCGCACCGGTCTCGGGATTTGAGGCTGCAGCCCTATGCTCAGGACGTGGTGTATCGAATAGTGCCGCGTCGTTTCGACAGGAAAGTTCGGTTGTTTGCTCTTCGGGCTACGACTCAATATCTCGTCCACTTTAGTTCCCACCAAGTCGTTTATTGGGAACTAAACACTCCTGCGCAAACTGAACAAGACGAGTACTCGGACCTCAGAAAGGCCGACTTGACGTCGAGTGCTGCCGGTGAAATGAGGGAAGTCGGATAGAAATGTATCGACTACTATTGGATGCAAACTCTGCAAAGGTCGACGGTTCTCCGGTAGACGTTCCGCTTAAGCCATGGGACATAGGTGTATTCGTCGTAAGCGTTCGCGCCGACGTAGATCCAGTTATGCAAACAGTTGGACATGAAAGTCACCTCAAAATGAAGGTTGGGGAAAAAGCGTTGTCGGCGCGTCAGTCGCGCGGCGGCAGTACGGCTACTTCAAAAACGTGACTGTGGTTGCACTTGTCACGACCATTCCTGCCCGAGGAGGAAAACGCGCAAGCGAGAAACAATGTTTTCGTTACGCAGTCGATGAACGAGACGGCTGGTACCAGGAGCGAGTCTGTGAGCTCAAGTGGGATGGCCGGACCGACTGCAAGCACGCTCATCGCGCACAGAAAACAGAAAACGGGCCGCGCGAAGGGGGCGTCGCCTACGACCGCGAGTCCAGACACCACCACGATCAGTCTTGTGCCTACTGTCGCGCCGAGTGCCGCGTCGCTGTCGGTCAATGCGAAGTCCAAAGATATCTTGATCAATTCCCACCAGCAGACAACAAGCGCCGAAATGGTGACTGCGAGCCCGGCCGATCCGCCGATGCTGTTGCCGTTGGACGCCTTTGTTTCCGCCCGCGGAAAACAGCGATGACCTGTGCGTTCGCTAAACATGGTTAACCTTTGACGGGCATGCCGAGACGAAAACGTGTGTCTCCAACACGTAACGCATCTGAGCCTGTCGACGCACAGAACGACTTGCAGGTCAACGCTCACCGATAGGCGGGGGCGGGACCTGTCGTGCCTTTAAAGGGAGTCGACTTGTAAGCAGCACCGCCTATGATTGCCAAGATAGACGGCCGGGTGGTATCGAATCCATTCTGCGAGCGTTTGGACTTTCGCCCACCGTTGTTTGTCGAGCTCATACGTCGGTATGGCTCGGCTTACCGTCGGTCTGAAAGATCCGAAGCGTAAAATTTTTGCGTTTGAAGACAACGTCGACGCGGGCCGCCGTGGAGCAGTTCAGTCGCGATAATCGGTAATGGAACTTGCCGGACTGCGCGTCTCGCTCTGCAGAAGACTCTAGCAACCGTAAGGAAAAGATATGGGGACAGTCAGAAGAGGTTCGGGGGCAACATTCCGAGGCAGCACCGCGGCGGTAAGATTAGCCACGAGAGGCGTACTCAAGGTTCCTTGGACGGCGTTCGTACGATGAAACCTTGAGCGAGGGCGCGCCCGGCAAATCTCGATGCGGGGGCCCGACGCACTGCGTCTCGTCATTCCGGAAGGGATAGTCAGACATACGTCGGTATGATGGACAAGTCGACGCTCCAGGGTCTAGATTGAATAAGCAATCATTGGCAAGCGACCTTATGTCCTCCCGAAGCCCCTCGCAACGACAGCCGCGAGCTTCCGTTTCCGGGATCGTCTGGATTGTCGACGACGACGAATCATCCCGCCTGGCGCTCGAAAGCCTGGTGCAATCGCTCGGCTATTCGACCGAAACTTACTCGCTGCCTTCGGACTATCTGGCGGCGCGGGCGTCGCACCTTCGCACCGAAAACGGAGTTCTGCTTTCCGACGTCCGCATGCCCGGCATGTCAGGACTGGAGTTGCTTGACCGTCTTGTCGCACTGGGCGCCGCGCCGCCGACGATCTTCGTGAGCGCGTTTCCCAGCGACGCGTTGCGAGCGCAGGTGCAGTCCAGCACAGCCATCACGCTGCTCGACAAGCCCGTGGACGCGGCGCTCCTGAAGCGAGCACTCGGCAACGTTGGGATTTAGGCAGGGGCGCTCAAAACAGCGTTTTCGGACCTCTTTCCGTCAATGGCGGCTGGCGCGAGCCTAAGGGCGCGGCTTTGTTTGTTGCCGCCCAATTTCGAGTGCGGCGGCCTTGAAGACGAGATCCGGGAGTGAGCGCGCGCCCATTTTTTTCATCAACTGGCCGCGATGGATTTTCACCGTGATTTCGCTCAGGTTGAGTTGCGCGGCGATCTGCTTGTTGAGCATTCCGCTGACCACCAGCGCCAGGATCTCGCGTTCGCGCGGCGTCAGCGAGGCGTACGCGGCGCGTACAGCCGCGAGGCTGTGTTCCTTTTCGAGGCGTTGCGAGTCTTTCGAAATTGCCTCGGAAATCGCGTCGAGCATATCCTGGTCACGAAACGGCTTCGGGAAAAAATGGAATGCACCAGCTCTCATTGCTCGCACCGACATTTCCATGTCGCCATGCCCCGTCATGAAGAGAACCGGCATTTGCAGTCCCTCGCGTGCCATCGCCTGCTGGAACGCCAGACCGCTTTCGCCTTTGAGCCTGACATCGAGGATGAGACAGCTCGGGCCGGCGGGTTTGTGAAACGTCACGAATTCCTGCACGGAACAGAACGTCTCGACGGAATACCCGACGGACTCCAGTAGATCGCACAGCGCGAGGCGGATGGACTCTTCGTCGTCGACGACGAAGACTGTCGAGCCGCGGATTCCACCCGTCGACGACGGTACATGCCGATCGGTAGCCATAAACGAGTCCTCAACACGCCACAATGCGACGGACTGACGAGACATTTCGCCCGCTTGACAGAGACGCATCCCCGCCGTTTTGCGCCCGTAAGACGCGTTTCAAGTATGACACGGTAAAACGGGAGTAGGGTAAATGTCCGAATGGAGGTTTGCCGCCGCCCAAGCGGCCCGCTACCCTTGCATCTACGTCTGCAATGCGTCGCACGAAGCGGCTGGAACTTGAACCGCGGCATGGGGCGAGGGATACACCCTCTGTTCGGAGCTTACTATGTCGTCGATGCCAGAGGCGTGCTGCAGATTTACCTCTGCGCGCCTTCGCAAGCGCAGCCACCCGGCCCCGCTTGACGCGGGGGCAGCACAAAAGCAGGAGATACCGGAAAACAGCTGCTGTTGGCCGCTGCATGCCCCGGCAGCACAAAGGCAGCCGCCAACCGCCCCTGCCGCCGCGGGCTTTAAACCTGCGGTCTTAGGCGCGCTGAGTTGCTGCACGCGGACAATCGTGCCGTTCGACAGCGATGGCGAAGCGAAACACCGCACTGCCAGGCTTGTTCGGCGCCTGCGTCGATGCGCTCGCCATGAGTCTCGGCAATGGACCTGCAAATGGCAAGGCCCATGCCCTTGCCTCCCGCTTTCGTCGTATAAAACGATTCAAAAAGGTGTTCCAGCTCTCCGTCGCGCAGCCCCACGCCGGTGTCTCATGCTTCGAGCGATGGTATCCGGCGCTCGCGGGCAACGATCACGCTCACCATATCGCGGCGTAGAGCCCCCGCTTTGGCGCGGTGACCCGGAAGAGCTGCTCGAGCAGCATGCGGCTACGGCCCCGCAGTCGCCCACTCGCATCGCGTACTCAATCGTTATCGAAATCTCGGAGGCAGGGCCGATACGCCCGTATATTCACGCAACTCTGAACAATGTGCCGCTGCATCCCAACGTAGGGGCGTTCCTTCCTTCCGTGTGATAGCCCAATTTCGGTCGCGGCTGTACCGTAAACCCATGCCCGATGCGGCCGCGCTTTGCGCCTACAACGGCCTCCGGTCTGACTAGCGCAGGCGGCTTCGAGCCAAATCGAGGTTCCGTCAAAACTTCGCGTCGCTTGTATTCGCAGCAGCCCCTTTGCCCCGGCGGCGACGTTTGATACTTAGAGCGCAGGCTGCCCGTTGTCAACGACTGGCCGATGCGAAAGACGCAAAGAGGTGGACATGAAAAGCCGGAGCTTCCTGACACGTCAGGAGATTTTCAACCACGCTGTAGAGCATTTATTCGGCCAGGCGCGAGCCTCCCTGCTGCCTCGCGGCGGCGGCGCCTATCGAGGCTACTGCGGTAGCTGTCCGGTCGGCAGCTTCATTAAGCCGCGCGACTATATGACGGCAATGGAAGGCGTGCCCATCCGCTACGTCGCAAAACCGCCAAAGGACGTGCCGGCTTATATGGATATCGGTGTCGCGGCGCTCAAGCGCGCGCTGCTTCGCTCGCGCATCGATGTGTCCGATCCGGTGACTGTCGAATTGCTTAGTTGTCTGCAGAACGTCCACGATGTATTTGGCACATGGGAATGGAGTGAGCGGCTGGCATCAATTGCGCGACAATTTGCCCTGTCGGCCACGTTTCTGAAAGCCGCTGCTTGAGGGTCGCAGGTGTCGCGATGCAGTGCGCAAGAAAGATCTACGAGCGCGTCAGCGCTCATCTGCTTAACCAAGGGGCCGTCTCGGAGGACGAGAACGGCTCATGCCGGCTGCGCGGCGACAACGACCGCGAGTGCGCAGTCGGATCGCTCGTTAGCGACGAGTTCTATCACCCGGACATCGAAGGGATCGGCATTTCGTACTATCGGCACGCCCGGGACGGCAAGCTACTGCAGGCGCTGTATGCATCCAACGTCAATGCCTACGATCCGGGCATTGTCGATCTGCTGTGCGAACTCGAGGAGATTCACGACGGCGCCAGCGTCGATCAGTGGCCAGATCTTCTCGCCGCTCTCGGTAAGCGGTACGGGTTCGTCTGATGCGAGGGTTCGCGAGTCGTAGCGGCCAGTGGCATGCTGATTGATCAGCCACAGGATAGTGAAGCGTGCGTCGCGACCAGATTCCGTCGTTTGCGAGGAAAACCGACGTCCGTTTTCGCCGCGACCGTCGTCGCGCACTTCCAGGAGGCAGTCGCGGCCGCTTCGCTCCAGTGTATTGGTCACGGTATATGTTGATACCTCGACGGACGCGCCAAACGTTTGGCGCGTCACCGATATCTCGGTAAAACGATAGCTGCTGCGGTGCAGGCGCGAGCGAATGAGATGGCGAAAAAAAGAATCGCTTTATCGCGGCCACCGGAACAACACGCATGGGTACTCGCCGGCTTTCTGCACGCTGCTGAACGACGGTATCGGACCCTGCACCTGAGCGGATTGGTCTTATCCCTGTCGCCGCGTGCGCTATACCGCCGTATAGGCTTTGGACGGGCAGGTAGACGCGCGATAACCGACGGTACGATATCTTCCTGGGTCGCTAGCGTCTATCGTGGGAAATGTGGACAGCGCCTTTGCACAGGGGCGATCGACGGAGTCTGATTCATCCGGCGGCGTCCGAAACGTGATCGTCCAGTGGCATTCGCGCGGCTCGGATGCACGGTAGCGTACGGGTCAGACCTCGATACGCATACTGATAATTGAGAGCCCGTCACCCTCCTGGAGAAGTAATCCATGTTTGACGAACGAGCACGAGTGAAGGCATTGCAGTTTGCGCAAGCACATCCTTGCCGTCGGGACGTCAAACGGCGAAATACCGGATTCGCTGTCACCGCTGCGACGCATGTCGTCTCCTGGCGAACGCTCATCCAGACAGTATCTGACTTCCTGTTGAACATCGGTGACGCTGCGTTCACCTCGGCGGTGTCGACAAGACCGGTGTTGTTGGCCCAGGCATTGCCGCGCTACTCGGCGCTCACCATGCCGCTAAAGTTTTCTCTTTCCTGTGTGCGATGAGTCTTTTTTGCGTTGCCCTATCGACCCCAATGGCGTTTTAGCGTCCACGCGCCTTGGGTTCGCGATAGTCATCGACTGCGAAACCGGGGTATTTCCTCGGCCCGTTTCTGCGCCGAGTCGGTGCACTCCGATTAGCCGTCAGAAATTACCCGCATTGGGCGCCGGAAATCAACATGCGGCTATACACCGGCTTCAGGAGATCGTGGTCTCACCAACGGCTGCTAAGGAAGTGACATGTCAAACATTTTGCGGAACTGGCTCTATGTAGGCACCGATGCCTACCGCGAATATAGCTTCTCGCCTCGTTCGACCGGAAAGCATACCGACGAACCCCGTCCGAACCAGCTCTGCCTTTGATAAGCAGAGCGGCCGCTATTGGCTATTGCGTGTGTTATGCAAGCACTCATCCTTGGCAGGAGTGAATATGGAGATCGGCAGACCAGGTTTCCGGGTCGAATACGATTCGCTGGGCAAGCGGGAAATACCCAAGGAAGCGCGATATGGCATTCACACGCCTGGCGCCGTCGAGAACTGTCCCATATCGGGGACGCCGGTAGGCGCATACCCAAACCTGCGGAATGCGCTGGCGGCAGTCAAGCAGGCTGTCGCAGAAGTGAATGCCGAGTTGCATCGACTCGAACCCCCACTTGGTGACGCAATCGTCGCCTCTTGCGTGGCGGCGCAGAAAGGACGCTTGTGTGACCAGTGCTTCGTCGATGTGACTCAGGGCCGCGCTGACACTGAGAACGACATGAACGCCAACGAGGTGATATGCAACCGCGCTCTTGAACTTCTGGGTCGTCCGCGCGGCGACTATGTTCATCTGGATCCAGGTGCGCGCATGTGTCCCGGAGGCGGCAATGTCTATTCGACCGCACTTCGGATCTCGATCTGCGTTGCGATTGAACACCTATGTGGCGGGTGCGATGCGTTGCGGTCCGCCTTCGTCAGAAAGGCGGAGGAATTCCGCGATTTGCTGCAACTCGACCGAACCACCCAGTTATACGATGCAGTTCACACCACGCTGGGTTTCAAGTTTTTGACGCATGCGCTTATGCTGGACGAACAGATGGTCAGGTTGCGAGCGTCATCCGCGCAGCTTCGTGAAATCTATCTTCGCGCGACGATTGACGCGGGCGCTACGGCCCATTCCGGATATGAAGTCGAAGCGGTTGAAATTGAAGCGGTTGATGCAGTAAACACAATGACCGCGCTCGGTTTGCCTATGGCGTCAACTCCGATTGAAAGAACCCAAGAGTGTGCCGCGTATTTGCGGATTTCCGGCATTTTGACCGACATCGCCGCCGAGCTTTCGAACGCGTGCAGTGACCTCCATCTGATATCCATCCGGGCACTATTCGACGTGCCCGAAATCGATTTCGCGTGGATGCGGACCGACTCCTTTGTCACGCCTGGCAGACCGAATGCGGTGATTTCCGATGTCGTCCGTCAGATGGCACTCCGGATTTTGGCGAGCGACGTCGCGGTCACATTCGCGGCTGAATCGGTTCAGGTGCATCCATGTAAGACGCTGGCCGAGCATTGCATCAGGGAGATCGCGGCCAATTCTGAACAGATCCGGGAGATGCCCGAGTGTCGTCGCGCGATGGCGACTGCGGCAAATCCCTATATTGGCGGCAAGAGTGCTCGCATACCCGGCGCGCATTCCAGATACAGCATGCTAAGAGAGGCGGTGCTGCACCGGCAGCTGATACCCGAGGAGGAACTCGACCGGGCCCTGCGCGCTGGCGCAGGCGATTTATCGGTAGTTTTGTCGATGCCGGGGTAGAGAGCAAAAGACCCGTGAGGCAAGTGTGCATGTAAGCGCGCGAATCAGACGCTGAGTGCGCGCGTCCCATCGGGAGGGCACATGTCGCCGGGATGCCATGGCAATACGTAGGAGTCCAGCGTATTGATAGAGATTGTATGCGCACCCATGCTGACGGCGAACCGTGCTTCATTGCATGGCGGGTCTACAGCATCGGGAAATTTTTTACCTGGATCAATCCTCTGCCTTGTGAACATCGTGAAACATTCCGTTCCTGTCGCGCCTAAAATTGCACGTATCTTTTTATCTTCGTTCATACGATCGCCCAAGCGGACGCACGTGATGGTCGCGGCTTGCAGCGCAATCCTGCTGTCGGCATGCCAGCCGCGCGAAGCCGCCGCTCCTGAGCCGAAGCCCGTGGTCGCCCTGGCCGTCCACGCTGACGGACGCACGGCAAGTGCGTCGCTGCCGGCTCAGGTGCAGGCGCGCTACTCCACGGCGCTTTCGTTCCGGGTGGGCGGCAAGATCATCGAACGGCGCGTTCGCCTCGGCGACGCCGTCAAGGCGGGGCAGGTTGTTGCGCTGCTCGACCCGACCGACCTGCGCAATAACCTGGCCAACGCACGAGCCCAGCTCGATGCCGCCGAACATCGACTTGTCTACGCGAAGCAGCAGCTCGACCGCGATCAGGCGCAGGCGCAGGCGAACCTGATCGCGCCGGCGCAACTTGAACAGACGCAGGACGCCTACGCCTCCGCGCTCGCCCAGCGTGATTCGGCGCTCGCCCAGATGGCGCTCGCCTCGGACAATCTGCGCTATGCGACGCTGACAGCGGACCACGACGGCGTGATTGCCTCGGAGGACGCCGACACGGGCCAGAACGTTCAGGGAACCCAATCGATCTATCACCTCGACTGGACGGGCGACGTAGACATCGTCTGCGACGCGCCCGAGCGCACGCTGAGCTCGCTGACAGTCGGCAGCATGGCGCGCGTAACGCTGCCGGCGCTACCCGGCAAGACCTTCGAGGCGCGCGTGCGCGAGGTATCGGCTGCTGCCGATCGAGAAAGCCGCACCTGGCGCGTCAAGCTGACGCTGGCCGCCCCGAGCCGCGACGTGCGCCTCGGCATGACGGCGAATGTGGGGTTCGATGCCGTCGGCGACGCGCCCGTGGGGCAGATTTTTACGCTGCCTGTGACGGCGCTCTTTCACCAGGGTGAGCACCCCGCTGTCTGGGTGGTGCGCGCCGGCAGCGACACACTCGAACTGCGCCCGGTCACTATCCAGCGATATGACGAGCGCACCGTCTCGATCGGATCGGGCCTCCGCGACGGAGACCGCGTCATGCTCCAAGGCGCACACGCCGTGAGCGCAGGCCAGCATGTGCAGGTGGTGCCCCCGCTTCATCCCGAGGACTTCCCGTCATGAGGGCCCGCGACAGTGAATCCGCAGGCAACAGCGCGCCCGTCCCGCGTTCCGACGCCGAAACGCCGGGTGAAGGTGGCTTTAACCTGTCTGCATGGTCGTTGCGCCATCAGCAGCTCGTGATCTTTCTGATCGGGCTCGCCACGCTTTTCGGCGTGATCGGTTATACGCAACTCGCGCAGTCGGAAGATCCGCCGTTCACCTTCCGCACGATGGTGATCAAGACCTACTGGCCTGGTGCGACTGCGCGCGAGGTGCAGGAACAGATCACGGACCGGATCGGCCGCCAGCTGCAAGCGGCGCCGTATATCGACTACATCAAGAGCTACTCGCGCCCCGGCGAGTCGATGATCTTCTTCGCCATGAAGGACTCCGCGCCCGTCAAGGAAGTGCCGGAAACCTGGTATCAGGTGCGCAAGAAGGTCGGCGACATTGCCGCGACGCTGCCGAAGGGAACCGTTGGTCCGTTCTTCAATGACGAATTCGGCGACGTCTACACCAACATCTATGCGCTTGAAGGCGACGGCTTTTCGCCGGCGCAACTGCACGACTACGCTGACAAGCTGCGCACAGTCCTGCTGCGCATACCCGGTGTGGCGAAGGTCGACTATTTTGGCGACCCGGACCAGCACATCTTCGTCGAGATATCGAATGCGCAGTTGACGCGGCTCGCAATCACGCCGCAGCAACTCGCTCAGGCCATCGACGCGCAGAACACCGTCGCGCCCGTCGGCACCATCACGACCGCCGACGACCGCGTGTTCGTGCGTCCGAGCGGCGCGTTCAAGGACGTGCAGGCACTCGCGGACATGCTGATCACCATCAACAAGCGCACCTTCCGGCTGGGCGACATCGCGAAGATCACAAGCGGTTATGACGATCCGCCGGTGACCCAGATGCGGGTCGGCGGCCAGGCGGTGCTCGGCATCGGCGTGACGATGCAAAAGGGCGGCGACGTGATCGACCTCGGCAAGGCGCTCGACGCAAAAGCCGCCGAACTGCAGGCCACGCTGCCGGCGGGTCTGAAACTCGCGCCGGTGTCGA
The DNA here is from genome assembly GCF_050435625.1 of Paraburkholderia sp. RAU6.4a. Classification (NCBI taxonomy): domain Bacteria; kingdom Pseudomonadati; phylum Pseudomonadota; class Betaproteobacteria; order Burkholderiales; family Burkholderiaceae; genus Paraburkholderia; species Paraburkholderia sp. RAU6.4a. The sequence continues at coordinate 2,177,539 of NZ_JBNDKQ010000003.1, forward strand.
GCATGCCGCACGCGGTGAAGCACTCGGTGGATGAATTCGTGAAATCGGTTGGCGAAGCGGTGGCGATCGTGCTGGTCGTGAGCCTCGTCTCGCTCGGCTTGCGCACCGGTATGGTCGTCGTGATCACGATTCCGATCGTGCTGGCGGTGACGGCGCTTTGCATGCACATGTTCAATATCGGGTTGGACAAGGTTTCGCTCGGTACGCTCGTGCTCGCGCTGGGCCTGCTCGTCGACGACGCGATCATCGCCGTCGAAATGATGGCGGTGAAGCTGGAGCAAGGCTGGAGCCGGGCGCGCTCGGCAGCGTTCGCGTATACCAGCACGGCGTTTCCGATGCTCACAGGCACGCTCGTCACCGTATGCGGCTTCCTGCCGATTGCGCTCGCCAAATCGAGCACGGGCGAATACACGCGTTCGATCTTCGAAGTGTCGGCCATCGCGCTGATCGTTTCGTGGTTCGCGGCTGTCGTGCTGGTGCCGTTGCTGGGTTATCACCTGCTGCCGGAACGCAAGCCTGAACCCGGCGGTGCGCACCATGATCCGCATGAAATCGGCAACACCGGCTTCTACCGGCACCTGTCGGGATGGGTTGCGTGGTGCGTCGAGCGTCGCTGGGTCGTGCTCGGCGTCACCGTCGTGCTTTTCGCGATTTCCATGCTGGCCTTCACGCGCGTGCCGCAGCAGTTCTTCCCGAACTCGGAACGGCCGGAACTGCTGGTCGATCTGCGATTGCCGGAAGGCGCCTCGTTCGAAGCGACGCTGCGTGAAGCGAAGCGCCTGGAAAAGGTGCTCGACGGCAAAGCCGGGATCGACCACTTCGTCGACTTCGTCGGCACCGGCGCGCCGCGTTTTTACCTGACGCTCGACCAGCAGCTTCAACAGCCCAACTTCGCGCAGTTCGTGATTACCGCTAAGAGCGTGGAAAACCGCGAGGAACTGATGCGTTGGCTCGACGGCATGCTCGAGAAGGACTTCTCCGGCATGCGCACGCGTGTCGCGCGGCTCGAGAATGGTCCGCCGGTCGGCTTCCCGATCAAGTTCCGCGTGAGCGGCGACGATATCGCCACCGTCCGATCGATTGCGCAGACGGTGTCGGACAAGGTCCGCGCCGATCCCCGCACGCGCAACGTCCAGTTCGACTGGGACGAGCCGGCGGAGCGCTCGATCTCGTTCGAGATCGATCAGAACAGGGCGCGCCAGCTTGGTGTCACCTCGGAGGACGTGTCGAACTTCCTCGCGATGACGCTATCGGGCTACACGGTGACGCAGTACCGCGAGCGCGACAAGCTGATCAACGTCGATCTGCGTGCGCCAAAGAGCGAACGTGTCAATCCGGCGCAGCTGACCAGTCTCGCGATTCCGACGCCCAACGGCCCGGTGCCGCTCGGTTCGCTCGGACACGTGCGCAATACGCTCGAGTACGGCGTCATCTGGCAACGTGACCGCCAGCCGACTATCACGGTGCAGGCGGACGTGCGCGGCGACGCGCAGGGCATCGACGTGACCCACGACATCGAACGTGCGCTCGCGGCGGAAACCGCCAGGCTGCCGGTCGGCTATCGCATTCAGGTGGGCGGCGCGGTCGAAGAAAGCGTGAAGGGCCAGACGTCGATCAATGCCGAAATGCCGTTGATGATCATCGCCGTGCTGCTGTTGCTGATGATCCAGCTCAAGAACTTCGCGCGGACCTTCATCGTCGTGCTGACGGCGCCGCTCGGCCTGATTGGCGTCGTGGCCGCGCTGCTGCTGTTCGGCAAGCCCTTCGGCTTCGTCGCGCTGCTGGGCGTGATTGCCATGTTCGGCATCATCATGCGCAACTCCGTGATTCTGGTCGACCAGATCGATCAGGATATCGCGGCAGGGCAACCGCGCTTCGACGCGATTATCGGCGCAACGATAAGGCGTTTCAGGCCGATCATGCTGACGGCCGCTGCCGCCGTGCTCGCCCTCATTCCGCTGCTGCGCTCGGGCTTCTTCGGTCCGATGGCGACCGCACTGATGGGCGGCATCACGATTGCGACGGTACTGACCGTGTTCTTCCTGCCCGCGCTGTACGCGGCGTGCTTCAGGGTCCGGCGCGACGAGCGCGGGATGCAACCGGTCGTGGACGAGCATACGGAGGTTTGATGATGAGCTTCGCCTACAAGACATCCGTGATGGCCGTGGCTGTGGCCGTCGCACTGACGGCCTGCACGTTCGGCCCGAACGGCGCACCTCCGGCGATGCCTTCGCCTGCGCACTACGGCGCAGAGGCGCAGCCTGCCAGGACCGTCACCGCGGGCGGCGTGGCGCAGCAGTTCGATATCGGCGCAGTGGGCGTTCCGCAATGGTGGCAGCTTTACCGGTCGGACGCGCTGAGTGCACTGGTCGAGGAAGGCTTGCGCAACAGCCCCACGCTCGGGGCTGCGCAGCGGACGCTCGCAGCCGCGCAGCAGGAGCTGCGCGCCCAGGTCGGCGCATCGACGCTGCCTTCAATCGATGCTGCCGCACAGGTCGATCGCGGGCGTACACCGCTTGTGCCCGGCATTGGCCCCAGCGAGGTTCGCTATAACTTTTTTGCCGGACAGTTTCTCGCGTCCTACACCTTTGACCTGTTCGGTGCGACGCGTTCGGCGAATGCGGCCAGCGCCGCTCGCGTAGACGTGCAGGCGTATCAACTGGAGGCGGCGCGGCGCGCGCTGGCGGCAAACATCGTCGGTACGACGATCAGCGTGGCGGCACTCGATCGCCAGATCGCGCTCACCGAACGGCTCGTCGCCGTGGCCAGGACGGCCGCGGACGAGGACCAGCACCGCTACGCACTCGGCTCGGTCTCGCGTGCGCAGGCGCTTGCGTCGACGCAGGATGCGGCTTCGGCTGCGGCGAGTCTTCCTGCGTTACGCCAGCAGCGCGCCACAGCCATCCATGCGCTCGCGGTGCTGATGGGCCGCACGCCGGACAACGCCCCGGCCGTTCCCGACCTCGACAGCCTGACGTTGCCCGAACACGTGCCTGTCGAGGTGCCGTCGGTCCTGCTGCGTTCGCGCCCCGACGTTCAGGCAGCCGACGCCGCCCTGAAGGCCGCAGCCGCCGATGTCGGCGCTGCGACCGCGCAGCTCTTTCCGAGCCTGTCGCTGACGGCCTCTATGGGCCGCGGCGGTTTTAGCTGGCCGGCGGTGCTCTCAGGCGCGGGCGGACTCTGGGCCATTGGTGCGAGCCTGACGCAACCGATTTTCCATGGCGGCGCGCTGCTCGCGCACCGCAAGGCGTCGATCGACGCTTACGATGCGGCCGTGCTGAACTACAAGTCCACCGTTCTGTCGGCGTTCCAGAATGTCGCGGATTCGCTTGCCGCACTGGATAACGACGCACAGACACTCGCGTCGACGGAAGCGGCTGCGGAGGCCGCGAGGGCGGCATTCGATGATACGGCGTCGCGCCATCGCATGGGCTCCCTGCCTTCTACGGCACAGTATGCCAGTGAGCAGCGGTTTCTAAGTGCACAGCTCAGTTCGATTCGCGCAGCAAGCCAGCGTATGAGCGATACTGCGGCGCTGTTCCAGTCGATGGGCGAACTGCCGGCCGGTCAGTCGGTAGCCGCGTCAAGAGAATGATCGTCCCTCGATGAGTTCGGGATGAGCGGCCCTTGACCGGGTCGCCATCCATCGAGAGTAGCTGTGGTGCCAGGCGCTAGTTAGGCACCCACAACATAAATGAGCCGGCATTTCAGCCGCGTCGAATGACACCAGAAAATTCATCCTGGTCGGTCCGTATGGAGCGTCAGAAACTGATTGCCTGCCACGAATGCGATCTGCTATTTCGCAAACCTACGCGTCTCAAAGGGCAGGTTGCCAGCTGTTCGCGCTGCGGTGCGAGCCTGAAAGGGATGCATGGCACCGGGCTGCCGCTTGACTGGATCTGCGCTGTGACCCTTGCGGAGTTGATTACTTTTTGTATAGCGCAGGGTTTCCCTGTCATAGAACTCAAAGCTAAGGGTATGGCGTCCGAGGCCATGCTGTTCGGCGTGGTGCGGTCGCTTTGGACACCGAAAGTACCAACGGGGCCTATGCTGGATTCGAGGGGACTCCGCGGCGCCTATGGGCCAAGGAACTCGGCATTGAGTTCGTTCATATCGACCCGCACTGCAACCCCACCGCGCAGTTGCTGGGCGGCCGCTGGATTCCGGTCCGACCGCAAACCGATGCTGCTCTCGCCACCGCCATCATGTATGTGTGGGCCGTGGAGGGCCTGTACGACGAGGATTACATCGCCACCCGCACGACCGGGTTCGACGAGTGGAGGGCCTATCTTCCGGGCGAATCCGACGGCGTTCCCAAGACTCCCGAGTGGCAAGAGGGCGAAACCGGCGGGCCCGCCAAGGAGGTCCGTGCGCTTGCGCGCCTATGGGGAAACAAGAAGGCCCATCTCGCGGTCGGGATGACCGGCGCGGGATTCGGCGGCGCGGGCCGCGGTGCGACCGGAGCGCAATGGGCGCGCTGCATGTCAGGGATGGCACATAACCTCAGACGCCCGTGCGAGGCCAATCACGGCGGCGCACGCATGCGAACACCGGCCATTCGTCAGACATGGTCGGAGCCGAGCCGCTGCAGCTGACTCCTACCCCCAACTGCATCGTTCGCTCATAACACGCACACGCGGACGGCGGAAATCTGCGAGACTACAGGCTGGCTCGTGTTTTGCATGTCGACCCCCGCGGTTCGGGCAAGTTCACCATGGCAATCCGTCTTCTAAAAGTACTCGTCATACTGCTGGTGTCAGGCGCAGGCTTCTGCCCAGTCGCGGCGCACGCGTACGCGCTTGATGGGCAATTCGACTGCAGGGCGAGTCCACACGCGTTTATCGGGCAACTCATCAACAACCAGTACATCAACCCGAATCCGATGCACGTTGAGGCGAATTCGGTCAACGCGTTTCGGCCAACGCAAGGCAGCGACATAACGGCCTTCGGCTTTCGTGTCTACGCCGTGCTTGGGTACGAGCAGGACGACGGGACGTTCAAGAAGGGCCGCGGCAATGCGCTCGCGGGCCCGCTGTACGGCGCTGTGCTGTCCGCTCCCAGCGACGCGGTCGAATCGCGCGTGCGCGATGCTGGCAGCAACGCTACCGTGCGCATGGTGATTCCGTTGTTGCTGACCGCGGTGGTCTGCAGCCCGTCTTGACGCGCGGCGTCCGTACCCTCACGGTGGAAGGCTTCCTGCCTGCCACGCCTCTTCGGCGCCGAAGTCAGGCTGGAGCCTGGAGCCTGCCAATGACCGCTTCTCCAGAGAGCCGAATGGGTACTTCCGACCCATTGAACCCGGCACCCCATCTGCGGCAGCTACTGAACCCCTGAGCTGCCATTCGCCGATTTGCTTATCCATGTTTGTCAAGCGGTGTTGATCGGTTTAACGGAAGACTTCTGGCGGTCTATTTGGCAGACGAATCGTTGGTGGACCACGCCCGCGCCATCGCGATGATCGAGGCGGACAACGGGCACAAGCATGAGCCGGCTCGCCAACGCATCCGCGTTGGGGCGTCCCCGCCTGCTCAACGATCGGAACAGGGACGACTATAATTTTTAGTTCAGGGGATCCGCACCTTTGGCAATGAGGCGAAGCTTGGCTCACCTGCACCTGGACTTGCAAAGTCGCTCACCGATTCTGCGCTACGGCTTATCCGTCGTCTGCGTTGGGGCTGCACTTGGGCTGGCGCTCGTGTTCCGGTTTTTCGGGATCCACGACATCTACGGGTCCCCTTTTAACTTCGCCATCGGGGTTGCTTGCTGGTACGGAGGGGGAGGACCTTCCGTGCTGGCAGTCGTGCTATCGGTGGCATCCTACGATTATTTTCTTTCTGAGCCGCTGTACACCATCGGTCTTCAAAGCAAAGATTTTCCGCGTTTTTTAGTTTTCACGGCATGGGCCTTGATCTTTGCCGGTTTCGTTGCTGCTCGACGGCGAATCGAAACTGAGCTTCGTCACACCAGCGATCGCCTTCAGGCCGAATTGCAACAGAGTCAGCATAAAGAAAGCGAGATTCACAGGCTCAATCAGGAAGTGACCGCGCGGGCTGAGCAGCTTGAAACGAGTAACAAGGAACTGCAATCCTTCGCCTATTCCGTCTCGCACGATCTACGCGCGCCACTTCGCCATGTGATCGGATACTCCGAGCTACTACAAAAACAGGCGGCTTCTTCGCTCGATGATAAAAGTCGTCGCTACATACAAACGATTGTCGACGCGGCAAAAAGAATGAGTAACCTGATCGACGATTTGCTGGCCTTTTCCAGGGTCGGACAGGTGGAGACCACAAAGACGCCGGTGAGCCTCGACCAGCTCGTCAAGGAGGTCGTTGCGGAGATCGGGCAAGAAACGAGCGGGCGAGACATTGTATGGAAAATCAACGCTCTTCCGGTCTGCTACGGGGATCGTCCCATGCTCCGACTGGTTATCGCCAACCTCGTCGCCAATGCGGTCAAATTCACACGCATGCGAACGCGGGCCGAAATCGAGATTGGTTGCGTGGATCCGAATAAAGACGTGGTGGAGGTGTTTGTAAAAGATAATGGTGCAGGCTTTGACATGCGGTATGCGCATAAACTGTTCGGCGTTTTTCAACGTCTGCATCTCCCGGAGCAGTTTGAAGGTACTGGCATCGGACTAGCTATCGTTCAACGCATCATCGTTCGCCACGGAGGCAAGGTCCGTGCAGAGGGGGGGGTGGATCAGGGCGCTACTTTCTATTTCTCAGTGCCTAAAGCACACGGTGCAACGGCAAAGACTGCGAGGACACCATGGACCAACTAGGACGCATTCTGCTCGTCGAGGATGACCCGAGAGACGTCGAACTCACTCTGGCCGCGCTGTCAGACTGTAACTTGGCAAACGAGGTAGTGGTTGCCAGAGACGGACAGCAAGCCTTGGATTACCTCTATTGCAGGGAGGAATTTGTCGATCGCTACAACGAAAACCCTTCAGTAATGTTACTGGATCTGAAACTCCCCAAGGTCGATGGCTTGGAAGTCCTGGACATAGTGAAGTCGGACGAACGTTTGAAGCTCATTCCCGTGGTGGTGCTCACATCGTCGCACGAAGAGAAAGATATGATGCGAAGCTATAAACTCGGCGTAAACGCGTACGTAGTAAAGCCGGTCGACTTTCATGAATTTATAAATGCCATCAAGGAGCTAGGCGTATTCTGGGCACTGATCAATGAGCCGCCGCCAGGCAGCATGAGGAAGGGGCAATAATGTCGGGGCTTCGCATTGTGTTGCTGGAAGATAACGCGAATGACGCCGAACTCATTCAAGAGCTCCTTCAAGCCGATCATCTCTGCTGCGAAATCGTTCGCGTGCAATCGCGTGCGGACTTCGAGGCTGCGTTGAAAACCGTTGGAATCGACCTGATTCTCGCGGATTACAAACTTCCGGCGTTCGACGGCCTCTCGGCATTGGAGGTCACTCTGCGCGAACGTCCCGAGGTGCCCTTTATCCTGGTTTCCGGCACGCTTGGCGAAGAACTGGCGGTAGAGGCGCTAAAGAGTGGCGCTACCGATTTTGTTCTGAAGACGCGACTGTCGAGGCTCGTGCCCGCAGTGCGGCGCGCGCTGCGCGAAGCAGGTGAGCGAGCCGAACGCAAGAACGTCGAGCAGGCGCTACACCGGAGCGAGATGTATCTGGCGGAAGCCCAACGACTGAGCCACACAGGGAGTTTTGGCTGGAACCTGTCGAGCGGCGAGATCTATTGGTCAGATGAGACCTATCGAATATTCGAGCTCGACGCTGCCGTCAAGCCCACCGTGCAGGCCATCATCGACCGGACGCATCCGGACGATCGTGTCCGTCTGCAGCAAATCATTGACCGCGCCGCAAGCGAAAGGAAGGCATTTACGGTCGAGCATCGTCTGCTGATGGCTGATGCTTCTATCAAGTATGTTCGAGCTGTGGCGCATGGCGTGAGCGGCTCTGATCCGGATCGCTTCCGTTTCGTGGGCGCGGTAATGGATATCACTGAGCGCAAACGCACCGAACAAACACTGCTCGAACGCGAGTCGAAGATCCGGCGCCTCGTGGATGCCAACATCATCGGCATCATCGTCTGGAATTTCGATGGTGAGATTCTCGAGGCCAATGACGCATTTCTGCGCATCGTGGGATACGAGCGTGAAGATATAGGCTCAGGTCGCGTAGGCTGGAGGGATCTGACGCCGCAGGAATGGCTCCCGCGCAGCGAACGGGCCCTGGTGGAGGCCGGGCAGACGGGGCGCGCTCAGCCTTACGAGAAGGAGTACATCAGGAGGGACGGTAGCCGTGTGCCCGTTATGGTCGGTTTGGCCACGTTTGACGCGAGCGGGACGGAAGGTGTTGCATTCGTGCTTGATCTGACCGAGCGCAAGCGTGCCGAAACCGAAGCCCACGAGAGCGAGCGGCGTTACCGGGAGGTGCAAAGGGAGCTGGCGCACGCGAACCGTGTCGCAACCATGGGCCAACTCACGGCCTCGATCGCTCATGAAGTCAACCAGCCGATCGCCGCGACGGTCACCAACGCCCAGGCGGCGCTGCGATGGCTCGCCGGCCAGCCTCCTGAAGTCGGGAAGGCCCGGCAGGCGCTCGGCCGGATCGTCAACGACGGTAACAGAGCGGGGGACGTAATCGGCCGCATCCATGAACTGATCAGGAAGACGCCGCCACGGAAGGAACCGGTGGACATCAACAAGGCAATCCGCGAGGTGATTGAGCTCACCCGTGGCGAAGCGGGGAAGCACGGCGCCTCGGTGCAGACGCATCTCGCGGACCGATTACCGCTAATTGAAGGAGATCGGGTCCAGTTGCAACAAGTCCTCCTTAACTTGCTCATCAACGCGATGGAGGTTATGAGCGGTGTCAGCGATGGCGTGCGGGAATTGCTCATCAGCACGGCAAGAGCCGACTCGGGCTGTGTACTCGTGACGGTGCTCGATTCGGGGCCTGGCTTTGCCGCGGACAGTGCCGAGCGCCTTTTCGCTCCTTTCTACACCACCAAGCCGACCGGTTTGGGGATGGGGCTGCCGATCTGCCGTTCGATCGTCGAGGCACACGGCGGCCGATTGTGGGCAAGCGCGAACGTGCCGCGCGGCGCGATCTTTCAATTCACGGTGCCCGCCCATCAAGACGCTTCATCGTAACTGCGAGCAGCACGAGAACTTCCTCGCGCTGCTGTCCGTCCGTTGGCCAAGGCAGAGATGCTATGTGGGACTACCCAAGCCAGACCCGTGTAGGGCAACGCTAATTAAGTCCTCCGAACCGGTACGTCAAGCGTCAGAGATCGGATCGAACGAGGAAGGCGAAACAGGATGAAGCAGGCGAAGTCGGCCAGATTGAACCAGTGCTGCACGAAGTGGATCCGCAGCATGCGCTCAAGACCAATAGGCGGGCGGCCATTGCCGCGCTTCGGATAATTCGGCTCGATCACCGCGCACAGTTGCGCCCATGGCACCTCGGCGTCGCCGGGTGCAAGTCCCTGGGAAAATGAGTCCGATCGAGTGCATGTTCGCGCGCCGCATACTGAGGTGCGCGAACATGCACATTGGCTTCGACGCTAGTAGCGCGCCACTTCGATTATCGCCTCCGCAAACGCCTGCGGTGCTTCTTGCGGCAAATTGTGACCGATCCCGCCTCCGATCGTACGTTGCGTGTATCTGCCGACGAATTTCTTCGCATACGACGCGGGATCCGGATGAGGGGCGCCGTTCGCGTCGCCTTCCAGCGCGATCGTCGGCACATTGATGACAGGCGCTGCCGCGAGACGCTTCTCCAGCGCCTCGTATTGGGGCTCCCCATTCGACAGACCTAGACGCCAACGGTAATTGTCGATCACGACGGCAACGTGGTCCGGGTTGTCGAACGCGCTCGCCGAGCGCTCGAAAGTCGCATTGTCGAAGCTCCATTTCGGCGACGCGAGTTGCCAGATCAGTTTCGCAAAGTCATTCCGGTTCGCTTCATAGCCCTTCCTGCCGCGCTCGGTGGCGAAGTAGAACTGATACCACCACGCGAGCTCCGCCTTCGGCGCCAACGGCTGGGTGCCGACGCCCTGGCTGCCGATCAGATACCCGCTCACCGACACCAGCGCCGTGCACCGTTGCGGCCACAGCGCCGCGACGATATTTGCCGTGCGCGCTCCCCAGTCGAAGCCGCCGAGAATCGCGTGCTGGATCTTTAACGCGTCCATCAGCGCGATGACGTCGACAGCGAGCACGGACTGCTGAGCGTTGCGGATCGTCGCGGACGAAAGAAAACGCGTCGTGCCATAACCGCGCAAGTGTGGAACGATCACCCGATAGCCCGCCGATGCGATCCGCAGCGAAGCGTCGGCGAAGCTGTGGATGTCGTATGGCCAGCCATGAAGCAGTATCACCACGGGACCGTGGGCGGGTCCGACTTCGGCATAGCCGATGTTCAGAACGCCGGCGTCGATCTGCTTGATCGTCGCGAACGATGCTGGTCGCGGCGCGTCGCTACCGTTTGTATTTCCTGCAACAGACTGCGCATTCGCCCAGCCGTTCAAACCGAGACTGAGCGCGCCGACGCCGATGGCGGCGCTCCCGAGAAGGCGTCGACGACGCCTGTTGATTTCATCCGACATTGCGAATCTCCTTCGAACGTTACGCCGTGCGAGACAGCGATCAGCGCAGCGACCTGAAGGCAGCGCGAATTTCTTCCGAGAAAAGTTGCGGTTGTTCCCATGCCGCGAAGTGGCCGCCCTTGTTCACTTCGTTGAACTAGATGAGGTGGTGATAGCTGCGCTCGGTCCAACTGCGGGGCGCCTGATAGATCTCGCCGGGAAACACCGTCACGGCGGCTGGGATCGAGATGTTCACGCTATTGAAGTTGTTCGCGTTGTTGGTCCAGTACAGCTGCGCCGCCGACGTGGAGGTATTGGTCAGCCAGTACAACGTGATGTCGTCGAGCATCTCGTCTTTGGTCAATGACCGTTCAGGATAGCCGCCGCTGTAGGTCCAATCCGCGAATTTGTCGTACATCCACGCAGCCTGCCCGACCGGAGAGTCCGCGAGCGCATAGCCGATCGTCTGCGGACGTGTGACCATCATCGCCGCATAGCCGCCGCCGCGCGTGTACAGATTGTTCAGCGACTGGTAGGCGATTTTCTCCTTGTCGGAAAGCCCGCGCGGCGGCGGATCGCCTGCCTTCAGCCGTTTTGCGATTTCGGGCGGGACAGTCGCTGGCATGTTGACGTGAATGCCGAGCAAGCCCGGCGGCTTTTGCGCGGCCATCTTGTCGGCGATCACCGAGCCCCAGTCTCCGCCCTGCGCGACGTAGTGCTGATAGCCCAACCGCCGCATCAGTTCTTCCCACGCTCGCGCGATGTGATCAGGCGTCCAGTCGGCCGTTGCCGGCTTGCCCGAAAACCCATATCCGGGCATCGATGGCAGAACCAGATCGAACGAATCCTCCGCCCGTCCTCCGTACGCTAGCGGGTCAGTCAACGGTCCGATCACCTTGAGTTCTTCGAAGACCGAGCCGGGCCAGCCATGCGTCATGATGAGCGGCAACGCACCGGGATTTTTCGAGCGTACCCAGATGAAGTGAATATCGACCCCGTCGATCGTGGTCACGTACTGCGGCAGCGCGTTGAGCTTCGCTTCAGCGTTGCGCCAGTCGTAGTCGGTGCCCCAATACTGCACGAGCGCCTGCAGCTTCGCGAGCTGCGCGCCTTGCGACCGATCCGTCACCGTCTCCGGTTGCGGCCAGCGCGTCTGCGCGATGCGTTTCTTCAGGTCGGCTAGCTGCGCGTCGGAAAAGTGCGCCGTGAACGGTCGGATCGCCGTGTCGTCCGTCGACGCAGCAGACGTCGCGGGCGCTTCGGCCGCAAGCGCGGTCGCCGGCAAGTTCGCGATGGCGGGCACCGCCATCAGGGCGGTGACGAGTAGGGATTTGAGGACTTTCATGAGGAGTTCTCCTGACCTGCGATAAGGAAACGGTGACTAGAATGGGAACTGAAAGAGTCGGTCGACCGCTGGTGCGGAAGGATCGTCGAGGGCCGCTTATTCGCGTTCAATCAAATCCGCGCATCCATAGCGCATTTATATGGGCGGCCGCCGAGATCGCAAAGGACGTAGAAACTACGGTTTCAGGACACCACGCAAAGGAATCGCCGTGCCGTCAGTCGCATTCGTCGTGTTCGATGGGTTTCACGCCATGTCGCTCGCCGCGCAGCCGGTGTTTTCGTTTGCCAATCGGAAATTCGGTGAATCGTTCTACGAAGTACTCACGCTGTCGGAACATGGCGCGCCGGTCAGACCGATCGGTGGTCCCACGGTGATGACCGAACCCTTCGAAGAGCGAACGTTCGACACGGTCCTTTTCACGGGCGGCGATCCGGGCGCGGCGCGGCCGTCCCATGGGCTGCTCGCCTACGCACGTCACAGCGCGGCGACGGCCCGGCGCGTCGCCGCTATTTGCACGGGCGCCTTCGTGCTGGCCGAAGCGGGCCTTCTCGACGGCAAGCGCGCCACCACGCACTGGGTCTATGCGTCCGCGCTGCGGAAGCAGTTTCCGCGCATCCGTGTGGAGGAAGACCGGATTTACGCGGTCGACGGTTCGATTTGGACGTCGGCGGGCATGACGGCGGGAATTGATCTCGCGTTGGCGCTGGTCGAGGCCGATCTGGGGGTGGAGGTTGCGAGATCGGTCGCGCAAACGCTCGTCGTTTCTCATCGACGCGCCGGTGGTCAGTCCCAGCATTCGGCGTTGCTGGAACTCGATGCGAAATCGGATCGCATTCAGTCCGCGCTGACGTACGCGCGGAAGAATCTCGCGCAACCGCTGCTGGTGGAACAACTGGCCGAAGTGGCGCGGCTCAGCCCGCGTCAGTTTAACCGCGCGTTCCGGGCGGAGACGGGGCAATCGCCCGCCAAGGCCGTCGAGAGACTGCGTCTCGAAGCCGCGCGGCTCATGCTGGAAAGGAGCCGCCATACGGTCGAACAGATCGCCCAGCAGACCGGATTTTCCGACCCGCGCCGCATGCGCGATGCGTTCACTCGAGCGTTTGGACAACCGCCACAGGCGATACGTCGCAATGCGCGCTGGGCCGCGCCGGGATGATGGGGGCGGCCCAGCGCAGTCTTCGATCAGTAGGTCTGGTCGGCAATGACCCGCGCGACCGTTTGCAGCGACTGCTCGAGCGTCGTCAAGCTGACCGAGCCGAGCGCGAGCCGGATCGCGTGCGGTACGTGCGCCGACGCGGCGAACGGATGCGCGGTCGAAACGGCGATCTTCTCGCGCCTCAGGGCCATGGCGATCGCCTGGCGCAACGCGGCGCATTCGATGCCGAACTCGTCGCCGTCGAAATAGAAGGACGCAAGGGCAGCATCCAGTTCACGCGCAACGAGCAGCCGCGTCCGGAAACGACCGTGGAAACGCTGGCAAAGCTGCGTCCCGCGTTCCGTCCCGATGGCACGATCACGGCGGGCAATGCGCCCGGCCTGAACAGCGGTGCGGCGGCAATGGTCGTGGCCGAGCGCGGTTATGCCGACGCCAGGGGCATCGAAGCGAGTGCGCGTCTTGCGGCTTTCGGCATCGCCGCCGTCGAGCCCGGCATGTTCGGTCTCGGTCCCGTGCCGGCCGTGCATATCGCGTTGGAGCGAGCGGGCTGGAAGCTCACCGATCATCGCTGTGGCGCAGCATGATTCAATTGACCGTCGCCAACGAAGCGGCATATCTTGAGCATTGCCGACGCTACGCTCTCGACCACCTGGGCCAACAGGTCAGATAGCGAGGTATCGGTTGCATGTCCGCGGCAGGTTCGATCTCATCGCTGCACGCGCGATAACCCGCGAGAAGTCACGCGCCTGCATCGAACAACAGGACAGACCAGGCCCATCTTTTGCGGTCTGCGCGCGCACGTCGTTCTTGATTAGGGTGGAAGATCATCATGTCGAGACAGCCCGGTTGGTCAGTCGTCATCGGTGCAATCACACTTGTGTTTCTCGCGCTCACTTCGCTTTACCTCGTGATCGGCGGAGCATGGCTGATTGCCGTAGGCGGGTCGTGGTACTACCTGATCACGGGCCTGCTGCTCGCAGTAGTGACGTGGTTGCTTTACCGGCGCAAGCCCGCTGCGCTCGTTCTCTATGCGCTCGTGATGATTGCGACGGCGGTCTGGGCACTCTGGGAGTCCGGCACGGACTTCTGGGCATTGGCTCCGCGCTCCGGGGTGCTGGTCATTTTCGGCGTGTGGCTACTGCTGCTCGTGAGCTGGCGGATGGAGGGCGCACGCGGGCTCGGCATTGGTTCGCTCGTCGTTGCATTGGCTGTCTGGGCGGGCGTGCTCGTCTACGCGAACTTCAACGATCCGCAAACGGTCAACGGGAGCTTCAGTGCGGCATCGGCGGCCCCCGCAGAGACCGGTGATAGCGCCGCCGACTGGCCGGCCTACGCGCGCACCCAGGCCGGTACCCGCTATTCCCCGCTGACTCAAATCACGCCTGCAAACGTCAAGGACTTACAGGTCGCGTGGACCTTCCGGACCGGGGATAGCAAAGGCCCCAACGACCCCGTCGAGATTACGGACGAAGTCACGCCGATCAAGATCGGCGAGACCTTGTTTCTATGCTCGCCGCATCAGATCCTATGGGCGTTGGATGCGCGGACCGGCAAGTTGAAATGGAAATTCGATCCGCAGCTGAAGGCCGATCCGTCGTTCCAGCACGTGACCTGCCGTGGTGTGTCTTACGTCGATCTTTCCGCGGCCGGTCCCGCGCCGACGGCTGATCAGCCCTCGGGCGCATCGGCCGCTGCGCCGGATCAGCAGGCAGCATCGGCCGCCGCGCCGGAGCAGCAGGCAGCGTCCGCCGCGGCGCCCGCTCAGCAGCAACCGGCGTCTGCGCCCGCTGCGACTGCCGCGACCGCCGGGGCCTGCATGCGCCGCATCTATCTGCCCGTCAACGATGGCCACCTGTATGCGCTCGACGCGGAGACAGGGGCGCTGTGCAAAACCTTTGCCAACGGCGGCGATCTCGATCTCCAGCACAACCAGCCGGTGACGACCCCCGGCATGTATGAGCCGACCTCGCCGCCGGTCATCACGAACGACGTGATCGTCGTCGCGGGCGCGGTCGAGGACAACTATTCGACGCGCGAGCCGTCGGGCGTGATCCGCGGCTTCGATGTGCGTTCCGGCGAACTGCTGTGGGTGTTCGACCCGGGCGCGAAGGACCCGAATCAGAATCCTCCCGCCGGCGGTCACTACACGCTCACGTCCCCGAACTCGTGGGCGCCCGCTGCATACGATCCCAAGCTGGACATCGTCTATCTGCCGATGGGCGTGACCACGCCGGACATCTGGGGCGGCAACCGGACGGCGGAGCAGGAGCGTTTCGCGAGTGGCCTGCTCGCGCTGCACGCGTCGACGGGCAAGCTCGCGTGGTTCTATCAGACGGTCCACCACGACCTGTGGGACATGGACCTGCCATCGCAGCCCACGCTCGCGGACATTACCGACGTCAAGGGCAATACCGTGCCTGTCGTGTATGCGCCGGCCAAAACCGGCAACCTGTTCGTGCTCGACCGGCGCACGGGCGTGCCGGTGGTGCCGGCTCCGGAGCGTCCGGTGCCGCAGGGTGCGGCGCCCGGCGACCATGTTTCGCCTACCCAGCCGTTCTCCGGACTGACCTTCCGGCCATCGAAGGATCTCACCGATGCCGACATGTGGGGCGCCACGATGTACGACCAGCTGGTATGCCGGATCATGTTCCACAAGCTGCGCTATGAAGGCACCTTCACACCTCCATCAGAGCAAGGAACGCTGGTCTTTCCGGGCAATCTCGGCATGTTCGAGTGGGGCGGCATGGCGGTCGACACAGATCGCCAGATTGCGGTCGCCAATCCGATTGCGCTGCCGTTCGTTTCGCGGCTGATTCCGCGTGGCCCGGGCAATCCGATTCAGCCGGTACCGGGCGCGAAAGGTTCGGGGACGGAGACCGGAATTCAGCCGCAATACGGCGTTCCGTTCGGCGTGACACTGAATGCGTTCATGTCGCCGGTCGGTCTTCCTTGCAAGCAACCTGCCTGGGGCTTCATTTCGGCGATCGATCTGAAGACCAACCAGATCGTATGGAAGAAGCGGATCGGAACGGTGCGGGACAGCTCACCGCTTCCGTTGCCGTTCAAGATGGGGATGCCGATGCTCGGCGGCCCGATCATCACGGCGGGCGGCGTGGCGTTCATCGGCGCGACGGCCGACAACTACATTCGCGGCTTCGACGTGAACAACGGCAGGCAGCTCTGGCAGGCGCGTCTGCCCGCCGGCGGGCAGGCAACGCCGATGAGCTATTCGGTCAACGGACGTCAGTTCGTGGTGATTGCGGCAGGCGGTCACGGCTCATTCGGTACGAAGCTCGGCGACTACGTGATTGCCTATGCGTTGCCGCAATAGCAAAGCGGTGAAGCAGGGTGGACGTGCGTGGACAGGACTGCCACGTCCACGCACGGCAATGTGGTCATCTGTTTGTCACTGACTTGCGGCGGACGGCGAACTGCTCGCCGCCGAATCCGCGTTGGCTGTTCCACCCGCCTTATCGGCGGGCTTGCAGCCCGCGCACATCGCGGCGATAGCGATCGTGATCGCGCTCGCGAGAAGCCGGCCGTAGAGAATTGGTTTCATGACATCTCCTGGTTGGGTGGCATCCGATCAATACTTGCGACGCAATCAGACAGCGCTCGTCGGGCTATCCTGCAGAGCTACGCATCTCCTGTTCCCGCTACATTGAATTCACGTCAGTGCGAGAATCTGTCGGTCACTCCGTGTACTGAGAAACCCAATATGGGCTCCGACCTTGCCGGATAAAACCCAAGGAAAATCATACTTTGCCCGGACGGATTGGCTAAGATGTCGCAGGTTCGCGCGCGCTCCGGATGACGACAAAGCCTTGCCGCATTCCGATGCGCCGCGGCGTCGCGCCGGGAAAACAGAAAACGTTGTCACGCTCCCGCTCGGAGGCCATTCATGACTATTGGCGTATATGCCACGCTGGTCGCGACGTCGCTCGTGCTGCTGCTCGGCGAAAAGCTCGTGCAGTGGATCGGCGTGCTAAGGACCTATTCGATTCCGGCGCCGGTGGCAGGCGGGCTCATCGTCGCGATCTGCGTGCTGATCACGCGCCTCACCACCCACGTGCAGGTCAGGTTCGATTCGACGTTGCAGGCGCCGCTGATGCTCGCGTTCTTCTCGACGATCGGTCTGAATGCGCATCTATCGAGTTTGAAGGCGGGCGGCCCGGTGTTGATCCGCTTTCTCGCGCTGGTCTGCGGGCTGCTGATCCTGCAGAACGTGGTCGGCTTGCTGCTCGCGTTCGCCCTCGGCGTCGATCCGCTGCTTGGGATTCTCGGCGGCTCGGTCACGTTGTCGGGCGGCCACGGTACTGGCGCCGCGTGGAGCCAGATCTTTACCGAGCGTCACGGACTGGAGTCGGCGACCGAGATCGCGATCGGCTGCGCGACGTTTGGCCTCGTGATGGGCGGCGTGCTCGGCGGTCCGATCGCACGGCTGCTGATGCGGCGGATCAGCGCCGACGAGTTGCTGCGCGTCAAACAGCTAAAGGACGAAACGCTGGTCTTCGAAGAACCGAAGGCGCAGCAGGCCACCACGCCCGCCGCGATCATCACGACGCTCGCGCTGATCTCGATCTGCCTCGCGGGCGGCGAAATGTTTGCCGACTGGATCGCGGACACCGCGTTCGAATTGCCGACGTTCGTCTGCACGCTGTTCATCGGCGTGATCCTGAGCAACGTGCTCGCGCTCGTGCGTGTGCGGATCGACCAGCACGCGGTCGCGCTTGTCGGCAACGTCGCGCTCGCGCTCTTTCTCGCGATGGCGCTGATGCGGCTCGACCTCTGGGGGCTTGCCGCGCTCGCGGTGCCGATCATCTCGATCCTCGCGGCACAGACGCTGCTGATGGCGCTCTACGCGGTATTCATCACGTTCCCCGCGATGGGCCGCAACTACGACGCGGTCGTCTTGTGCGCGGCGCAATGCGGCCTCGGACTTGGCGCCACGCCGACCGCGATCGCGAACATGCAGGCGATCACGAACCGCTTCGGCCATTCTCATATCGCGTTCCTGATCGTGCCCTTGACGGGCGCGTTTTTCATGGACATCGTCAACGCGATCGTCATCAAACTGTTTCTCGCGCTGCCGTTTTTCCATTGAGCAGCGGTGGCATTGGCACCTCAACCCAAGCGGGCAAATACCATGAGCGATCCACGACACATCGCACCCGACAGCACTGCCGCGCGCGTCGCGTTATGGCGTGCGCTGCACGTGCAGGCCGACGCGCCGCCGCACGTGCTCGAAGACGAAGTCGGCTTGCAGTTGCTGGCGCCCGCCGAAGACTGGCGCAGCCGTGGCGATATGGATCCGCGGTTCACGCGGCCGTTTCGCGCGTCGATCGTCGCGCGCGCACGCTTTATCGAGGATCTGGTCGTCGAGCAGACCCGGGCGCGGTGTGGATCAATACGTGATTCTGGGCGCCGGTCTCGACAGCTTCGCGCAACGCCGGCCCGACATTGCGTCGCGGCTCACCGTGTTCGAGGTCGACCCGCCGGGACCGCAAACGTGGAAGCGTCAGCGGCTCGGCGAGCTGGGTTTCGGCCTGCCGGACTGGCTGCGTTTCGTGCCGGTCGACTTCGAAGCGGGCGATAGCTGGCGGCAGCGTCTCGTCGCCGAAGGCTTCGACGAAAGCAGGCCGGCCGTCGTCGTGTCGACCGGCGTCAGCATGTATCTGACGAAAGAGGCGAATGCGGCGACGCTGCGCGAAGTGGCCGGGCTGGCGCGCGGCTCGACGTTCGCGATGACGTTCCTGTTGCCGCTGGAGATGGCGGACCCGGACGTGCGCCCCGGACTCGAAATGGCAGAGAAGGGCGCGCGTGCGAGCGGTACACCGTTCATCAGCTTCTTCATGCCGCAGCAGATGATCGCCATGGGGCGCGAAGCGGGCTTTGACGACGCGCGGCACGTGTCCGCGGCCGATCTGACGCAGCGCTACTTCGCGGCTCGGACGGATGGGCTGCGACCGCCGGGCAATGCGGAGGAGTTGCTGGTGGCGAACACCTATGGGCGATGACGCCAACCGAAGTTACCAACCCAGCATGTGAGTCGTGAATACGCAATCGCTTTCCCCGCACCGCTATAATCGCGCTCGACCATGGCCTCCGAAGTCTACTCATGAAAAAGATCGCTGCCTTCGCACTCGTCGCATGCGCACTCGCCGCCTGCTCGTCCCCGGAAAAGCAGGCGCAACGCGCCCAGCAGGAGATCCTTCATAGCGAGCCGAACCTTCGCGCCGCGCAACGCGACGCGGTGATCGACTGCACACCGGCGAATTGCGATGCCGCGTGGGCGGCGACGAAACGCTATATCGAGCAGCATTCCGACACGCGCGTGATCCGCGCGGACGCGGTCGCGATCGATACCGACGTGCCCGACGATTCGGGCAAAGCCGCTTTCTCAGCGACCCGCGCGAACAGGAGCACGGGCGGCGCGACGCTGTCGCTGTTCGCGCAGTGCCGCGGCATGTATGGGCCCGACAACGCGAAGGGCGACGACTATGACGAGTGCGCCGAGAAGATCCTGAAGATTCAGAACGGCTACGTGCCTTATCTGCGCTCGCACGCATCGGCGCAATAGGCGGCAAGCTACCGGAACCACGGGGCCCCGAACGCGGCACTCGCGTAGCGATTCGCCGAACCCTCGCCACGATGCGGCGGGAGGCGCTATGCTGATGCGTCTTCGCCTCGCGGAACCTTCTCATGCAAGCTCCTGGCGCAACCGTACCGATCTCGCTCGTCAACGGGTTCCTCGGCAGCGTCGGGACGCGGCCGGATATCGTCGACCGGCATCTGTCGGGCGCGAACATTCCGCGCGCGCTTCTGGACCAGCCTGGAGCGCGCGTCACCGAGGAACAGTTCTCCACGCTCTACCGCTCGCTCGCGATCGAACTCGACGATGAGATGCCGGGCGTTTTCTCGCGCCCGCTGCGCAGCGGCGCGCTCAAGTTTCTCTGCCTGAGCCTGCTGGATGCGCCGAATCTCGAATCCGCGATGCACCGGTTCGGCCAGTTCTTCCATCTCGTGCTGGACGACTTCCGCTTCGAGTCGCGCCGCGGCGACCTCGTCGCGAGCCTGGCGCTGCGTCCGGGAAGCACGGGAGCGCAACCCGGCATGCTGGGCCAGGAGCTGATGCTGAAGCTTGCGCATGGGATCGCGTCCTGGCTGATCGGTCAACGGATTGCGTTGTTGCAGGTGCAGTTCGCCTTTCCCCGTCCCGCTCACGCGCTCGAGTATCTTTATCTGTTTCCCGGACCGGCGAAGTTCGACTGCAATCAGACCTCGATGCAGTTCAGCAGCAGCTATTTCGACCTGCCCGTGCGTCAGCGCAAGGCGAACCTGCGCAGGTTTCTCGCTCGCGCGCCGGAAGACTGGATCTTCGTTTCGTTCAACGAGCAGCTGTTCAGTCATCGCGTGCGGGAACATCTCGCGTCCCGGCTGCCCGACGTCCCGTCCATCGAAGAGGCGGCGGAAGGCCTGCACTGCTCGGTCAGAACGCTGTGCCGTCATCTTGCCGCCGAAGGCACGGCGTTCCAGATGCTCAAGGACGAATTGCGCCGCGACATCGCGATCCAGCGCCTGACGGGCACGCGCGAGCCCATCGCCATCATCGCGGGCGACGTCGGCTTCGGCGACCCCACCGCATTCCACAGAGCGTTCCGTCACTGGACCGGCAGCACCCCGGCGGCCTATCGCCGGGGTGGCTGATCGCGTCATATCGATGCGTCGGCAACACCCGCCGACGCAGTTCCCACGGGGCGCTTACTCCCTCCGACGTGGCCAGAGATGTCAATAGATCGTCCGGTTTGGACAACCGGGCAGGGCCTGTCCGACGCTACGATTCAGCCATACGTTACCCCGGCCGCATCGGTGCCAGACGGGTGACTTTCCCTACGGACTATCTGATCGGAAGAATGGTAATGAGCTACGTCGCGCCTCTCAAAGAAATGTTGTTTGCACTCACGGAACTGGCCGGAATCGACCAACTGGCGGGCTTGCCCGGCTGCGAGGACGCAACCGCCGACACCGCTCGTGCGGTGCTCGAAGAGGCCGCGCGGCTGCACGAAGGCGTGCTCGCGCCGCTGAACGTCGACGGCGACCGCAGCCCGAGCACCTGGAAGGACGGCGTGGTGACCGCCACGGCCGGTTTCAAGGACGCGTTTCGCCAGTTCAGCGAAGGCGGCTGGCAGGGTTTGCAACATCCGTCTGAATACGGCGGTCAGGATCTGCCCAAGCTGCTGTCGACGCCCTGCATCGAAATGCTCAACGCCGCCAACCTGTCGCTGGGGCTGTGCCCGCTCCTGACCGACGGCGCGATCGAAGCGCTGCTGACGGCAGGTAGCGAGGAGCTGAAGCAGCGCTATGTGCCGAAGATGATCGCGGGTGTTTGGACCGGCACGATGAATCTGACCGAGCCGCAAGCCGGCTCCGACCTCTCGCTCGTGCGCACCCGCGCCGAGCCGCAGGGCGACGGCTCGTACCGGATCTTCGGCACGAAGATTTTCATCACCTGGGGCGAGCACGACATGACGGAAAACATCGTGCATCTGGTGCTCGCACGCACGCCGGGCGCGCCTGAAGGCGTGAGAGGCATTTCACTGTTCGTCGTGCCGAAGGTCCTCGTCAACCAAGACGGCTCGCTCGGCGAGCGCAACGACGTGCATTGCGTGTCGATCGAGCACAAGCTCGGCATCAAGGCGAGCCCGACCGCCGTGCTGCAGTTCGGCGATCACGGCGGCGCGATCGGGCAGCTCGTCGGCGAGGAGAACCGCGGTCTGGAGTACATGTTCATCATGATGAACGCCGCGCGCTTCGCCGTGGGGGTACAGGGCGTGGCGATCTCGGATCGCGCGTACCAGCAGGCCGTCGCGTATGCGAAGGAGCGCGTGCAGAGCCGTCCCGTGGATGGCTCCGCGAAGCAGTCGGTCGCCATCATCCAGCATCCCGACGTGCGGCGCATGCTCTCGACGATGCGCGCGCTGACCGAAGGCGCACGCGCTCTGGCCTATGTGTCGGCGTCGCATTGCGATCTCGCGCATCGTCATCCGGACGGCGCGACGCGCGCGAATCATCAGGCGATCTACGAATACCTGGTGCCGATCGTGAAGGGCTGGAGCACGGAGATGTCGCTGGAGGTGACGAGTCTCGGCGTGCAGGTGCACGGCGGCATGGGCTTCATCGAGGAAACCGGCGCCGCGCAGTACTACCGCGATGCGCGCATTCTGCCGATCTACGAAGGCACGACGGCGATCCAGGCCAACGACCTCGTCGGCCGCAAGACCATGCGCGACAACGGCGAGGTGGCCGGGATGCTGCTCGCGCAGATCGACGCGACCCTGGCCGCGGTGCAAGCGCACCCCTCGTATGGTTCGAGCGCGGCTTTTCAGGCGATGCATCGTCATCTGTCCGCCGGCCGCGAGGCGTTGTACAGCGCGGTGCGCTACGTGGTCGAGAACGTCAAAAGCGATCCGAATGCGGTGTTCGCCGGCAGTGTGTCCTATCTGATGCTCGCGGGTATCGTGCTCGCGGGTTGGCAAGTCGCACGGTCGCTCGTGCTGGCGGCCGACAAGCGCGACGAAGATCCGTCCTTCCATGACGCGAAGATCGCGACCGCGCATAGCTACGCGACGCAGGTGCTGCCTCGTGCAATCGCGCTCGAAGCGGCGGTTCGCGGTGCTCGCGATGGCGAAGGCGCGCTGGCGCTGCGCGAAGACCAGTTCTGATCGATCAACGGAAGTAATGTGTCATTCAAAGCGGTAGGGCTCGGCCCTATCGGTGTGGGAAGGAGAGTGTCGTGAGAGTTCTTGTAGCAGTCAAGCGAGTGGTCGACTACAACGTGAAGGTCCGCGTGAAATCGGACGGTACGGGCGTCGATATCGCGAACGTGAAAATGTCGATGAACCCGTTCGACGAAATCGCGGTTGAAGAAGCGGTGCGTCTGAAGGAAGCGGGCGTCGCGACCGAAGTGATCGCCGTGTCGGCCGGTGTTGCGCAGGCGCAGGAAACCCTGCGCACCGCGCTCGCCATCGGCGCGGATCGCGCGATCCTGATCGAATCGAACGAAGACCTGCAGCCGCTCGCCGTCGCGAAGCTGCTCAAGGCGCTCGTCGACAAGGAGCAGCCGCAACTGGTGATCCTCGGCAAACAGGCCATCGACGACGACTCCAATCAGACCGGCCAGATGCTCGCCGCGCTCGCGAATCTGCCGCAGGCGACGTTCGCGTCGAAGCTTGTCGTGGCGGACGGCAAGGCGACGGTGTCGCGTGAAGTGGACGGCGGCGCGGAAACACTGTCGCTGACGCTGCCGGCCGTGGTCACGACCGATCTGCGCCTGAACGAGCCGCGCTACGTAACGCTGCCGAACATCATGAAGGCGAAGAAAAAGCCGCTGGAAACGGTCAAGCCCGAAGACCTCGGCGTCGATGTCACGCCGCGTCTGAAGACGCTGAAAGTCGCCGAGCCGCCCAGGCGCTCCGCCGGTGTGAAGGTGCCGGACGTGAAGACGCTGGTCGAGA
This sequence comes from Paraburkholderia sp. RAU6.4a, assembly GCF_050435625.1. NCBI lineage: Bacteria > Pseudomonadati > Pseudomonadota > Betaproteobacteria > Burkholderiales > Burkholderiaceae > Paraburkholderia > Paraburkholderia sp. RAU6.4a. Next base: position 2,201,133 of record NZ_JBNDKQ010000003.1, read on the forward strand.
AGCTGAAGACCGAAGCGAAGGTGCTGTGAGGAGACCCGAGAAATGACGAACCTGATAATTGCAGAACACGACAATGCGTCGATCAAGGCCGCGACGCTGAACACGATCGCAGCGGCACAGAAGATCGGCGGTGATATTCACGTGCTGGTCGCGGGGCATAACGCGCAGGGCGCGGCCGATGCGGCCGCGAAGATCGCTGGTGTCAGCAAGGTGCTGCTCGCCGATGCGCCGCAACTGGCCGCAGGCCTCGCGGAAAACGTCGAAGCGACGGTCCTGACGCTTGTGCAAGATGCGGCGAAGCACTACACGCACATCCTCGCGCCGGCCACCGCCTCCGGCAAGAACATCGCGCCGCGTATCGCCGCGAAGCTCGACGTCGCGCAGATCAGCGACATCACGGCAGTGGATAGCGCCGACACGTTCGAGCGTCCTATCTACGCGGGCAACGCGATCGCGATCGTGCAATCGGCTGATCCGATCAAGGTCATCACCGTGCGCTCGACCGGTTTCGATGCCGTCGCGGCCGAAGGCGGCAGCGCCGCGGTCGAGAAGATCGAAGCGGCAGCCGACGCAGGCCTCGCGCAGTTCGTGAGCCGCGAAGTGACGAAGCTCGATCGTCCGGAACTGACGAGCGCGAAGATCATCGTGTCGGGTGGCCGTGGTCTGGGCAATGGCGAGAACTACATGAAGGTGCTGGAACCGCTGGCCGACAAGCTCGGCGCGGCACTGGGCGCATCGCGTGCGGCGGTCGACGCGGGGTTCGTGCCGAACGACTATCAGGTCGGCCAGACCGGCAAGATCGTCGCGCCTCAACTGTACGTCGCGGTCGGCATCTCGGGTGCGATCCAGCATCTGGCCGGCATGAAGGACTCGAAAGTCATCATCGCGATCAACAAGGATGAAGAAGCGCCGATCTTCGGCGTCGCCGATTACGGCCTCGTTGGCGATCTGTTCACCCTCGTGCCGGAACTCGAGCAGGCGCTCGGCTAACCGCATCCAGCGGTTAGCGTCCGGCACAACGCGCAGTACGTGCCAGAAGAGAGGGCAAATACGCGCCCAGCAAGCGGAATAATCATGAATGAGCTTAACGGATACGATTTCGAAGACCTGCAACTGGGCATGAGTGCCCGGTTCGCCAAGACCATCACGGAGGCGGACATTCTGCTCTTCGCGGGCGCGTCGGGAGACATCAACGCGGTTCACATCAACGAGGAGTTTGCGCAAACCACACCCTTCAAGGGGCGCATCGCTCACGGCATGTTGACCGCCAGCATCATCTCCGCGGCGATCGCGGGGCGGCTGCCCGGCCCGGGCACGATCTACCTCGGCCAGAACCTGCGCTTCAAGGCGCCGGTTCGACCCGGCGACACCGTGCAGGCCGAAGTGACCGTCAAGGAACTGATTCACGACAAGCGCCGCGTGGTGCTGTCCACCGTTTGCACGGTCGGCGGCAAGGTGGTGATCGAAGGCGACGCCGTGGTCATGCCGACAACCTGCCGCGACCGTGTCGTCGCGGACGCGGCTTGCGCCGTCAGCAAAGCATGATAGCGAGCCCCGCCATGAGAATGCCATTCAGCATGCCACACGAGTTTTCCACGGGCTGGGTCAATGCCGGCTTCGATTTATGGCGTTTTTCGCCGGTCAAGGATGAATACGCGACGACGGTGCCCGACACCGACGGCTCGGACTTCGATTTCAACGGGCCGTTTGCGCGAGGCTCCGTGACCCACACGAGCGCCCACTATCTGCAACAGCAGGCGCAACTGTGGAGCGACGCCGTCGCCGGATTGATCGGCGGGCGCACGGAGTTGAAGGCGGTCGCCGAGCCCGAGCAGGGAGACCGGCGCTTTCACGCCGACGACTGGTCCAGCAACGGCTGGTACAGCCTTCTGAAACAGAGCTATCTGATCAATGCCCGGGCACTCGCGGAGTTCGTCGAGGCGAGCGCGCTCGACGAAAAGGGCAAGCACAAGCTGCGCTTTTTCATGCGCCAGTTCATCGACTTCGCCAGCCCCGCGAATTTCGTCGCGACGAATCCCGAAGTCATCCGGGCGGCGGTGGAATCGGGCGGATCGAGCCTGCTCGCGGGCGTCACGCATCTGCTCGACGATCTGGGCAGCGGCTCGATTTCGATCACCGATCAAAGCGCGTTCGAAGTGGGCCGCAGCGTCGCCACGTCCAGTGGCGCGGTGGTCTATGAGAACGATCTGTTTCAGCTGATCCAGTACGAGCCGCTGACACCGAAGGTCGCCGCGCGGCCGCTCGTGATCGTTCCTCCGTGCATCAACAAGTTCTACATCCTGGATCTGCAGCCGGAGAATTCCTTCGTGCGCTTCGCCTGCGAGCAGGGCCTGACGGTGTTCGTCGTGTCCTGGCGCAACCCGCAGCAGGACATGGCGCAGACCACGTGGGACGCCTACCTCGAGGACGGCGTGATGCAGGCGATCAGCGTCGCGCGTGCGATTAGCCGGGCCGACCAGGTCAATGCATTGGGCTGGTGCGTGGGCGGCACGATGCTGTCGTCGGCGCTGGCGGTCATGCGTGCCAACGGCGATGACTCCGTGGCCAGCCTGACGCTGCTGACGGCGTTGCTCGACTTCACCGACCCGGGCGATCTCGGCGTGTTCATCGACGAGCAGGGCGTGGCGATGCGCGAGCATGCAATCGGTGGCGGTGGGCTCTATCCCGGACGCGAACTCGGCTTCGTATTCCAGTCGCTGCGTGCCAACGATCTGATCTGGCCGTATGTCGTGAACAATTACCTGAAAGGCAAAACCCCGGCCGCGTTCGATCTGCTGTACTGGAACGCGGACACGACCAATCTGCCCGGTCCGATGTACAGCTTCTATCTGCGCAACATGTACCTCGAAAACAGTCTGCGCGTGCCGAACAAACTGAAGTTCTGCGACACGCCGGTGGATCTCGGCAACATCGATATCCCAAGCTATCTGATGGCGGCCGAGGAAGATCACATCGTGCCGTGGCGGTCCGCCTATCAGTCGACGCAACTATTGGGCGGTCAAACCGAGTTCGTGCTGGGGGCAAGCGGCCATATCGCGGGTGTGATCAATCCGGCCTCGAAGAACAAGCGCAGCTACCGAACCAACGATACCTGCGACGAGAACGCCGACGAGTGGCTCGCAACGTCGGTTCAGCAGCGCGGCAGCTGGTGGAATCACTGGATCGACTGGGTCAAGCAGCATTCCGGCGAGCAGGTCGAGGCACGCACGAAGCTCGGCAACAGGAAGTACAAGGCAATCGAGAGCGCACCAGGCCGCTATGTGAAGCTTCGCGCCGAGTGACCGGATGGCGATAGCGGGTGCGGCAACAACGGGGGGTGATGCTCAGTGCATCACCCCCCGTTTTTTTGTCTTTACTGCCACCGGCCGTCACTTCGCATGGCTCGCGCGCCAGTCGCGCGGCGTCATGTGGAAGCGCGACACGAACCAGTTCGTGAACGATCCCTGTTGCGCGTAGCCGAGAAGCGCCGAGACCCGTCCGATGGGATAGGTGGGATTGCTCATGTAGCGCACGGCGAGTTCGCCGCGGACTTCCTCGACCTGATCCGAAAAGCTGGTGCCGGCCGAATTCAACTGCCGTTGCATGGTGCGCACGCTCAGACGCAAATAACGTGCAACCAGCTCGGCGTTCGCCTGCTCGAGCGGCAGCAGCAGGTAGATCGCCTTGCGCACTTCCAGCGCGGCCGATTCCGCGGCGCTCTCGTTCAGCGGAGAGGCGAGGCTTTCCGCATAGCGCACGAGTTCAGGATCGGCCAGTGGATTCGGGTAGTCGAGATCGGCGCTTGCGCAGACGAACCCGTTGAAGTCGCTACCGAACACCAGCGGACAGCCGAAGAAGCGTCGATGAAACGTCAGGTCTTTGGGCGCCGGATGCGTGAAGTGTACCTCGCGCGGTTTCCAGAACTTGCCGAGCAGAGCACCGGAGTGCCGCGCGAGGACACCGAGCGCGAGTTCGATCGCCTGCCTTGTCGGGGTACCCCGTTCGACGACGAGTTCCTCCCGAATGGTGACCGTATTGTCCGCGTCCTCGACGTACACCGCCAGCGCTTCGTTGAGCAGATGGCGGTATTCGGCCGCGGCCAGCAACACTTCGCGCAGCGTGCGTTTGTGCGCGAGCAGGACATTGATCACGCCGCTGCCGAAAGTCTGCCGCGTTTCCGCCATTTGCAGCGCGAGGGTCGGGCACGACGCCTTTTCGGCCGTCATTTCCAGTAGCCGGCAACAGGCGGTGGCCGATACGCGATCGTCCGGATTCGCGAGCGCGCCGGCGTCGATGCCGGCCTGTTTCGCGAGCTCGACCGGATTGAGTCCAAGCCGTCGCGTCACTTCGAAATAACCGCTCATGGCTACCGACGTCACCATCGTTTCCATCGTAGTTTCTCCGGACGGTTCACACGCTGGGTATTTTTTCTAGTCATTAAACACTTGCTTCGCGCAATTATTGGTGTTAACGCGCAGTGGCACGAATCGCTAAAAGGATGGCGTCCAATCATAAAAGTGTAGCGCGCGATTGCCGTATTGTGGGCACATGTCGTTCGATGTGTTCCAGCAAATTTTCATGCGACCTCGCGATAGCGGAACACCGTCACTTCAAAACTGGATGGAGGCAAACAAATGCAATTTCTCGACGATTCGTTGCACCCTGAGAATCAGGACAAGGTAGTCATCACCACCGCCCCTTACGGCCCGGAATGGATGCCGGAGGACTTCCCGGAAGACATCCCCGTGACGATGGACGAGCAGATCCAGAAGGCCGTCGATTGCTACAACGCCGGCGCCACGGTATTGCACCTGCACGTGCGCGAACTGGACGGCAAGGGCTCGAAGCGCCTGTCGAAGTTCAATGAACTGATCGCGGGTGTGCGCGCGGCAGTGCCCGACATGATCATTCAGGTCGGTGGCTCGATTTCGTTTGCGCCGGAAGACGACGGACAAGCCGCGAAGTGGCTGTCCGACGACACGCGCCATATGCTGGCCGATCTCGATCCGAAGCCCGATCAGGTGACGGTCGCGATCAACACCACGCAGATGAACATCATGGAGCTGCTCTATCCGGAGTATCTGGCAGGCACCTCGCTTTCCAACCCCGGGTTCATGGCCGCCTATAGTGAAATGACGGTGCCGGCCGGTCCCGCCTGGGTCGAGGAACACCTGCGCCGCCTGCAGGCTTCGGGCATCCAGCCGCACTTCCAGCTCACCGGCATCCACGCGCTCGAAACGCTCGAACGCCTCGTGCGCAAGGGCGTCTACAAGGGCCCGCTGAACCTGACGTGGATCGGTATCGGTGGCGGCTTCGACGGCCCCAATCCATTCAACTTCTTCAACTTCGTGCATCGCGCGCCGGATGGCTGCACGCTCACCGCCGAGTCGCTGCTGAAGAACGTGCTGCCGTTCAACATGATGGCGATGTCGATGGGCCTGCATCCGCGCTGCGGCATCGAGGACACGATCATCGATCAGCACGGCAAGCGCTTCACGTCGGTGCAGCAGATCGAGCAGTGCGTGCGCGTCGCGCGCGAACTGGGACGCGAAATTGCCACTGGCAAAGAAGCGCGCGAGATCTATCGTATTGGTGTGCAGTACGAGACGGTCGAAGAGACGCTGGTCGCCAACGGCATGGCGCCGAACCGCCAGGCCGGTGTCAGGAACCTGCCGCTTCGCGCGGCGTGATCACCAGGAGCCCGGGCCGGCGCATTGGCCGAGGCCGGGCTTCATGGCTAACGCTTCCGGTGCATAGCGGGGAGCAGATAGCTGAATCCATAACAGTCGTCGGCCCATGCGGGCAAGGCGGCCGCCAGGGAGTCAGCGTGGAAGGAGACAAAATATGCTCGTTCAGCATACAGCGCCCACGACGGGTGAAGTTTCGGCAGCTCAGACGGACGTGCGCGCTTATGCGTGGGTGGTGTTTGCGTTGACGGTCGGATTGCTGCTTTCCGACTATATGTCGCGGCAAGTGTTGAATGCCGTGTTTCCGCCGCTCAAGGCGGCATGGCATCTGTCCGACGCGCAGCTGGGTTCGCTCAGCAGCGTGGTCGCGCTGATGGTCGGCGTGCTCACGTTCCCGCTGTCGGTTCTGGCCGACCGCTGGGGCCGCGTGAAGAGCATCGTGCTGATGGCGGCGATGTGGAGTCTCGCGACGGTGGGCTGCGCGATCTCGGCGAACTATGGGCAGTTGCTGCTGGCGCGTGCCTTTGTCGGAATCGGCGAAGCGGCCTATGGCAGTGTCGGTATCGCAGTTGTTCTGAGCATCTTTCCGGTCCGGCTGCGCTCCACGCTGACCGGCACCTTCATGGCGGGCGGCGCGTTCGGCTCGGTGCTGGGCATGGCGCTCGGCGGCGCGGTGGCGGCTCACCTCGGCTGGCGTTCGGCATTCGGCGCCATGGCGGCGATGGGGGTCGTGCTGGTCGTGATCTACCGCCTCGTCGTCACCGAAAAGCGTCTCGTGCCGCTGCAGCCGGCGAGCGTGACGAGGCAGGCGCAATCGCGCGGCATGTGCATGAGCCTGCGCGCGCTGATGAAGGGGTTGTTTTCGACGAAGTCCGTGGTGTGCGCCTATGTGGGCAGCGGCCTCCATCTGCTGGTTCCCGCCGCTGTGTGGGCATGGATGCCGAGCTTCCTGAATCGCTATTACGGCATGGCCACCGGCAAGGCTGCGATGTGCGCGGCGGTGTTCGTGCTGGTGACCGGGGTGGGCATGGTGGTGTGCGGAAACCTTGCCGACCGGCTCAGCAAGAACATACGGGAACGCAAGTGGAGCGCCGCGATCGCCTTCTGCCTCGCCTGTTTCGTCCTGCTCGCGATTGGCTTGCGGATGCCCGCGGGGCCGTGGCAGCTGGTCGTGATCGGCGCCGGCATGTTCTTCTGCGCCGGTGCGAGCGGCCCGTCGGGTGCGATGGTGGCGAACCTCACGCCGCCGACGATTCACGCCTCGGCGTTTGCGACCCTGACGCTCGCGAACAACCTGCTGGGCCTCGCGCCGGCGGCTGTTCTCACGGGGATCATCGCCGATCGGATCGGACTGCTGGGCGCGTTGCAACTGGTGCCGTTCGCACCGCTCGTCGCGGCCGCCGCATTCATGATCGGCAAACGGAACTACTCGGGCGATCTGGATCGGCTGAACACGCTGCGCGAGCAGGCGGCACGCTGACATCGCATGGTGCCGCGCGGACGGCGCGGAGCACCGAACCTGTAACTGCGCCGCTGGCGCAACGAATTCTGCAAAGTGCAGATCAAGTAAAGAATTGGAGAGTCAACATGGCAAAGGCAGTTCGCTTTCATGAAACCGGTGGTCCCGACGTGCTGCGCTACGAGGACGTCGAAGTGGGCAACCCCGGTCCCGGTCAGGTTCGCCTGCGCCATCAGGCAGTGGGCCTCAATTTCGCCGACACCTACTTTCGCAGCGGCCTGTATCCGGTACCGCTGCCCGCGGGGATGGGCGTGGAGGCCGCGGGCGTGGTCGAGGCCGTTGGCCCGGACGTCACGAAAGTCGCGGTGGGCGATCGTGTGACTTACACGGGCTTCCTCAACACGCTCGGCGCGTACAGCACCGAACGCCTGATTCCGGCCGCGCCGCTGATCCGGCTGCCCAATGCGATCGACTGCGAAACGGCTGCCGGCATGACCATGCGCGGGTTGACCTGCGCGTATCTGATGCGCCGCATTCACGACTTCAAGGCGGGCGACACGATCCTTCTGCATGCCGCCGCCGGCGGTGTCGGCCTGATCGTTTCGCAATGGGCGAAGCTGCTGGGTCTGACCGTGATCGGCACGGTTTCGAACGAGGCCAAGGGCGAGGTGGCTCGCGCGCACGGCTGCGACCACGTCATCAACTACAGCCACGAAGACGTCGCCAAGCGCGTGCGCGAACTGACCGATGGCGTCGGCGTGAACGTCGTGTTCGACAGCGTCGGCAAAGACACCTTCGAGGCCTCGCTCGATTCGCTGAAGCGCCGCGGTCTGCTGGTTTGCGTCGGCACGGCCTCCGGCCCGATCCCGCCGTTCAATCCGCAACTGCTGGCTATGAAAGGCTCGCTCTATCTGACCCGCCCGGCGCTGGCTGACTACATCGCCGACCCGGCCGAGAAGGACGAGCTTGCCGGCGAAATCTTCGGGCTCATCGCCTCGGGACGCATCAAGATCGAGCTGAATCAGCGCTATGCGCTCGAAGATGCCGCGCAAGCCCATCGTGATCTGGAGTCGCGCAAGACGACGGGTTCGTCGATCTTCGTCATCTAAGGAGCTAGCCATGCGAGTCGAACAACTGACGTGCTCGATCGGCGCCGAACTGATAGGGGTGAATCTCGCCCACGCCGTCTACGACGATGGCCTGTTTGCCCAAATCCGCTCGGCGCTGCTGAAGCACCGGGTGCTGTTCCTGCGCGACCAGGACATCACGCGTGCCGAACACGTGGCGTTCGCGCGCCGCTTCGGCGAACTGGAAGACCATCCGGTCGCGGGCAGCGATCCGGAAAATCCGGGCCTCGTGCGGATCTACAAGACCCCCGATCAGCCCAACGACCGTTACGAAAACGCGTGGCATGCCGACGCCACCTGGCGCGAAGCGCCGCAGTTCGGTGCCGTGCTGCGCTGCGTCGAGTGTCCGCCCGTCGGCGGCGACACGATGTGGGCGAACATGGTCGTCGCCTACGAGAAGCTGCCGGCGCACGTGAAGGCTCAGATCGCGGACCTGCGCGCGCGCCACAGCATCGAGGCGAGCTTCGGTGCCGCGATGCCGATCGAAAAGCGTCTCGCGCTGAAGGCGCAATTTCCGGACGCGGAGCATCCGGTCGTGCGCACGCATCCGGAAACGGAGGAAAAGGTGCTGTTCGTGAGCGCTTTCACGAGCCATTTCACGAACTTTCACACGCCGGAGCGAGTGCGCTTCGGGCAGGACGCGAATCCGGGCGCGGGCGATCTGCTGCGCTATCTGATCAGCCAGGCGTACATCCCCGAGTACCAGGTGCGCTGGCGCTGGCAGAAGAACAGCATCGCGATCTGGGACAACCGCAGCACGCAGCACTATGCGGTGATGGACTACCCGCCGTGCCACCGCAAGATGGAACGCGCCGGCATCGTCGGCGACAAGCCGTACTGAACTAGCAGGTAGCTTCCCATGAATTACGAATTGAAACCGACCATTCTGATGGTTCCGGGTCTGCGTGACCACGTCGCGGAGCATTGGCAAACCCTGCTGCAGCAACGGCTGCCGAAAGCGCTGTCGGTGCCGCCGCTCGAGCACGACAAGCTCAGTTGCGCGGCACGCGTCGCGGCGCTCGATGCCACGCTCGCGCGGATCGACGGCCCGGTCATTCTGGTCGCGCATAGCGCTGGCGTGATGATCACCGTGCATTGGGCGGCGCAGCACAAGCGCGAGATTCACGCTGCGCTGCTCGCGGCGCCCGCGGACCTCGAGACGCCGATGCCGGCGGGCTATCCGGAGCTGGATACGCTCGAGCAGAACGGCTGGCTGCCGATTCCGCGCAAGCCGCTGCCGTTTCCGAGCATCGTCGGCGCGAGCCGCAACGATCCGCTTGCGCGGTTCGAGAAGGTGCAGGAGATGGCGCAGGACTGGGGCAGCCGCCTCGTCGATCTCGGCGAAGTGGGGCACCTCAACCCTGCTTCGGGCTTTGGCGAATGGCCGATGGCGGAGACGTTGATTCGCCGCCTGGTACTGATGTGACGCGGCCCGCGTCGGATCAGAAGGAGTCTGGGATGTCGCGTCGGATCGTGGTGGGTGTTGCCGGCGAGCTCGCGCCGGGCCAGCGCAAGCTGGCCTTCATCGACGGCCGCAGCATCGTGCTGTTCAACATCGAAGGCTCGCTTCACGCCATCGACAACACATGTCCGCACAACGGGGCCGCGCTGTCGAGCGGCCAGCTGGAAGGCTGCATGTTGCGCTGTCCGGCGCACGGTCTGCGCTTCGACGTGCGCACGGGCTGCATGGCGGGAACAGGCGGATTGAGCGTGACGACCTTCCCGGTCGACATAGTGGATTCAAAGGTGGTGGTGAGTCTCGACGCGCCGAACGCGACGCCCTCGCAAGCGCGAGCCGGCAGCGCGGCAACGTAAGGCCGGGTAGGCCAGGCGCGAGACGCCACAACCAATCAGGAGACGGAAAGATGCAAGGCTTGATGATGCAGCAGTCGCTGCTGGTTTCCGCGCTGCTCACGCACGCGGAGCGCCATCACGGCGAACAGGAAATCGTGTCGCGACGCGTGGAAGGAGACATCCATCGTTATTCGTATCGGCACCTCGCGCAGCGCGCGCGCCGTATGGCCAACGCGCTGTCGACGCTCGGCGTCGGCCAGGGCGAGCGCGTCGCGACGCTCGCGTGGAACGGCTATCGCCACATGGAGCTCTATTTCGCGGTGTCGGGCTCCGGGTCCGTGCTGCATACGCTGAACCCACGACTGCACGTCGACCAGCTCGCGTACATCATCGAGCATGCGGAAGATCGTGTCGTGTTCTTCGACCTGACCTTTCTGCCGCTGATCGAGAGCGTCGCGCCCCGGGTGAAGAGCCCGAAAGTATTCGTGGCGATGACCGATCGCGCGCACATGCCGCAAGCGAACGACCTGAGCGGCATGCTGATGTGCTACGAGGATCTGCTCGAGCTGCACGACGACGTTTTCGAATGGCCGCTGCTCGATGAAAACAGCGCGTCGTCGCTGTGCTACACGTCGGGCACCACCGGCAATCCGAAGGGCGTGCTGTATAGCCATCGTTCGACCGTGCTGCACACCTACGCGGCGGCGCTGCCCGATTCGCTGAACTGTTCCGCGCGCGACGTGATCCTGCCGGTCGTGCCGATGTTCCATGTGAACGCGTGGGGACTGCCCTATATCGCCTGCATGGTCGGCGCGAAGCTGGTGTTTCCGGGGCCGGCGCTCGACGGCAAGTCGCTCTATGAACTGATCGAAACGGAACACGTGACGCTGTCGGCCGGCGTGCCGACGGTGTGGCAGGGACTGCTCACGCATGTCGATGCGATGGGCGGGACCTTCTCGTCGATGCGACGCACGGTGATCGGCGGCGCGCCGTGTCCGACCGCGATGACCGAGGCGTTCCAGAAGCGCCACCGGGTGGAGGTACTGCACGCGTGGGGCATGACCGAATTGAGCCCGATCGGCACGGTCTGCAGCTTCAAGGCGCATCAGCAGTCGCTGCCGATGGAGGATCAGTACAAGGTTCAGGCGAAGCAGGGACGCGCGCTGTTCGGCATCGACATGCGGATCGTCGACTCCAACGGTAATGAATTGCCGTGGGGCGGCGAGAGCGCTGGCGATCTGCAGGTGCGCGGTCACTGGGTCACGCAGCAGTACTTCGGCGCCGACGTCGAGTCGCCATTGTGCGACGGCTGGTTCCCGACCGGCGACATCGCGACGATCGACCGGCACGGCTTCATGCAGATCACCGATCGCAGCAAGGACGTGATCAAGTCGGGCGGCGAATGGATCAGTTCGGCGGCGATCGAAAACGTCGCTTATCTGCATCCGGAAGTCTCGACGGCAGTGTGTATCGCCGCACGGCATCCTAAGTGGGACGAACGGCCGCTGCTGCTGGTCGTGAAAAAGCCGGGCAGCGAGCTGACCAGCGACGAACTGCTGTCCTTCTTCAACGGCCGGGTCGCGCGCTGGTGGACTCCCGATGCAGTGGTGTTCGTCGACACGGTGCCTATCGGCGCAACAGGCAAGGTCCTGAAGAACCAGTTACGCGATCAGTTCGGCAACTACTACCTGCCCTGACGCACGGCTTTCGCAGCAACGCAGTTCGATTCACGCAACAACGCGACCGGGTACGCCCGGCGCACACAAAACCACCAACCATTTGAAGCGACCGCAGCATCGGCTTTTGCGCCACCGCCGGTACGCGAAGGAGACACAATGAAGTTGAAATCAAGCAGCGCTGTCGTGTTGGCCATTTTCGCCACCGCGGCTCATGCGCAGTCGTCAGTGACACTTTATGGCGTAGTCGATACGGGGCTGCTGTATCAGAGCACATCGGCCGCTACGTTTCTGCCGCACGCGCCGAACACGGGCAAAATTTATCAGCTGAAGGACGGCGGTATCTATTCGAGCTTCTGGGGTATGAAGGGAAGCGAAGACATCGGCGGCGGCTACAAGATCAACTTCAAGCTGCAGGGCGCGTTCAACACCACGAACGGCAAGTTTGGTCTGTCCGACACGCCGGGCACCACGGCGATCTTCAACCAGTTCGCGACGGTCGGCGCATCGGGGCCGTTCGGTACCTTCGACGCCGGCCGGCAGATCATTCCGATGATCTACGCGATGGCGGAAACCGACGTCCGCGGCGCGCAGTATTTCGGCAGTGTTCTGACCGCGTGGCTGGGCATCAATCAGGCGGCCGGCTGGCCTGGCACGAGCACGAACGCGCCGATCGGCGCGCTGTACGACAGCAACGCGCTCGTCTACAACTCGCCGAAATTCCATGGCGCGTCGCTCGCGCTCGAGTACGCGCCGGGCGGCGTCGCCGGTCAGTTCCAGGGCGGTACGCGCGAGTCGGCCGTGCTCAAGTATTCGAACTACGGTCTGAATCTGTCCGCGTTGTATTACAACGGCCACGATACCAACCCGTACCCGATCACCTACCCGGCGGCGCCCGCTATCCCCGCGACCGGGCTTGCGAACAACCGTTTCTACTATTTCGGTGCGTTGTACACGATCGCCGGATTTTCGGTGTCGGCCTCGTACGGCGCCGGCAAGAACCCGGCCCATACCAACACCGCGGACTTCGAAATGATCTCGGGGGGCCTCGGCTACCAGTTCAATCCGCGTTTCAAGATCACGTCCGGGTACTACTACCTGAAAGACAAGAACAACTCGGCGAACCATTCGGGCGAGTTCGCCGTGGGCGCGGAATACAACCTGTCGCAGCGCACCAAGGCTTACGCGCAGGTGGGTTATGTCAACAACAGGGGGACCATGAACCAGACCATCGTCTATGGCGCCCCGGTTGCGCCTGGCGTGTCCACCACGGCGGCCATGGTCGGCATCCGCCATAACTTCTGATTACGTCGCCTATAACAACTGGAGTATTCGATGAAAAGCATTCAGGCACGCGCGTTGGCGATTGCCATATTGATTCTGGCCGCGTCGAGCAACGCATGGTCGCAGTCGGGCCAGACGGCTAGTGCAGCTTCGGGCGCACCCGCGATGTCAGCTAGCGCAGCCGCTCCCGTCAGCTCGAGGCAAGCCAATCGCGCGCTGCGTCGGCAGGTGTATGCCGCGATCGGCAAGCACAAGGAGATCAGCGCCGGCAATATAAGCGTCATCGCAAAAGGCGGCGCGGTGACGCTGAGCGGCACGGTCACCGACGCTTCCCAGATCAATCAGGTCGCGGAGATCGCGAAGGGTGTTCCGGGGGTGACTTCGGTGACCAACAAGCTCACGGTGGAAAAGCCGTTCGGCGGGATGTAAAAAGAGCTCACGCATCGGGGGATTAAGCGCGAGGAGCCCAATATAACAATCCACTAGCTGTCGAACAGCGCCGTGTAACGGCGCTGCATCTCTTCAGGCGTGAGCGCTTCGATCTGCGCGCCGAGCATCCATTCGTGGCCGAACGGATCGCGCACGGTCGCCGAGCGCTCGCCATAAAAATGATCGGTTAGCGGGCGGACCACGGTTGCGCCCGCTGCAACCGCTCGTGCGAACAACTGGTCGACGTCGTCGCAGTGGATATGCAGCAGCACACTCGGCCGAGTGTCGCCGGTCGGTCCGAGCATGTCGTGCTCGGGATATTCATCGGACAGCATCACGGTCGCGGGACCGATCTTCACTTCGGCATGACCGATGCGGCCGCCTGGCTCGGTCAGGCGAAACTGCTCGACGCCGCCGAATGCCTGCGCGTAGAACTCGATAGCCCGTGCGGCGTTGCGCACGCGCAGATAGGGGTAGACCTCGTGGATCGCGTTCATCGTCACCTCCGGGTGGTGGGCGAATATGGGTTGCCGGACATAATAGTCTGCGCCGATCCGCTAAGCGGTCGCTTGGCTACCCACGGGATTCCATCGCCTTTTGACCAACGATGAATCGAGGTCGCTAGCGCTGCTCCTTCTGAATCAAGCCGCACCTGAATCGCGTCACATTTGTCACTCCCACCATTCGATGTCCGGCGGCCTAAACTACCCCATCATCAGCAGCGAGCGATGCCCGGTGAGCGAATCGCCTTCCGACCCGAACGCACAGGACATCGCTCAAACCCGGAGGTCACGATGACGACGATCAAGTCACCTGAGAAACGTGGGAAAGATGGACAGCCTGCCATGAAGACACCACCGATTGTGTCGCGGCAAGAGTGGGAGGCCGCGCGCGAGCAGCTGCTCGTCAAGGAGAAAGCCTTGACACGTGCCCGCGACGCGCTGGCCGCTGAGCGACGGCGGATGCCATGGCTTGCCGTGGATAAAACGTATGCGTTCGACGGGCCGGAAGGCAGGGTAAGCCTGCTCGACCTGTTCAGCGGCCGCCGCCAGCTGGTCGTCTATCGCGCCTTTTTCGAGCCCGGCGTGCACGGGTGGCCAGAGCATGCGTGCATTGGCTGTTCCCTGGGGGCCGATCAGATCTCCCACCTTGCCCATTTGCACGCTCGCGACACTACGCTTGTGTACGCGTCCCGCGCGCCGCAAGCCGATATCGCGCGGCTGAAGACCCGGATGGGCTGGGAGATGATCCCCTGGTACACCATCACCGACAGTTTCGACGCCGACTTCGGCGTGGACGAATGGCATGGCCACAACGCGTTCATCCGGGACGGCGAGCGGGTGTTCCGAACGTACTTCATTAACGGGCGTGGGGACGAGGCGATGGGCACGATCTGGAGCTACCTTGACATGACGGCGCTCGGGCGGCAGGAGACGTGGGAGGATTCGCCGGAGGGCTACCCGCAGAGCCGACCGTACAAGTGGTGGAACTGGAACGACACTTACGTCCCCGGCGCGGCTCCCGATCCGAAGTGGGTCGAGGTGTCAGATGCCGGAGAGGCTGCGTTTCGGAAACGCGACGACTAGCGCCTGACGAATCATCGATCGTTGTCGTTTCTCCGGGTGACTCACTTCGAGCGTAGAGTTTCGAGGTGAAATCTGAGTCTAGGTCCCCGGATGCGAATGAGCAGTATCGCGGTACGTTCGATGTTTGAAATCGCGTCATCCGCCAGCCACGAATCCAGGCGGAGATTACAATGACAGAGTCGTTACGGCATCCTATCGGTTCAACCGCTTCGTTTCCCCGCTTGCGAGGGCCGCACTCCGATGAACGCATCCGAACGTATCGACGAACTGATCACGGGACTCACCGACTGGCGCGGCGCGACCTTCGCTCGCATCCGTCAATGCATGCTCGCGGCGGACCCGGCGATCGTCGAGGAATTCAAGTGGATGGGTAGTCCGGTCTGGTCGCGCGAGGGCATGATTGCGGTCGCCAACGCGCACAAGGGTAAGGTCAAGCTCACCTTCGCGCATGGGGCGGGCCTGGCCGACCCGGACGGCTTGTTCAACGCGGGCCTCGAAGGCAACGCGCGGCGCGCTATCGACTTCTTCGAGAGCGACGGGGTCGATGAGCGCGCACTGAAAGCGCTGGTGCGCGCCGCGATCGACTATAACCAGAATCATCTGAAGACGAACACGCGCGGCGCACTACCGAAAGCCCGCCGTAAGCAGGCGTCCGGCGACGCCTGAGGCCGGCGCAGTCTGCTCGCCAGCCCCGCTGCGCCGCCACCCCCGGCGGATCGATACCAGAACTGATATCGATAGGACCCAAAATATGATTGGAAAGATATCAACTCGCTCCGTACACTTCACCATCCCTGGACACTGAGCGGCAACCTTGCGCCGTAGCGCCGGGCGGGCCGCTTCGGTCAAATTGGCCGGTGAGGGTCCCGGCACATGCATCAAGGACCTAGTATGTCGGAAAAAAAGCGGAAATTGCGCTCGGCCGAGTGGTTCGGCACGGCTGACAAGAACGGCTTCATGTATCGAAGCTGGATGAAGAATCAGGGCATTCCCGATCATGAGTTCGACGGGCGTCCCGTGATCGGTATCTGCAACACGTGGTCCGAGCTGACGCCGTGCAACGCGCACTTTCGCAAGCTTGCCGAGCACGTGAAGCGCGGCGTCTATGAAGCGGGCGGCTTCCCGGTCGAGTTCCCGGTGTTTTCCAACGGCGAATCGAATCTGCGTCCGACCGCGATGCTCACGCGCAATCTCGCGGCGATGGATGTCGAGGAGGCGATCCGCGGCAATCCGATCGACGCGGTGGTGCTGCTGACCGGCTGCGACAAGACGACCCCCGCGCTGCTGATGGGCGCGGCGAGCTGCGACGTGCCGGCGATCGTCGTGACCGGCGGCCCGATGCTGAACGGCAAGCTCGACGGCAAGAACATCGGCTCTGGCACCGCGGTGTGGCAGCTGCACGAATCGCTGAAGGCCGGCGAGATCGATCTGCATCAGTTCCTGTCGGCCGAGGCGGGCATGTCGCGCTCGGCGGGCACCTGCAACACGATGGGCACCGCGTCGACGATGGCCTGCATGGCCGAGGCGCTCGGCACGTCGCTGCCGCACAACGCGGCGATTCCCGCGGTCGACTCGCGCCGCTACGTGCTTGCGCATATGTCGGGAATCCGGATCGTCGAAATGGCGCTCGAAGACCTGAAGCTGTCGAAGATCCTCACGCGCGAGGCGTTCGTCAACGCGATTCGCGTCAATGCGGCGATCGGCGGCTCAACCAACGCGGTGATTCATCTGAAGGCGATCGCGGGGCGCATCGGTATCGATCTTGATCTCGACGACTGGGTGCGCATCGGCCGCGACACGCCGACGATCGTCGACCTGATGCCGTCGGGCCGTTTCCTGATGGAAGAGTTTTATTACGCGGGCGGCCTGCCGGCCGTGCTGCGCCGGCTCGGCGAAGCGAACCTGCTGCCGCATCCGGACGCGTTGACGGTCAACGGCAAGTCGCTGTGGGACAACGTGAAAGATGCACCCAACACCAACGACGAAGTGATCCGTCCGCTCGACAAGCCGCTCGTCGCCGATGGCGGCATCCGCGTGCTGCGCGGCAATCTCGCGCCGCGCGGCGCGGTGCTGAAGCCGTCGGCGGCGACCCCCGAATTGCTCAAGCATCGCGGACGCGCGGTCGTGTTCGAGAACCTGGAGCACTACAAGGCGCGCATCGTCGACGAGACGCTCGACGTCGACGCGAATTCGGTGCTGGTGATGAAGAACTGCGGGCCGAAGGGTTATCCTGGCATGGCCGAGGTCGGCAACATGGGCCTGCCGCCGAAGCTGCTGAGGCAGGGCGTGAAGGACATGGTGCGCATTTCCGATGCGCGCATGAGCGGCACCGCCTACGGCACCGTGGTGCTGCACGTGACGCCGGAAGCGGCGGCCGGCGGCCCGCTCGCCGCGGTGCAGGACGGCGACTGGATCGAGCTCGATTGCGACGCGGGCACGCTGCACCTCGATGTCAGCGACGCGGAACTCGAGCGCCGTCTCGCGCAGCATGTGCCGCCCCAGCCGCCGGAAGGTGGCGGCTACCGGCGCCTGTATATCGATCACGTGCTGCAGGCCGATGAGGGTTGCGACCTCGACTTCCTCGTGGGGTGTCGAGGTTCCGCGGTGCCGCGGCATTCGCACTGACGCGCCGTTGCAACGGCAACGGCTCGGCCCATGACCGTGCGGGCGATGCATTCGTGCATCGCCCGCATTTTTTTATGACCTGTGGTTGGCGTTCGCGGCGCAACTGCCTTGGATGGTGCGCCGCAAATGGCTATTGGCCGAGGTTGTCGACCGCGTCGAGCACGAGTCCGAAGAACTCGTTCGCCGCGGCCGGATTCAGCCAGCGCACGACCACCGTCATGCGCCGCTCCGGTTCGACCCACGTGAACGAACTGCCTGCGCCGACACCGAAATAGCTCGACTCCGGCACGTTCGGGAACACCTTGCGCCCGGTGTTGAGCCACACGAGGTAGCCATAGAACGGCGCGATCGCGCACGGCGTGCGCATGCGCGCGATCCATTCGGACGACAGCACGCGCTGGCCGTTCGCTACGCCGTCGTTGAGCAGCATCTGTGCGACCTTCAACTGATCGTTCGCGCTGACCGACATGCCGCCGCCCCAGTGCGTGCCGCCCGGCACCGACTGCATGCGTCGCCCGTCGATTTCGACCCACGCGTTGTCGTAGCCGACCCATTGCCAGTTTTCGCTCGCGCCCGAAGGCCGCATGATCGCTTCGCGAAACACCTCGGGCAGCGGCTGACGGAACAGATGCAGCAGCGCGAGCGAGAACTGGTTGATGCGGACGTCGTTGTATTCCCAGTACGTGCCCGGCCGTTGCGGCGGACGCAGATCGCCTTTTTTGCCGTCGGGCGGCGCGGCGAAATTGACCGCACGGTAGTGATCCGCCTGATCCGACAAACCGAAGTACGTGCCGCGCCATTCGCTCGTTTGCTGCAGTAGATGCGCCCAGCTGATCGGCGCGTTGTGTTCGTCGTCGAAGCCGATGTCGGGTACGCGCACGCGCACCGGTTCGTCGACGTCGGGCAACAGGCCGCGATCGTGAGCGACGCCGGCCAGCAGCGCGAGGTACATCTTCGCGACACTGAAGGTCAGGTCGGCGCGATCCGGTTCGCCCCAGCTCGTCAGCACGCGGCCGTCGACGGCGATCGCGCCCGACACCGGCCCGCGATCATGCACGGGACCGAGCAGCCTGTTCCACGGCGGCGGGTCGTTTACGTGCACACCCCATGCGCCACCCACATGGCGGTCCCAAAGCGATTCATGATTCACCGCGAACTGCACGGCTTGCTGCAAACGGTCTTGCATGGATAAGTTCCTGTCGGTTCAACGAAGCCCGCGAGGCAGAGACTCAGCGTGCGTGCAGTCGCACGCGTGCCCACATCACGGTGAAAAGGCTGAGCACGGCCGCGAGCATCAGATAGAGTCCGGGCGCGAGATTATTGCCGGTCGCCGCGATCAGCGCGGCAACGGCGAGCGGCGTGAAGCCGCCGAACACGGTGGTGCCGATGTTGTAGCCGAACGCCATGCCGGTCGTGCGCGTGCGGGTCGGGAACAGCTCGGACATCAAGGCCGGAATCGGCGCGAAGTAGGTCGCCTTCAGCAACGCGACCCACGTGACCGCGGCAAGCAACGAGCCGAGCGACGGGCGCGCGTTCATCAGCACGAAGGCGGGATACACGGTCGCGAAGAACAGCACGCCGGCGCCGAGCATGATGCGCACGCGGCCCACCTTGTCGGACAGATGACCGACGACCGGCGTGAGCATCATCATGATCAGACCGGCCGCGAGCGTCGCGATGAAGCCCGACGACGGTGCGAGTCCGAGCTGCCGCGCCGCGTAGGTCGGCATGTAGAGCAGCATGTAGTTGGCCGTGGTGGTCAGCACGAGCACGCCGATCGACACGAGCACCCGTTCCTTTTGCGTCGCGAGCAGTTCTCGCACCGGCGCGGCGGATTTTTCCGCGCGCTCGAACTCCGGCGTTTCGTCGATGCGGCGGCGAATGTAAAGCCCGACCGGACCGATCAGCATGCCGAACAGGAACGGAATGCGCCAGCCCCAGCCTTCGAGTTGCGCGGTCGTCAGCGTGCTCGTCAACACCGCGCCGAACAGCGACGCCAGCACCGTGCTCGCGCCCTGGCTCGAGAACTGCCAGCTCGCCATGAAGCCTTTGCGCTCCGGCGCATGTTCGATCAGAAACGCGGTCGAACTGCCGAACTCGCCGCCCGCCGAGAATCCCTGCAACAGCCGCGACGCAAATACGCCAATCGGCGCGAGCACGCCGATCGCCGCATACGACGGCATCAACGCGATCATGCTGGTGCCGAGCGTCATCATCGCAATCGATAGCGTCAACGATGCCTTGCGGCCTTTGCGGTCGCTGAACGAGCCGAGCGCGAGCGCGCCGATCGGTCGCGCGAGATACGACAGCGCGAAGGTGCCGAGGGTGAGCAGCAGCGATACGGTGCGGTCGTGCACCGGAAAAAACGTGCGCGACAGCACGGCCGCGAAGTAGCCGTACACGACCAGATCGTAGAACTCCAGTGCGTTGCCGATCGAGGTCGCGAGAATCAGCCGCGATACGCTCGAGCGCGAAGTGTGCCGCGCGAGCGCGTCGGCGGCGGTGACGGAGTCCATGCTCATGACGAAATCCTCTGGCGGCATTGGGAGGCGCGCCGGCAGTGTCGCGTGAGCGGCGCGGGCGCGAGATCGAAGCGTGTGACCCGATGTTGGGGTGGACGATATTTATAGACAATTACAATATTTGGCAGATATCGTTGCCGAAACGGCAAAGCGGAATCGAGCTGACCCAGCTATTCGATATCGCATGCAGTCTCGAAGGCCTCGCGTTCGATCCGGCGTTGCTCGACTGATTTCGCGCCGCAAAAGAAAAAGCGCCCCGTAGGGCGCTTTCCATCGATTCGATCAGGCAGGGAACACAGATGTTCCCCACCGCGAACCGTCTGCTTAGAACTTGTGACGCAGACCGAGACGGAACGCCAGCTGATTGTCGGCGCCGACGCCCGACGTGCTGAAGTAGCTCGAGCTCGAACCGATCTGTGCCTGCAGATCCTGCGTGCCGTTGCGGCCCGACGCGATCTGATAGATGCCCAGCACGTACACGTCCGTGCGCTTCGACAGCGCGTAGTCGCCGCTCAGGTCCACCTGGTTCCAGTGACCGACGTTCGCGCCGCTCAGGTGCATGTACGTGTAGCCCGCGCCTGCCGTGATAGCCGGCGTGACCGCGTACTTCGCGCCTGCTTCGTAGGCGGCGAACGTGGTCGACCCACCCGAGATCGGTGCGAGGCGCGTGTTGGTGTACAGGGCCCACAGCGTCGCCGGGCCGAATGCATAGCGGCCGCCAACGCCGACCGTGCGCAGATCCTGGATCTGGCCGTTGCCGATCGTCGGGAAGCTGACGTTAGCCAGCGAAGTCGAGAAGGCCGGCGATGCCTGGCCCGGATAACGGATGTCCGTGTACGCCGCGCCGATACCGAACGGGCCGTTCGCGTAGTTCGCGCCGAAGCTGTAAGCGCGCGACGAACCTGCCACCGGGGCAGTGGACGTGCCCGTACCCGGCGTGCCGGCAAAGCCGCCTGCCGTGTTCGAGAAGCCGTACATCGCGCCGAAGGTCAGGCCGGAGAAGTTCGCGCTGCTGAACTTGACCGAGTTGTTGATACGGCTCGACGTGAGCTGGTCGACGTCGTTGATGTGGTAAGCGTAGTTGCCCGCGACGGTCTGGCCGCCGGTGGCGTAGTTGGAGCCGAGGTAGTCGGTCGAGAACGAGTACTGGCGACCGAACGTCAGCGAGCCGACGTTGTTCTGCGACACGCCGACGTACGCCTGGCGGCCGAACATCGCGCCGCCCTGGCCGGCGGTGCCGTTTCCGCTGTTGAAGCCGTTTTCCAACACGAACAGCGCCTTCAGGCCATTACCGAGGTCTTCCGTGCCACGCAGGCCCCAGCGGCTGCCGTTCGCGACGCCGTCGTCGTACTTGGTCAGGCTGCTGTGGCCGGTGGCCGTTTTCGAGTTGTTCACGTAGCTGATACCGGCATCGATCAGGCCGTACAGCGTGACGCTGCTTTGTGCGTGAGCGGCGGAGGCGAAGACGGCAAACGTAGCGGCGGTCAGGATTTTCTTGTTCAACATACTTCTCCGAGTTAGCAAATTTTGGCGATCGCGACGCGCTGCTCTGTGGCATCGTCGTGCGATGGCCGGCAATTTAAGGGAACGCAGAGTAAGGTATGTGACACTGAAAAATTCTTTTCACGGTGTCGTGTCGGCGCGACACTTTGCGTGTGCACCGGAGGCAGGTGTATCGGTGGCGGGGCGGGTCGGTCGAACCTGGAGCGAGGCTGGACGCGTGGCAGCGAATCGCCCGCCTGGCGGCGGGCGATCGGTTATTTCAGCTGGTGCGTGAAAATTCAGTTACATGGCCGGCCGCGACAGCAGCGACGGTCGCAGCGGCTCTGGCGTCAGTTGCTCAGCAACGAGCCGCTGCGGAACGGCGTCTGGCCGGCGATGCGCGCGAATTCGAGGCCGGCCGTCGCGAAACGCGCCAGATGCCGCGCGTACAGCACGCCGGCCACGGTGTTTTTGATCGTGACGACGCGGTCCGTCAACGGATCGACGATGTCCGCGATTTGCTGGCCCACGTCCACCCACGTGCCGACCTCGCAGCGATAGACGAGCACGCCGCTGATCGGCGCGACGAGCGGCTCGGCGCCCGCGAGCGGCGTCGCGGCGAATTCGAGCGGCGGCATCGGCGCCGGCTCGCCGTCGACCACGCCGCGCAAGGTCAGATACTCGATGATCGCCTGCGCGTCTTTTTCCGCGAGTTCGTGCGACACATCGCGCTGGCCGCGCAGCTCGATCGTGACCGAGATGCCGCCGTTCGGGATCGGGAAGCGCTCGCCGAAACGGCCGCGCAGATCCGACCAGCAGAAGCTGTGGATCTCGTCGAACGGATTGCCGACCGAGTTCAGCGCGAGCAGCGACGCCTTCGCGTCCAGGTAGCGCGCGAGCGGTTCGACTTCGGGCCACAGGTCCGGATTGGTGTACAGGTGCATCGCGGCTTCCCAGTCGCAATGCAGATCGAGCACGACGTCGGCGTCGTACGAGAGCTTTTGCAGCGCGAGGCGTTGCGAGCCGAGTTCGGTGGTCGGCTGCTGCGCGTCGAGCGCTTCACGCATCGCCGCGCGGATGGCGGCGCGGTTCGCGTCGATGTCGCTGGTCAGACGCGATTCGATGAACGGCTGCACGAGTTCCGCGAGGTCGTAGAAGTTGCGGTTGAAGTTCTGCGCGCTGCCGGTTTCGAAGCGGCCGAGCATCTGGCCGAGCAGATGCTGATTAAGGCCGATCGGATTCGGCACCGGCACGACCACGACTTCGCCACGCAGCTTGCCCGCGGCTTCGAGCGTGGCCAGCTTGCGGCGCAGCGACCACGACACCAGCATCCCGGGCAGTTCGTCCGCATGCAGCGACGACTGGATATAGATTTTCTGGCCGCCGCCGGGACCGTAGTGGAAACTCGTCAGTGCACGGGCGGTGCCAAGCGACGGGGCAATCAGCGGATGGGTCTGGGTTTGCATGGTTTTGGCTTCGCGGCCCGTTCGGAGCAGCCGCGCTAGGTGGTTGATTGCAAGGGGAAAGACGCGCGCCGGCAGCGCGCGTGGTCCGCATGCGCGGACTGCGGCAACCTGTCTCAGGGAAGCCGCGTCTCGCACGATCTTAGCCGATATGCCACACGATGTGGCTTGATGCGGCTAGATGTGGAGCCGCAAAAACAAAACGGGCTCCGCGTCGCGGAGCCCGTTTCGGACAAGCTGCCGGCGCGCCGTACGGCGCGCGTGGGCGATTTAGCTGCCGTACACGTCGAAGTCGAAGTACTTCTTCTCGATCTTCTTGTAGGTGCCGTCCTTGATCATGTCGGCGATCGCCTTGTCGACCTTCACCTTCAGATCGGTGTCTTCCTTGCGCATGCCGATGCCGGCGCCATTGCCGAGGATCTTCGGATCGTCGAGATCCTTGCCGACGAACGCGAAGCCCTTGCCGCGCGGCGTCTTCAGGAAGCCCTGGTCAGCCTGCACCGCGTCTTGCAGCGCTGCGTCCAGACGGCCCGAGATCAGGTCGGCGTAGACCTGGTCCTGGTTCTGATACGGCACGACTTTCGCGCCCGCCGGTTCCCAGTAGGTCTTCGCGTAGGTTTCCTGGATGGTGCCCTGTTCGACGCCCACCGTCTTGCCCTTCAGCGATTCAGCGGTCGGCAGGATGCCCGAGCCCTGCTTCGCGACGAGGCGCGTCGGCGTATTGAACAGCTTCGACGAGAAAGCGATCTGTTCGGCGCGTTGCGGCGTCATCGACATCGACGACAGCACGCCGTCGAACTTCTTCGCCTTCAGTGCCGGGATCATGCCGTCGAAGTCGTTTTCCACCCACACGCACTTCGCACCGACGCGCTTGCAGATTTCGTTGCCGAGGTCGATATCGAAGCCAACGAGCTTGCCGTCCGCGCCTTTCGACTCGAACGGGGGATAGCTGGCATCAACACCAAAACGGATCGTCGACCAATCTTTAGCGTGTGCGCCAATCGAGACGGTGGCAAGTAGAGCAACCGTCAAAGCCGCTAGCAGTTTTTTCACTGTTTTAACTCCTCGTGTAGTTCAATTACGCCCTCGGCGGTTGTGCCGCCTTGGGACGCCCGGCGCGTCTCGCAAACGGGCTTCTGGTCAGGATGCAAGCCGGGGTGGCCTGCAACGCGCGCCAAGCTTATCAGTTCAAAAATATTGGGAAGCTAGTAAAACACCGGATGGCGCGGGAGGAGGCCCCTCTAGAGCAACGCTTGCGCCCCAGCCGGTGTGACCGGATCGTACACCGTTGGTAGGGTTTGCGTAACGCGGATGCAATGCACGAGCGGTAATACGAAGGGCCGGCGAGCGTAATCGACCGGGATTTACGCCGGTTTTCTCGCAAGTTCACCGAAAACCGGTTTGAAACGCGAGTTTGAAACGTGGACGGATCGTTAAAGCTCGCGACTGAATTTGCCGTTAATTAAGAACGGCCTCGAGGCTATTGCCCTACACGTTATTACCAGCATCGATATTTTTGCGCCGCCGTTTCGAACCGGTGCAAAAAACAAAGGCTTTGGCGCTATCATCGATGCTCCCTGCGCTGGACGCCGGCCGCCCGCGCAGGCGGGGATCGCTCGGGCGCAGGTCGTCGGACGGCCGTCAAGATTCAAATTCCGCGCGTTTGCGCTCGCTCACATGGCCTTTCTGCTCAACGGTGTTATGCATGCACACGATGTTGTTCACGGCGGATCAAACAGGCTGTTGTAAACAGACTTTCAAGCGACGAATCGCGAGCGCCGGCGTGCGGGCTCGCGCGGCATTATTGCAGCGCCGGTTTTTTGACGGTTTTTTGTCGAGCGTTACATCGGGATTTGCATCGATTGGCTCATCCGGATTTTCGTGCGACGTTTTTTCCGGGGTTTTACCCCGCGTGTCGCGCGTTCTGATAGGCGCATTGCTGTGCGCGGGTTTCGGCGCGGCGACGCCCGCAGCGGCCGCCGAGAAAGTGCTGCACGTTCTCGCATGGCCCGGCTATGCGGACCCGGACGTCGTGAAGGCGTTCGAAGCGCGCTACGGCGCGAAGGTCGAGGTCACGCTCGTCGATTCCGATGAGGCGCTGTGGGCGCAGATGCACAGCAAGGGCGCGCCGCCGTTCGACGTACTCGCCGCCAACACCGCTGAAATCCGCCGCTATACGCAGGCGAATCTGCTGGCGCCGCTCGATCTCGCGAGTCTGCCGAATACGAAGAAGCAGTTGCCGCGTTTCCAGGCGCTCGGCTCGATCGACGGCCTGACCTCGGCGGGCAAGGTATACGCGATTCCGTTCACGTATTCGTCGATGGGACTCATCTACGATCGCAAGCAGATTCCGGTTGCGCCGCATTCGATGCTCGAACTGTGGAACCCGCGCTATCGTGGCAAGGTGCTCGACTTCAATAGCGCGCAGCACAACTTCTCGTTCACCGCGCTTGCGCTCGGCTATCCGCATCCGTTTCAACTCGACCCCGCGCAGATGCGCACGATCGCGCACAAGCTCGTCGATCTGCGCCGCAACCTGCTGACCTACTACACGCTGCCCGAAGAGGCGACCGCATTCTTCATCCAGCACAAGGTCGCGTTGATGTTCGGCAACTACGGCACGCAGCAGGTGCAGTTGCTGCGGAGTGCGGGCGCCGACGTCGGCTACGTGATTCCGGACGAAGGCGCGCTCGCGTGGCTCGATTGCTGGTCGATGACGCGCGCGGCGAGCGACCAGCCGCTCGCGCTCGAGTGGATCAACTACATGCTCGAGCCGAGCGTGAGCGCGTTGCTGACACAGCGCCAGGGGCTCGCGAACACGCTGACCGAGCCGGCCGAAGGCAGCGCCAACGCGCACATCGTCTGGATCAGTCCGGTGGAAGATATCGAGCGCCGCGAGCAACTGTGGACGCGCATCGTGTCGGGCGACCGTTCGGAGCGCTTCTGATGCTGCATCGCGGCCTGACCTTCAAGCTATCCGTGCTGCTCGCGTGCATCGGCGTGCTGGCGTCGGGCGCGACCGGCTATTACGCGTATCGCGCGAATCGCACGATGCTGGTCAACGAAGCGGAGCACAGCCTGCAGACGTCGACGGAGCTGCTCGGCCAGCGCATCGCGGTATCGATCGACGACGTCGCAGCGGATGCGCTCGTGCTCGCGACGATGCCGTCGTCGGTGAGCGTCGCGCAGACCGACGACGGTATCGGCCCGAACCTCGGCCGCGAGCGGCTCGCGCAGGTGTATTCGAGCTTCATGCTGCACCACCCGGAGTATCTGCAGGTGCGGCTGATCACGCGGCAGCATCACGGTCTCGAACTGATCCGATTCGATCGCGACAGCGATGGCCTCGTGCGCGTAGAGGGTGACGATTTGCAGGAAAAAGCTCAGTTTCCCTACGTATTCGAAACGCTCGCGTTTTCGCCGGGCCGCATCTACACGTCGCCGATTTCGGTCAATCACGAATCCGGCACGCATGCGGCGCAAGGCAAGCCGACGCTGCGTCTCGGCACGCCGATCGCGGATGCGCGCGGCACGGTGGTCGGCGTCGTCGTAATCGATGTCGATCTGGCCGGCATGCTGCGGCGTTTGCAGAGCGATCTGCCGAGCGACTATCAGGTCTATCTGGCGAACGAGTGGGGCGACTTCCTGATCCATCCCGACGCGTCGAAAACCTTCGGTTTCGACCGCGGCCGTCGCGTGCTGATGCAGGACAGCTTCCCGGCCACGAAGCAGCTGTTCGAGCAACGCCAAAGCGAGGTGCTCATCAACGGTCTCGCCAGACCCGGCGAGGCGGCCGGCCGTGTGCTCGCGTTCGTGCGGCGGCCGTTCGGCGGTTCCGAGGGCAACCGCTTCATCGTGCTCGGTCTCGCGAAGCCGCTCGAGGACGTGCTGACCGGCGCCAATCAGCTCGGCACGCGGATCATTCGCATGGTGCTGGTGTTCAGCGCATTGTCGGTACTGCTGGCGATCCTGTTCGCGCGAGCGCTGACCAAGCCGCTGCATCTGCTCGCGTATGCGGCGACGCACCTGTTCGCCGACCACGCGATGCACACCTTGCCGCTTAAACGCACCGACGAAATCGGCGTGCTCGCGCGCTGCTTCGAGCGTTTGCGTTGCGAAATCCGCGCGCAGATGGATACGCTGCACAGCAAGCAGAGCGAGCTCGTGCATCTGGCCTCGCACGACGTGCTGACCGGCTTGCCGAACCGCATGCTGTTCATGCAGAAGCTCGAGAACGCGATCGAGGAGGCAAGCTTCCGCCGCGAAGGCCTCGCCGTGCTGTTCGTCGACCTCGACCGCTTCAAGCAGATCAACGATCAGTTCGGTCACTCGGTCGGCGACAAGGTGCTGGTCGCGGTCGCACGCCGTCTGAAGGACGTGCTGTATGCCGGGGACGTGGTCGCGCGGCTCGGCGGCGACGAATTCATCGTGCTGATCGAAGGGCAGCGCGCGGCCGAGGTCACGCCAGAAATCGCCGAGCGCATCATGGACGCGCTGAACGAAACGCTGACCGTCGACGGCAATAGCATGACGGTCGGCGCGAGCATCGGCATCAGCGAGTTCCCGCACGACAGCGGCAATGCCGAGGAACTGCTGCTGAACGCCGATGCCGCGATGTATGCGGCGAAATCGGGTGGCCGTTGCGCGTATCTGCGCTATCAGGATCTGCTCGCCATGCGGCTCGACGAACAGGCTGGGCAGGCGAGGGCTGCCCAGGCCCAGCTCGCCCAGGCGCACGCCGCGCGCGATGCGACCGAGGGGCGCGAGGCGGAGCCCACCGCGTGACGCGGTTTTACCCGCGCCGCTGAGGGTTTTCTATTGC
The DNA here is from genome assembly GCF_050435625.1 of Paraburkholderia sp. RAU6.4a. NCBI lineage: Bacteria > Pseudomonadati > Pseudomonadota > Betaproteobacteria > Burkholderiales > Burkholderiaceae > Paraburkholderia > Paraburkholderia sp. RAU6.4a. The sequence goes on from NZ_JBNDKQ010000003.1 coordinate 2,229,089, forward strand.
CACGCCGCGATCGCGCCGCGAGTGCCTTCTTGCTGCAACTGTAGCAGCGCGTGATCGAGCGTCAGGCGCGCTCAACCAGCCCACTCAAACGATCCGCCCCCCTGCGCGATAAGTCGCGCGCGGCACCGGCAGCTTGTCGAGCATCGTCACGCGCACGAGATCCGCGCGCAGGCCGGGCTCGATCGCGCCGCGGTCCGTGAGACCGGCGGTGCGCGCCGGCTCGGCCGAGACCGTTGCCATCGCGCGCGGCAGCGACCAGCCCGCTTTTTCGACGAGATCGAACACCGCGGTCAGCAAGCTCGACGGCACGTAATCCGACGACAGGATGTCGAGCAGGTCCGCGCGCGCGAGTTCCAGCGCCGACACGTTGCCCGAATGCGAGCCACCGCGCACGATGTTCGGCGCGCCCATGATCGTCGCGATGCCATGCTCGCGCGCGGCTTGCGCGGCGATCCGCGTGGTCGGGAATTCGGCGAGCACGATGCCCTCGGCCTTCGCCTGTTCGACGTGCTCGATCAGCGTGTCGTCGTGGCTCGCGACCGGAATGCCGAGCCGCCGGCAACGCGCGACGATCTCGCGGCGGTGCTCGTCCGCGTAACGCTCCTGTTCGACCGCGAGTTCGGCGAGCGTGCTCGCGACACGCTCGTCGCTCATCTTGCCGTTGCGCTCCTGGAAGCGGCGCCATTGCTCGCGGTCGTGCCATTGGCGCTGGCCCGGCGTATGGTCCATCACCGACGCGAGCCGCAGCAGCGGATGCGCGCACAGCGAATCGAATACCTCGAGCACGTCGGCGGTCGCGATCTCGCAGCGCAGATGCAGAAAGTGCTCGGCGCGCAGTAGTCGACGCGTGGACAGCCGCAGCAGCGAATCGGCGCATTGCGTTTGCACATCGCGGTTACGCAGCCCCACGCTCGAGCGCGAGCCGATGGCGAGCGCGTCGAATACCGTCGTGATGCCGGCTGCGGCGACCTGCGCGTCGTGAATCACGAAGGCCGCGTCGGTATTCCATTCGACGCCGGGACGCGGCACGAGGTGCTTCTCGAGGTTGTCCGTATGCAGTTCGATCAGACCGGGCAGCAGATAATCGCCGTCCCAGTCTTCGGCGTCGCGCGCCAAACCCGCGCCGCGTTCGACGTCGCGAATCACGCCGTCTTCCACGCGCACGGTGCCAATGAATTCTTCGTCTCGCGTCACGATGCGAGCGTTACTGATCAACATCGACTTGCTCCGTAGTCAGTCGGGACTGGTGTCAATTTAGTGCCGCAGCGGCGGCCGCAGTTCCAGGCGGCGCGTCGCGACCTTGTTGCGGGTCTCTTCGTCGTGAAAGATACCAACGATCGCCGCGCCGCGCTCGCGCGCCTCGACGATCAGATCGGCCACAACGTCGCGGTTTTCCGCATCGAGCGAAGCGGTCGGTTCGTCGAGCAGCAGCAGCGGATGTTCGGCGATCAAACCTCGCGCGATGTTCACGCGTTGCTGCTCGCCGCCCGAAAACGTCGCGGGCGCGAGCGACCACAGACGTTCCGGCACGTTGAGCCGCGCGAGCAATTCAGCGGCGCGCGCGTTTGCTTCAGGTTCGGCGACGCCGTGCAAGACCAGCGGCTCGGCGACGAGCGCAAGCGTCGGCACGCGCGGGATCACGCGCAAAAACTGGCTCACATAGCCGACCACGCGACGGCGCAGCCGCAGCACGTCACGCGCTTCGGCACCGGTGATTGCAATGGGCCGACCGTGATCGCTGGTGTCGCGGATCGCAATCGAGCCGCTGCTCGCCAGATAGTTGCCGTACAGACAGCGCAGCAGCGTGCTCTTGCCCGCACCCGATGGCCCAACCAGCACCACGCATTCACCGCGCTCGACCTCGAGCGACACGTTCGCGAGCGCGTCGATCCGCACACCGCCCTGGCCGTGCAGCGTGAAAGTCTTGCCGATGCCGATGGCGCGCAGCATCAGCGCCGCGTTGTCGGCGAAAGCGCGCTCGCCGTGGCGTGCATCGCTGCCTGCTTCATTGACTACCTCAGTGACTACCTCAGTGGATTGCATCGTGAGCCTCAAACCGGCAGAACCGAGGAAACCAGCGTTTGCGTATACGGGTGCTGCGGATCGTCGAGCACCTGATCGGTCAGACCCGCCTCGACGACTTCGCCCCCTTGCATCACCATCAGCCGATGCGCGAGTAGACGCGCGACGCCGATATCGTGCGTGACGATCAGCACCGACAGATGCAGCGTCGAGCTCAGCGTGCGCAGCAAATCGAGCAGACGCGCCTGCACGGACACGTCGAGACCGGCGGTCGGTTCGTCCATGAACACCAGACGCGGACCGGTGACGAGATTGCGCGCGATCTGCAGACGTTGCTGCATACCGCCCGAGAACGCGGCGGGGAATTCGTCGATGCGAGTGGGGTCGAGTTCGACGCGCTCCATCCATTGCGTGGCTGTGCGGCGAATTTCGCCGTAGTGGCGCGCGCCGACCGCCATCAACGGCTCGCCGATATTGGCGCCGGCCGATACGCCACTGCGCAGGCCGTCGCGCGGATTCTGCTGCACGAAGCCCCACTCGGTGCGCGTCAGCAGACGGCGGCGCGGCTCGGACAGCGCGCGCAGATCGAGCGAGTCGCCATGCGACGCGGTGTAGTGCAGCGAGCCGCTATCGGCCTCGGTCTTCAGCGCCAGCGTGTTGAGCAGCGTGGTCTTGCCCGAACCCGATTCACCGACGATGCACAGCACTTCGCCCGGATACAGATCGAAACTCACGTTGCGGCAACCGTTACGGCCGCCATATTGTTTGGTGAGCGCGCGTGCGCTCAGAAGCGGCGTCATGCGGATTCTCCTTCGCGCGTGCCGTGGGGCAGCGGCGCTTGCGCTTCGATAGCGCCGTCGGCGTCGCTATCGCCATCGCCGCGCCGCCCGTGACAGTAGTCGCTGTCCGAGCAAACGAACATGCGCGTGCCCGCATCGTCGACGATCATCTCGTCGAGAAAGCTCTCCTTCGATCCGCACAGCGCACACGCGTGCTGCCACTTCTGCACTTCGAACGGATGATCGTCGAAGTCGAGGCTGCGCACCGGCGTATAGGGCGGAATCGCGTGAATGCGGCGCTCGCGGCCCGCGCCGAACAGTTGCAGCGCGGCGTTCATATGCATCTTCGGATTGTCGAACTTCGGGATCGGCGACGGCGAGCTCAGATAGCGATGATTGACGATCACCGGGTAGTCGTACGTGGTCGCGATGCTGCCGTGATGCACGATGTCCTCGTACAGCTTCACGCTGATCAGCCCGTAATCGGCGAGCGCATGCAGCTTCTTGCATTCGGCGACGCGCGGTTCGAGCCGGTACAGCGGCTCGGGCATCGGCACCTGATAGACGAGGATCTGCCGCTCGGTCAGCGGCGTTTCGGGAATCCGGTGCCGCGTCTGGATGATCGTCGCTTCGCTCGTGTGCCGCGTGGTCGCCACCCCCGTGGTGCGCGCGAAGAAGCGGCGGATGTTGACGGCGTTGGTGGTTTCGTCGGAACCCTGATCGATGACCTTCAGCGTGTCCGTCTTGCCGATGATCGCGGCCGTCACCTGGATGCCGCCGGTGCCCCAGCCATACGGCAGCGGCATTTCGCGCGACGCGAACGGCACCTGGTAGCCCGGCACGGCGACTGCCTTCAGCAGCGCGCGGCGCAGCATGCGCTTGGTCTGCTCGTCGAGATACGCGAAGTTGTAGCCGTGCGCGGCGGTGTCGCGTGAGGTATTGGCAACAGCGGTGTCGGGCGCGTTCATGCTGCCTGCTCCTTGTCGGTGGCGCGGCTTGTTTCATCGTTGCTGTGATGCTGCGCGCGCAAACGCCGCACCAGTTCCAGCTCCGCCTGGAAGTCGACGTAATGCGGCAGCTTCAGGTGCTGCACGAAGCCCGACGCCTCGACGTTGTCGCTATGCGACAGCATGAACTCGATGTCCTGCGTCGGTGACGCGAGCGTCTCGCCGAGTTCTTCGGCACGCAACGCGCGATCGACGAGCGCCATCGCCATCGCCTTGCGTTCCGAGTGGCCGAACGCGAGGCCGTAGCCCTGCGTGAAGGTGGGCGGCACCGTGCCGCTGCCCGCGAACTGGTTGATCATCTGGCATTCGGTGATGTCGATATCGCCGATGTCGACCGCTTCGCCGAGTTCGTCGAGGTCCATCTCGACCGCGATCGTGCCGAAGCGGATCTCGCCCGCGAACGGATGCGAGTGCGCGTAGCCGCGTTGCGTCGCATAGCCCATCGCGAGCAGAAAGCCTTCGTCGCCACGCGCGAGATTTTGCAGACGCGTCGCGCGGCTCGCCGGAAACGCGAGCGGTTCACGCGACAGGTCGCCGGGTTCCGCGCCGTCGGGAGTCGGCCGCTCCTGTTCGATCAGGCCTTCCTTGTCGAGCAGCGACACGACGCGCGGCATCGATTCCGCCTCGGGCGGCTCTTGCGGAACCGGCCCGCTGCCCCGCGTCACGTCTTGCTGCGCGTCCTCACCATCGGCCAGCAACGCGAAATCGAGCAGACGCTGCGTGTAGTCATAGGTCGCGCCGAGCAGCTGGCCGCCGGGCAGGTCCTTGAAGGTCGCCGAGATGCGCCGCTCGACCTGCATCGTTTCGGTATCGATGGCGCGCGTATAGCCGAAGCGCGGCAACGTGGTGCGATACGCGCGCAGCAGGAAAATCGCCTCGACCAGATCGCCGGCCGCCTGCTTGATGGCGAGCGCCGCAAGCTCCTCGTCGTAGACCGAGCCTTCGGTCATCACGCGTGCGACCGCGAGCCGCAACTGCTCGCGAATCTGCGCGACGCTCAGTTCGGCGATTCGCGTATCGCCGCGGCGCGCTTTGTCGAGCAGGCGCCACGACGCTTCGATCGCGCGTTCTCCACCTTTGACGGCAACGTACATCAGTTCACCTTCGCTTCGGTTGTGCGCGGCAGGCCGATCACGCGCGGGCCGCAAACCAGATAACAGTCGATGCCGCACGGAAACAGCGGCGCGAGCATTGCGCGTTCTTGCCAGAACCGCGCGGGAAGACCGACCGGCGAAATCGTTTCGGCATCCAGAATGCCGGGGCCGCTCAGCGTGACCGCTGCGCCGCCCGTCAGCGCGTCGACGCGGATCAGCAACGTGGCCGATTGTTCCGGTGACTCGGCACTGCCGGGCGCGAAGCTTTCGAGCGACGGCAACGCGTCGGCATCGTGCACATACACGAACGCGGCGTTGCCGGGCGCATCGACGAGCGGCGCGCCGGTATGAAAACGCAACGCCGACGCGAGCGCGGGATCAGGCTGCGCGAGCCACACCGGCGTCGCGTAGTCGCAGAGCGTCAGCAGTGCGGCAAACGCGGCGGGTTCGACCGGCGTATTGCGCAACTCGGGCAGCACGTCGCGGATCACGCCGATCGTGCCGGGCCGCGACAACGCGTCGAGCAGCGTGCGAAACACGGCCTGGGTATCGTGGACCGGGTCCGCGAAACCCGGCGTCAGCGTGGACAACGCAATCGGTGAACGTTCCATCAGTCGCCTCGCACCATCGTGAAGAATTCGACGCGCGTCGCCGCGACGTCCTGTTGCTGTTGCGCGCCCCGGGCCTGCTGTTGCGCGGCGAATGGCTCGATCAATTGACGATGCAGGCTGTCGTGATGCTCGGGCATCTGCAGCAAGGCATCGGCGAGCGCGGCAAGCTCGGCGCGACGGCGGTCGCGTCCCAGATGGCAGGCGACGCCGACGGTGGCTTCGGCGTCGCCGCTGGCATGCAGACGCAGCGTGGCGCGCGTAACCGTGGCTTCGCCGAGATTGAACGGATCGCCGCTGCCGCCGATGCGCCCGCGCACCATCGCGAGGCCGATTTCAGGGGGGCGCAGCCAGTCGTAGGCGGGGGTGGGGCGGCCTTGCAGCGCGCGCTGCAGCGCGGCTTCGAGGTCGGCGCGCGGCGTGCGCGCCAGCACGGCCATCCAGGCGCGCCGCGCCGCCGAAGACACGGCCGGCAATGGCGAGGAGGATGGTCGGGGCGGAACGGAACTCGGGCTCATCGGATTTCCTGTCGATCCAGCGAGTGGGCATTGAAGCATCTATTCATCTAAACGTCTAGACGTTTATAAGCATAGTTGTCTGGACTGTTGCGCGCGGCGGACGTTCATATTTTCATCACGGCTCGCGCACTACAATGCACGTCATGGCGATCATTTGAACCGAAGGGAATGACAGCACCATGACATCGAACGACAGCGCGGCGCCGGCCACGACGCTCGAACGCGGCGCGGGCGTGGCCGTCTGGAGACAGATCGAACAGATTCTCGCCGCAGAGATCACGGCAAGCGGGTTCGGCGAAGAAGGGCGGCTGCCGAGCGAGGGTGAGCTGGCGAAGCGCTTCGACGTCAACCGTCACACGGTGCGCCGCGCGATGCTCGGCCTCGCCGCGCTCGGCCTCGTCAGCGTCGAGCAGGGGCGTGGCACGTTCGTGCAGCCCGGCGCGATCGACTATTCGATCGGCCGCCGTACGCGTTTCACCGAAAACCTGCGTCAACAACACCACTCGCCCGCGGGCACGATGCTGTCGGCCGCGCGCGTGAAGGCCGAGCCCAGTGTCGCGAAGGCGTTGGGTCTGCGCGCGGGCGCGGCGGTCTATCGCATCGAATCGCTGAACGAGTCGGACGGCGTACCGCTCACGTACGCGCGCAGCTGGTATCCGGCCGCGCGTTTTCCGGATTTGCCGGAGGTCGTGCAACGCCTCGGCGGCACGACGAAAGCGCTGGCCGAATTCGGCGTGGACGATTATCTGCGCAAGTGGAGCCGCATCGGCAGCGTGCTGCCCGAGCCGGAAGTCGCGCGGCGGCTCAACATCAACCGTCAGCAGCCGGTGCTGTGGGTCGAGAACGTCGACGTCGATCTGCAGGGCACGCCGGTCAAATACGGCTTCACGCATTTCGCGGCCGATCGCGTGCAACTGCTCGTGGAGCATGACCTGTGAGCGGCCCCGCATGGAGTGCCGAAGCGCGCTTTGCGCTGTACTACGCGCCGTCGGTTGAATCGGCGTGGTGGCAGGCCGGCTCGACATGGCTCGGCCGCGATGCGCGAAGCGGCGAGCGCCGCGCGCAGCCGCAGCCGCCAGGCCTGACGCGCCCGCTCGCCGCGTTGACCGCCGCGCCGCGCCGCTATGGCTGGCATGGCACGCTGGTCGCTCCGTTCCGGCTCGGCGCCGGCGTCACGCAGCCCGACCTGCTCGCGGCCGCGCGAGCCTGGGCGCTCGCGCAGCGGCCGTTCACGTTGCCGGTAGAAGCGGCCACGCTGGGCGACTTCGTCGCGTTGCGACCGGCCGATGCAGATGGCGAGACGCGCATTGGCGAGCTCGCGTCGAACGCGCTGCAGTCGCTCGACAGGCTGTGCGCGCGGCCGTCGGCGGCCGATCTCGAGCGACGGCTCGCCGCGCCGCTCAGCGAACGCCAACGTGCGTTGCTGTTGCAATGGGGCTATCCGTACGTGTTCGACGAGTTCCGTTTTCACATGACGTTGTCCAGTTCGCTCGCCGATGCCGACGAGCGCGCGATGCTGCTCGCATGGTGGCGGGAGCGCGCGCCCGCGCTCGGGCCGCTCGCTGTGGATCAGGCCGCGCTGTTCGTCGAGCCGGCGCCGGGCGAGCCGTTCGTGCTTTGGCAGCCGCTGCCGTTCCGCCACGGCGCGCAACCTGGCGATCGCACTGACGAGCAGCAAGACGAGGTGAGCAGCCAATGACCGGGCGTTTGATCTACGTGATGGGGCCGTCGGGCGCGGGCAAGGATTCGCTGCTGCAGTTCGCGCGCATGCGGCTCGCCGGGGAGCCGCTCGTATTCGCGCATCGTTACATCACGCGGCCGAGCGGCAATGGCGAGGTGCATGTTGCACTAAGCGTCGAGGAGTTCGCCGCGCGCTCGGTGCTTGGCCTGTTCGCGCTCGAATGGTCGAGCCATTCGCTGCGCTATGGCATCGGCATCGAACTCGATGCGTGGCTCGCGCGCGGCTGCACGGTGGTCGTCAACGGCTCGCGGCAGTACCTGCAGCATGCGCTCGCGCGCTATCCACGCGCGGAAGTGGTGCACGTGAGCGCCGCGCCGCATATTCTCGAAGCACGGCTCGGCGCGCGGGCGCGCGAATCGTCGGAGCAGGTCGCGGCGCGGCTCGCGCGGCGCGCGCCGTTTGCGTTGCCGGCCGGCGTGCGCTGCACGACGATCGACAACTCCGGCGCGCTCGAAGAAGCGGGGCACGCATTGATCACGGTGCTCAAGGAGCAGGTGAGCGCGTAGCGCAAGCACGCGGCCTTACTGCACGGCTCCCATCCGCTCCCGCGTCACCTGCCGCAAACATGCGACGAACTGCTGCACGGCCGGCGTCGGCAGCAGATCGCGTCGCGAGATGATGCTCAGATCGTAGTTCGGCAGCGCGTCTTCGATCTGTGCGACGCGAATGCCGAGCGGCGCGACCCTCTGCGCAAGCGGCCGCGTGAAGCAACTGATCACGTCGGTCTGCGACACGAGCCCGAGCGTGACTGCAAACGACGACGGCGCGCGCAGCAAGCGCTTCGGTACCGGCAAGCCGTGCGCGCTGAACATCGCCATCATCACGCTGTGCGGGAAGTGATCGGCGCCGACCGTGACGATCCACTCGGCGTCGAGCAGCTCGGACAGACGCGTGACGTTCGCGAGCGGATGGCCAGCGCGCATCGTGACGACGAACTGCGTCGAGTACAGCGGCACCTGCACCAGATCGTTATCCAATGCCAGAACGTGATGGATCGCCGCGAGATCGAGCGCGCCGTTGCGCAGACGCGCGAGCGCGTCGGGCACCGTCACTTCCTCCAGATGCAGACTCACGAGCGGCATCCGCTCGCGAAAGCTCGACACCGCATGCGGCAGTACCGTCAGCGCGAGCGATGGCATCGTGCCGACGCTGACCTTGCCGGCCAGTTCGCCCTTGACCTGCTCGACGGCCTCGACCGTGCGGCGCATGTCGCCGAGCAACTGCTCGGCGCGCGGCAACAGCGCGAGCCCGCACGCGGTCAGCTCGATGCCGCGCACGCTGCGTACCATCAGCTCGGCGTTGAGCGCGCTTTCCAGCTCGCGAATCGTATGCGTGACGGCCGGCTGCGTGACGCCAAGCTCACGCGCGGCGGCGCGCAGACTGCGGTGATGCGCGGCGGCGACGAAGGCCTGCAACTGCTGCAGCTTCATAAGGGTAACCCCGTATATAAGGCTTGTTAATCAGGGTGAAAAAAATAGCATCTTATTCGAACAAAACAGCGTGGCTATAGTGCGAGGCTACTCACTGGAGCCATACAAACTATGAACGAGACCCCGCGTTTGACCGAAGTGTCCGATCTGGAACCCGCCGCCGCGAGCCTGCGCGAGATTCGCCATCACATTCACCACCATCCGGAACTCGCGTACGAGGAAGTGCAGACCGCGGCGCTCGTCGCGGAAAAACTCGAACAGTGGGGCTGGCAGGTCACGCGCGGGGTCGGCAAGACCGGCGTGGTCGGCACGCTGAAAGAGGGTGACGGCAAGCGCAGCATCGGCATTCGCGCGGACATGGACGCGTTGCCGATCATCGAACAGACCGGCCTGCCGTACGCGAGCGGCACCCACGGCAAGATGCACGCGTGCGGCCACGACGGCCACACCACGATCCTGCTCGGCGCCGCGCAACGTCTCGCGGCCACGCGCAAATTCTCGGGCAGCGTGCATTTGTATTTCCAGCCGGCCGAGGAAAGCGGCATCGACAGCGGTGCGCTGAAGATGATCGACGACGGCCTGTTCGAGCGCTTCCCGTGCGACGCCGTGTTCGGCCTGCACAACCATCCGGGAGCCGAGCCGGGCGTGTTGCTGTTCCGCAAGGGACCGTTCATGTCGGCGGGCGACAAGGCGATCATCACGATCGAAGGCGTCGGCGGCCATGCGGCGCGTCCGCATCTGACCGTCGATCCGGTCGTGGTCGCCGCGAGCATCGTGATGGCGCTGCAAACGATCGTCGCGCGCAACGTCGATCCGTCGCAGCCCGCCGTGGTGACGGTCGGCTCGATGCACGCGGGCACCGCGAACAACGTGATTTCCAGCAGCGCGCGGCTCGAACTCAGCGTGCGCTCGTTCAGCCCCGAGGTGCGCGCGTTGCTGAAGAAGCGCATCACTGAGTTGGCCGAGTCGCAGGCCGCGAGCTATGGCGGCAAAGCGCACGTCGAGTACATCGAAGGCTATCCGGTCGTCATCAATACGGATGCCGAAACGGATTTCGCGGTGCAGGTCGCGCGCGAACTGGTGGGCGACGACAAGGTGGTCGAGCAGACCGACATCCTGATGGGTAGCGAGGACTTCGCATTCATGCTGCAGAAGCGGCCGGGCACGTTCCTGCGCATCGGCAATGGCGTCGGCGAGGACGGCTGCATGGTGCACAACCCGCACTACGACTTCAACGACCGCAGTCTGCCGATCGGCGCGGCGTTCTGGGCACGGTTGGTGGAGCGCTATCTCGCGCAGTGAGCGCTTGATGCAAACGACGCGGCGCGCACGAGGCGTGCGCGCCCGGCTGCTCGTCACCGCGCGGCCAGAGCCACGAAGCGTTCATTAGCCGCGCCGCGCGACCATCTCCGAGACTGTCTGCGCGGCGCGCTGCAGCGGTTCCAGGAACGCCTTCACCATCTGTTTGGCCGAATTGCGCTGTGCGTTGCCGCTGATGTTCATCGCGGCGATCACGCGGCCCTGGCGATTGCGAATCGGCGCGGACAGCGAAATCAAGCCGCCTTCGAGCTCCTGATCGACGATCGCCCACCCCTGGCGACGCACCTGCTCGATCAGCGTCTTCAACTCTTGCTTGTCGGTGACGGTGCGCGGCGTGTGCGCGTAGAGCGGCGTCGAGTTCAGCGTCGCGTCGAGCGTCTCGTCGTCGAGCGAGGCAAGCAGCACGCGGCCCATCGACGTGCAGTACGCGGGCAGGCGGCTGCCGATCGACAGGTTGATCGTCATGATCTTGTGAGTCGGCACGCGCAGCACGTAGACGATCTCGGTGCGATCGAGCACGGCCGCGGAGCAGCTTTCGTGCACCTGCGCCGACAGGCTTTCCATTACCGGTTCGGCGAGATTCCAGAACGGCATCGAGGTCAGATACGCGAAGCCGAGGTCGAGAATCTTCGGCGTCAGCCGGAACAGGCGTCCCTCGGCTTCCACATAGCCGAGTGTTTGCAGCGTCAGCAGGATCCGGCGCGCGCCGGCGCGCGTGAGGCCAGTCGCCGCGGCGACGTCGGTGAGCGTCTGTTCGGGCCGCGTCGCGTCGAACGCGCGGATGACCGCGAGGCCGCGCGCGAACGACTGCACGTACGAGTCGCCCGGTTTCTCCGGGGCCGGTTCGGCGTTGGCGGGCGCGACGGAAGACGGCGGCAGGGCTTTGCTCATGGACCTTGATCGTGGGTTCGGAAGAGTGCGCGCGAAGGACGCGCGACGCGCGTTCGTTTCGATGCGGCGCCGCGTTTTGCGTTGCGGCGCAAAGGCGAGACGATAGCTTAAGCCTTCTATTTCGCCAAATAACGCCGATTTGTGCAAAAAGCCCAGGGTTTGCGTGAATGCGATTCCCACTCCAAATTTGTATGATGACCCGATAACCTGACTAGTTCGCGACACCCTGTCCAACCGATCCGCCATGTTCGACAAGATTCCCGCGCGCGCTTTGAGCGACACAGTCGCGCAGCAACTGCTGAAGCAGATCGACAAGGGCACCTTCGCGCGCGGCGCCAGGCTGCCGACCGAAGCCGTGCTCGCACAACAGTTCGGCGTAAGCCGCACGGTGATTCGCGAGGCGCTGTCGCGACTGAAGAACGAGGGGGTGGTCGAGCCGCGCCAGGGCAGTGGCGTGTTCGTCGCCGGGCACGGCGCGATCCGCCCGCTGCGAATCGACTACGCGCAAGCCGTGGAGCCGGGCTCGGTCGTGCAGATCCTCGCGCTGCGTCGCGCGATCGAGGCGGAGGTCGCGTCGGAAGCCGCGATGCGCCGCAGCGATGCCGACATGGCCGCGATCGACGCCGCGCTCGCGCGCATCGAGCGCGCGGTCGGCAATGGCGAAGACGGCGTCGCCGAAGACGTCGCGTTTCATCGCGCGATCGCGGCGGCTACGGGCAATCCGTATTTCCTGAAGACGCTGACGTTCCTCAATCAGTATCTTGAAGCGGGCACGGTCGTCACGCGCCGCAATGAGGCGCTGCGCGAGGACTTCTCGCGGCAGGTGCGCGAGGAGCACGCGGCGATCGCCGCGGCGATTCGCGCCGGCGATCCGATGGCGGCGCGCAATGCCGCGCAGACGCATCTGTACAACGCGGCGCGGCGGCTTGCCGAGGCGGGCATCGTCTGACGCGCTGAAGGCGCGCGGTGATTCCGACGCGCGCGAACTCACGAATGCGGCACCCATCCATAGAGGTCATGCATGTCGAGAAATGTCGGTGTCATTGGTTTGGGGGCCATGGGACTCGGCGTCGCGCGCTCGCTGTTGCGCGGGGGCTTCAGGGTCCACGCGTGCGACTTGCGGCGCGACGCGCTGCAGGCGTTCGTCGATGAAGGGGGCATCGGCTGTGCGACGCCCGCGGAGCTCGGCGCGCAGTGCGAGGTCGTGATCACGCTGGTCGTGAATGCGGCGCAAACCGAGGCCGTGCTGTTCGGTGAGCACGGCGCGCTCGCGGCCATGAAGCCGGGCGCCGTCGTGATCGCGAGTGCCACGGTCGCGCCGGAGTTCGCGAGCGATCTCGGCAAGCGCGTCGAGGCGGCCGGTCTGCAGATGCTCGATGCGCCGATCTCGGGCGGCGCGGCGCGCGCGGCGTCGGGCGAGATGACGATAATGACGTCCGGTCCCGCGGCCGCTTATGCCGCGTGCGAAGACGTGCTCGCCGCGATCGCCGGCAACGTGTATCGGCTCGGCGCCACGCATGGCGCAGGCTCGAAGGTGAAGATCATCAATCAGCTGCTGGCCGGCGTGCATATCGCGGTGGCCGCCGAGGCAATGGCGCTCGGCCTGCGCGAAGGTGTCGACCCGGACGCGCTGTACGACGTGATCACGCACAGCGCGGGCAATTCGTGGATGTTCGAGAACCGCGTGCCGCATATTCTCGCGGGCGACTACACGCCGCTGTCGGCGGTCGATATTTTCGTCAAGGACCTCGGCCTCGTGCTCGATACGGCGCGTCGCACGAAGTTTCCGCTGCCGCTGTCGGCGGCAGCGCATCAGATGTTCATGATGGCGTCGACGGCGGGCCACGGTGGCGAAGACGACTCGGCGGTCGTGAAGATTTTCCCAGCCATCGAATTGCCGACGGAGCAATAGGCGAGGGAGAGGTCATGACGGCTCAAACGAAACCCGCGCTGCTCGGCTGCATCGCCGACGACTTCACCGGCGCCACCGATGTCGCCAACATGCTCGTGCGCGGTGGCATGCGCACGGTGCAGACGATCGGCGTGCCCACCTCCAACGCAGCCCTTGGCGCCGACGCGCTCGTCGTCGCGCTGAAGTCGCGCACGATCCCGGCCGCCGACGCGGTCGCGCAATCGCTGGCCGCGCTCGCCTGGCTGCGCGCGCAAGGGTGCCGGCAATTCTTCTTCAAGTACTGCTCGACCTTCGATTCGACCGATGCGGGCAACATCGGCCCAGTGACCGATGCGTTGCTGAATGCGCTGTCCGCCGAGTTCGCTGAGCGCGCGTCGTTCACGATCGCGTGTCCCGCGTTTCCCGAGAACGGCCGCACGATTTTTCGCGGTCATCTGTTCGTCGGCGATGCGCTGCTCAACGAGTCGGGCATGGAAAACCATCCGCTGACGCCGATGCGCGACGCGAACCTCGTGCGCGTGCTGCGGCGGCAAACGCAATCGAAGGTCGGCCTCGTGCGTTACGACCAGCTCGCGCAAGGCGATGCGGCCGTGCGTGCCGCATTCGCCGCGTTGCGCGTCGACGGCGTACGCATCGCGATTGCCGATGCGGTGTCCGACGCCGATCTGCACACGCTCGGCGCGGCCTGCGCGGATCTCGCGCTGATCACCGGCGGCTCCGGCGTCGCGCTTGGTTTGCCCGCCAACTTCCGGCGCGCGGGTCTGCTCGGCGAGCAAACCCATGCCGCGCAATTGCCGCGGATAGAAGGTTTGTCGGCGGTGCTCGCGGGCAGTGCGTCGACGGCGACCAACGCGCAGGTCGCCGCCTGGTGCGCGACACGGCCCGCGTTCCGCATCGATCCGCTCGCGGCGGCGCGCGGCGAGGACGTCGTCGGCGAGGCGCTAGCGTTCGCACAACAGCGCTTCGTGCACGCGGAACCGGTGCTGGTCTATGCGACCGCATCGCCCGACGAAGTGCAGGCCGTGCAGCGCGAACTCGGCGTCAACGAGGCCGGGCATCTGGTCGAAAAGACGTTGGCGGCGATTGCGCGCGGTCTGCGCGAACGGGGAGTGCGCAAGTTCGTCGTCGCGGGCGGCGAGACTTCGGGCGCCGTCGTGCAGGCGCTCGACGTGCGCATGCTGCGCATCGGCGCGCAGATCGATCCGGGTGTGCCGGCCACGGCGACGACCGGCGCCGAGCCGCTCGCACTCGCGCTGAAATCCGGCAATTTCGGCACCACGGACTTCTTCGACAAGGCCCTGCGCCATCTCGACGGAGCCGCGCAATGAGCGACGCACCGGCACTTCACACCTGCGCCGAAGCGCGCGTTCGCGAGGAAATCTGCGCGGTCGGCGCGAGCCTGTATCAGCGCGGCTATACGGTCGGCAGCGCCGGCAACATCAGCGCGCGGCTCGACGACGGCTGGCTGATCACCCCGACCGACGCGTGCCTCGGCCGCCTCGATCCCGCCGACATCGCGAAGGTCGATGCAAACGGCCACGCGGTGTCGGGCGGCAAGCCGTCGAAAACGCTGGCGCTGCATCGCGGTATCTATGCGCGCAACGGCGAGGCGCGCGGCATCGTCCATACCCATTCGACGCATCTGGTCGCGTTGACGCTCGCGGGCGTATGGAGCGAAGCGGACGTGTTGCCGCCGATCACACCGTACTACGTGATGAAAGTGGGCCACGTACCGCTGATTCGCTACGAACGCCCGGGTGATCCCCGAGTGGCCGCGCAGATCGCCGCGCTGGCCGATCGAGTGCGCGCGGTGTTGCTCGAACGTCTGGGGCCGGTAGTGTGGGAGCGCTCGGTCGCGCACGCGTCGTATGCGCTCGAAGAACTCGAGGAGACCGCGCGCCTGTGGCTGATGACGAATCCGCGGCCCGCGCCGCTCGACGCCGCCGCGATCGAAGAACTCCGTGCCGTGTTCGGCGCGCGCTGGTAGCAGCGCGCATTGCCGATGAACGCCGCGCACCGTATCGCACTGTCTTGAAGGAGTTGCCGCCATGCCTCGCTTCGCCGCCAATCTGTCGATGATGTACAACGAGCACGCGTTCCTCGATCGCTTCGCCGCCGCCGCGCGCGACGGCTTCAACGCGGTCGAATTCCTGTTTCCCTACGAGTTCCGCCCGGGCGAGCTGAAGGCGCGGCTCGACGCGCATGGCCTCACGCAGGCGCTGTTCAATGCGCCACCCGGCGACTGGAGCGGCGGCGAGCGCGGCCTTGCGTCGTTGCCGGGCCGTGAGGACGAGTTCCGCCGCGGCATCGACACGGCACTCGGGTACGCGCGCGTGCTCGGCAATCGCAAGCTGCATGTGATGGCGGGGTTGATCGCCGGCGATCAAGCGGGTGAAACGCAGCGCAAAACACAACGCGACGTGTACCTGAACAACCTCGCCTATGCCGCGCGGGCCGCGCAAGCCGAACAGATCACGGTCGTCATCGAGCCGATCAATACGCGCGACATGCCCGGCTATTTCCTCAATCGACAGGACGACGCGCAAGCGATCTGCGCCGAAGTCGGCGCGCCGAATCTGAAGGTGCAGTTCGATTGCTATCACTGCCAGATCGTCGAGGGCGATCTCGCGATGAAGCTCAAACGCGATATGGCCGGCATCGGTCACATCCAGGTTGCGGGTGTGCCCGAGCGGCACGAGCCCGACATCGGTGAGCTGAACTACCCGTACCTGTTCGATCTGATCGATGCGCTCGGCTACGACGGCTACATCGGCTGCGAATACCGGCCGCGCGCGGGAACCTCGGCGGGGCTTGGCTGGCTGAAGCCTTATCTCGATGCGGGGCGTTGACTCTTTCCGACAACCACTGACGCACTCGTAACCATGAAAGTACTGATCACCGGCGGTGCCGGTTTTCTCGGCCAGCGTCTCGCGCGCGAGCTGCTCGCGCGCGGCGCACTGAAAGATGCGCACGGCGCACCGCAAGCGATTACCGGGCTCGTGTTGCTCGACGTCGTGCGCGCACACGATTTCGGCGATGCGCGCGTGCGCACCGAAGTCGGCGATATCGCGGAGCGCAGTGTGCTCGAACGCGTGATCGACGATCAAACCTCGGTGATCTTTCATCTCGCTGCGATCGTCAGCGGCCAGGCCGAGGCGGACTTCGATCTCGGCATGCGCATCAATCTCGATGCGTCGCGGCTGCTGCTCGAAATCTGCCGGCAGCGCGGGCACCAACCGCGCGTCGTGTTCACCAGTTCGGTCGCGGTCTACGGTGGCGATCTGCCTGCGGTCGTGCAGGACGACACCGCGCTCAATCCACAGTCGTCGTACGGCGCGCAGAAGGCGATCGCGGAGCTGCTGCTCAACGATTATTCGCGGCGCGGTTTCGTCGACGGCCGCGTGCTGCGGCTGCCGACCATCAGCGTGCGGGCGGGGCGGCCGAATGCGGCGGCGTCGTCGTTCGCGAGCGGCATCGTCCGCGAGCCGCTCAATGGCGAGGAGGCCGTGTGTCCGGTCGCCGGTTCGACGCGGCTGTGGTTGCTGTCGCCGCGCAAGGCGATCGAGGGTCTTATCGCCGGCCTCGAACTCGATGGCGCCGCGCTTGGCAAGCAACGCGTGCTGAACCTGCCGGGCTTGTCGGTCAGCGTCGACGAGATGATCGCGGCACTACGCGAGGTCGCGGGCGAGGCGGTCGCGAACCGCATTGTGCGGCAGCCCGACGAGCGCATCGAGAAGATCGTCGGGAGCTGGCCCGGCGCGTGGGATACGTCGCGCGCCGAACGGCTCGGGCTCGCGGCCGAGCGCAGTTTCGCGGACGTGATTCGCGGCTACATCGCCGATGAAGGAATCGAAGTTCGCTGAAGGTCACCCCCTCCGCGTATTCCCTGGTGTCGCTTGGCACGGCTGCGGCCGTGCTTGACATGCTTTCGCGCCCCCGCCTATTATCGAGGCTGTTTTGTTCGATATATGACCTTGTGTTCGTATATAGAACACAAGGCGGGACGAGGAAGAGGCGACAGCCGTATCGGTCGTCAATCCCAAGCCCATCGTTCACGATCCTGCGCTAAGCTGCTTCGACGTGTCGGCGCGCTACGCCGCCGCCATTTTGCAGTTGCCCGTCCGCGGCCGTTGGCGCCCAGGGCCGATGCCTCGGCGCCTCGAACCGGCCTCATCGGTGCGAAGCCGGCCGAGGCGCAGCGCACGCAGCATCTCAACTGGAGACATCCCATGACCGAAGCATTCCTGTGCGATGCGATTCGCACCCCCATTGGCCGCTATGCGGGTTCGCTGTCGTCGGTGCGCGCCGACGACCTGGGCGCGGTGCCGCTCAAGGCGCTGATGGAGCGCAACAAGAACGTCGACTGGACCGCGATCGACGACCTCATCTACGGCTGCGCCAACCAGGCCGGTGACGACAACCGCAACGTCGCGCGCATGTCGCTGCTGCTCGCGGGTCTGCCGAAGGACGTGCCGGGCTCGACGGTCAACCGTCTGTGCGGCTCGGGCATGGATGCGGTCGGCATCGCCGCGCGCGCGATCAAGTCGGGCGAGGCCGCGCTGATGATTGCCGGTGGCGTCGAAAGCATGAGCCGCGCGCCGTTCGTGATGCCCAAGGCGACCAGCGCGTTCTCGCGTCAGAACGAGGTCTACGACACGACGATCGGCTGGCGTTTCGTGAATCCGCTGATGAAGAAGCTGTACGGCGTCGACTCGATGCCGGAAACCGGCGAAAACGTCGCGACCGACTACAACATCAGCCGCGCCGACCAGGACGCATTCGCGCTGCGCAGCCAGCAGAAGGCGGCGCGCGCGCAACGCGACGGCACGCTCGCGCAGGAGATCGTCGGCGTGACGATCGCGCAGAAGAAGGGCGATCCGATCACGGTCATGCAGGACGAGCATCCGCGCGAAACGAGCCTCGATACGCTCGCGAAGCTGAAGGGCGTCGTGCGTCCGGACGGCACGGTGACGGCCGGTAACGCATCGGGCGTGAACGACGGCGCGGCGGCGTTGCTGCTTGCCAATGAAGAGACCGCGAAGCGCTTCGGCCTCACGCCGCGCGCCCGCGTGCTCGGTGTGGCCACCGCCGGCGTCGAGCCGCGCGTGATGGGCATCGGCCCGGCACCCGCGACGCAGAAGCTGCTCGCGCGTCTGGGCATGACGATCGATCAGTTCGACGTGATCGAACTGAACGAAGCGTTCGCCTCGCAAGGTATCGCGGTGCTGCGCGCCCTCGGCGTCGCCGACGACGATCCCCGCGTGAACCCGAACGGCGGCGCGATTGCGCTCGGCCACCCGCTCGGCATGAGCGGCGCGCGTCTCGTGACGACCGCGACGTATCAGCTGCAACGCACGCAGGGCCGCTTCGCGCTGTGCACGATGTGTATCGGCGTCGGCCAAGGCATCGCGATCGCGATCGAGCGCGTGTGATGCGTGAGCTGGTTTAGCGCCAGCTTCGGTCCCCGCGCCAGGCGGGTCTCCGCGCAAGCTGAATAGTAAAAAGCGGAAGGGCCGGCGTCGAGACACGCCGGCCCTTTGTTTTGATCGCGCCTTGTTGCGCCGGGCGCAGGCGCTATGACGCCGCTTCGACGGTCAGATGCATGACCTCATGCACCGGCGCGAGCCGCGCGCGGATCGTCTCGGCCGTAACGCCGCCATGCGTGCGCACGCTGACGATCGCCGCTCGCGCCTCCGGGCCGATCTGCCAGACGTGCAGGTCGGCGATCTCGGCATCGCCGTGCGAATCCAGGATTTCGCGGATTTCGCCGGCCACGTGCTCGTCGGTTCTGTCGAGCAGCACGTCGGCCGTGTCGCGCATCAGCGTCCATGCCCAGCGCGCGATGACGATCGATCCGACGATGCCCATCAGCGGGTCCGTCCAGACCCACCCGAGATAGCGGCCGGCCAGCATGGCCACGATCGCCAGCACCGAGGTCAGCGCATCGGCGAGCACGTGCACATAGGCCGAGCGCAGGTTGTTGTCGGACCCATGCGCATGGTCGTGATGATGGTGATGATCGTGATGCCCATGGTGCGCATGGCCGCCCGACAACAGCAGCGCGCTGACGATGTTCACGACCAGCCCGATCGCCGCAATCACCGCGGCCTGCCCGAACGCGACACCGGTGGGATGAACGAGGCGGATCGCCGATTCGATGCCGATGCCAAGCGACACCAGCGCGAGAATCAGCGCCGAAGCGAAGCCGGCAAGCTCGCCCACTTTTCCCGTTCCGAAACTGAACGCGCGGTTTGCCGAGTTGCGTCTCGCGAACGCATACGCGAGCGCGGCAATGCCGAGCGCGCCGGCATGCGTCGCCATGTGGAAGCCATCGGCGAGCAGCGCCATCGAGCCGGTCACGTAACCGGACGCGATTTCGCCGATCATCATAACAACGGTGAGCGCGACGACGAAGCGGGTCCGGCGCGCGTTGTCGTCGTGCGAGCTGCCGAGAAACGAGTGCTCGTGTTTGCGGATCAGATGGTCAGTCATACAAACTTACTTCGAATAGCGGCGGATTGCGCCGATCAATGCATCAACTCCCTTCTTGCGCTGGCTGGCCGTCAGGTCCGGATGCGCGACATGTTCGCGCGCGTGCGCCTCGACGATCTCGTCGAGCAGGCCGTTCATTGCGCCGCGGGTCGCGGCCACCAGGTGCAGGACTTTTTCGCAATCGGCGTCCGACTCCAGTGAACGCTCGATAGCCTGAACCTGGCCCGCGATGCGACGAACGCGCTTCAATAAGCCGTCTTTGTGTGTGCTCAGATGTGCCATACATATACCCCCTATGGGTATATAGGATAGCACGGTACTGAGATGGCGTTTCTGATGGCTGTCGGCGGCCATGCCGATGCATACGTCGGCAAATCGTTCGCGTCATACTGTTGGCCGTGGTTGTCCTGTAGGCGCGGAGTTCATGACGCCGGGCACGAATGCTGCGTAGCACGAAGCGATTGCGCTCGACGCGCATGACCGACCGTCAAGCCGTATCGATACCTTGCACGAGGAGAACGCGGATGAAAACAGCGACGATAGCTGCAGCATTGGTCAGCGCGGTGGTGGCCGCGGCCCCGCCGGCGCGAGCGCAGGACGACATGGCGAGCACCGCGCAAGCGATGCTCAGCGCGGCGCAGCCGGTGCATATGACGGCGGAGATCGTCGCCATCGATGCGGGCAACCGTTCGCTGACATTGAAGGGTCCGCATGGCGACGTCGCGATCGTGCTCGTCAGCCAGCAGGTTGCCGGTTTCGATCAGTTGAAGATCGGCGATCGCGTCGACGTGCTGTACAAGAATGCGTTGCTCACCAAGGTCGAGAAGGCTAGCAGCGCGGGCAAGGGGATTCGCGAGCGGGTCGACCGGCGGAGCTATGCGCCGGCGTCGGGCGGGTACGAGTCGGCGCGGCAGACCGAGGTGCTCGCGACCGTGCTGAAGATCGATCGCAAGCAGCGCCTCGTGACGCTGCGCGGCGCGTATCAGACCCAGACCTTCGAAGCAGCGCCCGACGTCGATTTGAGCGACGTGAAGGTCGGCGACACCGTGCATGCGGCGTTCGTGTCGGCCGCCGCGGTGCAGGTGACGCCGGTCGGGCAGTGAGCGGCGGGGCCGCAGTCGATTCCGGCGGCCGCATCTGTTTCGCAAACTATGTCGAAATATGTCACGGCTCCCGCCGAATGCCCGCAAAACCTTGCCTGGCGGGCCCGCGTCGCGGTGAAACAGCGCGACATATGTTCCGTGATGATTTCCGCGGTGTGTCCTTCTATAGTCCGTTCGTTGCCACGCGGCAGTGACGCAAGTGGCCCGAATCCAGCAAGGACATACCGTGAAAAATCGTTCATTCGCAGGTTCCGACAGGGTCTGCGCCAGCATGGCGCGAGGCGCGCTGCGCAAGGCGGTGTTCGGCGCGGCCGCCGCCGTGCTCGCGCTCGGCAGCGCATCGGCGTTCGCGTGGTCGGGTCACGGCACCGCGTACACGTCGCGCGGCGTCTATAACGGCGCGCACTACGGCTCGTGCGGCGGCGGTAGCTGCTCGCATGCGGGCAGCGTGGCCGGCCCCTATGGCGGCGTCGCGAGCAACACTGGCACGGTCACGCGCACGGCGCCCGGCCAGTTCTCGAACTCGGGTACCGCGACGGGCCGCTACGGCAACTCGGTGCAGCACTCGGGCGACACCAGCTGCGCGGGCGGCTCCTGCTCGCATAGCGGCACGCTGACCGGTCCCGACGGCAAAACGGCGACGACGTCCGGCGACGTGACGCGCACCGCGCCGGGCCAGTATTCGTCGTCGGGCTCGATCAGCGGGTCGAACGGCAATACGGTCAATCATTCTGCGTCGACGAATTGCGCGGGGTCGACCTGCGCGCGCTCGGGCACGGTGACGGGTCCGGACAACAACAACGTCTATCACTCAGGCACCGCGACGCGGGTCGCGCCCGGCGTCGTGACGACTTCGACGAGCGTGACCGGCACGCAAGGCCACACGGTGACGTCGAGCGGTACGGTGGTAACAGGCGGCGTGGTGGTCGCGGGCGGGACCACGACGGCGACCGGTACGACCGTGGTCGTTGCGCCGAAGCCGGTGGTGGTCGTGGCGCCGCCTCCGCCGGTCGTCGTGCCGCCGCCGGTCGTGTACGTGCCGCCGCCGGTCGTGGTGACGCCTCCGCCGGCCTATGTTCCGCCGCCGGTGGTGGTCGTGGCGCCGCCCCCGCCGCCGGCCGTCTACGTCGCGCCGCGTCCCGTGTATGTCGCGCCGCGGGCTGCGGTCTGGGTGCCGGGCCATTGGGTCGGGCGCGTGTGGGTGCCGGCGCATTGGGCCTGACGATGAGCGCGGCGATGAGAATCAGAACCTGCGTAGAATCGTGGCGCTCACGTCGCGCCGCGCGGTGCGACGCGATGTGCGAAATGGCGGGCTCGTGTCCACCATCTGCTGAGGGGGAGCGTCACTCGCGAGCGCAAAGGGCTGCGCGGGGCGCGCTCCGCAAAACGGTCGCGCTCGCGACGATCGTCGTGGCGACGTTGCTGGCGGTCAACGCAGTCATCGACGCCGGCGACGCCAACGACGACCTTCGCGCGAACCCCGCCGCCGGCGCGGCGAGCGACTGTTCCGCGCGCTACGCCGCGTTGCTCGATCTGGCCGAACTCGCGCGGCGTGACGGCAAATCGTCCGAGGTGGTCGTGCGTGGCTTGAGCCAGCAGAACGGGGCAATGAGCGAGTGCATACCTGCAGGCCGGGTCAGGCCTGCACCGCCATTACATTGAACGCGGCCGCGTCAGATCGCGTTCCAGAAAAATCGCGCCGGGGATCGGATTGAACACGTAGGCGTCGATGGGCTCGAATCCCAGCGATGCGTAGAGGCCGAGCGCTGCTTGCATCGTCGGCAGCGTGTCGAGACGCATGCGGCGATAGCCTCATCGCGAACAGCGAGAATCCCTTGAAGAGGTATCGGTCCTGATTCTGCGCAATCCAGTTTCTGGCTGATTCGTGAAACAGCCACCGCCAGTGGCGCCACGCCGACGCTGCCGCGCCTGGGTGATGGCACTCTTCTTACTCACAAACGACCCATCGGCCACAGCTAACGCAAGGTCCAGTTCATCGACGACCTCGCTGATTGACTGGTGTGTGGCTGATACCAACTAATGGATTGAATCGCTTGACCGGGTATTTGTGGAGGAGGCGCAAGATCAAACTATGTTTCAGTCAGGACTGGTGCATTGCAGAACATCTTTGTCAAAACGTTGCTCAAAATCGCTTCGGCCGAAGCGTTCGACAGATCATTGGGCATCGTCATGTTGAAGTAGAGGATGCCGTCGACCAATGCGATAACGGCGAGCGCGTGGTCGGCGCAAGGGCCCGGCAACTGTATGTTGAGGCGCTTGCATAGCTGCTCAATGAAGTACGCGATCATGTCGCGCTTTTGCAGGCATAAGGCATTCACATGTTGTCGGAATTTCGCGTCACGCATGGCATGCAAACGTGCCTCAGCCCAGATGATGTAGTTGTTGTCGTCGCGATAGCACTGCGCGTACAACAAGGTGAGCTGCACTTGCAGGTTTTCGCTGGACGGTGCGGCGTCTCGCAGCTTCTGCAAGTTTTCTTGCATGTTCTGGTGATCGAGACGGAGCAGTTCGACGAATAGATCGCTCTTGCTGCTGAAGTTCGAGTAAAACGCGCCGCGGGTATAGCCGGCCTGGGCTGCGATATCCTCCACGCTAGTCGCAGCAAACCCTTTTTCGGCGATGCTCGACGCTGCTGCGTCGAGCAAGCGCCGCCGGGTTCGCTCGCGGCTTTCTGCTCGCGTCATTCGTTTGTGTGGCATGCGGCAAAGCGCTCATCTGGCAAAGAACGATGGCCAAAATCCACGCTCCTGGCAAATCGTTGGGTGCGTAGGGTTGCTATTTGATGGCGACCGCTTCGGATTCGCGAGGTTGCCATCCGCCACCGAGCGCCTTGAAGGCAGCAACGGCTGCGCGTGCGGATTCCGTTTGCGCCTGCACCCGCTCGTCCGAGGCGCGTAGCAGGTTGTCGTCGGCCTGCAAGACTTCGATCAGGCTGACGACGCCTTTTTGATAGGCTGCGAACGAGGCGGCTCGCGCCCGGCCCGAGCGAGTTCACTCCCTGGGCGAGCACCGCGGCCTCTTGCTCGCGCTTCACGAGTGCCGAGAATGAGTTCTCGACGTCTTCGGTTGCATGAAGCGCGGCGAGCCGATACGCGGCCAGCATTTCCGCCTGCTGCCCCTTGGCCTGCCCGATCTGCGCATTGATGCGGCCGAAATCGAACAGACGCCAGCGCAGCCCCAGCACGCCGGCGGCCTGATTGGCGCCGGTACTGAACAGGTTGCCGCTGGCCACCGAGGTGGCGCTGCCGAGCAGTCCACTGAGCGACACCTTGGGGTAATACTCGGCGATGGCCACGCCGATGCGCGCGTTCGATGCGGCGAGGTGACGCTCGGCCACGATCAGGTCGGGCCGGCGCCTGAGCAACTCTCCCGGCGATCCTGTGTCCGCGATCCGCGGGGCGACCGGGATGTCACCAGCTTCGACCAGTTCGGCTCGATGCGTGCCGGGCTGTGAACCCAGCATTACATCCAGCGCGTTCATCGCTGCATCCAGACCCGCCTCGAGGACCGGGACGGATGCCTGAACCTGGGACAGCGCACCTTCGGCCTGGCTCACCTGAAGGTCGGCCGCCAATCCTTTGCTATACAGGAGGTTGATGGTCGAAAGCAGATCCTGCTGCGTCTGCACCTGCCGTCGGGCAACCTTCAGACGGGCCTGCAATCCACGAATCGTGATGTAAATATCGCCAGTCTGCGCCGCCACCGCCAGGCGCGTGGCCACCGCACCGGCTTCCGAAGCCTGGTATTCGGCAAGTGCCGCTTCCCGCCCGCGACGCAGGCCACCAAACACATCCAGTTCCCAGCTCGCGTTGAAATTAGCCTCGTAATCATTGCCGTAGCGATCGAAACCGGGCGTCGAATTCAGGACTCGCCCCAAGGGGGTTTCGACCGACTGGTAGACTCGCGCCGCCTGCCCGCTGACAGTGCCGGACGGCAGCAGCGCGGCATTCGCCGCGCCAAGTCCCGCGCGCGCCTGCGAGACGCGAGCGGCGGCCTGCGCGAGGTCCAGGTTCTGATCCAGTGCGAGCGTGACGAATCGTGTCAGTTGCGGATCATCGAAACCCGTCCACCACGTGACAAGGTCGGCACTGGCCGCCGCGTGCCGGTGATCCACCGCGGCCTGGCCCTGGAACTGCTCGGGCATGGCTACATTGGGCCGGACATAATCGGGGCCTACAGCGCAGCCAGCCGAGAGACTGGCGGCAATAACCGCGGCAAGGATGGGTTTGGGTAGCATGAGCGTCTTCGCAAGATTCCGGTGGTGACTATAATACCAAATAGTCACTGGTTGTCCATTCCTGTATGCTATACCCATGAAAAAAGCCACCAGTTCCCCCATCCCGGCGCGCGGCCCCGCTGACCACGAGGTACGCGATCAGATCGTTGTCGCCGCCACCGAGCACTTCAGCCGGTATGGCTACGAGAAAACGACGGTCTCAGACCTCGCCAAGGCGATCGGGTTTTCCAAGGCCTACATCTACAAGTTCTTCGAGTCCAAGCAGGCCATTGGCGAGATGATTTGCGCGAACTGCCTGCACGAGATCGAAACCGAGGTCAGGTCGGCCGTCGCACAGACCGATCTGCCACCGGAGAAGCTGCGGCGGATGTTCAACGTCTTCACGGAAGCGAGCCTCCGTCTGTTTTTCCAGGACCGCAAGCTCTACGAAATTGCCGCATCGGCGGCCACGGAGAACTGGCAGGCGGTGCTTGCGTATGAAGAGCGCATCCAGAAGTTGCTTCGGGACGTCCTCCAGGAGGGTCGGCAAAGCGGGGACTTCGAGCGCAAAACCCCCCTCGATGAGACTGCGATGGCGATCTATCTGGTGTTGCGCCCCTACCTCAACCCAATGCTCCTGCAGTACAGCTTCGATTACACCAAGGTCGCGCCTGCACAACTGTCGGGTCTCGTGCTCCGCAGTCTGTCGCCTTGATGGAAATCTCGGTTGTGACCATTGACTAAATTGGTCACTAGAACCATAATGAAAGCCCCGATCACTCCGTCAATGGGTCTTTCATGCTCCGGCGTCGCCTTGCTACCTCTACAGTCGTCTGTGCACTGGCACTTGCGCTAGCCGCCTGCGGCGCAAAAGCACCGTCCGATCCGCGCACCGAAGCGCCCCTGGTGCGCACCGCCATCGCTCAGGCGGCGATCCCCGCCTCCCGTTCGTTTACCGGAACCGTCGCCGCGCGTGTGCAGAGCGACCTGGGATTTCGCGTCTCCGGCAAGGTGCTCGAGCGGCTGGTGGATGCCGGGCAAACCGTCAAACGCGGCCAGTTGCTGATGCGCCTCGACCCCATCGATCTGAGGCTTGCCGCGCAGGCCCGGCAGGACGCGGTCACCGCCGCGCGAGCACGGGCGCAGCAGACCGCGCAGGACGAAGAGCGCTACCGCGACCTGCGCGGCACCGGCGCGATATCGGCATCGGCCTACGACCAGATCAAGGCGGCGGCCGATGCCGCCAAGGCCCAGCTCAGCGCGGCCGAGGCTGACGCCGACGTTGCGCGCAATGCGACGGGTTATGCCGAACTGCTGGCGGACGGCGATGGCGTCGTGATGGAAACGCTGGCCGAACCGGGCCAGGTCGTCAGCGCCGGCCAGCCCGTGGTGCGCCTGGCGCACGCCGGGCGCCGCGAGGCTGTCATCCAGCTACCCGAAACCCTACGCCCCGCGATCGGTTCGGCCGCCCAGGCCACGCTGTTCGGCAACGGCGGTGTTAGCGTGCCGGCGACGCTGCGCCAGCTTTCGGATACGGCGGATCCTCGTACCCGGACCTTTGAAGCGCGGTATGTGCTGCAGGGAGAGCTGGCCGACGCCCCACTGGGCGCCACCGTCACGGTCCAGATTCCGGACGCGCGTTCCGCGGTGCAAGGCGGTTTGCAGGTGCCAATCGGCGCGCTGTTTGATGCGGGCAAGGGACCGGGGGTGTGGGTCATCAACGGCGAGCCGGCAAAGGTCGCCTGGCGGCCGGTTACTGTCGAACATCTGGACGACGATAGTGCTCGCGTCGCCGGTGAGATCAGGCAAGGCGACCGGATCGTCGCGCTCGGCGCGCAGCTGCTGCGCGAAGGCGAGCAGGTCCGGGTGACAAGTCAAGCCGTCGCCATGACGGCCGAGGGAGCCCGTCCGTGAGCGAAGGCCGTTTCAACCTGTCGGCGCTCGCCGTGCGCGAGCGCTCCATCACCCTGTTCCTGATCTGCCTGATTTCACTGGCCGGGCTCGTTTCGTTCTTCAAGCTGGGCCGGGCGGAAGACCCCGCGTTCACGGTCAAGGTGATGACCATCATCACCGCCTGGCCGGGAGCCACGGCGCAGGAAATGCACGATCAGGTCGCCGAGAAGATCGAAAAGCGCATGCAGGAGCTGCGCTGGTACGACCGGACCGAGACCTACACACGGCCTGGGCTGGCCTTCACGACCTTGACCTTGCTCGACAGCACGCCGCCGTCGGAAGTGCAGGAGCAGTTCTACCAGGCCCGGAAAAAAATCAGCGACGAGGCAAATAACCTTCCGGCTGGCGTGATCGGGCCGATGGTCAACGACGAATACTCGGATGTCACGTTTGCCCTCTTCGCACTGAAGGCCAGGGGCGAACCGCAGCGCCTGCTGGTGCGCGATGCCGAGACGCAGCGCCAGCGGTTGCTGCACGTGCCGGGCGTGAAGAAGGTCAACATCATCGGCGAGCAGTCGGAGAGAATCTATGTCGAACTCTCACATGACCGGCTTGCAACGCTGGGCGTGAGCCCCCAGGACGTGTTCGCCGCGCTCAACGGTCAGAACGCCCTGACGCCGGCCGGCTCCGTGGAGACCAAAGGTCCGGAGGTGTTCATTCGCCTGGACGGTGCCTTTGACAACCTGCAGAAGATCCGCGACACGCCGGTCGTAGCGCAGGGCCGCACGCTGAAGCTGTCGGACATCGCCACCGTCACACGTGGTTATGAAGATCCGGCGACGTTCATGATCCGCAACAACGGCGAACCGGCACTGCTGCTGGGCATCGTCATGCGCGACGGCTGGAACGGGCTCGATCTCGGCAAGGCGCTGGACAGCGAGGTCGGCGCAATCAACGCCGGGCTGCCGCTGGGCATGAGCCTCACCAAAGTCACCGATCAGGCCGTCAACATTCATTCGGCGGTCGACGAGTTCATGCTCAAGTTTTTCGTCGCGCTGCTGGTGGTCATGCTGGTGAGTTTCGTCAGCATGGGCTGGCGCGTGGGCCTCGTCGTTGCCGCGGCCGTACCGCTGACACTCGCGGTCGTGTTCGTGGTGATGGCCGCAACCGGCAAGAACTTCGATCGCATCACGCTCGGATCGCTGATCCTCGCGCTCGGCCTGCTCGTGGACGACGCGATCATCGCGATCGAAATGATGGTGGTAAAGATGGAGGAAGGCTACGGCCGCATCGCCGCCTCCGCCTACGCGTGGAGTCATACGGCCGCGCCGATGCTGGCGGGCACGCTGGTGACCGCCGTCGGCTTCATGCCCAATGGTTTCGCGCGCTCCACGGCCGGCGAATACACCAGCAACATGTTCTGGGTCGTCGGCATCGCACTGATCGCATCGTGGGTCGTCGCCGTGGTCTTCACGCCCTACCTGGGTGTGAAGATGCTGCCCGACTTCAAAAAGGTCGAAGGCGGTCACGACGCGATCTACGACACGCCGCGCTACAACCGCTTCCGTCAGCTGCTCACGCGCGTCATCGCGCGCAAATGGCTGGTCGCCGGTTCGGTCGTGGGCCTCTTCGTGCTGGCCATCCTCGGCATGGGCGTGGTCAAAAAACAGTTTTTCCCGATCTCCGACCGTCCCGAAGTGCTGGTCGAGGTGCAGATGCCCTATGGCACGTCGATCTCGCAAACCAGCGCCGCCACGACGAAGGTCGAAGCGTGGCTCGCGAAGCAGAAGGAAGCCAGGATCGTCACCGCATACATCGGGCAAGGTGCGCCACGCTTTTACCTGGCGATGGGGCCGGAACTGCCCGATCCGTCGTTTGCCAAGATCGTGGTGCGCACGGACAGCCAGGATGAGCGCGACGCATTGAAGCAGCGACTGCGTCAGGCAGTCGCCAACGGTCTCGCCTCCGAGGCGCGCGTGCGGGTCACGCAACTCGTGTTCGGTCCGTATTCGCCGTTCCCGGTCGCCTACCGTATCTCTGGTCCGGACCCGGACAAGCTGCGCGGTATTGCGGGAGAAGTTGAGCAGGTGATGGACTCCAGTCCGATGATGCGTACGGTCAATGCTGACTGGGGTACGCGCTCGCCCACGCTGCACTTCACGTTGCAGCAGGACCGTCTGCAGGCGGTGGGGCTGACATCCAGCGCCGTGGCGCAACAACTGCAATTCCTGCTAACCGGTGTGCCTGTCACCGCCGTGCGTGAGGATATTCGAACCGTGCAGGTCATCGCGCGTTCGGCCGGCGATGTTCGTCTCGACCCGGCGCGGCTCGGCGACTTCACGCTGGCTGGCGCGAACGGGCAACGCATTCCGCTGTCGCAGGTGGGCAAGGTCGACGTGCGCATGGAGGAACCAATCATGCGCTGGCGCGACCGCGTGCCGACGATCACGGTACGGGGCGACATTGCCGACAACCTCCAGCCGCCGGACGTATCGACGGCCATCACCAGGCAGCTCCAACCCATCATCGCCAGGCTTCCGACCGGCTACCGTATCGAAGAGGCGGGCTCCATCGAGGAATCGGCTAAAGCGACGAAAGCCATGTTGCCGCTCTTCCCGATCATGCTGGCGGTTACGCTCATCATCATCATCTTCCAGGTGCGCTCGATCTCCGCAATGGTGATGGTGTTCCTGACCAGCCCGCTGGGCCTGATCGGGGTGGTGCCGACGTTGATCCTGTTCAGGCAGCCGTTCGGCATCAATGCGCTGGTCGGTCTCATCGCGCTATCGGGCATCCTGATGCGCAACACGCTGATCCTGATCGGACAGATTCACCAGAACGAGCAGGCCGGGCTGGACCCGTTCCACGCGGTCGTCGAAGCCACCGTGCAGCGTGCCAGACCGGTGATCCTGACGGCCATGGCCGCAATCCTCGCGTTCATTCCGCTGACCCACTCGGTGTTCTGGGGCACGCTCGCTTACACGCTGATCGGCGGCACGTTTGCTGGCACGATCCTGACCCTCGTGTTCCTGCCGGCCATGTATTCAATCTGGTTCAAGATTCGACCCGAGCGTATCGCCGGCTTGCGCAAAGATCGGCATGAGCAGGTGCAGCCTTCCGAGCAAACGCTGCAGGACGCGCTCGACGCGGACAGTTAAAAAAACACCATCAATTCACCTGAAGGGAGCTGTTCATGTCGAATTCCACTGTTGTCGTTGTTACCGGCGTGTCATCGGGTATCGGACGCGCCGCCGCCGAGAAGTTTGCCAGGCGGGGGTGCCGCGTATTTGGCACCGTGCGCAGCATCGCAAAAGCCGCGCCTATCTCGGGAGTCGAGCTTGTCGAGATGGATGTTCGCAACGATGCTTCGGTCCAGGCTGGAATCCAGTCCATCATCGATCGCGCCAGGCGAATCGACGTGCTCGTCAACAATGCAGGAACGAGCATGATTGGCGCGGTCGAGGAAACGTCGACTGCCGAGGCCTCGTCTCTGTTCGATACCAATGTATTCAGCATTCTGCGCGCGACACAGGCTGTACTCCCCCACATGCGGGCACAACGCGGTGGAAGGATCGTCAATGTCAGTTCGGTGCTCGGGTTTCTCCCGGCGCCCTACATGGGACTCTATTCGGCGTCCAAGCACGCTGTGGAAGGGCTGACCGAAACCCTGGATCATGAGGTGCGCCAGTTCGGCATACGCGCAACGCTGGTCGAACCGACTTTTACCAGGACCAATCTCGACATCAATGCGCCCCAGGCGGGTTCGAAAATCGCCGACTATGACCGCGAGCGTGCCCTCGCAATGAGCGCAGTCGTGAACAGTGTCAAAGGTGCCCCCGAGCCCGAGGGCGTGGCCAACACTATTGTCGAAGCGGCGCTTGGCGCCTGGCGGATGCGTCGCACGCCTGCCGGACAGGCGTCGTTGCTGAGCAAGTTGCGCCGCTTTATGCCTGCTGGTCCCGTCGATTCAAGCTTGAGGAAAACATTCGGCCTTGGTTGAAGCGTTCGTCCACGCATCACATTGCGGCCAAGGTTCGACGCAGCGGAAACCGGATCTCGAACGTGGTCCCCACGCCCTCGCGCGACGCAAACTCGATCTGCCCATCGAGCACGCGGCATAGCTCCCTGACGATCGCGAGCCCGAGCCCCGTGCCCGGAATCTCGTCGCAGGCCGCGCGCTCGAACTCATCGAATACGCGCTCCGCGTCGGCGGGCGCAATGCCGACGCCGGTGTCGGAGACGCGAATCGCCCAGTGTTCGGCGCCATGCATCGCGAACCGGATTTCGACTTGCCCCGACTTCGTGTACTTGATCGCGTTGGTCAACAGATTGACCGCGATCTGCTTGAGCTTCAGCCGATTCGACGTGACGACCCGGCAGCGCCGCGTCGAACGCGCTGCGCAACGCAAGCCCTTTCGCCTCGATCGACGGTCGCGTCGACGCGACGAGTTCGTCGAAGAGTTCGCGCAAATCGACGTCTTCGAGCACGAGCGGCGCGGAGTCTCCGAGCACGACCGAGTACTCGACCATCTGGTCGACCAGTTGCTTCATGTCGGCAGCCTGACGGTTCGCGAGCGTCAACGCAGTATCCGCTTTCGACGGCGCTCGCTCGATCAGTTGCAGCGCGACCGAAAACGCGTTGAGGAAATTGCGCAGATCGTGCACGACGCTGCGCGTGATCTGCATCCGCGATGCATATAGATCGCCGACCAGCCGTTGCTCGAGCGTCAATTCGTGATTCGCGCGTTCGAGCCGTCCCGTGTATTCGTCGATCCTGCGATCGCGTTCGGCGACCGCTTCCTTGATCGACTCATACCTGACCACGCTGAATGCTTCGGCGATCAGGCGGCGCGCGCGGCTCTCGTGACGGCGCGTGCACGTCCGGTCGCGTTCGACGAACTCTTCGAGCGCTTCGAAGAGCACCTGCTGAAAGAGGTCCAGTTCGCGCACCAGCTCTTCGATCCGGTAGCCCTGCTGCCAACGGACCTTGCCGTGCTTCTTCGCGTCGCGTTCGATCGACGTTTCGACGCGCTCGAGATCTTCTGCATCGAGCCCCCGGCACAGCTCGTCGAGAATATCCGGCAGATGGTCGGCCAGTTGCCGATAAGTGAGCTTGTCCGCTTCGACGAGATCGGCGTCGGCGGAGACGGCATGCATCCATTGCCGCGTCAGGCCGCCCCGTTCGGCGCGGATGAAGTTGGCGAAGTTGCGCAGCGGGCTCACGCGTCTGTCGGTCATGATGGATACCGGAATGGAGTTTCTACAACATACAACGCGCGAACGGTTCGAACGCCTCTATTTGCGCGGGCACCGCAAACCTGTTTCGCTGCCGATCGGCCAGGCGACCCGATGCGCGCCGGCAACCCGCGTCATTATCCGCGCAATTGCCGTTCGTGGAACATCTCTTGCGGGACTCTGATCAGACGAGAAGGCAAATTTTGTCCGCAAAACATGATGTATTCGATATTGCTGGTCGACGACGAACCGGAAATTCTAGCCGCATGGCGGTTGATTCTGGAGAGCGAAGGGTATGAGGTGAGTTGCGCGAGCAACGGCGCCGAAGCACTCGCTTGTGTCGTCGCTCACGTTCCCGACCTGATTGTTACGGACTGGATGATGCCGGTCATGGACGGCGCGGAGTTATGCCGCCGTTTGAAATCGATGCCGTTATCCGTCAGCGTACCGATTCTGGTCCATACCGCGGTGCCGCCTTCGGACAGCGATGCGCATTACTGCAGCGCATGTCTGCTGAAGCCGATCGGCGCGGATCTCTTTCTGACCACGATCGCGCAGCTTTGCGCGCAACGGTGCTGATATGGCACGCGTCGCCGCGATCACCGTCGTGATGAAGTCAACGCCGTGCCACGTCATCGTCCGGCACGCCTGCTGAATCGTCCTTCAGGAAATCGACGAACGCGCGCAGCGGCGCGGGCACATGACGATGGCCCGGATAGTAAAGAAAAGGCCCTGAAAAGCGCTGCCACCACGGTTCGAGAATCGCTTCGAGCGCGCCGCTGTCCAGATGCGGGCGCAGCATGTCTTCGAACAGGTGAATGATGCCGAGGCCCGCGACCGCGCCGCTGACCGCGAGGTCGATCGCGGCGCCGGGCCGCACCAGCAGCGGTCCTGTCGGATTCAATTGCAGCAGTTCGCCGTCGCGCTCGAAGTACCAGGTCGGCAGCGCGCCGCTGGCGAATTGCCCGCGCAGGCAGGCATGCGCGAGCAATTCGCCGGGATGTTGCGGACGGCCGTGCGCGTCGAGATACGCGGGCGCCGCGGCGGTCGCGAAGCGCTGCACGCGCGCGCCGATCGGCACCGCGATCATGTCCTGCTCGAGGCGTTCATCGTAGCGAATGCCCGCATCGCACCCGATCGACAGCACATCGACGAAACCATCCTCGACCACCACTTCGACGCGAATATCCGGGTACTGCTTCAGAAAGCGCGCAAGCACGTCGGGCAGCACGATGCGCGCGACGCTCGACGGCACGTTGAGCTTCAATGTGCCGGTCGGCTTGTCGCGAAAGCCGTTCAGCACGTCGAGCGCCGCTTCCATTTCGCCGAACAGCGGCGTCAGCTTCTCGATCAGACGCAGCCCGGCTTCGGTCGGCGCGACGCTGCGCGTGGTGCGGTTCAGGAGCCGCAGCCCGAGTTTCGTTTCGAGGCGCCGCACCGCGACGCTCAGACTCGACGCCGACACGCCGCTCACGCGCGCCGCGTCGCGAAAGCCGCCGGCGCGGGCGACGGAAACGAAGGCGGCCAGATCATTCAGTTCCATGACGATTGATTGTGCAGAATTTTGAACAACCCGTACACGTTAGACCGCTTTATTCAACAACGCAATTCCGGCGATACTGCCGCTCATCACTTCACAAGGAGATCGTCATGCCGAACTTCAGCTCCATCGACACTTTCGCACTAGCCGGCCGCCCGGTGCGGCGCATGGGCTATGGCGCGATGCAGCTGGCCGGCCCCGGCGTGTTCGGGCCGCCGAAAGACCGCGACGCGGCGCTCGCGGTGCTGCGTGAGGCGGTCGCGTCGGGCGTCGACCACATCGATACCAGCGATTTTTACGGGCCGCACGTGACCAATCAGTTGATCCGCGAGGCGCTCCACCCGTATCCACGCGATCTGACGATCGTGACGAAGGTGGGCGCGGTGCGCGACGGCGCCGGCGCCTGGCTGCCGGCGCAGGAGCCCGCCGACCTCGAGCGCGCGGTGCATGACAATCTGCGCAACCTCGGGCTCGACGCGCTCGACGTGGTCAACATGCGCGTGATGGGCAACGTGCACGAGCCGAGCGAGGGCTCGATCGAAAAGCAGGTCGCGGCGCTTGCCGGGCTGCAGCAGCGCGGGCTCGTGCGTCATGTCGGCCTGAGCAACGTGACGGCCGCGCAGATTGCCGAGGCTCAGCGCATCACGAAGGTCGTGTGCGTGCAGAACCACTACAACCTCGTGCATCGCGACGACGATGCGTTGATCGATGCGCTCGCGGAGCAGGGCATCGCCTACGTGCCGTTTTTCCCGCTGGGCGGCTTCACGCCGATTCAATCGTCCGAGCTGTCGGAGCTTGCGCGCAAGCTCGAGGCAACGCCGATGCAGGTCGCGCTTGCCTGGCTATTGCATCGGGCACCTAACATTCTGCTGATTCCGGGCACGTCTTCGGTGACTCATCTGCGTGAAAACCTGCAATCGGCGCAGTTGAAGCTCAGCGACGAGGTGCTCGATCAACTGAATGCGATCGGCGCCGAAAAGGGCTGATTACACCGATGCCGCGATGAACTCCCGCAACCATTGATGCGCGGGATCGCGATGCACCCGCTCGTGCCATAGCATCGCCATCTCGTAGCCCGGCACCTCGACGGGCGGCTCGACCATCCGCAGCGCGTCCGTGCCGCGCACGAGACGCGCGGGCAGCATCCCCACGAGATCCGTGCTCGCGAGCACCGACTGCATGAACAGAAAGTGCGGCACCGACAGCACGACCTTGCGCGCGAGACCCGCCTTCGCGAGCGTCTCGTCGGTGACGCCGAAAAAGCCGCCGCCATCGGGCGACACGATCACGTGTTCGAGCTTGCAGAACTGCGCGAGGGTGGGCCGGCGCTTCAGCTTCGGATGACCCGCGCGGCCGACCAGCACGTAGCGCTCGGCAAACAGCACGCGACGGCGCAAGCCTTCGCTTTCAGCCAAGGCACGAACGTGTATGCGTCGTATGCGTTGCTGCCCATATAAATCCAATTGCTGAGAATGTTGGACATCACCATCTCCCACTCCTTCCGTCGCTAACGGGCGCCGCCCCGGTTTCGCGGCAAAAGCCGATCCCAGCCACGTTCTCACGCCTCTCGATGCCGCGGCACCGCTCTTGTGCCACGACTACCAAAGGTGCGGATATGCCAGACGGCCACAAATACTGTACACAAAGACTAAGACAGGTATGTTTACAAAATAAAGCAAGGAGGTTCGGACGGCCCGCTCATCGCTTTCGTCCTCGAAGGCGGGACCTCGGCGCCCGAGCTGCTTGCAGGAACAGGAGCCGCGTTCTGCTTCTAACCGTGGCTTGGCATCTTGTGCTCAACCTTGTGAAGGCAGGGAATTCCCTCTCTTTTTTCTTTTTTTAGGTTTTGTATCATGACCTAACTTTGGTAGTATTTTCTATGAAGGTGCCGCGGGAAGCGTTTTGAACCGGGCTGCCGATTGACGATTCAGGAGTTCAGACATGGATGAAGCCACGCGCGAGGCGTTCGCCGAGGACGGCGCCGTTCTGGTCAAAGGTCTTCTCAGCGAGCAGCAGTTGGCCCGGTGCCGGGAGGTCTTCGACTGGGGCATAGAGAACCCCGGGCCTATGGCTTGCAGCCTGTTCGAAGGCACGGTACACAAGACCCACAACGACAACGCCAATCCGTATGCGAAGGGGCGTCTGGACGAGCTGGTTGGCCAACTGCCGTTCGGCCGACTGTTCGCGGACCTGTGGGCCTCGGATCACGTCTGGTATTTCGCAGAGGAGCTGTTTTTTAAAAGTGGAGGCAGGAGCGGTCGCTCGCCGTGGCATCAGGACACGTCCTACCTGCCATGGGAGGGGATGCACCTCAGGAATGCGTGGATCAGCTTTGAGGGCGTCCCCAAACAGAATGCGCTTGAGATTGTGCGGGGATCCCATCGAGGTCCGCGTCACGATGGCACGACCTTTCAAAATGCTGAAGATCCGACTGATCCTCTCCATGGCGGCGATGTCTGGCCGCGCCTGCCGAATATCGAAGCTGAGCGCCGCGATAACCCGGCTGCTTACGACATCATTTCGTGGGCGACGGAGCCCGGCGACGTCCTGCTGCTGCATCCGGGCGTGCTGCACGGCGGCGGCGCGGTGGACAGCGCGTTTCCAGAGCGCCACACGCTCGTGCTGCGCTTCTTCGGCGACGACGCGGTTTTCAGTCCGCTGCCGCAACCGAGCGTCTCGGGCTTCACGTCGTCCGGTGTCTTGCTCATCGAAGAACTTGCCGCGTTGAAAGAAGGGGATCCGTTTCGCGCACCGTGTTTCCGTCAACTCGTCTGACCAAAGGGGCCACCATCATGACAATGTCCACTACGCGGCAATCGATCATCCCGCCGCCGTTCCAGGCGTTCTACGACGCTTACCATTTTTCACCCGCGACCCGCGTGCGGAACACGATCTGGGTCTCCGGCCAGGTCGGCATCGGCACGGATATGAAAGCCGGCGAGGGCATGCCGGCGCAGGCCCGCATCGCCTTCGAGTCCCTCAAAGCCGTGCTCGAGACGGCGGGCGCGAGCCTCTCCGACGTGGTGGAGCTGACCACCTTTCACACGGACTTACGCGGTGAAATGGAGGCCTTTTCGGCGGTCAAGGACGCGTACTTCCCGGCGCGCTATCCGTCGTGGACCGCGGTTGGCGTAACACAATTGGCGCTGCCAGAGTTGTGCATCGAGATTCGGGCTGTGGCCGTGGCAGGCTGCGGCGAGGACTGAGCGGTTCGGCCCCGATGTATAGGGTTTGATTCTAACGATGCGTACTACGAATGAAAATGGGATCGGAAGGAGAGTCATGATGAGAAAGCACACCATCGGAACCATGTCCGCCATCGCGGCTACTTTATTGCTCGTGGCCGGAGTGGCAGTTGCCGACGACCTCACGCCGTCAGGCGCCGAGCGCGCGGCCAGCAAGGACGGACTCGTGCCGGCGTTGGCCGGCAGGGAAGCCACGCCGGCCGGCTGGGAGTGGGGCAAGGTCCGCGGTGACTTCTGGAAGTACAGGAACGAAAAACCCCTGTACACGATCGATGCGTCGAACGTCGACAAATACGCCGAAAAGCTGTCACCGGGGGAGATTCAGCTCGTCAAGCAGTTGAAGGGCTACCGCATGGACGTCTATCCGTCCCACCGCGAATGCCAGCTGCCGGATTTCGCCGAGCAGAATTCGAAGGCAAATCTCACGACGGCGAAACTCGCTTCGGATGGCGAGACGCTGCAGGCAGCGGCGCTACCAGGCGTGGCGTTTCCGCAGCCGAAGAACGGCGCCGAGGCGATCCTCAACTATGAAACACGGTACCGCGGCGAGGGGGTCGAGTGGTCGCCGGTTGTCACGTCCATTTCACCGCGCCCGGGCGGCAGCGACTGGATCGACGCAATCGGTCCCCAGGTGTTCTATTTCCCGGGGGGCAAGGATGGCAGCAGCACGCCGCAGGATGTTGACCAACTCAGTCTCGGTGCCTACTTTTCCGTCGATTCGCCGGCAGCACTGGCCGGGCAGGCCTTCGTGCAGCGGCAGTACTTCGATAAGGATTCGGAAACGTATTACTACTTCCCCGGCCAACGCCGGGTGAGACGCATGCCGGCCTATACGCACGATGCGCCACTGATCGGCTTCGAGAATCAGTATCTGATCGACGAATCCAACATGTTGAACGGCTCAATCGACCGCTTCAACTGGAAGCTCGTAGGCAAGAAGGAAATGATCGTCCCGTATAACGATTTCGGCATGTACACCTTCAAGGACAAACTGCATGACGTCGCCACGCTCAATGGCATCTCGTCCGATCATCGCCGCTACGAGGTGCACCGCGTCTGGGTCGTGGAGGCGACGCTCAAGCCCACGGCGCGCCACGTTGCGTCGAAGAAGGTGTTCTACCTGGACGAGGATAGCTGGCTTGCGCTCGTGGGCGAGGACTATGACGCGCAGGGCAAGCTCTGGAAGGTGCGCGAGAGCTACCCGATCCCGGTGTGGGAACTGGGCGGCGCCTGCGATAACGAGCCGTTCGTGCAGTACGACGTCAACAACGGGCGCTACGTGTTCGACGCCTCGTCGATTGGCCAGGGTAAGGACATTCGCTGGTACCAGCAGGTCAACGACCCGCGTTTCAAGACGGACTTCTTCACGGCTGAATCCTTGCGATCGGTGAGCGAGCGCTGAAGTTCGGCGAAGGACCAGGGACCGGCGTGCATCGGTGACGTGCGCCGGGATCGAGGGTGACGGCAGGGGAGATCCATGAAAACGAAGATCATCGGAAGATATATTGCGGCGTCGCTGGCCATGTTCGGTACGGCTGCGACAAGTGCGTACGGTTATGAGTTCACGACGGGTCTGGGTGATCTCACGGGTTCATGGGTGACCAACCTCACGGGGGGCGCGGGCATCCGCACAAAAACCCCGAGCTGCTCGCTTACCGGCGACCCGAACTCGTTCGGTTGCGGCGCGGCAGCCAACACCAATCAATGGGGCGTGGGTGACGACGGTAATCTGAACTACCGCAAGGGTCAGCCCTTCAGCACCTACATCAGCGCGACGAGCGAACTGCTCTTCAAGATGCCAAGCGAGGGCCTAAAGTTCATGATCCGTGGCACGGGTATGTACGACTTCCTCGCCGGCGACACGAACCGCACGCCGCTGTCGAGCACCGCTGCGGCGCAGGTCGTCTACAACGTGCAACTGCTCGACCTGTGGGGCGAGAAGGATTTCACGATCAACGGGCAGAACGCGCACGTGCGCCTCGGCAACCAGGTGGTCAACTGGGGCGAGAGCATGTTCGCGCAGGGCGGTATCAACGCCACCAACTCGCTCGACGTGCAGAAGCTGCTGATTCCCGGCTCTCAGCTGAAGCAGGCGCTGCTGCCCGCGCCGATGATCAGCTTTGCAGCGGACCTTTCTCATGGCTTTAGTACTGAGGATTACTACCAGTTTTCGTGGAACGGCAACCGCTATCCGCCGGTGGGCTCGTTCTGGTCGGTATCGAACAGCCTGGGCCGGGGAACCAACCCGTATACGGTGAGCACCAGTAATCTGAACGTGGCCGGCCCCAGCGCCGGCACCATCGCGGGGGCCAGCAGCGGCAACCAGAACGTGCTCGACGCCATCAATAACGGCCTCGTCAGCGGTGCGTTTGCGGGGCCTCCCTTTAACGTTGTCGGCCTGCCCGTCAACTGGCAGGCGCCATCGAAGTACCATCCGCAGTTCGGCATGAAGTTCAACTATTCGCCGCGCTCCTTCGATGCGAACTTTGCTGTCTATTACGAGAACTACACCGACAAGTCGCCGGTGCTTTCGTCTCTGGCCAATGGGACGTTGGACTGGTCGTATCTGCAGAACCGTCAGCTCTTTGGCGCCAGCGCGAACTTCGGGATCGGCAACTGGGCGATCGGCACCGAGCTCTCGTACCGGCCGCACGATGCCGTCGCACTGTCGAGCTGCTATGGCGCAGGTGGCCCACTGGACCTGAACACCAACGGCGTGGCCGGCGTGAATTGCCAGCAATGGGCCGACATGAAGAAGCTCCAGTACGACATCAACGGGCTGCTGGCGCTCACGCGCAGCGAGTATCCGTTCCTCAAGCTGCTCGGTGCGGATGAAGCGACGCTGACCTGGGAGCTCACATGGATCTACTACCCTGGCCTGAGCCAGCGCGGCGTCACGCGCTCGGTGGATGGCCAGACGGTCACGCAGGTGCCTCAGGCGGGCTACCTGCCCTGGCTGAACAACGGATCCAGCCTGGGCTACCCGATCGGCATGGCGCAGGGCACGTCGAGCTCCGTGGGCGCAACCATCGATTTCAACTGGACCTACGATGGCACGCTGATTCATGGCTGGCAGGTGACGCCGGGCGTGACGTTCGCCGACGGACTCTACGGCTATACGCCGACGCTTACCGCGAACTACCTGCAGGGCTCGAAGTCGCTGAACCTCTACGTGCTGTTCAACCAGAACCCGACGGTCTGGCAGGCGGGCATCAATTACACGCTGTTCTGGGGTGGGCACAACACCGTAGGCAATCCCTACGCAGACCGCAACTTCGTCGGCATGTTCGTCACCCGGAACTTCTGATGGCCGAAGCGCCGGTGTGGGGTCCGATTCCGCTTGTCGCCGGAGCTGCCGAAATATTTGAAGGGAAAATGCCGTGTTAAATCGTCTGGTAAAAACGCTGGAAAGGGTGTTCTTCGGTCACCGCATGGCGGTGCTGGTGAGCATTGGCCTGTTCACCGTGGTCATGGCATTTTTTGCCGTGCAGTTGCGGATGAATGCGGGCTTCGAGAAGCAGATGCCGATCGGCCACGAATACATTCAGACTTTCCAGAAGTACCGCTCCGACCTGCTCGGCGCGAACCGGATCACCGTGGTCGTGCGTGCACGCAGGGGCTCGATCTGGACGAAAGAAGGGCTTACGCGACTGTACAAGGTGACCCAGGCGGTGACGTACCTGCCGAACGTGGACCGCATTGGCGTGCAGTCGCTGTGGACGCCGAACGCCTACGTGAACGAGATCACCGACGAGGGCTTCCGCGCGGAGCCAATCATCTCCGGCACGATCACGCCCGACCAGCTCACGCCCGACGTTGTCGCGAAGGTGCGCCGTGCGACGACACTCGGCGGCTATATCGGCACGCTCGTTTCGCACAACGAAGACAGCGCCATGATTACGGCCGAGCTCAACGAGCGGGACCGCACTGGCAAGGTGCTCGATTACGTGGCGTTCAACCACCTGCTCGAAGCCCAGATCCGCAAACCGTTTGAAGATGCGGGCTATGAAATCCAGATCATTGGCTTCGCGAAGCAGATCGGCGATATCGCCGATGGCGCGACCGCCGTGCTCGGCTTCTGCGGCATCGCGTTGCTGCTCACGGCGCTTGCGGTCTACTGGTACTGCCATTCGGTGCGCTTCACGGTGCTGCTGATTTCATGCTCGCTGACATCGCTCGTCTGGCAGTTCGGCACGCTGAAGCTGTTGGGCTTTGGACTGGACCCGCTCGCGGTGCTGGTGCCATTCCTGGTCTTTGCGATTGGCGTCTCGCACGGCGTACAGCAGGTCAATTTCATCGTGCGGGAGATTGCGCACGGCAACAGCTCGTTCGATGCGGCGCGGCACAGCTTCAGTGGTTTGCTGATTCCGGGCGTACTGGCACTCGTCACCGCATTCGTATCGTTCATCACGCTGCTGCTGATTCCGATACCGATGGTGCGGGAACTGGCGATCACGGCGTCGCTCGGCGTCGCATACAAGATCGTGACGAATCTGATCCTGCTGCCGGTGGCGGCGTCATGCTTCAACTTCGCGAAGAGCTACGCGGACAGCGCGCTCGAGCGCAGCGAGCGGCGCTCGGCGTGGCTGCGCGGGCTCGCGCGCATCGCCCAGCCGCGTTATGCAGGCGTGACCGTTGCATTGACGCTGGTGGTGTTCGCACTTGCCGCGTGGCAAAGCCGCGACCGTGTGATCGGCACACTGCAGCCGGGCGCGCCAGAACTGCGTGCGGATGCGCGTTTCAACCGCGATGCCACGTCGATCGCTTCGAGCTACGACATCGGCCTCGACTGGCTCACTGTCGCGATCGAGTCGGCGCAAAAGGGCTGCGATAACCCGGCAGTCGGCCTGTACGAGGACGACCTCACGAGCGCGATGCGCACCGAGCCAGGCGTGGTGTCGGTCGAGTCCTACTCGGCGATGCTGCGCCGCTACAACCAGGGCTACAACGAGGACTACCCGAAGATGAATGTCGTGCCGATCGACCCTGGGAACTACGGCGCGGTCTCGGTGGATGTGGGCCGGGTGAAGGGCTTCATGAAGGCGGATTGCAGCATGACGGCCGTGCACCTGTTTCTCACCGACCACAAGGCCAAGACGATCAGCCGGATCCTGGACGACGTGAAGACGTATCGCGCTACGCATCCGTTCCCGGGCATCACTGTGCGTCTCGCGGCGGGCAATGCGGGCGTACTCGCCGCGACCAACGAGGAAGTGGCAGCGAGCGAACTGCCCATGATGCTCTACGTGTATGCAGCGATCCTGATACTGGTGTTCCTCGCCTACCGCGACTGGCGCGCGATGCTCGCGTGCTGCCTGCCGCTCTCGGTGGCGACCTTCATCGGCTACTGGTTCATGAAGGAACTGCAGATCGGGCTCACGGTGGCGACGCTGCCCGTCATGGTGCTGGCGGTGGGTATTGGCGTGGATTACGCGTTCTATATCTACAACCGGCTGCAGGTGCATCTGGCGGGCGGGCAGAACATCGTGAAGGCTGTGCAGCACGCAATGCTGGAAGTGGGTGTGGCGACGATCTTTACGGCTATCACGCTGGCC
This sequence comes from Paraburkholderia sp. RAU6.4a, assembly GCF_050435625.1. NCBI lineage: Bacteria > Pseudomonadati > Pseudomonadota > Betaproteobacteria > Burkholderiales > Burkholderiaceae > Paraburkholderia > Paraburkholderia sp. RAU6.4a. The sequence goes on from NZ_JBNDKQ010000003.1 coordinate 2,271,711, forward strand.
ATTGGCGTGGCGACGTGGAGCTTCTCGGCGCTGAAGTTCCAGGCCGACATGGGCAAGCTGCTGGCGTTCATGTTCCTGGTGAACCTGCTGATGGCGATGACGGCACTGCCGGCGCTGGCCTCTGTGCTGGAACGGTGGTTCCCGAGGCGCAAACCGGCGCGTGCGCCTGGACTCTTCAGCCATTGAACAGGGGAGACGCAGTCATGATCAAGATGCTTGTTGCTTGTGCCGCGCTGTGCGCGAGTGCGGCAGTCTGGGCTCTGCCGCCGGGAGCCATTGCGGAGTGGGCGGCGATGCCCGCACACGCGTGGGCGGCCCCGTCCCACATGATGCTGCTGGACGCCACGCGTGCGGGTAAGCGCATCGTGGCGGTGGGCGAGCACGGCGTCATCGTTATATCGGATGACGAAGGAAAGACGTGGCGCCAGGCGAAAGGAGTGGCTGTTTCGGCGACGCTCTCGGCAGTCACCTTTACCGACGCGCAGCACGGCTGGGCGGTCGGCCAGTGGGGCGTGATTCTCGCAACGGGCGACGGCGGCGAGACCTGGCAGAAGCAGCGGATGGACCTCTCGGTGGACCAGCCGCTCTTCTCAGTGCTGTTCACGAGCCAGAGAGATGGCGTGGCCGTAGGCCTGTGGTCGCTGATGCTCGCCACGCACGACGGCGGCAAGACGTGGACGAAGGTGACTGTGCCGAAGCCGCCGGGTGGCACGAGGGCGGACCGCAACCTGTACCACATTTTTGCCGACAGCAAGGGCGCGCTCTATATCGATTCGGAACAGGGGATGGTGCTGAAGTCCACGGATGGTGGCGCGAACTGGAGCTATCAGGCAACGGGCGGCAAGGGCACGCTGTGGACGGGCGTGGCGCTGCCCGACGGGCGGATCGTGGTGGGCGGGCTGCTGGGCAGCCAGTACCAGAGCAGCGACGGCGGGGCGACGTGGGCGGCGCTGAACGCGGGCACGAAGAGTTCGATCACCGATCTCGTAGCGACTCGAAACGGACTGATGGGCGTCGGGCTCGATGGCCTTGTGTTCCGGCAACGCGAGGGCAGCACGTCGTTCGAGGTTCATCAGCGCGACGATCGCGCAACGCTCACCGCCGCATTGATTGATGGCGCCGGCAAACCGGTGTTGTTTTCGCAGGAGGGGGTGCTGACGATCCATTGAGAAGCGCCAGTCGCTATCTTATTAAGAGTTCTCCTTAAGAGCGGAGAAGAAAGGGGAGAAACAATGAAACTGAATTGGGCATGAAAGATGGATCGGAAACGTAAGCCGGATACACAGACCCGGCGCCAGCTGCTACGCGTTACGGCGATGGGCGCGGCGTCACTCGCGGCCGGCGGCATGTCGCTGGCACAGGCCGCCGTAACGAAGCCCATGAACGGCGACATTCTGGACGTCGCGATCATCGGCGCGGGTCTCGCTGGATTGACCGCGGGCCGTGACCTCAAACTGGCCGGATGCGATTCGTTCGTCGTGCTCGAGGCACGCAACCGCGTCGGTGGACGCACCTATAACCACGACCTCGGACACGGCGTCGTTTCCGAAGCCGGAGGGCAGTGGATCGGTCCCGGCCAGACCGCGATCTTCGATCTGGCACGTCAACTCGAGATCGATACGTTTCCGAGCTGGTACACGGGTAAGACCGTCGTGATGGCGCAGGGCGCTACGGTGGCCCAGGATTTTCATGGCGGCACGGGGGGTGACGACACGATCGGCAACCGGCTTGCCCAACTGTCGCGCGGCGTGCCGTCCGGCGCGCCGTGGAAAGCACCGCATCTGGCGGAACTGGACAAGCTCTCTTACGGCGAGTGGCTCTTGCAGCAGGGCGTGAAATACGAGGACGGCTACTTTCTCGCGCTAGCCGCGAAGCTGACCACGGGCGGTGCGCCGGCGCAGCTGGGTCTGCTGCACTACTTATCGATGATCAACAGTGCAAGCTGCAACTACACGCAGCTCGAAGCGTTCAAGGGCGGCGCGCAGGAAACGCGCATCGTCGGCGGTTCGCAGCGTCTGAGCATCAAGATGGCCGAGCAACTCGGCGACAAGGTCAGGCTGTCCTCGCCCGTGCGCAAGGTCACCGGCTGGGATCGTGACGTCGTGGAGGTGCACACCGATCAGGGCGTGGTTAAGGCGCGTCGTGCGATCGTCGCGATGAATCCGGCCCTGTGCAATCAGGTTGTTTTCGATCCGCCGTTGCCCGGCGGGCGGGCGCAACTCCAGCAGAACTGGCCCACGAACGCCCCCATGCGCAAGACGGTCCACGTCTACGACAAACCGTTCTGGCGCGACGCCGGTTATTGCGGAACGATCTTTCAGGTCGGTGGCCCCGTCTTCATGGCGTACGACAACTCGCCTCCCGATGCATCGCTCGGCGTGATCGCCGCATTCGTCGCGCCCGGGATGTTGCCGGACGATTCCGCGATGGCCGAAAAGACGCTGTCGGCCACTTTTGCCAAGGCATTCGGCGACCGCGCGCTGCATCCGACGCAGTTCCACGACTACGACTGGGGCCGGGTCGATCCATGGACCCTGCATTGCATCAATCCCATGCCGCCGGGCTTCTGGGCCAGGTGGGGCAAGTATCTGCATCCCGAAGTGGGGCGCCTGATCTGGTCAGGGACCGAAACCGCCGACATCTGGGCCGGCGCGATGGACGGTGCCGTGCGTTCGGGCCACCGCGCTGCCTTGCAGGCGCTGGCCGGCTTCACTCGACGCGGCGAGGAGGCGTGAATGAAACGGGCATGGATCGTAAGCGCAGCCGTTGTGCTGGCAGGCGTCGCGGGCGTGGGAGCGCTCTACGGACGCGATTACCTCGACGGTATGCATTTCGAAAAGGCGATGAGCGAGATCGACAAGACGGCAGTGGCCAACGGTGGCCCATGGCCGCAACCGCAGGAGACCTGCTACTTCTGCCACGGTGCGCACGGGCAGTCCGTCAACGCCTGGTATCCGGCGCTGTCCGGACAGCCAGAAGCTTATCTCGTCGCCCAGTTGCACGCGTTTGCCGGCGACCTGCGACCTAACCCCCACATGGGGGCGATTGCGAGGGAGCTTACGGACGAGCAGATCAAGTCGTTGGCTGTCTATTTCGCGCGGCAGACGCCGGCCCAAAGCGAAGCGGTGCACGGCCAGGCGGCGCTCGAAAAGCGCGGGATGGCGCTCGTAGCGGCGAAAAGCTGTCAGGCCTGCCACGGGGCGTCGTTCATGGGCCGCAACCTGGTGCCACGACTGGCGGGCCAGGGCGAAGCCTATCTCGCGAAGCAGCTTGCTGCGTTCAAGACGGGCGAGCGTCGTGACCCGAGCGGCGCAATGAACGGGATGGCGGCCACGTTCTCTGGCGAAGACATCCAGGCGGTGGCCAGCTATCTGGCGAGCCTGACGCCGGCTGGCAGCGCCGCAGGCACGCAATAGCTGCCATGGCGTAACGGGCAGGAACAGTGGGGTGACAGGGGAATACCCCGTATTTCTTCAATTTCGTTAAGTTGTCAATGTGACCTAAGTTGGGTATTGTGTTCTATTAATGAGGCGTGCTTCATCGCAACACTGACTGACGGCGCTGTTTCAGCCGCCGGCGACATCCCCGCATTTGACAGACGCAACATTTAACCAATCACGTTTCAGGAGACAAGCATGGCAAAGCATCCCGTCGTCGTTTATGGCGCAAGTGGTTACACCGGCATGTTGATCATGGACTGGCTCATCGACCAGGACATTCCCTTTACGGCGGTCGCGCGTAACGCGAAGCGCACGCAGGACATGATGGCGCAGCGTGTCGTGCGCCTCGAATCGGCGAACTACGAAGTCATCGAAGCCGAGCACAACGTGGATTCGCTCGTGAATGCCTTTCGCGGTGCAAAGGTCGTGTGCAACACGGTCGGGCCGTTCTTCAATTTCGGCCTTACCGCCGTGGAAGCGGCGCTCAAGACAGGCTGCCATTACCTCGACACCACTGGCGAGCAGCACTATATCCGCCAGGTTCGCGAACAGTTCGGCGAGAAGTTCCGGCAGGCGGGGCTGCTGGTATCGCCCTCGAATGCCTACATGTACACGTTCGCGGAAATCGCCGCCGAACTGGCGCTTGAAACGCCCGGCATCGATGCGCTGGAGACCGCCACGCTCACGCGCGGCCCGCGCGGCGCCGGCGCCGGTGTGAGCGTGGGCTCCACTGCGACCATCTTCGAAGGCTATCGTCAGGAAGCATGCTATCTGTGGGAAAAGAAGCTGGTGCCGCATGACAGCCACGCTTCGTTCAACATCGCCTCTCCCGACTTCCTTCAGCCCGTGTTCGCCCTGCCGTGGGGCGGGACGTCGCTGCCGGTCTACTTCGAGCACGATCCGCGCGTGCGCAGCTGCGTTTCCTGCGTGGGCTTCTACGACAACAATGCGATGCAGATGGTGCACGCGCTCGGACAGAAGTGGGAAGCCGAGTACGCGAACTTGCCGCGCGAGCAGCAGGATGCGGTGCTCAAGCAACTCGTCGACTCGACCACGCCGGCCATGCCGCCGCGCGAACGCACGTCGCTTCATCGCACTGTCGACTTCGCGATCGGTCGCGGCCAGCTCTCGGCCGTACGCGCGACCGTGCACGGCATCACGCCGTACATCGCGACCGGGGCCATCCAGACGGCCGCGGCTATCAAGCTCCTCGACGGCGAGACCGCGAAGGTGGGCTTCGCCTCGGGTTCCAAGGCATTCGGGCATCGCTATCTGCTCGGCTTCCTCGAGCAGCGTGGGCTCGCGCGCGCGACCGTCGCTCAGCTGTAAGCGCCGCGAGCGCGCAGTTTCGGTACAGATTCAGGACAGACAGGGAAACACGGGATATGGCAATCATTGACTTCTTCGACCGCGGTTGGCGCATCAACCCCAACGGCATCGCCTACATCCAGGACGAGCGTAGCTATTCGTTCGATGAGGTGCACACGCTGTCGTGCCGCATCGCTAACGGCCTGCTCGCTGCCGGCTTCGAAAAGGAAGCGAAGGCAGCGGTCTGGGCCGACAACGACGTCACGGCATGGACCTGCACGCTGGCGCTGTGGCGTGCGGGTGTGGTGTGGATCCCGGTGAACGGGCGCAACGCGCCGCAGGAGAACCAGTACCTCCTCGACGCGTTCGATTGCGAAGCGCTGTTTTTCCACCAGGCGTTCGCACCGGCGATCGAAGCGCTGCGTCCCCGTCTGCCCATGGTCAGGCTCTGGGTCTGTATCGATGCCGATCTGCCGTGGGCGCCGTCGCTCGAGAAGTGGAGCGCGGCGCAACCTGCGACAGAGCCGCGCGTCGATTACGACATGGACGACATCGTGACCCTTTCGGCCACGGGTGGAACGACGGGTTTGCCGAAGGGTGTGATGAACACGCATCGCGCGTTTCAAACCTACTTCGCGCAGTTCATGATGGCGTTTCCGTATGGCGTGGAGCGTCCGGTGAATCTCGCCGCCGCGCCCATGACGCATACTGCGGGAATGCTCTCGCTGCCGTGCACCGCGCGCGGCGGCACGGTGGTCGTGTTGCCCAAGCCGGAGCCGGCGCTTCTTCTCGCGGCGATCGCGAAGCATCGGGTCACGGAGTTCTTCCTGCCGCCGACGGTCATCTATCGCCTGCTCGATATCCCCGGCATCGAGGACCAGGATTTTTCGTCGCTCAAGTGCTTCCTGTACGGCGCCGCGCCGATGTCGGTGGAGAAGCTCAGGCGCGCGATCGTGGTGTTCGGTCCGGTTATGGCGGGCGGCTACGGACAGACGGAAGCCCCCGCGTCCATCTCCTATCTCACGCCTGCCGAGCACTTCGTCGACGGCAAGCCTGCGCCGGACAGCCGGCTCTCGTCGGTCGGCAGGCCCAACCCGCTGATCCGCGTCGAAATCATGAACGATCGCGGCGAGATCCTGCCGCAGGGCGAGACCGGCGAAATCTGCGTGCGCGGCGACCTTGTCATGAAGGGCTACTACAAGGCGCCGGAGAAGACCGGGGAAACGATCATCGACGGCTGGCTGCACACGGGCGACGTCGGTCATCTGGATTCCGAAGGGTATCTGCACATCACCGACCGCAAGAAGGACATGATCATCAGCGGCGGCTTCAACGTGTATCCGAGCGAAGTCGAGCAGGTGATCTGGGCCCATCCGGCGGTGCAGGATTGCGCGGTGATCGGTGTGCCCGACGAAAAGTGGGGGGAGGCCGTGAAGGCGGTGGTGGAGCTCAACGCGGGTCAGAGCGTCAATGCCGAAGATCTCGTGGCGTTGTGCAAGGAGAAGCTCGGCTCGATCAAGGCACCGAAGACTGTGGACTTCGTCGCGGCACTGCCTCGCAGTACGGCCGGCAAGGTGCTGAAGAAGGATCTGCGCGAGCAGTACTGGCAGGGTCAAACCCGCCGGATCTGAGTCAGCAACGTTGAGATAAAACACCATGAGCGACATTTACATCGCCGGCATTGCAATGACCGTGTTCGGCCGGCACTTCGAGCGCAGCATCGACGATCTCGCGGGCGAAGCGCTACGCGGAGCATTGAAGGATGCGGGTTGCGATGCTGGGGCGATCGGCGCGGCTTTCTATGCCGGCATCACCAATGGGCCGCTGCAGGGCCAGCTGTCAATTCCGGGGCAGGTCGTGTTCAGCAAGATCGGGATTGAAGGCATTCCGGTCTACAACGTCGAAAACGCCTGCGCATCGGGCAGCACCGCGGTGCATCTCGCAGCGCAGGCACTTCGGTCGGGCGCCTGCGATGTGGCGCTCGCGCTCGGCGCGGAGAAAATGAACGTCGCGGACAAGGCGAAGTCATTCGCCCTGTTCGAGGCGGGCTGGGACGTGTCGCGCGTCGACGAAAACTTCGCCAGGCTGATGAAGCTCGGCGAAGGCATCGAGCCGCCGCCCGGATCGGAGTCCGATCGGCCCTATAGCCGCTTCATGTCGGTCTACGCCGCGCTGTGCCGGTATCACATGAAGACCTACGGCACCACGCAACGCCAGATCGCCGCCGTGTCGTCGAAGAACCATCTGCATTCGGTGCACAACCCGTATTCGCAGTTCCGCCAGCCGTTCACGATCGACGAAGTACTTGCGGCACCGCCGATCACGTATCCGATCACGCTGCCGATGTGCGCGCCGGTTACGGACGGTGCGGCAGCGGCGATCCTCTGCACCACGGAGGGGCTGCGGCGCATCGGCGCCGACCACAAGCGTTGCATCCGGATTGCGGCGAGCGTGATCCGCAGCTTCACGCACCGACGCGCCGACGAGCCGGAAAAGAACATCGGCCGCCTCGCCGCGCTGCAGGCCTATCAACAGGCAGGCCTCGGCCCCGAGGACATAGATGTCGCAGAAGTGCACGACGCGTCGGCAATGGGGGAAATCATCCAGGCTGAAAATCTGCAACTGGTCCCGATCGGCCAGGGCGGCCCCGCAGCCGAGCGCGGCGAGTTCACCCTCGGCGGGCGTATTCCAATCAACACATCCGGCGGCCTCGAATCGAAAGGCCATCCACTGGGTGCGACGGGAATCGCTCAGCTATACGAACTGGTGACTCAACTGCGCGGCGAAGCGGGCGCGCGTCAGGTATCCGGCGCGCGGCACGCAATTCAGGAAAACGGCGGCGGATTTCAGGGTATCGAAGAGGCGGCGCTCGCCGTCCACATTCTGAGCAAGACTTGAAGGAGCGCGCATGAGCGAGACAACGGAAACCCAGGCAGGACAGCAAGGCGACTCGCGCTCCGGAGTGAACCGCCGCACTTTCCTCAAGGGCGCGGCGGCAGTAGCCGTAGTGGTGCCGGCAGTGGCGGCCACGCAATGCGCGCGCGTCGAATCGGCTGGGCCAGTGGAGGAGGCCAAAATGACCGCTGACATGGAGAAGTACCGCGCGCTTGGCGGCTGGGTGGAAAGGCCGGGCGACATACAGCCGGAACTCGTGGGCGACACGAGTGCGGATGTGATCATCGTCGGCGCCGGGTTTGCCGGGCTGTCGGCTGCGCTGGAACTGGTCAGGCACGGAGCGAAAGTGATCGTGCTCGAGCGCGAGTTTGCCGGCTTTGGTGCAAGTGGACGCAACGCTGGCTATCTGGCCGGCGCACTCGCGCTCGAGTACGATCTTTTTCTCAAGGACATAGGCAACCAGAAAGGCAGGGAGATCGTTCGCTACTACGAGGAGGCAGTCCCCTTCGTGGAGGGAAAGCTCGAGGAGCACGAGATCGACTGCGACTATAACCAGACGGGCATTATCCGCGCGGGCATCGATCCCGCGCAGGAAGACAAGGTGCGCGAGGACATGCGAACCGGTGCCGAGCTGGGCTTTCAGTCGGAGTTTCTCGATCAGGCCGAGATGCGTGCGCGTGGCATTCCGCCTGCGTTCCTGTTTGGCAACTACGTGCCGCGCGGGGGCACGCTGCATCCCGGCAAGTACGTGATGGGGCTCAGGCGCGCGGCTCTGCGGGCAGGCGTGAAGATATACGAGAACACGCCGCTGCTGTCTTACATGGAAGGGCCGGTCATCATGGTGCAAACTCCGCGAGGCAGTGCGAGTGCCCCGACTCTGATGCTGGCCACCAACGCCTATACGCCGCAACTCGGCCTGCTTGCAGACAAGGTCGTGCCGTTACGGGTCTCGGCGATCGAGACCGAGCCGCTTTCCGACGCTCAGCGCAAGGCGTTGGGTTGGCTGCGACGCGAAGGCATCGTGACGGCGCACTGGACCATGGAAAGCCATCGCCTGACCGTCAACAACACGCTCGTGGTGACGACCAAGCGCCTCCGTTATCCATACGGCTCCAAAACACCGAACGTACCCGACTATGATTCGTATCGCGAGCTGCGCACGGCTCTGCATGACCGCTTCCCGACCCTCAAAGGCATCGCGCTGCGGGCATGCTGGAGCGGCTATATCAGCTTTGCCAATGACGCGCTGCCGGTCGTCGGGGCAACGGGCGCGCATCAGAACATTTTCTACAGCGCTGGGTGCTCCGGGCATGGCGTGGCCGCCCAGTCCATGGTGGGAAACATGATCGCCGGGCGGATTCGCGGCACCGAAAATCCGCTCCTTTCGGCGCTGGATCACAAGACGCCGTCGACTCTGCCCGAGCCGTTGCGATGGTGCGTCATGAATGGGGCGCTGGGCGTGGTGAACGTGCTCGACGACCGTGTGAACGGCAAGGCGCGTGCCGCGCAAGCGCAGCGGGCGTAATGCGATCAGCGCCACAGAATGCTTTCGGAGACCATGTCGCTCGAGGCCCCGATTGGGGCATTCGGAGAGTCGCTTGATGTTTGACTACTGCGAATTGAGGTGATATTGGGCGAGGACGAACGCTGCATCACGCGCCCGCCATGAGGATGGATGTTCAACCTGGTGTAAGGTATAGTCATGTTTACCTAGAGAACGGTTCGTGTGACCGCGTTGCTTCGCTTCGGCGAGGCGTCATACTTCACTCAGGACGGAAAGCGATGACAGTGCCAAAAGAACCCAGCACCCGTAAGCGGCGCCCGTCGAGCGCAGCACCTTCCACGGGAACCGCACCCGACGGACTGCGGGCCCAGGGCATACGTACGCGCAATGCCATTATTCGTGTGGCGAGGAAGCTCCTGCTCGAGAATGGTCCCATGGACTTCTCGCTGCGTGCCGTTGCGCTGAAAGCGGGAATCAGTGTCAGCAACCTCCAGTACTACTTCCCGACGCGGCCTGACGTCGTGCGGGCGGTGATGGCGCCGGTGATCGACACGTATCTCGATGTTCTGAAACAGGCGCTCCAGAACAATGCCTCGCCACGTGCGGCAATCGACGCCATTCTCGATCAGTCGTTGCGGGACGCGAAGGACTCGAAGAACATCCCGCTATGGTGGCATTTCTTTTCGTTTGCGTCTACAGACCCCGAGTGCGCACAGATGCGAGACGAATGGTACGACACCTTGACAAGCGAATTTGCCCAGCTCATTCGCGCCGTGAATCCGGAGCGTGGGGCGGCCGAGAGTGCACATATCGCCATGTTGCTCATTTCAATGGTGGACGGAATGACACTCCATCTGGGCACCGCGCGCAGCAAGCGCGCATATATGCGAGGGTTCGAAGCGAAATTTCTTCAGGTCGCCCATGAGATGGTGTGGGGGAAGACTGTCGACGCCAAGGCGGCTTAGGGCAGGTCACGCCAGTTCTGGCCCCGGCAGCCACAGCTGCCATGGCAGTGTAGAAAGAGGACAGGGGAATACCCTGTCTTTTTTTTTCAGCTAGTGTTTTGTATTGTTACCTATGTTTGTATTTGTGTTCTATAAGTGAAAGGACCGGGTTGTCGGGCAGTCCGGTCGACATGCGTCCAGGAGAGGAGGAGTACCGAAATGATTCGACTGCACAAGTCCGTAGGGTTGCCGCTGGCAGGATTGACCGGTTTCGAAACGCCGATGAGCGAGGAGGAGCGTGCGATCCAGGACACGGTTCACCGTTTCGCACGGGATGTACTGAAGCCCGTCGGCCGCGAACTCGACCGCATGACGCCGGAGGAAGTGATCGCGCCCGGTTCGCCTTACTGGGCCGCCATGATGGAAAGCGCGAAACTGGGCCTCGATCCGCAGCTTCTCACGCAGCTTCCCCCAGACATGGCGGTGCGCATCGAATCGCTGATCGGCGAAGAGCTCGGCTGGGGTGATGCTGGGCTTGCCGTTTCGATCGGCGTGGCGCCCGCTCCGTTGATGATGGCGCAGTCGGTTGGCAATCAGGAGCTGATCGACATGTGCACCGGCAAGATCGGCTGCTGGATGAACACCCAGCCCGACCGCGGCTCCGATGCCGCGATTCTCTACCGCGACGAGATCAGCGCGGGCGGCAAGCAGCCGGTCGGCAACCTCACGGCGAAGGTGGGCACGGACGAGATCGTCATCAACGGGCAGAGTTCGGCGTGGATCTCGAACGGCTCGGTCGCGCAGGTGGCTCTTGCGTATATGGCTGCAGACTACGGTGACGGCTTCTACGGTACCGGCGAACATGGCATGTTCACCAACGGCGTGGGCATGATCATTCCGCTCGATCTGCCGGGTATCTCGCGCGGCAGGCCGCTCGACAAGATTGGCCAGCGCTCGCTGCCGCAGGGCGAGATCTACTTCGACAACGTGAAGGTGCCCAAGCGTTTCGCCGTTGCATTGCAGGACGATTATCTCGGCAATCTGGCCTCGACCTGGTCGTTCGCCGGCACGCACATGTGCCAGGTGTTCGTGGGTGTGGCCCGCGCGGCGTTCGAACTGGCACTGGCGTATTGCCACGAACGTAAGCAGGGCGGGGCGCTGTTGATCGATCACCAGATGACGCAATTGCGCGTGGGCGAGATGCTACGTCGGCTGGAGATGGCGCGGGCCATTGCGCGACGCAGCCTCGCGTTCTCGCGCCTGTCTCCGAAGAGCCATCCCTACGCGACGGCCCAGGCCAAAGTCAGCGTGACCGAGGAAGCGATGAAGATCACGCACGAGGCCTTCCAGCTCTTCGGCGGCAATGGCACCACCCGCGAATTCCCGATCGAGAAACTGTTCCGCGATGTGCGGTCCGCACTGATCGAAGATGGAGAGAACTACCACCTCACGTTGCGCCTCGGCGTGCTGGCAGGAAAGCTCTACCAGGGCGGGTGGACGAAGGAGTAAAGATGTCGTCGACCCGATGTCGCGGCGTGGCGTCAAGGTAATCGTGGCGGTCAACAAGGACGGAGAAGCGCCCATCTTCAGCGTGGCTGATTACGGTCTCGTCGGCGACCTTTTCCAGGTGGTGCCGGAGTTGGTGTCGTTAATCTGAGCGCATAAAAGGCGGGATGTCGCGAGCAGGCTTCGAGATACAGGGGAATACTCTGTATTTTTTCTGTTTTGTTTGTGTGTATTATGACCTATCTTTGGTTGATTGTACTAACACAGATAAGCGGAGCAGCAGACTTCGCGGTTCCCAGCCAGGCGCCCGAATGAATGTGAAAGGATTCCGAATGATTCTGGCAGCAGGGTGTAGCGATCGGATATGGAGCCTGGAACCTGGCGCCTGAGCAGAGCGGCTTCGGTGAGCCGCAAGGAGCGGGAACCTTCATCACGAGACAGAGGCACTATGGCAAAAAAATCTTCCCCTGACGGCGCTGCAAACCTGCAGCGCAGGCAATGGCTCAAATATGCCAGTGCCTCGGCTGCCGTCGGCACGCTCGCAATGGGTGCCCGACAGTCGCATGCCGCGGTTACCAAGGCCGCGCAAGGCGCGGACGGCATTCTCGACGTCGCCATCATTGGAGCGGGGCTGGCCGGACTGACCGCCGCGCGAGACCTGCGTCAGGCGGGCTGCGAGTCCTTTCTGGTGCTGGAAGCCCGGGATCGTGTGGGGGGACGAACACTCAACTACAACATCCCCGGTGGCTTCGTTTCGGAAGTCGGCGGGCAATGGATGGGGCCCGGCCAGACCGCCGTCGCTGATCTCGCGCGTGAACTGGGCGTCGGGACGTTCCCAACCTACTACGACGGCAATACGGTCATTCTGGGCGGTGCGGGGCGTGTGACAGTCGATCTGAAGGGCACGTTCGGCACCGACGAGGCGGTCGGAGCAAGGCTCGGCAGGCTGTCACGCGACGTACCTTGTGGTGCGCCGTGGACGTCCTCGAAGGTCGGCGAGCTGGACAAGCTCTCGGTCGGCGATTGGCTGGCGAGGCAGGACATCAAGCCTGAAGACCAGGTGGCATGGAATGCCAGCAGCATTCTTTCGGGCGGCGCGGCGCCGGCGAAGATGGGGTTGCTGCATTTCCTTTCGATGATCAATTCGGCGGATTGCGATTATTCGCAGCTCGACAGCATCAAGCACAGCGCCCAGGAAACCCGCTTCGTCGGCGGCTCGCAAATCCTCAGCATCAAGATGGCCGGGCAACTGGGCGACAAGGTGCGACTGTCTACGCCGGTTCGCCAGATTTCCGGATGGGACGGCGACGTTGTCACCCTGCATACCGACCATGGAGAAGTGCGGGCACGGACCGTCGTCGTGGCCATCCATCCGGCTTTGTGTCATCAGGTGCAGTTCGATCCGCCTCTGCCCGACAAGCGCGCGGCCTTGCAGCGCGCATGGCCCGCGCATTCCCCTGCACGGAAGACGGCCATGGTCTATCGCCGCCCGTTCTGGCGCGACAAGGGCATGAACGGCAGCATCTTCCAGGCCAATGGCCCCATCCTCTGGGCCTTCGACAACTCCCCGCCCGCTGGGGAGATCGGGGTGATCAACGCGTTCGTCGAGAATGGGATGGTCCCCTCGGAGCGGGACGCGGCAATGGCCATGCACAAGCAACTCTACGCGCAGGCATGGGGCGACGATGCGCTGTCTCCCATCGCCTACCACGATCAGGACTGGAGCCGGGTCGATCCCTGGACCATTACCTGTATTTCCGCCATTCCGCCGGGCTTCTGGAGCGCCCACGGAGAAGCGCTGCACCCGTCGTGCGGCAAGCTGATCTGGTCGGGGACGGAGACGGCGAATATCTGGGCCGGCTACATGGATGGCGCCGTGCGCTCCGGTCATCATGGCGCGCTTCAGGCACTGAATGCCCTGCGTCGGGCGTAAGAGGGCAGCGATGAAAAAATACCTATTGATAGGCATTCCTCTGGTTATCGTCCTGCTGCTGGCCGTTTTCGGTTCTGATCTGCTAGGTCTCTACAGGCTTCAGGGCTATATCACTACTTCGACAGCAGCCTATCTCGCCGACGGCGGCCCCTGGCCGCACGTGACCGACACCTGCACTGTGTGTCACGGCGTCAAGGGCAATTCGCTTCATCAGGGCTATCCGAGCCTGGCGGGCCAACCGGCCCCCTACCTGGAAACCCAACTCCACAATTTCGCCAGTGAGGCGCGGCGCAATCCGAACATGGGACCTCTCGCGATGACGATGAGCGATCCGCAGATCAAATCCCTCGCTGAGTATTTCGCCGGTGCGACCCCTGTCGCGAATCGCTACTTCAAGCCGGATCAGCAACTGCGCGAGAAGGGACAGCACCTGGTGGCTGCGGGCAACTGTGTCGCATGTCACGGTTCCCAATTGATGGGCCACGAGCAGTTTCCGCGTTTGGCTGGTCAGGGATATGACTATCTGCTCGCGCAGTTCGACGAGTTCGCTTCCGGCACCCGAAGCGAACCCACCGGCGTAATGAAAAGCCTGTCGCAAGGCTTTTCACCGGAAGACCGCAAGGCTATCGCGAGCTATCTGGCAAGCCTCGATCCGAAGAAAAATTGACCAATCAGATGCAACCTGAGTTGGGAGTTTAGTCATGGACCTCAGATCTTTAGTTCTTATGCTCTCTAGTGCTTTGCTGGCATTGAGCTCATTTTTCTACGGCTGGAAGATCGTTAAGAAACGAAACTATCTTCTCGGGCTGGAGATGTGGATTGTCGGTATCTCCGCGACGAACGCCATCGGATTCTTTGCCACTGGCAATGCAGTTTCCTATGAGGTAGCGCACTTCTTCGATGCGTTCTCTCGCGGATTCGGCATGCCCATCATCGCCGTCGCGGGCATGATGGCGATTACGCATGGCTACAAGCCGTCAATTCGCCAGGACGTCGCGGCATTCGTCGCCTCGTTTGCGCTCACATTCGTCCTTGTGGGAGCGGATTTCATCGCTGGCGTTTTGCCCTATTACTATCTGGCGATGTGGATCTGGCTGTCGATCTATCTCGCTTATTTCATCGTGCGATTGCTGAACGTCGGCGCGATGCTTGAGGCGCTGGGCGTGGCAGTGGCGCTGGTGACGTCGCTCGCGATTGCCGGCATCTACGATTTCTACAAGATTCCTGGTGAGGAAACCAACGTCGTGCTCAATTTTTACACGCTTGCGCTGTGCACGTGGGCCTACTTCATGCCGGCGATCTATTACGGCTACTGCGCCCTTGAGCGTGTTCGAAGCGGGAGCGTGGCTTCGAGGAACGCTACTCCCTACTGCAATTGAATGAAGAACGTTGCTGTTGCCGCGGTCCGCGACAACCGGGAGTTATGCGCGGGCGGCGCTGAAGGTTTTATCCTGGAGACTATGATGAATCAGACCTCGCGCAAGGTAATGCGCTTTACGGCTTGGAGTGCCATCATCGGCGGCATTCTGGCGTACGCGAATGTTGGATTGTCTGTCGCGGTGACGGGCCCGGATGCGGACATGGTGCTGCATGGTGTATCGATGCTGGCATTGCCACCGGATATCCGCGAACTGTTCCGCTGGTGCATGGTTGCCGACACGCTTGGCTTCTACCTGCCGTTCCTCGTCATCGGCGGATACTTCGTGCACGTATTTCGTGAGGAGTTGGGCGCGCTCGGCAACATGGTGGCAATGGCAGTCGTGCTGTATGTCATGGTGGGCGTGACAGGCGCAGTTATGCAGTTTGCAATCCTTCACCCGCTGGCACATCTGTATGCGGGCGGGAACGATGCCACGAGAGGCGCAGCGGCGGCAGTATGGACAGCGATAGCCAATGGGACGCAAAACGGGCTCTGGTGGATCGAAGGCCCCCTCGTGCTTTTCTGGACGTTGATTGCGGCCAAACTGCTCAAGAACGCGGGCTGGAAGGGAGCGATTCTGTTGAAGATCGTCGGCTGGGCTTTCGGCTTGTTTTTCGTGTTCGGCTTTTTTCCGGATCTCGACGCGCTTTCGAATGCCAGTGAAATGGTCGTCGTGCTGGTTCTGCCGCTGTGGATGTTGTTGTTCGGCTGGCAGTTGCTCCGCCGCGCACGGACGTTACCGGCACGCTTGCATGGCGTTGGCGCAACCACTTAAGGCATTGCTCGGGTTTGCTCCGCTTGTCCTCTCGGCGTGGGGTGAGTTCGGTCTGCAATCGGCCGAGGTCCTTGGTCAGGAACTGATGCTGAAACTCGCGCACGGCGTGGCGTCCTGGCTCGTCGGCCAGAAGATTCCGCTGCTGCAAGTCCGCTTTGCGTTTCCGCGTCCACCGCATGATATCGGCTTCGATGATCCGACCGCCTTCCAGCGGGCCTTTCGGCACTGGACGGGCAGCACACCTGGCGCGTACCGCCGCGGCACCTGATTCCATTGACAACACCGGGCCTGCACGAGGGGCCGGTGTTGTCGCGCATCGGCCGTGAAAAACGCGCCGCGCCACGGCTACACGACCGGATTGCTCGTATTCCGTGGCCGACTTTGTCAATAGATGGTCCGGTTCGGTCAGCCGGATTCGCCATGTTCGAGGCTACGATGTCCGTCAATCGTTGCCGTGCAGGACCTGGCGTTCCAGTGTCATGGCACCCCTTAAATTCCACCATTGGGAAGACACAGGATGAGCTATTCCGCGCCCGTCAAGGACATGCTGTTCGCCATGAATGAACTTGCAGGTCTCGAACACGTGTCGACGCTGCCCGGCTTCGAGGACGCGACAGTTGAAACTGCGCAGGCAGTCCTCGAAGAAGCCGCCCGCTTTAATGCGGACGTGCTGGCGCCACTGAATGTCGAAGGAGACAGGAACCCGAGCAGCTGGACGGATGGGGCGGTCACCGCCTCGCCAGGCTTCAAGGAAGCATTTCAGCAGTTCGCCGAGGGCGGCTGGCAGGGTGTCGTTCACCCCATCGAATATGGCGGCCAAGGGTTGCCGAAACTGCTTGCCACACCGTGCATCGAAATGCTGAATGCCGCGAACCTGTCGCTTGCGCTGTGTCCGTTGTTGACCGACGGCGCGATCGAGGCGCTATTGACCGCGGGCAGCGAGGAGCAGAAGCAACGCTACGTGCCGAAGCTGATCTCTGGCGAGTGGACCGGTACGATGAACCTCACTGAACCGCAGGCCGGTTCCGATCTCGCGCTCGTGCGCACACGCGCTGAACCCTGCAACGACGGCACATACCGCATTTTCGGAACGAAGATCTTCATCACCTGGGGCGAGCACGATATGGCGGGGAACATCGTGCACCTTGTGCTCGCGCGGATACCGGACGCGCCGCAAGGTGTGAGGGGTATTTCGCTCTTTATCGTCCCGAAGTTCATGATCAACGACGACGGCACGCTTGGCGCGCGCAACGACGTGCAGTGTGTGTCGATCGAACACAAGCTGGGCATCAAGGCGAGCCCCACGGCGGTGTTGCAATTTGGTGATCACGGAGGCGCAATCGGTTACCTGATCGGCGAGGCCAACCGCGGGCTCGAGTACATGTTCATCATGATGAACGCGGCGCGCTTCGGTGTCGGCGTGCAGGGCATCGCTGTTGCCGATCGCGCGTACCAGAAAGCCGTTGCCTATGCGAAGGAGCGCGTGCAGAGCCGGCCGGTTGACGGTTCGGCTAAACAGTCAGTGGCGATTATTCAGCATCCCGACGTGCGCCGCATGCTCGCGACGATGCGCGCGTTGACGGAAGGAGCCCGTGCGCTCGCCTACGTCGCTGCTGCCCACAGCGACATCGCGCATCGTCACGCCGACGAGCCGGTGCGAGCCGACCATCAGGCGATCTACGAATATCTGGTGCCAGTCGTGAAGGGTTGGAGTACGGAGCTGTCGATCGACGTCGCGAGCCTGGGCGTACAGGTGCATGGCGGGATGGGTTTCATCGAAGAGACTGGCGCCGCGCAGTACTACCGCGACGCACGCATTCTGACGATCTACGAAGGTACGACCGCGATCCAGGCGAACGACCTGGTCGGACGCAAGACGCTCCGCGACGGCGGCGCGGTCGCCAAGGTGTTGATTGAGCAGATTGACGAAACGCTTGCGGCGTTGTGGGAGCATGCCTCGTACGAGTCCAGCCCAGCGTTCCAGGTGCTTTACCGTCATCTTGCGGCGGGTCGCGCTGCGCTGGCGAACGTCGTCGAGTTTGTGCTCGCCCGAGCCCAGCAGGAACCGAACGTGGTGTTTGCCGGCAGTGTGTCGTATCTGAGGCTGGCCGGCATCGTGCTGGCTGGCTGGCAGTTCGCCCGGGCGCTACTGGTGGCCACGGAGAAGCGCAGCGACGATCCGTCGTTCTACGACGCGAAGATCGCGACGGCACACTGTTTCGCGACGCAGGTCCTGCCGCAGGCACTCGCGTTGGAAGCGGCCATCGTCGGCGCGCAGGATGACGTGGGCGTGCTGGCGCTGACGGAAGACCAGTTCTGATGCAAGGGGGGATCATGACTGAAGCTCGCCTCATCGAGCAATACGGTCCACGCGAGTCGATGGAATACGACGTCGTGATCGTCGGCGGCGGCCCGGCTGGGCTGTCCGCGGCGATCCGGCTGAAGCAGTTGGCCGCGGAGAAGGGCGTCGAGCTTGGCGTGTGCGTACTGGAAAAAGGCTCGGAGATCGGGGCGCATATCCTCTCGGGCGCGGTGATGGACCCGCGTGCGATCACCGAACTGATTCCCGACTGGAAGGAAAAAGGCGCGCCGCTGACGGTCGACGTGACCGAAGACCGCTTCCTGTTCCTGACGGAAACCGGTTCGAAGAGCGTGCCGACCTGGGCGCTGCCGGACAATTTCAAGAACCACGGCAACTACGTGATCAGCCTCGCGAACGTGACGCGCTGGCTGGGTCAGCAGGCCGAGGCGCTCGGCGTCGAGATATTCCCGGGCTTTCCGGCTGCCGAGATTCTGTACAACGACGATGGTTCGGTCAAAGGCGTCGCGACCGGCAATCTGGGCATCGGCAAGGACGGCGAACCGACCGGGAACTTCCAGCTCGGCATGGAACTGCACGCGAAATACACGCTGTTCTGCGAAGGCGCGCGCGGGCATCTCGGCCGTCAACTGAATGACAAATTCAGGCTGCGCGAAGGCGCCGATCCGCAGGTCTACGGCATCGGCATCAAGGAACTGTGGGAAATCGATCCGTCGAAGCACAAGCCGGGTCTGGTGATGCACACGGCCGGCTGGCCGCTCGAAAACGACACGTATGGCGGCTCGTTCCTCTATCACATGGACAACAACCAGGTGGTGGTCGGTTTTGTGGTCGGCCTCGGCTATTCGAATCCGTATCTGTCGCCGTTCGAGGAATTCCAGCGCTACAAGACCCATCCGGCGATCCGCGCGATTCTCGAAGGCGGCAAGCGCGTGTCCTACGGCGCGCGCGCGATCACCGCGGGCGGCCTGATGTCGTTGCCGAAGCTGGTGTTCCCGGGCGGTGCACTGGTCGGCGACGACGCGGGCTTCCTGAACGCGTCGCGCATCAAGGGGTCGCACGCCGCGATCAAGACCGGCATGCTGGCGGCTGAGGCTGCTTTTGAAGCCGTGCAGGCAGGCCGCACCAGCGATGAACTGACGGCCTATCCGGAGTCGTTCAAGACCTCGTGGCTTCACACGGAATTGCATCGTGCGCGCAACTTCAAGCAGTGGATGAGCAAGGGCCTGTACCTCGGCACGCTGATGGTCGGCATCGAGCAGAAGCTGCTCGGCGGCAACGTGCCGTGGACGCTGCATCACCAGCATTCCGATCACGAGATGCTGAAGCCGGCTTCGCAGTGCAAGCCGATCACGTATCCGAAGCCAGATGGCAAGCTGACCTTCGACCGATTGTCTTCCGTGTTCATTTCGAACACCAACCACGAAGAGAATCAGCCGGCTCACCTGACGCTGAAAGACCCTTCAGTGCCGGTGAATGTGAACTGGCAGACCTATGCCGGCCCCGAGTCACGCTACTGCCCGGCTGCCGTCTACGAGTTCGTCAGGAACGACGACGGCAGCGAACGCCTCGTGATCAACGCGCAGAACTGCGTGCACTGCAAGACCTGCGATATCAAGGACCCGACGCAGAACATCGTGTGGGTGACGCCTGAAGGCGGCGGCGGTCCGAATTATCCGAATATGTGATCGGCAGACAGCGCTTCGTTTCAAGAAGGGCACAGCAACCAATTCAAGGAGCAACTGATGCAGAGGGAAGTCGTTGTTGTCAGTGGTGTCCGCACGGCCGTCGGGAAATTCGGCGGCAGTCTGAAGGATCTGCCACCGACTGAGCTCGGCGCGATCGTCGTGCGCGAGGTGCTGGCGCGCGCGCAGCTCGCAGGCGACCAGGTCGGCCACGTCGTGTTCGGAAACGTGATCGCGACCGAGCCCAAAGACCTCTATCTGGCGCGGGTCGCCGCGCTTAACGGCGGCGTCTCCGAAGCGACGCCGGCCTTTACCGTCAACCGGCTTTGCGGGTCGGGCCTGCAGGCGGTCGTCTCTGCTGCGCAAACCATTCTGCTCGGCGACGCGGATGTAGCGATCGGCGGCGGTGCGGAGAACATGAGCCGCGCCCCGTATGTGACGCCCGATGCGCGCTTCGGTGCGCGCATGGGCGACGCCCGCCTGATCGACATGATGCTCGGCGCGCTGAACGATCCATTCCATGCGGTGCCGATGGGGGTTACCGCGGAGAACGTCGCGCAGAAGTACGGCATCACGCGTGACCAGCAAGACGCACTGGCGCTGGAATCGCACCGCCGGGCCACCCGCGCGATCGCCGAGGGACGCTTCAAGGAACAGATCCTCCCGATAACGCGGAAAGTCAAAGGCAAGGAGGTCGTGTTCGATACCGACGAGCATGTGCGTCAGGACGTCGATCTGGCGGAACTCACCGGGCTGCGCCCGGTGTTCCAGAAAGAGCGCGGCACGGTGACGGCTGGCAACGCCTCCGGGATCAACGATGCGGCGGCAGCGGTCCTGATGATGGAGCGCAAGGAGGCTGAAGCGCTCGGACGCAAACCGATGGCACGCCTCGTGTCGTACGCGCATGCGGGAGTCGATCCGCGTTATATGGGCATCGGCCCGGTGCCTGCCACGCGCATCGCGCTGGCGCGGGCCGGCCTCACTATCGGTGATCTTGATGTCATCGAGGCGAACGAGGCGTTTGCCGCGCAGGCGTGTGCGGTGGCGCAGGAGTTGCAGCTCGATGCAGCTAAAGTCAATCCGAACGGCTCGGGCATCTCGCTCGGCCATCCGATCGGCGCGACAGGCGCGCTGATCACGGTCAAGGCGCTTTACGAACTGCAGCGCATCCGTGGGCGCTATGCGCTCGTGACGATGTGCATCGGCGGCGGCCAGGGCATCGCGGCCATCTTCGAGAACCTTCAGTGAGCGGCACACGAGAACTTGCAGGAGACGACAGATATGGCGATTGAAACGGTAGGAATCGTCGGCGCGGGCACCATGGGCAATGGCATTGCCCAGACTGCCGCGGTGTCCGGACTGAAGGTCATGATGATCGATCTTGCCGAGGCGGCGTTGGTGAAGGGAATGGCGACGCTTACGTCCAGCCTCGAGCGGCTCGTCGCGAAAGAAAAAATCGATGCAGCCACGCGCGACGCGGCGCTCGCCCGCATCGAGACCTCGACCGACTATCAGCGCCTTGCGAACGTCGATCTCGTGATCGAGGCCGCCACGGAAAGCACCGAACTGAAGGTGCGCATCCTGAAACAGATCGAAGCCTCAGCTCGTGCCGACTCGATCATCGCATCGAACACCTCGTCGATCTCCATCACGGCGCTTGCATCTACGCTGTCAGATGCTTCCCGCTTCGTTGGTATGCATTTCTTTAACCCGGTACCGCTGATGCCGCTGGTGGAGATCATCCGTGGCTTGCAGACGAACGATGCCACTGTGCAGGCGATCCGCGAACTGACGACGCGGTTTGGCAAGTCGCCGATCTGCGTCAAGAACGCCCCAGGTTTTGTGGTCAACCGGATTCTGGTGCCGATGATCAACGAAGCGTTCTTCGTGCTTGCAGAGGGCGTTGCCACGGCGGAAGAGATCGACGCCGGCATGTGTCTTGGCGCGAACCACCCAATCGGCCCGCTAGCTCTCGCAGACCTCGTGGGGCTCGATGTCTGCCTGTCCGTGCTAGATGTATTCGCGAAGGATTTCGGTGACCCGAAGTACCGCGCGTGCCCGCTGCTGCGCGAATTCGTGGCCGCCGGCCGGCTTGGTCGAAAGACCGGACAAGGTGTCTACGGCTACGACTGAGCAGCGTGTCGACGAGCGAACTGCAGTTATTGCGGGCCGCCAGCCTCGCGGGCTGCGCGATATGTGGCGGGGTTGTCGAAGAGGACCCGGCCGTGGCTTGTAGTTTTCGATCGTCCGACAGGTACTGGAACTCGACTTTATTATTTTGGAAAACCAGATAGATATGGAACACTCAGCGATCAAGGCGACGTTGTCCTTCAGTGACGAGTCGCCGAGCGTCGAAATGCCGATTTACAAGGGCACGATTGGCCCGGATGTGATCGACATTCGCAAACTGTACGGCCAGACCGGCAAATTCACGTACGACCCGGGCTTCATGTCGACGGCGGCGTGCAATTCGGCGATTACCTACATCGACGGCGACAAGGGCGAACTGCTCTACCGCGGCTACCCGATCGACAACCTCGCGCAAAACGCCGACTTCCTCGAAACCTGCTACCTGCTGCTGAACGGCGAGCTGCCGAACGAGAAGCAGAAGGTCGAATTCGTGAAGACGGTCACGAACCACACAATGGTGCATGAGCAGATGCACTTCTTCTTCCGTGGTTTCCGTCGTGACGCGCACCCGATGGCAATTCTGGTCGCCGCAGTCGGCGCGCTGTCGGCGTTCTATCACGACTCGCTCGACATCAGCAATCCGCGCCACCGCGAAGTGTCGGCCATTCGCATGATCGCGAAGCTGCCGACGCTGGTCGCCATGGCGTACAAGTACAGCATCGGCCAGCCGTTCGCGTATCCGAAGAACGACCTCTCGTACAGCGCGAACTTCATGCGCATGATGTTCTCGAACCCGTGCGAAGAGTACGAGGTCAACGACGTGCTGGTGCGCGCGCTCGACCGCATTCTGATCCTGCACGCGGACCACGAGCAGAACGCGTCGACGTCGACCGTGCGGCTCGCCGGTTCGTCGGGCGCGAATCCGTTCGCGTGTATCGCGGCGGGTATCGCGTGTCTGTGGGGCCCGGCACACGGCGGCGCGAACGAAGCCGCGCTGACCATGCTGGAAGAAATCGGCTCGGTCGACAACATTCCTGAGTTCATCAAGCAGGTGAAGGACAAGAACTCGAGCGTGAAGCTGATGGGCTTCGGCCACCGCGTGTACAAGAACTACGACCCGCGCGCGAAGCTGATGCGCGAGACCTGCTACGAAGTGCTCGAAGAGCTGGGCCTGCACGACGACCCGCTGTTCAAGCTCGCCATGGCACTGGAAAAGATTGCGCTGGAAGACGAATACTTCGTGTCGCGCAAGCTGTACCCGAACGTCGACTTCTACTCGGGCATCGTGCAACGTGCACTGGGCATCCCGACGTCGATGTTCACCTGTATCTTCGCGATGGCACGTACGGTCGGCTGGATTGCGCAGTGGAACGAAATGATCGCCGATCCGGAACAGAAGATTGGTCGTCCACGTCAGTTGTTCGTCGGAAACGGTGCTCGCAGAGTAGCTGATCGCTAGTTCGTATGCGGACATTGTCAACTTGTCCCTGTGATGCGGATTTGCCGTCTCGCGTGACGGCAAATCTGGCTCGTTTCATTTAATAAAACGTTCCCACGACGTCGAAAGAGGGTATATGCACATCGGAGTGCCAGCCGAGACGCGCGCGCACGAAACCCGCGTCGCCGCGACGCCCGAAACGGTCAAGAAGTATGTGACCCAGGGCCACCGGGTCACGATCCAGAGCGGCGCCGGCACCGGCGCCAGCTTTCCTGACGATGCCTTTACGGCCGCCGGCGCGGAGATCGTCGACGCGGCGACCGCGTTCGGCGCCGATCTGGTCCTGAAGGTCCAGTCGCCCACCGACGCCGAATTGCCGTTGCTCAAACGCGGCGCGGTGCTGGTCGGCATGCTCGATCCGTTCAATACCGAAAACTCATCGAAGCTCGCCTCCGCGGGTGTCACCGCCTTCGCGCTCGAAGCCGCGCCACGCACCACGCGGGCACAAAGTCTCGACGTGCTGTCGTCGCAGGCGAACATTGCGGGCTACAAGGCGGTTTTATTGGCCGCCACGCTCTATCCGCGCTTCATGCCGATGCTGATGACCGCGGCCGGCACCGTGAAGGCCGCGCGCGTGCTGATTCTCGGCGCTGGCGTCGCGGGCTTGCAGGCGATCGCGACCGCCAAGCGTCTGGGTGCGGTGATCGAAGCCTCCGACGTCCGCCCCGCCGTGAAAGAGCAGATCGAATCGCTCGGTGCGAAGTTTCTCGACGTGCCCTACGAAACCGACGAGGAGCGCGAAGCCGCGCAAGGCGTCGGCGGCTATGCGCGGCCGATGCCGCCTTCATGGCTGCAACGCCAGTCGGCGCTGGTCCACGAGCGCGCCAAACAGGCGGACGTGGTGATCTCCACCGCGTTGATTCCGGGCCGCGCCGCGCCGACCTTGATTTCAGTGGAAACCGTGCAGGCGATGAAACCCGGCTCCGTACTGGTGGATCTCGCCGCCGGACGCGGCGCGGAGTATGAAGGCCGGTGCGGCGGCAACTGTCCGCTGACCGAAGCGGACCAGGTCGTCACGAAACATGGTGTGATCATCGTCGGCTATACGAATCTGGCCTCGATGGTGCCCGCCGACGCGTCGTCTTTATACGCGCGCAATCTGCTCGACTTCCTCAAGCTGATCATCACGAAGGAAGGGACACTCACCATCGATCTCGCGGACGACATCGTCGCGGCCACGCTGCTGGCCCGTGACGGCGAAGTCACGCGCAAGGCCTGAGCAACCACTAAAGGAGAACGGCGATGGAAATCATCAACCACACCGTCATCAATCTGATCATTTTCGTGCTGGCGATTTACGTCGGCTACCACGTGGTCTGGAACGTCACGCCCGCGCTGCACACGCCGCTGATGGCCGTGACCAACGCGATTTCGGCGATCGTGATCGTCGGCGCAATGCTCGCCGCGGGCCTGACCCTGGGCACGCCCGGCAAGTTCTTCGGCACGCTCGCGGTCGCGCTGTCGGCAGTCAACGTATTCGGCGGCTTTCTCGTCACACGACGAATGCTGGAGATGTTCCGCAAGAAAGAGCCGAAGAAGCTCCCCGCTGACAAGGCACAATCCACGACCCGGGAGAACGCGTAATGAGTCTGAACGTCGTCACGCTGCTTTATCTGGTCGCGTCGGTCTGCTTCATCCAGGCGCTTAAAGGGCTGTCGAATCCGAAGACGGCGCGCATCGGCAATACCTTCGGCATGGCCGGGATGGCGATCGCGATCCTCACCACCATCGCGCTGATCGTCAAGCAGGCGAACGGGCTCGGCTCGAACCTCGGTCTGGGTCTCGGTCTGCTGCTGGTCGCGCTGGTGGTCGGCGGCGCGGTGGGCGCGTTCGTCGCCGCGCGCGTCGAGATGACCAAGATGCCGGAACTGGTCGCGGCCATGCACTCGCTGATCGGTCTCGCGGCCGTGTGCATCGCGTATGCGGTGGTGTCGGAGCCGGCCGCGTTCGGCCTCGTCGATCCCGACGTGCCGATCGAGGGCTTGCTGCCGTACGGCAACCGCATCGAACTGTTCATCGGCACGTTCGTCGGCGCGATTACTTTTAGCGGCTCGGTGATCGCGTTCGGCAAGCTGTCGGGCAAGTACAAGTTTCGGCTGTTTCAGGGCGCACCAGTGGTCTACGCGGGACAGCATCTGATCAACCTGCTGCTCGCGCTCGCGATGCTCGGCTTCGGCGTCCTCTTCTTCCTCACGCAGTCGTGGCTGCCGTTCATCATCATGACGATCATCGCGTTCGTGCTCGGCGTGCTGATCATCATTCCGATCGGCGGCGCGGACATGCCGGTTGTCGTGTCGATGCTGAACTCGTACTCGGGCTGGGCGGCGGCGGGCATCGGCTTCTCGCTGAACAATCCGATGCTGATCATCGCCGGCTCGCTGGTGGGGTCGTCGGGTGCGATCCTGTCGTACATCATGTGCCGCGCGATGAACCGCTCGTTCTTCAACGTGATCCTCGGTGGCTTCGGCAACGAGCCGGGCGCGGCGGTGGGCGGCGCGGCGGAGCAGCGTCCGGTGAAATCGGGTTCGGCTGACGATGCATCGTTCATGCTCGGCAATGCGGAAACCGTGGTGATAGTGCCGGGGTATGGTCTGGCAGTCGCTCGTGCCCAGCATGCATTGAAGGAGCTGACCGACAAGCTGGTCGAAAAGGGTATCGAGGTGAAGTACGCGATTCACCCGGTGGCCGGCCGGATGCCGGGACACATGAACGTGCTGCTCGCGGAAGCCGAAGTCGCCTACGACATGGTCTATGAAATGGACGATATCAACGGCGAGTTCGGCCAGGTCGACGTGGTGCTGGTGCTCGGCGCGAACGACGTGGTGAATCCGGCGGCGAAGAACGATCCGAAGTCGCCGATCGCGGGCATGCCGATCATCGAGGCGTACAAGGCGCGCACGGTGATCGTCAACAAGCGTTCGATGGCAGCGGGCTACGCCGGGCTCGACAACGACCTGTTCTACATGGACAAGACGATGATGGTGTTCGGTGATGCGAAGAAGGTGATCGAGGATATGGTTAAGGCGGCGTAACGCCATTGGCACAACAATTGATACCCCGGAAATTTCCCGGTTTGTCGACAAAAAATTTCCCTGAACGATAAGGACCTGCATGAAAGCATCTCGCCGTACTTTTATGATCACGACTGCCGGTGTCGCTTCGAGTCTGGCACTTTCGCGCCTCGCATTCGCCGATTCGCCAAAGTTATCGGACACTGACTCCACGGCTCAGGCACTCGGCTACAAGTCCGACGCGACCAAGGTCGACAAAGCGAGGTACGCGAAGTACGCGGCCGGTCAGATCTGCGGGAATTGCACCTTCTATCAGGGCAAGCCGAGCGATGCGTTCGCGGCTTGCCCGATGTTCGGAGGCAAGCAGGTCGAGGGCAAGGGCTGGTGCAGTGTCTATAGCAGGAAAGCGTGACGTAGCCGACCGTATCGGCGGTCTCTGAAGCGTCACTTGGCAACGCCAGTAAGGTCTCGCAAGGCTCAGCACCGACATGGGCAGCATGTATTCGGCGAGTACCGTGCCGATCGAAGATCTCGCCGCGATGCAAGCGGCGGCGCTGAAGATCCGCCTGCAGATGCGTTACATCCAGGCGTTGCACGAACAGGAGAGGGCGGCGGATCTCGTGGCAGATATCGGCAAGGAGCAGAAGAAGCTCGATGTGGCTTGGCGTGACTACTATCCGGCAAAGATCGCGACGACGGATGAGCGCAGACTGGCCGACCGGGTAGCGAAGGTCCTGGCCGCCTTCCGGACGCAATCCGACGACATCGTCGAGGTGCTTCGCTCCGGCAATCTGGACATGGGAGGACGTTCGGCGTGCGATCCAGCGCGTGGTCGAAATCAACGACAGCATCTTCGAAGCTTCAGAAGAACAGCGCGGCGGGATCGGGCAGGTGAACGACGCGGTGAATCGCATGGATCAGGTGCTCTCCGCAACAATGCTGCCGTGGTCGAGCAGGCCGCGCAGGCGGCGCTCTCGCTGGAGGACCAGGTCGCCGCCCAGCGGTGTGCGATTGCAGTCTTCGAGGTCCGCTCGCAGGCATGCGGGACAGCGACCTGAGCTTGGGGCGACCGGGGTTTCGGGCGCTAATAGTGCCAAGGCGCTCGACGCGCGTTTCATGGAGACCGCCAACCTCCTCCTGCTGGAGGAATCGTCGGGCGTAAGAAACGGCTAGCAACCGGAATGCCACCACGGCGGCCAGAAAAGACAGGGTATCCCCTGTCTATTTTGTTCGCCATTATTTTGTATCATGACCTATGTTTAGTAACGTTTCATATAGGCGGTGTGTCGGACACGGAGGCTGATGGCAGGAGCCCGGTAGATCGCCGGCCGTGGGTGCTGAAGGTAGAGGAGTAGGAAATGAGCAGCAACGTAGAGTCTTTGCGAAGCCTGATCGAGAAATGGCTTGCCCCCACGCCGGCCTCGCCGATCAGTTTGACCCGGATGAATTACGCGAAGTCGCGGTCTATGCGATGTGTACGTGTGGAGTCGCTTCGGGCGTCGGGAGCCCTGGCGATTATCTTTTTCCGCCACGACGACGGATCGTGGTGCGTGTTTCCTCCCGAGCCGCGGCGGCCGGCAATGCGAGCTTCTCTGTAGCCCGGGTAAGGAAAGCCGGCGCATGCGTCGACATTTGAGTGGAGGTTGCGATGGATATCGAAAAGATTGCGAACGACTCGGGTATGCTGCTCGTGCTCGAAGGCCGGATCGGCCGTGAAGAGTACAAGAGCGTGTACGGATCCCTGCATGCTTTGCAGCGCTTTGCCAACAACATTCGCGAGCTGGTCGCCAGCGAAGCCTGTTCCGAGATGCTGCACACGGAAACGAGCTAAGGCGCCATGCGGCGCGGCGATGCCGCGCCGGCGCAAGGACTGCAAGAGAAAGGTGGTCGCGAACCGCGCCACCAGGGTCCGGCAGCGCCGATCAGGAAATGCCATCGTGCCTTTGTCAAAGATCGATCTGAATCTGTTCGTCGTTTTCGAGGCGATCTACAGGACGCGCAATCTCACGCGCGCCGCGGAGATGCTCTTCATCACGCAACCCGCCGTCAGCAATGCGCTGGCGCGCATGCGCAAATCGCTCAACGATCCGCTATTTGTCAGCACCTCGACCGGCATGGTGCCGACGCCCCTCACGGAGAACATCATTGGGCGGGTGCGCGAAGCGCTGCAGCTGCTTGACTCGAGCGCGCACGCGGGCGAGCAGTTCGACCCGGCGGCTTCTGAACGCGTGTTCCGGCTCAGCATGACAGACCTGACCGAAGCGCTGTTGCTGCCCGGGCTGGAAGAGGTGTTGCAGCGGCTGGCCCCGGGCATCCGTATTGAAAGCTACTTCACTCCCCGAAGCAACATTCCGGACGCGCTGGCCAACGGCGCCGTGAATCTCGCCATCGACGCCCCTCTGATCGATGACCCTCACCTCGAACACGCGCCGCTGGGTGGGGATCGATATGCATGCATGCTGCGCCACGATCAACCGTTCGCACGCAAGAAACTGTCGATGGACGATTACCTCAGGCTCGGCCATATCCACGTCTCGAGCCGGCGGCAAGGCCCGGGGCTCGTCGACGCCGAACTCAACAAGCTCGGCGTCAGGCGAACGATCCTGACGCGCGTGCAGCACTACCTGGTTGCACCGTTGATCGCAATGCGTACGGACCTCGTGCTGACCGCACCGCTCATGCTGCTGCAACGCTACGATGCCCGCATCCTCGAGCTGCCGTTCGACCTGCCCGAGATGGAGTCGCGCTGCTACTGGCACCGCAGTGCCGCTGAAGATCCGGCGCATCGCTGGTTGCGAGAACAGGTCATCCGCCTGATGG
The DNA here is from genome assembly GCF_050435625.1 of Paraburkholderia sp. RAU6.4a. Classification (NCBI taxonomy): domain Bacteria; kingdom Pseudomonadati; phylum Pseudomonadota; class Betaproteobacteria; order Burkholderiales; family Burkholderiaceae; genus Paraburkholderia; species Paraburkholderia sp. RAU6.4a. Next base: position 2,300,900 of record NZ_JBNDKQ010000003.1, read on the forward strand.
GAGAGACGAGCGCATAGCGGGTTAGTGTTATCACCATATTTTATGACGCGTAATCACAATAATAAATTTTTGGAATGGTATCGAGCTGAGTATGCTGTCGATCAGAACTTATGAGGGATCGCATGGCAGAACTCCATTTGATACGGCATGGCCAGGCGTCCTTCGGCGCCGAGAACTATGACCGGCTCTCAGACATCGGAACGCGCCAGGCGCGTTGGCTTGGCGAATACTTTGCCGATTCCAAACTGTGTTTCGATCGCGTCGTCATTGGCACGATGCGGCGCCATCGGCAGACGGCGGATGCGATTCTTGAAGGATTGGGCAGTCCTGTCGTCGAGATGACGCAACATGCCGGACTGAATGAATACGACTTCGATGCGCTCTATCGGGCGGCGCGTGACGACAACCCGGCATTGAACGCGCTCGCGCAAGGCACTGAGCGACATGCAGATCCGAAACAGCAGCGTCTGCCAGTATTTCTTCAACGCTGATGCGATGTCGCTAGCCGGCTTCAATTGCGTGCCTCACCTCGATCGCCCCGAGGGCCGCGAATTCGTCACCTATGGTTGACCCCGTTTCAGGATGTTTTGCACCTCATGAACGATAACCTTTATTTCGACGCCGACAAACTCTCCCACTACCTCGCATCGCACGTGCCGGGCTTCGAAGGCCCCATGACCGTGGAGAAATTCGCCGATGGGCAGTCGAATCCGACGTTCCTGCTGCACGCGCGCAGCGGCCGCTACGTGCTACGCCGGCAGCCGCCGGGAACGTTGCTGAAATCGGCGCATGCCGTCGACCGTGAATTCCGCGTGCTGGCCGCACTTGCAAATACACCGGTGCCGGTCGCCCGAGCGTTGCATCTTTGCGAAGATCGCGATGTGATCGGCAGCCTGTTCTACGTGATGAGCTACAAGGAAGGGCGCATTTTCTGGAATCCGGCGCTGCCAGAAATGGCGGCCAGCGAGCGCGGCTCGCTTTATGAATCGCTGATCGAAACGATGGCAGTCCTGCATGACGTGGACGTTGATGCGGTCGGGCTGTCGGACTATGGCCGCAGCGGCAACTATTTCGAGCGTCAGATCGGTGTATGGACCAAGCAGTATCGCGCCGCAGAGACCGGGACGCTGCCGGCGGTGGACGCGTTGATCGAGTGGCTGCCCGCGCATTGTCCTGCCGAATCGGATCGACCGTCGCTGGTGCACGGCGATTTTCGCCTCGATAACCTTATATTCGAACAAAACGCGCCAACGGTCCGCGCGATTCTCGACTGGGAATTGTCAACGCTCGGCAATCCGCTGGCAGACCTAGCGTACTTCTGCATGTGCCTGCGGCTGCCCCCTGAGGGGTATATCACCGGGCTCAGCGGGCTGAATCGCAACTCACTGGGCATTCCCGACGAACCTGCCCTGGTTGAGCGCTACTGCCGGCGTCGCGGGATTTCGTCAATCGCAGACTGGAACTTCTACCTGGCGTTCAGCTTCTTCCGGCTCGCAGCGATCGCGCAGGGCGTCAAGAAGCGGGCGCTGGACGGCAATGCGTCGAGCGACAAGGCGCGCCAGGTTGGTGAGATGGCCGGTACGCTCGCGCAGATGGGCGTTGATCTTCTTTGACCTTTGATGCGGGCGGGACGTGCACGCGTTGGTGGCGTGTGTGAGGAATCGGCAGGATTCAGGTGACCGCGAATATTGGAGACAGTTGTGACGACGAATTTATTTGATCTGACGGGAAAGATTGCGCTCGTGACCGGTGCGAGCCGCGGCATTGGCGAGGAAATTGCGAAGCTGCTCGCCGAGCAGGGCGCGCATGTGATTGTCTCGAGCCGCAAGCTGGAGGACTGTGAAGGTGTGGTCGGCGGGATCCGGTCGGCCGGCGGGAGCGCGCAGGCGCTTGCATGCCACGTCGGCCGGGTTGACGACATTCTTCTTGCATTCCAGACCATCCGCAGCCAGCACGGGCGCCTGGATATTCTGGTCAATAACGCCGCCGCAAATCCGTATTTTGGGCATGTGCTCGATACCGATCTGGCGGCGTTCGAAAAGACAGTCGAGGTGAACCTGCGCGGCTACTTCTTCATGTCTGTCGAGGCAGGCAAGCTGATGCGCGATAACAGCGGCGGGGCTATCGTCAATACGGCGTCGGTCAACGCGCTGCAACCGGGCGACAAACAGGCCATCTACTCGATCACGAAAGCTGCCGTCGTCAATATGACGCGTGCGTTCGCGAAGGAGTGCGGCCCGCTGGGTATCCGCGTGAACGCGCTGCTGCCAGGGTTGACGAAGACCCGTTTCGCCGGCGCCCTGTTCGAGGATCAGGAAACTTATGATCGTTGGCTCTCGAAGGTTCCACTGCGCCGCCACGCGGAGCCCCGCGAGATGGCGGGAACGGTGCTGTATCTGGTTTCTGATGCGGCCAGTTATACGAACGGCGAATGCATTGTCGTCGACGGCGGTTTGACGATCTAGCCATTGGCGGCAGGCACGGTCTCAGTCGTTTCAAGCGGACATTTTGCAAGGAAGAATCATCATGGATTTTGGCTATACCCCCAAGGTCGAAGCGTTGTGCGAGCAGTTGCGCGCCTTCATGGATAAACACATCGTCCCGCGCATCCGGCAGTGGCACGATGAGGTGAACCAGGGGAAGTACCCTGTGTCGTTCATGGAGTCGCTCAAGGAGCAGGCTCGTGCCGAGGGCCTGTGGAATCTGTTCCTGCCGCATCTGCGGGACGACGAGCCGGGCATGCGGCTGACCAATCTGGAATACGCGCCGCTCGCGGAAATCATGGGGCGGGTGTCGTGGGCGTCGGAAGTCTTCAACTGCAACGCGCCCGACACCGGCAACATGGAACTGCTGCACATGTTCGCTACGCCTGCCCAGCGTGACCAGTGGCTGACGCCGTTGCTCGATGGCAGGATTCGCTCGGCTTTCGCGATGACGGAACCCGAGGTCGCATCTTCGGATGCGACCAACATTACGACCTCGATTCGCCGGGACGGCGACGACTATGTGATCAACGGCCACAAATGGTTCATCACGAACGCCGCGCATCCTCATTGCAAGTTGTTCATCGTGATGGGCAAGACCGACCAGCAGGCACCGGCGCACCGGCAGCAGAGCATGATTCTCGTCCCCAGGGACACCGCAGGTGTCGAGATCGTGCGCAACATAACGGTGGTCAATCACGTTGCGCCGGAAGGGCACTGCGAGATCGTGTTCCGCGATGTTCGGGTACCGGCAGCCAATCTGCTCGGTGAAGAGGGCAGCGGTTTCGCGCTGGCTCAGGCGCGTCTTGGACCGGGGCGCATCCACCACTGCATGCGCTCGATCGGCGCGGCCGAGCTTGCTCTCGAATTGATGGTCGAGCGCGCTCAGTCGCGCACGACGTTCGGCAAGGCGCTGCATGAGCACGGCGCGGTCGGCGAATGGATCGCGAAGTCGCGCATCGAAATCGAGCAGGCGAGGCTGCTCGTGCTGAAGGCGGCCTGGATGATCGACCGGGTTGGGGCCAAAGAAGCACGCAAGGAGATCTCGATGATCAAGGCGCTCTTGCCAACGGTGTACGCCAATGTTTGCGAGCGAGCGATGCAGGTTTTCGGTGCGATGGGACTGAGCCCTGATACGCCATTGGCCGACAACTGGACCTGGGCACGCGCGCTGCGCTTTGCCGACGGTCCAGATGAAGTGCATTTGCAAGGCATTGCGCGCATGGAAATCAAGGCACGGCCGTACGTTGCGGGAGCAACCAATGCCTATCTGATAATGCCTGCACGGGACTGACCGCGGCGAGTGGCCGGGCGATGTCAACGTGTTGCGGCACCTTGCCGCAAAATACTCCTCGTCACGATTTCACGACGCGCATTTTTCATGCCGTCACAGGGCTCTGTCAACTTGGCGGGCGTAGGGCTACTACGTAGCCAAAGCGTAGCTATCCTTATCAGATAACTTCCTCGACCGCGGCAATAACAGTCCAACCATGCCATGTGGCGAAGCGTTCTTTGAGTACGGCACGATGCCATGCCGCGTTCATTTGATGTGTGGGCAACGCGAAGTGCTGCCGTATCGGTCCGAAGCATGAGAGGAATGCCTGCGTGCGACGCGCATAGCGAAAGCCGCACGTCTGGCGTTCGCGCCTGCGGGTCGGCTGACGGCTGTTCTCGGCACGGTTGTTCACGCGTGCAGCCGCCTTGACGAAAACGTGCTTCACATGAGCGAGCTCAGGAATATCAGCCTTCGCCGCCGGATAGCTGCGCAACTGGTCGGTAACGATCTTGCGCGGAACCGGGTTTGAACGCAGCACCCGCCGGAAGAAGCGCTTTGCCGCAGTCTTGTCGCGCCGCTTTTGCACCAGCAATGCTCATTTCTCACTCAAGCATATTGGCGACTATGTTGGCCATCGAAGCATCTCTTCTACCCAGATTTACGGCAAGCTGGCAATCGATCAACTACGCGATGTCGCGCAAGGCGATAGGGAGGATGTGCTATGAGATCTCCCACCCGCTTCCGGAGCTTTCTTGGTCCAGATATCGAACGGTTCCTCGGCTACAAGCGTAAAATCTGACACCCACAGCGCGTTAGGTCGTTCGGCCTTGAACTGCCGCTGCACGCGGTCCAGCGGGCAAGGTCTCGAACTGTCGCTAACGGTCGTCCTGATGAATCTGCCGCGCCGCACACCCCGCAGGCCCAGCTTCTTCAACCGCTCTACCGTGCAGCGGGCCACCTGGATGCCTTCGCGTGCGAGTTGCAGCCAGACCTTGCGGACTCCGTACACTTGGAAGTTCTCCTCCCACACGCGCCGGATTTCCCCGCATAGCATTGCGTCACGCTGGGCCCGCGCCGGCCGGCGTGCTGGATCGGCCCGCCGGGCCACATGCTGGTAATACGTCGACGGGGCGATCGGCAGCACCCTGCAGATCGGCTCGACCCCGTAGACCTGCCGGTGATCATCGATGAACGTGATCATCACTTCGATCGGCGGTCGAGCTCCGCCTGTGCGAAATACGCCGATGCTTTGCGCAGGATTTCATTAACCTGGCGCAACTCGCGAACCCGCTCCTGCAGTTGCTTCTTCCAGTCTGTGATCTGGTTCGGATGGACATCAAATTGCTGCGCCAGCTCTGCCAGGGTTTCTTGTCGCCCTTGAGCGCCGCAAGTGCCACCTTTGCCTTGAACGCCGGTGAATGTGTTCGTCGGTTTCGTTTCGTCATCTTCTGGTTCCTTCGCCGGCCATTATGACCGACTCACTCCCCAGCTTTTCCACTCAATCAACTGTCCGAATTCCCGGAGCCACCTCTGCCAGTGGTCACAGGTCTGCACATTGGTGGTCGGCCATGTGTAGCGAGCTATGAGCGTAGTCGGCTTTCGGCCGGCGCCTCCGCCCGAAGGACAACATGAACATGATTATGGCAAGAGCCGATGCGGCAATGAGTGTTATCGTCGCGACACCTTTAGACCCTCGCGGATTGCGCGATCGCACTGGCGGCAGCATGCGCATCGATCCTGATCGCGCTGTCTTCGCACACCGTCATCTATGTCAGGTGATGGTTAGCACAAGCAGCGCGCCGACGACGAATTGATAGATCGTATGACCCCGCGAAGTCAGCACGATAAAAATGCCGGCTAAAGGCCGCCACGTAATCCGCCACTTTCAGTAGAGAATCGTCCGGTCATTGAGCCCGTCATCGGCGCGCAGAGATTCATATGCATAGCTACGCATCGACAAAGTAACGAGATTCGGCGAATAGTTGCCGGCGTTCTCGCCTAACACGCGTACAAGGAGTGTGGTGGGTTCCGTCAAAATCAAAATCACAATCACAAGCAGATCGAAATCAAAGATCGATTTGCGGTGGTGAAGATATTCCGTAGCGAGACTACGTGCCCTCAGGCCTGCAGGTGACAGACAAAGTGGCATGAAGCAGCAGTCGGCACTTGGGCATTACCCTTTTCCTTCACAGTTTCTCGCCCCGACAGGCGGAAATGCGTGAACCGGGAAGATATGTTGCACATCTTCAGCGACGCGCGCCACACAGATTTCGCAGCACCGATAGCATGCCCACGGGAACGAGACGGATGGGCATGGTTCGCGATGCTTGCATGGCTGTGCGAGTTCGAAAATTCAATCGGAGAGAAACGCTTCATGGCTATCTCCGTGAAAATCTCAATAACATAAATGAGATGGTACGGGAATAACATTTTTCATTGTATCGAACCAGTCAGAAATGATGCTGCTACCAGGAATTTCGACTGCAGCAGGAAATCGTGTGACAACTTCACTGTTCGGCACAGCCATGAACGTGCCCTATCCGAACCTCGCCGCACGCCTGTTCGACACGCCGCTCTCGCGCCAACGGTTCGATGAAAATGGGCGAGCAATGGGTTGGCCACTGTCGATACGGGCAGCCCTATCTGGTCAGACAATCGCGCGCGGAAATCAGTGCTTGTGAAAGACTGCGAACAAAAAATTCGTACCAGTCTCACTGCGTTGTCGCGGCTGTCTGATTTCGCGGGGTCACCGATATCCGGACAATTGGAGCCAGTACGAAATCTCGTGTTTCGTTCACCAAGGTCACCCGAATTAGCCGAATCGATCCTTTAAACGACGAGCATTGCTTCATTGTTTTCTGAGTCTGGATTGCGGTTCAGGTGTCGCACCACATACTTCAATCTAACCGGTTACGATCATGACTCGAAACGATTTTCCTGACGTACAGGCTGCCGCGCTTATCACCAACGGGGACGGCCTCTCCGGTTTGCGGCTCCGCCCCCTGTCATGGCTGGTTTCGTCGCTGCTGGTCGTGCTCGCCTTGCCGGCGAGTGCCATTGCGGGCGCTCAAACGAAGTCTGATCTGGCGCTGGCGAGCGATGCAGCAACTGCAAGCTGGTGCCGAATGGCGGCATCACGCTCCACCACCGTGAACTCGTGCTCGCCTTCTTCCAGCGGCGTATCAGGCGTGAAGCTCCAGTTGCCGTCCTCGTCGACCTGCGTCTCGCCAATCGGCGTGCCGTTGTCGATCACGACGATCGTGTCACCCGGTTCGCCCTTGCCCACCAGTGTCGGCGTCGTGTCGTCCGTGCTGCCGCCATTGTCCACCGGACCCTGGACCAGACCTTCGTCGTCAATCACTTCGCCAATGACCGGCTGGTCCGGCGCAGTCGTGTCCACGATCACCACGTGCGGCTCCGAGGGCCTGCTTTCGTTGCCCGCAGGATCACGCTCCACCACCGTGAACTCGTGCTCGCCTTCGTCCAGCGGCGTATCAGGCGTGAAGCTCCAGTTGCCGTCCTCGTCGACCTCCGTCTCGCCAACCGGCGTGCCGTTGTCGATCACGACGATCGTGTCGCCCGGTTCGCCCTTGCCCACCAGCGTCGGCGTCGTGTCGTCCGTGCTGCCGCCATTGTCCACCGGACCCTGAACCAGACCCACGTCGTCAATCACTTCACCAATGACTGGCTGGTCCGGCGCAGTCGTGTCCACGATCACCACGTGCGGCTCCGACGGCCTGCTTTCGTTGCCCGCGGGATCACGCTCCACCACCGTGAACTCGTGCTCGCCTTCGTCCAGCGGCGTATCAGGCGTGAAGCTCCAGTTGCCGTCCTCGTCGACCTCCGTCTCGCCAACCGGCGTGCCGTTGTCGATCACGATGATCGTGTCGCCCGGTTCGCCCTTGCCCACCACCGTCGGCGTCGTGTCGTCCGTGCTCTCGCCATTGCCCACCGGTCCCTGGATCGGACCTTCGTCGTCAATCACTTCACCAATGACTGGCTGGTCCGGCGCAGTCGTGTCCACGATCACCACGTGCGGCTCCGACGGCCTGCTTTCGTTGCCCGCGGGATCACGCTCCACCACCGTGAACTCGTGCTCGCCTTCGTCCAGCGGCGTATCAGGCGTGAAGCTCCAGTTGCCGTCCTCGTCGACCTGCGTCTCGCCAACCGGCGTGCCGTTGTCGATCACGATGATCGTGTCGCCCGGTTCGCCCTTGCCCACCAGCGTCGGCGTCGTGTCGTCCGTGCTCTCGCCATTGCCCACCGGTCCCTGGATCGGACCTTCGTCGTCAATCACTCCGCCAACTTCCGGCTGGTCCGGCGCAGTCGTGTCCACGACTACCACGTGCGGCTCCGAGGGCCTGCTTTCGTTGCCCGCGGGATCACGCTCCACCACCGTGAACTCGTGCTCGCCTTCGTCCAGCGGCGTATCAGGCGTGAAGCTCCAGTTGCCGTCCTCGTCGACCTGCGTCTCGCCAACCGGCGTGCCGTTGTCGATCACGATGATCGTGTCGCCCGGTTCACCCTTGCCCACCAGCGTCGGCGTCGTGTCGTCCGTGCTGCCGCCATTGTCCACAGGACCCTGAACCAGACCCACGTCGTCAATCACTTCACCAATGACTGGCTGGTCCGGCGCAGTCGTGTCCACGATCACCACGTGCGGCTCCGACGGCCTGCTTTCGTTGCCTGCGGGATCACGCTCCACCACCGTGAACTCGTGCTCGCCTTCGTCCAGCGGCGTATCAGGCGTGAAAGCGTCTGGAGCGGCAGCTACGTGACGCGAAGCAGGCGGCCGACTCCGCCAACGCGGCGAAATCGGCGTTCCTTGCGGCGATGAGCCATGAGATCCGCACGCCGCTGAATGCAATCATGGGAAATCTGGAACTGCTGTCGCGCTCGCAACTGGATGCGTTGCAGCGCGACCGTCTGACGACGATCCGGGCCTCGGCGGACGGACTGCTTGAGGTCGTCAGTGATGTGCTGGACTTCTCGAGGAGCGAGGCCGGCGAGATGAGACTGGAGCGGATCGCATTCGACGCGCAGGAGGTGGCGTCTCGGGCGCTGTTGATGTTCGGACCGCTGGCGCGCGCAAAGGGCGTGAGGCTGTCGGGCGTGTTCGGAACGTCGCCGGTGCTGCCGATGCAGGGTGATCCGACTCGGCTTGGCCAGGTGATGAACAACCTGCTGGCGAATGCCATCAAGTTTACGGCGTATGGGGAGGTGACGCTGCGGTTGCCTTCGCGCCAGGTTACGGATTGCCTGGCGCTTACGGGTAATTGCATGGCCAGTTCCTTCACGGCGATCGGCTCGTGGCCGGGCGCACGGCGCAACAATGTCGGTGGCTTGCCGCGCCCGCTCCAGGGCTTGGGCGGAAGCGGCGCCGTACCTGGTGCCCTTCCTTGGGGACATACAGCTGCCAGGCAATCGGCAGGCTGCCGCGTTGCGTCGCGATCGACAGGCTCACTGCAACCTGGCAGTTGTCCTGCTTTTCGAGTTGCCCACAGTACTGACGTGCCACCCCGACCGAATGACGTCCCTTCTTTGGAAAGCCGGTGTCGTCAATGATCCAGTAGTAGCCGTTTTCTTCAGCACCGTGTTAAAGGAAGAGACGTCTGTCGGCGTAATTGCGGGCGACTAAAGGCGGGTTTGGGACTGTCATTTGCTGAACGCGAGAAGTGTCCGCTCGCCAACATCTGCCTGCGAACGGCAGCGAAGTGACCTGCAGCCTTCGCCGTCAAACGGGCGAGCGTCAGCTTTGGCCGACGTGGCGACCGGATCAGTCGGCGCGCGACCCGCAACGGTGGATCGGATTTGGTCCTTCGGTCGGCGGGGGGGTATGCCGGGAGAGGCGCAATTCGAGCATTCGGAGCGGGTTGCCGCACTGACATCCACCTCCCGATAACGCCTTTGGCTGGGTTGTGCCCGTAAATCGGAGGCTCTACATCTTTCGTTTTGCTTGCATTTTTCGTTCTTTATTGAGTCGCGTCGGCAACGGTTTTTTCATCTTTATTGTTTTCTTTTTTCTTTTTTTTGTGGGCAAACACGAGCGTGACCAGCAGGTTCAGGTCGAGTCTTCTGAGATTAACCACGGCAATACCTGACATATTGGGAATTCATTTCCAATATACCTCGGCGATGCCTATCGTGACTGTTTTCAGCCACGAAGGTCCCATCACGAACGTTCTCATCATCTATGCGCATCCCGAACCGAAATCGTTGAACGGTTCGCTGAAGGACTTCACTGTCCGCCATCTCGAACGCGCCGGCCATACGGTGCAGGTGTCCGATCTGTACGCGATGAACTGGAAAGCGTCGCTAGACGCGCACGACACCAGCGAGCGTCACAGCGGCGAGCGCTTCTTCGCATCGCTCGAATCGAAGCATGCGTTCGAGAACGGCCTGCAGAGCGAGGATATCGCGCGTGAGCAGGACAAGCTGAAGTGGGCCGATGCGGTGATCCTGCAGTTTCCGCTGTGGTGGTTCTCGATGCCGGCGATCATGAAGGGCTGGGTGGAGCGTGTCTATGCGTACGGTCTCGCGTATGGCGTCGGCGAGCATTCCGATGCGCGCTGGGGCGAGCGTTATGGCGAGGGCCGTTTCGCGGGCAAGCGCGCGATGCTGATCGTCACGACGGGCGGCTGGGAGTCGCACTACAGCGCACGCGGCATCAACGGTCCGAACGACGACGTGTTGTTCCCGATCCAGCACGGTGTGCTGTATTACCCCGGCTTCGAGGTATTGCCGCCGTTCGTCGTCTATCGCACGAGCCGCGTCGACGAGGCGAAGTATGCCGAGGTCAGCGAGGCGCTCGGGCGACGGCTCGACACGCTGTGGACGGCCGCGCCGATCGCGTTCCTGCCGCAGAACGGCGGCGCGTATGAGATTCCGGCGCTCACATTGCGGGACGATCTGGCGCCGGGGCGGGTGGGGTTTGCCGCGCACGTTGAAGATGCGGGCGCAGAGACGGCAACTGAAGCCGATGAAGCGACCGAAGCCTGACTGGATCGTATGTTTCCCTGAAATTTGGTTGTAAGTCGCCATTGCTACAGTCGTTCGCGGACATAGGCCGAGGCATGCCGGGGCGCTCTTCTTCGGACGCCTGACGAACGTAAGCAGCCGGAAGCAAGCGCAAGGGGCGACTCACCATGAATCCAGTCCATACGTTCTGGCTCATTCTGATGCTGATCGCATCGCCGGCGTGGGCGTTCCAGTCGCGCGTCGTCACGATTCCGAGCGCGGCGATGCATCGTACGTTCGACGCAACCGTCGTGCTGCCCGATCGATACGCGCGTGGCAACCAGGCCGCGCGCTTTCCGGTCGTCTACGTGCTACATGGCTCGGGCGGCGATTACACGGACTGGACCGCGAATTCGCATATCGGCAAGCTCGCCGACCGCTATCACGTGATCCTCGTGATGCCCGACGGCGGCCGCGACAGCTGGTACATCGATAGCCCCGTCGATCCGCGCAGCCGCTACGAAACCTACGTGGGTACGGAAGTGGTGGCCTATATCGACAGCCATTTCCGCACGATCGCGACGAAGCAGGCGCGCGCTATCACGGGCTTGAGCATGGGCGGCTTCGGCGCGCTACGCATCGCGCTCGACCGGCCCGACGCTTTCGGCGCGGCGGGCAGCATCAGCGGCGCGGTGGACCCGCGCGGCAGCGAGGACGAGCCCGGCATCGAGCGGGTGTTCGGCGACCCGATGCAATATGCGGACTTCTGGAACAGCAAGGCGATCGTCGCGAGTGCGGAGGATTTCGGCCGCGACCATATCGCGCTGACGATCGATTGCGGCGTGAACGACTCGCTCGTGCAGTCGAACCGGCTGCTGCACGAGCGGCTCGTCGAACTCGGCGTGCCGCACGATTACGCCGAGCGGCCCGGCGGCCATACGTGGAAGTACTGGTCGAAAGCGGTCAAATATCAGGTGCTGTTCTTTGCCGGCACGTTCAGGCAGGCGGCGCGCGAAATGCGTGACGCGCGCGCCGCGGCCGCGGCCTGACGGCGGACGGCTATCCGCGTCAATCGATTCCGTGAAACACCGCGTCGTCAGGTCCCAGGTAGACCGGCGGGCGCCACGCGGCATCGCGCATCGAATGCTGGACCTGTTTGTCGACGCCGAGCAGCACCGCGAAAATCGCCATCCGCACCGGAATGCCGTTGTCGGTCTGCCGGAAAATCGCGAGCCGCGAATCGTGATTGAGGTCGGTGCTCAGATCGTTCGCGCCGGGCCGGCTGTCGCGCGGCAGCGGGTGCATGATCAGCGTGTCGGCGCCGCACACGCTATCGACGAGCGCCTGGTTGATCTGGAAGTCGGGCGTGTAGCCTTCGAACGATTCGTCGGTGAAGCGCTCCTTCTGGATGCGCGTCGCGTATACGACGTCGGCGCCGCACAAGCCAGTGCGCAGGTCGTGCGTCTGTTCGATCACGTGAGCGTTGCGCGAAATCTGCTCGATGATATAGCCCGGCAATTCGAGCATCGGCGGCGAAATCAGCGTGAACTTGATGCCGCGATAGAGCGCCAGCAGCTTCACGAGCGAATGCACGGTACGTCCGTACTTGAGGTCGCCGACCAGCGCGATGTGCGCGCCGTCGACGATCTTGCCGAGCCGCGAAAACTCGCGCTGGATCGTGTAGAGATCGAGCAGCGCCTGGCTCGGATGCTCGCCGGGACCGTCGCCGCCGTTGATCACCGGCACGTTGGTCGCGCGCGCGAATTCGGCCACCGAGCCTTGCTCCGGGTGGCGGATCACCAGCGCGTCGACATAGCCGCTCATCACCCGGCTCGTGTCGTAGATCGATTCTCCCTTCGCCATCGACGAAAACGTGAAGCCGGTCGTGTCGCACACCGAGCCACCGAGCCGGCAGAACGCCGCGCCGAAGCTCACACGGGTACGCGTGCTCGCCTCGAAGAACAGATTGCCGAGCACCGCGCCTTCGAGCACGCGCGAGATTTTGCGGCGCCGGGCGATCGGCTGCATGATGTCGGCGACGCGAAAGAGCGCCTCGACCGAGTCGCGCGAAAACTGATCGACCGACAGCAGCTGCGGCTTGCCCTCGAACAGAATCTGGCTTGCTAGCGATTGCGAGTCTACGCTTTGCGTATATCCTTCGCCCGGCTCCGTGTTCGCGACGATCTCCGACACGAAACGCTCGACGATTTCCGGCATCGCCCGCGATTCCTGCGAGTCGTCCGGCAGCAGCCACGTATCCAGTGCCCGGCGCGACACGCCGATGCGGTTAGCGAACGTATCGCGCGTCATGTTCAGGCGACGCATCGCATCGCGTAGGAAGGCTTGTTGCGGAACGCTCATGAGGGCACCTGTCGCAAAAGTGGGGTCGGCGAGAGTAAGGCAGCAAAACGCGTTGATGTACGCGGTGCGTATATTAGTTTCCGGCGCGTAGAAGTCAAGCGTTTTCCTTCGCGAGCTGGTTCGCGAGGCGCCGAAGACCCTGCGACGCGGGTTTCGCGGTTACACTGGGGTCCATGCACTCCGGCCCCACGTTCCCGCTCCGTTCTTCGACCTTCGCCCGCGTCGCTCTGGCGAGCGCGGCGGTCGTACGCGCGATCGGTGTTTCGCGCAACGTCGGCGCCAAAGCCAAAAAACAGCCGCTCATCTGACCGGAGCACGCTGTTCCGTCGTCAGATGTGCGACGGAACGACCGGTCGACCGCCCGCCTGCGGCTTTCTCCTCTGTTCTCCCTCGCACCGCTGACCCGGAATCGATACGGTCGTCATCGAGGTAGAAAACATGTCTGATTTCTCGGGTATCTGGATTCCGCTGATCACGCCGTTCGCCGACGGCGCCGTCGATCACGCCGCGTTGCGTGCGCTGGTGCGTCGCTATGCGGAGGCCGGTGTGGCCGGGCTCGTCGCGCTCGGCACGACCGGCGAGCCCGCCACGCTCGACGCCGCCGAACAGGACGCCGTGCTCGCGACGATTCTCGATGCGGTGCAAGCCGTCAGCGCGTCGCCGCAGCAGCGCGCGTTGCCGGTGCTGGTCGGCGTCTCGGGCAATCACACGGCGAGCATGCGCGCGCGGATCGAGCAGTTGAATCCGTTGCCGATTGCCGGCGTGCTGATCGCCGCGCCGTATTACACACGGCCCTCGCAGGACGGCATCGTCGCGCATTTCAGCGCACTCGCGGACGCGAGCGTGCATCCAGTCGTGCTCTACGATATTCCGCAACGCACCGGCGTGCGGCTCGAGCTCGACACGCTGCTGACGCTCGCCGTGCATCCGCGAGTTCAGGCGATCAAGGATTGCGCCGGTTCGCTCGACACGACGCTCGCGTTGATTCGCGACGGCCGTCTGCAAGTGCTCGCGGGCAACGACCTCGAGCTCTTCTCGACGGTGTGCGCGGGTGGAAGCGGGGCGATCGCGGCGTCGGCGCATTGGCGGCCCGAGCGTTTCGTCGCGCTTTATCGCGCGTTGACGCAGGGGAAGCTCGACGAAGGACGACGCATTTTTCACGCGCTCGTGCCGCAGATCCAGCTCGCGTTCGCGGAACCGAATCCCGCGCCGGTGAAGGCGCTGCTCGCGGCGAGGGGATGGGTGCGCAACGAATTGCGTTTGCCGATGACGCGTGCGAGCGAGGCGTTGACCGAACGGCTCGCGGCGTTGGGGGAGACGCTGCTCAGATAGAGACTCCGCTTGCGGCCATCGTTCTGCCGCGGAGCATTGCGCCAAAGTCGTCGGCGTTGATCGGCTTGCCGAGCAGGTAGCCCTGCACTTCGTCGCACATCATCGAGCACAGCTTGTCGAGTTGCGATTGGGTTTCGACGCCCTCGGCGACCACGTCCATTTCGAGCGAGTGCGCGAGCGCGATGATCGCCGACACGATTGCGCTGCCCGCGGCGCCGTTCGCGTCGAGACCGTTGATGAAGAAGCGATCGATCTTCAACTGCTTCACCTGGAAGCGCTGCAGATACGCGAGGCTCGAATAGCCGGTGCCGAAGTCGTCGATCGAGATGTCGAAGCCGCTCGCCTGAAACGCGCGGATTACTTCGACGGTGCGCGCGGCATCCTGCATCGCTACGGTCTCGGTGATCTCGAACATGATCTGCTCGCACGCGACGCCCTCGCTCCTGACGATGTCGAGGATCGTCTCGACGAGGTCCGGTTGCAACAGCTGACGCGGCGACAGGTTGATCGCCACCTTCATCGCCGGCAGGCCCTGTTCGATCCAGCCGCGAATGCGCCGGCAGGTTTCACGCACGACCCAGTAGCCGATCTGCACGATCTGCCCGGAGCGCTCGGCGACCGGGATGAACTCGGCCGGCATCAGCGCGCCCATCTCCGGATCGTGCAGGCGGATCAGCGCCTCGGCGCCCGCGAGCGCGTCGCCGCCGCGCTCAAACTTCGGCTGGAACAGCAGCGAGAAACGATCATTCGCGAAGGCGTCGTGCAGCACTTGCTGGATCCGCAGCGTGCGCGTGGCGGCCTCGTTCATGCTGCGCTCGAAGAAGCGGTAGGTGCCGCGGCCGGCGCGCTTCGCTTCGTACATCGCGGCGTCCGCGTGCTGGAGCAGCGTCTCGACGCTGTCGCCATCGCGCGGATAGAGCGCAATGCCGATGCTCGGCATCACCTGCAGCGGTTGTTCGTCGCTCCACGTGCCCTGGCGCATCCGGTGAAGCACGCCGTCGGCGAGCGCGGCCGCGTCGTCGCCGCACGTAAGATGTTCCGTGAGCACGACGAACTCGTCGCCGCCGAGCCGCGCGACGGTGTCGCTCGAACGCACGCATTGCTGCAGGCGTTGCGCGAATGCGGACAGCACCGCGTCGCCAGCCGAGTGACCGAGCGAATCGTTGATCGTCTTGAAGCCGTCGAGATCCATGAACAGCACCGCGAACGACGTACGCTGGCGACGCGCGCCGCTGATCGCGCGTTCGATCCGCTCGGTCAGCGTCGCGCGGTTCGGCAGGCCCGTCAGCGCGTCGAGCGTCGCGAGCCGCACGATCTGGCCGTTCAGCCGCGACACCGCGCCGAGCAGGAAGGTGGTGCGCACGTCGAAGCGCGACAGCATCAGCGTGACGATCAGCACCGCGAACGTGAGCAGGATCACCGAGGTGGCGAGCCATCGCGCGTTCATGTCGTTGGCCGCGCCGCAGATCGCGCCCGGCGCGAAGTCGGCGGCGGCCATGCCGGTGTAGTGCATGCCGCTGATCGCGACGCCCATCACCAGCGCCGCGGCGAGACGTTTGCGCGCGATATGGCGCTCGTGTTCGTTGCTGAGCGCGCGCGCCATCCACAGCGCGGCGCTCGACGCACCGATCGCGATCGCGATCGAGGCCGCGAACCATGCCGGCTGGTAGCGGATCGCGGGCGCCATGCGCATCGCCGCCATCCCGGTGTAATGCATGCCGGCGATAGCGATCCCCATCGCCACGCCGCCCATCAGCAGCCGGACCGGCGTCAGGCGCTGCTGGGTCGTCAGCGAGAGCGCCAGATACGAAGCGCCGATCGCGAGGGCCAGCGAGCAGGCGGTCGTCGCCGGGTCGTAGCCGAGCGGGATAGGCAGCGAGAACGCGAGCATCGCGACGAAGTGCATCGACCAGATGCCGACACCGAGCGCGAACGCGCCGCCGAGCCGCCATGCGTGCCGCCGGCGCGTCGAGCCGAGCAGGAAGATGCGGCCCGTCAGATCGAGCGCGGTGTACGACGCGAGGGTCGCGACCGCGAACGAAATCGCGACGAGCCAGAAATTATATGAACTCTGCATATTGGGTCCGCCGGGAAGAGTCCGGCTGGACATGTTATCGGCACCTTTCGAACTTTTGTTTAACTTATTTGCGATTTGCGAACAGGGGGCAAAGCCGACGCGCGGACGGCGGCGGATGCCGCGCTGGAACGCGTGTCGGATTACGAGTCACGCTATGCATCGGAGCGTGGATCGGACGGCGGATCGGCGTCCTCGCGGCTCAGCTGGAAGCCTTCGTCCAGCCAGCCGGTGACGCCGCCCGCCATCAGCTTGACGGGCCGCCCCAACTGCGCGAGCCGCAGTGCGCCGCGCGCCGCGCCGTTGCAGTGCGGGCCCGCGCAGTAGGTGACGAACAGCGTGTCCGGCGCATAAGCCGCGAGCTTCGACGTGACGATCTTGCCGTGCGGCAGATTCAGCGCGCCCGGCACGTGGCCCTGCGCGAACAGCGCGGGACTGCGCACGTCGAGCAGCACGAAGCCGGGCGCGCCGCTCGCGAGCGCGGCGTGAACGTCGGTGCAATCGGTTTCGAAGCGCAGCGACGCCTGGAAGTGCCCGAGCGCGGCGGCGCTGTCGGCGGCGGGGATCGCGGTGACGGCGTTCGGGACGGTGGTGAGGTTGTCGTGAGTCATGGCAGCAGGGGTGAGTTGATTAGGTGGTGGGACGCGCGCTTTTCAGGCACGGTCGATTGTGACGAGCGGCGGGTCGCCCGGTAAGTGGCGTGATCGTCAATCTTCGGTAACATTGCGCCATGCACAATCATCTCGTCGTCGCGCTGGCCTACGACCGGCTTTGCACCTTCGAATTCGGCTGCGTGACCGAACTGTTCGCGCTCGAGCGTCCCGAGCTCGGCGTGCCGTGGTATCGCTTCGCGGTCTGCGCGAGCGAGCCCGGTCCGATCCGCGCGGCGGGCGGCATCACGCTGGCCGCGCCCTACACGCTGAAGCTGCTCGCGAGCGCCGACACGATCGTGATTCCGGGTTGGCGCGATGCCGACGAGGTGCCGCCGGCCGCGCTGCTGCGCAGGCTTCGCGCGGCTTACGAGCGCGGCACGCGGCTCTGCTCGATCTGCTCGGGCGTGTTCGTGCTCGCGGCGGCCGGCGTGCTCGACGGCAAGACCGTGACGACCCACTGGCGCTACGCGGACAAGTTGCAGCAGCGCTATCCGCAACTGCGTGTGCAGCCCGAGGCGCTGTATGTCGATGAAGGGCAGGTGATCACCTCGGCGGGATCGGCGGCCGGGCTCGACATGCTGCTGCATCTGGTGCGGCGCGATCATGGCGGCGCGGTTGCGAATCGCGTCGCGCAACGGCTCGTGGTGCCGCCGCATCGCGAGGGTGGCCAGGCGCAGTTCGTGCCGCGCCCGATGCCGCCCGACGAAAGCGGACGTATCGCGAAGCTGATGGACTGGGTGCGCAGCCATGCGGCCGAGCCGCATACGCTGCGCTCGCTCGCCGGGCGCGCGGCGATGAGCCCGCGCACGCTGCAACGGCAGTTCCGCGACGCGACCGGCATGGCGCCTTATGAATGGCTCGTCAGGGAGCGCGTCGCGCTTGCGCGTGAGTTGCTCGAAGCCGCGACGCCGCTGCCGATGGCGCGCGTCGCCGAGCTGGCGGGGTTCGGGTCGGAGGAGTCGTTGCGGCGGCATTTTCGCCGGATCGCGTTGACGAGTCCGGGGGCGTATCGGCGCAGGTTCGGTGGGGAGGGGTGAGTCCAGCAGATCGTAAGCACAATGGATGCGACACATTGATGACATTGGACATGTATTCGAACCAACATAGCGCGTTCGTCAGCAACAGGAGCGCGGTCGCGTTGAGCGCCAACAACGACGCATAGAACTCGAAGTTCGAGCCTGTCGAGCGCGCCCACTGGCGATACGCGTAGGCAAGCAGCCCACCGATCGCCACTGCCGCGACAAGCAACGACAGCCACGTCACTGCATCCGGGTTGAACCCGCATTGAATTCGCGGCACGCTCCGAGGTCACAGCAGCAGGCATGGAGCTCACGTCGAGCTTGCCCATTCAACGGAACCCGCTATGTCCGATATCGCAAAGATCATCGCCAACTTCAACGCCGGGCGGGACCCCGAACGACTCGCGATGAAATACAAAGCCATGCGCGGCTCGCCGTTCGTATTTCTGCGCGGCACCTGCCATCTGTTCTATGCGCGTCTGCCGCGCGCGAACGTACTCGACGACGCGCCGCACGTGTGGATCTGCGGCGACATGCACCTCGAAAATTTCGGCAGCTACAAGGGCGACAATCGCCTCGTCTACTTCGACAACAACGACTTCGACGAAGCCTGTCTCGCGCCGGTTCCCTGCGAGCTGGTGCGTCTGTTGACGAGCGTGCTGGTCGGCGCGGCCAACCTGAAGCTGAGCCGCGCTGAAGCGCTCGCGCTGTGCCACACCGCTCTCGATGCCTACGGCGCCGCGCTCGCGTACGGCAAGTCGCGCTGGATCGAAGCGGAGACCGCGACCGGCATGGTGCGCGATCTGTTCGTCGCGCTCGTGAGCCGCACGCGCGCCGCGCATCTGGACCGTCGCACGGTGCTCAAGGGCAAAACGCGCATGCTGAAGGTCGACGGCAAGAAAGCGCTGCCCGTCAGCGATGAACGGCGTGCCGCGGTCGCGCAGTTCATGCAGCAGTTCGCGGTGACGGAGCCGAATCCCGAGTTCTACCGCACGCTCGATGTCGCGCGCCGCATTGCGGGGACGGGCAGCCTCGGTGTCGATCGCTATGTGATTCTGGTCGAGGGCAAGGGCTCGCCCGATGGCAACTACCTGATCGATTTGAAAGAGGCGCTGCCGTCATCGGTGAGTGCGCACGTGACGGCGACGCAGCCGAAGTGGCAGACCGAGGCACAGCGTGTCGTCGAAGTGCAGCGGCGCAATCAGGCGGTCTCGCAGGCCTTTTTGCACGCGGTGGAATTCAACCAGCGCTCCTATGTGCTGCGGAGTTTGCAGCCATCGGAAGATCGCGTCGCGCTTGCCGACTGGGACGGCAAGCTGCCGCGGCTCGAGGCAGTGATCAACAGCATGGCCGAGTTGAGCGCGTGGGCGCATCTGCGCAGCGGAGGGCGGCAGAAGTCGGCGATCGCGGACGATCTGATCGCGTTTGGCAGTCGGCGCGATTGGCAACTGCCGTTGATCGATCTTGCGACGCAGTGTGAGGCGCAGGTCGCGGCAGACTGGAAGGCTTATTGCGAAGCTTATGATCGGGGAACCTTCGAGACGAGCGGCACGGGCAACTGAAGCGTTGCATTGGAGGGCCGGCGCGGGCGTCAGGGGTGCGGACGGCGTCGCGGTGATCGGCGGCGATCGATGACGACCGGGGAAGTTGCGCGGGTCATGACCGTTCGCGATTGACGAAGCGGGAAGCGGAGCAGGATCACGTGTGCGCGGGCCGTACGAGCCGCGCGGCGAAAGTCGCGTTGTCTCATACGTGCCCCAGCACCTTCCACCAAAGCGGCCCAACGACCAGCCAGGCCACCATGTAAAACAGGCTCATCAAAAATCCAGCCTTCCACCATTCGCCCTGGGTCACGTAGCCCGCGCCGAACATGACGGGACCGGAGCCGATGCCATATTGCGTCAGGCAGCCGTTCACATTGCTCAGAATCCCGAGCGAGACTGCGGCGACGAAGGGCGGGACGCCGGCGGCGACCATCAGTGCCATGGAGAGCGGAAACAGCGCGCTGATATGCGCGGTGGCGCTGGCGAAAAAGTAGTGAATGTAAACGTAGATCGCCGCCACCATCATATAGACCGCCAGCATCGGAAAGCCCGCGAGATGCGCGCCGAATTCCTTGCCGAACCAGCTCACCATGCCATATTCGTTGAGCTTGGAGGCCAGCATGATGAGCAGGCCGATCCAGATCATCGTGTCCCAGGCGGACTTCTCGTTCAGCGCGTCCTGCCAGGTCAGCACGCCGCTGATGAACAGCAACGAAACGCCGATCGCCGCCGCGAGCGTCGCGCCGACGCCGAGATCGTCGCCGAACACCCACAGCACCAGCAAGCCGACGAAGATGCACGCCATGATGATTTCTTTGACCGAGATGGGCCCCATCGTCGTGAGCTCTCGTTGCGCGAGGTCGGTGGCATCGGGGGTGCGTCTGACCTGCGGCGGGGCGATCCACAGCATGGCGATCGGAATCACGGCGAGGCACAGCAGACCGGGGATCGACGCCGCCACCGCCCAGTCGAGCCAGCTGATCGACACGCCCTGGTCCGCGGCCAGCCTGACCGCCAGCGGATTGCCCGCCATTGCCGTGATGAACATGCCCGCCGTGATGATGTTCGCGTGGAAGGCGCAGAGAATCAGGTAGCGTCCCACCTTCACGCGTGATTCCGGATCGTCGGCGTGACTGCCCAGCACTTCGGAAATGGCTCGTGTGATCGGCAACATCACGCCGCCCGCGCGCGCGGTGATGCTCGGCATCGCGGGGGAGATCACGAGTTCGGTCAACACGAGCCCGTAGCCGAGCCCCGTCGTTCGCTTTCCCAGCAATCGCATGAACAGAAGCGCGATCCGGCGGCCAAGGCCGGTCTTGATCACGCCGCGTGAAATGAAAAACGCGAGCATCACGAGCCATACGAGGTCGGTGCCGGTGGATTTGGTGACGTCGGCAAACGACAGAACGCCGACGAGCACGCCAATGGTCGAGCCGATGATGGCAACCACCGACATCGGCAGCGGGGCGGTCATGATGCCGGCAATGGTCGCGACGAACACGGCGAACATATGCCACGCCTTCGGCTGGAGGCCGGCGGGCGCGGGCAGAAACCACAGCGCGACGCCGACCGCGATCGGTACCAGATATTTCCAGACGCCGGCCGGCAGTCCGACCGAGGGCTTCGGCGTGGCGGGAGGCGAGCTGGTGGGCCGTGAAACCTTGGCAGGTGTAGGAGCCATGATGGACCTCGTGCCGGCGTGGTTGGGTTTTTTCGGAGTGCGCGGGAAGGCGTCACCGCTCGTGGAGCACGCTTTCCGTCGCGTCCTTGACGATGCGCGCGCTACCTAGCAAGGTCTCGCGCTCGATAGGGTCGAGTTCCGGATAGGCGATCAACCGCGCGCCCGCGCCATTGACGACCATTGGCAGCGACACGCACACGTCCGGTACGCCTTCCACTTCGGGCTGGACGATGCCAACCGTGAGGATCAGGTCGGTGTCGTGCACGATGGCCTCGCAGATCCTTCCTATCGCGCTGGCGATGCCGTAATGGGTGGCGCCTTTGCCTTCCTTGATGAGCTTCGCCGCCTCGTGGACGGAGCGCAGGATCAGATCCCTGCTGGCGGGGCCCAGCTCCTTGCCGTTGCGCGTCAGGAAGGTTTCGAGGGGCATGCCGCAGACCGTTGCGGCGGACCACTGGATCACGGCCGATTCGCCGTGCTCGCCGAGCACATAGGCGTGAATCGCGGAGGCCACCACGCCGAGCCGCTCGGACAGCAGGGAGCGCAGCCGCCCGGTATCGAGCGAGGTGCCCGTGCTGATGACGCGCTCGCGCTCGCAACGCAGTTGGTCGTAAACGGCGCCGGTCAGCACGTCGCATGGGTTGGTCGCGATCAGATAGATGGCGTCGGGCGCGAGCGGCGCGATCCGCCCGACGATTTCGGTCGCGATGTCCGCATTGGTTCTGGCAAGGTGCAGGCGAGTCTCGCCGGGTTTGACGCCGGCGCCTGCCGTGATCACGACGATGTCGGCGTCACGCGCGTCTTCGTAGTCCCCTGCGCGAAAACGGCTGTGCCCCCAGAATGCCGCGGCGTGGGCGAGATCGAGAACCTGTCCCTCAGCGCGCACCCGCGCGACATCGATGATGACGACTTTCGCGCTCGGAATGGCCAACGCCACGAACAGGGCTGCCGATCCCCCGACCAGCCCCGCGCCGACGATAACGATCTTGGCCTGCCGCATAGCGAACCTCGTCAAGTTCGGGCTTCAGCCCCCTCGAAGCATAGTCGCATGCGCGCGTTTGTCATCAATCGGACCTTGGTCCTACACGGCCGCGGCGCGTTTTTTCACGCGGTCCGCTCAACCCATTGACTCCGCCAATCCGGGGCCTCGAACGGATCAGCAAAATACTGCGTCTCGTGGACGACCTTGCCTTCGCGGAACTCCATCACGCTGACCGTGTAAGCGATGCGCCCCTGATAGTTGATCGTGTACTCGGTGATCCACAGATTGCCTTCGCCTTGAATTCGCCTGATCGCGAAACCCGATGGCTTGCCGGGATGATGGCCGCGCAGAGCCTGCAAATTGGTTCGTCCGTGGATTCGCTCGCCTGATTGGGGATAGTCGCAGATCGCATCGTCGGCGTAGATAGCGTGTTCGGCGTCGAGATCGCCGTCCGCCGACGCTCGCCAGTGTGCGTTCAAGGCTTCACGTATCGCTTGTTCGTTCATGGAGTGCCTCCAGAGTCGGGTGTTGCAGTCGACCAGCCGCGCGTTGCCGTCGCGTTGAAATTTCGCCGCCAGCGCATAGTCTGCGCCATAAAATCCCTGGCCCCACCCTTGCTGCAAGTACTCCCCCGGACGTGCAAAAAATGTCTGGCGCCTGCAGGGATTGCTCGCCGAGTAGTCCGGTCATTCGGACTGCCGGCCTGCACGCGCGGGCCGCGGCATCCGCTTGCCGTCTCCTTTGTTGCGAACGCTCTGCAGAGAAGGCGAGCGCTCGGTGAGCATTGGCGACATCTGTTGCTCCGCCCGCCGCGCGCCCGCGAACTGCTGCCTGAATTCAACCGGTGTCATGTCCTTGGCGGCTTTGAATTGCCGGTTGAAATTCGCGACGTTCGCGAATCCGGAGCGCGTCGCAATGACGGAAATCGGCGCTTGCGTATCGGTCAACATCCGGCATGCGTGGCCGATTCGTACGCGCGTCACGTAGCGCCCGACGCTCTCGCCAAGATGCTGCGTGAAATGCCGCGTCAACGAGCGCTCGGAAAGCCCCGACGCCTTGGCCAGCGCGGAAAGCCGAAGCGGATATGCGAACTGTGTTTCGATCAATGCGAGCACGCGATTGATCTGATCGGATTCGTGGCCAGTCGGCGTTCCGGTTCGCGCGTCGAATGCGCTTGGGGACGCGAGCGGCGTGGCGGGGAGCGCCGACAGCAGATCCAGTACATCGAGCGCCGCCTGCAAGCGTTCGCGCGGTTTGTCGGACAGCAGGCGGTCGAGGTGTTCGCGCATGCGTGTGCCGGCACCGTCTTCGAACGCGAGGCCGCAGGCCGCTCTGCGCAACAGGTCGCAAAGTCCGTTGTATTCGGGGCAGACATCGGCGAGTCGCCGCACCCACGCGCCGTCGAACCATACGACGATCGCGACCTGCGGGTGCGCCGCGTCGATCGAACGGTTCGAGGCCCAAGTGTGCGGCAGATTCGGCGGCACCAGCACCAGATCGTCCGCGCCGTAGGTCGCGACGGAGTCTCCGATGTACCGCTTGCCCTGACTGTTCATCGTTAGCGTCAGCTCGTACTCGGGATGGTGGTGCCATTCGAAAGGGATGCGGGGCAGCCGGCGGTGGTAAACCCTGACCGAACAGTCCCGGCCAAAATCCACATGTTCAAAAGCGGCTTTCATGTCCGAAATCGTCAAATCTTTGACCGGATAGTATCACGCAGGCGGCGATCGTTCGCGTACGCTTCAAGCATCAGAAACCACATGGAGACGATGCCATGGCCCTGCAAATCGACGACCTGCCGGCAGCCATCCGTCAAGCGAAGCGCGAACTGCGCGCGATGCTGCCGAACTACCGCGACGTGTTCGCCGACGTCGAAGCGGCGATGACGAAGGAGGCGGAGCGAATCGCGACGCTGCGTGAGCGCGGCGAGCCGGTCATTCCGGAAATCCAGTTCGCCGACATCGTGGCGAACCGGGTCACCGACGAGCAGATCGCGCTCGTCAAAGCTCACGGCGCCTGCGTGATCCGCAAGGTGTTCGACCGGTCGCTCGTCGAGCAATGGGATCAGGACATCGCCGACTACGTCGAGCGCAACGACCTCGACGCAAAGCTGCAGAATCGCGCGGAAGACAAGTACTTTGGGCAACTCGCCTCGAGCAAGCCGCAAATCTACGGTGTGTACTGGTCGAAACCGCAGGTGCTCGCGCGGCAATCGACCGAGCTCACGCAGGCCCGCGTGTTCCTGAACCGGCTGTGGCGCACCGAAAGCGAAGGGCGCGTGCATTTCGATCCGAACCATGTGCCGGTGTATGCGGACCGCCTGCGCCGTCGGCCGCCCGGATCGGAATCGCTCGGGTTGTCGGCGCATTGCGACGGCGGTTCGGTGGAGCGCTGGATCGAGCCGAACTTCCGCAAGGTCTATCGCCATGTGTTCTCGGGCCACTGGCGCGACTACGATCCGTTCGACGCCGCGTGGCGAACCGAAGTCGAGGAGATCGCATCGCCGGCCGTCTGCTCGATGTTCCGCACGTTTCAAGGCTGGACCGCGCTGACGCCGCAGGGTCCCGGCGACGGCACGCTGCAGTTGGTGCCAATGGCGAACTCGATGGTCTACATCCTGTTGCGCGCGCTTCAGGATGATGTCGCCGAAGACGATCTGTGCGGAGCGCTGCCGGGGCGCGCGCTGTCGATCAAGTCCGACTATCACGCGCCGCTGTTTCATGCGCTGTCGTCGATTCCGCTGATGCAGGCGGGCGACACCGTGTTCTGGCATAGCGACGTCATTCACGCGGTCGAGGACGCGCATCGCGGCAACGGCTATAGCAACGTGATGTATATCGCTTCGCTGCCGGGCTGCGCGAAGAACGATGCGTATCTGAAGCGGCAACTGCCGGGCTTTCTCGAAGGCAGGAGCCCGCCGGATTTTCCGGCCGATCATTTCGAAGTCGATTTCGTCGGCCGCGCGACGCCAGACGATCTCACCGAGCTTGGCCGTGCGCAAATGGGCTTCGACTTGTGACTGGAACGGGCATGGCCGCGTCTGGATCGGGAGCGGAACTTGCTGCCGCTTCAGCATGGCAACGACCTAAGGAGGACCGGCCATGGCAACCACACCGAACAAGGACGAAAACCCGATCCGCCCGGATCAGTCCGACGTCGTGCAGACGGATCTGCCCGACCTCGGTCCATCGCAGGACCCGGATGAGCCGCCGCTCGATCCCGACATCGACCCCGATAGCGAGGACGACAAGCCATAGACGAGCGCATTCGCCCGATAAAAAAAGAATCGAAGTGAAATGCGGGCGTTTCTGATAACCGCGGCAGTTCCCACATGGCAGAATTGCCGCGCGAGTTCGGTTTTGCCATGAGTGCCGCGCATAGCGACTTCAACGGAGACGGAGGTTTGCCGGAGCGATGCGCTCCGTGACAGCCTCGCTGACGGGGCGTCTCCGCGCGCACAAAAAGATGCACGCGAGCGACACGCGTGTCCCTGAGCCGCTACAACTGACTCTCGATCGCGGCTTTATCGATGACCGACCAGACTTGCTGGATCTTGCCGTCACCAAACTCGTAGAAGACGTTCTCGGAAAACTCCACCCGTTTTCCTTGCACGGGAAGCCCAAGTAACATGCCGATGGGTGTGCAGTCAAAATGCAATCGGCTTGCGATATGTGGCGGCTCGCAAACCAGCATCTGAATCTCGAAGTGCAGGTCGGGAATGTCGCGGAAGTCTCTTTCCAGCATCTCGCGATAGCCCGACAAACCGATTCGTTGGCCGTTGTACTTCACGTCTTCGCCAACGAAGTCTCGCAGCTTTGACCAGTCCTGCGTGTTCAGGCAGGCGATATAGCCGCGGTAGAGTTCCGACAGATTGAATTCGCTCATCGCAATCGTCTTCCATGCTTCAGTGGATAAGCCGATTGTCGGCGATCCGAGACTTTGCGTTGCACGGCTGCCAGGGATTTTCGTCGGAAGCCGTAACTATCCGTTGCAGTGAACACCCCCGATGCGCGCCGCATCACCCACGCACGCATGCCAGAAACCCCTCCAGACAAACCCGGATTGCTGCGCCGATTTCCCCGCTGCTATCGTTCGCTGGACAGTGTGGAAGCGCTTCCACTTAAGCGCTCACAGCAAGTTCGAACGCCAGCGCCTCGAGTTCCACCACACCCGGTTCAACGACCTCATTGGCAGGAGAGAATCCGTGGTAAACGACGCATCCGCAGTCATCGACGCCGCCCGTCCAACCGCTCACGGCGAACCGCATTCCGATCCATTCACCCCGCCCGCCGATTCGTCGCTGTGGCGCCAGGATTTCCTGCTCGGCGCGGCCACCGCGTCGTATCAGATCGAAGGCGCGGTCAACGAAGACGGCCGCCTGCCGTCGATCTGGGACACGTTCTCGGCCACACCGGGCAAGGTGTTGGCCGGCGACACCGGCGCCGTCGCGTGCGATCACTATCATCGCTGGGAACAGGACGTCGACCTGCTCGCGGGCCTCGGCCTCGAAGCGTACCGGCTGTCGACCGCATGGCCGCGTGTGATGGACGAAAACGGCACGCCGAACCGCAAGGGGCTCGACTTCTACAAGCGCCTGCTCGGACGGCTCAAAGAGAAGAACATCACGACTTTCGTCACGCTTTATCACTGGGACCTGCCTCAGCATCTCGAGGATCGCGGCGGCTGGCTCAATCGCGAAACCGCGTACCGTTTCGTCGATTACGCGGATCTGATGAGCCGCGAGCTGCACGGCCTCGTCGATGCGTGGGCGACGCTCAACGAGCCGTGGTGTTCGGCGTACCTCGGCTACGGCAACGGCCATCACGCGCCGGGACTCTCGAACCTGCGCTTCGCCGCGCAGGCCATGCATCATCTGCTGCTCGCGCACGGTCTCGCGATTCCGGTGCTGCGCGCGAACGATCCGCGCTCGCACAAGGGCATCGTCGCGAATGTCGGGCGCGGCACGCCGAATAGCGACAGCGCCGCCGACCGTCGCGCGGCCGAGCTGTTCGAAGTTCAGCACAACGCGTGGATTCTCGATCCGCTGTTCAAGGGCGAGTATCCGCAAGACCTGTTCGAGTTGTGGCCTGGCAGCGAGCCACTCGTGCTCGAAGGCGACATGCAGACGATCAATACGCCGCTCGATTTTCTCGGCATCAACTATTATTTCCGCACCAACGTGGCGAGCGATGGTGGGCACGGTTTCAAGGAGGTGCCGCTCGAGGGTGTCGAGCGCACGCAGATGGGCTGGGAGGTTTACCCTGACGGTCTTCGCGATCTGTTGACCGGTTTCAGGGATACCTATGCCAATCTGCCGCCGATCTACATCACCGAGAACGGCATGGCATCGGACGACAAGGTGATCGACGGCCGCGTCGAGGACACGCAGCGCATCTCGTTCCTGAGGCGCCATCTCGCCGCGGTCGATCAGGCGATCAAGGCGGGCGTCGACGTGCGCGGCTATTTCCTGTGGTCGCTGATGGACAACTTCGAATGGGCTTTCGGCTATGAGCGGCGCTTCGGCATCGTGCACGTCGACTACCAAACGCAGAAGCGTACGGTCAAGCGCAGCGCGGAGCTGGTGTCGAAATTCCTCGAAGATCGCAACGCGCAAGCGCAATAAACACAATTAAAACGACGCAGCAACGATGTAAAGCCGGGTGGAGCTGATTGGTATTTCGACTTGACACACGGGCACTCAGCCTGGAGGAGACGGAATGAACAGCAACAGAATGGTCTTGCGAGGCGTAGTTGCGGCACTGGCGCTGTATGGCGTCGTCGCGCATGCGGAACCGCTCAAGGCTAACGTGATTCACTGGTGGACCTCGGGCGGCGAGTCGGCCGCGATTCGGCAGTTTGCCGTCGCGTACGACAAGGCCGGTGGCCAATGGGTCGACAACGCAGTCGCCGGCGGAGATCAGGCGCGCGCCACCGCGATCAACCGGATCGTCGGCGGCGATCCACCCACCGCCGCCCAGTTCAATACGTCGAAGCAGTTTCACGATCTGATCGACCAGGGACTCCTGAATAACGTCGACGACGTCGCCGCGAAAGAAAACTGGAACGGCATTTTCCCGCAGTCGATTCTCGACAGTATCCGCGTGAAGGGCCATTTCTACGCGGCGCCGGTCGACATTCATATGCCCGCGTGGTTCTTCTACTCGAAGCCGGTGTTCCAGAAAGCGGGCATCGCGAGCGAGCCCAAAAGCTACGACGAATTCATCGCCGATCTCGGCAAGCTGAAGAGCGCGCGGGCGTGATTCCGCTCGCGTTCGGCGGCCAGCCGTGGCAGGAGAAGATCACGTTCGACGCGGTGCTCGCCGATGTGGGTGGCCCGGACCTGTATATGAAGGTCTATCGCGATCACGATCAGAACGCGGTGAACTCCGATGCGTTCAAGAAGGTGCTCGTGTCGTTCAAGCGGCTGCACGATTTCGTCGATCCGGGCTCGCCTGGCCGCAACTGGAACGACGCGACCGCGCTCGTGACTTCGGGCAAGGCCGGCGTTCAGATCATGGGCGACTGGGCGAAGGGCGAGTTCGTCGCGGCGAATCAAACGGCGGGCAAGGACTTCGGCTGCTTCCCGGGCTTCGGTCCGCGTTCGCCGTATCTGGTCGCGGGCGACGTCTTCGTGTTCCCGAAGACCGACAGCGCGTCGGCGATCAAGGCGCAGAATCTGCTCGCCACGGTGATGACCTCGCCGTCCGCGCAGGTCGCGTTCAGCGCGAAGAAGGGCTCGATTCCGATCCGGTCTGACGTCGACGCAAGCAGCCTCGACGTCTGCGCCAAGGAGGGCATCGCGATCATGAAGGACAAGTCCCGCCAGTTGCCGAATCCGGAAATGCTGCTGTCGCCCGATATGCAGGGTGCGCTGACTGACGTCGTGACGAACTTCTGGAACAAGAACGAGTCCGTCGACGACGCGCAGAAAGCGTTCGCCAGCGCGTTGAAGGGCTAGGCCTCGCCATGCACGCGCTCAAGCTGCCAGCCGAGGGTTCGAAACCACAGGACAAGTCGCACCCCAAACCGCGAAACAAGCCGCTGAGCCGGCGGTTTTCGATCGCAGTCTGGCTGGCCTTGCTGCCGATGCTCCTGACCGTCGTGTTCACGTACCTGGGCACGATGGTCTGGACCGCGCGCGTGTCGCTCAGCAATTCGCACACGTTTCCGTCGAACGACTTCGTGGGCTTCACGCAGTACGTGCGGCTCTTTCACAACGACCGCTGGTTGACGTCGCTGCAGAACATCGTGATCTATGGCGCGTGTTTCGTCATCGCGTGCATGGTGATCGGCTTGCTGCTGGCGATCTTTATCGATCAGCGCGTGGTCGCGGAAGGCGCGTTGCGCACGGTGTTTCTGTATCCGTACGCGATGTCGTTCGTCGCGACCGGGCTCGTGTGGCAATGGATCCTGAATCCCGCGCTCGGTGCGCAGCAGGTGCTGCGCAATCTCGGCTTCGCGCACGCGCGCTTCGACTGGATCGTCGATCAGGACTGGGTCATCTACACGATCGTGATCGCGACCGTGTGGCAGGCTTCGGGCCTCGTGATGGCGCTGTTGCTCGCGGGCCTGCGCGGCATCGACGAAGAGTTGTGGAAAGCCGCGCGCATCGACGGCATTCCTCGCTGGCGCGTGTACGCGAGCATCGTGGTGCCGATGCTCGGACCGTCGATCTCGACCGCGTTCGTGCTGCTGTTCGTGATGGTCGTGAAGCTGTACGACGCGGTCGTCGCGATGACGCAGGGCGGCCCCGGCACTGCGAGCGAAGTGCCGGCCAAATTCATCATGGACTATCTGTTCGGGCGCGCGAACATCGGCCTTGCGTCGGCCGCATCGATCGTGCTGCTCGCGACGGTGCTGGCGGTTCTCGCGCCGTTCTTCTATGCACGCAGCCGTGCGGCGCTGCGCGGGGAGAGAGGATGAACACGCTCGATTCCACGCTCAAAGGCGGCATGCCGCATCGCGCGCGCACGCGGCCCCGCCGCTCGGCGTTCTCGCCGGCGCGGCTCGGCATCTACGCGTTTCTGCTCACCGCGGCGGTGTTCTTTCTGCTGCCGCTCTACGTGATGCTGGTCACGTCGGTCAAACCGATGAGCGAGATCCGCCTCGGCAATCTGCTCGGCTTGCCGATGCATTTCACGCTCGACGCGTGGAGCGCCGCATGGCAGTCGGCCTGCACCGGGCTCGATTGCAACGGCATTCGCGTCGGCTTCTGGAACTCGGTGCGTATCGTCGTGCCAAGCACGGTGCTGTCGATCATGGTCGGCGCGGTGAATGGCTACGCGCTGTCGTTCTGGCGGCCGCGCGGCGCGGGATTGCTGTTCGGCGTGCTGCTCGTCGGCGCGTTCATTCCAGTGCAGGTGATGATCTATCCGCTCGTGCGCGTGCTCGCGAGCGTGCATCTGTTCAGCTCGCTGCCGGGCATCGTGCTGATCCATACGATGTTCGGCATGCCGGTGATGACGCTGCTGTTCCGCAACTACTACGCGTCGATTCCGCAGGAGCTGTTCAAGGCCGCGCGCATCGACGGCGGCAGCTTCTGGCGCATCTTCTTTCAACTGATGCTGCCGATGTCGACGCCGATCATCGTCGTCGCGCTGATCATGCAGGTCACGAACATCTGGAACGACTTCATTCTGGGCCTCGTGTTCGCTGGCACGAAGAATCTGCCGATGACGGTGCAGTTGAACAACATCATCAACACGACGACCGGCGAGCGGCTCTACAACGTCAATATGGCGGCGACGATCCTGACGTCGCTGGTGCCGCTCGCGGTTTATTTCATTTCGGGCCGCTGGTTCGTGCGCGGCATTGCGTCGGGCGCCGTCAAGGGGTAGGGCATGGCAAACATGGCTAATACGATCGATGCGGCCGGCGTGCCGGGTGCAAGCGCTGACGTTGACTCCGACGCCGCGGCGCTCACGCATCCCGCCAATGTGGCGGTCCGCAATCTGACGATTCGCCTCGGTTCGAACACGGTGATCGAGAACCTCGATCTCGACGTGCTCGCCGGTGAGTTCGTCGTGCTGCTGGGGCCGTCGGGATGCGGCAAGTCCACGCTGTTGCACAGCATCGCGGGATTGATCGACGTCAGCGACGGCAGCATCGAGATCGCCGGCGAAGACATGACGTGGGCCGATCCGAAGGATCGCCGCATCGCGCTGGTTTTCCAGTCGTACGCGTTGTATCCGACCATGAGCGTCGAGCGCAACCTGTCGTTCGCGCTGCGCATCAACGGCACGCCGAAGGCGGAAATCGCGCGGCGTGTCGCCCGCGCGTCGGAGATGCTGCAACTGGGGCCGCTGCTCAAGCGCAAGCCGTCGCAGTTGTCGGGCGGACAGCGGCAGCGCGTCGCGATCGGCCGCGCGATCGTGCGCGAGGCCGACGTGTTCCTGTTCGACGAGCCGCTGTCGAACCTCGACGCGAAGCTGCGCACCGAACTGCGCCGCGAACTGAAGCAGCTGCATCACAGCCTGGGCGCGACGATGATCTACGTGACGCACGACCAGGTCGAGGCGATGACGCTCGCGACGCGCATGGCGGTGATGCGCGGCGGCGTGATCCAGCAGTTCGGCACGCCGGCCGAGGTCTATGCGCGGCCGAACAATCTGTTCGTGGCGACCTTCCTCGGCTCGCCGGCGATGAATCTGCTGAGGGGCACGCTCGAGACGCGCGACGGTGCGCTTCACTTTTGCACTGGGCAGGTGCGGATCGACGTGTCGGCGTACGCGTTCAAGGGGGCGCCCGCGCAGGGCGTGCGCTGCGTGCTCGGCGTGCGCGCCGAAGACGTGCATATCACGGAAGGCGCCAGCGAGCGCGCGAAAGTTTCGCTGATGGAGCCGATGGGCAACCACCGCGTGATCTGGCTCGACTATCATGGCGAACAGATCGCGTCGATCGATCAGACCAAAGCGCCGATTGCGGAGGATGACACCGTGGCGTTCTCGTTCGACGCCGCGCATGTCTCGCTATTCGACGAAGCGAGCGGCGCGCGCTTATAACGCCGCGGCGCGTCACGCGCGAAGCGGCTCGTCGAGACAGGCTTGATGGAGAACCGCGTGGCAACACTCAAGGACGTCGCGGAACTGGCCGGCGTGGGCATGTCGACCGCCTCACGAGCCATTTCCGGCAAGGGACCGATTTCCGCCGATGCCGCGGCGCGCGTGAAGGCGGCGATCGAGGCGCTGAATTTCCGCCCGTCGTCGATCGGCCGGGCGATGGCGACGCAGCAGCTCGGCATCATCGGCATCTTCGTGCCGACCTTCTTTGGTTCCTACTACGGCACGATCCTGAAGCAGACCGACACCGAGCTGCGCGCGGTGGGGCGCCATGTCGTGGTCGCGACCGGTTGCGGCGAGGTGTCGCCGCGCGAGCAGGCGATCGAGGCAGTGCGCTTTTTGATCGGCCGCGATTGCGATGGCGTGGTCGTGATCAGCCACGATCTGCACGACGAAGACCTGATCATGCTGCATGGCATGCATCCGAAGATGGTGTTCCTGAATCGCGCGTTCGAGCAGTTGCCCGAGGCGTCGTTCAGCGCGGATCATCGGCGCGGCGGCGAACTCGCGGCGCGCACGCTGCTCGATCACGGGCATCGCGACATCGCGGTGATTTCCGGGCCCGCTACCGCGTCGGACAACGTGATGCGGATCGACGGCTTTTTCGCCGAGCTCGCGCGAGCCGGCATTGCGCGCGACGACGTCACGCTGATCGAATCCGACTTTTCGCCCGAAGGCGGCTACGCGGCCGCGCAGAAGCTGCTCGAGACGCAGCGGCGCGTGACCGGCCTGTTCTGCGCGAACGACACGATGGCGGTCAGCGTGCTCGCGCGCTTTCACCAGGCGGGCATTTCGGTGCCGCACGACATCTCCGTGATCAGCTACGACGACGACTACTCGGCCGCCTACGCGGCGCCCGGGCTCACGTCGGTGCATATTCCAACCGGGGAACTTACGCAAAACGCGGTGCGCTGGCTCATCAACCAGTGTTACGGCACCACCTGGGAGATCTTGCGCGAGTTTCCGCTCAGCGTGACGATGCGCGAATCGGTCGGGCCAGCGCCGATGCCAAAGAAAAATACGCGCGGCGCAAAGCGGTAGAAGGGTTTGCCTAATCGTGGCGGTGTGATGCCTGGCGCGCGGACGCGCGCCGTGGCGGCCTATTCGCGTTTTCACTTGCGTATCGACGATCTCTTTAAGGCTCCCGTAATCCTTCGCAATAGTGCTTTGCGGTTTTCCCTCATTAAACTTACTTCAAATTTCTTTACACTTCCCGGTAACAAGTTGTTACGGGGTGAGTGTGATGTTGGCCATCTTTCTGATCGCCTGTCCGATCTGCATCGCTGCGCTGTTCGGTTTCGCGCGCCATGTGGACCCGCAGACAGGGCAATTCAAACGGTAGATCTTCTTCGCGCGTTTTTTTCCGCGGCTGCGCCGTGGAGATTTTCGCTTTGCGATTAACGTCCGTTAGTCTGTTGTGCGCTTGAAAGGAGCAATCGTTTGCGTTCTTTCGGTTTGCTTTCTCGTTTTCGTTTTCGTCAATAGCCCGTTCTCCCTTCCATAAGTCTTGCCTTGGCGCGCCGGTTCGCGGCACGATGCGCGATTACTTTCGTTTTAGGTCAGCATCGCGTATGCAAGATTCTCTGCAAAAAATGGCGGCCCGTGCCAGCGTGCTGAAGGGCGTTCTTCCTTTGAGCCGGATTGCGGCGGCGCGCGATGCGCTGGCCGGTGTGCAGCTTGCGTCGATGGATATTCCTCAGGTCCTCGGCTATGCGCGCATTGCCGGCATGCCGGCCGTCACCGGGCTCTACACGGTGTTCCTGCCGCTCGTCGCGTTCGCGTTCTTCGGTGCTTCGCGGCATCTGGTCGTGGCCGCCGATTCGGCCACCGCGACGATCTTCGCGAGTCGTCTTTCGACGATGGCGCCCGCGTCGAGCGCCGAGTATGCGGCGCTCGCGGCGATGGTCGCGTTGCTGACGGC
This sequence comes from Paraburkholderia sp. RAU6.4a, assembly GCF_050435625.1. Lineage (NCBI taxonomy): Bacteria > Pseudomonadati > Pseudomonadota > Betaproteobacteria > Burkholderiales > Burkholderiaceae > Paraburkholderia > Paraburkholderia sp. RAU6.4a. The sequence continues at coordinate 2,335,241 of NZ_JBNDKQ010000003.1, forward strand.
CGCGTTGCTGTTCGTCGCGCGCATCTTCAAGCTCGGCTTTCTCGCCGATTTCCTGTCGCGTACGGTGCTGGTCGGCTTTCTTGCGGGCGTCGGCGTGCAGGTCGGCATCGCGATGCTCGGCGACATGCTCGGCGTGCCCGGACATGCGGCGAGCAGCGTGAAACAACTGCTGCTCGTCGTGAGCGACGCCGCGCAGATCAATCGGCCGACACTGGCGATCTCGCTGCTCGTGGTGACCGCGATTCTCGTCTGCAAACGTTTCTGGCCGCGTCTGCCGGTGCCGTTGGTCGCGGTCGTCGCGGGCATTGCCGCGAGCGATGTGTTCGGATTCGCCGCGCACGGCATCTCCATCCTCGGACCGGTGGAGGGCGGATTGCCGCCGCTGCGGATTCCGTCGGTGACGTGGCAGCAGATGCTCGATCTCGTGCCGGTCGCGGCGTCGTGCTTCGTGATGATCGTCGCGCAAAGCGCCGCGGCGAGCCGGGTGTTCGCCGACCGCTATCACGAGCCGGTCGATACCAACGCAGACCTGCTCGGCATCGCGGCCGCCAACGCGGCGGCGGCGTTTTCCGGCGCGTTCGTCGTCAACGGCAGCCTGACGCAGACCGCGATGGCCGATCGCGCCGGCACGCGCAGCCAATTCGCGCAGCTCGTGTTCGCGGCGGTCGTGGTGGTCGTGCTGCTGTTTTTCAGCCGCTATCTGCAGTATCTGCCGCACTGCATTCTCGCGAGCATCGTGTTTACGATCGCGGTCGGCCTGATCAATCTGCAGTCGCTCTTTTCGATTCGCCGCGAAAGTCCCGGCGAATTCGCGCTGGCTTTGTTCACGGCGGCGGCGGTCGTGCTGATCGGCGTCGAGCACGGCATTCTGGTCGCCGTCGCGTTGTCGTTGCTGCGTCACGTGCGGCACAGCTACCGCCCGCACACGATGATGCTCGCGCCCAACGGCGACGGCATGTGGGTGCCGGTGCCGGCGGTGCCCGGCGTGGAGACCGCGCCTGGGTTGATCGTCTATCGTTTCGGCGCCGATCTGTTCTACGCGAACGATCATTTTTTCGTCGACGATACGCGCCGCCTGATCGATCACGCACCGAACGCCGTGCGCTGGTTCGTCGTCGATGCGAGCGCGATTACGGATGTCGATTATTCGGCGGCGCGCTCGGTGGGCGAGTTGTGCTCGGCGCTCAAGCGCAATGGGATCGAGGTGGTCTTTGCGCGGGTGAATCGCTATTTGCGCTCGGATATGGATCGGCATGGAATCACGCCGATCGTCGAGGAGCGCTGTATTTTCGGCACGCTGCATGAGGCGCTGAGCATGGCGGGAGTGGAGAATCCGCATGAGCGGGTCAAGGGGGCGCCATAACGGGCCGCCCTGGCTTCGCACTGAGGCGGCGCATGCCGCGAACACCGCCTCGGACGGGCAAATTGCCAGCAAACGTTGTCTGCGCCTCATTTGTTATCGCTTGCCTCAATTATTCTGACGTTCCGCTTCGACTGGCAGATATCGATTACAAGAACATGAACGGCTTCGATTCGACCATCGAAACATATCTGTCCAGCATACACTTCGGTCATTTCGCGACTGCAATGCTGGCCTTCATTTTGTGTGTCGAACTCGTCACGCAGTTCGAAGAACTGCGTGCTCTGGCGTTCGGCGTGTTCAAACATCTATGACCCGCGCGGAGCGCCACGGCGCATGTCGATATTCTTGAGGTTCGCCCTGGCGCCGCCTTTCAGTGAGCTGAGATTAGCGAGCACACTCTATTGCCATCTCATGCAATATTCTGTCTAATGAATTCAGAATAAAACGGCCGATTTATTCGGCTCGCTGACTTAGTCGACGGGGTTCACTTCATGTACTCTCTGCTGCCGCTCAAGGCCCAGGTGCGCCGTCACGCGCGAACGCTCGCCGGGTATTTTCCAGCTCCATTTTCACGCGACGAATCAAGCAGTGTCGACATCCTCGGTGTCATGACCCCCGGGCTGCTGAACGGGAACACCCTGCTGAACCTCAACTACGGCGAAGTGGACCACTTCACCGGCAAAACCCGCGCGACGGGCACCTTATTCGTCGCAATTGGCGACGACTTCGTGCGCGTCGCCACTTCGGTCAAAAGGCAAACCGGCGAGCGGGCCGTGGGCACGGTACTCGACCGCTCGCATCCCGGCTATCGGATGCTGCGCGGCGGGCGACCCTACACCGGTTACGCGACGCTATTCGGCAAGCAATACATGACACGGTACGAGCCGATCCGCGACAGTTCTGGCGAGATAATCGGCGCGCTGTATGTCGGCCTCGACGTCAGTGAGGTGTGGAACCTGTCGATCGGAGCCAGACTCGCGCTGCTTACGCTGGCCGCCAATACCGTACTTCTGCTGGCCTATGGTCGGCTGCTGGAGGCCGTGATCCCCCCCGACCGATCGAGCCCGGGAGCGGCATTGCCCGCTTTCCTGCAAACCGGGGTGATCGGCTTCGGGCTACTCGGCGCGCTGCTGGTCAGCGCGCTGGTCTTCGTGACGACCCGGCGCGGTCTCGGCATGCAACTGCTCGAAGCGAAGGCCGCCGCCGAAAAACTCGCGGCCGGCGATTTGACCGCGCAAGTTCATGTCAGCCGGCGCGACGAACTGGGCCAGTTGATGCAGGCAATGAACGGCATCAGTGTCGGTTTGGCCTCGGTAGTCGGCAACGTCCGACGTGCCTCCGATATGATCGCGCTGGGCGCGCGCGAAATTGCGGCCGGCAACGCGGAGCTTTCGTCCCGCACCGAGGCGCAGGCTGGCTCGCTCGAGGAAACCGCGTCGACGATGGAACAATTGACGGCGATGGTCCGCGCCAATGCCGAACGCGCTTCGCACGCCAACCAACACATCGCCTCGGCCTCCGATCTCGCGGTCAAAGGCGGCACCGTGGTGGGGCATGTGGTGACCACCATGTCGTTGATCCGCGGCAGTTCACACAAGATCGTCGACATCATTAGCATGATCGACTCAATTGCCTTTCAGACCAATATCCTGGCTTTGAACGCGGCCGTCGAGGCAGCACGCGCCGGCGACCAGGGACGCGGCTTTGCGGTCGTCGCCGCCGAGGTGCGCAGCCTGGCCCAACGCAGCGCCATGGCCGCCAAGGAAATCAAGGCGCTGATCACCGACTCGGTCGGCAACGTCAATGCAGGCGGCGAACTGGTCGACCAGGCTGGCCGGGACATGACCGAAATCGTCACGGCTGTCGATAGTGTGGTCACTTTGATGGGTGAGATTACCCACGCGAGCAACGAGCAAAGTACCGGCATCGGCGAAGTCAACCGCGCGATCGGGCAGATGGACGAGATGACCCAGCAGAACGTTGCCCTGGTGGAGCAGGTGGCAGCCGCGGCAGCCAGCATGCAAGAACAGGCGTCCACATTGGAAGATGCCGTGCAGGTATTTCGGCTGGTAGGCGATGGGCAAACTGACATTCGCCCCATACGATGAGCGCTGCGCGCGAGGTGCACGCAGGCGTTTCTCGCACTTTCCTGGACTAGAATGGGTTATTGCCGACGTCGTAGACGTATCTGGTCAGCCCGACGTGCGGGATTCTCGTTGGAGGAATGCCATGCCGACTTACCGGTACAGGTGTGAGAAGTGCGGTGAGATGTTCGAACACGCCGAGCATCTTGCTGAACATGAAAACGCTCATCCGGCTTGCCCAAAGTGCGGAAGCGAGAAGGTTCTGCACACACCGACGCCATTTGTGCCGAAAACCTCCAGAAAGAGCTGAAACCTGTCTGACCGGGCGACGGCAAAATCCGGGCCTTTGCAGCCGTCGCCCATGCTTTCGCGCGGACATTCGTGCGTCGGTTCAGCCCTGCCGGCGGATCTACGCTCGCAGATCCTCCCGTCGCCTTGTGGGATGGCGTAAGGCGGTTACCGACTGTGCGGCGCGTGTTTATCAGGAGCCTGAAACGGGATGTCACACCAAAAACGCCGACTCGTTTGAAATCCTATGCACATCTGCGAGACGTGAGCCGACTTGCGCTCCAGACTCGGGCCGTTTCAAGCTCGTGCCTGCTTACGGGCAGCAAGACGAAGGAGATTGGGTATCTCGATGGGAGCGTGCAAATCTGGAAATAGGCAGTGCGTGCTGCCAGATTGACGGCGCGGTACGCATGATAGGCAACGTCATTTGCGCGTGGTTGCCGTTATGCGGTTGTTTAACTTCAACGGTGCGTAGTTTCCATCCGCTGACCGTCACGGGTCGGGGCGTAGGCTGGCGTAAGAATGGATCACGCGCAGCGCGTCGAGCGTATTCTATGAAGCTTCTTGCCGAATTCGTCGGCAGGCCGTGAGGGTCCCGCTTGTTTACGACGAAGAATCGAAACTCGTCGACCTGAACGCCGACGAACTACTCGAAGCGTTGAGCGCAATCGCGCGCCTCAAGAAGCATTTCCGTGTCATGGACCCGAGCGCTGCGCTGGCCGAGGTCGCGCGTTTCGTGCGCGGCGAACAGCAACTGGTTCCATGCATCGGTGGCAGCAAGTACTTTTATATCGACTGGAACCTCGATGTTTGGCGTTGCGAGGCGTGGCCTGAGCCGATGGGCTCCGTCTTCGACCTCGACCGCCTGCCCGATCAACGGCAACCCTGCAATGACTGCATGATGGGATGCTACCGGCATGCCAGCATTCTGATGCACGGTGCCGTCGCCGTGACCGACTCGGTGTACGCGCTGGGCAAGGGACAGCTTCGGGCTGCTGTCGGCTTGTTGTTCCAGCGCAGCGTTGCGTATTCGCTGTGGGCGCTTTCAGTCGAAGAATTACCTCGGGCGGCGCTCATCTCGTTCGCTAGACGGACTGGCCAACGCCGTTCTATGCCGCAAACTGAATGAGCTCCATTTCCGCGGCTGAGGTCCCTGGGGGGAGACGGCTCGCCCATTCGAACGCCCGTCCGCGTTACTCGACCGGCGCAACCGCGCCTCCCGACAAGGTCTCGACGAGGGCTTTAGATGATTGCGGGCAAGCCGCTTTCACCGCCGAACCCATCGGCTGTGCTCGGCATCGGAAGCGAGAAAACTGTCATTGGACCGATTCCATTGCCTAAGATCAAGCTACGCGCTCCGTGAGGAAAGCACCGCGGCTCGCGAACGGCTTTATTGTCGCGCTCCCCTTTTTCCGCGCGACTTTTCCACAAGGAGGTCACGATGAAATCAGAGGACAAGGGCGACGTGCGCGCTTTCGTGCAAACGGCCGAGCAGAGTGGCGAGCATGTCTGGGTCATCACGCTGGTCGACTTCGCGGCCCGTGAGGTCAAACGCTCGCTCGTTTCGGACGAGACGTATGCGACCTCCGCCGCTGCCAGAGATGCCGGCGAGGCTCATTTGAAGGCATTGGAGCAAGACCGCTAGGCCCACGCACTGCCGCCTTGCTTTCGCGCGTGGACGTACTAACGTTGGACTATAAGTACACGGGCGGTAATGGGGCGGAAGAGGGCAAAGTTCATGGCCAGTACGCAAGGAACCACCGGATCGCCGTTTGCGGCGTCCGTCGAAGCGGGCAGCTATCGCGTCACGCGACCGCAAAGCGCAAGCGATGTGATCGGCCTGCTGCAAGCGCGCGATATTCAGATGGTCGATCTGAAATTCACCGACTTGCCCGGACTCTGGCAGCATTTTTCGATCACGCTTCCCGAGGTTCACGACGACCTGTTCAGCGCCGGCATCGGTTTCGATGGTTCATCGATCCGCGGCTTTCAGGAGATCCACGAGTCCGACATGCTGCTGCGGCCTGACCCGGCAACGGCCTTCGTCGACCCGGCTTGCGGCACACCGACGCTGTCGATCATTTGCGACGTCGTCGATCCCGTGCTGCGGCAGCCGTATTCGCGCGATCCGCGCTACGTGGCGAAAAAGGCGGAGAACTATCTGCGCCAGACGGGCATCGCGACGACGTGTTATTTCGGGCCGGAGCTCGAATTCTTCATCTTCGACTCCATCCGCTTCGGCCAGGATCAGCACTGCGGCTACTACTACGTCGAGTCGGGCGAGGGCGACTGGACCACCGGTCGCGACGAAGGCGCATACGGCGGTGGCAACCTCGGCTACAAGCAGCGCTACAAGGAGGGCTATTTCCCGGTGCCGCCTCATGACACGCTGCAGGAGATCCGCTCGGAAATCGCGCTGACGCTCCAGCAGGCGGGCGTACAGATCGAAGTGCATCACCACGAAGTTGCGACCGCGGGACAGAACGAGATCGACATGCGCTTTGCGACGCTGACCCGCATGGCCGACAACGTGATGATCTACAAGTACGTCTGCAAGAACGTCGCGCGTCGGCACGGCAAGGTCGCAACCTTCATGCCGAAGCCGCTGTTCGCCGACAATGCGAGCGGCATGCATTGTCACCAGAGCCTGTGGAAAGACGAACAGAACCTCTTTTACGACGCGGGCGGCTGGGCGCTGACTTCGGACCTGTGCCGCTGGTACATCGGCGGATTGCTCCAGCACGCACCCGCGCTGATGGCCTTCTGCGCGCCGACGACGAATTCATACAAACGCCTGGTACCCGGATATGAGGCGCCCGTCAATCTGGCGATGTCGCAGCGCAACCGTTCGGCCGCGGCGCGCATTCCGATGTATTCGGATTCGGCGAACGCGCGGCGCGTCGAATTTCGCTGTCCGGACCCGTCGGCCAATGCATATCTCGCTTTCGCCGCGATGCTGATGGCCGGCCTCGACGGCATTGAAAACAAGACCGATCCCGGCGAGCCGCTCGACCGCAACATCTACGATCTGCCCGCCCGAAGAAGCGCGCAATATACGGCAGGTGCCGGGCTCCCTCGACGCGGCGCTGGCCGCGCTCGAAACCGATAACACGTTCCTGCGCAAAGGCGATGTCTTTACCGACGACGTGATCCAGACATGGATCGACTACAAGCGCAGCCGCGAGATCGACACCATCAAATTGCGTCCGCATCCATGGGAGTTTTATCTGTACTTCGATATCTAGAAGAACAACGCAGGCGGTGACTCGGTCTTGGTACTAGAGCGCCTCGATGCGAGCGCCTCGCGACTCAATCGTCCGCGAAAAAATGGCCGATGAAAATGCAGCCAGCCGCGAGCGCGGCGCCCAGCGCCGCGACCGTATAAGCGAGCCTGACACCGTGCCACAAGCTATCGAACCATTGATGCAACTGCGCCATCAGTACCGCCGCGTTGCCGCCGATCTGCTGTAGCTCGATCTGATAGCGCGGATCGACGATGCCGTACATGGCGACCGCGCTATCGGGCGGCGGGACGCAGACGTCAATGAGCACCGCAGCGATCAGGCTAACCATGAGGATCGCCGCGCCGGCGAAATAGAGCCGTCTTTGCAGCGGCGAGCGTTGGTTGGAAGAAGGTGCGTCGTGGTCGTTGCCGTTCATCGTTGCGTGGGTGGGTGCGCTAGCAGCTGTCGTTGATGGAGCCGAACCGCCAGTATCGCAGAGCGCGGCCTCGGGCGACCCAGACGCGCCCGACCCACCTCAACTCTTCGACGTCAACAATTTGACCCCCGCAATGCCGAACATCACCGCGAGCGAGCCATCGAGCCAGCGCCGGATCGCCGTATAGACGCGGCGTGCGGACGCCGTCGAAAACAGCACCGCGTAGCTGCTGAATACCGTCGCGCCGATCACCATGCAGCCCAGCACGACCGGCGTCACGTGCGCGGCGCCGTGTACCGGCGACATCGCGAGCGACACGATCGACAGCCACACCAGCACCGCTTTCGGATTCGTGAGATGCAGCAAAAGGCCACGCAGATAGAGTCGCCCGAGCGGTTCGTCGACGCGCGCCGCGCTCGCGGCCGGCTTGCCGGCGCTCCACGCCGAGCGTGCGGACTTGAAGCCGAGCCACAGCAGATACAAGCCGCCCGCGATCCGGATCGCGACGAGGCATTCCGAGTAGGCGGCGAGCGCCGCCGACAAGCCGAGCGACGCGAGCAGCGCCCATGAGAACGAGCCCGACACCACGCCGAGCGCGAACACCAGTGCCGCGCGTCGGCCCGCGCTCATCGCGAGCGACATGATCGCGAGATTGCTCGGCCCAGGGCTCGCGGTGCCGACGAAATAGGCGCTGTAGGCGATCAGGACATCGGCGGTGAGCAGAGGGCTAACGATCATGGCGGGCAAATGCAAGGGCGGAGCGCGTGTTCGACAATGCAATGCAACGCGCCACAGAGCAGGTTGAATGAAGCAACGATTCTGCGCGCCGTCGCGTGCGATTCACAGATACAGTTGCGCGTACGTATGGCAGCACACTCGATTCGAACCCGAAGCGAACTCGTATCGAATGCGGCGTGCAAAGCGCTCAACCGTGCGCCGCGCTCGCAATACACTCCGCCAACGCATCGGCGACCACCGGCCGGCTATGCCGCGGCCGCAGCACGAGCCCGATCTCGCGCTCGAAGCTCGCATCGCCGAGTTCGAGTGCGACGACGCTCGCTGGCCATTTGCCGAGCCCGGCCGTATTCGGAATCAGCGCGACACCCATGCCGCGCGCGACCAGTTGCACGATCGCCTGCAATTCGTCGAGCTCGACCGCATCGCGCACGCCAAGGCGCGCGCGCCGCAGAAAACGGTCGACGAGCCGTCCGCCGAACGACGCGCGGTCATAGCGGATGAACGGCTCGCTGCGCAGCAGTTCGCGCCACGAGCGGCCGCCGCGCGCAAGCTGTTTCGGCGCGAGCAGCACGAACGGTTCGGCGACGAGCGTGCGCCATTCGAGTTCCGACGGCAGCGCGAACGGCGGTTTGATGATGACGGCCAGATCGAGCTCGCCCGAGTCGACCTGGCCGAGCAGCCCCAGCGACACGCCCGGCACCACGCGAATCCGCCAGCCGGGACGGTCGTCGCGAAAGCGCGCGAGCGCGTCGGCGAGCAGCGACACCTGCGCGGACGCGATCGCGCCGACCCGCAGCATGCCGCTCTCGGCGGCGCCGCCGCTGCGCTCGGAGAGCCGCGCATAGAGCGTCATCATTTCCTCTGCGAGCGCGAGCGTCTCGCGGCCCGCCTCGTTGAGCGTCGCAGAGCGGCCGGTGCGGTCGAATAGCTGAAAGCCGAGTTCCTGTTCGAGCCGCTGCATCTGCGCGCTGACGGCCGATTGCGTGAGCCCGATGCGCGCGCCCGCGCCGGAGAACGTGCCGTACTGGCTGACGGCGATGAAGGTTTTCAACTCGCTGAGCATGATCGATCAATCGATTTTGGTGATGGTCAGGTCAAATATATATCGTTTCTCAACATTTTTATTCATGATTAAACCTTTGCTTCAACTGAACCGGTTGCCAGTCGTGCCAGTCGCAATTCATCCTCACACCCACCCCAGCGAGTCTTCCTATCATGAGCGTTGCCGAAACCGCTTTGCCGCCGTTCCACCTGGCGTTTCCTGTTCATAGCCTCGCCGCCGCGCGCGAGTTCTACGGCGAATTGCTCGGCTGCCCGGAAGGGCGCAGTTCGGACGCATGGGTCGATTTCAATTTCTACGGTCATCAGATCGTCGCGCATCTGGCACCGGACGAAGTCGGTCACCGTCATACCAGCGCAGTGGATGGCGACGCGGTGCCGGTGCGCCACTTCGGCGCGGTGCTGTCGATGGAGCAATGGCAGGCCGCCGCGGACAAACTGCAGAAGGCCGGCATCGAATTCATCATCGAGCCGCATGTGCGCTTCAAGGGCGAGGTCGGCGAGCAGGCGACGATGTTCTTCCTCGATCCGTCGGGTAATGCGCTCGAGTTCAAGGCGTTCGCCGATATGTCGTCGCTGTTCGCCAAATAAGCGTCGCGGGCGTTGACGCCAGGATACGAATGACTGCAAGTGAGGGCCGGTCGACCATTCAGGTTGACCGGCCTATTTTCGTTGAAGGGGATGGCCGCACGGAGCAAAATCGCCCCGTCTTGCGAATCAATCTGAAAGCATGTTTCATATCATTTCGGCCAAAAAACGTGCCGCGTATCAGCAAACGCTTCATTAACTGCGCGTAAATTTATTCAGCAAACGTTTGCTTTGCGGCTAATTCGCAGCTAATTCGGCGAGAGCCCTTCGTCTTCAAAAATGGCGCATTTGCTTTCAACAAGCTTCCTGACGATTTCGCCATTTTCATGCCATGCAGGCGTTGGTACCATCGATCTAGCATAAGCGCAGATTCAATCCCTCCCTCCACCCGCATTTTCTCTGGCCCGTTTCAATGTGGATCGTCAACGTAGCGCTTAAGCGGCCATACACGTTCATCGTGATGGCAATTCTGATCGTGCTGGCGACGCCCTTCGTGCTGTTCACCATGCCCGTCGACGTGCTGCCGGATATCAACATTCCGGTCGTCAGCATCATCTGGACGTATACGGGGCTGTCGGCCGAAGACATGGCCACCCGTATCACGTCGGTCAACGAGCGCAGTCTGACCACGACGGTCAACGACATCGAACATATCGAATCGCAATCGCTCCCCGGCATCGCGATCCTGAAGGTGTTTCTGCAGCCGAACGCGAACATCCAGACGGCGATCGCGCAGACGGTCGCCATCGAGCAGGCGCAATTGAAGCAGATGCCGCCGGGCGCCACCGCGCCGCTGGTCATCAGCTACTCGGCTTCCAGCATTCCAGTCATCCAGCTCGGCCTGTCGAGTCCGAAACTCTCGGAGCAGGATCTCAACGACACCGCGCTGAACTTCCTGCGACCGCAACTGGTGACGATTCCGGGCGCGGCCGTACCGTATCCGTATGGCGGCAAATCGCGGCTGATCTCGGTCGACCTCGACACGCGCGCGCTGCTGGCCAAGGGCCTGACACCTGCCGACGTGGTCAACGCGTTCAACGCGCAAAACCTGATTCTGCCCACGGGCACGGCCAAGATCGGGCCGAAGGAATACACGATCGACATGAACGGGTCGCCGCCGACGTTGGAAGGTCTCAACGACATTCCGGTGCGCACCGTCAACGGCGCGACGACCTACCTGCGTGAAGTCGCGCATGTGCGCGACGGCTTCTCGCCGCAGACCAACATCGTGCGGCAGAACGGTCATCGCGGCGTGCTGATTTCGGTGCTGAAGAACGGCAACGCGTCGACGCTGTCGATCGTCGATACGTTGAAAGCCATTTTGCCGGCCGCGCGCGCCGCGCTGCCGCCGGATCTGCAGATCACCGCGCTGTTCGACCAGTCGGTGTTCGTGAAGGCGGCGGTGCAGGGCGTGGTGCGCGAAGCGCTGGCCGCCGCCGCGCTGACCGCCGCGATGATCCTGCTGTTCCTTGGCAACTGGCGCAGCACCTGCATCATCGCGATCTCGATTCCGCTGTCCATTCTGTCGTCGCTGATCGTGCTGCACGCGCTCGGGCAGACCATCAACATCATGACGTTGGGCGGCCTCGCGCTCGCGGTCGGCATATTGGTGGACGACGCGACCGTGACGATCGAGAACATCGAGCGGCACCTGCACTTGGGCACGAATCTGCACGATGCGATTCTCGAAGGCGCCGGCGAAATCGCAGTGCCGGCGCTCGTCTCGACACTGTGTATCTGTATCGTGTTCGTGCCGATGTTCTTCCTGACCGGCGTCGCGCGCTATCTATTCGTGCCGCTCGCGGAAGCGGTGGTGTTCGCGATGCTCGCTTCGTACATCCTGTCGCGTACGCTCGTGCCGACGCTCGCGATGCTGCTGATGGGCCACGCGCACAAGCCGAAGGCGGGCACGAAGCCGAATCTGTTCATGCGTCTGTATCACCGCTTCGACGCCGGCTTCGAGCGCATGCGCGCGACTTACATCATGATCCTGAGCAGCCTGCTCGTGCGTCGCAAGATGTTCGGCGCGCTGTTCCTCGGTTTCTGCGTGCTGTCGATGGGCCTGTTCTTCACGCTCGGCGAAGACTTTTTCCCGAGCGTCGACGCGGGCGATATCCGCTTGCACATGCGCGCGCCGACCGGCACGCGTATCGAGGAGACCGCGCGGCTTGCCGACGAGGTCGAAAAGGTGATCCGCGAAGTCGTGCCGCCCAGGGAGTTGGGCACGATTCTCGACAACCTCGGCGTACCGTATAGCGGCATCAACCTGTCGTATAGCAATGCGGGCACGATGGGCACGCTCGACGGCGAGATCCAGATTGCGTTGAACGAAGGCCACAAGCCGTCGCAGATCTACATGGACAAGCTGCGCGCGATCCTGCCGCAGCGTTTCCCGGGCGTCGAGTTCTTCTTTCAGCCGGCCGATATCGTCACGCAGATCCTGAACTTCGGCCTGCCTGCCGCGGTGGACGTGCAGATTTCGGGCGCGAATCAGCAGGGCAACCTCGACGTCGCGCGCAAGCTGCTGAAGCAGGTGCGACTGATTCCCGGCACCGTCGACACGCATATCCAGCAGAAGCTCGACGAACCGGTGATCGATCTGCACATGGACCGCACCCGCCTGCAACAACTGAACCTGACCGCGAACGACGTCGCGCAGAACGTGCTCGTTTCGCTGTCGGGCAGCTCGCAGACGTCGCCGGGCTTCTGGGTCAACAACAGGAACGGCGTGGAATACAAGGTGGCGGTGCAGACGCCGCAGTACCAGGTGTCTTCGATCGACGAACTGTTGCGCACCCCGGTCTCGGCCACGATGAACGGGCCGACGCAACTGCTCGGCAACCTCGTGCAGATCTCGCCGAAGAGCCAGTTCGCGGAAGTCACGCATTACAACATCCGTCCGGTGATCGATCTGTATGTGAGCGTTGAAAAGCGCGATCTCGGCAGCGTGGCGAATCAGGTCGACAAGATCGTCGACGAGGTGCGCGGCTCGCTGCCACGCGGCAGCACGATCACCGTGCGCGGCCAGGTACAGACGATGCGCAGTTCGTTCTTTGGGCTCGGCATCGGCGTCGCGATGGCGATCGTGCTCGTGTATCTGCTGATCGTCGTGAACTTCCAGTCGTGGGTCGATCCGCTGATCATCGTCAGCGCGTTGCCGGCGGCGCTCGCGGGCATCATGTGGATGCTGTTCCTGACCGGCACCCATCTGAGCGTGCCGGCGCTGACCGGCGCGATCATGACCATGGGCGTCGCGACCGCGAACAGTATTCTGATGGTCGCGTTCGCGCGCCAGCGGCTGTCGGCCGGCGCACCGCCGCTCACGGCCGCGCTCGAAGCCGGCGCGAGCCGGATTCGTCCGGTGCTGATGACCGCGTTCGCGATGATCATCGGCATGATTCCGATGGCGCTCGGTCTCGGCGAAGGCGCCGAGCAGAATGCGCCGCTTGGCCGCGCGGTGATCGGCGGGTTGCTGTTCGCGACCGTATCGACGCTGTTTTTCGTGCCGCTCGTGTTTGCGGGAATTCATTCGTGGCTCGCGCGCCGTCATAAGAACGGCGGCGACGACGACAACGGCGGTGGCGACGCTGGCGACGATGGCGGTGGCAGTGGCAGTGGCAGTGGCAGTGGCGGCCATAGTGACACCCCCGCACCGGAACCCAGCAGTGCGGCGACGCCCGCGTAAAAGTTAAACGATGGTTGACTGAGATGACCGAAAAAACTCATGCATCGCTAGCGATCCCCGCGCGGGAAACCGAAGAAGGAGAGCACCGGCTGCCGCCGCGCCATCGCGAATGGAAGCGCGCGAAGATCGCCGTCGTGATCGTGCTCGTGCTGCTCGTGGCAGGCACACTTCGCACCGTGATCGCGAACGTGCTGCAAAACCGCGAAGTCGCGGCGATCGCGCAGCAGAATGCCACGCAGTACGTGAACGTCGTCATGCCGACCCAGACCGAGGGCGGCGGCGACACGCTGCTGCCGGGCACGCTGCGCGGCTATGTCGAGTCGCCGATCTATGCACGCGCGACCGGCTATCTGCTGCACTGGTACGCCGACATCGGCACCCACGTGAAGCAGGGGCAACTGCTCGCCGAGCTGGATACGCCGGAAATCGACCAGGAACTCGCGCAGGCTCTGGCACAGCGTCAGCAGATCAATTCGAGCCTCGCGCTCGCGAAGAGCTCGCTGGACCGTTGGCAGCAGCTGCGCCAGCGTGATGCGGTGTCGCAGCAGGAACTCGATGAACGGCAAAGCACCTACACGCAGGACCTCGCGAATCTCGCGGCCGCCGATGCGAACGTCAAGCGTCTGCAGCAGCTCGAATCGTTCAAGCGGATCGTCGCGCCGTTTACCGGCGTGGTGACGCAGCGCAACGTCGACGTCGGCGATCTGATCGACGCGGGCAGTGGCACGAGCCGTGCGTTGTTCGCGCTTGCTCAATCGGACCCGTTGCGCGTCTATGTGCAGTTGCCGCAGGCCTACGCGCAGAACGTCGCGGTCGGGCAGAAGGTCGTGGTCACGCAGGCCGAGCTGCCGGGCCAGCAGTTCAACGGCAAGATCACGCATATATCTGGCGCGATCGACGTACCCACGCGCTCGTTGCAGATCGAAGTGACGCTGCCGAATCCCGACGACAAGCTGCGCCCCGGCGCGTACGTGCAGGTCGCGGTGCCGGCCGCCGCGCATGCGCGTCTCACGGTGCCCGGCAACGCGCTGCTGTTTCGCGCGGAGGGTCCGCGCCTCGCGGTCGTCGATGCAAAAGGCAACGTGAGCCTGCGCAAGGTCGTGATCGCGGTGGACCTCGGACAGCAGCTCGAAATCGAAAGCGGTATCTCGCCGAGCGATCGCATCATCGTCAACCCGAGCGATTCGATTGCCGATGGCGATCACGTGCAGGTGCAGCCGCTGCAGAAGAACGGCAAGGGGGCGTCGTGACGTTCGCGGCTTCACGCGAGGCGCGTACGCGTGGCACTGTCTTCACCGCGCTGAGCGCGTGCGCCGGCGCGGCGCTGCTCGCCGCGTGCACGGTCGGCCCGGACTATCAGCGGCCGCAGGCCGAGGTGCCGCCCGAATGGCACACCGATTCGTTCTGGCGCGTCGCCGCGCCGTCGCATGCGCCGATCGCGCCGGACTGGTGGACGGGCTTCGCCGACCCGACGCTCGCGACGCTCGAAACCCAGGCACTCGCGCAGAACCAGACGCTCGCCGCGGCGAGCGCGCACTACGAGCAGGCGAAGGCGACGCTCGCGAACACCAGCGCGCAGCGCGTGCCGGAAGTCGATTTCAACGCACAGGCCTCACGCTTCCGTATTTCGCACGACCGGCCGCTGACGAACTACGCGACGCCGACCGAATCGACGGTGCAGAACAACCTCCAGCTCGGGCCGACGATCAGCTACGACACCGATCTGTTCGGCCGCATCCGTCGTCAGGTCGAGGGCGCGCAGGCGTCGGCCGAACAGTCGGCGGACGATCTCGCGAACGCGCGCCTCGTGCTGACGACCGACCTCGCCACCGACTACTTCTCGCTGCGTGAGCTCGACCGCGAGATCGACGTGCTGAACCAGTCGGTGAAGCTGCAGCAGAAAGCGCTCGACTACGTGAACACCGAGCACGATCTCGGTTCGGTATCGGGCCTCGACGTGCTGCAGCAGAAATCGCAGCTCGATTCGACGCGCGTGCAGGCGCAACTGCTGCTCAATCAGCGCGCGCAGTTCGAGCATGCGATCGCCGCGCTGGTCGGCGTGCCGGCACCGCAGTTCGCGATCGAGCCGAAGGTGCTCGACATCAAGGCGCCGACCGTACCGCTCGGCGTGCCGAGCGACGTGCTGCAAAGGCGTCCCGACGTCGCCTCGGCGGAACGTGCGATGGCGGCGGCCAACGCGCAGATCGGCGTGGCCAAGGCGGCGTTCTTCCCGAGCCTCACGCTGACGCCGGGCATCGGCTGGGAGAGCACCGAGTTCGCCAATCTGCTGAGCGCGCCGACGCTGATGTGGACGCTCGGCGCGACGGTCGGTCAAGTGATCTTCGACGGCGGCCGGCGCGCGGCCAACGTCCAGTACGCGAGCGCGGGCTACAAGGCGACCGAGGCGAATTATCGGCAGACCGTGCTGAGCGCGTTCCAGCAGGTACAGGACGGCATCACAGGACTGTCGGTGCTCGACGGCGCGGCGAAGCAGTCGCGCGAGGCGGTCGAGGACGCGCAGCGGCTGCTGTCGCTCGCGAACGATCGCTATTCGGGCGGCCTCGTCGCGTATCTGAACGTGATCGACGCGCAGGAGTCGCTGCTGACCAGCGAGCGCACGGACGTGCAGATTCACGGCCAGCAGTTGACGCTGTCGGTGGCGCTCGTGAAGGCGCTCGGCGGCGGCTGGGAGGGCGGCGCGCAAGGTGGCGCAATGGCCGGGAACGAGGCTACCCGTACGAACGCGACAGCGAACGTCGCCAGTGCTACGGCATCGCCGCAGCAAGCGCCAGCCGGCGGCGCGCAGCAGAAGGAGATGCCGGCTCCTGCACACTGAATCGCCCCGGCCGAGCTTCCATGCCGAGGGAGTGGGATCGGCGCGAGGCATTAGGGGGCGTTTCGTATAATGGACAGTTGGCCGCCAAACGTGGCATGGGGACGCGGATGAAATTGCTGATCGTTGAAGACGAGCACAAGGTGGTGGACTACCTGCGCTCCGGTTTGACAGAGCAGGGCTGGGTCGTCGATGTCGCGCTCGACGGCGAGGAAGGCATGCATCTGGCCACCGAATTCGATTACGACGTGATCGTCCTCGACGTGATGCTGCCTAAGCGCGACGGCTTCAGCGTGCTGAAGGCGCTGCGCATGCGCAAGTCGACGCCGGTCATCATGCTGACCGCGCGCGATCACGTGAACGACCGCGTGCGCGGCCTGCGCGAAGGCGCGGACGACTACCTGACCAAACCGTTCTCGTTCCTCGAACTGGTCGAGCGTCTGCATGCGCTCGCGCGCCGCACGCGTTCGCAGGAATCCACGTTGATTTCCGTCGGCGATCTGTTCGTCGATCTGATCGGCCGCCGCGCGACGCGCGACGGCGTGCGCCTCGACCTGACCGCGAAAGAGTTTCAACTGCTCAGCGTGCTCGCGCGCCGTCAGGGCGACATTCTGTCGAAGACCGCGATCACCGAACTCGTGTGGGACGTCAACTTCGACAGCCACACGAACGTCGTCGAAACCGCGATCAAGCGGCTGCGCGCGAAGCTCGACGGCCCGTTCCCGTCGAAGCTGCTGCACACGGTGCGCGGCATGGGCTACGTGCTCGAAGTGCGCGAAGAGGCCGAGACATCATGAACCGTTCGATTGCCCGCCGTCTCGCGTCGATGTTCGCGCTGGTCGCGCTGTTCGTGTTTACGCTCGTCGGCACGGGGCTCTTTCTGGTGCTGCGCACGCAGCTCGAGCATCATCTGCGCGAGTCGCTCGACGATCGCACGCAGATCGCGCGCATCATCGTCTATCACGCGGTGACGCCCGAAAAATGGCGGATGTGCCGCGAAAAACTCACCGACATGACGCCGCACGACGGCAGCACCGTGTACTCGGTGACGAGCGCGGACACGAGCTATCACTTCGGCACGCCGGTGCAGGGCACTGTCACGAAGAGCTGGCCGGGCGGCTATGCGCGCATCGCGCCGGCGGGCGGCGGCCCCGACATGCTGACCTCGACGGTGACCTTGCCCGCCAACGCCGCGCGGCCGCCGGTGCAGTTGCAGGTCGCCTCGAGCTATTCACCGAACCTGCGCACGATGCGCGTGTTCGGCTCGGCGCTCGCGGCGCTGTCCGCGCTCGGCAGTCTCGCGGTGCTGCTGCTCAGCTACTCGGTCACGCGCATCGGTCTCGCACCGCTCACGCGTCTGACGCGCGACGCATCGGCGGTCAGCCCGAACAACCGCTCGCAGCGGCTCAATACGGCGTCGCTGCCGCTCGAACTGAACGACCTCGCGAACTCGTTCAACGGCGCGCTCGAACGGCTCGACGGCGCCTACGGCCGGCTCGAATCGTTCAACGCGGACGTCGCGCATGAACTGCGCACGCCGGTCACGATCCTGATCGGCCAGACCGAGGTCGCGCTGACCCGCAACCGCTCGGTCGACGATCTGCGCCACACGCTGCAATCGAATCTCGAAGAATTCGAGCGGATGCGCACGATCATCAACGACATGCTGTTCCTCGCGCGCGCCGATCAGGGCGAACGCGCGACGGGGCTCGTCGAGGTGTCGCTCGCGGCGGAACTCGCGCATACGCTCGAGTTTCTGGAGATTCCGCTCGAAGAGGCGCACGTGCATGCGCAGTTGCACGGCGATGCGTTCGCGCGCGTGAACCGGTCGCTATTCGGCCGCGCGTGCACGAACCTGCTGATGAACGCGATCCAGCATTGCGAGCCGGGCGCGTCGATCAGCGTGACGATCGCGCGCGGGAAAGGACCGATGCGCGACCAGGTGCGCGTCGCCGTGGCAAATCCTGGCGAGCCGATCGCGCCGGACGTCCTCGAACATCTGTTCGACCGTTTCTATCGCGCGGAAGTCTCGCGCACCAATAGCCGCGAAAACCACGGGCTCGGGCTCGCGATCGTGAAGGCGATCGCGGAGATGCATCGCGGCACCGTGTCCGCGCACAGCGCCAACGGCATCAACACGTTCTCGTTTTCGGTGGCGGCGTCGGCGCTGTCCACGTCAGGCGACGTGCCGGCCATGCGTGCGAACGCGACCGGCGTCGCCGGCGACAGCGCCTATTCGTCGCTCGCGAAAGGCAAGTCGGCCTGAACCGGCAGGCGCGGCTTCAGCGCCTGTTCGCTGGCCGACGTCAGCGTGCTGATGCGCACGCCCAATAGCCGCAGCTTGCGGTTCAACTCCACGCGTCGCAAACATTCGGTCGCCGCGCGGCGGATTTCGGTCGCGTCGGCGGTCGGTTCGTCGAGCGTCAGGTCGCGCGTGACGGTGTGGAAGTCGTCGTAGCGCAGCTTGATGCCGATCGTGCGGCCCACGTAGCCCTTGCGCACGAGATCGTCGGCGACACGCACGCACAGCCCCGTAAACGCGCTCGATAACGCCGGTCGATCGTGGCGCGGATGCAGATCGCGCTCGAACGTGGTCTCGCGGCTGATCGACTTCGGCTCCGATTCGACCACCAGGGGCCGCTCGTCGTGACCCTGCGCGACCTGCATCAGCCAGGCGGAATAGCTGCGCCCGAAGTTGTCCTGCAACAACCCGGCGTCGGCGGCGGCCAGATCGCCGACCGTCGCGAGGCCGAGTGTGGTCAGCTTCTGCGCGGCCTTCGGGCCGATGCCGTTGACCTTGCGCACCTGCAGCGGCCACACGCGCAGCGGTATATCGGCCGGCGTGAGGATCGTCAGGCCGTCAGGCTTGTCGAGTTCGGAGCCGATCTTCGCGAGCAGTTTGTTCGGCGCGACGCAGATCGAACACGTGAGACCGGTGGCCTGATGAACGGCGTCCTTGATGCGCCGGCCGATGTCGGCTGGTTCGCCCGCCAGGTCGGTCAGGTCGATATAGATCTCGTCGATGCCGCGATCCTCGATGCGGTCCGTGAACGTCCTGACGGCGGCCTTGAAAAGACGCGAGTAGTGGCGGTATGAATCGAAGTCGGTCGGCAGCAGGATCGCGTCGGGCGCGAGCGCGGCGGCCTTCATCATGCCCATCGCCGAAAATACGCCGAGCGCGCGCGCCTCGTAGGTCGAGGTGGTCACGACGCCGCGGCCCGCGTAATCACGCAGCTTGGCGAAGCGCCTGCTGCCGTCTTCGAGCACCTGCGGCGCGCTGTTGCGCCCGCCGCCGATCACCACCGCGCGCCCGCGCAACTCCGGATAGCGCAGCAGTTCGACGGACGCGTAAAACGCGTCCATGTCGAGGTGCGCGATGCGGCGGGTTGGCGAATTCATGGGAGTTGAAGCGGGCGATGGCAATGAACGAAAGCGGTGACGGCGCGCGTCGCGACGCCGCCAGCCCGTAATGGTACCTTGCCGCGCTCGCCGCCGGTCAGGGCGGCGCGGCCGGCCGCACGCGTGTCGTTCGACGCGTTGTTGAAAATGCGGGTTCAGAAACTATGCTTGACACTGAACTCCGCCGCTTGCGTACGGGGTCCATGCCGGGCCGCTGCCGCTCCCGGCGGGTTTCGCCGCGACCGCTTCACCACGGGGCTCGACAGATGATCCAGCGCATGTCGCTGATTTCGGCGTATATCGCTCTCGGCTGCGCCGCAACGGTGCTGCCGGTCCTGATCAGCATCTATATCGCGAACGAAGACGTCACACGCCGCGAGCAGCGAGATTTGCGCCAATACGCGGAAAAGGCCGTGATGCGCACGGAACTCGTCACGTATCAGGGTTTTGCGGCGATCGCGGACCTGCAGGCCGAGCACGGCGCGCCGTGTTCCCCGCAATACCTGGAGCGCGCCGCCCATGTGATTTTCAACTACCGCTACGTCCGGGACGCAGGTGCGTACAGCGACGGGCGCTATCTTTGCTCGCCGCTGTTCGGCGACGTTCGGACGCAGAATGTCGAACTGCCGCCGCCGCGCTGGCGAAGCAACGACGGCTACCTGGTCTGGTTCCAGCAAAAGAATCCGCTCAGCGACGTGCGCGAGGACATACAGATCGGGCGCAACGGCGAGTACGTGTCAATCGATCCGCAGTCATACGTCGATGTGATGGATCCGGCGGGGAGGCCCATCGCCACGATCAACACCGAACTGAACTCGATCGTCGCGCTGTCGACGGGCGCGGACCCCGACGAGATGCTCCATGCATGGAAGCGGGCGGGGCGCGTCGATAGCGATGAATGGAACTACGCGGTCGCACGTTCGGCGACGCGCGCGCTTGGCGTCGTCGTCAAGGGCCGGCGCACCAGCCTGCTGAGAGACTGGCCCGGCCTGCTGGCGACGTGGCTGTCGATAGGCGTCGCGATGGGCGCCGGGTTCGGCTGGTTCGCGTTCAAACGGATCTCGCGACAGGTGTCGTTCCGGGCATCGCTCGAATGGGCGATCTCGCGCAAAATCATCGACGTCGCCTATCAACCGATCGTGAGTCTCGTGACCAACGAATGCGTCGGTGTCGAAGCGCTGGCCAGATGGAATCTGAACGGACGCGAGATCTCGCCGCATATTTTCATTGGGTTGGCCGAGCAGCATGGCCTGATCCAGTCGTTGACCGACCTCGTGCTCGCTAAAGCGCTCCACGACCTGACAGAGCTATTGCGTTCGCGGCCGTGGTTCTACGTGTCGG
The DNA here is from genome assembly GCF_050435625.1 of Paraburkholderia sp. RAU6.4a. Classification (NCBI taxonomy): domain Bacteria; kingdom Pseudomonadati; phylum Pseudomonadota; class Betaproteobacteria; order Burkholderiales; family Burkholderiaceae; genus Paraburkholderia; species Paraburkholderia sp. RAU6.4a. Next base: position 2,356,279 of record NZ_JBNDKQ010000003.1, read on the forward strand.
TCAACGTGAGCGGCGAGGATCTGCGCACGCCGCGCTTTCTTAACCTGATCACCGCGAGGCTCGCCGGAACCGGCCTGCGTCCCGCGCAGATCAGGATCGAAGCGACCGAGCGCAGTTGCCTGAACGCCGATGCGACCCGGCAGACGATCGCGGCCTTCCGAAGCGCCGGCCACCCGGTCTATATCGACGATTTCGGCACCGGCTATTCGAGCCTCGCCTATTTGCAGACGTTCATGATCGACGCTCTGAAGATCGACAAATCGTTCGTCGACACGATCGCCCGGGATGCGGCGTCGAGCATCGTTGCGCCGCATATCATCGACATGGCGCACGAATTGGGGGTGGAAGTCGTGGCGGAGGGAATCGAGCGCGACGAGCAGGTCGAGTATCTGCTGCGCCGAGGCGTTCAGTACGGACAGGGCTGGCTGTTCGCGAAGGCCATGCGCCGCGAGGAGCTGGTCGCGTGGCTGGAGGCGCGCCGCGCGTCGCACGCGCCGGCGCAGCCCGCGATCCAGTAGTTCGGCGCCCGGCCGTGCCGGGCGCGATGCGCTTACTGCTTGACGCCTTCGGCCTGGATATGCAGCGTGGTCTTCATGTTGAAGCCGTACGCCTTGCCGAAGTCGATGCCGAAATCGTCGCGATTGAACGTCGCGACCGATTCGGTGCCGCACACTTCGCGCTTCAGCATCGGATGCTGGATGCATTTGAACGATTCGATCTTCAGGTTGACCGGTTTCGTGACGCCGTGCAGCGTCAGCGTGCCGATCACTTCGACCGGCTTGTCGCCGTCGAAGCGGATCTGCGTGCCCTTGTAGGTCGCGGTCGGGAACTTCGCGGTGTCGAAGAACTTGTCGCCGACCAGTTCCTCGTTGAGCTTGTCGTTGCCGATGCCGACCGAGGTCATGTCGATCGTCGCCTCGACCGTGCCGGTCTTCGCCGCGCGATCGAGCACGACGGTGCCGCTGCTTTTCTGGAACTTGCCGCGCCAGATCGACAGGCCGCCGAAGTGGTCGGTCTCGAAGCTCGGCGACGTGTGCGTCGGATCGAGCAGGTAGGTTTCGGCGGCGGCCATCGCGTTGAACGAGCATGCAGCGGCGAGCGCGCCGGCGGCGAGCAGGAAGGATTGCTTCAAGTTGGACTCCAGAGGTCGAAGGGTAAGGCGGTGCTGCGGCGTGGTGGGTTATTTCTTCGCCGCGACCAGATGAAATTTGATGACGACTTCGTCGGCGACCACTGACGTGTCTTTCCATTCGCCGGTGCCGACGTCGAACTGCGTGCGCTTGATCGGCAGCGAGCCGTCGAAAGTTTGCGCGGCGCCTTGGCTCGCGATCACGACCGGCACGACGACCGTTTGCGATTTGCCTTTGATCGTCAGCTTGCCGGTCACCTTGTACTGGTTGCCGCCAGCCGGCGCGATCGAGCTCGACACGAAGGTCGCGCTCGGGAAGGCGCCGCTGTCGAACCATTCCTTGCCTTGCGCCTGCTTGTTGTAGTCGTCGGCGCCGAGGTCGTAGCTCGCGGTGTCGATCGAGACGTTCGCGCTGCCCGCGGCAGGCTTCGCCGGATCGAAATTCAGTTGCGCGGAGAACTTCCTGAACTTGCCGTCGACGGGCACGTTCATCTGTTTGGTCGTGGCGATGACGCTGCTTTTCGCGAGGTCGACGTCGGCGTGCGCGAGATTCGCGCCGAGCAGCGCAAGCACCGCGAAAGAAGCGAGCGTCGCGCGACGAGTGGAGAGATAAAAAGGTGTCTTCATGATGGTACGCATCCTATCCGAGCTTCGCGGCCTGATTGCACACCGCGAGGAATTTGATTGCCAACCAGTCGTAACCAATCGACAGGAGTTATGGCTTGCTTCAAGCCGTCATATCGTTATGCGCGGGTCTTCAGAAACGGCACCATGCGCGCGAGCAATCCGTCGCGATCGACGAACTGATGCTTGAGCGCCGCAAGCGCGTGCATGATCACGAGCGCGAGCAGCGTGTAGTTGAGCAGCACGTGCACCGTGCGCAGCGCGGCCTTCAGCGCGTGATCGGGACCGATGATCGTCGGCAGCGGCACGATGCCCAGATACACGACCTGAATGCCGGCCGCCGAGCTGTAGAAGTAGCCGGACAGCGGAATCGCGAGCATCAGCAGATACAGCAGACCGTGCACCAGATGCGCGGCGGCCTTCTGCCACGCGGGCGTCGCGGCATCGAGCGCGGGCGCGCGATGCGTCGCGCGCCACAGCACCCGCAGCAGCGCCAGCGCGAACACGGTCACGCCAATCCATTTGTGCCACGAGAAGTACTTGAGCTTCGTCGGCGTGAAGCCGGGGATATCGGTCATGATCCAGCCGATGTAGAAGCCGCTGATCATCAGCGCGGCGACCAGCCAGTGCAGTGCGATCGCCGCGCCGTGGTAGCGCGTGGGAGCGCAAGCGTGTGTTTGCATCGTGTTCTATCCGTTGCTCGCGAGAAGCCGCGTGAGAATGCGGATAGTAGGGATGCCAATACAAACCGAATAGGCGGGTGCGCGGGAACAGATCGTTGTCGCGATGATGTTAATCGTGTGGAAAGGCATGCGCGCTGAAGGTCCGCGCATGAAGGCACGCACACTGCTATGGAGCGCTCGCCGTGGTACCGCTGTGGTAATTTGTTGCCCCGAAGAACAAGGTTGCGCGCTTTGCGCAGCCACCGACATAACCCATTATCCGGGCGTCAAGCCGTGAATTCCATTTTTCTTTCCTGAGAGTATTGCCGCGTTCGCCACCGCCGGCGTGATCACACGGCCGTTCAAATGGCCCGAAGCCGTGTGGGCCGTCGCCGGCGCGGTGCTGCTCGTCGCCCTCGGCCTATTGCCCTTGCATCTCGCGGTCGAAGCGATCGGCAAGGGCACCGACGTCTATCTGTTCCTGTTTGGCATGATGCTGCTATCCGAAGTCGGCCGCCGCGAAGGGCTGTTCGACTGGGTCGCGGTGCTCGCTGTCAATCATGCGCGCAGTTCGCCGCGCAAGCTGTTCGTGCTCGTGTATCTGTTCGGCGTGGTGATCACCGCGTTTCTTTCCAACGACGCCACCGCCGTCGTGCTGACGCCCGCCGTGTTCGCGGCGGCGAAGAAAGCGAAGACACCGCCGCTGCCGCTGCTGTTCGTCTGCGCGTTCGTCGCCAATGCGGCGAGCTTCGTGCTGCCGATTTCGAATCCGGCCAACATCGTGCTGTACGGCAATCACACGCCGCCGCTGGGACCGTGGATGCTGCGCTTTACGCTGCCGTCGGTGATGTCGATTGCCGCGACCTTCGTGATGCTGCGCTGGACGCAACGCGAGGCGCTCGCTGGCGTCTGCGAGGCAAATCTCGACGCGGTCGAACTGTCGGCGAGCGGGCGCGTCGCGCTCGCGGGCATCGCGGTGACGGCCGGCGCGCTGCTGACGGTCTCCGCCTACGACATCCAGCTCGGCCTGCCGACCGCGATCCTCGGCACGCTGACCGCGCTCGTCGTGCTGATCAAGGAGCGCAGATCGCCGCTGCCGATGATGCGCGAAATTTCGTGGAACGTGTTGCCGCTCGTCGCCGGGCTGTTCGTGCTGGTCGAGATGCTCGATCACACCGGTGTGATCAACCTGTTCGCGGGTGCGTTGCGCCGCGCGACCGAACACAACGAAATGGAAGCGGCCGGGTGGGCCGGCGCGAGCGTCGCGTTCCTCAGCAATCTGATCAACAACCTGCCGGCCGGCTTGATCGCGAGTTCGACCGTGATGCAGGCGCATAGCCCCGAGCGCGTGATCGACGCGCTGTTGATCGGCGTCGACCTCGGGCCGAACCTGTCGATCACCGGCTCGCTCGCGACGATCCTGTGGCTCAACGCGATTCGCCGTGAAGGCGAAGACGTCAGCTTCATGAAGTTTCTGAAAGTCGGCGCGCTGGTGATGGTGCCCGCGCTCGTGCTGGCGCTTGGGGCGCGGATATTAACTGGCTGAACGGATGCCGGACCCGCCCGCCATCAGCGGGCTTGTGCAGGAACCGACGCGCGTCGCGCCGGCGAGCTCGTCCAGTCGCGCGCCGACCGAGCGCAGCCTTGCTTCGAGGTGGGCGACGCGCTGGCGTTGCGCGGGCACCATCGACGAACGGTTCAACGCATGCAGCCGACGATGCCAGTACGACAACGGAAAACGGTCGCGCCCAGAAAGTGCGTTGAAAACGACTTCGAGGTGGGCGATTTCCTTGTCGATATCTTGGTAGCTCATCACAAAGGTCCAGGAAAGAAGGTGGGATAAGGGGCGCGCGAACCTGACAGGGATCGCAAGGTCCGTTCCATCCCGCCTATATGTAGTCAATATCAGCCGTGCCGGCGCAGAGCGCCACATCGGGCGCGCGCCTGGCGCGGTGCGCGATGGTAAGAAGCGGCAAACTCCATGCAAGCTTTACGCGGCGCTCCACCTTTCAACGGGACAACGGGAATTCACCAGGCGTGCCGGCGAGGCGCGTGTCCTATGCTGAGTCAACGGCGTGGGTCGGTCTCGGGGCGATCGAAACCGCCCGCGCGACGGCCCGGCGCGCGCTTTCAACGCGGCGCGATCACGAGCGGTTGCGCATAGCTGACCGTCGGCGCGGGCACTACCGCATAGTTGAGCGCGGGCGGCACGACCACGGCAGCGGCGGCCGTCGTGCTGGCCGGCTGCCCGGGCGGCGCCGCGACGATGGTCGCGGCCGCCACAGGCACGGCGACAGGCGGTGCCGATACGTACACGGGATTGACCGGCACCGGGTAGTAGACCGGCCGCGGCGGCGGCGCGTAAACGACGGCGGCGGGCAGATAGACGACGACTCGCGCGTAGGCAGCGGAAGAACAGGCGAGACCGATGGCGGTGAAAGTCGAGGCGCAGGCGAGACGGATAGTCATTTGGGACTCCTGATACGTGAATGCCGACGAACGGCAGACGGAACGATACGCAGCAGGCCCGCAAAACGAAACCGCGAACTCATTTCATTCGATGTCAAGCTGCAGCGGCACCCGGTGCCGTGACATGATTCGACATGATTCTCGAATTGCGATCGCGCGGCGTCTGACCAACAATTCGGCCTGTCATCGAAACGGCTCGCGGCACCCAGGCAGGCGACGGTCGATGTTCCAACCGAAGGAGTCAGTCATGAAGAAGTTGCTCGCCACCGTGCTGCTGTGCTGCGCGTCCACCGTCGCGTTCGCTCAGGCCGCCGCGCCGCAAGGTATCAGCCAGCAGCGGATGGAGCGCATGGAGCAGCAGTTGCAAACGCGTTTTTCAAGCGCGAACACCACCCACGACGGCAAGCTGACGCGCGACCAGGCAGCGGCCGGCATGCCGCTGCTCGCGCGTCATTTCGACGAGATCGACACGCAGAAGGCCGGCTACATCACGCTCCCGCAGATCGAGGCATTCATGCAGGAACGCGGGGCCGCACACTGAGCGGCTCGGTTATCGAGGAGCTTTCGGATGGAACGCCCCGCCAGGATCATCGTGCTCGACGACGAAGCCGAATTGCGCAACATGCTGCTGCGCTTTCTGCGCGGTCATGGCTTCGACGTGCGCGCGGCCGAGGACGGCAAGCGCCTGAATCGCTACCTGGAGCGCGAGCCGTTCGACCTGCTGATACTCGATCTGATGATCGGCGAAGAGGACGGCCTCGAGATCTGCGCGAAGCTGCGCGCTCAAGGGCAGACCTTGCCGATCCTGATGTTGACGGCGAAGGGCGATCCGCTCGATCGCGTGACCGGCCTCGAAACCGGCGCCGACGACTACCTCGCGAAACCGTTTCTGCCGCGCGAACTGGTGGCGCGAATCAATGCGTTGCTGCGCCGCCAGAAGATGGCCGCGGGCGACCTCACGCTGACGTCGCAGCGCGTGCGTTTCGGCGACTTCACGCTCGACATCGGCAAGCAGGAGCTGTCGCGCGCGGGCGAGCCGCTCGAGATTCATTCCGCGCAGATGCTGCTGCTGGTCGCGCTCGCGTCGTCGCCGAATCGTGCGGTGAGCCGCGACAACCTGCTCGCGCGTGCGCGAGGGCGCGACCATGACGCGCTCGATCGCAGCATCGACGTACAGGTGCTGCGGCTGAGGCAGATCGTCGAGGACGATCCGTCGAAGCCGCGTTTCATTCGCACCGTCTGGGGCGTCGGCTATATGCTCGTCGCCGATGTCGAATCATGATGCGCTCACTGTCGCGCGCACTGCTGCCGCGCACGCTGCTCGCGCGCAATATCGCGCTGTTGATCGCGCTCGTGATGCTGAGCCAGATCTGCTCGATCGTCGTGCTGCTGCATTACGTGCAGCGGCCACGCGTCGAACGCGCGGCGGCCGTGTTCGCGACCTACGTGACGACGCTCGACAACCTGCTCGCGGCCACTCCACCCGCCTCGCGCGCGGCGCTGACCGCGCGTCTCGACGCGCGCGAGCAGTTGCCGCCCGAAGCGACCGACACACCGCCGCACGATCTGTTGCGGGTGTACAGCACCTATCAGCGCGGCGTTTTCATCGACAGCCTGCAGAAGCATCTGCCCTCCGATATGCCCGTGCGGTGGCAGACCGAGGGCGCGCAGCGGCTGTGGATTCGCATGCATGCGCCGGCTGCCGGGTCCGACCACGCGGCCGGTTCGTTGGCCAGCGCGCCATACTGGATTGCGCTGCCGGTTCCCGAGGACGCGCAGGGCAGCGGCCTCGAAGCGGCGATCTTCCTGTCGTTGGGTCTCGGCGTGCTCGCCGCGCTCGCCGGCTACGCGATCCAGCTGCACCTGAACGAACCGTTGCACGAGCTCACGCAAGCGGCGCGGCGCGTCAGCGCCGGCGACCTGCCCGCGCCGCTGCCCACCGACGGCCCCGCCGAAATCGCCGCCGTGGGCAGCGCTTTCAATCAGATGACGCGCGCGTTACAGGACGCCGAAGCGACGCGCGCGTTGATGCTCGCGGGCATCTCGCACGACATCCGCACGCCGTTGACGAAGCTGCGCCTGTCGATGGCGATGGCGATGCCGCAGGGGGCCGACAGCAGTTTCGTCATCGCCGCCGAATCGTATCTCGATCAGATCGAGACGATTCTGCAGCAGTTCATGGATTACGCGGGCAGCGGCGAGCGCGAGGAAGCGCAGCCCGGCGATCTGAATGCGCTGATCGAACGGCTCGCGGGCGACTTCGCGGGGCTCGGGCACGAGTTCGACCTGTCGCTGGGCAGCTTGCCGGCCGTTCGATATCGGCCGATCAGCATGATGCGGCTGCTGATGAATCTGATGCAGAACGCGATCGTCTACAGCGGCAGCGGGCTTGCGGTGCGCACGTGGGCGACGCAGGACGCGGTCACGGTTGCCGTTGGCGATCGCGGTAAAGGTTTGACGGCGGAGGAGTTGGAGAAGCTGAAGGCGCCGTTCCAGCGCGGCCGCAATGCGCGTGCGCATAGCGGCGGCACGGGGTTGGGGCTGTCGATCGTCGATCGGATCGCGCGGCTGCACGGCGGCGGCCTGCAGTTTCATCCGCGCGACGGCGGCGGCCTCGAAGTGTGGGTCGTATTGCCGGTCGAGGCGGCATGATGGGATGAGGCGGTGGCGTTCTTGCCGCTCACTCGCGATCGAGCCACGCGTCGAGCCCGACCCGAAACGCGACGCCTGCGATGACCGGCACGGTCAGCATCAGGATGATGCCGAAGTTCGGGATCTCGTCGCCGTACATGATCGGGTTGTACAGCACGACGCCCGACACGATCGTGAACATCACGACGCCAATGGCGACCATCAGGAGATTGCGCAGGGACATGGACAGCGTCTTGCGCTTCGGCTTGTCCGTCGTGTCGTGAGCGCCGGGTGCTTCGTCGTGTTGGGCAGGCATGATGGTTCTCGTGGCAAAAAATGCGGCATCGGAAGCGGGTGCGGCGGGCACCGCGCCCGGCATCATACCCGCACCCGCGCGGCTGATGCAGATCGGGGCCGCGCCGTTGCGGTACTCATCCTTACCAACAATATATGCCATTCCAGGCCGCGATTTCAGGCGTCGGCAGTCGACCCCGCCGGAGGCGCCGAATCCGCGCGAGACGCCGATGCAAGCGCGCAACCGCTCAGGCCGAGCTCGTCGAGAATCGCGCTCATCAAGCCCGTGCGGCGCCATTGCAGCCACCTGATGTAGCACGTCTGCGACGGCGGAAACGTGCCGGGCAGCCGATGCCATTTCTCGTTGCGCGTGACGACCCACAGAATCGCGTCCAGGATCTCGCGCGGAGGACGCGCGGGCCGGCCCAGACGTTTCTTCGGGTCCTGCTTGAACAGATGACTGATGCGCGCCCAGGCGTCATCGGAAAGAGGAAGATCTAGCATGCCGCGAACACCTGACTGACCGGTTTATGTCGATCTTACGGTTTGGGCGGTTCCTTCTAATTCCGGATTTACGCGGGGTTTGGCCCGCTGAACCGCGGATTGCTTCGCGTCCGATGATGCTAGCGTTGCTTTTCAAACCTTCATCTGCGACGCGCCGGGGATTACCGCGACCACGTTGAAGGAGCTGACGCTGCTCTCCCTCATAGCATCTAGGACGCCGCTTCGGTGTGGTCGAGCCATTGCGCGAACTCGTGTCGCAACTGCGCGATATCGAGCGGCTTGCCGAGTAGCCGTGCACCCGGAATCGCCGCCCCGATCTCCGCGCTGCGACCGTACCCCGACACCAGCAGCACGCGTATCTCCGGCTGCACTTGCCGCACCGCGCGCGCGAGTTCGTGGCCGGACATGCCGGGCAGCGTGAGGTCGGTCAACAGTACGTCGTAGCGTTGCGTGTTCGCGAGCGGCAACGCTGCTTCCGCGCTCGCGACCGCGGTGCAAGCGAGGCCTAACGCGCCGAGCAGTTCGCCGAGCGCCTCGCGCGATTCGGTGTCGTCCTCGACGAACAGCACGCGCGCGGCTTCGTGGGCCCCACGCGGCTGGATCGGCTTGTGCGGCTTTTTCTTCGGCTCTTTGTTCGACGCTTTCCGCGGGCCCTTCGCAGTGGCGCACGTGTTGGCGCTTTCGTACGCGGCGGGCGGCACGCATGCGGCGATACGCGCTTCGCGCATCCCGGCCGCGAGGTCCGCGCGCGCGGCGCCCGCGCGTAGAACGTTACGCACCAGACGGGCAAGATCGTCGCGCCGGTACGGCTTCGACAGCAGCGTGATACCGGCGTCGAGCTTGCCGTGGTGGACGATTTCGTCGCGCGTATAGCCCGACGTGAACAGCGTAGGCAGCGGTGGCTTGCGCGCGGCCGCGCGTTGCGCGAGCTCGACGCTCTTCAGCTTGCCGGGCATCACGACGTCGGTGAACAGCAGATCGATCGGCATGTCGCTGTCGATGAATTCGAGCGCCGCGTCGCCGTTCGACGCGGTCAGCACCTTGTAGCCGAGCTGCGCGAGCATTTCGACCGCGGTCAGCCGCACGTCGGCATCGTCCTCGACGACGAGTATCGTTTCGCCGCCGCCGACCGGTGCCGCGGTGCCATCGACGGTCTCCGGCGTCTCCGCCTCGCAGCAGCGCGGAAAGAACAGCGACACCGTGGTGCCGTGTCCCACTTCGCTTTCTATCGACACATGCCCGCCGCTTTGCCGCGCGAAGCCGAACACCATGGACAGGCCAAGGCCGGTGCCGTGGCCGTCGGGTTTGGTCGTGAAGAACGGCTCGAACACGCGTTGCAGCACTTCGGGCGGCATGCCCGAGCCGGTGTCGGCAACCGAGAACTCCACGTATTCGCCGGGCGACAACTCCGGCTTGCCGCGGCAGAACGCGGCGTCGAGCGTGCGGTTGGTCGCGCGCACGGTCAGCACGCCGTCGGCGCGCATCGCGTCGCGCGCATTGATCGCGAGATTGAGCAGCGCGTTTTCGAGCTGGTTGCGGTCGACCTGCACGTTCCACAGATCGTCGCTGAGCACCGTGTCGATCCGCACCGTTTCGCCGAGCGCGCGATGCAGCATCTCGCTCATGCCAGTCAGCAGCCGGCGCGGATTCAGCACGGTCGGCGACAGCGGCTGACGCCGCGCGAACGCGAGCAGATGTGCGGCTAGCTTCGCGCCGCGTTTGACGGCATCGGTCGCGGCGGATAGACGCCGCTGCGCGACCGGGTCGTCGTTGGCGTCGGCGGCGAGCATCTGCAGATTGCCGTTGATCACCTGCAGTACGTTGTTGAAGTCGTGCGCGACGCCGCCCGTCAGGCTGCCGATCGCTTCCATCTTCTGCGCCTGGCGCAGCTGTTCCTCGGCGAGCGTGCGCGCCGCGATCGAATCGGCGACGCGCTGCTCGAGCGTTTCGGTCAACTGAAGAAGCTGCTGTTCGGCGATCTTGCGATCGTGAATGTCGATCAGCACGCCCGGAAAGCGCGTCGGTTCGCCGTGTTCATCGAACTGGCAGCGGCCGTTCGCCTGTACCCACATATAGTCGCCGTCAGGCCGCCGGATTCGGTACTCGGCGCGAAACGGCTCGCCGCTGCGGATCGCTTCGGCGGTCAGGCGGTCGTTGAGCGCCTGGTCGTCGGGGTGGATCATCTGCGTCACGGCATCGCGCGCGACGCCCTTCGACGCTTTGTCGCGCGCAAACAGGAAGGTCCGCGCGAAGCGTTCGTCGCCCGTGACCTCGCCGGTGCGCACGTCGAGCACCCAGGTGCCGAGCACCGCGCCGGTGTTCAGAGCGAGCTGCAGGCGTTCGTTGGTCTCGTGCAATTCGGTTTCGGCTTGCTGGCGCATCCGCTCGGTCAGCACGCGCCCGGTGGTCTCGACGACCATCGCGAGCACGCCGGCCGGCGCGCCGCCGTCGCCCGCGACCGGGCTGTAGTACAGATCCATCCACACGTCTTCCGGCTTGCCGTCGCGCAGCAGCATGAGCGCCTTGTCGCGATACGACAGCGAGCCGCCCGCGAGGCAGGTGACCATCACGTGATGGTTGAAATCGGCGACTTCGGGCCAGCCGTCTTCGACCGGACGGCCGAGCAGATATGGATGCCGCCCGCCCGCGAAGACCGCATAGGCGTCGTTGTAGATCATGTAGCCGGGCTCGCCCCACAACAGCACGAGTGGCACCGGCGAGGCGAGCATCATCTGGACCGTCGAGGTCAGACTGCGCTGCCAGTTTTCGATCGCGCCGAGGGTGGTGGCGCGCCAGTCGAATTCGCTGATGCGTCGCGCCATCTCGCCGCGCCAGCCAGCGCAGCCGCAGTCTTGTGCCGGAAAAGGCATGCAGCGCTCCACGTGAAATCACGTCGAAAATGATTGGCTCTTGACCGAAGCTTCGAAGGTTCGCGCGCGTTGCGCAGCCTCGCGAACCCCAAATATTGTAGGGCACAACGCCTTATCGGTGATGCATCGCAGACGCTATTCGGGGTTTTGCCGGGTAAGCACCCGTGTCCGAAACCGTACCAATTTGGCACCTCGTTCGATGCGCGGGCGACATTTACCGCGAGGCGCGTCTGCTGCGCGGCGAAAGCGGAAGAAGCGCCCGCATTTCCGGCGTGGCTCGATACCTTCGCGTAGGGCGTGGTCGTGCCCGCTGTCAGGTGCGAATCGTGCTGTCGTCCCCGATTCCTGCGCGAGCTTCGAACGTCAATGGAACGCACCGTACGGTGGCGAAGAAAAACATCACACGATATCCACTCCCCAAACCCGTCGTCGAGCTCGTGAGCAGCCACGAGGCCGGCTATCTCGAGCATGGCCGGCGCTATGCAATGGAGTGCGAACGAAAGTGAGGGCGGGGGCGACGAGGCTTGCGATTCATCGAATGCAAGCCGCGACCTCACCCAACGAGTGCGTCCGTCAGTTGGACAGCGACAGATACTGCGACGTCAACGGCACCGGCGGGAACGGCTGCAAGCCGGTCTGCTTGTTGAAGCTGTAGCGCACGTACACGGCCGCGAGCCACTCGCGATATTCATAGGCATTGCCGAGCGACGCGGTCGCCCCGACCGCGAGCTGCGGCGCGAGCTGATATTCACCGACGCCGCTGATCGAATACGACACGCCGGTCTTGCTCTGACCCGGGTAGACGGCGGTCAGACCGTTGCCGAGGGATTGCGCGGCGGCCGCCGCGTCGCCTTGCCGCGTCGAGCCGTCGTTCAGCGGGAAGTAGTTCGACGCATCCTCGCGATAATGCTGCACGCCGATCGACCCCTTCACGTCATATGTAAACAGGCCCGCGCGGCCCGACCATTCGACCGGCAGATTCAGGATCACGTACTGCTGCGGACTGAAGTAGCCGCCCTGGCCATAAGTGAAGTACGACAGATTGCGGTTGTAGCCCATGATCGTCGTGTTCACGCCGACCGTCAGCGTCTGGTCGGCGTCTTTCAGCAGACGCGTGTAGACGCCGCCGCCGCCCTTGATCGCGTTGTTGCTCGGCACGTTGGTGCCCATGTAGTGCTGATACGACGCGTTCACGTACAGGCCGCTCGTGCCGTCGTCCCAGCTGAGGCTGGCAAGCGCACCGTTCGACGTGACGCCGCCCCATTCGAGGCCGGCGGCCGCATCGCGCGCGCCCGCGTACGACAGCAGGGTGTCCGTCACCGCGCGTCGCGCGACCGCGATCGAGTACGAGACCTTGTCGGTGATGCCGCCGTTGTATTGCGCGCCACCGACGATGTTGGTCTCGCGCAAGCCGATCGGCGTCACGCCGATATCGCCGCTGATGCTGCGACTGTCATAGCCGACGGACAGGCCCACACCGCTCGCGGTCTGGCTGCCGTAGTTGTTGGTGCCGTTCTGCGCCGCCGATTTCGACGACGCGCTCGAAAGCCCCGCGCCGAAGCGCGCGAGCGTCGACGTGCTGTTCGACGCGGTGCCTGCGTCGAGCGTGACCGGGGTCGCGGTCACGACCACGTGACCGTTGCCCGCCTTGATACGCCCCTGAATCGGCGCCTCGATGTCGGTGAGCGACGACAGTCCGTCCTCGCCGACGCGATTGCGGAAGATCAGGCCGCCCGACACGGTGCTCGACTGCTCGCGATTGACCTGCGCAAGCTCCTCGGCGACGCCGAGCGTCTGCGCGTTCGCGACGTTCGACTGCGGGTTGTTCTGCGCGTTGCTGCCGGGCGGGTAGTACGGCTGCGCGTAGCCGGCCGGCGGTTGCGGAATGTACGGCTGCTGCGCGTAGTAGCCCTGGTTCGGGTAAGGCTGCTGTTGATAGGGCTGTTGCGGCGGGTACGGCTGATACGGCTGCGCGTAGCCCTGCTGCTGCGGATACGGCGGCGGCTGCGCGTAGACGGGCGCGGGTTGGCTCGTTTTCGCCGTGCTCTTCTTGGCGCTCTTCTGCGTGCTCGTGCGTGTCGATCCGTACGGCAGCGCCGTCGTCGACGCGGCGTTGGCCTGCGCTTGGCGCGCGGCTGGCGACATAGGCCACGGTGTGGCCGCATAGCCGTCCTGCGCGCCGTAGGGCTGCTGCCCGTATGCTGGTTGCCCGTATGCCGGTTGCCCGTATGCCGGTTGCCCGTACGCCGGTTGCCCGTATGCCGGTTGCTGCGGATACGCTTGCTGCTGCGCATAGGGCTGCGGCTGCGCATAGCCCGCGTCGTACTGCTGCCGCGGCATCGGCTGCCCGGGCGCCTGACCTTGCCCCGGATAAGGCTGCAACGGCGCGCCCGACTGGCTCGATCCGTTGGATTCCTGTCCGTAGCCGCCGACCTCGACGGCGGAGCGGGGCGCTCCGTACGGTGCGGCGACCGGCGCGGGCTGTGCGGCAGGCGCGTTATAAGGCGTCGCGGCGGGCGCCGTATAGGGCGCGACATAGGGCGCGACATACGGCGCGGGCTGAAGGGGCGGCGGATAGTTCGGCACGGTCTGCGTCGGCGAGGAAGACTGCGTATTCAGGAACGGAAGCGCGGGACGCGCGGCATTGCCGGCGTCGCCCGAAGGGACGATCGCCGTTTTGCCTTCGAATGGATTGGTGCCCGGCAGCGGCGTCGCGCCGATCTGGCCCATCGCCGCTTCCCAGCCGCGCGGCACGTTGGCGCCTGCGTTGCGGGGCGCGTGCGCCGCCAGCGGCGTATTGGCGGCGACCAGCGAGCGTTGCAGATAGGTCGACGCGAGCGACAGCTTGCCTTGGGCGCGATACATGCGCCCCACGGTCGCGAGCACGCCCGGGTCGTTGGGCGCGAGGGCGAGCGCCTGGTTCGCGAGCGTTTCGGCGTAGCTGAACTGCTTCGCGCCGGCCGCGGCCGAGATCGCCGCCTGCAGCAGATTCAGATCGTCGGGGCGGCGCTGCAGCGCGACACGGAAGCTCGTGAGCGCGTTGCGGTCGTCGCCCGCACTCGCATACATGCGGCCGAGCGCGGCCTGCAGGTCGGGGTTGTCGGGCATCGCGGCGAGCCACGGGGCGATCACCTCGTAGGCGCTCGCGAGATCGCCGCGCAGGCGTACCGCGTCAGCTTGTCGGATGACGATGCCGAGATTCAGGTTGTTGAAGTCAGTGCGCTGCTGCGGCGTCAGTTGCATGCCTTGCAACTGGCGCATCACGGCGCCGAGCTCGGCCTGCTGGTTGGCCGCGGACAGAATGCTCGCGTATTGCAGCAGCAGATCGGTGTTGCCGGGCGCCGCGCTCATCGCGCCGCGCACGAGTGCGAGCGCGCGGGCCGGGTCGCCGGCCTGCTGGTACGCGCCGGCGATCACGCCGATCAATTCGGGGTTGTTGCCGGCCACCGGCTCGGCGGCGCGCAACATCGCGATGGCCTGCTGCGTCTGGCCGTTGTTCGCCATGCGCGTCGCGAGGTCGGCCTGCCGATGCACCCACAGCCGATGCTGCAACGTCGTCATCGCATCGGTGCGCTGCGCGGGCGCAATACGGTCGAGCTGCGCGAGACCGGTCGACCAGTCCTGCGTTTCCGCCGACAGCAGCGCGCTCGCGTACAGCGCATCGGTCATGTCCGGATGCGCGGCGAGCAGACCGTCCATCATGCTGCGCGCATTCGCGACCGCGCCCTGGCGCACGTAGATGCGCGCGAGGTCGAGCCGCAGCCACGGATCGTCGGGCTTGTTCAGCAGCGCGTCTTCGAACAGGCTGCGCGCGCTGCCGAGATCGCCGCGCGCTTCGGCCGCGCGCGCCTGCGCTGCCTGCGCGTCGCCGCGCAAACGGTCGATGCCGCCGACCTTCGCCTGTTGCTGCGCGTTCAGCTGATTGGCGAACTGCAGCGCCTCGTCGGCACGGCCCTGCGCGGCGAGCGCACCGACGAGGCCGCGAATCGCGTCCGGGTTGTCGGCCTGGCGGCGCAGTGCCATCCGGTATGCCTGCTCGGCGCCGGCCGGGTCGCCGGTCGTGAGCAGCATTTCACCGAGCTGCACCTGGGCGGTCACGTCGGACGGATTCAGCGCGATCGCGCGCTCGAACAGTGCCTTCGCCTTCGCGAACTCGCCATTGCTGCGCGCGCCGATCGCTTCGCTCGTGTAGGTCCAGTAGGTCGCGCTGTCGAGCGCGGTTTTCCAGCGCGCCGGATTCGGTCCGCGCGAGGCACGCTCGAGGTAGTTGCGCGCCTCGGCGAAACGCTCCTGCTTCAGCGCGGCGATGCCCATGCCGCCGAGCGCGTCGGTATCGTTAGGACTGTTCGCGAGTACCGACGTGAACCTGGCGCGCGCGCTCACGATGTCGTCGCGGTCGAGCGCGGCGAAGCCGTCGGCGATCACGCGGCCGCGCGCGTCGGCGGCGGCGTTTTCCTGCGCGCGGGCGCGCGCCGCGCTGTCCTGCTGCACCATCGATTCGAAGCGCGCCTTCACGGCGGCATCTTCACCAGCGGTCTGGAAGTACGACTCGACGTACAGCGCGGCGTCCGAGGGCCGCGCGTCGAGCCACAGCAGCGCCTGGCGCCAGCTCTTTTTCGCCGCCGCGCCGACCGAGGTGTCGCCCGCGAGCTTTTGCAGCCGCGCGATACCGTCGCGCCGCGTAACGTCGCGATAGGTCAGATGCTGCGCGTACGCGAGTGCGAAGCGCGGGTCGTTGGGATTGTCGTGGGCGAGCTGTTCGAGGCCGCGGCGTGCTTCGTCCCAGCCTTGCGGCGTCGCCGACAGCGCCTGGTAATACTCGAGCTGCAACTGGGGCGTGGCGGGCTTGCCGGCCAGCGCGCGCTGATACTCCTGCGCCGCGCTCGCGCTCTGACCGGCTTGCGCGAGCCGGCGCGCCTCGCTGATGGTCTGGTCGCGCGGGCTCGTTTCGCCAAGGCGGCGGCCGAGCTCATCGAGATTCGGATAGTTCGGCGCGGCCGCCTTCAGCCGCGCGAGGTACTGCTGCGCGCCGGCGCCGTCCTTGCGGTCGGCCAGCACCATGCCCATGCCGAACAGGGCGTCGGGCTGCTTCGGATCGATGCTGAGCACCTTCTGCCAGGCCTGCTCGGCGAGGTCGCCGCGCTGATGCGACTGCCAGTACTTGCCCTGATCGATCAGCACGGTCAGCGGATCCTTGCTCGCCTGCGCGAGCGCATCGGGCGCGGCCGCGGCCGCGCACAAGAGCGCGCCGGCGGACAGCGCGATATGCAGCGACCCGGCGAGGGCGTTCAATCGCATGCGGTCCTCCAGGCGGGCACGAGACCGCCGGCTTCATCGAAGCGATAGCGGCCATCGATGAACCCCGTGCCGAACAGACCCAACACACGATCGTAGTACACCGGTTCACGGCCCGGAACGTTCGCGTCGAGCGCGGCGAGCCGCGTGCGCGCGAGGCCGAGTCCGTGCTCGTCGCCCAGTGTCTTGAAGTACGGCGCGAGCGCGCCCCAATAGCTGAGCGGGCCTTCGCCGCTCGCCGCGCCGGTGGTCGACGACACCTTCTCCGGCGGGAAGCCGTTCTGCGCGACCTTCGCGCGCATGCCGCCGAGCGCGCCGAGCCACGGCTTCGCGAGCGGATCGGCGGGCGAAGCGAGGCCGGCCCACAGATAGACGCGGATCGCATCGTAGCTGCCGACGTCGCCGTTCTTCGGATCGACGACGAACCGACCGTTTTGCCACGCCGCCCAGTCAGGCGCGAAGCCTTGCGGCGACACGGTTTTGACGAACTGATAAGCGTTGTCGGCGAGCTTGGCCCACGGGCCGTCCGGCACCTCGTGCGCGAGCGCGCGCAACACCGGCAGCGGCAGATAGCTCGGATTCAGACGCGTGACGTTGCCGTTCCTGAAGCCCTGCGCCCCCGGCAGCAGCATCGGCCCGAGGCCAGATAGATTCGCGACTTCGTCGTGCGCGATGCGCTCGGCGAGTGCCTGGCCCAGTTGCGTGTAGGCGGGGTTGTGCCACAGGCGGCCGGCCTGCAGCAGATCGTAGGCGATCCAGAGGTCGGAATCCGACGCCGAATTCGGATCGAGCACGCCGTACGAGCCGTCCGGCTTCTTGCCCCATTGCCATGCGGGCAGCCGCAGGTTCTGGGCGTCGAACTGGTTGCCCGCGAGATTCGCGCGGGTCCAGCCGAGCAGCTTGTCGAAGGTCGCGCGGTCGTTGGCGACCAGCGCGAAAAAGAGCGCATAGGACTGGCCTTCCGAGGTGGTCTGCTGGGCCGGCGTCGAGTAATCGATCACGCGGCCGTCGGCCTGGACGAAGCGTTGCACGAAGCTTTGCCAGGCGCCCCAGTCGCCGCATGCAGCGCCGTTCTGCGCGGCCTGAGCGGCGCCGCTCAAACCCGCCAGACTGGCCGACGTCGTCATGCCGATACCGAGCGCCAGCGCAAAAGAGGTTCTTCTGTTGATCCGAAACCGCATACGAGTCATATCCGTTCCATCAGTCCTTCAGCCGACGCGCGGCGATCGCGCGAAGCGTCCGGTAGCACAAGGCCGCGATGATCAGCGCGGCGAGCACGCCGCCGAGCAACAGCAGCAGCGGATGCGACGACAGTGCCCAGCGCAGATACTCCTGCGGCGACAGACGGCCCACGTAGTATGCGGTGCCGTTCGACGTGATGGTGACGGCGCGGCCATGGATCACGGCCATCGCGCCTTGAATCTTCGGCAGCACGTCGGCGTCGAGCAGCGCGGCGGACAGATCGGCATCCGACGGGCCGGCCGCGCTGATCAGCGCAACCGCGCTGCGGCCTCGCTGCAGCGGCGACTCGAAGCCGGTTAGCAGCGCCGCGCCGTTCGAGCTGACCATCGTCAGATCGGCACGCGCGGGCGTGCGCTCGACGCCGCGCTCGCCGTGCCACCAGTCCCGCAGCTTGAACACGAGGTCGGTGAGCTGGAACGTGTGCGCGGCGCCGTCGCTGGAGAACGGCATCGACTTCGACCAGCGCTGCAACAGCGGCTGCTTGCCAGGCGCGCCGAACACCAGCAGGTCCTTGTCGGCGAGGCGCTCGACGTCGGCCGCATGGGTGACGGTCACGCCGGAGACCGGATAGCCGGTCGATTCGCCCATCCGGCCCATCGTCAGCAGATACAGGCTGTAGTCGCTCGCGTCCGGGTCGTCCGGCAGCACGACGGCGGTCTCGGAGAGGTCCGCCATCCGCGTGAACGGAAAGCCGCTGTTGGCGAACGCGGCCAGATCAGGCAGCGCCATGTAGTGCGGGAACGACGACAGGTCGATCGTCGAGTTCGGATCGATCGCGCCGACCACGTTCTGCAGCAGGCGGCCCGCGCATTCGCCGGTGTTCGGGATGTCGTAGTAGAAGTGCAGCCGCAGCTGTATGCGCGGCGTCATCAGCAGCGGCGGGATGCGGATGTTGCGGCGCGCGTCGGCGGTGCCGTCGGGCATGATGAGGTTGAAGTAGCGGCTCATGTCGAACACCGACGCAGGGCGCGCCGGAATCGGCAGCGCCTGCACGAAGCCGTTGTTCACGCTGATGTTCAGCGACGAGCGGTCGCGCGCCGGCCGCACCGTGTAGCGGTAGCGCAGATCGATCGGCACGCCGCGCGTGTGCCACATGAACAGATCGGGCGGCACCCGCATGTTGATGCGCACCGCGTCGGCGTCGTAGCCGAACACGGTCAGGTCTTTCGGATCGGCGAGCTCGCCGAAGCGCACCGCGCGGTCGGTCGGCAGCCAGTTCGGCGCGTCGTACGGCACGCGCGGCGTAATTTCGTTCAGCGACGTGATCGTGGCGCTCGCGCCGGACAGCGCGCTATGGCCGATCCCGAGCGACTTCGCGGCGGTCTTCAGCTCGGCCTCGTTGCGGCCGAGCACGAGCAGCAGCTTGCCGCGCGCGTTCGCGTCGCGCTCGACCACTGCGATGGTCGGCCCGGTGATCTCGGGAATCGTCACGCCGGCCGGATGCTGGTCGCTGGTCGCGAACACGACCGCGTTGCCCGACAGCGGCGCGTTGTCGAGCTGGGTGGGAAACACCGCGCCCGCGGTAGCCGGCGAGCGAGCCGAACCACGACGCGACGATGCCGGCGGCTTCGAGCGTGCCGTTGCCCGGCTTCTGCGCGAGCACGAACGGCAGCTCGAGGCGGCGCACGTCGCGGCGGTCGAAAAACGGCTGCGGCAGCGCGGCCAGCTCCGCTTTCGTCGCGAGCGACGAGTAGGTCAGGTCGAGCGAGCTCGCGTTGCTGATCGTCGCCCACAGCGACGAGTTGGCGGGGTCTTCGCAGGCCGTCGTGTAGTGGCCGATCAGCTGCAGGTTCAGGTGGTTGAAGTCGGTGATGAAGCGCGGATCGATCGTGATCTCGCGCGCGACCAGCATGCCGGCCTGCTCGTGCGGCAGCGGCAGCGTCGCCGCGACTTCGCCGTTGACCAGCACCTTCAGCTGCGACAGGTTCGCCAACAGCGCGGGCGAATAACTGTAGATCAGATGCAGCGTCGCGCCGGTCACGACCTCGTCGCCGCGCACCGAGAACGCGATGCCGTTCTGTCCGTCGACGCCGCGCAATTGCAGCGGGTCGAGCGCGCCGAAGTCGGCGAACGTCAGCGTCTGGCGGCGGCCTCCGGGCACCAGCGTGCCGGGCTCGGCGGTGGTCGGCGTGTGCATGCCGAGCGCCTTCACCGACGCCGCCGCGAGCGCGGGCGTCGGCGTGGCGAGCTGGCCCTGGGCGATCGCGTTCGGATCGAACGGCACCGCCGCGCTCGGCGCGGGCACGTTGCCGACACCGGTCGCGACTTGCTGGGTTTGCGGCGCGCCGGCGGGTGCCGCCGTGTCCGACGCCGGTTTGGCCGCGGCGGCGGCAGGAGTGGCCGCTTCAGCGAGCGGCACGAACGACGCCAGCGCGGTCTGCAGCGCGAGCCAGCAGGCGACGCCGCGCATGATTCGCCGCGAGTGTCGCAAGCCGTGACAAGCAAACAGGCGCGATTGGGGTCCAATGCTGTTGCGCCCGTGTGCCGGGCGTTCGATATTGTCCGTGGCCATCCGGTAGCCCATAGATCAGTCTTTCGCTTTTAGCTTCTTGACGTCCGCGGGACGGCTTTTGATCGAACTGCGCAAGTCGTCGTACAGATGTTCGAACAGCCCCGCGATGCCGCGCACGCCGACCTTCAGCACGTGCGACAGACCGCGCAGCGGTGTGTCCGTCTCGCGTCCCTCGGCCCAGCCGGTCCACGCGTCCGCGCGGGCGAAGGTGGTTTTGACGAACTCGTACTCCTGTTCGCGCGACATCGACGAAAAGCGCAGCCCCACGCGTCCCGGCTCGGTAAAACTGACGGTGGCGGGGAACGCGTACTCTTCGTCGCCGCGGAACAGCGACACGGTCACGCGCTCCTGCATCGGCACTTCGATGGTGCTGGGCAGCGCGACGCCGACGCCGCCTTCCGAGTAGTCGATCGTTTCGCACGCGAGCGTGCGGCCGGTCGAGAACTTCAGCATCACGGGCATCTTCATCGCGACGCGCGGCACCGCGCGGATCTGGCGGCGCTCGCTCGCGGCGGCCACGCTCGCGCCGAGGATCAGCATGTTGTAGCTGGTCCACGCGAGATTGAGCAGTGTGGTCTCGACGATGCTGCGCACGTGCCAGTTCATGTAGATGTGCACCAGACCGGCGAGGAAGCCGAGCAGGTTCAGCAGCAGCAGGAACAGATACGGTCGCGAGATCGACCAGTCGAAGTAGCTCTTCTCGATCACGCCGCCCTTGGCCGTCACGTTGAACTTGCCGAGCTTCGGGTTGATCAGCGCGAGCAGCGTCGGCGCGGTGATGTACGACGCCAGCACCGACTCGTACACCTCGGCCCAGAACGAATGCCGGAACAGGCGCTGCATCCGCGAGTTGGTGATGCTCGCGTGCATCATGTGCGGCAGCGCGTAGATCGCGATCGTGCTGGCCGCCGCCTCGATCACATGCGCGCCGAAGAACAGATACGACAGCGGCGCGGTCAGGAACACGAGACGCGGCACGCCGTAGAAGAAGTGCATCATCGCGTTCAGGTAACACAGCCGCTGGCCGATCTTCAGCCCCTTGCCGGTGAGCGGATTGTCGATGCGGAAGATCTGCGTCATGCCGCGCGCCCAGCGGATGCGCTGGCCGATGTGGCCCGACAGGCTTTCGGTCGCGAGGCCGGCGGCCTGCGGAATCGCCAGATACGCGGTGGTGTAGCCGAGGCGGTGCAGCTTCAGCGCGGTGTGCGCGTCCTCGGTGACGGTCTCCACCGCGATGCCGCCGATCTCGTCGACCATGCTCCGGCGCAGCAGCGCGCACGAGCCGCAGAAGAACGTCGCGTTCCACAGATCGTTGCCGTCCTGCACGAGGCCGTAGAACAGCTCGCCTTCGTTCGGCACCTTGCGGAAAGTGCCGAGGTTGCGCTCGAACGGGTCGGCGGAGAAGAAGTGGTGCGGCGTTTGCAGCATCGACAGCAGCTTGTCGCGCAGGAACCAGCCGAGGCCGATCTGCAGGAACGAGCGGGTCGGGATGTGATCGCAGTCGAAGATCGCGAGGTACTCGCCGCTCGTGATCTTCAGCGCCTCGTTGATGTTGCCGGCCTTCGCGTGGCGATTGTGCGTGCGGATCGTCCAGTTCACGCCGACTTCCTCGCAGAACGCCTTGAACTCGGCGCGGCGGCCGTCGTCGAGCACGTGGATCGACATCTTGTCGGCCGGGTAGTCGAGCGCGAGCGCCGCGTAGATGGTCGGCTTCACGACGGCGAGCGGCTCGTTGTAGGTCGGGATGAACACGTCGACGGTCGGCCATTCGTCGCGATTGGCGGGCAGCGGCATTGGCTTGCGCTTGAGCGGCCACGCGGTCTGGAAGTAGCCGAGCATCAGCACGATCGTCGCGTAGAGCTCGGCGGACACGAGCAGCAGACCCCAGGCGGCGTCGAGCGGATGCTCCCAGTAGGTCGTTTCGGTCAGCCGCCAGTACATGTAGCGGCCCGACGCGACGATCGACAGCA
Organism: Paraburkholderia sp. RAU6.4a; assembly: GCF_050435625.1. Classification (NCBI taxonomy): domain Bacteria; kingdom Pseudomonadati; phylum Pseudomonadota; class Betaproteobacteria; order Burkholderiales; family Burkholderiaceae; genus Paraburkholderia; species Paraburkholderia sp. RAU6.4a. Next base: position 2,378,481 of record NZ_JBNDKQ010000003.1, read on the forward strand.
TGATCATCACCATCGTCGCGTAGCGGCCGGGACGACGGCGAAACAGCAGCGCGAGCACGAAGCACAGGGTCGCGAAGGTCAACTGCTGATAGAACTCGAGCGGCACCGTGAACACGAAGTACAGCATGTACAGCGCGAGCATCGTGACGAGCCCGGTGACGATGCGGCTGTTCCAGAAGCTTGCGTCGATGAAGCGTTGGAAGCGCGACGGCTCGCCGCCCTCGGGCTCGCGCGAGGAGGCCGGACTGCTCATGCGACGTTCCTTGGCCGGGCGGCGATCGCGTCGAGCGCCGCCATGAGCCAGGCGGCGCATGCGCGGAAATCGGCGGCGGCCTGGCTCAGCGGATCGTAATGGATCAGCGTGGTGTCGCAGGCGAGCGCTTCGCTGACGCCTTCGTCGAGATGGATCACGCCGGGGAACACCTTGCCGGCGAGCATCTGACGCAGCACCTTCAGCACGTCCTTGGTCAACTGGCGGGATTGGTCGATCTGGTTGATCACGTAGCCGACGCCGCCGAAGTCCGCGCGCGGCGCCGCGTAGGTTTCGATCAGCCGCTCCATCTGCGGGATCGCCGCGTACGACGCGGCGTCGGCGAGCACGATGTTCAACGCGAAGGTGGCCGCGCTCAGCGCGGTTCGCACGTAGGTCGACGAGCCGGGCGGCGTATCGACGATCACGATGTCGGACGCATCGAGCCGCAGGTGCTGCAGCGACTGCGCGAGCCATTGCGGATGCTGGTCGATCTGCGCCTCGAGGCGGCGGCGGTCGTCCTCCAGCAGCGCACCGTACGGCAGCACGGTCACGCCGTCGATACCGTCGAACATCACCGTTTGCCACGGGTTGCCCGAGAGAGTCGCGCGCGACAGGCCGTCGATGCTGTCGAGCGGCACGCCGAAGTGCAGCCGCAGGGCGTTCTGAGGATCGAGATCGAGTGCAATCACACGCCGGCCGCTGTTGGCGAGCACGGAGGCGAGATTGGCGGCGAGGGTGGTCTTGCCGACCCCCCCTTTGGCGGACACCACGGCAATGACTTTCATGAGCGACGCGGACCGTTGGTGAGCCACGAGGCGAAGCCGCCGCGCGCGGTGCCGGCGGGTGCTTGCGTGCCTTGGGCGGACGTGCCGCGCAGACGGTCGAACACCGAGTTCAGCGACGCGGCCGCGGCCGCTTGCGGCGGCGCGCTCGGGGTTTGCGCTGCAAACATCTTGCCGAGGATCGACGGCGGTTGGGCCGGTTGCGCGGGTTGGGCCGTATAGGTCGGTTGCGGCGCTGGTGGCGGTGGCATCGACGATGCCGGTGCCGTGCTCGCGCTGCCATGAGCGGGCGCGGCGGGGCGTGTCCTGCCTGGCGCGACAGGCGCAATCGTTTGCGCGGCCGCCTCGTCGAGTTCGTCGGCCGTGCGGAAGCGTGACGCGCCGCTCGGCGCCGCGGGCTGGGCTGCGGCCACAGGTACCGGTGGAATGTCACGCCGGTGCGGGCGCGTGAACAGCGGTGCCTTCGCGCGCGTCACGGATGCCATGTCCTTCGGTGTCGTGTCCTCGTGGACGGCGGCCCGTGGCGCCACGGTTATAGGCGGCTGTGGTTTCGCGTCGCGCAGCTGGCCGATTGCCGGAATGGCCGGTTGCGTCAGATCGAGCGTCACGAGCAGCGGCCAACGAGTGCGCGCGGTGCGCGCGTCGTTCTCGCGGCCGATCTCCTGGTACGCGTTGGCGTCGCCGCCAAATTGCTCGAACAGTTTTTCGATGTCGCTCGATGAACTCATGATGCCGTCGTCTGTTACATACCGTGCATGGCCCCAAAACCGACTGCTCGGGGTGCTGTTTATTTGAACTGCCTTCCCTGATCCTGCGTGGCGGCTGTATCGCCGTCGCACGCTCGTTCGCACGTATGCGTGCAGCACCCGCTGGTGCTCAGGCGGGGTGACGGCCGAGGCGGAATTCGAGCGAGCTGTCCTCGCCGAACGCGCTCGTCTGCACGACCGACAAACCCTGCGCGCCCAACGCGCTCAACCACGTCTGATAGGCGCCTTCGAGAAATGCCGGCGTCCAGGCGAGCGCCGATTCGCCGAAGGCGGGCAGCGGCGCGCAATAGTGAATGATGCGCAGCGACTCCGCCTCATCGGCGAGCGCGACGTAACCCCAATCCATCTGATGCCAGTAAGAATTCAACACCTGCTCGAGCTCGGCCGTCGATGCGCAGGCGGGCAGCGGATACGCGAGCGCGAAACGGCTGCCGACGCGATGCATCAGCTGGCGCAGCTCGTCGTGTCCGATTTGCGCTTCGAACTCGCTCGCCAGCGCGCTCAGCATGCCGCGCCATTGCGGCGAGATTTGGCGTTCGAGCAGATAGTTGAGGATTGGGACCATGTTTTCCGGAAGTGGTCGCGGCCCGTTGCACATTGCGGACGTGACAGCCATTGAGCATTGGAGTCGTCGGCAATCAGGCGCCGACTACGTCATTTCTACCGGGTTGTCTAGGGTGTCCGGCACACATTGCAAGCAGTCTACTTAAGACACAGGCTTTTAGCCACTTTCCATTGCTCGGCTTATACGGTAATAAGCGCGCAATCGAGCCACATGAATTGCGTAATTTTTGCTGCTTAAAAGAAATTGAAAGGTTAATCTTCGCCTGGCGTGCGAAAAGGCTTGCGGAACCATAGGTGTATTAGCCGGCAATCCGGCCTGCTTTGCGCTTTAGTCTTTTAATCACGCATTCGGCGGATGGTGAGTCGCGCGAAAGATCGGCGCGGCGTCGTTCGGCACGCAGGCGCCGAATTTATACGTCGTGTTACGTTAGCCATAAATGTTTATCGAACGTTTGCCGATAACTATTGGCGGAGTGACCGGAAACCCTGATCAACCATCTATGTCTGCCATCCCGACGCAGCACCTGCCCGAGCCAAGCATGCGTGAGCGCTTTCACCGGCGCTCGCTCGACCATCAGCGGCCGCTTTCCCTCGTGACGATGGGCTTCACGGTGGTTGCGTTCCTGTGCATGGTAACGGCGCGCGAACTGGTCGGCGCACCGGCCGGGCCGCTCGCGTACCGGCTGCTATGCGCGCTCCTGCTCGCGCTGCTGGTGCTGGCGATCCCGCGCGCGAAGTCGACGGCGCTGTTCGGCGCGATCGGCGTCGCGTACGAACTGGTGCTGATCGCCGGGCTCGTGCTGAATGCGAAGGGCCTCGCGCATCCGTTGCCGTGGCTATTGCCCGCATTCGTGGTGATACCGATCTGCGCGGCGCCGCTATGGCTCACGCCCGCGCATTTCGTCACCGGCAGCGTGGTCTTCTACGCGGCGGCCATCGCGCTGCTGCGCGGCAAAGCTCATGCGCCCGAGGTCGACGCGGCCGTGTGGACGTGGGTCATCGCGATCGGTGCGCCGACGGCGGTGGTATTCCATTTCGGCTTCTACCGTTTCCGGCGCAATCACTTTCTGCTCGAGAGCCAGCTCGCGCAACTCGCGGCGACCGATCCGCTGACCGGCCTGCAAAATCGCCGCTCGTTCGTCAAGCACGCGGAGGGACGCCTCGAGACGCTGGCGCCAGGGGCGCAGATCAGCGCGATCTTTCTCGACATCGACAGCTTCAAGTCGCTCAACGACCGCTTCGGTCATGCGGTCGGCGACCATGCGCTGTTCCAGGTCGCGCAGGTGCTGAAGGACGCGGTTGCGCTCTACCCAAGCGTGAGCCGCATCGGCGGCGAGGAATTCGCGCTGCTGCTCGACGATGATCTCACCGGCGCGCTGCAGATCGCCGAGCGGCTGCGTCTCGACATCGCCGCGATCGAACGGCCGGACGGCCATCTGACCGCGAGCTTCGGCGTCGCCGAGCATCGGCGCGGCGAAAGCTTCATGATGCTGCTCGATCGCGCGGACGAAGCGTTATTGCGCGCGAAGCAGACGGGGCGCAACCGTGTCTGCGCGGAGCGCGCGCTGCCGTTCGACGCGCTGCAGTCATCGTTCGGCGATCCGGGCGCCGACCCGGCGCGCTACCGCTGGGAAGACTTCTTTCTGATCTCGCACTTTCAGCCGCTCTACAGCCTATCGCATCAGAAGCAGGTCGGCTTCGAGGCGCTGCTGCGCGGAGAGCATGGCGACGGCACGCTGGTGCCGCCGGTCGTGATGTTCGCGCCGAAGCCGTCGAGCGACGAAGGCGCGCTCGACCGCGCGAGCCACGCGGTGCATCTCGGCAACGCGCGTCGCGCGCTGCCCGGCGACGCGTGGCTGTTCCTGAACATCCTGCCGTCCACCTTCGTCGCCGAAGGCTACGCCGACCAGTTGACGAAGATCGTGCGCGCCGCGGGGCTCGAACCCGAGCGCGTGATCCTGGAGATTCTCGAATCGCATGGCGGCAGCGTCGACGAGATGTCGCGCGCGGCGGCGCGCTATCGCCAGCACGGCTTCCTGATCGCAGTCGACGACTTCGGCGCGGGCCAGTCGAATCTCGACCGGCTGCTGCGGATCCGGCCGGACCTCGTCAAGCTCGACGGCGAGCTGATCCGCGCGACCACGCACGGCACGCAGCAGCCGATCCTGCCGAAACTCGTGTCGTTGCTGCACCAGGCGGGGATGCTGGTGGTCGTCGAAGGCGTCGAGACGGCCGACGAGCTGATTCTCGCGGTCGAGTCGAATGTCGATTTCGCGCAGGGCTATCTGCTAGGGCGGCCCGCGGCAGAGATCGCGCCGCCCGACTCGGTGCATCGCCAGATCGACGATGCGTTCGACGTGATCGCGCAGGGCCGTGCGCATCAGCATGCGTTGTTCGAATCCGAAATGGAGCCGTACCGGCTCGAACTGCGGCGCGCGGCCGACGGCTTGCGCGCCGGCGCCATGATGGACGACGCGTTCGCGCTGCTCGCCACCTTCAAGCGTTGCATCAGCTGTTTCATCCTCGACGACACCGGCCGCCAGATCGGTCACGAGGTGCGCGGGCCGGCGTGGTGCGAGGACGCGGCGTCGCTGCAGCCGGTCGCGAATCCGCGCGATGCGCGCTGGGATCATCGGCCGTACTTCCGCAATGCGGTGCTGCTGCCCGGCGAGGCGGTCACCAGTAATCCTTATCTGTCGCTCGCGAGCGGGCGGCCGTGCATCGCAGTGACACTTGCCGTGCAGCTGGCGAGCGGGCGCTGTGTGATGGGGGTCGAGCTGGATTGGTCGGCGCGAGGCTTGCCTTGGCCGGCGGGCGAGTAGGGGAAGTGAAAGGCTTTCGCTTCAATACCCGCCTTTGACCTGCGGCGCGCTCGCCGCCAGGTTCTTGTACGACGCGGCGAGGTCCGCGGCCGCGCGGCTCAGCAAGCCGGTGTCCGTGCCGACCGCGACGAAGGTCGCGCCCGCCGCCAGATACTCGGCCGCCAGCGCGGGATCAGGGGCGAGCACGCCCGCTGCCTTGCCAGCGGCGCGCACGGTGTCGATGCCGTGGCGAATCGCGTCGCGCACGCGCGCGTCGCCCGGCTTGCCGAGCAATCCCATCGACGCGCTCAGATCCGACGGCCCGAAAAACACGCCATCGACGCCATCCACATGCGCGATCTCCACGAGGTTGTCGAGGCTCTGCACGGTCTCCGCCTGCACGATCACGCACAGTTCGTCGGCGGCGGTGTCCAGATAGTCGGACACGCGATTCCAGCGCGACGCACGCGCGAGCGCGCTGCCGACGCCGCGAATGCCTTGTGGCGGATAACGCGTGGCCGCGACCGCATCGAGCGCTTGCGCGGCCGTGTCGATCATTGGCAGCAGCAGCGTTTGCGCGCCGATGTCGAGCAACTGCTTGATCAGCGCGGCGTCGCTGCGTACCGGCCGCACGACCGGATGCGACGGATACGCGGCGACCGCCTGCAATTGCGACAGCGTGCTGCGTACGTCGTTCGGTGCGTGCTCATTGTCGATCAGCAGCCAGTCGAAGCCGGCGGTGGCGAGCAGCTCGGTCACGTAGGCGTCGGCGAGCGCGGCCCACAGGCCGAACTGCGGTCTGCCTTCGGCGAGCGCGCGCTTGAAGGGGTTGTTCGGCAAGGACATATTGATGCGTTCAGATGAAATTCAAACCGATGCCGCCGAGCGGGCCATAGTCGATGTGGAACGTGTCGCCCGCGCGGGCGGGAACCGGGCTCGTGAACGAGCCGCTCAGGATCACGTCGCCCGCATTCAACGATTCGTCATGCGGAGCAATTTTGTTGGCGAGCCACGCGACGCCGGTGGCCGGATGGTTGAGCACCGCCGCCGCGAGCCCGCTTTCCTCGACCGCGCCGTTCTTGTACAGCAGCGCGCCGACCCAGCGCAGGTCGACGTCGAGCGGACGCACCGGCCGGCCGCCGAGCACGACGCCCGCGTTCGCGGCGAAGTCGGAGATCGTGTCATGGACCCTGCGCGGCGCGCGTGTTTCGCGATCGAACTGCTCGATGCGCGCGTCGATGATTTCGACGGCCGGGCTCACGTACGCGGTCGCGTCGAGCACAGCGAACAGTGTGACGCCGGGGCCCTTCAGCGGTTTGTTCAGCACGAACGCGAGTTCCACTTCGACGCGCGGCGCGATGAAGCGATCCACGCGAATGTCCTGGCCACTTTCGATGAACATGCTGTCGAGCAGGGGCGCATAGTCCGGTTCGTCGATCTGCGACGAGCGCTGCATCGCGCGCGACGTCAGGCCGATCTTCCTGCCCTTGATTACGTGGCCTTCGGCGAGTTTCAGCTTGACCCACTCGCGTTGTATCGCGTAGCCGTCCTGTACGGTCATCTCTGGATATTGCGCGGAAAAATGGCGCAGCTGCGTGCGGGTCTTTTCCGCGTGATCGAGTTGCGCGCCGAGGTCGCGAATGGTTTGTTCGTCTAGCATGCTGATGTCAGCCCTTGAACCGCGCGTGCAGATTGTTGTGCTTCCAGGTGCCCGCTTCGCTGAACTCGTTGATTTCGAGCGACAACGCGAGCCCCTGCCGTTCGAACTCAGTGGCGAAGCGCTGCTTGATCAGCGCGAACAGCGCGTCGCCGGTCGCCTTCTTGACGGCCTCCGGGCGGCCCGCGCCGATCTTCAGATTCGCGTGCAGGAACGCGGCGTCGGGCCGCCCATCGGCGATGCAGTACTGGTCGCAGCGCAGCGCGCGCACGCGGATGCCGCCGAGCGGATAGACGCGCTCGCCGTTATCGCGCTGCGCGTCGAGGCACTGCGCGAGGTCTTTGCATAGTTCGCCGAGGCGTTGCGCGTCCGCGAGGTTGGCGCTGTATTCGAGTGTCAAGTGAGGCACGGCGATTCCTTCGCGAGTGTCAGACGGGTAGCGGCGTGACCGGGAAGATCGCGTTGATCTGGCCGGTGCCCGAACTGCCGAAATAAGGCGTGACGACTTCGACCTTGCCGTCGTAACGATCCCAGCCGAGCGCACCGAGCAGCATCGCGGTATCGTGCATGCCGCCTTCGCCCCAACATTTCTCGTTGTAGAGCGGCAGCATGTCGCAGAAGGTCTTCCAGTCGCCGGCTTCCCACATGCGCACCACGCTGCAATCCATCTGTTCGAGGAACGGGCTCCAGACTTTGTGCATGAACTGCTCGGCGGTGCCGTTGTTCGCGAAGTGATGCGACAGCGAGCCGCTCGCGAGAATGGCCACGGTACCGTCGTAGCGTTCTTCGATGGCCTTGCGTACCGCGAGGCCGAAACGCGCGCTGGTCGCGAGGTCGTGCCACATGCACCAGCCCGCCACCGACACCGCCTTGAAGTGCTGATCGCCGTTCATATAGCGCATCGGCACCAGCGTGCCGTATTCGAGCTCGAGCGTGGTCTCGCTGTGCGCGCGGCTTTTCACGCCCATTTCGTTGGCGACGTCCGCGATCAGCTGACCGAGCCCGACATTGCCAGGATACGCGTACGGCATGTTCCTGATGAAATGCGGCAGCTCGTTGCTCGTGTACACGCCTTCGAACTTCGGCGCGCAATTGACGTGGTATTCGCTATTCACTAGCCAGTGCACGTCGAACACGACGATCGTATCGACGCCAAGTTCGCGGCAGCGTCGGCCGATTTCATGGTGTCCGTCGATCGCGGCCTGACGGCAACCCTTGTGCGGACCGTCGAGCTCGGATAAATACAACGACGGCACGTGTGTAACTTTTGCTGCCAACGCGAGTTTGCCCATCGCGGTCTCCAGTGTCGAGCGGAGTTAGAGCGTCAGCTCTTACTCCGGTCCCATGCTTTAGCAATTTCGTTTGACGTCGCGATCAAATGCCCCAGCGCGGAATATGATGCGAGCCGAGCGACACGCAGACGTTCTTCGGTTCGAGGAACACTTCATAACTCCACGTCCCGCCTTCACGGCCCACACCCGACGCCTTCGTGCCGCCGAACGGCTGGCGCAGATCGCGCACGTTCTGGCTGTTCACGAAGCACATGCCGGCTTCGACGGCGGCCGCCACGCGCAACGCGCGGCCCGTGTTCTCGGTCCAGATATAGCTCGACAGACCATACGAAATATCGTTGGCGAGACGGATCGCCTCGGCTTCATCGTCGAACGGAATCAGGCACGCGACCGGTCCGAAGATCTCTTCCTGCGCGATGCGCATACGGTTGTCGACGTCGACGAACACGGTCGGCGCGACAAAATTGCCGTGACGCAAGGCGTCGGGCAACTCGGGCGTATCGAGCCCGCCGCACGCAAGCGTGGCACCTTCCTTCGGGCCGAGCTCGATATAGCTGCGCACTTTGGCGAGATGCCCCTGGCTGATCATCGGGCCGACGATCGTACTGTCCGCGAGCGGATCGCCAACCGTCAGACGCTTCGCGCGCTCGACGAAGCGCTCGGCAAACCGCGCGTAAATGGAGCGCTGCACGAGAATGCGCGAGCCCGCGGTGCAGCGCTCGCCATTGTTCGAGAAGATCATGAACACCGCGGCGTCGAGCGCGCGTTCGAAGTCCGCGTCGTCGAAGATCACGAACGGCGACTTGCCGCCAAGCTCCATCGAGAACTTCTTCAGGCCCGCGGTTTGCACGATGCGATTGCCGGTCGCGGTCGACCCGGTGAACGACACCGCGCGCACGTCGCGATGCGCAACGAGTGGCTCGCCCGCTTCCTTGCCATAGCCGTGCACGACGTTCAGCACGCCCGCCGGGATGCCCGCTTCGAGCGCGAGCTTGCCGAGCATCGAGGCGCTCAGCGGCGACAGCTCGCTCATCTTCAGCACAGCGGTGTTGCCGAACGCGAGGCAGGGCGCGACCTTCCACGTCGCCGTCATGAACGGCACGTTCCACGGCGAGATTAGCGCGCACACGCCGACCGGATGAAACAGCGTGTAGTTCAGATGCGAGTCGGTCGGGTACGTGTGGCCGTCTACGCGCGTGCACATCTCGGCGAAATAGCTGAAGTTGTCGGCCGCGCGCGGCACCAGTTGCTTGCGCGTCTGCGAGATCGTCTGGCCGGTGTCCTTCGTTTCGGTCTCCGAGATTTCCGGCACGTGCTTCGTGATCAGCTCGCCGAGTTTGCGAATCAGCTTCGCGCGTTCCGCGGCGGGTTTCGCGGCCCAGGCGGGGAAGGCGCCTTTGGCCGCTTGCACGGCCGCATCGATCTCCTTCGCGCCGCCGCGTGCGACCTCGGCGAGCACTTCCTGGGTGGCCGGATTGACGGTTTCGAAATAGTCGCTCGAGGTGCACGCCTCGCCGTTGATCAGATGGTCGATCGGCATTGCCTTGTCCTTTCGCTGTTCGGTGGGTTTTTGCTGTCGATCAGGTGCGGCCGAAGTCCGCGTCCGAGGCGATCGTGTTGACGAGACGGCCGAGGCCGTCGATTTCGCAGACGACTTCGTCGCCCGTGTTGACGTTGACGATGCCTTCGGGCGTGCCGGTCAGGATCACGTCGCCGGGCGCGAGCGTCATGAAGCCGCTCAGGTATTCGATCAGTGCGCGGATGCCCGTGACGAGATCGCGCGTATTGCCGCATTGCTGACGCGTGCCGTTGACGAACGTGCGCAGCTCGAGCTGCGTGACGTCGGCGATGTCGGTGGCGTCGACGAACCAGGGGCCGAGCACCGTGCCGCCGTCGCGATTCTTCACGCGCAGATTCGGGCGATAGTAGTTTTCGAGGTAGTCGCGAATCGCGTAGTCGTTCGCGATCATGTAGCCCGCCACGTGCTGCATGGCGTCTTCACGCGCGACGTTTTGCGCGGTTCGCCCGATCACGACCGCGAGCTCGCACTCGTAGTGCATGAACGTGACATCGGCGGGGCGACGCGTGACGCCGCGATGGCCGAGCACCGTGCCGGGCCCCTTCAGAAACACCAGCGGTTCTTCCTGTTTGCTGAACTGCAATTCCTTCGCGTGCTCGGCGTAGTTCAGGCCGAGCGCGAAGATCGTGCCGACTTCGATCGGCGCAAGCCAGACCACTTCGTCCTCGCGACGCACGCGGCCGTCGGCGAGGCGGACACCCTGCTCGTGCGGATACGCTTCGTGAATCGCTCCCGCATAGGCGACGCGGCCGCGCATCATGACGGTTCTCCGTTGTGTTGATCCATGCCGATGAACGATATGGTCAAGGGCGGCAGCGTGCCGATCGACAGCGTGGCCGTATCGCCGACATGTGCGACCGGCGAGCCGTGCCGGACGCCGAGCGTGAGCACGTCGCCCGCGTTCAGCGTCATGAAATCGGTGACGTCGGCGAGCAATTGCGCGACGTTGCGCACCGAGGTTGCGGTGCTTGCCGTGAACGGTTCGGCGCGGTTCAGCGAGACGGCGATGTCGAGCCGATCCGGCGCGGCGACGTGGCGCGCGGCGACGAGCGCCGGTCCGATCACGCAGAAGCCGTCGCATGCGCGCAGTCGCACGTTCGGGCGATACACGTTGGTATGCGGCACGCTCAGATCGCCGACCAGCGTATAGCCGGCGATGTAGTCCGCCGCGCGCTGGACGCCGACGCGCGTCGCGGTACGGCCGATCACGATGCCGAGTGACGCGCCGACCTCGACGCCGAGCGTGTTATCCGGCACGACCACGCGCGCCCGATGCCCGGCCAGCGTGTTGCGCGGCTTCAGATACAGAATCGGCGCTTTCGGGGGTGCCTTGTACGGTGCCGCATGCACTGCGTCGCCCAGCGCGTTCAAGGCGGCGCGATCGTTCAGCAGGGCGCCGTACACGACGCCGCTGACCGGCGCGCGACACGCAACGCCGCGTGCCAGCAACGCGGCCGCGGTGTGCGCGTCCACGTCGCGAGGCAGCGCGTCGCCTTCGGGATGCAGCAGATGATCGGCAAGGGCAAACATAAATGCGCAGCCTCGTGGCGAAAGTTTTGCGAAAACACTAAGATGTTAGTAGTATCCCGCTTGATATCATTGATGGTCAATAGGCTGCCGGTTGATCGCGGGTTTTCCCGTAAGCTTCGACAGCTGTTTTTTTCTGATTCCTTGCCACCATGTCCGCTGCGTCCACCCGAGTTTTGCACCGCAATTTGCCGATGCTGTTGTTACGCGCCCGCGAAAAAATGATGGAGCGTTTTCGTCCGTTGATCACCGCGCATGGACTCACCGAGCAGCAATGGCGAGTGATTCGCGCGCTCAACGAGCACGGCCCGATGGAGCCGCGCCACATCTCCGACATCTGCACGATTTCGAGCCCGAGCATGGCCGGCGTGCTTGCGCGCATGGAGAGCATGGAACTCGTGACGAAAGAACGTTTCGCGGAGGATCAGCGGCGCGTGCTCGTGTCGCTGACCGATACGAGCGTCGAACTGGTGCGCGTGATTTCGAAGGATCTCGAGGCGCACTATCGCGAGCTCGAGCGCAAGGTGGGACCGGAGATCGTCGAGCGCGTGTATCGCGCGGTCGACGATCTGTTGGCGGGGTTGTCGGAAGAGGATGAGTGACCGACGTTTCGCGGCAGGTTTGGGGCTATCTACTCTTTCAGGAGACGCTTCACTTCATCGAGAAATGAGGCGGTCGTGTGACCCCACGGCTCGGGATCAACGTAGAGGCCATAGATTTCCTCAAAATATCCGTCCAGGTTGGCGGAATGGTCGCTTTCAAAACGATCGATTTCATCCACGACTAACTTATGAAGGGTCTTGTCGCTCTCTTTTTTGAAGCACGTGACAATTTCCTGTACGTCGTTGCCCCATAAATCGAAATCTTCATTGAAATAGCCATGAATCAGAAAATCCAGATTCGGGTAAGGTGATTCGTCTTTCACAGTAAGCTCATGGCATCAGGTAGGCGGTCAGGACGTAGTATGGCATGCCGTTATATTCCTTCCGGATCAAGAACATGTGAACCTTGCTCAGATTCACCATCTCCCCCGTCTTGCGAATGACCCCGTACCCTACCTGCCTACCTGCATCGCCCGTCAGTTCCAGTCGTATGGAACCGGTATGAGATTGCGCCCACGTCGTTATCCGGGCCGCGTTGTCCTGTATGACCTTGGAAATCGCCCACTCTGCCGTTTGTAGATCAGTGAACGATGAAACAACCCGGCGCTTTGGTTCGCGCGCCAGTCGCTCACGCAACTGTGCTTCAGTCCGCGCCACATGCTTTTCGAATGTATGCCCGCCAAAGCGGCTGCCAGGCTTTGCTTCATGCTGCATCAGCCTGAACCGGCCCATCGTGATCTCGGACGCCCGTACTGCCTTGATCGATCCCGCCACGCCCACCGAGACTGCTAGATCAAGAAAGAGGCCGATGTTGTTCGCCGCGTCAGGACCCGCCCTCATTGTCTCGGCCAGCTTCGTCGTGCCCAGCTGTGTCAGCGTGGCCGTATCCCGGGCCGTCCAGATTTGACGCAAACCCGCCGACGCCGTATCAGACCCATGTGCGCCGAACACAATACACCCGGCCTTGCTCGCCATGGTCGGTTCTGGCATGACACACAATGCCCCAGCACCGACCATTTCCAGCAAACCGCCGACGAGTTGCAACCCGCCCCATAGCCGGTTAGAAAGCATTTCGGTCTGACTGATCGACTGGCGGGTCAGCACCGCCGCCAGTTGCGGGGCGCTCAGCACGACGCGAACGCCGTCTGGTTCATTCAACTCGGACATGCAAGAATCCTCTGTATTCCTGTGGAGATTCCACGCTAACGGCGGGGATTCACGTCCGTCTATGGGCGATGGATGATTCTGGCAGAAGGCGTTGGTTCTCCTTGAGTGTGCCGAGTGCGCCGGGCATGTTTTGAAGCCGCCGACCTACCAGCCGTAAAATCGCTGCCATTCGACGCTGCTGCCGTCCGGCGCAACCGCGTGATACTCGGGGAACTGCGCGCCGGTCGCACAAGCGTGGTTCGGCAGGATGCGCAGTTTCATACCGATCGGAAAGCGCTGCGCGATGTCGTCGGTCCGTGCATCGGCTCGCGCATCGGCCGGAACCGCCGCAAGAATCCCATGCTCCTGATTGGCGCCGCTCACGACATAGTCCGGCAGCAACGTGCCATTGAGCAAACACGGCTGCCCATAGCCGAAATCGTGCGACTGCCGCGACGTACCGCGATCACGGCTTAACGCCATCCAGCCCGCGTCGAGAATCGCCCAGCCTTTGTCTTCCTGATGACCGATCACGCTCGTGAGTACGCTAAGCGCGATGTCGTCGAGCGTGCAAACGCCCACGTTGTGCATGACCAGATCGAACAGCACGTAGACGCCGGCCCGCACCTCGGTGACGCCTTCGAGATGCCGCGCGGCGAGCGCGGTCGGCGTCGAACCGACGCTGATGGCCGGACACGCGATGCCCGCCTCGCGCAAACGTTCGGCGGCGCGCACGCAGCCCGCGCGCTCCTGCTCCGCGAGCGCGGCGAGCGCCTCAGGCGTATTCAACTCGTAGCTCGAACCCGCATGGGTCATCACGCCGCCGACCTTCACGCCGTTCTCGTGCAGAATCCGCCCGACGTCGAGCAGCGTCTGCTGTTCGGGCTGGATGCCCGAGCGATGTCCGTCTGTATCGACCTCGATCCAGACCTCGAACGTTTCGCCGTGCTGGTCGCCGAACGCGGCGATCGCCGTGGCGGCGGTCGGATTGTCGACCACGAGCTTCAGTTCGCAGCCCTGGCGGCGCAGCGCGAGCGCGCGCGGCAGCTTCGACGGAACCATGCTGACGGCGTACAGGATGTCGTCGACGCCGGCCGCGAAGAACGCTTCCGCTTCCTTCAGCGTCGACACCGTAATGCCGCGCGCGCCGGCGGCGATCTGCGCGCGCACGACGTCGATGCACTTGGTGGTCTTCACGTGCGGCCGGAACGCGACGCCGAGCGCATTCATCAGCCCCTGCATCCGCGCGATGTTCTTCTGCATCCGCGCGACGTCGATCAGCGCGGCCGGGGTTTCGATCTGTTCGAGTTTCATGTTTGCACCTGAGGAGCGAGGTGAGGTTGGAGATTCAGTGACGACGATCGCGGCCAAAGCCTGCGAGCCACGGCACCAGCCCATCGAGCGAGGCCGCTTCGACCTCGGGCGCCTGCGCTCCCGTGACGAGCGGCAGGCCGACGTGGTTGTGCCAGTAGGTCCGCAAGCCGACGGCGGCGGTGCCGAACATGTCGTAGCTCGAGCCGGCGACGAACGCGGCGCGGCGCGGCTCGACGCCGAGCTTGTCGAGCGCGAGGCGGTACGGTTGCGGGTCCGGCTTGTAGACGCCGGCTTCCTCGGCGGTCACGATCGCGTCCCAGCGCACGGGCAAGAGCGCGGCCGCCTGCGAGCCGAGCCGCGTCGAGCAATTGGTGACGACCGCGAGCTTGCAGTGCGGCGCGAGCGCGCGCAACGCACCGAGCGCGCCGGGCCACGGCGTCAGGTTCAGCCAGTTCGCCTCGAGCGCGTTCGCGGCCGATTCGGACAAACCGACTTGCGTGGCGGCCTCGCGCACCAGGTGTTCGTAGGGAACGTAGCGGCCGCAGCCGTATGTCAGACGCAGATAGGCGGCACGCCATGCGCGGCCCGCTTCGTCGGAGCCTGCCGCACGGTTCCATGAGGTCCACGAGTCGAGCAGGGCGGTTAGCAGGTCGAACAGGACCGCGTCGGGGTAGGCGGGGGTGTCGGTGGAATGGGCGGCGGCAGTCATGATTGCATGGGGCCGGCTGTTGAGGATGAGTCAATTATAGGTTTTCGATAGTACTTCAGCGTTCAGATAGGTTGACTGTTAGATTCAGATGGACTGAATCACCGCCGCCACGGTGGCAACGGCCTGAAGCGGCCTTGCAGATACTGCATGAAATGGCGCGTGCGCGCGGGCAGTCCCGCCCGCTGATGCGTGAGCGCGATCACGTTCGCGTCCGGCGCTTTCCAGCCCGGCAGCAGACGCACGAGTTTGCCCTTCGCAAGATCCTCGGCGACGTCCCATTCGGAGCGCAGAATCACGCCGCGTCCCTCGCAGGCCCATTGGCGGATCACGTCACCGTCGTTGCAACTCAGATGCGCGGACACGCGCACGCCGCGGCGCGTGCGGCCCTTGCTGAACTGCCACAGTGACACGTCCTCATTGTTTTCGCGCAGCACGATGCACGGCAGCCGGTTCAACGCATCCGGCGATTCGGGCTGGCCGATTCGCCTGACGAGCGCGGGCGCTGCGCAGACGAAGCGCGCGTTCGGCGCGATCGTATAGCCGACCAGGTTCGACGGCGGCAGCTCGCCGATATGCACGACGATATCGAAGCGATCGAGCGTTTCGGTCAAGGGCCGGTCGGACAGCGTCAGCGCGACGTCGATGTCGGGGTTCTGCTGCTGGAACTCGCCGATCAGCGGCGCCAGATGGCGTCGTCCGAAACCGAGCGGCGCATTGATCTTCAGCGTGCCGACGAGGCCGCCGCGGCGCGTTTGCAGATCGTCGAACAACGCGTCGAACTGCTCGATCAGTTCGGCGCCGCGCTCGCACAGCAGCAGGCCTTCGTCGGTGAATTGCAGGCGGCGCGCGCTGCGGTTCACGAGCTGCATGCCGAGCTTCTTTTCGAGTTGCTGCAGGCGCTGCGTGACCGCCGACGGCGACAGCGCGAGTCGGCGCGCGGCGGCGATCAGGCTGCCGCTCGCGCGCAGCGTGAGCAGGAAGCGGATATCGGCCGAATCGTTCATGGGTGCGAGGTGGGAGCAATGGCGGGAGCGGGGAATCTCGCAGCATAATGCGTCCGGATCGATCACAGGGTAAAGTGGCGCTTCCAGTCTATTGATCCAATCATTGGAAGAGAAGTCCCATGCCGTTGCCTCATGAGTCGTCCGCGTACGACGCCACGCCCAATACTCCGCTGAAACAGGCGGTTTTTCTGCACACGGGCTGGCGCAGCGCGGGCACGTGGGTGTGGTCGCGGCTGCGCGAACACGAGCGCGCGGCCGGTTTTTACGAGCCGCTCAGCAATGTGCTCGCCGATCTCAAACCCGCCGACGTGCCCGCCTCGCGGCCGACCTTGACCTCGGGGCACCCGCCGCTCGCCGCACCCTACTTCGACGAATACCGCCCGTTTCTGCGCGAAGATGCGCGCGGCGTGGCGGGTTACGACCGGCGCTTCAGCATCGATCGCTTTACGCGCGATCCCGATGCGACATTCCCTTCACTGCAGGCCTATCTGCGCGCGCTGAGCGAGCACACGATCGAGCAGGGCCGCGTGCCCGTCTTCAAGTTTTGCCGCACGGGGGGTCGTCTGCCGTGGCTGAAGCGCGCGTTTGCCGAGGCGCTGCACGTGGGCGTGCTGCGCAATCCCGCATCGCAGTTCGCATCGGGTTGGATGCTGCGGCAGCAGTGGAGCAATGCATTCTTTGTCGCCGCGCCGTTTCGCGTGCTCGGTCTGAATCAGATGGACCCGCTGGTGCGCGAAGCGATCGGCGTGTGCGGCGTACGCCTGCCGCCGCTACCGTCGATGCCCGATGACGCATATGCCGTCGCCTGCGAGCAATTCGCGCGCACGGTGGACAGCGACAACGCGTATCGCGCGTTCATTGCGTTGTGGATCCTCTGCGCGCTGCGCATGGGCGAGGGCGTCGATTTGCTGATCGATATGGAGCGGCTCGGCGAGTCGCGCGACTACGCGGCCGGTCTGCGCGCCGCGTTCGACGCGCAATGCGGCTTGTCGCCCGACTTCACGAGCGCGCGCGATCTGGTCGAGGAAACGCGCCGCGGCGCGGCGCGTATGACGGGCATCGACGGCGGCGCGTTGCGCGCCGTGCATTCCGCCGCGCTTAAATTCCTGAAGGCGCGGGCGGGCATCGACGCGGCCTTCGTCGAGGCGGTGCGCCAGAAGATGGTGCTGGCCAACGAGTTGACCGAAACATGGCGCTAGCCGTGCGAGGCCAGCGCCGCGCGGCGCATTCCCGTGGCTAGCCCGCCGCCGATACCGCCGCGCGCAGCCCGAGCAGATAGCTGTCCACGCCGAAGCCGCAAATCTGTCCTTTGACCAGAGCGGCACGCCCGCCTCGGCCGCGAGCGCGGCGGCCGCGGGCGACGGGTCGACGATCGCCGACAGCGTGCACGCGTCGCTTTGCTGCGCGACCGCCAGATGGGCGCGGCCGATGTACCCCGCGCCGGCGACGGCGATCCCGGTGCGGTTCATGAGCGGGTTCCCTGAAAGTCCTGATCAAGACGCGTTAAAGGGCAAGCAGGCTCAAGCAGCGGCCTTTTTCGCGTCGGCCATGCTCTGCGCGCGCATTGCGTCGTAGCTGAGCTTGTCGAGCGGCACGACGTTCTTTTCGCCGAGGTCGCCAAGCCGCACACGGAAGTTCTCACGCGCGCTCCATGCGGCGATCGCGCAGACGATCGTGATGGCGAACGTGATCGCGCCGATCGTCAGCGGCACGTTGTGCGATCCCGGCGGCGCGACGTAGGCGAATAGCGCCGGCAGCAGCGCGGTGATCGTCGTGCCGATGTTCTGGCCGATCGCCATCGCGGAGACGCGCGAACGGGTCGGGAACAGTTCCGGGTAGAAGCTCGGGAAGATCGCGTTGTAGCCTTGATAGATGACGCCCCACATCAGGATCGACACCACCATCGCAAGCGGCACGTTGTGGATGCTGATCGCGTACAGATACGCGAAAGAAAGCAGCCCTGCGCCGAGCGCGCCGACGATGATCGGCAGACGCCGCCCGATCCGGTCGGACAGATTGCCCACGTACGGAATCACCAGCACCGCGACGATGTTGCCGATTACCGGAATCCACAGATACAGGCTCTTCGAAAAGCCGATGCCGTACGACGGCTGCACCGCGTACGCCGCGCCGAAGATCGTCGCGACGACCGGGATCACGTTCATCAGCGAGCACAGCACGACGCGCAGCATGTCGCCCCAGTTGTACTTGAACGCTTCGACGATCGGCGAGCGCGGCACGCCGCCGCTCGCGTCCTCCTTCTCGAACGCGGGCGTTTCCTCGACTTCGCGGCGGATGATGTACCCGGCGATCAGCACGACCGCGCTGAGCAGGAACGGAATGCGCCAGCCCCACGCATTGAACGAGGCGTCGTTCATGAAATAGGCGAGCGGCAGGAAGATCGCGGCGGCCAGAATCTGGCCGGCCTGCACGCCTTGCAGCGTGAAGCTCGCGTAAAAGCCGCGTCGCCCGAATGGCGCGTGTTCGAGGATCATCGAACTGGCGCCCGAGATTTCACCAGCGACCGCGAAACCCTGGATCAGTCGCAGCACGACGAGCAGCACCGGCGCGAGAAAGCCGACGTGCTGATAGGTCGGCAGCAGACCGACCGCCATCGTCGACAGACCCATCAGGAACATGCAGACGAGCAGTACATTCTTGCGCCCGTGTGTATCGCCCCAGTGCCCGAGCACGACCGCGCCGATCGGCCGCGCGACGTAGCCGACGCCGTAGGTTGCGAGCGATGCGACGATCGCGATCTTGGGATTACCGGAAGGGAAGAACAGCTGAGGAAAGATCAGGGCGGCGGCCTGCGCATAGATGAAGAAATCGTAGTACTCGAGTGCCGAGCCGATCCAGCCGCTGGCGGTAGCCTTGCGCGCCTGCGAGCTATGCCCGCTGCTTGCCGATGCGTTCGTTTGCATGACGCCTCCTGAATGGGAAATGTTTTTGTCAGCTTCTACGGCTGAATCATTGGCGCCTTTAAACGGGCGCCGCGCAAGCCAGGATTTTCCTGGTCTCGTTGCCGCGGTGCGGCACAACGGGATGGATCGACGTGTGTCACGAGCTGCCGCGGCGCACTCCGGGTTAACCACGGCCTGAGTGCGCCGGGCATTGCATTCAAACCGGCTTCAAACGACTGCCCCTTGCCCCACTGTTTCGCGGCCGCGACGACCGCTTCGGGGTCTGGCGCCTGAGCGGGCCGCATGGCGAAAGGAGCGTGAAGGTGACGGGCACGGTCGCGTCGAATCTGAGCGACATCGTCGTGCAGTGGGCGAAGGAGGGATACGGGAGTGTGCGCGGTGACGGCCGAGCGCTTGTCGTCGTCGGCGCGGATTCAGGTGTGCATCGAGTTTCTCAGGGAGCAACTGACGCACGGACCGTGTGCACGGGAGACGCGCGGCGTGGGCGGACTCTGAGCTGCGCCTGCCAGGATCCGGTGCTCACACGCTTGCGCTTTTACACGCTCGAAGCCGTATCCTCTTCCGCCTCGTCCAGCTCGCTACGCTGAACCGTCGTTACGGAGTCGGGAACGACCGTGGTGGCCGTGACGGGCCGCGGATCTTCGATGCTGTAACGCAGGCGCCAGCCTTCGCGATAGAAACGCAGTTGCCGGTATCGCATCAGATAGACAAGTCCGACGAGCGCGGCGCCGAAGCCCGATGCAGCGCCGACGCCGAGCGCCCAGCGCGGCCCGAAACGGTCGGCGACCCAGCCGACCACCGGCGCGCCGAGCGGTGTGCCGCCGAGCGCGATCGCGAGCAGGATCGCGATCACGCGGCCGCGCATGGCCGGTTCGGTGGTCAGTTGCACGAGGCTATTGGTCGAGGTGGTGAAGGTCTGCGTCGACACGCCGATCGCGATCAGCACGATGCCGAACAGCACGTAGTTCGGCATCAGCGCAGCCGCCGTGCAGCCGACGCCGAACATCGCGCCGGCGCCGAGCAGCAGCCCCATGGTGGGCCGCGCGCGGCGCGCGGCGAGCAGAGCGCCGGTGACCGAGCCAATCGCCATCGTCGAGCTGAGCACGCCGTACTCGCCCGCGCCCGCACGGAACGCGGTGACGGACATCGTCGAGATGAAGATCGGGAAGTTCAGGCCGAAGGTGCCGATCAGGAACAGCATCAGGAGCGCCGCCTTCAGATCGGGGCGTGTCCAGACATATTTGAAGCCTTCGACGAAGCTGCCGCGCGAGCGCACATTGCGCGGCTTGATATGTAACTGGTCCAGCCGCAGCATGCGCAGTGCACCGAGCACGGCGACGAACGAAAGCGCGTTGATCAGAAACACCCAGCCACTGCCCACCGACGCGATCAACAGACCCGCGACCGCTGGCCCGAGCATGCGCGCGGCGTTGAACGACGTGGAGTTCAGCGCGACGGCATTCGCGAGATCGCGTTCGCCGACGAGGTCGGATACGAAGGTTTGGCGTGCGGGGGAATCGAACGCGGTCACGCAGCCGAGCAGGCCCGCGAATACGTAGACCTGCCATAGCTGCACGAGCCCCGTGACCGTGAGCAGACCGAGCGCGAGCGCCAGCGTACCCATTGCCGCCTGGGTCGCGAACAGCAGCTTGCGGCGGTCGAAGTGATCGGCCGCGTAGCCGGTGAGCGGCAGCAACAGCATCTGCGGTCCGAACTGCAGCGACATCACGATGCCCACCGCCGTCGCGTTGTGATGCGTAAGCTCGGTGAGCACGAGCCAGTCCTGCGCCGTGCGCTGCATCCATGTGCCGATGTTCGAGACGATCGCGCCGCTCGCCCAGACACGATAGTTGAATATGCGCAGCGAACGGAACGTGGTGCTCACGGCAGGGGTTTCCTCAACGCGGTGTGGGTCGCATGCGGGTAGCGGCCCGCTTCAATTCAGGCTTTCCGCGCGCGAACGTTCGAGCAGATCGAGCACTTCCCGCGTCGTGCCGGTTTCGCCGAGGCGCGGGAAGATGCGCGTGATGCTGTTGGTGTGCGCGTCGGCGTTCAGATCGGTCATCGCGTCGACGACGAGCGTGACGTTCAGGCCCGCCTCGCTCGCGAAGCGCGCGGTCGATTCGACGCCGATGCTGGTCGCGACACCGACCAGCACCACTTGCGTGACGCCTTGCTGTTGCAGATACGCGGCCAGGTCCGTGTTCGTGAAGGCGCCCCACGTGCGCTTCGTGACCAGATGGTCCGACGGCTGCTGCTTCAGTTCGGGCAGAAGGTCGGCGAAGCCGGGCGGGAAGTCGGCGGAGCGGCGACCCTGGTCGGTGCGGCCCGGTGCGCCGGCGGTGACGTTCACGAGCACGACGGGCAGGCCGTGGCGGCGGAACGCATCGAGCAGCGTAACCGAGCGTTCGACGATTTCGCTGGCCGGACGGGGGGCGGTGGGCAGCGCGACGATGCCGCGCTGCAGGTCGACGACGACCAGTGCGGTTTTGGCGTCGAGAGTCGTGAGTGCCATGAAGTGCTCCTGCGAGTGGCGAGACGCGTGTGCGCGAATCGCGAGTTACAAATCGACGAGGCGTTTCAGCAGATCGACGCCCGTCGCGAGTTGTTGCTGTTCGGCTGCCGTGAAACGCGTTTGAATCGTGCGGTACAGCCAGTCTTCGCGTGCCGCGCGGCTTGCCTTGACCTTCTTGCGAAAGGAGGGTGTCAGCGACAGAACCGTCTGCCGTCCATCGTTAGGATCGGGCGTGCCGCTGACGAGCCCCGCGGCTTTCAGTACCGCGAGCGTTTCTCCCATCGACTGCGGCCGCATGCCGTGCGCACGCGCGAGCGAGGTGACGGTGGCCGGGCCTTCGCGTTCCAGCAAGTTCAGCACCTGCACCTGCGACGGCGTGAAGTCGCCGACATGCGACTCTTCGCGCAGACGCCGGCGCAGCTTGCCCGCCAGCACGCGCAGATCTTCGGCGAGCGTATGAAGTTCTTCCGGCGTAACTGCGGGAGGGGATTGGGTCATGCGGTGAACTCGTGCGATGACATGATGTGAAGGTTTCCTGATAAGGTTACCTTCGTATCTCGCCCGGGTCAAGTTTTGAGGTGGCGGGAGGCCGTACGCCGAAACGTCGCCACGATGGCCTCAGCGCGCCCGCATGCGCCGGTTGAAAAAGCGCCATACCGCTCCGCCGACGAGCATCGCACCGCCGAGCGCGAGGCCCAGCAACACCAGCGAACTCAGATGCTCGCGCACCACCGGCACGTTGCCGAACAGATAGCCGCCCGCGATCAGCGAGACCACCCACAGCGCCGCGCCGGCGGTGACGAACGCGACGAAGCGTGAGAACGTCATGCGCGACACGCCCGCGGCGAACGGCGCGAACGTGCGCACCACGGCGATGAACGGCGACAGCAGGAAGGTCAGGCGGCCGCGCGTCTCGCTGAACACGTGGGCGCGGCGCAGCGCATCGCGATTGAGCCAGTAGTAGTTGCGGATATAGACCTTGTCGCCGACCGCATGGCCGATCGCGTACCCGACGCTGCTGCCGGCCACCGTCGCGACGAACAGCACGGGCGCGATGATCCACACGTTCAACGCGCCGGTGGCCGCGAGCGCGCCGCAGATGAAGATCAGCGGATCGCCGGGCAGAAAGAACAGCGGCAGAAAACCGTATTCGACGAACACGACGACAAACAGCAGTGCGTAGATTGCCGTGCCGAACTGCACGATCAGCGCGCTCAGGTGCTGGTCGAGGTGCAGCGCGATCTGCAGCACATTCATCAGGTTCATCTTGGCGTGGCCTCGGGTGGCGTTCGGATGTGATGAGTGTAGTCCCGCGAGCGTGCGTGCAGGGCGCTTGCGCGAGTTTATGCCATATGCCGCTTGTCGATGTAGCGGTGCCGATGTCAAACTCGGGCGGTCTTCATCGGACGCAACGCCATGTCGCACGATTCCGCCATCACCTTCCGATTTGCCGCTTTGCACGATGCCGAAACGATTCGTGCCATCGAATTCGAAGCGGGCCTGCGTTTCGTCAGCGTCGGCATGACCGGGATTGCCGACGCGCCGCCTATGGCGCGCGAGGTCGTCGAGCGCAAGATCGAGGCGCGCGAGATCATCGTCGCGCTCGACCAGCAGACGATCTGCGCGGGCTTCGTGATGTTCGAGCCGCAGCCGACGCGCATCTACGTTCAGGAACTCGATGTGCTGAGCTCGCACGCGGGCAGGCGCATCGGCGCGGCATTGATCGAAGAGGTCGCGCGAATCGCGCGCGCGCGACAAATGACACAGCTGGTGCTGTCGACGTATCGCGACGTGCCGTGGAATGCGCCGTATTACCGACGGCTCGGGTTTCGCGATCTCGACACGTCGGAGCTCGACGCGGCGTTGCTCGCGCGGCGCGACGCGCATATCGCGCGCGGACTCGATGAATCGAAACGGGTGTTTATGCGGCGCGAGCTTGTCTAGCGCACAAAAAGCGGCGGGCGTGACTGGAATTCAGTCACGCCCGCCGCTTTGTCATTTCATACAGCGGACATGAGCCCGCTGTCGCTACCGATTACACCGTTTCGAGCGCCGGATAATCGGTGTAGCCGACTTCGCCGCGCGCATAGTACGTCGCCGGGACCGGCTTGTTCAGCGGCGCATCTTCAGCGAAGCGGCGCACCAGATCCGGATTCGCGATGTACAGCTGACCCCAGGCCACCGCATCCGCTTCACCGGAGTCGAGCACCTGCTGCGCGCTTTCCCTGGTGAACTTCTCGTTCGCGATATACGGGCCGCCGAACGCTTCCTTCAACTGCGGGCCGAGGCGGTCGTCGCCGAGCGCTTCACGTGCCGCGATAAACGCGATCTTGCGCTTGCCGAGTTCGCGCGCGACATAGCCGAACGTTGCGGCCGGATCGGAATCGCCCATCGTGTGCGCGTCGCGGCGCGGCGCGAGATGCACGCCGACGCGGTTTGCGCCCCACACGCTGATGCACGCGTCGGTGACTTCGAGCAGCAGACGCGCGCGGTTTTCGATCGGGCCGCCGTAGGCATCGGTACGCTTGTTGGTGCTGTCCTGCAGGAACTGGTCGAGCAGATAGCCGTTCGCGCCGTGCACTTCGACGCCATCGAAGCCCGCGGCCTTGGCGTTTTCCGCGCCCTCGCGGAACGCTTCGACGACACCGGCGATTTCATCGAGCTCGAGCGCGCGCGGCGTCACGAACGGACGCTCGGGACGCACGAGGCTCACGTGACCACCCGCCGCGATCGCGCTCGGCGCGACCGGCAACTCGCCGTTCAGGAACAGCGGATCCGAAATACGGCCGACGTGCCAGAGCTGCAGGAAGATCTTGCCGCCCGCCTCGTGCACGGCCTGCGTGACGAGCTTCCAGCCTTCGACCTGCTCCTGCGACCAGATGCCCGGCGTTTCGGCGTAGCCGACGCCTTGCGGCGTGACCGATGTCGCTTCGCTGAGGATCAGACCGGCGCTCGCGCGCTCGGCGTAGTAGCGCGCCATCAACGCGTTCGGCACGCGGATTTCCTCGGCGCGCTGACGCGTGAGCGGCGCCATGATGATGCGGTTCGGCAGCGTGATATCGCCAATTTGCAGCGGATCGAAAAGAGTCGGCATAAGAGTTCACCTTTGGCGGCGGGCAAGGCCCGAGCCTCAAAAAAAACTGCGTGAAAAAGGAAGCGCGGCGATGCGAATGCGGCGCTCAGAGCTTCGTGTTCATGTATTCGAGGAACGCCTGAATGACGGGCTCGTTGCGTTTGAAAAACACCCATTGACCAACCCGTTTCGACGTGACGAGCCCCGCGCGCTGCAACGCGGCCAGGTGCGCCGACACGGTGGACTGCGACAGACCACAGCGCGAGTCGATCTTGCCCGCGCACACGCCGTGGTCGAGCGGCAACTCCTGATCGGCAAAATGCGCGTGCGGCTCGCGCAGCCAGCCGAGAATCTCCCGGCGGACCGGGTTGGCCAGCGCTTTGTGGATCGCGTCGAAATCGGGCGTCATGTGGATGGTTTTCAGGTGATTCGGCAACCGGCACGCCGCAGGGCGTGCGCGACATGCATCGCTACAGAACGAATCATATATCGGAACTTAACGATATTGGTGAAAACACTACTGCGGATGGGGCGATAGGCATCGAATGCAGCAGGCAATGCTGGCGCTGCATCGCATGCGCGAGCAACTTGTGAAGTTCCGGACCATGCAAATCAACGGCTTGCGCGGACGGCTAACCGAGTACGGCGAAGTTACGGCTAAAGGACGGGCGTCGATTGACAAGGCGATACCCGAGATTCTTGTCCGGGTTGCTGACCGCGACCGCGGCGGTTGCGATGATAGGCGACGCGAAGGCGTTTCGATCGGGGCAGGAGTTTGCCGCGTGGGCGGGACTGGTGCCGAAGCAGACCGGTTCGGGTGGCAAGGTAAACCTTCACGGCATAAGTAAGCGCGGCGACACATATTTGCGAACGCTGCTAATCCACGGTGCACGCAGTGTGTTGATAAATGCGAAAGAACCAGGCGCGTGGGTCGAGCAGCTGAAAAAGCGGCGGCATCCGAACGTGGTGATTGTCGCACTGGCAAACAGAATGGCGCGGACGATCTGGGCGGTACTAGCCAATGATCGTCCGTACCAGAAGGGATACGTGAGCATACATCCAGCGGAAGTGGGAAACGTCTCGTAAGAAATTGACTCTGTTGAAGTGGAGCGAAGGTTGCGTTGGGAATCGAGAGTGATGGCAACACAGGTCGGACCGTGATTCGCTTCCCCGACTACCTGTCAGGTCCGGTCCAGGCTAATACACATTAACTCAAACCAACCAGCCTCCACGATTCCCGGGGCGGTTCACCGGTGCGCTTGACGTGACTCCCCACTTGCGCATCTGGATTGCTGTTCGTACGTCAACTCTTTCGTCGACTCTGCGTCCGGAACTCAGTAGGCGACATCGAGAGCTCTTTACGGAAAAGCTTCGACAGTCTCTCTCCGTTGCTAAGACCGGTTCTACGAGCGATCTTGTCCACCGGAAGATCGCTGTTGGCGAGCAGCTTGCACGTAAGATCGAGCCGCGCACCAAGAAGGTACTTTGAAGGCGTAACACCGAGCTCCCGTTTGAACAGACGCAGGAAATTGCGCTCACTCATCGAAGACGTGCGCGCCGCATCGCCCACCGATATGGGCTTCGCGCAATTCTGGACGATCCAACGCGCCGACGCACGTGCTTTCTCGGCGAGCGTCTTTGCATCCATCTCTTCGAACGCGGGGGCCAATGTACGCCCGCCATCCGAACCGAGACGGTCCGCCACGCGCGCGGCCAACTCCGCTCCCAGATCCATCTTGAGCAGTGCGAGCGAGGTCACCAAAGCCTGATCGCGATCATGCTCCGCAGCGCTCGCGGATAACGATCGGAGACGGATATCATGCTTCACCGAAGGCCAATCGCACCGCGCCACGCCGGCAGCCGACAAAACCATGTGCCCATTCCCGATCGCGGTCACACGGACGCCTCTTGCACAAACCAGTCGCAACAGATCAATGAGGTTGTCGTCGACGGAGGCGTGCGCGACACCACTTCCGCTGGGAACGAAGAGGTTGTCGAGACGATCGAAATCGCGCGTGGAAAAATGCTCTGTCCAAACCATCATCGATGACGAGCACGCAACCGCTCCACCGTCAGCCGAGATGAGGTTCACGCGATATGTCACGGAATGATTCGAACTTTGCGATTGTAATTCATTAGCGACATGCAGAGCTTCGGCGAGCGTACCGGCGTCCAGCAACGAAAATCCGTCATACAAAATAATCGCCACGTGCTTCACGATTGTCGAACACTGAACAGACCGAATGTCCTGTCTCGGACAATCAAGCGGTGCTAGCGCGTCAGATAAGATTGGCGTCATGCGGCCTCCAGTTCGGCAGGTTTCTATTCGTCACACGGAAAAAAGACAGGATTTCCATGTGGTGTCGGACTTCGATTCTCTCGTTTTCAGATTTATCCTTGCCGTTTTTAATCGACAAGGTTTCTGGCGAGAAAAATACGTTGCCGAAGAGCGGTGGTGCAAGCCCGGCATCCAGGTCGCGGCGCGCGATAAAAACGACTGTCAGCAGAAAATGCAGCGGCCTTGCCTCAATGTCGAGATGCAAGGTGTCCGCTTCAAAATAGCGGAGGCGTCACTGCAATATGGGCAGCAACCCGGTAATCAGAAAGAAAATAGTAACAACAAGCATCGACTTCTCGTTTCGTATAACGATATCGGGAGTCTGCGCCTGATGCGAATCAGCGAGGTTCCCATATATCGGTATTCCTGGTTCAAGCGTATTCTTCATATAGTAGACTTTGAAGATAAACTGGCGAGATAATGAGAAGTTGTGCCACGTAAATATCGTTACACGCCATAACTTACCGCGTGAAAAAAAATCCCACCAATTACTTTCAACCTTTATCGGCCGGACAGGGCTAAGTTTTGACTTAATGAAACTACGGCGCGTTCAACTGGCCGCATACCTTGGTGAATTAGTAGGGAAGGTCTGCAAAAGTCCAGGTGTTGACGTCTGGGTGGACGAAAAGCGCTGCAAGGCGAAGCCGCTTCAGATCTAGTCCCGGCTAATACATCTGATTGAATCATCCATGCCCATGGCTTCACCGAGTCTCGTGACCGCAACCATACAAATCCGGTCTCCGGCCTCTTCGAGCGTGATGGTCTGTTCTTTGTAGGCCAGTGCGATCGCCTCCACTGCACGCATAAAGAACTCCGACTCCTCATCCGTCCAGTCCACGGGAAGGTCAGCACTAAGCCATTCTGAATTCATCCCTGCCTCCTTAGGATACCTTGTGAGGTCCACGAAGCAAGCTGGATCTCGCTCATTTGCGCTAGCACCGGATCCGAAGACTGTTAAGTGGGCCTACGTCGTCGCGCGGTCTCCGAGGTCTCGTTTGCCGAGAACTGAGCTGCGAAGCCGTGCCTCAAACTGGAGGAGAATCGTTTCTTTCGAGAAATTGGATGCGGCGTATTGCCGTCCGAGGGTGCCAAGGCGCTCACGAAGCGACGGGTCGTCGGCGAGACGAAGGATGGCGTGTGACAATGCCGTGAAAGAGCCGGGCTCGACTGCGACGCCGACCGAGTTGATGACGCTCCATAACTCGGTACCTTCATTCGCAGTCGCAATTACCGGTCGGCTGCTCGACAGCATTGGGCCAAGCTTCGAAGGCATGACGAGATCCGCGGCGCCCGCAACCTGTGGAAGGACGTGTATGTCCGCAAGCGATAGCAATTCATTGAACCGCTCTTTAGGTTGCAGCCCGAGAAACTTGACGTTCGGTACGTCACGGGCCTTTTCGAGCAGGACATCTTTTGCTGGTCCAGCGCCACAGATCAGGAACATGATGTCCGCGCGCCACGTGAGAAGCTTTGCAGCGTCGACAATGATTTCCAGACCTTGCTTAAGTCCGAGATTGCCTGAGTAGAGGACGACCAGCGCTCCGTGGCCGATGGTGAGCTGTGCGCGATAGGGGTTGTCCGTGCTGTTTGGATGCGCGTGTTGAGTATCGACCCAGTTGGGAAAGGTGAAAGCTTTTTCCGAGGAGACCCCCTTCTGCACGGCGAGCCGTGTCATCGCTGCGGAGGGTGTCGAGACGACGTCGGCGCGTGACATCAACCATCTTTCCACGCGCAAAGCCAGCTTTCTTGCGACATGGCCTTTCAGTATGCCCAGTCGAAACGCTGCGTCGACTTCGTAGTCCTGTACATGAAGCCAACATGAGGCGCTGGCGACGCGGGCGGCGAACAACGCGACGGGAGACGCGAACAAAGGTGGCTCTACGAGCCACACGGCGTGCGGACGCCACGCGATCTGCCATAGGGCGGCCGGACTCGCGAAAACCGCGAAGCTCATCAGATGTAGCACGCGCTTCAGACCCGACGGGCGCTTGGGGCACCAGAAGGGAACGCGTATGACGGAAACGTTGTTGATTTGCTCAGTCGAGTACGTCAACGCGTTATAGCCAGCCTTGATGCGCCACTCAGGATAGTATGGAGACGCGGTTATCACGCGTATCGTGTGCCCCTGTAATGCGAGCCACTCCGCAAGCTCCGCGGAGTACTTTCCCACCCCTGTCACCTCTGGGGCATAGTTGAGCGAGATTATCAGCACTTTCATTGAGTAATCCACATCTTGGGAAAAAGAAGATCAAGTCTGCGTTGGGCACGGGAACGTACGACCCATGCGTTCGGACTCTGATGGAGGCTATCGTGTCAAAGCTGCGCGTTCGCCTTCTTGATTCGAAGATCGCAGATATCAAATTGCCCGGTCGGACAAATGCTTGTCGTGCCTCGCCTAGATGGGCTTCGCCAGCGAGGACATATGATCGCAAGTCGTGTGGGCGCAGGAGGCCTGGTGCCGGTCTCTTGCCACTCGCGGTGGGCGAAAGCCGACAACTTCTTGCCAATTTCCGTCTTGACCGGGGGAATCAGGGCGCGGCGCTTATATTCCTTTCACGTCGACGAGATTCAAGTTCGCCACATGCGATCGCGTGAACACGCTGTGCTAACCCATCCAGTGCCTCGGCACACAGCGGCTTTGACGGAGAGCTCGTACAACCATGCCATGGATACTGACACGGTTAATCTGGCGGACTACGCACAGACCTTACTAAGGAACTGACGTCTTATCGCCGCGGTAACGCTGATCGTCGGTAGAACATTCTCGTCATTCAATTCAAGGCGCGGGCTTGACGAGCATTTAGCGGGAGCTAATCGTGCAAAGCGTTCAGTTGACCGAAACTCCCATCGTACTTTCGAGATTCATATTCGGCACCGCCAGTCTTTTCAACAGTGGCTCCGAAAAAGCAAGGCGACGACTATTATTCTCTGCGGTGGACGCCGGGTTCACCCATTTCGACACGGCCCCCTACTATGGCTTTGGCTTGGCCGAGCGCGATCTTGGCCACGTTCTCAAAGCACGACCGGAGGTCACTGTCACCACCAAAGTCGGTATCTATTCGCCCGGCGGCGAGGAGCAAAGCGGGGCCGCTGTTTTTGTTCGCAAGGCGACAGGGCGCTTCATAAAGGCCATCTCGGGTCCAACGGTGGATTTCTCAGTCGCCCGGGCGAAGAGAACACTCGAGGGCAGTTTGCGTCGTCTGAAGCGTGACTCTATCGACATCTACGCGCTGCACGAGCCTGAAATTTCCCTGCTCAATACTGATGAATGGTTGAAATGGCTCGAGAGTCTCCTACGTGACGGAACGGTCCGTACTTTCGGCCTCGCGCTAACTACGGATAAGGTCGAACCGTTCCTCGCTGCCGGCTCCGAACTGACCCGTTTCATTCAGGTCCACGACAGTCTCACCGGTCGCGAGGCTGACGTACTGACCTGCTACCGCAAGCCCTTCCAGATCACTTATGGTTATGTCTCCGCGTCCCGCAAGGAGGGGTCGCCGCTGTCCGTGACAGAGGTTCTGCGTCGGGCACTACTTCGCAATACCAATGGCGCAATCATCGTGAGCACGAAGCAGTTGGCCAGGCTGCAGCAATATGCCCGGCTCGTGGAGGAAACGGCCGATGCTCAATGACCTGGGCGGGCAGGGCGCGATTTCGCGGGCAGCCGATTTCATAGTCATCGGCGCGGGAACCGTCGGCCTACCGATCAGCGTACTATTGGCGCGGAAGACAGGCGCAACCGTCATCTGCCTGGAAACCGGCGGATTGCGCCAGGAAGAGGACACGCATCCGCTCAATGAAGTCGTCCAGCAGGGGATGTTCTACAAGGGTGCCTCGCACGGGCGTTTCCGATGCCTGGGCGGTACCTCGATGCGATGGGGCGGTGCCCTCATTCCCTTCCAAAACTCTGACCTCTGCAATGCCCACTGGCCGATCTCACTCGATGAACTAACCCCTTTCATCGGTGACGTCGAGCGGCTATTCTCCCTGGAACCGGGCCCGTATTCCGACGTCTCCTTTCCGTTCGAACTCGGTGGGACCCATGTCAATCGTCTCGCCAAGTGGCCAGAATTCCGGAAGCGCAATGTAGCGGCGTTGTTGGACGCTGACGTCGCTGCGGCAGCCAACCTTCAGGTCTGGTTGAATGCCCATGTCGTCAAAATCAAAACTCAGACTGAAGGCGTCCGACTGGAAGCGGTATCGCCAAATGGTGACAGGCTAGCTATTTCGGGGAGGAAGCTCATCGTCGCCGCTGGCGCGATCGAAACAACCCGTCTGGCATTGCTAATCGACCGTCAGAACAATGGAGCCGTCTCGGCCCTTACGCCTGCGCTCGGTCATAACTTCACGGATCATATTTCCGCAGAAGTAGCGGAAATCGTCGCCTCCGAAAGCGCTTTGCTAAATAAGATCGTCGGCTTTCGATTCGGCGCCGCCGGTTCAATGCGCAATATTCGTTTCGAGCTAGCGCCACAAGCGGAGGCGCGGCGGCATCTGCCGCCAGGTTTCTGCCACATCGGGTTCGAGGTTGAGAAACCCGGTGGCTTTGATGTGCTACGGGAGATATTCCGGAGTGTACAGCGTCGTAAGTCACCGCCGCCACGAGTAATGTTCGATTTGATTGCGAATACCCCCTGGCTTGCGCGCGCCATGTGGTGGAGGCTCGTGAACAAACGTCTACTGTTTCCCGCCCACTCGCGCCTGATTGTCCATGCGGTGGTTGAGCAGCTTCCATCTCCCAACAATCGTATCACTCTCAGCGATACGTGCTGCGACCGCTTCGGCTTGCCACTCGCTGAGATCAACTGGAGGTTGTCCACGGAAGACAAAGAAAACGTAATCGAGACATCGGAACTATTTAAAAGAACTTGGAGAACGAGCAAATTCGCCTCGCTTGGCGTATGGAAATCGATCGAGCCACAGCAAATCTGGGCCAACATCGATAACGCAGAGGGCATTTTCCATCCGACAGGTTCGACTCGCATGGGTGCTTGCCCCGCCGATGGCGTGGTGGACAAAAACCTCAACCTCTTCGGTGTCGCGAATGTCCAGCTGCTTGCCACGTCAGTCTTGCCGACGGGAGGTGGGGCGAATCCGACTATGATGCTCCTGCTGCTGGGGATGCGATGTGTCAATCAGCACGCTGCCGGCAGCACCCCGCCAAAAGCTTGATGCTTTCCGCCAACCGCGGGTATTGAGCCGTGTGGACGCTACGATGGTCCGTTGAGAGAGGAGTCTATGCCTAAAGATGCAATCAACCGGGAAGGCGTTCGTCCGAGCATAATCCTGAAAGGCGTGAATTCGAGACAGGGACCTTCATTTTCGTTGTCGAACAGATTTCTGAGGGTTCTTTGGGGCGTCATCTATATCGTCTTCTTCGCGCCGACGCCGCGTGTCTTTCATGCGTGGCGTCGCTGGATTCTGCGACTATTCGGGGCCACTATAGGCGCAGGTGTTCACGTCTATCCGCGTGTGCGCATCTGGGCGCCATGGAATCTTTCGATCGGCGACTTTACAGGCGTTGCCAATGGAGTGAACTTGTATTCCATCGAACGCATCACGTTAGGTGAGCGTTGCACGATATCGCAGGGCGCGCAGCTCTGTACAGGAAGTCACGACTACAACCATCCGACGTTTCAGCTAACTGCAAAGCCGATTATTGTGGGATCGGACGCGTGGGTGTGCTCTGAAGTCTTCGTTTGCCCTGGCATTCATATCGCGCCGGGAGCGGTTGTAGGCGCGCGATCAGTGGTAACGCGGAGTCTGCTGGATGAGTGGACTGTGTATGCCGGCATGCCAGCACGGAAGATTTCTCTTAGAGTCAAGCACGGAGAGCCCAATGAGCAAAGTGTCTGTACTGGTGCTGACGAAGAATGAAGAACAGGATTTGCCTGGTTGTCTTGAGACCGTCATCGGGTGGTGCGACGACATCCACGTATTTGATTCGCTCAGCACAGACGGGACCGTCGCGTACGCTCGCTCGGTATGCGCGAACGTGATCTCCAGACCATTCGACGACTGGTCCACTCACCAGAACTGGGGATTGAAAAACATCCCATTCAAGCACGAATGGGTGCTGTATCTGGATGCCGACGAGCGCGTTCCCCCATTGCTCGTACCGGAGATTGAAACGGCGGTCTCGAACGCCGGCGATGCGGTGGCGTTTCAGATTAGACGCCGCGACTTCTTCGATGACAGGTGGCTCAGGCACGTGCAGGCTTCACCGTACTTCGTTCGGCTTTTCAGGCCCCAGCATATCCACTATGAACGGCTCGTCAATCCCGTCACCGTGGTGGATGGCAAGACTGGCCGGCTCGACGGCTATCTCGATCACTTCCCTTTCAGCAAGGGGCTATCGCACTGGCTTTCACGGCATAACGCCTACAGTTCGCTGGAAGCAGATCAGTTCCTTCGCAATAAGGCGAACGGCAACAAGTTCAGCCTTTCCAAGGCGCTGTTTGCGACCGATTTCCAGACTCGCCGCTATCATCAAAAGCGCCTGTTCTACCAACTTCCATGCCGCCCGGTGATCAAGTTCGTTCTACTTTACTTGGTCCGTCGAGGCTTCCTCGACGGACACCCGGGCTTGGTGTATGCGACGCTGCAGTCGGTCTATGAGTACTTCATCGTTCTGAAAGTCAGGGAGAAGATGAGGGCGGCGAGAACGCAAGTCGATCGCCCTACGTTAAGCGAAGAATTGAAGAGTTGAACCGCGCATGCGCGTTATGATGAATGTCAGTGTCAGCCGGAGATCCCGCCTTGAGAACCCTTCACATTATCTCGTCAATCGAGCGAAGATATGGTGGTCCTGCTGAGGCGCTCAAACGGCTCGCGACGGAGCTCCGGCTTTCCGGACACACTACCGACATTGTCTGTCTTGACTCATCTATTGATGCTGACAAATCGGACGACAATGCTTTCGATCTGGTTGTCAGGCTAGGCCACCACGCTGGCAAATACGCGCTCAACTTCAGGCTTGTTGGGTGGCTGACACAGCATGCGAACCGGTACGATGCAATTATCGTAGACGGCATAT
Source organism: Paraburkholderia sp. RAU6.4a (assembly GCF_050435625.1). Classification (NCBI taxonomy): domain Bacteria; kingdom Pseudomonadati; phylum Pseudomonadota; class Betaproteobacteria; order Burkholderiales; family Burkholderiaceae; genus Paraburkholderia; species Paraburkholderia sp. RAU6.4a. Next base: position 2,412,364 of record NZ_JBNDKQ010000003.1, read on the forward strand.
GGCAGTTCCACAGCGCGGCGGCCGTTCTCTCGCTTCTTCCGAAAAAGATCCCATATTTCGTGATGCCGCACGGCATGCTCGATCCATGGTTCAACATCGGCCGCCCGTTGAAACATGCCAAGAAGTTAGTCTATTGGATATTTGTGGAGCGTCATGTCATCAGCAATGCGAAGGGGGTTCTCTTCACCACCGACAGTGAGCGCGAACTGGCGCGCTTGGCGTTTCCGCTGTACAGGGCGAAGGAGCTGATGATGATGATTGGCACGGCACCGCCACCTTCGACGGAAACGTTGGACGTTGCGCAGCGGCATTCGCTAGCGACGCCGGGCAAGATTATCCTCTTTCTCGGGCGAATTCACGAGAAGAAGGGCTGCGACTTGCTAATCCAGTCGTTTCACGATCTCCAGAACTTGAGCACCGACTATCGCCTCGTCGTCGCAGGCCCCGACGATCATGGACTCGGGGCGAGATTGCGTCGCGAGGCCGTGCGGCTCGGCATCGCGGATCGTGTTAGCTGGCCTGGCATGGTAACGGGGGCGCACAAGTGGTCCCTGCTGCGCGCTGCCGACGTCATGGTTTTGCCCTCGCATCAGGAAAACTTCGGCGTGGTGGTGGCCGAAGCACTAGCGTGCGGCGTGCCGGTGCTCTTGACCGACAAGGTCGGAATCTGGCAAGAGGTCGTTGCCGATGGAGCCGGGTTCGTGGACGACGACACGCGAGAGGGTATCACCCGCCTTCTGACGCAATGGGCAAGGCTGCCGGACGACGAGAAGGTTGCGATGCAATGTTCGGCAAAGCGGTGTTTCAACAATCGGTTTCATATCTCCAGAGTCGCGCAGAACTATATCGCGTTGATGAGCAAGCAGGTCGCGTAAGCATTTCTGCTTTAACACACGCGTGCAGGATGGCTGTCGCAGGAAGTTGATTTCGTCAGCGCGATTTTACGCTCAACCGTTGCTGCCCCTTCCGGGACATCTCATTCGCGGAAGAGCAGCGTCAGAGGATCACACGCTCCAATGCCGCTTGCAGATAATTTTTTCGTGCGCGCACCGGTCTCCATCCTGCGGCTCTGTTTTCGTCGCTTGCCGTTTGGTATCGGAGCCTCGGAAGGGCGCGACAGGGATCGCTATGTGCGCGCCGCGCGTTCCGCTGCATGCAATGCGGTGAGTGCCGCGATGGGCTTTGCGGTAGTGCTGCTCTCGGTCTCTTTGACGCTTCCGTATCTCGGGCAAGAGCGCTTTGGCATCTGGATGACAATATCAAGCCTCGCAGTGATGTTGTCGGTGCTTGACCTTGGCGTGGCGAATGGCCTCGTCAACCTGGTTGCGGACGCGAAAACGAGCGGTGATCAAGAGAAACTGCAAACGATTGCGACTCGCGGCGTACTGCTGCTCGTGGTGATCGGCGCAGCCGCTGGGGCTGTGCTCGTTGGTGCCGTGAGGTTGCTGGACTTCCAAAGGCTGCTCAAGATCGAATCGGCAGACGTCACAAGAGAAGCGGTGGAGTCAACCGTGGTTTTCGTCACGCTGTTTTGCGTGAACATCCCACTAAGCGGCGTGAGAAAGGTTTTTTATGGTCTTCAGCGAGCATGGGAGCCACATATCGCTGCTGCGATCGGATACTTTTTCTCGCTACCGCTTCTTTATCTCTGCAACCGCTATCGCGCACCGTTGCCGTATCTCGTGCTTTCTACCTATGGCATGCAGGTCGGCACGACGTTGATTCTCGTTTGGCGTCTTCGCCGGGAGCGGATTTTTCGCGTTCATCGCGGCATATGGCTGGGAACGGGGTGGCAAGACTCGAGGCTGCTACTGCGGACGAGCGGCATGTTCCTTATTCTTCAACTTGGCATGATATGCGGCAGCGCATGCGATCCCCTGATCGTTTCAAACATTCTCGGCGCGAAGGAAGTGGCGAGACTGGCCGTTGCGCAGCGGTTGTTCCAGGCGATCACCGTCGGGATGGCCATGCTGTCGGGGCCGCTCTGGGGTCTCTATGCCGACGCACACTCGCGCGGTGAGAAGATGTTCATCAGGCACACGCTGAAGGTGTCCATGGGCGTCACGGGCGGCATCGCGGTGCTGACAAGCGCGCTGATTCTGGCAGCTTCCCCCTGGCTTCTGAAGGTTTGGACGGGCAATCACCTGGCTGTACCTTTCCCATTGCTGTGCGCGGCGGGGGTGCTGGCGGTGGTCGAAGCAATGGGAAACGCTTTCACCATCTTTCTGAATGGAATGAGCGAATTACGCCCCCAGTTGCTTGCCGTGCTGATCTTTAGCGCGGTATCCATTCCGCTCAAGGTATGTCTGCTCTTGAAGTTCGGCACAGTGGAATGGGTGGTCTGGTCCTCCATCATTGCGAGCATCATCGCCGACTATGGCGTCTATATCGGCCTCTGCAGGAAGCAGATTCTTGCGCACGCGTCGCTCGGTCCGCTTTCGTGACTCTCACACCCACCTTCTGAACGTATGGCCGACTTCCAGGAAAAGTTGCGGTTGGCGGGGGACGCGCTCAAAAACAGACGTGGAGCCTTGAGGAGAATCATGGCCGCCTGCTTCGGCCTGTCTGGCGCATCTGCACAAGCGGCGCAGCGGCAGGCATCGGGACTGCAGCCGTCGCACATGCAGAGCGGTTCGACCTCGATGCAGCCCGTGAGCGACTTGTCGCCCGACGACAGGGTGATAGTCAGCAGGTCTTCGCTCGCATACACCGAAATCCGACACCTCGCTGAATTTGTGCTTGCGCAAGGTCCGATTCAGGGCTACGCCAGCTTGCGTGACTACGGCGGACCGCTTACGAGACTGCTCGTGTTTCAGCACGCTGCGGGCGAACGCGATTTGGATGCTGCATATTATTGGCTCGATCCTACCGACGTCTTGAGCCGGGACAATGGTGGCACAGTGCTGGTTTCGAAGAGCGGAAAGCGTTGGAAGCGCGTATTCGAGGGCGACATCCATGCCCGATGGTTCGGTGCACGCGGTGACGGCACGACGGATGACGGTGACGCGATCAATCGCGCCGTCGCATTCGCAGGATCGCTCTATGCATCGACGGGCCGGACTCAGTGCGTTGTGCTTGATAACGGCACGTTCTACCTTGCAGCCGCGCGCGGAACGCTGGCCATCCCTTGTCACGACGATGGCACGGTTAAGCAGGGAAAAGGCAGGAGACTCCCGTCTGAGCCTGCCATGCGACAGCCCTATTGCGTAGGCGTATGGCCGGGGGTCAAACTATATGGACATAACGCCGTGGTGAAGGGCAACTATCGCTACGGCATGGCGGACGCGTCGCAGCCAGTCACTTTCGGCTTGCTAGACCAATTCGACACGGCGATGGATGCAGGGCTCGAGAATCTGACATGCGTGGATTGCTTCATGGCTTTTGGCGCCCTGTCCGCGACGCTCGCAGGCTGCATCTTTGACAGACTTCACTTTATCGGCTGCGGGGTGGGTATCTATGCGGCTGTGCTGGAACAGTGCACGTTCAGCAATATCGAGGCGCTGCGCACGGGCGTCCCTGTTCTTGTCGGAGGGCAATGGGTCGATCGCAACGACGACTACAACGAACGAGGCGGCTTCGCGGACAAGTGCACCATCATCAACGTACGTAACATCTATGACCGCGTCTATGGCGACGATGAGCGCAAGATCGATCAATGGTTCGATGCCACGTTCTTCAAGTCAATCAACAGCGAGCGCAGACTCAGCGCGCCGACTAATGCCGCGTCGCCGGCCAGGGCGTATCCCTATCGGGGCATTTGCGGATTCTGCATACGCGTCATGGCGCGCTATGCGCGCCCGTCGAATAGCAATGTCTTCATGCAAATAACGCACGCTTACTCGCCGCGTCCAGCGGTGCTGGTTGATGCATGCCAATCGGCTGTCTTCAACGGCGTTTATATGGAACGCGTCGGCTATCGCGACCATCGCAAGCGAACCGGTGCCGTTGGCGCCGGATGGGACGATCCTTACCTTGGTCATGGCGTCCTCGTCCCGGGGTTCATCGGAGAACTCGACGTCTCCTCCTGCGTTTCCGGTGTCAACATCCAGCAGTCTTTCGGCGTTTCGGTCGTTCGATCTGACGGCCCTGTCGGATCCGTCCAGTCATCGGACTGTGTTTTCAAAGAACCGCAGCCTCGCTACACCCTGCCTGCCACCACTTTCACCGACGATGTGACGATACGCAGTGGAGCGCTTCGCGCATTGGAGGATGCCAGGCATCGGATCGGTGGATTGGGCCTCTACACCATGCATTTCGATGGCGGCAGTTTCGACACTGAGATTTCCTGCCCGAAGGACGAAGAAGGGCATGCAGTCATGGTGCTGGTGTCACGCGATGCGAACCGCGTAGAGAGCGCGTCGTCCGGTCTCTATCTGCTGCAGCTTTCGCGTAATAGTACGAGCGCTCCGGTTGGAACGCTCGTGTCGGGAAGCGATGTCCTGCGTTTTGCTGTAAGTCCGCGGAACATGCTGGAACTACGAGCTACTGTCCATGGCGCACACCACGTCGTGATGATCGGCAACCGGCCGTTCGAGACTTAGACCGACCCCGCATCTGAACGCCTCTTCAAGCAGCACTTCGTCACCGCTGGCAGCAAAACCGATTAATGAAACGAATTTCCAACTCACGACACCAGGGGTCACGCTACTGGCCAGTGGATCGTTTCATTCTAAACGACCGTCCTATCGGGCCCGACAACATCTTGGCGATTTCGGTCTCGACACGGCGCAAGCAGCAGGCTTATCTAAAATAGACTGCGGCGGCGAATGTTCCGCATTCTCGAATTTCAGTCATTGAAGTAGTAGCAGAGTACCTGTCTAAATGGACGCACGGTCAATGCGTCGCGTCGTCGCTCCCGTAACTGGTTGCCCCTGGCGTTATCCCGCTGGCGGGCGCAAAGCACTCCACCCGAGAAACCATGGCCTCAAGGAAACAGATCACGCGCGATGATCCGCTGCAGGGCGACGAGATCTCCATCTCGGATTACCTTCGCACAATCGGCGAGAGCTGGCGTCTAATCGGCATGATTGCGCTCGGCATTCTCGCGCTGGGATCGTTGTACGGCCTGATGCATCCGACCTTGTACCGGGCCGATGCGCTCATACAGATTGGCACACCCGCGTCCAGCTCTCCCGAAGCCGAAGCGTTGGGCCGGCTCGCCTCGATATTCGATTCGAGGGTGAAAGCCAGTGCAGACGCCGAAATGGAACTCATTCGCTCACGCATGGTGGTCGGCGAGGCGGTGCAGCAACTGAATCTCCAAACTACGGCGCAACCTCGGTACTTCCCACTTATTGGCCGTTGGATTGCGCGACTCCGCAGCGGATCCGCCAGCATGAAACCCCTGTTTGGACTGCGGCAGTTCGCCTGGAGCGACGAGTCGATCGAAGTATCGAAATTCGATGTTCCTCATGCTGCAATCGGCCACGAATTCATCGTAAAGGCGAGACAGGCCCCGTACTTCAAGTTGATTGCGCCTGACGGCAAAACGCTCGGAACAGGAGAAGTCGGCCACGAGCTGGTGGTGCCTTTCGGCGACGGCAAGGTGCAGCTTCTCGTCAATAAGTTATCCGCTTCTCCCGGCGGTGAATTTACACTGAAGTCAAGTTCGATAGAGGCCACGATCCTCGCGCTGAAAGATGCTTTGGTCATTTCAGAAAGAAAGTCGCAAACCGGCATGATTGGTGTTGCCCTGGAGGGACCCGACCCGGTGCGCACTGCGGACATCGTCAATGCGGTTGCTCAGCAGTATCTCGCTCAGGATCTTGCAAGGCGTACGTCCGAGGCCGAACACTCGCTTCTCTTCCTCGAGGGTCAATTGCCGAAGCTGCGGGACGAATTACAGCAAGCCGAGGATAAGTACAACGCTTTTCGTAATAGCAATGGAACCGTCGATCTGAGTGTGGAAAGCCGGTTGTTGCTGCAACAGGTTGTCGATCTCGATACCGCCTTGCGCGGACTCTTGCAGCAGCGCGACGACATCTCGCAGCATTACAAGGAGGGTTACCCGCTACTTACGGCGGTGGACTCGAAGATCGCCCGATTGCAACAAGACCGCGAAGCGCTGAGCCAGCGTGTTGCCAGTTTGCCGGATAAGGAGCAAAACGCAGTGCGTCTGATGCGCAACGTTCAGGTCGACACAGACCTCTATACGAATCTCCTGAACAGTGCGCAACAGCTTCGTGTCGTCAAGGCGGGCAACGTAGGCAACGTGCGCATTGTCGATCTCGCGGTGCCCGCCGAGAAGTCGAGCAAGCCTAACTGGCAGGTACTATTGTCGTTGTCTGCCGTGCTTGGGCTTGTACTGGGAATCGTCACCGCGTTCCTTCGCAAGGCGGTGTCTGGTGGAATCGAGCGAAGCGCCGAGATCGAGGCAGCACTTGGAATACCCGTTTGCGCTGTCGTGCCGCACAGCGAACGGCAAATTCGTTTGCAGGAGGCAATGCGCCGCAAGGCTCCGGGCATACATGTGCTTGCTGCGGTATGGCCGGGGGATGTCGCGGTCGAAGGCGTGCGAAGCTTGCGAACAGCGTTGCAATCGATCGGATCGGAAGTCAGGAACAATGTCGTGATGATCACAAGTTCCCGTCCCGGGGTAGGAAAGTCGTTTGTCGCGGCCAATCTTGCAATCGTGTTGGCGACAGGCGGGAAAAAGGTGCTCCTGATCGATGCCGACATGCGCATGGGCGACATACACAGATCCTTCAACCCGGCTGGCGGCCCCGGCTTGACCGAGTTGCTAAAAGGTGCGGCGTTTGACGACGTGGTCGTGCGCGATGTCATGAATGGCGTCGACCTGATCCCGCGCGGGGGCGAGACGCCAAACGCCGCGGACTTGCTCACGACCCGGAGACTGAGCGAGATACTCGATGTTGCATCGCGGCGGTATGACGCTGTCGTCGTCGATACGCCGCCTGTGCTTGCTGTCACCGATGCAACGCTGATCGGCCGGCAGGCCGGTACAACGCTGCTGGTCGTTCGGCACGGTCGGCATCCGGTGGACGAACTGTATGAGGCGCTCAACCGGTTGCGCAGTAGTGGCGTGAACGTGGCAGGAACGCTCTTTACCGATGTTCCGCTCGACAAGGCGCGATACGGTTCAGGCTACGGCAGGTCGGACGGGTACGGCAAAAGTGGCGGCGAGTCCAATGTCAGGACAGTCTGAACGAATCGCAAGAAGTATCACGCACAGCGAAGTATCAAAACAAGGAGAAGGAACCATGTCGAACAAGGTTGCACTGGTCACCGGTATCACAGGCCAGGATGGCTCTTATCTTGCTCAATTCCTGCTCGACAAAGGATATGAAGTGCATGGCGTCAAGCGGCGCACCTCGCTCTTCAACACGGATCGCATCGACCATTTATACGAGGACGACCATGCGTCGCAGCGCCGCTTTCATCTTCACCATGGTGACCTGACCGACTCGTCGAGCATCTTGCGAATTATTCAGCGGGTGCAACCGGATGAGATCTATAACCTCGCCGCGCAAAGCCATGTTGCGGTTTCGTTTGAAGAGCCTGAGTACACGGCGAACGCGGACGGCCTGGGTGCGCTGCGCATGCTAGAAGCCGTGCGAATTCTGGGCTTCGAGAAGACGGCCCGGTTCTATCAGGCGTCGACATCGGAGTTGTTCGGGCTCGTGCAGGAAGTGCCGCAACGGGAGAACACGCCCTTTTATCCGCGCAGTCCGTATGCGGTAGCGAAGATGTACGCGTACTGGATCACGGTCAACTATCGCGAGGCGTATGGCATATACGCTTGCAACGGCATTCTGTTCAATCATGAATCGCCCGTTCGGGGCGAGACGTTCGTTACGCGCAAAATTACGCGCGCCCTTGCACGTATTGCAATCGGTTCGCAGAATTGCCTTTACCTTGGCAATTTGTCGGCGAAACGCGACTGGGGACACGCGCGCGATTACGTCCAGATGCAATGGCTCATGTTGCAACAGGACGAGCCGGAAGACTTTGTCATTGCATCTGGCGTGCAATACAGCGTGCGCGAATTCGTTCAGCAGGCGGCGTGCGAACTCGGCATCAAGCTTCGGTTTGACGGAAGCGGAGTCGATGAAGTCGCGATCGTCGAAAGTGTGAGCAGCCGGGAATGCCGGGTCGCGCCCGGGACGGTCATCGTGCGAGTGGATCCTCGCTATTTTCGACCGACAGAGGTCGAGACCTTGCTCGGCGATCCGTCGAAAGCCCACGCGAAGCTGGGATGGGCACCGACCGTGACGTTCGGCGCTCTTGTCAGGGAAATGGTGTTGTCCGACTATCAGATCGCCAAGCGGGATGCGCTGATCACGCTGGCTGGCTACAGGGCGTTGGAGCATCACGAGTAAGGACGAAGTTTGGCCGAGTCGGCATGTAACTCAGGAGCGTGTGGAATGTCGCCGCGTTTCGTATTTTCACTTGCAGTCTTTACGGTCTTCGCGGCAGGCTTGGCGCAATACGCGGATCAGGCGCTTGGCGCGCTCGGCACCGGAGCAATCAACGTCTGGAACTTAAATTCGGCCGCCATGGATGACGCAGGTGCTGTCAAGTACGTGAAGGACGCGAGCATCGCCTTGATCGGAGTCGGGTGGCCTCTTGCGCTCGGTTTGAATCGCTTTCGGGGGGGAATGCGTACGTTTATTCTGATGTTCTTCACGTGGATTCTTTGCATCGTATCGGTGGGACTCGTGCCGTTCATCGCAGGTTGGACGCCATTGTTCTTCCTACCTGCGGGATTGCGCTGGGTTCTGCTGATTCATGCGTCATTCGGCCTGTTTGTGTTCGCGAGTTTGCTGCCGGCCGAGAAGCGGGGACAAACGGCCCTCGTCCTCGCGTTGCTCGCGCTTGCCGCATTGGACTTTTACGTTGTCCTGCGACAATGGATACAACTCGGACAAATACAGCAAGTTCTATTTACGCAGGATCGGTACACGGGCCTGTTCAGTAACGCGGCGCTAGCAGGCATGTATGCGATTTCGCTTGCAAGCATGGTGCTCATTCTGGACCGCGCCCGGCTGTGTTATCGGCTTATATTGCTCTGCCTCGCAGTCGCGATTGCCGTCTCTTCGGGAACGCGATTCGCTATGCTCAGTATCGCGTCCATCGTCGGCGTAGTAGTTTGGGAAACGCTTGCGGGACGGCTGAGCCGTAATGATCGGATGCTGCTGGTGGTGACTGCGCTACCGATCGCTATTTGCCTCACAATCGTTGGCTATTCTCACATGGTGGAAGCGGTCGGCCGCGGTGATGTGCTGACTGATCAACTCGACGAAGGCGGTCGTTTATCCAACCTCGGGAAGATAGCGGAGCAGTTGTCAGAGGCAACGCCGGGAGAACTCTTTTTGGGGCGGGGCCTCGGGGTAGGCACGAACACAGCCGTCATGCTCCTCCAGCGTGCGGGCGTCGACCCTGAGCAATACCGGTTCAATCAGATCATCGATAACGCCTTCGTGACGATGCAGTTTCAAATCGGAATTGTGGGTATGCTAATTTTCGCGACGGGTGCGGCGGCCTTTTTCTGGCGCATCCGTCCGCGTCATTCGAGGCGTCAGTCAGTTCGATATGTGGTGTTCGTTGGGATCACGATTGCAGCCTGCATGGACGTCAACCTGTTCGAGCAGTATCCACTGGTGACGACGCTGATGCTCTGCTTTGGGGACATCTACGGGTGCTCTCTCGGCGCGTATTTGTCCACGCGTCGATCACGTGGCGTTGACTTGCCTGGCACTGAAGCAGGAGTCGCTGACGTGGGGCAGCAGAAATGCTTGTTTTCATAGCGCCTTACAGCGCCTCTAACCGTGGGGCGAATGTGAATCTGGGCGCCGCACGCAAGGTGGAGTTTTTTCTGGCGTTGGCATCGCAACTTTCCAAGGATGTTCTTTTGATCAATACGGGCCACATAGAGGCAGGATGGTCACGTAGAAAATGTCGGGATTCCGTCATCGGCACGCAACGCATTCGGGAGATTTCGCTTCGCTGCTACCCTGTAAGGCCCATCGGCAAGCTGCTGAACCTCTTCGAAGTCTTGGCGCTGAGCGATGAGATAGCGAAGGTCGGCAAGCCCGAAGCCGTATGGATCTATAACGCGTACGCGTTCGAGTCGATGCTCGCTCGCGTGCTGACGCACCGGTTCGGTGCGCGTCTGATCCTCCAGTTCGAAGATTGGCTGCTTTCTCGTCGCCGCTGGCATCCGAAGCCGTTGCTCGACTTCATCGCATGGCGATACGTGTTACCCGCTCCATCGTTATGTCTTGCGGTTAACGATCACTTATCGACACGCGAACATCAACGCAGCGGTTGTCCCGTGGTGCTGTGTCCGGGCGTGGTGTCGGACGATCTCATTGAAGCTTGTGGACAGCGGCGTCCATTCTCGCGAACGGCAGATGCTAGAACGATGGTTGGCTATTTCGGTGGGCTGAGCGTCGAGAAGGGTGCTGACGTGGTTCTCGACCTGATCCGGAAGTCCGGCGGACGCCTCATGTTTCACGTCTGCGGAACGGGTCCTCTGGCACGCGAGTTCGTCAGGCTGTCCGCCGAAGATTACCCCGTGCACTTCCACGGTCGGGTGGACGAAAGAGTCTTGTTCAAATTGATTTCCGACTGTGACGTGCTGGTGAACCCGCATGTTTCGATAGAGAAAATGGGTAACGGGGTCTTTCCTTTCAAGGTTGTCGAATATGTCGCGTCGGGAAGATTGGTCATTTCCACCGAACTTCCCCCGATGAGCATGAAGGAGATTCACGACGCCATATGCTTTGTTTCCGCGGATGCAAGGTCCATCGCCGATGCGTTGGCAAACGCAGAGCAGACGTATCGCCGCAAACGCATGAGCATCGAGCGGGCAATGAAAGCAGCCGCCCAACTTCTGACGCGAGACGCGCTGGAAAGGTCGATATCCAGGGCTTTGAGCAGTCGAATCAAGGACTAGGGTCTGTTTACATATGGAACGCACGTGCGAATGCCCGCTATCGGCCGTCCCCCAAGGGGACTTCCTTCGGGGCGTCCCCCAAGGGGACTTCCTTCGGGGCGTCCCCCAAGGGGACTTCCTTCGGGGCGCAGGGCAAGGAGTAAGGAGCGCTGCGTGGCCGCGCCACGTGAGCGACGCACGACGCCGCCATGCGGCCGATAGCGGGCATTCCCCTGGAATGAAATTCAGAACTGGGGTTGCCGCGAGAAGGGCCGCTCGCTGCGTCATGCTCCTTGCGAATACGTCGAGTATTCGCGGCGTCGCAATCCTTGCGAGCGGCCCTTCTCGCGGCAACGCACGTGCGTTCCATATGTAAACAGACCCTAGTCCATTGAACCAATGAAATTGCACTGAGCTAATAGTGCATGGGCAAAATGAATCTGAGTGAAACCGAGCGCGAAGAGCTGATGTCGATGCAGCGCAGCCGCACGATGGCCGTTGGCCAGGTGAAGCGTGCGCGGTTGATCTTGCTGCTCGACGAAGGAGCCTCGCGTGCGGCGATCATGGCGGAATTGCGTTGCGATTCCCGTTTCATTACAACGTGGCAAATGCGTTTCACCTGTGAGCGTTTGGCTGGGTTGTACGGCAGACATCCAGGCCGGGCACCGCGACCTGACCTGGCGGTCCTTGAAGCGAGAGTGCTCGACTACACACTGCGACGTAAGCCGGCCGACGGCTCGACACACTGGAGCAGCCGCAAACTGGCGGCACAGTTGGGCATGGCCTTCGTGACGGTGCAGCGTATTTGGCGCAAGCACGACATTCGGCCACATCGTCTCGATACCCACATGGTGTCCAACGATCCCGACATTGAGGCGAAGGCAGCCGACGTGATCGGGCTGTACCTCAATCCGCCGTTGCATGCGGTGGTGTTCTGCGTGGACGAGAAGACAGCCATCCAGGCGCTGGATCGCAAGGACCTGATGTTGCCGCTCTCGCCTGGACGCGCCGAGAGCCATGGCTTTGAATACAAACGCAACGGCACCCTGAGCCTGTTCGCCGCATTGAATGTTGCCACCGGTGAGGTGCTGGGCGAAACCGCGTCACGCCATACCAGTGCCCAGTTTGTTGCGTTCCTCACGGAGGTGGTATGGGCACAGCCGCGCGGAAAGGAGATTCACGTGATCTGCGACAACGTGAGCAGCCACAAAACCAACGCCGTTCAAACATTTCTGGTTGACCATCCGAAAGTGTCGATACATTACACCCCGACGTATTCGTCATGGCTGAATCAGGTCGAGAACTGGTTTGCACGCATCCAGCGCGACGACATTGCGCGTGACGTATTCACCAGCACCAAGGATCTCAACAAAAAGCTCATGCGTTATATCTGTCAATACAACAAGCAGGCGCGCCCATTGAAATGGAAGTAGTCCGATCCATCGCGGCGAATCCGGTGCAATTCATCCGGTTCAACCGACTAGGCCGACGCTTTGATCAAGCCGCTCTAACTGGAATGACCTGTCGTGGCCTTGAAAGTGACATGATTTGCTGGCATTGAGGGACAGGAACCGCAGTCGGCAGACGGGTACCCTGGATACCAGGGGCGGAACTTCAATCCGTGGTGCAGGATCGCGCACGCCGCGTGAATTCGTCAGGCGCTGGCGAGCCCGGTACGCTGCACGTCATTCTCGAAGTCGGCGTAGGTTGAGGCGATGCCCTCTCTGAGCGTAATCGTGGGCGCCCAACCCAGAGCGGCGAGCTTCGATACGTCGAGCAACTTTCGCGGCGTCCCATCGGGCTTCGACGAGTCGAATCTCAGCGATCCAGAAAAACCGACGACATCGCAGATCAGTCGTGCGAGGTCGGCAATCGCTATGTCCTTTCCATATCCGACATTAAATATGCCCTCGACCAGGTCGTTGCTCAGCAGGACGAGAACCGCGGCCGCCAGATCGTCTACATGAAGGAATTCCCGTCTCGGCGATCCGGAGCCCCATACCGGGAGCGATTCGAGTCCGTTCAGCTTTGCCTCGTGCGCCTTGCGGATGAGCGCGGCCAGCACATGGCTGCCTTGAAGATCATAGTTGTCGTTGGGGCCATAGAGATTCGTGGGCATCACCGATATGAAGCGCGTTCCGTATTGCTTGTTATACGCTTCACAAAGCTTGTGACCCGCGATCTTTGAGATGGCATAGGCTTCGTTGGTTTGTTCGAGAGCGCTCGTGAGCAGGTAATCCTCTTTTATGGGCTGAGGGCAAAGCTTTGGATAGATGCACGATGAACCGAAGAAGACGAGCTTCTGCGTGTGACTCTTGAATGCTGCATGAATCACATTGGTTTCGATGACGAGGTTCTCGTAGAGAAACGAAGCCGGCTGAGTCGAATTGGCATGAATTCCGCCGACTTTGGCTGCGGCCAGGAGGACGACGTCTATATGCTCTCGAGCGAAAAAATCCATCACGGCGCGCTGATCCAGCAAGTCGAGCGACTGTCTCGAGGCCGTGATCACGTGATCATATCCGGAACTGGCAAGGCGCCGAAGGAGAGCCGAGCCGACCATTCCCTTATGTCCGGCGACATAGATGCGAGAGTTTCTGTTCATGTGAATGGCCAATAGTCGAGAGAGACACGTCGGTCGGAACGTGAGTTGCCCCGCCACTTGATTCAAAGGGCTACGACGTGCGGTTTCATCAGCTTAGCAATGCATATGGACCATTCAAGGTCATGGCGGACGGTGCCAATATATTGGCGCGGTCCGTGTGCACCTCTCCGCGGTCGTTGCGGAGGATATAAAGATGCGCGAGGTGACGCTGCAACGTAATACCCCGGTCAGCCAACTTCATTCCGTATTCGGCCATCTGACCGTGTGACCGCCGAACCGATCCTATGCTTCGGGGACACATGAAGGACCTCCGTGGGCCAATTTATGTCGTAAGCGGCCCTGCTCCCGGAAGGTTCGGTGTGTCGGGATACTACCGGCTCTCTTCGAGGAAAAAAATGGAAGCTCTACCGATAACGGGCAACGCAGAGGTCGTTCATGACTCGAATTTCGAAGTAGTCTCGTTCGAAGGTGAAACGCTCGCCATGATCATCCGGGATTCGTTCTCGAGAAGTGGTGTGAGTTTCTTTACTCCGAAGGAGTTTCCTCAGCAACTCGCGTACATGGAACATCCCGCCGGAAAAGTGATCGACGCGCATCTTCACTGCAAGTTGGTGCGGCAGATCGAATGGACGCAAGAGGTGCTCTTCGTCAAGCGTGGCCGTGTCCTGGTGAAGTTCTATACGCCCGATAAGGACTACCTGTCGAGCCGTGTATTGTACGCGGGCGATGTCATCTTGCTGGCGTCGGGCGGTCACGGCTTCGAGATCCTTGAGGACGCGTCTTTCTTCGAAGTCAAACAAGGTCCCTATATGGGAGAGCAGGAAAAATTGCGCTTCGCGTCCGCAAATTTGAGCCGATGCAGTGAAGCGAGCAACGGCCCGGGCGTCGAGCTTGAAGTTAAGGACGGCGCGCGATGATTCCGGTCAACGAACCCCTGCTCGACGGAAAGGAGCGCGTCTATCTGAACGAATGCATTGAAAGCGGGTGGATTTCTTCGGACGGGGCGTTCGTCGAGCGTTTCGAACGTGCGATGGCGGGTTACGTCGGCCGCAGACACGCGATTGCCGTCGCGAACGGCAGCGCTGCGTTGGACGTGGCGGCGGTGGCTCTGCGGCTCGGTCCCGACGACGAAGTTATCATCCCCACGCACACGATCATATCGTGCGCATCGGCCATTGTTCGCACCGGTGCCCGCTTGAGACTGGTCGACTCAAGTCCGGATACGTGGAACATGGACGTGACGAAGATCGAAAGCGCTATCACGAGCCGGACACGGGCGATCATGGCCGTGCACACTTTCGGTCTGCCGGTGGATATGGCTCCGTTGCTGGATATCGCAAGGAAATACGGCCTCGTTGTGATCGAAGATGCTGCGCAGGCAATCGGACAAACCTATAACGAAGCGAAGTGCGGCAGTTTCGGCGATATATCGTGCTTCAGCTTCTACGCCAACAAGCACATCACGACGGGGGAAGGGGGCATGATCGTCTGCGACGACGACGAGCTGGCTACGCGCGCGAGAAGTTTGCGGAACCTGTGTTTCAAGCCAGAGAGGCGATTCGTCCACGAAGAGCTTGGCTGGAATTATCGGATGAGCAACCTCCAGGCGGCTGTCGGGCTAGCGCAATTCGAGAAGCTAGATGCGCACGTCGCGCGAAAGCGCGAGTTGGGCCGCCGCTACGAAAGCCTTTTGCGGGGAGTGCCGGGAATCGGGATGGCGCCGGTGGCATTGCCATATGCCGAGAATATCTATTGGGTCTTCGGTATGGTATTGGACGACAGCTTGCCCTTTGATGCCGACGAGCTCCGGTCCATGCTGGCGGAGGCAGGCGTCAGCGCGCGGCCGTTCTTCTGGCCGATGCACGAACAGCCGGTTTTTCTCAAGCAAGGGATGTTCAAGGGAGAGAATTTCCCGATTGCCGAACGCATGAGTCGCAGGGGATTGTATCTGCCGAGTGGTCTCGCGCTTACCGAAGCACAGCAGGACTACACGGTGGGCGTGGTGCGCGACATGCTGGCCACCGCCTTTTCGCGAAGTTTCTGCAACAGCAGGTCAAGTTCAGCGCGGTGCTGACCGACTGCTCGCCGCAGCGAATATGGCCCGTCACGCAACGGAACAAACACTTGATCCGGGCGGCAGGTGGTGGCACGCGGCTTTCGGCGAGCCGCTTTGACGCGATGCGCTTAGCCAGCGCGGGACTGCCTGGCGGTTCAGCCTCGACTCATCGACGAGGCTGGCTATGACATGCCATTCGTTGTATTTTCCGACGTTTTCTCGCTCGGGCTGTTTCCGAGCATCACCGTTTTCTCGCGACGAATGTCGCTGAGAGATCGGTAGCACTCAACTCGCCGCCCATGCACTTCAAACTGTCCAGGACCTCGAATCCGCTGAGGTCCAGCATCAGTTCGATCTCGGGCTTGAACATGTAGCGCATCACATGCGTCTCGAGGACGGTCTCGACCGACTGCGTTTTCAAATCCGTTAGCAGGACGGTGTAGCTGAACGCGACAGTATTGTCATGAGGACGCATCGTGGGCTCGGCGATTTGTATCACCGCGGTTTCTTCGCTGGAGGCGCGTTTGATGCGTACGTCGGGCGGAGCGGCGAGGACCGCGGGACCGTACCAGCAATCGAACACGAACAGTCCTGATGGCCGCAGGTGCGTCGCGGCGGTGTGACACATCGCCATGAAATCGGAGTTGGTCGTTTGATAGCTCGCAACATAAAAGAGCGACACGACTGCGTCGTAGAGTTCATTCGTGCGGACGATCCGCGCGTCGCCTTGCTGAAACGTCAGTCGCTTCGCTACTGCGCCTGGCAGAGTGGTACACCTGGCAGCGGCTCGGGCAAGCATATCGGCGCTCATGTCAACGCCAGAAACACAAAATCCCGCGGCTGCGAATTCCGCCGCGTGGCGTCCGGTGCCGCAACCTAGATCCATCACGTGACCTCCAACTATTCCGTACCGCCCGAGCAATCCGGTGACAAACGACGCTTCCGCCTTGTAGTTCTTGTCATGATAGAAAAGATCATAGTATTGCGAATATCTCGTGCTGAAGCTCATGAAGCGACTCCATGTCTGGTCGTATGGCGGTGGCGAAGTCACGCGTGACGCGAACGCACTCTTGTTTATCCGAAGGCAACCAAAGCCAAAGCTCAGGGCGCTCATGAGAAAGGGTATCTAGCGGGGATTTTCAGACTACATGCATGACCGTTTTCAGCAAGGTGTTGACGGGTCGTTTCCTTGCTGAAGCATTCGCCGTCTGATGGGTCTATCGCTCAGCAAGTCCAGTGGGTCGGGAAACCCTGATGAGCGGCTTGATGGTTTTCACTTTCAGCGCTGAAGAAATCAGAGGATGTTTTGGTCTTGTCGATACTGGGAGCGACGTTCTCGGCCAGAAACATGCTTTTGGCGGACACCACGGCAATGGTGGATCGAATATGGCACTAAGCTCACGAGGTCATACGCTTTCCACAGCGTTCCAACGCAAGCCAGAGCAGCGATCTAGAACCGAAGCAAAATGGAGGTAACGGCATGTCCCACGCTACTAGCTTAGGCGATGCAGGAGATAACGGTATTTTCCACCGATTTAAAGAACGCGCGGTCAAGCTCATAGGAATTTTGTTGTACGACGGTTTTTCGCTGCTGGAAGCGGGCACCCTTGCCGAGGTGCTTCATATCGCCAACGAGATTCAGTCTCGCAGTCTGAGAAGAAACGCGACTTACAGCGTCCGTCTAGTCTCTGCCTGCGGTGGGATGATAGCCTGTTCGTCATCCGTTTGCGTTTGGACGGAGCGCCTGGGCGGCCAGCGGTTCCAAGGCTTCGACGCACTGTATATTGCGGGCGGACCCGGCGCAAAGCGTGCAGCCGCCGACGAGGTGCTCATTGGGTTATTGACCATAGCATGTTCGCAAACCGGCGTCGTCAACCCTCTCGGCAACGGCGACTTGCTGCTGGCGGCAGCGGGCATTTCTCGCCGCGATTGGGCTTCGGTCGATCCGGGCATCTGGAGTCCGGAGACGTCTAACGTCGCGGCGTCGACCGAAGGCGGCGATGCGCTGATCAACTCGCTCGCGCTCGTGAAGCGGGACCTCGGATACGACATCGCGACAGCGGTTGCCGATCACTTCACCGTCTCCAAAGATCAGAATTTGACAACCATGCTGAGCACCATGGGAACGAACACGCAGGCGGAAAAGGCACAGGAATCCGCGCGCTGGCTCGAGCGAAATTGCGGACGCCCGGTTTCAATAGGCGACGCGGCTCGTACGGTGGCGATGAGCGAGCGGAACTTCCTGCGTCTGTTCAAGCGCGAGATGGGAGTGACACCGTCGCAATATCTTTTGCGAGCGCGCCTCGATCTCAGTTGTGAACTGTTGGCCAGAAGCGACTTGCCGATAGACAAGATCGCTCGCAGGGTTGGACTGACGAATGGCGAGCGGCTTTCGAAAGTGTTCAGGAGGCAATTCTCGATGTCGGCGACGGAATACCGCTGTCGAAAGAAAAGCGGCGCCACGGCCGATCCTGTGGAGAGGTCCGCTTAGGAGCTGGCGAGGGAAAGTTTCGCCGCGAGACAAGGAGGCCTGCGAATCAGTTGGTCGGCATTCAGATTAAAATATTTTTGAGGAGAAACAGATCTTCACGCATCTGTTCGCCTCGGAAGCTCGATGTCCGAGGGCCGCATGAGCGTCATATGAGCCTTGCACAAGGGCTTTTCTCAGGAAGCCGTCGGACCGGCCAAATACCTGCCTTAATCAGTCACGAACGGCACCAGCAAGCTCGCGCAATCTAAATTCGAACAGAGCGCGAAAACCGTTGTCGAGCGCTGCAATCGTCATATAGATAAGCAAGAAACGTGGAGCGAGGAGTGACGAATTCAAACGGTTCCTTGGAACGGCCTATTCGCATGGTCGCGTTTATAGACTATGAACATACCTCGGGTGGGGGTTATCAGCAGGCGAAGAATGCTGCCTTGCTGCTAAAGAGTCTTCCGCCGGAACTTTGCGCGGTTGAGTTTGTGACGACGCGGCGATCCACCATCGATGATCTGCGACGCAGCGGCATTGAACCTATTTTCTTCCCGGTGCCCCGCTTGCGCGGACTGGCGGCGAGACTCGGTTCAATATATAGCCGTGGAGGCCCGCGCGCATTTCTGCGGAAACCGGGCAAGATGGCTTCGGTGGACCGCTTGCTTTCGGTGATGCGCGCGGACATTGCGTACTTCACAACGCCGTCCAACCTCGCACTGGCGATTGATCGATTCAACTACCTGTTCACCGTTTGGGATCTGTCCCACCGCGACGACGTCGAGTTTCCCGAAGTCCGGATCAAGCACGAATTCGAACGTCGCGAATTTCTGTACGGATCTGCCTTGAAGAAGGCCTGCGGCATCTTCGTCGATTCGCAGGCCGGCCGCGAGAAGGTTGTCAGGCGATATGGAGTAGACAGCGAACGCGTGCATTTGATGCCATTCTCGCCCGCCCGCGCGACAGTGCTTTCCGAGGAGGCATACGTGGAGCACTTCGTCGATGTCAAGACGAAGTACAAAATTCCGCGCGATCTGAAATACGTCTACTATCCCGCGCAGTTCTGGTCGCACAAGAACCATGTGTTTCTGTTGAAGGGACTGCACGCGCTGGAGTCCCGCTATGGCATCCGTGTAGGTGCGGTCTTCACAGGAAGCGATTTCGGCAACATGAGATACGTGCGTTCGGTCGCCGCCGATCTCGGTCTGGGCGAGCGTGTGTTCTTTCTCGGTTTCGTTCCGGACGGCGACGTGCCTTACTTGTATCGCGAGTCGATCGCGTTAGTGATGCCCACATATTTCGGCCCGACCAATCTGCCGCCACTCGAGGCGTTCAGTCTGGGCGTACCGGTCCTTTACCCGGACCTCGAGGCGCTGCGCGAGCAAGTCGGCGACGCGGGACTGCTGGTCGATCTGGCTCGGCCCGACAGCATGGCGGATGCGCTTTTCAGTCTGATCGACCAGCCTGCATTGCGCCAGTTGATGATCGAGCGCGGCACGCGGCGTCTTGCGAGCAACGATGACGCAGCCCGCTTGTCGACGCTAGCGCGGGTGCTCGAACGATATCGCACCCGTGCGGTGTGTTGGGGAGAGGAAGTCTGGATGAATTAGCGTACGGTGAGGGTCACAGACGAGACGGGCGAGATCCGCGATTGCAGTGTCCCCGTCCGTATCCGATATTGAACGCGCCTTCGGCCCCGTCGGCGTCGAGCAAGGCCAGTGCGGCGGACCCGGGGTCGTTCTGCAAATCATCGTTGTCGTTCGGACATCACCGATATGTACCGCGTTCCGTGCTGTCGGTTATACCCCTCGCAGAGCTTGAGCCCGGCGACCTTCGCGATAGCGTAGGCTTCGTTGGTATGCCCGAAGCTGCTCGTGTGCAGGTACTCTTCCTTGATGGGCTGCGGGCAACACTTTGGATAAGTGCATGATGAACCAAAGAAGAGCAGATCAGGTGGTGCGTGTGAGACCACCTGGTACCGCGAAACTCGCTTCAGCCAACGTCATGGCATATTCGGTCAACCCGTCTAGTGACCCTGGAACGGCTCCTATGCTTGCAGACGCGTGAGGTCGTTCTCTCTTCATCAAGCGGGGCCCCTATGTGGGAGAGCAGGAGAAAGTGCGCTTCACGGCGAACCCATAACCGATGAATCGAATTGGCGATGCCGGGAAGTACGTGTTCGACGCAAGAGCAGAGGGGTGGATGATGGAAGACGCGGTGAGTTCTGAAGACGCAATGGCAGCGGCGATCGCGGAAGCGTCGCTCGGGCACTCCTGTCGGCGCATCGTCCCGGTCATTCTCGCAGGCGGATCGGGCACGCGCCTCTGGCCGATGTCGCGTGAGCAGTTTCCAAAGCAGTTGATCGATGTGGTCGGACGGGATTCATTGCTGCAGGCTACCGTCACACGGATGGAGGGTTTCGTCGGCGGCTTCGACGTCGACACTCAGCCGATTATCGTGTGTGGGGAGGAACACCGGTTCCAGACAGAAGAGCAGGTGCGGGCGTGCGGCGTCTGCGCGAAGATTATCGTCGAGCCTGCACGGCGCGATACGGCGCCGGCGCTCACGCTCGCGGCGCTCGCAGCCGTTAATCAGGATGACGACGCGATCTTGGTGGTGATGCCGTCTGATCATTCCATCTCAGACATTCCGGCGCTGCATCGCGCGATCGCAATTGCCGCTGAATATGCCGAACGCTCCATGATCGTGACGTTCGGCGTTGCGCCCACACGGCCGGATACCGGCTTTGGCTACATCCGAATCGGCGACGCCCTCGAAAACGGCGCACATCTGATCGACCGCTTCGTCGAAAAGCCCACGACCGAACTCGCCGCGCAGTACGTCGCTGCAGGCACCTACTGGTGGAACAGCGGCATCTTCATCGTGCGAGCGGGCGTGTGGCTCGAAGCGCTAGCCAAGCTCAACGGCGACATGCATGCGGCCTGCACCGCGGCGTTCGCGGAAGGCAAGGCGGACGACAACTTCATTCGTCCTTGCCCGTTTCAGTTCGGCCGTGTGCCGGCGGATTCCATCGACTATGCGGTAATGGAGCACATCGGCGCGGCCGGCTCGCCTTGCCAAGGCGTGGTCGTGCCATTGGCGGCGGGATGGTCGGACCTTGGATCCTGGGATGCCGTGTGGGAAGCGATGGAGAAGGACGGGCTCGGCAACGTCGCGAGCGGGCGTGTCGTTTTCGAAGGCGCGACCTCGAGCTATGTGCGCGCCGAGGGCGGGCGGCTGGTTGCATGCGTTGGCACCTCCAACGTAGTCGTCGTCGACACGGACGACGCCGTGCTCGTCGCCGACCGCTCACACGCGCAGGACATCAAGACGCTGGTAGCGCGCTTTCGCGAGCAGCGCGCGCCTGAAGCCGAGACGCACCGGAAGGTGCGCCGTCCGTGGGGCTTCTACGATGCGATCGAGCGCGGCGAGCGGTTTCAGGTGAAGCGCATCGTGGTTGCGCCAGGCGCTCGCCTGTCATTGCAGATGCACCACCATCGCGCCGAGCACTGGGTCGTCGTGCGCGGCACCGCGCTCGTGACACGGGGCGAGGACCAGTTTCTTCTTTCAGAAAACCAATCGACCTTCATTCCGCTCGGCGTGCAGCATCGGTTGGAGAATCCGGGCAAAGTGCAGCTCGAAATCATCGAGGTTCAATCGGGCAGTTATCTCGGCGAGGACGATATTGTGCGCCTGGACGACTGCTACGGCCGAATTTGACCCTCGGTTGATACGCACGTGAGACACCAACGTCTCACCAACGTCTATCCGCCGGTGTCATGCCGGCCTCATCCTTTATGCGCGCTGCGCCGGACACTGCGATCCGGGAGATGTGCCCCATCTGATTATCGGTTACTTTCAGCAACCCGTCGGCCCTCCGGGCACATCACACTCCAACCTCGTGAATGTCGAACTGCGTGCCATCCGGCTGGTTTCGGCTTCAGCCCTGAATCAGCGGGAGCCTGAGCAAAAGCGTCGACCTTTCTGACGACGCTCCCGGCGTTGGCCAGCGCCTTTGAGGCCGATTTCACCGACGTGCCGTACCCGGCGGCCGTGCAGTTTCCCCTTGATGCCCAAGCGCACGCGACAGATTGCCCACCTCGCGCTTGAGCAACTCCGCGAACTGCGCGACGCGCTCATCGGTTACGCGCACGCTCGGCCCGAAGATGCACACCGAACCTGCCACCTGGTTCGCGCCGTTGAAGAACGGCGCGGCTACCGCGACTGCGCCGGCGATCAGTTCGTGATGGCTGGTACCGAAGCCTCGTGCGCGGACCGCGTCGAGATCGGCGGCTAGCGCCGCGACGTCCTGATCCGGATCGGTCAGATAGCGCCGCAGATCGTCCTCCGACAGCGGCATCTGCGAAAGAATCGTGCGGCCGCTCGCGCCGAGCACGAGCTTCTCGCGATAGCCGACCCCGCGCCGGAAACTCAGCGGCTGCGGACTTTCCAGTTCGGCCACGCAGATCCGGTACGTCCCCTCCGGCACGAACAACGCGACCGTCTCCGATGTCGCTTTCCAAAGCTCACGCAGCATCGGCTGCGCGAGCTGCGCGATCGTATTGTTCGCCATCCAAGCGTGCGCGAGCTGCGCGACCGAACTGCCGAGCCTGAAGCGTTGCGGCTCGCCCGACGAGGCGAGAAAGCCGTTCTGTTCGAGCGTATTCAGCAGGCGGTACAGCGTCGGTCGGCTCAGGTCCACGCGGGTCAGCAGCTCCGCGACGGTCAATTCTTTGTCCCCGGGTCGGAACGCCAGAAGAATTTCTAGCGCCCGTTCGACGGCCCGCACGTTTTCGTGCGGCTTTTTTTCTTCCATTTGAAATTTCCTTTCTGCGGCGGTCCGCGTCGATTGCACATTGTAGTGAAAGTCCCTAGCCGCAAGAACTTGACGTCGATCAATCTGTCCGTACAATGAGACTAGATTCTCATACAACGGACAACAGGATTCGGAGGAATGATGGACAAGAACATGTCGGAAACTCTGGTTCGCACTGGCCCAGGCACGGCGATGGGCGATCTGATGCGCCGCTACTGGGTGCCGGTGCTCCTCGCCAGCGAAATCGCAGAGCCTGATTGCCCGCCGGTGCGCGTGCAGATCCTCGGCGAAAAGCTGCTCGCTTTTCGCGATTCCGACGGCCAGCCGGCGCTGATCGACGAGTTCTGCTCGCACCGCGGCGTGTCGCTGTACTTCGGCCGCAATGAAGAGAACGGCATCCGCTGCTCGTATCACGGTCTGAAATTCGACCGCAACGGCAACTGCGTGGAAGTGCCGTCCGCGCCGCAGGCGTGCAAGCACATGGGCATCACCGCGTATCCGTGCATCGAACGCGCGGGCATCGTGTGGGCGTACATGGGGCCGAAGGACCGCCGGCCGGCGCCGCCGGATCTCGAGTGGTGCAATCTGCCGGAGAGCCACGTGTTCGTCTCGAAGCGGCTGCAGGAATCGAACTACCTGCAAGCGATGGAAGGCGGCATCGACACGAGTCACGTGTCGTATGTACACCGCTACGAAGTCGACGAGGACCCGATGCATCAGGGCACGAAGGCACTCGACTACATCAAGGCGGACGGCAACGTGATCTTCGAGATCGAGAAGCAGCCGTTCGGCCTCACGCTGTTCGGCCGCCGCAACGGCGAGCCGGATTCGTACTACTGGCGCGTCACGCAGTGGCTGTTCCCGTGGTACACGCTGATCCCGCCGTTCGGCGATCACTCGCTCGCGGGCCACGTATGGGTGCCGATCGACGATCACACCTGCTGGGCGTGGAGCATCAACTTCCGCCCGGACCGTCCGCTCGACGAGCAGGAACTGGCCGACCTGAACGCCGGCAAGGGCATTCATTGTGAGTACGAGGAGGGTGGCATGTTCCGGCCGAAAGCGAACAAGGACAACGACTACCTGATCGACCGCCAGGCTCAGAAGGAAAAGCGCGCGTACTCGGGCGTGTTCGGCTTTGCGATGCAGGATGCGTCGCTGCAGGAAAGCATGGGTCCGATTCAGGATCACAGCAAGGAAAAGCTGCTGCCGACCGACCGCGCGATCGTGATGGCGCGCCGCATGATGTACGAGGCGGCAACGGCGCTGGTGCCCGACACCGATCCGCCCGCGATCGACGCCGACCAGCAGCGCGTACGTGCTGCCGGCGTGCTGCTGCCGCGCGATCAGAAGCCGCAGGAATGGGCGGTGATCCATCTGCACGACGGCAAGGACCAGCCGATCTACTCGATCTGATGCACGGCGGCGCCAGACTCTGGTCCGGCCCCGCGTGTCGTCGTCTGGTCCGACTGGACCTTCTGCCCATTCCGCAAAAGGAGGCCGGCTGCGCGCCGGTATGCAATGCAGCAACGTAAAAGACTCGAGGACAAGGTCGCGCTGATCACCGGCGGCGGAGGCGGCATCGGTGCCGCGACCGCGCGCGTGTTCTGCGCGGAGGGCGCCGCGGTGGTGCTCGTCGATGCGAACCCGGAGGCGCTCACGCGCGTCGCCGACGAACTGAAGGCGGCTGATCCGTCCGCGCGTGTCGAGACGTTCGCGGCCGACGTGTCTCACGACGCCGATGCGGTGCGCGCGGCGCAACTCGCCGCCGATTCGTTCGGCCGGCTCGACGTGCTGGTGAACAACGCGGCGATGCGCAACTACAGCGCGCTCGCCGACGCGACGCCGGCCGAGTGGCAGGCGATGGTGTCGGTCAATCTGGTCGGCACATCCAACTATTGCAGGGCAGCGCTGCCGTTCCTGCGTCGCGCGGGCCGCGCGAGCATCGTCAACGTGTCGTCGTGCTACGCGGTGACCGGCCGCAAGGGCATGGGCCTGTACGACGCGACCAAGGCCGGCATGCTCGCGATGACCCGCACACTCGCGTTCGAGGAGACCGCGAACGGCGTGCGCGTGAACGCGGTGTGCCCGGGTTCGACGCTGACCGAATTCCACATGAACCGGGCCATTGCATCGGGCAAAAGCGTCGAAGTGCTGAAGACGCAACGCCAGGACACGTCGTTGATCGGCCGTTGGGCGTCGCCCGAAGAGATCGCATGGCCGATCCTGTGGTTCGCGAGCGACGAGGCTTCGTACATAACCGGCACGACGCTGATGGTCGACGGCGGCCTGTCGGCGATGTGAGCGGAGGAGGTGGCATGAACATGACCGATTCCACGCTGATGGTGCGTGTCGCCGCACGACGCGACGAAGCCGACGGGATTGCCGGCTTCGAGTTCGTCGACATCGACGGCCGCGACCTGCCGCCGTTCGAGGCGGGCGCGCACATCGACGTCTACGTGCCCGGTGGGCCGGTGCGGCAGTACTCGCTGTGCAACGCGTCTCGCGAGCGTCACCGGTATCAGATCGCGGTGTTGCGCGCCGCCGATTCGCGCGGCGGATCGCAGCGCATGCACGACGCGGTGAACGAAGGCGACGCGATTCGCATCGGCGTGCCACGCAATCACTTTCCGCTCGCCCGGCATGACGCGAAGCCGCTATTGCTCGCGGGCGGCATTGGCGTGACGCCGATTCTCTGCATGGCGGAGCAACTGGCGGCAATGGGCGCGGCGTTCGAAATGCATTACTGCGCGCGCTCGAAGAGCCGTGCGGCGTTCGTCGAGCGAATCGCCGCGTCGTCGTGGGCGGACAACGTGCAATACCACTTCGACGACGCGCACGGCATGCTCGATCTGAATGCACTGCTGACGGACGCCGTCGCGGACCGGCATCTATATGTGTGCGGTCCGCAGGGCTTCATGAACGCGGTGCTCGACACGGCCCGCTCGCTCGGCTGGAGTGACGAGCGTCTGCATTACGAATACTTCGCGGCGGCGCAGCCGTCTGGTGATGGCGCGTCGTTCGACGTGCGGCTCGCGCGCTCGGACCGCGTCGTGTCGATTGCGGCCGATTGCACGGTCACCCAGGCGCTCGCGGCGGCGGGCGTCGACGTGCCGGTGTCGTGCGAGCAGGGCATTTGCGGCACCTGCGTCACGCGGGTGCTCGAAGGCGAACCTGACCACCGCGACCTGTTCCTGTCGCCAGAAGAGCAGGCCCGCAACGATCAGTTCCTGCCGTGCTGTTCACGCGCGAAGTCGAGGGTGCTCGTGCTCGATCTGTAACCGTAATCGCCGGCCCGGCCGCCAGGCGCGGTCGGCGCCATCCATCAGAAAGAAAACGGGCGGCCGCTGGCACGCCCGGCATCGGAGGAGTCATGGAGAAGAATCTGGCGTCGTCGGAGGGTATGCCCGCGAGCGTCTGGACCGGGAACGATGCGAGGGCGGCGAGTAGCGCCGACACGAGCCCGTATCGCTGGGTCGCGCTGTTCATCGTCTGGGCCGCGTTTCTGCTCAGCTATGTGGTCCGCGTCGCGTGGAGTACGGTGGCCGCGCCGGTCGGCGCGTCGCTCGGCATCGGCGTGTCGATGCTTGGTGCGTTCGTGACCGCGTTTTACGCGGGCTATGTGATCGCGAACGTGGTTGGCGGCATGCTGACCGATCTGCTCGGCGGTCGCGCGATGCTCACGCTTGCGCTGCTGCCGCTCGGCGTGCTCACGTTCACGTTCGGCTATACGCATTCGCTCGCATTCGGCATCGTGATTCAGGCCGCGATGGGTTTCGCGGCGGGCGCCGACTACTCGGCCGGCATGAAGATCATTCCCGCATGGTTCACGCGCGACCGTGGCCGCGCAATGGGCCTCTACACGACCGCGACGTCGCTCGCCGTCGTGATCGCGAACGCGGTCGTGCCGTCGTTTTCCGCACGGCACGGCTGGTCGAACGCATTCCATATGCTCGGCATCGTCACGTTCGCGTGGGGCATCGTCACGTTGCTGCTGCTGAAGAACCGGCCTTCGAACGAAGCGAAGCCCGCGCGCAACAGCCTCCAGGAAATGCTTGGCCTGTTGCGCAACCGTAACCTGATCGCGCTGTCGATCGCGGGCTGCGGCGGATTGTGGGCGACCGTCGGCTTCGGTGCATGGGGCAACGCACTGATGACGCGCCAATACGGCATTGCGCCGATCGTCGCCGGATCGATCGTCGCCTCGTTCGGCATTGGCGCGGTGATCGCGAAGCCGACGCTCGGCTGGATCTCCGACCTGCCTGGTGTGTCGCGGCGGATGATGTCGATCGGCTGCCTGATCGCCTTCGCGATCGCGCTGCTGGTGTTCGGCTACTGCTCGACGGTGCATCAGTTCTATCTGGTCGCGCCGATTCTCGGTGCGTTCTCGTTCGGCTATCTGCCGGTGCTGATGGCTCAGGTCAGCGACGCATCGGGCAAGCGTCTCGCGGGCGCGAGCGCCGGCTGGACCAATGCTATCTGGCAGTCCGGCAGCGCGGTGTCGCCGATGGTGGTCGGCTCGCTGTATGGCGCGAGCCATTCGTTCATGCTCGCGCTCCTCACACTCGCGATCGGACCCGCTATCGCGGTCATCGCGATGTTCTTCGTCGACCCGCACATCGCACGCGAATGACCGATTCTCCGGTAGCCGACGCGGCCCCGCGCCGGCTACCGCGACGACAGAGGTCGAACGATAACTAATCCGCATCACAAAACAACTCACTTTCCAGCAGGAGATACATGGTGAAGCACAAGCCTCTCGCCAGGCCGTCGAAGGTCCTTTTTGCATGTGGTATTGGTATCGGCATCAGCGCCGCGGCGCATGCGCAGTCGTCGGTCACGCTCTATGGCATCGTCGACTCGGGGGTGACCTACGTGACTCACGCTGTCACGTCGCAGGGATCGTCGGGCACGCAGGTCGCTCTCGGCACCGGCAACCGGCTGAATTCGCGTTGGGGTTTCACGGGCAAGGAAGATCTCGGCGGCGGACTGCGGGCGATTTTCACGCTCGAATCGGGCATGTCGATGAACACCGGTGCCCTGCAGCAAGGAGGGCGGCTGTTCGGCCGGCAGGCGTTCGTCGGACTCGAATCGGACCGCTACGGCGCGATGATGCTCGGCCGGCAGATGACGCCGATGTATCGCTACTTCCTCGCGCTCGACCCGCTCGGTTATTCGAGTTACGGCCTTTCCGCGCAGGACGCGCAGTTCGTCGGTCGCGCGGATAACGCGGTGTCGTATCTCGGCCATGTGGGACCATTCGAGCTGAATGCGCTCTACAGCCTCGGCTACGACGCAGTCACCTACAACGTGCCGGTGGCGGGCTCGTTCCGCGTCGGCAAGCAGTACGACATCGGCGGACGCTATGTGCAGGGGCCGCTGAATCTGACGTTCGTGTACGAGCAGCGGCAAGGCTCGGCCATTGCGTCATCGGGCGACAGCGAGCGCCGCTACGTGGCCGGCGGTTCGTATCAGATCGGCAAGGCGACGCTGTACGGCGGCTACGAATTGCTGCTGAACGACGTCCGGTCGACGCTCGCCGCATCGCCGCCGCAGTCGATGGCGTTCGCGGGCATGCGTTACAGGGTGGCGCCGGCGCTGGACCTCGCAGCCGCGACTTACTACCACGCGTATCGCCAGGTCGACGCGCACGCATTGAGCACCGGTGTCAACGCGGACTACTGGCTGTCGAAGCGCACGGCGCTGTACACCGACATCACGTATGTGATCAACAGCTCGAAGGCGGCGCTGAGTGCGACGGGGTGGGCGACTTCGGTCGCGACGACGACCGTGAAGACCGGCGCGAACCAGCTCGCTGTTGCGGTCGGCGTGCTGCACAAGTTCTGACTGAATGCTGCAAAGAGGGCGACCGAGGGCGCTCTCTCAATCGCTCAGTGCGTCGCGATGATCACGCCGGCCTTTCGCCGACGCGTAATACCGCTGCAAGGCGTCGGTCGAGCGCGCGCTCAACGCGCGGATCTGGGCGTGCCAGTCGGTTTCCACTGGCCACTCACCGGCGATCACGCGTGGATAGATCTGCCGTGCGTAGCGATGCAGTGCCTTCGCGCCGATGTTGCCGCTGACGCCAAGCAACGCATGCAGGCTCGCGTGCGTCGCCTTGATATCGGCGGCCGCGCTGTTGCCTGCGAGGCGCACGACGAGCGAGCGAATCTGTTCGATGCCGTTCAGGAACGATTCGTCAAGCAGATCGAGCGAGACCAGTTCCTTGAGGTGCGCTTCGTCGAGCAGGCTTTCTTCAGCGATGGTGGTGGCCGCGGGCGCGTTCGCAGTGGGGGGCAATGCCACCGGCGTCGCCGCAAAATCCGTTTGCGCGGCTCCGCCCGCGGTTTCCGTGATTCGTTGTGGAGCGTCCGCAACCAGCGCGCCGCGTGTGCCGAACTGCCGCGCGAGACATGCGTACAGCGAGCCGGCCTGCACCGGCTTGATCAACACCTCGTTGATCCCGGCGGCAACGCAGGCCTGCACCGCCTCGGCATCGATGCGACTGGTCAGCGCAATGATAGGCAGCGTCGCGTAGGCATCGGTGCGCGCGCGAATCGACTTCGTCGTCTCGATGCCGTTCATGCCCGGCATGTTCACGTCCATCAGGATCGCGTCGATGAAGCCGTCTTCGTGCAGTTTGGTCAGCACCGCCTGACCGTGGTCGGCCTCGACGACGCTCGCGCCGCAGCGCTCCAGATACGCCTTCGCGACAAGCCGGCTGTAGGTGTCGTCGTCGGCGATCACAAAGGTTCTGCCGGCGAAGACATCGGGCAGTTCGCCCGGCTGATGATGCGCACCGTTGTCGAAGAGGGTCTGCAACGCGGTGAGCAGTTCCTGCACACTCGACGTCTTGCTGATGATCTCGTCCATGCCGGCGCGCCGCGCGCGCAGTCGCACCGCGATGCCCGGTTCGGCGGTATAGGCGGCGATCAGCACGTTGCGGTTCGGGCAGTCTCTGTCGGCGCGGAGGCGCTCGGTCGTCGTGTAGCCGTCCATCGCGGGCATGCTGATGTCCATCAACACGAGGTCGTAGAGCGGCGCGCGCCGCAACGTGGCGAGCGCAAGCTCGCCGCCCGACGCCTCGCTGACATAGGCGCCGGCCTGCGTCAGCACGCGGCGGGTGCGGGCGCGCAGCGTGTCGTCGTCGTCGACGACGAGCACGCGCTTGCCCTTGAACGCCGGCATCGCCCGTTCGAACAGGCGCCGCTCGTGCTCCTCGACCTCGTCGGCCGCTACCGGTGGAAAGCGCAGCGTGAACGCGGTGAACTTGCCGAGTCCCGATTCGCAGTCGATGCTGCCGCCGAACGCGCGCATCGCGCGCTGGCAGTACGCGAGCCCGAGCCCGGTGCCGCCCGAGTTGCCGGCCGTGCGAAACGGCTCGAACAGATGCTGCAGGATTTCCGGCGCGATGCCGGGGCCGGTGTCGCGCACGATCACCGAGTCGCGGTCGACGGTCAATGTGAGCGTCGCCTGCGGATACGCGACGATGTGATGCAGCGCGTTCTTGATCAGGTTGAACAACGTGAACAGATAGACCGTCTCGTCGACCTTGAACACGAAGTCGCGCCTGACGACGACGCTCACCTTCGCGCGTTCCTTGTCGTTGTCGAAGCCGTATTCGGCGAGCGCCTTGCGCGTGGTCGCGCCAGCATGGAGGTAGCTGAGACTATCCGGGCGGATCGATTTCGCGGCGACTTCGTCGAGAGTCATCGCGATGATGCGCAGGCCGCGCTCGATCGACAATTGCCCCTGTGCGAGGTGGTTGTACATCAGCGAGGCCGTGCCGTCGGTCAGCGTCGGCGCCGCGCCCGCTTCGGTCGCCGCGGGCAGCGCTTCCTCGACGCGGTCGAGCACGTGCCGCAACTGGCTCAGCGGATTGCGCATCTCGTGCGCGATGGAACCCGCGAGCGCCTGCAACGCGCGGTTCTTTTCGACGAAGATGCGTCCCTTGCTGATCGCATGACTGAACGCCATGCTGCACAGCACGACCACCGGCAGCAACGCGAGGTTGGACTTGTCCTGCGCGCTGAGAACGACCGGCGTCGGCGCGCTCAACACGCCGGCGAGCCCGCCGGAAAACACGCCAATACCGATGCACGTTATCAGCAGCAGGGGGTTGTCGATACACAGCGCCAGAATGAAGATCATCATGACCTCGGTCATCATCCACATCGTGGAGAAACCGTTTCTGACGGTCAGAAACGTGCAGACGAACGGCAGCACGTAAATCAGACAGCAATGCCAGTAGATCAGCAGCGCAGGGTTGTAGCGCCTCGGCCAGCGCGCCTGGAACAGCAGGGGAACGCAGACGGCCGCCGCGCTGAGCCGCAGCAGCAGGTTGTCGTAAGGCTGCGGAAGGATGTAGGTCCAGACGACGTAATAGATGGGGTGACACAGGAGGCCGAGTGCGCCTCCCCATCGAATTGCGAACCTGCTTCGTTCCAGCATATCCCGCATGCTTTCGCGCGGTATCGCCATCAGGCCTCCGAGTTCATCAGGAACCCATCATTTCATGCGTATTGAATTGCTGTGATTCGACGACTTCGGCGAGCGAATCGCCGTTCTTGCCGTGAAACGGTCCGACCGAAAAGCCATACTTCTTCAGGAGACCATGAGTATAAGAGACCGACCACACGGGCGGGCTGCCAATGATGAAATCGGAGGCGATACCTTCCTGCCATGCCGAATAGCCTTCGGCGAAGCAGGTATAGCAGTCGCGGGTGGATGGCAGCCTGAACGGGAACGCGGTCTCGAGTCCGGCGGGCCCGCGCGCGAAGCATTCAATATAGAGCGTATGACCGCGAGAAGCGAGTTCCGCTGCGACGCTTGCCGCGCGCGGATGCGAGTCGTCGATCCAGAATTGCGCGCGTTTGAGATCGGCGGCGCTCAGGTAAGGCACGCTCGTGCTGCTCGCGAGAATCGCGCCGTCGAAGTCCGGCAGCGGCGTGTCCGGGCTGAACGTATGCACCGAGACTTTCGATTTGCCGAGCAGGTCCGACGCGAGCAGCTCGTTCGCCTGATCGATCAGCAGGTTGATCTTGTCGGGCAGATCGATCAGCACCAGCTCTTTCGGCGCATCCTTGTAGAGCAGATACTTCGCGACCGTCGTGCCGAGCCGGCCGGCCGCGCCGAACAGCGCGAGCTTCGTGTTGCCGAGCTCGAGGTCGAGCTGTTCGCAGCAATGCATCGCCCAGTCCTTCAGCATCGCCGCGGTCGCCGCGTGGCCCGTCGTGATGTGAGGCGGCTTGACCGGCCGGGGCAGCGCGCCGTAGTTGCACGCGTAGGGCGTCGACGCGCCCATCGCGACCATGTTCAAGCCCGCCTTTCGGGCGAGCTCGAGCGCCGGAAAGAATTGCGTCTCGCGAAAGCGCTTGATGCCGCGCGGGCTGCCGAGCCACATTTCGAGCGGCACCGGGCAGGCGATATTCGCGCCGATCACCTGCGCGCCCGAATAGATCGGCGATGCGATGAAAGGCCTGGTTTTCCACAACTCCTCTTCGAACGATTCGCTTCGTTCGCGAACGTTGTGAAAAGAAAATGAAAGGGTTTCCCAATCGGTCGCGTGGAACAGAAAGCCGACTCCCCCCTGACGGGCCGGCAGGCTATCCCGGATCTGTTCCGGGTGAATTTCGTGCTTGAGCGCAAGCGGTGCACTATTCCGATGCAAAAGAAGTCCGGTTGGCTCGTTTGAAACAGGCGACACGTCTTTAAGGAGAGCGGTTTTCATTGGTTTTTCCGTGGTTTTGATTAGACGCTGGAAAAGTCAGCGCGCGGCGTGGCCAGCCGGTTGGACCGGCGACCCTTCAACTCTAGAGAAATCCACACTGATATGCCCGTCTGTTCGTGCACACAGCATTCACGAGCGGTCCATGACGGGTTGCCCGCCGGGTGGAGGGCGGCTTTGGGCAAACTTTTGAAGGATTACGGCAGAAGTTTCGATGTATTACGGCGCGTCGTGGGCCGTCATCGAATGGAAAAGGGCCGCTCGGCGGCCCTTTGCTTGCATGCCGGGCGAATTCCGGATTAGCGTGTGATGCTATAGCCGATTCGTGCGATCCAGCGATGCTGGTTGTAGTCGAGAATGTCCTCGCCATAACCGCTGAAGAAGCCAAGCCACAGATAACCGCCCCAGCGGCTATTGATCAGCTTCGCCAATGGATAGGTGAACTGCGTATCGATGCTGCCTTTGCCGCCTTGCGTTCCTTTGCGCAGCGTCGTGTCCAATTGCGCGCCGTCGGGGCTGCCGTAGATGAACCGCAGGTCCACATAGCCGCGGTAGTCGGCGATGTCGTGGTTCTCGCCGGCGATGTGCGTATAGTAATAAATCTTCGGCTGGATGGTCAGATGGTAGCTGTGAATGTCGCCGAAATCCCAGATCGGCTTGAGGAACACATAGTCGACGCCGCGCGATTCCGGACCGTCGCGTCCATTCGATTCGTGTTCGTAGCCGGCCATCACGCCCATTCTGCTCCACCACGTGGTCTTCCAGCCGGTGTCTTCGAGGTAATAAAAGAGCGCCGGCATATAGCTGGTGTCGCGGAACGGCGCCGAGTACTTCTTGAGATCCCACAGCGAGGTTTGCGTATAGGCGAAGTACAGGTTGTCCGCGAAACCACGCGAGCGCGGGTCGTCCGGAACGACGAGGCGGAACTTGAAGCTGAGCTGGAATTTCGCGAGGGACTCGCTACCGCCGCCATCGGCGAAATACATCGGTTCGAAGGCGGAGAAGCGGCTCAGGAAAGTGTTGATTTGCGGCACGGGCGCATCCGGTCGTGATGGCGCGGGCGACGACGCGATCAGGCTCGTCGACGACGGTGCGCCGCTCGCGGTGCCCGCCGCCGTTGCTCCATTGGCGCTCCCGGCCGACGCGAGCGCCGCGTCCTTGCCGGAGCGCGGTGGACGCGTCAGCAGCACGTACGATGGCGACACGTCGAGATCCGGCACGTCGATCTGCATCGCGCCGCGCGCCCATTCGGGCCACGTGCCGGTATAGCGCACTGCCTTCAGTTCGCCGGCGGCGAGCTTCAGATGCTCGGGTGCGCCGCGTTCGCGCGTGAGCGCGAGCCGATGCGGTACCACGTCGGTATTGCTGATCGCGATATTCAATTGCGCCGGCACGTCGACTTCGGTGCCACCGGGTTGATCGCCGGCATAGACGATCGTCACTTCGAGTGGACTGCTCGATAGCGCTTCGCGCGGCGGACGCAATACGGAAACGCCGGCGACGCTATACACGGAGTAGCTGCCGAGCACCAGCGCAGTCATGCAAAGCGATAACCGGGGGAGAAGCCTGGAAAGCGAGCTGGAAACCGAGCCGGAAAGCGGACTTGAAGATAATCGGGAAACACGCGAGCGGTGGCTGCGAACGGCGGACTGGCGGTCTTTCCTCACGCGAGACATCGATCGATTCCGCACACGAAGCTCCTGGTGGTCTACGAGAGTTCAGGTCGCAAAGAGACGATAGCGTTAATGCGTGCAATTGGGTAGAAAATCGCGGCCGCCGTGTTTCATTGCGGAAATGGCGACGCATGCCGGTTCCCGCTATCTGGCGTTCTGCTCATTCTGCCAGTGCGATTACGGATTGCGTGAGTGGAAAAATGAATTAGGAGCGCTATCGGTGCAAATAGCGGGGGGAAGTGGGGATAATGCCGGTGTGTCGTTGCATTTGCGCAACGAAGGCTTAAATGTCAAATCGATTGTCATTCGCGACCCGGTGTATTCCCGCGGTCGCCTCAGTCATTTCCGTTATGGCAATTGCGCGTCAATTGGCGATTCGCTTTCGTGACAATTCGTTGCGCGGCCAATGCGGCGACTGAATGCTTTCTTCAATAGGCGAATTTCCGGTATTGCTCCGGCGCGCTTGCATTGTCGAGTTCGCTCACGCGCGGCATATGGCGCAGCAGGCGTTTCGCCCGTGGCGCCAATTGCTGATAGACGGCGCCGGGTACGTCGATGTGGACTTCCGAAGCGGCCCACGGTTGTCTCCTTTATCGAATCGTCTGGGGATGCCTAAGATGCCTGAAGTTGCCTGGATGTGCCTGGATGTGCGGCTCATTGCCTCGGCGAGACCAGCAGCGACACCGGCACGCCGT
The DNA here is from genome assembly GCF_050435625.1 of Paraburkholderia sp. RAU6.4a. Taxonomy (NCBI): domain Bacteria; kingdom Pseudomonadati; phylum Pseudomonadota; class Betaproteobacteria; order Burkholderiales; family Burkholderiaceae; genus Paraburkholderia; species Paraburkholderia sp. RAU6.4a. The sequence goes on from NZ_JBNDKQ010000003.1 coordinate 2,447,306, forward strand.
GACAATCGACCTCCGCGAGAACCGTCGCGCCGAGCTCGGCGCCCGACCTGGTGGGCGCGTCGAACGGGCTCGCGTCGTGATCGATGCGCAGAATGTTCAGCGGCCAGGACGGCCGCGTCAGCCGCTCGTGCGCGAACGCGCCGACCCAAAGCGGCGCCGCGGAGGTGCCGTTGTCGACCGCGTAGCCGCTCGGCCAGAAGCGAAGCACGTAGCGTTCCTCGCGCGAATTGCCCGGTCGCATGAAGACCAGCGACGACGGCACGCCATTGTTCAGCTTCGGCAGCACCGGCAGCGACACCGCCGCGACGTCGGGCGAAGCGAGCGACAGCAGGCTGTGCGCGGACACGTCGGTGCCCTCGACCCAGCCCTGCGCGCGCAACTGCTCGCGTATCGAAGCGGGCTCGGAGACCCATTGCAGCGTCAGCGGCTCCTTGCGATCGCCGCCCATGTCGGAGCGAAAGCACGGCAGCCGCTTCCACCCGGAGAGCTTCCACTGCGTCTGCGTGAACTGCACGGGGGGTGGTTGCGGCGCGCCGTCCGGCGGCGTCGGCATTGCGAGGCCGAGCTGCAGGCCGACACTGAGCGCTACGACCGCGAGCACCACGAGCGGCATGAAACGGCGCGGCGGCGGCGGCCGCGGATGCCGCCAGATCGCCGTCAGCGCAATCAGCGCGACCCACACATACGCGAGCGCCGCGCCGCCGATCGCGTCGGACACCCAGTAGCGGCCGAAGTAGACGCCCGCGAGCGCGACCACGATCACGACGATGATGCTGGCGCCGGCAACCAGCACGCCTCCGAGCTTGCCGATCCGGCGCGCGAGCAGAAACGCGAGAAAGCCGTAGATGATCACCGTCGCGGCGACGTGATTGCTCGGAAACACGAAGTGGCCACTCATGAGTTCGTTGGGCGGGGCGCGGCGCATCGCGAGTTGCAGACCGAGAATCAGCAGCTGCGAAAACACGACCGCCGCGAGCCAGTAGACGATCGTGCGCCAGCGCCGCTCCCACACCATCCACAGGGCAACCGTGACGACCAGCGCGAACAGTGTGATGCCGCTGCCGAGCGTCGCGAGCGCCGCGAGCAACGTGTCGCCCCACGGCGTGCGTATCGATTGCAGAAAGTGATAAACGGACAGGTCGATGGTCGTCAGCGGATCGCCGCTGACGACGTCGTCAAGGATCCCGAAGAAAAGCGCGCCGGCCACCAGCACGATCAGCGACGTCGCGAGCAGGTGGGTCGCATCGGGCGTGTCGGGGTCGAGCATGCGGCGCGCGATGCGGCCGAGCGGACCCGGATGGCGGCATGCCCAACTGCCGAGATGACGGCCTGCCGCGCTCGACCAGGCATTCGCGTGCGACACCAGAAACCCAGCGCCGCGAAAGCTGAGCCACACGATGCACGCCAGCATCGCGATGATCACGACGAGCCGGAACGACACCGCCCCCGCGAGCAGCACCGACGCGCCGAACACGACGCCGGGCAGGATGTGCGCGGGCGCCCACAGCAGCGCGGAGAGCACGTTGATCGAGAGGAAGCGCAGCGGCCGCATGCCCATCATGCCCGCGACGACCGGCACGATCGCCCTCAGTGGGCCGATGAAGCGGGCGAGCACGACGCTCTTCGCGCCATGCTTCAGAAAGAAGCGCTGGCCCGCGTCGAGTACGCCGGGGTGTGCGCGGAACGGCCACAGCGTGACGATGCGCTCCCTGTAGCGAGCGCCGAGCCAGAAGCTGGCGCCGTCGCCGGCGACCGCGCCGACGATCGCCCACACGAAGACCCAGGCAAGGCTCAGCGAGCCGGTGCCCGTCAGCGCGCCGGCGAGGAACATCGCGGTGCTGCCGGGGACGAAGGTGCCGATGACCGCGATCGCTTCGAAAAAAGCGGCGAGGAAAACGATCGCGAGCATCCACGTCGAGTGGCCGGCGAGCAGATGCAAAAGGTGGATGTAGGCGTGCTCCATCGTGCGCAATCGGCCGTTCGGGCGTAACGATCGATCATAACGCGCACGGACACGCCGTGGGCGCGGGCGGGAGCGGCGCTGCTGCATCGGTCGCGCGATCGGCTCAGAATAGATATCGTGCTCGGCGGATCGATGCGATTGGGGGTGGCTATGAAGACAGCAACAGGTGGGATCGTGTGGTCGGTGTTGCTTGCGGCGCTGTTGACGGTGGGGGCCGCTGCAACGGTAGAGGCCCAGCAACCGGGCAATCCTGGCGGTAGCCAAAACGGCACTCGTGCGGGCACGAACGCGGGCACCAGCGGGGGCAGCGGGGGCAGCGGCAATGCGGCTGTCGGCGGCGCGATGGGCATCGGTACCGGCGTCAGTCCGAGTGCCATGCCGGGGCCCGGCATGTCGGCGGGCGGCTCGTATGGGCTCGGCTCGGGTGGCGCGACCGGCTCGGGCGCCGCGCTCAACAACATGCGCGCGAACGGCACGGCGCTCTATATGAATCCCGACCCACGCGCGCCGAACGTGACCGGCCGCGCGGCGCCGCCGCGCTAGTGTGGCGCGGATAGAATGCAGGTCCGATCCGACCAAAGGGGAAGCGAATGGCGCACGGCGAGCACAAGTACCACGTATCGGTGAAATGGACCGGCAACCGCGGCAGCGGTACCTCCGGCTACCGCGACTACGACCGCGATCACGTGATTTCTTCCGGCGGCAAGCCCGACATTCCGGGCTCGTCGGATCCGGCGTTTCTCGGCGACGCGACGCGCTGGAATCCCGAGGACCTGCTGGTCGCGTCGGCGAGCGCGTGTCACAAGCTGTGGTATCTGCATCTGTGCTCGGAGGCGGGCATCGTCGTGCTCGACTATCGCGACGACGCCGAAGGCACGATGCTCGATACTGCGCAGGAAGGCCGCTTTTCGCAGATCGTGCTGCGCCCGCGCGTGACGATCCGCGCGAGCGGCGATGTCGAGCTGGCCACGCATCTGCATCACGTCGCGCATCAGAAGTGCTACGTCGCGAACTCCGTCAATTTTCCGATTCTCTGCGAGCCGGTGGTGGAGACGGACGCGCGTTAAGGCGCATGCGGCGGCGCGAAGCGTGCGAGCCGGCTGGCGAGCGGGGCGCCGGCCAGACGCTCGCTAGCGCTCAACGATTGCCGTCGAGCAGATCGCCGAGCAGTTCGTCGAACGCGGCTTGTGCGTCTTCGAGTTCCTGCAGCGCGGCGTCGAAAGTCTGCAACGCAAATTGCGAGGGCTTGCCGCTGCCTGCCGGCGGGAATTGCGATTGCAGCGACGCGAACGCGGTCTGCACCCGCTTGGTGGCGGTCAACACGCGTTCCATTGCGGCGGTTTCTTCGGCTCGCGCCTTGTCGTGATCCATGAGAACTCCGGGGTCGTCGGGTTGCGTCGGAACGGCTCGTGCCGCTTCAAAAGGGGACTAAAGGGGGGACTATGCCACGTTCGCGCTCAGGACAGCGGCAGACCGCCAAACGCTTTCACTTCGCGCAACGATAAGGCCGATTCCACCGACGTCACGCCCGGCAGGCCGCGCAGTTCGTCGCGCATGAACGTGCCGTAGTCGTCGAGGTCGCGCGCGACGATCTGCAGGATGTAGTCGGCGCTGCCCGACACGTTGTGGCACGACAGGATCCGCGGGATCGCCTGCACCTCGCGCTCGAAGCGCGTGGCCACCACGCGGTCGTGCACCGCGAAGCGCACGAGCACGAACGCGATCACGCCCAGACCGAGCCCGGCGCGCGACAGCACCGCGCGGTAGCGGTCGATGTAACCATCGTTCTCCAGACGTTTCAGACGCCGCGCGCAAGGCGTCTCGCTGAGGCCGACCATCTCGGCGAGACGCGCATTCGACATGCGGCCGTCGTTTTGCAGCGCGGCGAGAATCGCGCGGTCGGTTTTGTCGAGATCGTCCGTGGACATGGTCGGGAGGGGGGCTGCAGGGTGGTGGAAGGCGTCGTCAGATGTCGAAATATTAGCGCATTCCGCTATTTTTTGAATGCAGAGGACTGAAAGTCGCCAGCAAACGCTCCGCATCCGATAGCAACATGGAGCCTCGAACAACAAGGAGGCTCCGATGATTTCCGCTCACCTGCTGGCCGTCTACGTGGCGGCATTGATTGTCGTTTATGCGGTGCCTGGGCCGGACATGGCGCTGATCCTGCAAACCAGCATCGCGCGCGGCGTGCGCAGCGGCTTCGCGGCCGCGGCGGGGCTCGGCGTATCGCGCGCGACGCACGTGACGCTGTCGGCGTGCGGCATGGCGGCGCTGCTGCGCAACGCGCCGTGGCTGTACGACGCGGTGCGCTATGCCGGCGCCGTCTATCTCGCGTGGGTGGGGATTCAAATCTTCCGCTCGCCCGGGTTCGCATTGCCGGCCGGGTCGCGCGACGGGCAAGCGGCCGGCGCGCCGCGAGTGGAATCCACTGCTTCGAGCGATGCGGGCAATGCGGTGCGGCCCTTGCGGACCGCGTTCGTCAAAGGTCTGCTGACGAACCTGCTCAACCCGAAGGCGCTACTGTTCTGCTCCGTGCTGTTGCCGCAATTCGCGCGGCCGGAAGCGGGGCCGGTAGCGTGGCAGATGGTCGAGCTTGGTGTCGTGCTGCTCGTGATCGGCGCATGCTTCGACGCGTTGTATGCGATCGGCGCTGCGCGCATCGCCAACTGGATGCGCGTCCATCCTTTGGCGCAGACGGTACAACGGTGGACCTTCTCGGCTGCGTTGATCGGCTTCGCGCTGCGGCTTTCGCTCGATTGAACTTTCGCTGGATTGAAACTTGGAGCTGGCTTTTGCATTCGTCGCGCGTGCGCATACAGCCGATGCAAAGGCCGCGGTGCCAAGTGATTGTGTTAATAAAGCCGATAGCGCGGCCGGCCGCGCGCACGCGCGGCGACACAACCACCTTCTCACGCTCATCGATGCAAACCTTCCTGCTGTATGTCGTGACCGCTGTCGCCGAGATTCTCGGCTGTTACCTGCCGTGGCGCTGGCTAAAACAGGGCGGCTCCGCGTGGCTGTTGCTGCCAGGCGCGGCAAGCCTCGCGCTATTCGCGTGGCTGCTGACGCTGCATGGCACCGCAGCGGGCCGCGTGTATGCGGCCTACGGCGGCGTGTACGTGGCGGTCGCGATTGCGTGGCTGTGGGTCGTGGAGGAGGTGCGGCCCACGCTGTGGGACGCGGCAGGCGTCGCGCTGACGCTGGCCGGCATGGCGGTGATCGCATTCCAGCCGCGCCTGCACACGTGAGGGCGGCCGCGCGATCGACGACCCGCCTGCTCCGTTTACTGCTGCATCCCGCCCAGATAGTCGAGCTTACCGAGCTCGACACCGTTATGACGCAGGATGTCATACGCGGTCGTCACGTGGAAATAGAAGTTCGGCAGCACGAAACCGAACAGATATGACGCTCCGGTGAACTCGATCGAACCCGTCCGCATTTTCAGCGTGATGGTGCGGCTTTCCGAACCGTCGATCTGCGCCGCATTGAATTCCTTCAGGTAATCGATCGTTTTCTGGATACGGGCCTGCAGTTCATCGAAAGTCTGCTCGACGTCGTCGAACTTCGGCGGCTCGACGCCGGCGAGGCGCGCCGCGCAACCCTTCGCGGTATCGCTCGCGATATACACCTGGCGCACGAACGGCAGCATGTCCGGCGCGAGCCGGGCATTCGTGAACACCGACGGTTCGATCTGCTTTGCGGCCGCGTGCGCTTCGGCCTTGCCCAGGATGGCCTGCAGGTTCGTGAGGCCGCGAATCAGCACAGGCAGTGATGCTTGATACATCGAAATTGACATGGGTTCCTCTGATTTCTCGATCGTGCGCGCAGTCGGCGCGCGCGGCAATGAAACGGCGGGAATGCCGCTTGAGCATCATAGCGTGTCGCATCCACGCCGCGCATTAGACCCTGGCCATGCGGACGACTGTCGCGCTGGCCGGAACTGTGTTCGAATGCTTTGGTCGGACGCTTGGACGAAGTTCTTGAACAACCCCTGCCGCGTATCGCCACGATGCGCTTCATGCAGGCGCGTGGCGTGCCTGGCCGCCGCCGGGCCGCGCGGTCGTGCATGACCGCGTGCCAAGCCACGCTAAAAGGAGAGTCGATACCATGGTCACCAAGCATCCATTGCCGGGCAGCGAGCGAAAGGTCGCGCAGGGCACGACGGTCATCGGGCAATGCGATCCCGCCGAGCGGATCGAGGTCTTCGTGATGCTGCGCCGCCAGCAGCAGGCGCAGTTCGACGCCTTGATGAAACGCATCGAAGCCGGCGACGCGAGCGTGAAGCCGCTGTCGCGCGAGGCGCTCGCCCAGGACTACGGCGCCGCGCCCGATGACATCGCGAAGGTCCGCGCGTTCGCGGCCGCGCATGGGCTCACCGTCGCGCGCGAGGATCCGGCGGCGCGCTCGGTGCTGCTGAGCGGCACGATCGCGCAATTCCAGAGCGCGTTCGAGGTCAAGCTCGAGCTCTACCGGCATCACGCGGCCGGCCAGTTCCGTGGCCGCACCGGCACGATCAGCGTGCCGGACGATCTGCATGGCGTCGTGGAGGCGGTGCTCGGACTCGACAACCGGCCGCAGGCGCGTCCGCACTTTCGCATCCGGCCGCCGTTCGTGCCGGCGCGCGCCGGGCAGACGTCGTACTCGCCGCCGCAGCTCGCCTCGCTCTACCAGTTTCCGCAAGGCGACGGCGGCGGTCAGTGCGTCGGCATCATCGAGCTCGGCGGCGGCTACAACACGTCGGACCTCAAGACCTATTTCTCGAGCCTCGGTGTAAGCGAGCCGACCGTGACCCCGGTCGGCGTCGATCAGGCTGGCAACGAGCCGAGCGGCGATCCGAACGGGCCGGACGGCGAGGTCACGCTCGACATCGAGATCGTCGGCGCCATCGTGCCGGGCGCGGCCATCGCCGTGTACTTCACGCAGAACAGCGACGCCGGCTTCATCGACGCGGTGAGCCGCGCGGTGCACGACACAACTAACAAGCCGTCGGTGATCTCGATCAGTTGGGGGGCGCCGGAATCAGTGTGGACCAGCCAGTCGATGCAGGCGCTCAACAGCGTACTGCAATCGGCGGCGGCGCTCGGCGTGACCATCTGCGCGGCCTCGGGCGACAGCGGGTCGAGCGACGGCTCGGGCGGCGGCGACGCGGTCGACTTCCCGGCGTCGAGCCCGTATGTGCTCGCCTGCGGCGGCACGCACCTGAGCTCGTCCGGTTCGGCGATCACGCGCGAGGTCGTGTGGAACGACGGCGAGCAGGGCGGGGCCAGCGGCGGCGGCGTGAGCAGCGCGTTTCCGGTGCCGGCGTGGCAGCAGGGTTTGTCGGCCACGGCGACGGGCGGCGGCGGCCAGCCGCTCGGCGGGCGCGGCGTGCCGGATGTCGCGGGCGATGCCTCGCCGTTGACCGGCTACGACGTGCTGGTCGACGGAATGCAAACGGTGGTGGGGGGCACCAGCGCGGTCGCGCCGCTGTGGGCGGCGCTGATCGCGCGCATCAACGCGGCGAAGGGACAGCCGGCCGGCTTCGTCAACGCTAAGCTGTACAAGGCGCCGGGCGTCTGCAACGACATCACGCAGGGCAACAACGGCAGCTTCGCGGCGTCGAAGGGGTGGGATGCCTGCACGGGACTGGGCAGCCCCAATGGCGGGAAGGTGGCGGGCGCACTATAGTCTGCAACACAGCGCATAACACAACAACGAGACGTAAGAACGAGGACGCATGGCAATTAAAACGAACCCTTGGAGCGATCATGACGAATACAGAATCAGCTTCCGGTAGCCAGCATTCGCCGCACAACACGCATGCCACGGCCTCGGCAGGCGCGTCCACCGCCACGAGCGCGCCGCACAAGGCCGGCGACCAGCCGCTCTTCGACCCGCTCGCCTATGGCAACGGCCCGGACGATTCGGTTACCGATACAGTCGAGACGGCCGCGATCACGCATCATTCGGTGACGATCGGCGCTCACAAGATCGACTACACGGCGACCGCGGGCCATCTGGTGATCGTCGATCCGAGCAGCTCGCAACCGTCGGCGAGGATGTTCTACGTCGCGTTCACGCAGGACAATCAGAAGGAAGAAACGCGGCCGGTCACGTTTTTCTATAACGGCGGGCCGGGGTCGTCGTCGGTATTCGTGCTGCTCGGCTCGTTCGCGCCGCGCCGCATCAAGACGTCGATGCCGGGGTTCACGCCGCCCGCGCCTTATTCACTCGAAGACAATCCGGACAGTCTGCTCGACAAGAGCGACCTGGTGTTCATCAATCCGGTCGGCACCGGCTATTCGGCGGCGATCGCGCCGAAGAAGAATCGCGACTTCTGGGGCGTCGATCAGGACGCGGATTCGATCAAGCAGTTCATCAAGCGTTTCCTGACGAAGAACAACCGCTGGAATTCGCCGAAGTATCTATTCGGCGAGTCCTACGGCACGGCGCGTAGCTGCGTGCTCGCGTACCGGCTGCACGAGGATGGGGTCGATCTGAACGGCATTACGCTGCAATCGTCGATTCTCGATTACACGCAATCGGGCAATCCGGTCGGCGCGCTGCCCACGGCGGCCGCTGACGCGTGGTATCACAAGAAGCTCGGCGTCGCGCCGCGGCCGACCGATCTCGGCGCGTTCGCCGAGGAGGTCGCGCAGTTCGCGCGCACCGACTACCTGGCCGCGCTGCGCAAGTTCCCGACCACAGATTCCGCGACCACCGAAAAGCTCAGCGAATACACCGGCATCGACAAAACGACGCTGCTCGCGTGGAGCCTCGACATCGCGGGCTACGACAGCCGCGGCAATTCGCTGTTCCTGACCACGTTGCTGAAGTCGCAAGGCCTCGCGCTCGGCGCCTACGACGGCCGCGTAACGGCGATCGACACCGGCATCGCCGGCAAGATCGACCCGAACTCCGGCGGCAACGATCCGACGATGACCGCGGTCACCGGCGTCTACACGACGATGTGGAACGTCTATCTGAACGAGCAGTTGAAGTACACGTCGAACTCGTCGTTCACCGACCTCAACGATCAGGCGTTCAAGTACTGGGATTTCGGCCATATCGATCCAACCGGCGCGCAGAAGGGTCTCGACTCGACAGGCAACATCATTCTGTACACGGCCGGCGACCTTGCCGCCGTGATGGCGCTCAATCCCGACCTCAAGGTGCTGTCGGCGAATGGCTTTTTCGATTTCGTCACGCCGTTCTATCAGACCGTGCTCGATCTGCAGCAGATGCCGCTGGTCAGTCAGCAGGTGCGGCAGAACCTGTCGGCACGGTTCTATCCATCTGGGCATATGGTGTATCTCGATGGCGGTTCGCGCACCGCGCTGAAAGCCGACCTCGCAAAGATGTACGAAGAGACGGTGTCGAACGCGCAGGCGCTCGGGCGGATCCGCGCGTTGCAGGCGCGGGTGGCGAAGTAGAGGCGGCGGGGCGCCCCCACTCATCGCGACGTCGCGCTGGGTTGGTCTGTGCCGGCTCGCGGCGGCTGCCGCGAGCCGGCAAACGCCGCGCCCTCATGTCCGGCTTTTGTACTCATCCATATTGAATGTGTTTTAATTGCCTTGCGAATTGAACTACCGCGTGCCGCCGCCGGCGCGCCGACGAATGAACGCAGGCATCGCAGACACCCATCGGCGCGGTCTTTCCCGCGACACGACCAGCAGCAATGACGCGGCCAACGCGCCGCGGCTCGGACGCACGCGCGTCCTTCGTCCGCGCGTGCGCATCACGCACCGTGCGCTGCTCGTCACCGTTGGCGCACTGCTCGCGCTGCGCATCGGAGATGCCGCCGCGCAACCGAGCGCCATGCTCGACGAACGCGTGAGCCAGCAGTCGATCGGCCAGACGATTTGCCGCCCCGGTTATGCGGAAACCGTCGCGCCGCCGTTCGACGAACTGATGGCGCACAAGGATCGCATGCTTGCCGCACGCGGCATCGATGCGGATGACGTCGCCGCGTTCGCGCTCGACCGGCGTGTGCCGATCATGCTCGGCGGATCGCCCGATGCGCCGGCCAATCTCGATCTGTTGCCGTGGTCCGGCCCGCAGGGCGAGCGCCGCAAGGCACGCGCGGCGGCGCTGCTCAAGCGCTGCGTCTGCGAAGGCAAGCTGAGTCTCGCGCAGGCGCAAGCGGTGATCGTCGGCAACTGGTCGGCGGTGTATGCGGGCTTTGGCCAGGCGTCCTGCGACGTGAGCCGGCTCGAGTTCGCGACTCGCGACGACGATGGCGTCGACAGCGAAGACAGCCGACGCGGCGACGCGCATGCCCGCCAGCGTTGAGCGCGCCGCGCGTCCGCACGCTTGCGCATTCCTCGCGGAACCACGGTTCTCTGCCCCTCACTTTTTTCGGAGAAACACGATGACCCATTCCCGTCTCGCCGCCGTCGCGCTGACGATCGGCTGCCTGAGCGGCAGCGCCGCCGCAGTTGCCGTCGCGCCCGCGCATTGCGCGCGCGCCAATGAGCTCGAGATTCGCGGCGACGTGCCCGCGGCGCTCAGCTTCGACGTGTATCGGCAACTGCGCCCGCTGGATGCGCAGCGAATCGCGCTGTTCGAGGCCGCTGGCGAAGTGAAGCGTCTGCCCGACGGCCTGCCGGTATGCCAGATCGCCGATGACGGCGTCGAGGATCCTTCCGCGGTGCTGGTCCGCCTGCCGCAAGGTAAGAATGCGTGGTGGGTGAGCGCGGCGAACGTGCAAGCGGCGGACTGATCGGCGCGATCAGTCCGCCTTTGCCCACGTCCCCCGCACGCTGCCTTCGACGATAGGTCTGCGTGCCGGGCCGGGGCTGGCCAGGCATGCAAGGTGCCGAGGCAGCCGATGTCTTCCCAGGATTGTCGCGACCGATTCAGGTACAGTGCATCGACGGGGACGTTTCGCCATTGCCTACGACGCTGCGTCACAGTGTGTTCGCTGTCGAAGCGGGCTATCCTGAAAACAGGATGCAATTCGCACAGGAGATTTGAACGATGGCCTTTTACTTGTCATGGCTCGCTATGGGGTTGGCCGGCGCGACCGGCGTCGTCGCACTTCGCGCACTCGGCGCGACTCAGACGAAGCAGCGTGCCGCGCTGCGAGCGGTGCGTATCGCAAGCGCTGACCAACGGACGGACCGCCAGGCGCGGCGAGGGTAGGCCGCATGAACCTGACCGTGCGCAATATCGCCGAATCGTGCAGCGAGCAGGACGTGCGGGAATTTCTGAAGCGCGAACTCGGCCGTTACGCGAAACACGTCGAGGTGGTGGACGTCGGCAAGCCCGGCGCCTACGCGACGATCGAACTCGACGCGAGCGTGCCGTATGTCGGCGACGTGATCGCGCGGCAGATTCACGGCAAGCAACTGGGTGGCCAGCCGCTCGAAGCGAGCGCCGATCTGTTCAGCGACGAACCGCCGCCCGAGCAGTAAGCGCCGCGGATGGTGCAGTAAGCTCTATTGTTTTCGAAGGCGGTGGACAGGCGCGACGACGCGAGCATGTCCACCGCCTTTATTCGTTTGAGAGCGCCGTTCGCGGCCGCATCATTGCCCATCCGGCGACGCCGGCCAATCGAACGGCGTATACGGCAGCGCCCGCTTGTGACGCGTCGCGTTGTAAAACTGCAGGACCACGTCACGCACGGTATCGCTGACCGGATTGCCTTCGAGAAAATCGTCGATCGCGTCGTATGGGATGCCATATGCGTCTTCGTCGGGACGAAGCGGCCGCAGCATCTCGAGGTCGGCGGTCGGCACCTTATGCGCCAACGCGTCGGGCGCGCCGAGCGTATTCGCGACCGCACGCACGCGGCGCTTGCTGAGCCCGGCGAGCGGCAGCACGTCGGCGCCGCCGTCGCCGAACTTCGTGAAAAAGCCCATCACCGATTCGGCCGCGTGGTCCGTTCCGATTACGACGCCCGAGCGCGCGCCAGCCACCGCGTATTGCGCGATCATCCGCTGGCGCGCCTTGATATTGCCGTGCACGAAATCCCGCTGGGATTCGTCCTTGAACGACACGCCGCTTTTATCGAGCGACTCGAGCATCGCATCGGCTGCGGGTTTGATATCGATAGTCAGATTTTCGTCGGCGCGAATGAAGCGTAATGCCTCGAGCGCATCCGCTTCATCGCGTTGTTTGCCGTAAGGCAGACGGACGGCGACGAAACTCGCGTCGTAATGGTTCGCCCGCAAACGCTCGACCGCGAGTTGCGCGAGACGCCCGGCCGTAGTCGAATCGACGCCGCCGCTAATGCCGAGCACATAAGTTCTCAGGTGGCTGTTGCGCAGATAGTTCGCCAGAAAATCGACCCGGCGCTCGATTTCGCGGCTTGCGTCGAATTCGGCGGCGACGTGCATTTCGGTCGCGATGCGGGCCTGGCGCGCGGCTGGATCGGATTGAGCCATGATCGTTGTTGTCCTCGCGAGAGAAAAAGCGATTGAAGTGGCTTGAAACAGATTGCAAGCAGGTTGAAAAACGGCGTGAGTATCGGCACGTGCCGCCGTCTTCTGTCTACCTTTCGTCGAACGAAATCGTATATTGCCTTTTGGGGTTTGATTTTCCGATGACCGATTTAATTGCGTATTAATTGCGTTTTCGCTGGCATGTCGATTGTCGAAAACTAGCCGATCATTTTTGAAGAGTTCGCAGGTTAGAAGGTATTTTCATCGACACGCCTCGCTTCGCTGAGTAACATCGGTCGTGCCGAACGCCGCAGGGACCCGGCGTGCGATCAATAATAATCATGTTTGCTCCAAGACGCGATGAGATACCCAGATCGGCCTGGCCAGCCTGGATTGAACCGCCTGAGGATTTGCGCGTGGGTTTGCGCAGCCGTCGTCTCGAGTGCCGGTGCGATGGCGGCGCCGGTTCATGCGGCGGCGCCCGGTGGCGCTCAGTCACCTGCATCCGCGACATCAGCGGCGCATACGGTGAATCTGGCCAATCCGGGCAACGCATGGAATGGCGCGAGCCGGCCGTTGCCCACGATCGACGCCGCCACCATCGCCGCGCCCGACGCGGCTGGCGTCGTCGATCCGCGCCGCGCGTTCCTGCTGCGCGACGTATTCGCGCGGGACGTGACGCGCCGGCTCAGACTGCCCGTCGCGGCGCAGCGAGCGTACGCCGATCGTCTGGAGACGGCGCTCAATGAGAACGAGCTTGGCAATCTGTCGGGCGAGTACGTGGTGCTCGTCGATCGCAATGCGAACGTGCAGGCGCTCCTGATTTACTTCCGCCCGGCGCCCGCCGACAACTGGCAGATGATCGGCGCATCGCCGGTATCCACGGGACGGCCCGGCGAGTACGACCACTTCATCACGCCGCTCGGCGTGTTCGAACATACGCCCGACAACATGGATTTTCGCTCCGAGGGCACGCAGAACGAAAACCATATTCGCGGCTACGGACGGCGCGATATGCGCATCTTCGACCTCGGCTGGGCGCTGGGTGAGCGCGGCTGGGGCAAGGGCGGCATGTCGCAGATGCGCTTCCAGATGCACGCGACCGACCCCGAGCGGCTCGAACCGCTGCTCGGCATTCGTCATTCGAAGGGCTGCGTGCGGATTCCCGCATCGCTGAACACGTTTCTCGATCGCTACGGGATTCTCGACGCAGCATATGCGCAGCTCGTCGATTCCGGCCAATCGCTGTGGGTGCTGAAAAGCGACCGGCAGATCATGCCGTGGGCGGGGCGTTTTATCGTCGTGGTCGATTCTCAGCGCAAGAGTCGGCCGGCGTGGTCGCCAGCACCGGGCGCGGTTGCGCGAGCGAAAATGCCCGCGCGCGCGGATACGGCCGACTGACGGGCGCTTGGTGGCAATACTGGCGCGCGGCGCCCCTCACGACCTCGCCAACGACACGCCAGCCAGCGCGACCGCAAATCCGGCGATCTGCACTGGCAGCAGCGTTTCGCCGAACCCCAGATACCCTTCGAGCGCGGCAAGCGGCGGCGCAAGAAACAGCAGAGCAGTCGCGCGCGCCGCATCGCCGCGCCGGACCATCCAGACGAGCAACGTGACGCTGATGCCGGACAGCATCACGATGCCCCACGCGAGCGATGCCCACAGCGTCGGCGACGCGATCCAGCGATGCTCACCGAGCGCCAGCGCCAGCACCCCAGCGACGATCGCCGCGCCGACGTTCTGCACGGCGCTCGCGCTGCGAATATCGGCCTTTGCGAGCGAGGTCTTCTGGAACAGCGTGCCCGCCGTGATCGCCCCCACCGCGACGATCGATATCAGCACGACCAGCCACGCGGGTGCGTTGCCGTGCGTGGGCGGCGTCGCGGCAGCGAGCTTCGGCGCGAGCACCAGCACGACGCCGGCGAGGCCGAGCGCCATGCCGCTCCAGCCGCGCCGCGACAAGCGCTCGCCGAACAGCGGCGCGGCGACGGCGGCCGTCGCGAGCGGCTGCAGCGCGCCGAGCAGCGCCATCACGCCGGCGCTCAGACCTTGCGCGACGGCCCAGTAGCCGGCGCCGAGATAGACGCCTTGCAGCAGCGCGCCCGCGGCCAGGTGCTTGCCGAAGTCGCGTCCGGTCGGCCAGGCTGCGCGCGCGACCAGCGTGGCCAGCGCGAAGACCAGCGCGGTGCCGCCGAAGCGGGCAAGCAGAAACAGATTGGGATCGGCGTAAGGCGTGATCGCGCGGGCGACCACGAAACCGGTCGACCACAGCACGACGAAGACGGCGGCAAGAAAGGAAGCGAGCATCGAGGCGGGAGGCGTGAAAAAGCCGCCATGTTGGCGGCACGGGCGGCGCGCGTCTTGTTCAAAGCTGCAAGGCGCGCGCGGGACCGTCACCACGCGAGCAGCGTCATCCCCGCTCCGAGCACGCCGCCACAGACGACGCATGCCCACAGCAGCCAGCGCGTGCGCCGGTATTCGCGCGCGAGATCCGCGAGCAGTTGCGCGTTCTGCTGCGGGGTGCCGGTGCGTTCGTGCTGCTGCAGATAGCGCACCGCCAGTTGCGGCACGCGCGGCAGCATATGCGCGAGATGCGGCAGCTCGTGTGACAGTCGCTTGAGCCAGCCGCGATGATCGAGATCGCGTCGCGCGATATCGGCGAGCACGCCGCGCGCGATGTTCCATGTATCGATGCCCGGATGCAGCGCCCGCGCGAGCATCTCCGCCTGCTGGAACGAGCGCTGCGCGGTCGCGAGCGCGCCCGGCACGTGGCCGTCGAACGGTTGCACGCCGTGCAGCAGATGGTGAAACAGCGAACCCGCCGAGCGATCCTCGGGCGCCGCCGCGAAGTGCGCTTCGGCGCGCGTGCGCAACTCGGCTTCGAGCAGCTCGGCGCGCGTGTCGTCCGGCACGTGGCCGGCCTCGCGATGCATGTCGGCGAGCCGCCCGTAGTCCTGGTCGAACAACGCGGTCGCGCCGTGCACGAAAAATTCGCGCTCGTCGCTCGACAGCGTCGCCATGATCGAGAACTCCGCGAGCACGAGGCGCCCGAGCGTGTCCGGCTCGATGCTGACGCGCACGCGGCGCGCATCGAGCGTCGCGTGGAAGAAGCCATGCTCGAATGCCTGCTCGGTGACGACCTCGACGATATGCGCGGCGAGCGGCGCCAGCTTGATGCCGTGCGCGTGCAGACCGGGCAGGTCGTTCGCGGACAGCGTGTTGACGCGCTGCATCGTCAGCGTGTGGTCGGTGCACAGCTCCCAAATCACGTCCGGCACGACGATGCGCTTGTCACCGTCGAAATGGTGGCCGGTCTGGCTCAGATTCGCGGCTTCGGCGCGCAGGTCGAAGCGGCGCAGGATGTCGTCGGTGAAGGTTTGCGCGAGCGCGCGCAACTGCAGCCGGCGCGCGACGCGCGACAGCTTTTCGAGCCAGCGCGCGACCCAGCGCAACAAAGCGAGTTCATCGCCGATCTGTTGCAATTGCTGCGCGCGCACGAGCTTGACGGCGACTTCGTGATGACCTTTGAGCGGCATCGCGAGCCGCGCGAAATGGGTCTGCTCGGCGAAGCCGCTGCGTACCGGCACGAGGTCGACCGCGCTGAACAGCTCGCCGAGCGGCCGGCCGAACGCGCGAGTCAAAGCCAGCGCGGAGTCGTCCGGCGACAGCGGCACTTCCATGTGATCGATGGCGTCCAGCGCGTCATGCAGCGTGCCGCTCGCGAGCTCGGGGCGCCTGGCGAGCGTCTGCGCGAAGCGGCTCGCGAGCGGACCGAGCGCCGGCAGCAGACCATGCAACTGCGCGCCGCTGCGCTCCGACGCATGCACGCGGCCGATCAGTTCGATCATCCAGTGCAGCTTGTGGTCGGGCGGGGCGGCGAGCCAGATCAGGCGCGCGCCGTAACGCAGCGCATGGAACAGCAGCAGTAGACGGCGAAACAGTGGCGGCATCGGCGGTTCGGTTGACGGGCGAGGCGTTGTGCGCGGGACTCGGCCGGGCGGCGGCGTTGCGTTCGCCGCATGGCCGGCGAGTCCAGCCGTCAAGGTTAGCAGGTCGGCGCGATGGCTGGCGTGTTCGCGCGCAAGGGCGGCTCGATGCAAGCCGAGCGCGCCATGAACGCGCCCCCACGCCACCCTGAGCGCCACCTGCACGCCAGCACCGACGACGCTCAATACGCGTAATACAATACGGCGGCCTTCCTCAACCACGGCGAAACCCAAGCGTGCCGGCTTCCGGCCTTCTCAGATGCTCGCAGAACAACGTCATCAATACATCCTCGCGCAAGTCGCAAAGAACGGCGCGCTGTCGGTCGCCGAACTGGTGCGCGAACTGAACGTATCGCGCGAAACGATCCGTCGCGACCTCAACGCGCTGGCCGGCCGCGGCCTGCTCGTGACGACACACGGCGGCGCGTTGTCGAGCGATCGGCGCGAGCCCGATCTCGATACGCGCGAAGCCGAGAACGCCGGTGCGAAGCGTGCGATCGGCGAGCGCGCGGCCGAGTTCGTGCCGGACGGCGCATCGCTGATCATCGATTCGGGCAGTACTACGCAGTCGGTCGCGCGGGCGCTGCTCGACCGGCATCGGCTGACGGTCTACACCAACGACTGGCGCATCGCTTTGCTGCTCGGCCGACGCAACGACAATCGCGTGACGTTGCTCGGCGGCGAGCTGTCCGATATCGAAGACGCTACCTTCGGCCTCGACACGGTTCAGCAGCTCACGCAGTACCACGCCGATTTCGCGTTCATTGGCGCGGGCGGAATTTCGCCGGACGGCTATCTCACCGACTACAGCCGCATGGCGGCCGAAGTACGCAGCCGCATGATCGCCGCGGCCGACATGGTGGTCGTCGTCGCCGATCATTCGAAATTCGGACGCGTGACGCCGGTGCGCATCAACGGGATCGAGTCGGCGCGGTATCTGGTCACCGAACTGGCGCCCGAGCGCGCGCTTGGCACGGCGATCACCGCGCATGGTCCGGAGATTCTGATCGCCTGAGACGGGCTGGCAGGGCGGTTCCCGCCGCGTTCGTACGCCGCTCGCGCTGAGCGACATTCCGCGCCCGCCAAAATCTAAATACAAAAAAGCCACCCGCCCCCTCCGCATTTTCCCGACGCACCGTGCATACATCGTCATTTTCGCCATGTACGATCCACACGGGATCGGCGCGCGGGGTCCGCTTTGGGGTGGCGCGACGAATTCCATCGGTTGGCGGGAGTTGGCAATTTGTGTCGTTTTTTGGGATTCGGCGCAATCGTCATGGCCTTGTCATCGAAACCTGTGATTCTTGCCGTGCCGCGCTCAGGCGCGGCAGGCAGCGCGGGTATGGTAGGGGGCTGTCAGTCAGGCTGGGCGAGAAGCGGCAAAGTTGTCGGCAATCTGCAATCCACGACAGACCGGCGCGGCAACCGCAGCGGGCAACACGCAAGCGGCGCGTGCCGCCGTTCAATCACTACAGGTATGGGTTATCCCGACCGTCTGGTTTTTAGCTTCGGAGAGAGCGACATGAAAAAGACGAATTCCCTTCACGCCGCGGCCGGCCTCGCGCGCAAACTGCTGCCGGCGCTGGTCGCCGCGGCCGCGTTCGGCGGTGCCGCGATGCAGGCTCATGCGGCCGACGCCGTCGTGCTGTACACGGCCGACGGCCTCGAAAATCTGTACAAGGATGTGCTGCCGGCCTTCGAAAAGAAGGAGGGCGTGAAGGTCAATATCGTCACGGCGGGTAGCGGCGAAGTCGTGAACCGCGCGACCATCGAGAAGGATCAGCCGAAGGCCGACGTGCTCGTCACGCTGCCGCCGTTCATTCAGCAGGCCGACCAGAGCGGTCTGCTGCAGGCGTACCAGAGCGCCAACTACAAGAACGTGCCGGCCATCGCGAAGGCGCCGAACGGCGCGTGGGCGACCTTCGTGAACAACTACTTCTCGTTCGCGATCAACCCCGAAGTCACGAAAACCGAGCCGAAGACGTTCGCGGACCTGCTGCACCCGGACTTCACCGGCAAGGTCGCGTATTCGAATCCGGCGACCGCCGGCGACGGCATGGCGGTGATCATCCTGACCTCGTCGCTGATGGGCGAAGACCAGGCGTTCGACTATCTGAAGAAGCTCGAACAGAGCGCCAAGTTCCACACCAAGGGCACGGGCTATCTCGACGTGCTGCTGTCGCGTAACGAGATCGCGGTCGCCAACGGCGATCTGCAGATGGATCTCGACGACGCGGCCAACGGCGGCCTGTCGCTGAAACCGGTGTTCCTCGCCGCCACGCCCGGCGGTCAGCCGACCACGTTCCAGCTGCCGTACGCGATCGCGCTGATCAAGAACGGTCCGAACCAGGCCGAGGGCAAGAAGCTGATCGACTATCTGATGTCGACGCAAGTGCAGTCGAAGGTGCCGGACATCTTCGGCATTCCGGGTCGCAGCGACGTGCCGCTCGCCGGCAAGAACGGCGAAGCGGTCAAGCAGGCGATCAGCGGCGTCAAGCTGATTCCGGTCGACTGGAACCACGTGATGGCGAAGAAGGCCGACTGGACCGCGCGCTGGAAGAGCGACGTGATCGGTTCGTCGGGCAAAGAGATCGAAGTGGTCAAGCCGAAGTAAGTCGATTCAGGCGGCGCTTCGCACGTAATGCGCGGCGCCGCATCAGCATTAATCCTGTTGGAGGACGACTCCGGTGAATACGGCCAGTCTCGCTCACCCCAATGCGCCTGGCGCTCCGCTGGATGCGCTCGACGCTGCGCGTTCGGACGCGCCGGGCGGCGTGCAGATCGATCACCTGACGGTGCGCTTCGGCGCGCGCACGGTGCTCGACGATCTGTCGTTGACCATCCGGCGCGGCGAGTTGCTCACCGTGCTCGGGCGCAGCGGCTGCGGCAAGACGACCTTGCTGCGCTTCATCGCGGGCTTCATCGAGGCCGACGGTCTGGCCGGCACGCTGACGGTGGCCGGCCGCGATCTGACGCACATGCCGCCGCACAAGCGCAACCTCGGACTGCTGTTCCAGAGCTACGCGCTGTTTCCGCATCTGACGGTATTCGAGAACGTCGCGTTCGGGTTGCGCGCGCGGCGTATTCCGGCGCGCGACGTCGCGCGCCGCGTCGCCGAGGTGCTGAAGCTCGTGCAGCTCGGCGATGCCGGTCACGTGATGCCCGCGCAACTGTCGGGCGGCATGCAGCAGCGCGTGGCGCTCGCCCGCGCGCTCGTGATCGAGCCCGACGTGCTGCTGCTCGACGAACCGCTGTCGGCGCTCGATGCCAATCTGCGCGCGTCGGTGCGCTCCGAACTGAAGGCGCTGCATGAACGCCTGCCGAATCTGACGATCGTCTGCGTGACGCACGATCAGGACGACGCGCTCGTGCTGTCCGACCGCACGCTGCTGATGCGCGATGGCCATATCGCGCAGCTCGGCACGCCGCAGCAGCTGTACGACTCGCCGGCCGACGGCTTCGTCGCGCGCTACCTCGGCGCGGCCAATCTGCTGCCGCCGCAGGTCGCGTTCGGCATGGACGACGCGCGCTACAACGAGCGCGAACGTGTCGCGTGTCTGCGTCCGGAGGCGCTGCGCATCGTGCCGCTCGGAGAGGGGCAGTTGCACGGCGCGATCGCGTCGGTCGAGTGGTACGGCGCGGCCTTGTCGGTATCGGTCGTGCTCGATGCGCTGCCGAACGACCCCGTGCTCGTCACGCTGCAGCGTGGTCTCGGCATGACGCCGGAGAAGGGCGCGCGTGTTTCCCTGCGTTACGAGGCTGGCGATGTCGTCCTTATCAAGCCCTGATACGTCCAACCCGCTCGACCTTGCCGCGCAAGCCGAGGTCGAAGCCGCCGCCGCGCGCCGTCTCGCGAGCGCGGCGGCGCACGCGGCCGCCGTCAAGCGGCGCGAGCGCCTCGCGCAATGGCATCTGCTGTTCATTGCAGTCGTGGTGCTCGGACCACTCGTCATCTATCCGCTGGTGCGGCTCGTGATGCTGAGTCTGACCGGCGCGCATGGCCTGTCTGGCCACGCGTACGTAACGTTCTTCGGTAACCCCGAAACGCGCGGCGTGATCGGCACCACGCTCGGCATCCTGTTCGCGAGCGCGAGCCTGGCGTCGCTGCTCGGCGTGGCGCTCGCGTCGCTGCTGTTCTTCAAGCCGTTTCCGGGCGCGCGCATGGTCACGCGCTTTCTCGAACTGTTCGTCGCGTTCCCGTCGTTTCTGGTCGCGTTCACGCTGATCTTTCTGTACGGCTCGCAAGGCTCGGTCAGCATCGGGCTGCAGCGGCTGTTCAATCTGCAGGCGCCGCCGCTCGATTTTCTGTTCGGCATCGGCGGCGTGATTCTCGCGGAAGTCGTGTTCTATACGCCGTTCGTCGTGCGTCCGACGTTGGCGTCGTTCGCGCTGCTCGACCAGCGACTGATCGAAGCCGCGCGCAGCCTCGGCGCGAACGGCCTGATGGTCGCGTTCAAGGTGATCCTGCCGCTCGCGTGGCCGGGCATCGCGGCCGGCACGATCCTGTGTTTTCTGCTGACGCTCAACGAGTTCGGCATTCTGCTGGTGCTCGGCAGCGCCCATCTGATCACGCTGCCGGTCGCGATCTACAGCGCCGCCACCGTCGATCTCGATCTGCCGACCGCCGCCGCCGGCGCGGTCGTGATGCTGCTGATGTCGTTGTCGTTGTACGCGTTGTACCGGCGCGTCAATCGTCGCAAGGTGAAAGGAGCCGGTCATGGCCGTTGAACTCGATCCGACCGTGCTGCCGGTCATGCACAAGAAGGGCCGGCCGGTGCGGCACAGCCTCGCGGTGCGACTGCTCGGCGGTCTGTTTCTCGGCTTTGCCGCGCTGCTGTGCTTCTGGCTGTTCGTGCTGCCGGTGTTGGTCGTCGCGCTATCGAGCGTCGCGTCGCACTGGTCCGGCACGATCCTGCCCGACGGCTTCAGCATGCGCTGGTTCGAGCGCCTCGGTTCGAGCGACTTCGACGCGCTGACCACCAGCCTCGAAGTCGGCATGGGCGTCGCGGTGCTCGGCACGATCCTCGGTTTGTGGCTCGCGCTCGCGCTCGAAGGACGCGACCGGCGCGGCCTTGGCGCCGTCATCGACACGATCGCGATGATGCCCAACGGCGTGCCGAGCGTCGTGCTCGGCCTCGCGGTGCTGATCGCGTATCACAAACGGCCGCTCGATCTGTCGAGCTCGGCGGCGATCGTGGTGTTCGTGCAGCTCGCGCTGGTACTGCCGTTCTGCTACCGCTGCGCGGCCGCCGCGCTGCGCCCGGAGCTGACCGTGTTGCGCGAAGCGGCCGCGAGCCTCGGAGCGCCGCCGTCGATGGTGCTGCGCCGCGTCGTGTTGCCGCAACTGGTGCCGGCGATACGCGCGAGTCTCGCGCTCGGCTTTGCGCTGTCGCTCGGCGAACTCGGCGCGACGCTGACCGTATATCCGCCAGGCTTCGCGACGGTGCCGATCGTCGTCGTCGGGCAGGTGGAACGCGGCTATTACCTGCCGGCTTCCGCGCTGTCGCTGATTCTGCTGCTGGTCTCGCTGGTCGCTCTGCTGCTGATCGCGGCGCGCGCTCCGCGGCGCCGGATCGACTGAGCCGACTGAGCCCCGACTGAGCCGAGTGATCGGCGAGCGATTTCGTTGATCTGAAGCACGCGCGCGAACCGGTGAGCATCGATGTAGATGTGGCAAAAGTTGTCAAAATGACAGAATATATGCACTCTGCTTCCGTCGATCCGATCGAGGTCCTGCGCCGCCATTCGCTGACGACGCTGGTGCGCGACGAGATCGAGCGACATATCGTCGGCGGCATGCTGGTGCCGGGCGACAAGCTCAACGAAGCCGACTGGGCGGCGCGATTGCAGGTGTCGCGCGGGCCGGTGCGGGAGGCGTTTCGCGCACTAGAGCAGGCGGGTCTGGTGCGCACCGAGAAGAATCGCGGCGTGTTCGTGCGGACGGTGTCGCTCGCGGAGGCGGACGAGATTTACGCGGTGCGCGCGGTGCTCGAAGAGGGGGCGTGCCGGATGCTCGCGTCGAGCATCGATGCGGGCAAGCTCGCGGTGCTGCGCGACTGGGTCGACGCGATGCGCGCGGCGCTCGCGTCGCACGATCACGATGCGTATGCGCGCGCGAACGTCGCGTTTCACGATGCGCTGGTCGCGGCGGCGGGCAACACGAAGTTGTACGACACGTATCGCAGGCTCGTCAGCGAGCTGAGCCTGTTTCGGTGTGCGGCGCTAGTCGTGCAGGCCGACGCGATGGCGCGCTCGCTCGCCGAGCATCGCGCGATTCTGACAGCGCTCGCGTCGCGCGATGCGGAGCAGGCCGCGCAGTTGATGCGCGCGCATGTGCAGGGCGGGTTGCAGCGCGCGCATGCGGCCTGCGAGGCGGCGGGCGATGCGGCGCACGAGCAGCGCCTCCCGGCAGGCGCGGGTGCGGCCGGCTCGCGCGGGCGATGACGGCGCGGCGATGAAGCCGAGGCAAGCGTACCGGCAAACGCCGCGGCAGCTTCGCCCCACGAACAGACAACCCGGCGATGAAGCTTTTGCAATGACAACCCCGGCAATGGAAAACCACGCGATGACACACCCCGAGCAACGCACGATCGAGGTCAACGGCCGGAGCTACCGGCTGCCTTCGCAACCGACGGTCGTCGTCTGTGTCGACGGCTGCGAGTTTGCGTATCTGGAAGCGGCGGTCGCGGCCGGCGTCGCGCCGTTCATCGGTTCGATGCTCGAGGGCTGCGCGGCGTTTCGCGGCGACTGCGTGATCCCGTCGTTCACGAACCCGAACAACCTGTCGATCGTGACCGGCGTATTGCCGTCCGTGCACGGCATCAGCGGCAACTACTTCTGGGACACCCACGCGAACGACGGCGCGGGCGCGGCGGTGATGATGAACGATCCCGCCTACCTACGCGCGCCCACGCTGCTCGCGGCCGCCGCCGACGCGGGCGCCGCGGTCGCCGTCGTCACCGCGAAGGACAAACTGCGCGGGCTGCTCGGCTCGCAGTTGAAGGGCATCTGCTTTTCGGCGGAGAAAGCCGACGAGGTGACGCGCGAGGAAAACGGCATCGACGACGTGCTCGATCTGGTTGACCTGCCATTGCCCGACGTGTATAGCGCGGGGTTGTCGGAATTCGTGTTCGCGGCCGGCGTGCGGCTCGCGCAGACGCGCAAGCTCGACCTCATGTATCTGTCGACGACCGACTATATCCAGCACAAATGGGCGCCCGGCACCGAAGGCGCGAACGCGTTCTACGCGATGATGGACGGCTATCTCGCGAAGCTCGACGCGCTCGGCTGGGTGATCGGCCTCACCGCCGATCACGGCATGAACGCGAAGCACGATCCGCAAACCGGCGAGCCGAACGTGATCTATCTGCAGGACTTGCTCGACGACTGGCTCGACGCGTCGACGGTGCGCGTGATTCTGCCGATCACCGATCCGTACGTCGTGCATCATGGCGCGCTGGGTTCGTTCGCGACGGTCTATTTGCCGCGCGAGGTCGATGCTGCGTCCGTGATTGCGCGGATCGGCCGCCTGCCGGGAATCGAAGTCGTGCTCGATCGACGCGCCGCGTGTGCGCGCTTCGGGCTGCCTGAGGATCGCATCGGCGATCTGGTCGTGATCGGCACGAAGCATGTGGTGCTCGGCACGCGGCGCGACGAGCACGACCTGTCCGGGCTCACCGTGCCGTTGCGCTCGCACGGCGGGATTTCCGAGCAGGAAGTGCCACTGCTGTTCAACCGGCGCGTTCAGCCGTCAGCCACCGGCAGCGAAGGCAAACGGCTGCGCAATTTCGATATCTTCGACGTCGCGCTCAATCGCGTGTCGACATCATGAACACGGCGCCGCGGGACCATCCTGAGTTCCGCGCCGAAGCGCTGCGGCTGAGCGGCGAGCGCGCGACGCGCGCCCGGACGCTCGACGTGTTCGATCCTTATACCGGCATGCGCGTCGGCACGGTGCCCTTCGCCAGCATCGACGATGTGCGCGCCGCGTTCGACTACGCGCTCGCGTATCGGCCGACGCTGTCGCGCTACGAGCGTTCGCAGATTCTCGAGCGCGCGGCGGTGCTGCTGCGTGAGCGGATCGAACCGGCGTCGGATCTGATTTCGCTCGAGTCGGGTCTGTCGAAGCAGGACTCGCGCTACGAGATCGGCCGCGTCGCCGACGTGTTCCGCTTTGCCTCGTTCGAGGCGTTGCGCGACGACGGTCAGAGTTTCTCGTGCGATCTGACGCCGCATGGCAAAAGGCGCCGCGTGTTCTCGCAGCGCGAGCCGCTCGCGGGCGTGATCGTCGCGATCACACCGTTCAATCATCCGATGAACCAGGTCGCGCTAATGAGGCGGTGGCCGCGGGCGCGCGCCTGCGCCTCGGCAACGAGCGCCGCAGCGCGTTGTATGCGCCGACCGTGCTCGACAACGTCGATCCGTCGATGACGCTCGTGCGCGAGGAAACCTTCGGGCCGGTGTCGCCGGTCATCGCGTTCGACACGCGCGACGATGCGATTCGCATCAGCAACGGAACACCGTTCGGGCTGTCGTCGGGCGTGTGTACGAACCGGCAGGACGCAATCACGCGTTTCATTAATGAGCTGCGCGTGGGCACCGTCAACGTGTGGGAAGTGCCAGGCTATCGGATCGAGCTGGCGCCGTTCGGCGGCATCAAGGATTCGGGGCTAGGCTACGAGGAAGGCGTTCAGGAAGCGATGAAGAGCTTTACCAATCTGAAGACGTTTTCATTACCTTGGGAGTAACAGGTGGCATTGAGTCTCGACGATATCCGTGTGCTCTTCGAGCGACACGGCAGCCTCGCGTATAGCGGCGAGCCGGTGACGCAGCTCGAGCACGCGTTGCAGAGCGGCGCGCTCGCCGAGGCGGAAGGCGCG
>NZ_JBNDKQ010000003.1:2475000-2964185 GCF_050435625.1 Paraburkholderia sp. RAU6.4a
ACGCTTATCGGCTGTGGTTAGAAGCAACGCAGGCAGGCTCAGGGTCTGTAGCTCAGCCGGTTAGAGCACCGTCTTGATAAGGCGGGGGTCGATGGTTCGAATCCATCCAGACCCACCAGTGTCTTGTCTGGTGAGCTGAAGGGCTGGGGCCGCTGGACTATCTGTGGGACTGGGGGATTAGCTCAGCTGGGAGAGCACCTGCTTTGCAAGCAGGGGGTCGTCGGTTCGATCCCGTCATCCTCCACCAATCCTCAATGCGCAGGGTTCTGCATGAAGGCAGAGCGTTGCGCATTGGCGATTGAGCCAGTCAGAGCGGTATGAGGCACAGGCTTCATACCGGCTGCCGTTCTTTAACAATCAGGAAGAAGTAGTAAAGAGATTCACGAAAGCATACCTGGAGATGGGTGTGTGAGTAGGTGAATCAGGGTTGTGATTGTATCGATGTATTTTAAAGGTGATCGAGAGATCGCTTTGGAATACGGCGCAACACGAATACTCAACCTGTAGCGAGTGCGTCTATCCCCTCCGGGGATGGGACCCACGTTAAGCGCTAAAGCGCTAACGTGGGTCGACACAGAGACACACCCGTTATAGGGTCAAGCGAACAAGTGCATGTGGTGGATGCCTTGGCGATCACAGGCGATGAAGGACGCGGTAGCCTGCGAAAAGCTCCGGGGAGCTGGCAAACGAGCATTGATCCGGAGATGTCCGAATGGGGAAACCCACTCCTAATGGAGTATCCGTAGCTGAATCCATAGGCTGCGTGAGGCGAACGCGGTGAACTGAAACATCTAAGTAACCGCAGGAAAAGAAATCAACCGAGATTCCCAGAGTAGTGGCGAGCGAAATGGGATCAGCCGGTACACGTTATCTGTATTGTTAGTCGAACGCTCTGGAAAGTGCGGCCATAGCAGGTGATAGCCCTGTAGACGAAAACAGCATGGAAGAACTGGGTGTACGAGAAGTAGGGCGGGACACGTGAAATCCTGTCTGAAGATGGGGGGACCATCCTCCAAGGCTAAATACTCGTGATCGACCGATAGTGAACCAGTACCGTGAGGGAAAGGCGAAAAGAACCCCGGGAGGGGAGTGAAACAGATCCTGAAACCGCATGCATACAAACAGTCGGAGCCTCTGCGAAGGGGTGACGGCGTACCTTTTGTATAATGGGTCAGCGACTTACATTCAGTGGCGAGCTTAACCGATTAGGGCAGGCGTAGCGAAAGCGAGTCCGAACAGGGCGTCCAGTCGCTGGGTGTAGACCCGAAACCAGGTGATCTATCCATGGCCAGGTTGAAGGCACGGTAACACGTGCTGGAGGACCGAACCCACTAACGTTGAAAAGTTAGGGGATGAGCTGTGGATAGGGGTGAAAGGCTAAACAAACCTGGAAATAGCTGGTTCTCTCCGAAAACTATTTAGGTAGTGCCTCGTGTCTCACCTTCGGGGGTAGAGCACTGTCATGGTTGTGGGGTCCATTGCGGATTACTACGCCATAGCAAACTCCGAATACCGAAGAGTGCAATCACGGGAGACAGACATCGGGTGCTAACGTCCGGTGTCAAGAGGGAAACAACCCAGACCGCCAGCTAAGGTCCCCAAATATGGCTAAGTGGGAAACGAAGTGGGAAGGCTAAAACAGTCAGGAGGTTGGCTTAGAAGCAGCCACCCTTTAAAGAAAGCGTAATAGCTCACTGATCGAGTCGTCCTGCGCGGAAGATGTAACGGGGCTAAGCCATATACCGAAGCTGCGGATGCACAGTAATGTGCATGGTAGGAGAGCGTTCCGTAAGCCTGCGAAGGTGCACTGGAAAGTGTGCTGGAGGTATCGGAAGTGCGAATGCTGACATGAGTAGCGATAAAGGGGGTGAAAGGCCCCCTCGCCGTAAGCCCAAGGTTTCCTACGCAACGTTCATCGGCGTAGGGTGAGTCGGCCCCTAAGGCGAGGCAGAAATGCGTAGCTGATGGGAAGCAGATTAATATTTCTGCACCATTGTGAAATGCGATGGGGGGACGGATCGCGGAAGGTTGTCCGGGTGTTGGAAGTCCCGGTCCTTGCATTGGAGAAGGCGCTTTGGCAAATCCGGGCGCAGAATTCAAGGGTGCGAGGCGAGCCACTTCGGTGGCGAAGCAACTGGAAGGGGTTCCAGGAAAAGCCTCTAAGCTTCAGTTTCACAGTGACCGTACCGCAAACCGACACAGGTGGGCGAGATGAGTATTCTAAGGCGCTTGAGAGAACTCGGGAGAAGGAACTCGGCAAATTGGTACCGTAACTTCGGGATAAGGTACGCCCTCATAGCCTGACTGGCCTGCGCCAGAAGGGTGAAAGGGTTGCAATAAACTGGTGGCTGCGACTGTTTAATAAAAACACAGCACTCTGCAAACACGAAAGTGGACGTATAGGGTGTGACGCCTGCCCGGTGCCGGAAGATTAAATGATGGGGTGCAAGCTCCTGATTGAAGTCCCGGTAAACGGCGGCCGTAACTATAACGGTCCTAAGGTAGCGAAATTCCTTGTCGGGTAAGTTCCGACCTGCACGAATGGCGTAACGATGGCCACACTGTCTCCTCCCGAGACTCAGCGAAGTTGAAGTGTTTGTGATGATGCAATCTCCCCGCGGCTAGACGGAAAGACCCCATGAACCTTTACTGCAGCTTTGCATTGGACTTTGAACCGGTCTGTGTAGGATAGGTGGGAGGCTATGAAGTTGGGACGCCAGTCTCAATGGAGCCGTCCTTGAAATACCACCCTGATCTGTTTGAGGTTCTAACCTTGGCCCGTGATCCGGGTCGGGAACAGTGCATGGTAGGCAGTTTGACTGGGGCGGTCTCCTCCCAAAGTGTAACGGAGGAGTACGAAGGTACGCTAGGTACGGTCGGAAATCGTGCTGATAGTGCAATGGCATAAGCGTGCTTGACTGTGAGACTGACAAGTCGAACAGGTGCGAAAGCAGGTCATAGTGATCCGGTGGTTCTGTATGGAAGGGCCATCGCTCAACGGATAAAAGGTACTCTGGGGATAACAGGCTGATACCGCCCAAGAGTTCATATCGACGGCGGTGTTTGGCACCTCGATGTCGGCTCATCTCATCCTGGGGCTGTAGCCGGTCCCAAGGGTATGGCTGTTCGCCATTTAAAGAGGTACGTGAGCTGGGTTTAAAACGTCGTGAGACAGTTTGGTCCCTATCTGCCGTGGGCGCTGGATATTTGAAGGGGGCTGCTCCTAGTACGAGAGGACCGGAGTGGACGAACCTCTGGTGTACCGGTTGTCACGCCAGTGGCATCGCCGGGTAGCTATGTTCGGAAGAGATAACCGCTGAAAGCATCTAAGCGGGAAACTCGCCTTAAGATGAGATATCCCCGGGGCTTCGAGCCCCTTGAAGGGTCGTTCAAGACCAGGACGTTGATAGGTCAGGTGTGCACGTACAGTAATGTACTGAGCTAACTGATACTAATTGCCCGTAAGGCTTGATCCTATAACAGGTGTGTCTCGACCCGCGGTAGTGCTTCAGCACTTACGCGGGTCCGATCCCCGAAGGGGATTGGTGTGAACTCCCGCGGGAGCTCACAGAAACGCACGGTTGGGATTCAGTGTTGTGCCAGAAACAACACAACCCCCACACACCCGAATCCTTTACGCTTCTTCCCGATTGGCTGTGGCGCAACCGGTTGACTCCAGCCCTGCGACGCAGCAACCCGTCATGCCTGATGACCATAGCGAGTCGGCCCCACCCCTTCCCATCCCGAACAGGACCGTGAAACGACTCCACGCCGATGATAGTGCGGATTGCCCGTGTGAAAGTAGGTAATCGTCAGGCTCCCCCCAGTCAGAAACCCCACCCGCCGCGGTGGGGTTTTTGCGTTTACGTGGCCCAAATCAACAGCAACATGCTCGACCGGGCACGAACAACAAGCGTGGTCGGACGCCGTTGCCAGCCATTGCCAAAAGTAGCCTGTTGATCGACGCGTTTTTGCACATACTGAAGTTGATCCAGAAAAACGGACATCTATCCTTTGGAGAAGGAGGTGCCGATTATGGGCAAGCATCGTACCCCGTACCCGGCGGAATTTCGGGCGCAAATGGTCGAGCTGCTGAAGGCCGGACGCAGGCCGGAGGAACTGGAAAAGGAGTTCGAGCCGACTGCACAGACCATCTACAACTGGGTGGCGCAGGCTGATCGCGATACAGATGTTCCGGTGCGACGATGGCACGCCGTTGCGCGTAACGTTCGCACTCGACTGCTGCGATCGGAGAGGCGATTGGCCGGGCGGCGGGGACCGGCGGGTATAGCGGTGATGTAGTGCGCGACGCGATGCTGGCCGCCGTCGCGCAGCAATTCGGCACCGGGCAGGTCGCGCCGTCCATCGAATGGTTGACGGACAACGGCTCGGCTTATGTCGACCACCGCACTCGCAGCTTCGCTCGCGAATTGGCCCTGGAGTCATTGACAACGCCGGCACGTTCTCCGCAGAGCAATGGCATGGTCGAATCGTTCGTGAAGATCATGAAGCGACAATTACGTCGCCTGTATGGACGAGCCTGACGCGCCAGCGGCGCTCTCGTGTCTGGCTGTTGCATTTGAACACTACAATGAGCGCCATCCGCACAAAGCCCTGGAATACCGCTCGCCGCGTGAGTTCAGGCGTGCTGCCGCGATTTCATCGACCTAACGGTGTCCGCGTGTCCTGAGTTACAGGGGCAACTCCAACCAGCTGCACTGGGTCATCTCCGCCCCCTAGTTGCCCGACCTCAGCAAGCAATGCTTCGTCGCGCGCAATCACCTTCGGCAGATGCGAGCGCAAGAATTGTACGCGATCCATTGACGACACCCCTCAGAGTAAGGGCGCGGTTCTCATGAGATGTGGTACAGGGCTCAGTCAGCGGAGATCGATGGGCATCTTCCAGGGCAAGAGCGCGTCGTAGTCGTCGACGGTCTGTGCCAGCGGGAGACGCTGTAACAGCCAGGTGAGATAGCGATACGGATCAATGCTGTTCGCCTTGCAGGTTTCGACCAGTGAGTAGAGATTGGCGCTCGCGTTTGCGCCATCGACGGTGTCAGCAAACAACCAGCCGCGGCGTCCCAGGCAGAACGGGCGAATGGAATTTTCGCAAGGGTTGTTCGATATGGGCCAGTTGCCGTCTTCAACGTAACGGATCAGCTTCGGCCACTGCCCGTGCAGATAGGTCAGCGCCTTGCCGAGCAGACTGTTGGGGACGACGCCAGGCGAGTGCTCAAGCATCAGCTTTTCGATAACATCGAGTACGCACGCGCTGTATCGTCGCCGCAATCGCTGTCGTCGCCCAGCCGTCCACGTCTGGCTTCGCGCTTCGGCCGCGAACAGTTTTCCGATCAGGCTGATGAAGCGTGTCGCGAGCAGATCGGGCGGGCGCGCTGCTTTGGGGACATTGTCTTCCGCCTTCACAAAGTACCGTCTTGCGTGCGTCCAGCATCCGAGGTGCACGAGCTGGTACTGTTCAGCGATGCCGTTGTAGGGTTCGTATCCATCGGTCATCAGGGCGGCACCTTTACGGACACCGGCAAACAGCCTGTCAGCCAGCCTGGCGCCACGACCAGGCGTATAGGTGAAGCAACGGATGGGGATGCCCGAACCGGTCATCTGCGCCCACAGATAGCTTTTCGTTTGCGGCTTTCGCCCTTGCTCCTTCAGGACCTGGAACGTCGTCTCGTCGCCGTAGATCAGTTCGGCATCGAGCAGCGCATCGCGCATCAGGTTGATGACGGGTTGCGTCGCAAGACCGACGCGGACCATGCTCGCGGCAATCGTGTTCGACGAGATGTCGCCGCCGAAGCGACGCAGCAGACCGGCCAGGCGATAGAGCGGCATGCCGAACTGGTACTTGCCGGTGGCGATCCACGCGAGCGCCGATTCACTCAGCAGCCCACGCGGGATGATACGGGGCGGTGCCGGCGTAACCTTGATGCCGAGATCGCAACATGGGCAGGCGTACTTGATACGCTGATGCTGGGTGACTCGCAACTGCTCGGGAATGACATTGAGCTGCTCACTGATCTCGACGCCGATCTCGACGAGCGCGTGTCCGTCGTGATCGCAGAAGCGCTCTGCCTCAGGGAGTTCGTGTCGCACGACATCACGCGGCAGATTGGGATCGAGAGGCTTGCGGTGGCCGCGCTTCTTGCGCTTGTGGGCCGCGACCTCGGTTCCGGGGGTATCTTCCTGCGCGGGAGTGGCGTTCGCGCCGAGCGCTTCGGCTTCGTTGAACAGGCCGAACTGGTCCGAGGCGCGCGCTTCGCTTTTCGCGCCAAACAGTTCGCGACGGTAAGCGCGCAGTCGTTCCTCGGCGAGATCGCGCTCAGCTGTCACGAGGCGCAGTGCGCTGCGAACCTCCTCATGATCGCGCTGAAGCGAACCATAGGCCTCTCGCATCGCGAGCAGTGCCTTGAGTTCGTCGGCGTCGATGATCACGTTGATCGGCATACCGCTTAGACCGGCACGCCGGTGACGTGTTCAGCTCACGCGTGCGTAATCTCGACTGGGATGTCGCTGGACTGCGGCAATGTCGATGCCCTCGATAAGCCAGTGCAGCTGCTCGACGCTCAGTGTCGCGACCCGGTTCGCGCTGTCAGGCCACACGAAGCGATCGTTTGCCTCGAGTCTCTTGAGCATGAGCCAGAAACCGTTGCCTTGCCAGCCCAGGATCTTGATGCGATCGCATCTCCGGTTGGTAAACACATAGAGCGAGGAATCCATCGGGTTCAAATGCATGGCCTGCTCCACGAGAATCGACAGGCTGTTCATGCCATACCGGAAGTCGACGGGTTCCCGATGCAGGTAGACCTTCAGGCCTTCGTCGAACCGGAACACGGCATCCTCCCCAGCATCTGGACCACGGTGGTCAGTTCGTCGATGCTCGCCTCGCCGAGATCAAACTCGACGCCGTTGGACAGTCGCACATGCAGTGCGAGCGTCAGCGATGGCGATGGTGACGGTGACGGTGACGGCGACGGCGACGGCGGTGCGGTTGGCCGTGCTGGTGGTGCTGCAACGACAGGCACGAATGCCGTGGGCGAGGCGACAGGTGGGGAGCGTTTGCGCGAACCCGGGATGTCAATGGGCGCGCCATCAATCACCGCGAGCGCGCCCTCCAGTACGATTTCCTCCGGGGCATGTGGACGTTCCTGTTCGCCGGTAGCATCATCCTGCGATGCCGGCGAGATGCCTTTCTCGCGCTCCAGCAGGTACTTCGTGATCCACTTGCGTAGCAGGTTGGCGTTGATCCCGTGCTCCTGCGCCAGGCGGGCAACCGACACGCCAGAACGCAGCGCTTCCTCAACGAGCGCACGCTTGCCTTTATCGTCGTAACGACGGCGACCGTCGCTGCTGCGTCGAACTACTCTTAACTCTGGATCTTTGTCAGCCATAGGTGTCCACCTCCGAATAGGTGGACACCTATGCTCCTCGCTCCTGTCCCCAGCGGCTAGACGCCGAAAATGGATCGCTTACCAAGAATTCGACCCACGTGCGCGTCTTTGCATCGATGAATTTGCGCGACGGATAGAGCGCATAAACAGTCGTCTTTTGCAGCGTATATTCCGGCAACACGCGCACCAGCGTGCCATCGCGCAACCCGGAAATGGCCGCGTAGAGCGGCACCATGCCGATGCCCATGCCTTCGCGGATCGCCACGATCAATGATTCGGCGATGTTCACATGCACGGGGCCGTCGACTTCCATCAACTCACTGCCGTTCGGGCCGTCGAGCGTCCATTCATGTGGCGGGAACGCCGGCGTATGCAGGATCAGACATTCGTGATGCGCAAGGTCAGCCGGTTCTTGCAGCGCGCCGTGCGCCCGCACGTAGGCCGGCGATGCGCACAGGATGCTGAACGTCGTCCCCAGCGGAAACGATACGAGGTCCGAATTCGGCAGCGTCGATGCGCCGATCACGGCCACGTCGGCGCTGCCCTCGAACAGATCGGGCATGCGCTGCGATAGCGTCAACTCGACGGTCACATCAGGATAAAGCTCGCGGTAACGCGAAATGGCCGGCAGGACGTAGTGCTGGCCGATGCTCGCAAAGCTATGCATGCGCAGTGCGCCGGTTGGTCGCTCGTGTGCGCAACTGGCTTCTTCTTCCGCAACATCGACATCCGCGAGGATCTGCTGCGATCGTTTCAGATAGCGCTCGCCGGCGGTGGTCAGCGCAAGCCGACGCGTCGAGCGATTCAGCAGGCGCGTGCGCAGATGTGCCTCAAGCTCCGAGACCGCGCGAGACATCGCGCCGGTCGTTGAATTGAGCGATTGCGCGGCCGCGGTGAAGCTACTGGCTTCAACCACGCGCACAAACACTCGCATATTTTGTAGCGTGTCCATCAAACCTTCTGTTTCATGATCAAGATCATATTTTCCGTCAGTCTCAGAACACTATTGTTGTCCGTTCTGGAACAGATGTTCTGCACCCATCGGCTTAATGTACACATCGCGGACTCCTACAATCGGCGCCTCGCCTGCCGGTGTCGGCCATTCTGTCCGGAGGCTCTCTCAGCGACCACGTAGGGTGCACTGTTTTCAGATGAGACCCGATCATGCGATCGAACCGTCGGCGGATTTCTTCGGTCCGCGCGGCGTCATGCGGCGACGCCTCAGCCGAGCCAAACTCAATCGCGCCGTGCGCGACTGGGCCAGCAGCGACGGTCTGACCTGGCTGCATCTGCTGAAGACGGTCACCGCCGGTCTGCTGGCGCTGGGCATCGCGATGCTGCTCGATCTGCCGCAGCCGCGCATTGCGATGACCACTGTCTTTGTGTTGATGCAACCGTTCAGCGGCATGGTGCTCGCGAAGAGCTTCTACCGGATTCTCGGAACGGCAGTAGGGACCGTGGCCGCGCTCGTGCTCGGCGGGCTGTTCGTTCAGCAGCCCGAACTGTACATGCTCGGCATGATCGTGTGGGTGAGCGCCTGTATTGCTGCGGCGGTCCGGTATCGGCATTTCAGATGGTACGGTTTTGTGCTCGCGGGTTACACCGCCGCGCTGATCGGCATTCCAAACGTGACGACGCCTCAGGGACTGTTCCTCGCCGCACTCACGCGTGCCGCGGAAGTGGCGGTCGGCATCGTGTGTTCGAGCGCGGTCAGCGCGTTGCTGCTGCCCCAGCGCTCGATCCTTGCGCTGCGACGTAACCTTCAGATCAGGTACGCGAATTTTACTGCGTTTGCTGTCGACATGCTCGCACGCGGGCTCGAGCGCAATCAGTTCGAACGGCGTTTCGCGGATTTCGTCGACGAAATCGCTGGCTTCGAAGCAACCCGCACGTTCGTCGCATTCGAAGATCCGGCGATGCGCTCGCGCAGTGCGCATCTGGCGCGTCTGAATAGCGAATTCATGGATGCGTGTGCGCGTCTGCATGCGCTGAATCAGTTGCTCAAACGGTTGCGCGCCAGCCGCGCTGTGTCGATACTCGCGGCCATCGGTCCGTACCTCGACGAACTGGGAGCCTTGTTCGAAGCACAAGCTGAAGCCGGCGTCGAAGCATCGCACGCAGCAGCCGATCTGCGCCCCTTTCGAGCGAGCTTGCCACGCCGGGTACGCGAAACCAGGCGGCCACTCGAAGCCGCGTCCACGGAATCGCTTGCGGACTTCGACACGGCAGCCGAATTGCTGTATCGATTCGTGGGCGAATGGATAAACTATTCGCAAACCTATGCATGCTTGTGGCGCAAAACAGCAAGTCGGCAGTGCCGCCTACGATGCAGATCAAGCCCAACTAAGAGTCACCGCACAAGCAGACCTATAAGCCGCACAAACCACTTCGCCGTATTGTTCACATTCGTGCGCTCGGCTGTCGTCATCGGAATCGCCGGTGCGTTCTGGATCGCGACCAACTGGCCGAGCGGCGGTCTCGCCGTGATTGGCGCAACACTGGTCTGCGCGTTGACGTCCACCGCGCCAAGCGCCACCAGAATGGCCATCCAGATGGCGATCGGCGCGGTGCTCGCGACGCTGGCCGGCTATGTGTTCATGTGCTACGTGTATCCGAACATCGATGGGTTCCCGCTGCTTTGCGCGGTACTCGCGCCGGTGCTCGCGCTCGGCGCATTCATCGCGACGCGTCGCGGCGCGGCAGGGCTTGGCATCGGCTTTTCGGTGTTCTTCTGTCTGCTGGCCGGACCGGACAACGTCGTCAGCTACGTGCCCGATCTGCTGATCAACAACGGCATCGCGCTGACCGCGTCGATGCTGCTCGCAGCGGTTGTTTTCGCGGTGGTCTTTCCCGCCGATATGCGCTGGCTCATCGACCGGATCATGGGCGACCTGCGAGCGCAAACGGTGTCGGCATGCAAGGACGCGCTGCCGGGTCTGAACCAACGTTTCCAGTCGGGCACGCATGATCTGACTTCGCAACTGCGCGTGCTGTTGACGCACCGTTCACGACGACGGCGCGACGCACTTCGCTGGATGCTCGCGACGATCGAAGTAGGTCACGCCGTCATCGATCTGCGCAACGAAGCCGCACGCGCCGATTATGCCGACCTCCTTCAGCCGCGTTGGCGCAGCGTGATCGAACACACGTGCGACGATCTTGCCCGGCTCTTCGAACGCCCAGGTCCACGTTCGCTCGAACGCGCACTCGTCGCCGTGCGCTCGGCCACCTGGCTCGCGCAAGAGATGCTGCAGGCAGTGCACGCCGAGCGCGCCCGGCATCACGATCTGCAACGTATCTTGAGCTGTCTGCACTTCATTCGCAGCGCGTTGCTCGACAAGGACGCGCCCTTCAATCGTCGCTGAGCAATGCTGCGTGGATCTTTCTGCCAGATGGAAAGATCCCTTCCGGGCGGCCCCGTTTATTCGCGTAGGTGGCGGTCATATAGTTTCGTCACTGCCTCGCAGTATTCGTCGCAGTAGTCGTAAGTCCTGGAGAACGAGATGAAAGTGTTGAAGATGGTCCTGATTGCCTGTTCTTTGTCCACCGCTGCCGCCGCCTATGCACAGACGGCGCCGGCCGCGCCGGAGCAGCAGGTTGCGCAAGCGGATGGTCAGCGCACCGATAAGGTTGCCCCGCGCAAGCATGTGGAAGCGCCGAAAGCGAAAGCTGATGAATGTGTCGGCCCGATGAGCTTCTGCAACATCTACTTCGGCAGCTAAGTCCGGCTGCCTCACGCGCAACACCTGTCGCGGATCCTATCGCGCGACCCAACACCTGCTCGCGACGCCGTCCGATCGAGACGCCGCGGCGGGTGCGGCAACCGCCTATTGAGCGAAGCACACCGCAGACGTGCGCACCAGTAGACGGAGCTGGCGACTATGGAGAGACTCCCTTTCATGTACGAAGACCGAATTCGCTGCGCCGCGCTGCGCGGAAAAATCACCACGGCCGCCGACGCGGCGCTTCTGATTCACGACGGCATGCGGGTTGGCGCAAGCGGTTTCACGCGCGCGGGCGACGCGAAGGCCGTGCCGGTCGCGCTCGCCGAGCGTGCGCGCCGGCTGGGCGAGCCGCTGCGCATCACGTTGATGACGGGCGCCTCGCTCGGTCATGACGTTGACCGCATGCTGACCGAAGCGCATGTGCTCGCGCGCCGTCTGCCGTTTCAGGTAGACAAGACGCTGCGCGACGCCATCAATCGCGGCGAAGTGATGTTCGTCGATCAGCATCTGTCCGAGACCGTCGAGATGCTGCGCGCGAACCAGCTCGGCAAGCTCGATGTCGCGATCATCGAAGCCGCCGCGATTACGGAGAGCGGCGGTATCGTGCCGACGACGTCGGTCGGCAATTCGGCGAGCTTCGCGATTCTCGCGGACAAGGTCATCGTCGAGATCAATCTTGCGCAGCCGCGCGGGCTCGAAGGCTTGCACGACATCTGGATTCCGGGGCGCCGGCCGCATCGCGAGCCGCTGCCGATCGTGCGCGCGCGGGATCGCGTCGGCACACCCGCTATCGAGATTGCGCCCGAGAAAATCGCGGCGATCGTGATGACGGACATGGCCGACAGCCCGTCCACGGTGTTGCCCGCGGATCGGGAAACCGCGTTGATCGCCGGTCATTTGATCGAATTTTTCCAGCACGAAGTCACGCGTGGCCGCATGCCGAAGCAGTTGCCGCCGCTGCAGGCGGGCATCGGTACGATTGCCAACGCGGTCCTGGCAGGATTCGTCGATTCGCCTTTCGAGGTGTTCGAAATTTATTCGGAAGTCCTTCAGGATTCGACGTTCGATCTGATGGACGCTGGCAAGGTCGCGTTCGCGTCCGGCGCGTCGATCACGTTGTCGGCCGCGCGGCAGGCGCAGGTATTCGGCGAAATCGAGCGCTATCGCGACCGGCTCGTGCTGCGTCCGCAGGAAGTCAGCAACCATCCCGAGGTGATTCGGCGGCTCGGTCTGATCGCGCTCAATACCGCGCTCGAATTCGATATCTACGGCAACGTCAATTCGACGCATGTCGGCGGCACGCATATGATGAACGGCATCGGCGGCTCGGGCGACTTCGCGCGCAATGCGTCGTGCGCGGTGTTCGCGAGCAAGTCGACCGCGAAGGACGGCCGCATTTCGAGCATCGTGCCGATGGTGCCGCATTGCGATCACAACGAACACGACGTCGACGTCGTCGTCACCGAGCAGGGTCTCGCCGATCTGCGCGGCCTCGCGCCGCGCGAACGTGCGACGCTGATCATCGAGCATTGCGTACATCCGCGGTATCGCGAGCTGTTGCGCGACTACTACCGCGATGCGTTGCTCTGGGGAGGGCAGACGCCGCATTGCCTCGATCAGGCGTTTGCATGGCATACGCGGCTGCGCGATACGGGGTCGATGCTGCCGGTCTGATTCTGCGGCGGCGACAACCGCGGCGATAAAAGCAGAAGCAACAGGCCATAAAAAAGCGCCAGCGATTCGAACCCGCTGGCGCTTGATGACGTCGGATGCCGTGCTCAGGACCCTCGTCGCACGAGCCGGATAATAAACAGCAGAATGACCGCGCCGATCAACGCGGTGATGATCGAGCCGATCCAGCCGCCGCCAAGCGAGATATGCAGCACGCCGGCGAGCCACCCGCCGATGAACGCGCCGATGATCCCGACGATGATGTCGACGATCAGGCCGAAGCCGCCGCCCCTGACCAGCACACCCGCGAGCCAGCCCGCGATTGCGCCGATGATGATCCATGCGATGATGCTGTGTTCCATATTCGAGACTCCCTGGTTGAGTGTGAACAAATCACAGTGACAGAGCTTAGTCGAAGGTTATGGGACCGTCCACGTTCACGACGCGGAATTAACATTATCTGAATCTGCTGCCCGCTAAGTGTAGACGATGCGCGCGAACAAAGGAGACTTACGCGCCGCGCTTCACTCGGGCGTCGGCTCCGCTTCCCGCGCGGTCCAACTGACGCTGGACACGCTCTTTTCCATGCTCAGGCGGCTCGCCATCTGTTCGAGCTTCGATTGATCCTTCGGATGCATCGTCAGCGTCGCCGTCACGCGAATGCGCGCCGGTTCGTCCTCGACATCCTCGCTCGTGAGGCTCTGGAACGACAGCGGCGCCGAGTACATCGAGTTGGAAATCGCGGCGCGAATGTTGATCTCGTCGGCTTCGCGGCAGACGATCGTCAACACGTACTCGCGCACGAGGTCGGCGTTTGAAACCGGCGTCGAGTTGATCATCCGGCTCACTTCACGCAGCGCGGTGTTGGCCAGCAGCACGACCGCGGTGCCCGCGAGCGCCGGTCCGTAATGTCCCGCGCCGCTCAATACGCCGACGGCCGCCGAGCACCACAGCGTCGCCGCGGTGTTGATCCCCTGGATCGAGCCTTTGTCGCGCATGATGACGCCGCCGCCAAGAAAGCCGACGCCGGACACCACATAGGCGGCAATCTGCGTGACGCCGCTGACGCCGTTGCCGGTCAGCACGCCGAGCGTGACGAACAGGCACGCGCCGCTCGCCACGAGCGTGATCGTGCGCAGGCCGGCAGTGCGCTGGCGCATCTGTCGTTCGAGGCCAATCGCGACGCCGCAAGCAAAAGCGGTCAGAAGCCGCAGGAAGAATTCGAGTGTCATCGTTCAGAAAGGTTGGCGTGCGTGCTGCCGCAGGGTGAAGCCTACGCGTGGGAACGTCAGGTCGTCTACCTCGTGCACGCTAAGCGCATGAGGGTGGAACGAAATACGCGCGCACACGCGTGCAGCGGCCGCAAGCGTGCGGCATCGGCATGGCATCGAGCCACGCTGCGCTTCACCGACAGTACGCGAATGACAATGAAATGAGAGCGACGTGCGCCATCGAGCCCGAGGGCAGGACGGCGACAGGGACACCTGACGCGGAAATCCTGCCGCTCAGGCGAGCGGGCAAATCGATACTCGGCTGGTACAACTGCTACTGTCCAAGATCGTGATTCCGGTTAAAAGAATTGCGCGGATTTTAGAGGGCTGCGCAAAGTTCAGTCAAGCCGCGATCGGCGGAGAGTGCGCATTTGGGTTTGCTACAGCCGCATCGTAGACAGGCCGTAATTAATTGCTCCGGACTGCGAATGTTGAGTTCAATCCGGTTCGCCCGGCACGAGTCTCAAGCGCGTGATTTCCGAAGGCGCACCGAGTCGTTTCGGCGGACCCCAATAGCCCGTACCGCGACTCGTATAAACCCAGAGTCCGTTCAGGCGCGCGAGGCCTGCCGTGAACGGCTGTTGCAGGCGCACAAAGAAATTCCACGGAAAGAACTGACCGCCGTGCGTATGACCCGACAACTGCAGCGTAAAGCCGGCCGCCGCGGCCGCTTCGGCCGAACGCGGCTGATGCGCGAGCAGCACCCTGATCAGCACGTCGCCCGGCGCGCCGGCGAGCGCCGCGACCGGGTCGCTGCGATGCGCGGGGTCGTGATGACCCGCCGAGTAATCGGTGACGCCGGCGATGACGGCGCGCGCGCCGTCATGGTCGACTATCACGTGTTCGTTCAGCAGCACCCGCAAGCCGAGCCGGCGGAATTCGGCGATCCACGAGTTCGCTCCGGAGTAGTACTCGTGATTGCCGGTCACGAGAAACGCACCGTGCCGCGCGGCGAGCCGCGACAGCGGCTGCGTATGCCGGCTCAGCTGCGGCACGCTGCCGTCGACGACGTCGCCCGTCACCGCGATCAGATCCGGCTTGAGCCGGTTCACCGCGTCGACGATCGCATCGACATAGCGGCCCTTGATCGTCGGGCCGACGTGGATGTCACTGATCTGCACGATCGTGAAGCCGTCGAGCGCGGCAGGCAGATCGTCGATCGGCACGTCGATCGTGACGACGCGCGCGCGACGGCGCGCGTTGAACAGGCCAATCAGCGTCGACAGCAGCGCGAGCAGCGGCACCGCCGCCGCCGAGCCGGTGCGCCAATGCGCGATCGTGAGCGTGTTCGGCCAGATCGCGTCGATCGTCAGCAGCGACGCCAGCACGAGGTCGCGCGCGAACGTCAGTACCAGCAGCGACGAGAAGAAGCCCATCGCGAGCAGGCCCACCCACGCGAGACGGTCGCCGAGCGGCTGGCGCTTGAAGCCGCGCGCCATCATGCCGACCGGGATCAGGTAGATCGACAGCACGAGCCACAGCACGCACAGCCCGCGGCCGGCCGCGTCGATCGGCATGTCGGGAATCAGGCGCAAGCCGACATAGATATGCAGCAGGATGCCAATCAGGATGATGCGGACAAGAAACGATGAACGTCGCATAAAGAGGATCAGAGCGGGAAGGGGCCGAAGGGCAGCGATAGCGCGGCGGCGATCGGTTGACGGAACGCGGCGAATCATTCTACCGACATGTTCGGTCCCTTGCCGTAGCCGCAAAATTCGTGCTCCCGCACCGCACGACACGCCGGCCCCGAAGCCGCCGGGACGAGCCACGAAAGGTGTTTGCCGGGGCAGGCGCATTCCGCGCTCAGCACATACTTACAGGGCCGCGCGCCACGCATTCAATGCCTATGCAAGCGAATTAAATGGGCTTTGAATTGTATTCATGCGTGGAGTATGCTTGAAACAAGCCAGCTTGTTGCCGGGGCAGCGTAGGGCGCTTCGGCCATGACTGGTTCTGTCGCCGGGAAAGATCGGGCGGGGGGGAGGCACACCATGAAGCTGCTCAAATCGGGCCACCTGTGGCATCACGCGCACGACGTGCATCATGTTCATCATGAGCATCATGTCGGGCACGAGGGCAGCCACGTGATGCTGCCGCTCGTCGGCATCTCGCTGATGGCGATTGCGCTTTACGTCGGCGTACGCAACATCGATTTCTCCGAACTCGGCAAAAGCGCGCTGTTCGACGTCGTGATGGTGTGCGTCGCGCTTGGCATCGCCGGCCTGTTCGGTGCGGTCGGCGCGTGGCTGCGCTCGAATGGCGACGAAGCCGAAGAGGGCTTCTGCTTCATCGGTGCGCTGATCGGCACGGTGGTCTTTTATATCGCGGTACTGACCTGACGCGATCCGATCCAGCGCGTGGCGCGCACCCGCAGCGCCATCCATCATCAACGCCCCGTCACACTATGCGCGCCGCTTCGTCGAACGAAAAACGCGGGCTGCGTGCAAACAGCTTTGACGGATCGCCGTGGCCAAGATTGATCAGGAAGTTCGACTTCAACGTCGTGCCCGCAAAAAACGCTTCGTCGACCTTGGCCTGATCGAAGCCCGACATCGGCCCAGTGTCGAGACCGAGCGCACGCGCCGCGAGAATCAGATACCCGCCTTGCAGCGTCGAATTGCGAAACGCCGTGTCCGCGATCAACCGCTCGTTGCCGACGAACCAGCTGCGCGCATCCGCATGGGGAAACAGTTTCGGCAGATACTCGTAGAAGGCGATGTCCATGGCGACGATCACCGTGACGGGCGCGGCCATCGTTTTCTCGAGATTGCCAGCCGACAACGCCGGGCGCAGTTTCTCCTTGCCCTCCGGCGTCCTGACGAACACGAAGCGGCCCGGACTCGAATTGGCCGAGGTCGGGCCGAGCAGTACGAGCTCCATCAGCTCGCGCAGCACGGCGTCGTCGATCGGCTTGTTCTGCCAGCCATTGTGCGTACGCGCGTCGCGAAAGAGCTGCGCGAGCGCCTGATCCGAAAGTGTCATGGAAGTGGTCCGTGCGAAAGAACAGAGGGCACGCGCAGAGCCGCGTCGAATGAAAGAGCAACGCGCGTGAATCAGCGGGTGAGCCGGTGTCGCCATAATAGTCAGGGTTTTGACTTGTCCGCTTGCATCCAGACATTCCGATGAGCACCGATTTATTCAACGACCTGCCGACGCCCGACGTCGACTGGTATCCCGACTGGCTCGCAGCGGCCGACGCCGAACGCCTGCTGGCCCGACTGATCGACGAAGTGCAATGGCGCCAGGACATGATGGGCACGCCCGCCGGCCGTGTTGCACTGCCGCGTCTGACCGCCTGGCAGGGCGAGCCGGACGCGGTGTACGTGTACTCGGGCATCCGCAACGTGCCGCAAGCATGGACGCCCGCCGTCGCCGAACTGAAGGCGGCCGTCGAGGCGACCAGCGGCGCGCGTTTTAACAGCGTGCTGCTGAATCGTTACCGCAGTGGCGCCGACAGCATGGGCTGGCACGCGGACCGCGAGCCCGAACTCGGCAAGCAACCGGTGATCGCGTCGGTGAGCCTCGGCGTCGCGCGCAGGTTCGATCTGCAGCACAACCGCAGCGGCGTCGTGCAATCGTTCTCGCTGAAGGGCGGCAGCCTGCTCGTGATGAAAGGCGACACCCAGGCGCAGTGGCGTCATCGGGTGCCGAAGGAGCCGCGCGTGAGCGGCGAGCGCATCAATCTGACGTTTCGCTGGGTCACGCCAAGAATGACGCCGACCTGAGGCAGCGAGCGGCAATGCTCTGACCGACGCGCCATACCAAAATTGATATCGAGGGCGCGAATCATATGATTGGACGGTTAACGCCTCGCACAGTACGCTACATCACGATCCATGTGCCGAGAGGGCCACGAGGGCCGGGCAGACCGCTGGGTCGTCTACACAACAACGATTGGAGACTGTCATGGCGAATACACGACGTGCCGCGTGTCGCGCTCTGGGCGCGCTCGCGCTTTGCGCGAGTCTCGGAGCGCTGACGCTGGCCACGCCCGGCGCGCATGCCGAGGACAAGAAAATTACGCTCGGTTTTGCGCAGGTCGGTGCGGAAAGCGCATGGCGCACCGCGAATACCGAATCGGTGAAGTCGGCGGCGACGGAGGCCGGCATCAACCTCAAATTCTCCGACGCTCAGCAGAAGCAGGAAAACCAGATCAAGGCGATCCGCTCGTATATCGCGCAGAAGGTCGACGTGATCGCGTTCTCGCCGGTCGTCGAATCGGGCTGGGAACCGGTGCTGCTCGAAGCCAAGGCCGCGAAGATTCCGGTGATCCTGACCGACCGCAACATCGACGTGAAGGATACGTCGCTGTACGTGACGATGATCGGCTCGGACTTCCTCGAAGAAGGACGGCGCGGCGGCCACTGGCTCGCGGATCACTACAAGGACGATAAAGGTCCGGTCAACATCGCCGAGCTGCAAGGCACGGTCGGCTCCGCGCCGGCCAACGACCGCCACGCGGGTCTGATCGAAGTGATCAAGAGCGATCCGAAGTTCAAGATCATCGCGTCGCAAAGCGGCGACTTCACGCTCGCCGGCGGCAAGCAGGTGATGGAAGCGTTCATCAAGACCTACGGCAACAAGATCAACGTCGTCTATGCTCATAACGACGACATGGCGCTCGGCGCGATCCAGGCGATGGAAGAAGCCGGCATGCATCCGGGCAAGGACGTCGTGGTGGTTTCGTTCGACGCAACCAAGGGCGGCTTCCAGGCGATGGCCGCCGGCAAGATGAACGTCGACGTCGAGTGCAGCCCGCTGCTCGGACCGCAGTTGATGTCGGCGGTGAAAGACGTCGTGGCAGGCAAGCCGCTGCCGAAGCGCATCCTGACTCAGGAGACTGTCTTCCCGATGAGCGTGGCCGCGCAAACTCTGCCGTCGCGTAAGTACTGACGCGGCGCGCAACGTCGCCGCGGCAGCGCTCGCGCGAGCGCCGCGGCGTGTGCGGTGTTCAGGCGCCGGGGCCAACGGGCTCACGGCGCGAAGGAGATGTGCAGTACGGACGCATCGAACAGGTTT
Source organism: Paraburkholderia sp. RAU6.4a (assembly GCF_050435625.1). Lineage (NCBI taxonomy): Bacteria > Pseudomonadati > Pseudomonadota > Betaproteobacteria > Burkholderiales > Burkholderiaceae > Paraburkholderia > Paraburkholderia sp. RAU6.4a. Next base: position 2,494,093 of record NZ_JBNDKQ010000003.1, read on the forward strand.
CTCCAGTGGTGCCTGACCGCCCGGGCTGCTTTCTTCTGCAGCGGGCGGTCTCTTTTCAGGAGCATGCGCCCGCGGGAGCATGTCACTGGGGCCTGCCGAACCATGCATAGCCGATCGAGCGAGGTCCATGACCCATTCCGCTACCGAACCGAATCAGCCGGACCAGCCGCGGCGCGGCACGCCGCCGGGCGCGCCAGGCCAACAGAATGACATGAGCGCGCGCGAACCGATTCTGGCGACCTCCGGCGTCAGCAAGACATTTCCGGGCGTGAAGGCGTTGCAACACGTCGACTTCCGCCTGTTTCCCGGCGAGGTCCATACGCTGATGGGCCAGAACGGCGCCGGCAAATCCACGTTGATCAACGTGCTCACCGGCGTGCTCGCACCCGATGCCGGCACGATCCGCCTCGGCGGCGAGGTGGTCGCGTTCGCGTCGCCGCAGGAAGCCGAGGCGGCCGGCGTGCGCACGCTGTACCAGGAAGTGAACCTGTGCCCGAATCTGTCGGTGGCGGAGAACATCTTCGCGGGCCGGCAGCCGCGCCGCTTCGGCGCGATCGACTGGCCCGACATCAAGCGGCGCGCGCAGGAAGCGCTCGCGCGCCTCGACGTGTCGCTCGACGTCACGCGCTCGCTCGACGCCTATCCGATCGCCGTGCAGCAGATGGTCGCGATCGCGCGAGCGTTGTCCGTCGATGCGCGCGTGCTGATTCTCGACGAACCGACTTCGAGCCTCGACGACAGCGAAGTCGCGCAGCTATTCAAAATACTTCGACATCTTAAGCGATCGGGCATTGCGATCCTGTTCGTCACGCATTTCATCGAGCAGACTTATGCGATCTCCGATCGCATCACGGTGATGCGCAACGGCGAGCGCGAAGGCGAATATCTCGCGCGCGATCTGTCCGCGGATCAGCTGGTCGCGAAGATGGTCGGCCACGAGCGCATGAGCGCGCGTCTGCGCGAAGCGGCGCACGAAGGACAGGCCGCCGACGATCAGGAGGTCGCGCAAGACCACACGGCAGCAACGGCCACGCCGCCGTTCATCGAGCTGCGTGGCGTCGGCCGTCGCGGCACCTTGCAGCCGATCGATCTCGAGATGCAGGCCGGCAAGATTCTCGGCCTCGCGGGTCTGCTCGGCTCGGGCCGCACCGAAACCGCGCGGCTTCTGTTCGGCGCGGATCGCGCGGACAGCGGCACGATCCTCGTCGAAGGGCGCGTCGTGCGGCTGCGCACGCCGCACGACGCGGTGCGCCACGGCATCGGCTATTGCGCGGAAGACCGCAAGAAGGAAGGCATCGTCGCCGAACTGTCGATCCGCGAAAACATCATGCTCGCGTTGCAGGCGCGGCGCGGCTGGTGGCGCAAGATCAGCCGGCAACGCGCGCGCGAGCTCGCCGATATGTGGATCGAGCGGCTCGGCATCAAGGCGTCCGACGCCGAGCAGCCGATCGCGCTGCTGTCCGGCGGCAACCAGCAGAAGGCGCTGCTCGCGCGCTGGCTGGCAACCGATCCCAAACTGCTGATCCTCGACGAGCCGACCCGCGGCATCGACGTCGCCGCGAAGTTCGACATCATGGACCGGCTGCTCGCGCTGTGCGCGAACGGCCTGTCCATCCTGTTCATCTCGTCGGAGATCAGCGAGGTGCTGCGCGTGAGCCATCGCGTCGCGGTGCTGCGCGATCGCCGCAAGATCGCCGAGGTGGCCGGTAAGGCATCGAACGAGGACAACATCTACCGACTCATCGCAGGGAGCGGCGAATGAAGCTATCGAACTGGTTCGCGCGCGACGGGGTGGAGCGTCCGCTGCTGTGGCCATGCGTGACGCTCGTGTTGCTGTTCGGACTGAACCTGCTGGCCAATCCGCATTTTCTCGCGCTGCGCACGCTCGACGGCCACCTGTTCGGCGCGCCGATCGACATCCTGAATCGCGCGGCGCCGCTCGTGCTGGTCGCGATCGGCATGACGCTCGTGATTGCGACACGCGGCATCGATATTTCGGTCGGCGCGGTGGTCGCGATCGCGGGCGCCGCGGCCGCGACGATACTCGCGACCCAGGCCGTGCCGAGCGGTGCGCTGATCGCGCAGGCGCTGCTGGCCGCGCTCGTCGTCGGCATCTTGAGCGGCATGTGGAACGGGCTGCTCGTCGCGTTCGTCGGCATGCAGCCGATCATCGCGACGCTGATTCTGATGGTCGCGGGCCGTGGCATCGCGCAACTGCTGACCGCCGGGCAGATCATCCCGATCGGCGCGCCCGGCTATCTGTTCGTCGGTGGCGGCTACTGGCTCGGCGTGCCGTGCTCGGTATGGATCGCGACCATAGCCGTGCTGGCGACCGCCGCCCTGGTGGAGGGCACGGCGCTCGGTCTGTTCATTCGCGCGATCGGCGTGAACCCGGTTGCGACGCGGCTCGTCGGCTTGCGCTCGAAGGCGATCGTATTCGCGGTGTACGGCTTCTCGGGCTTGACCGCGGCGCTGGCCGGCATCCTGATCAGCTCGAACGTGCGTAGCGCGGACGGCAACAACGCGGGCTTGCTGCTCGAACTCGACGCGATTCTCGCCGTGACGCTCGGCGGCACGTCGCTGCTCGGCGGCCGCTTCAGTTTCGCGGGCACGGTGCTCGGCGCGCTGATCATCCAGACGCTCACGTACACCACGTATTCGATCGGCGTGCCGCCGGAAGCGACGCTCGTCGTGAAGGCGGCCGTCGTGCTCGCGGTCAGCGTGATCCAGTCGCCGGTGGCACGCGCGCTCGCGGTGTCGTTCGGCGCGTCGCTCGTCAAATCGCGCGGGGTGGCACGATGACGCGCGTTCTCGAAGCACTCGCCCGCGTGGTGGATCCGCGCACGCTGCCGATCGCGGTGACGGTCCTGCTGTTCTGCGCGCTGTTCGGCTTTGGTTCGGTGATGTACACCGGTTTCTTCTCGTGGCAGGTGTTGCTCGATCTGCTCGTCGACAACGCGTTCCTGCTGATCGTCGCGATCGGCATGACGTTCGTGATCGTGTCGGGGGGCATCGATCTGTCGGTGGGCTCGATCGTCGCGCTGACGACGATCGTCGAAGCCGTGCTGTCCGAGCACATGCATGTGTCGGTGTGGCTCATCATTCCGATCGTGCTGTTGATGGGCACGGTGTTCGGCGCGGTGCAGGGCGCGCTGATTCACTACTTCCGCCTGCAGGCGTTCATCGTGACGCTGGCGGGGATGTTCTTCGCGCGTGGCCTGTGCTTTCTGATCACGACGCAGTCGATCACGATCACCGATCCGACGTTCAAGGCGATCTCCGCGTTTCGTCTCAGTGTCGGCGTCGGTTCGGTATCGGCGAACGTGCTGATCGCGGCCGTGACGCTCGCGGCCGCGATCTATGTCGCCCATTTCACGCGCTTCGGACGCAACGTGTATGCGGTCGGCGGCAATCCGCGCTCGGCGCTGCTGATGGGCCTGCCGGTCGCGCGCACGCGGGTCGGCGTGTATGCGCTGAGCGGCTTCTGTTCGGCGCTCGGCGGCGCGGTGTTCACGTTCTACGTGCTGTCGGGCTATGGGCTGCAAGGGCAGGGCATGGAACTCGATGCGATTGCGGCCACGGTGATCGGCGGCACGCTGCTGACGGGCGGCGTCGGTTATGTGGTCGGCTCGCTGTTCGGCGTCGGCATTCTGGGCACGATCCAGACGCTGATTACGTTCGACGGCACGCTCAGTTCGTGGTGGACGCGCATCGTGATCGGCGCGCTGCTGTGCGCGTTCTGTTTGCTGCAGCGATTGATCGAGCGGCACGCGAAATCGGTGCGTCGGCCCGGCGGCACCAATGCGGTCACGACGACGGGGCATGGGCACGGGCGTGACGAGACGTCGACGACGGCGTCGTCGGATTCGCAGGTGTTGGGGCGGGCGCCGGGCTAGCGCGCGGTCTTCCAGTCGCTTCGAACCACGGCGGCGCGGCGCAAGCCGCGCCGCGTTCACGTTAGTCCGCGCGGCCGCTTCCGAGCGTCCAGCTCATGCCGTTCGCACCTGCATGGACCGCGAACTCGGCGCCTTCGCGGATTTGCGCGTCGCCAGCAGACCCGCAAACACATCGGCGAGATAGTGACCGCCTTGCGTCGGCGTCGACAGGATCATCGTCACGTTGAGAGGAATCGCAAACAGCAAAAGCCGTGGCATGCGACGCAGCGCATAGATAAAGACAATAGCGGGTAACGCCCACTACTCCGCTGTTCCCCGTGTTCGTGGCTCGACATTGTGCTCGTCCATTTTTTTGTTGGCGCTGTCTGGTGAAGGATAAGCACAGGTAATGCCTATCGTCTGACGGCCTTGTCGCGACTGGGTCGACGGGGCCGACAGGCGGTGATCGACCGGCAGTGCGGTTCGGAACGTGGCAGCGTTCAGACGTGTGTTTCCCGTCGCTACGCGGGTGCGCAGCGTCGTTGCCGATGAGCACGTTTCCGTTTGCGTGACCTATTATCAGAAAGAGTTGTGAACAGTACGACTGCGGTTGCGATGCAATCCGCGAATCGTGCAACTGAATGCAGATGCCGTGGAGAAAGAGCGATGGTTCGCAGGGAAATACTCGACGCGCTGCGGGCATACACCGATCCGTTCCGCGTCACGAGCGGCAAAGATTTCTTCCTGAAGAATTTCGATCCCGGCGAGACGGTGGGACTCAGAATGCATAAGGAAGAGGCGCAGCAACTGCTCCAGCGCGGGTCGAAATGGCTCGCGATGGAGCAGGAGATCCTCTACGCGCAGGATTCCTGGTCCGTGCTGCTGGTGTTCCAGGCCATGGACGCCGCGGGAAAGGATGGGACGATCAAGCACGTGATGTCGCGCGTCAATCCGCAGGGGTGCGATGTCATCTCGTTCAAGCAGCCGTCGGATGAGGAGCTCTCCCACGACTTCCTTTGGCGCTATTCGAGGAAAGTGCCCGAGCGCGGGCACATCGGCATTTTCAACCGCTCGTACTATGAGGAGGTGCTGGTGGTGCGCGTGCATCAGCATCTGCTCCATGCGCAGAAGATCCCGCCGGCACGGGTCGGCAACAACATATGGGACGAGCGGCTCGCCGACATCGCGCGCTTCGAGGACTATCTGACGCGCCAGGGCGTGGTCATTCTCAAGTTCTATCTGAACCTGTCGTACGGGGAGCAGAAGAGGCGATTCATGGATCGCCTCGACAATCCCGACAAGCACTGGAAGTTTTCCGCAGCCGACGTTCGCGAGCGTCGCTACTGGAACGACTATATGCACGCCTATGAAGAGGCGATCCGCGCGACGGCCTCCGAAGCGGCTCCGTGGTTCGTCGTGCCCGCCGACAACAAACCTTTCACGCGCCTCATCGTCGCGGCCGCGATCGTCGAGGCCGTCGAGAAGCTCGACCTCGAATATCCGAAAGCCACGCAAGAGCAGATGAAGGATCTCGCCGCCGCGAGGGCGGAACTCGACGCTGAAGCGGTGGACGAGACGAGACCCGATCAACCCGGGGACGATCCAGACCATTGAGAGCGGCCCCCTGACCCGAAATCACCGGAACCGGGAGACACGAGGATGAGTTCAGTTGAGAGTGCGACGCCGTGGCATGCGATGCCGGCCGGTGACATCGAACGGCAGTTCAACGTCGATCCCGCGCAGGGCCTCGATGCATCGGAAGCGACCGGGCGGCTGGCCACCTATGGGCCGAACCGCCTCCCGCAGGGCAAGAAGAGGGGGCCGGTCGTACGCTTCCTGATGCAGCTCCACAACGTTCTGATCTACGTGCTGCTCGCGGCCGGTTTCGTCAAGTTGATGCTGGGCCTGTGGCTCGATGGCTCGGTCATTCTGGCCGTCGTCATCCTCAACTCGCTGCTCGGCTTCCTGCAGGAAGGACGCGCCGAGAAGGCGCTCGACTCGATTCGCAACATGCTGTCCGCGGAAGCGCGCGTGATGCGTGGCGGAGCGGTTCGCTTGATCCCCGCCGAGGAACTCGTTCCTGGCGACATCGTGCTACTGGAATCGGGCGACAAAATCCCGGCGGACATGCGTCTCGTCGACGCCAGGAACCTGCGCACGGAAGAAGCGGCTCTTACGGGGGAATCCCTCCCGGCCGAGAAGGGCACCGCGCCGGTACCCGCCAAAGCCACGGTCGGCGACCGCGAGAACATGGCGTTCTGCGGCACGATGGTCTTGTCGGGCCGGGCAACCGGCGTCGTGGTGACGACCGGGAGCCAGACGGAACTCGGCCGGATCAACCAGATGCTCGCCGAGGTCAGCGCGCTCGAGACGCCGCTGCTGCGCCAGATCAAGAAGTTCGGCTACGTCATCACGGCAGTGATCGCCGTTGTCAGCGTGCTGCTCTTCTCCTGGGGGCACTGGCTCGGACACATGACCTTCGTCGAGCTGTTCCAGGCCATCGTGGGGATTGCGGTATCGGTCATCCCGGAAGGCCTGCCGGCGCTCATCACCATCACGCTCGCCATCGGCGTGCAGCGCATGGCCCAGCGCAACGCCATTATTCGCCGCCTGCCGGCGGTCGAAACACTGGGCGCCGTCTCGCGCATCTGCTCGGATAAAACGGGCACGCTGACCCTGATGGAGATGATGGTGACCTCCGTCGTAACGGCCGAAGCGGCCTATGCCGTTACGGGCGACGGCTACGCCAGCGAAGGAGAGGTCAGCGCGGATGGCAAGCCGCTCGGCGCTGCGCCGGACGTGCTCAAGCTGATGGGCCGCGTGTCGCTGTTGTGCAACGACGCCGAGCTCTTCGAGGAAGACGGCAAATGGAAAGTGGAGGGTGACCCGACCGAGGGCGCGCTCTATCCGTTCGCTTCCAAGCTGGGCATGGACCGTGCCGCCGAGACGGCCGCCGCGCCGAGGATCGACGCGATCCCCTTCGAGTCCGAGCACAAGTTCATGGCGACGCTGAACCGTTCGACGGACGGCGAGATGCTGCTGGTCAAGGGCGCGCCAGAGGTGATCCTCGACCACTGCGACCGGCAGCAGACGGCGCAAGGCCCGGCGCCGCTCGATCGCGAGCACTTCGCGAGGGAGGGCGACCGGCTCGCCGCGCAAGGTGAGCGCGTGCTCGGGCTCGCGTGGCTGTCGGACCCGGGCCTGCGTACGGGCGGCCTCGGGCCGCAGGACCTGCCGCGTACCCTCGTACTGCTCGGCCTCGTGGGCCTGATGGACCCGCCGCGCAAAGAGGCGATCGACGCCGTGCGCGAATGCCACGGCGGCGGCATTCGCGTGACGATGATTACGGGCGACCACAAGATCACGGCGGCGGCAATCGCAAGAATGCTGGGCATCGGCGACGGCAAGACCGCCGTGTCCGGCACCGAGATCGAGGCGATGAACGATGCGGCGCTGCAGGAATGCGTGCGCGGCGTCGACGTGTTCGCGCGCGCGAGTCCCGAGCACAAGCTGCGGCTCGTCAAGGCGATCCAGGCGAACCGGCAGATCGTCGCGATGACGGGCGACGGCGTCAACGATGCGCCGGCGCTCAAGAAAGCCGACATCGGTGTCGCGATGGGGATCAAGGGCACCGAGGTGACGAAGGAGGCGGCGGGCATGATCCTCGCCGACGACAATTTCGCGTCGATCTCCGCGGCGGTGAAGGAAGGGCGCACGGTCTACAACAACATCGAGAAAGCGATGCTGTTCATGCTGCCGACCAATGTCGCGCAAGGCGCGGTGATCGCGGTGGCGATCCTGTTCTCCTTCACGCTGCCGATCACGGCGCCGCAGATCCTGTGGGTCAACATGGTTACTTCCGTCGCGCTCGGCCTGACCATTTCGTTCGAGCCGCACGAGGCAGACGTGATGCGCCGCTCGCCACGCGCAATCGACCGGCCGATCGTCACGCGCTTCGGCATCTGGCGCATCCTGTTCGTCGGCGCGGCGCTCGTGATCTATACGCTGTCCACCTTCTTCTGGATGAAGTCGCAAGGGGCGTCGGATCAGATGGCGCGCACGGCCGCGGTCAACGCCATTACGCTGGGCCAGGTGTTCTATCTGCTCAACATCCGGTATCTGCTCGATTCGTCGCTGTCCGTGCGCGCCCATACAGGCAATCGCTATCTCTGGTACGGAATAGCCGGCGTCGTGGTCTTGCAGCTTCTGTTCACCTATACGTTCCCGTTCCATGCCGTTTTCCACACCGAGGCTCTGCCCTTGTCGGCGTGGGGGTGGCTCGTCGGTGGTGGCGTCCTGTTTTTCCTCGTGGTGGAGATCGAGAAGCTCGTTTTCCGGCTCACCCCTGCATTGAGAGGATTTGTGACGTCGCAACAGGAGGGCGCGGCCTTGCCCAATGATCCCGCGAGGTAGGCCGCCTTGGCGGCCGCCTGCTACATCTCATGCACGCGGCGGAGGATGAAAAACAGATTAGCCGAGACTGCATTCACGATCGGTATCCGCTCGAAAGGCCGGTTCAGCTTCATGCCGATATTGGCCAGTGCGTTGAGCGCTCCGCCGCCCTTTATGCCTTTTGCGAAGGTGGGAAAGACCTGGTGATAGCCGCATTCTTCCAGTACGAATCCCGACCGGAGAAACAGGCGCTTCGCGTCGCTGAGACTGTACAGCCGATTATGGCCCGTGTACTTCTTCATGACTCTGCACGCGTTTTCGGTCACCGATAAGCGGTTAGGTAAAAATGTGATTATCAGCAAACCGTCGTTTTTCAGCACGCGCCATAGCTCATCGAGGCTCTTTTGCTCGCGGGCCACGTGCTCGAGTACACCGCTTCCGATCACCACATCGAATTGATTGTCTTCGTAGGGCAGCAGAAATTCATGATCGAGCGATGCGAAAGATAACCCGGCGTACTCATGGAATTCCGCGAATTGCCCATCCTTGCAGATGTCGCAGCCATATATATCGATGTCATGGTAGAGCGTGCGAAGCATGCACGAATCTGGCGCGTGCCGGCATCCCCAGTCGAGCACTTTCATGCCACGCTTGATATACGGTGCGTAAATTTCGAACGCGCGCACGTGGCGATCGAGACTCGCGTTGTTGGCAATGACCGATTGCACATAGTCCCGGTATTCACCATCGCTACGATGTGCAATGTAGTCCTCGCAAAGCTTGGCATAAGTCGCCTTGACCTGCTGCAATTCATTGCTCGGGATCGTTTCAGTGTCGATGGGTTTATGCATATCTCCCTCATGGCGGTGCGAACGATACGACGAATTTCAGGCTCTACCGGGCCAGTATGCTGGTAATCCTTGGTCCATGTTGAGGTCTGCGCAATCCGCTTCCGCAGTACCGGCTTTCGCTGCCCGAGTGACATCGGGGTTGAGAGGTTCGCGGGATGTTGACCACTCCGATTTTGAGCGCTGATGGACTGCGTTTGGCGAGACCTGCGGCAGCAACTACCGGGATAAAGCCGCGATAGTGAACGGGTTCAAGTTTTGAAGGATAGCAGTTGAATTTGTCAAAACTGGTCGGGGAACCTCTCCATTTCGCGCCTTATTCTGATGGTTTTGCGCCTTGACGCTCATCCGTTGTGTTCGAGCGAACATCAGTGCCAACCTCCCGTTGCCCGGCCGTCTTATTCAGCGTTAACTTAACAATGCGGTCGAACAGCGCGATGTGCGTCCTCCAACCGGCCAGTACGTCGTAGCTATCCATGTGCGCATCGACCGGCGATAGCGCTCTATCTAGCCCCCACGACCAGCGATGCGGCGAGCCCAGAAGGCGTCTCGACCCCAAATTTTTATGTTGCGGCGCATCTCAAACCATCCTATAACCATCCACATGGATGGTGCAAGGATGGTGCGATGAAGAAACCCGCGGTAGTGGACACCCCCCGCTCGAAAGGCGGCGACTCGGAAAAAATCACGATCAACCTCGGACCGGTCGACCTCGGGCAGATCGACCTGCTGGTTGAAGAAGGCTTCTATGCGAACCGGACCGACCTGATCCGAACGGCGATTCGCAACCAGCTCGCGCTACATGCGCGGGTCGTCCAGGAAACGGTTGCGCGTCGTTCGCTCGTGCTCGGGCTGCAGCATTTTTCCAGGCAGGATCTCGAGGCGATTCGAGCCGCGCGCGAGCGTCTCAACATTCAGGTCCTGGGATTGGCCAGCATTGCCGCCGATGTCTCCCCGGAACTCGCGCTCGCGACTATCGAAAGCGTCGTGGTGCTGGGAGCCTTTCACGCTTCGCCCGCAGTCAAGACGGCGCTTGCCGGCAGAATCCACTAGCCGCGCGAGGCCCACCCCCTCAACACCGGTAATCGGACAAATGTGATGAAACTCAACGAAGGCTTTCTGAACTCAATGCACGAAGCGATGACTTTGCTGCGTACCCGCGGCGTTGCCGAAGCGACAGAAGCGATACAACGCGCACTGCGAGGGGAAAGCGTCGGTGCAGTGAACGAAACTGCGTCGCGGGACAAGACGCCAGAGCCCGTTGTCTTCCCGTTTGCAAAGACCAAGGAAGCGACCGCGCACAAGGCGCGAGAAGACTGCCTGGACGTGGAGGAACGAGGACATTTCATCACGCTTGCGTATGCGAATGCCGCCGGTCGCCGTCAATATCGGCTGTATGTGCCGGCGGGTGGCGCCGGCGAGCCGCTGCCACTGATTGTGATGCTGCACGGCTGCACGCAGGACGCCGACGATTTCGCAGCAGGCACGCAGATGAACGCGCTTGCCGAGCGGCATCGATGTCTTGTAGCTTATCCGGTGCAACCGCAGCAGGCGAATCCGTCGAAGTGCTGGAACTGGTTCAAACCTGACGATCAGCATCGCGAGCGCGGCGAGCCGTCGCTGATCGCCGGCATCACGCGCGAAATCATCTCGGCCCACAACGTCGATCCTGCGCGCGTGTACGTCGCGGGGATGTCCGCGGGGGGCGCAATGGCGGCGATCATGATCGCCGAGTATCCCGAACTGTATGCCGCGGTCGGCGTGCATTCCGGTCTTCCGGCACGGTGCGCGCACAATTTACCCTCCGCGCTCGCGGCGATGAAAGGCGGCAAGCACCCCCGAAACGCACGGCGCGTGCAAGGCGATACAGACTTGTCACCGAGACGGCCCATGATCGTCTTTCATGGTGACGCGGATGCCACCGTTCACGTAGCGAATGCCACGCGGCTCGTGCAGAGGTTCGACGCACGGCCGGACGCCGGCAGCGAACGGCGTCGGGTCGACGCGGGCCGACGCGCCTGTACCGTCTCGCGGCTGGTTTCCGGCGACGGTATCGACGCCGAGTTGTGGACCATTCATGGCGCAGGGCACGCTTGGGCAGGCGGCAATGCACGAGGCAGTTATACGGACGCTACTGGTCCGGATGCGAGTGCCGAAATGCTGCGCTTCTTTCTTGATCATCCGCAACGACAATAGTGCAGGCCTCTCTTGTGGTTACTATGATTGCGACGGAGCGGCGTCCGCTGTGCATGTAGAGCAAGTCCGCTTGCTCAACTGCATAAAAGGCTGCCCGATGAATCACTTCCGGGGCGAATCCTCGGCGGGAGGTGGGCGAAGCCGGATTTGCGCCGCAATCAACGTACGGCGGGGGTTCTGTCGCGCTACCGCGGTGCGCTGGAATTCGCATTCCCTCACGAACCACGAACGAGATGGGCAAAACGAAGAATTCATCGGGTGCGACGTTTCCTGCGGGGATCGGCAAGGTTCTCAAGCGCTTGCACTATCCGCTGGACGTGATTCTGCTGTGTGTTCGCTGTTACGTGGCGTACTCGCTGAGCCTGCGCAACCTCGAAGAGATGATGGCCGAGCGGGGAATTGAGGTCGATCACTCAAGTGTGCACCGATGGGTGATCAAACTCGTACCCTTGTTCGAAAAGGCATTTCGGCGAATCAAGCGCCCGGCCGGCAAGAGCTGGCGCATGGACGAGACCTGCGTCAAGGTCAAAGGACAATGGAAATATCTGTACCGGGCCGTCGACAAGGAGGGCAACACGATGGATTTCCTGCTGCGTGCGCATCGCGACAAGGCTGCTGCACGTCGGTATTTCGACAAGGCGATTGCCCAAAATGTTGAGCCCGAGACTATCACTGTGGACAAGAGCGGCGCCCATCTGGCCGCGCTCGAAGCGCTCAACGCTGAGCGGAAAAAGCCAATCAAGATCCGGCAGATCGAGTATCTGAACAACGTCGTCGAGCAGGATCACCGCGCCATCAAACGTGTCATCAAGCCGATGATGGGCTTCAAGAGTTTCCGGTTTGCGCGCATCATTCTGTCCGGCATCGAGGTGATGCACATGATTCGCAAAGGGCAGATGCAGCACGATGGCGACACCAGAACCGCTGCCGAGCAATTCTATTCGCTGGTCATATATGCAGTCCTCTTCATATCAAATCCGCTCGCACTGACTTCCTTATCGCGACAAAACCGCCATGTGTGATTCATAGGTGTTTGATCACACTGCCCGTCAGCTTGCGCAGTTCGTCGAACTGCGTGGCGAGTTCGAGGCACAGAATAAAGGCCAGCATCGCTGACGGTCCCGGGTAACGCTCCATCCATCGCAGCGCCGGAGTGGCGTAGCGCACGCGAATCGCGTCTCGCGTCATTAGATAGGTGATTCCGGCTCCCACGAGCGCGCCCGCCAGCAAGTCGGTCGGGTAGTGAAAGCCTAGATAGGCACGCGGCAGGCAAATGACCAGCACCGCATAGAGAATCGCCAGCACGCCGATGCCCCGCCACACGAGGAAGATGCCAGTGGCGACCGCCATCCATAACATCGCGTGATCGCTTGGGAAGGAACTCCAACTCGACAGCTGTGCGTCCTCGATGACGTGACCCGCAAAGTGCAGATGCAGCTCGCTGCTAAAGACAGGGCGCACTCTGAACGGCAACCAGTGAGTCAGCAGTCTTCCGACGAAGAGCGCCAGGAGGCCGCTGAGAAGCGTTGCGAGCACCATTTCTCGCCGCCATTCGCGGCGCTCGTCTCGCTGAAACCACATCCACCACAGCAACGGTATGAGCACGAGCCCTTTGAAGGTGTAGAGGTCGGCAATGACCTCTATGGTTTGGGCCGTGAGATAACCGAAGTGGATGGTGGATAGATATGTCTCGATAGACGAATCGAAGCTATTCATTGTCTTGTAAGAAAATCGGACCATGCCAATTTCCGATGCGACTAGCTCGTATCGGGCTCTATCGTCGGCAACGCCTTGAACCGACGACGTTGCAACGCACGAGGATAAGGAACAACTACAGCCTCCTTGATGCGACCCGTCGACCGATGCCTTGTCGAGACCGTGTAACTCTCATGCGTCGTGGTCGTCTAAGGTCCATATTTGAGCTCAACGGGGACGCAGTTCATAGAGCCGATGTTCAGGTAAAGTCGCAACGAGTTGCCAACCATCAAGCGTCTCGGGTAGGCGCCGGTACGGGTCGAGCACCGCAAGATAGACCGTCGTAAACCGGCTTTGAAGGTCCGGAAAACGATCCAGCAGTTCAGTCGACCACGCGCGCAACATGGCGCCATTTGCTAAGACATTCGGTTTCCGGGTAGAGCTGTCGTCCTGGAACTCCCTCAATGCTACGTTCTCGCTCCGGTAAAGCACGGGTTGCTGGCCCGCTTTGAGATACAAATCCGGCACGAGAACGCCATTCACTGTTGCGAGCGCCACCACCTTGTCCAAATATGGGTTCCAGCGGTGGGGGTCTTTCCATGGAGACCGGTCGGCGGTGTCTTGCTTGTACTGGAACAAGACGGAACCGGCCTTCAGAGACGCGAACGTAGTGCGGTAAGCCTGAATGACAGGACTGTCGCCCCGCCAGTCCTCAGTCACAGTCACGATCCGGAAAACAAAGACAAGCGTGAGAGCGAGTGCGCCGACTCGTTGGAGACGTGGCGCCACCGAATGTCGTATGCCAACCAGCGCAGTCAGCAAAAACGCGAAGCTGATCCCACATCGCTCGATCACACCGTAGGAAGCAAACGCGTCAAACGGTGCGAGCAGGACTACCAGCGGAAGTGAAAACACGGTTATCCGGAACTCTGGCTCGCACGTCCACCATCTCATAACGAGACCGATGACCACGAACAGGCTCAAACCCGCCACGATCGCCACATCGCCTGCACGATTTCCCACTGAGAAGACATCGATGCAGAAAGCGAGCTTCGAAAGTACGTGGATAAGGCCGAAGTGGGTTGACCCATGAAGGCCGCCGGTGCTGCTGTGGATCAACAGTGCAAGGGGGAGCAGCAACGGAACAAAGCTCGCGGCCGCGTGGCGAGCCAGTGAATGAATCGAGACCTTCCCCTCCCGAAGAAGACAGCCAAGTTCCCACGTGCCTGCGACCAGAGCGAAAACGGCGAGCGGAAACAGATGGCAAAAATAGATGACAAGGGCACTACAGCACGAAACCAGGATCCGCGCGAGGGTGGCCCGGCGCAACGCCACGTGCGCGGCGATCGCCCAAAAGGAAATGCCAAGACCAAACAGAAAGTTATCGTAGCCGCGTATCAGTATCCAGTTATAGAGCAGCAGGAAGCTGATAAACGGTAACCATGACCAGCGGCCATTGGCAACACGGCTCAACACCAGGCAGCCCGATGTCAATAGCCCGAGTTCAACGAGGGTAAACAGCCAGGCGGCCCATTCTACCGGTATGAGCTTCGTGAACCACGGGAGGGCCAGATCCATGGCAAGGTCAGGCACGGCATCCCACTGAACGACAAAATTTCTAGCATACGATGCCGGATGAGAAAGGATATCGAGCCGGACGATATTGTAAAAGTGTTGCCCAAGAGGAGGATATGGCGTGACGAGGAATGGCACCGACGCAACCACGGTCGCAATAAGCCATACACCCCACAGACGCACAGGCGAAATGCCAGTGTTCATCAGGCTTCTGATAGTCATCAAAAACCTCGGAAGGTTGATCTGGAACCATCCGCGCAAGGTATTCTCGATTTGTTCAGTTAAACGAAAGATACATTGCTTACGGAAGATGTCGCGCAGCTGAATCAGTGGCCGCTTTCGATCTCATCGTGCTATATGTCACTTTTTTGACGAGTATACGCGCGCCAATGTAACCATTTGTTCGTCACCTCACACAAAGACGAAGACATTCCTTCGGGTCTCGCTCACAAAGGCACTGGGAGGTTCTCGGACAGGCGCAGGTAGAGTCAGGCAATAAAGCAGACGAAATCGATTTATCGGTCACCGGCTCCCCGACGTCGTCGTCAGCTGTGCCGTTCGCTGGTATTACCAGTTCCGCCTCAGCCTGCGCGACATCGTAGAACCAAACGATTATCACCGGGCAAAATACCTTCGCGGGCCTGTCGCACTGAGGCGTTGGCAAAGCGAATTGGCAATTTCGCTTGGCTCTGTTCGGAAGGGTCCGAATTTCCATGCTGTGGGCAAGAGCTGGCGCATGGACGAGACCTACGGTACGCCCAGCCAACGTAGCCTGCCTGCAAGGGGGTGAAGTTGCTTGAGCATGTTTGGAATGCAAAACCCGGAGAAGTTGTCGTTGCAGTACCGGGGTATGCCCTTTCTCTGCTGCGAGAGAAAGTGAGCCGAAGCGGCGGTGACTTGCTGACACTGGCAAGGTGACGAAGTCCGTGGGAAACGGGCTTGCGGCGAAGCGGTTACCCGACCAGGATCACCGCGCCATCAAACGTGTCATCAAGCCGATGATGGGCTTCAAGAGTTTCCGGTTTGCGCGCATCATTCTGTCCGGCATCGAGGTGATGCACATGATTCGCAAAGGGGCAGATGCAGCACGATGGCGACACCACAACCGCTGCCGAGCAATTCTATTCGCTGGTCATATAAGCAATCCTCTTCATATCAAATCCGATCGCACTGACTTCCTTATCGCGACAAAACCCATCCTGCAACGTCGATAGACTGCGCTGCCCTTCGACTACCGAATCGGTCATTACTTGACGGTGAACGCGTGTGATGGCCCTGTGTGCAGCGCCTACTCGAGGTTTTGCAACCTATCCCGCCTCGTATTTCAGTTATCCATCCGGAGATGCTGTCGCCAATCGCTGGGACGGTGCCCCGCCTCGACGAACGCCGTTGCAACGAACTCTTTGTGCCGATCGTGGAGAGCAGCTCAAGGGACCAACCGGACGATACGGATAGAGCCCGCACGACCGACCGGAGACGGTCGGCGGTGCTTCCCTCACCGAACGCCGTGCGGAAGAAAGGAACGGTCGCGTCTGCGGCGATCCGACGTCAGCGTCTCGAATATACTTCTATGCGCATGGCACCGACACGTGTCGGCGAGATCAAGATAGCAGTGGCAAAAGCCCCTTTTCTCTTTCGACCGGACCGTCCGAATGGACTTTAACATTGGGCTCTTCGAACTGCTGTTGCTCGTTTCGGCACTGGTGGCCATGCTAGTCCGGCGCTTGCATATGCCGTATAGCGTTGGTCTCGTTATGGCTGGAATCAGCTTCTCTTTCCTGGCCTCTTCCAGCTTCCCAGATATTCCCCTCACCAAGGATTTCATCTACGACGTACTGCTGCCGCCGCTCATTTTCGAGGCGGCGTTTCACATGAGGTGGGGCCAGGTACGCCGAGATTTCGTCGTCGTCCAGACATTAGCGGTCCTTGGGGTGCTCCTGTCAGCTGGCGTGACGGCAGCAGGCATGCATTTCCTGTTGCATTGGGAATGGATCAGCGGGCTGCTTTTCGGCACGTTAATAGCCGCTACGGATCCCGTCTCCATCCTTGCCACTTTCAAGGAAGCGGGTGTCACAGGCCGCTTCAGGCATTTGATGGAGGCCGAGAGTCTGTTCAATGACGGGACCGCGGCGGCAGCGTTTCGGGTCACGCTGGCCTTTGTCGCCGGCACGCACGTCGGCCTTGTCGAAGTACTCAAGATCTCGGGCGTGGTGCTTCTCGGTTCGGTGTTTTGCGGTTTGCTGATCGGCAACGCAGTGCTATCGCTGCTGCACCGCACCGACGATCACCTCGTCGAGATCACCTTCGCGATGATCGCGGCCTATGGGTCGTTTCTGCTAGCCGAGAACCTTCACCTGTCCGGCGTATTGGCCACGCTGATAGCGGGCCTCGTGATGGGAAAGCGGAACACGAGCGACGCGATGACGAAGAGAGGCCGGGAAGCCGTCGAGGTCGTGCTTGAGTACACGGTATTTGCGGCGAATTCGTTCATCTTTCTGGCTCTTTTGAAAATGGAGTGGGTAACGGCCTTCAGCAGGCATGCGAGTTGAACGCGGAGAAGTCGAGTTTGCCAGCAATAAGAAAGAGGACCGTACGCATGGTCTCGAAGCGAGTATATCCACGGGCTTTGCGTTTGGCGGCCTGAAACAGGCCGTTGATGGCCTCGATGAAGCCGTTGGTCTGGCGGGTCTGGGTCCAGGCGACGATGCCGTCGAAGTGCCGGCGAATCATTCGCGCCACCTCCTTCATTGATTCGACCTTGGAGCGCATGACATTGGTGCACCACTGCTGCAACATCTCGGAGACGACGTTGATTTGCCGGCGCTCGAGAATCTCACGCAATTGCTCGCGATACAGCCATGCCCGCGCCGTTCGCTTCGTCGCGTACTGCCTGACGAGGGCTTCGAGGTCGGTCAATTGGGCCAGGTTGAGCTTGTCCGGGTCTTTGAGCAGCGTCCAGCGCATGCCTTTAAGTTCCGGGTCGACTTTCTGTTGTTGTCGGCGCACCGTATCGAGGGCTTTTGATGCATGTGCGACGACGTGAAATTTGTCGAACGTGATTCGGGCATCGGGCAGATGTTCATTGACACCCTTGATGAAAGCCGGCGACATGTCGATGCTGACCGAGTCGACCTGTTCGGGCTTGCCACCGTGTTGGCCCAGATAGGCCGCGAAGCGTTCAATCGTGCCGGCATCCTTGCCGGTCGTGACGAACACGACCCGCCGCGCCTGCATATCGGCGACCAGTGTCAGATACTCATGGCCGCGCCGGTACGAGGTTTCGTCAATCGCCACCGTCGTCACGTCCGACAGGTCCGCCGACGCGAGCGCCAGTTCCACATAGCGCGAGCAGATGGCGTGAACCCGGTGCCACGACAGGTTGACGATGCGCGCCACGGCGGCAAACGGCATCTGCTGAGCGAGCATCAGCACCAGCGCCTCGAACAGCAAGGTGAAGCCGCTGAGCTGGCCGACCCAATCCGGTTCCACCAGCCGCACCGAGCCATCGGGCAAGCGCACACGCGGCACCCGGACCTCCAGATAGCATTCGTGCTGGAAGAAATTCAGGTGGCGCAGTCGTTTGATTTGCGTGTCATGCACCGGGTGCTCGTCGGCTACGCCAGGATAGGCAAAGCGGCTGCCTGCAACAAAATCCACGGTAATTGTGAGCTGCCGTTTGGCCGTGTCAAAGTCGACAGCTTGCACGTACCACGGCGCCTTGATTCCCAAGGCGGCTTCAAACAGTTGATTGGTCATTTGCTTCGTCTTGCGTGGCTGGTTGCCGCATTCTGCCGCAACCAGCCACGCTCCAGCTTATCTGTTTCACACGCGTCAAGGGTTCGCTGCGCCGGGCTCACGCCCGCCCTTGACTCGCCAGACCACCCACTCGAAATTCAAAAGAGGCATCTTTCTTTTCATTGGAGTTCAGCAGGCGCGCAGGGAATACGACACCGTGTGGCTATCGATCGGGATCGCCATCATGGTCGTGATGCTGGGGCGTGCCGTGGCTGTGTACCCGTGTTGCATGCTCTTCTCGCGCTCGTCGCTGCAGATCGAGGTGCGGCATCAACATATCCTGTTCTGGGGCGGGCTACGCGGTGCCTTGGCCTTGGCGCTCGCGATGGGATTGCCGCCCGGACTACCACGGCGCGAAGAAATCATTACCGTGTGTTTTGCCGTGGTTGCTTTTTCAATCTTCGTTCAGGGCGCCACGATGACGCCGCTACTAAGGCGATTGGGTGTCGTTTAAAGATGCGGGGCCTCAAAAGTTTCATGCACGCCTGCTTTTCATCCTCATCGTTGCGCTCACGCATGCAGTCTAGTGAACCATGGTTACCGGCCTGGTAGTCACGCGCCACAACCCGGCGAGCATGGTCAGTCTGCGAAAGAAACCGAAATGGCTGGCGTCGATCACGACGACATCCGGTTGAGTCTTTGCAGCATAGGCGGCAATGGCTCTTGCGCCGTGCCCGAACACCCGCTTCCATTTGTACGGAACGCCTGCATCCTCAAGGACTGAGCATGTCTGGATCAGCGCGTCGAGCATTATGTGCTTCTCATGGCGACGCAGCGCGCTGCGCGAGTGAAACGCTGCCGCACGCCCTTCGTCAATAGGCTCAAGCACTTCAAGCAGTTCGACTTCGGACACGCAGTGTTCCAGATACAGAAATGCGGCGTGTCGGGCAGCCTGTACGGCACCGCCGCTATCGACTACGGGGATCAGCAACCGTAACATTGAGCACTCCGATTTCGGCCAGCAGACCGACTTTGACACTTCCATTTCAGCACAGAGCGTGTCAATGCGTTGCAAAACTATACGCAGGACATGTAAAAATCCCGTCAACGCGACGTCTCGAACGCGGTGCAAACATGACGGCGGCACTTCTGGGCGCAATTTCCCACTGAATCGACGCTTCAGTGCGGATTGCATGCTACTGCCCCTGATAGTCGTTCGCTCCGACCAGTCTGTAGCCTACGCCAGTCTCCGTGATGATGTACTCTGGTTGCGCCGGATCACGTTCGAGTTTCTGGCGCAGGTGCCCCATGTAGACTCGCAAATAGTGGTCATTATCAGCGTGCGTTTGGCCCCACACCTCCTGAAGTAGCTGTCGACGCGTCAGCACCCATCCTGCGCGTGACACAAGCGCCGACAGTAGCCGGTATTCGATCGGGGTGAGATGGACGAACTGGCTGTCGCGCGTTACCCTCCGTTCCGCAAGATCGATCGTGACAGCGCCGAAATGCACTTTGGTCGACCCCGTCCTGCCGCCGCAGGTTCGCCGCCGCAGGTGGGCGCGGATTCGCGCAGTCAGTTCCGGCAATCCGAACGGCTTGGTCAGGTAGTCATCGGCCCCAGCGTCGAGCGCCGCGACCTTATGCTCCTCCCGGGTTCGCGCCGTCAGCACGAGCACCGGCACAGTGGACCAGCTACGCAGTTCCCGAATCACGTCAATGCCGTCCATATCCGGCAAACCAAGATCGACGATGACGAGATCAGGCCGCCGTGTTGCGGCTTGCGCCAGCCCTTGCTCCCCCGTTTCGGCATCAAAGACCGTCATGCCATCCGCTTCCAGTGCCGTGTGAACGAAACGACGGATGTGCTTGTCGTCTTCAATCAGAACGACGGTGACCGTCGGCTCGCTCATGGTTTTGCCGGATCGACGGCCGGTGCCGGGAAGGTGCCCCCTGTTGACGCCGCCTGCTCTCCATCGTCGGGCCATAGCTCTGCGGGTGGCGCTTCGGCCGGCGGGGTCTCATCGGCGGGCAGCATGAACCAGAAGCGCGCGCCAATGATCTTACCCATTGTGCCGGTACGATTCTCGGCCCCGATCCTGCCGCCATGCGCCTCGACAATGGCACGGCAGATCGCGAGGCCAAGACCTATCCCGGCCTTCGCCGATTCTTTCTCGCCGCGCGTGAACTTGTCGAACACGCGCGTCTCCATGCCCGGCGGCAGGCCGGGCCCGCTATCGTCGACGCAGACCTTCACATATTTCCGGCCGCCATCATGGGCCGGCGTGGCATCGATCGTGAGCGGCGTCCCCGGTGGCGTGTACTTCGCCGCGTTCTCGAAGAGATTCACAAAGAGCCGCTCCATCAGCACCGCATCAAGCTGCAGCAGTGGCAGATCAGGCGGTACATGCACCTGGACCGGGCGCCCGGCGAGCGTACGCCGGCAAGCGCCGAGGGCCGCGCCGACGACCTCCTCGAGCATCGACCATTGCCGGTTCAGGCGCACGCCACCCGCTTCGAGGCGTGCCATGTCGAGCAGGTTCGTGACAAGACCATTCATCCTGAGCGCCTCCTCGTGGATTGCGTCGACGACTTCGCTGGTCGTTCTCGCAGGCACACCGCTTTTGTCCTGTTCGGCAAGCATCGACGCGAATCCGACGATTGCGGTCAGTGGCGTGCGCAGGTCGTGTGAGATCGCCGACAGCAGGGAGTTGCGCAGTCGCTCGGACTCCATGTTGATGAGCGCGTCCTGCGCGATTTCCACGTAGTGAACGCGTTCGAGCGCCAGCGCAATCTGGGCGGCGAACGCATCGAGCATCCGCTGCTGCTCTGGACTCGCCAGATCCGAAGTCTGCTCCGATACCATCGCGAGCACGCCGCGCGTACGCATCGGTGCCTTTAGCGGCAGGTACAGCGCGTCCGTGGCGGGCAGCGTATCCGTGCCACGTCCGGCAGGTTTTTGCTGGTCATACACCCATTGACCGATATCGAGGTCGAGCGCTTGTGCGTCCAGCATGACAGCAGGGTTAGGCTCTTCGACTTTCTGCCAGATCTTCTCTGCGCTGTCCGGCAGCAGGATCGCGACGCGCGCGTGAAACACTTCGCCGACGTGCCGCGTACCGATCTCGATGATCTGCCCGGTCGTCAGCGCCGCGCCCAGTTCACGTGACATGGCGTACATCGCACTGGTGCGCCGTTCGCGCATGGTCGCGATGTGCGCCTGACGGCGCAGGCTCGACGTCAGATGACTGATTGTCAAGGAAGTCAGCAGCATCACGAAGAAGGTCAGCACGTATTGCGTGTCCGAAACCGCGAATGTCATCTGCGGCGGTACGAAGAAGAAATCGAACGCCGCCACGCTGAGGAACGACAGCAGCACGCCCGGCCCGCGGCCGAGTCGCGCGGCCGCGAAGATCACGCCGAGCAGATACAGCATCACCAGGTTCGCCAGAGCGATATGGTGGAGAAAGGCTGACGCAACGACTGTGATTCCTCCGCAGATTGCCAGGGCGTAAAAATAGCTTTGCGGCTTCAAGCGCCCGCCGCCTCCGGGCGCCACAGCAAAGCTCGGAGCACCGGCTCGCATATTCCGGCCCTCACGCTCCGGGGCCGCGCTCATCAGCGTGACGTCGATGTCGCGCGCGTTCTGCACGAGTTGCTCGCCGACCGGCGGCACGATCAGCCGCCGCCAGCGTCCCCGCGCTGACGCGCCGGCAACCAGCCTGGACACATTGCGCATGCGGGCGTAAGCAACGAGCGTTTGTGCGGCGTCAGTCCCGTCGAGCGTGGCAGTTTCGGCCCCGAGTTCGGCGGCGAGCTTCAGCGCATCGAGCGTTCGTTTGCGCAAGTCGTCCGGCATGCGCTGCAGTTTCGGCGTCTCGACATACACGGCTATCCAGTCGGCCTTGATGCTCGTGGCGAGCCGCGAAGCGGCGCGCACCAGCACTGGCGCTTCCGGCCCCGGTCCGACGCACACAATGAGCCGCTCGCGTGCCTGCCAGATACGCTCAATAGACTGGTCGGCGCGATACTCACGCATCTGCGCATCGACGCGATCCGCGGTACGGCGCAGCGCCAGTTCGCGCAGCGCAATCAGGTTGCCCTTGCGAAAGAAGTTACGCACGGCATGCTCGGCCTGCTGGGGCAGGTAGACCTTGCCGTCTCGCATCCGGTCGAGCAGCTCTTCGGCGGGCAAGTCGACTAGTGTGACCTCGTCGGCGCCATCGAACACCCGGTCGGGGACAGTTTCCCAGACCCGGATACCCGTGATCTGACCGACAATATCATTGAGACTTTCGAGATGCTGGACGTTGACCGTCGTGTAGACGTCGATGCCCGCGTCGAGGAGTTCGTGGACGTCTTGCCAGCGCTTCAGGTGCCGCGCGCCCTGCACGTTCGAGTGCGCGAGCTCGTCGACGAGGATGAGTTTTGGCCTGCGGGCGAGCGCGGCGTCGATGTCGAACTCGGAGAGCTGGTGGCCGCGATATTCGTGGCGCGCGAGCGGCAGTATCTCGAGACCATCCAGCAGCGCGATGGTTTCCTTGCGGCCATGGGTCTCGATGATCCCGACAACCACATCGGCGCCTTCTTCCTGCTGCCGCCGGGCGGCCTGCAGCATCGCAAACGTCTTCCCCACGCCCGCTGACGCGCCAAAGAAGACCTTCAGGCGGCCACGCTGCTGTTTCTCTTTATCCCGCTGGATCCTATCCAGAAGTTCGTCTGGGTCGGGGCGGTCCATCGAGTGTCTCCCATAAACGGCCGGCGGCAGACGTCAGACCCGCCCACCTTCCCGCCAGACGCACGTTGGCAGCACATCATCCGTGCATGGGTTTGAGGTCGTCGAGCGCGAGGTTGAGCTTGAGCACATTGACGCGCGCTTCGCCAAAAATGCCGAACTGCCGCCCGGACGTAGAGCGGGCAACCAGCTCGGTGACCTGGTCGGTCGTCAGCCCGCGGGCCTTGGCAACGCGTGCGGTCTGATAGGCCGCCGCAGCGGGACTGATCTCGGGATCGAGACCGCTGGCTGAGGACGTCACAAGATCCACCGGTACCGGTTGCGACATGTCGGTGCCCGCTGCCTTCAAGGCATCGATGCGACCTTTGATTTCGTCAGCGAGTGCGGGGTTGGTCGGACCAAGGTTCGAGCCGCCCGAGTTTTGCGCGTTGTAAGGGTTCGGTGTGGTCGCCGACAGGCGTCCCCAGAAATAGTACGGTGCGTCGAACTGCTGGCCGATCACGGCGGAGCCCACGGCCTTGCCGTTGTGCTCAATCAGGCTGCCGCTCGCCTGGTGTGGAAACGCCATACGTCCGATGGCCGTCACAACAATCGGATAAATGCCCCCCGCGATCACGGTCAGTACGACGAACAGCACAAGTACGGGGCGAATCAGGTTTTTCATGATGTTTGCGCTCTTTGTGTCAAACCCAGCCAAACGCGGACATGATCATGTCGATCAGCTTGATGAACGGAAACGGGAGCAGAATTCCGCCGAGCCCATAGACCAGCAGGTTGCGGCGCAACAGTGGGGCAGCCCCCAGCGGTCGGTACTTCACACCCTTGAGCGCAAGCGGGATCAGCGCCACGATGATCAGCGCATTGAAGATCACTGCCGACAGGATTGCCGAAGCCGGCGAACTCAGATGCATCACGTCGAGCACCCGCAACTGCGGATAGGTCGTCGCGAACGCCGCCGGGATGATCGCGAAATACTTCGCGACGTCGTTGGCAATCGAGAATGTCGTGAGCGACCCGCGTGTCATCAGCATCTGCTTGCCGATCTCGACAATCTCGATCAGTTTCGTCGGGTTGGAGTCGAGGTCGACCATGTTGCCGGCTTCCTTGGCCGCCTGCGTGCCCGTATTCATGGCCACCGCGACGTCGGCCTGCGCGAGTGCGGGGGCATCATTGGTACCGTCGCCGGTCATCGCGACGAGGCGTCCTTCACCCTGATGCGTGCGGATGATCGTGAGCTTCGCCTCCGGCGTGGCTTCGGCGAGGAAATCGTCGACGCCCGCTTCGGCCGCGATCGCCGCGGCGGTCAGCCGGTTGTCGCCGGTGATCATGATGGTCTTGATGCCCATCTGGCGCAGTTCGGCGAAACGTTCCTTGATACCGCCCTTGACGATGTCCTTCAGTTCGATCACACCCAGCACGCGCGCTACGTCGCCGAGTTTTTCCGCCACCACGAGCGGTGTGCTGCCACGTCGCGCGACATCCGTCACGGCGCTCTCGACCTCGGATGCAAACTGCCCGCCGTGCATTTCGACATAGTGCTTGATCGCTTCTGCCGCGCCTTTGCGGATCTCGCGGCCCGGCGCCCCGGAGGAAGTCCCCTTGGGGGACAGGTCGACGCCGCTCATCCGCGACTGCGCGCTGAACGCGAGGAAGGTCGCGTGCAACGAGTTCATATCGCGCTCGCGGATGTTGAAACGCTGCTTCGCGAGCACAGTGATGCTGCGGCCTTCCGGCGTCTCGTCGGCAAGCGACGACAGCTGTGCGCCATCGGCGAGCGCTTCCTCCGTGACGCCCGGTGCCGGTATGAAGGCCGAGGCCTGACGGTTGCCGAGCGTAATCGTGCCGGTCTTGTCGAGCAGCAGCACGTCTACGTCGCCGGCGGCTTCAACAGCACGGCCCGAGGTCGCGATCACGTTCGCCTGCATCATGCGGCTCATGCCCGCAACACCGATCGCCGACAGCAGGCCGCCGATCGTCGTTGGAATCAGGCACACGAGCAGGGCAACGAGCGCGGTGATCGTCACGACGTGGCCGGCTTTTGCCACTTCGACGGAGAACATCGAGAACGGCAGCAGCGTGGCGGTAGCGAACAGCAGAACCAGCGTCAGCGCGACCAACAGGATCGTCAGTGCAATTTCGTTCGGCGTCTTCTGACGCTTCGCGCCTTCGACCATCGCGATCATACGGTCAAGGAACGCTTCACCCGGGTTCACACTGACGCGTACGACGATCCAGTCCGACAGCACGCGCGTGCCACCCGTCACCGATGAAAAGTCGCCGCCCGACTCGCGGATCACCGGTGCGGATTCGCCGGTGATCGCCGATTCGTCGACCGACGCCACCCCTTCGATCACTTCGCCGTCGGCCGGGATCACGTCACCTGTCTCGACCAGAACGACGTCGCCGCGGCGCAGATCGTTCGCGGCCATGATGCGGATCGGCGCTTTCGGATGCGGCTCCTGCAGCTTTTTTGCCACCACATTGTGTTTGGCGCTGCGCAGCGACGCGGCCTGGGCCTTCGAACGGCCTTCGGCCAGCGCTTCGGCAAAGTTCGCAAAGAGCACCGTGAACCACAGCCACAGCGCGATCGCGAGGATGAACCCCGCAGGCGCCTCGGCCTGGCCGGCGAGCGCAGCAAACCACAGGATCGTCGTCAGGATGCTGCCGACATAGACGCAGAACATCACCGGGTTGCGCAGCTGGGTACGCGGCGCAAGCTTTCTGAATGAATCGACGAGCGCCGGCCTGACAATCGCCGGATCGAACATCGACCGGGCCGCAGTGCGTGCCTGACCGATATTGCCCGGCTGATGGACAGGCGGTTGGGTACGGGTAGTCATGCTTTCCTCGCAATCAGTGACCCGAGATCATGATCAGGTGCTCGACGACCGGGCCGAGGGCAAGCGCCGGCACATAAGTCAGTGCACCAACGAGCACCACGGTGCCAAGCAGCAGCACAACGAACAGCGGACCGTGAGTCGGCAAGGTACCGGCGGTAACGGCAATGCGCTTCTTGTCAGCGAGCGAACCGGCGATGGCCAGCACAGGGATGATCGATCCGAAGCGGCCGAACCACATGGCGATCGCGAGCGTTACGTTGTAGAACGGCGTGTTGACCGAAAGACCGGCGAATGCGCTGCCGTTGTTGTTCGCGGCGGAGCTGTAGGCATACAGGATTTCGGAGAAGCCGTGTGGACCGGGGTTGGCGATTCCGGCCACGCCAGCAGCCGTCAGGACGCCGGCCGACGCACCGACCAGTACGAGCAATGGCGTGAGCAGCACAGCGATGGAGACCATCTTCATCTCATACGACTCGATCTTCTTGCCGACATACTCTGGCGTGCGGCCGATCATCAGGCCGGCGACGAATACCGCAAGCAGCGCGAACACGAGCATGCCGTACAGACCGGAACCAACCCCGCCGAAGATCACTTCGCCGAGCTGGATCAACAATAGCGGGACCAGCCCGCCGATCGGCGTGAGCGAATCGTGCATGTTGTTGACCGCACCGCATGACGCTGAAGTCGTCGCGACCGTGAAGATCCCCGACTGCGCGATACCGAAGCGCGTCTCCTTGCCTTCCATGTTGCCGCCCGGCTGCAAGGCGGACGCGGTTTGATCCACATGCAGCGAGGCAAGCAGCGGATTGCCGCCCTGCTCGGAGGAAATCTCCACCCAGCAGGCGGCCGCGAAGGCGATCGTCATCGCGGCGAGGATGGCGTATCCCTGGCGCTGGTCGCCTACCATCCGGCCGAACACAAGGCACAACGCCGCAGGAATGACGAGCATCGCGATCATCTGCACGAAGTTCGCGAACGGCGTCGGGTTTTCATACGGGTGCGCGGAGTTGGCGTTAAAGAAGCCGCCCCCATTGGTGCCGAGCATCTTGATCGCTTCCTGTGACGCGGTCGGTCCCATCGCGATGGTCTGCCTGTCGGCCTTGTTGTCGACCATGACCGGATTGCCCTTCGCATCCTTCACCGGGTTGCCCTGGGCATCGGTCCTGGGCGTCTGGTAGGTCGTGACCTGCAGCGTGGCGACGTCCTTGTATGACTCGAAATTCTGGATCGCACCCTGGCTGATGAATACGAGCGCGATGACCGTCGCGAGCGGCGCGAGGATGTAAAGCGTGATGCGCGTGAGGTCGACCCAGAAGTTGCCGATGGTTTTCGTCGTATGGCGTGCAAAGCCGCGGATCAGCGCTACGACGACGGCAATACCGGTGGCGGCCGAAAAAAAGTTCTGAACGGCTAACGCGGCCATCTGCGTCAGGTAGCTGACGGTCGACTCCGGCGTGTAATTCTGCCAGTTCGTATTGGTCACAAAGCTGATGGCCGTATTGAATGCAGCGTCGGGGGTCATCGGACCGAAACCCTGCGGGTTTGCCGGCAGCCATTGCTGGAGGCGCAGGAATCCGTACACGACCAGCGCGCCGAGCGCATTGAAAACGATCACGGCGAGGGCATAGTGCGTCCATGCCATTTCGGCTTCGGGATTGACGCCAGCGAGCTTGTATAACACCCCCTCCAGCGGCCTTCCGATACGCCGCACGACCACGGACGAGCCGTCAAGCACGCTGGTCATGTAGCGGCCAAGCGGAATCGCGAGCGCGATCAGCACGACGATATAAAGTCCTGTCTGGAACAGGTTATTGGCGTTCATTCGAGGGCCTCCGCTCGCAGCAGGGCGTACACGAGGTAGACAAACAGTATGAGCGTCGACACTGCGGCGAGCCACGTCATCCAGGAAGTCACGGACGGCCTCCGGGGGCGCGGCGGAGCTTGTCGCAGCCGACCGCAAGCGCTGCGACCAGCCCCCCGAATGCGGCGATGGCGATGAGGTAAACCAGATCCATGACGATGCCCTCCCATGACGGATCTTTCCAGGATCAAGCCTAGGAAAAAGGGCGTAAACGCCGTGGTAAGACCACGTGCTGGGGTATAAAAAACATGTAAACGGGACCCGGTTCTCGCCTCGAAGGAACACCAGTCAAGGCGATCTGCGCGATGCGCGTCCTCCCCGGGTTCGGCGTCAGCCGTTTGTGCAGATCCGGACTGCGTCAGGCGCATGCAGCTCTTTTCTCCGGGCGCGCCGAAGCAGCATGGACCAGACGCGACCTTTATCTGTCTGAGGCTGTCGGAATGATTCTTCTGAGCGGAGTTCGCACACCGCAAAGCACACCCCGTCAGCCACGCTCCAACCGCCTGCGTACCGTCCCCACCAACCTGTCAAACGGCAATGTACTCGCAGCCAGCGCACTGACCTCAGAAAAATTCTCCCTCACGATATCTGTCAACACCTGCCCCGGCGGCGCCTCGACCAGCACCTGCGCGCCCATTTCCTGCATCACGGTCAGCGCATCGAACCAGCGCACGGTGTAACGCATATTGGTCGCAAGATCCTCGCGAATCGCATCGGCCGTATATAACGGGCGTCCACCGCGATTGCCGATATAAACACCGCGCGGTCTTTCAAAATGCAACGTGCGCGAGTACGCCAGCAGTTCGTCGCTCGCACGCGCGAGCAATTCGCAATGCGAGGGCACGCTGACCGCGAGCCGCGTGGCCTTGCGCGCGCCGGCCGCGAGCGCGCGTTCGATGAACCCGTCGAGCGCATCGTCCGCGCCGGCCATCACGATCTGGCGCGGTGCATTGACGTTGCCGATATACACGCGTTGCCGTTGCTCTGCGGCCTGCTGTGCAACGAGCGTTTCCGCCTGCTGCTCGCTCAAGCCGGAGACGGCCGCGAGACCATAGCCCGCCGGATAAGCAGTTTCCATCAGCTCGGCGCGTCGCTGCACCATCTTCAGCGCGTCGCGGAACGCCACCGCGCCACAACTGACCGCCGCCGCATACGCGCCGATCGACAGTCCCGCGCTGATCTCCGCCGCCAATCCTTCATCGGCGAGCGCGCGCATGATCGCGACGCCCGCGACGGTCAAGCCCAGTTGCACCGCGACCGTCGAATCGAAAGCGTCGGCTGAGTCGAGCGTCAGCACGTCGATGCCAAGTGTGTCGGAGGCTTCAGCGAGCGTGTCCTGTACCGCGCGATGCTGCGGCAGTCGATGCAGAAAGCCTTCGCTCTGCGCACCCTGGCCGGGGAACAGAAGCGCGAGCATCAGGCAATGCCATTGTGAGCAACCGCCGCCCACGGATCGGCGATCAAGCGGGGGCCGCTCGCATCGCGGGCAAGCACGCGCGCCTTGCCCGCGGCCCATTCCGCGAGCGCCACGCCACCCGCGGGCGTTTCGAGTTGCGCATCGATGCGGATACCGATATGCGCCGCGAGCGTTTGCAGTTGCTCCAGCAAAGCACTCGCGACATTCAGCGCCAGCGGTTGCGGCACGCGGATCAACAGATCGAGGTCGCTCGTTTCGTTGACAGTCGGCACGTGCGTCGCCAGTTCAAAGCCGGTGCTGCCAATAGGTCCCCAAGCGAATCCAGCAAGCGGACCGCCCGAATCACGTTGCAACGAAAGCAGTGCAACGAACGAGGGCAATGCATCACGCCCAGCATCGGCTTGCGTCTGCGCGAGCGATTCCGGCGGCACGGCACCGACGATATCGTCCGCATGCACCCATGTGCCGTAGCGTTGCGCTCGCTTCGCACCGCGTACGCCGATCGCGACGAAACCATCAGCGGCGAGCGCGCGTCGGACGACCGCATACGGCGCGCGTTCGAACGCGTCGCGAACCCACGCTGGTTCATCATCGGGCGAGTCCAGCCGCCGCAAGCGCAGCAGATCATGCGGCCGCCACCGCGCGTCGCACGACGTGGCGTGCACGGTGGAGAAGGGCGCAGCCGCACACACGCGCATCACACGGCATCCCATTGTTCGGCAAGACGCCGCCGCACCTCGATCGACGCCGCGCGAGTCTGCCGCGCCGCCGCCGATTCCAGCCGACGCGCGAGCGTACGATCCCCCTCGCGCGCGCTGCGAATCTGCTCGACCAGCACCTTGCGCACGCGCTCGATCTGTGCCGCGTCGGGCGCGTCCGCGTCGATGCCTTCGATCAACTGATCGAGCAGCCCCAACTTCGCGAACGACGCCATCGAATACGACATCGGCACGATCGTGTCGCCGAGTTCGTCGAGTTCTTCGACCGTGCGGCGCGTGACGCGCGCGGCCGCTTCCTTGCCCATCGCGTGGACCATCGTGCCGGGCGCGTCGAGCGCGACGATGCGGTTCGCCTGATAGCCATGCGCGAGGAACGCGCCGGACATCGCCGGACCGACGATCAGCGCGATCACCGGATGGCCGGCGTCGCGCGCGCTCGCATAGGCGTCGACGGCGGCCGCGCAGGCGAGGTGGATGCCGAGCATTTCCTCGCGATAGCCGTACGCCTGGCTCTTCACGTCGACGATGGCGACGATCGGGCGGCGCGTGCCGGCGTCCACACCCGCATCCGCTTCGATCGCTTCACGCACCGCGCGCGCGAGTTGCCAGCCTTGTTCGAGCCCGACCACGTTGGTGGTCGCGCGCGGAAAACGGTTCACGGGATCGGGCACGACCGTGATGAAGCGCGCGGTGTCGCCGCCGAGCGGCGCATCGCCGCTCCAGACGGGCGCCGCGCTCGACGATTCGCCGGCAAGTGCATTGAACCAGCGCGCGCCGCGCGTGAGTGTTGTGTCGTTCATGCCTGCTCCTTGTTCGACGCATCGCGCCCTTGCGGGTTGTACACATCACGCAGCGTCTCGGGCGTGACGCTGGCCGGATCGATCCGCGCGAGCCGCTGCAAGAACGTGTCGACCTGCTCGCTGCGATGCGTGGCCGGCACGCCTTGCGCGAACGCGGCGCGTACGGCGGCGCGCACGGCCTCGGCATCGTCGTCGACGAGCGTGTCGGCGAGCGCGCTCGCGACGCGCTGCTCGCCGCCGATCAGTTGCCATACGCGGCGGCGATCGCTCGCATCGAGTTCTTCGATACCGGCTTCCTGCTCGATCACTTCAGGTCCGTTCATGCCGAGCCGTCCCTGCTTCGTCACGATCAGATACGAGCACAGCGCGGCCGCGAGCGACATGCCGCCAAAGCAGCCGACCATGCCCGCGATCACGCCGACCACCGGCACGCGCCGGCGCAGCGCGACGATCGCCGCCTGAATCTCGGCGATGACCGCAAGCCCAAGGTTCGCTTCCTGCAACCGCACGCCGCCGGTCTCGAACAGCACGACGGGGCGCACGAGCTTGCCACGCTCGCAGTCGCGTAGCGCCATCTCGAGCGCCGCGGCGATCTTGCTGCCCGACACTTCGCCGATGCTGCCGCCCTGGAACGCCGATTCGATCGCGGCGACTACGGCCGGTTCGCCGTCGATCGTGCCGCGCGCGATTACGCAACCGTCGTCGGCCTGGCAGACGATGCCCTGCAAGGGCAGCCACGGCGACCCGATGCGATCGAACGGTCCGAGCAGTTCGCGGAAGCTGCCCGCGTCGAGCACCGAGCGGGCGCGCTCGCGCGCGGGCAGTTCGATGAAGCTTTCGCGCAGCAGCGGCGCGCTATGTACGCTGGCGCTCGTGCTCATACGCTGTCTCCTTCCTCGGCCGCTTCGACCGCTTCGGCGAGCCGCAACGCGACCACGCCCGGCGTCGCGCCGAAGTCGTTGATCTCGATGTGCGCGGCGCCGTCGTAGCGCGTGAAGAAGCGGTCGAGCACGCTCTTCCAGATGTGGCTATAGCCGTCGACGCTGGTGCGCACCACCACGTGCGCGGCGAGCGCCGAACCCCCTGGATCGGCGGCGGCAGGCGACAGCAGCACTTCCAGATCGCCCGAGCCGACCACGCCGACGTGCGCGCGGGTCGTGACGGCGCGTTGCGCCGGATAGTCGAAGGTCAGATGTTCCATGAGGCTCAGCTCCGGCTGGCGTCGCGATGCGCCAGCATGTCGAGAAAGAGGGTGGCGGCGAGCAGATCGGCCGCGCCGCCCGGCGATGCGTTCAGCGACAGCAGTTCGCGTTCGAGCGCGTCGAGCGCGACGCGGCCCGCGGCTGTCGAACTGCCGCCCGCGTCGAGCACGCGCCGCGCTCCGCGCTGCCCCGCATGCAAGCCGGCGAGTCCCGCGCGATGCAGCAGGCAGGTATCGTCGAGCGTACTCATGATCGCGAGCAGCGCATCGATGCGCGCGGCGTTTTCGTCGAGGCCGCGCGCGCGGGCCGCGTGCAATGCCGGCAGACCGACGTCGAGCGCGTGCGGAAAGCCGTCCTGCGCTTCGCGCCGCGCGCCGCCGACCTGATAGCGTCGACGCGCGCGTTCGCCGTGGCTATCGGACGAAGCGGCGAAGCGGTCCGGGAAGCAGGCGATCTGCGCGGCCAGCGTGCAGATGCGCGAGGTATCGACACGGTTGGGATCGCCAGGTCTGTGCGCACGCACGGAGGAACTCGAAGCCGTTTCGAGCGCCACGCCCGCAACCAGCAAGCCGATGATCCAGATCGCGCCGCGATGCGCATTGCTCCCTCCCGTCGCCTGCATCATCTCCTGTTCGCCCGCGCGGCCGATCTGCGCGAGCTCGGCGCGCAGCAGCGCCGAGGGTTCGCCGCGGCGGCGCGCCGTGCGCGCCAGCGCCGCGAAGGTCGGTTCGAGCGCGTGCGCGGAGCGCCGCATGATCGCGAGATCGAGGTCGCGATGCGCGCCGCTGCCGCGCCGGTCGACGAGCGCGGGCTTCGGCGTGAGCTCCGCCTCGTCGATCAGCGCGGTGATCGCGTCGCGCGCGAGTTGCGCGTCTGAAAACGGCGCGACCGGCGACCTGCTACATGCATCGTGTAGGACCGAAGCATGCGGCGCGTCCAACCGTTCAGGAAGAACAGCAGCGGACGCCATCGTCACCAGCTCCGGAAGCGCGCGGGCGGCGCGTACAGTCCGCCCGACCACGTGACCAGATCGTCGATGCTGCGCGCCGCGAGCAGCGAACGCTTCGCGTCGCCGCGCCGGATGCCGAGATCTTCCGGATACGCGACGATGCCGCGCCGGCGCAATTCCGCGGTTTTCTCGGGCTTCGCGCGCAGACCGATCGGCGTGACACCGGCCACCGCCGCGACCGCCGCGCGCCGCTCGTCGATGCCTTCGGCCTTGTGCAGATGCGCGATGCCTTCCTCGGTGACCACATGGCTCACGTCGTCGCCGTAGATCATCACCGGCGCGATCGGCATGCCGTTTTTCGCGCCGACCGCGACCGCGTCGAGTTCATCGACGAAGGTCGGCTCGCCGCCTTTCTTGTACGTTTCCGCGAGTTGCACCACGAGCTTCTGGCCACGCGACACCGCGCCGTCGCCCTTCAACAGCTTCAGCCACGCCTCGCTCGAATGACGCCGGCCGCGCGGATCGTGGCCCATGTTCGGCGCGCCGCCGAAACCGGCGAGCCGTCCGCGCGTGACCGTCGACGAATTCGCGTCCGCATCGATCTGCAGCGTCGAGCCGATGAACAGGTCGACGCCGTATTGCCCGGCCAACTGACACAGCACGCGGTTCGAGCGCAGGCTGCCGTCGTTGCCGGTGAAGAACACATCGGGGCGCGCCTCGATATACGCCTCCATGCCGACCTCGCTGCCGAAGCAATGGATGCTGTCGACCCAGCCCGACTCGATCGCGGGGATCATCGTCGGGTGCGGATTGAGTGTCCAGTTGCGGCAGATCCTGCCCTTCAGACCGAGCGATTCGCCGTAGGTGGGCAGCAGCAGTTCGATCGCCGCGGTATCGAAGCCTATGCCGTGATTCAGCGACGTGACGCCATACGGCTGGTAGATGCCGCGTATCACCATCATCGCGGTCAGCACCTGCAAGTCGCCGATATGACGCGGATCGCGCGTGAACAGCGGCTCGACCGCGAACGGCCGGTCCGCCTGCACGACCACGTCGACCCACGAGCCCGGAATGTCGACGCGCGGCAATTCGTCGACGATCTCGTTGACCTGCACGATCACGATGCCGTGACGGAACGCGGCGGCCTCGGCGATCGTCGGCGTGTCCTCGGTATTCGGGCCGGTGTACAGATTGCCGTGACGGTCGGCCTTGTCCGCGCACAGCAGTGCAACGTGCGGCGTCAGGTCGACGAACATGCGCGCATACAGCTCGACATACGTATAGATCGCGCCGATTTCGAGCTGGCCGTCTTCGAGCAGTTGCGCGACGCGCAGACTCTGCGGCCCCGCGAACGAGAAATCGACCTTGTGCGCGATGCCGCGCTCGAACAGCGTCAAGTGCTCAGGACGACTGATGCTCGAAATCAGCAGATGCACGTCGTGCAGCTTGTGAGGATCGACCGTGGCGAGCGAGCGCGACAGGAAGTCGGCCTGCTTCTGGTTGTCGCCTTCGAGCGCGACGCGCTCGCCGGGCTGGATCAGCGTTTCGAGCGCATCGACGATGCGGTGCGTGGGCAGCACGCCGTCTTCGAGCCACGGCGCGATGGCCGCGAGGCGGCGATTCTTTTCGTCGCGCCGGGTCGTCCACGAGCGGGTAGTGGACCGCGATGCGGCGGCTTCGGCGGGGTGGTTCATCGGCTCGGTCATCGGTTCGATCAGCTCCCGGTGGTGACGCGCGGGCGTCGGCCGCGCGGCTTCGGTTGATGCGCAAGCGCTTCTTCGCGCGCGCGCTCGGTCAGGAAACGATGCAGAAGCTCGCCGGTGCCGAGCAGATGCGCGACCACCAGCGACTGCGCGGTCGCGATATCGCGGCGCTCGACGGCATCGAGCAGCGCGGCGTGCTCACTGTCGGACTCGCCCTTGTATGACGGCAAGCCGAACTTCAGGCGCAGATAGCGTTCGCCGCGCCGGTGCAGCAAGCCGATCATGTCCTCGAGCTGCGGCCGGCCGGCGGGCGCGTAGAGACACATATGAAACGCGGCATTGCGCGTGACGTATAGCGACGGATCCTCTTCGCGCTCGGCGGCGCGGCACAAGTCCCTGGCTTCGCGCAGCGTCGCGGCGGTGTGATGCGGAATCGCAAGGCCGAGCGCAAGACTTTCGAGCGCCGAGCGGATCTCGTAGATCTCGCGCGCTTCGTTGGCGGACAGCGGCGCGACGCTCGCGCCTTTATGGACCGCCGCGCGTGCCCAGCCCTCGCTTTCGAGCTGGCGCAGCGCCTCACGCACGGGAATCGCACTGACCGAGAAATGCCGGGCAATCGCGTCCTGGCGCAGCGGGGCGCCAGGCGCGAGCGTGCCGTCGACGATCGCCGCGCGCAGCGCCTCAGCAATCATGTGCGAGGTGCTTTCGCGCGGCGCGGCGGCCGGAAGAAACGAACCGGACATGGCGGCGTCCAGGGGAAAACCTTCAGTTGCGTCGGTCATGGTATCAAATATTATATATGAAAAGACGCGCATTTCGGCGCGGGCAAACCCGGAAGTCTTGAACCACATTCCAGGCAGGTGCTCGCGCCGTCCTCTGAATGAGTTGTACGAGGACATCGCCGATCAATCAACGTCGTCGAGCCATCCCCAAGCGCGCCCGTCCCTTTCTTCGTTACGTTCAACTATCGTAGGCCGGAGGAGCATGATGAATACAGTAACCGACCGACGAGCGGTCGCGCGTCAGCGCACACCGCTCAATCGTTCGCAGATCGCAGGGTTCTGGGGAGCGTGGGCCGGCTGGACGCTCGACGGCATGGACTCGTTCATTTACGCGCTGGTGCTCACGCCCGCGCTGACCGAGCTGTTGCCGCGTTCGGGCTTCGCGGCGACGCCGTCGAATGTCGGCCTCGCGGGATCGATCCTGTTCGCGCTGTTTCTGGTCGGTTGGGGACTGTCGTTCATCTGGGGACCGCTCGCCGATCGCTTCGGCCGCACCAAGGTGCTCGCCGCCACCATCTTCACGTTCGCGATTTTCACCGGGCTCGCCGCGACCTCGACCAATGTGTGGCAGCTCGGTA
Organism: Paraburkholderia sp. RAU6.4a; assembly: GCF_050435625.1. NCBI lineage: Bacteria > Pseudomonadati > Pseudomonadota > Betaproteobacteria > Burkholderiales > Burkholderiaceae > Paraburkholderia > Paraburkholderia sp. RAU6.4a. Next base: position 2,529,992 of record NZ_JBNDKQ010000003.1, read on the forward strand.
TTTTTCGCTTCATCGCGGGCGTCGGGATCGGCGGGGAATGGGCGCTCGCGGGCACCTACGTTGCCGAGGCCTGGCCGGAGGATCGTCGCAAAATGGGCGCCGGTTATCTGCAGACCGGCTACTACGCGGGCTTCTTCCTCGCGGCTGCGCTCAATTACACGGTCGGCGTGCATTTCGGCTGGCGCGCGATGTTCCTGACCGGCGCGGTACCGGTCGTCGTCGCGATTCTGATTCTGCTGCGCGTGAAGGAGCCGGAGAAGTGGCAGAAAGCCGACGCAAAGACGGTGCGCGTGAAGCCGTTGCGCGAGATCATGGGGCCGGCTTACCGGCGTCGCACATGGGTCGCGTGCATTCTGCTGACGATCGCGATCATCGGGCTGTGGGCGGGCGCCGTCTACGAGCCGTCCGCGGTGATCCAACTGGCGGCGCGCGCCGGCATGTCCAAGGGCGATTCGATTCGCACCGCGTCGCTCGCGACCGGCTTGCTGTCGATCGGCACGATCCTCGGTTGTCTCGCGCTGCCGCCACTGGCCGAGCGCATCGGCCGCAAGATGACGCTCGCGGTGTACTTCGCGGGGATGGCGGTGTCGATCGCGGCGAGCTTCGGTTGGGCGTTCTATCTGCCGAACGGGCTCGCGCCGTTCATCGCGTGGCTGTTCGTGCTGGGCTTTTTCGGCGGCAACTTCGCGTTGTTCAGCCTGTGGCTGCCCGAGCAGTTCGAAACCCGCGTACGCGCGACGGCGTTTGCGTTCTGCACGTCGTTTGGACGCTTCGTCGGCGCCGGCGTCAACTTTCTGCTCGGCGCGGCGGTGCTGCATATGCAGACGCTCGGCGTGCCGATCGCGTTGACCGCGCTCGTGTTCGTGCTCGGCCTGTTCGTGATTCCGTTCGCGCCGGAGACGAAGGGCGAGACGCTGCCGCAGTAAGAACCGGGCGGGCGGCGCGCTTTACTTCGCGTGACTGCGTGCCCGCCCACCCGGATGCAGCAGCGTCAGCAACGGCCAGCCGAGATTGACGCCGAGACTCGCGGCGACGATCAGCGCCATGCCCGCCAGTTGAGACAGCGATAGCGCACGGCCATACACGAGCGCATCCACGACGATCGCGGTCAGCGGATAAACGAACAACAGCACCGCGATCACTGGCGTGCTGAGCTTGGGCAGCGCGCCGTAAATCAGCACATACGACAATCCCGTGTGCAGCACGCCCATGCCGATCAGCCAGAACCACTGGATCGGACCGATATGCGTGAGCGTCAAAGGCGCGATGAGCGGCGCGATCAGAGGCAGGCAGATCACGCCGACCGCGCATTGCGTGAGCGTCAGCAGATGCGGGCGCATTTCGCCGAGGCTCTTCGCGATCAGCGTGACGCTCGCATACAGCAGCGAGCCGAGCAGCGCTTCGCTCAAGCCGATCAGATAGCTGCTGTGGCCTTGCAGGTTTCCGGCCGCGATCACGCCCGACGCGAGCACGAGCCCGACGAACGCCGTCGCGATCCAGCCGAGCCGGTCCGCGCCGAGCCGCTCGTTAAAGAGCGCCGCGCCGATCAGCACGACCCAGAACGGCTGCACATGAAATACGACGGTCGCGACCGCGATGCTGGTGCGATGAATCGCATCGAAAAAGCCGACCCATTGCGTGACCATCAGCACGCCGGAAATCAGCGCGAGCGCGACCGTGCGGCGCGTGAACTGTGCGCGCGTGAAAAAGCCCTTCCACGCGCAATAGGCGGCGAGCGAGAGAAAGCCGAACAGGCAGCGGAAGAACACGAGCGTCAGCGCATCGAGCCGCGCCTCCTCGACGAAAACGCCGATCGTGCCCATCAGCAGGCCGCCGCTCGCCAGCGTGATCGCGCCTTGTTGACGTGAGGTGAGGGACATGCGCAACGACTCCGAAACATGATGCCTGCGAGTATTGCGCCGCTTGTGGCCTGTTCACAAACGAATTAAATTGAGCAATTCCATAAGCCCGGTTGATAAATCGTGAACCCTGAATTCGACGTCGATCTGTTGCGCAGCTTCGTCGCGGTCGTGGAGGCGGGCAGCTTCACGAAGGCGGCGGCGAGCGTGCATCGCTCGCAGGCGGCGGTCAGCATGCAGATCAAGCGGCTCGAAACGATGCTCGGCACGACGCTGTTCGCACGCAACACGCGCAACCTGTCGCTGACGCGGCCCGGCAGTACGCTGCTCGAATACGCGCGGCGCGCGCTTGCGTTGCAGGAGGAGGCGTGGTCGGCGATCGTGCGGCCCGAGGTGACCGGGCGGGTGGTGCTCGGCGCGCCGGACGACTATGTGTCGTCGCTGCTATCGCCGGTGTTGCGGCGTTTCGCGACGCTGTATCCGCGCGTCGAGATCGAGATCGTCTGCGCGCAGAGCACGGCACTCGCGCCGATGCTCGCGGACAACAAGATCGACCTCGCATTCGTCACGCGCGACCGCAGGATGCGCGGCGAATTCGTGCGCAGCGAACCGATGGTGTGGGTGGGGGCGTCGGTCGACACGCCGGTGCTGAAGGCCTCGCCGTTGCCGGTGGGGTTGTACGAGCCGGGCTGCGTCGCGCGCCAGCACACGCTGGCTGCGCTGGATGGCGCGCGCATCCGTTATCGCGCGGCGTTCAGCAGCGCGAGCCTGATGGGGCTCGTCGCGACCGTGGATGCCGGTTTGTCGGTGATTGCGCTGACGCGGTGCAGCGTGCCGCCGCGGCTCGCGATACTCGGCGACGCGCAAGGGCTGCCGAGAATCGCGCCGCTCGAAATCGTGGTCGCGCGCAGCGCGAAATCGGATCGGCCGACCTGCGATTATCTGGCGCAGCAGATGGTGCAGGATCTGTCGCTGCGGTAGCCGAGCGTGCCAGCCTTAGCCGTTCAGGTGCGCGAATAGGCGGTCACTTCACCCTCGACCGCGAGCCGCACGCGCTCACCCGGACGCGGGCACAGATAACCGGGCACGCGCGCGCGCACCATCGCCCGCGTCGCGGACTGCAATTGCAGCGCGACGCTTGCGTCCTGCCCCTGGAAGATCACGTCAGTGACGAGCGCGTCGTGCGCGGCGCCTGTGCGCGCGGTTTCATCGGCGCGCAGCAGGCGAATCTGCTCGGGACGCACCATCACGTCGACCGCACCGTGGCCGACGGGCGCGACCAGTGGGAGTTCGCCGAGCTCGCAACTCGCGCGATCCTGTTGCGCGATGCCCGGCAACAAGACCGCCTCGCCAACGAACGACGCAAGCTCGCGCGTCACCGGCCGGCGGTATAGCACTTCGGGCGTCGCGGTCTGGATCAGCCTCCCATTCCATAGCACCGCGACCTCATGCCCGAGCGACAACGCCTCGGACTGATCGTGCGTGACCAGCACGGCAGTCGCGCCGGCCGCGGCCAGCGCACTTGCGACCGCCAGGCGCGTTTCGACGCGCAGCGCGGCGTCGAGCGAGGAGAACGGCTCGTCGAGCATGATCAGCGTCGGCGTGGGTGCGAGCGCACGGGCGAGCGCGACACGTTGCTGTTGACCGCCCGACAGTTGCTGCGGCGCGCGCTCGCCAAAATGCGCGGGCAGGCCGACCAGCTCCAGCAACTCAGCGACGCGATGGCGCGCGCGGCGCTGCGTGCGTGGCAGACCGAACACGATGTTGTCCGCGACCGACAGATGCGGAAACAGCGCGCCTTCCTGCGGCACGTAGCCGATGCGGCGTTGCTCCGACGGTACGTGCAGGTTGTCGCCGACGACGCGCCGGCCATCGATCTCGACGCTGCCGCCGTCCGCGCGCTCGAAGCCGCACAACAGGCGCAGCAGCGTGGTCTTGCCGCTGCCCGAGGGCCCAAGCAGCGCGAGCAGCGTGCCGCGCTCGACCGAGAGATCGAGGCCGTGCAGCACCGGGTGACCGTCGAACGATTTCTGCAGTCCGCGGATACGAAGTTCGCTCATGAAAATCCGAAGTAGTCGAACAAAAGCAGCGATGAAAAAGCCGGCGCGTGTCAGCCGCGCTCGCCGAGCAGCGCCGAGCGGCCGAGCAGCGCGAACAGCAGCCCCGACGCGCACAGCGAGATGCCGGTCAGCAGCGCCGCATACGGCGCGGCGGCGGCGAACGCCATCGTCGACGTGTCGGCCCACACCTGGGTCGCCAGCGTTTGCGTGTCGAGCGGCGACAGCAGCAGCGTCGCGTTCAGTTCGGTGACGACCGAGATGAACACCATCGCCGCGGCAGCGCCGAGCCCGGGGCCCGCGAGCGGCAGCACGACGCGCACGAGCGTCTGCGTCCAGTCAAGGCCGAGCGCGCGCGCGGTTTCCTCGAGGCGCGGCTGCGCCTGCATGAATGCCGCGCGCACGCTGACGAGCGCGACCGGCATGAACAGGATCGCGTAGGCGACGATCAGCAGCGTCGCGCTTTGATAGAGCGGCTGCAGCGCATGCACGGCGAGCGAGACGATCGCGAGCGCAATCACGAGCCCCGGCACGCCCTGCGCGAGAAACACGGTGCGCTCGAACAGCGTCGCGAAACGCGTCGGATAACGCACCAGCAGAAACGCGAGCGGCACCACGAGCAACGTGGTCAGCGCGGCGGCCGCCAGGCCGAAACCCAGCGACGAACACGTCGCGTTCCACAGCAGTTCGGGCGATACTTCGGCGGGTGTCACGGCGGCCGCGCCCGGCTGCGTGAGCCAGAAGCCGATCATGCCGAGCGGTACGCCGAGCGTCGCAAGCGTCAGCAGCGCAAAGCCCACGACGACGAGCCAGCGCCACCCGCCGAGCTCGTAGCGCAACACCGCGCGGCGCGTGCCGCGATCGACGCGCTCATAGCGCGCTGCACCGCGCACGCGAAACTCGAACGCAAGCACGACGAGGCAGATCACGATCAGCAGACACGCGAGCAGCGATGCACCGCCGCCGTCGAAGCTGGTGCGATATTCCGCGTAGATCTGCGTGGTGAACGTATGAAAGCGCAGCAGCGTGAACGCGCCGAATTCCGATAGCACGCCGAGCGCGACGAGCAGCATGCCGCCCAGCAGCGCCGGCCGCAGTTGCGGCAGCACGACGCGCGCGAAACTCGTCCAGCGGTTGCAGCCGAGCGCGCGCGCGCTTTCTTCGAGTGCCGGGTCCATGCCGCGCAGCGCGGCGGCGACCGGCAGATAGACGAGCGGAAAATACGCGCAGGTCAAGACGAGCAGCGCGCCGTTGAAGTCCTGCAAGTCCTCGCTCAACGACACCCACGCATAGCTCGAAATGAAGGCCGGCATCGCGAGCGGCGCGGCGCACAGCACGGCCCACGCGCGCCGTCCGGGAAGGTGCGTGCGCTCGACGAACCACGCGGCCGCGGTGCCGATCACCGCGCAAACGAGGGTAGTCGTGACGGTGATCAACGCCGTATTGACGAGCAGCTCGCCGACGAGCGGCCGCCAGATCAGATCGAGCGCGTCGCCGATGCCGAAGCTCGCCGCGCGCCAGAACGTAAACGCAATCGGCAGCAGCACCAGCAAAGCGCTGAGTGCTGCCGCCGCAAAAAGGCCGCGCGGCGCGCGCGTCCGCCCGCGCGCCGGGGCTGGGGGGACAGCCGGCGGACCGGCTGACAGTGCTTCGCTCATTTACAGCAGGCCTGCCTGACGTAGCAGCTTGCCGGCCTGGCTATCGTCGCCGAGCTGCTGGATCGTCAGCGTGGGCGGAGTCAGTTCGGCAAACGGCTTGAGGATCGGGTCCGGCGCGACACCCGCGTGCAGCGGATATTCGAACATCACGTGGCTGTTGGCCATCAGCTGCTGTGCGCGTTCGCTGACCAGATAGGCGAGAAACTTCTGCGCGCCGTCCGCGTTGTGCGCGGACTTCAGCACGCCCGCGCCCGATACGTTGACGAGCGCACCGGCGTCGCCGTGGCCGAAGTGATAGATCGCGCTGCGGGTTTTCGCATCGCCGATTTCCGCATGCAGACGCGACCAGTAGTAGTTGTTGATCAGACCGGTCGCGACCCCGCCGCGATTGACCGCGGCGACCACGCCTTCGTCATCGTCGAAGATCTGCGAGTTGGCTTTGAGACCCTTCAGCCACGCGAGCGTCTGCTCTTCACCCTTCAGGGCCAGCACCGCGCTCACGAGAGGCAGGAAGTCGGCGTCGCTCGGCGCGATGCCGACCTTGCCTTTCCATTCAGGCTTCGCGAGGTCGAACACCGATTGCGGCAGTTGGGACGGCTGCAGCTTCGTCGTGTTGTATGCGAGCACGCTCTCGCGCGCGGTCACGGCGACCCATACACCGCTCGGCGAATTGAAACGTGCCGGCACCGCGCGGAGCGTCGCTTCGTCGACCTTCGCGAGCAGCCCCTTTTCCTCGAGCAGCATCAGCTCCGGCGAGTTCTCCGTGAAGTACACGTCGGCGGGCGAGGCCGCGCCTTCCGCGACGATCTGCGCGGCGAGCGCCGGGCCTTCGCCGTTGCGCACTTTCACCGAGATGCCCGACTGCTTTTCGAAGTCCTTTGCGAGCAGATTGACGACCTGCTCGTGCTGCGCGTTGTACAGCGTGATCGACGCCGAGTGAGCCGCCGACGGCATCGTCGCGAGCGCGGTGAGCGACAGCGCGGCCATGCTGCCGAGCGCGCGCAGACGGGTGGCAAACCAGGAATGAGCCATGTTGCAGAAGTCCGTTTTGATTGTGTTGAGTGAGCCAGGCGCTGCACGCCCGGCGTGCTTCATTTGCTGCATCACGTCTCGAACAGCCCCGCGCCGACATACGAACCCGGCTTCGCGCCCGGCGGCACGACGAAAATCGCGCTGCCGACGTGGGTCGTGAACTGGTTCATCATGTCGAACTTCGCGAGCCGGTCGTTGATCGGGATGAAGCCGGTGCGCGGGTCGCTCTGGTGCGCGATGAAAATCAGCCCCGCGTCGTACTCGGTTTCCTGGCGCCACGGCGGCCAGCGCTCGATATAGAAGTTCGTGCCTTCGTTGTACGAATACGAGCGGCGCAGAATCTGCGCGCCGTTGTTGCTCGCCGGATTCGACAGACGCACGTGCGAGTTCTCGGGGATCAGCGGGTTACCGTCCTTGTCCTCGGCCTTCAGATCCACCGCGTCGAATTCATGCTTGCTGCCGATCGGCGCGCCGCTGTACTTGTGGCGGCCGAACACCTGTTCCTGGAAACCGAGCTCGGTGTTGTCCCAGTGTTCGAGCGTGATGCGGATGCGGCGCACGACCGTGTAGGTGCCGCCTTCCATCCACGGCGCGTCTTCGGTGGCGCGAGCCCACACGAACTGGTTCATCAGCTCAGGCTGCGCGGTCGCCGGATTGTTGGTGCCGTCCTTGAAGCCCATCAGGTTGCGCGGCGTCTGAGCGCGCGGACCGGACAGGAAACCGGCCTGGCCCCAGCGCATCGCCGCGACGCCGTAGGCACGGCGCGTCAGTTGGCGTACCGCGTGAAACGCAACCTGCGCGTCGTTCGCGCACGCCTGGATGAACAGGTCGCCGCCGGTCTTCTCCTTGATCAGTTGATCGCCGTTGAAGCGCGGCAAATCGACGAGCGCGGCGGGGCGGCGCGACGCGAGCCCGTAGCGGTCCTTGCCGTCCTTCGTGAAGAGGCCGGGGCCGAAGCCGAACGTGATGGTCAGACCGTTCGGGCCGAGGCCCAGCACGTCGCCGGAATCGGGGGCGGCCCGGTCGCCGCCGTCGTCGCCGGCGGGCAGCGCGAAGGCCGTGCCGCCTTGCGTCAGGCGCGCGGCTGCTTCGGTCCACGTGCGCAGCAGGGCGATCACTTCGTCGCGCTTGTCGGTGGTCAGCTCGAGCGCGGCGACGTAGGTGTGGCTCTGCTGCGGCGTGACGATGCCGCCTTGATGCGGACCGTAGAACGGCTCGGCCGCGAACTGCGGATCGGCGTTCTGGGCACTATGCGCGGGCGCCTTCGCGAGCGCGGGCGGCGAGGTCGCGAGGCCCGCGCCGAGACTCGCGCCGGCGGCGACCGCCGCGCCCCCCGCCTTCAGGAAGCCGCGTCGTGACGGCCGTGGGGGGTGATCGTTTGTCATGGTCAGTTCACCTTCCTGAAACCTGGGTGCCGCCTACTTCGCGAGCACCAGTGTGTTCACGTCGTCTTCGACGTAGTAGAAGCCGTCGCCTTCCGGCGTCATCGCGATACCGAACAGGTCGCCGTTGCCGGGGGGCGATTGCGCCTTGTCGGTATCGATCCAGCGTGCGTACAGCTGCTTGCCGGTCGCCGGATCGATCTCGACGACCTGGCCGTTCAACGCGTTGGTCACCAGCAGGTGGCCATTGGGCGCGGTGACCATCGCGAGCGGACGATGCAGCAGGCCGTCGGCGGTCAACTGGCGGCCGACACCCGCGCTGCTGTCGCGCGTGAGCGGATCGTCGATCTCGGTGATGCGGTTGCCGATCGCGTCGGACACGTACAGCAGTTTCTGATCGGCCGACAGCGCTAGGCCGGTCGGCCCGACGAGGAACACGCCCTTGTCGGCCTGCGCGCCGAAGCCGCTGCCGATCACGGTTTCCTGCTTCACGACGGGCGGCTTGCCTGCCGGCACGTCGAGGTCGAGGCGCAGCACGGTGGCTTGCTTGAACACGGGCGGATTGCCTTGCGCGTCGCCGACGCCGAAGCCCGCGTTGCTGACGAACAGCGTTGCGCTCGTGCCGGTGTCGACGACCGCCATGTTGCCCCACGGATCGTTGATGTTCGGCGTCGAGATCGTCGACGCGATCTTGCCTTGCGGGTCGATCACGATCAGGCAGCCAGCGCCCTTGGTGCCGGTCGTGCCGTCGTTGCTCGGCGTGCTGCCGACGATCACCCAGCCCGACTTCAGCATCGTCATCGCGGTCGACAGGCCGATGCCGCCCGGGCATTCCTTCAGATCGCGCGGCACGGTCGCGAACACCGTCATCTGTCTGGTGTCCGGGTGATAGTTGATGATCGTGCTGCCGGTGCCCTGCAGGTTCGTCGAGTTGTTGAAGTTGCCGACCAGCACGTCGCCTTTCTTCACGGTGCCCGCGCTGACCGGCGCGACCACGAGCGCGTACGGATTCTGGTCGCCGTTATCCGGCACGGGTGTTGATCAGCGTCGTGTGATGCTTGATCGTTTCAAGGAAGCCTTGCGGCTCGGCCTGCGCGCTGGCGGCCATCGTGAGAGCGGCGGCGCCGGCCATCGCGGCGAGCAGGGCTCGCGCGGCGCGCGCCGCAAGCTTGCGCGTGAGTTGATTCACGATTGGGCCTCCGTGCGGGTGCGCAAAGCGGGAGTGGCGGCGACGATAGAAAGCATGGGAAGCGCTGGTCCGGTTGCGTGGGGTGGCATGTGCTTGCGAGGATGAAAGCGCGCGGCGGGCGGCGTCAGAAGTTGATATTGGTCCGCATGCCGACGACGAAGGTGTTGCGCAGCGGCTGCGTCGGGTCGTTCGGGTTCTGGCCCGCACCGGCGTTGAACGTGTATTGCGCGTCGGCCTGCAACTGCCACCACGGATTGACCTGGTACTGGTAGGTCGCCTCGAGCGTGGTTTCGCTGGTGCGCACGCCGTAGGGGCTGCCGTTGAATGCCAGGAAGTCCTTGTCGAGTCCGTTCACGTGACTGCCGACCTTGATGTAGGTCAGCGCGAGACCGGCGCTGTCGTTGTCACGGCCCTTGAACGGCGCCTTCAGCACGACGCCGAGGTTGGCCGCGACTTGCACGAGGTTGCGGTCGCCCGGCGCGCCCATCACGCGCGCGAACACGCCGAGACTGCGTGGTTCGTCGGAGTCGGGGCGCCACACCATCTGATCGGCGACCGCATAGAAGCTGTAGTTGCCGCTGTGATTCACCGGAATGCCGGTCGACGCCGGATTCGCGAGCGACAGCCCCATGTTGTCGTAGCGCTGATCGGCGAACTTGTTGGTGTTGTACCAGACGCCGAGCTTGTAGGTGCCCGGCAGACCGCCGCCGCCCGAGCCGACCATTTCGCCTTCGGCCGGCTGGTTGATCGAGTACTGCAACTCGCCGATCCACAACGCGCCGTTATGCAGGTTGAAGTTCGTGCCGCTCATGTTGTCCGGGTCGTTGCCGAGCGGGTCGCCCGAATACACGCCGGCAAGCGCGGTCAACGAAGGGGTGATCTGGCCGCGCACGCGCACGCCGAGACCCGCGAGCGGATAGGCGGGACCGCCCGACGGCATGTCGTACGAGGGCAGCGCGGGCCAGCCGAACATCGTGTTGAGGAACAGGGCCGCATACGTGCTCGTGATGAATTCCTGGTCGAGACTCTGCTGACCGATCTTCACGTCCACGCGTTTGTTCAGGAACGACTGCTGATACCAGAGCTCCCACAGACGCGTCGCGTCGTCGGCCTCGATGCCGCTCGCGGTATTCAACGTGCCGAGCTTGTTCGCGCTCAGGTTCGCGCCGTGAATTTGCAGTGCGCTGACGTTGAAGAGGCCGCCCGGCAGGCCGAACGCCTTTTGCGTATCCATCTGCAAGGTCGCGGTGGTCAGGCCGTCGTAGTCGACGCCGCGCGCGAGACCGCCGCGCAGATTGGCCAGCACTTCGCTGGTTTCGGTCAGCGTGAAGGTCATGCCGTACTTGCCGAGCCACGGACGCAGGCCGCCCATGTCGCCGAGCAATTGCTGGCGGTTCCAGAGGCCCGTCCACTGGTCGGTTTGCGTCGCCTGAATGTTCAGGTCGGCCTCGGGCGCTTCCGGGTTCGCATCGGGATTGGCTTCGGCCAGCGCCGCGTGGCCGGTCAACGAGGCACACGCGAAGGCCGTGCACAGTGCGACGCGCCGCATCGAAGGCAAACGCGTACGATGAGTTGCGCCGGGACCTGCGCAAGCGTCGCAAACCGCACGCGATCCATTGAGTTGGGCGAACTTCATCGAAATCCTTATGAGTGTTGTTTCGATCGATGTGATCAATCTGCGACTGCCTGGCGCGACATCGCGTGTTGTCCCAGGCTGCCAAAGCGGCTGATGGCGTGATCGTACGCAGGCGTATTGCGGCAGTCAACACAAATGAGAACGATTCGCAACAATATTACTGGCATGTAATTCCCGGATTTACGGACTGCGTCTAAACTTTATGAGGACGTAAACAGATATTCATTAGCGCGTAATGAAAACGTATTGATGTAGTCAGGCCGAACGTGCGAAACGGCGAGGTGTCGAAGCGCACGAGTCACCCCGAAAGTCAAAGTAAGGAGGTAGAGATGGGCAAGCGCATTCTGCTGGTTTCGTTGCTGGTGAGTGGTGGTCTGTTGCTGGGCGGCGCAGCGCACGCGCAGTTGAATCTGAAGCAGTTCGGCATCGGCGGGGGCGGCGATAGCGCGGCGGGTGCCGGGGCGTCGTCGGGCGGCGTGTCGCAGTTGCTGCAGAGTTACGTGGGCGCGAACCAGCAGGTGCTGAGCGGACAGTCGAGCCTCGCGTCGGCGATGGGCATGACGAGTGCCGCCGGCCAGGCGCAGCAGGCGGCGGGGCTGCTCAGCGGCGGCACGCCGTCGGTCAGTCAGTTGACGCAGGTCGGCAGCACCCAGCAGTCGCTGTCGCAGAAGCTGACCGATGCGTTCGCGAATCATGCAAGTGGCGGCGCGTCCGCGACGCCGGTCAACAAGGAAGCGTTCACGCAGGGTCTGTCGTCGCTCGGCAAGGGTGTGAGCCAGTATTCGAGCTTGCAGTCGGGGCTCGGCAGCCTCGGTCAGATGAGTCCGTCGTCGCTGCTGCAATCGGGCCTCAATCCGCAGACCGCGCAAAGCGCTTCGTATATCGCGCAATCGGCGCCGGGGCAGTTGCAGTCGCTGATGTCGACGCTGGGCTCGGCCGTGCAGTTCGCATCGAGCCACGACATCACGGTGCCGTCGATCGCGACGTCGGCGTTGAAGGGGTTGTAGGCGCGTTTTCGCTTCGTCCCGCGCGCGGTCGAGTCAGCGCCGAAAGCCGCTATGACCGCGTCGAACCCGCAATCCAACCGGAATTCCGCCGATGTCCCACACCATCAATCTGGAAAACTACTTCGCCCGGATCGGCTATCAGGGCCCGCGCGCCGCCACGCTCGACGTGCTGCGGGCGATTCACCGGCTCCATCCCGCCGCGATCCCGTTCGAGAACCTGAACCCGTTGACGCGCCGGCCCGTCAGGCTCGAGCTCGAAGCCGTGGAACGCAAGCTCGTGACCGAAAAGCGCGGTGGCTACTGCTTCGAGCAGAACATTCTGTTCGCGAACGTGCTGATGCAACTCGGCTTCAGGGTCACGCCGCTGCTTGCGCGCGTCGTGTGGGGCCGCGAGCCCGGCACGATCTCGCCGCGCACGCATATGGTGCTGCGCGTCGATATCGACGGCGACGCATGGATCGCCGACGTCGGCTTCGGCGCCGTGACGCTGACCGCGCCGCTGCGGCTGACCGCCGGCCTCGCGCAGCCGATTCCGCTCGGCACGTTCCGTCTCGCCGACGCGGGGCGCGACACCGTCTATCTCGAGGTGCTGGCGCCGGACGAGAGCTGGACCCGCGTTTATCACGTCGATCTGCGCGCAGTCGAGTGGATCGACTATGAAACCTCGAACTGGTACACGTCGACGTCACCGGATTCGAAGTTCGTTCATAACCTGCTGGCGTGCCGCGTGTTGCCCGAACTGCGACTGGCGCTATTCAACGATCAGTTCGACGAGCGCGACGCACGAGGGCAGATCGTCAACGAACGGCGCCTCGCGAGCGCCGCCGAACTCGCCGACTGTCTGCGTGAGCGTTTCGGCTTGAATCTGGAGGACATCGATATCGCCGACGTGTTCGAGCGCGTGCGCACGCGCGATGAGGCCGCATGAGCCGACCGCTCGAGGGAGCCGCGATGGTCGCACGTCTGATCCTGCAATCGCTGGCGTGGCTGGTTTTCATGGGCGTGCTGCTGTTCGGCGCGGCCGGCACGCTCGCGTGGCCGGCAGCATGGTGGTATCTGTTCGAGCTGGCGGTATTGAGCCTGTGGCTCGGCTTGTGGCTCGCGCGTCATGATCCCGCGCTGCTCGCGGAGCGGCTCGCGCCGTTCGTGCAGGCGCAGCAGAGCCGCTGGGATCGTGTGTTCATGGCCGCGATCGGGGCCGCGTGGTGCGGCTGGCTGATCCTGATGGGTTTCGACGCGATGCGGTTTCGCTGGTCCGCGCCGCTGCCGTCGTGGCTCATGGGCCTCGGCGCGTTGTGCGTGTTCCTGTGCATCTTCACGTGCCGGTTCGTGTTTCGCGCGAACAGCTATGCCGCACCGGTGGTCAAGATTCAGTCGAGCCGCGGGCACAAGGTCGCCGACACCGGGCCCTACGCGTACGTCCGTCATCCGATGTACGCGGCCGCGCTGGTGTTCTTCGTCGGCACGCCGCTGATGCTCGGCTCGTGGTGGGGGCTCGTGGCGCTGCCCGTGATGGGGTACGGGATGGGCTGGCGCGCGGTGCGCGAGGAGCGGCTGCTCGCCGGGCAGCTCGACGGCTACACCCAATACATGGCTCGTGTGCGTTACCGTTTCGTGCCGTATATCTGGTAGCGCGTTCCAGCCGTCTCCCCACCGTCGAACCGGGTAAGATTGGGCCCGGCCGTCGGAGAACCGGCCACGGTGTACCTCATGTACCACCGGCGAACCACCGATGAGGTTTGGAGTGAAAACAACGACACAGGCGCGTATAGCGCCCGCCGCACAGGCCGGGCAGAAACAGCATTCCGCCGAACGCGAACGCGATCGCGACACGCCGGTCAAGGCGATGCCCGCCTACGAGCAGATCAAACGCTACGTGCTTCAGCGCATCAGCGAAGGCGCATGGAAGCCGGGCGGGCTGATCCCTTCCGAAACGGAACTGGTCAAGGAGTTCGGTGTCGCGCGCATGACGGTGTCGCGCGCGCTGCGCGAGCTGACCGCCGAGCGCGTGCTCACGCGCGTGCAAGGCTCGGGCACCTTCGTCGCGCCGCAGCGGTATGAATCGACGGTGCTGGAGATCCGCAATATCGCCGATGAAATCGGCGCGCGCGGTCATCGTCATTCGGCGCGCGTGCTGACGCTCGAACCGAGCGACGACGCCGACGCGCTCGAAGCGCTCGGTCTCGCGAACGGTCCCGCGTTTCATTCGTGCATCGTGCACAGCGAGGAGGGCGAGCCGATCCAGTACGAGGACCGCTTCGTCAATCCGAAGGTGTTCCCTGAATATCTGCAGCAGGACTTCTCGGTCGAAACGCCGAATCACTACATGGTGCGGCTCGCGCCCGTGCAGCGCGCCGAGTTTCGCATCTACGCGCAAAAGCCCGACGCCCATGTGCGGCGTCATCTGATGATGGATATCGGCGAGCCGTGTCTGCTGCTGTGGCGGCGCACGTGGGTCGGCGAGAACGTCGCGACGTCGGTGCGGCTATGGCATCCGGCGTCGCGTTTTCATCTGGCGGGGACCGTCTAGTACGGTTTCTGAAGCGCGCGTTATCCCTGGCGCTGCGAGGTATTCGGCGAAAAGCGGCAGCCGAGCCGGTAGCGCGAACCCGGATGCACGAAACGCGCGAACGTCACGGCGACGCCGCCCGTCCACGTGCGGCGCGTCAGCGTCAGGCACGGTTCTTCGGCGTGAATTTCGAGCAGCTCTGCTTCGGCAGGCGTCGGCAGCGCCGCGTCGACCACGTGTTCGAGATCGTGCATCGGCACGACCGTCAGCAGATACTCGGACGGCTTCAGCGCCGAGAAATCGTGCTGCAGAAAATCCGGCGCGACGGCCGGATTCACATAGCGATCTTCGAGCTGCACCGGCAGACCGTTCTCGCGATGCACGCAGATCACGTGAAACACCGAAGCGCCCGGCGCCAGCCCCAAGGCGTTCGACACCGTGACCGACGCGGTCTCGCGCTGCAACAGCACCATATCGCAGCGATAAGCGTGGCCGCGCGAGCGGATCTCGTCGCCGATATGGGCGATCATCAATAGCGTGGACTGCGGCTTGTTCGGCGCGACGAAAGTACCGACGCCCGATAGGCGCGTGACGAGCCCCGCGTCGGCGAGTTCGCGCAGCGCGCGGTTGACCGTCATGCGCGAGACGCCGAGCGTCGCGACGAGGTCGAGCTCCGAAGGCAGACGGTCGCCCGCCTGGCGTTCGCCCGAGCCGATGATCTGGCGAATGTGCTGTTTGACCTGCTCGTAGCGCGCGGCCGGCGCTTCGTCGCTGCCGCGCGCGATTTTGGCCGCGGCGCTGGCCGCGCTGGCGGACGATTTGCCATGAGGCTTGTTGCGAACGGTGGCGCTCATAGGGGCGGGGTGTCGTCGAGGCCGCGCGTCCAGAACGCATTGCGGTCGAAGTAGTTTTGCAGAAACTGCCGCAGACGCGGCTGCGCGGCATCGTGAAAGACGTCGCGCGGTTTGCCCTGCACGGCGATGCGGCCTTGATCGATGAACACGACCTTGTCGGCGACCTGCGCGGCAAAACCCATTTCGTGCGTGACCACGGCCATCGTCATGCCGTCGCGCGCGAGCTGCTTCATCACCTGCAGCACCTCGCCGACCAGCTCCGGATCGAGCGCCGAGGTCGGTTCGTCGAACAGCATGATGTGCGGCTCCATCGCGAGTGCGCGCGCAATCGCGACGCGTTGCTGTTGACCGCCCGACAGTTTCGCCGGATACGCGTCGCCCTTGTGCGAGAGGCCGACCGTCTCCAGCATCGCGCTCGCGCGGCGGCGCGCTTCGTCATGCGACAGGCGCCGCACGCGCAGCAGTGCTTCCATCACGTTGCCGAGCGCGGTCATGTGCGGCCACAGGTTGAACTGCTGGAACACCATGCCGACGTTGCGGCGCACGCGGTTGATCTCGCCCTGCGAGGCGCGCACGCGTTTGCCGTTGCGCTCGGTATAGCCGAGCAGCTCGCCTTCGATGCACACGTCGCCGTGATCGTAGGTTTCGAGCGCGGCGAGGCAGCGCAGCAGCGTGCTCTTGCCCGAGCCCGACGGCCCGATGACGCAGACCACTTCCGAGCGCGCGATCTCGAGATCGACGCCGCGCAGCACCTCGACATCGCCGAAGCGTTTGCGCAGATCGCGCACCTCGATCAGCGGCGCGACATTCGATGCGTTCGCCGTTGCGCTGGCGGACGGCGCGGAAGATTGCGCGGGGGAGGACATGTCGGCGATGGCGTTCATAGGTGTTCCGGAATCATGCCATGAAGCGTGCGAGGCGGGCTTCGGCCCACATGCCCGCGCGCGAGGTCAGCTCGACTAGAGCGAGATAGCACACGCACAGCACCAGCAGGGTTTCGACGAAAGCGAAGGTGGCCGAGCCGATGCCGGTCAGCACGAACGTCAGTTCGGGCACCGTGACGATCGACAGCACTGCCGTTTCCTTGCTCAACACGATGATCAGATTGGTCAGCGCGGGCACGATCAGCACCAGCATCTGCGGCGCCTGGATGCGCAGGATCGCCTGCCAGCGCGTGAGTCCGAGACACGCCGCCGCTTCGAGATGGCCTTTGGGCACCGACTGGAAGCCGGAGCGGAACGCCTCGGCGAAATACGCGCTGCCGTAGAGACCGAGGCCGACGATGCCGGCCGTCATCGGTTCGAGCGTGATGCCGATGGACGGGCCAGCGTAGTACAGCAGAAACAGCTGCACGAGAAACGGCGTGCCGCGCAGCAACTCGATGTAGACACGCAACGTGGCGCGCAGCCAGCGTCCGCAGAACAGTTGCAGCACCGCGATCAGGAAGCCGATCACGAGACCGATCGCGACGCCCGCGGCCCAGCTGGCGAGCGTCGTCGCGAGGCCGGCGGCGATCGGCTGCAGGTTGTGCGTGATGACGGTCGGGTCGAACGTTTGCATGGCGAGGTTCGCTTAAACGTGAGTCGATTCAGGCGTGCTGCAAACGGTGTTCGGCCGCATGCGCGACCAGCGCGAGCGAACCGCAGATCACGAAGTAGATGAGCCCGGCCGCGACATACGCTTCGAGCGGCCGGTAGGTGCTCGCGGCGATGTTCTGCGCGGTGCGCGTCAACTCGGCGACGCCGACCACCGAGATCAGCGAAGAAGCCTTGATCAGCAGCACCATTTCGTTGACGAGCGACGGCAGCGTCAAACGGAATGCTTGCGGCACCAGAATGCGCCGCAGCGTATCGAGCGGGGAAAGCCCGAGCATGCGCGCGGCTTCGAGATGTCCGGGCGGAATGCTCAGAAAACCGCCGCGCAGAATTTCGGCGATATACGACGCGGAGCACAGCGACACCGTGCTGATCGCGGCGACGATCGGCGACACGTTGATGCCGGCGAACGGCAGCAGGTAGTACACGAGCAGCAACTGCACGAGCATCGGCACGCCGCGAAAGAAGAACACGTAGGCGCCGCCCGCGAGGCGCGCGGCGCGATGCTGCGACAGCCGCGCGGTGCACACGCCGATGCCGACGAAGAATCCGATCACGAGCCCCGTCAGCGAAATGCCGACGGTGGCGAGCGCCGCATGCAGCAGCAGCGGCAGGCCCTGAACGAAGACGGTCGTGTTGAACATGGGTCGCGGCCGATGGAAGGGGAAGGGCGACGCGCGCCGCGCTACGGCGAAACGATTGCACGATGCGGGACGCCCACGTTGAAGACGCTCAGTAGTTCGGCGTGGGCATCGTGGACGGCATCTCCATCGCGACACCGAACCACTTTTTCTGCAGCGCGGCGAGGCGGCCATCCTTCTGCATCTTCACGAGCGCTGCGTTGAACGCGTCGGCGAGCGGTTTGCTGTCGGCGTCCTTACGCAATGCATACGCGAAGTACACCTTCGCGCCGAACGGCGGCTGCACGACCGCGAACATCTCGGGGCGCTGCTTCGCGACATACGCGATGTTGGTCATCGAGTTCGCTGCCGCGGCGATGCGGCCCGCCGCGAGGTCCGCATAAGCCTGATTGTTGTCGACGTACTCGCGGATTTCAGGCTGCTTCGGCAGCGTGGCCGCGTAGCTCTTCAACTGGTCCAGCTGCGCGGTGCCTTTGCCCGCGCCGACCGTCTTGCCCGCGATATCCGACGATTGCTTGATCGACGCATCGTTCGCGCGCTTGAGCAGCGCGTCGGTCGCATCGGCGACGGGCAGCGTGTACGTGTAGCGTTCCATGCGCGCCTTCGTGACCGTCAGCGGGCCGCCGACCATATCGAACTTGCCCGCTTCGAGACCGGGCAGCACACTCGGCCACGGCAGATCGATGAAGCGCACCTTCACGCCGATTTCCTTGCCGATTTCCGCGAACAGTTCCTTGTTGAAGCCGGCTTGCTGACCGTTCTCGAGAAAGTCGAATGGCGCGAACTGCATTTCGGTGCCGACCACCAGTTCGCCGGCTTTCTTCACTTTGGCGAGCTGGTCTTCGGCGTGCGCGGCGACGCTTGCCGCGCACAGCGCCAGCATGACCAGACGACATTTCCAGCCTGCAAGGATACGCATGGGGTTCTCCGGGGGCGAATTGGTGTTGGGTCGCCGGCGTGTCGAAGTGTTCGTTCCAGACCCGCCGCGCCGGCGGCGCGATGCGGGCCTCGCTGGGCAGTATATACCGCGTTTCCGGCGAAAAATAAATGCTCGCTTGAGTAGAGAAAAGCCCTGATATCGACGCGTGCGAAGCAACTTGCGGCGCTGCTTTTGGCGGTATATACCACTGCAATACCGATCCTCGAAGGAGCCGCGCGATGCCCGTGACCCGCATTCCGATCATCGATGTCGCCGGCGTGCGCGCGGGCGATCAGCAGGCGCTCCGACGCGTCGCGAAGGAAATTCATGAAGCCTGTACGACGATCGGTTTTTTCTACATCGTCAATCACGGCGTGCCGCAAGCGAAGATCGATGCCGCCGCGCAGGCCGCGCGCACTTTCTTCGCGTTTCCGGTCGACACGAAACGACGCGCGGCGGTCAATCATCGGCATCGCGGCTTCAATGCGCTTGGCGACGCGACGATGTATCAGGCGAAGCGGCCCGATTACAAGGAGTTCTTCAGCATCGGCCTCGAACTGCCGGAAGACGATCCCGACGTGCTGGCGGGCCAGGCACTACGCGGGCCGAACAATTGGCCGGACTTCATGCCCGGGTTGCGGCCGGTGCTGTATGACTATTACGAAGCGGTCGGCGCGTGCGGGGCCGATCTGCTGCGCGCGGTCGCGGTGAGTCTCGGCATCGAAGAAAATTTCTTCGCGCCGCGCTACACGAAGCGCATGCAGCGCACGCAAATGGTCTACTACCCGCCGCAGCCGCCGCAGTCGGGCGAAGATCAGTTCGGCGTCGCGCCGCACACCGACTACGGCTGCATCACATTGCTGTGGCAGGATCAGGTCGGCGGCCTGCAGGTGCGCGAAATCGCCAACGATACGTGGGTCGAGGCGCCGCCCGTCGAAGGCAGCTTCGTCGTGAACGTCGGCGATCTGCTCGCGCGCTGGACCAACGACCGCTTCCGCTCGACGCTGCATCGCGTGATCAATGCATCGGGGCGCGAGCGCTATTCGATCGCGACGTTCTACGATCCGACCTACGGCGCGCTCGTTGATCCGCGCGAGCTCGGCGCGAGCGACGCGCAAAGCAAATATCAGCCGGTCGCCGCGGGCGACTATATCCTCGGCCGCATCAACGATTCGATGGGCTACCGCAAGAAACTCGCCGCTACCGCACAGTAAGGACCACCTGCATGACAGAACCGAGCATCACCGACGACAAGACGACCCAGACCGCAACCGCAACCGCAACCGCAACCGCACCGCTCGCGACGACGCTCGAGGCCTTGCGCGCCGCGCTCGGCGTCGACGCGGTGCGCGTCGGCGAACAGATCGGCGAACGCGCGCTGACCGACTGGACGCGCCACGAGCCGACGCGTCCGGCGGCGCTGCTGATGCCGCGCACGACCGACGAAGTATCGCGTGCGCTCGCGATCTGCCACGCCGCGCATCAGCCGGTGGTACCGCAAGGCGGTATGACCGGACTCGCGGGCGGCGCGATCGCGCGCGCCGACGATATCGCGTTGTCGCTGGAACGCCTGAGCGGCGTCGAAGAGCTCGACGCGGCGTCGGCCACGCTGACCGTACGTGCCGGCACCACGTTACAGGCCGCGCAGGAAGCCGCCGAAGCCGCGGGCTTCGAACTCGCGCTCGACCTCGGCGCGCGCGGCTCATGCCAGATCGGCGGCAATCTCGCGACCAACGCGGGCGGCAATCGCGTGATCCAGTCCGGCACCGCGCGCGACCAGGTGCTGGGGCTCGAAGTGGTGCTCGCCAATGGCGACGTGCTCAGTTCGCTCGGCAAGATGGTCAAGAACAACACCGGCTATGACCTGAAGCACTGGTTCATCGGTTCGGAGGGCACGCTCGGCGTGATCACGCGCGCGGTGCTGCGGCTGCATCCGCGACGTGCGGCGCGCCATACGGCGCTCGTCGCGCTCGACGATTACGATGCCGCGGTGAGCCTGTTGCGCCGTCTCGCGACGCGCTTCGGCAACGACATCGGCGCGTTCGAGATCATGTGGCCGGACTTCTACGATTTCGGCGTGAAGCTGACCGGCGCGCGCTCGCCGTTCGACGCCGCGCATCCGCTCTATGCGCTGATCGAACACGCGGGCTTCGATGCCGACGACGCGGGCGAACGTTTCGCCCAGGCGCTGACCGATGCGCTGCAAGCGGGCGCGCTGCGCGACGCGGTGATCGCGCAATCGGTCGCCGATGCGCGCGCGCTATGGGCGATCCGCGAGTGCACCGCGGAGTTTCCGATCAAGCTCGATCCGATCAACTTCGACGTGAGTCTGCCGATCGGCGAGATCGGCACGTTCGTCGACCGTTGCCGCGCGGCGCTCGATCAGCGCTGGCCCGGCAACGAAGCGTATTTCTTCGGGCATATCGGTGATTCGAATCTGCATCTGACCGTGGATGGTCATTCGATTCCGGGCGTCGATCATCACGCGGTCTATACGTTCGTCTACGAGATGCTGAGGCCGTTGCGCGGGTCGGTGTCGGCGGAACATGGCATCGGTTCGCTGAAGCGCGAGTTCCTGCCGATTTCGCGCTCGCCGGCCGAGCTTGCCGCGATGGTCGCGATCAAGCGTGCGCTCGATCCGAACGGCATTTTGAATCCGGGCAAGCTGTTCTGAGTTTCGATGAGAAGCAAATCAACGACTTCTGTCTCGCGTGCAAGTCCGCCATATTTTCACGATCAGCACATAAAGAACGATCGCCATAATCAGATCTATGGCCGTCATTGCGGCGATGTAAAGCAGTTCATGATCGGCCACTTCGAGCTTATCGGAGATTTCGATCAATATTTGCTGCTGCTCCAGCGTCATGGGTGATGGGTACGTGTGGACATACCGCACCGATAACAAAAACAAAGCCAAAAAAAGAAACAGCTTGCAAAGTCTACGGGCAAGTGTCGCCAATTGTCGTTACCTCGATCCATCCGTAAGCGTGTAGCCCTGAACTTTGCGCCTCGGCTTTACGAGAGGGTCGATACTAACGTATTAATCGCGCCTCGTGATTTTGAGATAATGGTCGAACGAATCCACGCAATATTGCGACACGCCGGCTTCTATCAAAATCTCTTGTTTTATGCCTGGCTTTATTGTCCGAATGCGTGGCGCATCGGCAATGCAGCCGTGTCAATGCGCATTCAGATAGCCGACGATCAACGGATAAACATCGACCGCCGCGTTCTTGCCGAAGATGCAGTCGATATGCCCATACCCCGGGATCAGATGCCGCTCGTACGGCTGCTCGGGGAAGCGCTTGCGCAGCAGCTCGTAAGTGCGCGCGGTGCTGACCGGCAGATAGGTTTCGTTCTTCTCGCCGTGAATGAAGCCGATCGGCAAACGCATGCCCTCGAGTCCTTTCATGCCGTCCGCGCCGGTCAGATACACGTCGTCGCCGCGCGCATCGACGACCTGGCCCGCGCGCACCATCGTGGCCAGATGCTGGAACACGGCCATGTCGTGAATGCCGAACAGTTCCTGCAGGTTCGCATGCAGCGCCTCGTTCAGCTTGTCGTGCTCGTAGAGCAGGCCATACAGGAACGTCGCGCGATGACAGATCGGATTGCCGCAGCCCTCGCCGTGATCGAGCGGATAGAGACGCAGCGCTTCGTCGAACAGGTTCGCGGGCCACGAATCTTCCTGCGTATAGGCGGTGAGGTCGCGTATGCGCAGATGCTGCATCAGGTCGGGAATATGCAAGCCGGCCTTGATCCGTTGCAACGTGCCCGGCACCGGATGCGCGGACACCTGCGAAATCACCGCCGAGCGCACGCCGTCGAGTCCATGGAGAAGCGACATGCTGAGCGCGAGGCCGCCCAGGCAGTGGCCGAGTACCTGAATGTTCGGCGCGCCGGTCACTTCGCGAATCTTCGCGACGGCGGCGGGAATGTCCTCGCGCGCGACTTTGTCGACGTTGGTCGGCACGAGCACGCTCGGCAGTTCGATGCTGACGCGCAGATCGACGAGCCACACGTCGTAGCCCGACGCGTACAGATATTCGACGAGGTTGGTCGGTATCAGATCGGTCGAGAAGATGCGGCTCGATACGCCCGAGCCGTGGATCAGCAGGATCGGCTTCGCGGCTTTGCCCGCGGCCGGACCGCAGTAGCGCGTGAGCTTGAGCCGCGTGCGGTCGGGGTGTGTCGAAGTACGTGACCTGCGGCGCCGGCGCGCGCAGCGTGCGTTTCGCGCGCGGCGGTATGTACGGATCGTAGAACTGCAGCGGCGCGGCCACGCCGCCGTATTCGGTAAACAGCACGCCCGCGAAGAACTTGCCGAACTTCAGCGTCCATTCGAGGCGCGTCTTCAGGTCGGGCGCGTGTGTGACTTCGAGCGTGCGCTGCTGCTTCAGGAAGTTTTCGGGCGTGATGATCAGCGTCGCGGTGCCGACGATGGGCGCATCGTCCTGCGCCGCGGCGCGAATCTCCGCATACAGCGTGTTGGTCTGCTCCCACAGGTTGATCGGCGACGTGCGCGTGATGATCTTCTTGCCGGTCAGATACCAGGTGTTGCCTTCGACCGCGTCGAGCGTCATCCGGTAGTTCATGTTGCGTTCGTCGAGGTCGGATTCGTCGACGACGAACAGGTTGAACGTGCCGTCGCTGATCGTCAGCGGTTGGGCGGACAGGGCGGGGCAGGTCAGTGTGCCGGCGGTGCGCGCGAGGTGATTCGGGTTGCTCAGCATGTCGGCGAGATCGTCGGACTCGACCGTCAGCGTGAATTCGATCGCGCTCTTCGCGGCTTCGCCCGCCACGCTGGGCGTGTAGGTGCCGACCATCGTCTCGGTGAAGCGCAGGCCGATCTTCTGTGCGGGCGGCGCGGCGGCGGTGCCCTTCGACATGTAGTCGATCGACCAGTCGTGCGCTTTGGCCAGCAGCGCGCAATTGCGCTCTGCGAGCGCGGAGATGGTCAGGAGCGGATTGACGCCGAGCGACATCGGCATCACCGCGCCGTCCATCACGTAGAGGCCGTCGTGCACCGCGATGCCGACCGTGCCGCTGAACACGCGGCCCAGATGATCGACCACGCCATGCGCGGCGTCCTCGCCCATGCCGCAGCCGCCGAGCGGATGCACGGTGACGGTGTGCCGGCCGGCGATCTTCGTCGAAATCGGGTTGCGCAGATATTTGCCGCCGAGCGGTTTGGTCGCCTCGATCAGCACGTTCTCGATGCTCTGGAAAATCGGCTGGCGTCCCGCGTTTTTCCATTCGATGCGCGCACGGCCTTTGTCGCCGACTGTGATGCGGCCGCTTTCGTCGTCGTGCGCCATCACGAGGTAGCTTTGCGTGTGATTCAGCGCACCGTGGTACGGGCCGCGGATCAGGCTTTCGAGCGCACGCGCGTCATAACTCATGCGCTCGAGCAGCGACGGGGCCCCAGCCGCATCCACGCCTTCGAGCGGCGCGACCGCGCCGAGCATGCCGACGAGCGCCTCGCCGACCGCACCGGCCAGCGAGCCTTCCTCGATCACATAGCCATCCCTGACGTTTTTCTCGTCGGCGCGATTGTCGATCAGGCCGGTGATGGTCGGCCCGACCGGCGGAATCTGCCCCGGCTTGTGCTCGCCCCAGCCGACGCCGTTGATCGTGTCCCTGGTGTTGTACGCGAAGGCGAGCACGTCGCCGTTGCCGGTGAAATGCTGGCCGAGCATCTCCGACGTGCTCAAGCCCGCGTCGCGCGAGCGCAGCAGCAGCGCGGTCGAGCCGATCGTGCCCGCCGCGACGATGACGATATCGGCCAGCACGAACAGATCGGGCGCGTCGTAGCTTTCGCGGCCGAGCTTCACGAGCTGGAAGTTGACCTTCCATTGCTGCGTGTCGGGATCGCGCAGCACCGAATGCACGGCCGTGCCGGTGAAAATCTGCGCGCCGTGGGCGACCGCGTCGGGCAGATAGTTCATGTGGGTCGAATTCTTCGCGTCGTAGTTGCAACCGGAGTTGCAATCGCCGCAACCGACGCAGCGCTGCTGCTCGACGCCCGCCGCGTTCGGGCCGTCCTTGAACGTGACCGTGATCGGCGGACGGCTGAAGCGGTCGGCCATGCCGAGCGCCTGCGCCGATTTTTCGAGCGCCTGCAGCTTCGGCAGCGGCGGGAAGTCGTCGGGCACCGGCGACGGTGACAGCATTTTCCAGGCGAGCGCATAGCCGTCGTCGCGTCCGGCTTGGTCGGCGCGCAGCGCGGCCGGCCAGCGCGGGTCGTCCCACAGGCGCGGATCGGCCTCGAGCGCGACGTTCGCATTGATCAGCGACGTCCCGCCGAGCCCACAGCCCACCACCGCGTTGACGTCTTCGTTCACGTGCACTTCGATCAGCGCGACCGGCGAACCGATCTGCGCCTCGGCCGTGTTGTACTGGATCTGCTCGGCGCCCTGCACGGGCGTGCGCGGATACTCGCCGGCCATGAATTCGCGGCCGCGCTCGAGCACGCACACGCGACGGCCCGCGCGCGCCATGCGGCTCGCGGCGATCGCGCCGCCGTAGCCCGAGCCGATCACGACCACCTCGTAATGCCGTTGCAGCGCCGTCGGCGCGCTCGATAAGCGGTTCATCAGGACCACCTCGTCTGTAATCGAATGCGGGGAACGGAAGCTCGACTTCGGAACAAAGACGGCGTGCTGCGGGAGCTTTTTTATCGTAGGCGGAATATCGGCGCAAAAAAAGCGCGCCGTGGAGGGCGCGCCGAAGTCGTAGCGTGCGAGGTTCAGGGCGGCACGCCCGGCCGGCCGTTGCCGGGTGTACCCGGCCGTACGGGCATGCGCACTTATCGCGCTTCTTATGTGGCCTGTTGGTTATCCGAACTATTACGCGGCCACTTCATTGAATTCGCTATCGCTCGATTCCGCCGCGAGCAGATTCAGCGCAACCAGAATCGCCGCGCGATTGTCGACGTCGATCTCGATGCCGAGCGCGTCGGTGAGCCAGCGGCCGAGCTTGGTGTTGGAAAATTCCTCGGCGCCGGCCGTCTTTTTCATGGTGACGCCGAGTTTGACGGCGCGATAGTGATAAGAGGGCACCCGATGCCGAGCCGCGACCGCCGAAAGCCCGCCTTTGCCTTCGGAGCACCAGCCGAGGCTGCCGGCCAGCACGATCCGCTCGGGTTCGTCGAGCCCTTCGATGAACTCGCGCGCCGCGCGCCGCACGCGCTGTTCGTCGAGGCCGTATTGCAGCAGCACGCTTTCCACCGGGTCTTCGAGCGCGTGCGCGTGCAGATCGATTTCCTGCGCGACGCCCTCGGTCTCCATCGACACATTGCGCTGATGGCACGCGCTGCGCAGGCAGTCGATCAGATAGCGGCGGAAATACGCGCATACCGCGTAGCTGTTGGACGGTGCGCTGTCGGCGCGCGCGTTAGTTTCGGTGTGGCCGGGCGCGAGGCGCAACACCTTCGCGTAGATGAACTGAGCGACCAGTTCTTCCTTGTCCTCGCCGAGCGCCTGCAATTCGAGCGGGTGGTAGGTCCGCAACGCGCGCTTGACCAGGTCGACCATCGACACCATTTCGTCCGCTGAGAGCCGGGTGCGCCTGCGCCACAGATCGGGGAGGATCGCGTCGTCGAGTTGGCGGGCGAACTCGTAGCTCGGGACTGCGCCCATGGAAAACCTCCGTCGGTTGGCAGGGAGCGCGGCGAGCCGCGGCGCGTGGGCCGCGAGTCGAGGGAAGGTGGCTGAAATGCCGCGCTGAAACGTGAATGCAGTATGGTTCGCGGCAAGGCCGTCGCCTATATGGATTAAGTGTTAGCCGATGGGTAAACCGCCGGGTAAACCAGCCTGATTTTTAAGCGCGCGCAGAAAACCCTTGGACATCAGGCGCTTACGGCGATAGCTAGTCAGGCGAAGAACCTGAATTTCTCAGTAAATAGCGCTGGAACTGCTGCGCGCCATCGAGCCGCATCTCGACGCGGTTGTGTGTTACGCGAGCACGATGAACGAATACGAGCCAAACCGGATCGTGTACAGAATCCGGGGATTGCTTGCCATGCAACCGGAAACCTGTTCTCACGGCGAGGATTGGGATGACTGCCCTGACTGCCGTCACTGACAACTTAATTGTGATTTTTTGTTAAGTCGAACCGGTCTTGTAGACAAGTAACTTGTTGTAGGGTATTCGCATGAATGTTCGTTGTACGACTCAAATAACAAAAGGAAAGGCTGGCGAGCATGGCTAGACAGGGATGTGAAAACCCGAGATGTCCGATCTGTTACCCCAACTGGAAGGAGGAAGAGGCCGCCGCAAAAAAGCGAGCGGAAGATGACAAGCAGGACTGTATCGACTGCTGGCGCTTCTATCAGAAGCAGGCCGAAGCCATCGTCGCCGTAGACGATCCGATTGCACGCAACCGCCGTATCAACGCCGCCTATGCACAGTTGTGGCTTGATGATCATCGCATCCAGTGGGCCGGGCTTGCTGCGTTCGCGTCGAAGCAGGTAGGTTGCGGGTTGTTGAACGCTGCCGAGTTGATTCACAAGTCCAA
Source organism: Paraburkholderia sp. RAU6.4a (assembly GCF_050435625.1). Taxonomy (NCBI): domain Bacteria; kingdom Pseudomonadati; phylum Pseudomonadota; class Betaproteobacteria; order Burkholderiales; family Burkholderiaceae; genus Paraburkholderia; species Paraburkholderia sp. RAU6.4a. The sequence continues at coordinate 2,556,848 of NZ_JBNDKQ010000003.1, forward strand.
TCAGCAGCGCAACGCCTATCAACAATGGGAACGGCAAAGCTCGCCTCTGGAAAGGCTGTCGCCATATGGATCGCCGCGCATGCCTGTGCCGGATCAGGCAACCGGCGAAGGCGCGACCAAGGTGTATCAGATGCTCGCCAAGGGCAATACGGCCTTGTTCCTCGACATCTGGCCGCTGCACATGTTCTATAAACGATTTGGGCTCCAGCGGTTCAAGCGGTGTCTCAAGGAGCGCGCGGCGCTGCGTGGCTCGGTCGTATGGCCGATTGCGGATAAAGTGCCTTTCGGCGAGCCGCAACTTGAAACCGTTCAGGCTTTGAGGCAATTGATGCCGGTAACATCACGAAAGGTGTTGAACGGCTGGCATGGCATGAACAGGTCAATATCTTGCAGCCGGCTATGTACAACGATCCGATGTTTGCGATGCTGATGCGGGCTAATCAGTTCGCATGGGCGTTAAACATTCCGACTAGCTCGGCACGCGAGATTCAGTTGACGCTTGCGAACCAGTGCACTGTAACGGGAGCGAACGCCCAAATTGAAATTTTCAGTAAGCAGCCGCTCGCCAACCTTGCCGATCCTGGTCAGCGGATGGCGTTCGTAATGCGCGCAGCCCAGCGGTTTGACGACCTATTGCGCAACCCGACAGAGAAGCACATGGTCGAGAATTCCATCTTTCTAGTTGCGCATCCGAGATAGCTATGTCGCGTAAAAAAATCAGACGGCTCGTGTATCTGGGGTGCTTGGTGATTGGCTGCACTATCGTAGGGGGTATCTACGCGGTGACTAGACCTGCTGATGAAGTTCTACTGACGATCGGGGAGCCTTACGAACAGGTGCGCCAGCAATCGCGCTCGACCCTGCCGGCCGCCGAGCCGGGCGCGAATTGGGGCGGCGTAATCAACCGTCCGGCTAGGCTGCGTTTTACCGATCCTCAGTACGGGTTCTCGACCCCTGTTGCAAAGTTCATGGCTGTGAGCTACGACGAGCACGGTAAGGTCGATTCCGTTCGGATGTCACCACAGGTCACGATCTTGCCGCTCGACGAGACGATGGCGATTGTCTTGGACTTGGAGGAGCAGCTTCGTCGAGGCGGCTGGCGGCAGATTCTGGTTGAAGACTCCCCGCCCCTTGAGGACACGCCGACTGTGCGAGCTAAGGTACGCGGATGCGCGGCCCCTACTGGCTATTGGCAGGCGGGCGACAAATATCAGCTTGGCCTGAACGTCCGTTGTTTCCGGACAGATTCTCATCCGGACTTAGAGCGTTACCTGATTACCTTGGATGTCGCTTCGCCTTGGCTGGAAGCCAATCGGTAACCAGAAATCACAGGGTGTGATCGAGTAGCAGCGTTTCGACGTCGAAGCTATCAACAGGCGTTGACAGTAGTGTGCCGAGGTAGTGCCCCAGGCGTTGCCAGGCATCGCACATTTCGTTGGCGTAGCCGTACTGCTGGTAGACGCGCACCAGTTTCGGATTGACCTCCTGTCGATCCCGCTGTGGCGCGACGTGGTTTAGACACCGCTCGATCACGACAGGGGAGATGCCGAGCGATTGCATGAAAGTTGCGCCGGTGCGTCGCAGATCGTGAGGTGTCCAGCCACCCCCGGAGAGTACGAGCGAATCCCACAGTGGAGATGGTTTGCGATCCATGTTCCGCTTGCGCGTCGATAGATCCATATTGCAGCCTCAGTGTCCTCGCCCAGCGGAGTGTGCCGCACGCGACCCCACGTTTCCCGGTCGGGAGTCTCACGGGTTGCCGCGACCTTCAAATTGAGGTCACGCACTTCGTCTTCGGAGAGGGTCCGTGTCCGCAAGGAGACGTACCCCTTGCCGAACAGGCGGTCCAGATCGATCAGTTCGGTAGGCAGCACATCGATGAGGTCACGCCACGGCTTGCGGCGCTTGCCCCATTTGAACATGTGGTGCAGCTCGCCAAAGTGAGCGAGTGCGGTCGGCTTACGACCCGATGAGATGATCGCTTGCAGCACTTCAAGGAGGATCGAATCACTTACATCGTGTACACGTTTCTCCCCGAGTGACGGCAGGATGTTTTTCTCGAACGTGAGCTTGAGCCGCTTCTTGCATTTCCGGTTGACCCCGTGTTCCAGCCATGCGTCGCAGAGCTGGCGGAAGGTGGACCTCGTAATCTGTTCCTGTTCGACGCGGGCCGTATGCTCTGCAAGCAGCCGTTTTTCCAATGCCCGCTCGAGCGTGATCTGCTGGCGTACTGCTTGTTTTTGGCCGTTGGGATCAGCGCCAAGTGAGACACGAAGCTTGATGGCTTGATGTTTTTCGCGAATGGCGTTCAATGTGTCACGGGGCCAGGCACCCAGCGCCACTTCCTTCTGTTGCCCGTCGAACCGATAGCGATAGCGGAAGTGCACACTGATCGCGCCGGTTGCGGACACGTGAACCTTTCCTGCGACTCCATTGCCATCCCGGAGGACGCGTCCTTGGTCTATCGGCGTGAGTACGGCCAGTAGATTTTTCGGTCAATTCCCCCACAGCATTCCCCCACAGCGAACCGTTATGTCGGGGCAGTGTATAGAAGGCAGGAGTAAAACGGTAAACATGTTATTTGTTTTTAATCAACAGCTTAGTGTCTTTAAAATTGGTGCGACGCGACATAAAAACTCGCGATGGTAAACTGCCGGGTAAACCTTCCGGTGGATTGCTGACGATTCGTCTGAAGAGCGGGCATTCCGCCGTAGAATAGACCGCGCGGGCGGCGCATTCGGTCGCCCGATTCGACCCGCGGTTGCCACGAAGTGCCGGAGCGCCGCCGCTTCGTCAGTGTTTCGTCTCAACGAAGTTGCCATGCCCGCGCGATAAAGCTGCGTGGGATCGGCGTAAGCGCTAAAGCGCTCACGCCGATCGACAGAGGAGACCGCCCCATGCGGGCCGACCCGATCCAGCGTGCCATCGACGAAGACCTCGTGCGCGTGCTCTACGCGCAGGATCCGATCGCGTTCTTTTCGCACTGGTTTTCGATCGCGGTGCTGGTGGCGATCTACTGGCCGCATGTGCCGGCCCCGCCGCTGTTTATCGCGTGCTTCGTTTTTTATGCGCTCGCCAATTGCGCGGGCCTGGCGCTGTGGATTTGCAATCGCCGCTATCCGCAGCTCGTCTCGCCGCGCGACTGGATCTATCTGCACGCGCTGCGCGGCGTGCTCCTCTATAGCGGGCCGGGCTTCGCGGTGTGGTTCGCGTTCCAGAGTCCGCAAACCGATCTGCCGTTATTGCATACCGTACTGCTGGTGACGCTCGCGGCCGGCGTGTTCATGTCGAATGGGTTCGATCTCCTCAATTTTTCGACCTCGATTCCGTTTCTGCTGCTGCCGTCGATCGTGCTGCATTTCGGCTCGCATACGTTCGATCGCACGATTCTCGCGATCGTGCTCGCGTTCTTCTTCTGCGCGATCAACGTCTACGCGATGAGCTATCGCAAGCTGTTTCGCCAGGTCGTGCAGGCGCGTGTCGATCAGCAATACCTCGCGGAATCGCTGGCCGCGCAAAAGCGCGTCGCCGAAGAAGCGAGTCTCGCGAAGACGCGCTTTTTCGCGGCGGCAAGCCACGATCTGCGTCAGCCGCTGCATGCAATCGGCCTGCTTGCGGCATCTCTGAACGATCCGGCGGCGACGCCCGCGCAGCACGCGAAGACGGCCGGGCACATCGTCTATAACGTCGAGGCGCTCAATCAGCTGTTCAACCAGGTGCTCGATCTCGCGCGGCTCGAAAGCGGCGTGACCCAGGTGATCCGGTTGCACTTCCGGCTCTCCGAACTGTTCGAACGGGTCGGTAGCCAGTATCGTCCGCAGGCCGCGGCGAAGGGGCTCGCGCTGCGCATCGCGCCTACGACGATGGTCGTCTACGACGATCCGGTGCTGCTCGAACGCGTGTTGAGCAATCTGCTGTCGAACGCGGTGCGTTATACGGAGCAAGGCGCGATCTGGCTCGGCTTCCGGCGCGCGGGGCGACAGAAGGGCGGCTATATCGAGGTGCGCGATTCGGGCGTCGGCATGGCGCCGCAAGAGCACGAGCGCATTTTCGAGGAGTTTTACCAGGTCGAGAATCCGCAGCGCGACGCGCGTCAGGGGCATGGGCTCGGGCTGCCGACCGTCAGGCGACTCGTCGGCCTGCTCGGCGGCGAGTTGCAGCTGCGCTCGGCGCCGGGGCGCGGCTCGGTGTTCCGCTTTGCGGTGCAGGCGGGTGACGCGAGCGGCATCGTCGCGAGTCTGAACGATTCGGTCGCGGGCGGCCCGGCCGCGCAGGGGCGGCGCGTGCTGTGCATCGACGACGAGCCGTCGATACTCGAAGGCCTCGCGAGTCTGCTCGAGCGCTGGGGCTGCGACGTGCGCGGCGCGCGCGACGAAGCCGGCGCGCTCGCCGCGCTCGCGGACGGCTTCGTGCCCGACGCGGTGCTGTGCGACTACCAGCTCGCCAATCACCGCACCGGCGCGCAGGCGCTGAGCGCGATACGGGGCGTGCTTGCGCGGGAGGGGCACGGCAATGTGGTGACGCTGCTGATCACCGGCGATATGGCCTCCGCGGAGCTGACGGCGCTCGCGTTGCAGGGGATTCCGGTGCTGCACAAGCCGGTGACGCCGGCGCGCTTGCGGCGCACGCTGGAAATGCTGTGGCAGCAGGCGGAGCTCGATCAGGGGCGGCCGGCGGGTGCAGTGGTGTTGGGGGGCGGAGCGCCGGACGACCCACCGCCGTCGCCCGCCGCGGCCGGCTCGCCGCAAGCCGAAGCGGGCTCAGGCGCGCAAAGCGAAACGCAGCCTTAGAGGCTGGAAACCAAGACGGGTTGGGCTTGCGGCGCAGCACAAAGCGCTACAACGTCTTCCCGGCCTCCAGCCATCCATTGATTACGGCGATCGCCGTCGACCGGTTATGCACACCAAGCGCCCGAAAGATCACCGACAGATGCACCTTCACCGTGCCTTCGGCGACGCCGAGATCGCGCGCGATCATCTTGTTGGTCCAGCCGCGATGCACGAGCCGCATGATGTCCTGCTGACGTGGTGACAGGTTCTCCAGCAGATGCTGCTGATGCGGCTGCAGCGACGGTACCTGCGTGACCGGTTCGAGCTGCGGGACGGTGCCGGGGCCCGGCCCGCGGACGGCTTGCGCGGCGGCGCCCGGGGCCGGCACACGTGCCGATCCATCCGCATCGGCCCTCGCCTGCGTCTCGCGCGAGCCGAGCAGACTCAGCGCCTCCATCGGCACATAGGCACCGCCGGACAGCACCAGTTCGATCGCCTTCAGCATCACGCTGGCGGGCTGGCGCTTGGGGACGAAGCCGAGCGCCCCGGCCGCGAGCACCGCGCGCATCTCGTCGGGCGATTCCTCGGCGGACAGCACCACGACCGGCAGCGCCGGATTCGCCTTCAGCAGCGTTTCGAGCGACGTCGCGCCGCTCATGCCCGGCATATGCAGATCGACGATCGCGAGATCGTGATTCGCGTCGGGTCGCGCGGCGGTCGCAAGGGTTTCCCAGCTGTCGGCTTCGTCGAACTGGGCGTCGGGATCGAAGCCGCGCAGCATGCCTTTGACGCCTTGCCGGATCAGTTCATGGTCGTCGGCTACAAGAAACTTCATGATGTCTCCGCGAGTCGAGCCTGTCCGTTGAGGGCTGCCGCCGTTGCGCATGCCGCAGTTGCAGGCTGCGCAGCTGCGACGCGCGTGGCCGGCTGCCGGCATCGTTCGCTGCGCTTCGTGATGTTAAGGCAGGTCTCCCGCGCATAGGTTCCGGCTTGCTACGTAGACGAGCCGCGCGCCCCGTTTTTGAAGCGCTGACGCGCACGATCCGGAAGGTTATGCCCGCCGGATCGACACGGGTTCGCGCGCCGCTATCTGACCGCGAACAGCGTCGCATTCATCAGAAGCCTGAAGGCGAAGCCGAGCGACATCGCCGCGGTCACGCCGAAGCACCATAGCGCGATGAACCAGAGCCAGCCCGGCAGTTTGCGGCTGGGCGTTGCGGCAGTGGCGGTGGGAGCCGACGCACTGGCACCCCGCGTTTCAGTGATAGTGATGTTGGTCGCCATGACGCACCTTGCCTCGAAAGACCCAGTAACCCATCGTCGTATAGGCGACGATGATCGGCAGGATCACCGCCGCGCCGGCCAGCGTGAACGTCTGGCTCGAGCGTGGCGCGGCGGCTTCCCATAGCGTGATGCTCGACGGAATCGCATACGGCCACAGACTCACGAGCAGCCCGAGATAGCCGAGCAGCACGATCGCCAGCGCGAGCACGAACGGCGTGTTGTGATGGCGCGCGCGCACCGCGCGATGCATGAAGAACGCGCAGATCGCGACGAGGAACGGCACCGGCAGCAGACGGTAGAAGATCCCGTCATGGAACCAGCGTTGCGCGATGCCCGCATCCATCAGCGGCGTCCACAGGCTCACGAGCGCGACGAAGCCGAGCAGCACCAGCGTCAGCGGCCAGACCACGCGATGCAGCCGTCGCTGCAGATCGCCCTCGGTCTTCGCGATGAGCCAGCAGCAGCCGAGCAGCGCGTAGGTCGCGACGAGTCCGAGGCCCGTCAGCAGGCTGAACGGCGTGAGCCAGCCGAACGCGTCGCCGGCATAGGCGCCATCGGCGACCGGAATGCCTTGCAGGAACGCGCCGAGCACGATGCCCTGGAAGAACGCCGCGCCCGCCGAGCCGCCGATGAACGCGAGATCCCACAGATGCTTCGTGCGCCGCGACTTCGCGCGGATCTCGAACGACACGCCGCGAAAGATCAGGCACACGAGCATGAACACGAGCGGCAGATAGAGCGCCGACAGCACGGTCGAGTAGACGACCGGAAACACCGCGAACAGCGCGGCGCCGCCGAGCACGAGCCAGGTTTCGTTGCCGTCCCACACCGGCGCGACCGTGTTCATCATCAGGTCGCGTTCCTTTTCGTCGGGGAAGAACGGAAAGACGATGCCGATGCCGAGGTCGAAGCCGTCCAGCACCACGTACATGAAAAGACCCAGCGCGATGATCGCGGCCCATACGACGGTTACGTCCATTTTTTCTTTCTCTCGAAGCGTAGGTTAGACGGCGTCGATCATCCGATCGGCGGCGGACAGCGGGCGGCGCGCGGTCTGCGCGGGCGTCGGCTGCGGCAGGCCGTGGGACATGTCGTGCGACTCGCCGCCAGGCAGCGCGGGACCGGAGCGCATCAGCTTCAGCATGTAGTAGATGCCGGTGCCGAACACGAGGAAGTAGACGGCCACGAACGTCATCAGCGACAGACCGACCTGCTGCGTGGTCAGCGGCGACACCGCCTGCGACGTGCGCATCACGCCGTACACGACCCACGGTTGACGGCCCGCTTCGGTGGTGACCCAGCCGGCCAGCAGCGTGATGAAGCCGCTCGGTCCCATCGCGACGCACAGCCGCTGGAACCACTTCGCTTCGAACAGGCGCCCGCGCCGGCGCAGCACCCAGGCCGCGATCGACATCGCGATCATCAGCACGCCGAGGCCGGCCATGATGCGGAAGCTCCAGAACACGACGGTCGAATCCGGCCGGTCCTGCGGCGGAAATTCCTTCAGACCGCGGATTTCGCCGTCCCAGCTATGCGTGAGGATCAGGCTGCCGAGGTGCGGCACCGACACCGCGTAGCGCGTGGTCTCCGCCTTCATGTCGGGGATGCCGAACAGGTTCAGCGCGGTACCGCCTTTTTCGGTATCCCACAAGCCTTCGATCGCCGCGATCTTCGCCGGCTGATACTTGCGCGTATTGAGGCCGTGCTGATCGCCGACGAATGCCTGGATCGGCGTGAGGATCAACAGCAGCCACAGCGCCATCGAGAACATCTTCTTGACGGCGGGATCGCGCCGGCCGCGCAGCAGATGCCACGCGCCGACCGCCGCGACCACCAGCCCCGCGACGATGAACGCCGCGAGCGCCATATGCGCGAGCCGGTAGGGGAACGACGGATTGAAGATGATCTTGAACCAGTCGAGCGGCACGACATGACCGTCGACGACTTCGAAGCCCTGCGGCGTCTGCATCCAGCTATTGGACGCGAGAATCCAGAAGGTCGAGATCAGCGTGCCGATCGCGACCATCAGCGTTGCGCCGAAGTGCGCGCGCGGACTCACGCGCTGCCAGCCGAACAGCATGATGCCGAGGAAGCCCGCTTCGAGAAAGAATGCGGTCATCACCTCGTACATCAGCAGCGGACCGGTGATCGGCCCGGCGAAACTCGAGAAGCCCGACCAGTTGGTGCCGAACTGATAGCTCATCACGACACCGGAGACGACGCCCATGCCGAAGGCCACCGCGAAGATCTTCGACCAGAACAGACAAAGATCTTTGTAGTAGGCCTTGCCGGTTTTCAGCCAACGCCATTCGAGAACGGCGATGAAACTGGCGAGACCGATGCTGAGCGCGGGGAAAACGATGTGAAAAGAAACGGTGAACGCGAATTGAATGCGCGCGAGATCGAATGCCGATAGTGCGGAGTTCATGATCCTGTTGTGCGTGATGGCCCGCGTGAGCGGACTTACGCGCGTCGACCGATGTCGGTGCGCACTGCGCTGGGCAGATGGCGCAAGAGTAGGGGATCGAAACAAAAAGTGTTGCGATGCGATGTGCGTCAAAAAACCGCCTTGTTTTATGCGAAATACGCTTATCGATGAGGCAAGCCGTTGTTGAATATCAAGTTTCTTTTGGCGGCTGATACGTGGCCGTGTGTGCCTTGGCGCGTGAGCTGCGTCAATCGACCGCGCTGCAGCAATGCGTTTCGCGCAGCCTTGAGCTGCAAGGTCGCGGGCGGTGTCTGTCGCCAGCCGACAATCGATCCATCCAAACCGACTTCGTCGGTGGGCGTGCTGGTCAGGCGATTTTTTTACTTCTACGATGCACGCTGCCGCGTGGCCGTTTCAGCTTTTTCTCTTCAGTATTCGTTGCGCATTATCCGTTCGCCATTCGTTTGGTGTTGATGTTATTTCGCGGCGGAATTCCTCAATAGGTCATGACTCATTGCCGCATTCGCACGGCGTTCTGTCATGCGTCGCGCGCATACTTCGTGAGCAGCTTGCGCTTCATCCACCTGCCGGCGACGGCAGACTTCATCGACAAGGAGTCAGCAGATGAGCACGATCAGGACGAAAGACGGTACCTCGATTTTCTACAAGGACTGGGGCCATGGAGCGCCCGGTCGTGTTTTCGCACGGCTGGCCGCTGACCGCCGATGCGTGGGATGCGCAGATGCTGTTTCTCGGCAGCAAGGGCTTTCGCGTGATCGCGCACGACCGGCGCGGTCACGGCCGCTCGGAGCAGCCGTGGGACGGCAACGAGATGGACACCTACGCCGACGATCTCGCCGCGCTGATCGAACATCTCGATCTGCAGGACGCGACGCTGGTCGGCCATTCGACAGGCGGTGGCGAAGTTGCGCATTACATCGGCCGGCATGGCACGGGGCGCGTCGCGAAGGCTGTGCTGATCGGCGCGGTGCCGCCGCTGATGCTGAAGACCGCCGATAATCCGCTCGGCCTGCCGATCGACGTGTTCGACGGCATCCGCAAGGGCGTCGCGGACGATCGCTCGCAATTCTTCAAGGATCTGGCCGTGCCGTTCTACGGCTACAACCGGGAGGGCGCGAAGGTGTCGCAGGGCGTGATCGATTCATTCTGGCGCCAGGGCATGGCCGGTTCGATCAAGGGGCTATATGACTGCATCGAGCAGTTCTCCGAAGTCGACTACACCGAAGATCTGAAGAAGATCGACGTGCCGACCCTGGTGCTGCACGGTGACGACGACCAGATCGTGCCGATCGACGCAGCCGGCCGACGCACTGCGGAAATCGTCAAGAACGCCACGCTGAAGGTTTATCCGGGCGGCCAGCACGGCATGTGCACGGTGGAGGCCGACAAGGTCAATGCCGATCTGCTCGAATTCATCGGCGCCTGAGCGAAGGTAACGATGTGATCTGTTGAGGGCGCGGGCGGCATACGGACGCCGCTCGCGTCGGACGCCACGCGCCCGCTGGCGTCGGGTAAATCCACTCCTGGAACAAAAAACCACTTTGAGTTATACGATGTCGCACGAACGCGACGTTCCTATGCCTTTGTTTTTTAAAGAGGTACGAAACCGCCGCGCAGTAATTTAGGGTAAATGCGGAGTTGAAATCCGCTTGTCCATCGTCGATAGTACGTTATCGTACAACTTGAGTGTGTTATGCGACGCGCGCAGCGCGATTCGCCGGCCGCTCAGATCCTCTGTCTGTTCTCTGAAGACCTCGCGCGCGGCGCAGTAAAAGGAACCCCTATGAAGAAGATTGCCCTGAGTGGTGCCGGCGGCCAGCTCGGCTCCGTGGTACGTGCTGAATTCGTCGCGCGTGGCGTGCCGTTGCGCTCGGCCGCGGGCTCCAAAGTACTGACGCCGCTCGTCGACGGCGAAGACGTGATGAACGGCGACCTGCGCGATCCGGCGGTGGTCGACCGTCTGCTGAACGGCGTGGACGTGCTGATCCATTTCGCCGGCACGAGCGTCGAGCGTCCGCTGCCCGAGATCATCGAGAACAACCTGCGCGGCCTCGTCGAAGTCTACGAAGGCGCGCGCCGCAACGGCGTGAAGCGCATCGTGTTCGCGAGCTCGAACCACGCGATCGGCATGTATCCGGTCACCGAGCATCTGAGCCTCGACTGCGAACTGCGCCCGGACGGCTTCTACGGCCTGTCGAAGGTGTGGGGCGAAGCGCTCGCGCGCATGTACTGGGACAAGCACGGCATCGAAAGCGTGTGCGTGCGGATCGGCAGCTGCCTCGAGCGTCCGACCGAGCAGCGCCATCTGAGCACCTGGTTCGGCCACAAGGACCTGATGCATTTCCTCGAGCGCTGCATCGAAGCGGAAGACGTCGGCTTCCTGACCATCTGGGGCGTGTCGGCCAATACGCGCAGCTGGTGGGACAACAGCGGCGCCGCGCGCCTTGGCTACGAGCCGAAGCAGAACGCCGAGGACTACGCGCAAGACATCCTGTCGCGCCCGAATCCGCTCGATGAGCTATGCCAGCGCTACCAGGGCGGTAGCTTCGTCGGCATCGACTATTCGCGCAAGGCTTAAGTCCCGTTCGGTTTGACGGGCATTGCAACACGAGGAGTAGCAGCAATGAAGATCAAGGGTATTCGCTGGTGGATGGTCGCGCTGGTCGCGGCCGGCCTGATCATCAATTACCTGGCGCGTAACACGTTGTCGGTTGCGGCTCCGACGATGATGAAGGAGCTGAACATCACGACCGAGCAGTATTCGCACGTGGTCGTGGCGTGGCAGCTCTGCTATGCGTTCATGCAGCCGGTCGCCGGTTTCGTGCTCGACACGATCGGCACCAAGGTCGGCTTCGCGGTGTTCGCGCTGGCGTGGTCGGTGGCGTGCGCGGCGGCGGCATGGGCGACGGGCTGGCGCAGCCTCGCAGTGTTCCGCGGGATCCTGGGTCTCGCCGAATCGGCCGGGATTCCGGCTGGCGTGAAGGCAACCAGCGAGTGGTTCCCGGCGAAAGAGCGGTCGGTTGCGATCGGCTGGTTCAACATTGGCTCGTCGATTGGCGCGGTGCTTGCGCCGCCGCTCGTCGTGTGGGCACTGTTTCACGGCCGCTGGCAACTCGCGTTCGTGATCGTCGGCGCGGCGGGTATCGTATGGAGCGTGCTGTGGATGATCATCTACAAGCATCCGCGCAACCAGAAGCTGCTGGGCAACGCGGAGCGCGACTACATTCTGAGCGGCCAGGAAGCGAAGCATCACGATGACATCAACGCGCCGAAGCGCAACTGGCGCGCGATGCTGGCGAGCCGCGATTTCTGGGCGATCGGTATTCCGCGAATTCTGTCCGAGCCGGCCTGGCAAACGTTCAACGCGTGGATTCCGTTGTACATGATGACCGAGCGTCACATGAACCTGAAGGAAATCGCGATGTTCGCGTGGATGCCGTTCCTCGCCGCCGACATCGGCTGCGTGCTCGGCGGTTATCTGAGCCCGCTGTTCCACAAGTACGCGAAGGTGTCGCTGTTCACGTCGCGCAAGATGGTGTTCGTGGTCGGTGCGTTGTTGATGATCGGGCCGGCGTGCGTCGGTCTCGTCGAGAGCCCGTACATGGCGGTGGCGCTGCTGTGCGTCGGCGGCTTCGCGCACCAGACGTTGTCGGGCGCACTGTACGCGATCACGTCGGACATGTTCGGCAGGCACGAGGTCGCGACCGCGACGGGCATGGGCGGCATGGCTGGATATCTGGGCGCCGCGGCGTTCACCGCGCTGTTCGGTGTGCTCGTCACGCAGATCGGCTATAGCCCGCTGTTCGTCGTGCTGGCGGTGTTCGATCTGATTGCCGCGGTCGTGGTCTGCCTGATGGCCAGGAGTTCGGAAAAGATGCCGGAGCCGAAGTGGGCGTCGGCCGGTGCGGTGACGGCGAAGTAAGGCGAAGTGCGCTCGGCTTTGGTGGGCCGATGTGGTGAAAGAAGCGGCGCCCATGAGTGGGCGCCGTTTTTTTGTCGGTTTTGCGGCCGTTTGCAGGATGGCGCCGTTGCGCCGTGAGCGTTGCAGCCGGCAAGCAGATTAGTCGCCCAGCAGACGTTTTAATTCGTCAAAGAAGGATGCGGTAGTGTATCCCCACAATTTCGGATGGAAATTAAATCCATAATCTTCGTAAAACTTTTGGTCAAGATTTTCGCCTGCTTCTTTTTTATATTTATCTATTTCGCGCAGCGTCTCTGCAATTTCTTCTGTAGAACTGTCTCCCTTGAAGCACGATACAACCTGCTCCAGAGTGTCACCCCAGAGATCGCTGTCTTGGTTGAGATATCCCCCGAACAGGACATAGAACTGGGGATATGATTCTTCGTTCATCATTTCAGTAGATAAGACGTCAAAATGTAATATGGCATTCCATTGTATTTCTCATATTTCAACACAACCTGAACCATACTCATACCCTTTACTTGCCCGGTTTCTCGGTTAATTCCATAACCTACAGTTTTTCCAACGTTATGGAATAGAGTTAACGCATGTCTCGGATTTGATTGAGCCCAACTCCTGATTTTCAGTGTGTTGGATTCCATAACCTTGGAGATCGCCCATTCCGCCGTCGGTAAATCCCGAAACGACGATACTACGTCTCTTTTTGGTTCCAGGCGCAGCCTCTCGCGCAGTTGCGCCTCAGTCCGCCCGACATGCTTTTCGATTGTATGCCCGCCGATCCGGCTACCGTCCTTCGCTTCGTGCTCCATCAGTCTGATCCGGCCCATCACGATCTGCGAAGTCCGTACAGCCTTGATCGAACCAGCAAAGCCAAACGGCACGACCATATCGAGCCACAGACCGATATTGTTCGCCATATCGGGACTGGCATTCATCGCTTCGGCGAGTTTCGTCGTGCCCTGCTGGGTTAGCGTCGCCGTATCTCGCGCCGTCCAGATCTGACGCAAGCCAGCGGCCGCTGTGTCCGAGCCGTGAACGCCGAACACAACGCATCCGGCCTTGCTTGCCATGGTCGGTTCTGGCATCACACACAGCGCGCCGGCCCCGACCATTTCCAGCAGACCGCCGACAAGTTGCAATCCGCCCCATAGCCGGTTGGAAAGCATTTCGCTGTGGCTGATCGATTGGCGGGTCAGCACCGCCGCCAGTTGTGGCGCACTGAGTACGACGCGCACGCCATCCGAATCCTGGTTATATGACACTCCGGACTCCTCTGTCGTTGTTGGGGCCATCAAGCTAACAGCCGGGTACAGAGCGAGGGAATGGGCGAAGGATGATTCTTGTGCCAGCCCGTGCGTCCCGATGGTTCGCTCGATCGGACGTTAGTTGGATTGGATGGCGCAAGGGCATGGGGCGAATGCCATGGCAGCCCGGCCACTACCCACGCCGTACGCTTTGACAGCCGCAAGAGGGGCGCGTAGCTCGCAATAAAATTGCGAAAGCATCGGCCGTTAATGAGGAGACGAAAGGTCGCGAGCCATGCTCACGCGTTGATGGTCATACGCTGGTTAGAAGCGCTGGATCAGGCGGCAATTCAGAGCGATGCCGCGGCGGAAGCCGTTATGGTCGACCGTGAGAAGAGCGTCGCTCTTGATCAGACGACGAATTGCGATCGAGCCGGCCATCGGTCACATGCGGACAGACGGAAAACCCGATCGCAACTGTGAAGTGGCGCCGTGCAACAGCGCGCTTACGCGCTCTTCTGACCGATCTCGTGATTCGCGAGCACTTCGAGCGCGCGCACCATCGCCGAGTGGTCCCACGCCTTGCCGCCGTGCGCGACGCACGCGTTGAACAGCGCCTGGCAGGTGGCGGTGTTCGGCAGCGACACGCCGAGCGCCTGCGCGGTCGACAGCGCGAGGTTCAGGTCCTTCTGGTGCAGTTCGATGCGGAAGCCCGGATCGAACGTGCGCCTGGTCATGCGCTCGCCGTGCACTTCGAGAATGCGCGACGATGCGAAGCCGCCCATCAGCGCCTCACGCACGCGCGCCGCATCGACACCCGCCTTCGACGCGAGCAGCAGCGCTTCGCCGACCGCCTCGATGGTCGCCGCGACGATCACCTGGTTGGCGACCTTGCACACCTGGCCCGCGCCGACCGCGCCGATCAGCGTGACGTTCTTGCCCATCATGTCGAACAGGGGCTTCACGCTGTCGAACGTGGCCTGTTCGCCCCCGACCATGATGGTCAGCGAGCCGGCCTTCGCGCCGACTTCGCCACCGGACACCGGCGCGTCGAGATAATCGGCACCGGATTCGCGCACGCGCGCCGCGAAATCGCGGGTCGCCATCGGCGAGATCGAGCTCATGTCGACGACCGTCTGGCCGGCGCGCAGCGCGCTCGCGAGGCCGTTCTCGCCGAACAGCACGCGTTCGACGTCCGGCGTGTCAGGCACCATGATGAAGATCACGTCCGCGTTGGCGGCGACCGCGGCGGGGTTCTCGCATGCGACGGCGCCGGCCTGCGTGAGCTCGGCGGGCACGCCGCTACGCGTAAAGGCGGCGAGCGACACGCCGTTTTTCAGAAGGTTGGCGGCCATGGGCTTGCCCATGATGCCGAGTCCGATAAAGCCTGCTGTTTGCATGGAATGCTCCGAAGATGTCGTGGCGGCCGCGTTCAAGCCTCGCCCGCCGGTTTCTGCATGAAGTGTTTCTGTGCCGCCTGCGCGGCGCCCTTGAGCAACCCGAGATCCGCGCAGACCGCGACGACGCGCGCGCCCATCGACAGATATCGTTCCGCGTCGGCCTGCAGCGGCGCGAGAATGCCGCTCGACTTGCCGGCCGCCTGCGCGCGGGCGACCACATGCGCGATCGCCTGCTGCACGTCCGGATGGCTCGCATTGCCGAGGTGGCCATACGACGCCGCGAGGTCGGACGGACCGATGAAGACCGCGTCGATGCCGTCCACCGCGAGGATGCTGTCGATATTCTCGACCGCCTTGCGGCTTTCGATCTGCGCGATCACGCAGACGTTGTCGTCGGCGATCGCGAAGTAGTCGGACACGGTGCCGTAGCGATTGCCGCGATGGCCGACCGACACGCCGCGAATGCCCTGCGGCGGATAGCGTGTCGACGCGACCGCGCGGGCGGCGTCGTCGGCGCTGTCGACGAAGGGCACGAGGAAGTTCGAGAAGCCGCTGTCGAGAAAACGTTTGATCACGACGCTGTCGTTGGCCGGTGGTCGGACGACCGGTGCGCTGCCGCTGTCCTTGAGCGCCATCAACTGCGGGATCAGCGTGAGCACGTCGTTGGGCGCGTGTTCGGCGTCCAGCAGCATCCAGTCGAAGCCGACCGTGCCCAGCAGTTCAGTGGCGATCGGGCTGGCGAGCGACGCCCAGCAGCCGATCTGGGTTTTTCCCTCGCGCACCGCGCGCCGGAAGCGGTTGGGCAAGGATTCGTAAGGCGTGACGGCGGGCATGCGGTGTCTCCTCGAACTGCGATGGATCGGGAAAAGCTGCGACAATGCTAAACCGCGAAATGCGAGTTATAAGTCGTCGTACGACCAGCTGTAGATTAGCACCGCACGGCCCGGTTGTAATGGCCGAGTATACCCGTATGCGCCTGTCAGACAAGCGTTTCGGGTTGCATAGGGCCCCCGCGATGTTGTAGGATGACATATATCTTCAGCCTTCATTAAAGGAAAGTCAAAAATGCCTATTACCGGCGAAATGCTGATCGGTCGCAAAGCCGTGCGCGGCGAAGAAAAACCGCTGCGCGCGTTCAATCCTGCCACGGGTTCCGAGATTGCCGAGCCGGTGTTCGGCAGCGGCACCGTCGAGAACGTCGCGCAGGCCTGCGCGCTCGCGCAACAGGCGTTCGACGCCTACCGTCAACTGCCGCTCGCAGTGCGCGCCGAGTTCCTGGACCGTATCGCTGACGGCATCACCGCGCTCGGCGACGAGCTGATCGAGCGTGCGCAGGCTGAATCGGGACTGCCGAAGGCGCGTCTGGAAGGCGAGCGCGGCCGCACCACCGGCCAGTTGAAGCTGTTCGCGCAGACCGTGCGCGCGGGCCAGTGGCTCAACGCTACGCTCGATTCGCCGCTGCCGGAGCGCAAGCCGCTGCCGCGCTCGGATCTGCGCATGCAGAAGATCGCGCTCGGTCCGGTCGCGGTGTTCGGCGCGAGCAACTTCCCGCTCGCGTTCTCGGTAGCGGGTGGCGACACCGCCGCGGCGCTGGCTGCTGGCTGCCCGGTCGTCGTGAAGGCGCATCGCGCTCACCTCGGCACGTCGGAGCTGGTCGGTCGCGTGATCCAGCGCGTCGCGCAGGAAATGGATCTGCCCGAAGGCGTGTTCTCGATGATCGTCGGCGCGGGTAACTCGGTCGGCGAGGCACTGGTTGCGCACCCGGCCATCAAGGCGGTCGGCTTCACCGGTTCGCGCGCGGGCGGCACTTCGCTGATGCGCGTCGCGGCGGCGCGTCCGGAGCCGATCCCGGTGTACGCGGAAATGAGCAGCATCAACCCGGTGTTCCTGCTGCCCAACGCTCTTGCGGCACGCGGCGACAGCATCGCGCGCGGTTTCGTCGACTCGCTCGTGCTCGGCGCGGGCCAGTTCTGCACCAACCCGGGCCTCGCCATCGCGATCGACAGCGACGCGCTGAAGGGCTTCGTCGCGACGGCATCGGAAGCGCTCGCGGCGAAGCCGGCGCAGACCATGCTGACCTCGGGCATTCACGCCGCGTATGAAGACGGCGAAGGCAAGCTGGCCGCGACGAAGGGCGTCGAAGTCGTGGCACGCGGCGTCGCCGCGACCGGCCCGACCCAGGCTTGCGCGGCGCTGTTCGTGACCGACGCGCAGACGTTCCTCGCGAACCCGGCGCTCGAAGACGAAGTATTCGGCCCGGTGTCGACGATCATCCGCTGCAAGGACGAGCAGGAAATGCTGAAGGTCGCCGAACACTTCGCCGGCCAGCTGACCGCGACGCTGCAGATGGACAGCGCCGACGTGGCGGCTGCGAAGAAGCTGGTGCCGATTCTCGAGCGCAAGGCCGGCCGGATTCTGGTCAACGGCTTCCCGACCGGCGTCGAAGTGTGCCACGCGATGGTCCACGGCGGCCCGTTCCCGGCAACGTCGGATAGCCGAGCGACCTCGGTCGGTACCACGTCGATCGACCGCTTCCTGCGCCCGGTCTGCTACCAGGACTTCCCGGCCGAGCTGCTGCCGGAAACGCTGGCTGACGGCAATCCGCTGGAACTGTGGCGTCGTCGCGATGGCGAACTCACGCGCGGTTAATCGCGTGACGCCGTCCTGCACGGATGCGTGCCCGGGCCGGTCGGCCGGGCGCGGACCGAAGGGAAGGGCGGACGCAATCGCAAGATAAAAAAATGGCCGGGAGATTCCCGGCCATTTTTTTCGCCCGCGAGCTTCGTGAGAATCAGCTGTTCGCTTCGCTCACTTCATTCGCGCGACGCAGCCGCTCGCGGCTATTCGACAGATGCATGCGCATCGCCGCGCGTGCGCCTTCGGCGTCGTGCCGGCTGATCGCCTCGAGGATGCTTTCATGCTCGAGGTTCACGAGCGACAGATACGCATCAGGATCGGCGCGCGCGATGCCGGCCGAGTCGAGCCGGTTGCGCGGAATCAGCGCGCTGCCCATTTGCGACAGTATGTCGACGAAATAGCGGTTGCCGGTTGCGCGTGCGACCGAGATGTGGAACTGCAGGTCGGCCTGCACGCTGTCGAGCCCGTTGTGGCGCGTGGCCTCGATCGCGTCGAGCGCGGTGCGCATGCGCGCGAGGTCGTCCGGTTTCGCGCGTTGCGCGGCGAGACCGGCGCATTCGGTTTCGAGGCTGATGCGCAGCTCCAGAATGCACAGCACGTCGCGCAGCGTGGTGGCGGGCACCATGTCGATGCCGAGCTTTTCGCGCTGCGGCTCGAGCACGAAGCTGCCGATGCCGTGCCGCGTCTCAATGACCTTGCCTGCCTGCAGGCGCGAGATCGCCTCGCGAATCACCGTGCGGCTCACGCTGAGTGTGCTCATCAGCTGCGATTCGGTGGGGAGTTTGTCGCCCGGCTTCAGCAAGTTGGCCGCGATCTGCTCGGTGACGTAGTTGACGACGAACTCGGCAAGATTGCGAGCGCGTCGTGGCGGTGCCGCGGATGCTAGTGGTGTAGCCATCGAAAACGCTCCTTGTTTGAAAGATCGCTGGGAATCGTGCATTTTTATTATATCGTCGTCTGACGACTGATTATAGAAGGCCGGATCGTTTCCGGCGCAAATGTCACGTATATCGGCGCAGGCCCGAAGTTTGGCGCCTCGGCGCGGATAGATCGCGCGAGGCGCCGGGTCGGTCGGCCGGAAGTACGATAACCGCGACGATAACCAAGCCTATAACGGGCTCACGCCGGGCGCAACTCGACCCGCCGGATGTCCTTGACGATCACCAGATAGCTGATCACGGTCAGCAGCGCGTTCGCGCCGACGAACACCAGCGCGCCATTGAACGAGCCCGTGCGCGCGACGAGATAACCGATCACGATCGGCGTCACGATGCCGGCGATGTTGCCGAACATGTTGAAGATCCCGCCGGACAAGCCGAGCGCTTCCTTCGGCGACGTATCGGCGACGACCGCCCAGCCGAGCGCGCCGATGCCCTTGCCGAAGAACGCGAGCGACATCAGCGCGACGACGACCCAGTCGGTCGACACGTAGTTGCAGCCGATGATGCAGGTCGACAGCAGCATGCCGCCGACGATCGGCACCTTGCGCGCGACGGTCAGCGAACAGCCACGGCGGATCATTCCGTCCGACAGCACGCCGCCGAGCACCCCGCCGAGAAAGCCGCAGATCGCCGGCAGCGAGGCCACGAGGCCCGCATGCAGGATCGTCATGCCGCGCGCCTGCACGAGGTAGATCGGAAACCACGTCAGGAAGAAGTAGGTCAGCACGTTGATGCAGTACTGCGCGAGATAGACGCCGAGCAGCATGCGGTTGCTGAGCAACTGACGCACGAGCGTCCAGCCGCCGGCCTTCGAAACATCGTCCGGGTGCGTCTTGCGCGCACCGCTGACGAGGCCGCCGCCTTGCTCGATGTACTCGAGCTCGGCGCGCGACACGCGCGGATGGTCGGCGGGATTCTTCATGACCTTCAGCCACGTCAGCGCGAGCAGCAGCCCGGCCACGCCCAGTACGACGTAGACCATTTCCCACCCGAACGCGTGCGTGAGCCACGCCATCAGCGGCGTGAACACGACCGCGGCGAAGTATTGCGCGGCGTTGAAGATCGCCGACGCGGTGCCGCGCTCGTTGGTCGGGAACCAGCTCGCGACGACCTTCGCGTTCGCCGGGAACGCCGGCGACTCGGCCGCGCCCATCACGAAGCGCAGCGCGAACAGGCCGGTAATCGCCGCACCGGCGCTGCCGAGCAGGCCGACCGAGCTCTGCAGCAGCGTGAATAGCGACCACGAGAAGATGCTCGCCGCGTACACGCGGCGCGCGCCGAAACGGTCGAGCAGCCAGCCGGCCGGCAGTTGCGACAGCACGTAAGCCCAGCTGAATGCGGAAAAGATATAGCCCATGCGGATCGCGTCGAGGCTGAACGCGGTGCGCATTGCGGAACCGGTGACGGACAGCGTCGCGCGGTCGGCGTAGTTGAGGGTGGTGATCACAAAGATCAGCAGCAGGATCCCGTAGCGGACCTTGGTGCGTGCCGCGCTAGCAGCGGCGTCGGTGGAACTGGCCGAGCGGCTCAAGTCCATGGTCATCTCCTGTATTGTCGGGCGAGGTGTAGTCTGCACACCGGGCGGCCCGCAGACCACCTGCCTGTCGGGCAAACACACGAACGCCCGGCAACGTTGCTGTGCCGGGCGTTCGCCACGCGGCCGTCTAGGCGGCCCTCATCGATGAGGCTCGCGAGCTACTTCGCTCGAAGCCCTGACGCCGGTGCCTTACTGCGGTCCGAGCTTCTTGATCAGCGCGTCGAGCTGCTCCATTTCTTCCGGCGTCAGATCGGTCAGCGGTGCGCGCACCGGACCTGCGTCGTGGCCGACCAGCTTCGCGCCAGCCTTGACGATGCTGACCGCGTAGCCGGCACGGCGGTTGCGGATCTTCAGGTACGGCAGGAAGAATTCGTCGATCAGCTTGCCGACCGTCGCGTGGTCGTCAGCGGCGATCGCGCGGTAGAAGTCCATCGCGGTCTTCGGAATGAAGTTGAACACCGCCGACGAGTACACCGGCACGCCCAGCGCCTTGTAGGCGGCAGCGTAGACTTCCGCGGTCGGCAGGCCGCCGAGGTACGAGAAGCGCTCGCCGAGGCGGCGGCGGATCGTCACCATGTTTTCGATCTCGCCCACGCCGTCCTTGAAGCCGATCAGGTTCGGGCAACGGTCTGCCAGACGTTCGAGCATGTCGGCGTTGAGCTTCGAGTTCGCGCGGTTGTAGATGATCATGCCCATGCCCGGAACAGCCTTGCAGACCTCTTCGGCGTGCTCGGCGATACCGTCCTGGCTTGCTTCGGTCAGGTAGTGCGGCATCAGCAGGATGCCGTGCGCGCCGAGGCGCTGCGCTTCCTTCGCGTAGGCGATCGCCACGCGGGTCGGGCCGCCGGCGCCGGCGAGGATCGGTACCTTGCCCTTGCAGACCTCGACCGCGGTCTTGACTACTTGCGTGTAGTCGTCTTGCGTCAGCGAGAAGAATTCGCCCGTGCCGCCGGCGACGAACAGCGCCGATGCGCCGTACGGAGCGAGCCATTCGAGACGCTCTGCGTAGGTGTCGGCGCGGAAGTCGCCTTTAGCGTCGAAGTCGGTGACGGGGAAGGACAGGAGGCCTTCCGAAACGATCTGCTTGAGTTCCTGCGGTGTCGTCATGATCAAAGTATCCAGGCGTCGGATTGGGTCGTTGTTGGTTCCAACCAGTACAACGGACGTCGTACTAGTAGAAAATCTTTGGAAATCAGATTTCTTATACGTCATCGTACAACAACAAATCCGGTAACTCAACGGGGTTTTCACGGCATAATTCACGCTATAGGGTAAATACGGAACATCCGGGCGAAACTTCACGTTGTAGGATGACGTATGATTAATGGCGAAGCAGGTCTATAACGCCTCAAGGATCGATCAATGGAACAAACTCCGCTCTACATCCGCGTTCATCCCAATGACAATGTCGCGATCGTCGTCAACGACGGCGGTCTGGGCGAGGGCGCGGTATTTGCCGATGGCCTCAGGCTGCGCGAGCGTGTGCCGCAGGGCCACAAGGTCGCGGTGGCCGATCTCGCCGAGGGCGACGAGGTCATCCGCTATAACGTCGTGATCGGTTATGCGCTGAAGCCGCTGCCGAAGGGCAGCTGGATCAACGAACACGTGATCCGCATGCCGAGCCCGCCGGGACTCGAAGACCTGCCGATCGCCACCACCAAAGCGCCGGACATGCCGCCGCTCGAAGGCTATACGTTCGAGGGCTACCGTAACTCGGACGGCTCGGTGGGCACGCGCAACATCCTCGCGATCACGACCACCGTGCAGTGCGTCGCCGACGTCGTGCAACACGCGGTCACGCGCATCAAGGCCGAGCTGCTGCCGAAATATCCGAATGTCGACGATGTCGTCAGCCTCGGTCACACCTACGGCTGCGGCGTCGCGATCGACGCGCCCGACGCGATGGTGCCGATCCGCACCGTGCGCAACATCGCGCTGAACCCGAACTTCGGCGGCGAAGTGATGATGGTGAGCCTCGGCTGCGAGAAGCTGCAGCCCGAGCGTCTGATGCCGCCGGGAACGATTCCGATCGCGGCGGCGGCGGTCGTCGACGACGTCGCGGACATCGGTGATGTCGCGCTGGAGCAGAACGGCGACGTCGTGGTGTTGCAGGACGAATCGCACGTCGGCTTCCAGTCGATGATCACGTCGATCATGAGGATGGCCGAAGGGCATCTGAAGCGCCTGAACAACCGCCGTCGCGAAACCTGTCCGGCGTCGGATCTGGTGATCGGCGTGCAGTGCGGCGGTAGCGACGCGTTCTCGGGCCTGACCGCGAACCCGGCCGTCGGATTCGCAACCGACCTGCTGGTGCGCGCCGGCGCGACCGTGATGTTCTCGGAAGTCACCGAAGTGCGCGACGGCGTCGATCAACTGACCGCGCGCGCGGCCAATGCGGACGTCGCACAGGCGATCATCCGCGAGATGCAGTGGTACGACGATTACCTGAAGCGCGGCGGCGCGGACCGCAGCGCGAACACGACGCCCGGCAACAAAAAGGGCGGCCTGTCGAACATCGTCGAAAAGGCGATGGGCTCGATCATCAAGTCGGGCAACTCGGCGATCTCCGGCGTGCTGTCGCCGGGTGAGAAGGTCAACCAGAAGGGCCTGATCTACGCGGCCACGCCGGCCAGCGACTTCATCTGCGGCACGCTGCAGGTCGCCTCGGGCATCACGCTGCACGTGTTCACGACCGGCCGCGGCACGCCGTACAGCCTCGCCGAAGTACCGGTCATCAAGGTCGCGACGCGTTCGGACCTCGCGCGTCGCTGGCACGATCTGATGGACATCAACGCCGGCACGATCGCGACCGGCCAGTCCAGCATCGAGGAGGTGGGCTGGGAACTGTTCCGCCTGATGCTCGAAGTCGCGAGCGGCCGCAAGGAAACCTGCGCGGAGAAGCTGGGACTGCACAATGCGTTGACGCTGTTCAACCCGGCGCCGGTGACCTGAGCAGGCACCGTGCCCCGTCAATACTCAGGCGAGCGCCGGTCCAGCCGGCGCTCGCTTTTCCATTCAGAAGACCCGCTCGCAATCACAACATCCAAGAGACATGACCGATTTGAACGTTGACCGCTCCGCGGCAAAGAAACCCTTCCGCCGTCTGCTGCTCACCGGCGCCGCGGGCAACCTCGGCAAGCAACTGCGTCCCGCGCTCGCGCAATGGGCCGACATCGTGCGCGTGTCCGATATCGCTGCGCTCGGCGAAGTCGCCGCGCACGAGGAAGCGGCCGTCGTCAATCTCGCCGATGAAGCAGCCGTGCACGCGCTGCTCGAAGGCGTGGACGCGGTGGTGCATCTCGGCGGCATCTCCGTCGAAGCGCCGTTCGAAGACCTGCTCGAAGCGAACATCCGCGGCCTCTACAACGTGTACTCGTCGGCGCAAAAGCATGGCGCGAAGCGCATCATCTACGCGAGCTCGAATCACGCGGTGGGTTTCCATCCGGTCACGTCGGTTCTCGATACCGAAGTGCCGCTGCGTCCGGACGGCATGTACGGCGTGACGAAGTGTTTCGGCGAATCGCTGTCGCGCTACTACTTCGACCGCTTCGGTCTCGAGACCGTGTGTTTGCGGATCGGCTCGTCGTTCGAGCAGCCGAAGACCGCGCGCATGCTCATCACGTATCTGAGCTACCGCGATTTCATCGAGCTCGTGCGCTGCTCGCTGTTCACGAACCGCGTCGGTCACGCGATCGTCTACGGCGTGTCGAACAACCGCATCTCGTGGGTCGACAACACGAACGCCGCGTTTCTCGGCTACCGTCCGCAAGACAGCTCGGCGCAGTTCGAACACCTGTTCCCGCCGAGCGCCCCCGACACGCGCTTCGACGACCCGACCCAGCTGTACCAGGGCGGCCCGTTCGTGCTAGCCGGTCCGATGGAGCCGAAGCGGGAGCCTAAGCAATGAGCGCGAATCCGCAAGTGGAGCGCTTCGAAGCGGCCGGTCCGTTGCCCGCGGCCACTGGTGAAAGCCCGGTCTGGCGCGCGGCCGAGCAGGCGCTGTACTGGGTCGACATTCCGGCGAAAAAGATCGTGCGCGGTTCGCTCGCGACGGGCCAGCGCACCGAATGGCTGCTGCCGGAGCAGGTTGCCTGCATCGCGTTCGATCACGCCGGCACCGTGCTCGCCGGCTGCGAGACCGGGTTGTTCGCGGTCTCGCTCGCGGACGCGTCGAAAGCGGCGAGCGGCGAGCCGCTGACAGCGTCGCTGCGCAAGCTCGCGGCGCCTGAATTCCCGCACGGCGGAATGCGTTTCAACGACGGCCGCTGCGACCGGCAAGGGCGTTTCTGGGCCGGCACGATGGTGATGGACATGGCCGCGGCGATCCCGGGCGGCGCGCTGTACCGCTTCGACGAGAAGGGCGTGCTGTCAGCGCCGGTCGTCGATTCGCTGATCACGCAGAACGGCCTCGGCTGGTCGCCGGACGGCACGACGATGTATCTGTCCGACTCGCATCCGCTGCGCCGGCTGATCTGGGCGTTCGACTACGACGTCGACAGCGGTGAGCCGCGCAACCGCCGCGTGTTCGCCGACCTGCATCACTATTCGGGCCGTCCGGACGGCGCGGCGGTCGATGCCGACGGCTGCTACTGGATCTGCGCGAACGACGCCGGTCTGCTGCTGCGTTTTACGCCGCAGGGTAAGCTCGACCGGCAGGTTCCGGTGCCGGCCATCAAGCCTGCCATGTGCGCGTTCGGCGGCCGCGATCTCGATACGCTGTTCGTCACCTCGATTCGTCCCGCCAACGGCGCGAGCGAGCACGACGGCCACGTGTTCGCGCTGCGGCCCGGCGTGAGCGGGCTGCCTGAGCCCGAATTCGCAGGGCAACTGTAACGTTGCTTGCATGAAGCATGCGCCGGGACGAAGTTTTTCTCCCGGCGTTTTCATTTTTCAGGACCATTCGTATGGCCCTTTATTTGTCACTCGTCGTACAACGTGTTGTGTGAAGACCACGCCGGCACGTATTTCTTAAGCAAAAATACCACAGCTCCGCAGACTGTACCGATTCCGTCCCCATCCAATGCCGGACGGCGCGGGACCCTGTGGCATGCCACGCCGGTCATCCGTGCCGGCGCTTTTCTTGATGCGGGTAAATACCGTCTGTACAAGATAAAGCCCCTTTTATAGACTTCGTATGTTGTCGTACAACATATAAGTCCAAACAAATGGCTTTCTGTGTTCGTGTGACAGTGCAATTCGGTGGGTTTTCAAGGCATTCGTGCCGCCGCGGTCGATGCGGCATGCATGTCCGAAGCCGGCCGGCGTGATTGAAGTAAGTAGTCGAGTTGTCGACTGGAGTGCTGGGTCAACTGTGCCGGGGAAGTCGCACAGCCAGTACGGCCAACGCCCGCACCTGCGAAGGCAGTGAGCGTGAAGCCGGAGACGCGTCAAAACCATGTCACATCCGCTGTTGCTGGGATGGTCTATTTTTCAAGGAATGTCACGATGAACAAGAAGTTTGCCTCTTCCCATATTTCGATGATCGTCGCGGCCGCGGCGTTGGCGTTCAGCACGATGTCGGCTGAAGCGCGCGTGTTCCGCGTCGCCGATGTGCACGGCGACACCTTCCCGACCAACATGGCCGTGAAGTACATGGGCGAGGAGATCAGCAAGGCGACCGGCGGCAAGGACTCCGTGAAGGTGTTCGGCAACAGCGCGCTCGGTTCGGAAAACGACAC
Source organism: Paraburkholderia sp. RAU6.4a (assembly GCF_050435625.1). Classification (NCBI taxonomy): domain Bacteria; kingdom Pseudomonadati; phylum Pseudomonadota; class Betaproteobacteria; order Burkholderiales; family Burkholderiaceae; genus Paraburkholderia; species Paraburkholderia sp. RAU6.4a. The sequence continues at coordinate 2,582,709 of NZ_JBNDKQ010000003.1, forward strand.
GATCGACCAGGTCCGTATCGGCGCGCTCGACATGGCCCGTGCCAACGGTGCTGCGTTCAACGAAATCGTGCCGGAATCGATGATCCCGTCGCTGCCGTTCCTGTTCCGCGACGTCGACCATTTCCGCAAGGTCATGTACGGCCCGGAAGGCCAGAAGATCCTCGACGCCTTCACCGCGAAGGGCATGATCGCACTGACGTTCTACGAGAGCGGCGCACGCTCGATGTACGCGAAGAAGGCGATCAAGTCGCCGGCTGACATGAAGGGGCTGAAGGTCCGCGTGCAGCCGTCCGACCTGATGGTCGACGAAATCAAGGCAATGGGCGGCACGCCGACCCCGATGCCGTTCTCGGAAGTCTATACGGGCCTGAAGACCGGCCTCGTCGACGGCGCCGAAAACAACCTGCCGTCGTACGAAGAAACCAAGCACTTCGAAGTCGCTCAGATCTACTCGGAGACCCAGCATTCGATGACGCCGGAAGTGCTGGTGTTCTCGAAGAAGGTTTGGGACACGCTGTCGCCGCAAGAGCAGCAGATCATCAAGAAGGCCGCGGCTGACTCGGTGCCTTACTACGAGAAGCTGTGGACCGCGCGCGAAGCCGACGCACAGAAGGCCGTCACGAAGGGTGGCGCAACGGTCATCGCGGCTTCGCAGATCGACCGCGCGGCTTTCGTGAAGGTGATGCAGCCTGTGTGGGCGAAGTACGAAAAGACCCCGCAAATGAAGCAGATCGTCGACGAGATCGAAGCAATCAAGTAAGTCACGCGTCCCGGACGCAATCAGCAATAGCAACGCTTGTCGCAACAGCGGCGTGAATGGTCCCGCGAGGAAACTCGCGAGACCTTCCGCCGCGCGATTTCGCGCGCGCGTGCGGATCGTGTCGCATCGGGACGGCTGAATCTCAAGCATAGGTCGGTCGTAAGCAAGGACAGGGTCATGAGTTTCCTGAAACGCCCAAATGATTTTCTTTTTCGCGTGCTGCTGGTCGTGGCGTCGCTTAGCCTCGCCGTGCTTTGCCTGCTCGTGATTTATAGCGTGGTGATGCGCTACGTGTTTAGCGACGCGCCCGATTTCGTTGAGCCCATCGCATTGCTGCTGGTGATCCTGATCGCGATGTTCGGCGCCGCGCTGAAGGTTCGCGAGGGCGGTCACATCGGACTCGACTCGCTCGTCAAGAAATTGCCCGAGAAAGGCCAGGTGATCGCGAAAGGGATTCAGCACCTGTGTCTGGTCGCTTTCGCGGTGGCGGTCTTCGTCGGTTGCCTCGAGATGGCGGAAACCACGATGGGCGACCGCATTCCGATCATCGGCGTGCCGGAAGGCGTGCGCTACTGCATCCCGATCTTCGCGAGTGTGTGCATCGCGTTGTTCTCGATCGAGCATCTGCTCGAGCTCTTCGCGGGGAAACGGGAAGAGCCGGTGCTCGAACTCTCCGCCACGGAATAAAAGTAGAACCATCATGGAACTTGCCCTTCTTACCGCCAGTTTTCTAATCTTCCTCTTCCTCGGGGTTCCGGTTTCATTCGCGTTGGGCCTGTCCTGCGTTCTGACGTACCTGTTCGAAGGCTTGCCGACCGCGACCGCGATGCAGTCGATGATCTCGGGCATGAACGGTTTCTCGTTCCTCGCGGTCCCGTTCTTCATCTTCTCCGGCGAGCTGATGCTCCACGGCGGCATCGCTGACCGCATCCTGCGTTTCGCGCAGGCCTCGGTCGGCCATTTCCGCGGTGGCCTCGGCATGGCCAACGTGGTCGCCTGTACGCTGTTCGGCGGCGTGTCGGGTTCGCCGACCGCGGATACGTCGGCCATGGGCGGCGTCGTGATCCCGCTGATGAAGCGCGAAGGTTATAGCGCCGCATACGCGGTCAACGTGACCACGCACTCGTCGCTCGCCGGCGCGCTGATGCCGACGTCGACCAACATGATCATCTACGCGTTCGCCGCGCAAGGCGTGAGCGGCGTGCTGAACGGCAAGCAGATGAGCGGCGTGTCGATCGGCGATCTGCTGTTCTCGGGTCTGTTGCCGGTGCTGTGGGTGATGGGCCTCGTGCTGATCGCCGCTTACTGGCAGGCTGTCAAGTTCGGCTATCCGCGCCGTCCCGACGGTTCGACCGAACTGCAGCGTTTCCCGGGCTGGATGGCGGTGCTGCGCACGTTCGTCGGCGCGGTGCCGGGTCTGATGGTCATCGCGATCATTCTGTTCTGCGTGGCGCGCGGTATCGCCACCGCGACGGAGGCGGCCGCAATCGCCGTGGGTTATTCGCTGATATTGACCATCGTCGTGTATCGCTCGCTGTCGATGAAGAAGCTCGGCCATGCGCTCGGCAAGGCCGCGAAAACGACCGGCGTGGTGCTGCTGCTGATCGGTGTGTCGAACATGCTGCGCTACCAGATGGCCTATCTGGAGATCCCGGAGGCGATCGAGCGCATGCTCGACGGCGCGACCTCGCTGCCGTGGCTGATGTTGTTGTACATCAACGTGATTCAGGTGTTCCTCGGTACGTTCGTCGACATGGCGGCGCACATCCTGATCACAACCCCGCTGTTCCTGCCGATGGCCATGCACAACGGGGTGGGCCCGGTTCAGTTCGGCATCATGATTCTGCTGAACTGCGCATTGGGTCTCGTGCATCCGCCGATTGGCTCGGTGCAGTTCATTGGTTGCGCAATTGGCAATGTGTCGATAGGGGAAACTACTAAGGTGGCTTGGCCGTATTACCTCGCTATCTTCTCGGCCATCAATATTGTCACCTATGTCCCGTGGTTCTCGACCTGGTTGCCGAGCATCATCAACGGTCACCCGGTGTTCTGATCCAAATAAAACGTCTTACCCACACTCAGCGGCGCTCGCATAGGCCGCATTAGAAAGTTTTTAACAGAGGAGTAACAATGAAAAAGACTCTCTTAGCTTCTGCCTTGGGGTTGGTCGCCCTGGGCGCACATGCGCAAAGCAGCGTGACGCTTTACGGTATCGTCGATACGGGCCTGGGTTGGCAGAACAGTTCGGCGTCGCTGACCACGGCGGCGAAACCGCAGACCGTCGCTGGCAACTCGCAGGTCAAGATGATCAACGGCATCTGGGCAGGCAGCCGTTTCGGTTTGAAGGGCTCGGAAGATCTGGGTGGCGGCACGAAGACGATTTTCCAGTTGGAAGAAGGCTTTAACAGCGCAACTGGCGCGCAAAGTGTGTCGGGTCTGGCATTCAACCGCCAGGCATGGGTCGGTCTGACGAACGCTCAGTTCGGTACGGTGACGGCAGGCCGCGGGTACACCTCGTACTACACGCTGCTCTCGCCGTATAGCCCGACCACGTGGCTGACCGGTGCATACGGTGCGCATCCGGGTGATATCGACTCGCTGGATACGACGTTCCGGGTGAACAACCAACTGGTTTATACGTCGCCGAGCTTTGCCGGTCTGACGGTTAGCGGTTCGTACGCACTGGGCGGCAACGCGGGCAGCTTCGCAGCCGGCCAAACCTGGAGCGTTGCGGCACAGTACCTGAACGGCCCGATCGGTCTCGCGGCAGGTATCCAGCGCATTGACAACGCGGCGACCGTTGGCACCCCCGCGTGGAATTCCACGGCGTCGAACAACGGCTCGCAGCCGTCCGTCTCGGCAATCAACAACGGCTTCCAGACCGCAGCGAAGCAGCAGCGCATTGCCGTGACGGGTGGTTACGCGTTCAACTCGCAGTGGGACGTTTCGTTCGCATACTCGAACGTTCAATACGCTGCGGGCCAGGCTTCGCTGTTCCACGACACGCAGATCTGGAATACCGGTGGCGCAGTGCTGCACTGGAAGCCGATCTCGGTGCTGGACCTGGCCGCTGGCTATAGCTACACCCGTGCAACGTCGTCGAACGGCATTCAGAGCACGGCTAGCTACAGCCAGTTCAACCTGTCGCAGTACTACTCGCTGTCCAAGCGCACCGGCCTGTACGCACTCGAAGCGTATCAGCGCGCTAGCGGCCAGACGCTGTCGGGCAACGGCAAGTCCATCATCAACGCAGTGGCAAGCATCGGTGACGGCCAGAACGGTTCGCCGTCCTCGTCGCGCAGCCAGACCGCGGTTGGCGTGGGTATCATCCACAAGTTCTAAACAGTTACTGAATACGTGGCGGCGCGTTGTTTTGCCGCCACATCGACGTGTTTTTTTCGCGTCGTCAGTCTCGCAAAGCTGCGCACATTACGTGCGCAGCTTTTTTTTCGATGCTTCATTTTGATGCATCGCAGGCGCTGGTCTCGCCAGCGGTGCCAGATCTGGGTTGGGAGTGCCTCGCGCGCGGGCTTTCGCGTTACGATGAGAGCCCGGCGCGCTTTCCTGCGCCGTTTCGCGAGGAGACGCCGATGCGTGAATTACGATGGGCTTCGGAAGAGGGCGATGGCATCGAACATCTGGTATTCGATGCGCGCGACGATGGCTTCGCCGTTGAAAGCGTCGTGGTCGGGCAGCGCTACGGCAAGGCGTACGGGCTGCATTACGCGGTGCGCTGCGACGCGCGCTGGCGCACGCGCTATGCGCGGCTGAAGATCGTCGGCGGTGGCGAGCTGGAGCTGCATGGCGATGGCGACGGCCACTGGCACGACGGGCACGGCCTCGCGCTCAGCGCGATCGAAGGCTGTATCGACATCGATATCGCGGCGACGCCGTACACCAATACGTTGCCGATCCGTCGGCTGCAACTGGCGCAAGGCGAACGTCAGCCGATCGAAGTCGCGTATATCTCGACGCCGGACTTGCAGGTCACGCGCGCCGAGCAGGCCTACACGTGCATCGAGTTGAATGGCGAGTACCGCTACGAAGGCATTTTTCGCGAGTTCACCGCCAATTTGCGCGTGGATAGCGATGGTCTCGTGATCGACTATCCGACCTTGTTCACGCGTTTGCCGCGCGCGCGTTAGGTTGTGCGTTCGGCGTCGCCTGCTGCGTTCGAGTCGTCGTCGGGCCCAGTCGATGCGCCGCGGCCGAGCGGGCGTTGCATCAGCGTCGTGTCGAGCCAGCGGCCGTGCTTGTAGCCGACAGCCTTCAACGTGCCGGTCAGCTCGAAGCCGAGTTGCGCGTGCAACGACAGTGAGCCGCCGCTGCCGCCATCGGCGATCACCGCGATCATCTGACGCCACGGTCCGGTCTCGCAACGTTCGATCAGCGCCTGCAGCAGCACGCGTCCGATGCCGCGTCCGCGATACGCGTCGTTGACGTAGATCGAGTCTTCGATCGTGTTGCGATAGGCGGCGCGCGGGCGATACGGCGTCGCATAGCAATAGCCGGCCACGTCGCCGTCGATCTCCGCGACCATATATGGCAGTCCGTGGCTGCGCACGCTTGCGAGCCGCGCGCGCAGATCGTCGACGGACGGCGGGGTTTCTTCGAACGACGCGACACCGGTCAGCACGTGATGCGCGTAGATCGCCTGGATCGCGGGGAGGTCGGCTTCGCTGGCGTCGCGGATCAGCGGGGCGTCGAGCGCAGGGCGGGGTGAACTCATGCGGGGTCCTGTCGTGGCGGGCGCAGTTTGGCGGAAGTCTTCACTATGCCTGTCGCCGGGGCGGATTTGAAGCGGGTCAAAGATCGAATTGATCGAACTCGCTCTGCAGCTCGCGATTACGCGCCACGCGTTCGTCGATAGCCGGTCCACGCCGTTCGACGACCGCCGAGTTCAGCGAATCGACGTAGGAACCCGACATGCCGTCCGAATAGAACACGCGCGGGCGGATGTATTCGAGATAGCTGTAGAACGCGTTGCTGATGCCACGCGTCGATTGGATGCCGAGGATGTAGACCGCATCGGCGTTCGCCATGCGCTCGGCGACGCGCGCAAAGGCCGGCGAGCGCGCGAGTTCATACACGTGCCGGATCGCGCCGATCTCGAGTTCGAGCGATTGGGCGAGCGCGGCGTCGCGCGGCGAGGAGCCGTCAGCGACGCTCGGTTCATGAAGCTCACCGGTTTGCGCGCAGTCGCTCGGGGCACGACGGAACGCGGCGCGGGGCGCTGGTTGTGCCAATCTGCGAAATGATGACAGATCGATCCACGGTTCGCGCAATTCGATCCTGAAAAAGTCTGTTCGCCGTGCGACGGTCGAGCCGCGTCAGACCGGCCGCCGCACCGGCGCGGCGCGCGAAAAATGCCGTGCGCCAGCCACGCAGGCGACCACGATCACGGTGACGATGATCATCGATGGCGGTACCTGCTCGTGCAGCAGCACGCCGGCGAGCAGCAGCCCGAAAAACGGCTGCAGCAGCTGCAGTTGGCCGACCGCCGCGATGCCGCCGAGCGCGAGCCCGCGATACCAGAACACGAAGCCGATCAGCATGCTGAACAGCGACACGTACGCGAGTCCCCACAGCGCGGCGGCGCCGACACCGTCGAACGACACGGGCCGCGTCCACCATGCGAGCGGCAGCATCAACGGCAACGACAGCACGAGCGCCCACGAAATTACCTGCCAGCCGCCGAGATGACGCGACAACCGCGCGCCTTCCGCGTAGCCCAGCCCGCACACGACGATCGCCGCGAGCATCAGCGCGTCGCCGAGCGGCGAGGCGTCGATGCCGTGACGCAGCGCGAACGCGGCCACCGCCGCGCTGCCGAGCGCCGAGAACAGCCAGAACGCCGGCTGCGGCCGCTCGCCGCCGCGCAACACGCCGAAGATCGCGGTGGCGAGCGGCAGCAGGCCGATGAACACGACCGCATGCGCGGCGCTCACATGACGCAGCGCGAGCGCGGTCAGCAAAGGAAAGCCGACCACGACGCCGAGCGCGACCACGACGAGCGGCAGCAGATCGCGCCGCTCCGGGCGGGTCTCGCGGAACACCAGCAACAGCAGCAGACCAAGGATGCCCGCGATCGTCGCGCGCGCCACGGTCAGAAACACCGGATCGAGGCCCTGCACGGCAAGCCGCGTGGCCGGCAGCGAGCCGCTGAAAATCAGCACGCCCGCGAAACCGCTGAGCCAGCCGTTGGTGGTTTTGTCCATGGCAAACATCCCTGCGCTGAAAGAGTCTCATGGTGCGCGCCGCGGCCGTAAACGTTAAGCTACAGATCAGTACAGTTCGTACAAACTGTACCGAACATGGGAGCAGTACAGATGGCGGAAAACGAGAACAACGAGACGGTGCCGGGCACGCGTGTCGGCCTCGTGATGAACAATCTGCGGGAGCGTATCGCGAGCCGCTCGCTGATGCCGGGCGCCCGCGTGCCGTCGATTCGCGCGATGACCGACACGCTCGGCGTGTCCAAGTCGACCGTGGTGGAAGGCTACGACCGTCTCGTTGCGGAAGGGGTGATCATCGCGCGGCGCGGCTCGGGCTTCTTCGTGTCGGGCCATGCGCCGCCGCTCGCGCTCGCCGATCTCGGGCCGCGGCTCGATCGCGAGGTCGATCCGCTGTGGCTCACGCGGCAGTCGCTGGAGACCGGCTCGAAAGCGCTGAAGCCCGGCTGCGGCTGGATGCCGGCTTCGTGGTTGCCGGAAGATGGCGTGCGGCGCGCGCTGCGCGCGGTTGCCCGTGATCCGCAATCGCTGCTCGCGGATTACGCGAGCCCGGCGGGCTTGCCCGCGCTGCGTCAGCAGCTTGCGTGGCGGCTTTCCGCGCACGGGGTCGATGCGCCGCCCGAGCAGATCCTGCTGACCGACGGCGGCACCCATGCGCTCGATCTCGTGTGCCGCTTCCTGCTCGAACCCGGCGACACGGTGCTGATCGACGATCCTTGCTATTTCAATTTTCAGGCGTTGTTGCGCGCGCATCGCGTGCGGATCGCGAGCGTGCCGTACACGCCGCAGGGACCGGATCTCGCGGCGTTCGAGCGCGTTCTGGTCGAGCAGCGTCCGCGGCTCTACGTGACGAACTCGGCGATCCACAATCCGACCGGCGCGACGCTCGCGCCGGCCGTCGCGCACCGGCTGCTGAAGCTCGCCGGCGAGCACGATCTGCTGATCGTCGAGGACGACATCTTCGCGGACTTCGAAGACGAAGCCGCGCCGCGCCTTGCCGCATTCGACGGCCTCGCGCGCGTCGTGTCGATCGGCAGCTTTTCGAAGACGCTGTCGGCGGCGGTGCGCTGCGGCTATATTGCGGCACGCGCCGAATGGGTCGAGCCGTTGATCGATCTGAAGCTCGCGACATCGTTCGGCAATGGTCAGCTCGCGGCGAGCGTCGTGCATCGGATGCTCGTCGACGGTACCTATCGGCGTCATCTAGAGGCGATGCGCGCGAAGCTGGCCGATGCGATGGGAGAGACCATCAGGCGTCTCGGCTATGCGGGCCTCGATATCTGGACACGGCCGCGCGCGGGCCTGTTCGTGTGGGCGCGCTTGCCCGGGGCGCTCGATGCCGCCGACATCGCCCGTCATGCGCTGACGGCGGGCGTCGTGTTCGCGCCGGGCAACGTGTTCAGCGCGTCGCAAGCGGCGGCGGGCTTTCTGCGTTTCAACGTGTCGCAATGCAATCGCCCGAAGGTGTACGAGGCATTGCAACGGGCGATGCAAGCGTGCACGGTGTCGGCCGGCGCGGGGCGCGAGCGGGTCTGAGACGAACTCAGGCGAAGCAGGCGTTCGCGGTCCCCCGCTACAGCGTTATTTGCACAGCAGAAGCATCCGTTCTTCTTCCGAGCAAGGCGTGTGCGGTTTCGGCGCGGGTTGCGCGGCCGCCGCGCTCATCGCCGCGCTGCGGTTCGCGAGACACGCGCGCAGATGCTTCTCGACCGGACCGTAGTACTTCCACCCACGAACGAGCGTCGGCAATTCGAGCTTCACCTGTTTCCATTTCGGATGGCCATGCTCCTGCAGATTGTCGAAGTTCGCGCACAACGAGTCGGCGAAATGATTCAGATTGCTGACTGTGTCGCGCAAGCCGTAATCGTAGGTGACCAGAAATGCTTTGACGGTCAGACCCGGCACGTCTTCCTTCAACCAGCCTGGGTAGCTGCTTTGGTGGATCGTAGTCGGAAAGTAGGTCTGCTTCGCGCGGTTCGTCTCCGGCGCGTTGGGATCGACGGGCAACAGACGCAACTGTGACAGCAGGTCGGGTTTCATGTCGTTGAACAGCTTTGCCGGCTGCCCGACCACGATGATCGCGACGTCGATCTTCTTCACGATCAGCGCGGCGAGCGCGTCCTCGTTGCTCAGATGCACGACGTTCTGCTCCGGAATCGGCTGGCCGAACATCAGGCGATAGAGCGTCGTCGCCGACTGCGCGGTGCCGCTGCCTAGCAGGCCGACGCTGATGGTCTTATCCTTGATGTCGGCGAGCGTTTTCAGCGGCGAATCCGCCCGTACGACGACGTTAATTTCCTCGTCGTAGAGCGGCATGATTAGTCGCAGCGGCCGGATCGTCGTGCCCGCATCGGGGTTGCCCGAGTTGGCCATGTCGATGAACGCCTGGTACACGTCGGACTGCACGAGCGCGAGCTTCACGCCGGGCTCGAAACGCATGCGCTGCACGTTTTCGGCCGAGCCTTTCGACGCCACCACTTCGAGGTCGATGCCAACCGGCTGGGCCACCCATTTCGACAGGTCATTGCCGATCTGGATATATGTGCCGCGCTCCGGCCCGGTGACGATCTTGTAGTGCGCCGGTTCCGCGCCGGCCAGCGAACATACGACCAGTACCACCAGGCCCAGCCAGCCCGCGAGAAGTCTCTTCAGCATGATCTTTCTACCTATCGGTCAGGTTGATCCCGCTTCACGCGTGGCGCGTGGAAGCACCAGTGATCCGGTTGCCCTGTCATGTTCAAACTGCTGCCAGGGTCGCTCTGTCTGTTTCCGCTCAGAGGACGCACGATAATGTGCGAATCGACACAGACGGCGGCCATTTGATCTGGTATGCGAAGCAATGTTTTTGCGCGACGGCGCAGCAGTTTGCGTCTCCGGGACCAGGTTCGGACCGTCGCGTCGCGCGTGAGCGCTAGTTGCTCCGCGGCGTCGCGGTTCTCACGACGCCGACGTTCGTTGCAGTCACGACCCGTTCGCCGTGCGCTTGCATGCCGACGGGCAGCGGTGCCTGCCCTTGCGCCTGCGCGAGCGGCGCGCCCGGCGCGGCATCCGTCGTCGCCGCATGCGGCGGAGTCAGCGGCGCCCAGCCGGTCTCGCGAATGACGCGCTCGAGGATCACTTTCGCCGCGTCGTTGCCGCTGTCGATCGCGAGCGCCTCGTTCGCGTGCTGGCGCGCGCACGGCCACGACTGCTGCGCGACGCAGGCCTGCGCGGCCTGTAGCGCAGTATCGCGACGCTGGACGAGCGGCCGCATCTGATCGGCCAGACCCTGCGCGTCGCTGTTTCCGGGTTGTAACGTTTGCGCGGCGGCGAGAGCGGCCTGGGCGGCGGACAGATCGTTCGCGCGGAACGCTGTCTTCGCGACCTGCAATGCTTGTCCGGCGTCGTGGAATTGCGGCGCGGGCCGCATGGGCGTCGCGGCCATCGGCGGCGCGGCAGGCGGCGCGGCTGGTGTCGCTGGAATGACAGGAGCCGCGGGCACGACGGGCGCGGGCTTCGCCGCCAGTGCGGTCACGGGCGGTGGCGCAGGCTTGGCCGCGGCCGGCGCGTGCATGGTCTGTGCTTGAGCAATCACCGGGGCGGACACAAGCGGCGCGATCATGCCGGTCGTTGTTCTGGCATCCGGCGTAATCTGCTCCACGCCTTGATCCTCCGATTCGCCGCCGTCGCTGAATAGCGTATAAGCGACATACGTCAGGCCGATTGCGACAACCGCGCCGATCACGTACAGCACGCGCCAGATCGTCTGCGCAGTGTTGGGCGGCGCATACATCGGATCTTCGTAAGGTGGGATAGTGGTGTTGGTCGACACGAGCGCCGTGTGCATGACCGGCTCGGTCTGCAACAGGGGTTCGGACGCCATCGCGGCAGCGGCGATGGCGGGCTCGTCCCGTCTGCCGAGTTCGTCGTCGAAACGGGGCAGGGGCTTGTGCGTGGCGCTCGCACGGCTGCCTGGAATACCGGTGCGGATGTGCGGATCGTCCTGGTCGAACGGATGCGCAGCGCCACAGTAGGGGCAGGCGTCGACTTGTCGGTACAGTGCGCCACCGCAGCGTTTGCAGGGCGTGGGGAAAGTTTGGCCGGTTGCTGTCTGGGTGGACATGCCGTGGACCCACCTTTGGAAAACGATGCCGTAAAGGCATGCTTCGGATCGTGTAGAGGCAGGAGCCTTGTCCGCGGAATCACGATCCACATGCGCCGGAAGTCGTGGAGACGTAGGCAGCGGCTGCGTTTCCACGGGTTCCAATATGTGGCGTTTCACGGGGGACGTCAACGCGGTTGGCCCCTGGATTGTGTGCGCTACCGCTCATTCGGAGGTATGAAGAAATCTTGGCCATACATTCGAAACGAGTGTATGTGTCTGTTGTTTCACGACAAATGGAAGGTACCCGGAAGCATCGCGCTGCATGAAGCGAGCGCGACAAAAAAACAACGAGGCCGACGCGTCGTGCGTGCGGCCTCGTGATCAACCTGCTATCTGGCGCTTGCCGGTACGCGTTTACATCAGCTTCCCGATCAGGCGTCGAAGTACGCTCAGTGCTTGCGCAACGGATGATCCTTCAGCAGCCATGCGAGCACGAAGGCGAGCACCACGACGCATGCGGCCGACAGATACACGGTGTGCAACGCACCCGCGAACGCATGCAGATAGTCGTTGCGCAATGCTTCGGGCAGCTGATGAATCGCTGCGGGACCCAATGCCTGCGGAAGTTCGGTGTCGGGCGGGATCAGCTTTTGGAGGCGTCCGGCGAGGCCGTTCGAGAACACCGCGCCGAAGCCGGCCACGCCGATCGAGCCGCCGATCGAGCGAAACAGCGTGACGCCCGATGTCGCCACACCCATATGCTTGAACTCTACGGTGTTCTGGACCGCGAGGACCAGCACCTGCATCACCATGCCGAGGCCGCAGCCGAGCAGACCCATGTACAGATACATCACATGAATCGGCGTATCGATCTGCAGGCGCGCGAGCAGCAGCATCGCCACGGAGACGAGGAACGTGCCCATGATCGGGAACAGCCGGTACTTGCCGATCTTGCTGATCACGCGGCCCGTCACCATCGACAGGATGAACAGGCCGCCCATCATCGGCAGCATCTGCATGCCGGCTTGCGTCGGCGTGGAGCCCTTCACGACCTGCAGATAGAGCGGAATGAACGTCACGGAGCCGAACAGCGATACGCCGATGATGAAGCTCACGAGGCTGCTGATCAGAAACGTGCGCTGTTTGAACAGTCCGAGCGGCATGATCGGTTCGACCGCGCTGCGTTCTTCGTGAATGAATCCCCAGATCGCTGCGAGGCCCATGCCGAGCGTGAACCACAGTTGCGGCGACGACCACGGCAGGATCGTGCCGCCCTGACTCGTGAACAGGATGATGCAGGTCAGCGCGCCGGCGAGAAACGCGGCACCCATGTAATCGATCGTGTGCTTCACGTGGCGCACGTGCGGCTTGAACACCGCGCCGATCACGATGAGCGACAGGATGCCGAGCGGCAGGTTGATGTAGAAGATCCAGCGCCACGTCAGATGCTCGACCAGAAAGCCGCCGAGCAGCGGACCGATGACGGTGGCAAGACCGAAGATGCCGCCGAATACGCCCTGGTAGCGGCCACGCTCAGCGGGCGGAATCACGTCCGCGATCGCGGCCATCGTCACGACGAGCAGGCCGCCGCCGCCGAGCCCTTGCAGCGCGCGCAGCACGATCAGCTGGCTCATGTTCTGCGCGACGCCACACAGCGCCGAGCCGACGAGAAAGATGACGATCGCCGTCTGCAGCACGATCTTGCGGCCGAACAGGTCGCCGAACTTGCCGTACAGCGGCACGACGATGGTCGAACTGAGCAGGTAGGCGGTCACGACCCACGACAGGTTATTGAGCCCGCCCAGTTCGCCGACGATGGTCGGCAGCGCGGTCGAGACAATCGTCTGGTCCAGGGCGGCGAGCAGCATGACCAGCAGCAGCGCCGGAAACAGCAGCCGGATCGGCGGATGGTCGGCCGCGGGCGCGGGCGCGGGCGCGGGGTTGACTGACAGGGTCGTAGCGGGTTGTTCCATGGCGGCAACGCGTTGAAATTAATTAACTGAGAGATTAATATATGTGACATCGCCTCTCACGTCAAATTCAATGCAATGACAAGGATCTCGCCTGACGACGCCGCGGCGCACAATGCCGTGGCAGATACGGGGCCGCCCGCGCGAATTGCCGCGAAAGAGCGCGACGCGTCGAAGCCCAAACTCACGGCAGCGCCAACGGATATTCATGCCGCGAATATCGGCAGCAGCGCGCCGGCTGGATCGGCCGCCCGCCGCCCCGGCCGGCCGTCGGGCGCCGCGCGCGGTCCCGCGCAGCGTGCGCGCTTGCTCGACGCCGCGCTGACGCTGTTCGCGAGGCAGGGCATCGTCGAGACATCGCTGGGTGAGATCGCCCGCGAGGCCGGCGTCACGCCCGCGATGGTGCACTACTACTTCAAGACGCGCGATCAACTGCTCGATGTGCTGATCGACGAGTGTTTCGTACCGTTGCGCGCGAGCCTCGGGCTGCCGTTTCAGGAGAATCCCGACGATCCGGTCGCGGCAATCACGCAACTCACGGAGCGGCTCGTGCAGATCGCGAGCGACAACCCGTGGTTCGCGTCGCTGTGGGTGCGCGAAGTGATCAGCGACGGCGGGCTGCTGCGCCAGCGCATGCATGAGCGCTTTGGTTTCGCGCATCAGAAGGCGTCGCTGCTGGCGATCGCGCGCTGGCAGAAGGAGGGGCGCCTGAATGCATCGCTCGAACCCGCGCTCGTGTTCGTCACGCTGCTCGGCATGACGATTCTGCCGCTTGCCACCTCGATACTGTGGCGCAACGATCCGTTGCGCCACAGTATCGGCGGTGCGGAGATTGCGCGGCACGCGGTGGCGTTGCTGTTGCAGGGTATCGGGCCCGGCAAGGGCGATTGAACTGGCGCCCGTGTGGCGCACCGGTCGCCGCGTCGTTTGAAAGGGCCCTAGATTTTGCGATTTTTCTTCCACTCGTCGAACGCCGCCTTCGTCTCGTCGTTCGGCGGATAGGTGCCGGGCAGCGCGGCGCCGGCGCGAATCCTTTCGGTGAGAAACGCCTCGAGCTGTTCTTGTCCGGCGGCGGCTTGCGCGACGTCGCTGGCCATCTTCAGCGGAATTACCACAACTCCATCCACATCGCCGACGATCACGTCGCCCGGAAACACCGCGACTCCACCACAGCCGATCGGCACGTTGATATCGACCGCGTGATGGCGGATCAGATTGGGCGGCGCGCTCGCGCCGGCGCAAAACACCGGCATGTCGAGCGCGGCGATCGTCGCGCTGTCGCGCACCGGGCCGTCGGACACCATCCCGGCAACACCGCGCACCTGCAAACGAAGCGACAGAATCGAACCGAACGACGCGCTGCCGCGCTCGCCGCGGCAATCCTGCACGAGCACGTGGCCCGGCGCAATGGTCTCGACGCATTTGCGTTGCGCGTACTCAGGGTCCGCGAATAGCTCCAGTACGTCGATGTCTTCGCGCGATGGGATGTTGCGCAGCGTGAACGCCGGCCCGACCAGATTCGCGCTGCGCCGCGGACCGAGCGGCGCGACGCCCTGCATGAAGGTGTTGCGCAGACCGCGCTTGAATAGCTGCGTGGTCAGCGTGGCGGTGCTGACGTGACGAAGGATGTCGAGCGTCGCGGCGGAAAGCGCGGGCGATGTGGCGGACATGGTGTCGGTTGACCTCGGGTTGAGATGAGGGGGCATCGGTAGGTGCGCGTGCGCGCCCACGATGATAGCGCCGCGACACCACCGGTTAGCAGGCCAGCGCCATTCATCGCGCGACATCGGCAACCGCGACCGAGCCCTTCTTTACGTGACGCGAACCGCTGCAACGAGGCATGCGACGTGCTTGCAGTGTCGTCGGATGCGAGCGACGCAAAACGAACGGCAGCGCCGCGTTGTGCAAACAATACGAAGGGCAGAATCGATACCGGGCGGGGAAGGCCGTACGAACGGGGTTCGTACGAACCGCGCCGGAACATCGGGTGCCGGTGATCGGCGAGCCGCGGAAAAACTGCGGACACTGAGCAGCTAAATCGCGGTGCGCGTCGAGCGCCGTTTTTTCATCGACGTGCAATTTTGGCGCGTTACCGTGCGCAAGCGTTGTACTCGGGAAGATGTTGCGCAATGTTTTACAAGCGCGGACCAGTCTGCAACTCGGCGTGCGAAATCGGGTCGGAATCATGGACAGCAACACCCTGGCCGCGCGAATCGGCGGCAATCAGCAAAGTGAAATACAAAGTGAAACCTCCGCCCCCTCGGACGGCCTAACCGGTTTTTCAGAGCAACAACATACGATGAACGCAGCAATGAGGCTCGATCAGGCCACGATCGTGCTGGTGGAGGACGACCCGGACAGCCGGGAATCGTTGACCTTGTTACTCGAGGCGGAAGGCGCGAAGGTTTGCGCGGTCGCCGATGCGGAAGAGGGCGTCGTGGCGGCGATGCGGCTGCTTCCCGACGCGGTCGTCTGCGACCTCGACTTGCCGGCCATGGATGGCTTCTATCTGATCCAGCGGCTGCGCGACCACGAGATTTGCGGCGGTCATGCCCCTTCGGTGGCGGTGGCCCTCACCGGCCATACCGACGACGCATACCGCCTGCGCAGCATCGGCGAAGGCTTCCAGCATTTCATGACCAAACCTGCGTTACCCGAAGCGCTCGTGACGCTGCTGCACGAGGCGATCGACGCCCGCGCGGCGGGTTGATCGACGCTTCGCAGCGGCTCTCGTGGGAGCTGGTTCTAGACAGGGCAGGCCGGCGCGCGGCGGGGAGATGTCGTTTCTCGAAGCAGCGCACGGCCATCGACGCTTTGCAGCGCGTCACACAGCGTTGCGCACCCAATGTGGCGCGCCGCTATTTCGCCGCGGCCACCTGCGCGGCCGCGCTGGCCGCTTTGGCCGCCTGACAGGCCGCACACAATCCCTTCAATTCGATTTCGTCGCTCGCGAGCCGATAGCCCGCGTCCTCGATCTGCGCGACGAGGGCCTGACGCAGCTTCGGTTGATGCAATTCGGTGACGCTGCCACATTGCTGGCATACGACGAGAATGCCGTGCTGGCATTGCGTCAGATCATGGCAGACAGTGAACGCATTGATCGATTCGATCCGATGCACGAGCCCCACCGACAGTAAAAAATCCAACGCGCGATAGACGGTCGGCGGCGCGGAGCCTGCGTGGATCTGGCGCATTTCGTCGAGCAGCGAATAGGCCTTGGTCGCGCGTCCCGAGTTCAGCAGCAGTTCGAGCACCTTGCGCCGGATCGGCGTGAGTTTTTCGCCGCGTTCGCGGCAATATTCCTCGGCGAGTGCGAGAGCCGCTTCCTGCGACGGGCCATGTGCGTGCGACGACTCGTGCACGTCGTGATGCGCTCGATGATCGTGTGCATCGGCGGCGGGGGCGGCAGGTGTGGGAGCGACCGGACGGCCGGTCGCGGCGGGCTTGGCGGTTTTCATGCGTCGATTATAGAGGCAGGGGGATGCAAGTGCCGCGCCGGTCGAAGCGTCGAGAGAATCGGGATTGCCCAGATTTGGCTTACAACTGACAACAAACGAAAAATAGGGTCTTTACTGGCAAAAAATGCCTATTCTTTGTCAGTCAGTCGCTGAATATGTTTGATGGGATCTCGATGAGACAACTGCTTCACCCATCGCGGGCAGTAGCCTTAGCCTTTCTCTTTGCGATTGCCGCAGGGACGCTCCTTTTGAGGTTGCCCTTGTCGCAGGCCAAAGGTGAGGCAGTGCCGTGGCTGAGCGCTTTTTTTACCGCTACCTCCGCGGTCTGCGTGACCGGACTCGTCGTTGTCGATACGGGCACCTACTGGTCAAGCTTTGGACAGTGGGTCATCCTCGGCCTGTTTCAGATTGGCGGTTTCGGCATGATGACCGCAGCCACCTTGCTGGGACTCATGGTCAACCGGTCCTTGCCGCTGCGAGCGAAGCTGATCACCCAGGTCGAGACGCACACGCTCCGTCTCGGGGACATCGGCAGCGTGGCGCGCCTCGTGCTCGTCGTGACGCTCGTCACTGAACTGACCACGGCACTCTGGCTGACGGTCAGGCTTCATCTCGGGTACAACATCCAATGGGGCGAGGCCGCATGGAGTGGATGGTTCCATGCGGTCTCCGCGTTCAACAACGCGGGCTTTTCAATTCACCCGGACAGTCTGATGCGCTATGCCGCCGACGCGTCGATGCTGGTACCGGTGATGGTCGCGATTGTCGTCGGCGGAATCGGGTTTCCGGTTCTGTACGATCTGCGGGAAAAACTTCGGGGTGCCCGTCGGCTTTCATTGCACACCAGGCTCACTTTAGTGGTCACGGGGGTGCTGCTGCTCGGCGGATTTCTTGCGTTGCTGCTGTTCGAATGGACCAATCCGAAAACCCTGGGTCCGATGCCGTTCGGAGAGAAGCTCCTATCGGCAGCGTTCGCCTCGGTATCCGCGCGCACGGCGGGTTTCAACTCGCTCGACATCGGCGCAATGCGTCATGAAAGCTGGGCCCTGCATTTCTTCCTGATGTTCGTTGGCGGGGGCAGCGCGGGAACGGCAGGGGGTGTCAAGATCGGCACCATCGCCATTCTGGCCTTGCTGGTGATCGCAGAGATCCGCGGGCGTGGCGATATCGAAGCGTTTGGGCGCCGTGTCAGCGCGTCGGCGCAGCGGCAAGCGATTACCGTGGTGGCGCTGGGTGCCGTGATGATCACGGTTGGCACAGTGATCATTTTGCACATCACCGATTTCCCCACCGATCAGGTCATCTTCGAAGTTATTTCGGCGTTCAGTACGGTCGGTCTGTCAACGGGTATCACCGGTGATTTGCCTGCGCCGGCACAGCTCGTGATCATCGCGCTGATGTACGTCGGCCGGGTTGGAACCATTACCTTTGCGACGTCGTTAATGCTGGTCGAGCGGCGTGCGCAATATAGCTACCCCGAGGAGCATCCAATTGTTGGCTGACCTGTTCAAGATTTCGCTCTCTTTTTCGAAAGGCGACAGTGTGGTCGTCATCGGTTTGGGGCGGTTCGGCTGTGCCGTGGCCCAGTCGCTGCTTCGGCTTGGCCATGACGTGATGGGAATCGACCGGGACGAGCAGCAGGTGCAGTTATGGGCGGACCGGTTGACGCATGCCGTCCAGGCCGATTCGACCAACGTGAATACCCTGCGTCAATTGGGCGTTGCCGATTTCCCTCATGCGATCGTGGGCATTGGAAGCGACCTTTCGGCGAGCCTGATGACCCTGATGGCCCTAACGGAACTTCAGATCAAGGACATCTGGCTGAAGGCGGTGACCGCGGAACACGGCCAGATTGCCCAGCGCATCGGCGCGCATCACGTGGTTTATCCGGAAGCGGAAATGGGTGAACGGATCGCTCACCTGATCGCAGGCCGAATCGTGGACTACATTGAATTCGGCGAAGGATTTGCCGTCGCCGCGATTCATGCCCCGGCGCCGACACACAACCGTCCGCTCGCAGATTGCGGCGTTCTGGAGGCGTTCGGTGTGATGGTCATGGCCGTCAGGCGCGCTGGCGAAGAGTTCCAGCACGCGGGGCCTGACACGGTTGTTGTGCCGGGGGATCTGCTGATCGTGTCGGGCCCCGCGAGCAAGGTCGAAGAGTTTGCGGGTCGCGCGAATACCTGAACCGTTTCCGCCGACCCGCGCCATGCTCAGGTCAACGGGAAATCCACATACTTCTTGAACCCGGAACGCGTCGTGAGACGCGAATACCAGCGCTCCAGATTCGGCAGCGGCGGCCGCTGCAAACCGTCGAGGCCGAACCAGCGCTTCGCGTACGCGCCGATCACGATATCGGCGAGCGTAAACTTGTCGCCTTCGAGAAAGAAGCGGCCCTGCAGATGCGTGTCGAGCAGGCGCCACAGGACGGTGACCGCCTTCGCGTCGGCGGCGAGTTTGGCGGCGTCGCGCTCGGCCTCGGGCGTGCGCACGAGGGTCCAGAACACGGGACGTTCCACAGGCTGCAGCGTCGACAGCGACCAGTCCAGCCAGCGGTCGATGCTCGCGCGCAGTTTCGGGCCGGCCGGATACAGCAGGCTCGATTCGCCGTATTGCATCGCCAGATAGCGCAGGATCGAGTTGGATTCCCACAGCACGAAGTCGTCGTCGACCAGCGTCGGGATCTTGCCGGTCGGGTTCATCGCGAGATAGTCGGGTTCGTTGTTGCGGCCGAATTGCAGGCCCGCGTCGATGCGATCGAACGGCAGCACGAGTTCGTCGCAGCACCACAAGACCTTCTGGACGTTGACCGAATTGGCGCGTCCCCAGATCGTAATCATCCGGTAAATCCTTTTCTCTTACGGTTGGCAAGCCGCGCGGCGTGCGCGGCGTTCAGCCTGTAACGATACACGATGCGCGCGCCTTTGCGCGACGGGCCGCCCGGCCGACATTGCGTTGCGTACAATGACCGCACTCCGGATTGCCCGCTGAAAACACGCATCCCAACTCATTGAGGCACCGCATGGCCCGCATTGTTCCCGACGACTGGAAGAGCCTCGAAGCGACCGGCGCGGCGGCGCGCGAACGTGAAACGCTCGCGCTGCTCGAAAAGGCACTGCCCGCCGACTACACCGTCTACCACGGCGTGCATTGGACGCGCCTGAACCAGAACTTCTCCGTGTTCGGCGAGGCCGATTTCGTGATCGTGAGTCCCGCCGGGCGCCTGCTGATCATCGAGCAGAAGACCGGCTTTCTGCGCGAAACGCCGAAGGGGCTCGTCAAGGTGTATCTGCAAACCGAGCGAAACGTCGCGATCGCGCTCGCCCATACGATCGAGAGTCTGCACCGGCGTTTTACCGCGGCGTTCGGCGCGGGCGCCTATTTCATCGAGGAACTGCTGTACTGTCCCGATCACATCGTCAAGGATGCGGCGATCGCCGGCGTGAATCCCGCGCGCATCGTCGACGCTACGCGGCGCGAGCGTCTCGCGGCGATCGTCCGCGAAGCGCTGCCGGCCGATGAACCGCGGCTTCCCTGCGCGGCGAAAATCCACCACTTTCTCGCCGACGAACTCGCGTTGACGCCCGACACGAGCGCGCTCGTCGGGCAGGCGGGCACGCTCGTCACGCGCCTTTCGGGCGGACTTGCGACATGGGCCCGGCGGCTCGAATTCGCGCCGTTCCGTTTGCGCGTGATCGGCACGGCGGGCTCCGGCAAGACGCAACTCGCGGTGCAGGTGATGAAGGACGCGGTCGCGCGCGGCGAGCGGCCGTTGTACGTGTGCTTCAACCGGCCGCTCGCCGATCACATCGCGCGGGTCGCGCCGCCGGAGGCGAAAGTCGCGAACTATCACCAGCTTTGCGACTGGATCGCGCGCGACGCGGGCCGCGCGCCCGATTTCCGGTCGGCGCAGGTGTTCGATCAACTGGAGGCCATATTCGCCGACACGCCGATCGAACCGCGCTGGCAATTCGACGTACTGATCGTCGACGAAGGGCAGGATTTCCAGCAGCCATGGTTTGCCGCGCTCGAGCGGCTGCTGCGGCCGGGCGCCGCGTGGTGGTGGCTCGAAGACCCACTGCAGAATCTGTACATGCGTGAGCCGGTCTCGTTGCCCGGCTGGACCACGCTGAGAGAAACCACCAATTACCGCAGTCCTCGCGACATCCTCGATTATCTGCGCGACGTGCTGGGCGCGTCGGTGCCGCTGGCCGCGGCACTTACGTCGGGCAGTCCGTTCGACGGCTCCGAGGTTTCGGTGTCGGTCTACGACGAAGCGCAGGGCGCCGAAAGCAGTATCGACGCAACCAAGCGCGCCATCACGCAGGCGCTATCGCTCGGTTTTCGCAAGCAGGACATCGCGGTGCTGTCGTTTCGCGGTCGCGAGGGCTCGGCGATGAGCGCGCTCGATCAGCTCGGACCGCATCGGCTGCGCA
Source organism: Paraburkholderia sp. RAU6.4a (assembly GCF_050435625.1). Taxonomy (NCBI): domain Bacteria; kingdom Pseudomonadati; phylum Pseudomonadota; class Betaproteobacteria; order Burkholderiales; family Burkholderiaceae; genus Paraburkholderia; species Paraburkholderia sp. RAU6.4a. The sequence goes on from NZ_JBNDKQ010000003.1 coordinate 2,603,650, forward strand.
GTTTCACCGGCAAATACGATCTGTTCGGCAACCCGGAGTATCGTGAAGGTGACGTGCTGTTCGAGTCGATCTACCGCTTCAAGGGGCAGGCGGCGCCGTGCGTGATCTTCACCGAGATCGACTTCGACGCGTTCGACGAACGCAGCGCGCGCAAGCTGTTCGTCGGCGCGACGCGCGCGACGATGAAGCTGATCGTCGTCGCGTCGCAGCGGGCCGCGCGGCATTTGCAGTTGCGCGAGGCGAAGGACGGGTAGCGGCGGCGTTCGGGCGCTGCGCCCACAAGGAACGTTGCGCTCAACTCCACGCCCTTGCGCTCACCAAAATCCCCGTGCGCGTCAGCGCATCCCACCAGATCACGCGCAGCAGCGGCGCTTGCTGCGCGATCAGCAGCGCCTGCACCGGATCGCTTTCGACGAAGTGCGTGACACCCGCGCGCAGCGCCGCGCTCGCCTTGTGCGCGGCCGCGCCGGCGGGGCTGTCGTCGTGCAGGCCGGGCGTGCGCATCGCCAACTGCATGTGAGCGAAGCCGTGTCGCGCGAGCCACGCTTCGGTGCGCGCGCGATCCATCTCCGGGCGGCCCGTGATGATCGTGCGCACCTGCTGCAGGTCGAGGCCGGGCAGCACCTCGAACGGCAGCAGCGCGTCGCGCTCGGCGAGCGCGGCGGCGAGGTCCTCGTCGTAGCGCGCGAGCGGTACGTCGGGCAGCAGGATGCCGTCGAGGTCGATCGCGTAGGCCGCGTACTCGTGGTCGTTGGCCATCGCGGGCGCGGCGCCGGCTTCGACGCGCGCCCAGTCGTCGCGGTAGCGCTCGGTGTATGCCTGGCGCTCCCATGGAAAGAGGGCGAAGTAGCCGCGCGCATCGATCGCGTAGTCGGGCTGCGCGCGGCTCAGATCATCGACCGCGGCGGTCAGGGTTTTGACTTCGAGCGCGTGCGCCTGCAGAAACGCGATGCAATCGACGAGCGTAAAACCGCGTCCCGCGATGTCCTCGCACAACAGCACTTTCGATCCCGCGGGCGGGATCGGCAGCGTCGAATCCCATGCGACCGCGCGCGTCTGGCGGTCGTAGCGCAGGAACGCGACCGGCGCGCCAACCGCGTGCGACACCATCAGCGCGAGCGGCGCGCCGCCGCGCAGAATCCCGAGCGCCATCGAGAAACGCTCGGCGAGCAACACGGGTTGCAGCGATTCGATCCAGTGATCGAGCTGTTCGTACGTCAGAGGCAGGACCGGCTTGTTCATGACTATCGAGGCGCCGCGTGGCGCGATGGAAGGCAATGGTCCGCGGGGATGCGCGCGCGGCGCGCGCTGACGCACTGGCGCGACATCGCGGGTCCCCGTTTTTGAGTCAGCGCATTTTGGCGATATTATGCATGCGGGTCAAAGGTCGCGTGTCGGGGTGGCACGCGTTTGACGGCACGGTACGGCGCAACACCTCGCGTGGCATGAGATCGGCTGACCGTGGCGCCGCCCGCGGTCCGGCGAATCAACGAAATCGGATAAAAAAAGCAAATGGCCAATCTGATTGCAACGCTGCGCAACGCAGCCAGCGGAACCGGTGTGCCCTGGCGGATGCGCTGGCTGACGGGGCTGGCGGGACTGATCGTCGGGCTTTCCGTCTGTTGCGCGCATGCGCAGCCGGGCGCGCGGCAGTCGCCGGCGCTGGCGCTCGACGTGCAGGGCAAGATCGCCAATACCAACGACGCCGCGCATCGCACCTATCACTTCAACGAGGCTCAACTGCTCGCGCTGCCCGTGCATACGATCACGACCTCGACCACATGGACGCCGCGCTCGACGTTCACCGGGCCCAGGCTCGCCGACATCCTGAAGGTCGTCGGCGCGCACGGCACCCAGATCGAACTCCACACGTTCGACGACTACACCTACACCGTGCCGGTGTCGGACTGCGAACGCTACGGCGTGATCGTCGCGTACAGCATGAACGGCCGGCGCCTGAAACTCAGCGACTTCGGGCCGCTGTTTCTGATCTATCCGCGCGACGCTTTTCCAGATGAACTGACTGGCGCGGTCGGCGACTCGAAATTCGTATGGCAGATCAAGGCCCTCATCGTCAAATAGCGCGCCGTCCGTGGCGGCGCGTGTTGAACGTGCTGATCTGGCTGATGGCGCTCGCGGCGCCCGCCGGCGCGATCGGCTATCTGCTCTATGCGAACCTGTTGAACCCGCGCGCGACCGAGCAGCTGACCGGTACCTACGACGGTTTCTACTGGGACGCCGCGCAACTGCAGATCGCGTACGCGCGCTTCGAGAACCAGCTGCTGCTGTATCAGTCCGGTGCCGACGACGATTATCAGCAGTTGCAACTGCGCTTCCAGCTGCTGCAATCGAAGCTGCGCGTGATGGCCGGCTCGACGCAGCGGCTCTCCGCGCAGCTCGCTCTGTTGCAACGGCAGCTCGACGAAATCAAGACGCTCGAGACTGTGCTCGACGACATCCAGCCCGAGATCGACGTACTGCAGCGCGACCGTGCGCGTGCCGCGCGGATCGACGCGCAGCTGCGCCAGCACTGGAGCGAGGTCAACGATCTCGCGCTGTCGCGCCGTTTCGCCGATGTCGCCGACCGCGAGGCGATGAACCGCGATTTCATCGACAAGCGCCGCTTTCTGTTCGCGGGCGGTCTGGTGCTGCTATTGCTGTCGGCGGCGGCGACGCTGCTGCTCGTGCTCAACGGCCGGCGCCGCACGCGGCTCATGCGCCAGCAGCGCGCGGCGCTGGAAGCCGAGCATCAGGCGAGCCGCGCGGCGCGCGAGGCGAGCCTCGCGAAGGATGCGTTTCTCGGCATGATCGGCCATGAACTGCGCACGCCGCTGCATGCGATCGTCTCGTCGGTGGAACTGCTCGGCTTCACCTATCACTCGGAGGCCGACCGCAAGGTGATCCAGCGGCTCGAAACCGCGGCGCGCCATCTCGAGGCGCAGATGAAGGACCTGACCGACTACGCGCGCCTTGGCGCCGGCAAGCTCGAACTGCGGCACCAGCATTTCGAGCCGCGCGAGCTGCTGGCGTCGATCGTCGATGAACACACGATGTCCGCCAGGACGCGCGGGCTCGAGCTCGAAAGCGAGGCGAGCGGCGCGAGCGGGCTCGTCGAGTCGGACCCGCACCGCATCCGGCAGATCGTCAACAACCTCGTCACCAACGCGATCCGCTACACCGAGACCGGCACGGTGCGCGTCGAACTGCGGCAAGAGCCGGCGCTGCTGGTTTTCGTCGTCAGCGATACGGGGCCGGGCGTGCCGTCCGAACAGATCCCGCTGATCTTCGAGGAGTTCACGCAGCTCGACGCGTCGCGCACGCGCCGCTTCGAAGGCGCGGGGATGGGGCTCACGATCGTGCAAGGGCTCGTGAAGCTGTTCGGCGGCACGGTGGATGTCGCGAGCACGGTCGGCGAGGGCACCAGCTTCACGGTGACGATCCCGGTCGTGCCGGTCGCAACCGTCGAGCCGGCCGAGGTCGCGGAGCAAGCCGAGCCGGACGGCGCGCAGCCGTGCGTGCTGATCATCGACGATAACCGGCTGATCCGCGAGTCGCTCAGCGAAATGGTCGCGCACATGGGCTACGACTCGCTCGCATTCGGCAATGCCAACGACGCGCTCGCGTGGCTCGACACCCACCGCTGCGAAGTGGTGCTGCTCGATCTGCACATGCCGGAGCGCGATGGCTACACGTTTCTCGAAGACTTCGCGACGCGCGACGGACCGTCGGCGGGCGTGCCGGTGATCGTGGTCAGCGCGTACGCGCCGGAGGTCGTGCGGAATGGCGAAAGTGGCGCGAGTGGTGTGCCGTCGGTGTTCGAGGCGCTGTTAAAGCCAGTCCATTACGAGGATCTGAAGCACGCCCTGCAGCGGGCGCTGGCGGCGCGGCATCAGGCGTGAGCGCGTGAAGGCGGCGCTGCCGCGAACGGGGCGCGCATCGGCGCCCGCGCTTCAGGGGCGGTTCAGCCGCTTCGACAGATCGGCGACGAGGATCGCCATGCGCGCGGGCTTCTCGTAGCACGCGACGTCGAAATCGCGGATCACCTCGCTGATCTCCGATTCGCTGGCCTTGCCGGTCAGCAGTTCGCCGGTCAGCACGAAGATCGGCGCGTCCGGGTTCTCCGACGCGCGCACCGCGCGAATCGCGGCCGCCGAGGTCTGCGAGCCGAACAGCCAGTCGATGATCACGCCGTCGAACACCTGCGTCTGCAACTGCTCGCTGAAGGCCGCGAGCCCATAGATCGCGACCGCCGTGAAGCCGCTGCGCTCCAGATAATCGCGCAGGTTATCGGCGCTTGCACGATCGTCGTCGACCACCGCGATGGCCGGCTTGTCGGTCTCGGCGCGGCGCGGATAGATCTCGATCTTGTGGACTTCGTACGCGCTCTGATACAGCGCGCCATCATGACGCGAGACGCGCCATTGACCGAGCCGCGAATAGGCGACGAATTCCGGGCGGCTACCCGGTTCGAGCGCCGCGCCGACCCACGCGGTGCAGGCGATTTCGGTCGCGCCGATGCAGAACATCGCCTCCTGGGCGATCGCGCCGACGACGCCCGGATCGAGCGACTGCGCGCCGAACAGCTGCGCCGCGGGTTCGTCGAATACCTCGGCGACTTTCTTGATCTGCGACAGCGTCCACGGACTATTGCCGCGCAGTTTGCGGTGCCCCTGAGAAAAACTCAGATCGAGGATGCGGCATAGCTCCGTGGTTTGCTGTCGCTTGCCGATTCCATGCCTGCTCATCAACTCGCGCACGCGCTCGGCAACCGCGATGGAGTCGGGTGAGTGTGTTTCGTTGGCCATGCTGGGTGAAAATCCGCCGGGTTAAAAGGTACATCTGGAGCGCGGTCGGCAGGCGCAAGCCGACCCTGCGCATGCTATGCGCATGAATCGGTCACGCGGGGACAGCAAATGTACCGTAAAAAAAATCACCATTTATGATTTTGTCAGACCGGCCGCCGAATCCGCTGATGCAAGCGACGCCATGGCCGTGCCGGCGACTTTTGATGCATTGAGCATCAAAAGGCATTCTACCGGTGAAACGATGACGAAACCGTAGGGAATCCACGAATGAGTAGTGCGCAAGGCGACGGATCCGGCCGCTTGCCGCAAAGCCCGGCAGGTCCGCCCTTGCGGAAAAGCCAGGCGAGAGGCGCAATGAAAAGTGTGTCCGGAGGGATCGGGTTTGCGCCGGCACGCGCGGTCCGCGTTCAGCTTGCCGGCATCGTGTCGAGCCGGGCCGCCGAATTTTGAAGTCCTTTGAAAATCCGCTCGGCGACCTTGCCCGGAAAGCGCTCGGGCAACTCCGCCGAGACCCGCTCGATCACGCCAGGTGTCTGCTCGATCAGACGCTGGAGCAGCGGCTCGGCGTCGGCGCCGTACGAGCACTTCAACGCCATCGCGTTGAAGTGTCGCCGCTGCACGTCGCGAAACGCATCGTGCTTGCTGCGCGACCATAGACCCATCGCAAGCCGCGCCTTGTACCACGACCACTGGTTCGGGCCGTTGCCCTCGACCGGCCAGATCGACATCACGTCGTAAAGCGGCGTCAGACGGTACTGGCCACCGGCGAGCAGGCGGATGCTGAAGTTCTTCGCGTGGCCGTCCGGCGCGGCCAGCATCCAGAACAGGATCTGGCTCGCGAGCAGGGTCTCGATGTCCTGCCGCGCCTCGACCGATTGCTGCAGAATCCGCGCGAGGTCGAGCACGCCGGGGCCGCCCTCGTTTTCGTACTTGCGATGCGACGGCACGCCGTAGACCTGGCAGAAATCTTCCTGCGGCAGACGCAGCAGCCAGCGGCCGCTCGAATGCATCTGCCGGTCGAAGCGTTCGACGGCGAGCACGCGCTGCTTGCCGAACCTGAGCACCTCGGTGTTCGCGACCGGCAGGCCGAACGCGCGCAGAATCCGCAGACACAGCCACTCGTTTTCGACCGACGTGCTGAGATCGGCGAGCCGGTTGCCGACCAGCCCGAGCGGCAGCTTGAAGATATGCGTGGTCGGCGTCGCGCCGTGCGGCCGTTGCCATTGGCCGTCGTGCCACAGCAGCGCGGTTTTCTCCTGCGCGCCGGCGAGCGAGATGCGGAAATCGTCAAATTCGTCGGGCGCGCCGAGCGTCGGTTTGCCGACCGTCTGCGCGAGCAGCGCCTCGATGTCGTCGTCGGAAAGCGGCGTGCCTTCGATGCGCTGGACCCCGGCCGGCGCGTCGTCTTCGGCGAGCAGCTGGACCGCGCCGACGCAGTCGCGGCCGATGGCCTGCAGCAGGTCGAACGCTTCCAGCGTTTCGGTCCGGTAGCGCTGCGCGATGCGTTTGCGGATGACGTCGCTGTCGGGCAGCAGGTTGTCGAAGTAGTTGAGCACCCGCGGCCCTTTGTGCGTCATGTTGCCGGGCGTGAACGGCAGCGACAGCGACAGCGGACGACCCGCGGGCGACGCGATCCAGGCGGCCTCGTAGGCGAACTCCATCGGGCCGCGCGCGGGCAGCCGCCAGAGCCCGACGCGCTCGCCGTTGGCCCACACCGACAATGCCTTCGAAACGGTTTGCCGGGCCATCTCACCACTCGACGTTCGGTGCCGGCTCGGAGCTCGGCTGATTTTTGTCGCGCAACTGCAGTTGCAGGCCGTAGGCGCCGCACAGCGCGAGCAGTTGGGAGAGCGTGAGCCCGCTCGCATCGGTTTCGAGCGCGGAAATGCGGCTTTGGCTCACGCCGACGCGCGCGGCGGCCTCGGTCTGCGTGAGGCCGGCCTGGCGGCGGCTGGCCGCCAGCAACTGCGCGAGCTGGTCCGACGTGGCGATCAGATGGAGCATGGCGGATTATCTGCGAGACGAATAAACGCAATTTATGCGTGACACGAATATTTGTCAAATATTTGCGTGACGCATAATCGACGAATATTCGTGTGACGGATAATCGGGCATTTCGGCAGGCGCCGGCTGCGACCAGCCGCGGTACCGACGTCGCTCGTCATTGCGGACAATGGCTCCCACTGCGAAGATGACGCCCACATCGCCAATCCGCCCACCCATGACCACGACTTACCCGCTGCACTCGACCTTCACGCCCGCCGACCAACCGTTTCCCAGCCACGCCGACGTCGTGATCGCCGGTGCCGGCATCATGGGCTGCGCGGCCGCTTATTACCTGGCGCGGCGCGGCCTGTCGGTGGCGGTGCTCGACAAGTCGCGGATCGCCGGGCAGCAGTCATCGCGCGCGTGGGGCTTCGTGCGTCAGCAGGGTCGCGAAGCCGCGGAGGTGCCGCTGATGATGGCCAGCATTCCATTGTGGAAAGAACTCGAACGTGAGCTGAATTTCGATCTCGAATGGCGCCAGGGCGGTTGCCTGTATGTCGCCACCCATGACGAAGACTGGACATCGTTTCAGCAATGGACCGAGGTCGCGCGTCAGTATGGCCTCGATACCCGCACGCTCGAGCGCAGGCAGATCGACGCCGTGGTGACCGGCATGCAGGGCCCCGCGCTCGGCGGCCTGTACACGGCAAGCGACGGTCAGGCCGAACCGCGCCGCGTCGCCGCGGCCTTCGCGGCACGGGCGGCCGAAGCCGGCGCGCTGTTTTTCGAGGGCTGCGGCGTGGTCGGCGTCGAACGCGCGGGCGGTGCGATCGCTGGTGTGGTCACCGAGCGCGGCACGATTCGTACCTCGCGTCTGATTTGCGTGGCCGGCGCGGGCAGCTGGCGGCTGCTCGGAACGCTCGGTCTCGAACTGCCGCAGCAGGCCGTGCGCGGTACCTGCATGCGCACCAATCCGTTGCCGCCGATCACGGCGTCGACCTTCTGGGGCCACGGTCTCGGCATCCGGCAGCGCGCGAACGGCGCGATCAATCTCGCCGACGACATGCAGGTCGACGTCGACATGACGCTCGGTCATTTCCGCGCGCTGAAATGGTTTTTGCCCGAACTGTGGACGCAGCGCCAGAAGTTCAGCTTCCATCTGAACGGCGCCTGTTTGCACGATCTGCGCGAACGTCTGCCGGGCGGCGTGCCCGACGCCGAACGCGTGCTCTATCCGCGCGACCCGCATCCGCAGCCGAACGCGCGCCACGCGCCGCGCGCGCTGAAAAAGCTGCGCGCACTGTTTCCGGCGTTGCGCGACGCCCAGGTGGTCGAGGCGTGGGCGGGGCTGATCGACGTGTTGCCCGACGGCATTCCGGTGATCGATGCTCCGCCGCAGGTCCCGGGCCTGACGATCGCGACCGGCTTCTGCGGTCACGGTTTCGCGATGGGGCCGATCGTCGGCAAGCTGCTGGCTGAACTCAACGATGGCGGCGAGGCGTCGCTCGATCTGTCGGCGTTCCGTTTGCAGCGTTTCTTCGACGGCACGATGAAGCGGCCGCGCAGCATGCTGTAACCCCGCGCGACCCGACCCGATACAACCCAACCCGACCGATACCACCGATGACCGAACCCGTTCTCCGCCACGCCGACGTCCCGTACTACACGCAATGGGGCAGCCCCGAGTGGGTGCGCGCCATCGTCGAACAGCAGCGCGACCCGTGCGACGATCCGCACTGGCAGCGCAGCGGTTTCGCCGACCCCGAGCGCTATCGCTTCTGGGCGCAACGCCTGTGCGGGTTGACGTGCCTCGAGTCGGCTCTCGACTACTGGAGCATCGATCACGCGCCGCGCGCCGCACTGCTCGACGACGCGCTGCGGCACGGCGTATACCGGTTGCGCGACGATGGTGGCGTCGACGGTCTGATCTACCGGCCGTTCGCCGACTGGGCGGGCCCGGCGTTCGGCCTCGATATCGAGGTGCTGCCGCAGGCGTCGCTCGAGGAGATCGCGGCGCGGCTCGACGACGATACGCTCGCGATCGTGTCGGTGAGTCCCGAGATCCGCTATCCGGAGCGGACGAACCAGCGGCGGGGCGGTCATCTGATCCTGCTGCACGGGCGGGATCGCGGCGGCGTGTGGTTTCACAACCCGTCGGGCGTCGCGCCGCATCAGTCCGACGTGTACCTGCCGTTCGCGACGATCTCGCGTTTCCATGCAGGGCGGGGGATGACGCTCAGCCGCGGCACGAGGTAGCCGGCGCGCTGGGCATGAAGCGTAGTTCGCGATTCGGCGGGCAGTAGACGTCCACACGACTGGTCAATTTTTTCGCGCTCGGTTACGGTGACGTCATGCCCACTCCATCCCCCATTGGATCGTTCCGCCCATGACCCGCCCGATCACGCAGATCTTCGACGCCGCCGCCACCGCGCGGCTGATGCCTTACGCAGCGCTTGTCGACGCGTTGAGGCGCGCTAGCATCGACTACGCGCAACGACGCATCGTGAGCCCCGAGCGGCTCGTCGTGCCGCTGAACGCCGGTGGCGTCATGCTGTCGATGCCCGCCACCGCGCCCGATCTCGCGATCCACAAGCTCGTCAATGTGTGCGCGAGCAACGGCGCGCGCCATCTGCCGACGATCCACGGTCAGGTCATGGCCTTCGATGCCGATACCGGCGAGACGCTGTTCATCCTCGATGGTCCGACAGTGACGGGGCGCCGGACCGCGGCGATGTCGATGCTCGGCATCGCGACGTTCGCCGCGCGCGCGCCGCGTGAATTCCTGCTGATCGGCACCGGCACGCAGGCGCTCAATCATCTGGAGGCGATCGGCGAACTGTTTGCCGACGCGCGCGTGTGGGTCAAGGGCAGCGCGCCCGCGCGCGCCGAAGCGTTCTGCGCGGCGCAGCGCGGCAAGGTGCGTGAGCTGCGGCCGCTCGCGGATGCGGGCGCGACGATTCCCGCTTCGGTTGACGTCGTGATCGCGTTGACCACGAGCAAACAGCCGGTCTACGACGAGACGGCACGCGCCGAGCGGCTCGTGATCGGCGTCGGCGCTTTCACGCCGCAGATGGTCGAGATCGGCGCGACTACGATCGCGGGCAGCGCGCTGTTCGTCGACGATCAGGCTGGCGCAATGCACGAGGCCGGCGATTTCATCCAGGCCGGTGTCGATTGGGCGCGGGTGGGCGGGATCGCCGCGGTGCTCGAGCAGACGCAGCCCTTGCCGGCGGGGCCGGTGGTGTTCAAGAGCGTCGGCTGCGCGGCGTGGGATCTGGCCGCATGCCGGGTCGCGCGTGACGCGCTGGCGCGCGGATGACCGTCAGCGGCCCAACCGGCAAATAATCGCGCAAAATATCCCGAAAAAATGACTGTCTGGCGCGCAAGGTTGGCAACTTGCGCTAACCTGCGGCAGATGCTGCCGTGCAAACTATCTCAAAACGTTGCACCATAGATGTTTGCCGGAAAAAGCGCCATAGCGGACGTGAGCCGTAGCCCGTCCGCCCGCCGCCGATTCCTGATCGACGCCTTCCCCCTAGACGCTGCGACCGTGCCATGACGACCCAACAAGCTCCTGCCACACCTGACCTGCCGCTCGACATGATCATCTTCGGCGGCACCGGCGACCTGTCGTTCCGCAAGCTGCTGCCCGCGCTTTACATGGCGCATCTGCACTGCAACCTGCCGCCCGACACCCGCATTCTGACGATCGGGCGCAAGCCCTGGTCGCGCGAGGAATACATCAGCGAATTCATGGAGCAGAAGGCCAAGCCCTTCATCGACGAAAAAGCGTTCGACGCGTCGGCGTGGGACAAATTCCTCGCGATTTTCGAATACGTGCGGATGGACGTCGATGCGGCCGAGGACTACCTGCGCCTGAAGGAAGCGTCGCGCGACGGCGTGAACCGCGTGTTCTATCTGGCGACGTCGCCGGATCTGTTCACCCATATCTGCGACAACCTGTCGTCGGCCGGGCTCGTCGATGGCAATTCGCGGGTGGTGCTCGAAAAGCCGCTCGGCCACGATCTCGCGTCCGCTCAGGAGATCAACAACGCGGTCGGCAAGCATTTCGAAGAAGCGCAGATCTACCGGATCGACCACTACCTCGGCAAGGAAACCGTGCAGAACCTGATGGTGCTGCGCTTCGGCAATCCGATTTTCGGGCCGCTGTGGCAGGCGCCGTACATCAAGAGCGTGCAGATCACAGTGGCCGAAACGGTCGGCGTGGGCAGCCGCGCGGGGTTCTACGACAAGACCGGCGCGCTGCGCGACATGGTGCAGAACCACCTGCTGCAACTGCTGTGCATCGTCGCGATGGAGCCGCCGGTGTCGCTCGATCCCGACGCGGTGCGCGACGAAAAGCTGAAGGTGCTGCGCTCGCTGCGGCCGATGACGCCCGAGGACATCGCGCGCGACACGGTGCGCGGCCAGTACACGGCGGGCGCGGTGGATGGCGAGGCGGTCAAGGGCTACCTCGAGGAAGACAACGTGCCGGCGGGCAGCCGCGCCGAAACCTTTGTCGCGTTGCGCGCGCGGATCAACAACTGGCGCTGGGCCAACGTGCCGTTCTTCCTGCGCACCGGCAAGCGGATGCAGAAGAAGCTGTCGGAGATCGTCATCGAATTCTCCGATCTGCCGTTCTCGATCATCCCGAGCGGTGGACGAACCTACGGCAATCGCCTGGTGATCCAGTTGCAACCCGAAGAGTCGATCCAGTTGCAGGTGCTCGCGAAAGAGCCGGGCAGCGGCATGCACATGCTGCCGGTGAGCCTGAACCTCGACCTGCAGCAGGCGTTCACCGAGCGTCGCGCGGAAGCCTATGAGCGGCTTCTGATCGACGTGATCCGCGGACGTCTGACGCACTTCATGCGCCGCGACGAACTCGAAGCGGCATGGGCGTGGGCCGAGCCGATTCTCGAAGGCTGGGCGAAGTCGGGCGAGCGGCCGCGCTCATACTCGGCGGGCACGTTCGGACCGGCGGCATCGACCGCGTTGATGACGCGGGAGAACGCCGTGTGGGCGGAGGAATCGCAGTAATGGGCTTTTGACAGCGCGCTATTCGAAGCGGCTCGCGACGTGGCAGTGGCGTCGCGAGCCGCTTTTGCGTGTGCTGTCGTTGCCGCGCTGATCATTCGTCATTCATGCGGCTTGCGCCTATGATGGTTTCCCTGTCCGCGTCACTCAGCGGCATTCCAAACGGGGCATCGATGGGGCGAATTCTCGTGGCATTGATCTGGGCGGCAAGCGTGGCAATCACACCCGATCTCACGGCTTGCGCCAGCAGCAGTCTCGATGCCCGGAGCGATCCGCCGAAGGTGATCATCGACAGCGACTACAACACGCTCGGCGACGACGGCCAGCTCGGGGTGATGGCCGCGCAATTGCAGGCGCAGGGCTCGCTGAAAGTGCTCGGCATTACCGTGGTGTCGGGCAATCAGTGGCTGAAGCAAGGTGTTGCCGATGCGCTGAAATCTGTCGAACGACTCGGCGTCGAACAACAGATCGGCGTCTATGCGGGCGCCAACTACGCACTGACGCACGACTTCAAAACGATCCAGCGGGAACTGAAGGAATTCCCCGGCGGCGATCGCTATGTTGGCGCATGGAGCAAGCCCGAGCCGAAATCGGCTAGCGACCTCGTCGCGCCGCCGGACGGCTTCGCGACGCACACGAAGGTGCAGAGCCAGAGCGCGATCGACTTCATCGCCGAATCGGTCAAGCGGTACCCGGGCGAGGTGACGATCCTCGCGATCGGCCCGCTGACCAACATCGCGTTGGCCACGCGCGAGCATCCCGAGATCGTGCCGCTGATCAAGCAGATCATTTACATGGGCGGCGCGATCGACGTGCGGGGCAATACCACGCCCACCGCCGAATTCAACTGGTGGTTCGATCCCGCAGCGGCGAAAGCGGTGCTGCGTCTGCCGATCAAACAGACGGTGATTCCGCTCGACGTGACGGATACCGTGAAAATGGACAAGGCACTGTACGATCGCGTCGCGCACGATCCGGCGAAGCAGACCATCATCACGCAACTGTTCAGGACGCTGAACGGCTACGGATACGACGGCAAGAACGGCTTCGAGACCAATCCGAACTACACGACGAACATCTGGGACACGCTGACGCTCGCTTATCTGATGCATCCGTCGTTCGCGACGCAGACCGTCGAGGAGTGGGTGGATGTGGATACGAGCTTCGGCGCCAACGATGGCAAGGCAAGGGGCTATACGAGTTCGCCGCCGCCGGGTTTGCAGAAGATGACGGTCGTCAAACGATTTGATAATCCGGCGTTTTTTAATTTCTATGTCGATCTGTTGACGCGGCCGGTGCCGGTGCGGCCGTTGGACTAGTCAACGCGCGAGCGCCGCGCGCCCGCACCCGCTTCACGCGGGATGCAGGCCGCGCAGCAACTGACGCACGCGCGACAGATCCTGCTCGACGTGCCCGGCTTTCTCGAACAGTTCCGCGAGCCAATCGACGAACGCGCGCACGCGCGGCGACACGCGGCGGTTCTTCACATACGCGACCGAGACCGGCATGGGCACGGGTTTCCATTGCGGCAGCACTTCATGCAGCAAGCCCGAATCGAGGTAAGGCTGTGCGGCGATGCGCGCGGGCTGGATCATGCCGAGGCCTTGCAGTCCGCAGGTCAGGTACGCCTGTTCGTCGCTGACTTGTACGAAGCCGTTGAGCTTGACCTTGCGCGCTTCGCCGCCCACTTCGAAATCGAAGTCGCATTCGCGGCCGCTATGCGGCGACACGCAGTTGACCGCGACGTGCGCGCGCAGATCATCGAGATCGGCGGGCGTGCCGTGGCGGGCCAGGTAGGCCGGACTCGCGCAGGTGACCTGATCGAGCGTGCCGAGTTGCCGCGCAACGAGATTGGAATCGGGCAATTCACCGAGCTGGATGCTGCAGTCGATTGCTTCGGAGACCAGATCGACGGTGCGGTTGCTGACGCCGATCGCGAGGTCGAGGTTCGGGTAACGGGTGTGGAAGTCGTCTAGCGACGGCAGCACGATTGCACTCGCTACCGCGCTGGGCATTTCGATGCGGAGGCGGCCGGTGAGGTTGTCGGTCGAATTACGGAGGCTGGCTTCCATTTCGTCGATGTCGGCCAGGATTTGCGCGCAGCGTTCGTAGTAGGCAGCGCCCTCCGGCGTGATGCTCAGGCGGCGCGTCGTACGGACTAACAGCGCTGTGCCCAGCAGGGCTTCCAGGTTCTGGACGATCGTCGTCGCCGTTGCACGCGGAATGTTTAATGACTCCGCTGCGCGGGTGAAGCTGTTGGTGTCCACAATTCGGATGAATGTGCGCATTGCAGTTATTCTGTCGATCACTGGGATGCTCCAAATGGTTTTCTGTTTTTTTGCCTGCGGCGGATTTGTCTTTGTTCTTGTGGTGTTGGCCTTTCCTTGCTGACTTATCGGTCTATTAGCGTTGCCCCTGTGCGGGGCGGCACCTACTTTCTTTGCTGCTGCAAAGAAAGTAGGCAAAGAAGACAGCTCAAACCGCTAATTCTTAAGCGGGCACCGTGCTTCACGAATGGCAGTGGTGCATCTGGAATCCGTGCCCCCGCACATTCCACGGCAGTGACAAAGCCGTCATCCATCCCACTCCGCACTACGTGCGTCGCGGACGGGTATGCAAGGAAAACCAGACTGTTTTTTTATATTAGTGGGGCCATCGGCTGCGCCTCGGCGATACGCCGAAACGACCAATGGTTTGAGACCGGCGCTTCGGCGCGCGCAGCGCCGCCGGAAGAATGACGGCCTTGTCACTAACGCGGAGTGTGCGGGAACACAGATTCCAGATGCACCACTACCCGCGGCATACAGAGGGACCCGCTTAAGAGTTAGCGGTTTAAAGCTGTCTTCTTTGCCTACTTTCTTTGCAGCAGCAAAGAAAGTAGGTGCCGCCCCGCACAGGGGCAACGCCAATAGACCGACAAGAAATCAAGGAAAGGCCAACGCCCTAAGAACACAGAAAAAAGTGCGAAGGCAAAAAAAACACAACAACAAAACAGAACCCCGCGCCGCAGGCGCAAAAAAACCACCCGCTGCGCGGCCAAAAAAGTTGCTATTACTTCCGCATCGAATCCATATCAACCACAAACCGATACTTCACATCGCTCTTGAGCATGCGCTCATAAGCTTCATTAATCTTCTGCATCGGAATCATTTCAATATCAGAAGTAATGCCATGCTCGCCACAGAAATCGAGCATCTCCTGCGTCTCGGCAATACCGCCAATCAGCGAACCAGCAAGGCGCCGCCGCTTGAAGATCAGATTGAACACCTGCGGCGACGGATGATCGTGCTCCGGCGCACCCACCAACGTCATCGTGGCGTCACGCTTGAGCAGATTCAAAAACGGATTCAGATCATGCTGCGCAGCCACCGTATTGAGAATGAAATCGAAGCTATTCACATGCGCTTCCATCTCCTGCGGATTCTTCGAAACCACGACTTCATGCGCGCCAAGCCGCTTCGCATCCTCGATCTTCGACGGCGAAGTCGTAAACAGCACGACATGCGCGCCCATCGCCCGAGCGAGCTTCACACCCATATGGCCGAGTCCACCGAGGCCGACAATCCCGACCTTCTTGCCCGGGCCCACGCCCCACGTGCGTAGCGGCGAATACGTGGTGATGCCCGCGCACAGCAGCGGCGCGACACCCGCGGCGTCGAGATTCCGCGGCACGCGCAGCGTGAAAGCCTCATCGACGACCAGTTGCGTCGAATAGCCACCGTAAGTGACCTGTCCGTCGACGCGATCGACACCGTTATACGTGCCCACCCAACCGTTCTCGCAATACTGCTCGAGACCTTCCGCGCAGCTCGAACAGGTGCGGCACGAATCGACCAGACAGCCGACCGCGACCAGTTCACCGACCTTGTACTTCGTCACGTTCGGACCAACCGCGGTCACACGGCCTACGATCTCGTGGCCCGGCACGACCGGGTAGATCGTGTTCTTCCATTCGTTGCGCGCCTGATGCAGGTCGGAATGGCACACGCCGCAGTACAGCACTTCCATCTGCACGTCATGGGCGCGGGGTGCGCGGCGCTGGATTTCAAATGGGGCGAGCGGCGCGGTGGCGTCGGTCGCTGCATAGGCATACGTCGTGCTCATGGATAGCTCCAGCAAAGAGGGTGATGGCGCAACATGCGACGCGCCGACGATGCGCAACACTGGGTTGCGGATGCGGCGGGCCGCAGCATGAACCGGGATCGGGGCGCGAGCGTTGGGGGCCGCCATTGGCAAGCAGTCGGCGCATGGCGGTCGATGACCGCGCACGCTGCGCGCGTCGAAAAAGGCGATCCGGCAGGGTTCCCATCTTAGGGACCCGGCGCCGCCCGGGGAATACCTGATCGTCTTGAAGGTTTGCCTAAAACTCTGGAGGGGCAGCGCGACAGGCTGTTTGATGCTAAATTTCAAGCATTATTCTCCTGGCCGTCGCCATATCGTCATGTCCACTCAAGCTGTCGGTTCCATTCCGGAAGACCCCGCGCAACGCCGCTTGCTCGAACTGTTCAACCTGCTCGCGCCGAATGCCGGCATGACGCGCTCGAGCCTCGAAGGCGTCAGCCTGCTGCGCGCGAATCGTCCGATGCCTCGCATGCCGGTCATGTACGAGCCGAGCATCGTGATCGTCTGTCAGGGGCGCAAGCGCGGCTATCTCGGCGATCAGGTGTTCCAGTACGACGCACAGCAGTACCTGGTGCTGTCGGTGCCGTTGCCGTTCGAATGCGAGACCGAGGCAAGCGAACAGGAGCCGTTTCTCGGCATGTCGGTGCGCGTCGATCTGACGATGGTCGCCGAACTGCTGATGGCGCTCAACGAAACCCAGGGCCTCGCGCAATACGAACCGGCCGGCATGTATTCGACGCCGCTCGATGCCGCACTGAGCAGCGCGGTGCAGCGTCTGCTGGAGGCGCTCGCGTCGCCGCTCGACGCGCAAATCCTGGCGCCTGGCATCGTCCGGGAAATCTGTTATCGCGTGTTGACCGGCGAGCAGGGCGGCGCGATTCGCGCGGCGCTCACGCATCAGAATCACTTTGGCCGCATCGCGAAGGCGCTGCGGCGCATTCATGCGGACTACCACGCGTCGCTCGATGTCGATACGCTCGCGGCCGAGGCCGGCATGAGCCTCGCGGTGTTTCATGCGCAATTCAAGGCGGTCACCGCGACCTCGCCGATGCAGTACGTGAAGACCACGCGTCTGCATCACGCGCGTCTGTTGATGGTGCAGGATGGCTTGAATGCGGGCGCGGCCGCCGTGCGGGTCGGTTACGAAAGCGCGTCGCAGTTCAGCCGCGAGTTCAAGCGGCTGTTCGGCCTGAGTCCCGTCGACGTCAAGCGCATGCGCGTCGCTCACGATGCGCCGCCGCCGCGCGCGCAAAAGCCGGTGCCGCGTTATGTGACCGCGGTCTAAAGCCCGCTGAACCAGTTGTAACCCTGATCTTCCCAGTACCCGCCCGGGTTCGTGTTGGTCACGAAGATCGCGGCGATGTGCTTCGGGTTCTTGAAGCCGAGCTTGGTCGGCACGCGCAGCTTCAGCGGATAGCCGTATCTGGCCGGCAGCGGCGCGTTGCGGAAATCGAGCGTCAATTGCGTTTGCGGATGCAGCGCGCTCGCCATGTCGAGGCTCGAGTAATAGCGGTCCGCGCATTTGAAACCGACGTAGCGCGCGCTCAGATCGGCACCGATCAGTTCGAGAAACGTGCGAAACGGCACGCCGCTCCATTGTCCGATCGCGCTCCATCCTTCGATGCACACGTGACGCGTGATCTGCGAGACCTGCGGCAACCTGCGCAGCTGCTCGAGACTCCAGCCGCGTTTATCCGCGACGAGCCCCGATACTTCGAGCCGATAGGTCGAGCCGTCGATATCGGGCGCGTCGAACTCGGGATAGAACGCGTTGAACGGAAACGGATCGGTGATATCGCGCGCCGAATAGGTCGGCGCGAGTTTGTTGCGATTGAACAGCCACGCCTGCACGCGGTCGTTCCAGCGCGACATCGCCCATAGCACCTTGTCGACGGAATCGTTGTCCTGCAGGTTGCAGCCGGACAGCATCGCGAGCGCGCCGATCGATAGCGAGGAGCGCAGAAACAAGCGGCGTTGCAACTGCTCGATCCGCGGCCGGTGCTCGGCAAGCACGATGCGTGAGCGGCGCGCGTCTTCTGTTTGGGCGTGGGTATCGTTCGCCGTGTCGGTTCGTTGCGGGGCGCTCATGCGCGAGTCCTCTGGGAGGCTTGATCGATGCGCTGCGCGCTGCGCCGGGCGCGTCCGGTGAACATCGGCGGCAACGTGCGCGGCACCAGCAGCACCAGCAGCAGATGCACGACGACAAAGCCGACCACGCCGGCCATCGCGACGAAATGCACGCGGCGCGCAAAATCGAAGCCGCCGAACAGCGCGGTTAGCCACGACAATTGCACCGGCTTCCAGATCGACAGTCCCGATGCGACCAGCAGCAAGCCGAGCAGCAGTACCAGCAGATACAACGCGCGCTGCACGGCGTTGTACTTGCCGGTTTCGTGCGGCAGTCTGAGGCGCAACGCCAGCGCCGCATCGCGCGCCAGCTCGCGGGCACGCACCGGCAGCAGCTTGCGACGCAAATGGCCGCTCGCGACGCCATGCGCGAGATACAGCAGGCCATTCGCGCACAGCAGCCACATCGCCGCGAAGTGCCATGCGATCGAGCCGCCGAGCCATCCGCCGACCGTCGCCCACACGGGGAACCGGAACGGAAAGATCGGCGACGCGTTATAAATCGCCCAGCCGCTCATCACCATGCAGACCATCGCGAACGCATTGATCCAGTGCGTCACGCGAACGACGAGGGGATGAACGACCAGAAACGCTTGCGAGTCGGGCATTGGCTTCAAAGACGAGAGGGATGAAGACGAACGACGGGCCGCTTTACATCGGCGGCGTCACGCCATGCTCGCCGGCCGAAATGAAATTCGCCGCCATCGCGCCGTCCGCTTCCTTGTGCGCGAACAGCACGACCTTCGTGCCGGGCGTGAGCAACGCGCGACTGCCCGGCTCCAGACTGACGATGGGCACGTCCTGCGGAATCACGATCTTCTTTTCGCCATCCTTGTACTTGATGGTAATCGTGCGGCCGTTGCTGACCACGAGCGAGCCGACCGTGCCGTTCGTCATCGTGCTGTTCGCGCCGAGATCCCACGGCCGATGACCTTCGCCCGAACCGCGCATGCTCGGCGGGAATACATGCACTTCGAGCGCCTTCAACGTGCCGTCGGGCTGCGGAATCGCGGCGGTGCCGACGTAGCTGTCCGGCTTGATGTCGCTGACGTTGGCGAGCGTGACGCCGCGAATCGGCGTGTCGGCGGCGAGCTTCACGTCGACGTCCTGACCATCGCGCGTGTGGACTTTGAGCAGATCGCCCGACAGCGACGTCACCGTGCCGCGCACGCCGGTCGGCGCGGCGGTCTGGGCCGAAGCCGCGAACGTCGTCGCGAGCAGCACGGCGGCGAGTGCGGGGACGGCGAGGGCGCGCAGCGTTCGTGCGCGGGCGATCTTGATTCGGGTCTTCATGAGGCAACTCCAGGAAGGGATGCAGCGTGGTGGACGGTGCGTTCAGACTAGCCGTCGCATCGGCTCATCAGAGTGACGGGAGGATGACAAAAACGTCATCAAGGGTCGATGGCGGCCACGTAGAATGGCCGCCGGGAGCGCTGCGGTTGTTCTCGAGCGCTGTCATCAGGCTTTTTTGCGCGTGCGAGCGCGGCCTTTACGGTCGCATCGCGCGAGAGGAGCAGCGAGCATCATGAGCATTCTGGTCATCGAAGACGATCCGAAAACCGGCGACTATCTGAAGAAGGGCCTGCGCGAGCATGGCTACGCGGTCGACCTCGCGCGCACCGGCACGGACGGCCTGCATCTGGCGCTCGAGCATGAATACGAACTGGTCGTTCTCGACGTGATGCTGCCCGGCATCGACGGTTGGGAAATCATGCGGGCGTTGCGTGCGCGGCGCGATCTGCGGGTGATTTTCCTGACCGCGCGCGATCAGGTCAGCGACCGCATTCGCGGTCTCGAACTCGGCGCCGATGACTATCTGGTCAAACCGTTTTCGTTTACCGAGCTGGTGCTGCGCGTTCGCACGCTGTTGCGCCGTGGCGTGATCCGCGAGAGCGACGTGTTCGAAGTCGCCGACCTCAAGCTCGACGTATTGCGCCGCCGGGTCACGCGCGAGGGCGTCGACATTGCGCTGACCAACAAGGAGTTCATGCTGCTGCATCTGCTGGTGCGCCGCGAGGGCGAAGCGCTGTCACGCTCGCAGATCGCATCTGAGGTGTGGGACATGAACTTCGATAGCGACACCAACGTGGTCGACGTGGCGATCAAGCGCTTGCGCGCGAAGGTCGATCACCCGTTCGAGCGGAAGCTGATTCACACGGTGCGCAGCATCGGCTACACGTTCGGCGACGGTGCATGAAACGCTGGACCGAACGCTCGCTGATCGCGCGCACCACGTTGCTGTTCGCGCTGATCGCCTGCGCGGTGATCGGCTCGCTCGGCGCGTATTTCTATCATTCCGCCGAAGTCTCGCTGCAACGCCGCGCCGACGTCGTGCTGAGCGGCCGTGTCGAGCATTTCAGCCGCATCGTGCACGACCTTTATTCGGTCAGCGAATTAAAAAAGCGCCCGCTGCTGTTCGAGACGATGCTCGGCGCGGAAGAGGACGTGCTGATCTTCCGGCGGCCGGGCGAAGCGCCGTTCGTCGACGTGAATCCGGGCAGGCTCGCGGTGCCTGATCTACCGGTCGGCCCGGTGGGCAATCCGCCGGGTGCCGCCGACATGCGTCAGACGCGCCTCTCCGACGGCGTGCCGGTGCATTGGGCGATTGCGACCGCGACAGCGCGCGAGGATGGCGCCGAAGTCGAGGTGATCGCAGGCCATCCGATGACGAACGAAATGCGCATGCTGGACGAATACCGCAACCGCATCGTGCTGGCGACGCTGAGCGGCATGCTGGCCGCGACGCTGCTCGCTTACGGCGTGCTGCGCCGCGCGCTGCGACCGGTTCGCGAGATCGCCACGCGGGCCGCGCAAATCAGTCCGACGAACCTGGCGGTCCGGCTCGACGACGAAGCGGCGCCGGTGGAACTGCGTCAACTCACGCACGCGTTCAACGCGATGCTCGATCGTCTCGCCGACGGCTATCAACGCCTGCAGCAGTTTTCCGCCGATCTCGCGCACGAGATTCGCACGCCGGTCGGCGCGCTGGTCGGCCAAACCCAGGTGGCGCTCGCCCAGCCGCGTGAAGCCGACGAATATCAGCAACTGCTCGAATCGAATCTCGAGGAGTTGAATCGCCTGAGCCATATCGCGGAGAACATCCTGTTTCTCGCGCATGCGGATCATGCGGCGTTGTCGATCGAGCGGCAGCCGGTCGATCTGCATGGCGAGCTCATCAGGATCGCCGACTATTTCGAAGGCCTGGCCGACGAACGCGGGATGCGTTTCGAAGTCGACGCGGCGGGCGTCGCGTCTGCCAATCCGATGCTGTGCCGCCGCGCCATCAACAATCTGGTCGTCAACGCGGTGCGTTACGGCGCGGGCGACACGATCGTGCGCCTGCGCGGCGCGCAGGACGAAGCAGGCGCGCTGGTGACGGTCGAAAACGAGGGCGAGCCGATTCCCGCCGTGCAACTCGACCGGCTGTTCGACCGCTTCTATCGCGGCGACGCGGCGCGCAGCGCGCTCACCGAATCGAACGGACTCGGGCTCGCGATCGTGAAGGCGATCATGCATCTGCATGGCGGCAGTGCGCGTGTGGTGTGTCCGCGACCGGGCGTCGTGCGCTTCGAGCTGCGCTTTCCGGGTGCGTGACTTGCTAGCGGGGTAGGTCCGGCGCAGCCTCAGCCGACGCCGCCTATACTTTTCAAAGCGCTTTGAAAGGACCGTTCGCTGCCGAACTCACCAGGAGTCGCATCATGGTCAAGCTCGCTTTGTATGTCCGTCTGGAAGCCAAGCCCGGCAAGGAAAAGGAAGTCGAGGCGTTTTTGCTCGGCGGCCTGCCGCTCGTCGAGCAGGAGCCGGCCACCGCCGCGTGGTTCGGTCTGAAGCTCGGTCCGTCGACGTACGCCATTTTCGACGCGTTCGAAGACGAAGCCGGCCGCGACGCGCATCTGAACGGCAAGGTCGCGGCCGCGTTGATGGAGAAGGCGGGCGAGCTGTTCGCGTCGCCACCGAGCATCGTCAAGCTGGATGTGCTCGCGGCCAAGCTGCCGGGCTGAAGTCGAGCGTTGCGTTGGCGTGAGAACGCCTGACGCCGGCGAGCGTTACTTCGCCGCCGCGTCCGCCCCCGGCTGCGCCCCGTAGTGCGCGCGCTTTTCCTCGTACATCAGCAGGTCGGCGCGCTGCACGCCCGCTTCCAGCCGATCGCCGCGCTGGCAGGTTGCCGCGCCCATCGAGAAGCTCAGCGGCGAGCCCGGATAGAACTGGTTGTTCATCTCGACGAGCTGGCGGATCGCGTCGATCATCGCCGCGCCGCCGCGCTCATCGGTATCGGGCATCAGGACCGCGAACTCGTCGCCGCCGATGCGGGCCGCGTGGAACGGTGATTCCATCGCCTTCGCGAGCACTTCGCCGGCACGCCGCAGCAGCGCGTCGCCGGCCGCGTGACCGAGCTGATCGTTCACGCGCTTCAGGCCGTTCAGGTCGGCCATGATGATCGTCACGGGCCACGGTCCCTTGCGTTCGAGCCGGTTCAGCTCGTCGACGTAGAACGAGCGGTTGCGCAGCTTGGTCAGCACGTCGTGCTTGCCGAGGAATTCGAGGTAGGCCTCGGCCTTCTTGCGCGCGGTGATGTCGGTCAGCGCGACGAGTACGAGGTCCCAGTCCTGTTCGTGGCCTGGCAGCACCGAGAATTGCAGGTGTACGTGCACCTCGTTGCCGTCGAGTGAATAGTTGAGCACCTCGCGCTGCTGGAACAGCTTGTTGTCCCACAGTTCGATCAACTGCTCGCGGAAATGCGGACGCATGTCGTCGCGGAACACGTCGGCGAGGCGCGCGAGCAGCGTTTTCCTTGTCCTTCGCGCCGAACATCCCGAGCGTGTGATGGTTGACGTCGAGCACATGGATTTCAGCCATGCAGCGTTCGACGAACTCAGGATGGACGTCGGTAAACACGCGGAAATCGTTGATGCCGGCCGCGCGCGCGCCGTCGAGCAGGCGTTTGACGGCGCTGAAATCCTCGACCCACAGCGATACCGGCGAATGCTCGAAGAGCCCGCGCGCGTATTCCTCCGCTTGCGCGACGCGGCGCCGCGCGCCTTCGAGCTCGGTGATGTCTTCGGTCGACACCAGCACGCGGTCCCAGCGTTCCTCGTGACCGGGCAGCACCGCGCCTTTCAGCAGTACGTCGAGGCGCCGTCCACCGAGCGTGTAGTTGACCGTGTGGCTCGTGAAGTTCGACTGTCCGGCCCACAGCTGGCACAGCTCTTCGAGGTGCGTTTTCAGCATGTCGTCGCGGAACACCGAGGCGAGATTGCTCGTCAGCGTGTCGAAATCGGCGGCCTCGAATTGCGTGAGCGTCTGGCGATTGACCTTGAGCACGTGGATGCGATGAGCGCATTCGGCGACGCGGCGCGGGTCTTCGGCGAAATGGGCGCGCAGATCGGTCACGCCGGCGGCTCGCCACGCGTCGAACAATGCGCGCACGCCGCTGAAATCTTCGAGCCACAGCGACACGGGCGCGAGTTCGAACATCCCGGAGTCGTCGTTGATGGGCGCGGAGCCGCTCGTGAGGGTATCCAGCATGAGGTTCTCGGGGGCGGAAGTGCGGCTATTTTAGACAGGTTGGCGCCGGCCGAAAATGAAAGACGATTGGCCTGTCGTTTTTGCGCAGATGTGATATGAAGCGCAGGCGGCGACCGAGGTCCGCTATTTCTGATCGTCGCGCGCCGCGCGCGTGCCGATGTACTCGTATTCCTCGGTATTGAGCCGCGAAATGCGCAGTTCGACCGCGCTGCGGCGATACGAGTACGCGATGCGCCGGATCTCGAGCAGCGGCGCGCCGACTTCGACGCCTAGTTGTGTGCTTTCGAGCTCATTGGCGAGCGCAACGCTCACATGCTCATCGGTCTCGACCACGTTGATGCCGAAACCGTCCTGATAGAAGTTGTACAGTGTGTTCGGCCGGTTGCGCAGCTTGCTTTCCGTCAAGCCGGGAAACAGCGCTTCGGGCACGGTGATATGTTCGATCAGCACGGTCTTGCCGTGCAGCGCGAGCCCGTTGACGAACTGCAGAACGCGCGCGCCGGTGTCGATGCCGAGCGCGGCGGCCGCCTCGCGCGAGGCACGCGCCTTCCTGAACCCGATCAGCGTGACGACCGGGTAGGCCTTGTCGCCGTCGCGCCGCACGATGCGAAAGAAGCGGAAGAAGTGCCGGTCGCGCTGATGCATCGCCACGAACGTGCCGAGCCCCTGATGACGGATCAGAATGTTCTCGGCGCACAGTTCGTCGATGGCTTTGCGCAGCGTGCCGATCGACACGCCGAAGCGTTCGGCGAGGCGCTTTTCCGAAGGAATGCATTCGCCGCCTTTCCATTCGCCGGCCGCGAGCGCCGCGAGAATCGCGCTCTTGACCTCCTTGTACCGTGTGCCTCCCACTGCGGGCGCATTGATCGCGAGCGTGCTCATGAAAACCTCTGGGATACGCGAGTCGTGCCGCTCGCCGGGGTTGAACCTGCCCTGATTCTAAACGACCAGGTCATCTAATCCATCTGGATGAATCGTATGTTGTCGGTGAATCGCGACAACAGCCCGGTTCTCGCCCAGTCGTCTAACACATATATATGACCTAGTTGACATTGGGTAAGTCGCCGCCTAATATCGATTCACCGCGGCGCACCTGGCTGCGCTGCCCCGGCGGCACCCTCACCGCATTCAAACTACGAATGGAGACGCTCATGAGCAATCCCACCGCAGACATCAACGACACCGCAGCGGGCGCGTCGGCGCCGCGCAGAACGATCCACATCGTGCTGCACGAGGCGAAAGACACGGTCGGCGTGACGGTGGTCGAGGGCATCAAGGCGGGTACGCTGCTCAACGCATGGATCATGGACGACGACGAAATCGTCACCGTGCCGGCGAAGCAGGACATTCCGATCGGTCACAAGATCGCGCTGAAGGACATGGCCGTTGGCGACACGGTGTTCAAGTACGGCGTCGACATCGGCAAGGTGGTCGCGCCGATCAAGGCCGGCGAGCACGCCCACGTGCACAACATCAAGACGAAGCGCTGGTAGGCCGAGCAGCGCCGCGCGCGCTGAGCGGCGCGAACTTCGGCTACGAAGCGGGCTCGTTCCTGACCGAGGAGGGCGAGCGCTCGCGCATCGGCTACCTGTTCTGGGTGATCGACCCGGGCGCGCTGGCCGGCGACGACGCGTATCTGTCGCGTGTCGAGGCGCTGATCGAGATGATGCTGATGGATGACGACGTGCACCTGCCCGGTTATCGCCGGGAGCAGCTTGCGCAGGCGGCATACGAGGAGGGCGTCGAAATTCCGGATGCGCTGATCGCGCAACTGGAGGGCCGCGCTTAAACGAGCGTCCCAGCGCACCCAACCGATCTCACCCGGCTGGACACGCCGTCGAAAAAAGCGCATAGCTGAAAGCGAAACCGAAACTATCGGTGCGCCAGATAGTTTTGCTCGCAAATCGCGATTTCCCTTGTGAGGCAGGTGCGAATACGATGGTCGGTATCGTATGAGCAGCGCGTATGACGCGCGCTTCGGCCCACCAGAAGCAACGACGGAGATGGCCATGGAGCACCACGCCCGCACGCAGAACGAACGGCTCGATGTCAAGACCACCACCTGCTACATGTGCGCGTGCCGCTGCGGCATCCGGGTGCATCTGCGCGACGGCGAGGTGCGCTATATCGACGGCAATCCGGAGCATCCGCTCAATCAGGGCGTCATCTGCGCGAAGGGTGCCTCCGGCATCATGAAGCAGTACTCGCCCGCGCGCCTTACGCAGCCTTTGATGCGCAAGGCCGGCGCGCAGCGCGGCAGCGCGCAGTTCGAGCCGGTCTCGTGGGACACCGCGTTCGACGTGCTCGAAAAGCGTCTCGCCGCGATTCGCTCGAGCGATCCGAAGAAGTTCGCGCTGTTCACGGGCCGCGACCAGATGCAGGCGCTGACCGGCCTGTTCGCCAAGCAGTTCGGTACGCCTAACTATGCGGCGCACGGCGGCTTTTGCTCGTCGAACATGGCGGCCGGCATGATCTATACGATCGGCGGTTCGTTCTGGGAATTCGGCGGACCGGATCTCGACAGCGCGAAGCTGTTCTTCATGATCGGCACCGCGGAAGATCATCATTCGAATCCGCTGAAGATCGCGATTGCGAAGTTCAAGCGCGCGGGTGGCCGCTTCATCGCGATCAATCCGATCCGCACCGGCTATGCGGCGATCGCCGACGAATGGGTGCCGATCAAGCCTGGCACCGACGGCGCGCTGTTCATGGCGTTCCTGCACGAACTGATCGCCGCCGACGCGTGGGATCACGAGTTCGTGCAGCGCTACACGAACGCGGCGGAGCTGATCGATCTCGACGAAGCGAGCGAAAACTTCGGTTTGTTCGTGCGCGATCTCGAACGGGCCGAAGGCAATCCGCTGTTTCCGCAGAATCATCTGTGGTGGGACCCGGCCACCCAGCGCGCGGTGCCGCATCATGCGAGCGGCGTGAGGCCCGCGCTCGACGGCCGTTACACGCTCGACAACGGCAAGCCGGTAACGCCGTCGTTTGCGTTGCTGCGCGAGCGCGTCGCCGAGTGCACGCCCGAATGGGCGGCGGCGATCACCGGCATCGCGGCCGAGACGATCCGCCGGCTCGCCGGCGAGATGATCGAGACGGGCCGCCGGCACCGCATCACGCTGCCGATCCGCTGGACCGACGCGTGGGGCGAAACGCACGAGACGGTCACGGGCAACCCGGTCGCTTTTCATGCGATGCGCGGGCTCGCCGCGCATTCGAACGGTTTTCAGTCGATCCGCGCGCTCGCCGTGCTGATGTCGCTCCTGGGCACGATCGACCGGCCCGGCGGCTTTCGTCACAAGTCGCCGTTTCCGCGCGCGGTGCCGCCATCGGCGAAACCACCGAACGACCCCGCCGCGGTGAAGCCCAATACACCGCTTGCGACGGGCCCGCTAGGCTGGCCCGCCGCGCCCGAGGATCTGTTCATCGACGAACACGGCGCTCCGGTGCGCATCGACCGGGCGTTCTCGTGGGAATATCCGCTCGCGGTGCACGGCGTCATGCACAGCGTGATCACCAACGCGTGGCGCGGCGATCCGTATCCCATCGACACGCTGATGATTTTCATGGCCAACATGGCGTGGAATTCGTCGATGAACACGATGAAGGTGCGCGAGATGCTCGCCGACAAACACGCGAACGGCGACTACAAGATTCCGTTTCTCGTCGTGTGCGACGCGTTCCAGTCGGAGATGACCGCGTTCGCCGATCTGATCCTGCCGGACACGACTTACCTCGAACGTTACGACGCGATGTCGATGCTCGACCGGCCGATCTCCGAGTTCGACGGCCCCGTCGATTCGGTGCGTGTACCGGTCGTGCCGCCGACCGGCGAATGCAAGCCGTTCCAGGAAGTGCTGATCGAACTGGCGTCGCGCCTGAGGTTTCCGGCGTTCACCAATGCGGATGGCGGCCGGCGCTTTCGCGACTATCCGGACTTCATCGTCAATCACACGACCTCGCCCGGTTCCGGGGTCGGCTTTCTGATCGGCTGGCGCGGCAAGGATGGCGACAAGGCGCTCGTCGGCGAGCCGAATCCGAATCAATGGGAGCAGTACGCGAAGAACAACTGCGTATTCCATTACCGCTTGCCCGAGACCTTGCAGTACATGCGCAACTGCAACGGACCATATCTCGACTGGGCGGTCAAAAATGGTTTCCGCAAATTCAGCGAACCGATTCTGATCCAGCTTTACTCGGACGTGATGCAGAAGTTCAGGCTCGCCGCGCAAGGACGCACGAGCGGCCGGCAGCCGCCCGACCATCTGCGCGCGCGCGTCGACAGGTACTTCGATCCGCTGCCGTTCTGGTACGCACCGCTCGAAAGCGCGGCGACGGATCTCGCGCGATTCCCGCTCGCCGCGGTCACCCAGCGGCCGATGGCGATGTATCACTCGTGGGATTCGCAGAACGCGTGGCTGCGGCAGATTCATGGGGAAAACTACCTTTATGTGAATCCGAAAACGGCGAGCGCGAACGGCATCGCCGACGGCAGCTGGATCTACGTCGAATCGCAATGGGGCCGCGTGCGCTGTATGGCGCGCTACAGCGAGACCGTCGAACCGGGCACCGTATGGACGTGGAACGCGATCGGCAAAGCGGCGGGCGCATGGAATCTCGGTCCGGACGCGAACGAATCGCAGCGCGGCTTCCTGCTCAATCACCTGATCACCGACGAACTGCCGGGCTGCGACGAGGCACCCGCGCGCATGTCGAACTCCGATCCGGTGACGGGCCAGGCCGCCTGGTACGACGTGCGCGTGCGCATCTATCCGGCCGAAGCCGACGCGCGGCACACGCTGCCGCAGTTCGAGGCGATGCCCGAATTGCCCGGCGCGGTTGCACAGAAGAGTGTGGTGTCGCGCATCGTCCAGACCTATTTCGCGGGACGCGGAGAATTCGCGGCTCGCCTGCGCGGGACGTTGCGCCGCGCCGAACATAACGGCGACGACCGCTAAAGCCACGGCAAGGAGCTTGCAATGACCCAGATGGCGCTGGTGATCGATCTGAACGTATGCGTGGGATGCCAGGCGTGCGTGACGAGCTGCAAGGAGTGGAACACGTCAGGCGAATCGGGCAGCCTCGCCGATTTCAATCCGTACGACGCGGACCCGTCCGGCACGTTCTTCAACCGCGTGCAGAGTTTCGAAGCGGGCAGTTTCCCCGATACGGAGATGATCCATTTCCCGAAGTCGTGCCTGCATTGCGAGGACCCGCCGTGCGTGCCGGTGTGTCCCACGGGCGCGAGCTACAAGCGCAAGGAAGACGGTCTCGTGCTGGTCGATTTCGATCGCTGCATCGGCTGCAAGTATTGCGCCTGGGCATGCCCGTACGGCGCGCGCGAACTCGACGAAGCGCGCAAGGAGATGACCAAGTGCACGCTGTGCGTCGATCGCATTCATGACGAGCATCTGTCCGAGCGCGATCGCAAGCCGGCCTGCGTGCTCGCCTGTCCGACATCCGCGCGGCTGTTCGGCGATATCCACGATCCGGAGTCGGTCGTGTCGCAAGCGATCCGCGAGCGCGGCGGCTATCAGTTGATGCCGGAGTGGGGCACGCGCCCCGCGAATCACTATTTGCCGCGCGTGCCGATCGCGTCCGCGAGTTGCGGCGGCGACGGGTGCTCGTGCAAATCGTCAGGAACGACCACCGGCGATGCCACGCACACGTCGGGCTCGCCCGACTCGCAGCTCGAGGGGCAGCTCGCGCATGGCGAAGTGCATCTCGCGTCGATCGCGAAGCGCATTTGAACGACAACGAGGCCACACGATGAATCCGGCTTTTTCCGTAGTCTTTCTGACCACGCTGAGCGGCGCGGCGCAGGGGCTGTTGATCGCGCTCGTCGGCGTCGAAAGTGCGGCGTGCCTGGGCGTCGTTGCGCAACCCGCCGCCACCGCGTTCTACGTGAGCGGCGCGGCGCTCGCGGTGCTGCTGGGCGGTCTTGGTCTGATCGCGTCGTTCTTCCATCTGGGCCATCCGGAACGCGCGTGGCGCGCGATCGCGATGTGGCGCACCTCGTGGCTGTCGCGCGAATGCCTGTGCCTGCCGGCGTTTCTGGCGTGCGCGTTCCTGTATGGCGTCGCGCACTGGCTCGGCTCGCCGTGGTCGCTCGCGCTCGGCTGGCTCGGTGTGCTCGCGAGCGCCGCGCTGTT
The DNA here is from genome assembly GCF_050435625.1 of Paraburkholderia sp. RAU6.4a. Lineage (NCBI taxonomy): Bacteria > Pseudomonadati > Pseudomonadota > Betaproteobacteria > Burkholderiales > Burkholderiaceae > Paraburkholderia > Paraburkholderia sp. RAU6.4a. The sequence continues at coordinate 2,633,405 of NZ_JBNDKQ010000003.1, forward strand.
CGTCTGCTCCGCGATGATCTATGCGTGCCTGCGCTTTCTGCAGGAGTGGGCGACGCCGCTGACGCTGGTGAACTTCGTGCTGCTCGGCTGCGCATCGGGCTTGACGCTCGCGACCGCACTGAGCGCATGGTTCGCGCCCGCGCTGACGGCGGGACTGGCGGTCTGCGCGTGCCTGCTGACGCTCGCCGGATGCGCGAGCCGCTACGCGTCGCTCATGCGCAATGCGCGCTTGCGGCCGAAATCGACGGTGCAGAGCGCGACGGGCATCCGCAATCCGAAGCTCGTGCAGGTGTCACGAGGCTTCACCGCCGGTGCGTTCAATTTGCGCGAGTTCTTTCACGGCAAATCGGCGCGGACGTTGCGTGGCGTCAAATGGGGCTTTCTCGTGGGTGCGTTCGTCGTGCCGGTCGTGTTGATCGTGCTGGGCGCGGGGCTGCGTTCGCCTGGCGGGTCGTTCGGCTTGCTGGCCGCGGCTTGTCTCGTGCAGTATGCGGGGCTCGTGGCGGAGCGCTGGTTTTTCTTCGCGGAGGCGAAGCATCCGCAGAATCTTTACTACGCGAGGGTGGGGTGAGGCATAGCCTTCAACGAGCGCGTTCGGCCTGGGTGCCAGCGCGCTCGTCGCCTCACACTACCCGCACGCCCCCACCTCCCCACACGCAGTACAAAAATCGCAGCCGTCCTTGCGAATCACCGCATTCGCGCCGCACGAAGCGCATTTGCGTCCGAGCATCGTGTGCAGTCCTTGCGTGCCGTTCGGCTGCAGCAAGGTGTCGCCGCTATCCGCTGGATTCGGACGGATGCCGAAATCGGCGGACAGCGCCATGTCGGTTTTCATGTGCCCGCGCGGCAAACGCGCGAGCATCCGCGACGCGACCTGATTGCCCTCGGCGTCGAGAAAGCCGCGTCGATACAGGATTTGCTGGATCGCGAACGCGAGCGCCGCCACTTCGGAATCGTGCCAGCGCGGTGCGCGATGACCGTCGAGACGCTGCACGTCGCCAAGCCGCACCTGTCCGCGATCCCATGACACCTTGCGCATATCCTGCAGATTGCGCGCGACGAAGCCGCCGCGCGCGGCCAGCGACAGCGAACGCATCGTCGCGGTGATCCACTGCTGCGACTCGTCGCGCTGACCGGTCGGAATGAAGAACTCGATCGGCCGCTCGATCGTCACGTCCTCGCCGCCGAGCCGCCCCGTCACCTCGATGAAGGACGCCGCGACGTACAGCGACTTCTTGCCCGCCTGGGTCAGATACTCGACCTTCTCGATGATCGCCGGCAACTCGCCTCTGGGCCGATGATCGATCGCGATACGCAGCGGGTCCTGGTCCATCTCGGCGAGCGTGTCGTCGGCCTGCGCGGGCGTCACGCTCAGCACCGCGCCGAGCGTGTCGTTCGGGCGATAGGTGGCAAGGCCCTTCAGCCCGCTTTTCCATGCATCGAAGTAGAGGCTTTCGAACGCGTCGAACGGATAGTCGGCTGGCACGTTGACGGTCTTCGAGATCGACGTGTCGACGTATGGCTGGACGGCCGCCATCATGTCGAGATGGTCGCGCGCCGACATCTGCAGCGCGCTGACGAAGTAGTCGGGTAGCCGGCTCACGTCGCCGCCGAGTTCGCGATAGAGCCGGTACGCGTAGTCCTCGACGTCGAACGATTCGCGGCCGCCGTCGGCCATCACTTTCACGCGCGTATAAGTCCACGAGAACGCCGGCTCGATGCCGTTCGACGCGTTGTCGGCGAACGCGAGGCTCACGGTGCCGGTCGGCGCGATCGACAGCAGGTGGCTGTTGCGAATGCCGTCGCGGCGGATCGCCTGCTGAATGTCATCGGGCAGGCGCGACGCGAACGTGCCGGCTTCCAGATAGCGCGCGGCGTCGAACAGCTCGAACGCGCCGCGCTCCTTCGCGAGTTCGACCGATGCGCGATACGCCTCGTCACGCATCAGCCGCGCGATGCGCACCGCGAAATCGCGGCCTTCCTGCGAGTTGTAGCGCAGGCCCATCATTACGAGCGTATCGCCGAGGCCGGTGAAGCCGACGCCGATGCGCCGCTTCGCGCGCGATTCGTCGTATTGCTGCGGCAGCGGCCACAGCGTGACGTCGAGCACGTCGTCGAGAAAACGCACCTGCGTGCGGGTGCGCCGCGCGAGGCCGTCCCAGTCGAACGACGGCTGGCGGCCCTGCAACTGCGCAAACGGATCGACGACGAAGCGCGTCAGATTGAGCGGCCCCAGATTGCAGCAGCCGTACGCGGGCAGCGGCTGCTCGCCGCACGGATTGGTGGCGCGGATCGTTTCGACGGCGCGCAGATTGTTGTCCTCGTTCATCCGCGAGATGAACACGATGCCGGGCTCGGCGACGTCGTACGTCGAGCGCATGATGCGGTCCCAGATCGCGCGCGCCGGGTGTTCGCTGTAGACCCACAGGCCGTCTTCGCGCTGCCGCACGTCGCCGGCCGCGCGCAGCGCCGGCGACGGCTCGGCGCGATGGACCAGTTGCCACGGCTCGTCGTTTTCGACCGCGCGCATGAACTCGTCGGTGACGCTGACCGACACGTTGAAGTTGTTCCAGCGTCCCTTCGAATGCTTGGCCTCGATGAATTCGAGCAGGTCAGGGTGGTCGCAGTCGAGCACCGCCATCTGCGCGCCGCGCCGCGAGCCCGCGCTTTCGACGGTACGGCACGACGCGTCGAACACGTCCATGTAGCTGCACGGACCCGAGGCGGCCGAACTCGTGGTGTGAACGCGCGCGCCCTTCGGCCGGATCGCGGAGAAGTTGTAGCCGACGCCGCCGCCGCGCCGCATCGTTTCGGCCGCCTGCAGCAGCGCCACGTAGATGCCGGGCAAGCCCTGTTCATCGACGCCCTGGATCGAATCGCCAACCGGCTGCACGAAGCAGTTGATCAGCGTCGCGGCGATGCCGCTGCCCGCCGCGCTCATGATGCGGCCCGCGCCGAGCGCGCCGTGGCGCATGTTGTCGACGAACTGTTCCTCGACCGACGCGCGCATCTCGGGCGGCTCGGCCTCGGCGACGCCGCGCGCGACGCGGCGATATACATCGTCGGCCGATTGCTCGTCGCCTTTCGCATACTTTTCGAGCAGCACGTCGAGAGAGAACTGCTGCGGCGGGATTAGCAAAGCGGGAGGAGCGGAGGAGGCGGGAGGCGTGGAAGCGGCGTTGGCCGCGCGGGTTTGCGGCGTGTCTTCTGCCATGATCGGCCCTCAAACGGCGTCGCGGCGGGCGCGGCGCGGTGGTGGAAGGCGCGCGGCCGGCACCGGATAGCGAGCCGGCGGTCGGGCGGGCGCAACGAGTCCACCTTAACGCACGAGGCGCGGGGCGGCAACCGGCAGCGGGGCCGGCGCGGCGCCGCATCGTGCGATGCCGCGGCCGCCGGGCACGCGCTCGCTAAGGGCACGTGGGCAGTAGGGAGATCGCCCCCGGAACAACGGGTTGAAAACCGCGCTTAGTGCGCGGGACTCGGGAACGTTCCGTGCGTCAGGCCGCTTCAAGCAGCGGTTCGAGGATTTCCGCGCAGATCATGGCGGACGCATTCGACGGCGCCGGGCGCTCGGCCGGCTTGAACACCGGGTCACCGCGACGGATCTTGCGGCGCGACACCGCGCAGGTGCCGGAAGAATGCGCCGAGCGACGGCGCCAGCGCTGCTCACCGTAGTGGCAGCGGCCCGGCTCGACCCAGCGGATCACCAGCGTCGTGTCGGAGCTCTCGAGAATTTCGATGCGTACGCCATTGCTACCGTCGAGGGGGATGGACTCCAGGGTCATCATCGGCTCCGTGTTGTGGAGTGCCGAATGTAGTCCCGCGCGCGCCGGATAGCTATTGTGTCACCGTTGAAACACCGTTCCGGAATTAGCAATAATCAGACTTGACATTAGCGATTTGCCGAAACCACAGGCGTTGCAAGCATTTTTTATGTGATTTTTTAATAAGGCATATTTTTGCAACGCTGTGTTGCCTGTGGCGCGACGGGGAGGGCGGCCGGGAAAGAGGCGGCAACGCTTCCTTTAAGATGTCGAATGTCGGGCGGCGAACTGAGCCGTCAGTGTAGCGGGTTTGAATTTTTCAGGTCGGCTCGCGCGCACACCGTTCAAAAACACAAGAGTTCACATGATTCCACGCCCTCCCGCCGTCCCCCCCAACTCTCCCGAAGCGTCGTCCGTCGCCGCCGAGCGCCTGAAAAAGCAGAAGGCCGCATCGATCGTGCTCTATATCGGTCTCGCGCTGCTCGCATTGTGGGTGGTGCGCGATTTCATCGTGGTGGTGGCGTGGGCCGGGGTCGTCGCGATCGCGCTGTGGCCGCTGCTGCACAAGGTGGCGGGCAGCCACTGGTTCAAGGGGCGCGCGACCTTGCTCGCGACGGTCTTCACGCTGGTGATCGCCGTGCTCGTGCTGCTGCCGGTCGGGCTCGGCATCGCCCAGGCGCTGCGCGAGGCGCACGATCTGAACGACTGGTTCCGCAGCGTGCAGGAGAACGGCATCGCGCTGCCGGACTTCATCAACCGTCTGCCGTTCGGCGTGCAGCAGATCACTTCCTGGTGGCAGGCCAATCTTGCTCAGCCGCTGCGCGACTCGGCCGCGATGAAAGGCTTGCACAGCAATACGGTGATGACGCTCGGCCGGCATTTCGGCGCGCGCGCCGCGCATGCGGCAATGGTGTTCGCGTTCATGCTGGTCACGCTGTTCGTGATTTTTCAGGCGGGGCCGCGGTTGTCCGGCTCGCTGCTGAAGGCCGCGCGACGCGGTTTCGGCGATAGCGGCGCGGACCTCGTCGCGCATATGGGTACCGCGGTGCGCGGCACTGTGTCGGGGTTGATCGTGGTCGGCGTCGGCGAAGGCCTGTTGCTTGGCGTCGCCTACTTCGTGACCGGGCTGCCGCATGCGGCGCTGCTCGGCTTCGTCACGGCGATCGCCGCGATGCTGCCGTTCTGCGCGCCGATCGTGTTCGGTCTTGCGGCGCTGTGGCTGCTCGTGCAGGGCTCGATGGTCGCGGCGGCCGGGCTGCTGGTATTCGGCGCGGTCGTCGTGTTCGTCGCCGAGCACTTCGTGCGGCCCGTGCTGATCGGCAACTCGACGCGCTTGCCGTTTCTGCTCGTGCTGTTCGGCATTCTCGGCGGCGCGGAGACGTTCGGGCTGCTGGGGATTTTCATCGGCCCCGCGTTGATGACGGTGCTGATGGTGCTGTGGACCGATCTCGTGGAGTAGCGCGGGCGTCGAGGGACGCGGGGCCGGGCGGCCGTGCGCCTCGCGTGCCGCGCCGGCTCAAGGGCGCTGATTCGACGGATGCTCCTGCGCCGGCGGCTTCACGCAGCCGAGCGTGTATTTGAGCGCGGCGGGCAACAGCGCGCTCCACACGTCCCACGTGTGGCCGCCGTCGATGATGCGCAGCGCCGCAGGATTGCCCGCGAGCCGCAGATGCGTGTACAGCAGCGACGCGTCGGCCTGGATGTCGAGGTCGTCGTCGCCGGATGCGATGAACATCGGCAGGCGATACGCCTGGCTCATGTAGCGGTCCCACTGCGCCGGATAGTTGAGCTCGTGCCACACGCGCGGATCGAACTGGCGCTCGCCGAACACGCCGACCCGCCGTGCCGCCGACGCGCGCGGCGGCTCGTTCGCGTAGATCGCCGGACTGAGCAGCAGCGCGCCGCAAAACATCTCGGGCTGCGTCAGCGCGTAGCGCAGCGCGCCGAAGCCGCCCATCGACACACCGCCGATCATCCGGCCTCCGCGCTGCGTCGCGACCGCGTAGTGCGTTTCGATCTCGGGCAGCAGATCGTCGAAGAACGCGCTCTCCATCTTTTCCTTGCGGTCGACGTACCAGTCCGTGCCGCCTTGGGGCATCACGATGACGACCGGGGCAATCTCCTTGCGCTCGATCAGCGTGTCCGCGGCGTTCTGCAAATGACCTTGCGTGAGCCAGTCGTTGGCGTCGCCGTTATTGCCGTGCAGCAGGTAGAGCACCGGCAGGCGCGGACCGTCCGCGCGATAGCCGCCCGGCAGGTAGATCGTGTAGTTCCAGTCGCGGCCGAGCGCATCGGAATGGAAGCTGCGGCTCGCGACCGTGCTCGCGAACGCGGGCGCGCCGACGGCGAAGGCAAGCAGTGCGAGGGCGAAACTGAGGAATCGACGCATGTCAGTAGGGAAGGACGGCGGGCGCGGGACTCGCGCGCGGCCGTCATGCTATCAGCATTGGCGCCAGATTTGAGATGGAAAGTGGCGCAGAGAAGGACGGCGCTTTATGCGCGCAAAGTTCTTCGGGCGCCAAGGGGACGTCAAGTGCCCCGAAAATCGCGACGCGTCAGGGACGCGCTCGAAGGGCGCTCGAAACGTTGCCGAAAAGTTCTTCAGCCCGACGTCCGCAGCCGCCCGTCCACGAGCCGCCCGACGACCCGCTTCAGCGGTTCCACGGCCAACGCGACGGCAAACAGCGCGCCGACCGCGGCCGCATCGGCGAGCAGTCCGAGCGGATAGTTCAGGTAACCATCGGTCGCCGCGTAGAGCACCGAGTCGATCACCAGCGAAATCACCGCGCCGGCAATGAAGCACAGCAAACCCTGACGCCCGATCGCGCCGACCCACGGCAGCCGCCGCGCGACCTTCTTCGCCCAGCCGAGCTCGACCAGATTGGCGACGAGCCACGCGATCGCGAGGAAGTTCCCAGCGCGCAGGTAGGACAGGTTCTGCTTGAGGCTCGCGGCAAGTGGCGCATGCAGCAGAACGAGCTTGTAGTACGCGGCGCCCACGACCACCACGAACGCCAGCACGCTGACGAGCCATCCGGATCGATGCGCGCTGGTGCGCTGATACACCGGCTGGCAGCGCGCGAGCACGCCGAGCACGAACATCAGTTGCCACGCGAACGGGTTGAAGTCCCAGTGCATGTCGGGCGCGGCGGGAAGGTACTGGCTGACCGCCGGTGCGCCGGCCCACAGCGCGACGCTGCCGGCGACCAGCAGCCAAGGCTTGCTGCGCGCGAGCGGCAGGATCGCGGGCACCAGCAGCGCGAAGAACGCGTACATCGGCAGCACGGACGCGAGGTACGGCTGGCGGCGTAGCAGCACGATGTCGCGCAGCGCGGCAAGCGGCGTGTCGATCAGGTCGTCGAGATCGGTCGTGGCGAGATTCGGCCCGTCGATGCTGAATGCGGTTAGCACCGCGCTGACCAGCAACATCAGCCCGGCGGTGACGAGAAACGCGCGATAGATCTCGAACGAGCGGCGCAGGAAGCGGCCGCGCGCGATCGTCTCATTGCGCCGCTCGGCGAGCGTCGCATAGGCGGTGGCGGTCGCGAAGCCGCCGAGGAACACGAATACTTCGGCGGCATCGCACAGCGCGTACGCGTGCAGCGTCACGCGCGACAGAATGCTGCCGCCGATGTGATCGACGACGATGATCAGCAGAACCAGTCCGCGGAAAAAGTCGAGCTCGATCAGGCGGGAAGATGACTTGGCCATTGTTTGCGTCAAAAGCAGCCCCGTGCGACGGCGCGCTGATCCAGCGCGGCGGGCGTCTCACAAGGCTTTTTAATATGGGATTGGGTGCTGCGGCGGTGAGGTGATCCGTGCTGGCGTCGCCTGCGGCCCATCTCGCCACGCTCGACCGGTATCGCAAGGCGGCCGTGTCAGCGGGCTGTGAAGATGACCTTCGCTGTGACGCCGAGTTCCGTTGCATCGCAGCAAGGCGCAGGATTATATTTCTTTTCATGACAATGACGCAGCGAGACGGGCAGCAGCGGCTGCTGTTTACCTGAAGCGACGTTACGAAAAAAGAGGCAGCAACACGCAGTGGAGAATTAGCAACATTCTCGATGCTTGGCGCATCCACTCATGGACGCCCGGACGATGTCATGTGAGGATTTCCGGAAAAGCGCAGCCATTGGAGCAGTCTTCAGAACTGCTGGAAAAGTGACGAGAATAAAGAGCAAAGAGAACAAAGCGGCCGGATCGAGTTGTCCTATCACTCGCGGTGCAGGGAGATCATCATGAACAAGCAAGTGTTCGCGCTGGCTGTCTCCATTGCTGCGTCTGCCGTTCTTGCCGCGCCTGCCGCCGCGCAGACTAGCGTCACGCTGTACGGCGTGATCGACGAAGGCATCAACTACACGAACAATGTCGGCCACGGCCATGTTTATGAACTCGCCAGCGGTCTTGCGCAGGGAAGCCGCTGGGGCCTGAAGGGCTCCGAAGATCTCGGCGGCGGCCTGAAGGCGATCTTCCAGCTCGAGAATGGTTTCGATCTGAATTCCGGGCGGCTCGGGCAGGGCGGCCGCCTGTTCGGCAGGCAGGCTTTCGTCGGACTCAGTTCAGAGGCGTACGGCACGCTGACGTTCGGCCGGCAATACGACTCGGTCGTCGATTATCTCGCGCAGACCACGGCCAACGGCAACTGGGGCGGCGAGCTGTTCTCGCATCCGTACGACAACGACAACACCGACAACACGTTCCGCCTCGACAACACCGTCAAGTACACGACCCCGTCGATCTCGGGCTTCCAGTTCGGCGGCACCTACAGCTTCAGCAACGACACGAACTTCGCCAACAATCGCGCCTACAGCTTCGGCGGCCAGTACACGTATGGTGGGCTGCTGGTCGCGGCCGCCTATCTGCAGGCCGACAATCCGGGCAACGGCTCGAACGGGGCGATCACCGCGAACGACGCCGGCTTCGTCGCGACGCGCCTGCGCGTGTTCGGCGGCGGCATCACCTATACGTTCGGACCGGCGACGGCGGGCTTCGTCTATAGCAACTCGAACTACCTGGAGCCGACCGCAAACGGCTATCTCGGCATCGAGCCGCTGGTGCCGCTCGTGCCCGTCACACCGCCGGGCGTGCTGCTGAATTCGCTCAAGTATCAGAACTTCGAGATCAACGGCAAATATCAGATTTCGCCGGTGCTGTTCGTCGGCGCGCAGTACGTGTACACGATGGAAACCTACGACGCATCGAACGGCGGCGTGAAGCCGCGCATCCATACGTTCGGCCTGATGGCCGACTACAACCTGTCCAAGCGCACCGACCTCTATCTGCAGGGCGCCTATCAACAGGTCACCGGCGATTCCACGCTATCGATCCTCGATTTCGCATTCATCCCCGGCACGCAGTCGCCGTCGTCGACGTCGAAGCAGGTCGTCGTGCGCGCGGCGATCCGGCATAAGTTCTAGTTCGCTGCCCTTCAAACACAGATCGGCCAGCCTCCGGATTTCGAAGGCTGGCCTTTTTTGCGCCCTCCGACGCGACGCATGGCTATTCAAGTTCCCCTCGCGCCTGCCGATAAGTCGAATGTCAACAAGTCTGAACGCGCCGCGGCGAAGCGGTGATGTGTGCGTCGTTGGCGTCCCAATACACGTGCGGTCGTAACGCGGAAATACGGCTCGTAACGTCTGTATCAGAGTGTGTGGGGCAGGGCGTTTTTGTTAAACGACACTTTAGAATTCCGCGAGAAATTTGATTGGCAGGCAGGCAGGAAATGAGCGCCATACGAGGCGGCTTCGCCGTGCCGTCGGGAAGGCCGCGCGGCCGAAGATCGCGCACCTCGTCCGCGGCATCGGGCTATCCGGCTTGCGCATTCATACAGCAGGAGTCGAACAGGATGAGAAAGCGTTTCGACAGAACGTTATTGGCCAGTCTCGCTGGCGCGTGGGTCGCGCTGGCCGTCAGCGGTTGTGCGAACGTCGGGCAGCCCAATGCGCAGAACGGTGCGGCAACCAGCGCCAACGCGGCGTCCGGCGTGCCGGCGGCGAATGCGACGGGAGCGTCCGGCGACCCGGCGGCAGCCGCGCCGCTGTCGATCGACGCCAGCGATAACGCGCCGCTGAAAAAATCGCCGCCGCTCGTGTATCGGGTCAGGCGCGGCGACACGCTCGCGCGGGTTGCGCAGCATCATCACATCAGCGTCAAGCAGTTGCAGGCATGGAACGGGTTGAAGGTGTCGGCGCGGCTGAAGCCGGGGCAGGTGCTGCACGTTGCGTCGCCGGAAACGGTGCGCGCGGTGAAGGCGGCCAATGCGGCGGCCGCCGCGAAGGCGGCGGCGCAATCCGCGGCGCAGCGTGCGTCACAAGCGACAGCGCAAACGTCGGCGCAAGCTTCGACACAGTCCGCCGCGCCGGCTGCGGATGCCACCGCAGTGCGCGAAGTCACGCAGGAAACCCGCCGGCACGCGAGCAGCGTGACGCTCGCATGGCCTGCCGCGGGCGGCGTCGTCGAAGCGTTCCAGCCCGGCGAAACACGCGGCATCGAAATCGGCGGCAACGCGGGCGATCCGGTGCGAGCCGCCGCCGACGGCAAGGTGATGTACGCGGGCACCGGACTGAACAGCTATGGCAGTCTGATCATCGTCCAGCACAACAAGGATTTTCTGACCGCGTATTCGCACAACCGCAAGCTGATGGTCAAGATGGGCGACATCGTCCGCAAGGGACAGCAGATCGCGGAGATGGGCGACGAGAACAACTCGCGTGTGTCGGTGGGGTTCGAAGTGCGGCGCGACGGCAAGCCGGTCGATCCGCTGCCTTATCTACCGCAGGGGCGCGGCTGAGCTTCCACGTTCCCGCAAAAGCTCACCTTGAATTTATTCAGCTAAACCAGGTAATTTGATCGACCGCGCATTCCGGCGGTCGACGAATCGTTGCAAAAGTACCTTCACGTCAGAGCATTCCGCTCGATCTGCGCAAGAATACCGACGATCAACCATGCGGCCTCGACCCGCAGCCGTTTATGAACGGTGAGGCAATGCAGGAGCCGGCAGGCAGCGCACGCGCCGCCGCCGTGCCTGGTGCGAATCGCCGTTACGTCGTTTGCCCTCCGCGCAGCAGTCGCGATACCTCACCGTGGTAATGCAGGATCGCGGGATCGGCCTGCAAGAGCGGCAGATAACGCGGCAGGAAGTGATTGTGCGGTTGATCGGGCGAAAACAGGCCGACCACGGCCTCGGCGGTCGCGAGACGGTCGCCGGCCTCGGCTTCCGCGTCGTCGAGAACTTCGTCGACGCTCGCGATCACCGTCGACAGCGGCGTCAGCCAACGAAACCCCGAGCCGTTGATCAGCACCTGCAGGAATGCCGCCGGCGTTACCGGGCCGAACTCCTTTTCGTACGCGGCGCGTTCGTGATCGAGAATCGCCTTGTGCAGCGCAAGCAATGGTCGGCGAATGTCCGTGAGGAATTGAGTGCATTGCGGGTCGTTCATCGGCGGCTCCAGCGGCTGAGGTGATTCGACGGAATCGTGCGTCGCAACACCACGCAGTGCGATGCAGCGGGTCGCGCGATCACGCTAACGGATCGATCCGTCGATGGTAACGCATCGCTCCAGCCCACACATGCGATCCACCGCGCACAGCATGCGATGTGCCGCCTGACACCGCCAAAGCGAACTTCTTTCGACACGACTACAATCGGCCGGTTTTCTTGCGACACCCGCTCGCTCACAGGCCGCATTTCATGGCTTATTAGCGCGACACGCCGAACAAAACCGGTGCATGTCGGCGATCTGGTGCGGTGTAGCGATCTAAACCGCGTGACCACAACAACATCCCCACCCGGAGCCGCTCATGACAACGCTCAATATCAACGGCGAAACCCATACCGTCGATGCCCCGTCCGACATGCCCCTGCTGTGGGTGCTGCGTGATCTCGTCGGGCTGACCGGCACCAAGTTCGGCTGCGGCATCGCGCAATGCGGCGCATGCACCGTGCATCTCGATGGCGTCGCGGTGCGCTCGTGCGTGTTCCCGGCGGCGGCGGTCGGCGACCGCAAGATCGTCACGATCGAAGCGCTCGGCGCCACGCCCACGGGCCAGAAAGTGCAGCAGGCGTGGCGTGAGCTCGACGTCGTGCAATGCGGCTACTGTCAGTCGGGGCAGGTGATGTCGGCGGCGTCGCTGCTCGCGCGCAATCCCAATCCGAGCGACGCCGACATCGACGCCGCGATGGCGGGCAACATCTGCCGCTGCGGAACCTATCACCGCGTGCGCGCGGCGATCAAGCACGCCGCGAAGGGGGCCTGACATGTCCCAGGGATTGCTCGATGCACAGAACGGCGCGCAGCCGGCTGACACCGACACGCGGCATGCGCGCGGCATCTCGCGGCGCGGCTTCCTCAAATTCGGCGTGACGGTCGGCGCCGCGGCCGGCGGCGGTCTGCTGCTCGGCTTCAGCATGCCGGCCGCGAGCCAGGATCAGAAGGCGGGCAAGAGCGTGATCGGCGGCGATGCGAACGAGGCGCCGCAAAACGGCGTGTTCGCGCCGAACGCGTTCATCCAGATCGACAACGCTGGCAAGGTCACGCTCGTGATACCGAAGGTCGAGATGGGTCAGGGCGTCTATACGTCGATTCCGATGCTGATCGCCGAGGAACTCGAAGTGCCGCTCGGCACGGTCACGCTCGATCATGCGCCGCCCAACGAAAAGCTCTTCATGGACCCGCTGCTCGGCGGCCAGTTGACCGGCGGCTCGACGTCGATCCGCTTCGCGTGGGAGCCGATGCGTCGCGCGGGCGCGACTGCGCGCGTGATGTTGATCAACGCGGCCGCGCAGCAGTGGCAGGTCGATCCGGCGAGTTGTCATGCGCAGGCCGGTCAGGTGATCCACGCGGCCAGTAATCGCAGCGCGAGCTATGGTCAGCTCGCGCAGGCCGCCTCCGCGCTGCCCGCGCCGCAGAACGTGCCGTTGAAAGACCCGAAGGACTTCAAGCTGATCGGCACGCCGGCGAAGCGTCTCGATTCGCCGGAGAAAGTCGACGGTACCGCGCAGTTCGGCCTCGACGTGCGCTTGCCTGAGATGGTTTACGCGGCGATCGCGAACTGTCCGGTGTTCGGCGGCACGCTCGCGAGCGTCGACGATACGCATGCGAAGACGATCCCCGGCGTGCGCGAGGTCATCAAGCTCGACAACGCGGTCGCGGTGATCGGCGCTCACACGTGGGCCGCGAAGCGCGGCCTGCAGGCGCTCGACATCAAGTGGAACGAGGGCGCGGGCGCGCAGGTATCGATGAAGCGCATCGTCGACGATCTCGCGGCGGCCTCGCAACATGGCGGCGCGGTGGCGCGCAAGGACGGCGACGTCGGCCGCGCGTTCGGCGATGCGAAGTCGCGCGTCGACGCGGTCTACCAGCAGCCGTTCCTCGCGCACGCGACGATGGAGCCGGTCAACGCCACGGTCCACGTGCGCGGCGACGCCTGCGAAATCTGGCTCGGCTCGCAGGTGCCGACGCGTGTCGTCGATGCGGCGGTCGCGGTCACGGGCTTGCCCGCCGACAAGATCATCGTGCACAACCATCTGATCGGCGGCGGCTTCGGACGGCGGCTCGAAACCGACATGGTCACGCAGGCCGTGAAGGTCGGCAAACAGGTGTCGACGCCGGTCAAGGTGCTGTGGACGCGCGAGGAGGACATCCAGCACGACATGTACCGACCGTACTACTACGACACGATCTCCGCCGGGCTCGACGCGAACGGCAAACCGATCGCGTGGCAGCATCGCATCGCCGGGTCGTCGATCATGGCGCGCTTCGCGCCGCCCGCGTTCAAGAACGGGCTCGACCCCGATGCGGTGGAGGTCGCCGCCGATCTGCCGTACGACCTGCCGAACCAACTGGTCGACTACGTGCGCGTGGAACCGCACGCGGTGCCCACCGCGTTCTGGCGCGGCGTCGGGCCGACGCGCGGCACGTTCGTCGTCGAGAGTTTCATCGATGAACTCGCCGCGCACGCGAAGATCGATCCGGTGCAGTACCGGCGCGATCTGCTCGGCAAATCGCCGCGCGCGCTGAACGTGCTCAACCTGGCCGCGCAGGCCGGCAACTGGGGCAGCGCGCTGCCCAAGGGGCAAGGGCGCGGCATCTCGGTGATGCACGCGTTCGGCAGCTTCTTCGCGATCGTCGTCGAGGTCGCGGTCGAGCAGGGCGAAGTGACGGTCAAGCGCGTCAACTGCGCGGTCGATTGCGGGATGTTCGTCAACCCGAACACGATCGAAGCGCAGGTGCAGGGCGGCATCATCTTCGGCATCACGGCGGCGCTTTATAGCGAGATCACGATCAAGGACGGTCGCGTCGAGCAGAACAACTTCACCGACTACCGGATGCTGCGCATCAACCAGACGCCGCCGATCGACGTGCATATCGTGAAGAGCGGCGAGGCGCCCGGCGGCATCGGCGAACCCGGCACCGCGGCGCTCGCGCCCGCGCTGACCAACGCGATCTATGCGGCCACCGGCACGCGGCTGCGGCAATTGCCGGTTGGCCGCCAACTGCACAACGCCTGACGCGAAAGGAGCCCGACATGAAAAAAATGCTGAAGGGTCTTGGCGCGGCGCTATGCGTCGCATTGCCGTTTATCGCCCAGGCGCCTGCTGATGCCGCAACTGCGTCAGCCACCGGCGCAGCCGATCAAACGCTCGTGCAACGCGGCGCTTACCTCGCTCAACTCGGCGATTGCGCCGCTTGCCACACCGCGCCGAAAGGCAAGCCGTTCGCCGGCGGCCTGCCGATGAACACGCCGATGGGCCGCATCTACGTGACCAATATCACGCCCGACGCACGGACCGGCATCGGTGGCTACACGGAAGCCGACTTCGCGCGGGCGCTGCGTGAGGGCGTCGCGAAAGACGGCCACAACCTGTATCCGGCGATGCCGTATCCGTCCTACGCGAAGGTCGACGACGACGACGTGAAGGCGCTGTACGCGTTCTTCATGCACGGCGTCGCGCCGGTGCAGCAGGCGAATCGCGAGTCCGACATCAAGTGGCCGTTGAACATGCGCTGGCCGCTGATGTTCTGGAACATGGCGTTTCTCGAGAAGGGTGCGTATCGCGATAAGCCGGGTAAGGACGTCGCGTGGAATCGCGGCGCGTATCTGGTGCAAGGGCTCGGACATTGCGGGTCGTGTCACACGCCGCGCGGTGTTGCGTTCCAGGAAAGTGCGCTCGACGAAAGCGGCAGCGCATTCCTGAGCGGCGCGCTGCTCGACGGCTGGTTCGCGTCGAACCTCACGGGCGAGCACAACACCGGGCTCGGCCGCTGGAGCGACGAGGATCTGCGCACGTTCCTGAAGACCGGCGCGAATCGCCATGCATCGGCGTTCGGCGCGATGACGAGCGTGATCAACAACAGCACGCAAGCGATGAGCGATCAGGACGTCGCGGCAGTCTCGACGTATCTGAAGTCGCTGCCGCCGGTCGGCGGCACCGGCGCGGCGGCCTATACGTACGATCCGCAGGCGACGAAGGTGTCGCTCGATCGCCCCGCGAACGATGCCGGCGCACGCGTCTATACGGCGTATTGCATGCATTGCCACGGCGTCGACGGGCACGGCTTCGCGCCGATGCTCGCGCCTCTCGCCGGCAATCCGAACGTGCTCGCGAAGGACGCGTCGTCGCTGATCAACGTCACGTTGAACGGCACCGGCGATCTCGTGATCGACGGCGTGCCGTCGCCGTTTCCGATGCCCGGCTTCGCCGCGGTGCTCGACGATCAGCAGATCGCCGACGTGCTGAGCTTCGTGCGGGCTGGCTGGAACAACGGCACGCCGGCGGTCGGTGCGGCGGAGGTGGCGAAGTTGCGGCAGTCGACGCAGGCGGGGCGTTGATCGGTCGCTAAGTGCGGCGCAGAAGCGCGCTTGCCGACCTCGCGCCGTTTCAGGTTGTGGGCCAACCGACGGCAGCTATCATAGTGGGCCGGCCACACCGCGCCTTCGTCGATGGACTCGCCGTCGGCCAATGCCGACATTTGCACCACGATCGATACAGGCGCATTGGTCCTATCGGAGTCCCCGTCGTGTTCGAACGGCTCTCAGAATTGGCCACGACCTTCGTCCGCGGTGCGGCGTCGAAGTCTCTGCGCGACGCTCATGGACTTCCGACATGACCCTATCCAGTCAAGCCCGAAACGTGTCGGTCACACCGTCGGCTTCTCGCCTGTCGACGCTCAGTCACATACAGATCGCGTCGCTGTGGTTTGCGCTCTTTACCCAATGGATGACGGTCGTTCCGGTGCTCGTGCCGGCACAGGTCGCCGATATGCTCGGACGCGATGCCGCGTTGAAGGAAGGCGTGGCCGGCTCCGTCATTGCGTCCGGCGCATTCATTGCGATGATCGTGGCGCCAATCGCCGGCGCGCTTTCAGATCGCTGCTCTGCAAAACATGGACGTCGGCGACCGTTTCTCGTCACCGGCGTGTTCGGCATTGCGGTTGCACTGGTATGGCTTGGTTCATTCAACGGCGGGGGGAGCGTAGGGATGTATACACTCGCGTTCCTGCATCTCCAGTTCTGGTGGAACTGGGCGGCGGGGCCGTACGCCGGGCTGGTGCCCGATGTCGTGCCAAAACAGGAAACCAACCGCGCGAGCGCGTGGCTCAACGTGATGACCGTGCTCGGCACGATCACTGGCAACGTGGTGCTCGTTGCCCTCTATTCTCCGGGCCACCTGTATCCTACGGTTGCCGCGTTCATTGCGATCATGTTGCTCTGCCTTTGGCTGACGATTCGCGGCTCGCGCGAGCCGACACCTGTCAGATCCCGAGAACGGTTCGAGCTCGTCACGTTCATGCGCTCGTTCTATCTCGATCCACGCCTGCACCGAAACTTTTACTGGGTGCTGGTAACCCGTCTGTTCGGCAACATGGGAATCTGGTCGATCTTCGCCTTCATGTTGTACTACCTGCAGGACGTGATCGGCATTCGTCATCCGACCAGTCTCCTGAATGGGCTGCTTGGCGTCGGCGTGGTGCTAGCGATCCCGGCCAGCCTGCTGGGCGCACGGCTCGCCGACCGGCACGGCGTCGTTCCCGTTGTCCGCCTGACCAGCTGGATCATGGCCGGAGCTGCGATTGGCTTTGTCCTGCTGGCGTTGCATCCAAACCTGTTGCTGGTGATCACAGTCGGGCTGGTTTTCTGCGCCGCTTACGGAACCTATCAAGCCGTCGACTGGGCACTCGCGCTGCAAGTGTTGCCAGACGATGCGTCCAGCGGCAAGGACATGGGCATCTGGCAAGTGTCGATGGTGCTACCGCAGATCCTCGGCCCTGCCGCGACCGGGTGGATGCTGTCATGGGTCAAGGCGTTTGCCGGTGCCGGACCCGCCTATGTCGTCGCGTTCGTCGTCGCAGCAGGGTGGTTCGTGCTCGCGGCGTGGTTCGTCTCTCGCATCAAGATTGCTTCCCGGCAGCACGTATCCACCGGGGTCAGCGGGCGATCATGAGATGGCGCTCGCTCGCGCATGGCGGTCTGATCCCGGAGATGCTCCGACTTGAACTCCAGAAAACCAAATGTCGGCAGCAAATCGGCAGTTTCGCGTCGAGCCTTTGCATGCATTGCGTCTGGGCGCGTGGAATAGCGCGATCAACCTGTTTATCGCAGTGGCAAAGGGGTTGCTGGTGGCGATCTACTTCATGGATTTGCGCCGTGCCTCGCCGATGCTGCGCATCGCGGAGGTCACCGCATTGCTGGCATTGGGCCTGCTTTTCGGCTTGAACGGTACCGATTATTCGACGCGAACCATTCACGTCTCGCCTTGGCAGGCGCCGGCCGGGCCGCAAGATGCTGGGGCGGCCGGGGCATCGGGTCGTCAGCTTTCTGGTGCTGCGGTCGGCGCTCCGTGCGACGCGGGCCGATGCTGAATCAGCCGGCCGATCGGTAATGGCGCGCTCGTTCGGCTAGGCGCGCCTTCAATGCCGACGTTTGTCGGGAAATTTCCATTGCGGCCGAGTGTGCGCGGTCGAGGCACGGCGTCGTGTGATCGACTCTTTTTTCATGAGCCGTTAGGTACAGGACATTCTTGAAGTTTCCCCAGAACAAGTTCTTTTCGCCGTGGAGCATTTCAACGTCGTCGTACAGAGACGGCTCGTAAAGCCCACAGATCATTCGCAGTTCATCGGTTTCCTTGCGGATAGACAGGTAGCGCTGATCATATTCATATTCGCCCATTTCAGCGCGCCAGTTGATATCTATGCTGTCTTGTGAGAACTCTCGACCTATGGCGGTCAACTGCCGATGCACTGTAGCCAGTCGCTCAAGGGCAAGAGCTTTCTCTTTCTCGCGCAACTCGCCATTCCGTTTCAATGTCTCCTGCTCGATCTGAAAGCGATGATTGCTCCGCTGCGTCTGCATCTGGATAACGGCGGTGAGAGCGCCGCCGAGCAAGGCGGCCGAACCAGCAACGATTGACGAAAGGATCGCGGTATCCATATTGAGTGAAAGAAATATTGAAAAGTGAACTGGCGGATATGGACGCATCATGGACAAAGTACTAATCGGCGTCAATCAATAACGGCACAGGCGGCTCGATGCAATCATTTTAGTCCTGCGCCAGCAAGAATGTGCCTGAAACCTTCAGAATTGTGAAAGTCTGTCAAAACCGCGTTATCTCAATTTAAAGTCGTTGACCGTGTCGCTTTTTAGATGGTTAATTCGTCGGGTGTTTTCTGGAAAACAGCAGAGGTCAGATGGAGCAGCAGAAACAGGATGAAACCGGGGGTAAGGAAGAGTGCCAGCTTTGCCGTATCACCTATTCAATCTACTCAAACTTCCCGCCAATGCCGTCCGCAATTGCGCTGAACGCCGAAACCGGCGAATGGTTTCCGTTCGATAGGCTTCGGTCGTATTCAAACGGCTACGACATGGCCGAGGCCCTCGGTTACGCGTGGGCATGCGATTGTCGCGGACGCTCCCCTGATACCGCGCAGAAAAAAGGCCCGTTATCGATCCACCGCGCAACGCCCCGGTCGGCGCTTCCGCAGTCGTCTATCTGTCTCGAATGCATGATCCACGCTGCCGGGCAAGGCGCGATGACCCTGGAACGCTGATGATTCCCACCTCTGTCAATGAACAGCTTCGCCAGTACGGGGAACGGCACTTCAGTGGCCACGTGCTGGCGCTCGTGGATGGCATCCAGTACCAGCAGCATACCGGCCAGCAACTCACGCCCGAAAACGATAGGACGGTTTCGCTGTTCGCGGGCACGAACGACATGGCACTCGCACACGCGGGGCCGTGGCTGTTTGATCCGAAGACGACACCCGACCATCTTGCGAACCTGCGCGAACTCGAACAGGCCCGCCCTGGCGTGATCTGGCTGATCACCTCAGAGAGCCTGGAGAGGCAGGCCGCAAATCTGCGCCCGCACCTGAATATCCAAATACCGGACGGACGATCCGCTCTGCTGCGCTTCTGGGACCCCAGGGTGTTGCATGCGCTCAATGCGGTATGCCACGGCAAGAGCGAGCGCGATCTTTTCAGGGCTGCCGAAGCTTGGCACTACCTCAACGAAGGAAGACGGTTCACCATCAACGACAATGGAATTTACTGAAGGACAATGGGCGCTTCTGAAAGACTACGAAGACCGTAACTATGTGGACTTTATCCGTGGTCATATCGTGCGCGACTATCCCGCGCTGGCCAATGATCCGACCTTGCGCGACCGGCTTAATGCGGCCTTCGCGCAAACAAAGGTACTCCGCTTTACGCGTGACGTGCCGATAGTCGATTTCCTGTATGCGGAAGCAACCACGCCGGGGTTTTACTGGATTCCGGCGGTCATAGCATGGCTGCACAAATCAGGCGTTCCGGCTGAACAGCGATTCGAAATGCTGCTACAGGCGACGGGTAAAAGACAACAAGAAATGAAGGAGAAACGCTGATGGGTTTTCCATTCCCGGCGACGCTCGCACGCGCAGCAAACGCAATGGCGCAGGCAATGCCAATACCTGTTCCGGTCCCCACCACCGCACCGTCTGCTGGTCCTGCGGGCAGCAGCGGCACTGGCGCGGGTGCAGACGGCGGATGGGGCGAACTACCGCGTGACCGGAGCCGCGAGCGCGAAAGGCCATGCAAGTGCCCACCAGAGAAGGGCGATGAAGTCACGCGCAGGTACGGTATGAGTCCGAAGTCCCGGCGTTATCAAGCCCGTATCACCGGAAAAGCATATGGGATCGACACTGACGCCAAAGGCTGCGAGACTCGCGGTGGTTGGAATCAGGAGTGGGCGTGGCTTGGAACTGATTTCGATGGCTTCGTGACGGCACAGTGCCTATTGCAAGAGGCAAAGGATGACTACGATCAGTTCCTAGA
Organism: Paraburkholderia sp. RAU6.4a; assembly: GCF_050435625.1. Lineage (NCBI taxonomy): Bacteria > Pseudomonadati > Pseudomonadota > Betaproteobacteria > Burkholderiales > Burkholderiaceae > Paraburkholderia > Paraburkholderia sp. RAU6.4a. The sequence continues at coordinate 2,653,480 of NZ_JBNDKQ010000003.1, forward strand.
TGAAGACGATGAACCGGTCTTTTGGTTTGCGGGATTCAAAAGTATGGCCGATACCATCGCAGAGCAGGCGAAGAAAGTGAATGCCAACCCTCCATCGAGATTGATGTGGTATTTTGGGACACCTAAAGCAAGGGAATACATAATGCCAACGCTGCTGAAAAACGGCGTCCCTTCTGTCTACCAACCTTGAGATCGCAATGAATCTATTTGCTCAGTATAGGGATACGCCCAATTTACCCAATGCCGACTTCGACTTTCATCTGCGTCGCTTAAGGCCTGTAGTTGATGCACTTGCAAGTCAAGATGCAATGCTTAAGGAGTGGTATATCCAGGGGGGCAGCGCCGAGGAAGCGCTTCGGTATCGCGTTTACGGAGAGAATCGTCAACCTTTGCCTACGGCCATTGATGAGATGACAAAAGAATACAAGGGAAAATCGAGGGATGATCCAAAATCAATTGGGATTTGGAATGGGGCGGCACAGAAAGATGGTGCTTCATTCACGATATCTATCGATGGTGGAGATGGTTTCTCCCAACAATTCGACTTTAATGTCAAAGAAAGATCAAATGAATCATCTCGACTTGGGGGGTATCAAGCCGTCGCGCAGATTGTCACGAAAGTCGTAGAAGTGTATGCGCCGTCCTATGCCATCTTCGGTCCACGCAAGTACTTTGTCAACTCGGTTTTCGATAATCGTCCCGGCGTAAGCTGGATGCTCTACCTACCGCACGCTCTCACAGCCGCCCAAGTGCCCGAAGCGCGCGCCCTTATCCCTGTCATGTGCGATGGCAAGCAGCAAGGCACGATCATCGTCAGCGTGACGGATGAAGTCTTTGACGTGAACAACCGGGAGCACGTCAATTCGGCTAATGATATCGAAATCCGCCTCGCCGACCAAGACCTGTTGCCGCGTTTCGTTGATCTCTGAGTTCGGCTCGCTACCACCGCTTCGGCGGGGCTTTGCCTGCGAAAAGGCCCGGCGAGCGGGCCTTTCGTGGTTACGCGTGATTCCAGAGAGTGGCCTCAGGGGCGATCGGCCACGATGCCACTTGCGCTGTTCCGCTGCGATCTTCTCCAGCAGTTGCAACAGCTGTTTCGCGCCTGCCGGCTTCATCCGCCTGTTCCATAGCGGCCCGGTATTCATCAGGCGTCGGCTTGACGCCATCACAGCACCGGTTCACCACCACCGTAAGCGCATCCATCGGCGGCCCGGCATACCGGGCACGCAACGATGCCATTGCATCACACGTGAGTTGGGTCAGGTCTTGACAATTAGTAGAAAGTCGCAAAAACAAAAAAAGGGTTACACGCCGATGCGTTGTAACCCTTCAATGATTTCGGTTGGTTGCGGGGGAGGAATTTGGCACAAGGAGACAGATTGTGGGGCATTGCCAGAAAATTGACGAGGAAATCCAATGGAGAAATGCAGCGTATAAACGCTATCGCGGCCTGTCCATCGGCGTCTACTATAAGAAAATCACGGGGTGCGCGGACGGCCTGAGCGCCGATCCGATTCAATGCAACGCCTTCCGGATATGGTGAAATGAGAATAGCCGCCTTTATCGCGATCCTGTGTATTGGCTACGTCGCCGATTCGCAATCCGCTATCGGTATGGAAGTGGTCACGCGTTGCGGACTCCGAAGCGATCAGAGTCATACGCTCGCATTGCTGCGCGATCATCCCATAGATAGCACGGCGATTTTCTATCTCAGCAAGAACAGCACCGCGCCGGTACGACTTTATGCGGGGGACGAGGATCAATCGCGGGGCGATGAAATACAGGTGGCATGTATCGATTCAAAGGAGCGCGTATTCGTGATATCCGGCGAATTCATATCGAACTATCTCCAAGGCGTTGCGATCCGCTACAACACGAAGGCGGGGCGATGGGAGTGCGTCGATTTCGCCGAGCGCGAACGCCCAGCCGCCATTTATCTCGATCCGAAAGGGTTAGTCGTACTGATACCCAATAGCGGGCGGAACGAGTCTCCCGAGCGATACATTATTTACCGATACGACCCTGGTGCCGGACTAGCGAAGCGAGCCTATTCGGATCACCTTCCGCATTCCAGTGTTGTGCCAATTCCGGTCCCCAAAAATCGACCGGAGTGACAACAACAAACACGTTTGTTGATAGGGTCACCGATGCTGTCCCACCTTCTGCCGCTTTTCGAGCACGCGAGCATACCAGGTCAGCGGAAAACACATCGCGAAGTAGATCATCGCGACCATGCCGTAGATCGGAAACGGCCGGAACGCGGCATTCGTGATCATCGTGCCGGTCTTCGTCAGTTCGGCGAAACCGATGATCGACGCGAGCGCGGTGCTCTTGACCACCTGCACGAGAAAACCGACGCTCGGCGCGACCGCGATCTTCAGCGCCTGCGGCCACACGATGTAGCGCAACTGCTGGCCGAACGTCATACCGAGGCTCGCACCCGCGGCCCACTGACCGCGCGGCACCGCTTCGACGCAGCCGCGCCAGATGTCGACCAGATACGCGCTCGTATAGAGCGTCAGCGTGACGGTCGCGGCGGCCCACGGCGACACGTCGATGCCGATGAGCGGCAAGCCGAAGAAGGCGAGAAAAAGCTGCATCAAGAGCGGCGTGCCCTGAAACACCTCGACGTACAGCACGACGATGCGGCGCAGCCACGCGATCGGCGACACGCGCATCGCGAGCAGCACGAGCCCGACGATCCCGCCGCCGACGAACGCGATCAGCGACAGCAGCAGGGTCCAGCGCGCGGCGAGCAGCAGGTTGCGGGCGATGTCCCACAGCGTGAATTCGACCATGATCAGCGCTCCGTCGGCAGGGTGCGCGCGCCGCGCCACATCAGGCGGCTGCGCCAGTTGCGCGGCAAGCCGTCGTTGCCGCTACTACTGCGGTTGTTACCTCGTGCCGCACGGCCCGCGAACAGCCCGCGGCCGAAGCGGTTCAACAGCTGCCGCAACACGATCGACATCAGCAGATAGGCGGCCGTGATGATCACGTAGCTCTCGAACGAGCGGAAGTTGCGCGACTGGATGAAGTTCGCCGCATAGGTCAGGTCGGGCACCGAGATCTGCGACACGACGGCCGAGCCGAGCATCACGATCAGCACCTGGCCGAGCAGCGCGGGAAACACGTTGGCGAGCGCCTGCGGCAGCACGACGTAGCGGAACACCTGGCGCCCATGCAGGCCGAGCGCCTGGGCGGCCTGCACCTGGCCGCGCGAAATCGAATCGATGCCGGCGCGCACGATCTCGATCGCGTACGCGCCGAGATTGACGGTCATCGCAAGAATCGCGGCCTCTATTTCGTCGATATGAATGCCGAGGCTCGGCAGGCCGAAAAACACGAAGAACAACTGCACCAGAAACGGCGTGTTGCGGATCAGCTCGACGTAGCTCGCGACCAGCCAGCGCGCCCACTTCGGCCCGGCCGCCGCGATGCTCGCGCCGGCGATCCCCACCAGCCCACCCGCCAGGGTCGACACGGCCGTGAGGCCGAGCGTCACGGCGGCGCCGCGCGCGAGCATCCCCGCATACAGGCCGAAGCCGCTGAAATCGAACGCGTAAGTCATGGCCTCGTGCCCATCGTAGGATCAGATCGCGGCGCGGCCTTCACGGCGCCACGCCACAGGTTTCAAAAATCGGCCGGCAGCGGCGCGCGCAGCCACTTCTGCGAAATCGCGTTCATCGTGCCGTCCTTGCGGGCCTTGGCAATCGTTTCGTCGACCTTCGCCTTCAGGCGCGGCTCGTTCTTGTTCAGACCGACGTGATCGGGCGAGCTGAACAGCGCGAACTTCTGCTCCGGATCGTTCGCCGGATGCCGCGCGAGAATCGTCGCGCCGACGTCGTTGCCGACCACCATCAACTGTACCTGACCAGAAAGAAACGCCGAAATAGCGCCGTTCGGATCGTCGAAACGTTTGATGTTCGCCGACGGCGGCGCGATCTTCGTCACGCTCAGGTCTTCGAGCGTGCCGCGCGCGACCGAGATCGACTTGCCGCCGAGGTCGGCGGCGGTCTTCACCGGCAGCGACTTCGGGCCGAACACCGCGAGGTAGTACGGCGCGTAGGGTTGCGAGAAGTCGATCACTTTTTCGCGCTCGGGCGTCTGGCCGACCGACAGCAACAGGTCGGCCTTGTGGTCGGCGAGAAAGGCCATGCGGTTGTCGCCGGTGACCGGCACCAGTTCGACCTTCGCGTTGAGCGCCTTGCCGATCAGATTGGCGACGTCGATGTCGTAGCCGACCGGTTTCATGTCCGGACCGATCGAGCCGAACGGCGGATAGTCCTCGAATACGCCAATGCGCACGGTGCCGGACTTCGCGATGTCGTCGAGCGCGTCGGCATGCGCGGCCGACGGCAGTGCGCACAGCGCGCCGAGCGCGGTCATCGCGAGCGTCGCGGCGAGCGTCGCGAACACGCGGCGGGTCGATTGGAGAGCGGGGTGCTGGTTCATGATGTGTTCCTCTGTCGTAATACGGTAGTTATTCAGGCAAAGCCGTGTGATGGATTCGGGTATCAGGCGGCGCGCGCGGCGATCAGCTTGCACGCGTGCGGCGGCAGCTCGGCGAGCACCGGCATGCCGAGCGCGAGCCCGGGCGTTTCGCGCGGCGTGGTTGCGGCGGTCAGCGTGAAGCCCACGCAATCGATCGTCGCTTCGAGCGAGGCGCCGACGTCGCGAATGAACGTGACGGTACCGGGCAGCCGGTTCGGGTTCGGTGCTTCCGTGGCCGCCTTCACGCAGATGTCCTCGGGGCGAATCAGCAGGCGGATCGCGTCGCCGGCCGCACCCGGCTGCCGCGCATCGGCGAGCGGCGCGCCCGGGTGCGGCGTCACCGCGATGCGCCGTCCGCCCGGCAGGCTCACGACGCCCGCGCCGTCGTACCTCACCGGCAGAATGTTGCCGAGCCCGATGAAGTCGGCGACGAACTCGCTGACCGGATCGCGGTAGATGTCGAGCGGCTTGCCGACCTGCGCGATGCGGCCTTTCTCCATCACGACGATCTCGTCGGCCATCGTCATCGCTTCGCGCTGGTCGTGCGTGACCATGATCGTCGTGATGCCGAGGCGTTGCTGCAGCAGGCGGATTTCGACCTGCATCGCTTCGCGCAGCTTCGCGTCGAGCGCGGACAGCGGTTCGTCGAGCAGCAGCAGTTGCGGCTCCGAAGCGATCGCGCGCGCGATCGCGACGCGTTGGCGCTGACCGCCCGACAGTTGCGTGACCGGCCGGTTCGCCATGTGCGGCAGCTGGATCAGTTCGAGCAGTTCGGCGACGCGGCGCGTTTGCCGTTCTTTCGCGACCTTGCGCAGCTTCAGCGGATACGCAACGTTCTGCGCGACCGTCATATGCGGAAACAGCGCGAGCGACTGGAACACCATGCCGAAGTCGCGCCGATTGGCCGGCAGTCGCGTGATGTCGCGGCCGGCGAAATGAATGCTGCCCTCGGTCGGCGTTTCGAGGCCTGCGATCATCCGCAGCAGCGTGGTCTTGCCGCAGCCGGATGGGCCGAGAAAGCACACGAGCTTGCCGTCGGGCACGCTCAGGTCGACGTCGTCGACGGCATGCACGGCGCCGAAGCGCCGCGTGACGGCCTGCAAGGTCAGATGGGTCATCGGAGGCTCCAGCAAAGGTGGCGGGTTCACAGCGCGACGCCTTCGTCGCCGATCAGCTTTTCGAGCAGCCAGATCAGCGCGAAGTCGATCGCGACGATGACCACCGCGAAACAGAACACGGTCGGATCGAGCGACGACACCGTGCGGCTATAGAGCCATACCGGCAGCGTCATCGTGTCGATGCTGTAGAGAAAGAACGTCACCGTGAACTCGTTGAACGACACGATGAAGGCGAACAGCATGCCGGCGAGAATGCCGGGGCGCATCAGCGGCAGCACCACGTCGATGAGCGCGCGGCCGGGGCTCGCGCCCATCACGAGCGCGGCTTCCTCGAACTCGGGGCCGATCGACGCGACCGACGCCGCGCAGTTCTTCACCGTGAACGGCAGCGCCAGGATCACATGCGCGATGATCAGCCGGCCGACGCCAAGCTCGACCGGCAGCACGTTGAACACCAGCAGCAGCGACAGGCCGAGCATCACGAGCGGATAGACGAGCGGCAGCGCGACCAGTTGCTCGACCACCGGCTTGCCGTGAAAACGGTAGCGCGACAGCGCGTACGCGGCGGGCACGGAGACCAGCGTCGCGATCAGCATCGTCGATAGCGCGACGACGAGACTCGTGCTCAGCGCGGCGCCCATCGACAGCGTATCGGTCGCGTCCGGTGACACGAAGCTGTGCCACGCCGCGCGGTACCAGTGCAGGCTGTACGCGTGAGGCGGGAATTCGAGCGTGTCGGCCGCGCTGAACGACATCGCGATCATCGTCAGGATCGGCAGCGCGGCGAGAAACAGCACCACGCCGGCGACGAGCGCGGTCGCGCGGCCGAGCTGGCCGGGCATCGTCTGCGGCAGGCGCGGGAAGCGCGGCGAACGAGGTTCGGTGCGCGGCAGGTGCGAGGTCGGCAGCGGCGTGCTCATGCGTGAGGCTCCCCGGTCAGGCGTTGGGTGCGGCGCACGAGCCGTTGCGACAGCGCCATCACGGCGAGCGTCGCGATCATCAGCACCACGCCGGAAGCGGAGGCGGCCGGCCAGTTCAAGAGCGGCGCGACCTGATCGTGCACCAGCACCGCGAGCATCGGCACACGCCGGCCGCCGAGCAGCAGCGGCACCGCGAACGCGCTCGCGTTGTACGCGAACACCAGCAGCGCGCCCGACACGAGGCCCGGCATCGCGAGCGGCAGCAGCACGTGACGCAGCGTTTGCCAGCGTGTCGCGCCGAGAGTCGCGGCGGCTTCCTCGTACGAGAGCGACACCGCGCGCATCGCGCTGGACAGCGGCAGCACGGCGAGCGGAAACGCGGTCTGGATCAGCCCGAGCAACACGCCATGCTCGCGATACAGCCACATCACCGGACGCTCGACCAGTCCGCTCGCGAGCAGCGCGTGATTGAGCAGACCCGCCGGGCCGAGGATCACGAGCCAGCCATAGCCTTGCAGCAGCAGATTGACGAGCAGCGGCAGCAGCACACCCGCGAGCAGCAGCCGGCGCGCGAGCCGCGATGTCGTGCGCGCCATCGCGAGCGCGACCGGAATCGCGAGCACGACCGCGCACAGCATGCTCTGGAACGCGAGCCGCAGCGTTAGCCACAACGATTTCAGGAAGTAGCCGTCGAGCAGGTCCGCGTAGTTCTGCAGCGTGAAGCTGCGCCATTCGTTGCCGGACGTGCCAAAGCTCATGCGCAGCACGACCAGCGCGGCCGCGCCGAGTATCGCCAGAAACAAAAGGATCGGCGCGAGCAGCAGCCACGGGCGCGCTTTCGCGAGCGTCGTTGCGCCGGCAGCGGGGTCGGTCACGGCCGTCGCAACCACTGCGGAAGCGGAGGCGCCGCCGCCGGGCGCTGGGCCCGGCGCGGCTTCGTCCGGCATCATCGCGGCACGCCGCGGGAAGCGCGCGAGCATCGTGGTTACGCCGAGAAGATTTCGGTGTAGCGCTTGATCCATGCCGGCTGCACGGCGGCGAGCGCCTTGTCGTCATGCAGCACGGCTTTCTCGGCGATCTGCTGCGGGCTCGGCACGAACGCGCGGCTCTCGGCCGGAATCATCGCTTTCGAGTTGACCGGGCCGTTCAGCACATCGGCCGCCATGCGGCCTTGCACGCCGGCATCGAGCGAGTGATTGATGAACGCGTGGATCAGGTCGGTATCGCCCGGATGCGCTTTCGGAATCACCGTGAACATCAGTTGCGTCGCGAAGCCTTCCTTCATGCCGTAGGTCACGCCCATCTTGTATTCGGGCTTGCGGATCTGATCCGGGAAAAACGCGGGCGAGTAGATGCCGCCGATGTCGAGCGAGCCCGTGCGGAACAGGTCGGCCACCTGGTTCGGGTTCTCGCCGAGCGTCATCACGCGGTCTTTGAGCTGCGCGAGCTTCTTGAAGCCGGGCTCGATGTTCTGCTGCGAGCCGCCGTTCATCTTCGCGGCGATGATCGCGAGATCGACCGCTTCGGCCCACTCGGGCGGCGGCAGGAAAACGCGACCGGCGTATTTCGGGTCCCACAGCGCCTCGTACGACGAAGGCGGCGTCTTGACCGTCGCGGTGTTGTAGATGAGGCCGTCGGACCACAGCAGATAGCCGACGCCGAAACCGTTCGCGCCGGTGCGGTACGGCGGCGCGACTTCTTTCAGGTTCGGCAGGCGGTCGAGGTCGGGCTTCATCAGCAGGCCCGCGTCGGCGAGGCCGGAGGCGCCGACGCCGGCGAGCGTGATCACGTCATAAGTGGGGCGCTCGCCCGCTGCCTTGACTTTGGCGACCATGCCGGAGGTGCCGTCGGCGCGATCGGCGATGACCTTCGCGCCGGTCTTCGCGGTGAAGGTCGCGGCGATGTTGCGCAGCGCGGCCGTGCCGGTATCGTCCGACCACGTCAGGATGCGCAGCGTCTTGCCGCTGAAGTTGTGCTCCTGCGCGCGCAGGTTGAGGAACGGCATCGGCAGCGCGGATGCCGCGAGCGCCGTACCGATTGTCTTGATGGCCTGCCTTCTACCCCGTTTGATCTGCTGCATGGCGGTCTCCTGTGTTGAACGCCCGTTGCCCATGATTCGCCGTGACCGCTGCCGGATCTACCGTGCGTGGATGCACTGTAGGTTTGCCAAAATCACGCAACAATCGAAATATGCGCATGGATCGCATGACGTACGCTCATGGCTCGCCGCCGGCGAACGCGGTGGCGAGCGATTTGGCGACGCGCCGGGAAGCTACGGGCGATGGCTTATGCGGGTTAACGTCCAGATCTGGCTGAGGAATCCCAGCGGGCGTCGAGGTATGAGGAAAGCTCGGTTCTGGTGCGATTGCTGAAGGCTTTTTTGCACCGCGCCGGTGCGACATTCCTCGGTACGGGCGTTTTTCACGCATGCCATGAGTCGAACGCATGCGGGTTTGCCCCGCGCCCACTCGTGCGCGCATAGCCGATCGCGTATGCTGTGGGCTTGACGGGCAGGGCGGCGAGGGGCGCTGCCGCAGCCACGCAATGATTTTTTCTGATCCTGGACATCCGATGCGACGCCTACCGCCGCTCAACGCGCTGCAGATTTTCGAAACCGTCGCGCGCCATCGCAGCTTCACGCGTGCCGCCGACCATCTGTGCCTGACGCAAGGCGCGGTCAGCCGGCAGATCATCGCGCTCGAGGAGTACTACAAGTTTCCGCTGTTCAAGCGTCACGCAAAGGGGCTGACGCTGACCGCCGAGGGCGAAATGCTGCTGCCGGCGGTCAAGGAGAGCTTCGCGCGGATCGAGGAAATGTCGCTGCGCTTGACGAGGCAGCGCACCGATCTCGCGCTCAAGGTGCCGACCTGCGTGATGCGCTGGATGCTGCCGAAGATCATGCGCTTCCAGTCCGACTATCCCGATCTGCACGTGCAGATCACGACCACCTGGCAGCACGACGTCGATTTCCAGAGCGAGCCGTTCGACGCGGCGATCATCTATGGTTCGTCGCCCGGTGCGGACGTGCAGGCGGTGTCGCTGTTCGAGGAGCGTCTGACGCCGGTCTGCACGCCCGAGCTGCTGAAGGACAAGCCGCTCGCGCAGGTCGCCGATCTCGGGCGCCACACGCTGCTGCATCCGACGCGCGATCACCGCGACTGGAAGATGTGGCTCGCGAAAGTCGCGGAAGCCGATTCGGCGGGCGCCGCGACGATCGACGCGGAGCTCGGCCCGAGCTTCGATACGCTCGACATGGCGACCAACGCCGCCGCGCAGGGTTTCGGTGTCGCGATCAGCGACCTCGCGCTAATCGACGAGGACGTCGCCGCCCGGCGCCTCGTGCGGCCGTTCGATACCGTGCTGAAGACCGGCTGGCGCTATTACTTCGTGTATCCGGACTCAGTCGCGCAACAGCAGAAGCTGAATCTGTTCCGCGACTGGATCGCCGAGCATTGGGAAGAGTGAGGTTGCCGTCCGCCCGTGCCGGATAAGGCATCGCGTCACGGCGCGAACGACAGAAACAGATAAGCCGCGAACAGCGACAGATGCACGGCGCCTTGCAGAATCGTCGTGCGCCCGGTGCTGAGCGTCAGCGTCGCGACCACCAGCGTGAGCGCGAGCAGCACCATGTCCTTGCCATCGATGCCGAGCACGATGGGCTGACCGATGTACAGGAACACGCCGGCGACGGTGGGAATGGTCAGGCCGATACTCGCCAGTGACGAGCCGAGCGCGAGGTTCAGGCTGGTCTGCAGACGGTCGGCGCGCGCCGCGCGCAGCGCCGCGAGTCCTTCCGGCAACAGCACCAGCGACGCAATCACGATACCGACCACCGCTGGCGGCGCGCCCACGCTCAGCACCGCTGACTCGACCACCGGCGACAGCACTTTCGCGAGCAGCACGACCGCGACGAGGCTCACGAGCAGCAGCGCGCCGCTGATGGCTGCGAGGCGCGCGCCGGGCGGCTCGGCATGGACGTCTTCGTCGGGCACGCCGGCGAGGAAGTAGTCGCGATGGCGCACCGTCTGCACGAACACGAACACGCAGTACAGCACCAGCGACGACACGCCGGCAAACGCGAGCTGCGACGGCGACAGGACAGGCCCGGGGCTGGTGGTCGTGAAATTCGGCATCACGAGCGTCAGTACCGACAGCGATGCGAGCACCGCCAGCGCGGCCGCCGCGCCGCGGCTCTGGAAGTCCTGTTCCAGATGACGGATGCCGCCCACCAGCAGACACAGCCCGACGAGCCCGTTGCAGACGATCATCACGGCCGCGAATACCGTATCGCGCGCGAGGCCGGCTTTCTCGGGACCGGACGTCAACATCACCGAGACGATCAGCGCCACCTCGATCACCGTGACGGCGACCGCGAGCACCAGCGTGCCAAACGGCTCGCCGACGCGATGCGCGACCACTTCGGCATGATGCACGGCGGCAAACACGGCCGCGCAAAGCGACATGCCGGCCAGTGCGAGCAGCAGCGTATTGCCCGGCATCGCGTAGGGCGGCGGCGAGCACGATCCAGCTAACGATCGGCGCGACGAGAGTCCAACGAGGCAAGACGGTCGCGGACGAAGTCATGCGGCCTTCCTTTCGGTGCGTATGTGAACCTGAAGTAATATCTTAACAAGTGACGTTAAGCTATTAAATTATCGGGGATAACTCGTTACGAGAAGCCGTCGCCACGCGGTCGGGTCGTCATCGCGACGCGCGTAGCGCATTGAAAATATCGCGGTTTCGGGGGCGCGGGGAATCGCCGCGTCGGATGGTGCGATGGCCGCACCGTGAGGCAATGGTGTCGAGCGCTGCATCGGAGGGGAATTGGCGTCGCGGCGGAGCTTTCCGCCGTCGACGCCAGCTTGCTGCTGTTACCGCAACTTCTTCGGCCGTTCGACCGGATTACTGGCCCATGGCGCGGATCGACAGCGCGCTCTTCACCGACGTCACGCCTGCCACGCCTTGAGCGGCGTTCGTCGCGAGTTCGATCTGAGCCTGTTCCGGCACCGAGCCTTCCAGCGTGACGGCGCCTTCGCGTGCGCGCACGGTGATGTTGCCGACGGTCAGGCCCTTCGTACGTGCGAGCGTCGCGCGGACCTTCTTCTGCAGCGCGCGATTAGCCGCGCGAGTCTGCTTGGCGGTCGGTGCCATTGCCGCCGGCGCTGCGGTCGCGGCCGCCTCGCTGCTTTGCGCGTACGCGTTGAGGGAAGCGAGAACGACCAGTGCGCCGCCGATCATCTTGATTGCTGAGAATGCTTTCATTCAACCATCTCCTGTTGTCGTAGAACGTCGATCCCCGGATGGGGTCGATTTTTTTACACCAGCGGGTACGGCGGGATTCAATGCCAATGGAACAGGTACAGCAGTCTGCGAACGCTTTCAGCCGACACGCAGTTTCAGCGAGCCGCGAAGCGCGCGCCGAAACATGCAAACGGCCGTGTGACCGGCCGGATGAACACAATACAACAATTGGTGCCATGTTGACTTCCATGGCGCAGAAAATGAGGCTTCGGTACAACGAATTTGTCGAGCGTAACCGGTCGATGACGTGGGAGTGGGGCGACTGCGCGCTTGTCGCGAGGCCGTAGGTTTCAGCACCGATTTCAGCACCGACTCAAGGACACCCAGCGCATGCGAAACGAAGCTCTTCCGATCCGACCGTTGCGCCGCGAGGATCTGCCGATCGATACCGTGGAACTCGCGCGCTTCATGGTCGGCAAATATCTCGTGCACGATCTGCCCGAAGGACGCCTGAGCGGACGCATCGTCGAGACCGAGGCGTATCCGCTCGGCGACTCGACGAGCCATGCGTTCATCGGACGTCGTCCGTACAACGGGTCGATGTTCCTCGCGCGCGGTCATGCTTATGTGCGGCTGACCTACGGCGTGTCTTACATGCTCAACATGTCGTCCGAAGCGGAGGAGGTCGGCGCCGGCATCCTGCTGCGCGCGATCGAACCGCTCGAAGGACTCGCGCTGATGGAAGCGCGCCGTCCCGGCGTGCCGCTGCGCGATCTCGCGCGCGGACCCGGCCGGCTGACGGTGGCGTTCGGCATCGGCCAGGCGCTCGACGGCCGCGATTTGTGTACGGGGCGGGGGCTATGGATCGGCGTGATCGAGACTGGCGACGCGCCGATCGGCGTGACGACGCGCATCGGCCTGTCGCGCGAGATGCACCGTCCGTTGCGATTTTTCGAGCCGGGCAGCGCGTTCGTCAGCGGCCCGCGCAAGCTACTGACGATTCCGCATTCGGGCGCATGACGTCGCAGCTACGCGCGTACATCGATTCAGACGTTTCGGCGTGCGTGCGGGCGAATTTTTTCTTCGATCAGACGTATTTCGGAAACATCAGACGCAAAGGTGACGATCCGGGCAATTGTTACCCCAAAGATCATGCTAACGGAGGCGGTTCCACGATATTTTCCGAGATCGTTGCGAACTGAGCAATTTTCTATCTCGAAATTAAGGGTTTTCCCTTGGCAGTGCGGTGACTAGACTCAAGTCATTCGCTGGACACCGAGGTGTCGGCGATGCAGATAAAACCACATTGGAGGGAAGTCACCATGAAATCGCTGATCAAGGCAGTTGCCATTGCGGCCCTTGTCGCCGCGCCAGTCGTATCGTTCGCGCAGTCGAGCCAGCAGCCGGTCACCCGCGCGGAAGTCCGCAGCGAACTGATCCAGCTGGAGCACGCGGGCTACAACCCGGCGACCTCGAGCGACCCGAAATATCCGGCCGACATCCAGGCCGCCGAGCAGCGCGTGCAGGCGCAAAATCCGACCGTCGCGCAAACCCAGCCGAGCGCTGATACCAGCGGTTACGGCGCGCCGATGAGCGGATCGACCCAGGCGGGCGGCATGAAGCAGCCGATGAGCGGCCCGAAGAGCGTCTATTTCGGTAACTAATTTCGGTAACTAAGCAGGCAGCAGAATCTGTGTGCGCGTCGTTTGACGGCGCACACAGCGTTTCATACCCGGTACTGTTTCAAACGAGCGCGCCGCACTCATGCGCCCGAGAGCGTGTGATCCGCGCGCGTAGCGTTCCTCTTTCCGAAGGAACCTCCGCTGCCGCAAGGTAGCTTGGCCCAAGCTCTTAGAGGTTTGGGCTTTTTTTGCGCCTGGTCCCGCGCGGATGATCGATGCGGTGTCGCTCAGCGAAAACCGTGCTGCCTGTCAGAGCCGTTCGCCGTGAATATAGAACTCGAGTTGCTGAATCGTGAACTGCTGTTCCGCGATGATGTCCTTCACGAGGTCGCCAATCGACACCATGCCGACCAGCCTCTCGTTGTCGATGACAGGCAGGTGACGCATGCGCCGCTCGGTCATCAGCGCCATGCAGTCTTCGGTCGTCTGGTCCGGACGAACGAAGCGCACCGCCTTGCTCATGATGTCGCGCACCGGCGTCGCCTTCGACGACCGGTCCATCAGCACGATCTTGCGCGCGTAGTCGCGCTCCGTGATGATGCCGGCGATGCTGTCGCCGTCCGTCACCACCAGCGCGCCGATGCTTTTCTCGGCCATCAACCGGATCGCCTCGTAGACGGAATCGTCGGCGCCGATCGTGTAGACGTCGGAGGGGTTCGGTTTCGTTTTAAGAAGCTGTGCAACGCTTGTCATGGAGCGGCTCCGTTTCGCAATGCAGCACGCCGAAGTGGCGCACTGTCGTGAGGGACAGGCGATACCAGTATAGGCGCGACGTGCGCCCGCGGTACACCGGGAATACCTCGGGCGCGCCGGACGATGCGCGCTGGATTGACGCGGTCCGCACGGGCTTGTTTCGGGTCTCGGGCTCGTGTTTCGCGTGATGCGCGTGTGCCGGGTGCGGCTTGTCGCGGGGCAGCGTCCCGTGCAAGCGAAGGGGCATCCACGTGCTGCATGCGGATTAGCGGTAAACTCGCAATCCACACCTTATCCCCGGCTCGACCGGGTTCATGCCAGCACCATTGTTCAACGCCATGCTCACGTCTCAGGATCCATCGCCCGCAGCGGACGGCGCCGTCACCGGCGAATGCGTCGTGCTCGACGCCACCGCCACGCTGCCCACGCGCTACGGCACGTTCACTTCCTATGTGTTTCGCGTGGTCGACAGCGGCGCCGAACATCTCGCGCTCGTGATGGGCGATGTCGCCAACCAGTCGTCGGTGCTGACGCGCCTGCATTCGGAATGTCTGACGGGCGACGTGCTCGGCTCCTATCGCTGCGACTGCGGCGAGCAGCTCGATCTCGCGCTGCGCTATATCGCGGCAGAGGGTTGCGGCGTACTGCTGTATCTGCGCGGCCACGAAGGACGCGGCATCGGTCTGTCGAACAAGATCCGCGCGTATGCGCTGCAGGAGCAAGGGCGCGATACCGTCGAAGCCAACCTCGATCTCGGCCTGCCCGACGATTCACGCGAATACGATTCTGCCGCGGGCATCCTGCGCACGCTGAAGGTCACGTCGGTGCGGCTGATGAGTAACAATCCCGAAAAGTTCGACACGCTGTCGAAGCACGGCATTCCGGTGTGCGAGCGTGTCGCGCTCGCGATTCCGATGCGCGAGGAAAACGAGCGGTATATCCGCACGAAGCAGCTGAAGTTCGGGCATTACTTCGACGAGAATGAGTAGCCATGTTTTCAGGCTTGTCTCGGTAAGCCCAAAGCCTTCCCAGGATATACGGCAAGTAACTGAATTTTAAGAAAAATATTAACGCTTCAGGCCCGTCGGTTCGTGTGTCGACGCGTGTCTCCGCTTACCCAAACTTGTGATGCTGGCATAGGTTTTTGTGCCGTTATGCAGAAAACCTGCGCCGAGGGAAGAATGCGCTTTGATGCACGTGCCGTGGCCAAGCTGCCGAGCGGCAAGCACATGACGTTTGAGGGATTTCCAGGCCTACGCCTACCAGGCTTCAACGAGCCGCAAGTCACGGACGTATCGCTATAAGTCGCCGATCGACGGTCGCATGCGACAGGTGAAGCTCGTGAGTGGCCGTCGACCTCATTTGCCGCAGCGATCGCTGCGTGGCAAACGAAGCGCGTCGAACGCGATTCCGGAGCCGAACCTTCGACACTGCGGAGAACGGGAATCAGCGGCTGCGCACCCAGGCGATTACACCGTCAGACAGCGGTGCCGCGACTATCTGGAAGGGTATGTAGAAGTAAATCGGAAGACAAAGGGAGCGGTCGAGGTCGCGCGTATATTCAAGGCGAAGCTGGGGCCTATAGGGGATATGCGCGTCACAGCCGTCACACGCGCCCAGGCTTTCGATTTCCTCGAGTCGTACCGGTCGACGCCGGTGCTCGCCTCGCGCCTTCGCATGGAACTGGGTAGCGCCTGGCATTACGCGCTTGATGCTGGTCGTCTTCCTGAACAACATCAGCAAGAAGTGGACGATGCCGATCCGCGACTGGAAGGCCGCACTGAACCGCTTCACGATCCAGTTCGAAGAGCGGCTGGTGCCGGGTTAAGCCTCAACCCGTTTACACAAAATTCCGGACACCCCCCGCGCTTGCCCGTCACGCATTGGTCCGCCCACGACCTTCGACGCGCAACTCGGACGCTTCTTGCAACGCTGGGATGTCCCAACGATATTGCCGAGGCAGTCCTCGGCCACGTACAGCCCGGAATCATCGGCGTCTACAACCGCGATACTTATCACAGGGAAAGGCGTGAGTGGCTCACGCAGCTGTCGCATCGCCTGGCGGCTCCAGCGCCGCCCAGATCTCGTTGCTTATTTTTCGTCTTGTCATCCTGCCAGGATATGGCGTCTGGGCCCAGCCGCGCTGTCCAGGTTGTATCGACGACTCTTAGCGGGAAACGGTATACCACTACACCGCGTAGCTGATCACGTCGGGTGGAAATCGATAGCCAACATAGGAGAGCGGGTTGTCGACGGCGGTATCGTTCTGTTGGGCGGCTGCTTTCATGAACGAAATCATCGCCGGGCCCCCTTAAACCTGCCAATACGTGAACAAAGCCTGGAGAGTATCTCCGTCTTAAGCATCCTTTCAGTTTCGTCTGCATACCATACGATTGTCCATTTCGTCCGGTGGCCCAGCCGATTGTCCACGTGATTTGGTGGCGGTCGAGTTGATCACCAGGAAAAGAGTCCAGGGGCACCTTCATGACCTTCGGGGACTTTCGTGTTCCGCCTGACTCGCGGCGGTTCCCATGATCCATAAAAGTTCGACCGTTAGCGTACCGGCCGTGACCGATGTGCCGCGGCACATTGCAATCATTATGGACGGCAATGGCCGCTGGGCGGCGCAGCGCAGGCTGCCCCGAGTGGCCGGTCACCTCAAGGGTGTCGAAGCGGTCCGCGCGATCGTCGAGGGCTGCGCGCGGCGCGGCGTCGAATTCCTGACGCTGTTTGCATTCAGTTCGGAGAACTGGCGCCGGCCGGAGGACGAAGTGTCGTTCCTGATGCGTCTGTTCGGGGCGACGCTACAGCGTGAAACGGCACGGTTGCACAAGAATGGCATCCGCTTGCGCGTCGTTGGTGATCTATCGGCGTTCGATGCGCACCTTCGGGCGCTCGTGAAGCGAGGGGAAATCAGAACCGCCCACAATACGCGTATGACGCTGACCATTGCGGCGAATTACGGCGGTCGTTGGGATATCCTTCACGCTATAAGCGAGTTACCCGCACGGAGTGCCGTCGATGGTCACGCTGTGCCGGTCGACGAAGCCAGCTTCGCGCAATATCTGGCGATGGCGTACGCGCCGGAACCCGATCTGCTGATCCGGACCGGAGGTGAGCAGCGCATCAGCAACTTCCTGCTATGGCAGCTCGCGTACACTGAACTCTACTTCACCGACATATTCTGGCCAGATTTTGACGACGCCGCGCTTGATGCCGCACTCGCATCATATCGGGCGCGCGAACGTCGTTTTGGGCGCGCAAATGCATGACAGAGGGCCCATGACAACGACATCCGGCAGCACGTCGCATTTGGGGCTGAGCAGCGCGCAAGCCGCGCGTCTGCTGAGCGAGCGCGGCAGGAACGAGCACAACGAGCATCGCGTCGGAGGGCCGACGCGTATCGCGGCACGGTTTTGGGCGCCCGTACTCTCGATGCTCGAGGCGGCGATCGCCCTTCAACTGATCAACGGCGAACGTGTCGAAGCGTGCATTGTTGGCGCGCTATTGGTGTTCAATGCCGCGCCCGGCCTCTTTCAGGAAGAGCAGGCAAATTGTGTCGTCGATGCATTGAGGCAGCGCAGAGTCGGCTCGGTGTCGATCCGGCTCCCGCGTTATCGTGATGATGTGGGCCGCCGGCCTTCAATGCTTCAGGCAAGTGTCGGCGTTCTTCCATGTGCAGACGTCGAGTCCGGTGTGAATGACCGGAGGTACCGACTTCCCTTCCGCGAGGTCACGCATGACCATCGCGGCGCGGTAGCCCATTTCCTCGGGCCGCTGGCCGACGAGCACATTCACCTTGTGTTCCTTGAGCGCTTGCAGTTCGGGCCCGAGCGTATCCGCCGAGACGATCACGAACTTGCCGTTCTTGATCTTGTCCATTATCGGCGCGACAACCTGCGAAAAGGCCTGCGGCGCAAAGAGAGGCCAGCCGCCCGCTAGCAGAAAGGCGTCGAGACCGGTAGGGTGGGCGGTCAGCGTGTCCTGCATCATCTGGTTCGCCTTGGCGGCGTCGTCGTTCACGTAGAGCGGACAGCCACTGATCTCATGCCAGCCGTTCTCGCCAGCGAGCTTGGTGATCCCTTTCTTCCCGGAGAGCACATCGCGCGCGCCCTGGGCCCGCTGGTTGATGTTCTCCGCTGCCGGATTGCCCATCACCAGGCAGACATTGCCGCCTTTCGGCATCAGCATCTTCAACTGCTCGCCAAGCTTGGCGCCCAGTTCGTAGTTGTCGGTGCCGACATAGCTCTTGCGCAGTGACGCATCCTTCGGCAGCAGATCGGCATCCGCGGTGATGACCGGGACCGATCCGCCGCGGCGGCGCAGCACCTCCGCCACAGCCGGCGCGTTCGCTGGCGAGATCGCCATGCTCGCGACGCCCTTGGTCAGCAGGTCGTCGATGATCTGCACTTGCGCGCTCTCGTCCGCGGCGGTCGCGGGACCGGTGTAGTAGCAGTTGTAGCCTTGCTTGTTGAGTTCCTTGTTCGCCCGTTCGCATCCTTGATGCATGAGGTCGAAGTACGGGTTGTCGAGACCCTTCACCACCAGCGCAAGGGTCTTATCGGCCGCGAAGCCAGAGGACGCCAGCATCGCGAGTCCTCCAGCCGCGGCAAGACACATCCACAGTTTCTTCATTGCTTCCTCCTGTTCGGCGCCGGCTCTACGGTGCCCATGTGGGCCTACACAGTCTTTAACGATCGAACGACAGGCCCGAAATCGGAACTCGGCCTTGGAGCGGATCCTCGCGGTCTTGTGAACCCATGCGTGCGGCAGTTCCGCGCCTAATCCGGCCGCACCCGCTTCCCGCGGCACCGGCCGGGAAGCGGCCGGCGCGTCCAACGACATTTCAATCTCCTTGCCGCTCGCCACCGAGCCTGTTAAAAAGCACCGCGACGACGATGAAGCTGCCGACGACCGTGCCCTGCCAGAACGCGTCGACGCCGAGCAGGATCAGGCTGTTGCGGATGACCTCGATGAGCGCCGCGCCGACGATCGTGCCGAAGGCGCTGCCAACCCCGCCGATCAGATTGGTCCCGCCGACCACGGTAGCAGCGATCACGCGCAGTTCGTCGCCCGTGCCGAGGCCTGTCGTCACCGCGCCTAGCCAGCCGACTTCGAGAATCGCCGCGACGCCCGCCATGAGGCCGCAGAGCATGTAGACGGAACAAACGATGCGGCGCACCGGTACGCCGGTGAGAGTCGCCGCATGACGGTTGCCGCCGATCGCGAACACATAGCGGCCCCAGCGCGTCCAGCCGAACGCGAACCAGAACAACAGCCCAAGCAGGATCAGGAACCACACCGGATTGGCGACGCCGAGCGTCGCGCCGCCGCCGAGCGCGAGGAGCTTGCTCCCGTCGGGGCCGAAATCGAAAATGGTCCGGCTGCGGGAGATCACGAGTGCGAGGCTGCGGCCGACGCTCAGCATGGCGAGCGTCACGACGAAAGGCTGCATGCCGAGATACGCGATGAGCAAGCCGTTGACGAGGCCGACCAGCCCGGCGGTCAGTAGTCCCATGCCGATACCGGCCCAGATCGGGTAGCCCGCGTTCATGACGACCGAGAGCACGATACCGCTGATGCCGATCGTCGAGCCAACCGAAATGTCGATGCCGCCCGTGACGATCACCGCCATCATTCCCAGCGCCACGATGGCGACGAAGGCGAAGTTTCGCGTAACGTTGAAAAGATTCTCGGAGGTCGCGAAGGTCGAGGTCGCGAAAGACAGGGCGATACAGGCGACGATCGTTGCCAGCACGACCCAGAACACCTGGCTTGCGAGCAATCCCGACCAGCGAGTATGCGTCCTCGCGGACTGTGGATCATCGAGCAATGGCGGGGTTGTAGGGGGCCTTCGCGGCGCGTCGTTCAATGGTGGCTCCGATGCGAGGCAGTTTCAGGCAGCGGCGATGGCGCCGGTGATCAGTCCGGTCACTTCTTCCGGGGAGGACTCTTCGGTCTTCTTGTCGGCGACCTTGCGCCCGCGCCGCATGACAACCACCCGATGGGCAACGGCGAATACGTCAGGCATGCGGTGGCTGATGAGGATGACGGCGATACCGTGTTCGGACAGGCGTCTGATGAGATCCAGCACCTCGACGACCTGGCGCACACTGATCGAGGCGGTCGGCTCGTCCATGAGGACGAGCCTTGCTTCCGAGAGGCGTGTGCGGGCGATGGCCACCGCCTGCCGCTGTCCCCCCGACATTTGCCTGACGAGGTCGCGCGGGCGCGTCTCGGACTTCAGTGCCTTGAACAGTTCACCCGCACGCCGATACATGGTCGCGTGATCGAGCACGCGGATAGGCCCGAACCCGACCCGCGGTTCGCGGCCAAGGAAAACGTTGGCGGCTGCCGTCAGGTTGTCGCAGAGCGCGAGATCCTGATAGACGACTTCGATGCCGCGCGCGCGCGCGTCGACCGGCTTGTTGAAATGCACGGGATTTCCATCGATGAGAATTTCGCCGTGCGAAGGTGGAAAGTTGCCGGCGACGACCTTCACCAAAGTCGATTTCCCGGCCCCGTTATCGCCCATGAGCCCCACGACCTGACCTGACTCCAGACTGAGCGTCACGTCGGTCAGGGCCTGAATGGCGCCGAAATGCCTGGAAACGCCTCTGAGCTCAAGAAGACTCATGGACAGTCGTGCTCGCTGGAGTGGGGGCGTCCATGGCATTGGCCGGACGGCCAGTAGACACGCGAAGGAAGTAAATATTTTTTAGCGCACGATAGGGCATTTAGCAAGGCACTTCGGCCACCTGTCGAACGTGCCGCCGAATCGGAAGGCGCGTCCAGTGCGGCTGCGCACGAAGCGGCGAGCGGTGGCCGCTGAGGGGCGTCGAACCACTCGCGTCCATCGGAAAATGTCATCCAGCGGACTTCGCGGCACAGGCGCCGCTCCTGGCATGACAAGTACGATCGCCCCAATTAAGGCAGGCCTGAAAGCTTCTGGCGCGTCCGTGCGAGGGTAATCACCCATTAGCCCAAGCGGTCTTGGATGTCTTGAGAATGGGTCGTACGGACACGGGCCAAAGGGCTGGCACGCGGAGATCGTCGCTGGCGCGCCGGCCGTCGACGAATGCTCATCCCTGGCGCCGCTGCATGATCACCAATCTGGCGATTTGGCCGCTCCGCCAACCAGTGGTGTCTGTTGAACCTGAAACTGCCCCAGCGCCCAACCGAATGACTCGATTTCCCGCTTATGCAGCATCGCGAGCTTCAACAGGCACCGCTCGCCTTTTTCCGTCAGGTGGACCTGCACGAGTCGCCGGTCGGAAGCGTCGGGGCGACGCTCGACGAGCCCGGCGGCTTCGCAGCGGGACACGAGCGCCGCGGTGCCGTTGGGCGCTGCCTGCAACCGTTCAGCCAGTTCGCCGATACTGGCCCAGGAGCGGTCGGGAAATCCCCTGACGTGAAGGAGCATCTGATATTGCAGAGGCGTGACTCCTTCCGCGTGAGTAATTTCTTCCGAATACCGCAGGAACCTGCGTAACTGGTAACGGAATGCCGACATGGCTTCGAGATCCTGCTTGTTGGGCATGCCGACCCGGATGTGCGGTGATGTTTGCTTCACTTTGCTACCTGTCTCGTTCGGAACATGGACCAGGCGCCTGAAACCGGATTCTCTGCAGCCTTGCTGAAATCCTGTTGCTCTATCGCAAGGCGCACCGGCAATGCGGCGTGACGGGGTGACAGCGCAAAATCGTATCAGATGGATTGCGTGCCCGCGCCGGATCTGGATGCGGTGAACGGTGGGTGTTCCGTATCGCCACGAGCGTCAAGGTTGGTGAACACGCGTTGATAGGACTATAGTGCATGGCACGGCATGACATGATTGCCGAGGCCTGTCTACCCGGTCGCACCGACCGATTCAGGCGGGCGGTGCGATGTTCGATCATCCCCCCAAGACCGCTCGGCTTCTTTCTGCGTGGACCTTGTATTGCGTGCATGGGACCGATCGAGGCCCCCGCGCCGAACGATGACGCGGTGTTGTCATGCGAGGAGAAGCGGGATATGGCCCCCACGAAGCTCGACGGTAAGGAAGGAGATTCGGCACCTCCTGAAAACGCGCAAGAAGTCGTGAAGCCGCTCGACCTCTATCGCATGAGCATGCTGGGGTTCTGCCTCGGGATCGTGACCGGTTTTGGCGCGGTCGTGTTCAGGATGCTGATCGGCACTATCCATAATGCGGCGTTTCTCGGACGCCTTTCGCCGCTCTACGACGCGAGCCAGTTTACCCCGCCGTCGCCGTGGGGCGCATGGGTGATTCTCGTGCCGGTAGCAGGCGGCTTCGTGGTCACGTGGCTGGTAAGCCGCTTCGCACCGGAAGCAAAAGGGCATGGCGTGCCAGAAGTGATGGACGCGATCTATTTCGGGGGCGGCGTGATCCGTCCGGTCGTGGCGGTCGTCAAGTCGCTCGCATCGGCCATCGCGATCGGCACCGGTGCGGCGGTGGGCCGGGAAGGTCCGATCATCCAGATCGGTTCGGCACTGGGCTCGACGCTGGGTCAGTGGCTGCGGATGCCCGCCAGTCAGCGGATCATTCTCGTTGCGAGCGGCGCGGGGGCCGGCATTGCCGCGACGTTCAATACGCCGATCGGCGGCGTACTGTTCGCGACCGAGCTGATGATGCCGGAAATCAGCGTGGGGACTTTTCTGCCCGTCGCACTGGCAACGGGCACCGCCACGTTCGTGGGACGGCTGTTCCTTGGCGGAGCAGCGGCTTTCCTGGTTCCCCCTCAACTCGGAGCGCTCGATAACCATCTCGCGAGCGGCTTCACGCTGCTGCTTTACGCGCTGCTCGGGGTCGTGGCCGGCGTGGCGGCCGCGTTGCTGATTCGCGGATTGCACTGGGCGGAGGACGCCTTCGATCGCGTTCCGGGGCGTTTTGCGCGCCACGCGCTCGGCATGCTGTTCGTCGGCGTAATGATGTATCTGCTGATGCGCTACGCAGGCCACTACTACGTGGAAGGCGTGGGCTACGCCACGATCCAGGCGACGCTCAATGAACAGTTGCAAGGTGGCCTGTTCCTGCTGCTGCTTGCGCTGTGCAAGATGGCCGCGACGTCGGTTAGCCTCGGCTCCGGCTCGTCGGGCGGCGTGTTCTCGCCGTCGCTGTTCATCGGCGCGACGTTGGGCGCCGCACTGGCGTCCCTGTTCCATCTGCTGGTGCCGGCCGCTCCGGTCAGCGTGCCTGCATTCGCGATGGTCGGCATGGGGGCGGTGGTCGCGGGCGGCACGGGTGCCGCGATGACGGCAGTGGCGATGATCTTCGAAATGACGCGCGATTACGACATCGTGCTGCCGATGATACTTGCGGTTGCGTTCAGCATCGGCACCCGCCGGCTCCTCTCGCGCGAGACGATCTACACGATGAAACTCGTCAGGCGCGGTCATGTCATTCCAGATGCGTTGCACGCCAATATGTTTCTCGTGCAGAACGCGGGGGCGATCATGGAGGCCGACATACTGGTGCTCGACGCGGACGTCCCGTTTCGCGATCTCCTCGATCGCATGGGCGTCGCGCCGTTCCGGCACATCGTCGTCACGAAGGCAGGCATGCTGTACGGCGTGCTGCGCATCAACACCGGCCTGCGCCGCGCGGTCAGCCATGACAATCCGACGGTCACGATCGGGCAACTCGCGCATCGCAACTTCATCGTCGTGAAGCGATCCGATGCGGCGTTCGAAGTGATCAGCGAACTCCGGCAGCGCCGCGCGGTGATGGCCGTGGTCCTCGTCGATGCCGCTGTCGATGGCGCGTTCGACGTGTCCGGCGTGATTGCGAAGGAGCATATTGCGGACGCCGTCGCCCGCAGTATCGATATTTTCCAGCCCCGGGTTCGCGGAAGGACCGCCACGTCGATGCAATCCGTGCGCGTCAACGACGCTTCGTATGCCGTGCACGGCAGGGGTCTCAAGGTGAGCGACCGTGAAGCTGAAAACTGAGTGGCGGACGTTGCGCGAGCGGCTCAAGGCCGCGGTGCACCTTGCGGATTCCGGGAGCACACGGGAAGACCGTTCGCCCGACGCAACCCCCGACCCGCGCGAGTGGGTGATCGTCTATCGCACCGAGCGCGGGTTCTGCTGCATGTACCGGGGCGAGCCGGTCGAATTCGACGAGATGCTGGACGTGCAGATCTGGTCGGAGGAAGAGGACGTGCGGCTCTGGTACTTCGGGCTTTGAACTGGTCCG
This sequence comes from Paraburkholderia sp. RAU6.4a, assembly GCF_050435625.1. NCBI lineage: Bacteria > Pseudomonadati > Pseudomonadota > Betaproteobacteria > Burkholderiales > Burkholderiaceae > Paraburkholderia > Paraburkholderia sp. RAU6.4a. The sequence goes on from NZ_JBNDKQ010000003.1 coordinate 2,677,820, forward strand.
CGCGTCGTGCGCTGCGCAATTAGCGGTACACCAGGTCGGCGCGGCGATTCTGCGACCACGACGCCTCGTCGTGCCCCAGCGCAACCGGTTTTTCTTTGCCCAGGCTGACGGCTTCCAGTTGAGTCCCGGGCACGCCAAGCGTTTCCAACTCACGCATGACGGCCTGCGAGCGCCGCTCGCCCAGGGCGAGATTGTAATTCGGTGGTGCCGCGCTCGTCGGTGTTGCCCTGTATCAGCACATGCTGGGACGGATGCCGGCGCAGATAGTCCGCATGTGCCTGGAGTAGCGCCTGATAGTCATCCCTGACCGTATAGCTGTCGAAATCGAAATAGATGCTTCGCTTTGCAAGCGGACTGTTGGGATTGTTCAGTTCGTCGATCGTCGAGGGACCGGTACTGAGCGCCGACGCATTGGCAGCCTGGCCGCTCGATGTGACCGTTTGCGGCGTTTTCGTTTCATGACATCCCGCGAGCAGCGCGAGCATCACGAACGTGAGCCGGATCGTGCATTTTTTCATTCTGTCTCCGAGAAAAGTGACGACGTGGAGCAGGGCAGTACGTCGAGGGAAGCGACGTCTTGAAGTCTATGTGGCGTTTGCGTGGTGTGCCTCCGTATTTTCCCAGGCGATGCCGCCATCGGAGCAGCCGCCGTTATCTCGCGAAGGTCATCTGAATGAACTCCTGCCGTGTTCCCCCTTCCTGGCTTTACGAAAAAGGTGCAGGAATCGCTTGAATAAATGTCACAACGTGCTTATTCTAGGGGCTAGTGGTGTGGGACCTGGCGTGCCGATATTGCATGTTATGGCGTATGGTCCGGCAGCAAGCCCACTCGTTTTCAGGCGACAGAAGGCGATTCCCCTCCGCCCAGCTTCACGGCTGGGCTTTTTTTGCGTTGATCCCTATCTGACGTTGAAACCGTCTGCCACTTTCTTCCGCGTCCTGGACAGAAGAACGCTGCAAGATGTTCGGCGGCTTTGGTTCCACTATGGAATCTTCTGGGTGGGCCCGTTGGTCACCGCTCTCGTCGCAGTGCTGGAAGCGCATCTGATTGATGCAGATTGTGACATATTGCGGCGTGCCGACGATCCACGTCGGCGCATCGCTGATGCTTAACGTGCGGCACTTCCATCCCGCGCGATTTCGGACCATCCGCGGCGTCGATCTCGAGCACAGGCTCGCGTTCGCCGGCGCCCCCGCAGGTCTGTCGGCGGCGTTCAATGCGCCGCTTGTGAACGCGGTCTTTGCCATCAAGGAATTGACCCGCAGCTTCGACGCACGCATGAGCGGCGTGATCATTACGGCGCAATCGAAGTAGGCAATTACATGCCCGGTCTGCTCGCCGTCGCGGTGCTGCTGATCGGCGTCATCTCCGGGTTGGCAAGGCCTTCGTGATTGTCATCGCGATGATCAATAGGGAGCACCGGGTGCGGGATCCATCGGTGCGCTGCACTCGCAGATAGGGAGTAAACACAGATTTATTTGGCAGAGGCGACCCGCTATCATGCAGCGACTGTGCCGTGAGGCGGCAAGTTCCAAACGTCTGAATTCTGAAGTGACACAGCGATCATTCATGAAGTCTGCGCCAGACTCATCAAAACTCCTTCGCAAGCTCACCAAGGCCGTGCTGTTGGTCGCGACAGCCATTTGCGGCAGCGTGAACGCGATGACAGGTGATCGTATGCTGGACGAGTTAGTGCCGCTGGATTCCTCTGGTCCATGGGCCAAGATGAGGTCTTCGAGCAGAGGCTCGACCTCTGAGGCAGTATCCTCTCCAACGACACCATGGTATCCGGAGCGCGCCGATCCGTATTCCCGGTCTTCTTTGGCGGACATATCGCTGGCAGCGCACGGCGAAATCCTGGCGTTTGACGATGCGTACACGCCGTCACGTAATGCGTTTGGCGCAGGAAGTTTCGCACTCAGCGCGTTGGGTTTCGGGGCTTCGAGCCTCGATTAATCATCTCGATCGCGGTAGCGAGGGCCGTGGCTCGTCTTGCCTGATTGTGGAGGGGAACTCACCCATTCGAAATCGGCCATCTCTGTAACGGACGCCGCGCACGAAACGCCGATGTGGTCCCACAATTTTGCCTTCGCTTTGGCGCAATCTTTGACAAGCGAATCGGTTGCGAGCGCGACCACTACCTACGATGCTGCCAGATCTCCCAACACCCGGCGCGAGCATCGGGGTTGTTCCAGATGCCCCAATGGAGGAAGGGTTCTTCAGAGTGGAGGTTTTCCCGAGTCTCTTTCATGCGCATCCCGGGACATTTACTGAAGCGCTTTACCCGCGCACCGCACCGGTGTGCGTTGAATCACCGCGATAGACCGGCTGGCACTCAGAGGTTTCGTTACGTCTCATGGAATTATGTCATATCGTGCACTAACATTTGATATGCGTTGGAAATCCGAAGCGTAGAAATCGGACCCAGCTTTCCCAGGAGGAGAGCGCGAGCATTGCTCGGACGTGTCCATTCTGTGGGAGACCGAAATGGGAAGACTATCGACCGCGGGCCGACGGCATCGCCGGCTCGTACTGAAGGCTGCTGCCGCAGCCGGAATTGCGCAGATCGGCGCACCCTTCATCATCAAGGCGCGCGGAGAGGTTCCAATCAAATTCGGGCTCGACGATCCGTTGACAGGTACCTATGCCGAACTCGGCAAGAACGAGCAAATGGGTTGCGAATACGCGATCGATCAGATCAATGCGCGCGGGGGCATATTGGGTCGTCCGGTTCAGCTCATCGTGGAGGATTCCACCAGCGCGGATACTGGCGCTGCTGTACAGAAGGCGCGCAAGCTGATCGAACGTGACAAGGTGGACTTCCTGCTTGGCAATGTCAACTCGGCCATGGCGCTTGCGATCGGGCAGGTTTCAAACGAATTGAAAACACTGCATATCGTGACGGGTGGGCATACCGACGCCGTGACCGGTACAGATTGTCACTGGAACGTCTTTCGGGTCTGCAATACGACGAGGATGGAAACCAACTCGGTATCGAAGGTCCTGTTCGACCGGTACGGAAAAAAATGGTTTTTCATCACCCCCGATTACGCATTTGGCCACACCTTGCAACTCGGCTTCGAGGCGAGCCTGAAGAAGTTCGGAGGGGTGGAGGCTGGAGCCGCGTTGGCGCCGCTTGGCACCACCGACTATTCGTCATATTTGATCAAGGCGCAGGCTGCCGATCCTGACGTCATCCTGTTTCTTACCGCAGGTCAGGATGCTGTCAATTCGCTTAAGCAGGCGGTGCAGTTCGGCCTTAACAAGCGTTTCCACATCGCCGGGGCGCAGCAGGAACTGGAGGTGCTCGAGGGCTTGCCGCCGGATGCGCGAATCGGTACGTGGGTATTCGAATGGTACTGGGACCAGCCCAACGTACCCCACGTAGCGGAATACGTGGCCGGCATCCGTAAGAAGGCCGGGAGAGTGCCGACTGCCAGACACTGGTTCGGGCACGTCGCTGTCAATAGCGTTGCACTCGTCGCTAATCAGGAGAAGACGCTTGACGCGGTGAAACTGGCACGGGCGCTCGAAGGCTTCAAGTTGCCGCCGGACGTAGGGCTGATGCCGGACACACCGTTCTATCGGGCCGGCAACCATCAGCTCATGCCGGATCTCTATGTGGGACATGCGGTAGCGCAGGGACCTAGACCTGATGATCTATTCCACGTCGATCAGCTGGTAAAGGGCATCGACGCGGCGCTGCCGGTCGGCGAAACCGGCTGCCGTCTGACATGGGCATGACCGGTTCGGGGAGCCAGACAGGGGGCTGAGTGCCTAATGATGTCGCGCTGCCGCAACGGCCGCGCGACCGATGAGCCGGGACATCGGAAGCGGACGTCGGCAGCACAGGTAACGGTATGACGCAACTGATCCTGTTCAACGTTTTCAACGGTATCGTCATTGGCGCGTTTTACGCGCTGATGGCGCTTGGCCTGTCGCTGATCCTGAATCTGAGCGGTGTCATCAACTTCGCGCACGGCGGATTCCTGGCAATCGGCGCTTACCTCGCCTACACGATCATGCCGTATGTCGGCTTTTGGGCGGCGCTTGTTATTGCACCCTTGCTGACGGCTGCTCTCGGACTGCTGATCGAGCGGGTACTGATTCGCCGGCTGTATGGAAGAGATCCCCTATACAGTCTGCTGCTCACGTTCGGGCTCGCGTTTCTGCTGCAGGACGGTAGCCGCTATATCTGGGGGCCTCAGACATTGCCATACCAGATTCCGGACGCGCTGAACCAGCCATTGACGTCCTCGTTCTTCTTTCTAACGGGCTATCGTGTGTTCATGGTCGTTCTGGTTGTGATCGTCGTGGCGGCGCTCTTCATGTTCCTGAAGTTCACTCGATCCGGCATTCGTATCCGCGCTGGTGTCGGAGACCTCGAAACGGTCGCGACACTGGGCGTGAATGTACGGTGGCTTCGCAGCATGAATTTCGGCCTCGGCATCTTTCTCGCGGGGCTGGCTGGCGTACTGGCAGCCGGCATGCTCGGACTGCAACCGACAATCGGGGATTCGCTCATCATGCCGAGTTTCGTTGCGATCATCGTCGGGGGACTGGGCAGCCTGCCGGGTACGCTGCTCGGCGGCATTCTCATTGGCGTCGCTTCTGGCCTGACTTCTGTCTTTTTCCCGTCCGCGACCGAAGCGGTGATTTACGTCCTGATGGGTCTAGTGCTGCTCGTACGTCCGCGCGGACTGCTGGGTGAGGAAGGGAGGGTCCAGTGAGATCATCACTGCAACTCGCGGGGGATGCGGCGGTCTGGCTGGCGCTCGCAGCCATGCCGTACTGGATCACCTGGCTCGGCGGCTATACGGCACTTGGTACACGCGTAGTAGTGATGGCATTGGCGGCGATGGCGCTCAATTTTCTACTCGGTTTTACTGGCGTGTTGTCGTTCGGTCACGCGGCATATTTTGGTCTCGGCGCGTATGGCGTTGGTATGACGATCCGTTATCTGGTGCCGAATACGCCGCTTGGTATCGTCATTGGGGTCGCGGCCGGCACGCTGGCGGCGGCGCTCATCGGCGCGCTGATTGCCAGGCTTCGGGGCGTGTATTTCGCGATGGCGACGATCGCATTCGGCCAGGTGTTCTACTTCGTCGCCTTTCGCTGGAACGCCGTGACTGGCGGCGACGATGGACTCTCCGGATGGCATCGCATGCCTCTCCACTTTGGCCAGCAGAGAATCGACATTCTTGGCAACAGCACCGTGTTTTACTATTTCGTTCTGCTTTGCTTTGCCGTGTCGGTTGGCGTCATGACTGCGCTGTTGCGCTCTCCGTTTGGCCGTACGCTTCTGGCGATACGCGAGAACGAAAAACGGGCGCGCTTCCTGGGGCTGCCGGTGGAGCAGCATATCTGGCTGTCGTTCGTGATCTCCTGCTTTTTCGTGAGTTTTGCCGGTACCTTGTACGCGCTGCTCAACAACTTCGCCGATCCGCATGATCTGCGGTGGGACCAGTCAGGCGATTTTGTGATCATGGCCGTGCTGGGGGGAATGCGCTCGTTGTGGGGACCGCTGATCGGCGCGGCCGTCTTCGTGCTGGTTCAGGATTACATCTCCACACGGACTGAGAACTGGATGTCGTTTATCGGCCTGCTGTTCATCCTCGTCGTTCTGTTCTTTCCCCGTGGCGTGCTGGGCATCCGGACGGGCGGGGGGCGTTCATGAGCCTGCTCGTAGTCGATCACGTATCTCACCGGTTCGGCAATCTTCGCGCGGTTAGCGATGTTTGCCTGACTGTGGAAGCCGGTGAGCTTCGCGCGGTAATTGGACCTAACGGTGCAGGAAAGACGACGTTCTTCAATCTGATCAGTGGGTTCTTTCCGCCTACGTCGGGGCGTATCGTGTTCGACGGACGCGACGTGACCCGGCTTGCGCCTCATCGCCGCGTTGCCATGGGAATGGCGCGGACTTTCCAGATTACGGAAGTTTTTCCTGAGTTGTCCGTTCGCGATAATCTGCGGATTCCGGTCGAACTTCGGGCCGGGCACAGGCTCTCGCCGTGGCTATCGAGGGCGGCGCGCGCGACCGTCAACCAGCGGCTGGAAGAATTGCTCGTGCTCGGCGGACTCGAGCAGCGTGCGCGCCGGTTGGTGGGTGAACTGTCGCTTGGCGACCAGCGAGCCACGGAAATCATCATGTCGCTCGCACTCGAACCCAGGCTCCTGCTCCTCGACGAACCGACCGCGGGGATGGGAGATCAGGAAACCTACGACGTGACGCAACTGATACGACGCCTGCACCGCGATCGATCGCTGACGATGATTCTGATCGAGCACGACATGCGCGTCATCTTCCAGCTGGCACAGCGCATCATGGTGCTCGCCGAAGGCAGGATTCTGGCAGAAGGAACGCCCGAAGAAATCTCCGGCAATCAAGCCGTGCAAGCAGCCTATCTGGGAACAGCAAAATGAGTGCCCTGGTTGCCGAGGGACTGCAGACCTGGTACGGCAAGAGCCACATTCTGCATGGCGTATCGGTGGACGTTGACGACGGCCAGATTGTCGCCCTGGTAGGGCGCAACGGCGCCGGCAAGACGACAACCATGCGAAGCCTGATGGGATTGACCCGGCCACGCGCGGGAAGGGTGAACATTCTAGGCCGCGAAACGACCGGCTGGCCGCCAGACCGGGTCGCGGCGCTCGGTGTCGGATATGTGCCGGAGGGTAGGCGCATATTCGCGGGTCTCAGCGTGGAAGAAAATCTGCTTGTGCCCAACGGGCGCACCGGTCCTTGGACTATCGCGCGGGTGTTTGAGCTTTTTCCCCGGTTACGCGAGCGTCGGAACAGCAAGGGCCGGCAACTCTCCGGAGGGGAGCAGGAAATGCTCGCGATCGCACGCGGCCTGCTGCTCAACCCACGCGTACTGCTTCTCGATGAGCCGTCTCAAGGTCTCGCACCGCTGATGGTGCAGGAAGTGTTTGATGTGATCGTCAGAATGCGCGCCGAAGGCATGTCGGTGCTTCTGGTTGAGCAGAACGTTCGAGCGGCTGTCGAGATTGCCGACGCGGCTTGCGTGCTGGACGATGGTCGGGTCGTTTTTTCCGGATCCGCGCGAGAACTTGCGCGCGACGAAGCTCGTGTGCGTACTCTGGCCGGGGCCAGTGCGAGCGATTGGCGCATGCTCGACGATGCTTGAATCGCATGAAGCCATGCCACGAATTTGAAATGGCACAGTGTGAACTAACGCTCGTCGAGGCGCACAGGCATTTCCAAGCCCTTTAATTGTTGCTTCGGTTCACGGCGGGAATTTTATCGCCGTCTTTGCGGTCGAAGCGTTCAGGGTGAGCCGTTCATGTATGACGGTGCGCGGATGCGCACCGCCTCTTTCGCGCAACGCCGGTTCAAAGCCGAACTTCGGGGCAGGCGCAAGGAGACCAGAAATGAGCACGATTTCCGACCTGACGCTATCGGGCAAACTGCGTCGCGATGCTGGGATAGTGGGGTTGCTGTTCGCAAGCACCACTAGCATGATTGGTTCAGGGTGGCTGTTCGGCGCCTACCATGCATCGAGAATAGCCGGTCCGTTGAGCATAGGCAGTTGGGCGCTTGGCGCTGTCATCATCATGCTGATTGCGCTATGTTTCGCGGAGCTTGCCGCCGTTTTTCCTCGTAGTGGGGCGCTGGTTCATATGAGCCACGCGAGCCATGGCGACGGACTTGGAAGGTTGTGGTGCTGGCTGCTCTTCCTCGCCTATGTCCCGGTGCCTGCAGTCGAAGCCGAAGCAATCGTCACTTATGCAAGCAACTATCTGCCATGGCTGATCCGTCCTGGCTCCGCCGGCGTGCTGAGTTTGGCGGGCTTCTTCGTGTGCGCCGGTTTGCTCGGAATAACCGCGCTGCTGAATCTGATGGTGATCAGATGGCTGCTCAACGTCAATTCAACCATTACGTGGTGGAAAATTCTGGTGCCGATACTGACCATCGTTGGCTTGATGGCAGCGAGCACCCACTGGGATGTCGTGCGTGCGGCGCCTGACACCTACAAGCTCTCCGGCATGTTCACGGCACTTCCCGCAGCAGGTATCGTTTTCAGCTATTTGGGCTTCCGTACTGCGATCGACCTCGGCGGCGAAACGGCCAATCCACATCGCGACATTCCGCTAGCCGTGATTGGCTCGGTCGTGCTCGCTGCAGTGGTTTACATCATGTTGCAAGTGGCCTTTATCTGGGCGCTGTCGCCGGTCGATCTCGCGCACGGATGGGCACACCTCAGCTTCAAGGGGGAAATGGGACCGTTCGCTGGACTTGCCGCGACGCTCGGGCTCGGCTGGATGGCGACGCTTCTCTATATCGACGCCTATATATCGCCTGGAGGCACGGGGCTGATGTATGTAACCGGCGGATCGCGCGTCCTCTTTGCTACGGGCGAAATGGAGGCAGGTCCCCGCGTGCTGACAAAGCTGAACCGCAACAAGGTGCCATGGCTGGCGGTTCTCGTGATGTGGGTGGTTGGCACCATTTTCCTGCTGCCGTTTCCTGCATGGCAGAAGATGGTCGACTACATTACTTCGGTTACGGTGCTGACATATGGTCTTGGTCCGGTCGCGTTGCTGGTGTTGCGCCGTAACCTTCCGGAACTGCATCGTCCATTTCGCATGTGGGCCGCGCCCGTGCTGGCGCCAGTCGCATTTATCTGCAGCAACCTCGTAATATATTGGACTGGCTTTGCAACGAACACCTTTCTGTTTGCGCTGGTGGCGATCGGTTTCGTACTCTACGCGGCGTACTACCACATCGTCTTGCGCAAAGCTGCGAAAGACTTCGGCTGGAACAACATTGCGTGGCTGTTGCCGTGGTTTGGGGGCATCTGGTTATTGTCGTGGCTCGGCGGCGTCGGTGGCGGACTCGGTGTGATCGGATTCGGTTGGGACATTCTTCTAGTGGCGCTCTGGAGCGTGATCGTAATGAGGCTCGCAATGCGCTGCGCGTTGGGCGTCGAGCAGACGCGAGCAATGATGGAGCGAATGGACGCGACGAGTTGACTGGCAACGCCATCGTTCAGCGAGGGAGGAGTCAACGGAAGCTCTATCCGTTAGCGGGGCGCTTGAAGGGACTACCCGAGTACCCGCCTGAACTGCAAGCCAGACTTCCAACGGTGAGATCTGGTCAGGGAGTCGCGCTTATGAAATGAGCGGCGATCGAGCAAGACTTGTCTAACCGGAAGCGAAGGGCAGAATGAGCGCCCTCTAACGCCGATGATCACGAGTATGTGCGATGAACCTGACGTCATTGCGCATCAGAAGCGGCAGTGGTCCCTTCGCGCTGCTACCACATCATGCGAACGCTAACTGGCGAGGTCCGGTTCTTCGCACTACCCAGTGCTGCCGCCTTGCGTTCGGATGGCTCCTTCTTAAGCGTCCTTTAAGCACCACGGCCTAGCTTTAAAGCGTCAACTGTTCGAAGTTCAAGCCCTGTGAAAGTCTCGCATGCCATATGCGCCGCCGATGTGAGCGCGCAAAGCCGCATGCGACGTCTGGAACTGGACACTCGCTAAGGAGAATGAACCATGAAAAGGCATCAGGTTATCGCTGTCATGTGCGCGTTGCTCTCCGCCGCCTATTGTGGTGCGACCGTGCAGGCCGCCGAGTCCCCGCGGGCCGTCGCGTCGGACATGGGCAAAGTCTCGGGGAAAGGAAACGAGGCCTTCCAGCAGATCGAACTTGCGCGGCTCGCAATCTTCAACGGTAACGGTTCGGAGGCCGCCACGCTTGTAAAAGCCGCCCAGAAATCACTGCAGGAAGCGCAGGCTGACAATACTGCTTTTACCAAGGCTGAAAAAGACTTGAAACTTCCACCCACGGCTTCCAGCGCGCCGCATGTCCAAGCGGACGTCGCTCGCGCTTCGCAGGAGCTGACGTGGCTTCCAGTTGGCGCTGACGTAACTATCACCGACAATCTCGCCCAGTCTTCCGAGAAATCCAAAGCGGTGGCATCCGCGAATGAGCACATCAAGCAAGGTCAGCGGGATCAGGCGCTCAACGCCCTGAAGGTCGCGAATATTAACGTTGCCTACACCATGGAACTCGTTCCGCTAAAACTGGTGATCGCGGACGTCAATGACGCTGCGAGGCTGATCTCTCATCACCAGTACTATCAAGCAAATGACGCCCTCCGGCAGGCGGTGGCGAGCGTGCGGTATGACTGGGTCGACCTGGACGCCATTCCTCAGCACGCACAAACCGCACAAATGGCTTCGAAGCCTGCCGAGCATCCCGCCTCGTCCGCGAGCGCACGATGAATCTGTCCGCGATGCCAAAGCGTCCCTGGCGGTACAGAGGGACAATTTAGCCTTAGCTTATTCTGGAGGGTCATCACGCCCCCAAAGAGCAGTCGATCATGGCATTTATTGCCTCCGCTTATGCCACAACACAACGAACGTCGTGCGCAGCCAATGAGCGCTGCCCGCGAGTCAGATTCATGTCGACCTGCCTGCGCGCCGGTAGTGTATGGTCCGCGCATCTGATCTTTATATAGCACAATGTGACACATTGGCCTACACTTTGGATATCGAGATTAGCGCAAGCCTCGTTGCTGGTTATAAGCGTCGATTGCATCAGGCGGCCGTTTCGGCGGCCGTCGCAACGGCACAGTTGTCCTTCGCGGAGAGGTCTGTATGCTTGTTACGTTCAAGTGCCGTTCAACTCCGGACGTCGTCATGCTGCGGAACCTCGCGGAATATCTCCTCGCAGCCATTGGTAAGCAAGTCGCCACTCGTGGCGTCATCAGCCACGACGAACTGGGTACGGTGATAACGCGGCTTGAACGCGCTATCGAAGATCAGGCACGCACTGAATTAGCCCTCAACGTCCTCCATCACGTGCCGAACGACCATAGTTCAAACAGTGCGGCCGCGACCGTCGAACATCGCGCCTGGCCATTGCTCGACATGATGCGCGAGGCCCATCGCCATGGCGACGATATTCTCTGGGGTATTTAGACCGTTGGAGCGCTGAGGTGCCGGCGCATGTCTTCGTTATCGCGAGACAGCGCCGATGCCGTTGTCAGCGCAAGGGCGTTCCAGGGGATAGACGCGATAAGTCTGCAGATGCGACCTGACGTTCAAAGGATCATCGTCGCCACGCGCATCGAACCCGGCGCCGACGCATCATTTATTAGCGACCTGCCGCATCGGACCAATAATTCTCGACATGTCGCGAAGCGAAATGATTGCGATCCGACGTAATCTGCGCGAGCGGTAAATCGCGCGTGCCCATCGGCGTGCCGGCGGCGGTGCCGCGCGCGACACGAGCGAGGGCTCATGGGCCGGGTTTTAAGTTTCGTTTAAGTTTTCGCGTCTAAATTCTGACAAATGTCATGTCGTGCCATAATATTGCACCAGGCTTTCAGCGGGTGCGGCGCGGAATCGCGTGACTTCGACGTGTCCTCAGCTTGCCGGTCAAGCACGTCCGACTGCAGCATCGGCAGCTATCTTCACCCAGCGACTGCTGGGTTTTTTTTTACACGATATGAGCGCAACTTCCACATCGGCCACTTCCCGCTCGCGCATGAGTGCGCTCGAACTGCGAGCGACGCTGTCGCTCGCAGCGATCTTTGCACTGCGCATGCTCGGTCTGTTCATGATCATGCCGGTGTTTTCGGTGTATGCGAAAACCATTCCCGGCGGCGACAATCTCCTGCTGGTCGGCATCGCGCTGGGGGCGTACGGCGTCACTCAATCGCTTTTCTATATCTTCTACGGCTGGGTTTCCGACAAGGTTGGCCGCAAGCCAGTTATCGCGACGGGTCTCGTAATATTTGCGATCGGCAGCTTCGTCGCCGCGGGGGCGCACGATATTGTGTGGATAATCGTCGGTCGCGTGATCCAGGGAATGGGCGCCGTTTCCTCCGCGGTGCTCGCTTTTATTGCCGACCTCACTGCCGAGCAGCACCGCACAAAAGCAATGGCGATGGTGGGTGCCTCGATCGGCATTTCTTTTGCGGTGGCGATCGTGGGTGCGCCTCTGGTGTTCCACTGGCTCGGGATGAGCGGCCTGTTCTCGCTGGTCGGCGCGCTCTCGATTCTCGCGGTGGGCGTCGTGATCTGGGTCGTGCCGGATTCGCCGAACCGGCCCGTCCACTTGCGGGCGCCATTTGCCGAAGTGCTCCACAACGTCGAGCTGCTGCGCCTGAACTTCGGCGTGCTCGTACTGCACGCCACGCAAACGGCGCTGTTCCTTGTGGTGCCTCGCCTGCTCGTCGACGCAGGGCTGCCGGTCTCGTTGCACTGGAAGGTCTATCTGCCGGTCATGGGTATTGCGTTCGTCATGATGGTGCCGGCCATCATTGCCGCGGAGAAGCGGGGGAAAATGAAGGCCGTGGTCGTCTCTGCAATCGGTCTGATCCTCATTGGCCAGCTATTGCTTGGCTCGCTCGAACATACACTCGTTATCGTGCCCGCCGTCCTGTTCGTGTATTTCCTCGGCTTTAACATCCTCGAAGCGTCGCAGCCCTCGCTCGTCTCGAAGCTCGCGCCGGGCGATCGGAAGGGTGCGGCCACGGGCGTATACAACACCACGCAGTCGATCGGCCTTGCCCTCGGCGGCGTGGTTGGCGGCTGGCTTCTAAAACACAATGGCGCGAACGCGGTGTTTTACGCGTGCTCCGGGCTCGTATTGTGCTGGCTCGCAATCGCGTTCAATATGAAGGTTCCGTCACCGCGGAAAGCCTGAGTCGCGCTTCTGGCGCGAAATGCAGCCGGTGAGGGCGTCGCCGGAGAAAACCTAGAAGAAAAACAGGGGAACAGATCGTGCGCATTCTCGCGCTGATGGACCGTCGAAAGCTGCAGCGCATCAACCGGTTATGGCTCCACTATGGCGTGTTCTGGTTGGGGGCGATCGCCGTAGGCCTGGTCGCGGTGCTTTACGCGAAGCTGATCGATTTCGGCTACGCGGTATTCCTTCGCTATGCGGCTGACCGGTTCTGGCTGCCTCTGATCGTGGCGCCCGCAACCGGCGCCGTTACGGTGTGGCTTACACGGCGCTTCTTTGACGGTTCCGAGGGCAGCGGTATCCCCCAGGTGATCGCCATGCTGCACGGGCCGAACGAACTCGGGCCACGGCTGCTTACACTGCGTATTCTCGTTGGAAAGATTCTGGTCTCGTTCCTGGCCCTGCTCGGTGGCTTTACCATCGGCCGCGAAGGTCCGACCATTCATGTTGGCGCCGCCCTGATGTTCAGCCTGAGGCGCTTTTACCCGAGGCGTTTTCTGGCGATCCGGCCGGGCGTGCTGGAGCGCAGACTCGCGCTCGCGGGTGCGGCCGCCGGTTTGTCGGCGGCATTCAATGCTCCGCTCGCAGGCGTGGTGTTCGCCATTGAGGAACTCATGCGCAGCTTCGAGGAGCGCGCGAGCGGCGTGCTGATCACGGCAATCATCTTCGCTGGCGTCGTTTCACTTGGGCTTCAGGGAAACTATGTGTATTTCGGCACGATCGATATCGGGTCGGGATTGCCCCGATGGATTAGCCTCGCCGTAGTGCTGATCGGTGTCCTTGCGGGCGCGCTAGGGGGATGCTTCTGCTGGCTGTTGCTCAACACGAAGCGCTGGATGCCCGAAGTTCTGCTCGAACTGCGCGTGAAGCGGCCTGTGCTATTCGGCGCGCTATGCGGCCTGGTCATTGCGGTCGTCGGCGTGAGCGCCAATGGCCATACATTTGGCAGCGGCTATGCCGAAGCGCGGAGCATGCTGGAAGGCAGCGCGCATGTCAGCGCGGCATACCCGCTCCTGAAGATGGTCTCGATGGTGGGGTCGTATCTGCCAGGCGCGCCCGGAGGCCTGTTCGCCCCGTCGCTCGCGATCGGGGCTGGCATCGGCAATACGGTTCACATGGCGTTCTCGCAGATCCAGCTTCCGATGCTCATCGCGCTCGGCATGGTCGGCTATCTGGCGGCGGTCACCCAGAGCCCAATCACGGCGTTCGTGATCGTCATCGAGATGATCAACGGGCACGCGCTCGTTATCTCGCTGATGGCCACGGCGCTCATCGCGAGTCGCGTCTCGCGCTTTTTTGCGCCACCGCTGTACGAGGCGCTCTCGGAGCGTTATCTGCGCAAGCCGTGAGGCAAAGGCGACGGTAGGTCGAACAGACATCGACGGAGTTCATATGGGGATCGCAGACAGAATCGAAAAGCGTCTATTGGGCATGGCGCGCGTGCTATGTCTGATCGCGCTAGTTGGCGCCATCCTGGCGATGATCGCATTAATGTTTGCGCTTGGCGTTCCGAGGACGGCAGCTGTTATCACAGATCCGCCCGTCAGCGCGAGCGAGGTACTCTCTTCGATAGCGGGTTCGGAGGCGGCCAACGACGGTCTGAAGATCGGCAGCGCGTACGGCAACGCCATGGCGGATGTCGCTGGCGCCGCGGGATTAATTATCCCCGCTCCGCTTAATGCCCTGTTGAACCAGAATAATGCAAGCCAACCGCTGCTCAAGGCGTGGCTCGAGCGTATTCCCCAAGCCGACCGACAGCAGTTCCTGGATGAACTGTCCGACGTCGTTGCGGCTGCCGGGCAGCACGCTGCTACGTGGGAATGGGACAACCGCGAGCGGTATGTTGCAGCGGCCATGGATCAGTATGCCCGTGTCAAGATTGGGCGGATTGATGCGGCCCAAAGCGCCGTTCAGGCGGCAGAGGGCAAAAACGCTCAGTTCGGTTCGTCGCTGGGAATTCTTCTCGCGTTGACAGGTTTCCTGACTTTGCTGCTACTGCTCACAGCGATCGAACGCAATACGCGTAATAGCGCGGTGAAAAGACAGGAATGAGCTGGCGCGACTTGAGATGGGATGCCGATGTAAGGTGTTTTCTGTTGCACCAACTGTTCTGAACCGGCGCGACCTCTCGCCACTCGCACAGCGCGGGCCGGAGACGCACGCCGGATTAAAGTCGAGACAGGTGGCGCGGTCGCTCCTCTGACGGCAGAGTCGATCGCTCGACCTGCTGGTTTGATCTGTCGGAGCGTTTCGGAGGCCGCGCCAACGCGAGGCCAAACTCACTTCTTGTGATTCTGACCGATGGCCCGGGCAACGTGCCGAGCGGGAGATCACCGCGAACAGGAGCCTATCTGCAGAGCAGTCCCTGGGTAGATAAGGGTCCAGGTTTGCATCGCGAAGCTCGCGCAACTTACAGCTGTGCAGCCGTTAGCTTCGGGCGGCGCGCTGGCATGTGCGTCGCAGCACCGCAATGGGCACGTCGTGCGACGCAGGGTTCAGAGAAGGTCGGTTTCACAGAAACGATTGGAAAAACCCGATGGGCAATTGCGGAGGGCTATCTGATTGACGTTACGTGGTCAGAGCGCTGTCATCGTCGCTACTCTCTGATCGTCTTTTTCGCGCGCGGCGAAATATTGTCCGAGCTGCCCAGGATCGGCACGTTTCCCATGCGTTAAGCCTACATCGGTCGACGTTACAAGTGTTCACGACAAACGGTCCACGACAAACGACGTGCTTAACGATGCATCGCGACCGTTCGGTTGACGCGCAATCTCGCTTGGTCATCAGGAGACCCGTAACCGGGCGTCTGCCCGAATCGAGCCGTTGTTCATCAGCCAATCTTGCAGAGCCGGAACGGCAGTTGCTCTTCTGTGCGCTATCGGTGCAAAGCCTTTCAAGACCAACGATGACTTACGGTACTTTTCCAGCGTGGCTCCATAGTCTGTCAATCACCTGGATTGTGTTAGGCGTGGTGTGTGCCGCCATCATTGTGACTGACGAGGTAAGACATCCGCAGAAGATGTGGATCATGAGCCTGGTTTGGCCGCTGACCACGCTATTCGGCACAGTTCTCTGGCTTGCTGCCTATTATGCATGGGGACGCAACGTGCTCGCCGCCGAAGCTGGCGATAAAACGCAACCGTTCACAGTGATCGTGATGAAAGGCACTAGTCATTGCGGCGCTGGTTGCACACTCGGCGACATTGTCGTCGAATGGTCAGCGTTTGCGTTTCCAGGGTTGGCGGTGTGGTTCGGATGGCACAGCGTATTCAACGAGAAAACTTTTGCCGTCTGGATCCCAGACTTCATGATCGCCTTTCTGCTAGGAATCGGTTTTCAGTACTTCACCATCAAGCCGATGCGCGACCTGTCAATTGGACAGGGCGTGATCGCTGCAGTCAAAGCGGATATTGCCTCGATAACCGCGTGGCAGATTGGCATGTATGGAGCAATGGCGACCATTCAGTTCTTATGGTTCAAGCCGGTTTTTGGCGGCATCGCGAACGTGACAAGTTCGGAGTTCTGGTTCGCCATGCAGATCGCCATGCTCGCGGGCTTCGTAACGAGCTACCCTGTGAACTGGTGGCTGATTCGTTCCGGTGTGAAGGAGAAGATGTAGACCAAACCCTCAGCGAAAAGGGCGCTGATGGCGACAGGCAAAATCGCAACTGACGTGAAGGCGGTCCCACAGGATGTGCGGCGATTGGATACTAGCTGCGTCCCAAACGCGTTCACCCGGACAAAACGTGCATTGTGATGGATGCCGGATGACCGTAGTAATCTGGACCTCACCCCCAATACAACCAACGTGCGACTTCACGCGCTCGTGAGTCCGCGGAGACGGGCAGGCGTCGAACAAACCTCAAGACCACCCGCCGGCCGACTCAGTTAGGCAAGTGGCGTGGTTGTACCTTAAAAGTCGTCGTTGTGGTCAGAGAAGCTCGAACCGTGGCTCAGGGTTGATCGCGTTGAAAAAGGCCGTGACCCGACTGTATCGCTGACGGTATCAACCTCTCAGTCAGTGGTCCGGCGTAAGCGTTGGCGTAGGTTGGTACGAGAAAGCTCGCCCGGCTCACTATTTCGACGAGAACGAGTAAACCGGCTCGATAAGCGGGTTGGTGGCGGCTTGCGGCGCGGTGCTTGCCACCAGGCCGGCACCTTCAGCGCCGCTTGACCCGCCCGCGGCTCACGACTGAGAACCTGGAACACGCCGAAATCGTCATTGCTGTCGGGAATCGCGGCGAGCAGGTTGGCAAGCGCGCGCCAGCCCATGAAGCTCGATAGCCTTATCGCTATGCGCAGCCAGCGCTCGGCGCGTGAGCTCGGGCGCGTTGACGGTGTTGACGCTACGCACTGCATCCGTCGCATTGCGTTTTTCGTTGATCTGGCGTCGATCGATGCGCGAAGCAACGGGCAGGACTGCATGCTGTCTCTCCAGTGTTGAACGCCTTCGACGCTGTTCGCGCCGCGCCACGCCGTCCGCTTGCCCTACATCCACGCGGATCACCGCGCCGCCGCTGCCGTACCGGCCACGCCCGATAGCAGCGCCCTCAACACCTGTCGCAACGTGGTGGCGCCGAAGCGTCGCTCGCTGATATTCGCCTCGACGTCGATGCGTCCAGCGTTGTGCGCGTCGTACAGATCGACGATCAGTTGGGCGTGCCGCTCGCCGAGCCCGGCGCCGCGCAGCACGGCACTCCATTCGTCGCGCGGCACCCGGTGGGCGATAACCGGCCGCCCGGACAGTTCCGCCAAGGTACGCGCGACGTCGAGCGCGCTTACCCGCTCTTTCCCTTCGATACTGACCACCCGTGGCGTCGCGCGCGAAGGCCCTTCATCGAGCAGCAACTGCGCGGCAAGCTCGCCGACGTCCTGCGCCGCGACGGTCGGAAACAGCTTGTCGAGCGGATCATGCAGACTCGGCAGCGCGCCCCGGCCGAGCGCGACCGGCAGCACGCGTGCCCAGTTCTGCATGTGCTCGGCGGCGCGCAACAAGATCAGCGACGACGCGACGGTGCGCAACCGCGTTTCGAGGTAGTGGAACAGCGTCGTGATGCCGGTGCCATCCGCGTGCTCGGCGCCGTAGTCGGACAGCGCGAGGAGCCGCGGTGGCGCGCTGATGCGCAAAGCCGCGACGCCCGCGTCGATGATGCGCCGCATGGCGGCCGCGGGATCGTCATGCGCTCGCGGCACCGGACAGAGCCATTGCACTGCCTGCGCGCCGTCGATCGCGCGCGCGACCAGCTGTGGGTCGTTCAGGTCGGCGATCGCGAGCTCGCAGCCGATTGCCGCGAGCGCTTCGGCTTGCGTTGCGTCGCGCACCACCGCGCGTACCGGGTGGCCCGCGCGACGCAAGGCGGTTGCGCTCGCGTGTCCCACGTGACCGGTCGCTCCGAAAATGACGAACACGTTGTGCTCCTTTTGAGGATCGCTATGACGTGATGGTAGGGACGCGGTGCTCGCGAGGCGCTCAGATCTGGATGACTTTGCGCAGATCTGGATGATTTTTTACGCCGATGCCGCGCAGGTCGCCCAGGTCGCGCGAGTCGCGTTGGCTGTTCGCGAGCTACCAAATTCCGTCACGCCGGCGAACCTGCCAAAAACGCCGCACAATGCAGGCATCTCGCCGTCATTCAGCTCACTCAGGAGACAAGCGATGAACGCCGTCACCCCGATTCCCGCGCCTGTGCCGCACAGCGGCTCGCGCATCGCCGTGCGCACGAGCAGGGCGCTTGGCTGGCAAGGCTTCGGTGCGGAGCTGGTCAACGTGTCGGCCGGTTTGCATCGGATGCCCGCGTTTCGCCATCATCGCGTGGGCGTGCACGTTGGTGCGCCGGTGACTGCGCGCTGTCTGTGCGATGCGCGCCGCCACACGCGGATTCAGGCGCACGGCGACGCCGACGTGATCCCCGCGGGGCTCGAAGGTCAGTGGAACGATGACGCCGCCTGCACGATTTTCAGCGTCTGGTTTGCAGAGGACTTCGCGCGACGGACGGTCGAGCAACTCGCGTTGAACTCGGCCGACGCGCAGCTGCGCCCGCGCTTCCAGATGCGCGATCCGCGCTTTCAGCATCTCGCCTGGGCGCTGCGCGCGGAGCTCGAAGCGGACGATGCGTCCGATCCGCTCTACGCCGAAAGTCTGTGTACGGCGATGCTGGTGCGTCTGATCGGCGTCGAACCCATGCCGGGCAACCGGCGGCGTACGCTCGCGCCGCGCACGGCCGCACGTGTGATCGAGTTTATCGACGCGCATCTCGATCAGCGTCTGACGCTCGACGAGCTCGCCGCGCAGGCGCAACTGAGCGTGCCGCATTTCAAGGCGCTGTTTCGCGACACGCTCGGTGTGCCCGTGCATCAGTACGTGGTACAGCGCAGGGTCGAGCGCGCGCGAACGCTGCTGCTGCAGGGACGCCTCAGTGCAAGCCAGATCGCGCTCGAAACGGGCTTTACGCATCAGAGCCATATGGCGCACTGGATGTCGCGTTTGCTCGGTGCAACGCCGCGTGAACTGCGCGGCGCCGCGCGCGATGACACGGCCATGTCGGGGCAGGAGAAGACATGACGTTGATGCGCGAACCGCGCGGCGCGGAACCCATCCGCTTCAACCGGGCGCGGCCCCCGTCAACTGCGCATAGACATCATGCGCGAGCTGCAGCAGCTCCTTGCGATCGATCCCACCCGACACCGCATAGCCAAAATCGCCGTCGACCCAATAGAACACGTTGACGGGCCCCGCCTGATACAGCTTGAACGCGGTCGTATTCGCGTTCTCGCGACGATGCGAGATGCACAGCGTGACGCGCTCGCCGTTCGGTCCGCGATACATGAACTGCGCGGTCGGACCGTCGTCGCCGGGCAGCAGGCGGCCGCCCGACAGCATGAATCCGCTCTTCGACAGCATCGGCGGATGGACCTCGGTGCCGAGCCGGTTCGCGAGCCATTGCACGAAGTCCTGCTCGCGATCGGCGCTCATGTCGCCCGGCCGGTCGATCGCCGGCATGTAGACGACGTGCGCGAGCGCCGCCTGGCGCGCGAAGCCCTCGGCGCTGTCCGCGCTGACCGGACGATTTCCGGCTTGCGTTTCGGCCCCAGGGTCGGTTCGATCGATCGCAACCGGTGGAATCAGATCGTTCCTGTGCATGCCGATGCCCACGCCGAGCACGAGCGCCGCGGCCATGCCCGCGAACTGCGCGGCAAAACGCGGCCAGTTCGCGGCCGCTCGCGCGCGGCGCGGCACACCGGTCTGCAGACGCTTCGGCACGGGCTCGCTGAGCACGCGGTCGTAGCGCTCGTGAAGCAGACCATTGAGCGAAAAGTAATCGCTGACGCGCGCGGCCAGCTCCGGATTCTGTTCGAGCGCGCGCTCCACCTCGTCGCGCCGCTCGCCGGACAGCGTGCCGTCCACGTACGCGTGCAAGTCTTCTTCGCCGATCGGCATTTGCGGCTCGCTCATCGCACCACCTGTAATTTCGCACCGGGCTGGGCGCCCGCCATCAAAGCCCGCAGCCGTTCGCGTCCGCGCGAGAGCCGCGACATCACCGTGCCAATCGGAACGTTCAGCGCGAGCGCGACATCGGCATAGCTCATCTCCTCGAGACCGACCAGCAGCACCACCTCGCGCTGTTCGACCGGCAGCCGCTGCAACGCGTAGTCGAGGTCGCGCATTTCGAGCGAACGCGTCTGGCCCGACGGCACCGCGAGCTCGCTTTCGGCGATGCTGTCGTCGTCGACCGCGACGTGGACCGCGCGCGCCGACGCCTTGCGCGCCTGATTCGCGAAGACGTTGTGCATGATCGTGAACAGCCACGCGCGCAGATCGGTGCCCGGCTGGAACAGACGGGTGCGGCCGAGCGCGCGCTCGAGCGTGTCCTGCACGAGGTCGTCGGCGAGCTCCCGATTGTTGATCAGCGCCCGCGCATAGCGCCGCAGACGCGGCACGTGCTCGATCAGCTCGTCACGGACATCCATGGTTGATCCCGGTCAAGGGGCGTGGGGGTGGCATCGGCTTCACTCGCGTCGGTATCGATACGCGCCGGGCCGGTCGCGGAGGCTTCCGTCGCACGATGCGTTCGAACTGCAAACACCTGTCAGCGCATTTTATTCCGCGAGGGCCGCGCCCACCGGCGTCAGCGCGCGCTCATCACGTCGGCGGCGCGCATCAGGCCGTGGGTGCGCGCATTGCCCGCGACGACGAAACGCTGCCGCTGCGCGGTCCACGTCAACAGCCGCAGCTCGCCGATGCGGCGCGCGGCCCACTGCGGCTCTTCCCGCGCAAACGGTGCCGCGGCCGACAGCACGACCACCGGTTGCTGATCGCCGTTCAGATAGACGAGTTCGTCCGCGCGCTGCAATGGCCCGAGCCGCAGCACGCGTTGCTCGACGAGGCGCAGGCCGATCGCGCCGAGATCCGGCGCGGCTGGATCGACGCGCGTCGGCGATGCCGAGGAAAAGGGCCGTGCGGTGGCTTCGGCGAGCGCCATCACGGCGGCATTATCGAGCGCTCGTGCCGACACCTGAGTCGCCAGGAGCCAACCGCTGATGGCGCTCAGCATCAGCGCGAGCGCGACGAGCGCGACAAGTGTTCGGCGTGCGCGACCACCCGGTTGCGGGCGCATGCGCAGCGGACGCGATCCGCCGAGGCGCCCAGGCGCGGGCTCCTCGGCGGTCTGAAACGTGGCCTGGATCTGTGCGTTCAAGCGGTCGTAAAAGGCGACACGCCGTGCTTCCGCCGGATGCTTGACGAGATAGTCGCGCAGCGACGCGGCGCGCTCGGGCGTCAGCGTGCCGTCCGCATAGGCCTGGATGTCGTCTTCGGAGGGCGGAGCGCCGGAGGGGCGGTGAGTCGAGGTCATGATGATGCGCGGTCTTGATTGCTGCTATCGGACGGCAAACACGGCGGCGGGGACATTTATTCCCCGCGCCGGCGATGTTTTTTTCACGCCACGAATACAGGAATAAACGCTGCCCACCCGTGGTTCTCCCTGGTGCGAACCCGCACAACTCTCCAAGGAGTCGATCATGAAAAAGCTTTCGTTGGTTGCTTTGTCGCTCGTCGTTCTCGCCGCTTCGTCGAGCGCGTTTGCGCAGGGCAAGACACGCGCTCAGGTGTACCAGGAACTGATCGAGGCGCAGCAGAACGGTCTCGACTACATCACCGACGCGTCCTATCCCGATGTCAGTCCCGTGTTCGCACGTCAGGTCGAGCAGCGCAAGCAGGCGCTCGCCGCGCAAGCGGCGCTCGCCGCGCAAGCGGCGCTCGCCGCGAGCCACGTCGCGAACTCGGGAGCGCCGGCTGTTGGCACCCATTGAAGCAGCATCGGCCACTGGCGCGCGAATGGGTTTGAATGTGCGCGCCAGGGCCGGATGGAATAGACCGTAGCGAGGCGTGTTCGCCCGTACGTTGGTCGATGAGTCGATCGACCCATCGATCGAATCGTCGATCCATCCGGCAAGGAGTTTCCGTGACACCACCCTTCGCACCCAAACCCAACCCCGCCGGCTCCGACCCGCGGCCGATCTGCGTGACATGCCGGCTCGCCGCGATCGGCGCGGTCGCGCTCGCGCTCGCGCTCGCGGGCGGCTTCGCCTACACCGCGGGGTGGCTGACGCCCGCGCGTCTGACCGCCCCGCGCATCATCGATACGTTCGAGGCGGTCGCGGGCCCGCATCCGGGCTATCGACGCAATCACGCCAAGGGCCTGTGCGTCGACGGCTATTTCGACAGCAACGGCAATGGCGCGGCGCTGTCGCACGCGGCAGTGTTCGCGCCGGGCCGCACGCCGGTGTCGGGTCGCTTCGCGGTGCCCGGCGGTAATCCGTCCGCGCCCGATACGAGCTCGCCGGTGCGCAGTCTCGCGCTGCAGTTCCGGCTTCGCGATGGCGAACAGTGGCGTACCGGCATGAACTCGACGCCGGTGTTCGCGGTGCATACGCCAGCTCAGTTCTATCAGCAATTGCTGGCCGCGAAGCCCGACCCCTGCGACCGGCAAACCGGACCCCGCGAAGCTGAAGGCATTCTACGCGGCCAATCCCGAGACGCAGCCGTTCCAGCGCTGGGTCAAGTCGCACGCGCCGTCGTCGAGCCTCGCGAACGCCGCATACTACGGCATCGACGCGTTTCTGTTTACCGATGCCCACGGCACGACGCGCGCCGTGCGCTGGGCCGTCGTGCCCGACACGCCATACGCGCCGATCACCGCGGCGCAGCAGGCCGAAAAGAACTTCCTCGCCGCCGATCTCGACGAGCGTCTGCAACACGGACCGTTGCGCTGGCATCTGCTGTTGACCGTCGCGCAACCGGGCGACCCGACCAGCGACGCGACGCTGCAGTGGCCCGACGACCGCCAGCGCGTCGACGCGGGGACGCTCGTGATCGAACGCACCACGTCGCAGGAGGACGGCGCCTGCCGCGACATCAACTTCGATCCGACGATCGTGCCCGCCGGCATCGCGCCATCGGACGATCCGCTGCTCGCCGCGCGCTCTGCGGCCTACGCACAGTCGTTCCAACGCCGCACGCGCGAGGAGGCGCTGCATCCCGAGATCCATCGAACCCAGCCAAACGGAGAGCCTTCATGACGCGCACCCGCACTCACTTCAGTCCGCTCGCGCGGCTGCTGCACTGGACGATGGCGCCGCTGATCGTCGCGATGCTGTTTATCGGCGTGGGCATGGTGGCGACGGTATCGCGTGCCCATGATGCGTTGGTCGCGCTGCATCGGCCGCTCGGCATCGCGTTGCTGCTGCTCGTGCTGGTGCGGCTCGCGGTGCGCGTGATGCGCGGCAGTCCGCCATTGCCCGCGCGCATGTCGAAGCCGCAACGAATCGCGGCGCATGCGTCGCACCTCGTGCTGTACGGGCTGATGCTCGCGATGCCGCTGATCGGCTGGGCGATGCTATCGGCGGCCGGCTATCCGGTCACGCTGTTCGGTCCGCTGCATCTGCCGCCGATCGCACCGCACAACGTCGCGCTGTTCGCGCTGCTGCGCGCGCTACATACGTGGCTCGCGTTCGCGTTGTTCGCGACGGTGCTGCTGCATCTGGCGGCGGCGTTGTTGCATGGGCTGATCCTGCGCGACGGAGTGTGGGGCAGCATGGCCCGCGGCGAACGCTAATATGGGTCGAACCGCGGCTTGACCGGGTTGCTCCCGAACTGTCCAAATCGCCCGCCCTGGCGATTTTCGTCCAACGCGTAAAATGGCCGGTTATCACTGGCAAATCGCAACTGGACAGAATCGGCCGGGCGTCGCGCGGCGCCCCGTCATGGTCCACGCGCGCTTGCCTTCGCCGGTTTGAACAGGAATGCACGCGGATGTCATCAGTTTTCTTCGATCGGGAAAGGATTGCGGAATGGCTCGGCGAGCGCACCGTCGCCAAGGCGCGCTCGGTGGGCGCGGTCAGCAACGTCAAATGGCAGGGAGACTCGCTGTCGGGCGACGTGCAGGGCTCGCAGCCGGGGCCGTACCTGACACGGGTTCGCTTTCGTACCGATGGCGGGTCGCCGTCGGCCGAAGGCAAATGCACGTGCCCGGTCGGCCGCAATTGCAAGCACGTCGCGGCGCTGCTGCTCGCGGAACTCGACTACCACGACGAGATGGATCACATCACGCAGGTCGAGGACGGCAGTGACCCGGCGACGTCGGAGGTGTTCATCGCGCGACGGATTACGGTGCCGGGCGCGCCGCCGGCGCCATCTTCATCTCAAGGTGTGCGACCCGAACTGGTCAGCTGGCTCGAGCGTTTTCGCGCGCGCGCCCGCGCGGCCGACGCCGCCGAAAAAGACGCCGCCCGGAAGCTCGACGCCACGCGCAAGGAAACGCTCGCCTATCGGCTCAACTGGTCGCGTTTTCATATGCGCCACGAAGTCGTGCTGCATCGCGCGCGTTGCGACGCGGACGGCGTGATCGTCGAAGTCGGCGACAGCTGGGGCGACGTCGAAGGCGCGCTGCTCAGGCAGCCGCGCTTCGTGTCCGACGAAGACCTGTCGATCCTCCGCGGCCTATGGCTCGGTCGCTCGCGCGAGGACCTGGGCCAGTTCGTGCTGCGAGGCACGAGTGGCGCGGAAACGCTGCAGAAGCTGATCGCGACCGGGCGCCTGTTCTTCGACTTCGGGATCGCGCCGGGCCAGGCCGGACCGACGCCGCTCGCGCGCGCCGCCGACCGCCTCGGGCGCATCGAATGGGAGCCGCTCGCCGACGAGCGCCTGCGCCCGGTACTGCGCACCGAACCGCGCGCGAGCATGGTGCTGCCGACCGAGCCGGTCTGGTACGTGGACGGCGTCGCCAACGAGGCGGGCGTCGTGCCACTGTCGCTGCCGTTCCAGCAACTGCCTGACTACCTCGCGATGCCGCCGATCTCGCTCGCCGAGGCGCCGCTCGTCGCGTCGGTGCTGCGCGAGATCGCTCCCGAGCTGCCGCTGCCGCCGACCCACGACGCGCCCGCGATTCGGGTGATCGACGTCGAACCGGTGCCGGTGCTGACGCTGAACAGCCATGCGCTGCCCGGCTCGGGGAAGGGCATCAAAACGGCGAAAACGGCGAAGGCCGCGAAGGCCGCGGAGCGCAAGTCCGCCGCGGTAGAGCTGGCGGCCGCGAGCTTCGACTACGACGGTGTCAGCATCAACGCCGACAGCAGCGTGACGCTGGTGCCGTTGCCGGGCGGCGACGTGATTCACATCCGCCGGCGCTACGACGCCGAGAAAAAGCGTCTGCTGGAATTGCGCAAGACCGGTCTGCAAAAGGTGCCGACGCGCAACCTGCATGCGTCGCGTCTGTTGCCCGACACGATGCTCGGTCTGCCCGACACCGACGCGTGGTCCGAGTTCGTCAACGACGCGGTGCCGGATCTGGTCGCGAAGGGCTGGCGCGTGACGATGGCGCCCGAGTTCCGCTACAACGTGATCGAGATCGACGCGATCGACGGCACCGCGCAGCAGGCCGGCGACGGCTGGTTCGATCTGGAGATGGGCATCCGCGTCGGCGAGCGCAACGTGCGGCTCGAACCGCTGCTGGCCGATCTGTTCCGGCGCGACCGGCGCTGGCTCTCCGGCGCGCTGGAGCGTATTCGAGACGACGAGCCGATCGAGCTGAAGACCGAGGAGAACAAGCGCCTGCGGTTGCGCGCCGATCGTCTGAAGCCGGTGGTGCGCGTGCTGGTCGATCTGTTCGATTCGCTCGGCGGCGCGCTTGCCGAAGGCGCGCCTCTGCGCGTGCCCGCGGTCGATGCGGGTCGCCTCGATGCGCTGCACGACACCGGCCGCTGGCAGTTCAGCGGCGACGATTCGATCCGCGAGCTCGCGCGCCGTCTGCAAGCCGGTCCGGGCCTGCGCGAAGTGCCGGTGCCGCGCGGGCTGAAGGCTGAGCTGCGCGGGTACCAACACCAGGGCCTGAACTGGATGCAGTTCCTGCGCGAACAGGATCTGGCCGGCGTGCTCGCCGACGACATGGGCCTCGGCAAAACCGTGCAGACGCTCGCGCACGTTCTCGCCGAGAAGGAAGCGGGGCGGCTCACGCATCCCGCGCTGATCGTCGTGCCGACCACGCTCGTGCACAACTGGCGCGAGGAAGCGCGCCGCTTTGCGCCGGAGCTGAAAGTGCTGGTGCTGAACGGGCCGCAGAGAAAGGAGCGTTTCGAGCAGATCGGCGAAGCCGAGCTGATCCTGACCACTTATGCGCTGTTGTGGCGCGATCAGAAGGTGCTCGCCGAGCACGACTATCATCTGCTGATTCTCGATGAGGCGCAGTACGTGAAGAACGCGACCACCAAAGCCGCCCAGGCGATTCGCGGCTTGCGGGCGCGGCATCGGCTGTGCCTGACGGGCACGCCGCTCGAGAATCATCTCGGCGAGCTGTGGTCGCAATTCGATTTTCTGCTGCCGGGCTTTCTCGGCAGCCAGAAGGACTTCACGCGACGCTGGCGCAATCCGATCGAAAAGAACGGCGACGACGTGCGCCGCGCGTTGCTCGCGCGCCGCATCCGGCCGTTCATGCTGCGCCGTCGCAAGGACGAGGTCGCGAAGGAGCTGCCGCCGAAGACGACGATCGTATGTCCGGTCGATCTCGAAGGCGCGCAGCGCGACCTGTACGAAACCGTGCGCACCGCGATGCAGCAGAAGGTGCGCGCGGCGGTCAGCGCGCAGGGGCTCGCGCGCAGCCACATCATCGTGCTCGATGCGTTGCTGAAGCTGCGCCAGGTGTGCTGCGATCCACGGCTCGTGCGCACCGCCAGCGGTATCGGGGACGGCGCTGCCACGGGCGGCGGCGAGCGCGCGATGCGCTCGGCCAAGCTCGATCTGCTGCTGTCGATGCTGCCCGAGCTGATCGAGGAGGGACGCCGCGTGCTGCTGTTCTCGCAGTTCACCGGCATGCTCGCGTTGATCGCCGAGGCGCTCGACGAAGCCGCGATCCCGTACGTCATGCTGACGGGCGACACGGCCGATCGCGTGAGCCCGGTCGAGCGGTTCCAGCAGGGCGAGGTGCCGCTGTTCCTGATCAGCCTGAAGGCCGGCGGCGTGGGGCTGAACCTGACCGCCGCCGACACGGTGATCCACTACGACCCGTGGTGGAACCCGGCCGCCGAGAACCAGGCGACCGACCGCGCGCATCGGCTGGGACAGGACAAGCCGGTATTCGTGTACAAGTTGATCGCGGCCGGCAGCATCGAGGAAAAGATCGTCGCGTTGCAGGAGCACAAGGCCGGGCTCGCCGACAGCATTCTCGCGGAAGATGCGGCCGGCGCCGCAAAGTTCTCGGACGACGATCTCGACGCGCTGTTCGCGCCTATGCCGGACCTCGAAGGCGCGCGTTGAACGCGTGGGCAAGCGACCGAACGAGGCAACGCAGACGGGCCACGCAGACACGCAAGGGGGAAATCTGACGCGCCGCGGCAACGACAATCGGGGCCACACTGTAACAAAGCGTCTGTGTATGTAAATTACCGTCGATGGGACTTCAAACTCATACCAATTTCGAACTCGCGCTGTGTAAGGCTTGCGCGTCGCGCGCGCTGGTGCGGCGCGTAATAACTACTTCGCCAACGGTTACAAAGGAAGTTCTTTCATCTTGAGCACGGCTGTTCTTCCAGCTAACGTGACGTTACTCGTGCGGTTAGACCCCGGCGAGCGTGTGTAGTGTTTGTGGGCGGCGTTGCTTCGACAGGGGCAGCGCCGCATTTTTTTTGCCGGCGACCCTAACGCTGCGCATCACCCGCTGACGGCCCGTCTCGCGGCGCGTCATCGCGTCGGCCAACAATGTGAAGCAGTCGAATGCCTCATGCAATACGAGGGCTTTGAGTCGCTCGCCCGACCAGGCCGACTGCCTCGAATGACAACTCGACCGGGACAAAATCTAACAATGTTTAAACGATTTCTTTTGAGATTATTCTTATACTGAACGCGCAATTGTTAAATAAGAGTACCTGAAAGGAATCTTAAAGCCGATAAGCGGGCGTGGTCAAAAAGCCGCTCCAGCAAGGATCTTCCGTCCGCAGTGTCACTTCCTTCCGGCGCCGGCTAGTGGTGGCAGACCAGAAAAACCTGAAAAGCGCGTCAGCCGTTTCTGATTAGGGTTTTTCGCGACGGATTGCTGGTACACGGCAAACGGGAAGAAAGAAGGTTTTCGATTATCATGATCTGCCCTGCATAATCGCTATGGAAATTACATTTATGCGCTGATTTCCGCTTCATGAAAGCAGCGTCATGGCGGGGGACGGCGAGGGACCATTAATCAGAAACTAACAGCCGGAATTTTTTGGGAAGCCGGATCGGCGGTGCTGCGCCGTCATCCCGGTCGTCAGCCGGTATACCGGCCGTCAGCCATGAAGGCGCTGTTGCGTTGTGGGGTGTTATGAGAATTGCAGTCCTCGATGATGATTCGGCTCAGGCCGACCTTGTGTGTCAAACGCTGTCCGCCGCTGGACACGTCTGTCACGCGTATGGCGCAGGGCGCGAACTCGTGCGCCAGTTGCGTCGTCAGACGTTCGATCTGCTCGTGCTCGACTGGAACGTTCCCGACATGTCCGGCGAAGAAGTGCTTCGCTGGGTGCGCGAAAGCCTGTCCGAGCGCCTGCCGGTGCTGTTCATGACGAGCCGCGGCCGCGAAACCGACATCACTTCGATTCTGAATACCGGTGCCGACGACTATCTCGTCAAGCCCGTGTCGGGCGCCGTACTGCTCGCGCGGGTTGGTTCGCTGCTGCGGCGCGCGTATTACCTGAAGCCGCCGGCAACGAGGGAAGTATTCGGCGACTTCGAGTTCGACCTGAGCGTCAAGCACGTCGTGGTCCGCGGCACCCCGGTCTCCGTCACGCAGAAAGAGTTCGAACTCGCGCTGCTGCTGTTCCAGCATATGAGCCGGCCGTTGTCGCGCGCACACATTCTCGACGTGATCTGGAAGCAGGCCACGGACATCCCATCGCGCACGATGGACACTCATGTGTCGATGTTGCGCAGCAAGCTCGGTCTGCGCCCCGAGCACGGTTATCGGCTCACGCCGATCTACGGCTATGGCTACCGCCTCGAGCGGATCGAAACCGACACACCACCGGCCGCCGACGACGAACCCACTGAAGAAGCGGGGGAAGCGTGACGGTCTGCGTGGATGGGGCGGCATCGGGCAGCGCCGCCATGCCCGGCCGCCGCGCCGCCGCGTGGCTTGCCGTGGCCTGTCTGATGGCAACGGGCGCGACCGGCTGGAGCGCGCTCGCGCACGCGCAGCCCGCGCGCGGCAAGACCGGAGCGAAGGCCTCGCCGGTCTACGCTTCGTACACGACGCACGAGGGCGACACGCTGTATGACATCGCCGCCCGCTACATGGCCGATCCGACCGACTGGGCGCTGTTGAGCAGCCTCAATCACGTGCCCGCGCCGCGCCGCATGGCGGCCGGCATCGTGCTGCGTTTGCCGTCCCGAAGGCTGCGCCAGGATCGGGACACGGCTCGCGTGGTCGCGACCAGCGGTCCGGTCGAGCACGCGTTCGACTCGAGCCCCTATCTGCCGCTGAAAACCGGTGAAACGCTTGCCGAAGGCGATCGCTTGCGCACCGGCGCGAACGGGTTCGCGACGCTCGAGCTGCCCGGCGGCTCATACGTGACGGTCGCGCAGAACGGCGAACTCAATATCGAGAGACTGCGGCACGTCACGCTGACCGGCGTCGCCGATCGCGTCTTTGAGCTGCGCGCCGGCGAGGTCGAGAGCCAGGTCACGCATGCGAAGCGACGCGATGATCGCTTCCAGATCCGTTCACCTTCGGTGGTCGCCGGAGTGCGCGGCACGCGTTTTCGCGTCGATTACGACGGCGACACGCAAACCACCGCGGTGGCGGTGCTCGACGGCGCGGTCGGCGTCGATCCGGCCACGCAGCATGGCCAGAGCGCCGCGCCGGCGCCAGGCAGGCCGTTGCAGGCGTCCGAGCAGCTGGTCGAGGCAAGCTTCGGCAACGTCACGCACTCGGGCGGCGCGGTCGGCAGTCCGGTCCAGCTGTTGCCCGCACCCGCGCTCGCGCGGCCGGCGCGCGTGCAGGACGGCAAGAGCGTCGCGTTCGACGTCAACCCGGCCGAGCACGCGGTCGGCTATCGGCTGCAGATTTCGCACGACGCCGATCAACTGGACCTGGTGCGAGACCTGCGTGTGAGCGCGCCGCATGCCGACTTCGGCGATCTGCCCGACGGCACGTACTTCGTGCGCGTCGCGTCGACCGATAGCAACGGTCTCGACGGCCTGCCGAACGTGTACGCGTTCGAGCGCCGCCAGCTGGGGCTGGACGCTTCGGCCGCGCAGCGCGCGGGTGGCCGCGACTACGAGTTCCGCTGGTTCGTCAGCCGCAGCAACGTGCCGACCCGTTTCCGCTTCCTGCTCGCGAACACGGCCGAACTGAGCCATCCGGTAATCGATCGCCCCGATCTGCCGGGCGGCGAACTCGTGATCAGCGATCTGCCTCCGGGCGTCTACTACTGGACGATCGTCGCCGAGCAGTTCGACAACGGCCGCTTCTACGAAAAGAGCAGTCCGGTCCGCTCCTTTACGCTTGCGCGCTGACGCTGGTAGATTCTCGGGGCCGGCCCGCTGGCCGGTCCGTCCTCCCGTTCCCGACTACATCGTCCCGTGCCCGCCACTTCTACGCGACTGAGCCTCGATCCGCGCACCCGTCTCGGACGGCGGGCGGGCCGGCGCTTTCTGATCGAGTGGGTCAGCGTTGGCTGTCTCGGCTTCGTGGTGATCCTGCTGACGTCGTTCGGGCGCGTCGGCGCCGGCATCGATCTGCTGGTGTACGACCAGTTTCTGAAGCTGCGCGAGCAGCCGCGGCTGTCCGACATCGTCGTCGTCGAGATCGACAACGCGAGCATCGACGCACTCGGCCGCTGGCCGTGGCCGCGCAGCGTGCACGCGCGGCTGCTCGAGCAGATCGCCGCGGCCAAACCTGCCGCGGTGATCTACGACGTGCTGTTCACCGAGCCCAATGTCGACGACGCCCAGCTCGCCCACGCCATTGCGCTGAGCCCGACCTATCTGCCCGTGCTGCTGACGCCGCCCGATGCAAGCGGCAAGCGCACCGTCGATGAACCCGTCGCGCCGCTCGCGCAGGCTGCTGCCGGGCTCGGTCACATCAATTTCGAAGTGGACAGCGACGGCATCGTGCGCAGCGTCGCGCGCTTCCAGGGCGATGAGCGCTCGCGCTGGCCGCAACTGACGGTGCTCGTCGCCGACGCGGTCGAACACGGCAAGCTGCATCTGCGCGGCGGCCTGCCGCCGCGCTCCTCGAACGAGCCCGCACGCGGCAGCGACGACGGCGGCGAAGAGCGCTTCCTGATTCCGTTCGGCCCGAACGCCGCGAACTACCCAAAGCTCAGTTTCGCCGACGTGCTCGCCGGCAAGGTGCCGGCCGATCAGTTGCGCGGGCGCATCGTCGTGATCGGCGTGACGGCGTCGGGTCTGTACGACCGCTTCGCGACACCGGTATCGGGCGAGCTCGGTCCGCTGCCCGGCGTCTACATCCACGCGAACGTGCTCGACACGCTGCTGAGCGGCCGCGAGATCCAGCCGGTCGCGCTGTGGGTCGTGTTCGCGGCGGCGCTCGGGCCGCTCGCCGCGCTGCTCGCCGGCTTCCTCGTGCTGTCGCCGCGCCGCTCGTTGTTGCTGACCGGCGCGCTGGTGCTGCTCGCCGCGACCGGCAGCGCGCTGCTGCTGTACGGCGGCAGGCTGTGGATCTCGCCGGTGCCGGCGATCCTCGGCGTCGTGATCGTCTATCCGATCTGGAACTGGCGACGCCTCGAAATGACGATGGCGTATCTGCGCGGCGAACTGCAGCGTCTCGCCGACGAGCCGCATCTGCTGCCCGAGACGCCGAAGCGCCGCCGCGAATTCGGCGGCGACGTGCTCGCGCAGCACATGGCGCTGATGGCTCAGGCCGCGCAACGGGTGCAGGACATGAAGCGCTTCGTGTGGGGCAGCCTCGATAGCGTGCCGGAGCCGATTCTCGTCAGCGACGTGGCCGGCGTCGTGCTGATCGCGAATCACGCGGCGAAAGCGCATTTCGCTCGGCTAGGCGCGCCGATGCCCGAAGGCCAGCCGATGCAGAGCGTGCTCGGTGGTCTCACGCTCGTGAAGACGATCGATACCGGCGCGGCCACGGACAACGAGCGCAGTCTGTCCGCGCACGCGCACTGGCCGGCGCTCCTCGATCCGACGCGCGGCGAGTTCGCGGCGCTGATGGCGCAGGGCGTCGAGGTGCGCGACGCGAACGAGCGCGACCATCTGCTGCGCTATGCGACCTGCACCAACGCGCAGGGCGAGACGACCGGCTGGATCGCCGGTCTCGTCGACGTGTCGGCGCTGCATGCGGCCGAGCGTCAGCGCGAAGACGCGCTGCGGCTGCTGTCGCACGACATGCGCTCGCCGCAGGCGTCGATCATTGCGCTGGTCGAGATCGAGCGCGCGCGGACCGAGCCTGCGCTCGCGCGCAGCGTGCTGGAGCGCATCGAACGCTACGCGCAACGCGCGCTCACGCTTGCCGACGACTTCGTGCAACTGGCGCGCGCCGAATCGCAGGCCTATGTGCTCGAGCCGCTGAGTCTGACCGAACTCGTCATCGATGCGAGCGACGAGGTCTGGCCGCAGGCGCATGCGAAGCGCATCGCGCTGCATACGGAATCCGCCGACGACGCCGACGACGATCCCTGGATCTGCGCCGACCGCTCGCTGATGACACGCGCGCTCGTCAATATCCTGAACAATGCGGTCAAGTACAGTCCGCCCGACACGCGCATCGTATGCAGCTTCGCTGGCCAGCCGGCGGCAAAGCGCGCGGGCAGCGAGGCGCCGCGCGTGTCGTGCACGATCCGCGACCAGGGCTATGGCATTCCTGAGGAGCAGCAAGCGGGATTGTTCGAGCGCTTTCGCCGTTTTCACGAGGCGGAGCGGCCGGAAGTGGGCGGCGCGGGACTCGGCATGGCGTTCGTCAAAACCGTCGTCACGCGCCACGGTGGCAGCGTCGAAGTCGTCAGCGCGCCCGGCGAGGGGACGGCCTTCACGATCTGGCTGCCCGCGCTCGACGACGCGCCCCTCGACGAATCGATCGCACCGCGCGTCTGATGCGCCTTTGATGTATTCGATGTACTAGAGAGAAAACAAACAATGGCAAAGATCGCTCACCTCTGTGCCGCGCTGGCCGCGGCGAGCCTCACCGCTTGCGCGGGCCTGAGCGCCGACGTGCACACCGTCTCCGCTAACGGCGCCGACCGCGCCGTTGCGCTGCAAGGCGAGCAGACCTATTCGCTCGCGCGCACGCAGCCGCAGGACGACAGCGCCGATCATCCGCAAGTCGAAAAGCTGTTGCGCGACGAGTTGGCGAAACACGGGTTCGTCGATACGGCGGGCAAGCCCGCGCATTATCTGCTGTCGATGGCGTATAGCACGCGGCCGGCGTCGATCGGCATCGGCGGTGAGGATTGCGCGCCCGCCGATTGCGGCGCGGGCAGCGACGGTCCAGGCGCGCTGCTGTTTGGGCGCAAGTATCAGCACGCGCTGACGCTGCGCTTTTTCGACTACGCGAGCGGCGCCGAGCGCTACAAGGTCGGCGCGGTGTTCATGGATCGCGACG
This sequence comes from Paraburkholderia sp. RAU6.4a, assembly GCF_050435625.1. Taxonomy (NCBI): domain Bacteria; kingdom Pseudomonadati; phylum Pseudomonadota; class Betaproteobacteria; order Burkholderiales; family Burkholderiaceae; genus Paraburkholderia; species Paraburkholderia sp. RAU6.4a. The sequence goes on from NZ_JBNDKQ010000003.1 coordinate 2,711,633, forward strand.
CGGACCCGCTGCATGCACTGCCGTTGCTCGTGAAAACCGCGCTCGCCAAGCTGCCGTTCGATGCGCCGGCCGACTGGCGTGTGAAGCTCAGCATCGACAAGACGAGCGGTGTGCCGAACGTCGACTCGATGGAGCCGCTACAGCGTTAAAACACAGCCTCAGGTCGCCGGGGCCGCGAGTATCAGTTATTCCTGCGCCGGCTCGTCTTGCGGCCAGCGGTTTTCGAACACGCAATCGGCGAGCGGCAGACGGCTCGCCCAGCGCTGCGTTTCGAGCATCGGCTCGCTATAGAAGGCAGCGACGTGGCCGAGGCACAGAATCGCGACCGGCCGCGCGCCTTCCGGCATCGCCAGTAGCTGGTGCACCGCGTCGACATCGAATAGCGACACCCAACCAAGCCCGAGTCCTTCCGCGCGCGCGGCGAGCCACATGTTCTGGATCGCGCACGCGACCGACGCGAGATCCATCTCCGGCAGCGTGCGGCGGCCGAAGACGTGTCGCTCGCGCCCGTCCATCAACGCGATCACCAGCAGCTCCGCGCATTCGCGCATGCCTTCCACCTTCAGCTTCATGAACTCGTCGCGGCGCTTGCCGAGCGCGTCGGCGGTGGCGAGCCGTTCGCGCTCGACGATGTCGCGCAAGCCCGTGCGCAGCGCCGCGTCGGTGATGCGCACGATGCGCCACGGCTGCATGTAGCCGACGCTCGGCGCGTGATGCGCCGCGTCGAGCAGACGCCGCAGCACCGCCGGATCGACCGGATCGGGCACGAAGTGGCGCATGTCGCGGCGTTCGTAAATCGCGCGATAGACCGCTTCGCGCTCGGAGTCGTCAAAAGGCTTCGCCATGAAAGAGGGCGGCCGTGAAAGCCGGGTTGGAGGGCCAGTAAGCGTGCATATAGGTTGCCACAATCGGGCCCACGCGGAACACCGCTTCGCCGGGCGTGTCGCTGTGCGCGCGCGTGGCGAAGCGCTGCGGCGCGAGCGGCGTCGCGAGCTTCGAGTAGTGGAACGTGTGGCCGGTCAGCGTGCCGTGGACGCCATCGATCTGCTGCATGCCGAGCGACGTGAAGCGCGTTTGCATCGTCGCGTGACCGGGCAGCAGGCCCAGCATCGGCGTGCTAGTGCCTTGCGCGTCGGTCAGCGTGTCGAGCAGATAGAGCATGCCGCCGCATTCGGCGACCACCGGGTTGTCCGCCTCGACGTGCGCGCGGATCGATGCCGCGCTGGTCGAGTTGCCCGCGAGCGTCGCCATATGCAACTCGGGGTAGCCGCCCGGCAGATAGAGCGCGTGCGTGCCGGCGGGCAACGCTTCGTCGGCAAGCGGCGAGAAATAGCTGAGCCGCGCGCCGAGCGCTTCGAGCAGCGCGACGTTGGCCGGATAGATGAACGAGAACGCGGCGTCGCGCGCGATCGCGATGTGCTTGCCTTCGAGCAGACGCGGCAGCACTTCGGGCGCGGGCACGCCGAAATCGACCGGGCGCGGCAGTTCGGCGAGCGCGGTCGACGCGAGCGTATCCGCCGCGCGTTCGAGGCGCGCTTCGAGATCGTCGATTTCATCGGCCTGGTGTAGGCCGAGGTGGCGGTCGGGCAGCGTGATCTCGTCGCTCGCGGCGATGTGGCCGCACCAGCGCAACTCGGGCGGCAGTGCTTCCTGCAACATCTGCGCGTGCCGAGCCGAGCCGACGCGATTCGCGAGCACGCCGTGGAACGGCAGTTGCGGTCTGAAGCGCGCAAGGCCGAACGCGACCGCGCCGAAGGTCTGCGCCATCGCCTGCGCGGAAATCACCGCGAGCACCGGCACGCCGAACGTGGTCGCCAGATCGGCGCTGCTTGGCGTGCCGTCGAACAGGCCCATCACGCCTTCGATCAGGATCAGATCGGCTTCTTGCGCCGCCCGCGCGAGCAGGTTGCGGCATGCGCTTTCGCCGACCATCCACAGATCGAGCGACAGCACCGGCGCGCCGCTCGCGCGCGCGAGGATCATCGGATCGAGAAAATCCGGCCCGGTCTTGAACACGCGCACGCGACGTCCGAGCCGCCGGTGATAGCGCGCGAGACCGGCGGTGATCGTGGTTTTGCCTTGTCCCGACGCGGGCGCGCTAATGAACAGCGCGGGGCACGCCCCGAAGGAAGTCCCCTGGGGGGGCGCCCCGGACGAAGCCCAGTTGGGGGATGCCGACATCGCTCAGAACTCCACGCCGCGCTGCGCCTTCACACCTTGCTCGCGATACGGATGCTTGATCGCGCGCATTTCGGTGACGAGGTCGGCGGCTTCGATCAGCGCGTCCGGCGCATGGCGTCCGGTCACGACGACGTGCAACATCGGCGCACGCGCGTTGATCACCGCGAGCACTTCGTCGAGCGGCAGGTATTCGTACTTCAGCACGGTGTTCAGCTCGTCGAGGATCACCATCTGGTAGTCGCCGCTTTCGATCATCCGCCGCGCTTCGTTCCAGCCTTTGCGCGCGGTCGCCATGTCGGCCTCGCGGTTCTGGGTGTTCCACGTGTAGCCGTCGCCCATCGTGACGAAATCGCATTGCGCGATCGCGCCGAGGAAATCGCGCTCCGACGTATGCAGCGCGCCTTTGATGAACTGCACGACGCCGAGCCGCATGCCGTGGCCGAGCACCCGCACGGCCATGCCGAACGCGGCCGTGCTCTTGCCCTTGCCGGTGCCGGTGTTGACGATCAGCAGGCCTTTTTCGACGGTCGCGCCGGCCTGCTTCTTTTCGTGGCCTTCGCGGCGGCGTTCGGTCATGCGTTGATGCGATTCCGGATCGGTTTTCATCGAGGGTCCTGGTTTTGAGGGGCGGGATGGGATGGGGGCGCGTCGCTAAGGGCAGCATTGTTCACCGCTGCGATCGCCACCGTGATGCCGGCGTGCGCGGTCTTGCGTACGATTAGGCGCGCGTTTTGCGCGGTTGTGGTGGAGTCCGGCGCCGTTGCCGCCAGCAGCGCACACGGCTCGCACACACCGTCGACGCCGAGCTGCGCGTGTGCCGCCGCCGACGGCGACGCGATCGGTACCGCGGCGATCTGCTCGCGGCTGAACAGTTGCAGCGGCAGCTGATGACGTGAGCAGAATTCGAGCAGACCGGCTTCGTTGGCTTTGGTGTCGATCGTCGCGATCGCGCGGATCTGCTCGAAGGCATTCGATCCGAGCGCTGCGCGGACGGCGGCTTCGATCTCAGCGGCTTCGCTGTGCAAGCGGCAACCGATGCCGACGCTCAGCGTTTTGATCGCGCGTCCGAGTCCGTGTCGTGTCGCGCTCGCTGCCAGTTCGTGAGCAACGCCGGCGTCGCGTTTGGCCGCATCACGCGCCAGTGCGAGCGACGCCACACCGCCGATCACGACGATCGCCGGCGAGCCGAGCCCCGCGCGCGCCACCGCCTCGGCGAACTCGCGAAGCGGCGCGAGCACATGACGCTGCTCAGGCCGCGTCGCCGACTCGATCGCCGCGCACGGCGTGTCGGCGGACATGCCGGCCGCGAGCAATGCGCGGGCGATCTCGCCGAGCCGGCGCATGCCCATGTAGATCACCAGCGTCATGCGCGTCGCGGCGAGCGCGGCCCAGTCCGGTTCGCCACTGCCGGCGCCGTGGCCGGTGACGAACACGACGCCCTGCGCGTGATCACGATGCGTGACCGCGATACCGAGCGCCGCGGGCGCCGCGATGCCGGCCGTGATGCCGTTGATCACGTCGACTTCGATACCCGCGGCCTGTAGCGCCTGCAACTCTTCGCCGCCGCGGCCGAACACGAACGGATCGCCGCCCTTGAGCCGCGCGACGCTGCGCCCCGCGCGCAGATGCCCGAGCATTTGCGCGACGATGTCGGCTTGCGGCGTCGACGGATGGCCGCCGCGTTTGCCGACGTACACGACTTGCGCGCCGGTGCGCGCGAACTGCAGCACGTCGGGATTCACCAGATCGTCGACGAGCACGACATCGGCCTGCGCGAGCGCACGGGTGGCCTTCAGCGTGATCAGCTCGACGTCGCCGGGACCGGCGCCGATCAGCCAGGCGCGCGTCATCGCGGCGTGCATGGCGCGCGCCATGCGGTGATGGAAGAAGAGAAGCGGCGTGCGACAGCGCGCGCGGCGGTGAATATAGAGGTCATGCGCAACTGCGAATCCGGGCACGCGCGATGCCGCGCTGCTACGCCTTCACATCCGTTCCCCGCGGATTCCGGCGGCCGGCGGCGCCACGTGATGCACGGATGCAATGCGGCACCGCCTCCGCGTCTGGCCGGTATCCGGGCTGGCGGCCTCATGCGCTTCGCCTTCCCGTCCCGGTTTGTGGATTCGCGGGACAGTGGCATCAAAAAACGCATGCGCAGCACGGCGGAATCGAAGGCGAATCGAATCGCGCGCCGCAGGTCGCTTACCGTTGCGGGAACAGCACAGGTTGAACGCGCGAGGCGCTGCCTGTTTCCCGTTTAACTGCACACGCGAGCGCATGTGCGGGCACCAAACGCGCGCATACGATAGCACATGGCGCCTTGCCGGATAAGCCTCGGCGGCGCTTTCCGGCTCGCTGCGTTGCTTGACTGCGCAAGGCCGCGGGCCTACACTCGCACGCACTTTGGGTGCTCGCGTGCGCGCTCGTGCGCATGCAGTTAAACGGGAAACAGGGAGCCACCTGCTCTGGAGCGGCTAACCTGTGCTGTCCCCGCAACGGTAAGCGAAAAGCGGTTCCGGCTTGATAGCCGGGCACCGCAGTGCCGGCTTCGATGTCCTCGCGCAAGCTCGCGTGGACATTTCACCACTGGACGAGAAACCACTCGGCCGGGAAGGGGAAGCGGCGCTTTCGCCAGCCCGGATACCGGCCCAAAGAAGCAGAACGACCGCCGCGGGGATGCGGCGGCGCGTTCATGACCTCAGTTCCGCTTTCTGTATTTCCGTTGTCGCGGCAATGCCGTCGTTCGTCCCCGTGTCTGGTGATCGCTGGTACTGCTGCGCGTGCTTCATTCGCTCCATTCGCCAGCCGACGCGGACCCACGCGCGGACTTTCCGGCATACCGATCAACGCCAAGGGATGGACCTCACGATGCAAACTCAATTGCGCAAGATCCCCGTCACGATCGTCACGGGCTTTCTCGGCAGCGGCAAAACCACGCTGCTGCGGCACATTCTTCAGCATGCGGGCGGCAAGCGCATTGCGGTGATCGTCAACGAGTTCGGCGAGCTCGGCATCGACGGCGAAATCCTCAGGGGCTGCGGCATCGGTTGCGATGAAAACGGCGTCGAGACCGAAGCGCAATTGTATGAACTCGCGAACGGTTGTTTGTGCTGCACCGTGCAGGAAGAATTTTTCCCGGTGATGGAAAAGCTCGCGGAGCGCCGCGATGAACTCGATCACGTGCTGATCGAAACGTCGGGGCTCGCTTTGCCGAAGCCGCTCGTGCAGGCGTTCAACTGGCCGCAGATCCGCAATGGCTTCACGGTCGACGCGGTGGTGACGGTGGTGGACGGCCCGGCCGCCGCGAGCGGCCAGTTCGCCGATAACCCGCTCGCCGTCGATGCACAGCGCAAGGCCGATCCGAATCTCGATCACGAGTCGCCGCTACACGAGCTGTTCGAAGACCAGTTGTCGGCGGCCGATCTGGTGATTCTGAACAAGACCGATCTGATCGACGACGCGCGGCAGCACGAGGTCGAAGCCGCGATCCGCGCGGAGATTCCGCCGCAGGTGAAGATCGTGCGCGCTCAGCAGGGGCGGCTAGACCTGCATACGCTGCTGGGCCTCGAAGCGGCGTCGGAAGAGACGATCCACCTGCGTCATGACCACCACGGTTCCGCCGACGACCCCGATCATCACCACGATGAATTCGATTCGGTCGTCGTGCAGGCATCCGTACCGTCGCGCGACACGGCGCTCGCCGCCTTGCAGGCGCTCGTCGAAACCCACACGATTTACCGTGTCAAAGGCTTCGCGGCACTGCAGGGCGCGGCGATGCGTCTCGTGATCCAGGGCGTGGGGCGGCGCTTCGACAGCTACTTCGACCGGCGCTGGCAAGCGGGTGAAAATGGCGACGGCGCGTTGAGCCGCTTCGTGCTGATCGGCGCAGACCTCGACCAACACGCGCTGCAACAGGCGTTCGACGCGGCGCTCGGCGCGACGTCGAACGCGACGGCATAAACGGGCGCACCAGCATGCATCTGCTGCGCACGACGCCGGGCGGCTTCGTCGACGATACGCAGGGCGTGATCCGCATCGATCAGCAGCCCGCCGAGATCGTCGTGCTCAGTTCCGCCGACACCACGCTGTCGCTGCTCGCAAGCGTGGTGCCGCGTCTCGGCGACGGCTTTCCGAGCGTGCGGCTCGCGAACGTCACGTATCTGCGTCAGCCTGCCTCGGTCGATTTCTATCTGGACGACGTGTTGCAGCATGCGCGCGTGGTCGTCGTCGATCATCTCGGCGGCGAAACGTATTGGCCGTACGGCATCGAGCAGGTGGTCGCGCTCGCGCAGCGCAAACAGCAAACACTCGCGATGTTTTCCGGCGATCTGCAGGAAGACCCGAACCTGCTCGCGCGCAGCACCGCGAGCGCCGAGTTGTGTCAGCAGCTGTGGCGCTATCTGCGCGAGGGCGGTCCGCAGAACGCCGAGGCGTTTTTGCGCTGCATCGCGTATCGCGCGCTCGACTGGGGGCGCGAACCCGATCCGCCGCGCGCGTTGCCGGCCGCGTCGCTGTATCACCCCGAGCGCGATACCCCCATCGTCGCCGACTGGCAGGCGCGTTGGCGGCAAGACGCGCCGGTCGTCGCGATTCTGTTCTACAAGGCGCATCTGCAGGCCGCCAATACCGCGGTGTTCGATGCGCTGATCGACGCGCTCGAAGCGCAAGGGCTCAATCCGCTGCCGCTCGCGATCACGTCGCTGAAGGATGCGGTGAGCCGCGATGTCGTGCAGTCGCTGTGCGCGCAACATGGTGTCGCGCTCGTGCTGAACACGACCGCGTTCGCCGCTTCCGCGATCGACGACCCGGAACCGCTCGCGCTCGCCGGCGACGCGCCGGTGTTCCAGGTGATCCTGAGCGGCGGCAATCGCGAAGACTGGCTGAAGGACAACCACGGCCTCAATTCGCGCGACATCGCGATGCATATCGCGCTGCCCGAAGTGGACGGGCGCATCATCACGCGCGCGATCAGCTTCAAGGGGCTCGCGTATCGCTGTGCGCATACGCAGGTCGACGTGGTCCGCTATCAGCCCGACCTCGAACGGGTGGGCTTTCTCGCCGAGCTGAGCCGGCGCTGGTGCCGTTTGCGTTCGCTCGATAACGCCGACAAGAAAGTCGCGTTGATTCTCGCCAACTATCCGATGAGCGAAGGGCGCATCGGCAATGGCGTCGGGCTCGATACGCCGGCGTCGGTGGTCGGCATTCTGTCGATGCTGCGCGATGAAGCTTATCGTGTCGGCGAACTACCCGAAAACGGCGACGCGTTGTTGAACAGGCTGACCGAAGGCGTGACCAACGATCCGGTCGTACGCGATCTGCGTCCGGCCCTGCAAAGCCTCGCACTCGACGACTATCTCGCGCATTTCAACGCGTTGCCGGCGAGCGTGCGCGACGCGTTGAACGCTCGCTGGGGCAAGCCCGAGCAGGACCCCACGCTGCGGCGCGGCCGCTTCATGATCGCCGGCTGGCGCTGCGGCCAGGTGTTCGTCGGCATTCAGCCTGCGCGTTCGCGCGAGCACGGCGACTACGCGAGCTATCACGATGCGGAGCTCGTACCGCCGCACGCATACCTCGCGTTCTATTTCTGGCTGCGCCATCAGTTCGGCATCGACGCGGTCGTGCACGTCGGCAAGCACGGCAACCTGGAATGGCTGCCGGGCAAAAGCGTCGCCTTGAGCGACGCGTGCTGGCCCGATCTGATTCTCGGACCGATGCCGCATCTGTATCCGTTCATCGTCAACGATCCGGGCGAGGGCAGCCAGGCGAAGCGGCGCGCGCAGGCGGTGATCATCGATCATCTGATGCCACCGCTTACACGCGCCGAAAACTATGGGCCGCTGCAGGACCTCGAACGCCAGGTCGACGAATACTACGAAGCATTGATGGTCGATTCGCGTCGCGCGAAGCTCTTGCGTCGCACGATTCTGACGACGATCGTCGAGCATCGGCTGCACGAAGAGCTGAGTCTCGCGGCGCCGAACCGACAGGACGATGAAGACGCGCTGCTCACCCGCGTCGATGCGTGGCTGTGCGAGCTGAAGGAAGCGCAGATTCGCGATGGCCTGCATACGTTCGGGCAGTCGCCGCGCGGCGTGCAGCGGCGCGACACGCTGCTCGCGCTCGGGCGCTTTCCGGTCGGCGATGGGCGGGCCGGCAAGGCGGGGCTCGTCGACGCGCTGGCGCGCGATCTGCGCATCGATCATCGGTTCGACCCGTTGACGGTGGATTGGGCCGCCGCATGGGACGGTCCGCAACCCGAGGTATTGCAGCGGGTCAGCGATGCGCCGTGGCGACATTACGGCGATACGCGCGAGCGGTTGGAATTGCTCGCGGGCGAGCTGTTGCGCGGTGTCTGCAATGTCGATTGCGATGATGCGGATCGTTCGCAGGCCGTCCCCGTAGCTGACGAAAATCTGCCGCAAGCGGCACAGGTGATCGCACGCCTGCGCGACGACGTGCTGCCGCGTCTCGACGCCTGCGGCCCGCAGGAAATGACGCAGCTAAAGCGCGGCCTCGAAGGACGTTTCGTGCCGCCAGGTCCGAGCGGTTCGCCGTCGCGCGGTCGGCCCGACGTGCTGCCAACCGGCCGCAACTTCTATTCGGTCGACACGCGCGCGGTGCCGACGCAAGCCGCGTGGGCACTCGGCCTGAAATCGGCGCAGCAACTGATCGAGCGGCATCTGCAGGAGCACGGCGATTATCCCCCGCGCGATCGGCCTGTCGGTCTGGGGCACCGCGACGATGCGCACCGGCGGCGACGATATCGCGCAGGCGCTCGCGCTGCTCGGCGTGCGGCCGAAATGGGCGCCGGGCAGCCACCGTGTGACGGACTTCGAGATCATGCCGATCGACGCGTTCGATCGGCCGCGTATCGACGTCACGTTGCGCGTATCCGGTTTTTTTCGCGATGCGTTCGCGAACGTGATGCATCTGTTCGATGCGGCCGTGCAAGCGGTTGCCGAACTCGACGAGCCCGCGGAGCTGAATCCGATTCGCGCGCGCGTGCAGCGCGAACGCGATGCGTTGATCGCGCGCGGCATGGACCCGGTCGAAGCGCGCAAGCGCGCCGGCTGGCGCGTGTTCAGCGCGCGGCCGGGCACGTACGGCGCGGGTCTGCAGCAGATGATCGACTCGCGCCAATGGCAGACCGACGCCGATCTCGCGAACGCGTATCAGGCATGGGGCGGATATGCGTACGCGCAGAAGAGCGCGGGCGAGGAGGCGCATCAAGCGTTTGGCACGCGCCTCGCAGTGATGGACCTCGTGCTGCAGAACCAGGACAACCGCGAGCACGACGTGCTCGATTCGAACGACTACTACCAGTTTCAGGGCGGCATGGTCGCGGCGGTGCGGCATCTGGCAGGTCAGCAGCCGCGGGTCTATCACGCGGATCACAGCAATCCGGCCGCGCCGCGCGTGCGGACGTTGCAGGAGGAGATCGCGCGCGTGATCCGCTCGCGCGTGGTCAATCCGAAATGGCTCGACGGCGTGAAGCGCCACGGCTACAAGGGCGCGGCCGAGATCGCCGCGACCGTCGATTATCTGTATGGCTACGACGCGACCGCGCGCGTGATCGCGGATCATCAATACGCGCTCGTCGCCGATGCTTATCTGAATGACGCCGATACGCGCGCGTTCATGCAACGGCACAATCCGCATGCGCTGCATTCGATCTGCGAGCGTTTGCTCGAGGCGATGCAGCGGGGGCTGTGGCAGCAGCCGGGTGACTATCGCGCGCAGGTGGAAACGCATCTGCTTGCGAGCGAACAGCAGATCGAAGGAAGACAAACATGAATGGAGCGATGCGAGGAACGGGCGACGCAGGTAGCTCCGCCTGTGTATCGGGTACGGCGGCGCGCCCCTTTTTTCCGTTTGCGGCGCTGATCGGCCAGGCCTCGTTGCAGCAGGCGCTGGTGCTCGCGGCGATCGATCCGGGCTTGGGCGGCGTATTGATCAGCGGACCGCGTGGCACCGCGAAGTCGACTGCCGCGCGCGCGCTTGCGGAACTGCTGCCGGAGGGAGAGCTCGTGAATCTGCCGCTTGGCGCGAGCGAAGATCGTCTGATCGGCACGCTCGATATCGAAAGCGTGCTGCGTGACGGCTCGGTGCGCTTCTCGCCGGGGCTGCTCGCGAAGGCGCATCGCGGCGTGCTGTACGTCGACGAAGTCAATCTGCTGCCCGATGCGCTCGTCGATGCGTTGCTCGATGCGGCGGCGAGCGGCGTGAATACCGTCGAACGCGATGGCGTGTCGCATAGTCATGACGCGAGCTTCGTGCTGATCGGCACGATGAATCCCGAAGAGGGCGAGTTGCGGCCGCAATTGATCGACCGCTTCGGTCTGATGGTGGAGTTGCAGAACGCGTTCGAGCCGCAGGTGCGGCAGGCGATCGTCAAAGCGCGGTTCGCGTTCGATCTCGATCCCGCTGGGTTTCGTACCGTCTACGCGGAGCAGCAGGCTTCATACGTGCAGCGAATTCGCTCGGCGCGCGCGGCGCTGCCGCTGCTGTCGTTCGATGACGCCGTCCATGCGCGCGTGAGCGCGCTATGCATCGACGCGGCCGTCGACGGTTTGCGCGCCGACCTCGTGATGCTGCGCGCGGCGCGCGCGCTGGCCGCATTCGAACGGGCAGGCGCGGTGACGGTGCGGCATGTGGAGCGCGTTGCCGATCCGGTGCTGCTTCATCGGCGGCGTCAGCATGATTCGCAACATGCGAATCAGCGCCGGCCAGAAAGCGAGGCGCCGGCACGGGACGTCGCTGAGGGTGCGTCTGGCGATACGGCTGCATCCACGACACCTTCCACCGACTCCGACTGGGGCTACCTGCCGCCCGAGCCGGCGGCGGCTTTGCCTGTCAAAGGCGTCATTGCGCTCGACGCAAAAAAACGCTGAGCCATCGGAAAGGCGCCGCCGCTGACTCGCGCAGCGGTTTTCGATGGCGACAAGGCGTGGGGGCGGATTCGCGCGACACGTCGCGCGGCGAACCGGGCAGGCGCATTGCATGGCCACCGACGCTCGCCGCGATGCGCGAGCACACGCTGCGTCGTGAGTATCTGCGCTTCGTACGGGAAGTGCCGCGTGGCGGTGTGCTGCATTGTTTCGTGCTCGATTGCTCCGGGTCGATGCTGGCGGGCCAACGCCTCGCGTTGGCGAAGGGTCTACTGACTGCCTTGTTCGACCGTGCGAGTGCGATGCGCGCTGAGGCTGCGCTGATCTGCTTCGGCGGTACGGGAGCGGATGTGCGCTTCGGCCCCGCCGTGCCGCGCTGGTGGAACGAGCGATGGCTCGCGCCCGTGGGCGGAGGCGGCGGTTCCCCGCTCGCGTCGGGCGTGCGCAGCGCCGCGCAACTGCTCGAACGCTGCGCGCGGCGACGGCCGGCCCAGCAGCGCTGGTTATGGATTCTGACCGACGGCCGCACGAGCGACGAACCCGCGCGGCCGGCCGACGTCGATGAAGTCGTGTTCGTCGATTTCGAGCGTGGTGCGATACGGCTCGGTCGTTGCGAGGTGCTCGCCAATGCCTGGGGAGCGCGGCGGTTGACGCCGGAAGAGTTGCTCGGCTGATCGATGTGTGCGCAGCGAGGTCGACGCTGCTGTGTCCGCACGCGCGTTGCTTTTGTGGCCGTACCGCTTATTTCAGTCCGTTGGACCAGTGCTGCACATCCTCCTGACGATCGAACACGAACACCTTCATCGCCATCTGTTGAACGGAATCGAGTTGATCCAGTTCGAGCCCATGCATGGACGGCTCGCCAGGCGCTTTGCCCTTCTGAACGTTGCGGATCACCGCCGTCGTCTCGATCTGTGAATCGTATTCGGCCGACTTCAGCCGGAACGCGATGCGCAGCCGCTCGCCGACTTCGCCCAGTGTCCATGACGCACTCAACGACATGCCGAGCGCGCTGATGCCCTTGGCGAGTCCAAGGCCTTCGTAAGTGTCACCGCTCCCACCGATGCCAAACCGCACGGGCAGGTGCGCATGGACGCGGATCGATTTGCGCTCACGGAGCCGGCGGACCATACCGGGCCTCGACAACACGGCATAGTCGAACGGCACGCGGCAGACCGCTTCGACCGTGCAGACGAAACGGAACACGGCCTGACTCGCGATCGCGACGACCTCGACGTTCTCGCCGGGCGTGAGCGGCAGCGGTTGGCCCTGCAGCATCGGCGGCGTGACGAACAGCGCATGATTCGGCGCGAAACCGATGATGCCGCAAGGTTGCATCGGCGCGCCGCTGCCGGGTTGCGAACGCATGCCGATCAATGTGCCGATCTCGAGGTGCATGTCCTTCAGCGTCAACTCACCGGCGTGGTCAGGCTGGGCGGTTGGCGCCGGCGGTTGTTGTGCGCCGAGGTCGAACAGGTCGCCGCGTTGCGGGCGGAAGTGTTGAAACAGAAAGGCGCGCTCGTCGGTGGTCGCGAGCGTCGTCGCGCTTGCGAAGAGCAGCGTGCCGTCGGCATCGACGATCGGCCATGGGAGCGGCGTGCCTACCGGCACCGTATCAGGCTCGAGCATCGGGGATGCCGCGGCGGGCTGGGTGTCCTCGACGTGTGCGTCGACGAGATTGTCCATAGTCGGCAGCTAATTTAAGTGGCGGGATGATCTGATTGACGGCGGGGAAGGGTAGAACTTTAATTTGGGGAGCCGTGGTGAGTTCGAGCCGTGCTCGGACTACTTTGTTTTGTCGGTATCAGGACTTCGGCAGGTTGAATCGGATGACTAACTATTTTCGCTGATTTCTTGGTCTGGCCAGAGTTGACTCTTTTGAGGGCTGGCGGCAATGCGATGGAGATGGCAGTCTTTGTTCCCAAAAGAAATTCGCAGAAGGGTATTGACGTGTTGTTGACCGCTCTCCATAATCTCGTTTCTCTGCTGCAGACGCAGCGACGCAAACGAAGCGGTGCCGGGTAGTGGTGGTTCAGGCGCGGCGGGTTTGGCGGACCGATCTTTAAAAACTAACAGTCGATAAGTGTGGGCACTTGATGCGGGATGCGGCGGCGGATTCTCCGGAGTCTGCTGTCAGGCAGAAGTATCAGAAGCCTCACACAGTATTAGAGGAAGGTTTGTCTGTCGAAAGACGGATCAATCATCGTCAGTACGTTGAGTGAGCGACCGGGTTCGAGAGAACCCGAACACAGTAACAGGTTTGAACTGAAGAGTTTGATCCTGGCTCAGATTGAACGCTGGCGGCATGCCTTACACATGCAAGTCGAACGGCAGCACGGACTCCGGTCTGGTGGCGAGTGGCGAACGGGTGAGTAATACATCGGAACGTGTCCTGGAGTGGGGGATAGCCCGGCGAAAGCCGGATTAATACCGCATACGCTCGGGAGAGGAAAGCGGGGGATCTTTCGGGACCTCGCGCTCAAGGGGCGGCCGATGGCAGATTAGGTAGTTGGTGGGGTAAAGGCCTACCAAGCCGACGATCTGTAGCTGGTCTGAGAGGACGACCAGCCACACTGGGACTGAGACACGGCCCAGACTCCTACGGGAGGCAGCAGTGGGGAATTTTGGACAATGGGCGCAAGCCTGATCCAGCAATGCCGCGTGTGTGAAGAAGGCCTTCGGGTTGTAAAGCACTTTTGTCCGGAAAGAAAACCTCGTGGCTAATATCCGTGAGGGATGACGGTACCGGAAGAATAAGCACCGGCTAACTACGTGCCAGCAGCCGCGGTAATACGTAGGGTGCGAGCGTTAATCGGAATTACTGGGCGTAAAGCGTGCGCAGGCGGTGCTGTAAGACCGATGTGAAATCCCCGGGCTTAACCTGGGAACTGCATTGGTGACTGCAGCGCTGGAGTATGGCAGAGGGGGGTGGAATTCCACGTGTAGCAGTGAAATGCGTAGAGATGTGGAGGAACACCGATGGCGAAGGCAGCCCCCTGGGCCAATACTGACGCTCATGCACGAAAGCGTGGGGAGCAAACAGGATTAGATACCCTGGTAGTCCACGCCCTAAACGATGTCAACTGGTTGTCGGGCCTTCATTGGCTTGGTAACGTAGCTAACGCGTGAAGTTGACCGCCTGGGGAGTACGGTCGCAAGATTAAAACTCAAAGGAATTGACGGGGACCCGCACAAGCGGTGGATGATGTGGATTAATTCGATGCAACGCGAAAAACCTTACCTACCCTTGACATGTATGGAATCCTGCCGAGAGGCGGGAGTGCCCGAAAGGGAGCCATAACACAGGTGCTGCATGGCTGTCGTCAGCTCGTGTCGTGAGATGTTGGGTTAAGTCCCGCAACGAGCGCAACCCTTGTCCCTAGTTGCTACGCAAGAGCACTCCAGGGAGACTGCCGGTGACAAACCGGAGGAAGGTGGGGATGACGTCAAGTCCTCATGGCCCTTATGGGTAGGGCTTCACACGTCATACAATGGTCGGAACAGAGGGTTGCCAAGCCGCGAGGTGGAGCCAATCCCAGAAAACCGATCGTAGTCCGGATCGCACTCTGCAACTCGGGTGCGTGAAGCTGGAATCGCTAGTAATCGCGGATCAGCATGCCGCGGTGAATACGTTCCCGGGTCTTGTACACACCGCCCGTCACACCATGGGAGTGGGTTTTACCAGAAGTGGCTAGTCTAACCGCAAGGAGGACGGTCACCACGGTAGGATTCATGACTGGGGTGAAGTCGTAACAAGGTAGCCGTATCGGAAGGTGCGGCTGGATCACCTCCTTTCCAGAGCTGTGCATTCATTGCACTCAAGTGCTCACGCTTATCGGCTGTGGTTAGAAGCAACGCAGACAGGCTCAGGGTCTGTAGCTCAGCCGGTTAGAGCACCGTCTTGATAAGGCGGGGGTCGATGGTTCGAATCCATCCAGACCCACCAGTGTCTTGTCTGGTGAGCTGAAGGGCTGGGGCCGCTGGACTATCTGTGGGACTGGGGGATTAGCTCAGCTGGGAGAGCACCTGCTTTGCAAGCAGGGGGTCGTCGGTTCGATCCCGTCATCCTCCACCAATCCTCAATGCGCAGGGTTCTGCATGAAGGCAGAGCGTTGCGCATTGGCGATTGAGCCAGTCAGAGCGGTATGAGGCACAGGCTTCATACCGGCTGCCGTTCTTTAACAATCAGGAAGAAGTAGTAAAGAGATTCACGAAAGCGTACCTGGAGATGGGTGTGTGAGTAGGTGAATCAGGGTTGTGATTGTATCGATGTATTTTAAAGGTGATCGAGAGATCGCTTTGGAATACGGCGCAACACGAATACTCAACCTGTAGCGAGTGCGTCTATCCCCTCCGGGGATGGGACCCACGTAAGCGCTAAAGCGCTAACGTGGGTCGACACAGAGACACACCCGTTATAGGGTCAAGCGAACAAGTGCATGTGGTGGATGCCTTGGCGATCACAGGCGATGAAGGACGCGGTAGCCTGCGAAAAGCTCCGGGGAGCTGGCAAACGAGCATTGATCCGGAGATGTCCGAATGGGGAAACCCACTCCTAATGGAGTATCCGTAGCTGAATCCATAGGCTGCGTGAGGCGAACGCGGTGAACTGAAACATCTAAGTAACCGCAGGAAAAGAAATCAACCGAGATTCCCAGAGTAGTGGCGAGCGAAATGGGATCAGCCGGTACACGTTATCCGTATTGTTAGTCGAACGCTCTGGAAAGTGCGGCCATAGCAGGTGATAGCCCTGTAGACGAAAACAGCATGGAAGAACTGGGTGTACGAGAAGTAGGGCGGGACACGTGAAATCCTGTCTGAAGATGGGGGGACCATCCTCCAAGGCTAAATACTCGTGATCGACCGATAGTGAACCAGTACCGTGAGGGAAAGGCGAAAAGAACCCCGGGAGGGGAGTGAAACAGATCCTGAAACCGCATGCATACAAACAGTCGGAGCCTCTGCGAAGGGGTGACGGCGTACCTTTTGTATAATGGGTCAGCGACTTACATTCAGTGGCGAGCTTAACCGATTAGGGCAGGCGTAGCGAAAGCGAGTCCGAACAGGGCGTCCAGTCGCTGGGTGTAGACCCGAAACCAGGTGATCTATCCATGGCCAGGTTGAAGGCACGGTAACACGTGCTGGAGGACCGAACCCACTAACGTTGAAAAGTTAGGGGATGAGCTGTGGATAGGGGTGAAAGGCTAAACAAACCTGGAAATAGCTGGTTCTCTCCGAAAACTATTTAGGTAGTGCCTCGTGTCTCACCTTCGGGGGTAGAGCACTGTCATGGTTGTGGGGTCCATTGCGGATTACTACGCCATAGCAAACTCCGAATACCGAAGAGTGCAATCACGGGAGACAGACATCGGGTGCTAACGTCCGGTGTCAAGAGGGAAACAACCCAGACCGCCAGCTAAGGTCCCCAAATATGGCTAAGTGGGAAACGAAGTGGGAAGGCTAAAACAGTCAGGAGGTTGGCTTAGAAGCAGCCACCCTTTAAAGAAAGCGTAATAGCTCACTGATCGAGTCGTCCTGCGCGGAAGATGTAACGGGGCTAAGCCATATACCGAAGCTGCGGATGCACAGTAATGTGCATGGTAGGAGAGCGTTCCGTAAGCCTGCGAAGGTGCACTGGAAAGTGTGCTGGAGGTATCGGAAGTGCGAATGCTGACATGAGTAGCGATAAAGGGGGTGAAAGGCCCCCTCGCCGTAAGCCCAAGGTTTCCTACGCAACGTTCATCGGCGTAGGGTGAGTCGGCCCCTAAGGCGAGGCAGAAATGCGTAGCTGATGGGAAGCAGATTAATATTTCTGCACCATTGTGAAATGCGATGGGGGGACGGATCGCGGAAGGTTGTCCGGGTGTTGGAAGTCCCGGTCCTTGCATTGGAGAAGGCGCTTTGGCAAATCCGGGCGCGGGATTCAAGGGTGCGAGGCGAGCCACTTCGGTGGCGAAGCAACTGGAAGGGGTTCCAGGAAAAGCCTCTAAGCTTCAGTTTCACAGTGACCGTACCGCAAACCGACACAGGTGGGCGAGATGAGTATTCTAAGGCGCTTGAGAGAACTCGGGAGAAGGAACTCGGCAAATTGGTACCGTAACTTCGGGATAAGGTACGCCCTCATAGCCTGACTGGCCTGCGCCAGAAGGGTGAAAGGGTTGCAATAAACTGGTGGCTGCGACTGTTTAATAAAAACACAGCACTCTGCAAACACGAAAGTGGACGTATAGGGTGTGACGCCTGCCCGGTGCCGGAAGATTAAATGATGGGGTGCAAGCTCCTGATTGAAGTCCCGGTAAACGGCGGCCGTAACTATAACGGTCCTAAGGTAGCGAAATTCCTTGTCGGGTAAGTTCCGACCTGCACGAATGGCGTAACGATGGCCACACTGTCTCCTCCCGAGACTCAGCGAAGTTGAAGTGTTTGTGATGATGCAATCTCCCCGCGGCTAGACGGAAAGACCCCATGAACCTTTACTGCAGCTTTGCATTGGACTTTGAACCGGTCTGTGTAGGATAGGTGGGAGGCTATGAAGTTGGGACGCCAGTCTCAATGGAGCCGTCCTTGAAATACCACCCTGATCTGTTTGAGGTTCTAACCTTGGCCCGTGATCCGGGTCGGGGACAGTGCATGGTAGGCAGTTTGACTGGGGCGGTCTCCTCCCAAAGTGTAACGGAGGAGTACGAAGGTACGCTAGGTACGGTCGGAAATCGTGCTGATAGTGCAATGGCATAAGCGTGCTTGACTGTGAGACTGACAAGTCGAACAGGTGCGAAAGCAGGTCATAGTGATCCGGTGGTTCTGTATGGAAGGGCCATCGCTCAACGGATAAAAGGTACTCTGGGGATAACAGGCTGATACCGCCCAAGAGTTCATATCGACGGCGGTGTTTGGCACCTCGATGTCGGCTCATCTCATCCTGGGGCTGTAGCCGGTCCCAAGGGTATGGCTGTTCGCCATTTAAAGAGGTACGTGAGCTGGGTTTAAAACGTCGTGAGACAGTTTGGTCCCTATCTGCCGTGGGCGCTGGATATTTGAAGGGGGCTGCTCCTAGTACGAGAGGACCGGAGTGGACGAACCTCTGGTGTACCGGTTGTCACGCCAGTGGCATCGCCGGGTAGCTATGTTCGGAAGAGATAACCGCTGAAAGCATCTAAGCGGGAAACTCGCCTTAAGATGAGATATCCCCGGGGCTTCGAGCCCCTTGAAGGGTCGTTCAAGACCAGGACGTTGATAGGTCAGGTGTGCACGTACAGTAATGTACTGAGCTAACTGATACTAATTGCCCGTAAGGCTTGATCCTATAACAGGTGTGTCTCCCCGAAGGGGATTGGTGTGAACTCCCGCGGGAGCTCACAGAAACGCACGGTTGGGATTCAGTGTTGTGCCAGAAACAACACAACCCCCCACACTCGAATCCTTTACGCTTCTTCCCGATTGGCTGTGGCGCAACCGGTTGACTCCAGCCCTGCGACGCAGCAACCCGTCATGCCTGATGACCATAGCGAGTCGGCCCCACCCCTTCCCATCCCGAACAGGACCGTGAAACGACTCCACGCCGATGATAGTGCGGATTGCCCGTGTGAAAGTAGGTAATCGTCAGGCTCCCCCCCAGTCAGAAACCCCACCCGCCGCGGTGGGGTTTCTGCGTTTACGCGGCCGACTTTGCGCGCTTCACTACTTTCCGATCCGCAACGCATCCGCGTAACCCGTCAGTTCCAGATAGGCTCGCCCTACATCCGCATTCTGTTGACTCACCCGTACCGCGCCTTCCCAATACACGGCACCGGTCGACTGTCGTGAGTCGAGTTCCTGATCGTCCATCAGCGGATCGAGTTGCCATGTCAGCGTTCCCGCTCTAACCGTCATCGAGACCGGATACGAGGTATTCGTGTGCGGCGAGCGCCACATGCGACGCGGCGTGAAGTCGACTTCACCGGGGTCGAAATTCGTTACCTGACCATCGGGTCTGCGAAGCGTCGCGTGGGCCCATATTGCATGTCCGTCGCGGCTGCGGATCTTGAATGCCATTAGCGCCGAGCCGTCCGTCAAATTGGCGCCGAGCCAATCCCACCCGACCGCATTGGCGTCGAGCAACGTGCTCGACCACTCGTGATCGAGCCATGCGGTCCCCGTCACTGCTGCATCGCGCGTCGTGTCGTTTCCACCTCCGGCTGGGCGCACCACAGTGCCCGTCACGCGGAGTTGCGGTTCGCTGTAGTAATAGCTCGCCTGTTCGGGCCGCGGTCCTTTGCGCGAGTAACCGCGCTCGCCCTGAATCAGCGGAGGCTGCGTTGGCGTGAGTTGGAGGTGTAGCGAGAATCCACTTGCATCGGCGGTGACGTCGTAGTGGCCGTCCGCGGCGCGAATCATTTTCCAGGCGTCGAGTTTGACGTCGGTGTTGGCGGTCTTCGCGTAGGCGAGCCCGAGACCCTGCCGAGCGATGCGTTGATCGTGAACGAGGTGTCCGATGGCCGGATCGCTCAGCGCAGCGTGCGCGATGATCAGTTGCGACGGGGCGAAATCGCTTGGATCGGCGGCATCGTGACCAGTCGCCGTACGGAAGAACGTGATCTGGAATCCGAGCGGTCGGTTGTCGGGCGTCGTGAGCCAGCCTGTCGCGTACCACCACTCGGTGCGGAAAGCCGGATGAGCACCGCTGTCCCGCGGAAACGAGATCGGATGGTCTGGCGTGACTGCCGCGAAGGCGACCGGGGTGGATCCAGTGGAGTCGCTACTAGCGGCGAAAGAGGGCGACACAGCGGCTATGCCAATCCAAAGTAGCCCTCGGAAAAAAAGCTGAAGGCGCCGCGGAGGTGACCCGCCGTGTCGGCGCGCGATGCACGTCGCGCAGCCATCGAGCGCAGAGCAAACCTCGCGAATGGCCGCGCTATCCCAGATCAACCGCATTTTCCACGCACGCCGCGCAACTGGCATCACCAGTCCTCCTTCACCGCGCGCACTGCATCCACCGACACCGCGCCGCGTCCCGCGACCACCGCCGTCGTACACGACAGCACCAGCATTACCAACGCGACTGTGCCAAGCACTAACCACGGTACATGCAGCGACATGCTCCAGTGAAACGACTGCGGATTGACGACGAACACGAGAATCAGGCTGATCGCGAAACCAAGCGCGAAACCGAGCGCAATGCCGCATGCGGTGAGCAGACCGCCCTCCGAAGCGAGGATCGCGAGAATCTGCGCGCGCGTCACCCCGACGTGGCGCAACATCCCGAACTCACGGGCGCGCGCGAGCGTCTGCGCGGAAAACGTCGCTGCGACGCCGAACAATCCGATCACGATCGCCACCGCCTCGAGCAGATACGTGACCGCGAAACTGCGATCGAAGATCACCAGCGTGCGCGCACGGATCTCGCCCGGTTGCGACACCTCGAGCGAAGCGCCGAACGGCAACGCCTTCAAACTTGCGACGACGCGTTCGACAGTCACGCCCGGCTCGACGGTCACGGCGACATCGGTCGCGGTGGAGTCGCCGGTCAGCCGCCGATAATCGGCAAGCCGTATCTGGATCGCGCCGCTCTGCCGCGCGTAGTCGCGCCAGACGCCGGCTACGACGAACGTCTGGCCATGCTCGCCGAGCGACAACCGCACGCGTTGACCTAACTCATACCCATACAGGTCGATCATTGCTTCGGAGACCCAAATAGGTATGTCGCCGGCCCGAAGCGCGGACGGCGGCAGCACCGCGCCGGTCATCTGCAGAGTCGCGCCCGGATCGGTCGCGTCGATTTCGCGGGCGAGCAGCGCGACGTCCGGGCGCGCGGGATCGAGCGTCAGATGTGTGATGCGCGCGAACGCGGCGTTGCCGATGCCGGGCACCCTCGCGATGCGCGTCTGTTCGTCGGGCCGCAAGCCGCCACTGTCGCCGCTATTGCCGCCCGACGCCACGCGCACATACAGATCGGCGGACAGCAGATGCGTGATCCAGTCGTCGACAGACACGCGGAAGCTGGCCACCATGATCGCCATCGCGACGATCAGCGCGAAGCTCGACAGCACGCCGCCCATCGCGATCGACGCCTGCCCCGGCGCATTCGCGAGACGCGCAATCGCGAGCGTGCCCGTCGCGCCCGCGCGGCGTCGCGTGCCGCGCGCGCGGCCTGCCGCGCCGAATATCAGCGCGGTCACGCGCGGCATCAGCGCAATGCCGCCGACGAGCAGCAACGCGACCGCCAGATAACCGGCGATCGGCGCATCGAACCACGGCGGCACGCGCGTCAGCGCGGCGGCCGCCAGCAAACAGCCGAACGCCGGCCACGGCGTGGCGAGCCGCGCCAATGCGCTTTCCTCGGCACCGGCCTTGAGTGCCGGGGCAGGCCGTGCGCGCGCCGCGTCGATGGCGGGCGCGACGCTGCCCAACACCGACACCGCGATCCCGAGCGCGAGAAACACCGCGCTCGCGAGCGGCTCGAAGCCGACTCGCGGTTGCACGCCCGGAAAATAGCCGCCGCCGAGATCGCTGCCGAAGAAGCGCAGCGCACCGCTGGCCATCGCGTAGCCGAGCGCAAGTCCACACAACGAGCCGAGCAACCCGAGCAGCGCGCCTTCAAGCAGGATCTGCCGCAATAGCTGAGCTCGCGTGAGCCCGAGCACGCGCAGCATCGCGAATTGCGATCGGCGTCGCACGACACCGAGTGCCTGAGTCGAAAACACGAGGAACGCGCCCGTGAACAGCGCGACCAGCGCGAGCACGTTCATGTTGATCCGGTAAGCACGCGACAGGCGATCGGTGCGGCTCTCGGTGTCGCGCGTCTCGGCGACTACCCATGTGCTGCCGAGCTGCTGTTGCAGATCGCGTTTGAAGCGTTGCCGATCGACGCCGCGTGCGAGTTGCACGTCAACGCGCGTCAGCTTGCCCACCTTGCCGAATCGCCATTGCGCGGCGGCGATGTCCATCACCGCGAGCCGCTGACCCGGCCGCGTGCGCACGAGCCCGCCCGCGACGCGCAGATGCAGATCCGACGTACCGCGGCGTAGCGTGACGTCGTCGCCGGTCTTGACGTTCAGCCATTGCTGCGCGGCCGTCGACAGAAATATCGCATCGGAGGCGAGCGTGTCGAACGGGCGATCAGGCGAGGGCACGCCGATCAGATCGGGTGTGATCGACCTCGCCTTGAAGACGTCGATGCCGAGAACGGGCAGTGCACCGGTGCGGCCCGGCACCGCGACGTCGAGCGCGAGCACGGGACTCGCCAGCACCACGCCCGGTTCGTTGGCGAGTCGCGGATAGAGGGACTCGTCGACGAAAGGCTGCGCGCCGCGCACCTGCAGATCCGCTTCGCCTGACAGACTGCGCGCGGCCGCCGAGAATTCGTTGAAGGCGGCGCTGTTGATCAATTGCACCGCGTAGCCGAGCGCGACGCCTAGCGCGATCGTCGCGATGGCGACGATCGCGCGTCCGCGATGACTGCGCCATTCCGCGACCATCAGCCAGCGCGCGAGAACACGATATCCCGGCGCGCGCGGCAGTGGACGAAGGTCAACGGCCATCGTGGGTCGAGCGGGCCGCGGCGTGCGCGACGTTCGCGGCCTTGTCGCGCGCGCCATGCAAGTCGCCGTCGCTGAGGATCAACACGCGGTCCGCCACGGCGGCCGCGGCCTCGGAATGCGTGACCATGATCGTCGCCGCGCCGGTCGCCTTGCTTTGCGCGCGGAACAGGCCGAGCACGTCGCGCGCGGTGGCAGGGTCGAGGTTGCCGGTCGGTTCGTCGGCGAGAAGCAGCGTCGGACGATGCACGAGTGCGCGTGCAATGGCTACACGCTGCAACTCGCCGCCGGAGAGATCGCGCGGAAAGTCGTCGCCGCGTCCGCCGAGGCCGACCGCCGCGAGCATGTCGAGCGCGGCGGCCGTCGGTAGATCATTGAGCAGCAGTGGCAGCGCGACGTTCTGCGCGAGCGTCAGATGCGGCAGCACGTGAAACGCCTGGAACACGAATCCGAGCTTCTGGCGCCGCAGTCGCGTCGCGGCGTTGTCATCGAGTTGTTCGACCGGGCGTCCGTCGATTAGCACGCTGCCGCTATCGGCGCGGTCGAGCCCGGCGATCAGGTTGAGCAAAGTCGACTTGCCGACGCCCGAGTCGCCCATGATCGCGACGAACTCGCCCGCAGCGAGTGTGAAGTCGAGCCGCGCGAGCACGATGCGGCCGGTGCCGTACCGCTTGCTGAGGCCGCGGCATTCGAGTGCGGGTACGACGTCGTCACGAAGCGCCATGCGAGGAGGTCCGGAAAAGGAGTCGGGCGAGGGGAGCCCGCTGCGCGAATTG
Organism: Paraburkholderia sp. RAU6.4a; assembly: GCF_050435625.1. NCBI lineage: Bacteria > Pseudomonadati > Pseudomonadota > Betaproteobacteria > Burkholderiales > Burkholderiaceae > Paraburkholderia > Paraburkholderia sp. RAU6.4a. Next base: position 2,734,988 of record NZ_JBNDKQ010000003.1, read on the forward strand.
AGTGTGCCTCGCCGCGCGAGTTTCTGCAGCAGTTACCATGGCGCGGCGCTGGTCCGTGTAAGGAAAACGGAAGATTCGTGCGCCTGGAGTGGAACATTTTCAGCGCACCTTGATCGAGGCGCGCGGCACCGCTGGCGACCTCCTCGTCGGTCGGTTTAGACCGCTCGTACAAAAATTTTTTTATCGCCGACGAGGCAAATTTTTGTTTGGTTGCCGCCCGTCCGCGGCCGTCCAAAAGCATTCGACAGCACGATCCGTTCCAGTCGAACCAGCCCCATAAACAGCGAATGTCTAACAGCGGCCAACCTCCGGCTAATTGCCAGCTTTTGCTGCCAAACTGCCAAGGCCTAACGACGCATTTGTAACAATGTGCAAGTGCACATTTCGATCCATTTTGCAAGCGTCCACGTCGCAACAATGTATTGTGGCGCGGATTTCGCGGCTGTTGCGATGCAAAATTATTCTTATCTTGGTAATCTCCCACCCTTGGTCAGTCGGCTGCGGGTAAACGTGTAGCGGGAAACCGCTCCACGCGTCAATTTCAGCGAACTCCAACTTACATTTCCATTTCAATGTCTGCTTGTTTCAGGGGGCGTTGACGCGGCGTTTTGTACTTCAAGTTTTGACAGAGCACATGCCATTGCCTCTCCTAAGTCTTCTCATCTGGATCCCCATCGTCGCCGGGTTCGTGGTTCTGCGCGCCGGGTCGGACGCGGCGCGTAATCGCACACGCTGGCTCGCGCTGATCGGCGCGGTGGCGGGTTTCTTGCCGGTGATCCCGCTCGTGACGAGTTTCCGTAACGACGTGACCTCGATGCAGTTCGTCGAGAACGTCCGCTGGTCGCCGACGTTCGATATCGCATGGCATGTGGGAATCGACGGGATTTCGCTGTGGCTCGTCGCGCTGACCGCGCTGACGACGATCATCATCGTGATCGCATCGTGGGAGTCGATCACGCAGCGCACCGCGCAGTACTTCGGCGCGTTCCTGATGCTGTCGGGCTTCATGCAGGGTGTGTTCACGTCGCTCGACGGCATGATGTTCTTCATTGCGTTCGAGGCGACGCTGATCCCGCTGTATCTGCTGATCGGCACCTACGGTCACAAGAACCGCACGTACGCGGCGGTGAAGTTCTTCTTCGTGTCGTTCCTCGGCTCGCTGATGATGCTGATGTCGCTGCTCTATCTGTATAGCCTGACGCACAGCTTCGACCTCGCCGTGTGGCGCGAAGCGCACCTCGACATGGTGCCGCAGGCGCTGATCTTCCTCGGCTTCCTTGCCGCGTTCGGCGTGAAGGTGCCGATGTGGCCGCTGCACACGTGGCTGCCCGACGTGCACCTCGACGGCCCGACGGGCGCCGCGGTGATGATCGGCATGCTGAAGATCGGCGGTTACGGTCTGCTGCGTTTCGCGCTGCCGATCGCGCCGCAAGCGAGCCATTTCTTCGCGCCGATGATGATCACGCTGTCGCTCGTCGCGGTGATCTATTCGAGCCTGCTCGCACTCGTGCAGACCGACATGCGCCGCCTGCTCGCGTATTCGACGGTCGCGCATATGGGCCTCGTCACGCTCGGTCTGTTCGTTTTCAACCGCTTCGGCCAGTCCGGCGCAATCGTGCAGATGATCTCGTACGGCGTGGTGTCCGGCGCGATGCTGTTGTGCACCGGCATGCTCTACGACCGCACGAAATCCGCGTCGATCGCCGAATACGGCGGCGTCGCCAACACGATGCCGCGCTTTGCGGCTTTCGTGATGCTGTTCTCGATGGCCAACATCGGTCTGCCGGGCACGTCGGGTTTCGTTGGCGAATTCATGGTGCTGATGGGCGCGATCCGCTTCAACTTCTGGATCGGTGCGATCGCCGCGACCACCCTGATTCTGAGCGCGGCCTACACGCTGTGGATGTACAAGCGCGTGATCTTCGGTGCGATTGCCAACGCGCGCGTCGCGAAGCTGAAGGACCTCGGCAAGCGCGAGTTCGCGCTGCTCGGTGCGTTGGCGCTGCTAGTGCTCGCGATCGGTCTCGACCCGAAGCCGTTTACCGATGCGATCGATCCGTCGGTCGCCACGCTGCTCGCGCAATCGGAACGCTCGGCGCTGCCTTCGGACTCCGTGCCGACGGAGGGCGGCGAGCATCTGCAGGCAGCGGCGCCCGGACCGGTTCCCGTCGCTACGCAGACTCCGGGTTAAATGAACAGAGCGCAAGAGTCGTTGTCGCATCCGCGCGTCAGGATGCGGCGACGCTCTTGCGCTTTTGCGCGTCGTTATCAATCCCTTTGTGAATGCATGCGTGTTGCAGTACGTCGAAAACCGCTGCGCGTCCAGCGATTTTTTAGCGCTTATTTCAGGGGACTTTTGCGATGCGTCAGCTTTTCGATGCTTCGTTTCGAAGCGTCGCAAACGACGCTGGTGAATAGGGGCGCGGGGAAATGCGGCAACGTGTCGCACTGCGTCGCGACGCAATAGTTCGTTGCTAAATCGAGTGTTTATTAGCATCCGATGCCCCCCTATTATGCGAGCGCTTATTAATGGAGAGCCGTCGAATGACGTTCGTTGAAGTCAAAAAAACGAGGCAGTGGATATGAAAGGACGGACGCTGAGAAGGCCGGCAAGTTTCATTTCCGCCAGCCTCATGTTGCTGCTTTCGGGTTGCAGCAACCTCGATATTCTGAATCCGAAGGGGAGTGTGGGACTCGCGGAGCGTGATCTGATCGCGACTTCGGTGTGGGCCATGCTGATCGTCGTGGTGCCGGTGATTCTGATGACACTGTTTTTCGCGTGGCGTTACCGCGCATCGAACAGGAACGCCGACTACCAGCCAGGGTGGACGCATTCCACCGCGGTTGAAGTCGTCGTCTGGACGATTCCGACTTTGATCATTCTGTTCCTCGCAGTGTTGACGTGGCGGACGACGCATGAGCTCGATCCGTATCGCCCGCTCGAATCGCAGGTCAAGCCGATCAACGTCGAAGTCGTCGCGCTCGATTGGAAGTGGCTCTTCATCTATCCGGACCTCGGCATCGCGTCGGTGAACCAGCTCGCGATCCCGGTCGGCACGCCGGTGAACTTCCGGATCACGTCGGACACGGTGATGAACTCGTTCTTCATCCCGCAGCTGGGCGGCCAGATCTACGCGATGGCGGGCATGCAGACGCGCCTGCACCTGATCGCCGATCACGCCGGCGACTACGCGGGCACCTCGGCAAACTTCAGCGGCAAGGGCTTCTCGGACATGAAGTTCCGCACGCTCGCCAGCTCTCCTGAAGACTTCAACGCGTGGGTCGCCAAGGTTCGCGCTTCGTCGGATCGTCTCGACATGGACCGCTATCACGCGGTGTCCGAGCCGAGCGAAAAGGACCCGGTGCGGTACTTTTCGACGGTCGATCCGAAGCTGTTCAACAACATCATCGCCCGCTACAACAACGGCAACGTCCTCGACAACAAGGACGCTAACTGTGCGCCTAAGGGGTAACGCATGTTCGGAAAACTAACGCTCGATGCGATCCCGTATCACGAGCCAATCATCGTTACGGCGGGCGCGGGGATGATTCTCGCTGCGCTGGCCGTGCTCGGCGCAATCACGTATTTCGGCAAATGGCGCTACTTGTGGGCCGAATGGTTGACCTCGGTCGACCACAAGAAGATCGGTGTCATGTATATCGTCATTGCCTTCATCATGCTGCTGCGCGGCTTCGCCGACGCGATCATGATGCGTATGCAACTGGCGCTGTCGTACCTGGCCCCGGGCTTTTTGCCGCCGCATCACTACGACCAGATCTTCACCGCGCACGGCGTCATCATGATCTTCTTCATGGCGATGGCGTTCATGGTCGGTCTGATGAACCTCATCGTGCCCCTGCAGATCGGCGCACGCGACGTCGCGTTCCCGTTCATCAACTCGCTGAGCTTCTGGATGACGGCAATCAGCGCGATCCTGATCAATATCTCGCTGGTGATCGGTGAATTCGCGCAGACGGGCTGGCTCGCTTATCCGCCGCTGTCCGAATTGCAGTTCAGCCCCGGCGTCGGCGTCGACTACTACCTGTGGAGCTTGCAGCTCTCCGGTATCGGCACGTTGCTGACCGGGGTGAACTTCTTCGTGACCATCGTGAAGATGCGCGCGCCGGGCATGTCGTTCATGAAGATGCCGGTGTTCACGTGGACCGCGCTGTGCACCAACGTGCTGATCATGGCGTCGTTCCCGATCCTGACCGTCACGCTCGCGCTGCTCGGTCTGGACCGTTACCTCGGCATGCACTTCTTCACGAACGATGCCGGCGGCAACGCGATGCTGTACCTGAACCTGATCTGGGCATGGGGTCACCCCGAGGTGTACATCCTGATCCTGCCGGCGTTCGGTATCTTCTCGGAAGTCGTCGCGACCTTCACTAAAAAGCCGCTGTTCGGCTACAAGACGATGGTGTGGGCGACCTGCGCGATCATGGTGCTGTCGTTCCTCGTGTGGTTGCACCACTTCTTCACGATGGGTTCCGGCGCGGACGTCAATGCGTTCTTCGGTATCGCGACGATGATCATCTCGATCCCGACTGGCGTCAAAGTGTTCAACTGGCTGTTCACGATCTACAAGGGCCGTCTGCAATTCACGACGCCGGTTTTGTGGACGATCGGCTTCATCATCACTTTCACGATCGGCGGTATGACCGGCGTGATGATGGCGATTCCGGGCGCGGACTTCATGCTGCACAACAGCCTGTTCCTGATCGCTCACTTCCATAACGTAATTATCGGTGGCGTGCTGTTCGGCTATCTGGCCGGCTTCAACTACTGGTTCCCGAAGGCGTTCGGCTTCAAGCTGAACGAGAAGCTCGGCAAGGCCGCGTTCTGGTTCTGGCAGATCGGCTTCTGGGTTGCGTTCACGCCGCTGTACGTGCTCGGCTTCATGGGCATGACGCGCCGTCTGAACCACTACGACAACCCGACCTGGCATCCGTGGCTGATCGCCGCCGCGTTCGGCGCGGTGCTGATCGCGATCGGTATCGCTTGCCAACTGCTGCAACTGGTCGTCAGCATCCGCGATCGCAACCTGAAGGAAAACCGCGACCTCACGGGCGATCCGTGGGACGGTCATACGCTGGAATGGGCGACGAGTTCGCCGCCGCCGGCTTATAACTTCGCGCACATCCCGGACGTCCGCTCGCTCGACGCGTTCACCGAAATGAAGTCGCGCAAGGGCGGTGTGAAAGTGCCGGCGTATCGCGACATTCACATGCCGTCGAATACGTCCGCGGGTCTGTTGGTGGGTCTGTTCTCGCTGGTGCTCGGTTTTGCCGGTGTGTGGCACATCTGGTGGCTTGCGATCGTTGGCGCGGTCGGCGCGATCGCCACCGTGATCATCTACAGCTTCATGGACAACGACGGCTATTACATTCCTGCCGACACTGTTGCGCTGATTGAAGAGAATCGCAACGGCGGTGCTGGTGCCGTGGCCGGTGTCGGCGCAAGCGCCGGCAAGCAGGTCGCGCTGGAGGTGGACTGATGTTACAGAAGACAATTGCGGTTGAGCCGCAACTCGCGCCGGACCATGTGCCGTCGCACTCGGTGTTCGGTTTCTGGCTGTACCTGATGACCGACTGCATCATCTTCGCGGCGCTGTTCGCGGTGTTCGCGGTGATGAGCCACCAGTTCGCGGGCGGTCCGAGCGGCAAGGACCTGTTCGAGATTCCGGGCGTCGCACTTGAAACGACGATGCTGCTGCTCTCGAGTATCACGTACGGCTTCGCGATGCTCGGCGCGCACAAGAACCGCAAGGGCGTGCTGCTCGGCTGGCTTGGCGTGACGTTCCTGCTGGGCCTCGCGTTCCTCGTGCTGGAAATGCGCGAGTTCTCGCACCTGATCGCCGAAGGCGCGGGTCCGAGCCGCAGCGCGTTCCTGTCGTCGTTCTTCACGCTGGTCGGCACGCACGGCCTGCACGTGACCTTCGGCCTGATCTGGATGGTCGTGCTGGCGCTGCAGGTGATGCGTCATCGCGACCTGACCGAACGCGACATGATCCGTCTGACGTGCCTGAGCCTTTTCTGGCACTTCCTCGACGTCGTGTGGATCGGCGTTTTCACCTTTGTCTATCTTGCGAGCGTGATCTAAATGGACCATAGTCATAGCGCCCATGGCGCACACTCGGAAGGCGGTCACGGCAGCTTCGGCAGCTATACGGCGGGCTTCGTGCTCTCCGTCATTCTGACCGTCGCGGCCTTCGCGATCGTGATGACCGGCACGTTGACGGGCCAGAGCGCGTTGCTCGCGATCGCGGGTCTGGCGTTCGTGCAGATCCTCGTGCATCTGGTGTCCTTCCTGCACATGAACACGTCGTCGTCGCAGCGCTGGAATGTGACGGCGTTTGCGTTCACGGTGCTGACCGCTGTTATCGTGGTTGGCGGGACGTTGTGGGTGTTGCATAACGTCAGCATGAATATGATGTCGCGCTAAGCGGATAACGCTTTAGCGCTGGCCTCGATAAAAAGCCCCGCAAGATTTCGATCTTGCGGGGCTTTTGTTTGTGCGCCCAGCATGGGCGCACTCCTGCGGGTGCAAGTCCCGCCATAAGCTGGTCACAGCGAATGAAGTGAAGCGCAACTGCACGAGGGCGACCGGGTGTGGGGAGGAAGCGCGGAGCGTAAATCGTGAGCCGATGAACAAGAACTGCATAGAAGGCGCTGCTGAGCAGGGCGAGCGGGCAAACGGCCGCGAAGCTCTTGTGACCAAGGCGATGCGGCGTAGATGCGGCGGTTGTGCGATGAAGGAGTGCGTTCTTACCTGGGGAGATCTCGCCTCATGCCTGAAAGGGCGACGGTGCTGAACCGGAGCGAGAAGTCAGCAGAGGCCGTAATAGCTGGAAGGCGTGGCCGGGAAGGCTAAAGCCGCCAGCGAAGGGCCGAACGAGTAGGAGGGCCGAAGGCCGTGGTGCTCGGACGTGCAATGCATCCGAATTCCGCGAAGGCGGAGCGCGACGAAAGGAGGCGTGGTGAAGCCGCGCCGGAAGCGTCGCGTGATGAAGCACGGGCGGCGCACGATGAAGCCGGAAGCCTGGGGCGAGACGACCTGCTTGCGCAGGCGTTCGCGAGAGCGAATCTGGTGATGGCGTGGAAACGCGTCAAAGCCAATCGCGGCAGTGCAGGGGTGGATGGGAGGTCGATCGCTGAGACGGCGGCATATCTCAAGACGCACTGGCCCTGGATACGGGAAGCGTTACTGGATGGCAGCTACCGGCCCGAGCCGGTGAGGCGCGTGCAGATACCGAAGCCCGGGGGCGGGATGCGAGAACTGGGGATACCGACGGTGACGGACCGGCTGATCCAGCAAGCCCTGCTGCAAGTCCTGCAACCCATCATTGACCCTACGTTCTCCGAACACAGTTATGGCTTCCGGCCGGGGCGTCGGGCGCGTGACGCGGTGCTGATGGCACAGCGGCATGTGCAGGACGGCTATCGGGTGGTGGTCGATGTGGATCTGGAGAAGTTCTTCGACCGGGTCAATCACGACATCCTGATGGAACGCCTATCGAGGCGGATCGGCGACAAGGCGGTATTGCGTCTGATCCGGCATTACCTTGCGGCCGGAATCATGGATGGCGGCGTGCTCCGCGAGCGATACGAGGGTACGCCGCAAGGCGGGCCACTCTCGCCGCTGCTGGCCAATGTGTTGCTGGACGAGGTGGATCGGGCGTTAGAGAAGCGTGGCCACCGCTTCGTGCGCTACGCCGACGACTGCAACGTGTACGTGCGCAGCCGGAGGTCGGGCGAACGGGTGCTGGAGGGCCTGTGCAGGCTCTATGCACGACTCCATCTGAAGGTCAACGAGGCCAAGACAGCGGTCGCGCCAGCATCCCGGCGCAAGTTCCTGGGCTACACGCTGTGGCACGGGAAAGGCCGGCAGGTGAAATGCGCGGTAGCTGGCAAGGCCTTGGCGAACTTCAAACAACGCATCCGGGAACTGACACGCCGTTCGTGCGGGCGCAGCCTGCCGGAGGTGGCGGAGCGAATGCGGGCGTATATGCTGGGCTGGAAGGCGTACTTTAATCTGGCCCAGACGCCGCGGGTGTTCCGTGAACTCGACGAATGGATCAGGCACCGTCTGCGTGCGCTGCAGCTCAAGCACTGGCGCCGGGGCAAGACAATGTATCGGGAGTTGCGAGCGCTGGGTGCTTCGGAATCAGAGGCCAGGCTGGTGGCGGCGAACAGCCGTCGCTGGTGGCACAACAGCTACCTGTTGCTGAACCGGGCCATGCCAGTTGCTTACTTCGACCGTCTTGGCGTACCCCGCCTCTCATGACCTCAACTGCTCGAACCGCCCGGTGCGGACCCGCATGCCGGGTGGTGTGGGAGGGGATCGGTCAGGCTAACTGACCGCCCCTATCCCGATTGTCTGGACGGTTTGTTTTTTACTATGCTCGTGGCGCGCGCTTTTGCTGAAGGCGCCATATGGCGTGGCGAATTGCATTGCGGCTCCAGCGAAAAGCTTTGAGAAGCGGCCGCATCCGGTTGCCGCGTACTTTTTCGAGCGGCCGTGCGGCTTGTGGTGCGAGTTGTTCGACCACGGCTTCCGGGGTCGTGAAGAGACACGTTTTCCAATCGAAGTACAGTGGATAGCGCAGCAGCACGCCCGCACACAGCATGTCGAGCGTCAATGTGCGATGACGCCACGGCAGCGGCGCGAGCGCGTCGTGGGTGAGTCCCCAGCCTGCGTAGAACGGCAACCCGTAGGTGAACACCGCTTTGCCGCGCAACAGCGCGTCGAAGCCCGCGAGCGACGATAGCGTGTGAACTTCATCCGCCGCATCGACGAGCGACAGCAGGTCCGCTTCGGTATCGACGACGTCGGCGAGTTGCTGCGCGTCGATCAGACCATTGCGATTGCCTGATAGTACGTCGGGATGCGGTTTGTAGACGACGAATGCGTCGGGCCGCAGGCGGCGGACTTCGCGCAGCAGCGCATCGGCGGTGCCGATTGCGCGCGTGCCGAGGCGGATCGATGCATCGTCGGCGACCTGGCCGGGGACCAGCACGATTTGCTTGCCTGACGTTGCGGTCCATGCAGGGCGCCGGCGGCCGAGGTTGTACTTAGTGACGCCGAGTTGCACGACCTTGTTGCGAAGTGCCGCGGCGCGCGCCAACTCGGTGTCGCTGAACTCGGTCTCGTTGAGCAGCACGCTCAGATCGCTCGGCTGACTCGCATCGAAGTACAGTCCGCGGCGATCGATCACCTGACTGCGCGGCGCGATCATGTCGGAGCCGAGACCTGTCGAGTGGAAGAAGCCGTCTTCGATTCGGACGCGATGAATTTCCGGCGCGAGGCCGTCTGCGCTGCGCGCGCCCCACAGTACCGCGCATTCGTGGATTTGGATCGATTGCGGCTCGGCGGTCCAGCGTAACGCCGAATTTCCCGCCGTGATGTACGGCGTCGCGAAGGGGCGCTTCCACCATTGGAAACGTAATGCCGCGACGTTGCGCAGATCTGCGAAGCGTTGCTGGACTGCGTGCTGTAGTTCGATGCCGTCGAGAAGATCGGCGAGCGTACCGGGCGCATGCGTGGCGGGATTCAAATAGTTCGTTAAGCGCACGAATATGACGTCGAACAGCGTTTCGAGCGTAGGGCGCGCGGTGCGGTTCGGCAATGGCAAGTCGTCGTGCGTCAGGCCCCAGCCCGCGTAATACGGCGCGCCGAAGACATGGACAGGCGTGCCGACCAGCAAAGCGTGCATCCCTTCCGACGCACTCAGTGTGTAGATCCGGTCGACGTGAGGCAGCGCGGCGCACACCGATTCATGTTCGTCGAGATGCCGGGTGCCGGGCGGCAGCAGCGCTCGTGCGAATTCGGAAAGCCAAGTTCCGCGCCCGGGGTCGTCCGACCGGGCGATCCAGAATTCCGCGCGTGGGTGGGCGATTCGTGCGGCCAGTAGCATGCGCGCGAATGCGTCGCGAGAATGGCGCGTTGCGGTGGCGCCGAATCCATACGATCTTGCGCGTTCGTCGATGACCAATACGCGTTCGGTACTTTTAGGCTCGAGCAGCGCTGCCGGGCAGCAGGATTGCACACGACGTGTTGCCGACGCATGACTGCGCACGAATCGCCGCATCAGCCGGCGCAATTCTGCGGGGGTCTGGTCACTTTGCGCTTCCGGGAGCGCGGCCCTAAGCGCTGCATCGAGCGCATTGGCCAAGGCTTCGGCACCGGCATTTTCGACTGACATCGAAACCCATGACACCAACGGCGTGCCCGCCGGTCCGCGCGTCCAGATCGGCCCAGGCCACGCGGAGACGATTCGGTCGTTGAATAGACGGGCGACACGTAACGCGACTCGTCCATGCCAGCGGTGAATCCACCGCGGTTCGACACGTGGTCGGCGCAGGGCGGTCCACAGACGCGAACCGCGCGTAATCGCGCGCAGATCAATTGCGACGCGCGCTCGCGTCGCTTCCGTTGCGACGATGCGTTGCTTCATTTAGCGCAGCGTTTCCAGAAAGCGGTCGACGCGTCCGAAGTGCTCGGCCCAGGTCGGTTCCCGAAAACGTTCGATACGGGTCGACTGTGCGGCGCGTTCGGGGCTATCCGGCCGCGCGTAGTCCTGAATGCGGGCGAGCCAGCCGGGACCGTCGAGTGGATCGAGATAGTCCGGAATGTCGTCGGCGATTTCGTGAAAGACGTCGAGATCGCTCGCGAGCACCGGTACTTTCAGCGCAAGCGCTTCGGCGAGTGGCATTCCGTAGCCTTCGACGAAGGAAGGGAATAGCAGCGCCTGCGCGTGTTGAAGGTAGGCGTGGAGCTGCTCGTCGGAGCAGTGGGCTTCCTCCAGCACGACGCCTTTCAGGCTCTGGCAGCGCTCCAGCATGTCAATGACGTTTTCGCATTCCCAGCCACGTCGGCCGATTACCACGAGCTTCGGTGCCGATGCGCCGAGTTGTTCGACCAGGCGGCGCCAGACGTGCAGGATGAGCCAGTGGTTTTTGCGCGGCTCGATGGTGCCGAGCATCACGAAGTAGGGTTCGGGCAACGGGCGTGGTGTGAGGGGGCGTGGAGTCACGCCGGAGGCGAGGTGGGCGACGACGCTGCCAGGCAGCGGCAGGTTTGCCGAGCGTGCTGCTCCCTGTAAGGAATCGAGTGTGGCCTGCGAATTTGTGATGACTCCGCGCGCGTAGGTCAACGTCGCGTGAATCCGCTGCTGATGAGCACGATCCACCAATGGACGGCAGTATTCAGCGTGAGTCAGCGGAATAAGGTCATGAACCAGAATAACTGGCTGAATGCCGCGCTGGCGCATAGTCCGCAGGTATCGTGAGCGCTCAATACCAGAGTGGCTCGTATGAAGCAATATTCCGCCGGGAAAGTTGTGACGGCGCAACATTCGGCAGGCGGCATTTACGATAAGTTTCTGCGCTGCAAATTTAGCGGCGAAATCCTGCTGGAGAAGAATGTCGAAGACTCGGGCCGAGTTCTGCTGCGACAGCACCGAACTGAACCCACGCTCGCTTAGTACGGCGCGCGCACGCCCGCCGTAATGCCGGACATATTCGAGGCCGACTCGATCTACCCCAGTGGGTAATTGGCGATTGATTAGCCTGTCCACGAGGCGCGAGACATCCAGCAGAGTTACCGACAATTTTTCCGCACGACAAAAACGTGTTTGTGACAAAATCCGCTCCGACCGCTTAGCGCAGACCTCTGTGACTCGTAATAAATTCCGAATTCCGCAATTGTCCCAAAAACCGCCGGTTTGATACATGAATTCTCGTCGAATAACTAGATTAGTGTTGTTTTTTTCCACGCTCGCGTTGAGTTCATGTAGCTTGGTTCCTTCTTCCGGTCCGACGGCCGCACAAGTGATGAAGGCCGGCGAAAATGAAAACCCAGCAGGGATTCAGATCGTGGATATCAACGCCGATGTTGCGCGAAGATTGGTTGCAGAGAGAAAGACCACGGATTTCGCCGACGCATTAGGCCAAGGGCCGCTGGCCCGTCAGCAGTTCGGGCCGGGGGATACGCTCGAGGTGTCCATATGGGAGGCGCCGCCGGCCACACTGTTTGGCGCATTTTCGTCTTCCTCGTCGGACTCATCGAGCAGTGGCGGCGGAGCGAGAGCGACAGTATTGCCCGCACAAATCATCGATAGCGATGGCACGATCGCGGTGCCATTCGCTGGGCGTATCAAGGCAGCAGGCAAATCTGCGAACGAGTTGTCGCAGGGAATCGAAGCGCGACTTACTGGCAAAGCCAACCAGCCACAGGTAATGATCCGGTTGGTAAAGAACGCCACATCGTACGTCACCGTTGTCGGCGATGTGACGAAAAGCACTCGCATGGAATTGACGGCAGGCGGCGAGCGGTTGCTCGATGCGCTGGCCAGTGCCGGAGGCGCCCGACAGCCGGTCGATAAGACCACCATTCAGGTAACTCGTGGCGGCGAGGTCGAATCGTTGCCGTTGCAGACCATCATCCGCGATCCGCGACAAAACGTAACCCTGCATGCGGGTGATGTGATTACAGCACTGTTTCAGCCTTTGAGCTTCACGGTATTGGGCGCGACGGGCAAGAACGACGAAATTAATTTCGAAGCTCAGGGCATTACGTTGGCTCAAGCGCTTGCGCGCAGCGGCGGACTAAGCGACGCCCGTTCCGACCCAAAGGGAGTATTCATTTTCCGTTTTGAGCCGAAAGACGCATTGCCTTGGCCTCATCAGCCTGTGCAGACAACGGTGGACGGCAAAGTGCCCGTGGTGTACCGACTGGACCTGAAAGACCCGGCGAGCTTTTTCGTCGCCCAGTCGTTCCCGATGAACAATAAAGACCTGGTCTATATCTCCAACGGACCTGTGGCCGAACTGCAGAAATTCCTGAACTTGGTGTTCTCCGCGGTATATCCGGTAACGGGGCTGATTCGCGCGTACTGATTACTGATGCGTGCCGAGGCTATGAGCAGAAAGTTGCCAGACAGTAGACGACGCTCGACACGTCTGGGTCGCCGCTGTCTGCTTCTTTTCGCTTCTATGCTGGCGCATGCCGCGCCGCTGTGGCCCCGCAGGCTGATCAAGTTGACACGGGGATTCAGCCGGCGTCTTCATTATGAAGAAAGCGGGCGCGAGGGGCGAATGAAGCAATTGCTGGTGGATGTATCCATCATCTGTCGAAATGACGCCGGCACGGGAATACAGCGCGTCGTCCGCGCGCTGTTTCAGGAATTGCTAGCTGAACCGCCGACCGGGTTCAATATCCGCCCCGTGTGCGCAACACGTCGCAGTGGATACCGATACGCGGACGAATACTGCACAAGGGTCTCAGGCGAAGCAATTCAGGAAAGTGACCTCGGATTGAATATCTCGGTGAACGCCGGTGACATTTTTCTTGGGCTGGACTTCAGCAGCCGGATTCTCCCTCGACGACAGACGGAATTGCTCCGATGGAGAGCACGCGGCGTTAAATCCATGTTTATCGTGTACGACCTCCTGCCTGCGCTTCGGCCAGATTGGTTTACGCGTCCCGGAGCAAAAGCCTATAAGTCGTGGCTGACGACACTGGCGATGCATGCGGATCATCTTCTCTGCATATCCGCTTCAGTGAAATGCGATTTGGAACTCTGGTTGCGCAAGAAGTATCGTTTGACCGACTCGGAAATCCGGACCGGCTGGTTTCATCTTGGTGCGGATCTGCGCGGGAACGACGACGCGGGTTCGCTACCAGCTTGTGTGGCGCTGCCATCCACATGCCGGTTCCCCACTGTTCTGATGGTGGGCACCGTCGAACCGCGCAAAGGGCATGAACAAGTGCTCGATGCATTTGAGCTGCTCTGGCGCGCCGGTAACGAAGCCCGTCTCGTCATAGTCGGTAAGCCCGGGTGGCATGTCGATGAGTTGATGAAGCGACTGGATTGCCATCCTGAATCGGGTCAGAGAATCATCTGGCTCAAGTCAGCGAATGATGTGACGTTAACCAGTCATTATAAGTGTGCCGACGGTCTGCTCATGGCTTCCTATGGCGAAGGCTTCGGTTTGCCGCTTGTCGAAGCGGCAATCCATGGAATGCCTGTATTGGCTCGCGATCTCCCGGTCTTTCGCGAGGTGGCACAGGGCCATGTTACCTACTTTTCAGCAGATGACGCCGGGCAGATGGCGGCGATATTGCGTACTTGGTTCAGCGCGCTGACAGAGGGAACCGCGCCAAATAGCGGCCGGATACCATTGCAATCCTGGCGGCAAAGTGCGGCGCAATTGCGCAACTGCTTACTGGATGTTAATTTTTAAACATTCGTGTGCCCGTTCGATACCCGATTTCGTTCATTGTGCTTTGACGAAATACAGGTGCCCTGGGCATGATACGTAACGACAAGCAAAGCTGACGAGACAATATAAATCCATGTCCGACATTCAAGTGAACACACAAACCGAGGAATTTGTCCATTCTCTGTATAACTACGTCCTCGGTCGCAAACCCGACCGCGCTAGCTTCGACACATGGGTGTCTGCCCTCGAGTCAGGATCAATGCGTCCGCATGAAGCGGTAGCTGGCTTTTTCAAGTCGAGTGAACGCGGGAACCGCGAAAAGCAAGAATATATCCATGCGGTTAAATCCGGGGCCGATTCGTATCACGCACCGGCGGTCTTGTCTGAAACCACGGTGATGCCAAAGCGTGTCGCATTGCTCGGATCGTGTCTCGTTGAAAAATGGCAATCGGTGTTCTCTCGCTACACCGCAGTTGACTATTTGCAGGTGAACGGGATGGCACGCCTCCCGGAGCGCCCACCTGCTGCGCCGTCGGAATATGGGTTTCAGGTGATTCAATTGGGACTGCGTTTTGTGCTTCCGGAGCAGCGATATTTCGCGCTGGAGTACCGTAGTCCTGACGACTATGAAAAGCTGTTCGAGGCCACATGTGATCGGATGATCGGCATGTTGCGAGAAAATATGCGCTGGAACGTGGAGCACGGCATGCTTACGTTCGTATGCAATTTTCTGACACCGCAGCAAAATCCCCTTGGTCGGCTGATGCCACGGTACGATCTGCGCAATCTCGTTTACTTCGTGGAACAGCTCAATATCCGGCTGTATGAGGAATTGCAGAAGTACACGAACAGCTACATACTGGATATCAATCAAACCGCGTCGATCTATGGGAAAAAATATTTCCAGGACGACCAGATGACCACGGCAGTCCATCACGGATTGTCGAGCGATTTCGATTTTCAGCATGACCAGGCGCGTATCGAAACCGTTCCGAAGGCTTCCACGGTCTATGAGATGCGGCCGTTCGAGTTTATTACTGCGGTATGGGAAGAAGCGCTAGCAATGTATCGCACGGTGCATCAGGCCGAATCCGTCAAACTCGTGATTATGGATCTCGACGATACGTTGTGGCGAGGCATTGCCGCTGAAGGCGCGCTCGACACCTTCGGTGACAAGGTCCGCGAGGGCTGGCCCGTCGGTGTGATGGAGGCGCTGAAGTGCCTGAAAAACAGGGGCGTACTGCTTGCTATTGCAAGCAAGAACAGCGAAGAACGCATCGATCAGCTGTGGAATGAGATGACTGATGGGCGTATTTCTCTGAACGACTTTTCGGTTCGTAAGATCAACTGGCGCGCCAAGGTCGAAAACATCGAGGAAATTCTTCGCGAAGTCAATGTATTGCCGAAGAATGTACTGTTTGTGGACGACAATCCGGTCGAACGGGCGTCCGTCGAGCGCGCGTATCCTGGCATTCGTGTGTTGGGAGCAAATCCATATATCACGCGACGTGTCCTGATGTGGGCGCCGGAGACGCAGGTTGCGAGAATTACGGACGAATCTAGCCGTAGAACGGAAATGATTCAGGCTCAGGTTCGCCGTGAATCGGACAGAAAGCAGCTTTCACGTGAAGACTTCCTTGCGTCCCTGAAGATCAAGCTGAAATTTGCCGAGATCACCGACGTGAGTGATCCGAAGTTTGGCCGCGCGTTCGAGCTCATAAACAAAACCAATCAATTCAACACGACGGGCGAGCGTTGGACTCACGACGCAACAGTGTCCCTGTTCCGTGGCCGTGGTTCGTTCTTTACCTTTGAGGTCGAGGACGTCTATTCGAATTATGGACTCGTTGGCGTCGTCGTCGTCAAGGAAGACTGTGTTTTCCAATGGGCCATGAGTTGCCGCGTGCTGGGGCTGGATGTCGAGCTCGCGGCGCTGACCGAGATTACTCGCCGCATGGCGCGCGGTGGACTCGAATCGGCACGGGCCCGCGTGATCGAGACTGAAGCGAACTATTTGTGCCGCGATCTCTTCGAGCGTGGAGGATTTCAGCGCGACGGTAGCGACTGGTGGAAATCGCTGGTCGGCGACCAATGGACCGAACACGCGCACGTCGAAGTTCTGGAGATCTAAGGCAGGGATGGGCCCGGCGCCAACCGGGTCCGTTTTGTCAGACCCCGATTCGCTGATACAGCTCAATCGTACGGTCGGCGCAGTTCGTCCAACTGTGCCGCTTCGCAATTTCGATACCCCGTGAAATTGCTGCCGAGCGCCACGACTCGTTGCTCAGGACCTCCGTGATGCTCGTCACTAACGCATCGACATCATCGGGATCAGTCAAAAACGTCGCACCTTCGACAATGTTGCGAATCGGGGTGCGATCCGATGCCAAGGCTGGAACGCCGCTCGCGAGGCTTTCAAGAACTGGTAGTCCAAATCCTTCGTAAATCGAGGGAAAGAAAA
Source organism: Paraburkholderia sp. RAU6.4a (assembly GCF_050435625.1). Lineage (NCBI taxonomy): Bacteria > Pseudomonadati > Pseudomonadota > Betaproteobacteria > Burkholderiales > Burkholderiaceae > Paraburkholderia > Paraburkholderia sp. RAU6.4a. The sequence continues at coordinate 2,751,675 of NZ_JBNDKQ010000003.1, forward strand.
ACGCCCGCGCACCAGCGTAAAGAGAGGGCAGTACGTTTTCGTCTACATAGCCGAGGTAGCGAAGCCATCCTTCACATTCGGCGGCCCGTATCTGTTCAAGCAGCTGGTCGTTCAACCAGCCACTGCTGCCTGCAAGAATGAGCGGATATCTGGTACGAATCGTAGCGGGTATGCGCCGGTACGCATCAATAAGATTTGTAATACGCTTGCGCGGCTCGAGAGTTGAAACGCATAACGCGTAGCTTCCTGGAGTAAGACCAAGCGAGGACAGCTGTGGGGCGAGCGTTGAAGTAGATCGAGGGTGGAAGTCAGCGCCGACACCTAAAGGAATCGCAGTGATACGTTCTAGCGGCCAATTGAAATAATCCGCCACTTCATGACGCGTGCTCTCGGAATCCGTGATGATATGGCGGCACCTTGACAGCGTGGAGGTGAATGATCGTTCGAACAGTCTTATCCTTTCAAGCGGATGTGTTTCCGGATATTTAAATACGGAAAGATCGTGGACGGTCACGATTCCACTGTTCACTTGCGGTGGTAGAAAGTAGTTCGGTGAATGAAAAAGATAAGAGCGTAACCGCAAAGTCAGCTTCAGTCGCCCCAGCCACCGGCTGGCCGAGACAACTGGTCGGCGACTTTGTGGCTGAGCGAGCAGCAGCTTTCTCGGATCATCGATCCAATGGCCGTTTGCAAAATAGCGGGCCGCCTGCAGCTTTTCAGTTGTCTGAAAATGTCTGACCAATTCCCACGCGTATCGACCGATCCCCGTGAGGGGCGGCCGAATCGCGTCCACTTCCAGAATGGTCCTCAATTAGCGCCTGCCCGCATGCAGGCGGCCAACCACCGCAAAGAGGAGTTGATGTTCGTCCGCATCCTGGCAGATCAGAACGAAAAACCAAGCTTGTTGCGCCTGATATCCTGCTCCACCATCATCGCGCACAGTTCTTCAAGCGTCGTACGCGGCTGCCAGCCGAGCTTTGCTTGCGCCTTGGCTGGATCGCCGATCAACAACTCGACTTCTGCCGGACGGTAAAACTTCGGGTTGACTTCAACGAGTTGTTTGCCCGTTGCTGGATCAAACCCACGCTCGTCCACGCCAGTACCTTCCCAGATGATGTCAAAGCCAACGGCCTTCCCTGCCATGGTCACGAAGTCACGTACCGTTTCCGTCCGATTTGTTGCGAGCACATACGTGTCCGGTTCAGCGGCCTGCAACATCAGCCACATACCTTCGACGTACTCTTTCGCAAAACCCCAGTCCCGCTTGGCATCGAGATTGCCTAACTGCAACCGGTCCTGCTTGCCCAAATGGATTTTGGCCATGCTATCGGTAATCTTGCGCGTCACGAACTCTCTGCCGCGAAGCGGTGATTCGTGATTAAAAAGAATGCCACTACTGCCGAAAATGTCGTAGCTTTCTCGATAGTTCACCGTGATCCAGTGGGCGTAGAGTTTTGCCACACCGTACGGGCTGCGAGGGTAAAACGGCGTATCTTCAGTTTGCGGAATCGACTGCACCTTGCCAAACATTTCAGATGTGCTGGCCTGGTAAAAGCGGATGTCCTTATTGACGATGCGAATCGCCTCTAGCAGGTTAAGAGCACCGATCCCAGTGATTTCGGCAGTTGCAACCGGTTGATCGAATGACACGCCCACGAAGCTTTGGGCGGCGAGATTGTATACCTCCGTCGCTTGCGTGTTCTGCAGCAAACGAATATTCGCGCTGAGATCGGTAAGATCGTATTCGGTCAGGTGAAGATTGGGATGATTCAGCACCCCAAGTTCCTCCAGCCGCCAAAAATTGACTGAACTGGTGCGCCGATAGGTGCCGTATACCTCATAGCCTTTTTCGAGCAACAGTTGAGAGAGGTAAGCACCATCTTGCCCGGTGATCCCAGTAACGACCGCTTTTTTCATGCTGCAACTCTTCCTAAACATTATTGAACGTCGTATGACGTCACCGCTTGCGTTTAGATCGCTACCGTGATCACAGGCATCCGGTGCTCCGGACTGTTCCTGACAAGCGACTTGTTGGTGATGGTCAAAATATAGGACCCTACCGCAGCGGGCAGCTTGACCATTATTCCGGTCTTTCGGCTGACCAATTGAGGATGGTTCATTCCGTTAACCACCAGGTTGCCATTGCGGTCACGGATTTCATACACCACGTCCTTCATTTCATGCTGACAGGATGTGTCGAGTCGGCACCAAAGGCCGGGCGTGCCAAACGCCGCGGACTCCGTGATTCCGAACACGTTAGCCGCGTACGAGTTATAAGTGCTTCCGGTGAAAATTGCGTCCTTCAGTAGCTTCGAAACCATGCGCTGCGAACTGTATTGTCCGTATGCTTCCCTGCAGACGATTTTTTTCAGCTTGGGTGGCGTGTCGAAATCGACACCCGCCTCGTAAGCAGCGCCGCCGGGCTGATAGTTACTGTCGTAGTAGTTTTCGAAATATACAGTGTCGCTAAACCATTCGGGGGTCCATGACGAATAACTCATGGGCCAGAAGAGGGTGGTGCACTTTTCGCTGGCGACGAGATTCGAATATCGATGAGCAACAACATTGAAGTAGATAGACCATTCGTCAAAACAGTGAGGGTGCACGTGACGGAACTCGGAGACAACCTCGGAGAAGAGTTGCTTGTCAATCACTTGTGCCTGATGGCTGGAGTAGGCGAGCCGCGGATAGCCGTACTCTTCCAGCACCGTCGCCGTATACCATTGACCACGATCGTAGCTTGAATCGCCGAACGGGCTGGCCCGCCATTGAGTCATGTCGGGATAGAAATACTTACCGACATATCTCGAATTGCGAACGAAGTGATCAGCGGGGAGCTTCTCGATGACGATGCAATCGTCGTCGAGAGCGACAAATTTATCGTTGATTTCCGGGCGCTTGTAAAGGCATTCCCGCAGTAGGAAATTTCGCTCCTGATGATCCAAAACGTCGACGGATTCCGCCGCGAGTACTTCCTCGTCGCAAAGAACTGTTGCCTTGACTGGGTAGTTTCCAAGGAGTTCGGCGTATTGTGCGCGCTGAGTCCCGCGTGTCAGTACGACTACATCGTCGACTTTCGAATGGCGAATGAAGCTTTCCAGCGATTTCTTCAGGTTTTCCGGGTGCGTGGAGATGTACACCAACTGAAGGCTATGCGGAATCGAGGAAGCCCGCAGGCCGTCAGTCAGTACGCGGATATGATTCATCAGCACCTGAGCCGTGTCTTCCCACGAGGGCAAGGAAACCCGAGCGGCGTTTTCCTTCGTTGCAGCATAGAAGACCGGATCATTGACGATCTTCTCGAGCGCACTCGAGAACGAATTGAAGTCACGCGGATTGAAAAGCAGACTCAGCCCTTGACCCGCTTCCACCAGCGCGCCACGGTCGCTGGAAATCACGACGCAATTCTTTGCGAGCGCTTCCAGCACGGGAAGGCCATAGCCTTCGTACCATGAGGACGTAGCGTACGCGAAGGAGTTCTCGTAGAAGTACTGCAATGCAGCATCGTCCACGTTGTGAAGCCATTTGAGCGTGTCACCTTCATCCGACAGCGCCTGAATCTTCTTGATCAGCTTTTTATCTTCCCAGCCTTTCTTGCCAACGATGAGAACATTCAGACCGATCGACCGGAAGTACTCGATATTGTCGATAAAAAACGGATAATTTTTTCTCGGCTCAACCGTACCGACGCACAGCACATACGGGCGTTTGGTGAGAAACTGAGCGACCTCGTCTTCGAGAACGACTTCGCCACCTACGGCGTGGGAGAAATTGCCACCCATTGGGATGGTGACCATTTGCGGGCAGCGAGACCGGATCTCGCTCGCAATCTTCAACGCGTCGTCCCGGACAGCCTCGGAAATACAAACGAACAGATCGGAAAAGCTCAGCGCTGCGAAAAAATGTTCGACGTAGCGGATGACCGTGGTCGGATGCGAATTTTGCGGCGACAGAATCGGAACGGCATCGTAATGCATGTTGACGATGCGTACACCGTTGGTCTTCAGGTCACGATAAAGCGCCCACTTGGAGATTCCGTCGCCCCATGACGCATCGATATCAAAATAAATATCACCTTTTGCGAAGGTGACGAGTTCAGAGTTTGACGAAACGAAATCTCCGTCGTTCATCGCGACGGTGACGAACCCTTTGAGAGCGCGTTGATAGGTGACGAGTTGGACGTTGCTCGCGCGAAGCCTTATGGCGATTTCCCGAACCACTCGCTGAATTCCTGTTCTCGCACCAGTCTTGATGGTGTTCGTGACATCGACATACAACACAGGCGATGCCGACTGGCTCTTGAATTTCAGGGACGCCGTCGAGCGCCCATTCTGGGTATATTCCTCAGATGCGTGAATCGACTGCACCAACGCATTGAACTTGCGCAGTGCGGGAGCAGAATTGGAGATAAAACTGTTTCGTGTGCCCGTGTCGACGCGGCGGGTTAGAAGCCAGACGTACAGAATTTCGATGGCTTCGTCCGCACCGATTATCTCAGCGATGTTGTATTTGTCGGCGCCGAACTTGTCGCTGAGGAGCTCGCACAGTGCGTGACGCGCGGTCGCCGACCAGTTCGACGTGAAAAACGGCGTTTCGGAATTACGTTCAACGAAACGAAGCAGATTCTCCGCGACTTTTTCGATTGTGTGTGGCTGCGTTTTCATCGTTACTTCGCTTGCGTTATTTGTCTCAGCTTTTCTTCAATACGCTTGGCCAGGATCTCGGCCGCGACCGCCTGGTTCCCTTCGATGCGAAGCAGGTCGGCCTGTTGCGCCTGTACGGTCGGCGTTGCCACCTTGCCGGACTGCAACGCGACGACCTGTTGACTAAGTCCTGCCATCGTCGTACGAACTGCGTGTACCTCTTCCCGCAATTTCGTAATCTCACCCAACAACAGAACGGTACTTGCACTAACGCTGACGGATTCGAAGCGCTTTTTTCTTACTGTGTCAAAGAGCCCGCCAATCGCGGGAAGTCGCGAAAGCGTGAAAAGGATCCGATAGGACGTGGCCAACGAGCGGTGCTTGTGCCGTTTGCGAAACTCGCTGGATCCTAAAATGCTGTGCAGGATCGCTGCACGGCTCTTTCTTCTACCGAGCTCGGTCGAATAGTATTTCATCCCGTCCGCGTCAATGTCCCTGCCCAGCAGGGTCATGTAACAGCGCCGGATAAAATGTTGACCGTCGAACTGAAATAGTGCAGCGACCGACGTGGCGGAAAGGTCACCGGTATGATGTTCCATTGGTTTCCCTGTGTATGGGCTAACAGTAAGTTTCGTAGTAGGCGAATGCCGAGTCGACTTCGCTAAAGTCCAGGAGTTTGCCGTTGTGAATTACACAGGCACGATCACAATGCTCCCGGACGATGCGCGGGTCATGTGATACCAGAATCATCGCCCGGTCCTTTCTTTTCTGGAACAACTCAAAATTACATTTAGCATGAAACCGGGCGTCGCCCACGGCGATCACTTCGTCAATCAGAAAGCAGTCGAATTCGATCGCCATCGAGATGGCAAAAGCCAGGCGGGCACGCATACCACTTGAGTATTTCTTGACCGGTTCGCGCAAGTAAATGCCGAGCTCCGAGAATTCCTCCACGAACGGTATGGCTCGTTCAGGCGGTACGCCATATACACGACAAACAAAACGCAGGTTGTCCAGTCCAGTCAGGCTGCCTTGAAACCCGCCGGCGAACGCCAGCGGCCATGACACGCTCATGCTTCGCTTGATGTCGCCGGCACTGGGTTGTTCCGAGCCGCTGATCAGTCGGATCAACGTGGACTTGCCTGACCCATTCTTGCCGAGAATGCCGAGTTTGTCGCCCCGTTTGACCGTCAGATTCACCTGGTCGAGAATGGTCCGCTGACCTTGACGCGTTCCGTAGCGTTTCTGTACTCCGTTCAGTTCGATCATTGCGGTTCCACTTTGCCGGAAATATCCCGCACGACCCACAACCCTAACCATGTCAGAAGCAGGCAGACTACCGCCGTATAAGGCACGTCGTAGTATGGCGTGACTGCGTCACCAAAATAACCATAACGGAACAGTTCGACGCAATTGGGGACCGGAAACAGCATGACGATATGGCGGATCGGTGTCGGCAACCAGCTTGCCATCACAAGCGCGCCGGAGACGGGCAACTGAAAATAGGCGATCGGATGCCAAAGTCGTTCCACCAGTTCACTGTATTCGCAAAGCCCGCCGATAAGCAGACCCATGGCGCTGGCGTACCAGACGAGTAGCCCCCAGCCTGCCATCATCCTCAGGATATTGGCAGGAACGGGAATGGCTCCCGCCACGATGAAGATCAACAACAGGACGATCATCGATAGCGTGGCACCCGGAAATTTCTAGCAGGATCCGCGCGAGGAACAGATCGATCACTCTGACGTTGCGATGGAAGAGCAGCGCCGAATTCGGCAAGATCGCAAGCGTGCATCGTCCGATCGTGTTTCGCCACACCAGCACTGTGGAATAGCCCGTCAGCGTATAAGCAATGGCGCTGATATGGTGAGCCGCGCCGATGTCGTGAAAAAGACTCCACAGTATGGTTACGCCAAGCGTGAAAAGCATAGGCTCGGCAAAGAGCCATGCGAAGCCCAGATTGTGGCGTCCGTAGCGCGTGATAATTTCACGCATAAACAGAGCGTGCAGCACGCGCAACTGGATTTCCAGTGATCTGTGCATTGGAAAGGCTTCTTTGCGCATAAGCCGCTTAGTCGCGATGTTCGCGGACGCTGGAAATCAGTAGACTCAAGGTGCCCCACGACACGAGTCCAAGAATGAACGTAATAAGCACATTTCGCGCACGATGTGGCAATAGCGCTTCGTCAGGAAGGCTCGGCTGAGCAATTCTCTCCAGGTAAAGCTGTTGTTTGCGTGCATCCGCGCGGGCAGACTCGAGCGACACCAGGGTAGCGCTTAGCTGGCGGTCTGCAAAGTCTCGTTCGAGAGAAAGACGTTGATAAGCCGGCGCCTTGTTCGCCAGCGAACCCGATCCGCCAGCCACGCCATTGACCGCGCTATCGATCTCGGTTTGCAGCGCGGCGATTCTGGTCGTCAGGGCTTTCACCTGCGGGTTGTTCGGCGCAAGAGACTTTAGCTCCGCGAGTTGCGTTTTGCTTGTTATCAGTTCGCTCTTCAATTCGCCAACCTGCTGCAATTGAAGTGCGGATTGCTTGTCTGGATCGAAAATCGACTGCTTGTTTCTATATACCGACAGCGCCTCCGCAGCCGCCTTCACACGCGTTTCCGCCTGTGCGACCTGATTGACTGCATACTGAATCATGTCTTGCTGGGCGCGCTCGTTCATCCGGTTGACGAGTTGCTCGCCTAACACCAGCAGCTGTTCGTTGAAACGGTGCGCGTCTTGCGGAGTGAACGCATTGACTTTCAAGGTCGCGATCGAGGTAGTGGTATCGAACTCGACGTCGATCTGCTTCTGGTAGTAAAGCAATAAATGCTCATTGCTGCCATAAAAGCCAAGCGGATTGAAACGGCTGAACATATCGCCGCTACTGCCAGAATAGGCACTAACGAACGAATTCTTGTTATTTAGGGCTGATAGTGCGTCCCGCGATACGATGTAGTCATTGACGGCGTACGCATCGCTTTGCGAATCGCTAAGCCCGGAACCTTGCAGGAGTTGTCCGACGAGCCCCGACGACTGGGCTTGCTGGTTGGGGCTGCGAACGACGAAGCTGGACTCGGACACGTAAACGTCCGAGGCGATTAGGGAATAGTAAATCGTTGCCGCAAGCGTCGGAAATATGACGGTCAATGCAAAAAGACGATTAACTTTTTTGATTCGACTCGCCAACCCCCACCGATCTACAGGAATATGGCCGCTTCTAATAGTTTCCAACTTTATTCCACCGTCTACGGCCGAGCGGTGCTCGCATTCTCTACGCTCTGCCAGGAAATGATGTTCAGTGGCGCAGGGTTGTTGCGTGACGCCACTTGTGCGTTGCAGTAATGCGAAGGTGTCTTCGAGCTACACGAAGTACTTGCCAACGCATTTGCAAGGCAGCTTTTTAGGGACAGCGGATTGTAGCGCTCCAGGCAAGCAAACGGAAGATATTACGATCCTGTCTCGAAATTGCAACAATTTTGTAATTCGAAAGACGTTGGCGTTTTTTTTTTAGTAGGCTCGCGTCCAGGCTGCAAAAAATTTCAAGCTCCTCTTCAAAGAAGATCCGATCTGCGGTGTTATTTCCTGACATCGATCGAGATATCAGGGAGCGCATATAGACCGCTTGATTGTCCGCCCCGTCCATGTTTCGCTCTTTTCTTGTCCTACAGGGTACAGCCTCACCGTTTTTCTCCCGTCTTTCCGACGCGTTGATTGAGCGGAGTCATGCCGTACGCCGAGTTAGTTTCTGTGGTGGCGACTTGCTCTACAGCGGTATTCACGCGAGTTGGAATTTTCAGGATCACGTTGATTCACTGAATCGCTGGTATGTCAACAAGATAAAGTCCGCCAATTTTACCGATGTAATAATGTTCGGCGACTGCCGCGAAATCCACCGCCCAATTCACCCAATCGCCAAATCCCACGGTCTGCACGTCCACGTATTCGAAGAGGGCTACGTCCGCCCGCACTGGCTGACGATGGAGCAACACGGCGTGAACGGCCGCTCCCAATTGCCCCGCGACCCCGCCTGGTATCTGGAACAACGCCGTTTCACCCCTCCGAGCCCAGTGGGCGAACAAACGGGCTACAACCTGTTCGAACGCGCGTTTCACGACATCCGCTACCGCGCGGCCAATACGCTATACGCGCCGCGCTTTCCGCATTACCGCAGCCATCGGCCCAGAAACGGCTTTTTCGAATACGCGGGGCTCGCAGCCCGCGCATTGCGTCAGCGCCGGCATCACAAAGACTCCGATCAGGTTACCCGCGAGCTGCTGGACGCGAAGAAGCCTTACTACATCTTCCCGCTGCAGCTGAATTCGGATGCGCAGATCGTCGTCCATTCGCCGTTCGAGGGTGTCCGGGAAGCGATTACCCGGGTACTGACGTCGTTCGCGCATCAAGCGCCGGCGGACACCTGGCTCGTCGTCAAAAATCACCCGCTCGACACGGGCTTGATCGACCACCGCAGCCATGCGATGAAACTCGCCCGCGACCTCGGCATTGCCGATCGACTGCGCTTCATCGATGCCGGCCATCTGCCGACGCTGCTGGACAACGCTCGCGGCGCGGTGGTGGTGAATAGCACCGTGGGTTTGTCGGCGCTGCATCATCGCTGCCCGTTGATCGCGCTCGGCAACGCGATCTACAACATGCCGGGCTTGACCTGGCAAGGCACGCTCGACGATTTCTGGCGAGACGCCGGCCAGCCCGACATGAATCTGTATCAAGCCTTCCTCGACTACGTCGTCCACCACACGCAGATCAACGGCGACTTCTATACGAAGACCGGCATCGCGATGGCCGTAGCGGGAGCGGTGCAACGTCTAGAGGCGGCCGCGCATGCGTAAAGCCGCGCCACGCCACGTCGTGATCACCGGCGCGAGCGCCGGTCTCGGTCGCGCGCTCGCGATGGCTTATGCTGCGCCGCAAGTCGTGCTCGGTCTCATCGGCCGCGACGCCGATCGCCTCGAAGCGTCGGCGCAAGCCTGCCGCGCAAAAGGCGCAAGCGTGCAGACCGCCCTCATCGACGTGCGCGACGCGCAGGCCATGCAAGCCTGGTTGCAAGAATTCGACGACGCACATCCAATCGATCTGCTTGTCGCTAACGCCGGCGCCGCCAGCACGCTCGCATCCGCAAGCGACTGGGAAGACCAGGAGCGCACGGCTGCGATCGTCGACACCAACTTCTACGGCGCAATGCACGCGGCGCTCCCGGTCATCGCCCGCATGCGCGCGCGCAAACACGGCCACGTAGCGCTGATCAGCTCGCTCGCCGCGTTGCGCGGCATGGCAATTTCGCCCGCTTATTGCGCGAGCAAAGCGGCGATCAAGGCCTACGGCGATTCAGTCCGTCCGATCCTGTCGCGCGACGGCATTCGCATGTCGATCGTTCTGCCGGGCTTCGTGAAGACCGCAATGAGCGACGTGTTCCCCGGTGACAAGCCGTTCCTCTGGTCCGCCGACAAAGCGGCGGAACACATCCAGCGCAAGCTCAAAACAGGCCGCGCCGAAATCGCGTTCCCGAGCGTGCTCGCGTTCGGCATGCGGCTCTTGCCGTTGCTGCCCGCCGTCCTCGCCGACGCAATTCTCGGTGGCCTGTCGTATCTTCCGCGCGAGGAGCACTGAGTGAACGCGACGCTCGCGCTCAGTTTCGCGGCCGCGGCCGGCCTTGCGTTTCTGCCGGAAGCGCTCGCGCAGCCGCGCGCGTCGCTGCGCCGCGCGCCGTTGGCGTTCGCGTTGCACGTCGCGGCGATTGTGTTCCTCTGCGTATGCGTGTTGCTGATCACCGGGCGAGTGCGCTTTTCGGCCTTCGTCGCTATCGCACTGGTTGCACTGCTCGCAGGCGTCAGCAACGCGAAATACGCGTCGCTGCGCGAGCCATTCGTGTTCACCGACCTAAGTCTCTTCAGCCAGCTATTCGCGCATCCGCGTCTTTATCTGCCGTTCCTGAGCGTGGGGACCGTCATCGCGATCTTGCTTGGCATCGTCGTGGTCGTCGCGGCGTTTGTCGCAGACACGCCCGTGGCGCATCGGCCCATCGCCGCGCTTTTGCTCACCGCGTGCGCATCGATTGCGGCCGCCTACGCATGCGCCGCGCGCCTGCCGCTAACACTGCGTGCCGCCGACGATCAGCAACGCCACGGTTTTTTCGCGGTTTTCATCGGATATCTGCTGAACGGCATGCGCCTGGCCACCGTGCGTCAGTTGCGCACCGCGCTGGCCAACGGTCCTTTCGCGACCGGCAAGCCGCACACGATGCCCGACGTGATCCTGATCCAGAGCGAGTCCTTCTTCGACGCGCGGCGTCTATCCATCTCGATCGATCCGTCGATCCTGCGCAACTTCGATCTCGCGCGCCGTGAGTCGGTCCAGCATGGCGAGCTGACGGTGCCCGCGTGGGGCGCGAATACGATGCGCACGGAGTTCGCGGTGCTGACGGGCATGGACCAAACGCAACTCGGTTATGCGCGCTTCTACCCCTACGCTTTTGTACGGCGCGCGTGTGCGTCGCTCGCTTCATGGTTCAAGCACGGCGGCTATCAAACGCTCGCGATTCACCCGTACTACGCCGACTTCTTCGGCCGCGAGCGCGCGTTCAAACGCCTGCAGATCGATCGCTTCGTCGACATCGAGGCATTCGCGGACGCACCGCGCGCGGGCCCGTACGTCGCCGATATGGCGGTCGCCGATGTGATCGTCGAAGCACTCGACGAACCGCGCGAGAAACCCGCGTTCATCTTCTCGATGACGATGGAAAACCACGGCCCGCTGCATTTGGAAACCGTGCAACCCGGCGAGGCCGCCGCTTTCCATTCGCTCGGCGACGACGAGCAATGGCGCGACCTGACCGCTTATCTGCGGCATCTGGCAAACGCCGATGCGATGCTCGGCCGGCTGCTCGACGCGCTGCGCGCGCGGCGCCGCGACACGGTGCTGTGTTTTTATGGCGATCACGTGCCGGCACTATCGCACGTGTACGCGCAACTTGACGACGAGCCCGCACACAGCAACTACTTTATCTGGCGCAACTATGGTGATGCGCCTGCTACCCGAACAGATCTTTACGCCGCGCAACTTGGCGTCGCCCTCGTAGAAGCGCTCGCGCCGGCCGTATCGCGTGAGACGCCGACGCGTACGCTGCACCCAACAGAAGAATAATGACGAAACAGATTGCGATTGTGGGGATGGCCTGCCGCTTTCCCGGCCATGTTGAGAACCCGGAAGATTTCTGGGCGTTGCTTCGTGACGAAAAAGACGCGGTCACGCAAGTGCCGGCCGATCGCTTCGGCACGGAGTTTTACCAGCATCCGTCGAAGCGCGAAGCAGGCAAGAGCTATACGTTCTCCGCCGGCGTGCTAGACGACGTCGCCGGTTTCGACGCGTCGTTCTTCGGCATCTCTCCGCGTGAAGCGCAGCAGATGGACCCGCAGCAGCGTCTGTTGCTCGAACTCGCGTGGGAAACTTTCGAAGACGCGGGCGTACGCCCGCGCGACATGGAAGGCAGCAACTGCGCGGTCTATGTCGGTGTCGCGAGCCCGGACTACGGCAATCGTTTCGTCGACGACCTGAACGCGGTCGACCCGTATTCGGCGACCGGCAACACGCTCAGCATCGCGTCGAACCGTCTGTCGTATCTGTTCGACCTGCGTGGGCCGAGCGTATCGGTCGATACCGCGTGCTCGTCGTCGCTGGTCGCGTTGCACCAGGCGTGTCAGGCGCTGCAGGCAGGCGATGCCGAAGTGGCGCTCGCGGGCGGCGTCAATCTGCTGCTGCATCCGTTCGGCTTCGTGACGTTCTCGAAGGCGTCGATACTGTCGCCGCGCGGCCGCTGCCGTGCGTTCGACGCGACCGGCGACGGCTACGTCCGCTCGGAAGGCGGCGCGCTCGTGATGCTGAAAACGCTGGAGCGCGCGCTCGCCGACGGCGACACGATTCATGCCGTCATCGCGGGTACGGGCGTGAACTCGGACGGCTACTCGCAGGGCGGCATCAGCGTTCCGGGCGCGGCGACTCAGGCCGCGCTGCTGCGCACGGTTTATCAACGCGCGGGCGTCGATCCCCGCTCGCTCGCTTATGTCGAAGCGCATGGGACCGGTACCGCCGTCGGCGATCCGATCGAGGCCCGCGCATTGATGAGCGTCGCGTCGGCGGGGCGCCCCGTCGATCGGCCGCTGCTGATCGGTTCGGTGAAGACCAACGTCGGTCACCTCGAAACGGCGTCGGGCATGGCCGGACTGATCAAGGCGATCCTGTGCCTGAAGCACCGCGCGGTGCCGAAAACGCTGCATTTCGAAACGCCGAATCCGGCGATCGATTTCGTCGACGGCCGGCTGCGGGTCGTCGATCGTCTGACGCCGCTCGAATCGCCCGATGGCGCCGACGCGCCGCTCGTGGTCGGCGTCAACTCGTTCGGTTTCGGCGGCACGAACGCGCACGTCGTGCTGCGCGAGGCGCCGGTTGCAAGAGCGACTGACACGGCGCAGCCCGACTCCAGCAACGCAACGGCTGCGCTCACGCCGCTCGTGCTATCGACGCGCGCCGCGGTCGCATTGCCGAAACTCGCGGCGCGCTATCTGGCAGCGCTCGATCAAGGCGCGTCGTGGAATCTGTTGGCTGCGAATGCCGCGCATCGCCGGCAATGGCTCAAGCATCGCGCGATCGTCGCACCGTCGACGCTCGCCGAAGCGCGCGCGGCACTCGTCGAGCTGACCACGTCGGTGCAAGAGCACGCGGACATGGCGCTAGTGAAAGGCGAAGCACCGGCCGACGATGGCCGTCTCGCGCTGGTGTTCTCCGGCAACGGCTCCCAGTGGGCCGGCATGGGCAAGCAGTTGCTCCAACAGGAGCTGGTGTTCAGCGCCGCGCTCGAAAAGATCGACACATTGTGGCGCGCCGACGGCAGCGCCTCGCTGCTCGACATGTTGCGCGCAGGCGTGAGTGCCGAGACTCTCGCGGCCACCGAGCATTCGCAGCCGCTGCTGTTCGCGATCCAGGTCGGTGTGGTGCGCGTGCTCGAAGCGCGTGGCGTCACATATGACGTATGCGTCGGCCACAGCGTCGGCGAAGTCGCGGCGGCGTGGGCATCGGGGGCATTGACGCTCGCGCAGGCCGTGCGCGTCATCAAGATCCGCAGCCGCGCGCAGGCGAAAACGCGCGGCACCGGCCGCATGGCGGCCGCCGGTCTCGGCGAAGCGGCGATCCGTGCGTTGATCGCGCAACACGATCTCGACGCGACGGTGGAAGTTGCTGGCGTCAACAGTCCGCAGGCGGTCACGCTCGCCGGTCCGCTCGACGCGTTGCAAACGCTCGACGCGGCTGTCAAGGCGAGTGGTCGTTTCTTCCAGATGCTCGACCTCGACTACGCGTTCCACAGCTGTCAGATGGACCCGATCGAGTTGGACGTCCTCGTGGGTCTCGCGAACCTCGCGCCGGGTGAGACCACGCGCGGCTTCGTATCGACGGTGACGGGCGACGAACTGGCGGGCACCGAACTCGACGCGCGCTACTGGTGGCGCAATATCCGCGAGTCGGTGCGATTTGGCGACGCGATCGCGCGCATCGCGCAGAACGGCGTGCGTCTATTCCTCGAAATCGGCCCGCATTCGATTCTGCGCACCTATGTGACGCAAACGCTCGACGACGCGCGCATCGCGGGCCGCTCGCTGGCGACGCTCAAGCGCAATCACGACAACGCGGAGACGCTGCATCACGCGCTGCACGCGATGATCGCGAACGGCGCGAACGTCGACGTCGATCGTTTCGCGCCGCGAGCGTTGCTGAGCCGACAGGTGGCGCTGCCGTCGTATCCGTGGCAACACGAACGCCATTGGCTCGGCCCGACCGCCGAGGCCTACAACCTCGTGTACCGCCGCCGCGAGCATCCGCTGCTCGGCTATCGTCTCCACGAGCATGCGCTCGCGTGGGAAAACCAGCTCGACCCGGCGGGTCTGCCGATGCTGGCCGACCACGTCGTCGATGGTGGCGCGGCGTTTCCGGGCGCCGGCTACGTCGAGATGGCACTGGCCGCCGCGCGCGTGCATTTCGGCACCGCGAGCTGCGCGGTCGAGAACGTCGAAATCCGTTTGCCTGTCGTATTCCAGCCGCAGCATTCGAAGCTGTTCCGCTTCACCGTCGACGTGCGGACCGCCAACTTCACGATCGAAACGCGCGATCGCATGTCGGACGAAGCGTGGTCGCTGAACGTGACCGGCCGTTTGCTCGCGAGCGGTTGCGCGCTCGGCGACGCGGCGGCCAACTTGCCGCTTTTCGATCTGACGAGCCTGCTCGCGCAGCCTGCGATGTCGGGCGACACGCTGTACGCGAACACCGCCGCAATCGGCCTGAACTACGGGCCCGCGTTCCGTTGGGTGCGCGCGGTCCGCGTCGACGCAAACGCCGACATGGCGCTTGCCGAAGTCGACATGCCCGCGGTGCTCGCGCAGTCCGCCGACGCCGCGAACGCCTACGCATTGCATCCCGCGCTGATGGACAGCGGCTTTCATCCGCTGTTTGCGCTGCTAGCTTCGCCGCGCCATGGTGAGATCGAGCATGCGGCTTATGTGCCGGTGCAACTGGGCCGCATCGACTATCTGCGCGGCGACGCGATTTGCTATGTGCTCGCGCGCATCGAGCGGCGCAGCCCGCATTCGGTCGTCGCATCGTTCGAATTCGCCGACGCGCAGGGCGCGGTCGTCGCGCGTCTGAGCGCCTGCCGGTTCCGTCGCGTCGATCTGCTGAGCCGGCGCCAGCAGGCGCCTGGACGCTATACGTATATCGTCGAAGCGAAGCCGCTTGCCGCCGATGTCAACGCGCACGCGTTGCCCACGGCCGCCGCGTTGCTGGCCGATGCGGCGAGCGCGCTCGCCGTGCAGGAAGACGAAGCGCGCCGGCACACGCATCTGACCGAGATGCTGCCGCTGCTCGACGTGCTTGCCGGCGCGTACGCGTTGCAGGCGCTCGACGCGCTCGACGTGTTCGCGCAGCCGGCGCTGCCCGATTGCGCGCATCCAGCGTTGCTTGCGCGGCTCGTGCAGATCGTCGTCGAAGATGGTCTCGCACGTCGCGAGGGCACCCGCCTCGTGCGCGCCGACGACGCCTGCGCGAACCTGCCCGCCATCGACGAGCTGTGGCGCGAACTGCTCGCGCAATCGCCCGCGCATGTGGCGGAACTGACGCTGCTCGCGCATTGCGGCGCGGCGTTGCCTGCCGTGCTGCGCGGCGAAGTGAGTGGCGCGCAGATTCTGCCGCCGTCGCGCAGCAGCCTCGTCGAGCATTTCTTCGAAGCGTCGCCGACGTGGACGCATGCGAATGCGCTGACCGGTGCGTGTCTGCATCGCGCGATCGAAAGCTGGAGCGAGCCGCGCCGGCTGCGCGTGCTCGAACTCGATTCGCCGCTCACCGACGTGCTGCGACCGCTCGCGATCCACGTGCCGGTCTCGCGTTGCGATTACACGATCGCGGGAACGCGTGAGCAGTTGAGCGGCTTCGACACGACTGAGCATCCGTCGCTCCATATCGCGACTGTCGAATTCGGCGATGCGCCGCGTCTGGTTGGCGTCGACGCGGGCGAGCGCTACGACCTCGTGGTCGCGAGTCACGTGCTCGCCGGCCAAAGCGAGCCACGCGCGCTGCTCGCCGCGTTGCGCGGCTGGCTCGCGCCGGGCGCGCTGGTCGTGATCGCGGAACCGCGCAACAGCCGTTTCGCGGACCTCGTGTTCGATCTCGACGCGGACTCCGCGCATGCCAACGCGCGCCGCGCGGCGTGGCTGTCGCCGCAGGCGCTGACGCAACTGCTCGAACAGGCTGGCTTCGAACAGGTTGCGCGCCATACGGAGCACGGGCTCGACCTCGAAGGCGCGCCGACGCTGCTGGTAGCGCGGGCGCCGCTTGAAGTGGCTGGGAACGATGCGGCGGGCGCGACTCAGGCGAGCACGTCGCCTGCGCATTGGTCGTTGCTGTACGCGACGTCCGACGCGATCGACGACACGCTGAGCACAGCGCTGCGAGCCGCCGGCCACACGACGTCGAGCACGACGCTTCAGGCATTGCGTCACGATATGAGCAAGCTGGCCGCGCCAGCCGGGGTTGGGCAGCACATCGCGCATCACGTGGTGTTCGTTGCGCCCGATCAGCCGTTGTCCGCCGACGCGGACGGCGCCGAAGTGATGCACGCGCAGCGGCAGACCACGCTCGCGCTCGCACAGCTCGTGCGCGACCTCGCGGTGGCGTCGAACGAAATGCGCCCGCAACTGTGGATCGTCACGCGCGGCGGCGCGCCGGTCGCGACGCCGTTCGTGGATGCCGCGTCTCTGCGTCCCGAGCAGGGCGCGCTGTGGGGGCTCGTGCGCGTGCTGGCCAACGAGCATCCCGAACTATCGTGCCGTCTGATCGATGTGTGCGCGACGCAAGCGGACGCGGGCGCGTTGCTCGCGCGCGAACTGCTTGCGTCCGACGGCGAGGAAGAAGTGCTGCTGACGCCGCGCGGCCGCTACGTGACGCGTATGCTGCCCACCCCGAACGCGGCGCTGCGCGACATCGCGGCCGAGCCGCTGTGTGCGCGCAACGAAGCGGCGGTGCTCGGTTTCGCGTCGCCGGGTTCGTTGCGCAACCTCGAATGGTTCCCGCTGCCGCAGAGCGAGCTCGCTGTGGATGAGGTCGAGATCGAACCGGCCGCGACGGGCCTCAATTTCCGCGACGTGATGTACGCGATGGGACTGCTGTCCGACGAGGCCGTCGAAAACGGCTTCGCGGGCGCGACGGTCGGCATGGAGCTGTCCGGGCGCGTCGTACGCGTCGGCCGCGACGTGCAGCGTTTCGCGGCGGGCGATGCGGTGCTCGGCTTCGCGCCGGCGTCGTTCGCGAGCCGAGTGCGCACGAAAGCGGAAGCGATTGCGCTCAAGCCCACGCGTCTGACGTTCGAGGAAGCGGCGACCGTGCCGACGACGTTCTTCACCGCGTACTACGCGCTGTGCGAGCTCGCGCGTCTGCGCCGTGGCGAACGGGTGCTCGTGCACGGCGCGGCGGGCGGCGTCGGGATCGCGGCGATCCAGCTCGCGCGGCATCTCGGCGCGGAAGTGTTCGCGACCGCGGGCAGCCGCGAGAAGCGCGAGTTCGTGCGTCTGCTCGGCGCCGATCATGTGTTCGATTCGCGCAGCCTCGCATTCGCCGATCAAATCCGCGAGCGCACGCAAGGCGCCGGCATCGACATCGTGCTCAATTCGCTGGCCGGCGAAGCGATGGTGCGCAGCATCGATACGCTGCGTCCGTTCGGTCGTTTCCTCGAACTCGGCAAGCGCGATTTCTATGAAAACAGCCGCATCGGCTTGCGGCCGTTCCGTAACAACATCAGCTATTTCGGCATCGATGCGGACCAGTTGATGAGCGCGTTGCCGGGGCTGACCGCGCGTCTGTTCGAAGACGTGATGCGGCTGTTCGCGGACGGTGTGCTGCATCCGCTGCCGTATCGCGCGTTCCCGGCCGAGCGCGTCGAGGAAGCGTTCCGCCATATGCAGCAGGCGCGGCAGATCGGCAAGATTCTGGTCACGTATCCGGCCGGCACGCCGAGCCCCGCGCGTTCGGCGCAAGCCAGCGCGACGCTGCGACTCGATCCGGCGGCCGCGTATCTGATCGTCGGCGGCACGGGCGGGCTTGGCTTTGCGAGTGCACGCTGGATGATGTCGCGTGGCGCGCGTCATCTGGTGCTCGCGAGCCGTTCCGGCACGCTCGCGCCCGAACTGGCCGAAGAAACCGCACGCTGGCGCGCAAGCAACGGCACCGAAGTGCGCACGGTCGCCTGCGACGTGACCGACGCGGCCGCGCTCGATGCGTTGCTCGCCGACCTCGCGCAACGCGGCACACCGTTGAAGGGCGTGCTGCATTCGGCGATGGCGATCGACGACGGTCTCGTGCGCAATCTCGACGACGAGCGCTTTGCCGCCGTGCTCGCGCCGAAGGTGGCGGGCGCGTGGAACCTGCATCGCGCGACGCGCGACCTGGCGCTCGATTTCTTCGTGCTCTATTCGTCGGCGACGACCTTCCTCGGCAATCCGGGGCAATCGAGCTACGTCGCGGCGAACAGCTTCCTCGAAGCGCTGATCGCGCAGCGGCGCGCGGCCGGTTTGCCGGGCACCTGCATGGCATGGGGTCCGCTCGACGACGTCGGCTTCCTCGCGCGCAACGCGGAAACGCGTGAAGCACTGCAGGCGCGGATCGGCGGTGTGTCGATCAGCTCGGCCGAAGCGATGGCCGCGCTCGAACGCGCGCTCGTCGCGATGCATGCGGGCGAGGCGGTGGTGCGGCTCGATTGGCACGCCCTTGCGCTCGGCATGCCGGCGGCGCGCGCGCATCGCTATACCGAGCTGCAGACGCGCGGCAGACACGAACCGGCGCCTCAGGGCAGCGTGCAGATGCGCGAGCAGATCGCGGCGATGGCGTTCGACGATGCGCAGCGATTGGTCGAGGAGACGCTGCAGGCGCAGATCGCGCGCATTCTGCACATGTCGCCGGAGAAGATCGAAACCGGCCGCTCGATTCTCGACATGGGCATGGATTCGCTGATGGGCATGGAACTCGGCATGGCCGTCGAAGAGCGCTTCGAGGTCAAGCTGTCGATCATGACGATGGCCGAGGGCGCGACCGTGCGTTCGCTCGCGCAACGGATCGTCGAGTCGATCCAGACGCACGATGAGGCTGCGGAGCCGAACGGCGCCGCCGCGCAGATGGCGGCGCAGGTCGCGGCAGTCGCCGCGCAACATGCGCTCGATGTGGGTGCCAACGCGCTGGCCGACGTGGCGGATGCGCTGTCCGCTCAGTCGAGCGCGACGGAGCCCGTCTAATGCGCGCGCCCGCGGGCTGGAGTCATCGGGAGGGGACGCTCGCACGCGTGCTGACGGTGAGCGGTCACGGCTTGCACACGGGCCGGCGCGTGAACGTGCGGATCCTGCCGGGCACGGCCAACAGTCCGCGCGGCATCGTGTTCAGGCGCATGCAGCAGGGTCGCGTGCTGGCCGAATTCGCGGTGAGTCCCGCGTTGCGGCGCGGGCAGCCGCTGTGCACGATGCTCGAATCGGCCGATGGCGTGCGCGTGCGCACGGTCGAGCATCTGCTGGCTTCGCTGCTAACGTGCGAAATCGATCGCGCGACGATCGAGCTCGATGCCGAGGAAGTGCCAATTCTCGACGGCAGCGCGCAACCTTGGCTCGACGAGATTCGCGCGTGCGGACGCATCGAGCTACCGCATGCGAAGCGCTTCATTCGCGTGCTGCGGCCCGTGAAGATTGCCGACGGCGCCGGCACGCGCGACGAACGCAGCATGTCGATCGAACCGGCAGCCGCCTATGAATTGAGTGTGCGCAACGATCTGAAGGGCTTCGGCGAATTGCGCTGGGACGGCGCGCTGACGCCGGCGAGCTTTGCCGGCGAGATCGCGCCGTCGCGCTCCTATGGACGCGTCAAGTGGGCGATCCCGGCGATCGCGGCGGGCTACGTGCGCGGCACGCCGATTCTGCGCGGCGCGCGCCTGTCGTGCACGGCGGCGATCGTCGGCAATCGGGTGCTCGGCGGCATGCGCGTGCCCGACGAGTTCGTGCGGCACCGCGTGCTCGATCTGGTCGGCGACATGGCGATGGCCGGTGCGCCATTGCTGGGCCGCGTGAGCGCGTTGCGGCCGAGTCACGAAATGAACTACCGGCTCGTCGCCGCGCTGCTCGCGGATCGCGACGCGTGGGAATGGGCGGAATTCGCGAGCTGAACGTACAGGATTAGCGAAACACTATGGGACTGGGTGATCACCTTCGCCAGCAACTCGCCGCGAAGGCGTTGATGAGGCAACTGGAGCGCGTGTCCGACGAGGCGCGCGAGCCGGGCGCGCCGCTCGCGGCGAGCGGCACTCGCGCGGCGCAGGACGCCGCGCGCGCCGAGCTGTGCAGCTTCGAAAGCATGCCGGGTTATCAGCAGGTCGAGATCCTGCGGCAGATGGGCGACAAGCTGCAGGTTCAATCGCCGTTCTTTCGCGTGCATGAGGGCGTGGCCGGCGCGACGACGCGCATCGGCGGCGCCGAGTATCTTAACTACGCGAACTACAACTATCTCGGCCTCGCCGGCGATCCGCACGTATGTGCGCGGTCGAAACAGGCGATCGACCGCTATGGCACGTCGGCGTCCGCGAGCCGCATGGTGGCGGGCGAGCGGCCCGTGCAGCGCGAACTCGAAACGGCGCTCGCGTCGTTCTACGAGGTCGACGATTGCGTCGTGTTCGTCAGCGGCCACGCGACCAATGTGACCGTGATCGGCTCGCTGTTCGGTCCTGGCGACCTGATCGTGCACGACTCGCTCGCGCATAACAGCATCGTGCAGGGCGCGCAATTGAGCGGCGCCAAACGGCTGAGCTTTGCGCACAACGACTGGCAGGCGCTCGACGCATTGCTCGCGCGCGTGCGGCACGACTACCGGCGCGTGCTGATCGCGATCGAAGGCCTGTACAGCATGGACGGCGACGTTCCCGATCTCGCGCAATTCGTCGACATCAAGCGCCGTCATGCGGCGTTCCTGATGGTCGACGAAGCGCATTCGCTCGGCGTGCTCGGCGAGCGCGGCAAGGGCGTGCGCGAGCATTGCGGCGTGGCGAGCGGCGACGTCGATATCTGGATGGGTACGCTGAGCAAAACGCTGGCCGGTTGCGGCGGGTTTATCGCCGGCACGCAGGCGTTGATCGATATCCTGCGGCACCTCGCGCCGGGCTTCCTGTATAGCGTGGGGCTCGCGCCTGCGTTGGCGGCGGCGTCGCTCGCGGCGCTCGAGCGTCTGATCGCCGAACCCGAGCGGGTCGCGCGCTTGCGCGCACGCGGGCGGCAGTTCATCGACGAGGCGCGTGCCGCCGGTCTCGATACCGGCAAGAGCGCGGGGTATGCAGTCGTGCCGATCATTTCCGGCAGCACGCTGAAGGCCGCGCAATGGGCGAACGCGATGTTCGCCGAAGGCATCAACGTGCAGCCGATCTTCTATCCGGCCGTCGAGGAAAAGGCGGCGCGCCTGCGCTTTTTCATCTGCTCGACGCATGAACCCGAACAGATCAGCCGCACGATCGTCGCGCTCAGGCGCATCGCTCGCTAACCACACCGCAACAATCAAACACAGGGCAGCCTGTCATGTATGCCGTAGATCCTGCGCGCGCGGATTCGCCCGATCGCGAACCCGAACCGCCCGCGCTGCGCTGTCGTGCCGCGCGCGCAGACGATGCCGAAGCGTGCGCGCCGCTCGTGTTCGCATCGGGCATGCGCGAATTCGGTTTCTTTCTCGGCGAGCCAGCCGATGCGTGCACCGAGTTTCTCGCGTTTGCGTTTGCATCGAAGCTCGGGCGCTTTTCGTATCGACGCCACCGTGTGGCCGTGACTGAAGGCGACCAGCCGGTCGCGGTGCTAGCGCTCCATGACGGACGCAACACATGGTTCGACGATCCGCATGTCGCGCTGATGCTGCTGCTGTTCTTCGGCCTGCGCCGCACGGTTCGCATGCTGTTGCGCGGCCTTGTGCTCGAAAGCGAGTTGCCGGCACCGAAGTCGTCGCAGACGCTGATCGCCCACTGCGCGACGCATCAGCGCCTGCGCGGCACGGGCGTTTTCAGCGCGCTGTTTGCGGATGCGATGCGCGCGCGGGAGTTGATGAATTCGCAGACTCGCGCGGCGCATGGCGAACACGATCGGCGACAGCTCGTGCTCGACGTGTTGGTGAGCAACAAGCGCGCATACGCGCTGTACCGGCGTCTCGGCTTCGTCGAATTGCCGCGCCGCGCGCCGCTTTCGGCGCGCTTGCCGCGCGAGCTCAAGTCGGTGCGAATGGAGTGGCTTGGCAAGCAATAAGTGGCGCGGAAAAAAAGACGGCCAGCAACGGACGACGCAAGCAAGACGCAGATGCACGATGCAGTCGATTGATAAGACACAAACGAGGACCTGACATATGCACATCCATCCCGTAATTCTTTGCGGCGGCAGCGGCACACGACTGTGGCCGATGTCGCGTGGCGGCTACCCGAAGCAGTATCTGGCACTGACCGGCGAACACACGCTGGTCCAGCAAACCGCGTTGCGCCTGCGCGGCATCGATGATGTGACCGCGCCGATCGTCGTCACGAACAACGAGCAGCGTTTTCTTGTCGCCGAGCAACTGCGCCAGGTCGACGTGGGTTCGTCGCGCATCGTGCTGGAAACGGCGAGCCGTAACACGGCGCCGGCCATCGCCGTGGCGGCATTGCTCGCGTTGCGCGACGCGCCCGACGCGTTGCTGCTGGTGCTGCCGTCCGATCACGTGATCGCCGGCGAGGCCGCGTTCGTGAAGGCGGTCGAAGCGGCAGCACAGATCGCGAAAGACGGGCATCTGGTCACGTTCGGCATCGCGCCGACCGAGCCGCATACCGGCTACGGTTACATCCGCGCGGGCGCGGCGCTGATCGACGGCACGCAGACGTTCGCGGTCGACTCGTTCGTCGAGAAGCCCGATGCCGCGACCGCTCAGCGCTTCATCGACGAAGGCCGTTACTACTGGAATAGCGGCATGTTCATGCTGAAGGCGTCGACGTATATGGACGAACTGCGCCGCTACGAGCCGGAGATCGCGCGTCAGGCCGAACTGTCGCTGCAGAACGCGCAGCAGGACTACGATTTCGTGCGACTCGATGCCGAGGCGTTCGCCGCCTGCCCGAACCTTTCCGTCGACCACGCGGTGATGGAGAAGACCCAGCGCGCGGCCGTCGTCGCGGTCGCCGATCTCGGCTGGAACGACATCGGTTCGTGGACCGCGCTCGCGGACATCGCCGAGCGAGATGCGCAGAACAACGCGCTGATCGGCGACGTGCTGACCGAGGCGGTCAGCAACTCGTACATTCGCGCCGAGCATCGGCTCGTGGCGGCGATCGGGCTCGAGAACGTCGTGATCGTCGAGACCGCGGACGCGGTGCTGGTCGCGCATCGGGATCAGGCGCAGGACGTGAAGAAGATCGTCGCGCAGCTCAATGCGATGGGGCGTCACGAGTCGGTCACGCATCGTCGCGTGGTGCGGCCGTGGGGGTCGTATGAAGGCATCGATAGCGGCGAGCGCTTCCAGGTCAAACGCATCGTCGTCAATCCGGGCGCGCAGCTGAGTCTGCAGATGCATCATCATCGCGCGGAGCACTGGATCGTCGTGAAGGGCACCGCGCTCGTGACGAACGGCGACAAGGAAATCATGCTGACCGAAAATCAGTCGACCTACATTCCGCTCGGCGTCACGCACCGGCTGCTGAACCCCGGCAAGATTCCGCTCGAGTTGATCGAGGTGCAGTCGGGCGCGTATCTCGGCGAGGATGACATCGTGCGGTTCGAGGATACGTACGGGCGTGTGGCGAAGGTTTAACGCCGTCGACGTTTAGCCTCGGCGACGTGTTTCAAAGGCCACTGGTTGAAGGACCGGTGGCTTTTTTCATTTGCGTGAGCGCATCCGGAACCCGACTTACCGCACGCGAAGGGGACTTCAAATAAGAGCACGAAGCGCGCGATGCGGCCCGATCGTACCAACCCGGGCCGCAACCCATGCGTGATTGCGCCGTCGTACGCAGCGGCGCTGGGCCTCGTGCTTACAGCGGCACGATCTTGACCGGCTCCGGATGGCAGACCGGGGTGTAGACCGGCCCGCAGCCGTAATGCACGGGCTGGCAGGGGTTGTAGGAGGGCGGGTTTGTAGTACGACGGGCCGCGAACCG
The DNA here is from genome assembly GCF_050435625.1 of Paraburkholderia sp. RAU6.4a. Taxonomy (NCBI): domain Bacteria; kingdom Pseudomonadati; phylum Pseudomonadota; class Betaproteobacteria; order Burkholderiales; family Burkholderiaceae; genus Paraburkholderia; species Paraburkholderia sp. RAU6.4a. Next base: position 2,776,039 of record NZ_JBNDKQ010000003.1, read on the forward strand.
GCGGTTTTTCGCCGTAACACGAAGGCGGGTATTCGTGCGGGAAACACGAGTGGCCGCCGCGCACGGACTGTGCAGCTGCGTGGTCGAGGTCGTCGCAGCGCGACAGGTCGGCAAGGGTCAAGTTCGACATGATGAATCTCCGGCAACGTTGGATGGGTATCGAGCGCGCAAATGCTTTGCGCCCGGTCGTTCCAGTTGCACGCACCATGCCATGCGGCGGGATTCAACGTCTGTGCTGGGTCGAGCGCTGATCGACCGGATCTGCGCAGTCGAAAACTGATCGGCGTTGGCCAACTTGCGGCAAGCCGGTGTCGTTCAACCGCCAACACGTCGGTCGATCAGCGCGTGCCCCATCCCGCGAGCAACGCCGGTAGCTCGGCCATCTCCCTGAACACGTGCACCGCGCCCGCGCCATGCAACGCGGTCGCGCTGCTATGGCCGAGGTGCGTCGGGCAATAGCCGAATACCGTCGCGCCCGGCCGCGACGCCCGCGGTCGCGCCCGTCACCGTATCCTCGATGACCGCACAGCGTGTCGGCTCGACGCCGAGTGCCGCGGCCGCGGCGAGGTAGACGTCGGGAAACGGCTTGCTGCGCGGCGTTTCGTGGCCGCTGAAGATGCGTCCGTCGAAGCAGTCGAGGATGCCGGCCTTCACGAGCTGCAATTCGATCTTGATGCGATCCGCGCCCGACGCCACCGCGATGCGTCCATTCAACCTCTGCTGCAGCGCGCGAACCGCGAAAGGCGCGCCGTCGATCGCGCGCAACTCATTGTCGAGCGCCACGTTGCGACGCGCGCGGAACTGCGCCAGCCACCCGGCCGTGATCGCGAAGCCGGTGCGCGCCTCGATCAACGCGGCTTCGTCCCTGACCATCTTGCCGACGAAAATGCGCATCGTCTCTTCGACGCTCAAATGCCAGCCGAGCTCGCCGAGCATCTCGGTGAGCACGCGGTTCGTGATGGGTTCGGAATCGACGAGCACGCCGTCGCAGTCGAAGAGCACGGCGTCGAAAGGAAAATCGGCCATCGGGGAGGGTAGGGATAAGGTCGCGGACCGGCAAGGATACCGCACCGGGCCGCGTGCCGCAGCCTGGAAGCTGCAGCGGCGGCGTCCAGCGCGGCTGCTCAGTCCTTGTACCCGTCGCTCAGCGTCTTCATGAACGCGATGATGTCCTGGATGTCTTGATCGGTCATCGCGGGCTGGTCGCCGAACTTGCGGTCGAACGGCGCATCGGCCACATCCACGTTCGCATGGTATTGCGGCGGCAGATCGTCGTACTTCTGCACCTTGCCCGACGCATCGCGCGGATAGATTCTGTCCGGCGACGTATTGCGCAGGTTGTAGAAGTCCAGCACCTGCTTGAGGTCGTGATACACGCCATTGTGGAAGAACGTCTTGCGTTCGGCGGCATTGCGCAGCGTCGGCGTCAGGAACATGCCGCAATACTGCGTCTCCCTGGCCATGTCGGTCCGGAAGGGCCCACAAACGCCCATGTCGTAGAACTTCGGATTCCTGTTCGGCGCAAGTTCGCGATTGCGCGGCACGCCGAGCGCTTCATACTGCGTGTCGGTAAAGAGAGGTGGAAGGCCGTCCGACGTCGGCTGGCTCAGGTGGCAACCCGCGCAATTGGCCTTGTCCTTGTCGTTGAACAGACGCAAGCCACGTAGTTCGGCTTGCGTGAGGCGTGCACGTCCTTCGAGCCAGGCGTCGTATTTGCTCGAGAATGGATGGAACGCCGGGTCTTCGAATTCATACCGACCGATCGCGAACATGGCTTCCGACACGAGCAGATCGGGATCGTTGACGACGTGCGGACCGAAAAGTTGTCTGAGTGTATCGATGTGCTTCGAGTGCCTTAGCTTGTCGGCAACCGAAGCCAGATTGGGGTTCGCCATCTCGACCGGGTTGGTCAGCGGCCCAAGCGCCTGGTCCTGCAGCGTGCTTGCCCGGCCGTCCCAGAAGAGTCCCCCTTGCGGCACCATAGCCGGCGCGGCAGGCGCAACGCCCGCGGTTTTCTGGGCGCGCTGCACGCCTAGCGCGGCCGAGGCCTGCGTATCGAGGCTGACCGGTGCGGCGTCGGTATCGCCCTGATCGGGACCGATGCTGAACGGCGCCTGGCGATACAGGTACGCGAGCGATGGCACAGGCCGATAGCCCGCTTCCGTCATGTGAAGGCCGCCCGGTTGTACCGTCAGGTCGTTGGGAGGCGAGAAAGCGTGCGCGGCGCTATGGCACGACGCGCACGACTGTTTGCCCGACGCCGAAAGCGACGGATCATTGAACAGGTCCCTGCCGAGTACCGCGACCGCGCTAAGGGGCGCGACGGGGGGACGCAGGAGCTTGACCGGATGGGCGTTGAGGCCCGTCAGATTCTCGACCGTATCGCCGATCGCCGCGGGCATACGCTCGGGATAGATCAGCGCGTAGCCAACCAGAGCGGCGCCCAGCAGCACGATGCCCAGAATTATCCGGAGGATCAGGCGACGCCACATGCTGCTCGCAGCGCGAGGGGACGGGGCGCTTGCGGTGGGTAGTTGCGAAGACAAGGTGGCGTTCGAACGACGATTCATGGCGATAGCGGTAGGCAAGCTGAACTGCAAACAAGCACGTCGAGCCACCGTACCGGCTGGCTCGACGTCATCACTGATTGACGGGCATCAACAGCTCCGTTCCCTGAACGTCACACCGCGTACTTCCCTGTGCGGCAGAACGGACGGATAAACGGGTGGCTCCTTAGTTCGTTGCAGGAGGAGCCGACAGCTTGGTGCCAAGGTTCGTGTCGAGGTACAACGCCGGCGTTTTGCCACCGTTGGTGAAGTCGAACAGCGACGCGATGCTCCCCGTCGCCGCATCGTGCGATCCGTTGCCGATGCGGGTGCCGCCGAGCCAGTTGTCTTCGATGAACCTGACAACCGAAGCCTGAGTGATCGCCGTGTGGTCGACGTAGTTGCTACGTGCGTACGGCGAGATCACCAGAAGCGGAATACGCGTTCCCGGGCCGCAACGGCCGTTGACAGCCGCGCCTGTCACGCCGACGCCTTGCTTCGCGCCCGTTGCGTTGCAGGTGCCGGCGCCGTTCAGCTGGTCGGCGGTGGCGTCAAACGACGAAGTCGTCGGCGTCGCATAAGCGTGGTCGTACCAGCCATCCGAATCGTCGTACGTGATGATGACGGCGGTGTTCTTCCAGTCCGGCTGTTGTTGCAGGAAGTTGACGACCTTCGTGACGAACGCCTGCTCGTCGATCGGATCCGAGTTGCCCGGGTGCGCATCGCCGACGGCCGGTGCCTTCAGGTAGCTGACCGACGGGAAGTTGCCCGCCGAGACGGCCGTGAAGAAGTCGTTGACGTCGTATTGATGGTGCACCGGCGTCGCCGTCGAATCGAGCGGGTCGGTCTGTCCAATCAGCGCGGTCGACGTCGGGCGCGTGTGCGCCAGGTTGGCCGTCGTAGCGTAGTACTGGAACCAGTTGTGGTGAGGTACGTAGTCCGTCTTCGTTGCGCCGAGGACCGACGAGTAGGTACTGCGCTTGCACGCCGTGGTGCCGTTCGAGTTGGTGGCGCTCAGGTCGAAGCCGCCCATGAAGCCGCCCCACGTAATGCCTTTCGCGTTGAGGAGGTCACCAATGTTTTTGTTATTCGAGCTCAGCGTGGCCTGGCCGCTCGACGTCGAGGTGTTGCACACGTCCCCGGTCGGGTCGGAATCGCCGTTCATCGTGAAGCTGCCCGCGCCGTCGGCAATCACGTTGTCGCCTTGAGCGGCACCGTTCGCAGGAATAGCGCCGTTGGTCTGGCCGGAAACCACCTCGAGCGCGCCCGGTGTCGACGGACCGTACGTGTCGGTGTACATGTTGTCGCTCATCGCGAAGTTCTGCGCGTAATTCCACAGCGCGGTGACCGTGTTGCCGTCGAAATAGCCCATCACGAGACCCGGCGTGCCGAACGTCGAACCGCTGCCGGCGCTGTTGTTACCCGTGTACTTTGGGGAACAGGTCCGCCGCGCCATTGTCGTAAGCGAGCTGTTCCTTCATGTAGTCGTGCGACTGGCCGTTGGTATTGGCCTGGCTGCGGTCGAGGCGGAACGGATTGATACCGCTGCCTGCGGAGGCCGCGTTGTTCGCCGTGTTCAGGAAGTTCGGGTTGCTCGTCAGAAGCGAATTCTGATTCAGATTGTTGATCTGGGCCGGCGTGTTCGCCGCCGTGAACGCCGGTTCACCGACCGGGTTCTGCGCGTTCGGATAGGTGCCGAAGTAGTGATCGAAAGAACGATTCTCACCGAAGATCACGACGAGGTGCTTGATCGGCGTTGCCGTGGCCAACGCGTCCTGGGCGGATACGGTAGCAGCCGGTGTGGAGGCCGGCGCGGATGCAGTCGAAGGAGAGCTGACGCTGCTGTTTCCGCATGCGCTCAGCACGAACAGTGCGGCGGCAAACGGAATGGGCAAAAGGGCTTTACGAAACATTTTTTGGTGGCTCCACATTCGCGGTCCAGCCCTTCCATCGATAGGTATGAACGGTGCTGGAAATTGTTGTTAGAAGCGTAACGGCCGACGCCATTGATTGCAGCCCGGGCATTGGACCATCAAAAAATGAAAGTTTTCGGGCAATACGCCGACTATTGCCTTTCGTGAGCCCGACTGTATTCGTGCTTTTTTGCCAATAGCGCGACGGATTTCTTCCGCTGCCGCGTTCAAGTAGAAACGGGGCCGTCCTGGGCGCCGACTTGTTCCAGCCTTGAAGGGAGAAATCGACATGAATACCAACCGCATCGCTCGTCTGCTCGGTTCCACGCTGAGCGCCGCGCTGTGCTGCGCGGCCACGCTGACGGCCGCGCCCGCCTCCGCACAAGTGATGATCGCGCCGATGGCACCGCCGCCGCCGCGCGTCGAAGTCGTGCCCGCGCCACGGGACGGCTATGTGTGGGATCAGGGCCGCTGGCGCTGGGAGCACGGCCGCTATGCGTGGGTGCCGGGCCACTGGCAGCCGGTGCGCGTCGGCTATCACTGGGTGCCCGGGCATTGGGCGCAACGTGGGCCGCACTGGCGCTGGATCGAAGGACATTGGGCTTGAACGAGGCTTGCGATGAAAACCCTCGTGATGATTCTGCTGGCGGCCTCGCTCGCCGGCTGTGTGGTCTATCCGGCACGCCCGGCCTATTACCGGCCGGCGGTCGTCGTATATTGACCGCGTACGTGATACCTGGCCGGATAGCGGCGTAGCGGCACGACAACATAACGACACGACAGCTGAAGGAGCGGCGGCAAGTGAACGACGTTGATCCCGTGATGCGGTCCTCACGCGAAAGCGCGCGCGTGATGTCGCGACCGAGCCGCACGCCTTGAGCGACGCACCACCCGATCCGGACGCCGATCCGGACGCCGAGCTGATCGCGCGGGTGGGCCGCGCGGAGCCCGGCGCGGTCCGCTCGCTGGTCGCGCGCAAGCTGCCGCGGCTACTTGCGCTCGCCACGCGCATGCTCGGCGATCGCATGGAAGCGGAGGACATCGCGCAGGAGGTCTTCGTGCGAATCTGGAAACAGGCGGCGCGCTGGCGCGAAGGCGAAGCGAAGTTCGACACGTGGATGCATCGGGTCGCGCTCAATCTCTGCTATGACCGTCTGCGCGGCCAGCGCGAAGACCCGAGCGACGAACTGCCCGATTCGGCCGATCCCGCCGCGCCGCCCGACGCGCGGCTCGAAGCACGTGCCGACCACGCGCGCGTGCGCGCGGCGCTCGCCGCGCTGCCTGCGCGACAGCGCGAGGCACTCGTGCTGACCTACTACCAGGAGATGTCGAACCTCGACGCTGCCGCCTTGATGGGCGTCAGCGTCGATGCGCTGGAGAGTCTGCTGAGCCGCGCGCGGCGCAATTTGCGCGCTCAACTGGCCGGCAGCGGCCTTAGCAAGGACAAGTCATGACGCCCGAAAGATTCCATCAGATCGTTGCAGCGTACGGCGCCGACGCGCGCCGCTGGCCGGAGCGCGAACGCGAAGCCGCGCAGGCGTGGGCGCGCGCGCATCGCGACGAAGCCGATGCGGCGTTGAGCGACGCGGCCAGCCTCGACGCGTGGCTCGCCGCCGACGAGCTCGAGCCGCCGAACCTCGAACTGCAGCGTCGCATCATCGACCGTGCGCCGTCGCGACGCTCAGCCGCGCGCTGGCGTTTGTGGTGGTCGGGCGCGGCGGTGGCAGGTGTCGGGCTGCTCGGCGGCGTGGCGGGGGCGTTCGCGGTGTCGTTCTTCGTGCTGACCGGGAACGCGCCGGTCGTGCATGAATCCTCGTATCTGACTTCGAGCTTCGGCGGCAGCTCCGCCGATTGGAGCGGCGAATGAACGGGCGCTCGTGGAAATTTGCGCTGCTGGGCTCGGTGGTGCTCAACGTGTTCCTGCTCGGCGCGATCGCCGGCGGCGCGTATCAATGGTTCGCCGCGCACGGTGCGAATCCGCCGGCGGCGGCGCAGGACCGGCGCGCGCTGCGGTTCGCCGCCGAGCCGCTGTCGGCGCAGCAGCGGCAGGCGTTTATCGACGGCCTGAAGAGCGCGCGGCGCGACGGCCGCCAGTATGCGCGCGACGCTCGCGAAGGGCGTCGTGAGGTGCTGCGTCTGCTGGCCGCGCCGAAGTTCGATCGCGCCGCACTCGATGCCGCGCTCGCGCGCACGCGCGCGGCCGACGTCAGCCTGCGCGCGATGGTCGAAGCGAGCGTCGCCGATTTCGCGGCGACGCTGACGCCCGAGGAGCGCGTCGAATTCGCCGAGAGTTTGAAGTTGCGCGGGCAATGGCGCGAAGCGCAGCCGGCGCCGAACGCGAAAAAACCGGCGGCGAATGCCGCATCGAGCGAATAAAAAATGCGCGCGATGGCGACGGATTTCAGCGTGTCGGCCGTTTAACGGACATGCAGGTGTCCTACCTGCGACGAGGATCGTATGGCCAACTCACCGAACCTGAATGCCGCGGCGATCGCACTGAACCGCTTCGGCCTCGGCGCGCGCGCCGACGACACGCCGCCCGCCGATCCGAAGGGCTGGCTGCTCGCGCAGTTCGAGCAGTATCAGCCGCGGCCCGACGCGTGGGCGAACCAACCCGATTCGATCGCATTGTCGACGCAGCTCGTGCAGCAGCGCATGCAGATGGAGCAGCAGTCGAAACAGAAGGCGGGCGAGGAGACCAACCCGAGCCAGAATGCGAACCACGGCGCAGACAACAGCGCAAACAACAGCGCCAGCAACACCGCAGCACCCAGCCAGACCGACGCGCAAGCCGCCAGGCAAGCCGAAAGAAAAGCACTGCGCGTCGAGATACTCGACATATACCGCTCGTCGGTCAATGCGCGCGTCGCAAGCGCGCTGACCACGCAGACGCCGTTCGTCGAACGCCTCGTGCATTTCTGGGCGAATCACTTCGCGGTGTCGACCGAAAAGCCCGGCGTCGCGGCGCTTGCCGGGTCGTTCGAAGCGGAGGCGATTCGCCCGCACGTGCTCGGCCGTTTCGAGGACATGCTGGTGGCCGTCGAGCGTCATCCGGCCATGCAGCTGTTCCTCGACCAGACCCGCTCGGTCGGTCCCGACAGCATGGCCGCGCTGCGCGCCGCGCAGCGCAATCCGGACAACAAACGCGGACTCAACGAGAACCTCGCGCGCGAGATCATGGAGCTGCATACGCTCGGCGTGCGCAGCGGCTATAGCCAGGACGACGTGACCGAGTTCGCGCGTGCGCTGACCGGCTGGAGTCTCGTCGGCAATCCGGGGAACGGCGGCGCCAATGCGAACCGGCGCGCGCTGGAACAGAACGGCGAACCCGGCAGCTTCGTGTTTCGTCCCGCGCTGCACGAGCCCGGCTCGCGCACGATCATGGGACGCCGCTACGACGAAGCCGGCGAACAGCAGGCGCTCGCGATCCTGCACGACCTCGCGCACGCACCGGCCACCGCGCAGCATATCGGCACGAAGCTCGCGCGCCATTTCGTCGCCGACAATCCGCCACCTGGCGTCGGCGAACGTCTGGCCGATGCGTTCGCGCGCAGCGACGGCGATCTGCCGACCGTCTATCGCGCGTTGATCGATACGCCGCAAGCGTGGTCGCCGGCCGCGGTGAAGTTCAAGACGCCGTGGGAGTGGACCATCTCGTCGATGCGCGGACTCGGCTGGCACGAGCCCGGCAAGCTGCAGAGCGCGCCGATCCTCACGCAGCTTGGCCAGCCGGTGTGGCGGCCCGGTTCACCCGCCGGCTACGACGATATCGCCGCGAGCTGGGCCGCGCCCGATGCGCTCGTGCGCCGCGTCGAAGTCGCGCAACGTTTCGCCGCGCGCGTGGGTGACCGGCTCGATGCGCGCTCGCTCGGCAAGACCTTGCTGGCTGGCTCGCTCAGCGAGCCGACGGCCACGGCGGTGGCGCGCGCGGAAAGCGCATCGACGGCGATCGCGCTGCTGCTCGTATCGCCCGATTTTCAACGGAGATGAACGCCATGCTGTCACGCCGTCAGTTTCTGAGCGTCGCCGCCGCCGGTGCCGGCGCAATGCTCGTGTCGCCGCGGATTGCGTTCGCGCATGTCGCGACCGACCGCCGCTTCGTGTTCGTGATCCAGCGTGGCGCGGCCGACGGGCTGAACATCGTCGTGCCGTACGCGGACCCCGCGTATGCGACGCTGCGCGGGCCGCTCGCGATCGATGCGTCGAACGCGCCGCATCTGGACGGCACGTTCGCGCTGCATCCGGCGCTCGCGCAGATGGCGAAGCTGTACGCGCAGCGCGAGGCGTTGTTCGTGCACGCGGTCGCCTCGCCGTATCGCGACCGCTCGCATTTCGACGGACAGAACGTGCTGGAAACCGGCGGCACGTCCCCGTATCAGACGAAGGACGGCTGGCTCAACCGGCTCGCCGCGCAACTGCCCGCCACCCGCGAAAACGCGATCGCGTTCGCGCCGACCGTGCCGATGGCGCTGCGCGGGCCCGCGGCGGTGACGTCATATGCACCGTCGGCCTTGCCGCAAGGCGCCCGATGATCTGCTCGCGCGCGTGTCGCAACTGTACGAGCAAGACGCGCAGCTGCGTGCGCTGTGGGAATCGGCGATGGCGGCGCGCGGCCTTGCGGGCGACGCTGGCGCGCGCCAGGACCCGGCGAGCCTCGGCAAGCTCGCGGCCAGTTTTCTGGCGCGCGACGACGGTCCGCGCATCGCGATGATCGAGACCGGCGGGTGGGACACGCACAGCGCGCAGAACGCGCGGCTCGCGAACCAACTGAAGGCACTCGACACGATGCTCGCGGCGTTGCGCGACGGCATGGGTTCATCGTGGAGCAAGACCACGGTGCTGGTCGCGACGGAGTTCGGCAGGACCGCCGCCGCGAACGGCACGGGCGGCACCGATCACGGCACCGGCTCGGTCGCGATGGTGGTGGGCGGGTCGGTGCAGGGCGGACGCGTGATTGCCGATTGGCCGGGCCTCGCGCCGCATCAGCTGTATCAGTCGCGCGACCTGAAGCCGACCGCCTCGCTCGATGCGTTGATCGCCGGCACCGCGAGTGAAAGCCTCGGGCTCGATCCCGAACGGACGGCGGCAGCGCTGTTTGGTCGGACCATGGCGGGCAGACCGATGACGGGCATGGTGCGGGCGTGACGCGTCGATCGCACAACGGCGTGCAATGACGATGGCACGCAGGCGTGATGGGCGAGCGAGGATTCCGTCGGCGAGCGACCTGCCATCGCGGCGGACGGGGGTTCGCGTCGCATCGGCATGGCGAATCGCGTGAGCCGACGCTGACTGCTTTGCTCGACGCGTTGATCGTCGGTGCAGCGAGCGAAAGTATTGCGCTCGATCCGGAGCGCACCGCGGCCGCGCTATTCGGCCGGACGATCGCGGGCAGGCCGTTGGCGAGGGTGGGGCAGGGCAGGTGAAGCGGCGGGCGTCGCGTGAACCGAGCGCTCGCCGACGCGATGATAGCGGCGGCCGTAGTAGATCAGCGCATCGCCCGCGCCCTGCGTGCGCGCGGCTTTCACCGCGCAGAAGAACACCGTGTGCGTACCGACTTCGGTCACCGACTCGATCTCGCAGTCGAGCGACGCGAGCGCGTCCTGCAACACCGGCGCGCCGGTTGCGAGGTCGTCCCATTGCGCGGCGGCGAAGCGCTCTTCGATCGCGAGCGCGCTCGTGGCGAAGTGCGCGGCAAGCGCCTGCTGCTCGGCGCTCAGTACGTTCACGCAGAGCTTGCCGTTGCTGCGAAACGCCGCGTTGTTGCGGCTGCTGCGGTTGATGCAAACGAGCAGGGTGGGCGGCTCGTCGGTGACGCCGCAGACCGCGGACGCGGTGCAGCCCGCAAGGCCGGCTTTGCCGTCGCTGGTAATGATGTTGACGGCCGCGCCAAGCCCGGCCATCGCGTCGCGGAACGTGCTCTTGTCAAGCATGGGGACCTCTGCTGGAAGTCGGGTTCGCCAAAACAACGGTGGTCGAGTTAGCCGCGAGCCTCGTCGTCCGGCGCCGCCGCGCAAGCCGGCGAACGGAAGCGCGCCGCCGTGTGGCTGTCAGGCAGCCGCGCGTGGCCGAACAGCTTTTCGCGCAGCGTGCCGTCACGATACGCGCGCTTGTACGCACCACGCTCCTGCAGCAGCGGCACGACCAGTTCGATGAAATCGTCGAAGCACTCGGGCACGACGGTGCGCGACAGATTGAAGCCATCGACGCCGGTTTGCTCGGTCCACGCGATCAGCTCGTCGGCGATCTTGTCGGCCGAACCGACGAGCGGCTGCTGGCGGCTGCCGAGCACCATCTGTTCGAGCAGCTTGCGCTTCGTCCATTGCGGACCGACCGCGCGCGTCATCGCTTCGACGTTCGACACGATCGCCTGGCTCTTGCCCGTTTCGATCGGCTCGTCGAGGTCGTAGCGCGCGAAGTCGATGCCAAGCGACGCGGCCGCATGCACCAGCGCCGCCTCCGAGCTCACATAGCGGCGGTACTCCTCGAATTTCTCCCGCGCTTCCTGATCGGTGCGGCCCGTGATCACGGTCTGGCCGAGCAGTACCTTGATGTCGTCGGCGCGGCGGCCGCCGGCGACCGCGTGCGCGCGGATGTCGTCGACGATCGTCTTGACCGCCGGCTTCGCCTGACCGTTGACGAACACGCACTCCGCGTGTGCCGCCGCGAACTGTTTGCCGCGCGCGGACGAACCGGCCTGATACAGCACCGGCGTGCGCTGCGGCGACGGCTCCGCGAGATGCATCGCATCGACGCGGTACTGCTTGCCGTGGTGATGGATCACGTGGACTTTCGACGCGTCCGCATAGACGCCGCGCGCCTTGTCGCGCAGCACCGCGCCGTCTTCCCAGCTGCATTCCCACAGCTTGTACACGAGCTCCATGTACTCGTCGGCGAGATCGTAGCGGTCGTCGTGCGCCATCTGGCCGCTGAGGCCGATCGCGCGCGATGCGCTGTCCAGATAGCCGGTCACGATGTTCCAGCCGACCCGGCCGCGCGTCAGATGATCGAGCGTCGACATGCGGCGCGCGAACAGAAACGGCTGCTCGACCGACAGATTCGACGTGACGCCGAACGACAGATGCCGCGTGAGCGCGGCCATCGCCGGAATCAGCAGCGTCGGATCGTTGACCGGCACCTGCACGGCGCCGCCGATTGCCGCGTCCGGGCTGCCGCCGTAGACGTCGTACACGCCGACCACGTCCGCGAAAAAGATGCCGTCGAACAGGCCCGCTTCGAGCTTGCGCGCGTAGTCGGTCCAATACTGCAGATCCGTGTAGCGCGTGGACTGATCGCGCGGATGGGTCCACAGCCCTTGCTGGATGTGGCCTACGCAGTTCATGTCGAACGCGTTGAGAACGATTTCCTTCGGCATGGTGTGTTCCTGCTGACGAGCGGGTTCGGGCGATGGCGTTGCGTTTAATATAGTGGACGAAAAATCACTATGCAAGACATGGTTGGCTGGCTGTGCCGGTTGCGGTGGTCGTAGCGGCCTGAACTGGTCTGCGCTGATCCTGGCGCTGCTGCGTCAAAGGTAATCAGCCTGGCGTCGGCCGTGCCGGGGCAGCAAGCCCGCCAACGCAACCGGCATGGCACGGGAGGTGAAGGCATTGCGAGTCTCGACTCAATCGCTTATCGTCTCGATGAGTTTCGATAAGAAAGGATGCCCATGCGACCGTCCGTTGTTCTCGACATGAAGCGCAGCGTAGTGCGCGAAGCGACGAGTCGCTTCCGCGCAGCGAACCCGCGCGTGTTCGGCTCGGTGCTGCACGGCACCGACCGGGACGGCAGCGACCTCGATCTGCTGGTCGATGCGCTGCCAGGGGCGACGCTGTTCGACCTGGGGGGGTTGCAGGATGAACTGGAAGCGCTACTCGGCGTCCACGTCGATCTGCTGACCCCGGCCGACCTGTCGCAGAAGTTCCGGGCCAAGGTGCTTGCGCAGGCGCAGCCGGTATGAACGAGAACCGCTTGCCGGACTACCTCGACCACATGCAGCAAGCCGCAACCGATGCTTGCAATGCAAACGGCGCTACCAGAGCTACTGAAACAACTGCCTGCCGCGTGCCAGGATGCCGAAGATGAAGACCGCAAGGACGACGGAATAAAGCAATGACCGAGCGGATGGAGTTAACGGAACTGAAGGCAACTATCTCGACCGCCGGCGGCAACGAACTCGTCAATGGGCACTGTCACGCCACGATGATCGGCTACCCCCGTGTCTCGACGCAGGATCAGAACCTTGCGTTGCAACAAGAGGCCTTGACCAAGGCCGGTTGTCGAAAGGTCTTTGAGGATAAGGTGCCCCCCACTTGCGCAACGACAACCCGCCATGTCCGAAACTTCCGCCATCGATCTGACCCAGGCGATCTCCGCGCGCGTGAAGACCGAGCGCGAGGCGCGCAACTGGTCGCTCGCCGAGCTGGCCGAGCGCTCGGGTGTATCGAAGGCGATGATCAGCAAGATCGAGCGTGGCGAGGCGAGTCCGACCGCGATGGTGCTCGGGCGGCTGTCGGGCGCGTTCGGGCTGACGCTGTCCACGTTGCTCGCACTCGCCGAGCAGACCGGCGAGCGGCTCGTGCGTCATGCGGACCAGTCGCTGTGGGAGGACCCCGAAACCGGCTATACGCGGCGGCGTATTTCGCCGCCGACCGGCGGCGTGCTGGAACTGCTCGAAATCGAATTGCCGACTGGGGTGAGGGTGCCTTATCCGTCGGATGCGTTCGTGTTTCAGCATCAGCAGATCTGGGTCACGCAAGGGGTGCTGACGTTTCGCGAGGGCGCGCTCACGCACCGGCTCGAAGCGGGGGATTGTTTACAACTCGGTGCGCCGGTCGAATGCGAATTCTTCAATGCGGGCACCGAGGTATGCAGATATGTGGTGGGGTTGGTGCGGCGCTGAGTTTCGTCCAGCTTGTGCTCAGCTCCCGCCACTCCCGCGGGATGGCAGGTTCAGGGTGAGTCGGTTGGTCACCGAGGTCACGCCCGGCACGCCTTTCGCAACATCGCCGGCCTGCTGGATCATGTCGCCCTGAGGCACCGAGCCGGTCAACGTCACCGCGCCGCCGCGCGCCCGCACGAACACATTCGATACATTGAAGCCGGGCGCTTTACCGAGCGCGCGCCGCACGTCGCGGCCGAGCTTGCGATCCGCCGCACGCGTCGACGGGGCGGTCGTGGCCGGCGCGGCTGCCGTGGCGGCGGGCGCCTGCGCGTCGCTCGCCTGGGCATAGGCGCTGGATGCGGTTGCCACGCACAATGCAATACCGAGCACCTTCAAAAGATTGACTGTTTTCACGGTTTCACCTCCTCGATAAGATGATGTCGCTTCGCTGCATGTTAGAAACGCCGCGCTTTGTCGAGCAGGTCTGGACTCTGGGAAGCGTCTGTCTTGTAGAGGAGTGGTGGTGTTGGCGCTTCCGGCGCGGTTAAAAGATACTCCTGACGGCGCGGACATGCCAAAAAACCGAATCGCGGAAGGAAGTGCGTGCGCCTTGATTCCAGCACGGTGAGACACAGGCACCGGCATACGACGCAGCCGACTATAAGCGCGGGCGTGCGGCGGCTAGTTTGTCCCAGAGCGATGGAGGTAACGAAATACTCGAATCTCCTTCACCGCCATCTCCGCGGGAAAATTCGACGGCCGGACCGAGATAACGGGGCGGCGAATACGGATTCAGCGAGTATCGCAGACCCGTTGACCAGAAAAGATCGGGGACAGGCGTGCTGAACGTGCGCTGTGCAAGCAGCTTCCCAGTTTTTGCATCGAATAGCCTGCCGACATATTCAGGGCTTCCACTGCGGCCCGGAATCCATCGCAACAGGCAAAGCTCTGCCGTGTACAGGCCGTGGGCAGGTGCCGATTGGCGACACTCGCTTCCTTGCGGAGTATGGTCGAACAGACCGAGATAAAGCACGGCAATGAGACCCGCTAACAATGCGACACGCGTAGAGATGCGTTTCATAGATAGAGCACGATCGGCGGAAAGATGTGAACGAAGCGACGGTCCGAGTAGAGGATGAAATCGATCCGCGCCACTATTGTTCATGAGTCAATCTCGGCAAAACCCGGAGAATTCTGAAAGCGAGGCCGCCGGGAGCCGTCCACGCTCCCGACCCGCATCCCGCTATTTGGCAGTAAGCTCCCGTAGACGGGTTCGCGTGGAGGCTGCGCGACCCGGCGTGTGGTTCACGATTCGCAGCCGCAATTCGTACGTTATTGCCAATTTTTTCAGGGGATATCAGTGATGAAGAGCTTCGCCATTAAACGAATCATGCTGGGGGTTTCGGCCGTCGCACTGATGGCCGGTACGATTCCGCTCGCGCTCGCGCAGGGCTCGACGGATGCCGCAGCCCAGGAAGGCGCGACGACGACCACCCCAAAGCCGACCAAGGCCGAGCGCAAGGCAGAGCGCAAACAGGCCCGCGCGAAAAAGAACGCCGAGTTGAAGAAACTCGAAGACGCGGGCTACCAGCCGGCGCAGAACGATCCGAACTATCCGGACAAGCTGCAGGCAGCCCAGAAGAAGGCCGGCGTTGGTGCGCCTGCCAGCCAGTAACGGACAGGCGGACGCCCGGCGTGGCATTCATCGTTGATGAGGCGCCGGGCAGTTGCGAGGCGCGATCATGGCAACGAAACATGAAGTGAAACGCTACAAGGCGAATCTCTCCGACGAACTGCACAGCGCCGCCCTCTATGAGACGCTCGCGCAGGTCGAGAAAGACGAGACCCGCAAGCAGGTCTATCAGGATCTCGCGCAATCCGAACACAGCCACGCGCAAGTGTGGGCCGACAAGCTCAGAGCCAATGGCATCGAACCCAAGGGCCGTGGCCATGCGGTCAAGACGCGTCTGATGAAGGGGCTCGTGCGCGTGTGCGGCGCGGACTTCGTGCTGCCGACGCTCGCCGCAGCCGAATACGCGGACCGCAACAAATATCAAGGCCAACGCGACGCGGGCCACATGTCGGCCGACGAACATCATCACGCGGCCGTCGTGCAGACGCTCGCGAGCACCGGCAATGCCAACCTGTCGTCCGGCGCGCGCATTGCCGCGGCCGAGTCGTGGCACAAGGGCGCCGCGTCGGGCAACGATCTGCGCGCGGCGGTTCTCGGCGCGAACGATGGCCTCGTGTCCAACTTCTGCCTGATCATGGGCGTCGCCGGCGCGGGCACCGGCAACCAGGCGATCCTGTTGACCGGCCTCGCCGGGCTGATCGCCGGTGCCTGTTCGATGGCGCTCGGCGAATGGCTGTCGGTCACCAATGCGCGCGAACTCGCGAGCACGCAGATCGCCAAGGAAGCCGAGGAGATCGAAGAACAGCCCGAAGCGGAGGAGCACGAACTCGCGCTGATCTACCGCGCGAAAGGGCTCGACGCGAGCGAGGCGAAACGCGTGGCCTCGCAGATGATGCGCGACAAGGACAAGGCGCTCGACACCCTCACGCGCGAGGAGCTCGGTCTCGATCCGGCGGAACTGGGCGGCAATCCGTGGTCGGCGGCGGGTGTGTCGTTCTGCTTGTTCTCGCTCGGCGCGATTTTCCCGGTGATGCCTTTCCTGTGGACGCGCGGCGTCAGCGCAATCGTGCAGTGTGTCGTGCTGAGCATGCTGGCGCTCGCGTCGATCGGCGTGTTCACGTCGTTGTTCAACGGACGCAGCGCGGGGTTTTCGGCGCTGCGCCAGATCGTCATCGGGCTCATCGCGGCAGGGTTCACGTTCGGCGTCGGGCGCTTGCTGGGCGTGTCGATTTCCTGAACCCGGCGCCTCTCAGGCGCCTCGCGCCCGCCGCCGTCCGGGAGCGCCGCTTGCTATGTCGCGACACGCTCCGCGCGCGGGCCAACCCGCGTCAAGCCTTTCTCCCACAAGGGTTTGCTTGCCGCGCCGAGCGTCCACGGCATGGCCGGGTGTCGCATTTCCTCATGTGGTTGTCGGAATTAGTCGGTTAGCCGCACTTTTTTCTGGCAACTATGTAGGCACAGCGCGGACGGACGTCCGCGAGCGAGGAGAGCACTCGATGAATTCCCCCAAGGTCGTGGTCGAAGGGCTGTGCAAGGTGTTCGGCAGCAACCCGAAACAGGCGCTCGCGATGCTGGCCAGCGGCGCCACGAAAGAAGAGGTGTTTGCCCGCACCGGTCAGATCGTCGGCGTCCACAACGCGTCGTTCGAGGTTCGCGAGGGCGAGATCTTCGTGCTGATGGGCCTGTCCGGCTCGGGCAAGTCGACGCTGATTCGCCTGATCAATCGGCTCGTCGAGCCCAGCGCCGGCAAGGTGCTGATCGACGGCCGCGATGTCGCGAGCGTGCCGCGCGCCGAGCTGACCGCGCTGCGCCGCAAGGACATGAGCATGGTGTTCCAGTCCTTCGCGCTGATGCCGCAGCGCAGCGTGCTGGCCAACGCGGCGTTCGGCCTCGAAGTCGCGGGCGTCGGCCGCAAGGAGCGCGAGGCGCGGGCGCTGACGGTGCTCGAACAGGTCGGCCTTGCACCGTTCGCGCAGAAACTGCCGGCCGAGTTGTCGGGCGGCATGCAGCAGCGCGTCGGGCTCGCGCGCGCGCTCGCGGTCAACCCGTCGCTGATGATCATGGACGAGGCGTTCTCCGCGCTCGATCCGCTCAAGCGCAAGGAGATGCAGAACGTGCTGCTCGATCTGCAACGCGAGCAGCAGCGCACGATCCTGTTCGTGTCGCACGATCTGGAGGAGGCGATGCGCATCGGCACGCGCATCGCGATCATGGAAGGCGGCCGTGTCGTGCAGATCGGCACGCCGCGGGAAATCATCAAGAATCCGGCCGACGACTACGTGCGAGCGTTCTTCGAAGGCATCGACACGAGCCGCTATCTGACGGCCGGCGATCTGATGCAGACCGACGACGTGCCGCTGATGCACGCACCGCAGATCGACGCGTCGAGCGTCGCCGCGACGCTCAACGGCAGCGCCGACTACGCGTTCGTGCTCGATAGCGAGCGCCGGATTCGCGGCTTCGTGTGCCGCGATGCGACAGGCAGCGCGTCGCCGCAGCTCAACCAGATCGAATGCATCCGCCGCAACGCGCCGCTCGACGACGTGGTCGCGCGCGTGGTGGCGAGCCGCGCGCCGCTGCCGGTCGTCGAAGCGGACGGCTCCTACTGCGGTTCGGTCAACAAGACGAACGTGCTGAACGTTCTCACGCGCCATCGAGGTTCTCATGTCTGAAGTCATTCCAGTTGGCGCGTGGGTCGATCACGGCGTTCACTACCTGCTCGATCACGACGCGCAGACCTTCGACACGATCGGCAAGGTCATCGAGAGTTTCGCCGCGGCGGTCGAGCACGGTTTGCAGGCCGTGCCGATGTGGGCGCTGATGGCGTTTTTCGTCGGCATCGGCTTGTGGCGCGTCGGCTGGCGCTTCGCGCTGTTCACGCTGGCGGCGCTGCTGCTGATCTACGGCACCGGCTTCTGGGATCAGATGGTGATCACGCTCGGCCTCACGCTGTCGTCGACGGTAATCAGTCTCGTGCTCGGCGTGCCGCTCGGCATCTGGACGGCGAAGAGCCGCGCCATCGAAATGATCGTGCGCCCGGTGCTCGATCTGATGCAGACGATGCCCGCGTTCGTCTACCTGATTCCGGCCGCGATGCTGTTCGGTCTGGGCCGCGTGCCGGGCATCCTGTCGACGGTCATCTTCGCGATGCCGCCCGCGGTGCGTCTGACCGCGCTCGGCATCAAGCACGTGAATCGCGAAATCGTCGAAGCGGGACAGGCGTTCGGCTGCACGCCGTGGCAACTGCTGTACAAGGTGCAGTTTCCGAACGCGCTGCCGTCGATCATGACCGGCGTGAACCAGACCATCATGATGGCGCTGTCGATGGTGATCATCGCGTCGATGGTCGGTGCGGGCGGCCTCGGTAACGACGTGCTCGCGAGCATCCAGCGGCTCGATATCGGACTCGGCTTCGAAAGCGGGATGTCGGTCGTGATGCTGGCGATCATTCTGGACCGCATCACCGAGAGCTTCGGCCGGGCGCCGGGCAAGGTACGCGCGCCCCTGTTCGCCGGTTTGCGCAATGCGATGAAAGTGCGCCGCGAGCCGGCGGCGCAACACGGTTGACGGCCTGATTCGATACGTCCATGAAGCGCGACCCAATCGCCTCCGCCGAAGCCGATGCGCGGCTGTGCGCCGTCGCGCACGTCGGCTTCCTGACGCTGCCGAACTTCTCGATGATCGCGTTCACGAGCGCGGTCGAGGTGCTGCGCATGGCGAACTACGTGGGCCGCGCGCAGCACTACCGGTGGTCGGTGATCACGCCGGACGGCGAGCCGGCGCGCGCGAGCAACGGCATCACGGTGAAACCGACCACCACGCTCGCCGAGGCCGGCATGCCGGACCTGCTGTTCGTGTGCGCGGGCTGGCACGTGCGCGAGTATGTGAACGACGCGGTGATCGCGCTGCTGCGCGAGGCGGCCGCGCACCGCGTGCCGCTCGGCGGCATCTGCACGGGTCCG
This sequence comes from Paraburkholderia sp. RAU6.4a, assembly GCF_050435625.1. NCBI lineage: Bacteria > Pseudomonadati > Pseudomonadota > Betaproteobacteria > Burkholderiales > Burkholderiaceae > Paraburkholderia > Paraburkholderia sp. RAU6.4a. The sequence goes on from NZ_JBNDKQ010000003.1 coordinate 2,794,974, forward strand.
TATGCGCTGCTCGCGGCCGGGCTGCTCGACGGCTATCGCGCGACCGTGCATTGGGAGGACATGTCGCCGTTGCACCAGCGCTATCCGCATGTGCATTTCGACGACGAACTGTTCGTGATCGACCGCGACCGGCTGACCTGCACCGGCGGAACCGCGCCGCTCGATCTGATGCTGCATCTGGTGGGCATGCGGCTGGGGGCCTCGGTGGCCGCGCAGGTGTCCGAGCAATTCATCGTCGAGCGGATTCGCGGCTCGACCGATTACCAGCACATTCCGGTCGACGCGCGGGTTGGCCTGTCGCGCACCGAACTGATCGAAGTGGTGCGGCTGATGGAAGCGAACATCGAGGAGCCGCTATCGCTCGACGAACTCGCCCGGCTCGTCAACCTGTCGCAGCGTCATTTGCAACGGATGTTCAAGCTATTCCTGAACGTGTCGCCGACGCATTACTACCTGAGCTTGCGGCTGCGCCGCGCGCGCGATCTGCTGCGCAATACCGATGCGTCGATCGCGCGCGTGACCATGGTGTGCGGTTTTCATTCTCCGTGCCATTTCAGCAAGGCCTATCGCGCGCAGTTCGGGCATGCGCCGAGCGTCGAGCGGCGCATGCCGGAGTAGCGGGTGCCGCGGCCTCGCATGCCGCGCGGATTCAGATCGCCTGCGCGCGGCCCGGAAACGTTTCGTCGTAGCACGAGCCGTCGTCGGCTTGCTCCGCCGTGCCGCGCTGTTCGCGATACATCATCGGCGGCACGCCGAACTGTTTGCGAAATTCCCGTCCCAGGTGCGAGGCGTCCGAAAAGCCGCAGCTCGACGCGATATCGGCGACGGTTTTGTCTGAGCTCGTCAACAACCACGCGGCGGTGCGCAGGCGCACCTGCTTCGCGTAGGCCTGCGGCGCCTTGCCGGTCTGCGCCTTGAACAGCCGTTCGAGCTGACGCGGCGACAGATCGAGCTTGCCCGCCAGTTCGTCGAGCGGCAGCGCGCGGCCCACGTGCTGCTCCATCAGCAGGATCGCGCGCTTGACCTTTGGATGCGAGGCCGGCGCGAGACCGGGGGGATGAGGCTGCGGCGCGTTGCCTTTCTGCAGGTCGTCGACGAGCAGGATGCGCAGCGCCTTCTGCACCGTGGCGGTTTCGAAATGACGCAGCAGGATCGCGGCGGCGACGTCGATCGACGCGCGGCCGCCGGAACAGGTGATGCGCCGCCGGTCGATCACGAACAGCCGGTCGGCGACCAGCATCTGTTCGTCGACCGACGGAAAGCGCTCGATGAAATCCCAGTAGTGAAACCAGCTCACGCAGATCCGATGGCCGTCGAGCACGCCCGCGCGCATCAGCGAGAACACGCCGGTGCACATGCCGACCAGCGTCGCGTCGCGGGCGGCGGCGCGGCGGATGAACGCGAGCGTCGCCTCGCTCGCGGCCGGCCCCGAGTGCAGCAGTCCGCCGACCACCACCACGTAGTCGAACTTCCCGGCGGTCTCGAAGGTTTCCCACGGCGTGATCTGGATGCCGCAACTCGCCCGCACCGGAGCCAGGGTTTCCCCGATCACGCTCCACGAACAGCGCACCGGCTTGCTGAAGTCGCCTTCGTCGGCGGACAGGCGCAGCAGGTCGACGAAACCCGCGAATGCGGTCAGCGTGAAGTTCGGCAGCAGGATGATGCCGAAGCGGATGCGCTGCTTCGCGGCTGTGTCGAGTGAGGGAGGGGCAAGCGTTTCAGCGGAATTCATGCGCGCGGCGGGTCGGTGAAAAGAACGGCGAAAGAGGAACGAACGTTGACCGAAACGGTGAAGCCGAGGATAGCACCACGGACCTTCAGCATTGCCGGCCGCAATCGGGGCGCCTGTCGCAAATGCGTCCCAAGTCATCGCAAATGCGCCGGAAGACCCGCCTGGCGGTTCACCTGACGACGCCATCCCATTGCGATGCCGTTTTTATTCTATCGATCCGGCCCGGCGTGCGGTGCAATAGACGCACATTCCGTCCGGGCGCATGAGTCGAGTCGAAGCGCTTCCGGTCATCGCAACACGCAACACGCAAGACACAACGCACAAGGCACGCCATGAACGTCAGCGTCTTCGATCTGTTCAAGATCGGCATCGGTCCATCCAGCTCGCACACGGTCGGGCCGATGATCGCCGCATGCCGCTTCGCATCGCACATCGAGGACGCGAATCTGCTCGGCTTCGTGCGGCGCGTCAGAGCCGAGCTGTTCGGCTCGCTCGGCGCGACCGGCAAGGGCCACGGCACCGACAAGGCGGTGCTGCTCGGCCTCGAAGGCAATCTGCCCGACCGGCTCGATCCTGAGCTGATCGAGCCGCGGCTGCGCGCGATCCGCGAGACCCGCCAGCTCGTGCTGCTCGGCAAGCATCCGGTCGCGTTCGACGAGCGCGAACATGTCGGCTTCTTGCGCAAGCTGATGCCGGGCGCGCCGGGCTCGGGCGTCGTGCATCCGAACGGCATGCGCTTCCAGGCCTTCGACGAGAACGGTCAACTGCTCGTCGAAAAAGAGTACTTCTCGATCGGCGGCGGCTTCGTCGTCAATCGCGACGGCGATCGCGTGAACGGCCGGCGCGCCAACGCGGAGGTGCCGTATCCGTTTCGCACCGGCGACGATCTGATGCGCGTGTGCCGCGAAAGCGGCCTGTCCATCGCCGAAGTGACGTTGCGCAACGAATGCGCGACCCGGCCCGAGGACGAAGTGCGCGAGGGCCTGCTGGCGATCTGGCGCACGATGGCCGCATGTGTCGAGCGCGGTTGCAAGGCGCGCGGCGAGTTGCCCGGCCCGATGCACGTGAAGCGTCGCGCGGCCGAGCTGTGCGAGCGCTTGCGCGCACGCTCGGAGGAATCGCTGCGCGACCCGCTGTCGATGCTCGACTGGGTCAACCTGTACGCGATGGCCGTCAACGAGGAGAACGCCGCGGGCGGCCGGGTCGTCACCGCGCCGACCAATGGCGCGGCCGGCGTGATCCCGGCAGTGCTGCACTACTACGTGAAATTCATGCATGCGGCGAACGACGCCGGCATCGTCGACTTCCTGCTGACCGCCGCGGCGATCGGCATCATCTACAAGGAAACGGCGTCGATCTCCGGCGCCGAGGTGGGCTGCCAGGGCGAAGTGGGCGTGGCCTGCTCGATGGCCGCCGCCGCGCTCGCGGCCGTGATGGGCGGCACGCCCACCCAGGTCGAGAACGCCGCCGAAATCGGCATGGAACACAACCTCGGCATGACCTGCGATCCGGTCGGCGGGTTGGTGCAGATTCCGTGCATCGAGCGCAACGCGATGGGCGCGATCAAGGCGATCAACGCGGCCCGCCTCGCGATGAAGGGCGACGGCAAGCACGTGGTGTCGCTCGACAGTGTGATCCGCACCATGCGCGAAACCGGCGCCGACATGAAGACGAAATACAAGGAGACGTCGCGCGGCGGACTGGCCGTGAACGTCATCGAGTGTTGAACCGCTACACCGCATCTGCAAAACCGCAAAGGAACGACGATGAGCCGCTATTCGATATTCAGCCTGCTACGCAACGGGATGTCGTATCACGAGAACTGGGAGCGGCAATGGCGCAGCCCCGAGCCTAAACGTGAATACGACGTCGTGATCGTCGGCGGCGGCGGGCACGGTCTCGCGACCGCGTACTACCTCGCGAAGGAGCATGGCGTGCGCAATGTCGCGGTGCTCGAGAAGGGCTGGATCGGCGGCGGCAACACCGCGCGCAATACGACGATCGTGCGGTCGAACTACCTGTGGGACGAATCCGCCGCGCTCTACGAGAAGGCGATGAAGCTGTGGGAAGGGCTCGCGCAGGATCTGAACTACAACGTGATGTTCAGCCAGCGCGGCGTGATGAATCTCGCGCATACGCTGCAGGACGTGCGCGACACCGAACGCCGCGTCAACGCGAACCGCCTGAACGGCGTCGACGCCGAATTTCTCACGCCCGCGCAGATCAAGGAACTCGAGCCGACCATCAATCTGAACAGCCGCTACCCGGTGCTCGGCGCATCGCTCCAGCGGCGCGGCGGCGTGGCGCGGCACGATGCGGTGGCGTGGGGCTTCGCGCGCGGCGCCGATCAGGCCGGCGTCGATATCGTGCAGAACTGCCAGGTCGTCGGCATTCGCCGCGACGGCAGCCAGGTGACGGGCGTCGACACGACGAAAGGTTTCATCAAGGCGAAGAAGGTCGCGGTGGTCGCGGCCGGCAACACGTCGACGCTCGCCGACATGGCCGGCGTGCGACTGCCGCTCGAAAGCCATCCGTTGCAGGCGCTGGTGTCGGAGCCGATCAAGCCGGTCGTCAACACGGTCGTGATGTCGAATGCGGTCCACGCGTATATCAGCCAGTCCGACAAGGGCGATCTCGTGATCGGCGCGGGCGTCGATCAGTACACGGGCTTTGGGCAGCGCGGCAGCTTCCAGATCATCGAGGGCACGCTCGAGGCGATCGTCGAGATGTTCCCGGTGTTTTCCCGCGTGCGGATGAACCGGCAGTGGGGCGGCATCGTCGATGTGTCGCCGGACGCGTGCCCGATCATCAGCAAGACCGATGTGAAGGGACTGTATTTCAACTGCGGCTGGGGGACGGGCGGCTTCAAGGCGACGCCCGGCTCGGGATGGGTCTTTGCGCACACGATCGCGAAGGACGAACCCCATCCGTTGAACGCGCCGTTTTCGCTGGACCGGTTCTATACCGGTCATCTGATCGATGAGCATGGCGCTGCCGCCGTGGCCCACTAGTCGACAAGGAGACACAGATGCTGCTGATCGAATGCCCCTGGTGCGGTCCCCGCGCCGAAACCGAATTCTCGTGCGGCGGCGAGGCGGACATTGCCCGCCCGCTCGACACGGACAAGCTCACCGACAAGGAATGGGGCGACTACCTTTTCATGCGCAAGAACCCGCGCGGCGTGCATCGCGAGCAATGGTTCCACACGCAGGGCTGCCGCCGCTGGTTCAAGGCGCAGCGCGACACGGTCAGCTATGCGTTCCAGGGCTATCAGACGTTCGAGCGTCCGTTGCTGGCGCTGGACAGTACCGATACACAGGCAGCAAACGCACAGGTAAAGGCACAAGAGGGCAAAGCACCATGAGCCAGAAAGACCGACTCCCGACCGGCGGGCGCATCAATCGCGCGATCGCGCTGAGCTTCACGTTCAACGGCGTCGAGTATCAGGGTTATCAAGGCGATACGCTCGCGTCCGCATTGCTCGCGAACGGCATGCATTTCGTCGCGCGCAGCTGGAAATATCATCGGCCGCGCGGCATCGTGACCGCGGGCGTCGAGGAGCCGAACGCGGTCGTGCAGCTCGAGACCGGCGCCTACACGGTGCCGAACGCGCGCGCCACCGAGGTCGAGTTGTACCAGGGGCTCGTCGCGAGCAGCGTGAACGCGAAACCGAGCATCGAGAAGGACCGCATGGCGATCAACCAGAAGATCGCGCGCTTCATTCCGGCGGGCTTCTACTACAAGACCTTCATGTGGCCGCGCAAACTCTGGCCGAAGTACGAGGAAGCGATTCGCGACGCGGCCGGCCTCGGCACCGCGCCGCGACAGCGCGACGCGGACCGCTACGACAAGTGCTTCGCGCATTGCGACGTGCTGGTGGTCGGCGGCGGCCCGACCGGGCTCGCGGCCGCGCACGCGGCGGCCTTGTCCGGCGCGCGCGTGACGCTCGTCGACGATCAGCCCGAGCTGGGCGGCTCGCTGCTGTCCTGCGGCGCGGAGATCGCCGGCAAGCCCGCGCTTCAGTGGGTGCAGAAAATCGAGGACGAATTGCGGCAGTTGCCCGATGTGAAGATCCTGAGCCGCAGCACCGCGTTCGGCTATCAGGACCACAATCTCGTCACGGTCACGCAGCGCCTGACCGATCATCTGCCCGTGTCGCAGCGCAAGGGCACGCGCGAACTGCTGTGGAAGATCCGCGCGAAACGCGTGATTCTCGCGACCGGCGCACATGAACGGCCGATCGTGTTCGGCAACAACGATCTGCCTGGCGTGATGCTCGCGTCGGCGGTGTCGAGCTATCTGCATCGGTATGCGGTACTGCCGGGTCGCAATGCGATCGTGTTCACGAACAACGACGACGGCTATCAATGCGCGCTCGACCTGAAGGCGGCCGGCGCGCAGGTGAGCGTCATCGATCCGCGCGCGGGCGAATCGAAGGGCACGCTGCCCGCGCTTGCGCGCCGCCATGGCATCAAGGTGCTGAACGGCACGGTCGCCACGGCGGCGCATGGCAAGCTGCGCGTCGCGTCGGTGTCGCTCGCTTCGTATGCGAAAGGGCAAATCACCGCTCAGCAGGGCCAACTGCCGTGCGATCTGCTCGCGATGTCGGGTGGCTGGAGCCCAGTGCTGCATCTGTTCGCGCAGTCGGGCGGCAAGGCCCATTGGCATGACGACAAGGCCTGCTTCGTGCCGGGCAAGGCGGTCCAGCCTGAGACCAGTGTCGGCGCCTGCGCGGGCGACTTCACGCTCGGCCAGGGCATCCGCTTCGCGCTCGACGCCGGCGTCGAAGCGGCGCGCGCGGCCGGGCACATCGTCGCGCGGCCAAAGCCGGTGCAGGTCGCCGAACTGAGCGAAACGAAGCTGGAACCGCTGTGGCTCGTCGGCGGACGCGAGTTGGCCACGCGCGGGCCCAAGCAGTTCGTCGACTTCCAGAACGACGTCGCGGCGGCCGATATCTTCCTCGCGGCGCGCGAAGGCTTCGAATCCGTCGAACACGTGAAGCGCTACACCGCGATGGGCTTCGGCACCGACCAGGGCAAGCTCGGCAACATCAACGGCATGGCGATTCTCGCCCAGGCGCTCGGTAAGACCATTCCCGAGACCGGCACGACGACGTTCCGGCCGAACTACACGCCGGTCACGTTCGGCACCTTCGCCGGCCGGGAATTGGGCGAATTGCTCGATCCGGTGCGCAAGACGGCGGTACACGAATGGCACGTGGAACACGGCGCGGCGTTCGAGGACGTCGGCAACTGGAAGCGTCCGTGGTATTACCCGAAAGCGGGCGAGGATCTGCACGCGGCGGTTGCGCGCGAAGCGCTCGCGGTGCGCACAAGCGTCGGCATCCTCGATGCGTCGACGCTAGGCAAGATCGATATTCAGGGCCCCGATTCCGCGAAACTGTTGAACTGGGTGTACACGAATCCGTGGACCAAGCTCGAAGTCGGCAAGTGCCGCTACGGCCTGATGCTCGACGAAAACGGCATGATCTTCGACGACGGCGTGACCGTGCGCCTCGCCGAGCAGCACTACATGATGACGACCACCACCGGCGGCGCGGCGCGTGTGCTCACGTGGCTCGAACGCTGGCTGCAAACCGAATGGCCCGACCTGCGCGTGCGGCTAGCGTCGGTCACCGATCACTGGGCAACTTTTGCGGTAGTCGGCCCGATGAGCCGCAGGGTGCTGCAAAAGGTCTGCGACGACATCGACTTCGCGAACGCGGCGTTTCCGTTCATGACGTATCGTGAAGGCACCGTCGCGGGCGCGGCGGCGCGCGTGATGCGCATCAGCTTCTCGGGCGAACTCGCGTACGAGGTGAACGTGCCGGCCAACGTCGGACGCGCGGTGTGGGAAGCGTTGATGGCCGCGGGCGCGGAGTTCGACATCACGCCGTACGGCACCGAGACGATGCACGTGCTGCGCGCGGAGAAGGGCTACATCATCGTCGGCCAGGATACGGACGGCTCGATGACGCCGCACGACCTCGGCATGGGCGGGCTCGTCGCGAAGTCGAAGGACTTTCTCGGCAAGCGCTCGCTCGCCCGCTCGGACACCGCGAAGGCGGGACGCAAGCAACTGGTCGGGCTGCTCGCGGAAGATGCGTCGTTCGTGATACCCGAGGGCTCGCAGATCGTCGCCGGTCCGTTCCAGGGCGACACCGCGCCGATGCTCGGGCACGTCACGTCGAGCTATTACAGCCCGATTCTGCAACGCTCGATCGCGATGGCGGTCGTCAAGGGCGGTCTCGACAAGATCGGCACGACCGTCACGATTCCGCTCGCGAGCGGCAAACAGATCGCGGCGAAGATCGCGAGTCCGGTGTTCTACGACAGCGAAGGAGCACGTCAACATGTGGAATGAAACAGGCGGGACGGTGTCCATCGTGGACCGCACGCTCGGGCGGCAAAACGGCGCGTGGCAGGAGTCGCCGCTGGTCGGTGTGGATGGGCTGCTGAAACAGCATCAGGCCAACGCGACCGCCGCGTTCCGGCTCGGCGAGCGGCCATTTCTCGAACTCGTGAACGTGCGCGGCGATACGCGCGACGCGGCGTTCATTCGCGCGGTGGAACAGGTGATCGGCTGCAAGCCGCCGGAGAAGCCGAACACCGTCGCGCGCGGCAACGGCTACGACATGGTCTGGCTCGGCCCCGACGAATGGCTCGTGCGTTCGGAGACCGCGCACGATGCGACGCGCACGGCGCCGTTGCAGGCGAAGCTCGGCGCGGCGTTCGCGGGCGTGTTCGCATCGGCGGTCGATGTGGGCAGCGGCTATACGGTGCTTGAAATCACCGGCACGCGCACGCGCGACGTGCTCGCGCGCGGCTGTCCGCTCGATCTGCATCCCAAACTTTTCGGCCTGGGGCAGTGCGCGCAGAGCCACTATTTCAAGGCGTCGATCACGTTGCTGCCCACGGGCGCCGACAGTTTCGACATCGTCGTGCGTCGCAGCTTCGCGGATTACTTCGTCAGGATCATGCTCGACGCCGCCGAGCCGTTGATGTGCTGAGCGACGCGCGCTTCGCTTTGCTGATTTCGCGCCATGACGTCGGCACGCGCGGCCACCTCGCTTCTCACGGCACGCGCGTGCGATGAGCGCGATGCCGGCGCCGCGCTCGCGCTGCTCGATCAAAGTATCGCGCTGCGTCATCGGCGCATTGCGCTGATCCGCTATCTGCTCGCGCGGGAGCTCGGTGCGCCCCTCGAAGCGCGACATCATGCGTACGTCGAGAAAATCGCGGCTCGTCTGAGCGCGGATGCGCTCGCGCGGATCGCCGGCGCAGCGCGTGCGCGGCTGCGCCCGTAAGTCCACGCTGTATCAGGGCTTGCCGCCATCCAGTGCCGTGAGGATCTGATGCGCGGCGCTCACGCGGGCCTCGTTCGGGAAATTGCGGTTGGCGAGCATCACGATACCGATGCGCTTTTGTGGCACGAACGCGACATACGCGCCGAAGCCGTTGGTCGATCCGGTCTTGTTGATCCAGACGTTCTGCTGCGGCGGCAGCGGCGGTTTGATTGCGGTCGACGGCGTCCCGTTGAGGACCATCTCCGGCGAATTGCCGGCCAGCAAGGTCGGCAACGCGACCGGATACGGGTACTGCTCCCAGATCAGATCCTGGGTCAGCACGCCGGACTGGAAGTAGCCGGTATGCGTGTCCGTGATCGCGCGCTGCCACTGACTGTCGAGCGGAATCAGATTCATGTTTGCCTGCACGTAACGCAGCATGTCGGCGGCGGTCGACTTCACCCCGTACGCTTCGGCGGAAATCACGCCGCCCGTCAGGCGGATCGGCGCGCCGTCTTTCGCATAGCCCTGCGCATAGTCCGGCATTTTCGCCGCGGGGACGTCGATGTAGCTGTTCTTCATGCCGAGCGCCGGAAAGACGCGTTGCTGCATCAGCACGGTGAAATCCTGTCCCATGGTCTTCGCGGTGATCAGGCCGAGCGTGCCGATGCCGGGATTCGAGTAGGTGCGGAACGTGCCGGGCGCATGAGCGGGCTCCCAGTCGTGGAAGTACCGCAGCAATTGCGCGTCGTTATGGATGTCGTCCGGCACCTGGAGCGGCAGACCGCCAGGCGTGTGCGTGCCGAGGTTCAGCAGGCTGACTTTGCCGAACGGGCGGCCGCGCAGCGTCGGCAGATAGCGTTCCGTGCCGTCCGACAACGACAGCTTGCCGTCGAGCTGCGCATACGACGCGAGCGTCGCCGTGAAGGTCTTGCTGACCGAGCCAAGTTCGAACAGCGTATCGCGTGTGACCGGCTTGCCGGTTTGCGTCGATGCGACGCCGTAGTTGTAGACGTAGGGCTTGCCGTCGTCGATCACGCCGATCGCCATGCCGGCGATATGGTACTTCGCCATCAGCGGCCTGATCGCGGCATCGATGGTCGGTTGGAGTTGCGCGGCGGTGGGCTCGGCCGCGTGGCCGACGGGTGAGATCGCGCAGAGCGTGAACAGCGCGAACTTGGCGGTTGTTATCAGTTTGAGCGCTCGGGTCTTCATGGCAAACGGGTCCTCGGTCGGGGGAGTGTGAATCGGTGGATCGGCGATTCGGCTGAGGCAGCACTATCGGGCTTTTGCGAACCGCTGGCAAACGAGGATAAGTTAGGCGACGGTAAAGAAAAAGTTGTGGGCGGCAATCCGAGCGGCGCCGGCGTTGTCGGCTGAAGCCAAACGCGTGTCGGGTTCGACACAGGTGTCGCTCCGGGCGGCCGCTACGCTGGTGAAACGGTGCGCCGCGCGGCGTGCGGGGCGTGCCGCTCACGAACATGGAGACGAGACAATGAGCAGCAATCGCGGCGTCGTGTATCTGGGGCAGGGTATGGTCGAAGTGCAATCGATCGACTACCCGAAGATGGTCGATCCTCGCGGCCGTTCGATCGGCCACGGCGTGATCCTGAAAGTGGTCAGCACGAATATCTGCGGCTCCGATCAGCACATGGTGCGTGGCCGCACGACCGCCGAGGTCGGCCTCGTACTTGGGCACGAGATTACCGGCGAAGTGATCGAGGTCGGGCGCGATGTCGAGACGCTGAAGGTCGGCGATCTGGTGTCGGTGCCGTTCAACGTCGCCTGCGGGCGCTGCCCGACCTGCAAGGCGCAGCATACCGGCGTGTGCCTGAACGTAAACCCGTCGCGCGCGGGCGGCGCGTATGGCTACGTCGACATGGGCGGATGGATCGGCGGCCAGGCCGAATACGTGCTGGTGCCGTACGCGGACTTCAACCTGCTGAAATTTCCCGACCGCGCGCAGGCGATGTCGAAGATCCGTGACCTGACGTGCCTGTCCGACATTCTGCCGACCGGCTATCACGGCGCGGTGATGGCCGGCGTGCAGCCCGGTGCGAGCGTCTACATCGCGGGCGCGGGCCCGGTCGGCATGGCGGCGGCCGCGTCCGCGCGCCTCCTGGGTGCGGCCTGCACGATCGTCGGTGACATGAACGAGGCACGCCTTGCGCATGCGCGCAAGATGGGCTTCCAGACTATCAATCTGTCGAAGGACGCGACGCTCGGCGAACAGATCGAGCAGATTCTCGGCAAGCCCGAAGTGGATTGCGCGGTGGACTGCGTCGGCTTCGAAGCACACGGTCACGGCAGCAGCGCTTCACACGAGGAGGCCCCGGCCGCGGTGCTCAATTCGCTGATGGAAATTACCCGCGCGGCCGGCGCGATCGGCATTCCCGGACTCTACGTGACCGACGATCCGGGCTCGACCGATGCCGCCGCGCGCCAGGGCAGCCTCAGCTTGCGTTTCGGGCTCGGCTGGGCCAAATCGCACTCGTTCCACACCGGGCAGACGCCGGTCATGAAGTACAACCGCAATCTGATGCAGGCGATCCTGTGGGACCGTTTGCCGATCGCCGACATCGTCAACGTGACGGTGGTGTCGCTCGACGATGCGCCCGAGGGTTACCGGCAATTCGACGGCGGCGCGCCGAAGAAGTTTGTGATCGACCCGCACGGGTTGTTGAAGGCCGCTTGAGGTTCGTTGGCCGCTGGTATCAAGCGGCCATCACCGGCGCGTTCGATAGCGAAGGCACCTGCTTGCGACGCTCGCGCGTCGGCGCGGTGCCGAACGCATCGCGATAGCTCTTCGAGAAGTGGCAGGCCGACTGGAAGCCGCACGCCATCGTGATGTGCATGATCGACATGTCGGTCTGCAACAGCAGCTCGCGCGCGCGCCGCAGGCGCAGTGTCAGATAGTAGTGCGTCGGCGTCATGCCCAGATGCTCGCGGAACAGCCGTTGCAACTGCCTTTGCGACATGCCGGCGAGGCGCGCCAGCTCTTCGCGCGACAGCGGCTCCTCGATGTTGTTCTCCATTAGCGATATCACTTCGAACAGCGACTTGTTGGCCGAGCCGAGCCGCGCGACGAGCGGCATCTTCTGCTGCGCGCTGGTGTCGCGCACGTGTTCGACGATGAACTGCTCGGCGATCTGCGTGACCCGAGCGGTGCCAACACGCGGCGCGATCAGGTTCAGCATCATGTCGAGCGGCGCGACGCCGCCGGTACAGGTCACGCGATCGCGATCGATCACGAACAGTTCTTTCAGAAAGCGCGTATCGGGAAACTCTTCCTTCAGCGCCGACATGTTTTCCCAATGAATCGCGCACGCATAACCGGCCAGCAGGCCGGCGCGCGCGAGCGCATAGGTGCCCGTGCAAAGACTGCCCAGCACGCAGCCCATGCGCGCGAAACGGCGCAGCGCGGACAGATGCTCGGCGGTGGTGGAGCGCTGCACGTCGATGCCGCCGACCACGAACACGATGTCGGGTTGCCCGACGCATTCGACCGGCCCCGTATCGACGGATAACCCGTTGCTCGCCATGACCGGCCCGCCGGCGGGACTCACGATCGACCAGCGGTAAAGCGTCTGGCCCGTCAGATAGTTCGCCATGCGTAGCACTTCGATCGCGTTCGTGAAGGCGATCATCGTGAAGTTGGGGACCGGCATGAATGCGAAATGCGACAACGATGCCGTGCGATCGGTGGACATGGGAACGGTGATTCCTGATGTAAATGTCGCGTCGCCGTGGGGAGGGCGACTATCTGAATTCTGAGTATCAGGGCAACTACCGTGCCATCAGGCTAAACCCTTGGATACTGCGCACAAAGCCTGGAATAGCTAAGCAATCGACTGATGAAAGCATCCGCGCGGCACCGGAACAGCGCGGCGACGCCCTTGCAGCGCACCCGATCGGCGCAGGAATACTGCGTTGTAGTGCAGCGCTGAGCGCGCGGATCGCGCCGACTTGTCGAAAAAGGTTGCGCATGGCGGAAAAGGCAAAGAACGCGTCTGAATTCGTAAATAGACGCGCCGGGCGACCGTCAAGAATAGACCTAGGGCAAAGCGGTAGCGCGATCCCGCCGGCAACCCGTAGCGGCCTTCCCGTCAACGATCTCACGGACCTTCCATGTCGAACCCGAATCCCTTCTTCGACGACTCGCTAGCGGCGCGCGACCCGGCCGTGCGCGGCGCCATTCTGAAAGAGCTCGAGCGTCAGCAGTCGCAAGTCGAGCTGATCGCGTCGGAAAACATCGTGTCGCGCGCGGTGCTCGACGCGCAGGGCTCGGTGCTGACCAACAAGTACGCGGAAGGGTATCCGGGCAAGCGTTACTACGGCGGTTGCGAATACGTCGACGCGATCGAGACGCTCGCGCTCGATCGCATCAAGCAGCTGTTCGACGCGAAGTTCGCCAACGTGCAGCCGCATTCCGGCGCGCAGGCGAACGGCGCGGTGATGCTCGCGCTCACCAGGCCGGGCGACACGGTGCTCGGCATGTCGCTCGACGCGGGCGGGCATCTGACGCACGGCGCGAAACCCGCGATGTCGGGCAAGTGGTTCACCGCGGTGCAGTACGGCGTGCGGCGCGACACGATGCTGATCGACTACGAGCAGATCGAGGAACTGGCGCAACAGCACAAGCCGACGCTGCTGATCGCCGGCTTCTCCGCCTATCCGCGCGCGCTCGACTTCGCGCGGCTGCGCGCGATCGCCGATGGCGCCGGTGCGAAGCTGATGGTGGACATGGCGCATATCGCCGGCGTGATCGCGGCGGGCCGCCATGACAATCCGGTCCCGCATGCGCACGTGGTCACGTCGACCACCCACAAGACCTTGCGCGGTCCGCGCGGCGGATTCGTGCTGACCAACGACGAGGAGATCGCAAAGAAGATCAACTCTGCCGTGTTCCCCGGCTTGCAGGGCGGCCCGCTGATGCACGTGATCGCCGGCAAGGCGGTCGCATTCGGCGAGGCGCTGCAGCCGGACTTCAAAACCTATATCGACAGCGTGCTCGCGAACGCGCGGGCATTGGGCGAGGTGCTCACATCGGGCGGCGTCGATCTGGTGACGGGCGGCACCGACAACCATCTGCTGCTGGTCGATCTGCGGCCGAAGGGGCTCAAGGGCAATCAGGTCGAACAGGCGCTGGAGCGCGCGGGCATCACCTGCAACAAGAACGGCATTCCGTTCGATACGGAGAAGCCGACCATCACCTCCGGCATCCGCCTCGGCACACCGGCGGCCACGACACGTGGCTTCGGCGTCAGCGAGTTTCGCGAGGTCGGGCGTCTGATCGTCGAGGTGCTCGATGCGCTGCGCGTGTCGCCCGAAGGCGATGCCGCAACCGAACAACGCGTGCGCCGCGAGATTTTCGCGCTGTGCGAGCGCTTTCCCATTTACTGAGTACGCGTGGAGCAAACGGTGAGTCAACTGCACGAAAACAGCATCATCATCGACGGGCTGAACATTTCGAAGTTCGAGCGCTCGGTGTTCGAGGACATGCGCAAGGGCGGCGTGACCGCAGTGAACTGCACGGTGTCGGTCTGGGAGAGTTTTCAGAAGACCGTCGACAACATCGCCGAAATGAAGCAGCAAATCCGCCAATACAGCGAGATCCTCACGCTGGTGCGCACCACCGACGACATCTTCCGCGCCAAGAAAGAGAACAAGACCGGCATCATCTTCGGCTTCCAGAACGCGCATGCGTTCGAGGACAACCTCGGCTATATCGAAGCGTTCAAGGATCTCGGCGTCAACGTGGTGCAGCTTTGCTACAACACGCAGAACCTGGTCGGCACCGGCTGCTACGAACGCGACGGCGGTCTGTCCGGCTACGGGCGCGAAGTGATTCAGGAGATGAACCGCGTCGGCATCATGGTCGATCTGTCGCATGTGGGCGGCAAGACGTCGTCAGAGGCGATCGCGGCTTCGAAGAAACCGGTCTGCTATTCGCATTGCTGCCCGTCAGGGCTCAAGGAGCATCCGCGCAACAAGACCGACGAGCAGCTGAAGGAGATCGCGGACGCGGGCGGCTTCGTCGGCGTGACGATGTTCGCGCCGTTCCTGAAGCGCGGACCGGACGCGACCGTCGAGGACTATATCGAGGCGATCGAGTACGTGGTGAACCTGATCGGCGAGGACCAGGTGGGGATCGGCACGGATTTCACGCAGGGCTACAGCACCGAGTTTTTCGACTGGATCACGCACGACAAGGGCCGTTATCGCCAGTTGACGAACTTCGGCAAGGTCGTGAATCCCGAAGGCATTCGCACGATCGGCGAGTTTCCGAACCTGACCGCCGCGATGGAACGCGCCGGCTGGAGCGAGACGCGCATCCGCAAGATCATGGGCGAAAACTGGGTACGGGTGTTCGGCGAAGTCTGGAAGGCGTGAGCTTTAGCCCTTGTTTTCATAGCGGATACGAAACGGAGTCTCCACATGCAACCCCAACTGCCTATCGACGTCGATCCGGACACCGGCGTCTGGACCACCGACGCGCTGCCGATGCTGTACGTGCCGCGCCACTTCTTCACCAACAACCACGTCGCCGTCGAGGAAGCGCTCGGCCGCGATACGTACGCCGGGATTCTCTACAAGGCCGGTCACAAGTCCGCCTATTTCTGGTGCGAGAAGGAAGCGAAGCAACATGCTCTTGCCGGCATGGCGGTATTCGAGCATTACCTGAACCGTCTGTCGCAGCGCGGCTGGGGCATCTTCAGGATCATCGAAGCCGATCCGGCCAGCTCGCATGCGCGGATCGAATTGCGGCACTCGTCGTTCGTGCTCGCGCAACCGGGCAAGACCGGCAAGCTTTGCTACATGTTCGCCGGCTGGTTCGCGGGCGCGATGGACTGGGTCAACGATACCGCGCCCGACGGCGCGCGCAAGGGCCCGCCGTCGCAGTCGAAAGAAGCGCGCTGCGCGGCGGAGGGACACGAGCACTGCGTGTTCGAAGTCTCGCCGCTCGCGTCAATTTAATCCGGGCATTCCGAGGTCGATCGCGATGCGTTACCCGAACCTTTTCAAGCCGCTCACGTTGAACCAGCTGACGCTGCGCAATCGCATCGTCAGTACCGCGCACGCGGAGGTCTATGCGGAGCCGGGTGGCCTGCCCGGCGACCGTTATATCCGGTACTACGAGGAAAAGGCCAAGGGCGGAGTCGGACTCGCCGTGTGCGGCGGTTCGAGCCCGGTGTCGATCGACAGCCCGCAAGGCTGGTGGAAGTCGGTGAATCTCGCCACCGACCGGATCGTCGATCCGCTCGCGCGGCTCGCCGAAGCGATGCACGCGCATGGCGCGAAAATCATGATTCAGGCCACCCACATGGGACGCCGCTCGGCGTTTCACGGCGAGCACTGGCCGCATCTAATGTCGCCGTCGGGAGTGCGCGAGCCGGTGCATCGCGGCAACGCGAAGATCATCGAGGTCGAAGAGATCCGCCGCATCATCGGCGACTTCGCGGCGGCCGCGAAGCGCGTGAAGGATGCGGGCATGGACGGCATCGAGATCTCGGCGGCGCACCAGCATCTGATCGATCAGTTCTGGAGCCCGCGCACCAACTTCCGTACCGACGAATGGGGCGGCTCGCTCGAAAACCGCCTGCGTTTCGGCGTCGAAGTGTTGCAGGCGGTGCGCGCGGCGGTGGGTGCCGACTTCTGCGTCGGCCTGCGCATGTGCGGTGACGAATTCCATGAAGACGGGCTCGATCACGAGCAGCTGAAAGAGATTGCCCAGGCGATGAGCGAAAGCGGCCTGATCGACTATCTCGGCGTGATCGGTTCCGGCGCGGACACCCACAATACGCTCGCCAACTGCATGCCGCCGATGGCGCTGCCGCCCGAGCCGTTCGTGCATCTCGCGGCCGGCATCAAGCAGGTCGTCAAGGTGCCGGTGATGCACGCGCAAAGCATTCGCGACGCGGGCCAGGCCGAGCGGCTGCTCGCGAGCGGCATGGTCGATCTGGTCGGCATGACGCGCGCACAGATCGCCGATCCGCATATGGTCATCAAGATCCGCGATGGCCGCGAGGACGAAATCAGGCAGTGCGTCGGCGCGAACTACTGCATCGACCGTCAGTACAACGGGCTCGACGTGCTATGCGTGCAGAACGCGGCGACCTCGCGCGAAGCGACGATGCCGCACGTGATCGCCAGGTCGCGCGGGCCGAAGCGCAAGGTCGTGGTGGTCGGCGCGGGGCCGGCGGGGCTCGAAGCGGCGCGCGTCGCGAAGTCGCGCGGTCACGACGTGGTGCTGTTCGAACAGAACGATCACGTGGGCGGCCAGATCATGCTGGCGGCGAAAGCGCCGCAGCGCGAGCAGATGGCGGGCATCGTGCGCTGGTTCGACATGGAGACGAAGCGCCTCGGCGTGGACCGCCGCCTCGGTGTCGCCGCCGACGAGCGGACCATCATGGCCGAGAAGCCCGACATCGTCGTGCTCGCCACCGGCGGTTCGGCGTTCACGTCGCAGGTCGCGGCGTGGGGCGTCGACGCGGGGCTCGCGGTCAGTTCGTGGGACGTGCTGGCCGGCAAGGTCGAGCCGGGCAGGAACGTGCTCGTGTACGACGGCGTCAGCACGCATGCCGGCGCGGGCGTCGCCGATTTCATAGCGAGCCGCGGCGCCAACGTGGAGATCGTCACGCCCGACGTCAAGGTCGCCGACGACGTCGGCGGCACCACGTTCCCGATCTTCTATCGCCGTCTGTACGCGCAAGGCGTGATCCATACGCCCAATTACTGGCTCGACAGGGTGTACGAGGAGGACGGCAAGAAGATCGCCGTGATCCGCAACGAGTACACCGAGGAGCAGGAGGAGCGCGCGGTCGATCAGGTGGTGATCGAAAACGGCAGTACGCCGAACGACCGGCTTTACTGGAAGCTGAAGCCTGAATCGGTCAATCGCGGCCAGGTCGACGTGCACAAACTGTTCGCGTCCGAACCGCAGCCGTGTCTGGACGAGCAACTCGGCGACGGCCGCTTCCTGCTGTTCCGGGTCGGCGACTGCATCTCCATGCACAACATTCACGGCGCGATCTACGACGCGCTGCGCCTTTGCAAGGATTTCTGACGATGAGCCCCATGTTTGTCATCACCGTCCTGCTGTGGGTGTCGGTGGCCGGTCTCGCGTTCGCGCTGGCGCGCCGCGCCGCCTACTGGCGCGAGGGCCGCGCGACCGCCGCGGGCGCGTATGGCTGGGCCAATCTGCTCGCGATCCCGAAGCGCTACTTCGTCGACCTGCATCATGTGGTCGCGCGCGATCCGTATATCGCCCGCACGCACGTTGCCACGGCGGGCGGAGCGATCCTCGCGATGGCGCTCGTGTTCGTCAACTACGGCCTCGCGATCTACTCGCCGTGGCTCGACAAGCTGATCTTTCTCGCCGCGCTGGCGATGCTGATCGGCACGGTGTTCGTCTGGCGCCGCCGGCATGGCGCGAAGACGGTGCCGGCGCGGCTGTCGCGCGGCCCGTGGGATCAGTTGCCGCTGCTGCTCGGCGCGTTCGCGCTCGGTCTCGTGCTATTCGTCGGGCTGCCCGCGACGGCGATGTCCGGCGCGTTCGCCGTGATCGTCGCGCTGCTGATCGCGGCGGGCGCGTTCACGATGACGTTCGGCGCGGCGCGTGGCGGCCCGATGAAACATGCGGTGGCCGGTCTGCTGCACCTCGCGTTTCATCCGCGTCAGGAGCGCTTTGCCGATTCCAGCGCAGCGCGTCACGCTCGCGATGCCGTGCCGCCCACCGCGCTTAAAACCCCGCTGCTCGACGCGAAGGAATACGGCGTCGGCAAGCCAGTCGAATTCCGCTGGAACCAGTTGCTCAGCTTCGACGCCTGCGTGCAATGCGGCAAATGCGAAGCGGCGTGCCCCGCGTTCGCGGCCGGTCAGCCGCTCAATCCGAAGAAGCTGATTCAGGATCTGGTAACCGGCATGGTCGGCGGCACCGACGCGCAGTACGCAGGCAGCCCGACGCCCGGCATTCCGGTCGGCAAGCACGCGGGCGCGCCCGCCAAGCCGCTGATCTCGACGCTGATCGAAGCGGACACGCTGTGGTCCTGCACGACCTGCCGCGCCTGCGTGCAGGAGTGCCCGATGCTGATCGAGCACGTGGACGCGATCGTGGACATGCGCCGCAATCAGACGCTCGTCGAAGGCAGCGTGCCGGGCAAGGGGCCGGCGACGCTCGCGAATCTGCGCGAAACCGGCAGCCTCAACGGCTACGACATCGGCGCGCGCTACGACTGGGCCGTCGATCTGCAGGTGCAGGTCGCGCAACCGGGCCGTCACGTGGACGTGCTGCTGATCGTCGGCGAAGGCGCGTTCGACATGCGCTATCAGCGCACGCTGCGCGCGCTCGTCAAGGTGCTGAACCGCGCGGGCGTCGATTACGCGGTGCTGGGCGGTGTCGAGACCGATACCGGCGACACCGCGCGGCGACTCGGCGACGAAGCGACGTTCCAGCAACTGGCCCGTACGCTGATCGGGACGCTCGCGCAGTACTCGTTCGCGCGCATCGTTACCGCCGATCCGCATGTGCTGCATAGCCTGCGCAACGAGTATCGCGCGCTCGGCGGGTTCTATCAGGTCCAGCATCACACGGCGCTGATCGACGAACTGATCGCGAGCGGCAAGCTGTCGCCGCGCGCGGCCGCCGCCGTCGCGGCGCGCAACGTCACGTATCACGACCCGTGCTATCTGGGCCGCTACAACGGCGAGACGGAAGCGCCGCGCCGGGTGCTGAAGAGCATCGGCATCAAGGTGGTCGAGATGGAGCGTCACGGCCTGCGCGGACGCTGCTGCGGCGGTGGCGGCGGCGCACCGCTGACCGATATTCCCGGCAAACGGCGGATTCCCGACATCCGTATCGACGACGCGCGCGCGTGCGGCGCGGAGATCGTCGCGGTCGGCTGTCCGAATTGCACCGCGATGCTCGAAGGGGTGGTGGGTCCGCGACCGGAAGTGCTGGACGTCGCCGAACTGGTCGCCGCGGCGCTGGAGTAACGCGATGATGAATACGCTCAAACGAATCGATCCGCGCCGGCCGTTCACGGTGACGGCACAGGGACTCAGGCGCATCACGCTCGGCGTCATTGGCATCGTGGACGCCGGCGGCAGTGCGTCGCTGGCTGATGCGCGTCACGCCGCGCATCGCGAACAGCCGAAGCCGCGCCGCACGACGGCCGCGCCGCGCCATGTGCTGCTGGTCGCGGCGCACGCGGACCGCGGCGCGCTCGATCAACATGCGCGCCAGACGCTCGCGGCTGCCGCGCTGATCGCGGACACGCACAGCGAAGTCGTGCTGCTGGTGTTCGGCGAATTCACCGGCGATGCCGCCACGCTCGGCGCCGACAAGCTGATCGAATTGCCGATGTTCGAACCCCGCACGTACGCGCCGGACGATGAACTGAATGCGCTGGCGGCCTGCGTCGCGGCCTACGCGCCAGCCCATGTCTTGCTGCCCGACAACGCGACCGGCGACGGCGACCTCGGCCGCCGCTATGCGGCGGTGGCCGATGCAAGCGTCGCGACGCACGTCGTCGAGATCGCTGCCGGGCACGTGTGCACCTATATTCGCGCGAATACGGCGCTCGCCGGCCGCGCGCTGCCCGAGGTCGTGCTGCTCGAGCCGAATGCGGTCGATCCGAAGCTGCCGTTCGTCGGCGCGGGCGAGCGGGTCGCGTGGCGCTTCGACCGCGAAGCGGACAGCACGGTCGCGCCACGAGCGATACACGATCTCGGCATCGACGAAATCGACGCGGCGCAGGTCGCGCTGGAGGAGGCGGATTTCATCGTGTCGGCGGGCAACGGCGTCAGCGACGTGCCCGCGTTCGAGCGACTCGCGACGACCCTTGGCGCCGCGATCGGTGCAAGCCGGGTTGCCGTCGACGACGGCAAGTTCACGCGCGACAAGCAGATCGGCGCGACCGGCAAGACCGTCGAGGCGAGCGTGTATATCGCGTTCGGCATCTCGGGGGCGGTGCAGCATCTGCAGGGCATCAAGGATTGCCGCCATGTGATCGCGGTGAATCTCGACGCGAGCGCGCCGATCGCGAAGCGCGCGAATCTGACCGTGATCGCCGACGCGCAGGAAACCATCGCGGCGCTCGACGAGGCGGCGGCCGCGGCGCGCGGTGCCCGCGCCACCTCGGCCGCGCTGCTGCGGCCGGGCAAGCTTGCCGAAGGAGTGCTCGCATGAAGATCGCCGTGCTGGTTTCAGTCGGACGTCACCCGGTCAGCGGCGTCGCGCGCTACAGCCGCAACGATGCGGCGGCGTTGACGCTGGCGCTGTCGCTCGTCAGAACGCATGGCGCGACGCTCGACGTGCTGCACGCGGGCGATCCGTCGAACGCCGCGTTGAACGAGTATCTGGCGCTCGGCGCGCGTTCGGTCGAAGTGCTCGAGATGCCGCCCGACGCCGATCCTGCGCCGCAACTCGCCGGGCGTTTGCGTGGCTACGAGCTGGTGCTGACCGGCACGCGCGCCGAAGGCGGTTTCGATAGCGGCATGCTGCCGTATCGCGTCGCGCATGCGCTGGCGGTGCCGCTCGTCGGCGCCGCCGTCGATGTGGCGCTGCGCGACGGTCGAGCGCAGGTCCGGCAGTTCATGCCGAAGGGCCTGCGACGGCGCGTCGAAGTGCGGCTGCCGGCATTGGTTGCCGTGCATCCGCTCGCGAACGTCGCGACGTCGTACGCGTATGCACGGATGCGCGAAGGCACGATCGAGCGCGCCGTCGCGCGGCACGGGACCACTCCCGAACAGTCCGCATGGACGATCGGCCCCGCCACAGCGAAACCGGTGCGCCTCGCCGCCGCCGAAAAGCGCTCAGGCCACGCGCGCATGCTGTCGGCGACGACGACCGAGAGCCGCGGCGGCAGCGTCGTAATTGAAGGGAGTTCCGTCGAAAAAGCACAAGTGATACTCGCGTATTTGCGCGAGCATCAACTGGTGGATTACTGAATTCCGGCTCGGGCCAGCATGCGACCAGGAGGGCCTGGCGCGGCGCCAGACGTGACACGCAACGGAGCAAACAATGAAAGTTTCCGCAGACGTTCGCGCAATGATCGAACGCCGCAAGCAGAATTACACGCTGGAAGCGCCGTTCTATACCAGCGAGCCCATCTTCGCGCTCGACATCGACGCGATTTTCCGTCGGCACTGGATTCAGGTCGCGGTCGAGCCCGACGTGCCCGAGCCGGGCGACTATGTGACGGTCGAGATCGGCGACGATTCGATCCTGATCGTGCGCGACGACGACATGCGGGTGCGTGCGTTTCATAACGTATGCCGCCACCGCGGCGCGCGTCTGTGCAATACCGGCAAGGGCTCGCTTGGCAATATCGTCTGTCCGTATCACAGCTGGACGTATAGCCTCAATGGCGACCTGATGTTCGCCGAGCACATGGGCGAGCAGTTCGAGCGCTGCAAACATAGTCTGAAAGCGGTGCATGTCGAAAATCTCGCCGGACTGATTTTCATCTGCCTCGCCGAGCAGCCGCCCGCCGATTTCGCCGTGATGCGCGCCGCGATGGAACCGTATCTGTTGCCGCACGATCTGGCCGGCTGCAAGATCGCCGCGTCGATCGACATCATCGAGGAGGGAAACTGGAAGCTGACGATGGAAAACAATCGCGAGTGCTATCACTGCGTGGCGAACCATCCGGAGCTGACCATCTCGCTGTACGAATATGGTTTCGGTTATCAGCGCACGCCGGCGAACGAGGAGGGCATGGCCGCGTTCGAGACGACGGTCGCGCGCCGCACCGCGCAGTGGGAGGCGATGCAGTTGCCGTCGGCGGAAATCGAGCGGCTCGCCGACCTGGTCACCGGGTTTCGTACGCAACGTCTGCCGCTCGATCGCGACGGCGAATCGCAGACACTCGATGCGAAGGTCGCCTCGAAGAAGCTGCTCGGCGGTTTGAAGCATGCGGATCTCGGCGGCCTGTCGTTCTGGACCCAGCCGAACTCGTGGCATCACTTCATGAGCGACCACATCGTCAGTTTCTCGGTGATTCCGCTGTCGGCCGGCAAGACGCTGGTGCGCACCAAATGGCTCGTGCACAAGGACGCGCGCGAAGGCATCGATTACGACGTCGACAATCTGACCGCCGTATGGCGCGCGACCAACGACCAGGATCGCGCGCTCGTCGAATATTCGCAGCGCGGCGCGACGAGCAGTGCGTATGAGCCGGGTCCTTATTCGCCGTTTACCGAAGGACTCGTCGAAAAGTTCTGCGAGTGGTATATCGGCCGTCTCGCGGATTACGACGCGAACTCGCGGGCGGTGCAAGACGAGAAAGTCGTGTCGTTCGTGCGCTGAGCGCAAGACCGCAATGAGGAGCGGGGGGACAACCATGATGCGCGATCAGGCCATGTTTCAACCGGACATCGAGCAGACTTCGCAGATTCCAGCTGACGCGCCGAGCCGCGTCACGCAGCCGCGCTTCTGGGACGCGCTGCCGGCGCGCTGGAACAGCGACGCCGACGACACGCTGGAGTGCTGCCAGGTCCGCAGCGAAACGCACGACGTGAAAGAGTTTCTTCTTCCGCGCGCCATCCGGTCGGGCGTTCGCGTTCGAGCCGGGGCAATTCATCACGCTGGAGTTGGAGATTGACGGCGAGCGCGTCAATCGCTGCTATACGATCTCGTCTGCGCCCACCCGGCCGCATACGATTTCGATCACCGTCAAGCGCGTGCCGGGCGGCCCGGTGTCCAACTGGCTGCACGACCATCTGCATGCGGGTATGCAGGTACGCGTGCTGGGCCCAGCCGGCGAATTCACCTGCGCGCGGCATCCGGCGCGCAAGTTGCTGTTTTTGTCGGCGGGCTCGGGCATCACGCCGCTGATGTCGATGAGCCGCGCGCATCATGAACTCGGCGAGGACAGCGATATCGTCTTCGTGCACAGCGCGCGTACGCCGGACGACATCATCTTCGCGCGCGAGCTCGATCTGATCGCCGCCAATCAGGCGCATTTCCGCACCGCGTTCGTCTGCGAACGCGTGGGCGCGCGCACCAATTGGCCCGGCATCACCGGCTTTCTGACGCTGCCGCTGCTGAAACTGATTGCGCCGGATTTTCTGGAGCGCGAGATTTTCACGTGCGGCCCCGCGCCGTATATGCAGGCGGTGCGCAATCTGCTCGATGAAGGCGGCTTCGATCGCCAGCACTATCACGAGGAAAGCTTCTCGTTCGAGACCGTCAGCGAAGTGGCCGCGCAATTGGCCGAAGCGCATGTCGCGCACACGCTGAGCGATGCGTGCGCGCCGGCCGAAACCGCCACGCGTTTCAAGGTGAGCTTTACGCGCAGTCATCGCGAGATCGAGTGCGGCGGCGGCCAGCATGTGCTCGATGCGGCGAAGCAGGCGGGCGTGCGGCTGCCGGCGTCGTGCACGCAAGGCATGTGCGGCACCTGCAAGGTGAAGCTCGTGTCCGGCGAAGTGGCGATGAAGCACGCGGGCGGTATCCGTCAGCGCGAGATCGATCAGGGCATGGTGCTGCTGTGCTGTAGCAAGCCGCTGACCGATCTCGTCGTCGACAAGTAATACGACTGATAACACCGCAAGAACACGGCAAACACTGGGCGGATTTGCGTGGATGTCGCATGCGGACAACTGCATGTCGAAAAACAACGCTACCCGGCAATTCTGGTTGGCGATTCTAAATACGCGATGTGCGGTTCGATGGCAAACGCGTCAATGGGCAAATGGATCAACGGGAGAACGTCGATGAGACTGATCGGAAAGGTAGTGATGGCAAGCGCGTTGGGGGTGATGCTGGCGGCGGTCAGTGCGGGCGTGTCGGCCGATTCGAAACCGACCATCAAGATCGGTTACGTGGAGGGCTGGGACGATAGCGTGGCGACCTCGAACGTGGCTGCCGAGGTGATCGAAAAACGCCTCGGCTATCAGGTGCAACTGGTGCCGGTGGCGGCCGGCGTGATGTGGCAGGGCGTGGCGCGCGGCGATCTCGACGCGACGCTGTCCGCGTGGCTGCCGGTCACGCACGGCGCCTACTGGAACAACTTCAAGGACAAGGTGGTCGACCTCGGGCCGAACTTCAACGACGCGAAGATCGGTCTGATCGTGCCGGACAACGCGGACGTGAAGAGCGTCGGCGATCTGCAGGCGAAGAAGGCGGAGTTCGGCGCGCGCATCGTCGGCATCGACGCCGGCGCGGGTGTGATGCAGAAAACTAGCGAGGCGATCAAGGCCTATGGGCTCGACTATCAGCTGATGCCGAGTTCCGGAAGCGCGATGACCGCCGAACTGGCGCGCTCGGAGGCGGCCAGCAAGCCGATCATCGTGACCGGATGGAAGCCGCACTGGATGTTCGCCAAGTACAAGCTGAAATTCCTCGACGATCCGAAGAAGGTATTCGGTGAAGCCGAGCACGTGGATAGCGTGGTGAATCCCGAGCTCGAGAAAAAAGCGCCGACAGTGGTCGCGTTCCTGAAGAAGTTCCAATGGAAGCCGGGCGAGATCGACACGGTGATGCTGGCCACGCAGAATGGCGAAAAGCCGGCTGCAGCGGCCGACGCGTGGGTCAGCGCGCATGCGGACCGGGTGGATAGCTGGGTGAAGTAACTCGGCCACGCGTCGGCGCAGCACACGAAAACGCCGCTTTTCAGCGGCGTTTTTCTGTTTACCGCAGCACGACGGTGCGCTCGCCATTGATGAACACACGCCGCTCGACGAACGCCTTGACCGCGCGCGCGAGCGTAATGCATTCGACGTCGCGTCCGGTCGTCAGCAGCCGTTCGGGGCTGTACGAGTGATCGACCGGTTCGACTCCCTGCTCGATGATCGGACCTTCGTCGAGATCGTCGGTCACGAAATGCGCGGTGGCGCCGATCACCTTGACGCCGCGCGCATGGGCCTGATGATACGGTCTCGCTCCCTTGAAACCGGGTAGGAACGAATGGTGGATATTGATCGCGCGCCCGGCGAGCGCCCGGCTCGTTTCGGCGGACAGGATCTGCATGTAGCGCGCGAGAATCAGCAGTTCCGCGCCGGACGTATCGAACAGCTCGAGCAGGCCGGCTTCCTGTTGCGGCTTCGTGTCGGCTGTAATCGGCAGATGATGGAACGGCAGGCCGTGCGCTCGCGCGAGCGGTTCGAGATCGCGATGATTGGAGCCGATGCCGACGATGTCCATCTTCAGTTCGCCCATGCGCCAGCGAAACAGCAGGTCGGCGAGACAGTGTTCGAGCCTGGAAACCATGATCAGGACTTTCGGCCGGCTCGACAGATCGTGGATCGCCCACGTCATCCGGAAGCGTTCGGCGATCGGCGCGAATTCCTGCTTCAGCGTGGCGATCTGCAGCGCATCGTCGCGATCGACGTGGTGAAACACGCAGCGCACGAAAAAGCGCTCGCTCAGTTCGTCGTCGAATACGGTGAGTTCGTCGACATAGCAACGATGCCGTTCGAGAAAGCCAGCGGCGGCGGCAACCTGGCCCGCCGCGCTCGGACACGCGACGGTGAGAACCCCTTGAGCAGGACGGGAAATGGCGGACATAAGCTCTCCACATTGACGATCAGGCGAGGCCGCGGGGTGCGGCGCGCATCGTCGCAGTAGAGCAAATCGGGCGATAACGCGGATAGAAGCTAACCGCCGTTGCGCTGGAATGGGAGCGCCAGGAGGATCTGCCGTGCTAATCCGCAGGCTCCGCCGCGAGCCTTCGCTTCAGCGTATCGATCAACGCGCGCACCTTCGCCGGCGGGTGACTCGTCGGCGGGAACACGGCCTGAATGCTCGCCGGTGCGCTCGCCCATTCGGGCAGCAGCCGGATCAGCCGTCCCGCCGCGACGTCGTCCGCGATCGAAAAATCCGTCAACAGACCGATGCCGCCGCCCGCGAGCGTCGCCGCGCGGCAGGCATCGGCCGTGTTGACGCGAAACGCGGACGCGCAGCGCACGCTCGCGATCTTGCCGTCGACGTGCCGCAAATCGAGCGTCAACGGATGCGGCAGCACCGACAACGCGCAATAGGGCAGCGTCTCCAGCGCGGCCGGCGTGCCCGGCATGCCCCACGTCCGCAGGAAGTCCGGACTCGCGACGAGCCATTTGACGAAGCTGCCGAGCTTCACCGCGCGATAGTTGGAATCCGCGAGGCGACCAAGCCGGATCGCTACATCGATGCCATCGGCGATCAGATCGACGTAGCGGTCGCTGCTCAGCAGCTCGACGTCGAGCTGCGCATGCGTGCGACGCAATTCGACCAGCGCGGGCGCGACGACGAGCGTGCCGTAGTCGTTCGGCGCACTGACGCGCAGCGTGCCGCGCACCGGTGAGGTTTCCCCGCCGAGCGCGTTCAGCGCGTCCTCGGTGGCGCGCAGGATCTTCACGCTCGCCTCGTAGAACGTGCGGCCCGCCTCGGTGACGCCGAGCCGCCGGGTGGTGCGCACCAGCAGGCTCGCGCCGACTTCCGCCTCGAGCCTCTGCATGTGCGTGCTGACCATCGTCTTCGCGAGCCCGAGCCGCGTCGCGGCGGCGCTCAGCGAGCCCGCGTCGATGACTGCGACGAAGATCGCGAGGCGGTTCAGGTTCACGTTGCGCACATCGGCCATGATCGATTGTCCATTCTCGCTTGACTGTGTTTCCCGGATTATCGGGCTTCCGCGCGACAGTGCCTACGCCTTATGCTGGGCGTGTCATTCAACGTATCCGGAGCCATCCATGCCCGCTGCCAGACCCGCCGAGCCTATCAAGCTGTATACGACGCTGCTTTCAGGCCACGGTCATCGCGTGAAGCTGTTTCTGACGCTGCTCGATCTGCCGTTCGAGGTCATCGAGCTGAACATGAAGGCGGGCGGCAACCGCAAGCCCGAGTACCTCGCGCTGAACCCATTCGGTCAGGTGCCGACGATTCAGGACGGCGAGCTCACGCTGTTCGATTCGAACGCGATTCTGGTCTATCTGGCGAAGCGCTATGGCGACGCATCGTGGCTGCCGGACGATCCGCGCGGCGCCGCGGCGGTGCAGCGCTGGCTGTCGCTCGCGGCTGGCCAGATCGCCTACGGGCCGTGCGCGGCGCGGCTCGTGACCGTGTTCGGCGCGCCGCTCGACCACGAACGTGCGAAGCAGATCGCCGTCAAGCTGTTCGACGTGATCGACGAGGAGCTTGCCGGTAAGCCGTTCGTGGCTGGTGCGCACGTCACGATCGCCGACATTGCCGCGCACACGTATATCGCTCACGCGCCCGAGGGCGGCGTGTCGTTGCAGCCGTATCCGAACATTCGCGCGTGGCTGCAGCGCGTGGAGGCACTGCCGCGTTTCATCGCGATGCCTTCGACGAAGGCGGGCTTGCTGGCGGCGTGATACGCGTTGACGGCTGCGTCAGATCTTGCAAAGGAGTCCGATCATGTCCGAGTTCGTCCCGTTGAATAGCTGGGGAGGCGACGCGTCGCCGTTTCATGCCGGCGAGCAGGATGCGCAGCAGCGCGCGGGTGTGCGTGAGGTGGCCGAGTCGATGGGACGTCGGGGCATTCGCCGATTCATGCCTGAGCAGCATCGCGAGTTCTTTGCCGCGCAGCCGTTCGTCGTGATCGGCGGCGTCGATGCGAGCGCTCAGCCGTGGGCGACGCTGCGTGCGGGTGCGCCGGGTTTCGTCTCGTCACCGGATGCGGGGACACTGCGTATCGAAGGTGGCACATTGGCTGGCGATCCGCTCGCCGCGGGTTGGCGCGAAGGCGCGCAGCTTGGTGCGCTGGGCATCGAGCCGCGTACGCGGCGGCGCAATCGGGCAAATGGCGTCGTCCGGTCCGTGGCAGGCGACACGTTGCAGGTCGAAGTCACGCAGAGCTTCGGCAATTGCCCGAAGTATATCCAGAGCCGCGCGCCGTCTTTCATCGAGCGGGACCCGGCCGCGACGCGCGCGCAGCCCGAGATCGCCACGCTTCTGAGCAGTGCCGACCGCGAGTTGCTCGCGAGCGCGGACACCTTCTTTATCGCCAGCGCGAATCTGAGCGAGGAAGCGGGACCGGGAAAGGGGATCGACGTTTCCCATCGCGGCGGTGCGCCGGGCTTCGTGCGCGTGGACGACGCAACTACGCTGACCACGCCCGACTACAGCGGCAACCGCTTTTTCAACACGATCGGCAACCTCGTGCACGATCCGCGCGCGGGTCTGCTGTTTATCGACTTCGCAACCGGCGATCTGCTTTGTCTGGCGGTGCGAGCAGAGATCATCTGGGACGGCGGCGAACTCGCGGCATTTGCGGGCGCGCAGCGGCTCGTGCGGTTTCATGTGAGCGAAGTGCGGCGCAGTCGCGGCGCGTTGCCGTTCCAATGGTCGGAGGTCGAACTGGCGCCGCAGTTTCTGCCAAAGGTACGAGAAAGCGCTTGAGCCGATGCGCACGCGCGTGCTTTAGCTGGGTACGGGCGCCGTTTTACTGCGCATTCCGGCCGAGCCGATAAGACACGCCGAGTCTGGTGGCCAGTTGCCATACATAGACTCGCGAGTACGAAATGCCAAACTGACGGCTTATCAGCTCCCGCATGCGCGCATTGCTCCAGCCATCGGCGTCGAAGCCGTAGTCCCGCGGCGAGGCCCTCAGCGCCTGGGCCAACCAGTCGAGATCCGCCACCGCGAGTGCGGAATGGCGGCCGCCGACGCTCATGTTTCTCAGCGCCTCGAGCCCGCCTTGCTCCAATAGCTTGCGATATCGCTCGACGGTGGTCTTGGCCATCCCCATCTGTCTCGCGACTTCGGCCGCAGCGACGCCGTCGAGCAGTTTCTTGCCCGCCGTGAGACGCCGCGCGACGGTCGGCAAATCGTCATTTGGTCGATGCATCGGAGAACTCCGCCGTTGGGTCGCTGGCCGGACTGCAATCGGTTACTGGGGTAGACAGTGAGGAGGGCGCGCCACCTACAGATAATCGAAAAATCGCCCGCTGTGTCCAAAAGAATAAAAAATCAATCGCGTCTTTCCTCTGATAGAAAATCACGCAAGCCGCCCGTAAGGCGGTTACGCGATGTTTTCTTTCTAAAATCTTAAATATCTCTCTTGCGATTGAATTTAACGTTTGCTAACCTGATTGACGTGATTTCAAACAGTCGGCTCGCTCTGGCAGCCCGGATAGCGCTAGGCCGCATACGGCTTGACGTCGGGCGCTTTTAAGTGCGGGCAGCAGCTCGGAAGACTGAACCGTTTGAGTGCGCGGATTCCTGTTTTGCGAATGTAATTGGAATGCATTTTTCGGTGCAGGGTGGCGATTCGCCGGAAAGCTGCGAAAAAGGTGCTGAAGATTGAAAATCCTTCGCGGCGTTTTTCCAGCGGATTAAATGTAAACGGGACATTCGCGCAGAGTAGCGTTGTGAAGCCCGAATCCAGTAACCACCCGCTTAATTTTAGCTGCGTCGTTCAATACCGGAAATATTTTGTGCCGGGTAGTTTCCGACTCGATACGCATAACCGCGATAAAAAAGCTGACGGCGCTTTCATCGGTTGCCATTGGGCGCTTGCAAGCAGGCGGTAAGGAGAACGACATGAACATGGATAGGACCCGCGATATCGCCGCGATGCTACTGCGTGCCGCGAAACGCAAAAGACTCGTGACTTATCAGGAACTGCACGCGCTTTTCGGTCGCGACGAACCGTTGCAAAGCCGCTATCGCGCATTGGAGGACGCGGCGCGTTCACTGAGCGATTGCGCGTCGCTCGACTACGGCTGCCTGATGAGCCTCGACAACGGCCTGCCGGGCGATGACTTCTTTAATCGCTTCAGGCACGGCAGGCCGCGTGAGTACGAAAAGGTGATGGGCTTCGGATCGGCGGGACGCTCGATGACGAAGAAGCGACTGATTGCGGATGCCGAGCGTCTGCGCGTGTTCGAACATGCATCTCAGATCGCGGCAAGTGGGAGGGTGGCGAACACGTTGCGCCCGTACGCCACGTCGAAATGCACGTAGCCCATTCACAGTCGCTCAACGACGACACGCTCGCCGGTTGAGAGAAATGCGAAACGTCTCTAAGCCACAAGGCAATAGCCGACGATAAAAATCCGCGCGAGCTGCGATAGCGGCATTGGCTTTCGCTACAAAGCTTATTCTCGTGGTGCGCAAAAGCTGTATTTAACAGTTGTCTAATTTCGGCATGTCGCGTGCATAAATTGATCTGTACGCACGGCCGCGTCTTAATTCGTGAGGGCTCTGATTGGGCCCGCCATAGAAATTGGAATTGAATTGCCGCGCCAGTTTTGTTGATCACTGAACCGGGCTGCACCCGGTGTCAGTTGTGGCAGGCGAAAGAGTCGCGGTTCGGACGATTCGCGATGGTCACCGGGCATCGGTGTGCATCGCTTGTGGCGGAGGGCCGACACGCGGCACGCGCATCGACGGTAGCACGTGCATGCGTACTGGAAGCCTTTTCCGAAGAATTGTCAATTTGACATAAGATAAATTATCAACATTTTTGATGTCAGAGCTGTAATGTCGTACCTAAGCAAAGCTGAAGCGTCGCAGTCGCAGCATTTTCCAAATCGGCCCAACGAGATTTACCAAAGCTGTCAGAGAAATCCGCTTTAGATTTAATGATCGAGCTCAATCGCCTGAGGACTTTATGTACGCTGGCGCACATTGTGCGCGCCTCGGAGGGAATATTTTTCAATACGGTCGTAGAACAAAAAGCGAATGGAAATTTGGGCTATGGACACCCTGACAGACGTGCGTGGGCATACAGAGACTAAGCGGATTCGAATCGACAAAAGCGTCGCGTTGAACTCTTTTGATGACGTGATTCCGCAGGAGACGATCGTCGAAATCAACGACTTCATCGACCACCTGTTTGGCACGACGGCACCGCGCTCGCAGTCCGGCGCAGAGATTGCAGAGATGCTGCGTCGCGGTCAGGCCTTTCGCGAACTCGAACAGACGATCTGCGCGAATGCGCGCGCGATGGCCGCGAAGTTCGGTCGGACAAACTTACCGACTGAGCCGTTCCACGTACTGCGCTGTGCGAGCAGGACTTCGTTCGCCGAGAGCCACTGCCGCCACTACGACTCGCACCTGCTGACGCTGCTGATTCCGCTTCAGCTCGCACCCGACGGAGTTCACAACGGCGACCTCGTGATGTACCGCAAGCCGCGCCTGTCCGTAACGACGCTGACCAACATGATCTGCAAGATGCGCCATGGCTTCCTGCAAAGCCTGCCGCTCAGCTGGCGCAGCTGGCATACCTTGCATGATCTGCGTGTCGGCAACTGCAAGCGCATTCCGGTCAAGCCGGGCAGCGTCTACGAATTCAACGGCTTCGCACTTCAGCATGCGAACCTCGACGTACAGAACGGACAGCGGCGCACGCTCCTCATTCACTACTACGACCCAGGCCACTCGCTCGGTCTGAGCGGCGTGCTGCGGCGCGGACGGATCGGCTGAGGTCCGCCCCGCAAGCCTGAAATCGTCCACGTTGGCTTGCCGATTCCGCAATCGCACATCGTAAGTCCTCCTGAATCGAACCAGAGGCCTTGCTTGCGATCGCAATGCACGAGTGAACAAATGCACCACGGCCCGCGGCACGCCCGGCGCTGCGCGCGCCAGCCATCGCACTGCCCTATCGCGCCGACAAAGCAAGCGGATTTCACTTTGCCTTTAATCCGGCATAGACTGAATTTTCCGTTAGATGCTTTCTCCGCACTTGCCGTGGCCATTGCCGTGCGCGGCGACGGATGTTTTTGTCGTGCTCCACGAGCCGATGGCAGCCTAACCGGTTCGTGCCTGATCAACACTGAAAAGGGACGACTTATCATGGCCGATACCGGTTACATGGCACGCAAAACCGTTGCTGATATCGTCGCCAGCGCCGACGCCGAAGAAGGCCGTCACCTGTCGAAAACGCTGGGCGCGACGAGTATCACCGCGATGGGCATCGGCGCGATCATCGGCGCAGGCATCTTCGTGCTGACCGGGACCGCCGCCGCGCAGTTCGCGGGGCCGGCCATCACGCTGTCGTTCGTGCTGGGCGGCATCGCGTGCGCGTTCGTCGGCCTGTGCTATTCGGAGCTTGCGGCGATGCTGCCCGTGTGCGGGAGCAGCTACACGTACACGTATGCGACGCTCGGCGAGATCTTCGCGTGGATGATCGGCTGGGACCTGATCCTCGAGTACGCGATGGGCGCCGCGACCGTCGCGGTCGGTTGGTCCGGCTATATCGTGAGCCTGTTGCGCAACGTCGGCATCGACATTCCACCTACCCTCGCCGCCGCCCCCGGCACCGTCGTCAAACTGGCCGATGGCTCGACGGTCACCGGCGTGATCAACCTGCCGGCGGTGTTGATCATCGCGATCCTGACCACGTTGCTCGTGTTGGGGACCAAGGAGTCGGCGCGGCTCAACAACGTGATGGTCGCGATCAAGCTGACCGTGGTGGTCGCGTTTATCGCCGTCGGCGTGTTTTTCATCAAGCCGGAACACTGGCATCCGTTCATTCCTGCCAATACCGGCCAGTTCGGCAGTTTCGGCATGAGCGGTATTCTGCGCGGCTCGGCCGTGGTGTTCTTCGCGTTCATCGGCTTCGATGCGGTGTCGACCGCCGCGCAGGAAGCGCGACAGCCGCAGCGCGACATGCCGATCGGCATTCTCGGCTCGCTGATCATCTGTACGGTGCTGTACATCCTCGTCGCCGGCGTGCTGACCGGCCTCGTTGCGTACCCCGAGCTGAACGTTCCTGATCCGATCGCCAAGGGCGTCGACGTGATCGGGCTCACGTGGTTCTCGATCCTGATCAAAATCGGCGCGTTGACGGGGCTGACCACCGTGATACTCGTGCTGCTCTATGGACAAAGCCGCATCTTCTTCACGATGTCGCAAGACGGTTTGTTGCCGCACTTTTTCTCGAGGGTCCATCTGCGTCTGCATACACCCTATCTGAGTCAGATCCTGATCGGCACCGTCGTCGCGATCGTCGCGGCGCTGACACCGATCGGCGTGCTCGGCGAGATGGTCAGCATCGGCACCCTGTTCGCGTTCGTCCTCGTGTGCGGCGCGGTGATCTATCTGCGGCGCAGCGACTCGGAGGCGACGCGTCCATTCCGGGCGCCCGGCGTGCCGGTCGTGCCAGTGCTCGGCATCCTGTTCTGCCTGCTGCTGATGGTTGGCTTGCCGCTCGTCACGTGGCTGCGGCTCGTCGTGTGGCTCGTGATCGGCATGACGATTTATCTGTCATACGGCCGCAACCATTCGGTGTTGCGGCATCCGGAGCGCAAGCGTACGTGAATGTGTGGCGACTCGGAATATTATTTTCAGGCGCATCGATTTCGATGACAATTGCATGCCTTTGAATTGCGGCAATTGCTGGATGGCAATTGACATGTAATTGACAGTTACCATTCAAGATCTCGTCTGCGAGCGGGAATCCCCCGGTCGTGACCACTGCGTCCGCCGCCTGGTCCTTGCGAGTCCATTCCACTCGCGACCACCAAGAATAAATTGACAAGCCACCCAGACACGGTAGGATCAACAGAAATCTTTTCGCCGCATTAACGCACCCACACACGTTCTGAATAGTTAATTCGACCGCAAACCGTTAAAACCGTCACCGATGTCACGCGCAAAAAAGACTGCCTTGATCAAAGGAGTTTCTCTTGCTTTGCTCCGCACTCCGCCTGCGTAGTCGTGCCGTATCGCTTCTGATCACCGGTTTGCCGCTCCTGCTTGCCGCCTGCAACGAGCGGTCGCAGACTCCCACCGCCGCGTCGATGCCACCGGTTCCCGTGCTGGTCGAAACGGTTTCCACCACCCCTGTCGCCGATATCGTCGAGTTGCCTGGCCGCATCGAGGCCGTGCGCACCGCCGAGATTCGCGCGCGCGTCGACGGCATCGTCCAGCGCACGCTCTATCGGGAAGGCACGGACCTGCCGGCCAACGCCCCACTCTTCCAGATCGACGCGAGCGACTATCGCGCGCAGTTGCAGCAGGCGCAGGCCGCGCTCGCGCGCGCGACCGCCGTGCGCGACAACGCGGCGTCGGTGGTGGACCGGTTCAAGCCGCTCGTCGGCCGTCATGCAGTCAGCGCGCAGGAATACGACGCCGCGCTCGCGACGATGCAGCAGGCGCAGGCCAATGTCTCCGATGCGCAAGCTGCGGTCTCGCTTGCGCAATTGCGGCTCGATCGCTGCATCGTACGCACGCCGATCGCCGGGCGCGCGGGCCGCGCGCTCGTCACCGAAGGCGCGCTCGTCAGCGCGGGCGCCGCCACGCTGCTCACGCAAGTCAATCAACTGACGCCGATCAACGCGGTGTTCACGCAGTCGAATACCGCGATGCTCGACGTCCAGCAGCAGATCCAGTCGGGCGCGCGCAAGCCGACCAGCATGAAGCACGTCGAGGTGCAACTGATCCTTGCCAACGGCCAGGTCTACAACGAGCGCGGTTTTCTGGACTTCGCCGATCTCGTCGTCGATCCGTCGACCGGTACGCAGACGGTGCGCGCGCAGTTCGCGAATCCGGACCGCACGCTGTTGCCGGGGCAGTTCGTGCGCGGGCGCATCATTGCGGCGGGCAATGCGCAGGGCATCCGTATTCCCGAGCGCGCGGTCCAGCTCGACAACGGCATTGCAAGCGTTGCGTTGGTCGCCGACGACGGCACCGTGGTCCGCCGCAATATCGATCTCGGCGAGCAGGGCGAAGGACGCTGGACCGTGCGCGACGGTCTGAAGCCTGGCGAGCGCCTGATCGTCGATGGCTGGCAGAAGGTGCAGTCCGGTCAACGGGTCGACGCGCGGCCCGCCCCCGATGCGTCGCCAGCGGCGCATTCGGCCGCGTCCCCCGCTCCCGCTTCGACCGCGCACTGACGGGCTCGCCGATGAATCGATTCTTCGTCGCCAGGCCGGTTTTCGCGTGGGTCATCGCCCTTTTCATCGTGCTGTTCGGCTCGATCGCGCTCGCGCTGCTACCGGTCGAGCAGTACCCCGACGTCGCTCCGCCGTCGCTCACCATCAGCGCGGTCTACAGCGGCGCGGACGCGAGCACGCTCGAGCGTACCGTCACGTCGATCGTCGAAGACGAGATGAACGGCATCGAGAATTTCCTGTACATGTCGTCGGTGAGCCGCTCGAACGGCACGATGCAGATCACCGTGGTGCTAAAGCCCGGCACCAATCTCGACATCGCGCGCACTCAGGTGCAGGACCGTCTGAGCCGCGTCGAACCGCGCCTGCCGCTCGAAGTCCGTCAGATCGGCTTGAGCGTGACGAAGGCGTCGTCGGGCTTTCTGATGCTGCTTGCACTGCAGGCGACCGACGGCACCACCGACGCCGTCGCGATGGGCAACTTCGCGTCGAACAACATCGTCAACGAGCTGCGCCGTATCGACGGCGTCGGCGACGTGCAGCTGTTCGGCTCGTCGTACGCGATGCGGATCTGGCTCGATCCGCGCAAGCTCGCGGGCTTTGGGCTGTCGGCCAGCGAGGTGTTGCAGGCGATCCAGGAGCAGAACAGCCAGACCGCGGGCGGCAGCCTCGGCGATCAGCCGATCGCGCCGGGCTCCGAGTTCACCGCGCAGATCGTCACGCAAAGCCGCTTCACGACGCCCGAGCAGTTCCGCGAAATCATCGTGCACGCGAATCCGGATGGCTCGACCGTGCGGGTGGGCGACGTCGCGCGCGTCGAGCTCGGCAACGACAGCTACGGCAACCGCCTGACCGTCAACGGCAAGGCGTCGGCCGGGATCGCGATCCAGCTCGCGAGCGGCGCGAACGCGCTCGCAGTCGCCAACGCGGTGCGCCAGCGCATGGCCGAATTGCAGCCGATCTTCCCGCGCGGCGTCGCGTGGACCGTGCCGTTCGACACCACGCCGTTCATCACGACCTCGGTGCATGGCGTGATCCGCACGATGGTCGAGGCGCTGTTGCTCGTGACGGTCGTGGTGTTCCTGTTCCTGCAGGACTGGCGCGCGACCGTGATCCCGACGATCGTGGTGCCGATCGCGTTGATCGGCACGTGCGCGGGGCTCTACCTGTTCGGGCTGTCGATCAACATTCTGTCGCTGTTCGGCATGGTGGTCGCGATCGGTATCCTCAACGACGACGCGATCGTCGTCGTCGAAAACGTCGCGCGCATCATGCGCGAGGAAGGGCTCGGCGCGCCGCGCGCAACGGTGAAGGCGATCGGGCAGATATCGGGCGCGGCGATCGCGAGTACGCTGGTGCTCGTCGCGGTGTTCATTCCGATGGCGTTTTTTCCGGGCTCGACGGGCGGCATCTACCGGCAGTTTTCGGTCACGCTCGCGGTGTCGATCCTGCTGTCGACGATGTTGGCGCTGACACTCGGCGCGGCCTTGTGCGCGGCGCTGTTGCGTAGCGAGGCGGCCGCCAAAG
Source organism: Paraburkholderia sp. RAU6.4a (assembly GCF_050435625.1). Lineage (NCBI taxonomy): Bacteria > Pseudomonadati > Pseudomonadota > Betaproteobacteria > Burkholderiales > Burkholderiaceae > Paraburkholderia > Paraburkholderia sp. RAU6.4a. Next base: position 2,832,299 of record NZ_JBNDKQ010000003.1, read on the forward strand.
AGCGGCCGAAGAACGCGGCTTCGCGTCTGCTGCATCGCGTGTTCGACGGCTTCAATCGTGGGCTCGACGCGGGCACCACACGCTATATCGTGGGCGTCGATGCGATGCTGCGCTCGCCGCTGCGCTGGCTGCTGGTGTTCGTCGCGGCCTGCGCGATCACCGTGTTTTTCTTCACGCGGCTGCCGACGGGCTTTCTGCCGACCGAGGACCAGGGGCATATCTTCATCACGTATACCGGCCCGCCGGGGTCGACCGACCAGCGCACGCAGCACGCGATCGACCAGGTGGAGGCGTTTCTGCGAACCCAGCCGCAAGTGCGCAACGTCGCGTCCGTGACGGGCTTCAGCTTCTTTGGCCAGGGGCAATCGGCGGCTCTGTCGTTCGTCGATCTGAAGCCGTGGGACGAGCGCTCGGGCGAGGCCAATTCGGCGAGCGCGCTGGTGCGTCGCGCGAATGCGGCGTTTCGGCAGATTCCCGAGGCGATCATTTTTGCGCTCGACCCGCCGCCGATTCCGTCGCTCGGCAACGCGACCGGCTTCACGATGAAGATCCAGGATCGCAGCGGCATCGGCGGCGAAGCGCTGCAACAGGCCGCGCGGCGGATGATGATCGAGGCGTCGCAAAGCCCCCTTCTCGCCGGCGTGCGCGCCGAGGGCATGCCGGAAGCGCCGCAACTGTATGTCGAGATCGACCGCGTGAAGGCGCGCGCATTAGGCCTGCAAATCGGTCAGGTCAACCAGGCGCTTGCGCTGACGTTCGGCTCGAACTACGTGAACGACTTCGTGTTCGAGGGCAACGTGCTGCGCGTGCTGTTGCAGGCGGACGCCGAGCAACGCATGCGTGCCGAGGACGTGACTTCGCTGCGCTTGCGCAATAACCGCGGCGAGATGGTGCCGTTCTCGGCGTTCACGCGCGTGCGCTGGATTTCCGGACCGCAGCAGCTCGAACGCTATAACGGCTTTCCGTCCGCGACGCTGTCGGGTCAGGCCGCGCCCGGCCGCTCGAGCGGCGCGGCGATCGCCGAGATGGAGCGCATCGCGTCGCACGTGTTGACCGGCAACCTGACTTACGAATGGACCGGCACCGCGCTCGAGGAAAAACAGGCGAGCGGCCAGATCGGCATGCTGCTCGGGCTGTCGCTCGTGGTCGTGTTCCTGTTGCTCGCGGCGCTGTACGAGAGCTGGGCGATTCCGGTCGCGGTGTTGCTGATCATCCCGTTCGGCGTGATCGGCGCGGTACTGTTGACGATGCTGCGTGGACTGTCCGCGGACGTGTATTTCAACATCGGCCTCGTGACGATCATCGGCCTTGCCGCGAAGAACGCCATTCTGATCGTCGAATTTGCGATCAAGGAGGAATCCGAAGGAAGGGACGCGCTAGCCGCCGCCAAAAGCGGCGCACAGCAGCGTCTGCGCCCGATTCTGATGACGAGCGTCACGTTCGTGTTGGGCATGCTGCCGCTCGTGCTCGCGACCGGCGCGGGCGCGGCGAGCCGCCGCGCGGTCGGCACCGGCGTGATGGGCAGCATGCTGACCGCGACGATGTTCGGCGTCTTCTTTACGCCGCTGTTCTATGTCGCCGCGCGACGCTGGCTGAGCCGCAAGAAACGCAGCACCGATCTCGGCGATGACGATCTGCCGACAGCCATGCCGCGCGATTCGGGTGGAGGGCAGCGCGATGCGTAAATGCATTCATGTGCGCCTGGTGCTGCCCCTCTTCTGCTGCTCGCTCGCCGCCTGCAACTTTGCGCCGAACTATCAGCAGCCCCAATTGCCGATCGCCGATCGTTTCGACACGACGGAGACCGCCAATCCGGCCGCCGCGCATCTGGCAAGCGAAGTCGACTGGCAGACCTTCTTCGCCGATCCGCAACTGAAGCTGCTGATCGAGGCGGCGCTCGAGCACAACCGCGATCTCGCCGCGTCGATCGCGCGCATCGAGCAGGCGCGCGCGTTTTATCGCATCCAGAACGCCGCGCGTTTGCCGCAGGTCAATGCGAACGCGGGTGCGACCCGCACCAGGGCGCCACTCGGTTCGATCGATCCCGAGTTCGACAACACGGACATCTCGGTCCAGTTCAACCAGTACAACGTGCAGGCCGCGGTGACGTCGTTCGAACTCGACTTCTGGGGGCGCGTGCGCAACACCAGCGAAGCCGCGCGGCGTCGATATCTGGCCACTGTCGACGCGCAGCATGCGTTCCGTTTGTCGCTGATCGGCAATGTCGCGTCGAACTACTACGCGATCCGCTCGGGCGAGGAAGGCATCGAGCTTGCACAACAGACGCTCGACAGTCGGCGCTACGCGCTGGAAGTCGCGAAGATGCGGCTCGACGCGGGCGTCACGTCGATGGTCGATTACGACCAGGCGGCCATTCTGGTCACGCAGGCACAGACGCAGCTGGCCGAGCTGCAACGGACCACCGCGCAGCAGCGCCATCTGCTCGAGGTGCTGATCGGCGGGCCGCTCAGCGGGTCGCTACCGCCGGCGCCGCCGATCGCCGACGCCGCGCAGTTCCGCGAGCTCGATGCGGGCCTGCCCTCCGCACTGCTGATCGACCGGCCGGACATCCAGCAGGCCGAGCAGCAACTGCGCGCAGCCAATGCCGACATCGGCGCCGCTCGTGCGGACTTTTTTCCACGCATCGCGCTGACGGGTAGCTTCGGATATGTGTCGCCCGAACTCGGCGATCTGTTCGTGCCGGCCAAGCAGGCGTGGTCGTTCGGCGCGCTGGTCGGCATGCCGATCTTCGATGCGGGACAGCGCCAGGCGCAACTATCGCAGGCGCGCGCGCGACGCGACGAACTGGTCGCCGATTATCAGCGCACGGTGCAGAACGCGTTTCGTGAAGTGTCCGACGCATTGGTCGCGCGACAACGCTACAAGGAACAGATCGCGGCGCAGGAGCAGGCGGTGCAGGCGCAGCGGCAACTCGCCGAAACGGCGGAGCTGCGCTACGAAAACGGGATCTCGATCTATCTCGAGGTGGTGGATGCGCGACGCAATCAGTTTGCCGCCGAGCAGCAGCTGATCCAGCTTCGGGCGACGGCCTTGCAGAACGGGGTGTCGCTTTACGTCGCATTGGGGGGCGGGCCCGACGAGCCGCGGAACGTCACGCAAAGCACGTCTCACGCTGAGGGGGTCCACCCGTCCAACTGAGGCACGCGCGCCACAGCAGCGCGTCGTGCCCGCCGCCGGCATTGCACCGGCGGGTTCTACTCATCAGCCAAGCGTTACGTCGACCGATGCTTGTTCACCATCGCGCACCACGGTGACAGACACGCTGTCGTCCGCCTGAGCGATCATGCGGCGCAGTTGCTCGACGCCGTGAATCACCTTGCCGTCGACGGCAACGATGATGTCGCCCGCCTGAATGCCGGCTTCGGCGGCCGGACCGGTGGACTGCTGCACCACCACGCCGCCCGGCAGCTGCGCTTGCTGCTGTTCGTCCTGGGTCAGCGCACGCACGGCGACGCCGAGACGCGGACGGTTTTGCTGCTGCGGTTGCTCCTGCTGCTCTTCGCGTGGCGCGGCCGACGCCATGTCCGACGCTTGCTGCGCGCCCACCGTCACCGCCAGCTTGCTTTCGCCGCCGTTGCGCCACACGCTGATCGTCGCTTTGCTGCCCGGCGACAGTTGCGCGACCTGACCGATCAATTCGGTCGTGTTACCAATATGCTTGCCGTTCACGCCGACGATCACGTCGCCCTGGCGCAGACCGGCTGCGTGCGCCGGACCATTCGGATCGACCGAGCCGACCAGTGCGCCGCCCGTCGAGTCGAGGCCGAGCGCCTTGGCCTTGTCGGCGCTGAGCGGCTGCACGCCCACGCCGATGCGGCCGCGGCTTACGTGACCGGTGCTCACGAGCTGGTCCTTCACGTGCATCGCCGCGTCGATCGGGATGGCGAACGACAGTCCCTGGAAGCCGCCGGTGCGCGAGTAGATCATCGAGTTGATGCCGATCACTTCGCCGTTCAGGTTGAACAGCGGACCGCCCGAGTTGCCCGGGTTGACCGGCACGTCGGTCTGAATGAACGGGATCGGGCTATCGTCGGAGAACGAGCGCGATTTCGCGCTGATGATGCCCGAGGTCACCGTGCTGTCGAAGCCGTAGGGCGAGCCGATCGCCACGACCCATTCGCCGACCTTGCTGCTGTTCGGGTTGCCGATCTTCACGGTCGGCAGATTGGTCGCGTCGATCTTGACGACGGCGACGTCGGTGGCCTTGTCCTTGCCGATCACGCGCGCGTGGAATTCGCGGCCGTCGGTGAGCTTCACGGTCACGCTGGTCGCGCCGTCGACGACGTGATTGTTGGTCAGGATGTACCCGTCCTGGCTGATGATGAAGCCCGAGCCGAGCGCTTCGCCGCCGCTCTTGCGTTGACCGTTCTCGTCGACCGACGCGGCTTCTTTCACGCCGATATGCACGACCGCCGGGCCATAGCGCGTCACGATGCTGGAGAAGTCCGGTGCCGACGAGCGCGAGCCGACGACATCCGCCGCCGCGTGCAGCGACGACGTCGATCCCTGCGCGTCGTTTACGGACGCATCGGCATTGCGATGGCTGAGCGCATACGCGCCGCCGATTGCGAGGACAGCGCAGATCGCGGCGCTACCGCGCCAATAGTTTTTGGTGGTCATAGTCAGGGAGTGTTGCGGAGGGTTACGTGGTGGATGCGTAATGTAGTGGCCTCCACTTAAGGCAGACTTAAAGATGGTGTTCGATCAGAATGCGCGCGCAGGCCTTGTTTTAGGCGCTTTTTGCGTGTCGTGCGGCTTTTATGAGATAGCAACACGTGCATCTTTCGCGCGATTCGAGAAGGAGTGCGGCGTCGCTTTATCGTGCCTGACCAGTAATTTCCCCAGGATTGACCCCACCCAAAGCGGTTCGGATAATAACCATATCGTGGACTTGTTATCCACAATGTGGACATCTCTTTTTTCTGCACACTTCGCGAGGAATTTCCCATGCCAGAGGCCGATCAATCCGACCTGACGCCGTACCAGCTACCGTTCCCGAAAGAAGCGCAAAAGGAAATCGTCGTGCCCTTCGCGATTCCGACCGACGAACGCGTGTGGGTCCCGCAGGCAGAAAACGTGTCGTTCCGCCCACTGTGCCTGAATGCGTCGCAGGGATACTGGATGAATCTGCTGCGCGTACGCCGCTCGGGTGTGTTGAGCCGGCATCGTCATCCGCAGGCTGTGCACGGCATGGTGCTCAAGGGCCGCTGGCGTTATCTCGAGCATGACTGGGTCGCGACCGAAGGCAGCTACGTGTACGAGCCGCCGGGCGAAACGCATACGTTATATGTGCCCGAGGACGTCGAGGAAATGATCACGTACTTCCAGGTCAACGGCGTGATGTTCTATTGCGATCCGTACGGGAACTACACCGGTTACGAAGACGTATTCACGAAGATCGACATGTGTCGCAAGCACTACGCGGCGGTGGGCCTCGGCGAAGACTACGTCGAGCAGTTCGTCCGGTAAAACGCCGCGCAAGCCCCCAACGGAACCAACAGGCAGGACACCGCAATACCGACAGGCACGGCAACACCATTCCCACACAGCAGGACCCATTGCGCAGGAGACAAGCATGCTTCAGAAGTCGCAGCGTCTGAAACGTATCCAGGTGGTCGCCGTCGTCTTTCTGACGGTGGCGGGCATCGTCAATTATCTCGACCGCAGCACGCTGTCGATCGCGAATCATCTGGTCAGCGAGGAATTGCATCTGTCCGCTTCGCAGATGGGGCTGCTGCTGTCCGCGTTCTCGTTGTCGTATGCGTTCGCGCAGTTGCCGGTCGGCGCGCTGCTGGACCGTTTCGGATCGCGCGTGATGCTCGGCCTCGGCATGCTCGTGTGGTCGATCGCCCAGGTCGCGGGCGGCTTCATCCAGACGCTCAATCACTTCCTCACGGCGCGCGTCGTGCTCGGCATCGCCGAGGCGCCGCTGTTTCCGGCCGGCGCGAAAGTCGTCAGCGAATGGTTCGCGGTACGCGAACGCGGCACGCCGATCGGCACCTTCATTTCGTCATCCACCATTGCGCCGATGATCGCGCCGCCGCTGCTCACGGTGCTGATGCTTTCCTTCGGATGGCGAACGATGTTCGTCATCATGGGCGTGGTCGGCGTTGTCGTCGCGCTCGCGTGGTACCTCGTCTATCGCAATCGCAGCGAAATCGTGCTGACCGAAGAAGAAACCGCGCATCTGAACGAAGGCGCGACCGGCCAGGAGAATCCGCAGGGCCTCAGCTGGTCCGAATGGGGCGCGCTGTTCAAGCTGCGCAACACGTGGGGCATGATCTTCGGCTTCATGGGCGTGATCTACATGGTGTGGCTCTATCTGACGTGGCTGCCCGGCTATCTGGAGCGTGAGCGTCATCTGAGCATCGCGCACACCGGCTGGCTCGTCGCGATTCCGTATGTGTTCGGCACGATCGGCATGGCGAGCAGCGGCGTGATCGCCGACTATCTGTTGAAGCGCGGCATGGCGCCGATCCGCAGCCGCAAGTGGCCGCTGTGCGTCGGTCTCGTCGGCGCCGCCGCATTCACGGTGCCGGCCGCCTACACACCGAGCACGACGCTCGCGATCGTCTACGTGTCGCTCGCGATGCTGTTCGTGAACCTGTCGAGCGGCAGCGCATGGGCGCTCGTCAGCGTCGCCGCGCCGCGACATCTGGTGGCGTCGCTCGGCAGCATGCAGAACTTCGGTGGCTATCTGGGCGGCTCGTTCGCGCCGGTGATCACCGGCATCGTCGTCGATCGGACGCATTCGTTCGTCAACGCGCTGCTGATCAGCGCGGCCGTCGCGTTCGCGGCGGCGCTCGTCTATCTGTTCGTCGTCCAGGAAGTGGCGCCCGCGCCGCTCGCGAGCTCGATCGAGACCCAACCCACCTGAGGCGGCTTCTCCCATGACGTTCCAGAACCAGCTCCTCGAAGGCAAGACCGCGCTCGTGACCGGCGGCTTGTCCGGTATCGGCGCGGCGATCGCCAACACGCTCGCGCAGCTTGGCGCGCACACGGTGGCGGCTGGTTTGCCGCTGCCCGAAGGCACGCCCGATACGCTCAATCGCGAGATTGCGCGCGTCACGCTGGATGTCCGCTCGGGCAACGCCGTCACGGCCGCGGTGAACGCGTTCGAGCGTCTCGACATCGTGGTCAACTGCGCCGGCGTGATCAGCCGCGGCGAAGAACATCGGCTCGACGTGTTCGAACGCGTGATGGATATCAATCTGAACGGCACGATGCGCGTGTGCGCCGCCGCGCGCGACTCGTTGAAGGCGTCGGCGGGCTGCATCGTCAATACGGCGTCGATGCTGAGTTTTTTCGGCGGCGGTCTCGTGCCCGCTTATAGCGCGAGCAAGGGCGCGGTGGCGCAGCTAACGAAGTCGCTCGCGATCGCCTATGCCGCCGACGGCATTCGCGTCAATGCGGTCGCGCCGGGCTGGATCGCAACGCCGCTCACCCAGGCGTTGCAGGACGACGATGGACGCTCGCTGGCGATTCTGGAACGTACGCCGCTGCGTCGCTGGGGCACGCCGCAGGAAGTCGCGCAGGTCGCGGTGTTCCTGTGCTCGCCGGCGGCGTCGTTCATGACGGGCGCAATCGTGCCGGTCGACGGCGGATATCTCGTCGCGTGATCGAGTCGTCGCGTGAAGCGGCGCCGCCGTCGTTCGACGCCATCGATAAAGGCATAATTGCGTACCCCTGCTCTGCCCTGCCTCCGTGTGATGTCGAGTTCCGCTTCCAAACCCCGTTCCCACGCCGGCGCCGCCGGCCATGATGCTGTCGGGCACACCGACGACAAAGCCGACTCCAAGGCCGTCGCCGGCGCCGCCGCGTTCTCGAAGTTCATCGCGGTGCTGCAACTGATCGCCGATGCGCCAACGCCGCCCAACGTCGCGAAGCTGAGCGCGGCGAGCGGCTATCCACGCCCGACCGTCCATCGCATCGTCGCGGCTTTGCAGGCTGAAGGGCTGATCGTCGCGAGCGGCAGCGGCAACACCTTCGGCCTCGGACCGCGCCTGATCAACCTTGCGAGCCATAGCTGGGAGCGCTCGGACCTGCGGCTCGCGGCCGTCGATGCGTTGATGGCGTTGCGCGACTTCACATCGGAGACGATCCACCTCGCGGTGCCCAGCCAGGGCGAGATGGTCTACATCGAAAAGCTCGAAAGCCCGCACGCGGTGCGCATGGCATCGCGCATCGGCACGCGTGTGTCGCTGACGTCGAGTTCGGTCGGCAAGGCGTATCTGGCGACACTCAGCGTGGCCGAGCGCGAGGCGCTGCTGAAGAACGCGCCGCTCGAGCGTTTCACCGAGCACACGCTGACCGACCTCGACGCCGTGCGCCGCGAGCTCGACGCGACCGCGCAACGCGGCTACGCGGAAGACCGCGAGGAGAACGAAGTATCGATCTGCTGCTACGGCGCCGCGATTCGCGGCCCGGACGGCCGCGCGGCCGGCTGCGTGAGCATCAGCATGCCGACCTTCCGCCGCCGCGACGATGTGCAAGCCACTTACATCGAGCCGCTGCTTGCGGCATGCCGCACGATCGCGGCGCGGCTTGGGCCGGCGAGCGGCAGATAGCGGACGATAGTGCGGCCGCGCCCGCCGATAAACTGCTATTCTTGCTGTCGCGCGGCCGCTCTGGCCGCCCGCCGCGTGCAAGCGGCAGACCCCGACAAGCTCCCGGCGGCGCTCACGCGCCCGCCTTCGCAAAGACAGGAATACGCATGTTCGGTTTTCTGCGCGGCTACTTTTCCAACGACCTGGCAATCGACCTCGGTACGTCGAACACGCTGATCTACATGCGCGGCAAGGGCATCGTTCTCGACGAGCCGTCGGTCGTGTCGATCCGCCAGGAAGGCGGCCCGAACGGCAAGAAGATCATCCTCGCCGTGGGCCGCGAAGCGAAGCAGATGCTCGGCAAGGTACCGGGCAACATCGAGGCGATCCGCCCGATGAAAGACGGCGTGATCGCCGATTTCAACATCACCCAGCAGATGATCAAGCGCTTCATCCAGATGGCGCACGAGTCGCGGCTGTTTGCGCCATCGCCGCGCATCATCATCTGCGTGCCGTGCGGTTCGACCCAGGTCGAGCGCCGCGCGATCAAGGAGGCCGCGCATAGCGCGGGCGCCTCGCAGGTCTATCTGATCGAGGAACCGATGGCCGCGGCGACGGGCGCCGGCCTGCCGGTGTCGGATGCAACCGGTTCGATGGTCGTCGATATCGGCGGCGGCACCACCGAGGTCGGCGTGATCTCGCTCGGCGGCATTGTGTACAAAGGCTCGGTGCGCGTCGGCGGCGACAAGTTCGACGACGCCATCGTCAACTACATCCGCCGCAACTACGGCATGCTGATCGGCGAGCAGACCGCCGAGGCGATCAAGAAGGAAATCGGCTCCGCGTTTCCGGGCTCCGAGGTCATGGAGATGGAAGTCAAAGGCCGCAACATGTCCGAGGGCATTCCGCGCAGCTTCACGGTGTCGAGCAACGAAATCCTCGAAGCGCTGACCGATCCGCTGAACCAGATCGTGTCGTCGGTGAAGATCGCACTGGAACAGACGCCGCCGGAACTCGGCGCGGACATCGCCGAGCGCGGCATCACGCTCGCGGGTGGCGGCGCGTTGCTGCGCGATCTCGACCGTCTGCTCGCCGAGGAAACCGGCCTGCCGGTGTTCGTCGCAGAGGCGCCGCTGACCTGCGTGGTACGCGGCTCGGGCATGGCGCTGGAGCGGATCGAGAAGTTCGGCAGCTCGTTTTCCTACGATTGATGCGCGTGCCGTACGCTGAACGATGACGACCCAGCCCGCCTACGAGCCGCCCGTCGACGAAACCGAGCTGCTGTTGAAATGGATTCGCCGCGCGCGCGAATCGCAGATGAGCCATTACGACATGGCGGATCTGCTGTCGGCGCGCGAGCGCCGCATGGGCTGGCTCGTGACCGCGCTGACCGCGTTCGTCGGCACGGCGGTGTTCGCGTCGTTGAGCGCGCCGCCGGTGTCGATCGAGATGCGGATAGTCGTTGGGCTCGTCAGCGTGGCGGCGGCGATGTCGGCCGCGTTGCAGACGTTCCTGCGATATGCGGAGCGTGCCGAGAAGCATCGCGCGGCCGGTGCGCGCTATGGCGCGGTGCGTCGGCGGCTCGAAGCGGTGTTTGCCGGCGACCCCGATGCGCGCGAAGCGCACTACCTCACCGGGATCCGTACCGAACTCGACCGTCTCGCCGAAGACTCGCCGAACGTGCCGCCGCGGATCTTCTATCGCACGCAGCGCACGTTGCTGGCGGATAGGCCGCGTCGGCGTGATGCGTGAAACAGGCGGCGGGGCGCGCCTTCGCTTTCGTTTCCGTTTCAGATCACAGATCGTCCGCGTTGATACCCAGCTCGGTCGCCATGCGCCGCACGACGGCCTGCAGACGGCTGACTTCATCGGCGAGACGCTTCTGCTCGGCCTTCAGCGCCTCGAATGCCGACAGCGGCACGCTGTCGTCCTCGGCGAGCGCGGACTGCGCGGCTTCGGTGATGCTGAGCTCGCCGCACAACAGATGCATCCAGCGATTCTCACGCTCGCCCGCCATGCGCGGCAGCCGGACGACGCGAGGCGGATCGTTCGCGGCCAGTTCGTCGAGGAACGCCTCGACCGACGAAATATCGGCGAAGCCATGCAGGCGCGCGCTGTTCAGGCGCAATTCGGCGGCCGTTTGCGCGCCGCGCAGCAGCAGCGTGGTCAGCAGCGCGATCGACTGTCCCGGCAACCCGAGCACGCGGTTCATGTTGTGCTCGAAGCGCGGCACGCGGCTGCTGCTGCCCTCGAACACGAGGCTCAGGCGTTTCAGGCCGTCGACGGCGCTCAGCACCTCGGCCTCGGTCGCGCTCATCACCGGCGCGCGGCCGGTCTTCTGATTGCAGCCGAGCGTCAGCGCGTTCAGTGACAACGGATAACTGTCGGGTACCGTGTGCTGTTTTTCGACGAGCACGCCGAGAACACGTCCTTCGAGCGCGGTCAGCGCGCGCAGCGAGGGTCGGGAAGGAGCGTCGGGAGTCGAATTCATGGGATTGCGAGATCTCGTGGAAGATGCGCGCGCCGTTCGCGGCTGGACGGCGCGTTCTGTCAGGTGGGCACTATGATAAACGTGGCGAGCCCGGCGCGGCGAGCGAATCTGCGCTGCCGGCGAAGCGCGCACGCCGGCAAAACCCGCCACATCTGCTAGTGTGAGTTGATCGACATTCTGTTTCGCGGAGACGCCATGCGGTCCACAAGCTCGAGATCGAGCGAATCTGCCCGCCTGACCGACGCGCAGATCGCCGCCGAAGCAGCGCGCCGTCTCGCGTGGGATTCGGCCGTGCCGCCGCGCGCCGTGCGCGTGAAGGTCGCGCGAGGGCGCATCACGCTGTCGGGCGAGCTTCAGCGCGAAGCACAACGCGCCGCGATGCTCGAAGACGTGACGCGTCTGTTCGGCGTCACCTCAGTCGCGGACCGGACCGTCGTCCGCAAGGGCTGACCTCAGTCAGGCGGGTCAGCTCCCGCCCGCTTGCAGCAGTTGCCGGCAATGCCGTGCGATCTGCCTTTCCTCCTCGGTGTGCAACACTCTCACCTTGCCCGCCGGATCGTTTTCGACGAGCCCAAGAAACGCAAGCCCATCGCATACGCGCCGCCGAACCTCGGCGCTGTGCTCGCCGATCCCGCCGGTAAACACGAGCAGATCGATGCCGCCAAGCAGTGCCGCGTACCCGCCGATCGTCTTGCGCACCGCGGTCGCTCAGCCTTTCCACGTCCAGTTGCGGATTTCCTCCTTGTCGATCCCTTCCTCGTGCGCATACGCGAGATGCTCGATGATCTGCCCGCGCAGCCACTCCTTCGTATGATCGCCGACGCCGCGCAGCGACGGCACGCGATCGATCGCATCGATCGCCAGCGTGAAGCGGTCGACGCCGTTGATGATCGCGAGTTCGAGCGGGGTATTGATGTTGCCCTTCTCGTTATAGCCATGCACGTGCATGTTTCCGTGATTCTGACGGTTGTACGTGAGCTTGTGCACGAGCGCCGCATACGAGTGGAAGTTGAAGATCACCGGCTTGCTGGTCGTAAACAGCGAATCGAAATCGCGGTCGGACAGTCCATGCGGATGCGCATGCTCGGGCATCAGGCGGAACAGATCGACCACGTTGACGAAGCGGATCTTCAGCGTCGGGCAGCGCTCCTTTAGGATCTGCACGGCGGCGAGCGCTTCCATCGTCGCGATGTCGCCCGCGCACGCGATCACGACGTCCGGCTCGACGCCCTGATCGGTCGACGCCCAGTCCCAGATGCCGATGCCCTTGGTGCAATGCGTGACGGCCGCGTCCATGTCGAGATAGTCCAGGTGCGGCTGCTTGTCGGACACGATCACGTTCACGTAGTCGCGCGAGCGCAGGCAGTGATCGGCGACGCTCAGCAGACAGTTCGCGTCGGGCGGCAGATAGATGCACACGACGTCCGGGCTCTTGTTGGTGACCACGTCGAGAAAACCGGGGTCCTGGTGCGTGAAACCGTTGTGATCCTGGCGCCACACGATCGACGTGATCAGCAGATTGAGCGACGGCACCGGCTGCCGCCAGCCCAGCTCGCGCTTGGCTTTTTCGAGCCACTTCGCGTGCTGGTTGAACATCGAGTCGATCACGTGCACGAACGCTTCGTAGGTCGCGAAGAGTCCGTGACGGCCGGTCAGCGCATAGCCTTCCAACCAGCCTTCGAGCGTGTGCTCGCTGAGCATTTCCATCACGCGGCCATCGGGCGACAGTTCGCCGCCGTCGGCGTCGCCCGGTTCGAGCGCGGCGAGCCAGGTCTTGCCCGACGCTTCATAGACCGCGTGCAGCTTGTTGCTCGAAGTTTCGTCGGGACCGAACAGCCGGAAGTTCGACATGTTGTTGCGCATCACGTCGCGCAGGAACGTGCCGAGCACCGCGGTCGGCGACGTATACGCCGCCGCCGGTTTCTTCACGGCCACCGCGTAGTCGCGGAACGGCGGCATGTCGAGCATCTTGCACAACAGCCCGCCGTTCGCGTGCGGATTCGCGCTGATGCGGCGCGCGCCCTCGGGCGCGAGCGCGCGCAGTTCTTCGACGAGCCGGCCGTTCGCATCGAACAGCGTTTCGGGGCCGTAGCTGCGCAGCCAATCCTCGACGATCTGCAGACTCTTGCGATTGCTCACCGCATCGGCCACCGGCACCTGATGCGAGCGCCACGAGCCTTCCACCTTGTGACCGTCGACTTCCTTCGGCCCGGTCCAGCCCTTCGGCGAGCGCAGCACGATCATCGGCCAGCGCGGCCGCGTCGTGTCGTTGTTCTGCCGCGCATGCTGCTGGATCGCGCGAATTTCGCCGATGCATTGTTCGAGCGTCGCGGCCATCTGCTGATGCATCGTGTCGGGATCGTCGCCTTCGACGAAATACGGCTTGTGCCCGTAGCCGACCATCAATGCTTCGAGTTCCTCACGCGGAATGCGCGCGAGCAGCGTCGGGTTGGCGATCTTGTAGCCGTTCAGATGCAGCACCGGCAGCACCGCGCCGTCGCGGATCGGGTTCAGGAATTTGTTCGAATGCCACGACGTGGCGAGCGGGCCGGTTTCCGCTTCGCCGTCGCCGATCATCACGGTGACGATCAGCTCGGGGTTGTCGAACGCGGCGCCGTAGCCGTGCGACAGGCTGTAGCCGAGTTCGCCCCCTTCGTGAATCGAGCCCGGCGTTTCGGGCGTGCAATGCGAGCCGATGCCGCCCGGGAACGAGAATTGCCGGAAAAAGCGCCGCATACCGGCTTCGTCCTCGCTGCGGTCCGGATAAATTTCCGAGTAGTGGCCTTCCAGGTAGCAGTGCGCGAGGCTCGCGGGGGCGCCGTGACCGGGGCCGGACAGAAAGATCACGTCGAGATCGTGTTTGCGGATCAGCCGGTTCAGATGCACGAGCACGAAGCTCTGGCCGGCGTCGGAGCCCCAATGGCCGAGCAGCCGGTTCTTGATGTGCTCGGCCTTCAGCGGTTTGCGCAGCAACGGGTTGTCGCGCAGATAGATCATGCCCACCGACAGGTAATTGCATGCGCGCCAGTAGCGATCGAGGTTGCGCAGCGTATCGGGGTCCAGAACTTCCGGTGGGGTGGGATGCGAGGTTGCTTCGGCCATGGCGTCACTCCTCGAAAAGAACTGTCAGGCTGGTTGGCGGATGATGCGGCGCACTCGAAACGAAGCCGGGCGGTGCGAGTCGAATGTACTAAGCTGCTCAAACGGGGGCGAATGCTTTCTACCCCTCCCAGTATGTCGCGCTGAATGTGGCATTCGTGCTGCAACTCCTTGCGCTGTCTGCTTTCTTTTCGTGATCTTCTGTCTCAGGTCAATGGCCGCCATGTCGACATCTCCCAGTGCGCTCAAAGTGCTCGTGGTCCTGGTCCTTACGCTCGTGTTCACATGCCTCGCTGTCGCCATACCGATCGGCATATTCGGGCTGCTGGTCAAGCTGTTCAGCCACGTCTAGCACAGCGGCGCGGCTGCCAGCGTGCGAACGCGAGCGCCACGCAATGTGTATGCTCGCTGAAAGACCGGGCGCGGCATTGGCAATGCGCCGCTCATTCATCGCAAGGAGAGTGCCTTGACCGACCGCACCGACAACCCGCCCGCATCGCAACCCGATCCCGAATTGCAGGCGCTCGCGCGCGAAGTCTTCGACCTCGCGCGGCGCGGCGATGCGACGATGCTCGCGGCCGTCATCGAGAAAGGCGTGCCGCCGAATTTGCGCAACGAGCGCGGCGACAGCCTGCTGATGCTCGCGAGCTACCACGGCCACGTCGACGCGGTGCGCACGCTGCTCGACCGGGGCGCCGATGCGAACCTGCGCAACGACGCGGGCCAGACGCCGATCGCGGGCGCCGCGTTCAAGGGCTTCGACAAGGTGATCGAAACCTTGCTCGCGCATGGCGCCGACGTCGAAGGCGCATCGCCCGATGGCCGTACCGCGCTGATGATCGCGGCGATGTTCAACCGCACCGCGATCGTCGATCTGCTGCTCGCGCACGGCGCGGACCCGCATGCGCGCGACGCGAACGGCGTCAGCGCGGCCGATGCCGCCGCACGGATGGGCGCGGCCGATACCCAGGCGCGCCTGAAAGCGCTGGGCGCGTGAGCCCGCGATGTCACCCATGAAACGGCGCCCGCACCACGCGCGCGGCGCCGCCTAGTTGCCCTTCGCGCTACGCAACAGCGTGTCCACGTCGAGCTCCGCCAACTCGCCGATCCGCCCGACCGTCACGTCCGCGGGCGGATTGCTCGCGATCTGCTTCGCATCGAACGCATAGTGTCCCTGGCGCGGAAACACGGTGGTCAGCTCCGCGCCCCATGCCTTCTTCATCGCGCTCAGAATTCGCAGCTTGTCGTCGACCATCACGTAATGGCGCGCCGGATAGCATTCCATCACCTGGTCGAGCATCAGCTCCTTGTGGATGTAGATCAGCACGCGCCCGTCGACTTCGTCCCACAGGCCCGAGCGCGAAATCTTGCGCGGTTGGAACACGACGTCGCCATCCGACAGAATCACCGTCGGCCCGTGCTTGCCGAGATGCCGCAGCGCGTCGAGCGCACCCGGATAGAGCCGGTTCGCAAACGGATACTCGATCAGGAACGACGACATCAACAGCAGGCGCGTGTCGCGTGGATGCTCGGTCCGGTAGCGCTGCAGCGCGCCGAGGTAGTCGGCGTAACCGAGTTCGGTGCGCAGGTTCTCGAAGATTTCCCAATAGCGCGCACTGTTCTCTTCGCCGAACTGGCCCATCATGTGCGCGCGCAGATCCTGCAGCACGTGATCGTTGTCGAGCAGCGTGTTGTCGCAATCGAACAGAAACACGACGTCGTGCGGCGTGGCGGAGGTGACTGGCATCGGGGTTCCTTGTGGCAAGTTCGGCGGGACGGTTCGGCGGGTCGGCGTGATAGCGCACGCGTGGATGGCCTCGGCTACTTCAGCCCGCCGTCCGGCGCAACGGGTTTTTCCGCGTGGCCGCCGAAATCGTGCCGCATCGCCGACAGCACGCGATTCGCGAAATCGGCTTCTCCGCGAGAACTGAAGCGCGCGAACAGCGCCGCGCTGAGCACCGGCGTCGGCACACCTTCGTCGATGGCCGCCGTGACGGTCCAGCGCCCCTCGCCCGAATCCGATACGCGGCCCGCGTAGCCTTTCAGTTCGGTGTCGCTGGCGAGCGAGCCGGCGATCAGGTCGAGCAGCCACGAGCCGATCACGCTGCCGCGCCGCCAGACCTCGGCGATATCCGCGAGATTCAGATCGTACTGATACAGCTCGGGACGGCGCAGCGGCGACGTCTCCGCATCGGCCTCGCGCGCGTGCCGGCCGGCGTCGGCGTGGCGCAGCACGTTCAGACCCTCGGCGTAGGCGGCCATCAGCCCATACTCGATGCCGTTATGAACCATCTTGACGAAATGCCCCGCGCCTTGCGGGCCGCAATGCAGAAAGCCCTGCTCAGCGGTGCTCGCGCCCGCCGCGCGGCCCGGCGTCGCGCTCTGCGTGCCCGCGCCGGGCGCCAACGTCGAGAAGATCGGTTCAAGCCGTTTGACGACCTCAGCCTCGCCGCCGATCATCAGGCAGTAGCCGCGCTCGCGCCCCGCGACGCCGCCGCTCGTGCCGACGTCCACGTAGTGAAGCTGGCGCGCGCCGAGTTGCTGGCCGCGGCGGATGTCGTCGTGGTAGTAGGAGTTGCCGCCGTCGATCACGACGTCGCCCGGCTCGAGCAGCGGCACGAGCTTGTCGAGCGTCGCGTCGACCACGGCGGCGGGCACCATCAGCCACACGGCGCGCGGCTTGTCGAGCTTCGCGACGAGGTCTTCGAGCGAGCTCGCGCCGGCCACGCCTTCCTGCTTCAGCCTGTCGACCGCCGCCGGCTGCACGTCGTAGACGATGCACTGCTGAGCTCCCCTGGTCAGGCGCCGCACCATGTCGGCGCCCATTCGTCCCAATCCAATCATGCCTAGCTGCATGGCTCGCTCCTAAAGATGCTGCGTTGCGCTGCCCGATTTTCCGGTCATCGTGTTGCGGCGGCGCGGCTGCCCTTAAGCATAGGCGTTGTGTCGCGAGCTACGCCGAATGTACCGAAGCAAGCCGCACTTTTTTGCAGAGGCGCAGCGCGGCTCAAAGTTCCACGCAACTGGAGGCGCGCCGCATCCGCACGAAAGCGAACGCGGCGAGCCCACGTGTCATTCGCTACGCTCGGGCACGCGGGTGCCGCGGCGGGCGGCCAGCTTCGCGTATTGCTCGGCCGCGAAGCGCTTGACGGCGCGCCACATCAGCGGATAGCGATAGCCGGGCACCGCGAACAGCACCAGCGCGCCCAGCGCCAGCAGTCCGCAGAACAGGAACGTGCCGCGATAGCTGAACGCCTGCACGAGCAGCCCCGACAGCACGCCCGACAGGATCGAGCCGACCCGCGCCGCATTGAAGAACAGCGCGGTCGCACGCCCGGGCGAATGCGGCATCAGATCCTGCACGTAGGTCATGCCGAGACACGAGGTCACGGCGACCACGAACGCGTTCAGCATCTGCATCGGGATCAGCACGCTGACGTTGCCGGCCAGCGACATCGCGACGAAGTACACCGCATGCACGGCCGCGCACGCGGCAAGCCAGTTCGGCTTGTGCAGCGACGACGACTTCGCGCCGAGCGCGAGCATCATCGGGATCTCGGTCAGCGCGCCGAGACCGAGCATCACCGACACGTCGAGATGCGTGCCGTTGAGCCCATGCACGATGTACAGCGGCAGTACGATCATCGTCGCGTTCGCGGCGAGGCCGAGTAAGGTCAGCGCGGTCACCGAGCGCAGGATGTCGTTCGCCGACGCGACCGGCAGTGTTTCGTGCGCGTCCTCGCCGGGCTGCCTCAGCGGCGGCACCGTGATCGACGCGGACGGCTCCGACGCGGTGTCCTCGACCGTGTGATCGCCGAGATGGCTCTGCGGCTCCTGCATGCGCCAGACGATGAAGCCGCAGGTCGCGAAGCTGGCGGCCGCGAACAGGAAGAGTCCGGTGAAGCTCGTCGCGGCGAGCACCAGCGCGCCAACCGCCGGCCCGAACACCCATGCGGCCGAGAGGATCGTACGCAGCGTCGCGCTCGCGAACACGCGCTCGGCAGGGTCGGGCACCGGCAGCGCCGCGCGGCTGAACGAGAACACCATCGAAATCGCCGAACCGCCCGCGCCGATGAACACGATGCCGACCACGAGCAGCAGCCGGTAATCGCGCACCACGCACAGACACAGGTAGCCGAGCGCGGCTGCGATGAGCGCCGCCAGCAATAACGGTCGATGCCGCCCGCTCCGGTCGCTCCAGCGCCCCGCCACCGTGCTCGCGAGCACGCCGCTCGCGGCGATCAACGTCATGAATACGCCGAGCCGGAACGGCGTCATGCCGGCGCGTTCGATGCCGAACAGAGACAGATACGGTGCGGTGAAGGACATCGCCACACCGAGCATCAGGGTGGCGGCGGCGAGCGGCTTGAAGCCTGGAATGCGAAGCAGGTCGAAAAAACGCGCAGTTTTCAACACGGGGCGGTGGGTCAGGTGGAGCGGGCCTCGATACGCAGCGAAGCGCTCGAAGGCACGTTAGGCGTCGCAGGCAGGGGGCCGGAACGACCGGGGCATTATCGACCCGGAGCGCGGCTCGCGTAAACCCGCTAATAGCTGTCCCAAATCCGTGAGGCGTGCGCGGATGCATCCGGCGACTCGCGCCGCGCCGTGCCGATGCGTGCCGTTAGCGGCAAGCTGTTGGCACGCTCGCCGCTACTTGCCCTCAGTTGCGCGCATTTGCTGCGCCTGCGCCTTGTAGTCGTAGGTCGGATAGAACTCGGTGTGATAGTTGTTCAAAAGCACCAGTTAATTGTCAGGTTCCCGATGCATTGAGTTTGCGTGCGGGAGAATGGAAAACCACATGAATATCGACGGGCTTCTCGTCATTGGTCGTAATCCGTGCGTAACCGTTGCTATCGGTCCTGCCGGCCTGTCTGACACCATCAACGTCCGCGATGAATTCACGGCCAGATAAAGGCTCATCGGTTACGCTGTCGACGATGGCGAACCAGCGCGTATGCGTTGGCTCGACAAGCGGTGCTGGCGGGGTGGCGTGCTTCTGAGTGCTCGTTGCTTTAAGCTGTGTGTCGTCAGTGATCGACCATCGCGTTCCGTGAATCGCAATGATGCACGGCGGGGTCGAGCAGTTGCAGTGAATCGCATCTCCACCGACAGCCTGGCGGCGAGCCCCCCCGGCCAGATCAATCATGCGGCGATTCTCACTGATCCCCGCGCCGCCGACGATGACCCCTGTGCTTTGGCATGCACCACACCAAGCGCTATCGCCAATGTAGACCACACTTCGGGTTTTGCCGTCATCCCCTTTTATCGTGGCGGCGCGATAGCCTTCGCGCGCAATAACGTGACTGTCCTCGTGACTCGTCAGCGGATCTCCGTCCACAGCCGCATAAAAAATTCCCATGTAATCTCCTGCGCTATTTCGCCCTCAGATGAGTCGAGTGCAACCGAAAAAAAGCTTGTGCTCGATCACCTATAGGAAAGCTTTGAATTCGGTTACTGATTTTCTCGAAGAATCTGCGCCCTACAAGCCTCAAGGGACTTTGAGTCATTAAAAGTCAGACCGTATGCATATTTGCAAAAATCGGAAAGCTCTCTGCGAGTATTGGTTGATAGTTCATCCACGGAAGGGGCATCGCCTTCATTTGCAAATGGGTTGACAAATTCCCGTCTTAAAGTTGGAAATTTCTTTAAAAAATAGATCTCATTCTCATTATGATCGACATATGAATTGTAATACCCTACAAATACATTGAAGATGAGCATCCCCAATGCAAAAATTATAACAAAAACACCCACAAAAACTTTCTTTTTCATGGCAGATCACTTCCCGGCACAGATAGCGATAATCTCGAACGCAGCAATTTCACAACATCCATTCCAAGCTTGCCAGGACAGGCCCGCCCCGTATTCGTTGCCAATCTTTGATATTCCCTGTGTCCACCCAGTCTGGAAATATTAAAAAAATCTTTTAAGACGCCACACAAAGCTGTGGCAGCTTGAATCTGAGCCGGGGTTGGCTTATCATGCCCTGAAATAGTCTGATCGGTTAGAATCCCGCGAATATTTTTGAGCTTATCAAATATCGATAGATTGCCGTATTCCTGTTCATAGGCCTCACCTGCCTCAACCAAATCGGATAGAAACACAATACCGATTTTTCCCGAATTGCTTGCAGCCACATGCTCACCAACAAACCGAATATCGCGGGCCTCATATATCTCGCCCTGACATGAAACTGCGTAGTGGTATCCTGCATCGCCAAAAGGCGGGCTTCTGCGCATGTCCTCCGCCTGTAAGCGCTGCATCTCTTCAATAGAAGGTGCGCCACAAGAATAGCTGCGGCCCGCGTGGTGTATCACAATATCCTGATAGTCCCAATGACTTTCCCGCATCGCGCCACTCGGGGGCTTTGCGTGCCACGCTGAACGCTCAATCAGCCTGTAGCCTTTTCGCGCAAGCATATTGATAATCGCCTGCCGGGTGGCGGCGCGGTCATCGACCGATATTGCAATGGCGTTTTGCTTGCTGTCATGCTTTTCTGTAGTTGAGGAGGTCCAGTAGTTGCTGCTGTTATAGTCAGCCATTATTAGGTTTCTGAGGCATTAAGTTTGCGTGCGTGAGGGATGCGTGGGGATCACACTAGCACGGAAGGAAATTCTGGCGCAATCAAACGGATTTTGGTTTTTGTTAACAATGGTCAATTATCCGGGGTGCATAGCGATGTCTAGCGTTGCTGCCCGCTCGGCGTAATCCGTTGTTAGGGCAGACAACCAGACAGCAGCGCGAGTCGTTCGCGACGGTAGGATAAGCAAGTGCCAGCAGTCGCTTTCGTCGTCATCGTTCAAGCCGCAGCCGTCATGCGTTCGGCGGGACGGGTCAATCGAGCGACGAGCCTGAATGTGTTCGTGGGCCGCACATTCGCAATGCTCGGCCAGTTGCCGCAGCGTGAGGGCAAGGCCGGCGCGTCGAAAGCCGATCAGCGGAAAGACCTGCGATTGCCGATGCAATGAGCATAAAACGCCTCCATGACGGATTGAACTCAGCTTCGATCACATTCCTGCGCATAGCAACCCCCGCTCCAGCGCGAACGCATCACACCACGACGTAGCCGCGCTGTTCGAGCGTCCAGCGGTGCCACCGGTTGCCATACGCGCCGCATGCGAACGCGAACACGACCGACAGCACGAAGCCGATCAAATCGGCCGTCTCGCCCCACAGCCCGATGCCGAGCAGGATCACGTTGATGCCTAGCATCACGAACGCGGCGAACCACATTCTCTTCGACAGCGCCCAGATGAAGCCGAGCAGGCACGCGCCCCAGCTGAAGCCGGTCGCGACCGCGATAGCGTCTTTGTGTTGCGGATGTTGCAGATAGATTCGTGCGTTCATGTTTTGCGAGGTTCCGTGCGATGACGCGGCGCGTCGATCGATCGAGCACGCGCGCACCGCTTTTTAACATGCCGCGGTGACACCGCGCGCATCGGCAGCATACGGCCGCTGCGCTGACGATCCGCGGCATAGCTGCTACCCTTGGCAGATCACGATCAGCAGCGGAGCACGCATGACCTCGCCGACAGCTTATTCCCCGAAAGGACCGACCCGCGCCGAGCTCGACTCGCTGCCCGGCGTCACCGTCGTCGAATTCGGCACCGACTGGTGCGGCTATTGCCAGGGCGCGCAGGCATCGATCCGCCAGGCGCTCGCGCCGCACACGGGCCTGCGGCATCTGAAGATCGAGGACGGCCCGGGCCGCCCGCTCGGCCGCTCGTTCAAGGTCAAGCTGTGGCCGACGCTCGTACTGATGCGCGACGGCGCCGAGGTCGCGCGCGTGGTGCGGCCACGCAGCGCCGAGGATATCGACGACGCGTTCGCGTCGCTCTGAGATTCGAGCTCCGTCATGCGCCAGGTCATCCATCATCTGAGTGTCCAGGCCCGCGGCCGCGGGCTCGTCGAATTTACCGACGACGCGCGCCGCTTCGTCGACGACACGGACATCCGTACCGGTCTGCTGACGCTGTTTTGCCGGCACACGTCGGCGTCGCTGCTGATTCAGGAGAATGCCGATCCGTCCGTGCGGCGAGATCTGCAGCGCTACTTCGAGACCCTCGCGCCCGAGGACGACACGCGCTACGAGCACGACACCGAAGGCCCCGACGACATGCCCGCGCATCTGCGCACGGCGCTCACCCAGGTGCAGTTGTGCGTGCCCGTCGAGCATGGAAGGATGGTGCTCGGCACATGGCAGGGGCTGTATCTGTTCGAACATCGGCGTCACCCGCAGCCGCGCGATATCGTGTTGCATCTGCTCGGCGAATGAAGTCCGCTTTCGCACCCACTCGTCACGCAAAGGAAACTGTCACCGGCACTTCTCCGCACACCGCATCGACCGGAGCCTACCCAAGGGAGCACACCTCATGGACACCCGTAGCGAACTGCAAGCCACCGTCAAGGCGATGGTTCAACCGGGCAAGGGTCTTCTCGCCGCCGACGAAAGCGGCCCGACCATCGCCAAACGCTTCAAGACGATCGGCCTCGAATCGACCGAGGAAAACCGTCGCGCGTATCGCAACCTGCTCCTGACGACGCCCGGTCTCGGCGAGTTCGTGAGCGGCGTGATCCTCTACGAAGAAACGCTCGGCCAGAAAGCCGACGACGGCACGCCGTTCCCGCAGGTGGCCGCGGCAAACGGCATCGTGCCCGGCATCAAGGTCGACCTCGGCAAGGTGCCGCTCGCGCTCGCTCCCGGCGACGAGATCACCGAAGGCCTCGACGGTCTCGCCAAACGCTTCGTCGATTACAAACGGCAAGGCGCGCGCTTCGCGAAGTGGCGCGCGGTCTACAACATCACGGCGAGCCTGCCGAGCCGGCTCGCGATCGAGGCGAACGCCGATTCTCTCGCGCGCTACGCGGCGATCAGCCAGGAAGCTGGCATCGTGCCGATCGTCGAACCCGAGGTGCTGATGGACGGCGAGCACACGATCGAGCGTTGCGCGGAAGTCACCGAGGCCGTGTTGCACGAGGTGTTTCATGCGCTGCATCGGCATCGCGTGGTGCTCGAACATATCGTGCTGAAGCCGAGCATGGTGCTGGCCGGCTCCGAGCATCAGCAGCAGTCGAGCACGGCGCATATCGCGGCGGCGACCGTGCGCGTGCTGATGCGTACGGTGCCCTCTTCGGTTCCCGGTCTCGTGTTCCTGTCGGGCGGACAGTCGCCCGAGGAGGCTACCGCCAATCTCAGTGCGATGAACCGGCTCGGCGCGCTGCCGTGGAATCTGAGCTTTTCGTACGGGCGCGCGTTGCAGGAGCCGCCGTTGAATGCGTGGCGCGGACAGCCGGCCAACGTGAAGGAAGCGCAGCAGGCGTTGCTCAAGCGCGCGCGTCTGAACGGCGCGGCCGCGCTCGGCAAGTACGACGCGGCGATGGAAAAGGATTGAACGCTGGCGAGCGATTGCAAATCGCCAGTAATCACGTTTATGTACAAAACGGCCGGAGCCGACACGCCGGGTCACACCCGACGCGCGACTCCAGCCGCCCTGCCTTGACACGCTGCGCTTACTGCCCCTTCGTATCGCTGCTCGCGTCGGCGCCCGGCGTATTCGTCGAGTCCGTCATGGGCTTCTTCGACTTCGAATGCTTCTTCATGTGATGGTGAGTCGAAGGCGTGGTCTCCCCGGTCGCGCCCGCATCGCCGCCCTCGCGTGTCGAGGTCGCGGCGTTGCTGTTCGGGTCGTTGCCGGCCGGCCCCCCGCCGCCGCCTGCGCCACCGCCGGCGCCTTGCGCCATTGCGAGCGACGAAGCCGCGAGCAAGGTGGAAACGAGCACTGCGTGTCTGATCTTCATGGCGATTCTCCTGGGTGTCGGGAGTGTCGAAAGGAAGTGGGCGCGCGGTGACCGCACGCGCAAACCTCGCGCTCTTTTCAGCAAGGGCTGTGCCGCAGCACAGCACGCCAGGAAAAGCCCATGGACGCGATAGACGAACGTTGCCGCGGCTTCAGGTGCCGCAAGCCAGCAGCGCATGCAGTTCGTCGATATTGAACGGCTTCGCGAGTATCGCAATGCCGAGCCGACGCGCGCGGTCGAGCTCGTCGGCGTAACCGGTCATCAGCGCGATCTTCTGCGACGGCCACGCGCTGCGGATCTTCTCCGCCAGGTCGATACCGTTCAGCTTGCCCGGCATCTGGATGTCCGACAGCACGAGCTCGAAGCGCTCGCCAGCGCTCAGCACGTCGAACGCCTGGTCGGCGGTCGGCTCGTGATGCACCTCGCAGCCGAAGGTTTCGAGCACCGCGGTCACGCCGGCCGCGACGTCCTCGTTGTCCTCGACGAGCAGCACGGCCCCGGCCGCGGTCGGCAGCGGCTGGCGCGCATCGGCGCCGGCCAGCGCGGCGCCCTCACGATAGCGCGGCAAAAACATCCGCACCGTCGTGCCGCTGCCCAGCACGCTGTCGATCTTCGCGGTGCCACCGGCCTGCTCGGACATCGACAGCACCTGGGCGAGCCCGAGGCCGGTGCCCGAGCCGCGCAGCTTGGTCGTGAACAGCGGCTCGAACGCGCGTCGCGCGACCGATTCGGGCATCCCTTCGCCGTCGTCGGAACAGGCGATCAGCACGTACTCGCCGTCCGGCAGCAGCGTATCGCTGCCGACCAGCCGATTGTTCTGGCAGCGGATCACGAAGCGTCCGCCGCGCGGCATCGCATCGCGCGCGTTCATCGCGATGTTCACGATCGCGAACTCGAGATCGGTCGGATCGACGAGCACCTGCCACAGGTTCTCCGGCATGCGCAACGCCAGTTCGACCGTGTCGCCGAGCGCCGCGTTGATCAGCGGCACGGCGGCCGGCAGCCAGCGCGCAAGCTCGACGGGCTCCTGCTTCAGCGGCTGCTTGCGCGCGACGCTCAAGAGACGCCGCGTCAGCGCTTCGGCCGTGGCCGTGGCACGCTCGACCGCATGCACTTCCTTCTCGAGATCGTTGTAATGCTTGAGGCGCGCGAGCTCGGTGTTCGCCGACACCACCATCAGCAGGTTGTTGAAATCGTGCGCGACATTCGCGACCAGATTGCCGAGCGCGCCCATGCGCTGCAGTTGCCGGCTCGACGCCTCGGCCGACAAACGCATCGCGACCTCGCCCTGCCACCGCTCCCACGCGCGCCGCTCCGCCTCGAGCTGACGCAGCGAATACAGCACGAGCCACCAGATCGCGATGCAGGGCACCGCCGTCAGCGCCGCGATCAACATAAAGTGCGTGCGCCACGCCGCCACGATCGATGACATCGCGTACGCGCTCATCACATACAACGGATAGTCGCCGACACGGCGAAACGCGAGCAGCCGCTCGACGCCGTCGACGGTCGAATTCAGGTGCACGTGGCCGAACAGCTGTTTGTCGCGCAACGCGGACATGAACGCGCTGTGCATCGACGGCCGGGCGCCGGCCGGCCACGGCGGATAGCGCACCAGCAGATTGCCGTCCTGCCGGTACAGCGCGAGCGCGAGCGACGGATCGCCGTTGGTCAGCTCGCGATAGAAGCGCGAAAAATATTCGCTGCGCAGCGCCACCGTGACCACGCCGAGAAACTGACCGTCCGTACCCGAGCGGCCGATCGCGGTCGTGAACACGTCGACCTTCGACAGCTTGCCGAACATCGGCAGCGAGAAATACGGCTGCGGACGCATTGCCTTCGCGGCGAGAAAATCGTCGCGCAAGCCGCTCGTCACTGCCGGCGCCGGATACGCGAGGCTCGACGCAAGTAACTGGCCGTTCACACCGAGCAGCGAGATCGACGCCACCTGCGGAAAGTCGCCGCCGATGCTCTGCAGACGCTCGTGCAATTCGCGCTCGCGCGCGCGGATCTGCGCGTCGTCGGAATTGCCGAGCAGCTCGATCACGCGCGAGGCCATCTGCCGGTTCAAATCCAGCACCTTGACGGCCTGCTCCTGCGCCACGCGCGCGAGGCGGTCGAGCGCATCGTTCGCATCGGAGATGCGGCGCTGGTAGTCGAAGTAGCCGTAGCCCACGAGGCAGGCCAACGGAAACACGATCGACACGGCCAGCAAGATCAGCAGCATGCGCTGCGTCGCCGCGAAGTTGCGTGACGGCATCGGCACATCGACTGCGACACGTTCTGCACGCTGCACGGTCACCTGCTCCATCAAAGTTGCATACGGTCAGGGAAGGCATTGCCTGTGAATTCGCACGCCGCTGTTCGCGCGCTAATTCCCCTGCCTCGAAATTTACCGCAACTCGGCCTATCTTCCCAAGCAGCTTCACGGCATCACTCCGCCGACGCGTCCGGGCACGACGATTGCTGCCTTATCGCTGCTTGATGGCAAGCGTACTTCCGTCACCGCTCGCGACGCGTTTGCGTGCGCTGCGCGAGCTCTTTCTTGCGCGAGGCCTCACCATGTCCACGACTGCCCGCCGCGTCGCGCGGCTCCCGGAATTGCCAGCGGACCGCGCGGTGCGCGTGATCGTGGACGGCACGCCGATTCTGCTCGTGCGCGATGGCGACACCGTGCGGGCTTACTCGCCTGATTGCCCGCATGCCGGGGGCCCGCTCGAAGAGGGCGCGCTGTGCCATGGCCGGATCATCTGCCCATGGCACAAGGGTACGTTCGACGTCGCGACCGGCAACGTGCTCGAGCCGCCCGCGCTGCTGCCGCTCGATCGCTACCCGGTCACGCTCGATGGCGACGACGTGCTCGTGTCGGCGGAAAAAATCGCAGCGCCGGCGCCGGCGGCGCACACATCCCCGCCCGATGCCACCGCGCAAGGCAAGCACTACGTGGTAATCGGCGCGGGCGCGGCCGGCGCCGCTGCCTGTGCCGCGCTACGCGAGTTCGGCTTCGAGGGCCGCATCACGCTGATCGGCGACGAAGCGCACGCGCCCTATGACCGCACCTCGCTGAGCAAATTCGTCCCCTCGTTTGAAATGACACCCGCCGACGTGCCGCCGCTGCTGCCGCCCGACTGGCTGCATACGCACGGCATCGAGCGCATCGTGGCGAAGATCGCGCGGCTCGACGTGCCTGCGCACACGATCCATTTCGAAGCCGGCGCGGGTGGTAGCGAGCAGAGCATCGAGCCGCTGAAATACGACACCGCGCTGCTCGCGACCGGCAGCGTGCCGAAAGTGCCCGACATGCCCGGCTGCGAACTCGGCGGCGTGCATGTGCTTCGACACCTGGACGATGCCGCCGCGTTGATCGACGCGCTCGGCGACGATGCATCGCAAACCCGCGTCGCGATTCTCGGCAGCAGCTTCATCGGCCTCGAAGTCGCGTCCGCGTTGCGCAAGCACGGGGTGCCCGTCACCGTGATTTCGCGCGACAAGGTGCCATTCGCGAAGCAGTTCGGCGAGCGCGCGGGCCAGATGTTTCGCGCGCTGCACGAAAGCAATGGCGTGAAGTTTTATCTCGACGCCAAGGTCGCCTCGCTCGAGGGCGAGGAAGGCAATGTGCATACGGTGATGCTCGCCGGCGGCGAGGCCATCGCGGCCGATGTCGTGCTGCTGGGCACGGGGGTTGCGCCGGCTACGGGGTTTGTCGAAGGACTGCCATTGCAGAAGGACGGCGGCGTGGTCGTCAATGCCGGCATGAACGCCGCGTGCGGTCTGTATGCGGCCGGCGATATCGCCGTGTTCACGCTGCATGAGAACCAGGAGCCGGTGCGTATCGAGCATTGGCGCGTCGCGCAGCAGCATGCGCGCATCGCCGCGCAGAACATGTGCGGTGTGCGCAATCGCTATGCCGACGTGCCGTTCTTCTGGACCTATCACTACGGCAAGAACTTCGAATACCTCGGCCACGCGAGCGAGTGGGATGAGATCGTCGTCGATGGCGACTTCGATCATCACCAGTTCATCGCGCTGTACGTGCGCGACGGCCACGTCGACGCGGTGTTCGCCTGCGAGCGCGAAGCGCTGACCGCGCGGCTTTCCGACGCGATGCGCGGCGGGCTGTCGCGGGCCGACGCGCTCGCGATCATCGGCGCGCCGGAAGCGGCGGCGTCGTGACGATGCGCACGTGGACCCGTGCGATCCGATGTCTTGACGTTCAACCTGGAGCAAGGAGCCACCATGACGACAAACAAGGAAAAGCATCCGCACTCGGAAAAGAGCGAGCAGCAGATCGACAAGCAGGTCGAAGACAGCTTCCCGGCTAGCGACCCGCCTTCGACCGGCGGCACCACGAAGATCGAGCCGGAGCAGGACAAGTCAAAGGGCGGGCACGACAAGCCCGCCGGTCAATAGGCGGATAACAAGCCGCGATGCCGGGACGCATCAGCAACGATTGCTCAGGAAAACCACCTATCGGCCATCCTCGAACTGCGGCTCCGCGATCACCGTTCGCGTCGCATCGAGACGACCGCACGCGGCCAGCATCTGCTGCAACGACGTCACGGCGCACTCCGCTTCCAGCGATTCCTGCTGTTCCGCGCTCCACTGCTGCGTATCCTCTGGTGTCCAAAGGCCGACCACGATCGACGCATTCGGCAAGCGCGTGCGGATGCGCCGGATCAGATTGCGCAGATGCGACGGAATGCCGTCGATCTGCAGATACAGAAGGCAGACGATGCCCACGTCGTCCGCCACGAGACTGTCGATCGACGCGCGCGACACCGCCTCGTGCGGCAGCGAGCGCGCCGCGAAGCCGTGCTTGCCGAGCAACTGCAGCAGAATGATCGTCGCGAGCGCATCGAGCGGGCCACGGCCCGGCAGGCACAACACGCGGCTCGTCGGCGCATGCGAGGCGAACACGGGCGCGGCGTCGACCGATCGTGGCATCGCCCGCGCGGCCTGCGTTTCGTCGGAAGGTGCCAGCGGCCCCACTGCGGCCGGCTTCGCCTGCGTCGCGAGCGGCGCGGGCTCGCGATCCTCGTAGCCGTCGAGGCCGTCGACCAGGTCGTTGGTCGTCGACTCGATGCGCGCGAGTTGCGTGCTCGTCACGCTGCCGCGCGTCACGTCGTTGGCCGCGAGCCGCAAGCCCTTGATCGCGACTTCGTCGTAATAGGCCGACAGCGAGCGGTCGCGCAATAGCACTTCGGCCTGCTCGATCGCGTCATCCGGATCGCCGGCGAGCGCGCGTTGATAGAAGTTTTCGACCGGCGTCAGCGCGGGCTGATCGCCGAGCAGCACGTCGAGAAACTCGAGACGCCGCACGTGCCGCCCGAGCACCAGCAGACACAGCGTCAACGGTGTCGACAGGATCAGCCCGATCGGCCCCCAGATCCAGCTCCAGAAGATCGCCGCGACCACCACCGAAAACGGCGACAGGCCGGTGCTGCGCCCATACAGCAGCGGCTCGACCACCTGCCCCACCGCCAGTTCCGCGACCACGAACAGCACCAGCGACCAGATCGCCATCGCCCAGCCGGGACTGACCGCGGCGGCGAGCGCGGTGGGCAATATCGCCGCGATCCAGATGCCGACGTAGGGCACGAGCCGCAGCAGCGCCGCGAGAATGCCCCACAGGATCGGGCTCGGCACGCCGATCAGAAACAGCCCCGCCCCGATCACGACACCGACGCCGGTGTTCACGCCGAGTTGCGACACGAAGTAGCGGCTCAGGCGCCGCGCGGTCTCGTCCATCACCGTGGTCGTGCGGTGCAGGTCGCGCGAGCCGAACAGCCGGATCGCGCGATCGCGCAGGTCGTCGCGTTGCAGCAGGATCACGATCGTGACGACGAAAACGATGAACGCGGTTGCCAACGGACTGATGGCCGGCGACAGCACGCGTCGCGCGAGCTCGAACGGCGTCGGCACCGGCTCGCGCACATCCACCGGCACCGCCGTCGACGCCTGCGGACTCGCCGCGGCCGCCGCGCCGTTCGGCGCTCGCGGCTGCGGCGGCTCGATCGTCGCGCGCTGCAATGCCTGCCCCGCCTCGCTCGCGAAACGGTTCAGCTTGCCGATCGTCAGACTGTGCACGGTGTCGATCTTGTGCTGGATGGTCGCCTGATAGCGCGGCATGCCGGCCGCGAGATCGGTCAGCTGTGTGGCGATTACCGCGCACAGCAGCGCGATGACCGACACCGAGATCAGGACCGCCGCGCACACCGACGCGACATGGCCGAGTTTGAGCCGGGACAGCGCATCGGCGAGCGGTGCGACGAGAAAGCTCAACAGGATCGCGAGCGTGATCGGAATCATCACCGCGCTCGCGACGTACAGGCATGCGACCGCGATCACGCCGACGCCGAACGTGACGAGGCCCTCGATACCGAATGCGGTGGAGGCCGCCTGAATGCGCGAGGCGGCACTCGTGCCGCGCGGCTCGGGTGTGTCGTTCATGTTGCGAAGCGAAAATCGGGCATGGAAAAACGGTCCCTGAGCCGGACGCGGTTCGCCGGCTCGGAGTCTTATTACTCAATACCGTTGAGGAATGTCTACTTCAACGAATCGCCCGACACCGGCCCGCTCTCGACCGGTGGTGCCTCCTTCTCGATCTCACTGCGGGCCTGCTCCCAGTATTGCTCGGGCGTGCCCTTCGGCTCGGCCGCCTGCTCCCACAGATAGTAGGCGCGCGTGCGGATCTGCTCGTCGACGCTTGGTTCCTGTTCCATTTGTTCACTCCAGCTTGGCCGTTTGCGTGCGCACGCCTGCCGTGGCGTAGGTCGCAGACGCGTGCGTATCGTCAACGACAGCGGGAGCAAACCTTGTACCTGTGCTGCGGCTCGCTTTTGCAACGGGGCTGGCGTCGCTCGCCAGCCTGCACTAGCCCGGCGCGGAGTCGCCTTCGTCGGAAGTCAACTGCTCTTCGAGGCGGTCGAACACGCGCTGCGTCGCGCGGCTCGGCGCTTCGAGCGCGAACACCAGCAGCGAGCGGCCGGTCACCTGGTAGGCATCGCCCGCGCTGAATTGCGGCAGCTCGGCGCGCACCGGCATGTTGGTGTCGACGAGGCAGGTCCAAAAATCGCCCTCGGGAATGTCGGGCAGCGTGAAGTTGACGACGTCGTGATACGCGTTCAGCACCAGCAGCAAGGTCGCGTCGGACGCGAGACGGCGAATGCCGCTCGCCTGCGCACGTCCGTCGATCACGAGGCCGAAGCAGCGCATCGCCGGATCGGCCCACTGCTCGCCCGTGATGTCGGTGCCGTCCGGCGATAGCCAGCGCGTGTCGGTCACGTCGAGCGTCTCGTTGTATTCGCCAGTCAGAAAACGGCCGCGCCTCAGCACCGGCAAACGGTGGCGCAACGTGGTCAGATTGCGCACGAACTCGGTCAGCGCGCGGCCGTCGTCGTCGATCGCATCCCAATCGACCCAGCTGATCTCGTTGTCCTGGCAATACGCGTTGTTGTTGCCCTGCTGCGTGCGGCCGAATTCGTCGCCGGCGAGGATCATCGGCGTGCCCTGCGACAGCAGCAGCGTCGCGAGCAGATTGCGCTTCTGGCGCTCGCGTTGCTGGCGGATGTCGGCGTCGTCGGTCGGTCCTTCGACGCCCATGTTCCACGACTTGTTGTCCGAATGACCGTCGCGGTTGTCCTCGCCGTTTGCCTCGTTGTGCTTGTCGTTGTACGAGACCAGATCGTTCAGCGTGAAGCCGTCGTGCGCGGCGATGAAGTTCACGCTCGCCCACGGCCGCCGGCCGCGATGATTGAACTTGTCGCCCGACGCGGTGACGCGCGTCGCGAGATCGGCGGCAGTGCCCTCGTCGCCCTTCCAGTACGCCCGCGCGGTGTCGCGGAAGCGATCGTTCCATTCGGCCCAGCCCGGCGGAAAACCGCCCACCTGATAGCCGCCGGGGCCGCAATCCCACGGCTCGGCGATCAGCCGGATGCTGGAGAGGACCGGGTCCTGGCGGCAGCTGTCGAGAAAGCCGCCGCCCTCGTCGAAGCCGTGATCTTCGCGGCCGAGGATCGTCGCGAGATCGAAGCGGAAACCGTCCACTTTCATTTCGGTGACCCAGTAGCGCAGGCTGTCGGTCACCATCTGCAGCACGCGCGGATGCGACAGGTTCAGCGTATTGCCGGTGCCGGTGTCGTTGATGTAGTAGCGCGGCTCGTCGGGCATCAGCCGGTAGTACGACGCGTTGTCGATGCCCTTGAACGAGACCGTCGGGCCGCGTTCGTTGCCTTCGGCCGTGTGGTTGTACACGACGTCGAGTATCACTTCGAGATCGGCCTGGTGAAACCGGTCGACCATCTCCTTGAATTCGCCGACCGACTCGGTCGACGACGCGAAAAAGCGCGGATCGGCCGCGAAGAAGCCGATCGTGTTGTAACCCCAGTAGTTCGTGAGACCCTTGTCGAGCAGATGGCTGTCGTTGACGAAAGTCTGGATCGGCATCAGCTCGACCGAGGTCACGCCAAGGCTGCGGATATGGTCGAGCACCGGCTGCTGCGCCAGACCCGCGAACGTACCGCGCAAACGCTCGGGCACCCGCGGATGACGTTTCGTGTAGCCGCGCACGTGCGTCTCGTAGAGAATCACGCGCTCCCACGGCAGCGCGTTGCGCTCCGGATGGCTCCACGAAAAATTCGCATCGACCACCTTGCACTTCGGCACGAAAGGCGCGCTATCGCGTTCATCGAATGACAGGTCGAGCTCTTCCGAGCCGAGCGTATAGCCGAAAATTTCCGGCGCCCATTTCAGCTCGCCGATGTGCGCCTTCGCATATGGATCGAGCAGCAGCTTGTTCGGATTGAAGCGATGCCCGTTTTCGGGCTCGTAGGGACCATGCACGCGATATCCATAGACGGCACCCGGTTTCAGATTCGGTACGAACACATGCCATACCTCGTCGGTGTATTCGGGCAGCTCGATCCGTTCGAGTTCGTGTTGGCCAGTTTCATCGAACAGACACAGTTCGACTTTGGTTGCGTGCGCGGAGAACAACGCGAAGTTGACGCCACTGCCGTTCCATGTCGCGCCGAGCGGAAAAGGCGTGCCTTCGGCAATGCGTGTCGAGTAGCTGGCTGGGGAAGACATAGGTGTTCTCAATGGCTGCAAGGAGGTGTGTATCTCAGGGTCATGCATGTGTTTTTTTCAACTGCCTTTCCACGTGTTCTTTGCTGCTCATTGTTCCAGTGTAGGCATTCGAGGCCCGCGCGCCGGACATTGCACCGCGCGCAAGCAGCGGGCCGGTGCGTATAGCAACTTATGGGCCTGATCCGCCTCGCTTTCCCTCAGCTCAAAGTCGCGGCATGAGATTTGCAGCATACCGGCAAGGCGCATGCATTGCGCGCCGTCGAAACGCCACGACACCAAACCGGGAGAACACAGATGATGCGCAACCCGCAGATCACACCGCTGGCCGCTTCCGCATCGCTTCTCGCCGCCATGACGCTGATTTCCGCGTTGGGCACGTGCGGCAGCGCGTTCGCGCAAGGCGCGCCGCAGGCGATCACCGAAAAACGCACGGACGTCGTGCAGCTCGCGAGCGGCTATCGCGCGTCGAAGCTGTCGGGCGCGGACGTGTACAACCGCAACAAGGACAACATCGGCACGCTCGACGATCTGATCGTGTCGCCGGGCACCGAGCGCACCACGTATGCGATCCTGTCGGTCGGCGGCTTTCTCGGCATGGGCAAGCATCTGGTCGCCGTGCCGTTCAACGATCTGCAGATCGACAACCGGCGCGTCGTGCTGCCCGAGGCGACGAAGAAATCGCTCGAGGCGTTGCCGGAGTTCAAGTACGCGAATTGAGCGCGGCGTTGCCGCGTCGAATCGATCGACGCGGCAACGGGCCATCCATGCACAGGCGCTCAGGGGCGTAGTCAGCCGAGCAGCTTGTCGGGCGTAATGGGCAAATCGCGGATGCGTTTGCCGGTCGCATGCCAGATCGCGTTGCACACTGCCGCGGCCACGCCCACCACGCCGATTTCGCCGACACCTTTGACGCCGAGCGGATTGACGATGTCATCGCGCTCGTCGACGAACAGCACGTCGATCTCGTGAATGTCGGCATTCACCGGCATGTGATATTCGGCGAGGTTGTGATTCATCTGGCGTCCTAGCGCGTGATCGAACTGGCCGTGCTCGTGCAGCGCCATGCTGATGCCCCACACGACGCCGCCCGCGACCTGATTGCGCGCCGTCTTCGGATTGACGATGCGTCCCGCCGCGACCGCACTGACCACGCGCGTGACCCGCACAGTGCCGAGCGCTGCGTCGACGCGCACTTCGGCGAACACCGCCGAATGCGTGCCCATCGAATACGCCTGCTGCTTTTCGTGCGGCTTCACGCTGGCCTGCTCTTCGAGTTCGTCCAGCCCCGCACGCTGCAACAGCGTCGCAATCGCGATCGAGTCGTCCGCGTGTGGGCCGCACACGAGCCGGTTGCGCTCGCGCCGCACGTGTTCGCGAGTCGCCGACGCGAACCGTGCGCCACCATGTTCGCGCGCCAGTTCAACCAGACGGTTGTGCAGGCGCGTACACGCGGCATCGACTGCGCTGCCCACCGACGACACCGTCCACGAT
Organism: Paraburkholderia sp. RAU6.4a; assembly: GCF_050435625.1. Taxonomy (NCBI): domain Bacteria; kingdom Pseudomonadati; phylum Pseudomonadota; class Betaproteobacteria; order Burkholderiales; family Burkholderiaceae; genus Paraburkholderia; species Paraburkholderia sp. RAU6.4a. Next base: position 2,866,832 of record NZ_JBNDKQ010000003.1, read on the forward strand.
CCGCCCTCGATCGGCGCCTTCGGCAGCCGGGTGTCGCCAAGTTCGAAGCTGACGTCGCCGAGCGGCACGCCGAGCGCATCGGCGGCGATCTGCGTCATCGCGGTGTAGGTTCCGGTGCCGATATCGGCGGTCGAACTCGACACGCTGACGCGGCCATCGGGCGTCAACGCCGCGCGTGCGGCCGCTTCGTTCTGCATCGCGTCCCACGCACCGGTCGCCATGCCCCAGCCGATCAACTCGTTGCCGTCGCGGCGCGCGCGCGCCTCGAGCGGCCGCCCCGCCCAGCCGAAGCGGGCCGCGCCTTCGCGATAGCAGTCGCGCAGCGCCTTGCTCGAAAACGGCAGATTCCTGTTCGCGTCACGCTCCGCATAGTTGACGAGCCTCAATTCGAGCGGGTCCATCCGCAATGCCTCGGCCAGTTCGTCCATCGCGACTTCGAGCGCAAAGAGCCCTTGTGTCGCGCCGGGCGCGCGCATGTCGGCCGGTGTCGGCACGTCGAGCTTCGCGACCCTGTAGCCCATCGACACGTTGTCGCATCGATACAGCTGCCCCGCCCAGTTGACCACCACGTCGCAGTAGTCCTCGTAGCGCGAGGTTTCCGACACCGCCTCGTGGATCACCGCCTGCAGGCGGCCATCCGCCGACGCGCCGAGCGCGACGCGCTGCACCGTTTGCGGACGATGCGCGAAGGTGAACATCTGCTGCCGGGTCAGCGTGACGCGCACGGGTTTGTTCAGTTCGCGCGCGGCCATTACCGCGAGCGCCAGATGATATTGCGGCCTCAAGCCGGAGCCGAACGCGCCGCCGACGAACGGCGACACCACCTGCACTTCGTCGTCTTTCAAACCGAACACACGCGTCAGATAGCCCTTCGTATTGACGACGCCCTGAGTCTTTTCGTAGACGGTCAAGCGTCCTTGCGCATCGGGCACCACGGTGCATCCGTGCATTTCCATCGGATTGTGATACTCCGGTGGTGTCGTGTAGAACGCGTCCACGCGCGCCTTTGCAGCGGCCAAGGCCTTGCGTGGGTCGCCACGCTCGGGCGGAGGCGGATCGAAGCCGCCCTTCTCGGCCGACGGCGGCACGGCGCTCGTCAACGCTGCTTCGATATCGGTCTGGTGCGGGCCGGCCTCGTAACCCACCTGCACCAGCGACGCCGCGTAGCGCGCCAGTTCCAGCGATTGCGCGACCACCAGCGCGACCGGCTGCCCGCTGTACCACACGCGCTCGTCCCAAAGCGGCCTCAATGGCGTGCCCCCGGGCGCAATCATGTCCTTGAACGCATCGACGTCCGACGGCAGCGCCGGGCGCTTGCGATGCGTGAGCACGAGCAGCACGCCGGACAGCGCCTCGGCGGCCGAGGTATCGATCGACACGATCTTGCCTGTCGCGATCGTTCCCGACACGACGACGCCATACACGAGCCCTTCGACGCAGAACTCGGCGGCATATTGCGCGGCGCCGGTCACTTTGACGGGCCCGTCCACACGCGAATGCGGCACGCCGGTGGCAGGCTTCGGGCTGCCTGTCGACGGCAAGGTTTCGGCACGGTTCATCGCGCGGCCTCCTCGAACGAACGTTGTGTGGCCTCGCCGAAGGCGCGCACGATCACGCGCGCCGCGAGTTCGATCTTGAACGCGTTGTCGCGCTGAGCGCGCGCACCGCGCAGCAGCGTCGCCGTAAAGTCGCGCAACGTTCGCGCGTTCAGCGTCTCGCCGCGCAGTGCGGCTTCGGCGGCGGGATCGCGCCACGGCTTGTGCGCGACCCCGCCGAGCGCGCAACGCGCGTCGACGATCCGCGACTCGTCATCGAGCTCGACACCGACCGCGGCCGACACCAGCGCGAACGCATACGATGCGCGGTCGCGCACCTTCACGTACGCGTGATGCGCGGCAAAGCCTTGCGGCGGCAGTTCGATCGCGGTCACGAGTTCGTCGTCGCGCAGGTTGGTGTCGATATGCGGCGTATCGCCGGGCAGCCGGTGAAAATCCGCGAACGGCAGCGTGCGTGCGCCGTCGTTGCCGATCAGATGCACGGTGGCGCCGAGCGCCGCCAACGCGACGCACATATCGGACGGATGCACGGCGATGCAGTGCTCGCTCGCACCGAGGATCGCGTGAATGCGGTTCACGCCATGCAGCGCCGGACAGCCGCTGCCGGGTTCGCGCTTGTTGCATGGCGTGCCCACGTCGTAGAAGTAGTAGCAGCGCGTACGTTGCAGCAGATTGCCGCCGACCGTCGCGACGTTGCGAATCTGCGGCGACGCGCCCGCCAGGATCGCTTTCGCGAGCAGCGGGTAGCGTGTCGCGACGGTATCGTCATACGCGAGCGCGCTATTGGTGACGAGCGCGCCGATCTTCAGGCCGCCCTGCGCCGACGCTTCGATCTGCCTGAGCGGCAAACGGTTGATGTCGACGAGCAAAGCCGGGCGCGCCACGTCTTCGCGCAGCAGGTCGACCAGATTCGTGCCGCCCGCGAGGAACGCGGCGCCCCTGTCCGAACGATGCCGTTCGAGCGCATCCTGCACCGCATCGGCGCGCGTGTACGAGAAGCGGTTCATGGCCGCGCTCCAGATTTATTCGCGACCGCACCGTCTTTCCTTGCATCATCGTCACCGAAATGCGCAGCGTCGAGAATCGCCGCGACGATGTTCGGATACGCGCCGCAGCGGCACAGATTGCCGCTCATCTGCTCGCGCACATCGTCCGCGCAGCGCGCATGTCCTTCTTCGAGCATCGCGTGCGCCGAGCAGATTTGTCCGGGCGTACAGTAGCCGCACTGGAACGCGTCGTGATCGATGAACGCCTGCTGCAGCGGATGCAACGTGTCGCCGTTCGCGAGACCTTCGATCGTCGTGATCGATGCGCTGTCGTACACGACCGCGAGCGCGAGGCAGGTATTGATCCGCTGGCCATTGACGATCGCCGTACAAGCGCCGCATTGACCGTGATCGCAGCCCTTCTTGGTGCCGCTCAGGTGCGCATGCTCGCGCAGCAGATCGAGCAGCGAGGTCCACGCCTCGACGTCGAAGCGCCGCGTCTCGCCGTTGATCTCGAACGTCAATGCATGCGACGCGGGCGCGTCGGCCCGGGCGGTTTCAGCATCGGGGGTAGCCATCGGATTTCCTCCTCACAAGGCATCGCGCAAGCAGTGCGGCGCGCGACGGAACTCAACGCAATTCAAACCAATGCAAAGCGGCGACAGCGCGCGAGCGCGATGCCGCCGCGGCGTCCGGCGCGTCGCGAGGCAGGCCGACGCGCTCGACGGATCGCTTATTGCCCCGCCCCACTACCCGCGCGCGGCGGCGTCGCGCCTTTGAAGCGCCTGTTGGTGGTTTTCCCATTGCCGCCGCCGGCGACCCCATTGGTGGCGCCCCCCGATTCGCCGACATTGCCGTTCGCATTGTTCGCGCTGGTCGTGTCCGGCGTGCGCGATTCTTCCAGGCTTGCGCCGGGTTGCGCGGCAGACTTGCCGTTTTGCATGGACGGATTGGTACCGGTCTGCGCGAAGCCCGCCTGCGCAAAGCCTAGCGCGAAGCAGCCTGAAACGAGCGCGGCAGCCAGTTTGACGGACACATCGATCTTCATGGCACTCTCCCTTAAGACGTTATGAAAACCCACTGCGCGAACCTCGTACGTGAGCGCAGGCGGCCATGCCGCCATCAGTTCGACAACCTAAATAATCGGCGCGCCGCCCGTTACCGCAATCGTCGCGCCCGAGATGTAGCTCGCTTCATCCGACGCGAGCATCACGTACGCGGCGGCCAGTTCGGCCGGTTGGCCGGGGCGCTTCATCGGCACCTGCTTGCCGAACTGCTCGACCTTGTCTGCCGGCATCGTCGATGGAATCAACGGCGTCCAGATCGGTCCCGGCGCCACGCAGTTCGCGCGAATGCCCTTTTCCGCGAGCAATTGCGCGAGACCACCGGTGAAGTTCTGGATCGCGCCCTTGGTGGTCGCATACGCGATCAGACCAGGATTCGGATGATCGGCATTGATCGACGAAGTATTGATGATCGCGCCGCCCGGCTTCATATGACGCACCGCCGCGCGCGTGATTCTGAACATCGCGCCGATGTTGGTATCGAAGGTCTTGTCCCATTCTTCGTCGCTGATCGCATCGAGCGACGGATAGCTCATCTGATACGCGGCGTTGTTGACCACCACGTCGAGCCGGCCGAATGCCTCGATCGCCTTGTCGACGATCGCATCGCAATGCTTGCGATCGCGGATATCGCCGCCGACCAGCACCGCCTTGCGACCCGCGTCCTCGACCCAGCGCGCGGTCTCGCGCGCATCGTCGTCTTCGTCGAGATAGGCGATCAGCACATCCGCACCTTCGCGCGCGAACGCGATCGCGACCGCGCGGCCGATGCCGCTGTCGCCGCCGGTCACGATCGCCGCCTTGCCTGCGAGACGCCCCGAACCTTCATAGGTTTTCTCGCCGTGATCCGGTTGCGGGTTCATGTCGGCCGTGCGGCCGGGCCTCTGGTCCTGCTGCTGTTCAGGAAACGGCGGTGCCGGACGTTGCGTGTCGCTCATGTCGGATCTCCCTCGGTGCGAATGACCATGGGCGGCGCGCACGAGCGCGCCGCGTCATCGGTCTTTCAGCAACGAGTGGGCCTGCCTGCAATAGCGAGAGGAAACTGCTGCGCGCCGGGCGCCGCAGGGGCACGCATGGCTTAAGAAACTGCGTTGGACAGAACGGTGGCGGACAGATGGCAGATTGATGACAAACAGATTCGCAGAGCGACGAGTGCGATTTTCTGGCGACGACCGTGCAGAAATAACAGAACTATCAGTGAGTTTTCGCTAACAACGTGATTCAGATGATGGCTCCGCCGCATGCAACGCCGCCGCCGATTCGAGCACGCGCAGCAGACGCTCGGGTGTCAACGGTTTGGCGCAATGCGCGTCGAAGCCGGCGGCCTTCGCGAGCGCGCGATCGTCGCGCGACGCAAACGCGGTACATGCGACCAGCAGCATGTGTGAAGTCTGCGGATGCGCGCGCAGCCGCCGCGCGAGTTCGAGCCCGTCGAGTCCAGGCATCTTGATGTCGAGCACCACCGCGAAGGGCTGCCATTCGCGCGCGGTCTCGCACACGGCAAACGGATCGTCGAGCGCGCGGCATTCGAAGCCGTCGGCCGTCAATAGCATTTGCAGCGCATCGGCCGCTTCCCGGTAATCGTCGACTACCAGCACGCGACGATGCGCGGCCATCGCATAGCGGATTGGTCGCCATACGAGCACGTCGTCGCTGCTGTCCACGTTGTCGTTGAACACAGTCATTTTTTCTCGCCCTTTTACATTGGCCCTGAAGGGCATCCGCGCCACCCGTGCAAGATTCGATCCCGTTGCGTCTGCCGGACTACGACCGGTTTTTTGTTATTTCCGCTTCGCTCGGACGATGCCGCGGCCAGCACGCCTGGTCGCGCATTCCGACGTTGCAATCACCTGGAATGCGGGATTCAGCGTGCCCATTCATCACGGCGTTTGAATGACGGCGCCTGCGATGTGCGCGCTGCGCAACATCGATCGACGCACTGTCCTTGTGCGATCCGTCTCGTTCAGAGGCGTCGCACGATATCGGTATTTCAACGGATTGAGGGGTCCACGCAATGCAAGCCGCAATCGCACTTATGGCGCGAATCGATGACGCGGTCTTATCAAAAGAATAAGCGACGATGCCGATAAAAAAATGCTCGACATGTTAGGGGTTTGTGCTCTGCGGGTTATCCCGCACGATTATCGATAAACCCCTTCAGCATCGCGAGCGTATCTGCGTCGTCGATGTGTTTGTCCGTGCGCCAGCGCAGCATGCGCGGAAAACGCACGGCCACGCCGGACTTGTGACGCGAACTCGCTTGTATCCCTTCGAAGCCGATCTCGAACACGAGCGTTGGCGTCACGCTGCACACCGGGCCGAATTTATCGACGGTGGTCTTGCGCACGATCGCATCGACCCGACGCATCTCTTCATCTGTGAGCCCTGAATAGGCCTTCGCGAACGGCACCAACGTGCGCACGCCGTCGGCCTCGTCCCACACCGCGAACGTGTAGTCCGTGTAAAGACTCGCGCGACGGCCATGACCGCGCTGCGCGTAAATAAGTACGGCGTCCACCGCATAAGGCTCGATCTTCCATTTCCACCACGTGCCCGACGCCTTGGTACGACCGACGCCGTACATCGACTCGCGCTCCTTGAGCATCAAACCTTCGACGCCGCGCGCGCGGCTCTCGTCGCGCAACGCCGCGAGCGCGCTCCAGTCCGCTGCAAGGACGAGCGGCGATATGCGCAGCAGACCACGCGCGAGCGTGCCATCGACGGAGCTGGCCAGCGCATCGAGGCGTGCGCGCCGTTCAGCGAGCGGGTTCATGCGCTGGTCCTGTCCGCTTGCTTCGAGCAGATCGTATGCGAGCAGCGCGGCGGGCGAATCCGCGAGTATCTTGCGCGTCAGCGTCTTGCGCGCGATGCGCGGTTGCAGCCGCGCGAACGGCAATGGCGCTGCCGCGCCGGGCTCCCACGCGAGAATCTCGCCATCGATCACGTAGCCATCGGGTAATGACTCGCCCAATGCCGCGACTTCGGGAAAACGTTCGGTAATCAGATCCTCGCCGCGCGACCACAACCACACGCGGCCGCCGCGTTTGACGAGTTGCGCGCGTATGCCGTCCCACTTCCACTCGATCAGCCAGTGCGCGGGATCGCCGAGCGTCGCCGGATCGGTCTGCAAGGGATGCGCGAGAAAGAACGGATACGGCAGGCCGAGGTCGCTATCGCGTTCAGGCGCGTGCGCTTGCGGATCGTCGTCGGTCTGCGGCGCGATCAGACGCAGATAGCGCGCCGCGTCGGGCTTCTGTTGCGAATCGGTCCAGCCGACCATTCGTTGCGCGATCCGCTTGTGATCGACGCCGGCCACTTCGGCGAGCGCACGCACCACCAGTTGCCGCGCGACGCCGACACGAAAGCCGCCGCCGATCAGCTTGGTCAGCAGGAAACGACCGCCCCAGTCGAGTTCGTCCCAGTAGCTGAGCAGACGCCTGCGCAACTCGTCGGGCGGCAGGCCGCGCAGCGGCAGCATGCGTTGCTCGATCCATTGCGTGAGACCCAGCTCGGAGTTGCGCGACGCGGGCGGCAGGATATGCGCGATGGTCTCGGCCAGATCGCCCACCGCGTGATACGACTCCTCGAACAGCCACTCGGGCAAGCCGGCGCGCTCGCGCGCGATTTCGGTCAGCAAACGCGTCGGCACGAGTTGACGCGGCTTGCCGCCCGCAAGGAAATACGACGCCCATGCCGCGTCTTCGGGGTCGGCCACCGAGAAATAACTGGTCAGCGCCGCGCGCTTGTCGTGCGTCGACGTGGTCGCATCGAGCGCGGTGTAGAGAGCCGCGAAGCGTTTCATACGGTGCCCGTCATGATTCGCTCGCGGCCGGCGCCTGGTCGGCGCCGGCCGCGTCGGCTTCGACGGTATCGTCGCCGTATTGCGTTTCGAACGCGCTGGCGTGCAGGCCCTGTTCGTCGAGCCAGCGCACCATCGGTTCGATCGAGCCATGCGTGACGATCACGCGGGAGGCGCCGCTCTCGCGTATCGCCGTTTGCAAACCCGGCCAGTCGGCGTGATCCGACAGCACGAAGCCACGATCGACGCCGCGCCGGCGACGCGCGCCGCGCAGGCGCATCCAGCCCGACGCGAACGCATCGCTGTAGTCGCCGAAGCGCTTGAGCCACGCGCTGTTCTGCGCGGACGGCGGCGCGACGATCAGCGCCTGTTTGAATACGCTCTTTGTCTTTCGCGGCAATCTCGCCGACCAGACCGAGCGCCGGCAGACGCACGCCCGCGTCGCGATACGCGCGATTGAGCGGCTCGAGCGCGCCGTGGCAGAAGATCGGCCCGATCGCCGCATCGACACTCGCGAGCACGCGTTGCGCCTTGCCGAACGAATAGCAGAACAGCACCGACGCGCGCCCTTCGGAGGCGTTGTGACGCCACCATGAATCGATCGAATCGAACACGCTTTGCGGCGTATCCCAGCGATAGATCGGCAGACCGAACGTCGATTCGGTGATGAACGTATCGCAGCGCACCGGTTCGAACGCGGCGCAGGTCGGATCGGCTTCGAGCTTGTAGTCGCCCGACGCCACCCATACGCGGCCCGCGTATTCGATCCGCACCTGCGCCGAGCCGAGCACGTGCCCGGCCGGATGCAGCGACACGCGCGCCGCGCCAATCGTCAGCGGCTCGCCGTAGTCGAGCGTGTGCAGCGCGATGCCGGGCAGCCGCGATAGCAGCACGCTCGCGCCCGCGCGCGTGGCCAGGTAGCGCTGATGACCGAAACGCGCGTGGTCGGAATGCGCATGTGTGATCACCGCGCGTTCGACCGGCCGCCACGGATCGATGTAAAAATCGCCGGGCGGGCAATACAGTCCCTCCGGCCGCGCGATCACCAGATCGTTGGCTTGCGGCGCGGTGTCGGTCTGACGCGGCGACTGATCCATCGGCTGTCCTCGGCAAGGGAACGCGATCTTGCGAACGCGGCCAAGCAAACTATATGCCGCGCCATTGATGGCCCCGTTTCTGCTTACGGTATATAAAGCACACAGGCGTGTCGAGAGCGGCTGCCATCCGGCAGTGCCCGGCGCGCACCGCGAGGCCTCATGCCGATCCTGCTCGACCAGCAAGCGCTGTATATCGCCAGACATCCCTGGCGCTTCCTGCTGCAAACGCTGAAAGCGTTTCGCGCGAACCAGGGGCTGCTGCTCGCGGGCGCGGTCGCGTACTACGCGTTGCTGTCCATCGTGCCGCTGCTGATCCTGATCGTCATCGTGTTGTCGCGCGTGGTGCCGCAGCAGCTGGTGCTCGACGCGCTTGCGCATCTGCTGCGCTGGCTCGTGCCCGGACAATCGGCCGCGCTCGTGCGTGAGCTGTCGAACTTCCTGCTGCATCGCGCGGTAATCGGCTGGGTGCTGCTGCTGACGATGATCTTCTTCAGCTCCCTCGCGTTCACCGTGCTCGAAAACGCGATGTCGCTGATCTTCGTGCATCGGGTCGTCGTGAAGCGGCGCCACTTCCTGATCTCGGCGCTGCTGCCGTACTGCTACATCCTGTTTCTCGGCGTGGGACTGCTGATCGTCACGTTCGTGTCGAGCGCGCTCGACACGATCGGCGCAGAAGGACTCAGACTGTTCGGCCTGCACGTATCGTTGCAGGGCTTCTCGCGAGTGATGCTGTATCTGTTCGGGCTCGCCGGCGAAATCTTCGTGCTGACCTCGGTGTATCTGGTGATGCCGGTGGGACGGCCATCGCTCAAACACGCGCTGATCGGCGGCGTGGTGGCCGGCGCGTTGTGGGAGATCACGCGGCACGTGCTGGTCTGGTATTTCGCCACGCTGTCGCAGGTCAGCGTCGTCTATGGCTCGTTGACGATGGCGATCGTGATCCTGCTCAGCTTCGAATGGCTCGCCACCTTGCTGCTGTTCGGCGCGCAGGTGATATCGCAATACGAGCGCTTCGGGCACGAACCGCTCGACGCGCCGCAGCCGAGGATCAAGACCGGGTAGCAAGCCAGTCGCAAGGAACAACCCTTGCTCGCCGATACCGACGACGGCCGCCCATTTCGCAGGGCGGCATCGACTGGCTATCGAGGAGCGAGGATCATGGCTGAAACCGTCGGCGATTTCATCATCGGGCGGCTGCACGCATGGGGTGTGCGGCGAATCTACGGCTATCCGGGCGACGGCATCAACGGCGTGTTCGGCGCGTTGAACCGCGCGCAGAGCGAAGCGAAGAAACGCCACAAAAGCACGGATCAGCCGGGCCCGATCGAATTCATTCAGGTCCGTCACGAAGAAATGGCCGCGTTCATGGCCTCCGCACATGCGAAATTCACCGGCGAGTTGGGCGTGTGCATCGCCACCTCGGGACCAGGCGCATCGCATCTGCTGACGGGGCTGTACGACGCGCGCATGGATCACATGCCGGTGCTCGCGATCACTGGTCAGCAGGCACGCGCGGCGATCGGCGGACACTATCAGCAGGAGCTCGATCTGCCCGCGATGTTCAAGGACGTGGCCGGCTCGTTCGTCGGCTTTGCGACGATGCCCGCGCAGGTCCGTCATCTGGTCGATCGCGCGGTGCGCATCGCGCTCGCCGAGCGCGCGGTCACGGCGCTGATACTGCCGAACGATCTGCAGGACATTTCCTACGAGCCGCCGGGGCGCAAGCATGGCACGCTGCATTCGGGCATCGGTTACGCGCGCCCGCGCGTCGTGCCGAGCGACGCGCAGTTGCGCCAGGCCGCCGACGTGCTGAACGCGGGCCGCAAGGTCGCGATCCTGGTCGGCGCGGGCGCGCTGCACGCGACCGACGAAGTAATCGCGATCGCCGAGAAGCTCGGCGCCGGCGTCGCCAAGGCGCTGCTCGGCAAGGCCGCGCTTCCCGACGATCTGCCGTGGGTGACCGGTTCGATCGGCCTGCTCGGCACGAAGCCGAGCTACGACATGATGACCCATTGCGATACGTTGCTGATGATCGGCTCGGGCTTCCCCTACTCGGAATTTCTGCCGAAGGAAGGCGACGCGCGCGGCGTGCAGATCGACATCAAGGCCGATATGCTGAGCCTGCGTTATCCGATGGAAGTGAACCTCGTCGGCGATAGCGCCGAGACGCTGCGCGCGCTGCTGCCGCTGCTCGAGGAAAAGAAGGATCGGCTGTGGCGCGAGCGCATCGAAGGCTGGGTGTCCGACTGGTGGAAGACGCTGGAGAAACGCGCGCACGAACCCGCGAAAGATGGCCTGAATCCGCAGCTCTCGGTATGGGAGCTGTCGAAGCGCATTCCCTCGAACGCGATCGTCACCAGCGATTCGGGCTCGGTCGCGAACTGGTACGCACGCGATCTGCAAGTGCAGCGCGGCATGATGTGCTCGCTGTCGGGCGGGCTCGCGTCGATGGGCGCGGCCGTGCCCTATGCGATCGCCGCGAAGTTCGCGTACCCCGAGCGGCCCGTGATTGCGCTCGTCGGTGACGGCGCGATGCAGATGAACAACATGGCCGAACTGATCACGGTCGCGAAGTACTGGCAAGGCTGGAGCGATCCGCGCTGGATCTGCATGGTGCTCAACAATGGCGACCTGAATCAGGTCACATGGGAGCAGCGCGTGATGGAAGGCGATCCGAAGTTCGAGGCCTCGCAGAGCATTCCGTCCGTGCCGTATCACCGCTTCGCGGAGCTGATCGGTCTGAAGGGCATCTATGTCGACAATCCCGATCAGATGGCCACCGCCTGGGACGACGCGCTCGCGTCGAATCGTCCGGTCGTGATCGAGGTGAAGGCCGATCCGAACGTGCCGCCGCTGCCGCCGCATGTCACGCTCGCGCAGGCCAAAGCGTTCGCCGAGACGTTGATGAAGGGCGACCCCGATCAGGGCAACGTGGTGGTCGAAACCGCGAAGCAGGTGCTCGGTGCCGTGCTGCCGGGGCATCACGACAAATGAACGACGCGGTAGCGGCTCGACGACGCGTGTGCGCCCCAACGTTCGACGCAGAACGTGGCTGGTAAAATGGCGCGCGCTCCGTGCACGCGCTCATTGGGTCTGCTTCGCCGCAGGCCATCACGTCGGCCGTTATCTCATGCTCACACACGTCCTCGCCGTTTTCGCGGCGGCCCACACTGCGTCATTCGCGCAAGTCGCATCATTCGCGTCATCAGGCATGCACGCTCCTGCCCATGCTTGACGAAACCCGCATCGCGCGCGCACTGACCGCGCGCGGCATCTCTGCCGATGCACGGCAGCGCGAGGCCATCGGCGCGCTTGTCGGGTTGGTCGCCGCGCAGCAGCGCGCGCGGCAGGCATGGTCCACCGCCGCGTTCGGGCCGCAAGGCGTCTACTGTCACGGACTGCCGGGCCGCGGCAAGAGCCTTGTCGTCGATACGCTGTTCGAGCTTGCGCCATGCCGCAAACGGCGCCTGCATTTCCACGAGTTCCTCCCCGAGATGAACCGCCGGCTCGTGCACGCGCCGCGCGGCGACGACCGGCTCGGCGACGTGTCGCGGCAATGGCTCGACGGTATCGAGCTGCTGTGCTTCGACGAATTCCATGTGCACGATATCGCCGACGCGTTCCTGATGGGCCGCTTTCTCGACACCGCGATCAAGCTGGGCACGCGTATCGTGCTGACGTCGAACTACGCACCGGACGATCTGTTGCCCGACCCCGAGTTTCACGAGCGCTTTCTGCCGACCATCGCGCAGATCAAACGCGGCTTCACGGTGATCCATTTCGACGGCGTGCGCGATTACCGCTTCGGCGGCGAAGCGGCCGAGGTGCCGCGCTTTTTCGCGCCGCTCGACGCATCGAGCGAGGCCGCGTTGCGCGATATCTTCACGAGCCATGAACCCGACGCCGCGATCGAGCCGATCAGGCTGAGCGCGGCGGGCCGTCCGCTCGAAGCGCGGGCAGCCGGCCGCGCGCTGCTGTGGGCGGACTTCGAGCAGTTGTGCGTCGCCAGCCGCTCGCACCTCGACTACCTCGATCTCGCCGAGCCATGGCAAGGCTTGATCGTCGATCGTCTGCATACGGAAGCGCTGAGGCAACCGCATACGCTGCAGCGACTCGTCTGGCTCATCGACATCTTCTACGACCGCAAGCGTGCGCTCTTCATCGCCTCCGATCGGCCGATCGAGACCGCGTTGATCGGTCTCGAAGGCGCGCATGATCTGTCGCGTACGCTGAGCCGGCTTGCCGAGATGCAGTCGCGCGCATATCGCAGCACGCTTGAACAAGGCGCCGAGGACAACGCGCAAGACGGCATCAACGCCAAGGCTTGATGGCCGGGCATCGCACCCGCGCGCATTTCTGCAATTCTTGCAAAGCGACGGTAAAGCGTGCCAACGCCGTTTCGCGTCGACGCACGCGCCACGGCGCCGGGCGATGCATCGCCGGCCACCCGAAACAAGCCTACACTCAACCATGCCATGCCCCGCGGTACCGGAAAACTCGCCGCCAGATCAGTTCGATGGGCGTGGGCGAACATGTTCGTTCTTCATCGCGCCGCTCTTTCGCGGCAAAGGAGAAGCCATGGAAAAGATCCCAAAAGCCACGGCCTTGTTCATCGCAGGTTTTGGCCCGATTGTGATTGAAGCCCAGGCAAGCCGCGATCTCTACGGTCGGGCCTTCGGTATCCCCTTCAAGGAAGAGAACGGCGGCTATCTCCATACGGAGGGTCTGAACGGCGCAAACTCTTTCGCCTTGTGGCCGCTCTCCCACGCCTCCCAGTCGTGCTTCGGCACGGATTCGTGGCCTCGCGACGTACCCATCCCGCAAGCCTGGATCGAGTTTGATGTCGACGACGTCCAGGCGGCAACGGCGGAACTTGAATCGCAAGGGTATCGGATGCTGGTCAGGAACCGGAATGAGCCGTGGGGCCAGACGGTCAGTCGCTTCATCGGGCCGGAAGGATTGCTGGTCGGAATCACGTTTACGCCATCGATGCGGGAAGAGAAATAATGGCGGCCGCAGTGGCAGTCTTGCGCGCGGTGACTGATAGCCTCAGATTGGGGACCAGCGCGCGTCAGGTTACCCGGTTAGCGCCGAAAATCGATATTCACCATTGTGAATAATGCGCGTAACTATCAGCCACCGCTTTCCTAAACTTGGCATTACGGGACCGCGACGGAAACCGGTACGAAAGCATCGTTTGCGTCGAAATCGCAGTCCAACCAAGGAGAAGCGTGTCATGAACAAGGCAAGCAGCACATTGATCGCGGCCGTCGCCGCACTCACGCTGTCGGGCGGCGTATATGCACAAAGCAACAACACGCTGGCGACTCCGAGCACACAGTCGCCGGCCGCTGCAACGAGTGGCTACGGCACGCCTGGTGCCACCAACACGGACAGCGGCGCCGGGTCGCCGACCTCGGGCCAGCCGACCTGGGGCCAGCCGAATAGCGCCAACAGTAGCTCGACGGCCCGCCCCCCCGCTTACGGGGTTAACAACTCGCTGGCGACCCCAACCACAAAGTCGCCAGCAGGCCAATGAGAGCAATCAAGGCTGGCAACCGGGCGCAAATGAGCGCAATGCGACCAGGCGGTTCAATTTCGTCGGGCGTAGCGTGACCGGATAGCCGCGACTGGCAACACAGATCGCGACGGTAGAAAAAAGTTGGTGTGACTGGCCGGTCATAACGCGCCAGAAGGCCGAGTTCGCCCCAACGTGTCGGCCTGTATGCCAAGACGTCTCGATTGCAAAGCTACTGAGCCAACCGGGGCATCATGATCGTCCCATAGTCGGGCCCGATGCCGTCCGTGTGGTTGTTTTTGCAGTAGTTGGGATCGTTGCCCATCTGAACGGTGATGACTGCGTTGGAGCCGCTGCCCGTCTCGTTCAGGATGTGCAGGCACCCGAATGCGACTATCGGCGGAGTACTCCCTTGTCCCCCCGTGACGTTACTCACTACAGCTACCGTCACCCAGGCACAACTACCCGCCGAACCCGCCGCGATCTGACTACACGTTGCAACACCGTGGAACGCATTGCTATTTAGGCCCGTTTCAAGATAGATCGGTTCGCCGATAGACATCGGACTCGCGTTTCCGCTCGTCATCAACCCGACTATGGCGCTGGAACCAAGCTGGCTGTTCGCCGATGAGAGGGAAGTCCATTGCCCTGCGTTGCAATTGGCGGCCTGGTACGACGCTCTGATCGCAAAGATGTACGGTTGGCCGATCGTTTGCGGAATTGGCGTGCCGTTGTTCGCCGCTTGGGGGTCGGTTGTACTGGTAGCAAGATCGGGTGAATTGGTCGCCGAATTCCAGTAGGTGTCGTAGAGGCATCGCGACATCACGATCGGGAATAGTGCCCCAACTTCAGCGGTTCCCGGACTAGCAACGACCGCAGTCGCTGTCGCACTCGTTTTCAGCGACGCGATGTTCAGCACTTGTGCCAGATACACCGGGACGACCCCGTTAGAGTCGGTCCCGTCCTTGTGGACCGTCACCTGGACCGCCGGCACGATGTTTCCGCTTGCTACCGGCACGGTTGCCTGGGATACACCAGCCGCAACATTGGTGACATTCACATAGCCGGTAGTGACATCCGACGGATGCAGTTGCACGGCTGCCCCTTGGACGTTGTTATTCGGTCCGAACGAAACAGCCTCGGTCTGCGAGTCATTCCAATCCGGATTGGCGGCGTTCGCGTTGTTGCAACCAGGGTTGTTGGCTTGGGCATATAGGCACTGTGCCCCTGCAAGCGCCGCAGCGTCGGCGGCAGTCTGTGCCTGAGTGCGGGCGAGCATCAGGTTGCCAATGTCAATCGCGAGCGCCGCGAAGCTCAGGAGCATAAGCAGCAGCAGGGCGACCATGATTGCCACCGCACCCTTTTGCTTCTTCATCGATTTTGCGCGGCGCTGAGTACGCATGGTATGGATGTTACGCATGATGTTCTTCTTATTCGTTGTTCATCGTGGCCGTGGAGCTCAAGGTAATCGGCCCAGTCAACGGGTTCATCAGCGGGCCGAGCAGCAACCCCGTGAACGTGTACGAAACCTTGACTGCCAACGCGGTGCCGAACGACCCGCCTGCGTTGGTCACCGAGACCGACGGCGTGGGGTTTTTCGTCGCAAACGAAATCAGGTACGAGGACGTATAGTTGGTCACAACGTTGGTGATGTTCGTCGGCGTGGGCCTGGGACTTGTTAGCACGATGCCCGCCCGCGCGCCCTCCCTGGCGGCGTTGGTGATGACAGCCTGGTCGTACAGCGCCAGGCCGAACTCGACGATCCCAAACACAATCAGCAGCAGGATCGGAAGTACGAGCGCGGTTTCAACGGCCACCACGCCCTTTTGCATTTTTTTCAGGCTCATTATTTGACTCCGTATGCGCTCACGCAACAGTCACCGACAGCACCTTGTTCGCTAAAGCTTGCGCTCTGCTCTGGACGCTGATTCGGTGGACGCGATCCTGAATTTCGCAAAGGCGCGGCTAGCGCCAGGGAATCGAAGTGGGCGTGAACAGTAACGAGCCAGCGCACATCGAGGTAACACCGATGACGTGGCACGCTTGAAATATGATGGAATCGCGACGGTGCTCTTCGCTTGATTTCTCATGGTGTCCCCCGACGTTGAGTGCCACACTCCGCATCTGATTGCTGAATGCGAGAGCGGCCTCGAGAAGCCATCTGGTTGTCATTTTGGCTTCGCTTATAGCGCTAAAGCATACGAGGCATATCGGGGGAATCTGTGCGCTTCCAGACAATTCTTCAGCAATAAAGGCAAAACGGCTATTGAAGACGACACATTGGATTAGTTTATCTCGCTACGGTTGATCCTGGCCGCGTGCCTTAAACGCACGCCGAATTGCATCATGCGTGCTGTCGGGCGCGCGAGTCGCGGCCACCATTTGATGGAGTATGCCCCCCGCTCGGCTTGCAGTCCCTGGACCGGTTCTATGGGATTGGGTGTCATCAATCTCGCCTGCTCGCCGGGATGCAGAAGCCCGTGAAGCTCCTGCCGGGCCGTCGCAGTGTCCGACACGACGGCTGCGAACGGGCGGAGCCGCACCCAGCATCCGGCGGAACGGCTCGGTGATGACTGGCTCGAGCACGGCGACTGGGGGATCGAGGTCGACACGTCGGGTGAAACCGTCACGTCATGAGGAGCCTGTGCGATTGCCGACTATCAAGCACTCGCTGCGCTCCATCAAATGACAATGGACTGGCGATGTCGATCAGATACGCTTGGCTCCCCGAATGTGAGCTTCCTCCGAAATTTCGCCTTCCAGTAGGTCGTGTATAAAATCGACCCAGAGGAAGGAAAGAAGAGATGTTCAAGGTACCAAACCAGGGGTGTACTCGGCGGAGTTCAAGGCGGCGGCCGCGCAACGAATCGAGGACGGACCTCGGTCAGTTAATCCGTTGGCTCGGTGGTTTGCATCGCCGCTTGAAAACGGCCGCCGTCCCAGTATCCCCCTAACTTTCGGACAATCGGTGTGACATCGAACGTTCGCGCTCACCGGTGCCGGTTGTGATCCAGCGCTGCCCTGATTACGACGCGGGGCCGGCGGTCTGACAACCCGCAGCCAGCGAAGACCGTTACTCACGGCGGGTTTCAACCTGCGCTGAAAGCCTCCCTCGTCAAAAGTAACCGTCCTCCATGACGACGTTGCGGGCGCATGCCTCTCACCGTCTAGCAGACACTCGTGGATGTCCGATCACTGATCTACGATCGAACCGAACCGCAGCAAATTCAGTGCGACGAGACATAAGCCGTATCAGCGATTACGGCCGGGATCGCGAAGCTCTCGCGCATACGCTTAGCCTCTGCGGCAGGCGTCAAGCCAAACAGACGCCTGAATTCCCTGCTGAACTGGGACGGGCTCGCATAACCCACAGCGTGTCCCGCCGCCTCCGCGGTTAGTTCCTTGCGCACCATTAACAGGCGAGCCTGATGAAGGCGCGTCGACTTCACATATTGCATCGGCGACACCTGCGTAATCGCCTTGAAGTGGCTGTGGAAACTCGGAATGCTCATACCCGCTTCGTCGGCCAGTTGCCTCACGTCGAGGGGCTGCGCATAGCTTGCATGAATCAGGCGGAGTGAGCGGCCTATCTGGCCGAACTGTCCTCGCATCGCCAAAGCCTCGCGCAACGAGCCTCCCTGGGCTCCGGTGAGCACCCGGAAATACAGTTCACGCAGCAGCCCGGCGCCCAACACGGCAGATTCGAGTGGCCGATGCATCGCCTCGAGGAAGCGCAGCACGGACGCTTGCATTGCGTCATCCATCGGCGTCGACATCATGCTTTGAGGTGCTGGTGCGCACTCCCCCACGCCTTCGCGGTCGATCCGCTCCGCAAGTTCGGCGGCCAATGCGAAATCGAGGTGCAGATACAGCGCGAGCAGTGGGCGCTCCTCGGTTGCGTCGGTCTCCATGCTGAACGGCACGGGCACGGACACGGCCAGGTAGTGACGCTCGTCGTACAGGTAGAGCTGGTCGCCGAAATAACCTCGCTTGCGGCCCTGGCAGACGATCACGATACCGGGATCGTACAGAACGGGCGTGCGCGATAGCGCCCGGTTCGACCGCAAGATGCGGACGCTCGGCAGTGCCGTCAGGTTGTAGCCCTCGTCAGGCGCCAACGCGCGTAGCAGGACAATCATGCGTTTCTGGCTTCGAGAGGATAGAGCTGGATGCTGGGCCAAAGCGCGTATCGTGTTCATAGTTTTATGCAAGAAAATCAGCGGAATTCGGCTTAATTTGCCTCGCTGGTCAGATTAGTATGCAATCTCCAATCGACATTCGGGAGAAGCTTCAATGGCAACCAGCAAAACACTGCTCATCACCGGCGTCAGCAGCGGTTTTGGCCGCGCGCTCGCACAGGAAGCGCTGGCGGTGGGTCACAAGGTCGTCGGTACGGTGAGAAGTGCCCAGGCAAAGCGTGAATTCGAGTCCGTATCCGCGAATGCCGCTTGGGGACGCGTGCTCGACGTGACCGACTTCGACGCGATCGACGGCGTCGTGGCGGAAATCGAGGCTGGCGTCGGCCCAATCGATGTGCTGGTCAACAATGCCGGCTACGGCCACGAGGGCATCATGGAGGAATCGCCGCTCTCGGATATGCGCCGACAGTTCGATGTGAATGTATTTGGTGCGGTCGCCATGATGAAGGCCGTCCTGCCGTTCATGCGTGAGCGCCGCCGCGGCCACATTCTGAATATCACATCGATGGGCGGCTACATCACGATGCCGGGAATCGCTTATTACTGCGGCAGCAAGTTTGCGTTGGAGGGCATCTCCGAGGCGCTTGGCAAAGAGGTCAAGCCCTTCGGTATTGCCGTGACGGCCGTGGCGCCGGGCTCATTTCGCACTGACTGGGCAGGTCGCTCGATGACGCGGACCCCCCGCTCGATTTCGGATTACGACGATATTTTCAATCCCATCCGCCAGGCCCGCGAGGAAAAAAGCGGCAAGCAATTGGGAGATCCCAGGAAAGCGGCGCGCGCAATGCTGGCCGCCATGGCAGCGGATCATCCGCCCACGCGTCTTTTGCTCGGTAGCGACGCACTCGGGCTCGTTCGAGACAGGTTGTCGGCATTGAACGTGGAAATCGATGCATGGGAGGCTACCACCGTTTCGACGGACGGCTGATGAGCGCCGAGGCTGAGAAGCTGTCGAGAACCGTATCCCGCGGCGTCGGGTGCGAACGAAGCGATGCTTGCCCGATCTGAAAGTCCGTTGGCAGCGAGGATTTGTTGTGGCCGGCGATGCGTATCGCCCGCGGGTTCATCATTTCACCTGGAATTCGTTGCGCAGGGTCCGAAGATTCGGACGCCACCGGTGAGGACGCCCCCAGACGATCCAGGCACGTTACCCGGATCGTCGGGGCGGTGTCGGGCGAGCCATCTGCGGTCAATTACCGAAGAAAAGGTTGCAATAACTTGCGGGGCCGACGCACGACGATGGCGAGGGCGTCGACACATGCTCGACACTGCCGGAAGCTGCGGTGCCGTTGGTCGTCGTACCGCCAACGTCACTGTTGCCCGCCTGCTGGCTGTCCTGTGCAGCGATCTTCGCTTCAGCAGCCTGAATTTGCTCGGGATACTTCGTATGGTCGCCGTCGCCCATGTGATAGCCGGCCTGCTCGAGAAGGATCAGTTCCGCGCGCACCTGCGCACGGGTGACGGGCGCGGTGCTCTGAGCGAAGCTGACGACTGGGCTGGCAAGCGCACAGCTGGCGAGGACAAGGCATGCAAGGGTTTTCATCGTGGAGCTCCTTGATTCATGGCTAACTTAACAATCGGGAAACCGAATAGCACACTGCAGCCAGTTCTGCAGACAAACTGGAAGTTGTGGTTGATATGGGGGCATTCGACAAGAGAAGAACGCGGGCCATTGTGCGGTGATTGACGCCCTCCTTGTATCGAATTATGTTGCATTATTGCGCCGTGTAATCGTGTCAGTTGTAGTTACGTCGATAATTTGATGTTCGGCATTAAAAGCTCCTTTTTGGGAGAATAAATGTTCGGTGTCGCTTTACGATTATTCGTTAGAGTGATTTCTTGAGAGTACGGCGCACGCCTGGTTACGGATGCAGTTCGACGCGGCACACACGGAGCGAGCACCCAATATCGCAATTGGCGAGCCGTGCTTGATCAGGACAACCGCGAGTTACTGGTACTGCGCAGCGCGAGAGATCAGCCTCATACTTACCCTCGTTCAGCAGCTTTGACGGTCCTGCGCCCAACGCTCTTCACAGCGGGCACAAATCTCCGTTAGGGACCACCTGCGTGGATCACGAACTTTTGTTCGGCAAAAAACAGAACACTTGTCCATCGACTTGCTGGGGGACCGCTAGCACAATGGCGTGTAGCTGCACCTGATGCCCGGAGGCCTGTTATGGCGTCCTGTACTCGAACACCACGTGATTCCGACGCGGGCGAAAAGCCCGGGGCCAGAACATCACTGTGCACGGGCGAAACGGCTCACACAATCGAGCGCCGCAGATTCGCTGAATTTATGAATCTTTTTGTGGGACCGGTTGCAGCACTCAGTACTGAGCAGAATCTCCTCGTCAAACGCGAGTTATTGCAATCGCTGTCCCGCCGATCGGTATATTGGATCGCGCTACTGCTGGTCGGAAGCCCGTTCTGGTTCGTATTTGGATCGTGGATCCAAACATCGGATATTTATCCCTTGTTCCGTGTCGTCTGGATCCTGGGACTGTGGGGGATAGCCGCTCCTTTGGCAGCATACTTGCTGAAAAAGACCATGACGCTCCCGAAGCACGCCAGCGTCAACGCGGTCGAGCAGATGCACTGGGCATGGGCTGCATTGATCATGCTGACATCTTTCTGGTGGGCGGCGGCCAGCTTTGGGCTCATCCCACCCAAATTCGTGGTCCTCCATGGTTATTACTTTAGATTCGGCCGGTATGGCTTTCTGGAACTGACGATGATCTGCCAGGCATTTACGTTGCTGCTGCTCGCACCCAGTCTTCGTGCGGCTTTAGGTGCACTCGTGATTGGCACTATCCCATTCGGATTTAACATGGCACCACTGTTCTTTATTAACCGGCCAGGAATGTTTGACTGGTATACGGCTCAAATAATTGGCTATTGTGTCGTCGCATGGTTCATTTGCAACGATCAGCAACGCACATGTGTAAAAGAGGTTGTTCTCGAGGAGGCGCGATCTCAGGCTGTAGCGGCAACGGCGGAGAAGAACCAATTTATCGCCGCAATAAGCCATGACCTGCGTCAACCGCTCACCACGCTCGGCCTGAAGTTAGATTTCATCGAGCGGGGCGTTAAATCGACCAATCTGGTTGAAGACGTCTCGATTGCGCAAAGGCAAGTGGATGCAATGGAAGGGATGATTAACGGGGCACTGGATATCTGCCGCCTCGAGTCCGGCACCTGGAATGTAGAAATTCAGGAGGTGGCGCTGCCTTCCCTTTTACGCGGCATAGTCGTGGATATGCAACCGCTGGCTGAGGCAAAGGGGCTGAAGTTAAGACTCCGTAGTCGCCCCTATCTGGTCCGTACGGATCGACATGCGTTGGACAGGATCGTCCGGAATATGGTGATCAATGCGGTCCGTTACACGCCTTCCGAACAGGGAGGCAAGAAGGGACATGTTCTGGTGAGTTGCCAGAGGCGAGGCAGCGGCATAAAGATAAGCGTCTGGGACAACGGGATCGGTATCCCGGAAGGTCGACAGGCGGATATCTTCAAAAGCTATGTACAGGTCGATAATCCCGAGAGGAATCGTGAAAAAGGGTTCGGCCTGGGTCTGTCCATTGTCCAGGGGCTCGCGAGCCTTCTTGGTCACAAACTGGACGTGGACTCGACACCAGGACGGGGATCGCGTTTTTCGGTTACGGTCCCGTTCATGGGACTCATACCGCCGGAGTTGCGCGAGGTTCAAACGGTTGAAGACGGCGACCCGGACCTGACCAATATGGTCGTGGCGATCATCGAGGACAACAGCGACTTAAGAATCGAAATATCGATGCGCCTGATCGAGCATGGCTGCTACGTCGTGGCGGGGGAATCGTCATCCGACGTCATCGAGCAGTTGCGCATTGAGGCTTTGGCAAGCGGTCCGCACTTCATCCTCTCTGACTACCGGCTGGAAAACGAGGACGGCATTGCGGCGATTACGGCGGTCCGCGCTGCTACCGACGCCTCGATCCCTGCGATCCTGTGGTCGGGGGACACCTCGTCAGCTGTGCTCAAAAAAGTAGCCGTCAGTGGCATCAAGCTTTTGTCGGGACCGGATTCTAACCAGACCTTATTGACCATACTTGCAGAACATAAGCCAAAAACATTGACCGAAGGCGGGTGAAAGAGATGGCAGGGGAACACAAAGCTGGCACAACGGAGCGTAGCTGCACCTGATTCTCGGAGGCCTGTTATGGCGTCCTGTACTCGAACACCACGTGATTCCGACGCGGGCGAAAAGCCCGGGGCCAGCACGTCACTGTGCGCGGGCGAAACGGCTCACACAATCGAGCGCCGCGTATTCGCTGAACTTGTGAATCCTTTTCTGGGACCGGGTGCGGCACTCAGTACCGAGCAGAATCTCTATGTCAAACGTGAGTTATTGAAATCGCTGTCCCGTCGAGCGGTATGTTGGACCGTGCTAGTGTCGGTCGGAGCCTCGCTGTTGTGCGTATATGGATCGTGGATCAAAACGTCGGATAGCTACCGTTGGTTCCGTGTCGTCTGGGTCCTGGGACTGTGGGGGATAGCCACTCCCATGGCAGCATACTTGCTGAAAAAGACCATGGCGCTCCCGAAGCACGCCAGCGTCGACGCGGTCGAGCAGATGCACTGGACATGGGCTGCAGTCGTCACACTGACATCGTTCTGGTGGGCGGCAGGTAGCTTTGGGCTAACTCCACCCGATTTCTCGGGCCATGCTCCCTACGTCAAATTGGCCAGTTCCGGCTTCCTTGAGTACACGCTAATCAGCCACACATTTACCTTGCTGCTGCTCGCACCGAGTCTTCGTGCGAATTTAGGTTCATTCGTGCTCGGCGCTATCCCGTTCGGATTCAGCTTGGGACCACCTCTTTTTATTTACCGGCCAGCAATGCTGGGCTTTTATACGGCTCAACTAATTGGCTATTGTTTCCTCGCGTGGTTCATTTTTTACACTCAGAAGCGCGCATATGTTAAAGAGATTATTCTCGAGGAGGCGCGATCTCAGGCTGTAGCGGCAACGGCGGAGAAGAACCTGCTTATCGCTGCGATAAGCCATGACCTGCGTCAACCGCTCACCACGCTCGGCCTGAAGTTAAATTTCATCGAGCGGAGCGTTAAATCGACCGATCTGGTCGAAGGCGTCTCGATTGCGCAAAGGCAAGTGGATGCGATGGAAGGGATGATTAACGGGGCACTGGATATCTGCCGCCTCGAGTCCGGCACCTGGAATGTAGAAATTCAGGAGGTGGCGCTGCCTTCCCTTTTACGCGGCATAGTCGTGGATATGCAGCCGCTGGCTGAGGCAAAGGGGCTGACGTTAAGACTCCATAGTCGCCCCTATCTGGTCCGTACGGATCGACATGCGTTGGACAGGATCGTCCGGAATATGGTGCTCAATGGGCTCCGTTACACGCCTTCCGAACAGGGAGGCAAGAAGGGACATGTTCTGGTGAGTTGCCAGAGGCGAGGCAGCCGCATAAAGATAAGCGTCTGGGACAACGGGATCGGTATCCCTGAAGGTCGACAGGCGGATATCTTCAAAAGCTATGTACAGGTCGATAATCCCGAGAGGAATCGTGAAAAAGGGTTCGGCCTGGGTCTGTCCATTGTCCAGGGTCTCGCGAACCTTCTTGGTCACAAACTGGACGTGGACTCGACACCAGCACGGGGATCGCGTTTTTCGGTTACGGTCCCGTTCATGGGACTCATACCGCCGGAGTTGCGCGAGGTTCAAACGGTTGAAGACGGCGACCCGGACCTGACCAATATGGTCGTGGCGATCATCGAGGACAACAGCGACTTAAGAATAGAAATATCGATGCGCCTGATCGAGCATGGCTGCTACGTCGTGGCGGGGGAATCGTCATCCGACGTCATCGCGCAGTTGCGCATTGAGGCTTTGGCAAGCGGTCCGCACTTCATCCTCTCCGACTACCGGCTGGAAAACGAGGACGGCATTGCGGCGATTACGGCGGTCCGCGCTGCTACCGACGCTTCGATCCCTGCGATCCTGTGGTCGGGCGACACCTCGTCAGCTGTGCTCAAAAAAGTAGCCGTCAGTGGCATCAGGCTTTTGTCGAAACCGGTTTCGGAACGAACGTTATTGACCACACTTGCAGAACATAAGCCAAAAACGTCGACCGAAGGCGGTTAAAAGTGATGGCAGGGAAACATGAAGAGCGTTAGCAGAGATCTTCACGACAGTCGCGTATCTGCTGCCCCCGTTCCAAGGGTAAGTTCGGCATTGACTCGAAGTGCAGCTTCAACGCGGTTTCTGACTTGAAGTTTGTCGTAAATAACACAAGAAACCTGTCTGACATGTCCCTCGGAGACGCCAAGCTCTCTTGCGATCTGTTTACCTGAGAGGCCACGTGCAATGCAACGCGCCAAATCCCACTCTCGCGGAGAAAGCCCAAGATGATGCTGATTCCGGCTAGCTGAGGGCGCTTGTGTCGAGCATGCAAAGCGGAGCAAGACTTCTTCCGGAATCCAGAGTTCACCTCCTAAGATCCTGCTCAGTCCAATGAACATTTTTTTGTGCGCGCCTCCTTTCAACAGGATTCCTCGAGCGGCGTAGTCACGCATGCACATTCGCAAAATTTCAACTTCATGATCGTTTCCAGGAGCAAGTCCTGTGCAGATGACCACGGGAACATTGGATGGATTTCCGGCCTGAAAATGCTCAAGCGTCGCGGCGCCACGATTCTCACCATCCAGATTAAGATCCAGGAATACCAGGTCCGGGGGCGGTGTCTTGTTGACTTCTTCAAGCGCGCTGGCAAGCGTAAAGACGGGCGTGATGTCGATGGGGGCTGCGCTCAGCTCCGACGCGTGTGTTTGGACATATTCGGAAAGAGCAACGCAAAGAATTTCGTGGTCGTCGACCCATAGGATTTTCATGGTCGCTTCTCCTCTTTATACATCCGAGAAAAGCATCGATCGTGCGCTACGTTTGTGCGGAGTACTGCCTGACAGCTTAGCATATCGAACGAGGCCGCAGATCCTTGAACTGCAGAGTGTTGCGGACCCACGGTCTCTAGCGCACAGGGTGTGCCATGTTCGCGCCGTGTGCCGCGCCCCGGGCGGCACACGGCTTTGCGCGATCGAATCGGTTTGCGCGGCAGCCGCGGGCATGAAGGCGATTCGCGAGTGGTGGTGGCGCACGGACAGCCTCGCGGCGAAATGTCTGCGGCGTGCCGACAGTTCGATGCTCCGAACATGTGCGAAGTGCGTCGACGTATGCCCCTATCATTTCGTCCAGGCGGTGTTGAACGACCGATGTACCTTGGAAACTGTCCCTTCTGCTGCGGACAAGAGGTTGGAGTGGTGAGATCAGTATACGGCGCGATATTCACCGCCTTAATCGCCGCGGCGCTGTTCGGCGCCGCGACACCGTTGGCCAAGGCGCTGCTCGGCTCAGTCAGCCCCTTCATGCTCGCAGGACTGTTTTATCTCGGTAGCGGCCTGGGGCTTGGCGTCGGCATCGCGTGGCGTGCCTTTCGATCGCGCGGGCTTCAGTCCGCCGCGGACCACCGCATCACCAAAGGCGAGTCGCCTTGGCTGATCGGGGCGATAGCGATGGGTGGCGTCGCCGGCCCCGCATTGCTGATGCTGGGCCTGTCCACCACTCCAGCGGCAACGAGTTCGTTATTGCTCAACCTTGAGGGTGTGTTGACCGCAGTGATTGCCTGGGTGGTCTTCCAGGAAAATGTCGACATTCAGGTTTTTCTCGGGATGGTGGCGATCGTTGCGGGCGGCGTACTTCTGTCGTGGCATCCGGGACAGTCAGGCGTGCCGGTGGGTGCGTTACTGATCGTCGGCGCGTGTCTGTGCTGGGCAATCGACAACAACCTGACGCGCAATGTCTCGGCGAACGACCCGATGGTGATCGCGTGTCTCAAAGGGATGGTGGCCGGTCCCGTGAATCTCGGCATTGCGATCGCGGCGGGCGCTTCGCTTCCGTCAGCAGGAACCATGGCGGCAGCGATGCTGACCGGGCTTGGCGGTTACGGCGTCAGCCTCGTGCTGTTCGTTGTTGCACTTCGCCATCTCGGTACGGCGCGTACAGGCGCGTACTTTTCCGTTGCGCCGCTTTTCGGTGTCATTCTTTCGCTGATCATATGGCCCGCGCTACCCAATCTGTCTTTCTGGATTGCCGCCGCCCTGATGGCGCTGGGTATCTGGCTACATGTGCGCGAGCGGCATGAGCATGAGCACAGCCATGAGTTTCTTCAACACACGCACCGGCATCGCCATGACGAGCACCATCAGCACGCGCATGAGTTTCCTTATGCCGGTGAAGAGCCGCACACGCACCTTCACGTGCATCTGCCTATTACACATTCGCACGCGCATTTCCCCGATATCCATCATCGGCATCAGCACTAGCTGTCCTCCGACGTCGTCATTTCCCCAGGGCGGCGCAGCATCTTGTCGACTTCGCCCGCGTGCATCTCCTCGACGTGGATCATCTGACGGGCGAACTCCTCGAGTGCAACCGAGCGGTCCTCGACGAGCGCCAGCAGGTCGCGATACAACTGCAACGCAAGATTCTCGGCTTGCAACGACTCGCGGAGGATCGAAGAGATATCGAAGGTGTGCGAGTCGAGCAGAGGACCGATCGCAAGCGACGGATAGGCACCCAGAGTCGTGATCCATTCGCCAGCCTGCTGTGCGTGCAACAACGATTCATCGGCCTGCGCTCGCAGCCACGACCTGATCGGAATGCGTCCGAATCCGAAAACAAGGAACGAATAGTGCGTATATCGGACGACGCCGGCCAACTCGGATTCGAGAATCCGGTTCAGCACCGCAACAACGTCTTCCTTATTGATCTCGGCCATTTGAAGTCTCCTTTCATGGCGCGGCGAGGCATCCGGCCTCGCGACCGAGTAGGCCGGCAAGCGGCCGCAAACCGTGGCCGCACGCCTGATCGAAACGGATAGATTCCGCCGGCCCACCGCTTTTCGCATCAAGCGTTCACGACGTCGTCGAGCGCCGCACGCTCAAGTGCCCTTCCCCTTCTTCACCCGCTCGATCTGCTGCTTCGCCGCCTGATACACGACTTCCGGCGTGAAACCGAATTTCTTCTTCAGATCCGCGATCGGCGCCGACGCGCCGAACGTATGCATGACGACCTGCGCACCGAGCCGTCCTGTATACCGATCCCAGCCGAGCGACGCAGCCTGCTCGACGGCGACGCGCGCCTCGACGTCCGCGGGCAGCACCGACTCCTGATACGCGCCGTCCTCGCGCTCGAAGATGTCCCACGACGGCATCGACACGACGCGCGCCGCGATGCCCTCGCTCTTCAGCTTCTCGTACACGTCGGCGCAGATCGACAGCTCGCTGCCGGTCGCCATCAGGATCACCTCGGGCTTCTTGCCAGCGGGGGCGTCGGCGAGCACATACGCACCGTGCCTGACGCCGCTCGCGGGCGCATAGCGGCTCCGGTCGAGCGTCGGCAGCGGCTGGCGCGACAAGACGATGCACGCCGGCCGATGCGGCTGCGTCAGCGCGACACGCCATGCCTCGGCCGCTTCGTTCGCGTCGCCGGGACGCAGCACCGTTAGGCCGGGCACGCCGCGCAACGACGCGAGCTGCTCGATCGGCTGATGTGTCGGACCGTCTTCGCCGAGGCCGATCGAATCGTGCGTGAACACAAAGATGGCCGGCACTTCCATGATCGCGGACAGGCGGATCGGCGGCTTCATGTAGTCGCTGAAGATCAGGAACGTCGAGCCGTACGCGCGCAGATTCGATAGCGCAAGACCGTTGACCACCGCGCCCATCGCATGCTCGCGAATGCCGAAGTGCAGATTGCGGCCGGCATAGTTATTCGCCTGGAAGCTGCCGGCGCCTTCGAACTTCAGGTTGGTTTTCGTCGACGGCGACAGGTCCGCCGCGCCGCCGATCATCCACGGCACGCGCGCGGCAATCGCATTGAGCACCTTGCCCGACGATTCGCGTGTCGCGATGCCCTTCGGGTCCGCGTTGAAGCTCGGGATGTCGCTGTCCCAGCCCTGCGGCAATTCGTGCGCCTCGATCTGCGCGAATTCGCGCGCGAGCTCCGCATACTGCTTTTTGTAGCTGTCGAACTTCGCCTGCCATTGTTCGCGCGCCGCCTTGCCGCGCGCGCCGATGCCCTGCGCGAAGCGCTCGTGCACGCCCTCGGGCACGTAGAAGAACTTGTCCTCGGGCCAGCCGTAGAACTTCTTGGCGAGCGCGACTTCCTCGACGCCGAGCGCTTCGCCATGCGCGGACGCGGTGTCCTGCTTGTTCGGCGCCCCCCAACCGATGATGCTGTGGACCACGATCAGCGACGGCCGGTCGGTCACGCTCTTCGCTTCGACCAGCGCCTTTTCCAGCGCGGCGGTGTCGTTCGCATCGCCGACGTGCAGCGTGTGCCAGTTGTAGCCGTGAAAGCGGCTTGCCACATCGTCGCTATACGCGAGGTCCGTATGGCCTTCGATCGTCACGCGGTTGCTGTCGTAAATCCAGATCAGGTTCGACAGCTTCAGATGCCCCGCGAGCGAGGCCGCTTCGTGCGAGATGCCTTCCATCATGTCGCCGTCGCCGCAAATCGCGTACACGCGGTAGTCGAACAGCGGCGCGTCCGCGCGATTGAAGCGGCTCTCGTACCAGCGCGCGGCCATCGCCATGCCGACGCTATTGCCGAGCCCTTGCCCAAGCGGTCCCGTGGTGGTCTCGACGCCGGTCGTCATCCGGTACTCGGGGTGGCCCGGCGTATTGCTGTCGATCTGGCGGAAATGCTCGATGTCGTCGAGCGACACGGCCGGCGCGCCGGTCGGCTTGCCGTGTTCGTCGACGGCTTTCACGTTGGCCAGATGCAGCAGCGAATACAGCAGCATCGACGCATGCCCGGCCGACAGCACGAAGCGGTCGCGATTCGGCCACAGCGGCTCGTCAGGGTCGTAACGCAGGTGGTGTTGCCACAGGTGATAGGCGACCGGCGCGAGCGCCATCGGCGTGCCGGGGTGGCCGGAATTGGCTTTCTGCACGGCGTCCATCGACAGCGTGCGGATCGTGTTGATGCACAACTGATCGAGGGCGGAATCGTTTTGCATGGGACGCTCCTTGTTCGGCAATTCGCAAGACGGCCGACGCGCGCCGCGGAGCGCGCGGACGGATCGGCGCATCGTGTCGACATGGAATCGCGCGCGTCCGGGCATGTCGATAAGGACGCGAAGCCGCACGTGAACCGCCCACGTGCCAGCGTCAGCGCCGAAAGCGCGCGGGAAAATCGCGGCAAAGCCCACAGATGATGCGCCTAACCGCGCAACCCTGCACGCCACGCCGCGGCAGGTCGGTTGCTTCGCAAACGACGAAGTTCAGGCCGACTGCAGCCAAAACTCGATGACGGGACCATGCTTGCCGTCGATCGGATCGAGCGGCGGAAACGGCAACGCCAGCATCTCGGTGAGTTCCTGCGGCGTCAGCGCTTCGCGGCGAATGTCCCATTGCTGCCCTAACGGATAGCCCGCCACCACCTGAAAATGCCGCTCGAACGATTGCAGACAATGGCCGGTGCCGGCCGGCAGCAGCAGCACGTCGCCCGCGTGCAGCGTCACCACGCGTCCGCCCGGCCCGCCGACGATCACCTCGGCGCTCGCGTCTGTCACGCCGAGCACCTCGTGCGCGGTCGCGTGAAAGTGATGGAAGTCGAAGATGCTGTTGCGCCACTGCGCGGGCCATGCATTGCGCTCGAAGAGGATTTCGAACGCGGCGGGCAGATTGCCGCTGCCGGGCGACAGCGCGCGCCGGTACAGCACGACCGGCAGCTTGCTGTTGTTCGGCACCCAGTCGTGCGGCTCCAGCATGAACGCTTCGTATTCGGTCTGCGCGGCGTCGAAGCCGTGCCTGGACTCGTTGAACATGGTTGCTCCTGGCTTGTGATGCGGTTGCCGCGAACCTGCGGACGAGCAGCCGGCTAGCCTCCGCCGATGCCCTGCAGCACCTTGCCCGTGCCGCCGCACACCGCGCAGCGAGCGCCCTCGACCTTGCCCGTGCCGTGGCAGGCGCCGCACAGGTCTTCGCCAGCGCCCGGCGTGTTGGGCGGCGCTTCGTCGCCGGGGTTCATCGATGGGGTTGGATTGTCCGGTTGCATGCGCTTTCTCCGGTTGGGTGTTGACGGATTGGATGCACGGCTGGCACGCAACGCGCCGCGTCATTGCTCGCCCGGCTGCTTGTGATGCGACTCGCGCCCGCCGCCCCCCGGCGGCTCCGCGTGCTCGCCGGTGCCGAGCGGCACTTCGGCGCCCTGGCGCGGCCGCTCGCTCGACCGTGGCGGATTGGTCGCTTTGTCCACGCCGGTCTGCACGACCGGTTCGATGCCGAGCGGACTCGGCTCGACGTAGTGCGTGCCGCTCGGCTTGTTGCGGGCTTTGACTTCGTCGGACAGCGTGGGCGCGGCGCGGTTATCTGGCCTCGCGGACTGCTCGCCGCCCGGCGTCGCGCTCTGCTGCGGGGTGTCGGTCGATTGGGGATCTTGCATCGCGCCCTCCTCGTTTGCTCTGCCGTCGATTCGCGTCGTTACGCGCCATCTCGAACGGGCACCTGGTTCATGCAGCAACATTCGAGCCTTGCCGGAGAAGTCCGCGCGCAGCGCAACAGGCACGGCCATTGCGATCTCGAAGGCAGTAGGGCGGCACGTTCGCTTTGTAAAAAAGCGCCCCCGAAGGAGAACCTCATGAGCATTACGACAATTCGCGTATCCGATACCGAGGTGCAGGTCGAGCGCACGCTGTACACGTTCGCGCAAAAGAGCGACGCCGATGCGTTCCAGAACTGCCTCGTCGACGGTTCGGTCGACACCTGCTATCGCGATCATCCGCCGCTGTCGGCGCGCCCTACCCTGCCCGACGAACATCCGGGCGATCCCGCGCGCGGCAGCACGATTTCGCCGTCGCTCGGCGGTCTGCCTTGATGGCTCTGCGCCTCGCACGCAAGCACTGCCGAACCGGCTGCGCCCGCTCAGCCTTCGGGCGCGGCACGATCGGCCGCGACGAGCTTGCGGCCGTACGCAATCGCGGCGCGGCGTGCTTCGTCGGCGGTCGCATAGGGGCCGATCTGCGGTGCGCCCTCGAACGGGAACAGAATCCGCCGGTCCGCTTTCCTCACAACCTTCAGTCCACCTATGTATCGGCCGTCGCCTGTTCCGTGATAGCTGGCGAAAATCTCGAAGTCGTCGTCGGCAACGTCGGCCTTGTGTCGCGCCATATGCGCTCCTCGTCCTGTGCTTTGCGTGGGCGATGTCCAATGTGAGCCGGGCGCGCGCGGTCATCGCGATGCGGCGCGCGTGCCGGGTTCCAGCAATTGGCGTTCCATGCGAGCGACATCCGTCGGCATGCGGCACGAGCATTGCGCGTCTGAACGAAGACCAGGAGAGGACTGATGGATTTACCTGATACGAGCCGGCAAGCGCCCAGTGCAATCGGCACATTCGACCAGCCGCTGCCGCTGCATCCGCATGCGCCGATGCCGCCCGAAGTCGACCCCGACATCGCGCCGAACACGCCGCCGCCGAAGATCGACCCCGATCCGATCCCGGACGATCCGGTCGACGTTCCGCACGAACCACCCGAAGGCGATCCACCCGCGGCGCCGCCGCCACAGCGTGCATGGCGCCGGCATGCGGCGCTAGCCCGCCGGCGGGCGCATCGTCGCGATCGGAATCAGGAATTCGGATACGCCGGTCAGAATGATCTGCACGCCGATGCATAGCAGCAGGAACGCCGACACCCGCAACGCGACCTTGGTGCCCTCGACGCCGAGATAGCGCGCGAGGATCGTCGCGCGGCTGTAGATCAGATACACGCAGACGGCCACCGCGAACGTGATGGCGACCGACGCGATGCCCGACATGACGAACGCCGACAGCTTGTGCGTGCGATTCGCCGACAGCGCGATCGCGGTCGCGATCGAGCCGGGCCCAGTGGTCAGCGGCACGGTCAGAGGAAAGAACGCGCGCGATTTCGCGGTTTCGGCGTCGACGCGCTTGACTTCCGTCTGCTCGACCGCCGGCGTGTCCGGCGCATTGAGCATTTGCCAGCCGCCCACGGCAAGCGCGAGCCCGCCGCCGATGCGCAGCGCCTCCATCGAGATACCAAAGAAATGCAGGATCGGCGTGCCGATGAAGAATGCCACCAGCAGCACAACGGCGGCGTTGATCGCGATCTTGCGGGCGAGTAGGGTGCGCTCGTCGAGGGTCAACGACGCGGTCCGGTCCAGAAACACGAACGCGCCGCTGAACGGATTGATGATGCTGATTAAGCCGATAAAGCCAAACATGATGTCCGAGATCAGACTTTCGACCATGTGGGTGTCCGTGTGCCTGCTTGTCTGCGTGTGCTCGCGCGGGTTCGCGCCTGGGCGCGCCGCCGGTCATGAACCCGGCTGGAATCGCGCGGTCCGGAAAATGCTGCAATGCTCGCAGATCATATCGCGGCGCGCCAGTCGGCCTGCAAAAAGGCCGCGCGACGCCTTGCGCGCCACGGCGCGTCCCGCTTTGCACTGCAGCAATCCGGGCTGGAAAGATGCAATTGCAGCGGTCGAAACTCCGACATTTATTTTGGCCTGCTTTACGGGACCGAAGTATCCGGCATACAGTCCTCAGCGAAGCCGGAATTTCAACGACACATACCTACTGGTTCGAGGAGTTGTCCACATGCTGCTTCGTGTACTTGCCGCGTTGCCGTTCGTCGGCATCCTGGTCGGCATTTCGTTTGTCAATCGCGTCGAGCCGCTCGTGCTCGGCATGCCGTTCGTGCTGGCCTGGATCGTCATGTGGGTGGTGTTGAGCGCGATCATCATGGCGATCATCTACAACCTCGATCCGTCCAACCGACACGTCGCCGCCGATGGCGAGGAGGTTCGCCCATGAGCGCACTCGTCATCATCGCCGCCGTTACGCTATTCGCGCTGTTCCTCGGCGTGCGCGCAAGGCGCGGCCACGACATGAGCCTCGAGCAGTGGAGCGTGGGCGGCCGCAGCTTCGGCACCGCGTTCGTGTTCCTGCTGATGGCCGGCGAAATCTATACGACCTTCACGTTCCTCGGCGGCAGCGGCTTCGCGTACGGCAAGGGGGCGCCGGTCTACTACATCCTCGCGTACGGCACGCTCGCGTACATCCTGTCGTACTGGATGCTGCCGCCGATCTGGCGCTACGCGAAGACGCACCGCCTGGTCTCGCAGCCGCACTTCCTGGCGCGCAAATACGAGAGCCCGGCGCTCGGCACGCTGGTCGCGCTGGTCGGCGTGGCCGCGCTGATCCCGTACCTGGTGCTGCAATTGAAGGGCCTCGGCATCATCGTCTCGACCGCGTCGTACGGTGCGATCTCGTCGACGGCGGCGATCTGGATCGGCGCGATCGTCGTGACCTCTTACGTGATCGTGTCGGGCGTGCGCGGCTCCGCCTGGAACTCGGTGGCCAAGGATCTGCTGATTCTCGCGATCGTGCTGTTCCTCGGCATCTATCTGCCGCTGCATTACTACGGCGGCATCGGCGCGATGTTCCGTACGATCGACGCCGCCCGTCCCGGCTTCCTGACCTTCCCGGCGCGGGGTTCGAGCGTCGTGTGGTTCCAGTCGACGGTGCTGCTGACCGCGCTCGGCTTCTTCATGTGGCCGCACACGTTCGGTTCGATCTTCACGGCGAAGGACGAGCGAATCTTCCGCCGCAATGCCGCGATTCTGCCGCTCTATCAGCTGATCCTGCTGTTCGTGTTCTTCGTCGGCTTCGCGGCGACGCTGCGCGTGCCGGGCCTGAAGGGCGCCGACATCGACCTGTCGTTGTTCCGCCTGTCGCTGCAGACGTTCGATCCGTGGTTCGTCGGCGTGATCGGCGCGGCCGGTATCCTGACCGCGCTGGTGCCGGGCTCGATGATCCTGACCTCGGCGTCGACGCTGCTCGCCAACGACGTGTATCGCGGCATGGTGAACCGCAACGCGTCGGATGCGTCGGTCGCGGTGATCGCGCGCTTCCTCGTACCGGTCGTGGCGCTGGTCGCGGTCGCCTTCACGCTGAACGGCGGCGAAACCATCGTCGCACTGCTGCTGATGGGCTACAGCTTCGTCACGCAATTGTTCCCGGCCGTGCTCTGCAGCCTGTTCCCGCACAACCGCGCGACGAGGCAAGGCGCGTTCTGCGGCATCGTCGCGGGTGTCGCGGTGGTAACACTGACCACGACGCTGCACTGGAGCGTCGGTCAACTGATGCCGTTCCTGCCCGATGCGCTGAAGGACGTCAACATCGGCTTCCTTGCGCTCGCGGTCAACGTGATCGTGTTCGTGATCGTCAGCGCGGTGACGCAGCCGAGCGCAGCCGAGCAGGAGAAGCACGCGTCGGCGCATTGAAAGACCTGGCCGCGGGCGTGATTCGAGGCTTGCTGTTTCGAGCGCCCGCATTTGCGTACGCTGGCGCCTGACGCATCTGAAGGGGCTGTTCGTTTCGGCGACAGCCCCTGATTCTTTCTGTTCACGGCTCGACCGCGCTCTCAACGATCCACGGAGCCCCGAATGTCCTACGTTCTCTACTACTCGCCCGGCGCGGCCAGCATGCCCGTGCACTGGATGCTGCTCGAAATGGGCGTGCCGTTCGAAGCGCGCCTCGTCGATATCGACGCGGGCCAGCAGCACGATCCCGAGTATCTGCGTCTGAATCCGGCCGGGCGCGTGCCCACGCTGGTCGTCGATGGCGTGCCGCGGCATGAATCGGCCGCGCTGCTGATGCTGCTCGCCGAGCGCCACGCCGAGGCCGACCTCGCGCCCACGCCCGGCTCGGCCGCACGCGCGGAATGGCTCGAATGGATGATCTACCTCGCGAATACGCTGCTGCCCGCGATGCGCGACTGGTTCTACGCCGGCAGCGACGGCGACCCCGCGGGCGCCGAGGCGGTGCGTGCGCTCGCGCAACGCCGCATCGAACAAGCGTGTGCGCGGCTCGACAGGCATTTCGCCGACGGCCACGCATACCTCGCGGGCGGCAAGCTCAGCACCGCCGATCTGCTCGCGCTCGTGCTGATGCGCTGGACCCGCAACATGCCCCACCCCGCGACGGTGGGCTGGCCGCATCTCGCGAGCTATATCCGCAGGCTGCGCGCACGGCCGGCGTTCATCGAACTCAACGAGCGCGAAAAGCTGACGGAGTGGCGCAACGAAGGCCAGTGACGGTCAGGCGGTTCACAACGTCGCTTCCCTGCCCGTCTGCGCCGCGAACGCGAAGCCGTTCTTGCCGTCGCGCTTGACCTGATACATCGCGGCATCGGCGGCGGCGACCAGACGGCGGTGATCGTCGACGTCGTCGGGATAACTCGCAATGCCCACGCTCGCGCGCACGCCGCCGATTCCCATCTGTTGGTCGGTGTCGACCACGCAGGCCATCAGCCGGCGCGCGATCTCGGCGAGCTCGTCATCGCCCGCGAAGGTGCGCACCAGCACCGCGAACTCGTCGCCGCCGATGCGCGCGACCAGATCGCCTTTGCGCACCGACGCGCGAAACCGGGCGGATACCGCGGCGAGGAATTCGTCGCCGGTGCGATGCCCGAACGAATCGTTGACCTGCTTGAAGCCATCGAGGTCGATATACAGCACCGCGAGGCGCTGCTCGACGGCCACGGTCCGCGCGTGCCTGGCGGCAGAGTCGAGCGCGGCCAGCAGCTTGCGGCGGTTCGACAGGCCCGTCAGCGAATCGTGCAGCGACGCCAGCTCGAACTCGTGCGACTGCCCCGCGAGCTGGCGGGTGCGCTTCGCGTACATGCCGAGCGCCGTGATCAGCATGCAGAACAGCAGCGCGGCGAGCGCGATCAGCGTGCGCGCGACGTGCGCGACGCGCAGCCGCACGTCGGCGCTCGACGCGTCGCGTTGTGCGCGCCAGTAGGCCGACACGCTGCCGAGCGCCGCCGCGACGGCTTCGGGCGTCGCCTGTGTCGGTGACATCAACGGAATGGGCGGCGCCGGCGACGGACTCGCGTTGACGAGCGCCGCGAGCGCCGCGAAACGCCGCGCGAGTTCGGCGCGCGCCGCGTCATAGGCCGGCACGAACGACGCGTCGTGACTCGCCGGGGTGTCGGCCATACGCTGCCACGCGGCCAACTGTTCGCGCGCGCTGTCGACGCGCCCGGCGGCTTCGAGCACGAGGCCCGCGTACTCCTGCTTCAACTGATCGGAAAACACCGTGCGGATCTGCATCGCCACATACAGCAGGCCGAACAGCAGACACAACAGCGCGGCCACGCCGACGCTCGCGGGCCCCGGCCGGAAGCGCCACACCGGCACGCGCGCGCGTGCGGCGCCGCGTAGCCCTGCTCGCCCCGCTGGCCCGACGACCGCGTGCTCAGGGATGGGAGTAGGGATCTTGTTGCCGTCGGCCGTTGTCATGTTGACGATAGCTCACGCGTCGAAAGAACTGTCCGATCCGCGCAAACAGACCGCCCTTGTGCTGCGACGACGCCCGCCGCTCCTGCTGGGCGAGCCGTGCTTCTTTCGCGTCGTGACCGGCCGCGGGCTTCGCGGTGGAATTGGCGGCATTGGCGACGTGCCGCGGGTAGCCCGGCGGCGGCGTGGGAACAATGGGGGCTGTGGGTGGGGTGGCCGACATATCTGCCG
This sequence comes from Paraburkholderia sp. RAU6.4a, assembly GCF_050435625.1. Lineage (NCBI taxonomy): Bacteria > Pseudomonadati > Pseudomonadota > Betaproteobacteria > Burkholderiales > Burkholderiaceae > Paraburkholderia > Paraburkholderia sp. RAU6.4a. Next base: position 2,903,663 of record NZ_JBNDKQ010000003.1, read on the forward strand.
ACATATCTGCCGACATATCCGCCGAGGTATCGACCGGCGTATCGGCCAGCGTGGCGGTGAGATTCGGGTCAGGCGTACTCGGGCGGATCTGCCCGGACCACACGGCCGGGTTGGTGTCCTCGAAGCCGCCGTTCGCGCCGGCCGCTGCGAGCGCGACCTCTGGCGCGGCGGGCTGCCTGGCTGACGGCATGGCAAACGGCATGGCAAACGGCGCGGCGGCCTCCTCCGACGCGTGCGCGACGGCCACCGTCGGCACCCGGGCCGATGCCGATGAGCCGAGCGCCTGGCGCGCGCCCGCAATGGCATCCGCGTACGTCTGCTGATCCTGGTTGAACCAGACGCCGTAGGCGACGGTGCCCATCACACCGAAGGTCAGCGCGCCGGCCGCCGCGAGGCACAGGGCGAGGCGGCCGAAGCGCGGGGGCGGCACGCCCGATTCGTCAGGGCCGTCGGGTTCGAAGGAGGACCGGCCGTCCGTTGTGGAATGACGCAAGTCGATATCGTCGGGATCGGTAGCCATCGCAATACGCTCCGGGTATGCCACTTCTTGCAGACAAGCTGGCGCGCTGACGAGCCGGCGCGTAAACCGAGCTCGCAGGCTGCCGCTGCACGCAATGCTCAATGAATGTAATCCTGTCGCGAACGGCCGACAACATAGCAGCGTTGCGTTTCCGCCTCGCTCCGGCGGTGCTTCAAACGGCCCCCCCAGATGCCGTGTGAGTTGGCAAAAAAGCGTGCAAAACAGGTAAAAACTCCAACCCAGCACAGAGCCCGACAGCCAGCCGTGCGCCTGCCGTCGGCCGCTACGCCCGATGCGACGCGGATTCTGCGAAACGCGCCAACGCGGTCGCCGTTTCGCACGCAACAACCGGGCCTGGCGACGAACGCGCGCGCGACGCCGAAACCGCCGCTTGAAACCCGCGTTGGACTGCGCGCGCCGCGCGCCTCGAGTAGCATTCCGCGAACCTACTGCCGTGCGAATTCCCGAAGCCGTCCGCGCCGGATGGTAAGGTCACGTGCGCGCATGTCGCGAACGCCGCGCCGTGCCGGGCCCAACGGTGCCCGGCCCAACGTCATCGGTCAGCATAAAAATCATGTCGAACAGGTATCTGCACCAGCCACTCACGCCGTTGCGCCGCGCGCTCGCGCGCTTTTCTCTGTCGGAAACCGCCAAGTACACGAAGCTGACGCTCGGCCTGTGGATCGGTTTCGGCATCCCATACCTGCTCGGCTTTCCCGACGCGGCCGTGCCGCTAGCCGGTTCGACGATGCTGACGCTGGCGCTCGGTAGCTCGATTTCGGCGGCTCGAAGCTACTTCTACAAGCGGGTGTTTTCGAACGTAGTGGCGATGCCGATCGGCACGCTGCTGATCTGGCTGACCGCGCCGCACCTGTGGATGGGCGCGGCGCTGCTGCCGGTCGTGATCTTCAGCATCGTCGCGCTGCGGCCGTCGCTGTTCCAGATGACCAGCATCACGGTGCCGATCACGCTCGTGCTCTATACCGGCGAACATCTTCCGCTGCTCGAACAGCGCCTGATTGGCGTGGTACTCGGCATGTTGCTCGGCTTCGTCATCCAGCAGATCGCGTTTCCGCCCGATCACGGCTACTGGGCGAACACGCTCGTCAACGACGGCAACGAACAGGCCACCGATGTCGTCGCGCAACTGGCCGCGGGACAGCTCGACAAAGCGCAGATCAAGCCGGCGGCCTCCAGGCTGCGCACGCTGAGCACGAACCTGAAGCAGGCGCACCTGTTGCTGAAGACCGACCTCGAGCAGGCGTGGGTGTCGCCGCATCTGAAGCGCAACGCGGCACGGCTGCCGGTGTTCGCGAGCTATCAGGAGACCTTCGATTCGCTGGTCAATTTTCTTGAAACGATGGACACGTTTCACGATCAGTTCGCCGCGCTCGACGCCGCGTGGCGCGAAATGTTTCTCGCGCGGCTCGCGCGGCTCGTCAACGCGCACCGGCAACTGGCCGGGGCGGCGGACCTGCGCGTCGAGCGTCCGTCGCTCGACGCGCCGCCGCTGCATATGGAGGACCTGCGTCAACTGACCGAGGACCTGCCCGCGTCCGACGTGTTTACGAGCGTGTACCTCGGGCATCTGACCGGCTATGGGATTCTGCTATGCCGGTTGAGCGAGCTGCATACCGCGTGAGGGGCGTTCCGTAAAGTCAGCACTACCAGGACCGCAACACGATGCACGATGGACAACTGAGGCAAATTGTTTTGCCGAGTACGAATTGGATTTGGAGCAATGCAACTTCGTACGAGCGATGACCCAAGACCCCCGTGCTTATGCCATGTGCAAACAGACGGCATTTCAAAATTACCAGAGCTGCAGAGGTTTCTGAGATGACAAAGCGCCAGCGTGCCACCGTGATTTTTTATAACGAGGATGCCTGTGAAATCCAGGTATGTACCGTGTCGCGCGAGGAAGTCGAGGGGGCAATAGATCGGCAGATAGCGCGCGGAATGGCAATGACTGTGCCTCTGGGTTCGGACGATTGCCGCGCGCCGATCACGGACGAAACCTTGCGTCAAATCGGAGGCATGGCTGTTCTCAACCAGGCGTCTGTCCATCCCGAATTGCGCGATCGTCTGCACATTTCGCTGCACCACCCCGTCGACTGGGGGCAGGCCAAGCCGCCTACGGAATAACAGTGCTCGCGATCCAGGGTTGAGTTCGGAGCAAAATCCGAACTGCCCTTGCTGAGCAAGGGCTTGGCGGCAATTGGATCATTGCACGGTAATGGTCGCCTTCATGTTCGGATGGATGCCGCAAAAGATCTTGTACACGCCCGGTTTATCGAATTTGAACTGATAGGTGTCGTCCTGATCGAGCGCGGCCGAGCGGAACAGGCCCGCGTCGTTGACCACGGAGTGCGGCTCGCCGTCGAGATTCTTCCATGTGACCGTCGTGCCCGCCTTGATGGTCAGTTCCATCGGCGAGAACATGAAGTTCTTGATGACGATCGCGTTAGGCGTCGACGCGACGGTCTGTTTCTGCACCTGCATCGGCATCGTCGTTTGCGCAAAACCGAGCCCCGCCGACACCGCCAGAATCGCGACACTGCCGAGCAGAATCGCGAGCGCGCGGCCCATCATCCTGGTTAGCATCATTGATCTCCTCGAGCGTAAAAGTAGCGCGTGTCGTCAGGCGAGCGTCGTGTCGTCGAGCGTCGCCTTCAGCGGATGACGCGCGATGCTGACGCTCGTCACGCCGAGCATCTTCGGCAGCTGGTCGCTCGCGACCTTCAGCGGCCCAGGGCCATCGCCCTGGCCGGCGGTCGGCTGCGGATAGGCGGTCGAGCGCGCGGTATGGAACGTCACGTTGCCCTCGACCTTCGTCACGATCTGATGAATGTGGCCGTTCAACACCGTCACGGAACCGAAGCGCTTCAGATAGCTCATCGCCTGTCCCGCGTCGCCGGTGCCCCAGCCCCACGGCTCGTAGATGGTCCACATCGGCATGTGCGCGAACACCACGACCGGGGTGCTCGACGAGCGGCCTTTCAGATCGTTTTCGAGCCATTCGAGCTGCTCGTCGCCGAGACCGCCGAGGCCGTTCGGCTTGAAATGCATCACGTTGACGAGCCCGACGAAATGCACGCCCTGGTGATCGAAGCTGTAATAGCCGCGGTTATCCGAAGCCTTGCCGAAGCGGCTGAAGTACTCCGTGCCGGGGCCGTCGGTGACGTCATGCTCGCCGGGGACCGTGTGCAGCTCGGTGATCTTCAGTCCCGACATCAGCTGCGCGGCCAGATCGAATTCCGCGGGCTTCGACAGATGCGTGATGTCGCCGGTGTGAATCGCGAGCGGCGGACGCGCCGGCATCGCGTTGACGTAATCGATCGTCTGTTTCAGCGTGCCCGCGACGTCGGGATTCGCCTCCTTGTTGAAGCCGATATGCGTGTCGCTGATCTGCAGGAAAAGCGGCGTGCCAGCCGCTGGCGTCGCGGTGTTCGCGTCGGCCGCGAGCGCGAGTTCGACCGGCGTCAGCACGCCGCCCGACAGCATGAACACGGTGCCGAGGCCGCCGAACGCAAGACACTTCAGCGCGCCGCGACGCGCCGGATCGAATGAATGATGTGACGACATGATGACCTCACGATAAGGATTCGCCGAATCGAACCCGGTTCGTGAGGCATGACTGGTGTGGGGCGGGTTTTATTCCCGTGTCGTGCGGCGTTTGTGGGAGGCGGCACCTGTATGCGAATAGCAAGCGGCAAGTAATCGCCGTGGCGGATTGCGCACTGGATTGCGCATCGAGTCAGCCGCCGACCGCCGCGATGATCCGCGCGCGCATCGCGTCGTCGGGTAGCGGTCCCGATCCCGCGCGCACGTTGTCCGCCATGTATTGCGGCCGCCCGGTGCCCGGAATCACGACCGTCACCGCCGGCTGCGCGAGCACGAATTTCAACAGAATCTGCGCCCAGCTCGTGCAGCCGATTTCGCCGGCCCATGCGGGCAACGGCATTTTCATCACGCGCGCGAGCAAACCGCCGCCGCCGAACGGTTGATTGATCACGACGCCGATGCCGAGATCGGCCGCGAGCGGCAGGATGCGCTGCTCGGCCGCGCGATCGTCGGCGGCGTAGTTGATCTGCACGAAGTCGGGCTTCTCGCTGCGCATCACCGCCGCGACTTCGTCGAACGCGCTCGACGTGTAATGCGTGATGCCGAGATAGCGAATCCGGCCGCGCGCTTTCCAGTCGCGCAAGGTCGCGAGCTGCGTGCGTCAGTCGAGCAGATTGTGGATCTGCATCAGATCGACATGCGGCTGCTGAAAACGCCGCAGCGATTCCTCCATCTGCGCGATGCCGGCCTCGCGTCCCTCGGTCCAGACCTTGGTGGCGACGAACGCCTTGCGATGCGCGTCGAGCTGCGTGAGCAGCGCGCCCGCGACCGCTTCCGACGAACCGTACATCGGCGAAGAATCGATCACCGAGCCGCCCGCTTCGAACAGGATGCGCAGCACCTCGGCGAGTTGGGCGCGGGCGGCGGCATCGTCGCCGACGTCGAAGGTGCGCCACGTGCCGCAACCGATCACCGGCAGCGCTTCGCCGGTGGACGGGATCGCGCGGCGGCTCACGCGGGGTAAGGCGGCACCGGATTGCGCGTGCGCCTCGGTTTGCGCGGACGTGACGCGCGACAGCGCAAGCGCTGCCGGCAGCCCGAGCGCCGTGCGCAGAAAACGGCGGCGGTGATCGTGGTTCGACGAATGTGCCATAGCGTGTATGGTGCCCTCGTGCATGAAAGTTCGACCACCGTCCACGCTGGCCTGGCTGTCGTCGATGAATGCGGGCAGCCTGCGATCGCCGCGAGACGCTCGACGCGAGCGGCGCGGTCGTGTGAGGTGAAACAGAAGCAGCGTGGCGCGTCGCGCTGCGCGCCTAGCGCGCTTTCTGCCGCAACGGCCTGAAGAACTTTCGAATCTCGGCCGCGAGCAACGCGGGCTTTTCCATCGCCGCGAAGTGCCCGCCGGCTGGCATTTCGCTCCACTGTGCGACGTTGAAGGTTCGTTCGAGCCAGCTGCGCGGCGGATGATTGATCTCCTTCGGAAACAGCGCGAAGCCGACTGGTGTGTCGATGCGCTCGCCGTCGGAGAAACGCATCGGCTGCAGGCGGTTTTCCCAATACATCTGCATCGCCGGGCCGATGCACTGCGTGAACCAGTACAGCGAGATATTGGTCAGCAGATCGTCTTTCGAGAACACGCTTTCCACCTCGCCGCCGCAATCGCTCCACGAGCGAAACTTCTCGCCGATCCATGCGGCGAGTCCCACCGGCGAATCGTTCAGCGACGCGGCGACCGTCAGGGGTTTGGTGCCGTGCTGATGCGCGTAACCGCCTTCGAGTGCGGCCCAGTCGTTCTTCTCGCGCAGATAGTCCTGCTCGGCCGGCGTCAGCTCCCGCTGCGCCGCGCCGATCGCGGGCTCATAGGAACTCGGCAGGAAGTTCAGATGGATGCCGTCGACCACCCGCGGATGATGCGCTGCCAACGCGATCGACACGCCCGCGCCAAGATCGCCGCCCTGCGCGCCGAAGCGCTCGTAGCCGAGCCCGCGCATCAGTAACACCCACAGGTCCGCGACCTGGACCGCGGACATGCCGGCCTGCGCGGGCGCAGGCGAAAACGCGAAGCCCGGCAGCGACGGCGCGACGACGTCGAAGGCGTCGGCGGGATCGGCGCCGAACGCGACCGGATCGCACAACTGATCGAGCAGCGCGTGAAACTCGAAGAAGGAACCGGGCCAGCCGTGCGTGATCACCAGCGGATAAGCCTGAAAGCCGGGCGCGACACTGGCGGCGCGCCGATGCGCGAAGTGCACGGTCTGGCCGTTCCACGTCGGCGAGAAATTGCGGCAGCTGGTTCAACCTGCGTTCGGCCGCGCGCCAGTCGAATTGCCCGGCCCAATAGGTCGCGAGTTCGCGCAGCCAGGCCGGGTCGGCGCCCTGCTGCCAGGCGGGCGCGGGCGTCGTGGGCGCCCAGCGGGTGGCGTCGATGCGGCGGCGCAAATCGTCGATATCCTGATCGGCGATCGCAATCTCAAACGGGTCGATCTGCATGGGGGTCGTCCTGGGTCGTTGGCGGCTCACCGTCATCGTACGCGCGTCGGACGGAAGCCCGATAATGGGCGTCCCTTCCCTACGATTCATTCACCGAGCCACAGGAGATTGACGCGATGTCCGCTTACGAATCCAAGCTGCCGCGAGTGCTGCTGACGAACGACGACGGTATCGACGCGCCCGGCCTCGCCGTGCTCGAAGCCGTGGCCGCCGAGCTCGCGCACGAAGTCTGGGTGGTCGCGCCCGAGCACGACCAGAGCGGTACGTCGCATTCCATCAGCCTGCATTCGCCGCTGCGCGTGAGACGCCAGGGCGAACGCCGTTTCGGCGTGACCGGCACGCCCGGCGATTGCGTCGTGATGGGCGTGCGTCATCTGATGCGCGAGGCGCCGCCGTCGCTGGTGCTGTCCGGCGTCAATCGCGGCGGCAACCTCGGCATCGAAACGATGTTCTCGGGCACGGTCGGCGCGGCGATGACCGGTCTGCTGCTCGGGCTGCCGTCGTTCGCGCTGAGCCAGGCGTTCAGCGATCGCGAGCGCGTGCGCTGGGACACCGCGCGCACGCTCGCACCCGGCGTGATCCGTCAATTGCTCGCGATCGAGCATGCGGCGCCGACCTGCCTGAACATCAACTTTCCCGACGTCGATGCCGCCGACGCAGGTCCGCTGACGCCGACGCGCCAGGGCGTCGGGCTCGTCAGGGACATCGAGGTGCTGCCGGAAGTCGATCCGCGCGGCATCGCGTATCACTGGCTGCGCTTCGATCGTGGTCCGCGCGAGAACGATGCCGACAGCGAAACGGCAACCGTCGCGGCGGGGCGCGTATCGGTCACGCCGCTTGCGTTCGATCGCACCGACGAAGCCACCTTCGCGCGGCTCGCCGCGTCGTTGATCTAACGGTTGCCGGGGACGCGGCGCGAGGCCCGCTTCAGTGCGCCCCAGGTCCCGATGGCTCGGGTCTGCCGAACGCGGGCATCGTGCCGTTCTCACGCGCGCGCACGAGTTCGGCCTCTACTTCGGCGCGGGTTTTGGGGCCGTTGCTGGCGACCGCCTGAGTTGCGGACTGGCTGGTCAGCCCCGCGCGCGGCATCGACCATGGCGACTCGACGCCTTGCGTTGCATATTGCGGCAACGGCCGCGCCTCTGGCACGACGCTGGCCGCTTTCTTCCCAGACCGCTCAGCAGTAGAACTTTTCCGGTGGCTGCCGCCCCGCGCATGACTACCCGATGTCGTCGCAACACTTTGCGCTGAGTGCGGTTTCGTCGTGGTACCCGACGCAACGCGGCTATGGTGTGCGTGCCCGGTCTTTGCCGTGGGTGGCGCCTGGGTCCAGTTCGAAGTCACCGCAGGCTGCGGCGGCAAACTCGTCTGCTGCGGCTGCGGCTGCGGGTGCGGCTGTTGCTGCGCCTTGTTCGACTCCCGCGCGAACTGTAGCGCGGCGATGGCCAGAGCATCGCCCGCCTGCGCTCCAATCGACGCGGCCGGCTGAGCCCGCAAGGCGGCCACGTCGTCGCGCAGCGCATGGCGGCGCGTTGCCGGCGCGACCGTCGCCGCGCCGGGCCGGCCTTCGCTCTGCCCCGCCGCCGCCGCCGTCGCGCTGACACCCCGTCCGCCGTCGGCGACGAGACTCACGTCCCGACCGGACGACCAGTCGTTGTCCAGCTGCGACACATAGGCCCCGATCGTCACCGCGCCGAAGACGAGGCCCATCAACACGATCATTCTCGGTTCGCTATACAAGGCACGCTCCCCATTCCAACCGATCGACCGCCCCGTTAGTCGAAGTGTGGGCGATCCGAATGACAGTGTTTTCCTTTTTAGACCCAACAACAGACGAATCGGCGGATCTGGTCGGGGATGTGTCCGAAACCGACGGGTATTCTTCCGTTCAAACGCGCGCCTTGATCGGAGTCCCAAGCGGTTCTTCCTGCGCCACCTTCGACCCTGTTTTCAGCGACGCAAGCGCAGCTCACACGAGCGGCCCTTCCTCGGGCTTGCCGCGCATCGCGACGGCGATCGAACTGCCGACGATCAACGCGATACCGAGCATCGATATTGCGCCGATCGTCTCGCCCCACACCAGGTAGCCGAACAGCGCGGCCCACACGATGCTCGTGTAGTTGTACGGCGCGAGCGCGCCGGCATCGGCATCGCGGAATGCCATCGTCATCAGCAACTGGCCCGCCGTCGCAAGCGCGCCGAGCAGCGCCATGATCGCGAGCGCATCGAACGACGGTGTGCGCCATGCGAAGACCAGCGACGCGCCCATGACGGCCGTGCCGATCAGCGTGAAGTACAGCACGGTCGTGCCCGAATCGTCGCTGGCTTTGATGCGCTTGATCTGGATGATCGACAGCGCGCCGCACAACGCACTCGCGATCAGCAGCGCAGGCCCGAGCCAGCTCGCATGCGAGCCGTCAGGGCGCACCACGAGCAGCATGCCGGCGAAACCGACCGCCGCGGCCAGCGCGTCGCGCGGCTTGAGCGTTTCGTGCAACAGCAGCGGCGCCAGCACGATCACGAGCAAGGTCTCCGAATAGACGATCGCGACCGCCTCGCTGAGCGGCATATACGGCAGCCCCGCAAAGAACAGACCCGATGCGCCGAGCAGCGTCAGCGCGCGCAGGGTCTGCCCGCGCACGTCCAGTTGCCGCAAGCGCGTGGCGAGCGGCTTGCCGCGCAGGCACATCGCGAGGGCCGGGAACAGACCGAACAGCATGCGGAAGAACGTGACCTCGTTGGCCGGATAGGCGAGCGCAAGCGATTTCGCGAGGGCGTCGACGAGCGCGAAGCAGAACATCGACACGAGGATCAGCGCGACGCTGCGCAACGGTACGGCGCTCGGGCGGACGGCGGCGACGGGCGGCATGGACGGTTCGGTGGGCGTGGGTGATGGAAAACAGGATTATGCCCGCGCTCCCTCGCGCCCACTTGGGCAAATCAGGGCGTCGATCAAGGTCGAGTACTTGCACGGCACGGGCGCAGCGAGCATGCATCTGCTGTGGTCGAACCCGGCTGCGAAGAGCCCTGGTGTGTTGAAGATCGTGCCGTCGGATTCGCTGGTGACGTCGAGCTGATAGGGATGGTTGTGGCGGGCGGCGCGGTGGGGTTGAAACCGCGCCGCCGCGCCGGCTTTTAGCAAGCCGGGTGTTAATCCTTCAAACTAAAACCCGTTTTAATGCCACTTCAACTCGCACAAATTTCCCGATTATCCGCAAGCGGCAAGAAGTTACCGGTCTTGCCGTCGAGCGCAAGCATTTCACCGCTTTCGATATTGAAGATCCAGCCGTGCAGCCGCAGCGTCTTGTTCACGAGCCCGACCGCCACCGACGGATGCGTGCGGATGTTGCTGAGCTGCGCGATCACGTTGTCCTTGACCAGCGCCTCGAGACGCTCCGCATCCGAGCAGTAGTGGCGCGACGCGTTGATCGCCTTCGCCGCATCCGCGTGACGCAGCCAGCTCGCGACCGCCGGCATGTGCTCCAGATTCGTGCAGCTCGAGATCGCCGTCATCGCGCCGCAGTTCGAATGGCCGCAGATCACGATGTCGGTCACGCCGAGCACGGCAATCGCATATTCGACGGTCGCCGACACGCCGCCAGGCTCCGGACCGTACGACGGCACGATGTTGCCCGCGTTGCGGATCACGAACAGCGACCCCGGTTCGGTCTGCGTCAGCAGTTCCGGCACCACGCGGCTGTCCGAACAGGTCACGAAGAGCGTGCTGGGATTCTGCGCGGTCGACAAACGCTTGAAGAGTGCGCTTTGCTGTGGAAAGACCTCGCGTTGAAAGCGGATCAGACCTTCGATGATTTCCTGCACGATATTCTCCAGAGAATCGAAGAGACGGATTTAAAGTTGCCGCGACTATACCGCAGCCTTTCAATCGTCGCGCGAATCACCGTGCTAATCGTCGGACGCTCCTGCGGCGAACTGCCAGCGAAATAATGGAATGCTCGCACGCGCCATAAAAAAAGACCCGGCTGCCGGCAGCCGGGTCCAACTCTCTCGCTCACACGCGTTAAGCGGTGTGTGCGTCGATACTGTAGCCGCGCCGACGTCGCGGATATAGTCGCCGCGCTGGAAGAGTCCTTTCCACCGCGGCACGAATCGCTTGACCCGATACAAGCAAGCGGGTCGCTCAATCGAAGTCGCGCGTCTCGAGCTCCACGGACCGTCCCCCGTTGCGTTCGAGCACCCGCCGCGTAGCATTTTCAATGCGGGCGCGGTTCGCCTCGAACGCTCCCACCAGATCGTGAGCAGACGGGGCGCCGTTGCCGAGGCTGCCATTGCCGAAATGGTCATTGAGCGCGTCGAGCGACACGCTGCACCATACGTCCTTCCCGTCCACATTGGCCTCGTAGGCGACGCGCGCAGCAGCCACCACTTCCCGGCGTCCGGTGAATTCGATCCTCATGATTGTCCTCCGTGTGTCAAAGGGAAATCCGAATACGCAACGGTCGTGCCCAATCCGGCCGGCTCGCCGGCTGCCCGGGCGCGAGCGCGCATTCTCCGCAAGGTGCATACTCCTGACCGGCCGCCACGCGCGGCCGCGCCGATGCGTCGCAGCAAGGCCTCCTCCGGGCCGTCGACGCATTCAACATATCGATACTACGCCCTTCATGTCCCGCAATACTCAATCTTCACGCCCGCTCGTGATCGCCGCCGTGATGGCCTCGATGGCGATGGTCGCGATCGAAGCGACCATCGTGTCGACCGCGATGCCGCAGATCGTCTCGCAACTCGGCGACCTGCATTTATACAGTTGGGTGTTCTCGTCGTTCCTGCTCACGCAGACCGCGATGACCGTGGTGTTCGGCAAGCTCGCCGACCTCTATGGGCGCAAGCCCGTGATCCTCGCGGGCATCGCGATCTTTCTCGTCGGCTCGGTGCTCGCCGGCTTCGCGTGGTCGATGCCGGCGATGATCGTGTTCCGCCTGATCCAGGGGATCGGCGCGGGCGCAATCCAGCCGGTCACGCTGACCGTCGTCGCCGATCTGTACCCGGCACGCGAACGCGGCAAGGTGCAGGGTTATCTCGCGAGCGTGTGGGCGATTTCGGCGGTCGTGGGCCCGATGGTCGGCGGCTTCATCATTCACAACCTGTCGTGGGCGTGGATCTTCTGGATGAACGTGCCGATCGGGCTCGCGTCGGCGGCGGGCTTCATCGCGTTCCTGCGCGAATCGGAACGGCACGCGCGGCCGTCCATCGACTTCGCCGGCGCCGCGCTGTTCATGGCCGCGATCGCAGCGCTGATGATGGCGCTGACCTACGCCGGCGACGACGCGTTGGCGCCAGCCTCGTTCGCAGCCGGCGTCTTCGTACTGTGCGTGCTGCTGTTCGTGCTGCAGGAGCGTCGCGCGGCCGAACCGATGATCTCGTTCGCGCTATGGAGCCGCCGCCCGATCGCCGCATGCAACAGCGCGACGGTGCTGGCCGGCATGATCCTGATGGGCGCGACCACGTTCCTGCCGATGTACGTGCAGGGCGTGCTGCATCGTTCGCCCGTGGTGGCCGGCCTCGCGCTGACGATGATGATGGTCGGCTGGCCCACCGGCGCGACGTTCGCGGCGAAGTCGTTTCACCGGCTCGGTTTGCGGCGCATCCTGATCTGCGGCAGCGCGTTCGTGCCGCTCGGCGCGGTGCTGCTGCTGTTGCTGTCGCCGGGCGCGTCGCCGCTCGTCGCCGGGTTCGCGTCGCTGATCATGGGCTTTGGCATGGGGACGTCGAGCGTCAGTTCGCTCGTGCTGATCCAGGAGATCGTCAGGATGGACGAACGCGGCAGCGCGACCGCGTCGAACCTGTTTTCGCGCAATCTCGGCAGCACGCTCGGCGCGACGCTGTTCGGCGCGGTGCTGAACTTCGGGCTCAGTCATTCGCAGGGCGTCGCGACGGTCACGTCGGATCAGTTGAAGGCGCTGTTGCAGAACCGCGCCGCCGATCTCGGCGACAGCGATCTGGTCCGGCTCGTGCTGCACCAGTCGCTGCATCTGACCTTCGTGTCGATGTTCGTGATCGCGCTATTCGTGGTCGCGCTGCTCGCGCTGGTCCCAACGATCCGATTCGGCGACGACAAGCCGGCACCACTCAAGGCCTTGTCGCCGCTCGAGGACTGAGTCGCGCGGCGTCGCGAACCACGTGCGTTCGCGAGCGCTACGGGCCGCCCGCCGGCAGCGTCGCCGCGAAGAAATCACGCACCTGTGCCGCGGTTCGCGCATGAATCGCGGCGCGATCGACACCCGGCCCGTCCTTGCAGATCGGCGCCAGACGCTCCATCGCCTCGGACTCGCACACATCCATGAACGTATAGTGCGAGGCGCCCGGCACCATCGTCACCGTCGCTTGCGGCATGAAGCCCGCGATGCGGTGAATGTTGGTGTTGACCGGCGCGGTCGTGTCCGCCTCGCCCGCCAGCAGCGCGACCGGAATCGTCACTTCCTTGAACGACGAACTGTTGAATGCCTCGCCGAGCGCGGGCGCGATCGCGAACGCGGCTTTGACGCGCGGATCGCGATACGAGTCGCCCGAGCGCGCGCGCGATGCGTTCGTTTCCGCCGATAGCCCCTCGACCGTTAGCGCCGGCGTGCCCGGCGCGTGCGCGAGATTGGCGGCTTCGGGCGGCGAGCAGATCGCATCGGCTTCGGGCGACGTGCAGAAGCGCTCCAGCGCCGCGCGATCGGTCCGTGCGCCCGCGACTTCGAGCACCGTATAGCCGCCGAGCGAAAAGCCCAGCGCGCCGATCCGCGTCGTGTCGACGCGCGGACCGAAACGCGGGTCCGCGAGCACCCCGTCGAGCACTTCGCTCAAATCGGTCGCGCGCTCCCACCAGAGGATGAAGCCGTCGCGCGTGCGCGGCTCCAGCGCGTTGTTACCCGGATGATTGACGCCCGCGACGATATAGCCCTGCGCGGCCAGCGAGGCCGCGAGCCAGTCGAGACTGTCCGCGCTGCCGCCGGTGCCGTGCGATAGCAGCAGCAACGGGTATTTGGGCTGCGCGGCGGACAGCGGGGCATCGTCGGCGGCCGCGTGGCCGACGAACATCGGATGGCCCGGCGCGCCGATATCGTGAGGCGTCTCGGGTTGCGCCGCATCGGCCGGGTACCAGATGCGCGTGATCAGCGCCTGCGTTTGCGCGCCGCGCCAGTTGCGGGCCACGGCGGGGTGAAATACGCGGCTCGTTTCGCCGACATGCCAGCCGGCGGAGGCGGTTTGCGCGATGGCGTTCGCCGGCAACGAAGCCCACATCGCGCCAGACAGCACCCCTGACAACGCCGCGGTCAACGACACCACCACCGCGCTCGACAGCGCGGCACAACCTCGACGCATCATGGTTAGTTCTCGCAAATGGGGATCAGCAGATCGGTGACGCAGGGATGTTGCGCGCCGCGATCGGGCGTGCTTCGATACAGTTCCAGCCCCGGCCGCTGATCGCGCCGGTAGCCGCTGCGCGGCAGCCAGCCGCTGTACAGCGCCCTGAAAGTGGGCGAGATCAGCGCATAAGGGCCGACGAGGCGGTGCACCGCATACAGCCCGCCTTCGAGCCGCAGCGGCTCGATGCCCGGCGGCGGCCCGGCAACACGCGGGCGTTGCGCGGCTTCGTCGAGCCGCTCCATCGCACCGCTCAACGCCGCCTGCGAGCCCGCGACAATTGCCGCGTGATAGCAAAACCCGCCAGCCATCGACGGATCGCGCACGCAAATGCCGACGCGCTGTTGCAACAGCGGGTTCTCGTCACAGCGCAGCGTCGTCATCAGCGTGTGGAAGGTCTGGCCGATCGTCGCGATCGGGCCGTCATGGCGAAGGCATAGCACGTCGAGCGGCGCGAGCTCGGTGACTTCGACGGACGGCAGCGCAGGCGGGCTTTGGCTTTCGGTGCTTTCGTCACAGTTATCGTCGACGCCATCGTGAATGCGGGCGCCGTCGCCATCGCCGTCGCCTCGCTGCGCGATGCGCGCTTGCGCCGTTCGCAGGGTCCGCGCCGAAGCTGTCGAAACCGCCGGATTCGCCACCAGATGCCGCTGCCGGGTCCTGAATTCGCTCGGCGACACACCGGTGAAATCGCGAAACGCACGCGCGAACGCTTGGGGACTGTCGTAGCCGGCGTCGTGCGCGACCGCGGTGACCTGCGCGGCGTCGGTCAACCGCTGGGCCGCCTCGGCGAGCCGCAGACGCTTGACGGTGTCGCCGACGCTCTCGCCCATCAACGCGCGATAAATCCGATGGAAGTGATACGGCGACATATGCGCGATGGCCGCGAGGCTGTCGAGCGTGTGTCGCGCGCCGGGCTCGACCAGAATGGCCTCGACCACGCGAGCGATCCGTCGACGGTAATCACGTTCGGTGCTGGGCTTCATCATGGCGCCACGATAGCGGTCTGCGCGCCGCGAGGCGGTGCAGAACTTGCGGATTTTCGCGTTTTCGCGCTTCGCGTTTTGCCAGCCGACGGGCGGCCAGGCTCGCGCGCTGCGTCACATTATGATCGACAACCCAAGCGGCTTCCTGACGCCAGAACGGCTTTCACGGCGCCGTCAACTGCCCTTCGCATACAGCGTCGAATCGGCGAACCCTTCGGCGGCCAGCACCTGGCCGACCAGAATCAGCGCGGTGCGCTCGATCGCGCTGCCCTGCACCTTCGCGACGATATCGTCGAGCGTGCCAGTGATCTTTTCCTCGTCGGGCCAACTCGCGCGATAGATCACCGCGATCGGACACGCGCCGCCGTAATGCGGCCGCAACTCATCCACGATGCGCGCGAGATGCCGCACGCCGAGGTGAATCGCCAGCGTCGCGCGATGCCGCGCGAGATCGCCCAACTGCTCGCCTTCGGGCATCGACGTTTTGCTCGCGTAGCGCGTGAGGATCAGCGTCTGCGACACGCCGGGCAGCGTCAACTCGCAGCCGAGCGCCGCCGCGCATGCGGCCGTCGCGGTCACGCCGGGCACGATTTCGTAAGGAATGGCCAGCTCGCGCAAACGGCGGATCTGCTCGCCGATCGCACCGTACAGCGACGGATCGCCCGAATGCACGCGCGCGACATGCTGGCCCTTCGCGTGCGCCGCCGCGAGCAGCGCGACGATCTGGTCGAGATCGAGCTCCGCGGTATTGATCACCTGTTGCGCGCTATGACCTTCGAGCACCGCGGCCGGCACCAGCGACCCCGCATACAGGATCACCGGACAACTGCGCACGAGACGCTGCCCTTTGACCGTGATCAGTTCCGGGTCGCCCGGACCCGCGCCGATAAAAAACACTGTCATTCAGTACTCCAATTATTTGCTCACTTACCCGAATCCGCATTCGCCTGCGCGGGCAACGCATCGAGAAGATCGGCAACGCCGGCGAACTCGCGATCGACCTCGGGCAACACCGGCCGTCGCAGCATGATCACCGGCAAGCCGCGCTCGCGCGCGACCGCGAGCTTCGCCTCGGTCGCGCCGCCGCCGCTGTTCTTGCTGACGACGACGTCGAACGCCTGCAGCGCGAACAGCGCGCGTTCGCCGTCGAGCGTGAACGGTCCGCGCGCCGCGAGGATGCGCGAGCGCGCCGTGTCCGGATGCGAATCGAGCACGCGCACGGTCCAGAATTGATGCGGCGCAATCTCGTCGAGATGCGCGAGCGGTTCGCGCCCGAGCGTGAAAAGCGGCCGCCTGAACGGCGCGAGCGTGTCGATCAGTTCGTTCCAGTCATCGACCATGCGCCAGTCGTCGCCGACTTGCGGCTGCCACGCTGGACGCCGCAGCGCCCAGCACGGCACCTTCGCCACGCGGCACGCGTCGACGGCATTCGCGCTGATCCGCGCCGCGTACGGATGCGTCGCGTCGATCACGAGGCCGATCGCTTCGCTCGCGAGGTAACGCGCCAGACCCGCGCTGCCGCCGAAACCGCCGACGCGCACCGCGCACTTCAAGTCGTCGGGGACCTTGCCGAGTCCCGCGAGACTGTACACATGCGCGGGACCGAGTTGGCGCGCGATCTTCAGCGCGTCGCCGGTGCCGCCGAGCAGCAGGATGCGCGTCATCGCGCGACTCCGACGATGTTGCCCTGCCGGTCGATCGCGAAGATTTCGACGCTGACCTGCGGCGGCACGATATCGCGAGCAACGGCCAACGCGTGCTGACAGACGATATCGCCGAGCGGCACGTGCCGCGCGTGAGCGAGCGCGAGCGCCTGCTGGCTCGTGTTGGCCGCGCGCATCGCCGCTTGCAGCGCGGCGTCGGCGCCATGCGCGGCAGCCCAGCCGGCGAGTTGTTCGAGATCGATGCTGGAGTTGCGGCTATGCAGATCGAGATGGCCGGCCGCGAGCTTGCTGAGCTTGCCGAAGCCGCCGCAAATGCTCAGTCGCTCGACCGGCGCGCGCTTCACATGCTTGAGCACCGCGCCGACAAAATCGCCCATTTCGATCAGCGCGATATCGGGCAGGCCGTAGTGCGCGCGCATCGCGTCCTCGCTCGCGTTGCCGGTGCAGGCGGCCACATGCGTATAGCCGTTCGCGCGCGCGACGTCGATGCCCTGGTGGATCGACGCGATGTACGCCGAGCACGAAAACGGCCGCACGATGCCGGTGGTGCCGAGGATCGACAGTCCACCGACAATCCCGAGTCGCGGGTTCATCGTTTTCAGCGCGAGCGCTTCGCCGCCTTCGACGCCGACCGTCACTTCGAAGCCGCCGCGATACGCGTGGCGCGCGGCGAGTTCGACGAGGTGCTGCGTGATCATCTGGCGCGGGACCGGATTGATCGCCGGTTCGCCGACCGGCAATGTAAGCCCCGCGCGCGTGACCGTGCCGACGCCCGGCCCCGCGCGAAAGATCACACCGGGCCCGGGCACGAGGCGCACGCGCGCGAACACGAGCGCGCCGTGGGTCACGTCGGGATCGTCGCCGGCATCCTTGATCGTGCCGGCTTCGGCGATCCGCTCGCCGTCCGTCGCGGCAAGGCGGCAGAACGTGAGCCGCATCGGCACATGCTGGCCCTTTGGCAACACGATCTCCGCGACCTCGCTAACCTCGCCCGCCAGCAGTAGACGAGCGGCCGCAAGCGAGGTCGCGGTCGCGCAACTGCCGGTCGTATAGCCGCTGCGCAGCGGCGCCGGCTCCTCGGGAGTCTCGTCGCGCATCACGAATCGGCCGATGGTTTGGCGGGTTTGGTCACGTCGAGCAGGGTGATCGGCAACGCCTGGCGCCACGTATCGAAGCCGCCGAGCGGTTGCGCGTGAGCGAGTCCGATGCGCGTCAGCGTACCGCCATGCCGCTCGCGCCATGCGGCGAGCACCGCCTCGCCTTGCAGCGTCACCGCGTTCGCGACGAGCCGGCCGCCGTCGCGCAGTTGTGTCCAACAGGTGTCGAGCACGTCAGGCTCCGTCACCCCACCGCCAATAAACACCGCGTGCGGCGCCGGCAGTCCCCGCAACGCGTCAGGCGCGCGGCCGGCCACGAGTTGCAGCCCGGGCACGCCCAAAGCATCGCGATTCTGTTCGATGAAGCGCTGCCGCGCTTCGTTCGCTTCGATCGCGATTGCGCGACACGTGGGATGCGCGCGCATCCATTCGATTCCGATCGAACCGCTGCCCGCGCCGACGTCCCACAGCAACTCCCCGGGCGCGGGCGCGAGGCGCGCGAGCGTGATGACGCGCACGTCGCGCTTGGTCAACTGGCCGTCGTGGATAAAGACGTCGTCGGGCAAACCGCAGGTCAGCGGCAGACGCGGCGCATGCGCCGACGCGCGGCACGCGAGCGCGATCAGATTGAGCGCGGCCATCTCGCCGGCCGGCCATTGATCCGCGCGGCCATCGACACGCCGTTCGCGTGCACCGCCCAGATGTTCGAGCACGGTCATGGCAGTCGCGCCGAAACCGCGCGCATCGAGCGAGGCCGCCAGTGCCGCGGGCGTGTGCCCGTCCGCGCTCAGCACGAACAGGCGCGCGCCGTCACGCAGATGCGCATTCAGCGCGGCAAGCGGTCGGCCGACCAGCGAGACGGTCGCGACATCCTGCAACGGCCAGCCGAGCCGCGCGGCCGCGAGCGACAACGACGACGGCGCCGGCAGCACGCGCAGCTCGCCGGCCGGCAACTGCCGCGCGAGCGTCGCGCCGACGCCGAACAGCATCGGGTCGCCGCTCGCGAGCACGCACACCGGGTGCGGACGCTCGGCGAGCAACGGCGCGAGATCGAACGGACGCGGCCATGCGGCACGGCGCGCGGCGAGCCGCGCGGGCAGCATCGCCAGATGGCGCTCGCCGCCGTACACGACCGACGCGCCCAGCAACGCACGCCGCGCGGGCCGCCCCAAACCGGCGAAGCCGTCGTCGCCAATGCCCACTACGGTCAGCCATGCCGACATGCATCCATCCTCATCAATTGCGTCGATTCTTTAGCGATTGCACCGGCTCACGCATGCGGCTTTGCACAGGCTCGGAGCGCCGGTTGCGAAAGTCCGCATGATACCGCCGCCATGCGGCCCGCGGCTTCGCGGCGGAGCGCCATGCTGCCGGGATCACCGGCATCGCGCGATGGCCGGCAAACAGGCGCTGCGGCCACAGCGTAAAGATATAATGGCCGCTTTCATTGCCCACGGTCGGCCCGAAGCGCCTTTCGGCCGCACAGTTCACGCCGGCCCTCGTCGGGCAGCATGCAGCGAGGCCGCAGCCATGCCGTCGCGCGACGCTAAACCCGGTGCCCCTTTGAATCGAGCTTCGCCTCCCACCGTTTCGTCCCACGCGGTCACGACACCGCGGTCCTCGGCATGTCCGGGGTTGCTGCGCATCGTCCCCGCACGCGACGGCGGCATCTGCCGCATCAAACTGCCCGGCGGCGTGCTGAGCGCGGCGCAGGCACGCGCGATCGCCGATGCGAGCACGCGGCACGCGAACGGCGTCGCCGAGCTGACCAATCGCGCGAATCTGCAACTGCGCGGCGTGCGTAACGGACACGAAGCGGCGTTGAGCGCGGCGCTGATCGGCGCGGGGCTTGGACCGGCCGGCGCGCTCAGTTCCGCCGACGACGTCCGCAACGTGATGATCAGCCCCGCCGCCGGCCGCGATCCGCACGCGCTGATCGACACGACGCCGCTGTGCGGAGAACTGCTGACGCTGCTGCAAGGCGATGCGCGCTTGGTAGCGTTGTCGCCGAAATTCGCGCTGCTGCTCGACGGCGGCGAACAGCTTGCGCGGGTCGATCATCCGCATGACGTGTGGCTCGCGGCGTCGGCTGACGAAGAAGGCGTGCGCTTCGTGTTCGGCCTCGCGGGGTGCCCGGCTCCGGCAGGCGAGAACTCGAACCCGCGCGACCATCACGATTCCAACGGCACGGGCGCGCTCGCGGCGGTGCCGGCGTCGCGCGTGCCCGCGCTCCTGCGCGCGTTGTTGCACACGTTCCTCGACCTCGCCCCAGCCGACACGACCCGCATGCGCGACCTGCTCGCCACGCATTGCGCCGACGCGCTCCTGCGGCACGCGCAGCGCTACGTCGATTTCCCGCTCGCGCGCGACGCATCGCTGAGCCACTGGCAACGGCACATCGCCGCCGACCCATCGCTGCGGCTCGGCGCGCACGCGCAGCGCGGCGACGGCACGTCGCATGTCGGCGGCCAACCACCACTCGGCCGGATCGATGCGGCCACGCTGCGCGCCCTGGCTGCGCTCGCGCAAAAACACGGCAACGGCAGGTTGCACGCGACGCCATGGCAAAGCGTGCTGCTGCCCGACATCGCGACGACGGCGGTGCCCGCCGTGCTCGCGAAGCTGATCGCACTCGGTCTCGCGTGCGATCCCGCGCAGGCCATCACGCACGTGATCGCCTGCACCGGTTCGGCCGGCTGCGCGAAGGGCCTCGCCGACACCAAGACCGACGCGCTACAACTCGCCGAGCGCTTACCCGCCGGCGTCGACGTGCATCTGACGGGCTGTCCGCGCTCCTGCGCGGCCGCCCATCGCGCGCCCTACACGCTGCTCGCCGCCGCGCCCGGCCTCTACGACCTTTATCGACGTGACGGCCGCCCCGGCTTCGGCCAATGCGTCGCGCCCCAACTGACGATCGACGAGGCCGCCGCGCTGCTCGCGCGCCTCGCCCGGAGTACTCCACATGCTTGATTACATTCGCGACGGTCAGGAGATCTATCGCCAATCGTTCGCGACGATCCGCGCGGAGGCCGACCTCGCGCGCATCCCCGCCGACCTCGAAAAGCTCGCGGTGCGCGTGATCCACGCGTGCGGGATGGTCGACGTGATCGACGACCTTGCGTTCTCCGACTGCGCCGGCAGCGCGGGCCGCCGCGCGCTCGCGCAAGGCGCGCCGATCCTGTGCGATGCGGGGATGGTCGCGCAAGGCATCACGCGCGCGCGGCTGGCCGCGAACAACGAAGTGATCTGCACGCTCACGCACCCGGACGTGCCCGCGCTCGCGCGCGAAATCGGCAACACGCGCTCGGCCGCCGCGCTCGAATTGTGGCGCCCGCATCTGGCGGGCAGCGTCGTCGTGATCGGCAATGCACCGACCGCGCTGTTTCATCTGCTCGACATGCTCGATGCCGGCGCGCAGAAGCCGGCGCTGATTCTCGGCTTTCCGGTCGGCTTCGTCGGCGCGGCGGAATCGAAAGCGGCACTCGCGCAAAACAGCCGCGGCGTCCCCTATGTGGTCGTGCACGGACGGCGCGGCGGCAGCGCGATGGCCGCTGCCGCGGTCAACGCGCTTGCGACGGAGGTCGAATAAATGGCGAGCCAGCTAACGAGTCGCGGACGGCTGTACGGCATCGGCGTCGGTCCCGGTGACCCGGAATTGCTGACGTTGAAGGCACTGCGGCTGCTCAAAGCGGCGCCGGTGGTCGCGTATTTCGTCGCGAAGGGCAAGAAGGGCAACGCGTTCGGCATCATCGAGGCGCATCTGCACGACGCGCAGCAGCATCTGCCGCTCGTCTATCCGGTCACCACCGAAGCACTCGAACCACCGCTGTCGTACGAAGCGATCATCGCCGACTTCTATGACACCGCTGCCGAAATCGTCGCGGGCCATCTCGACGCGAGCCGCGACGTCGCGGTGATCTGCGAAGGCGATCCGTTCTTCTATGGCTCGTACATGTATCTGCACGACCGGCTCGCGGCGCGCTACGACAGTGAGGTGGTGCCCGGCGTGTGCTCGATGCTCGGCGGCGCGGCGGTGCTCGGCGCGCCGCTCGTCTATCGCAACCAGAGCTTGTCGGTGCTGTCGGGTGTGCTGCCCGAAGATGAATTGCGCCGCCGTCTGGCCGACGCCGACGCGGCGGTCATCATGAAACTCGGCCGCAATTTCGACAAGGTACGGCGCGTGCTCGACGAACTCGGACTCGCGCAGCGCGCGCTGTACGTCGAACGCGCGACGATGCGAAATCAGCGCATCGTGCCGCTCGCGGAAGTCGATCCGATGGCGTCGCCGTATTTCTCACTGCTGGTCGTGCCGGGGCAAAAATGGCAAGGATGAACGCGCCCGCCATCGTGATTCTCGGTACGGGCGCGCTTGCGACCGCGCGGCGGATTCAGGCGTCGTATGTCGAGCGTGGCGCGCATGCCGCGGCCGGCGTTGCCACGGACTGCCAGGTCCATGCGCTGCAAGGGCGCGTCGACGCCGACGTCTCGTACGGCGAACTCGGCGCGCATCTGCGCGAGCTGTATGCGCGCGGCACGCCGATCGTCGCGCTGTGCGCGGCCGGCATCGTGATTCGCTGCCTCGCGCCGCTGCTGTCGAACAAAGGCGCCGAGCCGCCGGTCCTCGCGGTCGCCGAGGACGGCAGCGCGGTCGTGCCGCTGCTCGGCGGCCTCGCGGGCGTCAACGTGATGGCGCGCGACATCGCCGCGGCGTTGGCCGTACAGCCCGCGATCACGACGAGCGGCGAGCTGCGTTTCGGCACCTGCGTGCTCAATCCGCCCGATGGCTATGCGCTCGCCGACCTGGGTCAGGGCAAGCGCTTCGTGTCGGATCTGCTCGCGGGCGAAAGCACGCGCATCGAAGGCGACGCGCCGTGGCTCGACGACGCGCAACTGCCGCGCTCGGCGTCGGCGCGTCTCGCGATTCGCGTGACGCCGCGCGCGTGGGATGGGCGTGAAGACGAGCTCGTGATTCATCCGCGCAGTGTGGTGGCGGCTGTCGCCAGCGACGATGCCGATGCCGCCGACGCGATCGTCGCGCGCGTGCGCGCGGCACTGAACGCGCAGGGTCTCGCGATGCTTTCGCTTGCGGCCTTGCTCGCGCCATCGACGAGCATGGCCGACCCGGCGCTCGCGCAAGCGGCAAGGCTTCTCGAGGTGCCGCTGCGCTTCGCCGATGCCAGCGCCGAACCGGGCGAATCGAGTGCCGCAAGGTTGCTGCATACCGCGCTACGCGTCCCCCACGAAACGCTGCACGACGACGCACACCCCGACGTCGTGCTCGCCCTCTCCCCGCTCGCCATCGACCCCGCGACGCTCGGCCGTGCCCGCGGCCGTCTGACCGTGATCGGCCTCGGTCCCGGCCGGGCCGAGCTGATGGTCCCGGCCGCGCGCACCGCGTTGAACGAAGCGACCGACATCCTCGGCTACGACACCTACGTGAAAATGGCCGGCCCGCTGCGCGCCGGTCAGCGCGTGCACGGCACCGACAATCGCGAGGAAATGCAGCGCGCGCGGCACGCGTTCGAGCTCGCGAGCGAAGGCCGCTCGGTCGTGATGGTGTCGTCGGGCGACCCCGGCGTGTTCGCGATGGCCGCCGCCGTGCTCGAAGCGCTCGAAGCTTCCCGGAACGACGCATGGGCGGCCGTCGAACTATCGATCGTGCCGGGCGTGTCGGCCGCGCTCGCGACCGCCGCGCAGGCCGGCGCGCCGCTCGGCCACGACTTCTGCATGCTGTCGCTGTCGGACAACCTGAAGCCGTGGACGATCATCGAAACCCGCCTGCGCCATGCGGCGCAAGCCGATCTCGTGATGGCGTTCTACAACCCGATTTCGCGCGCGCGTCCGTGGCAACTCGACAAGGCACTCGACATCGTGCGGGAGTATCGCGTGCCATCGACCCAGGTGGTGCTGGGTCGCGATATCGGCCGGCCCGGCGGCACGCTGCGCACGCTGACGCTCGGCGAGCTTCGCTCGGCCGATGTGGATATGCGCACGATGGTGATCGTCGGGTCGTCGCTGACGAGAAGATTCGCTTGCGGTCATCACGGCGCGCAATGGGTGTACACGCCGCGGTGGTACGAGTAAGCGGACCGTACCGGGTGGTACCGGCCCGCCCCGCTCACGCCACCTTCAGATCCTGCACCGCCCGCTGCCTGACGCCCAGGTCGTCCCACAACTCCGGATGGCACGTGAACACCAGAATCTGATGCCGCGTCGCCGCGTCGATCAACGCGCGTTTGAGCGCGTCGCGGCGCGCGGCATCGGTGTGTACCGCGGCATCGTCGAGCATCAGCAGAGTCGGCCGGCCTGAGGCCTGCAAGAGATCCGCATACGCGAGCCGCGTCAGGATGCCGAGCTGTTCGCGCGTGCCGAAGCTGAGCGCATCGAGCAGTTCCGCGCGGCCGTCGCGATCGAGCATCGCCGGAATCAGATCGTCGCCGAGCGCGAGGCTCGACTGCGGAAAAAGCCGCTTCAGGTAGTGACCGACCCGCTCGGTCAACGGCGCACGCAGTTGGGCGAGCGCGGCGTCGCGTTCGTCGACCAGCACGTCGTCGAGCAGACTCAGCGCGCTCGCGCGCAGGCGCAGTTCGTCGTTGCGACGCGTGGCCTGCTCAACCTGGGCTTCGAGCGCGGCAAGCCGTTCGCCGAGGCCCGATGCGCCCATCGTTTCGAGCTGGCTACGCAACTCCGCGATCCGCAGTTGACGCTCGTGCTGCTCGTTGCGCGCGAGGTCCGCCGATGCGCGATAGCGCTTCGCCTCCGCCACGGGGTCGTCCAGACGCGCCGCATCGAGTTCGCGCTCGCGCTCGCCGCGCTGGTTCTTCAGCGCATCGACCTTGACGCGTTGCTCGACGATATGCGCCTGCCACTGCGCGCGCTTGCGCCGAAACGCTTCGTCGTGCAGCTGCGCTTCTTTACGCTGCAACTGCGCCGTGAGCGAATCGGCCTTCGCAACGCCGCTGGATTGCGCGCCCGCTGCCTGCGCGAGCACCTTGCGCGCGGTCTCCAACGCGTCGCGCGCGATGTCGGCGTTGCGGCGCGCGTCGTCGAGCGGTGGCGCCGCGGACACGTCGGGCAGACTGGCAAGGCGCTCGCTCGACGCCTGCAAGCGCGCCGCCGTCGATGCCAGCGCCGCGCGCAACGCATCGATGCCTTGCGGCGCGTGCACCTCGAGAATCCTCGCCTGGCTCTTCTGTTGCGCGACCAGCGTTTTCCATTGCTCGTGACGCGCCTGCGCATCGCCCACCGACGCGACGCCGAGCGAGCGCAGCAACTGCGCGTGCTTCGCCTCGAGCGACGCCAGCTCCGACAACCGCGCCGACAGATCGGACACGCCCGGAATCACGCGCAATTCGCCGAGCTTGCCGAGACCAATGCGTTTTTCGTCGTCGACATGCAGCACGCCCATGCCGCTGATCGTCTGATCGCCGACGCTCAACTCGCCATTCAAGCTGTACTCGATGCGCGTCATCGCCGCTTCGGTCCGCGCGCGCAACACGGTCAATTCGCCGTCGAGCGCGACGAGGCGCTTGAACTGCGCGTCGTCGAGTTCGAGCGCCGCCGCGTCTCGCGCGGCCTGCAACACCGCCGCGTTCGCCTTGTCCGCCTCGCCGATCGACGCTTCGAGCCGCTGGCTCTCCGCCCGATAGAAATCGACCTGGCTGCGCAGGTCGGCGGCGGTTACGGCCGCGTTCGCGAGTTCGAGCGCGCGGTTCGCCTCGGCCGATGCCTGCTCGAATTGCGCCACACGGCTTTGCGCCTGTATATGCGCGGTTTGCGCGGCCGCGACCTCGACGCGCGCCGCGTCGAGCTGCTCGCGTTCGCGCGCGATGGCCGCCTCCAGTTCGAGCGCGCCCTGCTCCTGCTGCACCGACAACGCGAGTTCGGCCTCGCCGATCTTCAGCGACTGCGCGAGCCCTTCGAGACCGCGTTCGAGTTGTTCGACCGCCGCGGCACGTTGCTGCGCGAGCGCGGCCTTCTGTTCGTGAAGCTCCCACGGACGCCTGCGCTCGGCGTCGTCGAATGCCTGCTGTTGGGCGGCGAGGCGCGCGATGTTGTCGTCGAACTGCTGGCGCTGCTGTTGCAGCTCGTCGCGGCTCGCGATCAGCGAAGCGAGCTTCTGCTCCGCCTCGGCGAGCGGCCCGGTCGACTTCTGCGTGCGCGCGGTCAGTAGTTGCCGCAGCTCGCGCTGCACGGCCGCGATCAGCGCGTCCTCGCCGCCCGCTTCGCGGCCGCCCGACAGTTGCGTGAGCGCGTCGCGCAGATACTGTGCCGCGTGCCCGGTCGAATCGCGCATCTCCTGTGTGCCGCCTTGCTGCACCCACAACAGACCCGGCACGCCGGCGTTCTCGGCTTTCATCGGACCGCGCGCCGCGCGCGAGAAGCCGAGCAGCGCGGCGAGCTTGTCTTCGGCTTCGTCCTCGCTATACACGGTCTGGCCGATCCTCAGCTCGCAACGCTGACGCGACACGAACTGCTTCGACAGACGGCACGCCACACCATCGAGCTCGAAGCTGACCTCGACCGACGGCTGCCCGCTCGCGAGCCCCCACGGCAACAGGTCTTTCAGATGCGACGCCTTGTAGCGTTCGAGGAACACCGTGCGCACCGCCTCGGCAATCGTGCTTTTGCCGGCCTCGTTCGGGCCGATGAACAGATTGAGACCGGGCTGCAGATCGTCGATCACGATCTGCCCGCCGAACTGCCTGAATTCCTGAATCGCGATACGTTGCAGCTTCATGCGGGGGCTCCTTCACGCGGCGCTTCAGGTTGCTGCCGCTCGCGCGTCTGCGCGGGTGGTGCGGCCTGCGAATCGCGTTGCCGCTGGTCGCGCTGAAAACGCGCCAGCAGCAGCAACGCCTCGGCCGCGCGCCGCGCCTCTTGCGGATCGGCTTGCGCGTCTTCCTGCAGACCGCGCAGCCGCGCCACCACCTTCGCGAGATAGCCGCTTTGCGCGCCGAGTTCGGCGAGATCGTCGGCGGTCGGCAGCACGTGCAGACTGCCCAGATCGGCACGCAACGCGCGCACGCGCGCGCGCGCCTGTTCGACCGCGACATGCAGCGCCTCGGCATCGGCGAGCGCCGCGGTGCCGCCGACCTCGATGCGCAGCACGTCATTCGCGCCGAGTTCGGCGAGGCGGGTTTTCAATGCATCGACATCGGTCGGCACCGAAATCGTCTCGTCCCAGCGATGCCACCGGTATTGCCCGACCCGCACCGCGTCGACCTGCGGCACCGCGCCGGGATCGCTGACGGTAACGTCGAGCACGAAGCCCGGCTCGTTCGCGCGGAAACGGTCCTGCTCGTGCGTGCCCGCGTACCACGTGCGTTCGTCGACGCGCAGATGGCCGTGCCAGTCGCCGAGCGCCAGATAGTCAAGCCGCGCACTGGCCGCGCGCGTCGGCGCGATCGGATTCGACGAATCGATGCCGTCTTGCAGAATGCCGCCGACGCTGCCATGCGCGAGCCCCACGCGGTGATAGCCGGGCGGAGTAGCGGTGGAATCGAACAACGCGGTGGTGTCGTCGTAGGTGATGCGCTGCGTAAGCGGCGCGCACAGCAGCGCGCAACGGCATGCGTCGAGCAGCACGACGCCGGCTTCGAGCACGAGGCGCACGTTCGGCGGCACGCAATCGAGCCGCTGCGCGCGGGTCCACACGCTTTCGACGAGCGCCGCGTCGTGATTGCCCGGCAGCATGATCCACGCTCCGGAAAACGCTTGCAGCGCGGCGAACAAACGTCGGATCACGGTGTCCGACACCGTCTGCAGATCGAACACGTCGCCCGCGACTAGCACCGCGTCGACGTTGCGCGCGGCCGCTTCTTCGGCGATGCGGCGCACCGTGTCGAAGCGCGCCTGGGCGAGATGCGCGGCCTCGTCCGGTTCGAACTGACCGAATTGCGTGCCGATCTGCCAGTCCGCGGTGTGCAGAAACCTGATCACTGTGCCTCCATTGCGATTGCGATTGCGTTGCGTCCTCTTGCGTTGATTTCGCCGAGGAGCCCGATCGCGAATGTTACCTTGCCGAAGCGCCGGCGCGTATTGCGCGCGCGTATCCAGGCTGGACGCGCGCGCGGGCCGTACCGCATCATTGCAACCGAACCGGCTGAGCCCGCCGACTTTCCAGCCACCGCCCGACACGATCAACCGCGCCCGATGGACAAGATCACCGAACTGAAGAAGGCCAAGCGCACGCCTTTACTGCTGCTGCTCGCGGCCGCCTGCGTTTTCGTCGTCGCCGCATTCCTGCCGCGCGGCCTGTGGGTCGACGGCATCAAGGCCGTCGCCGAGGCCGCGATGGTCGGCGCGCTCGCCGACTGGTTCGCGGTCGCGGCGCTGTTTCGCCGCGTGCCGATTCCGCTCGTGTCCGCGCACACCGCGATCATCCCGCGCAACAAGCACAAGATCGCCGACAACCTCGCGCACTTCGTGCAGGACAAGTTTCTCGATGTGCCGTCGCTGGTCGGTCTGATCCGCCGGCATGATCCGGCGCAGACCATCACCGCGTGGCTCAGCGAATCGGCCAACTCCGCGCGCCTCGGCGATTACGTGGTGCGGCTCACCGGCGGCATCCTCGACGTGGCCGACGACGCGCGCATTCAGAACTTCATCAGGGACGGGTTGCGCGACGTGCTCGCGAAGGTCGATCTGTCGCAATCGCTCGGCGCGATTCTCGACACGCTGACGCGCGACGGCCGCCATCAGGAACTGCTCGACACCGCGATCGATCAGGTGATCGCGGTGCTGCGCGAGGCGCCGGCGCGCGAATTCATTGCCGCGCGCATCGTCGATTGGGTGAAAAGCGAGTATCCGACGATGGAGAAGTTTCTGCCGTCGGTATGGCTCGGCGACAAGGGGGCGGAGGCGATCGCGAGCGCCGCGAACCGTATGCTCGAACAGATCGCGCAGAACCCCACGCACGAGCTGCGCGACAAGTTCGACCACGCGGTGCAGAAGCTGATCGTGCGGCTGAAGACCGATCCCGTGTTCCTGCAGCAAGGCGAAGCACTGAAGCGCTATCTGGTCGAAGGCGAGGCTTTCGGCAGCTACGTGAAGGACATGTGGGGCGAGCTGCGCGCGTGGCTCAAGCGCGATCTGCAAAGCGCCGATTCGGCACTGCATGCGCGTGTCGCCGCGATGGGCGCGTGGGTCGGCCGCGAACTCGCGCGCGATCCAGCGCTGCGGCAATCGCTGAACGATCACCTCGAGGAAGCGGCGCGCGCAATGGCGCCGGATTTCGCGCGGTTCCTCACGCGCCATATCAGCGATACGGTGAAGAACTGGCCCGCGCACGAGATGTCGCACCAGGTCGAGATGAATATCGGCAAGGATCTGCAGTACATCCGCATCAATGGGACGATCGTCGGCGGATTTATCGGCTTGTTGCTGTATGTGAGTTCGCTATTGCTGGAGATGCTGCGGGTGCATGTCGGCTAGCATGCGGGATTGGCGGCCCCTACCGGTAGTCTTCCATGCCGTCGATCGGCCGAAGGACCTCGCACTGTTTGACTGATGCGGTTTCGATCGCAGTTTTGATCAAGGAGTGCGCATCGAGCAATTCTCTGACTCGTGCACGCCGCGTTCGCAAATCACTTCGCATTTCGTCACGCGCAAATCGGACAATGGTCTGTACAAAACGGAAAGTCGAAGCAACCTGCGTCCATGTATTCGGGGCCACGTTCCCTCGCCGCTTGCCCGATGTATTATCAGCCATCCTACTTACGTCGACTGGCTATGTCCGAGAACCTGACACGCAGTGTCGAGGGGAGAGTTGGAGCCACCGGATTCCTCTTCGTCGTCGCGTATGCGGCACTTTCGTTGACAGCGATAGCGCTGGTCGGCCCGTATGGCTGGGACGACGGCGCCATCACTATGGCCTATGCGCATACACTCGGGCGACACGGGGTATTCGCGTTGACATCAGCTTCGGCGCCGGCCGAAGGTACGTCAACTTTGCTCATGACGGCAATGTTGGCGATAGGGCAGTGGATGATGCATCCAGGCTTTCTGGATGCGATCATGACGGCGCAGTTGCTCTCCTTCATCGCACTGAGCGCTACTCTGGTGCTCGTGTGGCGCGCACTTGAACCGTGCCTGCCGAGCCCAACGCATCGCCTCATTGTGGTGTGCTTGCTGGGGCTGCTGCCAGCCTGCCAGGCCGAGATCATCAATGGCATGGAAATGCCGGTCTTTGCGTTGCTGCTGTTTGCGTTCGTGCTCTCCTGGCGCGCGCGATCGACACTCGCCTATGCACTGTTGCCGCTTCTGATGCTGACTCGCTTCGAGGCGGTGTTCTATCTGGGATTCGCGCTTGGCTGGATGGTCGTGTTTTGCCCGCAGGATAGGCCGCATGCCATTCGAATGTGCGTCTGGCTCATGCTTTGCTTTCTGCTGATGACAATCTGGAGGTATCGTGTCTTCGGCACGCTATTGCCGAATACCATCCTGGCCAAGCTGCAAATGCCCTACAGTAAAAAAGGCTGGGACGGCGTATTGGTAAAGCTGCGCGGTCTCAAGGATTTCCTTTTCGTGAATGCCGCGTTTCTGGCTGGCATGTACCTGAGCCGGAAGGGAGAGAAAAAGCGCCGTCTGGATCCGATGCCTGTACTTCTAATATGTTCTTTTGCCGTATTCGCGCTCGTATCGGGAAAAAATTGGGGGTATACCGGGCGGATGTTCATGGCGGTGGTTCCCCTTTTCGTCCTTTCTCTCGCAGAACGCTTTGCGAATATGCGTCAACCATATGTATTTCGTGGGCTTTTGCTGTGCCTTTCTGGAACTTTCCTGTTCAACATTGCGTTGCTGCGCGACAACGTCGACACGGTAATCCTTGGTGCGGCGATGCGTGGCGTGCTGCCCGCTGCGCTGAATGCGGCGGGAGACGCGGCCCGAAAAAGAGCGTGGCACGATTTCCCCGGTGACTGGCGCGGAATTACGCCAGCGAACTACGCGATGACGGGTGCTTCGGTTGATCATCTGCGCGAGTATCTGGGGCAACCGACGCTCAAGTTCATGACGCCAGACGTTGGTGGCGCCGCACTGTGCTGCGAACATCTGGACATTCTGGATTCGGCGCTGTTGACCAACCCATCGCTGGCGCGTCGCGGGTATGCAGGGTTTGCGGACTATCTGAGCAAGGAACGTCCGGAAGTCATCGAAACACATGGCCTTTGGAGCAGCAACAGCGGGATATACTCCGTCGCCGAATTCCAGACGGACTATCTGCCCGCGATTTACAATGGGACGCTTTTCTGGCTGCGTCATGACGTTTTGGAGCGTCTGGTTGCTCGCGGCGTGGCGGCCGATCCTCTTCGCCCGGGGAGGTTGCTTGATATTCGCTATGTGGGAGACAGTCGAGACGCCTGGTATCTGATGCGATTTCCCGCTGTGACGGTACTCAGTCGGTGAACTTCTGTCGGCTTGGAAGCTGTTGCGAGCGCCCCCACGGGTAGCAACGGTTCGACGAGGGACCACAGTTCGTCGGGTATCCATTCTCTGAGCTTCGCCTCATATCGCAACAAACCGAGACAGAATAGTACGGAAGGTCTGCTGAACCCGTTTCCTGACCGCTCGGATGCTGTTCAGCAGCTTCCCGCCAATGCGCGCTCTACACAACTAGAGGCTCGGTTATCAATAAAGTGAGCGCACCGGACCTATCTTTCTCTTGATAGCGATCTCATGCGATTCGCCTGATTGATTTCCTGAAGCGTGAGCGATCGAGCGGTCGCGACCTTTACCTGTGCACGGCAGGCGATCAACGCTTTGCAGAACAGATCGCTTCGCATTTCGGCTTCTTCAAAGGCGTGATGGCGAGCAACGAGCTGCGAAATCTATCAGGCGCTAGCAAAGCCGGCGCCTTGACGGCCGAGTTCGGCCTACAGGGTTTCGACTATTGCGGCGATTCCCACGCTGACGTGCCCGTGTGGAAGCAGGCCTGCAAGGCAATCGTCGTTGGAGGAAAAAGCATCCAGGCTGCGGCCTCCAAAGTCAATCACGCAACGGTCGTGTTTGATAGCAAAAGACCGCTCCTTTGGCTCGTCATCAAAGAGATGCGCGTCTATCAATGGGTGAAGAATCTCCTTATCTTCGTGCCGCTTCTCGCCTCGCACCGGTTTGCCAATGTCGAGGCACTGAGCGCCGACGCAATAGCCTTTGTTTCTTTCTCTTTCTGTGCGTCGTCCGTGTACCTGCTAAATGACATGCTCGACCTCGATGCAGATCGGCGTCATAGCCGAAAGCGCGAGCGCCCCTTCGCATCCGGTGAACTGCCGCTTGCCGCGGGCATCTTTCTGATGTTCGTTCTGATGCTGGCATCGGCAGCCCTTGCCGTCCTGCTGCCGGTAGCGTTTCAACTCGTGCTGGTCGGCTATGTGGCGATGACGCTCGCGTATTCATTCCGCCTCAAGCGGATCATGCTGGTAGACGTGTTCGTGCTGGCTGCACTGTACACCACCCGTATCGTGGCTGGAGGAGCTGCCGTTGATGTCGTACTCTCCGACTGGTTGATCATGTTTTCGGTCATGATTTTCCTCAGTCTCGCCATGGTGAAGCGTTATACAGAGCTCGACAAGATGCAGCGAGAGGGCAAGGGCTCCGCAGCGGGCCGGGGCTATCTGACTGCTGACATGAACATTCTTCGCTCATTCGGATCGGCCTCGGGCTATGTTGCAGTGCTAGTCCTTGCGCTTTACATGAAATCCACCGACGTGACGGTGCTGTACAGCCATCCCCATCGGCTGTGGATACTGTTTTGCCTGCTCCTGTACTGGATCAGCCGCGTCTGGATGGTTGCATTTCGCGGTGAGATGCACGACGACCCGATCGCCTACGCAATAAAAAACCGCTCCAGCCTTCTGACCATTGTGCTGCGCGTAGTTGCAGTGCTCATTGCGATCTAGCCCGCGACGCATGTTGCGTGACCGGCGCACGCGTTCATCGTGTCGCATGTCGGAATGTGTCGATAAGTTCGACAGCCGCTGACGCCATGTTGCCTTTGGTGACCCTGGCATGCGTCGCCCTTCGCTCACGGTCTCGCCGTTGGGTGTTGGCGTTCTCGAGTTCGAGCGTCAAACGGTAGCCAATCCTACTGTGCAGGCGGCGTACGTCGTACCAGCCCTCCTGGAACCAGACGATGCGCGGCCGGCGATCTGAATCGGCCTCTTACCGGTCGCCGCGACGTGGCAAAGCACCCCCACCCCACCAAACCACCTACAATTCGGGCATCTGTCTTGCTGAGGACCAGTGCTCCGCTCGGTCGTCAACGCGTCCCAACCGGAATTCTGCTTACATGAAAATATCGCTACCGCCACCGCAGGGGCGGCCCAACCGCGTTTACCCGCCGGGCACGCCGGGCCTGCATGGCCTCGTGTCGCTGATCACCGGCGTGGTGGTCGTGTGCGGGCTGTACTTCGGGCGGGAGGTACTGATTCCGATCACGTTATCGGTGCTGCTGAGCTTCCTGCTCGCGCCGCTCGTGCAGATGCTGCGGCGTCTGCACATGGGCCAGTTGCCGTCGATCTTCATCGCGGTGCTGTTCGCTCTCGCCTCGCTGCTCGCGATCGGCGCGCTGATCGGCGCGCAGCTCGTGCAGCTCGCGGACGCGCTGCCGCAGTACCAGGAAGCGATCGAGCAGAAGATCGAAACCGTGCAGGAAAAGACCGTGGGCCGCGCCGACGCCCTGATGAGCAGCGCTGCCAGCGCGCTGCAGCGCGTGGCGCCATCGCGCCCCGCACCGCCGCGCCCGACCGGCCGCGCCGCGCGCAACGCGCCGCAGGTGCCGCAACAGGTCGAGGTGCACGAGCCCGCGCCGACGCCGGTGCAACTCGCGCAGCGCGCGCTGACGCCGGCCATCGCGCCGATCGAGACGACCTTCATCGTGCTCGTCGTGACCATCTTCATCCTGTTGCAGCGCGAGGATTTGCGCGACCGTCTGATCAGCCTGTTCGGTTCGCGCGACCTGCACCGCACGACTACCGCGATCAACGACGCCGCCGGGCGCCTGTCACGCTATTTCGTCGCGCAGCTCGGCGTGAATCTGAGCGCGGGCGGCATCATCGCGATCGGGCTCGCGATCATCGGCGTACCGGGGGCGTTGCTGTTCGGCGTGATCGCCGCGCTGCTGCGCTTTGTGCCGTACATCGGCATCTGGATCGCGGCGATCCTCGCATTCTTTCTCGCGGCCGCGATCCAGCCGCAATGGACGATGGCGGTCCTCACGCTGATCCTGTTCATCGTCGTCGACGTGGTCGCCGGGCAGATCGCCGAGCCGCTGCTGTACGGTCATCGCTCGGGCCTGTCGCCCCTCGCGGTGGTGGTCGCGGCGATTTTCTGGAGCTGGCTGTGGGGGCCGATCGGCCTCGTGCTGTCGACGCCGCTCACGCTGTGCGTCGTCACGCTCGGGCGCTACGCGGACCGGCTGAATTTCCTGACCGTGCTGCTCGGCGATCAGCCCGCGCTGACGCCCGCGCAGAACTTCTATCAGCGCCTGCTCGCCGACGATCCGCACGAGGCGATCGTGCAGGCCGAACGGCTGCTGCGCGAGATGTCGCTGATCGACTACTACGACAAGGTCGCGCTCGAAGGCCTGCGGCTCGCGCGCAACGACGCGCAGCGCGGCGTGCTGATGCCCGACCAGTTGCAGCGGATCAACGACGCGCTCGTCGATATCGTCGAGAACCTCGATATTGCCGAAGGGCTGCGCGATTCGCTGTCGCCCGCCGAACCGGCGGACGCGGGTAACGCGCTGCTTGCCGGGACGCCGGACCTGGCGTCGCCGGGCGCGGGTGCCACGGAGCGATACCGCAGCGATCTGCTCACGCGCTCGCAACAGCCGGACGGAGCGGGCAAGGCCGCGGTGTTGTGCGTGCCCGGCCGCGGCGCGTTCGACGAAGTGACGACCGCGATCGCTGTGCAACTGCTGAACCGCCAGGGCTTCGCGCCGCTGATGGCGACGCACTCGGGCTATCGCAGCGCACGCGCCGATGAGCCGAGCTTCAAGGACACGTCGATCATCTGCATCGTGTCGCTCGACGCGCCCGAGTCGCCGCTGTACCTGCGCAACATGCTGCGGCGCACGCGCGAATGGCGGCCACGCGCGACGCTGGTGGTCGGCGTCGGCGTCGGTGACGCGCCGGACGGCAGCGTCGAACTCGATACGGGCGGGGAACTGCATGCGTCGCCGACGTTCCGCGCGATGATCGAGGCATGTCACGCGGCGACGGCTGGGCAGCCCGTGCGGCAGCCGTCGCAGACGGCCAGCGCCGGCTGAGGCTGGGTAGGCTGACGCCGTGACCGCAGTGGTGAAAATCTGCGTCGTGATCGCCATTTGCCGGTCACTGCGCTCGACGCTGATAACCGCTCTTCAATGCGTCCACCACAAGCTCGACTGCCCGGGATGATTTGCGGCGACTTGGATAATAGACGTGATGTCCGACGAACGTGGGAAACCAGTCTTCCAGCACCCAATTCAAGCGCCCGGCCCGGACATGCACCTCGGCCAGGTCTTTGGGCACGTACGCGAGCCCAAACCCGCCAAGCGCTGCGTCCATCATCTGGTAGACACTATTGAAGGTGAGCTGCCCTTCGACCCGCACCTGCAGTTCTCGCCGCCCCTTCCGTAGCTCCCACGGCAGCAGTGAATCTCGCGTTGGCAATCGGAGATTGATGCAGTTGTGCAGCGTTAGATCCTGCGGCGTCTTCGCCGGTGCGGTCGATTGCAGGTAGCCTGGAGAGCCCACGATTGCCATCGTCATGTCAGGCGCGATTCGCACCGCGATCATGTCTTTGGCCACCTGGTCGCCTAGCCGCACGCCGATGTCGTACCGATCCGCGACGATGTCGGCTAACCCGTAGTCATTGAGCAATTCAATCTTCAGATCCGGATACTGGCGCAGCAACGGTTGCAGACGCGGCCAAACGTACGAGTTTGCCGCGTAGTCGGTGGTCGTGATCCGGACAGTTCCGCCTGGGCGGCTCGTCATCGCGCGCAAAGAATCGACCTCCGCTTCGATTTCCTGAAAACGCGGTGCAATCGCCGCCAGTAGCCGTTCGCCTGCCTCTGTCAACGAGACACTCCGGGTAGTGCGCATCAGTAACTGAAGGCCCATCCGCTTTTCAAGGCCGGCAACCGTCCGGCTCAAGGCCGACTGCGAGACTCCCAGTTGCGCGGCCGCCCGCGTGAAGTTGCGCTCACGCGCGACGTTCATGAAGCCGACCAGATCGTTGAAATCCTCTTTCAATTAATGCTCCACAGCATAAGGGCATCCCGATATTGCGATCTAGTCGCATCAATTGCCAGGAGTTAGATT
This sequence comes from Paraburkholderia sp. RAU6.4a, assembly GCF_050435625.1. Taxonomy (NCBI): domain Bacteria; kingdom Pseudomonadati; phylum Pseudomonadota; class Betaproteobacteria; order Burkholderiales; family Burkholderiaceae; genus Paraburkholderia; species Paraburkholderia sp. RAU6.4a. The sequence goes on from NZ_JBNDKQ010000003.1 coordinate 2,939,660, forward strand.
AACAGCAGTGGCATATCGCCCCGACGATACCGACGAGGAACAGTCATGGAATTGAAACGCGCGGGCTCCCAGCCCTCGAAGAAAGGCCCTGAAGAATGGTTGACGGGCACGGTGCGGCTCGACCCGCTGAACGCTCCGCCTCCGCCGGCACGCGTTTCGTGCGCGAGCGTCACTTTTGAGCCGGGAGCGCGGACTAACTGGCATACCCACCCGCTCGGCCAGACTTTGATCGTTACGGCCGGCTGTGGCTGGACCCAGTGCGAAGGCGAGCCGCGCGTCGAAATCCGGGCTGGTGACGTGATCTGGTGCCCGCCTGGCCACACGCATTGGCATGGCGCAACTTCGACGACCGCGATGACACATATCGCCATTCAGGAAGCGCTCGACGGCAAGAACGTCGAATGGCTGGAGAAGGTCACGGACGAGCAGTATGAAAAGGACTGGAAACATGCAAGATCCATTGTCACAAGTTGATCTCACTCCCGTTTCTCCGGCATTCGCGCGTTATACGAGCCAGACCGTGCTCGGCGGCCTCTGGAAGAGGCCGCAACTGTCACCGCGAGACCGGAGCATCGTGACGCTGTCGGTGCTCATCGCCCGCAACCAGACCATCGAGATGCCGTTCTATTTCCGGTTGGCGCTGGATAGCGGTGTGAAGCCTGCCGAGATTTCGGAAATGATCACGCACCTCGCCTTCTATTCCGGCTGGGGAAATGCGACCGCAGCGGCTGTCGTCGCGAAGTGTATCTTCGATGAACGTGGCATCGGTATCGATCAGGTCCCTCGGGCCGATGTCGAGCCGCTACCACTGAACGAAGTCGCAGAGCAACAGCGTGCGCAGGCGGTCGAGCAAAGCTTCGGCTCGGTCGCTCCCGGCGTTGTTCAGTACACGACCGATGTGCTTTTCCGCGACCTTTGGCTGCGTCCAGGACTCGCCCCACGCGACCGGAGCCTGGTCACGGTGAGCGCCCTGGTTGCCAGCGGTCAGGTCGCGCAGATTCCGTATCACCTCGGCCGTGCCATGGACAACGGTCTGACGAAGGACGAGGCGTCCGAAATGCTGACGCAGCTCGCCTTTTACGCAGGCTGGCCGAACGTCTTTTCGGCGATGCCCGTGTTCAAGGATGTATTCGCGAAGCGAGCGGCATAAACGTCGATGCCGGATCGTCCACCGGTTGGGAAGCCGCGTTTTTCCAACCGAGGTGGAAGCTCGTCGGCCCGGATGCTGCACTGGCACCGCGGAAGCTCGAACAAACATCAGTTAGGGACCGCGTCTTCACTTCATACCGATTCTCGAACATATTCGCAGACATGCTGATTCTGCTTTCGCATCGACCTGAAATCACCCCTTTTCAGTTTGCAGTTTGCGCCAGCCACTGGTCCAGGCTCACGCGGCCGATTCGCGCCTCGCCGAGCGGTACGAGCGACTGTTCCTCGACGCGGCCGCCGTAATAGCGCGCACCCTGATCCGTCACAACAGGGCGCGGGTCGCTGACGGACTTCAGATAACGTCTGATGATGGCGGCAAACGGTTCACGGTCCGGGCCCGCGATATCGACTGTGCCGTTCAGTGGCGTGGCGAGAGCGACCTGCGCGAGGATCGCTGCGACGTCGTCCGCGGCTATCGGCTGGAACAGTCCGTCCCCAACGCGCACCGTCCCGCCTTCTGCGCCGGAATCAGCAATCGCGCCGATGAATTCCATGAACTGGGTCGCGCGCACGATCGTATAGGGCACGCCCGCCGCTTCAATCGCCTCTTCCTGCGCGACCTTGGCAACGAAATACGCATTTTCCGGCGTGCGGTCGCAGCCGACGATGGAAAGCGCGACGTGATGGCGTACCCCTGCAGCCACTTCGGCTTTGCCGAGGTTGCGCGTCGAGGTGCGGAAAAAGTCGAGCACCGCCTGAGGCTCCCAGGAAGGGGCGTTCGCCACATCCACTACGACGTCCGCGCCCGCTAGCGCGTTGCTCAGACCTTCCCCCGTCACGGCGTTCACACCGGTACGCGGCGACGCAGCAAGGGCCTCATGACCCGCCTCGCCGAGCAGCGTGACGAGGCGCGAGCCGATCAGGCCGGAACCACCGATTACGACGATCTTCATGGCACATTCTCCAGATGAGAGTCAGTTGACACGGGCAGGCGGCTGGCGGCCGTTGCATCGCGGGAAAGAACTCGCCGCCGTCGCATCGTGTGAGGCTATTGTGAGAAGATCATGAACTATCGAAAAGTGCCAAGAATTGTCGATCGGACCAGGACATCCTGATTCCGGTCTGCTTGCCGGCAAGACCGTGATGACCGTATCGCCTACCGCATTCACCGTCGATATCGATCGGCAGCTCCAGTTGCCGATCTACCTGCAGATCTGCGCGCGCTTCAGAACCGCGATCGCCGCAGGGCATCTGCGTCCAGGCGATCGCGTGCCCGCGCTGCGCAGCCTCGCTACGCAACTGAACACGGCGCGCGGCACGGTTGAACTGGCATATACGGTCCTCGTCGACGAAGGCTACCTCCAGATGCGCGGTGCGGCTGGCACGTTCGTGTCGCCCTCGCTGCCAGCTTCAGTAACGCGCTCGCGTACGCAAAGCACAAAGAGTTCGAACGGCACGCAGAGCGTTAAACCAGCTACCGCAGCTCAGACGCCAGGCGAATCGCACGGCGCTCAACCGGCGCCGCGCCAGCTTGCCATTGCCGCCGCCATGAGCGGCGAGCCCCGGCCGTTGCAACCCGGGCTGCCCGCGCTTGACGCGTTTCCGCTCAAGGTTTGGAATCGTCTCGTTTCGCATCGCGCGCGCAGCGGCGAGCGCGCGATGCTCGCGTACCCGGATCCTGTCGGCTACCGGCCGCTTCGCGAACACATCGCCACGTATCTTGGGCTGTCGCGCGGGGTGACCTGCCTGCCGGACCAGGTGTTCGTGACGGGCGGCTACCGTGCGACGCTCGAGCTCGTGTTGCGCAGTCTCGCCCGCCCGAACGACAGCGTGTGGTACGAAGATCCGGGCTATCTGCTCGCGCGCGGTTTTCTCGCCGAAACCGGCGTGCAGCTCGTCGCAGTGCCGGTGGACGAAGAAGGGATCGACGTCGAACACGGCATACGGCTGGATGCGCAGGCGCGCTTCGCGCTGGTCACGCCGTCGCACCAGAGCCCGCTCGGGCACACGTTATCGCTCCGCCGACGCATGGCGTTGCTGGGCTGGGCAGAGCAAGCGTCCAGCTGGATCGTCGAAGACGATTACGACAGCGAGTTCCGCTATCTGGGCCGGCCATTGCCGGCATTGAAGAGCCTCGATCGTCGCGATCACGTGATCTACTGCGGCACATTCAGCAAGGTGATGTTTCCCGGCTTGCGGCTCGCGTATGCGGTGGTGCCGGAGCGGGCCGTCGAGCGCGTCGGGCGGGTGGCGCGCAGCATGAACGCCGGATCGCCAACCGTGTTGCAGGCCGCTTTGGCCGACTTCATCGAGCGGGGGCATTTTGCGCGACATCTGAAGCGCATGCGTGCGTTATACGCCGAGCGGCGCGTGCTGATCGTGCGCGCGTTGGAGCAGGTGTTCGGCGAACGGCTGATCGTCGAACTGCCGCCAGGGGGAATCCAGTTCGCGGCACAGTTCGTCGAGGGCCCTGATGGCCCGGTCGACGACGTCGCGGTTGCGGCGCGCGCCCGCGAAGCGGGGCTCGCCGTTCTGCCGCTCTCGGTCTGGTACGCGAATGCTCGCACGCGTAGCACGCCGCGTGGCGTTGTGATGGGCTTCGCAAACATCGCCAATGCAGGTGAAGCGGGCCACCTCGCGCGGAGCTTGCGCGCCTGTCTGGACGGCTAACGAGCGGCGAAGGTCCAGGTCTCTATCACTCCTCACGCTCGCGCGCGGCGCTGTACCCAAAATGAGGACAGCCGCGCGCGAACGCCGACGCATACTGCACCGATAACGCAAGCAAACTGGAGACACGCATGACCCGCCCGTTCAAGCCCTATCCGTTCGCCCCGCGCCGCTATCCGGCCGTGGTGCCGCCGCTCATCGACGGACGCGATCCACAAGCGCGCGCCGTCGCGATCGTCGGCGGCGGTCCGGTCGGCATGACGCTCGCGCTTGCACTCGCGCGCCAGGGCGTGCGCTCGGTGCTGATCGAGGCGGACGACAGCGTGTGCACCGGCAGCCGCGCGATCTGCATCTCGCGACGCAGCCTCGAAATCTTCAAGCGGCTCGGCGTCGTCGACGGTTTTCTGCAAAAGGGGCTGGCGTGGACCGGCGGGCGCAGTTTCTATCGCGACACCGAGGTGTTCCGCTTCGCGATGCATCAGGACGACGAGCAGTCGCTGCCGCCGATGATCAATATCGCGCAGTATCAGATCGAGCAGTTGCTGCTCGATGAGATCGAACGGCACGCCGATCTGATCGACGTGCGCTGGCAAACGCGTGTGACGGGCCTCGAGCAACGGCCGCAGGGCGGCGCGAGCTTGACCTTGCGCAGCGCCGATCCTGCCGATCCGCAAGGCAAAAGCTGGCAGATGGACGCTGCGTGGGTCGTCGCCTGCGACGGCGGACGCAGCACGATCCGCGACCTGCTCGGGCTGAAGCTCACAGGCACGACCTACGAAGGCCGCTACGTGATCGTCGATATCGAACTCGACAGCACGCGCGCGACCGAACGGCTCGCGTACTTCGATCCGCCGTCGAATCCGGGCTCGACGGTGCTCGTGCACAAGCAGCCTGACAACGTGTGGCGCATCGACTATCAGTTACGCGACGACGAAGACCCCGACGCCGCCGTGCTGCCCGAGAACGTGATACCGCGCGTGCAAAACTTGCTCGACTCGATGGGCGAAGCCGGCGCGTGGTCGCCGATCTGGATCACGATCTACAAGGCCAATGCGCTGACGCTCGAACGCTATCGGCATGGCAGCGTGCTATTCGCGGGCGACGCCGCGCATCTGGTGCCGATCTTCGGCGTGCGCGGCGCGAACTCCGGCATCGACGACGCCGACAATCTCGGCTGGAAGCTCGGCTGCGTGATCAACGGGAGCGCGTCGCCAGCGCTGCTCGATAGCTATAGCGACGAACGTGTGTACGCGGCGCGCGAGAACCTGAGCTACGGCATGAAAAGTACCGAATTCATGGCGCCGCCGACCTTCGCGTTCGACTTGCTGCGCACGGCCGTGCTCGGGCTCGCCGAGCGGCATGCGGCGGTGCGGCCGCTGATCAATCCGCGCCAGACGCATGCAATCGCGTATCGGCAATCGCCGCTGAACTTCGCAGGCGACGGAGCCGATGCGTTCGATCGCGGCCCCGCGCCGGGTACCGTGCTGCCCGAGGGCAGGCTGCTCAAACAATCGCAAGATGGCGCACGGCTCGGCATTCATCTAACCGATCTGCTCGGACCGTGCTTCACGGCGCTGCGCTTCGACGCAGACCACGCGAACGATGATGACGCGTGGCAGCAACTGCAAAGCACGCTAGCCAGCCAAGGCATTCCGTTCAACCTGATCGATATCGTCACGGCCGAAGCGCAATCGGCAAACAGCCCTCGAGCGATCGACCCAACCGGCCGCCTGCACGACATGCTCGACGCACAGCCGGGCACCGTCTATCTGATCCGCCCCGACGGCCACGTACTCGCGCGCTGGCGCAACGGCAGCGCGGCGGCCGTTCTGCGCGCGCTCGATGCCACGCTGACACAGCAGAACTAACGCGCAAGGACCTTCGACATCATGACCGATTCCGATCTCGACCTCGTCTATACGACGCTGTGCAACACGCTGACCCACGAAGGCGAGGCGCAGGCGTCGCTGTATCTCGCGCGCCTCGCGCTCTTGTGCCTGACCGAACTCGACGACTCGCGGCGCGCGTTGTCGTTGATCGAAGCGGCGAAGCTGCCGGTTGCCGCCACGGCCTGGCGCGGGTAAAAGAAACCGCCTCCCTGGAGGCGGTAACGAGCGGATCATTCTGATTCGCGTCTGCGTCGTTAATCGCGGTACTCGTCAATCTCAATGGTCCCGCCGAGGGCTTCCATCATCGCGCGGATATCCTGTGGAATATCCGGCGCGCGATCTCCGCTTTGATTGCGCCAGTAGCAGAAAAAGCGAAGTCTCACGCCTTTTTCGGCGACGACTTTTGGGAGATCGCCGCGAGCAAGATTTAGTCTTTGGGTGAGATAGCGAAGATGCGGGCTGAGGTCATCGCTGTGTACGTGCCGCTTGCTGCTCACGCCCCACAAGCCGACACGTCCGGGACCGCCAAGACGGCCTGATGGCGTCACAAAGGGCTCTCCTTTCGCTATGGCCGTGTCGGGCGACAATCCAAAATACTCTGTCCAGAAAGTGGGCTCGACTGCATCGCCCATGACGTGAAACGTCGCGTATGCAAGAGGGAGATTTGTCATTGGCGTCAACGCGCGGCGTTTCTTCGTTCTTCGAACCGAGGGCTTAACGACAACCTCACTGCCTCGGATACAAGCCCAACGTACTCGCATGCAGCCGCGCGAGTCCGAGCAACGCATCCGTATAGGGCGTCGGCACGCGCGTCAGTTGCCCGAGTTCGCGCACCGCGCCGACCAGCGCATCGAGTTCGACCGCCTTGCCGGCCTGCACGTCCTGCAACATCGATGTCTTCATCGCGCCGAGTTTCAGCGTGACCGCGTGACGGTCGTCGGGCGCCTGGTCGATCGGGATGCCGAAGCGCGCGCCGATTTCCTTCGCCTCCAGCATGATGTGCGTGACGAAACCGCGCACGAGTTCGTCGCCGAGGATCCGGTCGGTCGTTGCGCCGGTGATCGCGCTGACCGGGTTCATCGTCATGTTGCCCCACAGCTTGAACCACACGTCGCGCTGGATCTGCGCCGAAGCCGTTGCATGGAAGCCCGCCGCCTGCAACAGCGCGGCGAGCAGCTCGACACGCTCGCTCGGCTTGCCCGACGCCTCGCCGACGATCAGCCCGTTGCCCTGGTGATGCCGGACCACGCCGGGCGCGTCGATCAGGCAACTGGCATGCACGACGCAGCCGACCGTCTGCGCGGCCGGGATCGCGGCGGTGATCGCGCCGTCGGGATCGACCGTCTTCAGGCGCTGGCCGGCGAGCTCGCCGCCCAGGCCGTCGCAGAACCACCACGGCACGCCGTTCATCGCCGTCAGCACGATCGTCTCGGGGCCGAGTAGCGGTTTGATATGCGCGGCCACGGTCGCCATCGCCGGGCCCTTCACCGCGATCACGACGAGTTCCTGCACGCCGAGATCGGCCGGCTTGTCGCTCGCCTTCACCTGCTCGGCGTAGATCACGCCGCCTTCGATCAGCCGCAGACCATGCTGGCGCACCGCGTCGAGCGTCGCGCCGCGCGCGACCACGCTGACCCGATGGCCCGCCTGCGCGAGCTTCACTCCCATCCAGCCGCCGATCGAGCCGGCGCCGTAGATCGCTACTTTCATCGCCTGAGTCCTTGCCTGTTGCTGTGATTATTGCAGCGTTGATTGTCGCGCTCTTTTACGCGTGGCTTCAATCATTGCCGGAAACTCGCATCGATCCGGTCGACCCGCCGCACCAGCGCATCGAACACGTCCTGTCCGGCGCCATGGCGCGGATCGAACTGCAGCGCGTCGCGCGAGCAGCGAATCGCGACCTCCTCCGGCACCGGCCGAGCGCGGCCCATCGAGAACGTCGCCACCTGAACTTCGCACGCGCGATTCAGCGTCCACAGAATCGCGAAGGTCTGCGGCAACGTCCGGCCCCACGATAGCAGACCGTGGTTGCGCAGGATCACCGCCTGCCTGTCGCCGATATGCGCGAGCAGCCGCGGCCCCTCTTCCGCATGAATCGTGATGCCTTCAAAGTCGTGATACGCGATCCGGTCGTGCAACTGCGCGCTATAGAAGTTGGTCTGCTGCAGGCCCTCTTCGAGGCAGGCGACCGCGACGCCCGCCGTCGTATGCGTATGCATCACACAGTGCGCGTCGGGCAAGCCCTCGTGAAGCGCCGCATGCACCACGAAGCCAGCCGGATTCACCGGATACGGCGAGCCATCGAGCACGCGCCCCTGCGCGTCGATCTTCACCAGATTGCTCGCGGTCACTTCGCTGTAGTGCAGCCCGAACGGATTGATCAGGAACTGGCGCTCCGGGCCGCTGACGCTTTCGGGCACGCGCAGCGTGATGTGGTTGTAGATCATCTCGGTCCAACCGAGCAGATCGAAAATCCGGTAGCACGCGGCAAGTTGCACGCGCGCCTGCCATTCGTCCGGATGCATCGCGGCCGATCTGGGCGGGCTCGCCGGTTGCGCTTCGAGGGTCGTGGCCATCGTCGGTGTCTCCAAGTTTGTCGTTGTGACGGCGCGCCCGTGCGCGCCGCCCATCATATTCACGCGTGCCGCAACAGCGGCCCGAGCGCCGGAGCGCCGGAGCGCTTCAGGCGCCCGACACCACCGCCGCGATCGACGACGCGACATAGTCCGCGTTACGCGCGTTCAGCCCGGCGACGCACATGCGGCCCGAGCGCAGCACGTACACCGCGTATTCGTTGCGCAGACGCTCGACCTGGCTTTCGGACAGGCCCGTATACGTGAACATGCCGCGCTGCGCGACATAGCGCGCGCGCATCACTTCATCGACGCGTCCGTCGAGCCCGGCGTGAATCACGTTGCGCATCGCCAGAATGCGCTCGCGCATCGCGCCGAGCTCGGCTTCCCACGACGCGCGCAGCGTCGCATCGGCGAGCACGTTGGCGACGAGGCGCGCGCCGTGCGTCGGCGGATTGCTGTAGTTCGCGCGCACCGCCGACATCAGTTGGCCCGCCACGCGCGCCGCTTCGTCGGCGCTCTTGCAGACCACGCTCAACGCGCCGACGCGCTCGCCGTAAAGCGAGAAATTCTTCGAGAACGAGTTCGCGACGATCAGCGGCACGTTCGCGTCGGCGAGCAGGCGCACCGGCGCGGCGTCTTCTTCGAGGCCCGCGCCGAAACCCTGGTAGGCCATGTCGACGAACGCGATCAGCTTGCGGCGCTGCAAAACCGGCACCAGTTCCGCCCATTGCGACGGGCTCAGATCGACGCCCGTCGGGTTATGGCAGCACGCGTGCAGCAGCACGATGCTCTTTTCCGGCAGCGTGTCGATTGCGGCGAGCATTTCGGCAAAGCGCAGGCCGCCCGTTTGCGCGTCGTAGTACGGATAGGTGTTGACCGTGAGGCCCGCGCCTTCGAACACCACGCGATGGTTTTCCCAGCTCGGATCGCTGATCCACATTTGCGAGCCGGGGAAATAGCGCTTCAGGAAATCGGCTCCGACCTTCAGCGCGCCCGAGCCGCCGAGCGTTTGCAGCGTCGCGATCCGGCCTTCGGCGCGCGCCGCGCTGTGGGCGCCGAACACGAGCGCCTGCGCAGTGTCGCGATAGAGCGGCAGACCCGCCATCGGCAGATACGAGCGCGGGCCGATCGCGTCGAGCAGCGCGGTTTCGGCGCGGCGCACCGCGTCGATCACCGGCAGCTTGCCGGCGTCGTCGAAATAGATGCCGATGCTGAGGTTGACCTTGTTCGGCCGGGGGTCCAGCTGAAAGTCTTCGTTCAGGCTCAGAATCGGGTCGCCCGGATAGGCGGGAATATGGTCGAACATGACGGGTCCTTGAAGACGGCCTCTGCAGGCCTGTTGTAGCGGTCGTCCGCGCGCCGCGGGACGACAGGGCAAACCTTGAGTCTAAGCGGGTTTGCCGGGCCAAGTCGACCCGCACCAGTGTCGGTCGTCGACGCGCCGCGCACAATCAATCGATTTTTCATCATTCGTAAGTTTTTCTTTAGAATCGATCGTATGCCTCTTACCCGCGTCACGATCCGTCAATTCGAAGCGTTCCTCGCCATCGTCGATCTGCACAGCATCGGCGCGGCGGCGCAGCGGCTCGGGCTGACCTCGTCGGCGGTCAGCCAGTTGCTTGCCGAACTCGAAACGGAGCTCGGCTTCCGGCTGTTCGATCGCACCACGCGGCGCGTCGCGCTGTCCAGCGCGGGGCAGGACTTTCTGGCGTCGGCCGAATCGGTGCTGCGCCACGTGCGCGCAGCCGCCCAATCCGCCGACGATATCCGCAACCGCGCGGCCGGCATCGTGCGGGTCGGCGCGCCGCTCGTCATCGCGTCGACGGCGCTGCCCGCGGCGATCGCCGAATACGCGCGCGACAAGCCGAAGGTGGTCGTGCGCGTCTGCGATACCGTGGTCGAGCAACTGGTGGAGCGCGTCGAGAGCGGCGACATCGATCTCGCGATCGGCCCGGACCGGCAAAGCGGGCCGCGCGTGCGCTCCGAGCCCGCGTTCGCGAGTCCGTGGGTCATGTGGTGCTCGGCCGCGCATCCGCTCGCTGCGCGCCGCCGCGTGCAGTGGCAGCATCTGCGCGACGTGCCGATCGTCGCGACCGGCCGCGACCACGAGCGCGCTGTCGACCAGATGCTCGCCAATCTGCCGGTCGAGGCGCGCATCATTCCCGTCGATGTCGTCGACAACGTGACCACCGCGTTCGGCCTCGCCGCGCAAGGGCTCGCGGTCACGCTCGCGCCAGCCTATGTCGCACCGCTCGCGCGGACCTTCGGCCTCTTGATGAAGCGCATCGTCGATCCTGAAACGATTCGCGAGGTGTGCGTGTATCGGTCGACCGAGCGTGCGCTGTCGCCATCGGCCGACGGCTTCGCGGATTTCGTGATGCCGTGGTTGAAACGCTGGGATCGGGAGACGCAGGCCGAGGCGCGGGGTAAGCGGAGTTGAAGCGGACTCGAAGCGCGATGCGACGCGCGCTTCGGCGCGAGTTTCGACAGATGTGCAGCTAGAGCTGCATACACAACGCGAACAGTTGCCGCTGATTAGAAATCCCGAGCCGCGCGTACGCGCGCTTCTGGTAGCGTGACGACGCTCGCCCGCTTCACGCCCATCTGCCCGGCGATCTCGGCCGCGCTCGCGCCATCGAGCGTGCCACGCAACACGTCGAGCTCGCGCGGCGTCAGCGTCGGACATGCGCGCCGCACGCGCGCGAGCATCGCCGCACCGGTGCCCTGCTGATGTTGCCCGTTGAGCGCGTATTGGCCCTTCGCCGCATGCGCGAACAGCGGCGCGACGCTTTCGATCCGCTCCAGTTCGCCCGGCGCGAACACGCCGTACGCGCGGTCGCGATACAGGTTGATCGACAGCCACACGCTATCCGCCGGCTGCACGAGCAACGACAGCCGGTCGGATACGTTCGGCTGCGCGTAGCAGGCCGCGCGATACGCTTCGTTTTCGATTTCGCCGCCGCGCTGCTGATGCAGCACCAGCGCATCGCGCAAAGCGGTGCGCCGGCTGTGGTTCGATTGACCGATGATCGCGCGATTGCCGTCGAGCGCATAGAAATGCGCGGCGTAGCGTTCGGCGATGTCGCGCAGAAAATGCCCGCCCCGATGGTCGGCCGCCGACACCGTACGAGGTCGCGCGTCGAACTCATACGCGAAGATCGTGCACTGTGAGACGGGCAGCGACAACGTTTCGCCAACCGTCAGCAGAATGCTCGCGGCGAGCGCGTCGGCATCCGGGTGGGAGATCGCCATGACGAGGTCGGTGGCGCGCGCGGTGCTGATCTGACCGCTGCGCTGCGGTGATGCGAGGCGCCAGGAACGCATGATGGGGATTCGTGCTTGCGCTGCGTGAATTGGGTTGCGGCAAGCGTAGCACAGCGGGCACGCGGTGGCCCACCGGCGTGATCGCCGGCCTGGCGATGCTTTATCGCCGGGTAAACGCCCCCCGCTGCAATGCGACCGTCCTCGGCAATTCGATCGTAAAGGTCGTGCCGGACTCGTCCGTGGATACGACGCTGACGTCGCCGCCATGCATGCGCGCGATCTCCTGCACGATATGCAGACCGAGCCCGAGCCCTTCGCGCGAGCGCGCGCCGTTGCCGTTCGACGCGAACGCCTTGAACAGATGCGGAAACAGCTCCGCCGGAATCGTGCCGCGATTGGACACCTTCAGGCGCACGCAATCCTCGGCGTCGCCATCGACCTCCACGCCGATATCGCCCTCCGGCGCCCCATGATGCAGCGCATTGCTGACGAGATTCGACACCGCCTGCCACACGAGATCGGTATCCCACGCGCCGGCCGTATTGCCGGTGCAGGTGAACACGATCTGCTTGCCGCTCTTCTGCGATGCGAATTCGTCGATGACCGAGCGGCACAGCGTCGCGAGCTCGATCGAGCGCGGCTGCAACGGCAGACGTCCGCCTTGCAGGCGCGCGAGGTTCAGCAGCTGATCGACCATCCGCGCCATGCGCAGGGCGCTGTTCTTCACGCGCGCGGCGACGGTTGCGGTCTGCTCGTCGGCGGCCGTGCGCATCAGGTATTCCGCCGACGCCAGCACCGCGCCGAGCGGCGTGCGCAGATCATGGCTGAGCACCGCCATCAGCATTTCGTTCGCTTCGAGCATCTGGCGCGTCGTCACCAGTTGCGCGGCGAGCTCGCGCTTCTGCTGCTCCAGCTGCACGAACACGTCGACCTTCGACTGCAGGATGCGCGGATCGAACGGCTTGTACAGGAAGTCGACCGCGCCTGCCTCATAGCCACGGAACGTGCGCGACGCGTCCTGCGCGGTCGCGCTCAGGAAGATGATCGGCACGTGCGACGTGCGCGGGCTGCCGCGCATCAGCGCGGCCAGCTCGAAGCCGTTCATGCCGGGCATATTGACGTCGAGAATCGCCAGCGCGACTTCGTGCTTGAGCAGCAGATCGAGCGCGGCGGTGCCGCAGTCGGCGACCAGCACCGCGACGTCGGGCCGCGCGAGCAAGGCTTCCAGCGCGGTGATGTTGTGGACGATGTCGTCGACGATCAGGATGTTCACAGGTGAGTTCGTCATGGCACCGGATCAGAGGGAAGTCGGCAGCGCGGCAAGGCGCTTCGCCAAGGTTGCGGGATTGTAGATCGCGTCGGCCGCGCCGCGCTCGATCGCCGCGCGCGGCATCTCCGGTGCACCGGCGCTGCCGGGGTCCTGCACCCACGCGGTGCCGCCGAGCGCGCGCACGCGTTCGAGCCCCTGCGCGCCGTCGTCGTTGGCGCCGGACAGCAGGATCGCGAGCAGCCGCTCGCCGTACACCGCGGCGGCCGATTCGAACAGCACGTCGATCGACGGCCGCGAGAAGCGCACCGCCGCAGCGGTCGACAGCGCGACTGTGCGGTCCACTTCGACGAGCATGTGATAACCGGCCGGCGCGACGTACACGCGGCCCGGCAGGATCAGCTCCCCCGCATCGGGTTCGAGCACCGGCAGCGCGCAGCGATGCGCGATCGCCGGCACCAGATAGCTCGGCGAATCGGGCGGCAGATGCGCGACGATCATCACGGCCGCCGCGAAGCGCGCGGGCAGCGCGGCGAGCAGCACCTTGAGCACCTCGATGCCGCCCGCCGACCCGCCGATCACGACCAGTTGATAGCCGCGCCGCGCGTGTGTCCGCGCGGCGGTGCCGGCGTCGGCGGCCTGGGTGGGCGGGGGTTCACTGGTCGAGCGTGGCATCGCGACCTCGCTAACGCTTCTGATAAATGCGTTCGGCCGCGCGAAACTCGTCGAACGCCGGGTAGTGACGTGAAAACCGCAGGGTTTCCTTGCTGCCCAGGCCGAGAAAGCCGCGCCGCACCAGTGCGTTCTCGAACAGCCCCAACGCGCGATCCTGCAAGCCGCGATCGAAATAGATCAGCACGTTGCGGCACGACACCAGATGCGCTTCGAGGAACACTTCGTCGGTGGACAGGCTGTGATCGGCGAACACCACGCGCTCTTTGAGCGAGCCGGCAAAGCGCGCGCCGCCATACGCTGCATGATAGTAGTCCGACAGCGAACGCGTGCCGCCCGCCGCCAGATAGTTCTGCGTGAAGCCCTGGATGCGTTCGAGCGCGTAGATGCCCGCCTCCGCGCGCGCGAGCGCGTCGGGGTTGATGTCGGTCGCGTAGAACAGCGTGCGCTCGGTGAGACCCTCCTCGTCGAACAGGATCTTCAGCGACCACAGCTCCTCGCCGGTGCTGCATCCGGCGACCCACACCTTGATCGACGGGTAGGTGCGCAAACGCGGCAGCACGTGCTCGCGCAGCGCGAGGAAATACGACGGATCGCGAAACATGTCGCTGACCTGCACGGTCAGGTAGCGGAACAGCCGCGCAAACTCGTAGCCGTCGCGCATGATGCGGTCCTGCAATTGCGACAGCGTCTCCACGTTGAATCCATCGAGCGCCTGCGTGAGGCGGCGGCGCAGCGACGACATCGCGTAGTGGCGAAAGTCGTGCTGATACTTCAGATAGATCGCCTCGAGCAGCAGCCGCAGCTCGATGTCGAAATCGCTGATGCGGTGCGGTACCTCAGATGCGGACGGTTTCATCGCATTGCTCGCTTGCGTGCCAACGCTCGCGCCGTCAGCGCTGCCGCAGCCACACGCGGCACAGCGCGACGAGCTTGTCGACGTCGATCGGTTTCGACACGTAGTCGTCGGCACCCGCTTCGAGGCAGCGCGTGCGATCGTTCGCCATCGCCTTCGCGGTCAGCGCGATGATCGGCAGATGCGCGAAGCGCGGATTGCGGCGAATCTCGCCCATCGCGGTCAGGCCGTCCATCTCGGGCATCATGATGTCCATCAGCACCAGATGCACTTCCGGCCCGTTCTCCAGTTGGTCGAGCGCCTCGCGGCCGTTGCGCGCGATCAGCAGTTTCGCGCCGAGCGGCTCCAGCACGTGCGACAGCGCGAAGATGTTGCGCACGTCGTCTTCGGCGAGCAGGATCGTGCGGCCCTCGAACGCATTGTCGCGTTGCCGCACGGTGCGCAGCATGCGCTGCTGCTCCGGCGCGAGCGACGACTCGACGCTATGCAGAAACAGCGTGACTTCATCGAGCAGACGCTCCGGCGATTTCGCGCCCTTGATGATGATCGACTTCGAGTAGCGGCGCAGCCGGTGCTCCTCTTCGTCGGACAGCATGCGGCCCGTGTAGACGATCACCGGCAGTGATGCATGCGCGCTGTTCGCGGCGAGGCGTTCGAGCAGATCGTAGCCGGTGCCGTCCGGCAGCGCGAGATCGGTGACGACGCAGTCGAACGTCAGCGCCGACAGTTGCTCGAACGCCTCGGCGAGCGTCGCGACCGCGACGATCCCGGTGTTCTCGCTTTGCAGCAGCGCGCGGATGCTTTCGCGCATCGGCGCGTCGTCCTCGATCACCAGCACGCGCTTCAGGCGCTGTTGCAGCCGCGCTTCGAGGCGGCGGATCGCGGCCTCCATCGTCGAGCGCGCGGTCGGCTTCAGCGTGTAGCCGATCGCGCCGAGATGCAGCGCCTTGTCGGCATGATCGGTGGCCGACACGATATGGATCGGAATGTGGCGAGTCAGCGGATCGTTCTTCAGCCATTCGAGCACCGTGAGGCCCGAGCGGTCCGGCAGACCGACGTCGAGCAGCACCGCGGCCGGCCGCATGTCGCGCACCAGCGCGAGGCCGCTCGCGGCATCGCTCGCGTGCACGAAGTCGAAGTCGAGTTCGTGCACGAGATCGCGCAGAATCGCGGCGAACGGCGGATCGTCTTCGACCGCGACGATCAGACGGCCCGCGCGGGTGCGATGGTCGCGATCGTCGGCTATCGACGCGGCGGCGGGCTCGGCGGCGTCGGGCAGCAAGGCTTCGCGCGACGCGGTGGGCGGCGCCCGGCTTGCCAGACCATTCGCTGGCGGGATCACCGCGGCGGGTGCGGTGTCGAGCGGCGTGCGCAGCAACGGCGCTTGCGCCGTCGCCCCCGCGCCCATGCCCGCGTTCAGCGCGTTCAACGCGTTCAGCGTGGCGACGCTCGTCATCGCGCTGTCCGCGCTCACGCGCGCCTCGCGCGCCTCGCGCGCATCGAGCGGCAGCCACAGCGAAAACACGCTGCCCTTGCCGACTTCGCTCGCCACCGTGATGCGCCCGCCCAGCAACCGCGAGAACTCGCGCGAAATCGACAGCCCGAGGCCGCTGCCCCCATATTGACGGCTCGTCGAGCCATCGGCCTGCTGGAACGCCTCGAAGATCAGGTCGAGCTTATCGGCCGGAATACCGATGCCCGAATCGCGCACGTCGAAGCGCAGCACGTTGTCCTCGACCCTGGCGACCTCGAGCGTGACCTCGCCGCGCTCGGTGAACTTCACCGCGTTCGACAGCAGGTTGCGCAGGATCTGCGTGAGCCGCTGGCCATCGGTGACGAACGTATCGGGCGTGCCCGGCAACTTGTCGAAGGCGAGACGCAAGTGCTTGGTCGCCGCGATCGGACGAACCATTTCTTCGAGCGATTGCAGCGTCGCCTCGATCGACACCGTTTCGTGCTCGACCGTCAATTGACCCGCCTCGACCTTCGACAGGTCGAGAATGTCGTTGATCAGCACGAGCAGATCGCTGTTCGACGCGTGGATCGTCTCCGCGTAGCGCACCTGCTCGTCGGTCAGATTGCCGCTGCGATTCTGCTGCAGCAGCTTCGCGAGAATCAGCGAGCTGTTCAGCGGCGTGCGCAATTCGTGCGACATGTTCGCGAGGAACTCGGACTTGTAGCGGCTCGACTGTTCGAGGCGCTCCGCATTGGCCGCCAGATCGTTCTGCACGCGCAGCAGATCCGATTTTTGCCGCTCCAGCCGCAGCGCGTATTCCTCGAGCCGCACGTTGGTCTGTTCGAGCTCGGCCTGCTGCGCTTCGAGGCGCCGTTGCGATTCCAGCAGCGCGCGGCCGCGTTCCTCGAGCCCTTCGTTGGAGACCCGCAACTCCTCCTGCTGGACCTGCAACTCCTCGTTCAGCTGCTGCGTCTCGGCGAGCGCATCCTGCAGGCGTTCGCGATACAGCGCCGCCTCGAGAAAATTGCCCATGCTGTGGCGGATCAGCTCCATGAACTCTTCGTCGCGCGGCGTCACCTCGCGCAGGAAGCCCATTTCGACGACGCCGTTGACCTGGCCATCGTTGTCGATCGGCAGGATCAGGAGATTGCGCGGCGCGCCGCTGCCAGTGGCCGACACGACCCGCACGTAATCGGCCGGCACGTCGCGCAACACCAGCGTGCGGCGCGAGCGCGCGGCCTGGCCGACCAGCGTTTCACCCTCCTCGAAACTCGGAGCGGCCGTCTGCTCGCTGTCACGGCTATAGCCGTACGCGGCGATGCGGCGCAGCGTGCCGCTCTGCCTGTCGCGCACGTACAGCGCGGCGACAAGCGCATCGAGATATTGGGCGAGAAACTCGAGCATCGCGCGGCCGACGAGCGGCGCGCTCGTCTGGCCGACGACCTTGTCCGCGAGCAGGCGCTGGCCCGAGCGCAACCAGACCTGCTGCTCGAGCAGCGCGGTCTGTTCGGCCTGACGGCGCAGCACGTCGTCATAGGTCTCGGAGAGGTCCAGCAGTTCGCGACGGCCCCGCCATGCGAGCAGGCCGCTGACGACGAGGCTGAACAGCAGGAACACGCCGACCAGCGTCGCCGTCACGTTGCGCGTCGCTTCGACGCGCTGCTGGCGCAAGCGCAATTCGACGTCGAGAAAATCGCCGAATTCGCGGCGCGTTTCGTCGAATTCGAGCTTGCCGCGCCCCGCTGCGATCGCGCTCTCATAGTCCTGGTTGCGGCGGCGCGCGTCGATGATCTGTTCGGCGAAGCGGCTCCAACGCTCCTGCGAGGCCTCGATCTGCTTGAGCCGCTCGATTTGCGGCGGGTTGTCGGCGACCTGCTTTTTCAACGCTTCGAGCTGTGCCTTGAATTTCGGGCCGCCGTTTTCATACGGCGCGAGGAAACTCTCGTTACCGGTGATCAGAAAGCCGCGCATCGACGATTCGCGATCCACCGCGAGCCGCAGCATTTCGTTGGCGTCGCCGATCACGCGCCCGGAGTGCTCGGCCCAGTTCATCGTCGACACGAGATACGCGATCAAGCCGACGAACAGCGCCATCGTGACGAGGCCGACGCCCAAAGGCAGCGCGATATTGCGGCGAAGGATGCGGCGGAAACGGAGTTGATCGACGGCCGGCGATGCGGTCATTTTTTCTGTAAGTGGCATGGCGGATCGGGTCGATGCGGAATATCTTTCGGGTCTGCGCACGGTGTTGAGTGCCGCGATGCGAGCGCTGTCATCATACAAGGACGACCCGCACGCGCGCGACGCGGAATGCCAAAAACAACCTGGCCGGCTAACACCGGCCAGGCGCCTGCATCGACGCGTATCGACGCGCCGCGTTTCAGCTACGCTCAGCACCGTTCAGCGGCTAACGCGGCAGCGCCTCAGCGCAACCGGCTCGGCCCGCTCAGGCCGGCACCGATTCCGCCTGCGCCGCGCGCGACCACACGCGATGCTGTCCGGCGGCCTTGATGAACGCCTTCAACACATCGGCGGACTGCGAGTCCTCGCCGGTCGCGACGCCGTCCGGCTGCGCGGGCAACTGCGCGGCCGCGAGCAGGTCGCGCCCCGCGCCGAGCGCCGCGATCGCCTTCAGATGCTTGAACGCTTCGAGCACGAAGTGCCGCGCATCGCCCGATTGCGACAGTGCCTTCGCCCCCTTCTCGCCGCCGACGACGATCACCGCGTCGAACATCACCGATGGCAGCCCGGCGATCGTCGCGTCGGGCGCGAGGCCATCGATCTCGGCGAGCGTCGGCGCGATCAGCATCGGCGTCGCGCCTTCGCCCGTGAGCGCCTGCTGCAACTGTTTGATCGCTGCGCTATTGGAGCCGGGTGCGGCGAGCAGCGCGATCTTGCGGGTCTTGATGCCGGGCTTCACGCGATTGAGCAGACTCAACGCCGGCGACGTCTTCGGCCCGACGAGTTTCGCCGTGCCCTGTTTCGGCGCCGGCAAGCCGAGTCCTTCGGCGACCTTCGCGGCGAGATCGGCGTCGAAGTTCGCGAGAATCTCGTTGACCTGGCGCGCGCGAATCTCGGCCTTCGTCACCTTGCCGAGCTCGAACTGATAGGCCGCCGCGATATGGTCTTTTTCCGGCTGCGACATACTGTTGTAGAACAACGCGGCCTGCGAGAAATGATCGGCGAACGAGTCGCTGCGCACGCGAATCTTCGTGCCCTCGACGCGTTCGTGATGGCTGTCGAAGCCGCCATCTTCAGCGGCCGGATCGGTTTCATTCGGCCAGCCATCGTTCAGTGAGTTCGGCTCGTACGACGCCTGGCCGACATGGATCGCCTGCCGATGCATCGCATCGCGCTGATTGTTGACGGATGGACAGACCGGCCGGTTGATCGGAATCTCGTGAAAGTTCGGGCCACCGAGGCGGCTGATCTGAGTGTCCGTGTACGAGAACAAACGCCCCTGCAGCAACGGATCGTTGGTGAAATCGATGCCCGGCACGATATGCCCCGGATGGAACGCGGCCTGTTCGGTCTCGGCGAAGAAGTTGTCCGGATTGCGATTGAGCGTCATCTTGCCGATGATTTTCACCGGCACCAGCTCTTCCGGAATCAGCTTGGTCGGATCGAGCAGGTCGAAATCGAACTTGTGCTCGTCGGCTTCCTCGACGATCTGCACGCCCAGTTCGTACTCCGGATAGTCGCCGCGCTCGATCGCTTCCCATAGGTCGCGGCGGTGAAAGTCCGGGTCCTTGCCCGCGAGCTTCTGCGCTTCGTCCCACAGCAGCGAATACGAGCCGAGCATGGGACGCCAGTGGAACTTGACGAAACGAGCTTTGCCCTGCGCATTGACGAAGCGGAACGTGTGAACGCCGAAGCCTTCCATCGTCCGAAAGCTGCGCGGAATCGCGCGGTCCGACATCGTCCACAGCACCATGTGCGCCGATTCGGGCACGAGCGAGACGAAGTCCCAGAACGTGTCGTGCGCGGACCCGCCGGTCGGCATTTCGTTCGGTGCTTCCGGTTTCACCGCGTGCACGAAGTCAGGAAACTTGATCGCGTCCTGAATGAAGAACACCGGCATGTTGTTGCCGACCAGATCGAAATTGCCTTCCTGCGTGTAGAACTTCGTCGCGAAGCCACGCACGTCGCGCACGGTGTCGGCAGAGCCGCGCGGACCTTGCACGGTCGAGAAACGCACATAGACCGGCGTTTCGGCGGCCGGGTCCTGCAAAAACGCGGCCTTGGTGTACTCGCGCATCGATTCGTAGACCTTGAATACACCATGCGCGGCCGAGCCACGCGCATGCACGATCCGTTCGGGAATGCGCTCGTGGTCGAAGTGCGTGATCTTTTCACGCATGATGAAATCTTCGAGCAGCGATGGACCGCGCGGTCCCGCTCGCAACGTGTTCTGGTTGTCGGCAATCTTGACGCCCTGATTGGTCCTCAGGGCCTCGCCTTGCGGCTTCACGCGATTGCGTTCGAGATCGTTCGATTTCGCGTCGTTCGACTGCGCTGCCCCGTTTGCCTGGGCCGCGGGCTCCTGGGTGTTCGCTTTACCTGCCATGGGGATCACTCCTTCTGTTCGGGCGCGCGGCGACGGAGGCGTCGCGGCGCACGATCACGGAGTCAGCAAGGGCTATACCCACGAAGTCACGGCGCAGTGGCTGCGACGCGGCGGTGCGTCAGAACCGGTAGTTGATCGATATGTCGGCGACGCCGTTCGCGCGGCTGCGCGTGATCGGACTGTTGCCCGCGCTGCCGACGAGCTGCTCGAACGCGCCGTCGGCGGTCGCGAACCAGTGCTTGCTGAACAGCCAGATCGCGCTGACGCCGAAACCCACCGACTTGAAGCCCGCGCTCGCGTGATACTGCGGATACTGCGAGTGCGCGGCCTGCTCCTGATTGACTCCGAACCAGCTGTTCATGTAATTGGAGTCCGCGAGCACCACGTTCGGGCCGGCGAACCAAATGAACTGCTTCGTGCTGCCGGGCATCGGCATATAGGCGCCGAGATCGCCGATCCAGCCGTTCGATCCGCCGAAATAGCGGCGGATATCGGCGCGCAGGACGAGCGGAAAATCCTTCGACACGACGTACTCGCCCGAAAGCTTCAGACCGGGCGCCGGGTTGATGTTGCCGAGCCCGTTGAGTTCCTGCGGATCGTCCTGGCCGCGTCGCCCGAGGTCGTAGACCGCGGCGAGACTCATGCGCCAGTTCTCGCCCTGTGCGAAATTCACGCCGAAGCCTTCGCCGCTCGACAGAAAGAACAGATCCTTGTAGCGCACGTCGATGCTCGGGCCGGTCACCAGGTGATAGCGGTCCGATCCTTCGAAGCGCGGCTGGAACGACGTGGCCACGCCGAAGCGCAGTTGCCAGTCGGGAATGTTCGGCTGCCACATCTTCTGCAGCGGAATGCCCACCGAATATTGCCATTCGCCGAGCGGCGACGGCGTCTGCGCGAAGACCACACCCGGCACGCAGGCCATCGCGCCCAAGGTCGCGGCGACGAGCGAGCCCGCCGCGATGCCGGTTTGTTTATGGCGAGGCATGGCGCCCCGCTTCTTTCTACGTCTGTTGACCACCGGAAGCCTCCAATTTCGCTCGTCGCGATGAGGTTAGGTTTGCGCCCGGGGTCCAGCGCGGACCCAAAAACGCGGACGACCGCCGCGCTGTTACTTACGGCGTGTAATTTTTCCAATCGATGAAGCGGGCAGCGCGATGTGCACGAGGCGCGGCGAGCCCGCATGACCCCCGCGCTCGTGTGGCCACTGCGCATAGTCCTTGCGCGCCGCGGTGACGTGGACAATGGCCAACGGAACATTGCTGCGCAAGATATGCGCCAACTCTGTGGAAGATTGGTGACGAGCGCGACCCAAGGCGTAACCCGAAGACGGTCCGGCGCTGCGGCGGCGCCGCTGGCGCCGCCGTTCAGAGGGATTATTGCCCTGCTTCGACGAGCACCGGCTTGTCGCGATACAGGTTGGGGAACAGGCGTTTCAGGTTGGCGATTTTCGGCATGTCATTGAACACGATGTAGGCCGAATCGGGATGCAAGGTCAGATAGTTCTGGTGATACGACTCGGCCGGATAGAAGCCCTTGTAGGGCTCCGTCTTCGTGACGATCGGCGCGGGGAACACGTGCGACTTGTCGAGCTGCGCAATGTAGCTTTGCGCGACGTGCCGTTGCGCGTCGTTCAGCGGAAAGATCGCGGAGCGGTATTGCGTGCCGCTGTCGGGCCCCTGACGATTCAGCTCGGTCGGGTCCTGAACCACCGAGAAATACACCTGCAGCAACCGGCCGTAGGTGACCTTGCCAGGATCGAACGTGACCTGCACCGATTCGGCGTGCCCCGTCTCGCCGCCGCTGACGGTCTCGTACTGCGCGGTGTCGCGTGAGCCGCCCGAGTAGCCGGACACCGCCCGTGTGACACCGCGCACATGCTGGAACACCCCCTGGACGCCCCAGAAGCAGCCACCCGCGAACACCGCGGTTTCCTCGTGCGCGGTGCTGGCCGGGATCGGCTCGTCGAGCGCGGGCGGCGCGATCACGACGGCGCTCTCCGCCGCGAACGCGACGCGCTGCGCGAGCGGCAACGCGAGCGCGGCCGCGCCTAGCAGCAACGACAACACGGCCGCGCGTGTGCGTTTCGAGGTGCCGCCGAACGATGTAAGGAATTGCGGTCTGTTGCGAGTCATGATGGTCGCTCCGGAAAAGTGCCGGCGCCCGCCCGCGTTGGCACGGTGCTGCCACGGCCGCATGCGGGTGCGCCGAAGCTTGGTCGCGCGGGCGCGGCGTTTATGACAGCATGCGCGCTTTCGCGGGCGGCGGCGCGGCCGCGCGGCTCACAGCGGAAATTTCGTGGTCGACAGGATTTCCTTCAGCACCATGAATGAGCGGATCTGCCGTACGCCCGGCAGATACAGCAACTGCTCGGCGTGCAGTCGATTGAAGCTGTCGCTGTCGCGCGTGCGGATCACCATGAAATAGTCGAACTCGCCGGTCACCACGTGGCACTCCATGCAGCCGGCCACTTTCTGCGCGGCCTTCTCGAACTCGGCGAACGACTCGGGCGTCGAGCGATCCAGTACCACGCCGATGATCACGAGCATGCCCGCGCCGGCCGCCTTTGGATCGAGCAGCGCGACCACGCCGCGAATCAGCCCCGATTCCTTCAAGCGTTCGACGCGCCGCAAACACGCCGGCGCGCTCAGCTTCACTTTCGCGGCGAGCGCCACGTTCGAAATCGACGCGTCGGTTTGCAACTGCCGCAGGATCGCGCGATCGATGCGATCGAGCGGGTGGTGAATCGCGCCGATGCCCGAAGGTGGCGCTCCAGCACGAACTTTCGTTGCGCTCATGACCATATGTACGAAGTTTTATTACGAGGTGGACATTCTTTGATTTCGAAAAATACGTCCACGCGATTTTTTTCGCAAGCTCATTTCTGGCGGTTTTTCCTAACATGAACTCATGGAAATCACCCCACCACGGAGCCGCGATGAACCTGCAACGATTCCCCCGCTACCCGCTCACCTTCGGACCGACGCCAATTCAACCGCTCAAGCGTCTGAGCGAGCATCTCGGCGGCAAGGTCGAGCTGTATGCCAAGCGCGAGGACTGCAATAGCGGCCTCGCGTTCGGCGGCAACAAGACCCGCAAGCTCGAATATCTGATCCCCGATGCGCTCGCGCAGGGCTGCGACACGCTCGTGTCGATCGGCGGCATCCAGTCGAACCAGACGCGCCAGGTCGCGGCGGTTGCCGCGCATCTGGGCCTGAAGTGCGTGCTCGTGCAGGAGAACTGGGTCAACTACTCGGATGCGGTGTACGACCGCGTCGGCAACATCCAGATGTCGCGCATGATGGGCGCCGACGTGCGGCTCGTGCCGGACGGCTTCGACATCGGCTTTCGCAAGAGCTGGGAAGACGCGCTCGACAGCGTGCGCGCGGCCGGCGGCAAGCCGTACGCGATTCCGGCCGGCTGCTCGGACCATCCGCTCGGCGGCCTCGGCTTCGTCGGCTTTGCCGAAGAGGTGCGTCAGCAGGAAGCCGAACTGGGCTTCAGGTTCGACTACATCGTCGTGTGCTCGGTGACGGGCAGCACGCAGGCTGGCATGGTCGTCGGTTTCGCCGCCGACGGCCGCGCCGATCGGGTTATCGGCATCGACGCATCGGCGAAACCGGCGCAGACACGCGAGCAGATCACACGCATCGCGAAGCGGACCGCCGAGAGCGTCGAACTGGGCCGCGACATCACCGCGAAGGACATCGTCCTCGACGAGCGCTACGGCGGCCCGGAATACGGTCTGCCGAACGACGGCACGCTCGAGGCGATCCGTCTGTGCGCGCGGCTCGAAGGCATGCTGACCGATCCGGTGTACGAGGGAAAGTCGATGCACGGCATGATCGACAAGGTGCGTAACGGCGAATTTCCGGCCGGCTCGCGTGTACTTTATGCGCACCTGGGCGGCGTGCCGGCGTTGAGCGCGTATAGCTTTATCTTCCGCAACGGTTGATAGGGTTTAGGGGATTAGCCGACGGGCGTCCGCGGTTCGGTCGCGAGCTTCTTCCTCAGATGCCTGCGCAGAAACTCGACGAATGCCCGGATCGTGACCGAGCTTTGCCGATGCTGCGGATACACGGCATAGACGCCCGTCGCCGCCGGCAGGAACGCTTCGAGCACGGGCACGAGTTGTCCGCTTGCGAGCGCATCGGCGACGATGAAAT